>CAWHMD010000014.1:0-226708 GCA_963830385.1 uncultured Actinomycetes bacterium | reverse complement strand
GTCCAAGCCTGCGAGTCCCTCCCCGAGTTGGACACCCACGGCGCCCTAACCACCCTCCGCGACATTCTGAAAGACCATCTGCGCCACCGCGCCTACCCCGGGTGGTTCCAGGCGTGGCCCGACCACGAATCCCACGCCCGCCGCCTCCGCGACTTCGAGCTCGCCGTCGTCCCCGGTCTCCTCCAGACCGAGGCCTACGCCCGGGCCATCCTCAGCACGCGCGTAGGCGCTACTAGAGAGGAACTCGACGAGGCCGTCGCAGCACGATTGGCCAGGCAGCATGTCTTGGAGAGTGAGGAGCCGCCCGAGTTGTGGTCACTGATCGACGAGGCTGCGCTGAGACGCCCGGTTGGCAATCCAGAGATCATGGCCAATCAAATGGCGTTCCTGGGCACCGCCGCCAGACGCCCGCACATCGTCCTGCAGATCATACCGCTGTCCGCAGGCGCACACGAGGGCATGCGTGGCGGCCCCTTCGTGCTCGCCGACTTCACGGACAGCCCAAGCCTCGGTTACCAGGACACCGCCCTAACCGGCCAGATCGTAGAAGACGCGAATCAAGTAGAAGCTCTCGCCACGACCTGGGATACGTTGAGGCTAGAGGCCCTACCCCGGAGCGCCTCTCTTGATCTGGTGGAGGAAGTGGCAAGAACATGGCGACGGCAGAACCCCTGACCTGGCGCAAGTCGACCTACAGCACCAGCAACGGCGGCAACTGCGTGGAAGTCGGCACCCCCCTCGACACCGTTGCCGTCCGCGACAGCAAGGATCCTCACGCCGCCCCCTTGGCCTTGAGCAGGGGCTATTGGCTCGCCTTCATACACCGCATCAAAGCCTAGCCGTAGTCATCGACGGCGACGTCGCGTAGCCTGTGCGGTCGCGGCCTAATGTGCGGGGATAGCGCTCCATAAGATAATTTCGGACGGCCTGCGGACTATTGAGGCCAATAGTCTTTAGAATGTCGACCAAATCTCGTCCAGCCATGACTATTACGGGGTGGCCGTCCTCCCGAATCTCACGGTAGGCCTGGGTGTCTAGATGAGATGTAGTTACCAGGACACCGAATTGGCGATGACGTAGGCGAGAGATAAGGCGGCTGACTTCCCTCACTCCTACGCTATTCGTTCGCGCGAAGCACTTAGCCTCGAGTGCGAACTCTACTGCTATCCGGTCAGCGCGCGGCCCCAGCAGGTAATCCCCGACCGCATCACGGCCCCCGTCCCGCCATGGGCGCGTAACGTCGATCCGGTCGACATTTGGATGGCTTATCTGCATCATTTCTGCGGCGAAATACTCAAAGTCGTGCGCTTTTTCTTTAAAGTACCAGTAGACCGTGTCTAGCAAAGATTGGTCTGCAGGCTTTGGCTGTTGCTGCTCGCGCGATCTAATGGTAACTGTCGGCGGAGCGAGCAACGGTACATAGGTTCCCAATTCCACCCATTTGCGCCAGGCATCGGGGCAGTGCGCACCGAGAGGTACACCCTCGATGATTTGCTGGATCCATGCGCGTGTCACAGATGGTGTTTTTAGAACGGTGAATTGAGCGCGATAGTTCTGGAAACGCTGGTCTTGCGTGGTACGCCATATAGCAACCAGATCCTCTTCGCTGCTCAGCCGATTGGAGCCCGGCGCTAGCAGGCCGCGAAACCGTACAGTCCGGCCTACTCCGGGCTTGTCGAATAGCAGGAACGGCGGGACTTGCTCGCGGCCGACAGATCCAGCATGAGCACGTTCAAAGGATTGGCGCAGCAAAAGGTTGCCCCTACGAGGGGTGTCGTGCAAGTCACGACCTGGCGATCGATTGTCACCAAAATAGGTGAAGCTCCCGGTGTAGGGGTCAAGGAAATCTGGCCAATCCGGCTCGGCGCCGGATGTGTAGAGCACGACCAGCTTGACCGTGTCTCGAGCCGAGCTGCCGTGCATCCGGAAGCCACCCTGGTTCCCCACTCCGGGCAACAGTCTAGACAAGGGGTCATCGCCAGTGTTGCCCGCCGATCCGCCTTTGTAGACACGGTCAACGACCAAATCCGCGTCCGCGAGCTGATGGAACTCCAAGGCATGGGAAGAAAGCATCGTTGACACTCCTCCCCTAGCGTGCTTCACAAAAAATCCGACGTACGAGCTAAGGCATCATGATGATCGCAATCCGCGCGGTGCAACCATAGCGTGAGTCCGGTCAGTCCGACCTGTCAGCGGTGGAATTCAATCCGCATTGCGCCGGAGCACAATCATGACCTCGAGACCACTTGTCGAAGCAGATTACAAACCTATGCATGGCTTTAAATCGCAATTCTCCCGCCTGGTTCAGATGCCGCGCGATAGATCTACAAGACCTCGCTTTCCCAGATTCGTCGCCAGGCAATTTAGATCGGGTCGCCGATGACGATTTACGGCACCCCAAGAATCACGTCCGCGCAATCTGGGGCCATGCACCGACGGATATGGCCCGAGACGACCGGCCCGGCGGGACGACCCGTAAGGGCGCGCCAACCCCGGCTGGGCGCCTCGAGCAGCGGCCCGGCGATGAAGTGGAACAGCTGGCCGCCAAGCGGCGCCGGCGCTCGGCTTCGGCGCCCAGGTGCTCAATGCGTCAGGCAGCGACGTCGATTCCTCGGCAGCCAGACCGGCCAGCACCCAGCCGGAAACCAGCGCGTCGACAGGCACTCCGCCGTCCGGGGGTGGCGATGGTACTCAGGTCTCCCAGTTGGGCGGGCGGCTGTACAGGTTCAGCGCCGAAAGCCTTGAAGCAACCGTATCTTCATGGGCTGAGAGCGGCCCGCAGGCCGTCCTCGACGCGGGACATGGTGGCCGGAGTGAGCGCTCCCATCTCCCGGCTGATCTCATCTCGCCAGATGGTCTCGATGTCATCGCAGATCACCCGGCCGGTGATCACCTCACCGTCGCCGAGCTCCACGATCGATGGGAGGGCGGGCTTGCGCGACGTGGTGACGCGGGCGCCGAGGACCTGCTCCAAGGCCTTGTTGCGTCGGTTGTTCGATACGACGACGTAGAACTTCTCAGCCCCGGCGGCGATGTGTGCCATCCGAACGCCGTAGACACAGCCTCGCAGAGGCCCGATCTCCCCGGGCGCCACCTACTCGTCGCCCGCCCAGTGGGGAGGGCGACGGCGGGCACGGGCGCGTCGGTCGGCGTCCTCGGCCTTGTACTCAGCGGCGAGCTGACGATAGCCCTCTTCCTCGGCCCGTTCGCGGACGGCTCGCAGACCAGCTTCGAAGATCGCGTGCAGCAGAACCGACTCGGCAACACTGCCCTCGGCGGGGATCCGGCCGGGCACAAGGTGGCCGAGAGCGGCGCGGTCGGACGGCGAGTTGCGAATCCGGTCCAGGTCGGTGACGTCGCGGTCGGTCAGCGGCAGCGACGGCCGCCGGACCGCAGGCTCGTTCATCCGGGTGGCCATACTTCGATTCTGCATCATAATCTGCGGCAGAGCAAGCTCATTATTGTGCTGCTCCCAGCTAAGCATAGGCCGGGTTCCCGGCGGCTTGGGAGTTCGGGCCGGGAATGTCGGGGGTCTCCCCTAGCCTGGCGGCGTGGCGCCTTTAAGCGAGCCTGCGTCGGTGGACGGGTCGCGGCGGGATCTGTTCCGGTACCTCACCGCTGAGGAGTCGGCGGACTACCTGGCGATCATGGATCTGTTCGCGGCGACGCTGCTCACCGATCTGTCCGCTAGCGAGGTTGCGGGGCAACTCGCCGAGCGGGGTGTTGGCATGTCCCGGGACACGGCCGAGGCTCGCTGCAGGCAGCTGGCGGACTGGGGCAATCTGGTCCCCTCGATCCGGGACGCGCGGGTAGCGACGGTGGCCGAGTACATCCGGTCGCGGTCCCGGTATCAGGTGTCCAAGCTGGGCGGACGGCTGCACCGGCAGGCGGTGGAGATCCTGCACACCACCGATGGGGCGCGGGAGGTGGCCCGCGAACTGCTCGGCCAGATCGTGCAGTCGCTCGACCGCGTTCTCGCCATGCTGGACGGCGACGGTAGCCCGGATGCGGACGCGCTGGCCGGTGAAGTGACCACCGTGTTCTCCAACCAGCGGGTGTTCACCGACAGTGTGCGGGACTTCTACGCCTACCTGGCCGGGATCCTGAGCCGGTACGACCTCGGCGGCGAGGAGTATGCGCAGTTCAAGGAGCTGTTGCTGGTCTACATCGACCTGATCACTGCGGACGTCAACCGGCACGCGCCGGCCGTCGCGCACCGGGCGGCCCTGGTACTCGAACGGGCGGATCCGCTGCTGGCGTCGCTGGCCACGTTGCCGGGACTCACCCTGCCCGACGGCACCCAGGCCGAACGCGCCGAGGGTCGTACCCGGAAGGACTGGGCAGGCTTGGTGGCCTGGTATGACGCTAGCTACGGAGCGTCGGGGCCGGAGCAGCTGCGCGCAGCGGCCGGGCAGGCGCTGGGGCAGCTGATCACCAACGCCAAGCGGCTGCTCGACTCGTCCGGGACCGGGTTCTCGCGGCGGGCCGACTTCCTGCGGCTGGCGCGGTGGTTCGCGGCCGCGGACGACGAGCGGGCGCATCGGCTGTATGACGCGGCGTTCGGGGCCTATCCGTCGCGGCATCTGCTGTTCGGGCCGGAGGAGCCCGATCCGCGGGTGGGGCCGACGACGTCGTGGTGGCAGGCGGAGCCGGTGCCGGTCCCGCTGTCGCTGCGGGAACGCGGGGACCGCGCCGCGCGGGGCCGCACGTCCCGGGTGCCGGACCCGACCGCGGACCGGCTACGGCTGACGGCCGAGGCCGAACAGGAGGCCGAGCAGCGGCAGGCCGCGGCGGCCGAGCTCGCGCTGGCCGGGACGCTGCACGGGACCACGATCTCGCCCGCGGCCCGGGATCTGCTGCTCGACCTGGTGGCCGCGCTGCTGGCGCAGCAGGGCGAGGAGATCGTCGATCACGACGCCGGTCTGCGGCTGCGGGCGGTGGACGGGCCCGACACCGTGGTCAACAGCCCGGACGGCACCACTACGTTCGTCCGGCTGCGGCTGTCCGTGGCCGCGGCCGACGACGCGGGCGACACGGACTGGGCCGAGACACCGTGGGAGGCAGCCCAGTGAAGGTGACACCGTGAGCACGCCACGGGTGTCCACGGCCGGGATCGACGCCGGGCAGCGCCGGATCGCGGCCCGGCACCTGCTCGCCTCGCCCATCCTGACCGCGGCCCGGAGCCCGGCCGAGCTCGACCTCGTGCGCCGGCACGCCACCGCGCTGAAGTCGATGTTCAGCAGCCAGCTCGGCTACGCGCTGGTGGTCGAGTCGACGTTCGCGCGCCTGGTCAAGGCGCCGCTGCCACCCTCCGCGCCGGTCCGCGCGGCCCGGCGCGGTACGGGCGAGGCGCCGTTCACGGCCCGCACCTACGTGCTGCTCACGCTGACCTGCGGAGCCTTGCTGGCGCCGGGCGTGGGCGAGCAGATCCTGATCTCGGCGCTGGTCGACCAGATCCGGGCCGACGCCGCCGAGCAGGCGGTCACCGTCACCGACGGCATCGGCGACAGGCGCCAGCTGGTGGCCGCGCTCAAGCTGCTGGTGGCCTGGGGAGTGGTGACCGAGACCGACGGGACGCTGACCGGCTGGGGTGAGCGCCCCGAGGAGGAGGCCCTGCTCAGCATCAACCGGGCGCTGCTCATCCACCTGCTGCCCAGCCCCCTGCACCAGTACGGCACGGCCGAGGACACGTGGGCGCGCCTTGATTCCGAGCCACCCCGGCGGCGGCTCCGCCAGCGGCTGGTGGAGAACCCCGCGGTGTTCCGGGCCGAGCTGCCCGACGACGAGCTGGACGTCCTGTCCCGGGAACGCACCGAGCTGGCCCGGCACCTGGACGAGAACTTCGGGCTGGTCCTGGAGGTCCGGGCCGAAGGGGCGCTGGCCTACGACCCGGCCAGCGGGACCGGCGGGCTCACCGACATCGACTTCCCTGGTGGCGGCAGCACCAAGCAGGCCGCCCTGCTGCTGCTCGACGAGCTGAACGCGGCCGCCCCACCGCCGGACAGCACGGTCGTGATCGGCGGTCGCGCGGTCCCGGCCTTCCTCGTGCCCTGGGCACGAGTCGACTCGGTACTCGGCGAACTGGTCATCCGCCATCAGCAGGCGTGGAAGACGGCCTACCGCGAGTCGCCGGACATCCTGCGGACCGAGGTCGTGGAGCTGCTGGCCGCACTCCGGCTGGCCGCACCGACCGATGCCGGCCTGGCCGTCTTCCCGTTCGCGGCCCGGTACCAGCCGCGGGTGACCACCCGCTCCGCCGCTGACCAGCCCGAGGGGGACCCCGAATGAGCCAGCCAAGGCAGCCCGGGCAGCCGCACCCGCCGCGGCCGCCGCGCCGGTTCGACAAGCGCTGGCGGCTGTCCCGGGCCGGCATCGTCAACGTCTGGTTCTACCTGGACAACGAGTTCGACCTGAGCGGCGGCCGGATGATCCTCCGTGGCACCAACGGGTCCGGGAAGTCCCGTGCGCTGGAGATGCTGCTGCCGTTCCTGCTGGACGCGGACCGGCGCCGGATGGACGCCACCGGCGCGGCCCGGGTCAGCCTGGACGAGCTGATGCGCACCGGCGCGCAGGGCCAGTCCAACCGGATCGGCTACCTGTGGCTGGAGCTTGCCCGGGCCGGCGAGTACCTCACGGTCGGGGCGCTGGCCCGGCGCAGCCAGTCCGCGAGCCAGACCAAGGTCTGGTACTTCACCACGCCGCTGCGCGTCGGCGACGGCCTGCCGCTGATGTCGGCTGCGCGTGAGCCGCTGTCCCGGGACGCGCTGACCGAGCTGATCGGGGCGGAACGGATCACGGAGTCAGCTCACGTCCACCGCGACCACGTGCGAACGCAGGTCTTCGGGCTGCACGGTGACGCGGGCCGGGACCGCTACGACGGGCTGCTCCAGCTGCTGCACACGCTCCGGGCCCCGGACGTCGGCAACCGTATCGACGAGGGACGGCTACCGCAGATCCTGCTCGAATCGCTGCCACCGTTGCAGGAGGACGCGCTGGCCCGGGCCGGCGAGCAGCTCGACGGGCTCACCGAGACCCGGCAGGCCCAGCAGCGGCTGGAAGCCTCGGCCCGGGAGGTGGACAAGTTCCTCGGCGTCTACCGGCGCTACGCGGCCGACGCGCTGCGGACCCGGGCCCAGGAGACGCTGACCGCCGCTGCCGCCGTGACCGAAGCCCGGAATCAGGCCACTCAGCAAGCCGGGAAGCTGGCCGCGCTCAAGGAAGAGTCGGAACGGCGAGAGGCGGCCGTCCAGCAATTGGCCGAGGAACGGTCCGAGATCGACGCCGCGCTGCGGGCCATCGAGAAGCGTGAGATCTTCAAGACCGCCGACGACCTGGTCCAGCGCGACCAGAAGGTGGCCGAGCTGGCGCGGTCCGCGGACCGGGCGCTGGCCGAGGCCGGGCGCAGCCGGGACCAGCACGCCACCGCGGTCGGGGATGCCGGACGGGCCCTGGGCGAACTGCAGGGTGCGGCCGGTGACGCGGCCGCGGCCCTGGCGGAGACCCGGGCCGCGCTCGCGGACGCGGGCCTGCCCGCCGCCGGGCTGCCCGAGGAGATCCGCGTGGCCGAGCACGCGGCCGAGCCCGGCTCAGCACTATTCCGGATCCAGCGCGACGGTGATCCCCAGCCGGTCCCGCGCCCGGCGGCGGCCCAGGCGGACGTGACCCCGGCCGACCTGGACGCCGCGCAGGAGCTGGCCCGGGCCGCAGCGGCGGGCGCCAGCGAACGGCTGGGCCTGGCCCAGCGCCGGCTCGACGAGGCCCAGCGCCTGGAGCAGGCCGAACAACAGGTATTGCGGATGGAGGGCGAGGCCGAGCGGTTGCGCGCCGCCGCCGAGGAGGACGCCGCGGCGGCCGACGGCCACACAAGCGACCGGGACGCCGCCGCCGTCGCCCTGGCCGAGGCCTGGCGGGCCTGGTGCCGTAACCCGCGGACCACCGAACTGCTGGGCGAGACCGACTGGGCGGCGCACCCGCTGCTCGGGCCGCTCATCCGGGACGCCGAAGCGCTGGCCGGTGAGGACGGGCCGACACTGGACGGCCTGGACGAGGTGGCCGACGCGGCGGCCCGGCCCGCGCGGGCGACCGTGGCAGCCACCCGCGCCGAGCTGGACCGGGCGGCGTCCGACGACCGCGAACGGGAAACCGCGCTGAAGGCCGAGCGCGCGGACCTGGCCGCCGAGCGGGACCCGAAACCGGCCGAGCCGCGCTGGCTCGACGCCGGGCGGCCCGGAGAACCGCTGTGGCGGTGCGTGGACTTCGCCGGGCATCTGGACGACGGGCAGCGGGCCGGCCTGGAGGGCGCGATGCTGGCCGCGGGCCTGCTCAGCGCCGTCATCCAGCCGGACGGAACCGTGCTAGCCGCCGACGGTGAACTGCTGATCAGCGCCGAAGCGACCCGGCCGGAACGGTCCCTGATCGGCGCGCTGCGTCCAGACCCGGCGGCCAACCTGCCCGCGGCGACGATCACGTCGGTGCTGGCCGCCGTGGGCTACGAAGACCCCGGCGCGGCCACGATGGTCTCGGCCGACGGGCGCTGGCGGAACGGCCCCCTCCGCGGACGTCACGTCGCCACCAAGGCCCGGCACATCGGCGCGGCCGCCCGGGCCGCGCACCGCCAGGAACGGATCGCCGCGATCGACACCGAACTCGCCGAACTGGAGCGCCGGGCCGAGCAGCGGGAAAGGCGGCGGGCCGAGCTGGACGGCACCGACCGCGACCTGAACGACCTGGTCCAGGCCAGGCCGCGGACCGCCGAGCTGTTCGCGGCGCGCCGGGTCGCGGCCGAGAGCGCGGGCCGCGCCGAGCGCAGCGCCGCCCGGGCCGCCCGCGAGTCCGAGCGGGCCCGGCAGCAGCGGGCGACCTGGGCCGGTGAGCTGAGCACCCACCAGGCCACCTGCGCCCACCTCGGCCTGCCGTCCGGCAAGGACGCCCTGGCCGACGTGGCCGCCGCGGCGGCGCGGGCCCGGGACAGCAGCACGCGGCTAGGGCGGGAGCTGAACCGGCTGGCCAGCCGCGCGCGCCGGCATCGGGAGCAGCTGGGGCGGGTGGCGGACGCCAAGGAGCTGCGCGACCGCACCGAGCGGGACGCCGACGAGACCTGGTCCCGGTGGCACGCCGAGGCCAGCGCGCTCGCCGCCCAGCACGACGCGATCGACCTGTCGCTCGAGCAGGCGCAAGCGGAGCTGGACCAGGCCCAGCGGGCGCAGCAACGGGCCAACCGGGACTGGGAACACGCGACCGACGCCCTCAAAACGCTGGGACCGCAACTCGGCACCGCGCAGGCGGAGAGCCACGCGGCCGCCCGGAACGCCGACAAGCAGCTGGGCCGGATGGCCGCGATGGGCCACCGGTTCAACCGGTCGGTTATGCTGCCCGGCCTGGCCGCGGCGGCCACCACCGCCAGCCTGGCCACGATCGTCCAGCCGGATCAGGTGGACCAGGTCGAGGCGGCGGCCAGCGCGGTGCTGAAGCAGGTGCCCGCGGCCCGGCCCACGGCTACCGAGAACACGGTCGGGAACGCGTTTCGCGAGTTCGACCGGGAGGTCTCGGGGCAGCTCGACGTCGGTTACGCCCGGGAGGACGACGTCTTCCTGGTCGAGGTGGCCGGAGCCGGTGACGAGCACACCCTGGCCGGGGCGGCCCGGACCCTGGCGGCGCGAGTGGAAAGCGGCCGGGCGGCGCTGAGCGAACGGGAACGGGAAGTGTTCACCCGCTTCGTGCTGGGCGGGGTGGCCGAGGAACTTCGCCGCCGCGTCAACCAGGCCGACCAGCTGGTCAGGGCCATGAACACCAGCCTGAAGGGCATCCGGACCAGCAACGGGATCGGCGTCCGGCTCGGCTGGGGCCTGCGGGAGGAGCACGCGGCCCTGGGCCGGATCCTGGAGCTGGTGGCGACCTCGGACGCGGTCCGCTCCGAAGCCCAGAACGCCGAGCTCACCGAGCTGCTGCGGCAGCGGGTCGAGGAGTTCCACGCCGCCGATCCGACCAGCGGCTACGCCGCGCACCTGGCGGCCGCGCTGGACTACCGGCAGTGGCACGAGGTGAACGTGACCATCCTCGGCCCCGAGGAAGGCCAGCAGCGCCGGCTGTCCCGCCGGGCCAAGCTGTCCCAGGGCGAAACCCGGTTCGTGTCCTACGTGACGTTGTTCGCCGCCGCCGACGGCTACCTGTCCAGCCTTGGCGACGACGGCCGCGCGCTGCGCCTGATCCTGCTCGACGACGCCTTCGCCAAGGTGGACGAGGGCACCGTGGCCGAGCTGATGGGGCTGCTGGTCGGCTTGGACCTGGACTTCGTGATGACCGGGCACGCCCTGTGGGGCTGTTTCCCCCAGGTGCCGCGGCTGGACGTGTACGAGGTCCGGCGCAGCAACGGCAGCTCGGCCGTCACCACCCACGTGCACTGGGACGGCCGCAACCGGCACCTGCGCAGCACCGCGTGACCGGTATCCCCCCGGCCCTGCGGACGTACCTGTCCGCCGAGTCGCTGCAGCCGATGTGGCAGCTGCTGCGCAAACGCCTGGAGCGCACCGGCCACGCGATACGCGGAACGGTCAACGCCGAGTTGGACGACGACGGCGCCGACCGGCTGGGCGGCCTGCTGGGACGGCCCGTGACCGCTGGGCCCGCAACACTAAAGCTGACCGATCTCGACGCGGCCCTGCGGGCCAGTGCGGCTCAGCGCGGCCTGATCGCGGTGGTCGCCGAGCTGACCGGAGGCCCGCTGCGGGATCGGCCCGCCGAGCGGGACGCGGCCTCCGCACGCCGCGAGCAGCTGTGGGCCGAGCTGGACCGCCTGCTGGTCGCGCACGGCCTGGCCGGCCGGGAGTGGGTGCCGGCCTGGACCGAGTGGCTGCATCGGGGCGGCGTGCTGACCCGGCTGGCACCGGAAGACGCCCCACCAACCCTGGCCGTCACCGTCCGTACGCTGGCGAACGCCCTGGACAGCGACCGATCGCCGACCGGCCTGGCCGAGCTGGCCAGCGAGGTGACCGGGGACGCGCACGGCCTGGACGACGGCACCCCGGCCGCCGCCCTGGTCCTGCGCGCCCTGGCGCTCGCCCTCGGGATTGGGCCACCCAACTCGGCCGCGGAACGCCGGTTGCTGTGGCAGCGGGTCGGGGTCAGCACCGACGAGATCTCCGGCACGGTCATCACCTTCGGGCTGAGGCCACCCGGCACCGATCGCTGGGCGGCGATGATGCGCGAACGAGCCGACCTCGGCCTGATCACCCATCTCCCCGTTCATGAGCTGCGCCGCGCCAGCGACCTGACCCGTCCCGGCGAGGTCGTGTACGTGTGCGAGAACCCGCAGGTGCTGCAGCGGCTCGCCGCCGCCGGCGTGGACCGGCCGCTGGCCTGCACGTCCGGTAACCCCTCGGCGGCCGGATGGCTCATGCTCGGGCGCGTGACCGTGCGGTACCACGGTGATTTCGACTGGCCGGGCATCGCCATCGCCCGTCGCATCATCGAACGCGGTGTTGCCAAGCCGTGGCGGCTCGGGCGAGCCGACTACTGCGAGGCGGTGGAACGCCTGCCCGCCTGCCGCTGGCTCATGCTGTCTGGCCGCACCGAAGTCACGTCGTGGGAGCCCGAGCTGGCCTCGGCCATGGCGGCGGCCAACGTCGCCGTGCACGAAGAAGCGATCGTCGACCGGCTGCTGGCTGATCTGACCGGGTGACGGGAGCCGAGTGGAGGGCGACTCAAGCTACGTCGCTGATCGCCGCCAGGCGGCGCAGACGTTCGGCTTCGGCGGCCAGGTGCTCGATGGCATCACGCAGCGACGTCGATTTCTCGGCGGCCAGTCCGGCCAGCACCCAGCCGCGGATCAGCGCTCCGACGGGCACCCCGGCCTCTGCCGCGATCCGCTCGATCTCCGCAAACTGGTCCGCGGGAAGCCGCACCGACTGCACGATTGACCGGCCTCGCCGCTCGCCACGGGCGTCTTCCGGAAGCGGCTCGTCACGGGTTGCCTCCGACTCGCCCTGCGCGATCTCCACCGCCCGCTTCGCGTCCATCACTCGCCTTTCTCATAACGCCGCCGGTCGGATTGATTGGCTTCCCAACCATTGGCGCCCCAGTAACCGCCGCCATCCCGGTGCACCAAGATGACGGTTAAAACCGTCTGTCGGCTGTGGCAGTAGCCGATCACACGCACACTCCGGCCTGACTTGCTGCGCGGGTCCGGATCGAACCAGAGGGCATCGATGTCTGACACCGCTTCGTCCGCCTCGGCCGCAGTGATTTTGTGGTTGGCCCACATATGCGTCGCACCGTGCGTCCAGTCAACCTCAATCACAACTACAAATCTACTACACCAAGGCTGCTTGGCACCGCTAGGGCATTGAGATGCCCGCCAGGAGAGCCACTAGGACACGGGTCAGGCGGGGGCCAACTTCGACGACGGCGTGGGATAGGCGGGGGTCGGAGCGGTAGAGGGCTTGGACTTCGGGGCCTGGCGTCGCCATCTGCCAGAGGGCGCCGGCCAGGCTCGTCGCAGTCGCTATCACGTCTACTGCTTGCTGCTCGGTAAGGCTCAGCAGACGGGATAGCTCCGCGCTGATCGCCGCCACTTCCTCCAGGGTGACGAGCTTGAAGGAGCGGACGGAGTCGATGGAGACGTTGCGCTCCAGGTTGAGGGGGGCCTGGGCCAGGAGGTCGCAGAACATGGGGCGAGACGTCAGGGTCTCAGCGAAGGCTTCCGCGATTGATGCGGGAGACGCGCCTGGCTCAAGCGGGGCCAGCTCTGCGCGGAGGGCGGCGGACCAGTCGCGCCAGCCTGCGGCGGTGAGCTTGAGGAAGATCTGCTCGCGGGTTTCGAAATAGCGGAGCATCGCGGACTTGTGCATGCCCACCGCCTGCGCGATGTCGGTGAGCGTGACCTGCCGGATCCCCTGCTCGGCGCCCAGGCGAGCCGCGGCGTCGAGGATCGACTGCTCGCGTTGCTGCTTGGCTTCGGCGGAGCGAGCTCGCTGGACGTCGGGCGTGATCACGTCTTCCAGCATAGCAAAACAGAGTTGCATTATTAATGAAACGGTGTTTTACTAAGAGGCATGACACAGACTTGGTTCATAACGGGGTCCTCGCGTGGGTTTGGGCGGGCGCTGGTGCAGGCCGCGCTTGATGCAGGCGATCAGGTCGTTGCCACGGCGCGGCGGCCGGAGCAGCTGGCGGAGTTCACGGAGAAGTACGGCGATCGGCTGCTGGCGGTGGCGCTCGATGTGACCGACCCTGCGGCCGTCGACGCTGCGGTCAGCGCGGGGGTTGAGCGGTTCGGGCGGCTCGACATCGTCGTCAACAACGCTGGGTACGCCAACCTCGCACCGATCGAGACGGCCGACGAGGACGACTTCCGCACGCAGTTCGAGACGAACTTCTGGGGCGTCTACAACGTGTCGAAGGCCGTCATCCCGCTGCTGCGGGAGCAGGGCGGCGGGCGCATCGTGCAGTTCTCGTCGGTGGGCGGACGGGTCGGCGGATCACCGGGAATTGGGAGCTACCAGGCGGCCAAGTTCGCGGTGGACGGGTTCAGCCGGGTGCTCGCGGTCGAGACCGCGCCGTTCGGGGTGCAGGTGATGGTGGTCGAGCCGAGCGGGTTCGCCACCGATTGGGCCGGCTCGTCGATGACGATCTACGACATCCCCGAGGAGTACGACAGCACGATCGGGGCGATGCACCGGCGGATGCGGGCCAACACCTCCGGCGCCGCCGGTGATCCGGTACGAGCGGCGGAGATCCTGGTGCAGGTGGTCAAGCGGGACCACATGCCGACCCACCTGCTGCTCGGCGTCAACGCGGTGGAGATGTCGCTCGACTACTCGCGGCGGCGGCTCGACGAAGCCACGGCCTGGGAAGGCGTCAGCCGGTCGGCCGACTTCGCCGAGCCGTACCCGGCCGAATTCCCACCAGACAAGCCGGCCTCTTAACGCGGCCGGTAGGCGTCAGCGCGGCGCTGGATGTCCTGGACGATCACGACGTGCTTGGCATCGTCGATGCGGTAGAGCACGCGCCACTGGGTGCCGAGGCGCGCGCTGTGGAAACCGGTCAGCTGGTCCCGCAACGGCTTGCCGACGCGGTTCGGGGCTTCAGGCAGCGGCCCGGTGATGAATTCGATAGCCGCAGCAGCCACGTCCTCCGGCAGCAACTCGGAGATCGCGCGCCGGGCGGGGCGGGCCAGCCCCAGCTCGTACGGCTCGGTGCTCACCGCTTACGGGCAGCCAGGAGTGCGCGAGCGGCCTCCACCCCGTAGGTGACGTCACCAGCTTGCTCAGACTCACGGGCTTCGGCCAGGCCCCTCAGCGCCTCCGGGTCAGCGAGGATCTCGGCCGTCTCGCGCGCGGAAAGGTACTCCTCGATCGCGACCAGCACCGTCTGCTGGACGCTGCGGTGTTCGTTCTCAGCGACCTGCTTCAGCTGGGCCTCGACTTCAGGCGGCAACCGTAGTGTCATAGCCATACCAGAATGGTATCAAAATGGTGCATCATTAGGTCCTGTACGGCGAGGAAATTCGGCGCCGGAGCCACTGGCGGGCGGCCCCGGCGCCGAGGCGCTGGTCCGTGAGCGCAACCAGCTTCCCGTTGTTAATACGGTTGGCCGGCGGCGACGGTTCAGAGGCCGGGCTTGCCTTCGGGGACAGGCCGGCGGCCGGGTCAGGAACGGCGTGAAGCTGGATAGCCGATGACGGCGGCGACCGGCAGGGCGCTGCGGGGGGCGTAGGGGATGCGCCACAGCCCACCATGCGCGGCCGCGTGGGCTTCGTCCTGCCAGGGATGGGAGCCCGCCTCCCCGCCAGCCGAGCACAGGTCGTGGACCAGCAACGCCGCCATCAATGTGCGGGTCGTGGCGGGGGCGAAGGCTTCGACGCCGAAGCGGGGGGCGCCTTCGTAGGCGGCGGCCAGGACGCGTTGCTTGGTGACGGACCTGGTCTTGGTGGGCGGGGCGACGTTGAGGGAGACCGTGGAACCGGCTTGGCGGGCGAGGGTGGCGCGCCAGCGTTGGAGGCGTTTGGCCAGCGCGTAGTTGGGGCCTTGCTGGGCTATGAGGCTGTCGTTGACGCCCGGGTCGCCGCCCGAGGGGTAGGCCTGGCTGAACATGCGGCCGCCGGAGCTGGCCAGCGCGAGCTTCGCGGCCAGCGGCCGGCCGGCGAACCTCCGCTGTGACTCCGCCACCGCTTCGGGCGGAACGGCGAACACGTCGGTGGGGGTGGCGAGGAAGGCCAGGGCCAGGTCGGGGCGGGCGGCTTGCAGGCGGACGGTCAGCGCGTCGACCGCGGTGGCGACGCGGACGTTGTTGCCGCCGTCGGCGTAGACGTAGTTGCCGAGGATCAGGGGGCCGTCGATGGTGGCCAGCCAGTCCGCGACCGTGGGGATGTCGGCGGCCAGGTCGAGGCCGGCCCGTTGGGCGAGGTCGGAGCCGATCCCTTCGGCTGCCCCAGACGGAGCGGCCCCGGACAACCCAGCGACGGGGACTTCCAGGGTGCCCGCGCTGTGGCTGGCGACCTCCAGCACCCGCGTCCAGAGCGACGCGATGGGAAGATCGACGCCGACCACGTGCGCGCCCCAGCTGAGCAGGGCGGAGAGCGGGCCGACCTCGGCGCCGGCGCCCAGGACGACGACGGTCTGGCCGGGGAGAGCCAGCCACTCCGGGTGGGCCGCGACCTCGCGGATCGCCTCGGCGCAGGAAGGCTCGATGATGCCGCGACTGATCCACTCGTCCAGCTGGCGGCGCAGCCCGTCGCCGCGCAGCTGCTCACCCCGATAGGGGATGACGAGTTCGCGTTCGGGCGCGGCCGTCCCTGAGACAGTGACGACGCTTGGGGCTGGGCCTGCTGACGACGTTTTCAGAATTTCATCAAGGCCGGTTTCGGCGCCTTGGCTGCTGGTGACCCGCATCTGACGGTAGAGCGAACCGAGCCCTTCCCGCGCTATCGACAGCGCCGCCTCCGCCGAGGGCAGGCCGGACTCGATCAGCCGCCGGAAATGCCGCGGGTAGCGGCGGCGCCAGTCGTTCTCCTGCTCGGCGGCGGTCGCGCCGACGGGATCGACCGGGCGCAGGGCGTCGGCGACCACGGAGCGGCCGAGAGCCGACGTGCTCCGTCTGCCGTCGGCAGACTCCGGAAACTCAACGCCCATGGTGGCTCCTGTCGCCGCGCTGCGCCCCTAACGGTAGCGATTACGCGTGCGGAATCCAGACCCGCATGGCCCCGATGTCCCGGTTGGCCCAGGTGAAGTACGGGATAGCCCGGAGCGTGACCGGCGCGCCGTCCGCGGACATCCGGCCGGGGGCGTTCACGACCGTGATGCCGCCGAGCAGGTCGGGCGCGGCTTCCGCGGTCAGCGGGCCGTCCTCGATGCGGACCTCGTCGACGGAGGCGCCCGGCGGCTGGTCGGCCTGCTCGAGGCAGTAGACCAGCGGGCCGCGTTCGATGGCCACGCAGCCGCGGATCGCGTCGATCCGCTCGTGCGGCTGGGTCAGCCGGGGCGGCATGGGCAGCGTCAGCGTCACCACGTCGCCCCGAGCCCAGCGGCGGTGGATCGACGCATACCGGCCGGGCTCGGCGGTCTCCCCCGCCGGCTGGCCGTTGATCATCAGCGACGCGCCCATCGCCCAGGCCGGGACCCGCAACGACAGCGTCCAGGGCGCATCGCCGGTAGCGCCGACCTCGATCTCCACCGTCCCGTCCCACGGGTACCCGGTCGCCACTTGCAGGTCAACGGCGCCGGTGCGCACCCGCATCGGCGCGTACTGGTGGAGCTGCAGGCCCTCGGCCGAGCTGGTGGTGAAGTAGTGCTCCAGCGAGGCAAGCGTGCGCATCGTATTGGTCGGGCAGCAGGAGGTGCCAAACCACGGCCGGCGCCCGTTGGAGACGACCCGTTCGTCTTCGGCCAGCGGAGCGTCCCCGCGCAACTGGAGCGCGTTGACGTAGAAAAAGCGGTCGCCGCTGAGCGAGATGCCGGGCAGCACCGCGTTGTACAGGGTCCGTTCGATCAGGTCGGCGTAGCGGGCCTCGCCGGTGGCCAGCAGCAGCCGCCAGGCCCACTGCACGCTGGCGACCGCGGCGCAGGTCTCGGCGTAGGCGCGGTCGGCCGGCAGCTCGAACGGGTCGCCGAACGACTCGCCCTCCCAGCGGGCACCCAAACCGCCGCTGAGGTACATCTTCGTGCCGGTCATGGCCTGCCACTGGCCGCGCAGCGCGCCCAGCAGTTCGGCGTCGCCGGTCTCGGTGGCCAGATCGGTCGCGCCCGCGGCCAGGTAGACGGCCCGCACCGCGTGTCCCTCGGGGGCGGTGGTCTCGCGGACCGGGATCCGGTCGGAGTAGTAGGTGCTGCCGTCGAACCGGCCGGTGTGCTGGGCGGCCAGGATGCCGTGCCCGCGGGCCTCGGCGAAGTAGCGGGCCAGCGCCAGGTCATCCGGGTCGCCGGTGAGCCGGTAGAGCTCGGTCAGGGCCAGTTCGATCAGCGGGTGCCCGCAGACGCCGTCGCGGCGGCCCGGCCCGAACGTCGCGCCCAGCTGGGCGACGGCCCGCCGGGCGGTGTCGATCAGCCCGTCGTCGTGGCCGGTGCGCACCTGGGCGATCGCGGCCTGGGTCAGCGCGCCGACGTTGAAGATTTCATGATTAAAGGGCAGATCGTGGAAGCGTTCCGCCTCGGTGCCAGTGACCTGTTCGAAGGTGTTCAGGTAGCCGTCGGTGTCCTGCGCATCCCGGATCAGCGCGGTCACCTCGCGCTGCCAGGCGGCCAGCTGGGGATCGGGGTCGCGGGCCTGCTCCCAGGCCAGCGCCTCCAGCCACTTGTAGACCTCGCCGTCCTGGTAGACCGGGCCGTGGTAGGGGCCGTGCTGGCCGGCCGCGGCGGCCTTGAAGTTCTCGAAGCTGCCCGCCGCCTCCAGCTGGGCGGCGCCCATGGGGATCGTGGTCTCGCGGTTGACCCGCTGCCGCTCGGCCCACAGGCCGCCGGTGATCGGGGCGTCGCCGAGCGGGAGCGGCCGCAGCACGGTCTGCGCGGTCGTGCTGGGGTCGACTGGGCCGGGGCGCTCGGTCATCGCGTGCTCGCCGAGAAGCCGAGCAGGACCTTGCTGGAGCGGGCGGGGTCGGCGGCCACGGCGAACGCCTCGGTGGCCTGGCCGGCCGGGAACACGTCGGTGACGATCGGATCGACGACGGCGCGGGGGTCGGCGAGGAAGGCGACGGCCCGTTCGATCTCGATGAGGCGGAGCGAGCCGGTCAGGGTCAGCTCGTGGGTGATGGCCAGGCTGGCGGGCACGGCGATGCCGCCGGCCGGGACCTGGCCGAGGAGGACGACGGTGCCGCCGGGGCGGGCGGCGCGGATGGCACTGCCGAGGCCGGGCACCGTTCCTGAGGATTCGATGACGATGCCGGGAAGGGTGGGGCTGGAGGGGCTCGCGGGTCTGTCGGGGTCGGCGAGGTCGCGGGCGTGAATGGCTTGCATGCCCAGCTCGCGGGCGACGGCCAACGGCCGGTCGTGGACGTCGGCCACGGTGACCGAGGCCGCGCCCCGGTACCGGGCCACCGCCGCGACCAGCAAGCCGATCGGCCCGCCGCCGACGACCAGCACGTGAGCCCCGGCGATCCCCGCCCCGACCGCCTCCGCCCGGTCCAGAGCGTGGTAGGCGATCCCGGCCGGCTCAGCCAGGCTGGCCCGGCGGAGGTCCAGGCCGTCCGGCAGCGGGATCAGCCGGCCAGCCGGGACCGCGATCTGGTCGGCGAAGCCGCCGTCCGTGTGCGGAAACTGCGCCGCGCTGCCCAGGTAGCGGGTCTCCGGGCACAGGTTCGAGGCGCCCGCCAGGCACCACTGGCAGTGTCCGCAACTCCGCGCCGGATGCACCGCCACCGCCTGCCCGGCCGCAGGCCCGGAGCCGTCCGCGGCCGCCACCGCGACGCGCCCGACCACCTCGTGGCCGAGGATCATCGGCGCCCGCAGCACCGAGGTGCCGACCGCTCCCTCCCGCCAGTAGTGCAGGTCCGACCCGCACACCCCGCCGTAGGCGACGTCGACCAGAGCCTCGCCCGGCCCCGCCGCCGGCGGCGGCTCCCGATCAAGCCGGAGGTCGTCGCGGCCGTGGACACGCAGCGCGCGGATAGCAGGCACGGCTCCCATCAGAGCACCGCGGTGATGCCGCCGTCGACGTAGATGACCTGGCCGTTCACGAAGTCCGAGGCGGCCGAGGCCAGCCAGACCGCTGGCCCAGCCAGGTCTTCGGGCACCCCCCAGCGCCCGGCCGGGGTCCGGCCCTGGACCCAGGCGCTGAACTTCTCGTCGGCGACCAGGGTCGCGTTGAGGTCGGTGCCGATGTAACCCGGGGCCAGGCCGTTGGCCTGGATGCCACCGGCGGCCCATTCGGCGCACATGGTGCGGGTCAGCGAACCCAGGCCGCTCTTGGCGGCGGCGTAGGCCGAGGTGCTGGCCCGGACCAGCTGGGTCTGCAGCGAGCAGACGTTGATGATCTTGCCGTGGCCGCGGCCGAGCATGCCGCGGGCGAGCTCCTGGGCCAGGACGAAACAGCTGGTCAGGTTGACCGACACCACCTGCTGCCAGGCGTCCAGCGGGAACTCGGTCAGCGGCGACCGGAACTGCATGCCGGCGTTGTTGACGAGCACGTCGATCCCGCCCAGCTCGCCTCCGAGCCGACGGGCCTGCTCGACGATGGCGCCCTGATCTGCGACGTCGAAGGCACACCCTCGCACGTCAGCCCCGGGCACCTCGGCCCGCAGCGCCGCGCACGCCTCGTCCACCCGGCCCGGGTCCCGGCCGTGCAGCACCACGGTCGCGCCGGCCCGGGCCAGCCCGGTCGCGACGGCCGCGCCGATCCCGCGGGTGGAGCCGGTGACCAGCGCGCGCCGCCCGGTCAGGTCGAAGGGCGAGTCAGTCACGCTACTCCTCGGCGATGTCGACGGGGCGTCCCCCGGCGTCCAGGGAACGGGCGGCGGCCAGCACCACGGCCAGGTCCGCCAGCCCGTCGTCCACGGTGACCAGCGGCTGGCCGCCGGAACGGATGGCCGACGCCCAGTCCTCGACGATAGACCGGTGGCTGTCGTAGTAGTTCTCCGGAGGGGAGATGGCGCGGCCGCCGGGGGCTTCCTCGTCCCAGAGGGCGGCGCCGCCCTGGTCGGTCTCGTAGTCGACCCGGATCTCGATCCGGCCCCGGGAGCCGATCACGGTCCCCTCGGTCTCCGCCGCCAGCGGGTAGGCGGTCCAGGAGTACAGCGACTGCGCGGCCAGCCCGGACGCGAACCGCAGCGTGAGCAGCAAGGTGTCCGCCCCGCCGCCCTCCGGCCGCCCGGCCGCCGGGCTGGCCACCGCGGACACCTGGCTCACAGCGCCGCCCAGATACCGCATCAAGCTGGTGTGATGGGTCCCCTGGTCCAGCAGCAGTCCCCCGGACGGCCCGTCACCCCGGCGCCACCCGTCCTGCAGCCACACCCCGTCCAGCGTGAACAGGCGGGTGGAACGCAACGCCAGCAGGTCCCCGACCGCCCCCGCCGCGATCGCCTCGCGAGCCGCCCGGACGGCGGCAATATGTGGGTAGTTCTCCGCCACGGCGACCACCCGCCCGGCCTCGGCGGCGGCCCGCCGGATCCGCTCGCCGTCGGCCATGGTGGTGGCCAACGGCTTCTCGACCAGCACGTGCCAGCCGCGGTGGAGGGCGTCGCAGGCCGGGCCGGCGTGCGCGCCGTGCGGGGTGCGGATGTCGACGGCGTCGATCATCACCCCGTCGTCGGCCGCGGCCTGGACCGAGGGGTAGGCCGGCACCTTGAGCGCGGCGGCGACCGCCTGACGCCGTCCGGCCTGCGGGTCGATGGCCGCCACCAGCCCGAAGCCGCCGGTGGCGGTCGCGTACACGTGCCGGGCGACCAGTTCGCCGATCGCGCCGCAGCCGACCAGGGCGACGCGGACCGAATCCGGTCCCTGGGGTGGAACGATCATGCGGTGGCCAGCGTGGCGGCCACCTCGGCGAGGGCGGCGGCCTGCCAGGCGGCCGAGGTGATCGACCGGGCCAGCTGTTCGGCGTGGGCGGGATCCATGGCGGCCAGGGCTCCGGCCACCGCGGCCAGGGCGGACGCCTTGCGGTCGGTGCCGGGGATTGACTGGGCGCTGCGTTCGGCGTCGGCGATGACCCGGGTGGCCCGGGTCGCGTCCAGGGCGGCCATGACCTTGGCCACGGCCGCCAGCGCTGGGGCTCGGGCGCTGGCGCCGGGCAGCGGGCGGGCGAGCCGTTCGGCGTCGGCGATCAGACGGCCGGCCCGGTCCGGGTCGGTGCCGAGGACCGCCTCGGCCAGCGCCGCCAGCGCCGACGCCTTCTGGTCGGGGGCGGGGATGGAGTGGGCGACCTGCTCGGCGTGGTCGGGGTCGATGACGGCCAGCGCGGCGGTCACGTCGGCCAGCGCGGTCGCCTGCCGGTCGCGGCTGGGTGCCGAGCGGGCGTCGTGTTCGGCGTCGGCGATCAGGCGGCTGGCCCGCCCGGCGTCGCCGGCGGCCACGGTCGCGGCCACCCCGGCCAGCGCGGACGCCTTCCAGGAGGGCTCGGACAGCGACTGGGCGACGGACTCGGCGGTACGGGCGTCGGCGATGGCCAGCGGGCCGGTCACCGCGGCCAGCGCCAGCCCGCGGGGCTCGGCGTCGCTGATCGACTGGGCCACCCGGCAGGCGTCGGCCACCAGCCGGGCCGCCCGGCCCGGGTCGCCCGACCGCACCGCGGTGGCCACCGCCACCAGGGCCTGGGCCTTGGGCGGGCTCTCGGGGACCGAGTGCGCGGCCCGCAGCGCCTCGGAGATCAGGTGGTCGACCTGCGTGCGGTCCAGGACCGGGCCGGCCGGAGCCACCGCCGCCTGGGCGCCGAGCGTGGCGGCCGGTACCCGCCGCCGCGGCCGCCCGGCCAGCGCGGCGTTGGCGGTGAACGCGAACTCCCGGGCGGCCCCCGAGCCCTGCTCGCTCGGGGCGGGCAGGTCCTTGGCCAGCAGGCGCTCGCGCAGCACCGGATACAGGTCGCCGAACGTCAGCCACGGGGCGCGGCCCGGCAGCCCGGCCTCGGCCAGGTCGACCAGCTCGGCCGTGAACGGGGTGCAGGCGGTGTCCTGCTGGCCCGGTTCCGGGGCGGCCGCCCAGTCGTCGGGGCCGACGGCGGCCAGCGTGTAGCCGTTGGGGATCGCGGCCGGCGGCTTGGACCCCGCCTGGCCGCCGAAGCAGCAATCCAGGATCGACAGCCGGGTGTGGGCGGGGCTGCCGCGCAACGTGTCCGCCAGCGTCCGCCAGGGCAGCCCGCTGGCCTCGGGCTGGTCCGGGTGGGTGGCGGTCACGCTCAGGCACAGCTCTCCGGCCGAGGGGCCTCCAGCCGAGGAGCCTCCGGCTGACAGCACGCCGTGGCCCACGTAGTAGAGCAGCAGCACGCCGGTCGTGGCCACCGCCACCTCGGCGATCTCGGCGCTCAGGTCGGCGGCCGAGATCGGGTTGGCGATGGTCCGGACCTGGCTGGCCGGCCAGCCGCAGAGCTCCGGGTCGGTCAGCATCGAGTGCATGGCCTGCAGGCTGTTGCGGGCCGCGCGGATCGGCGGGAACTCGGCATACTCGTAGGCCGAGACGCCGATGAGGATCGCCGCCGAGCCCGGGGGGACGATGGTGTCAGCCATCGCTGCCTGCCCCCGCTCCGGAGTACCCGGTTCCGTTCCACCCACGGACGTACGCGCTCATCGGTCCCCCTCCCCACCGGGCCCGGCCCGTCCCGCTTGGGCGCCGGTGTCCGGATGGGTTCCTATCAGCTAAAACGCTGACATGATACGAGCCTTCGGATAGCCAGCGTGGTTCCGCCACGGCCCAAGCCCGAATCCGCGCATCCGGCGGATGCGGCGAGGAGCCTCCCGGGGTCTGTCTACGCGGTGATGCGCTTGCGTGCTCGTTCCCTGATCTCCTGCGGCAGCGCGTCGGCGATCAGCAGCCGTGGCAGCAGTTCTGGTTCGCGGGTCAGCGCGCGGAAGGTGAGCGCTACGGTCACGTCGTGTCCGGGCCGGTGCACGATCTGGACCGGGTCGGCGGCGCGGATGTCTCCTGGCTCGATCACCCGCAAGTAGGCGCCCGGCGCCGCGGCCTGGATGAACCGGCTGATCCAGCCGTCACGCTCCAGCCAGCCCTGGAACGTCGCGCACGGGATTCGCGGGCAGGACACCTCCAGGACGACATCGGGCCCGATACGCCAGCGCTCGCCGATCAGGGCATCGTTGACGTCCAGCCCGGCGGTGGTGAGGTTCTCCCCGAAACTGCCGTTGGCCAGCGGCCTGCCCAGCTCCGCTTCCCACCGGTCGAGGTCCTCGCGGGCGTAGGCGTAGACGGCCTGGTCGGGGCCGCCGTGGTGCTTGACGTCGTAGACCCGGTCGCCGGCCAGGCCGACCATGCCGGTGCCCTTGGGGCCAGGAGCGGCGACGGCGACCGGGCCGCCGGCGGGCCGCTTGTCGATGCCCGTCGCGCGCAGGCCCTTCCAGGGGTTGGGGCGGGGCTTGCCGACGTTGACCGAGAGCACCTCCATGGAAACGACGGTACGACTCGCCGCGGCAACGCCGCGACGGGATTTACGCGAGGGGGGCGCCCGTCACCCGGTCGCGGCGCCCAGCGTCAGCGTGATCGTGTTGCCGGGCCCGGGCAGCGTGAGGTTGATCAGCGGCGTGGCCAGCAGGCAGTGCGTGAACCTCGGGATCGTGTAGGTGCCGCTGACCGTGCCGCCGCTCAGCGCGTTGAAGCCGGGCTGCGAGGTCAGCGGGATCGTGGCTGGGGTCGCGGTCTCGCAGGAGTTGCCGACCGGGACGGGGATGCCCGCCACCTTCAGGCTGGTCAGCTTCAGCGTGATGTGGGAGGTGGCGGTGATGCCCCCGCTACTCTCGAGAGTCCCCGTCGTCTGCCCACTTTCAATAAATTCGGTGGTGGCGGTGACCGGGACGAACCCCAGTTCGCTGAAGGAACCGGTGGCGGCCGGGAGGCTCACGCTGCCGGTGATCGCGCTGGTGGTGAGGTCGGCGGTGGCGGCCAGGGTGCCGGGGCCGAGCGGGATCGACGTGTGGATCGCGTTGATGTAGGTGCTGCCGCTGACCGGGTAGGTGAGGCTGATCGTGGAGTCGGCCGAGGCGGGGCTGGCCCCTAGGCGGGCCGCGCCGGCCACCGCGGCGGAAGTGAACAGGAGTCCGGCGAGCCGCTTGTGCATGGTCATCACTTCCTGGTGAGGATTCCGCTCCCCCCACAGTCAGCGCGTACGTTACTGGTGCGTAACAACGGCGGCAAGAGAGGCGTAAGGCCCTCATCCCGGCTAGGGCCCGGTCGCGCAAGAACCCTTTAATTTTCTTGTCAGAACGTGAGCTAACGTCGGTCGCGTGGACGCGATCACCGAATGGACGAACGCCCAGGGCCGGGTCATCGAGCTGGTCGAATCGCTCAGCGACGAGGAGGCGCGGCGGGCGGTGCCCGCCACCCCCGACTGGACCGTGAGCCAGCTGCTGGCGCACATGGTCGGGCTGAACGCCGACGTGCTGGCCGGCGACGAGCCCGAAGACCACAACAGCACCTGGACGCAGCGCCAGGTCGACTCCCGGGCGGCCCGCGCCCTGGCCGAACTGGTCGACGAGTGGCGCACGCTGACCAAGCCCATGCAGGACTACCTGCGCGATCGCAGCCCCCGGCCGCTCACCGACGTCGTCATCCACGAACAGGACCTGCGCGGCGCGGTCGGCCGGCCGGGCGGGCGCGACACCGGTGGCCTGGCCGCGGTCCGTGACGTGATGGCGGAGCGGTTCGCGAGCCGGGTCCGGCGGGCGCACCTGCCGCCGGTCGAGCTGCGCAGCCCGGCCTGGATCTTCAGCACCGGGGACGGCGACCCGGGGCTGGAGCTCTTCGCCCCCGACTTCGACCTGATCCGGGCGCTGATGACGCGGCGCACGGCCGACCAGCTCCGGCAGTGGAGCCGGGCGGGCGCGATCGATCCGTATCTGCCGGTGTTCGCCGGGCTCGGCCCGCTCCCGGACCGGCCGCTGCCCGAGTGACCGGAGATCGACAACAGAGTGACCAGCGCGATATTGCCTAGTGACGACGGAATGTAGGACGATCCTGAGATGGTTACGGTCAGCGTCGGCGGCGGCCGCGAACGCGATGGCCTGGGCTGCCCGGCCGTAACAGGAAGACGAGGTGACCGATGCGCCTGCTGCTGATCGGCGCGCCCGGCGCGGGCAAGGGGACCCAGGCCGAGAAGCTGTCGGCACGGTTCCACATCGCTCACATCTCCAGCGGTGACCTGCTGCGCCAGCACGTGAAGGAGCAGACCTCGCTCGGCCAGCGCATCAAGAGCTACGTCGACGCCGGCGACCTGGTCCCGGACGCGCTGGTCATGGACATGCTGCGGAAGCCGGTGGTGGCCGCGTCGGAGGCCGGCGGTTACGTGCTGGACGGCTTCCCGCGCACCGTCGACCAGGCCAAGGCCGCGTTCGAGACCGCCCGCGCGCTCGGCGTCGAGGTCCAGGCGGCCGTGCACCTGCATGTGCCCGACCAGGAACTGATCCGGCGGCTGCTGGCCCGCAACCGCGGCTCCGACGACACCGAGGAAGTCATCGCGCACCGGCTCGAGGTGTACCAGCAGAAGACGATCCCGCTGCTGGACTACTACGCCAACCGCGAGTGGATGTTCAGCGTCGACGGCACCCGGACCCCCGACGAGGTGCACGAGGCCATCGTGAACCGGCTGGAGAAGCTGGCCGCCTTCGAGACCGCCGAAGAGCGGGACGCCGCCTCGGCCTAACCAGCCCCGCCTAACCGGCCTGGCCTAACCGTCCCGGCCCGGTAGTGGCGTGAACGTCATGCCGAACGTGACGGGCCTCGCGTCCAGGCGGTAGGCCGGCAGCACCCCGGGTCCGCAGGAACCCGTCCCGAGCCCGGTCTGCGCGTGATCGATATTTATGAAAACGCTGCCACGGGGCGCGAGTTCATTCGGATGGTGCGCCGCGTCCAGGTCCTCGGTGCTCCAGCGGCGCACGGTGACGTCGACGACCGGGTCGCCGGTGACCCGCAACCCGGCCCCGGCCCCGTCGGTGATCTCGGCCCAGCGCACGTCGGCCCGGTTCCCGTTCTCCTGCGGGAACACGTACGGCGTCTGCAACTCGTCCACGGTCGCCCGGTACCGGCCCACCCGGACCGCCCGGCGCGAGTCGCGGTAGGCCTCACCCGGCCCGAGCCCGAACCACTCCAGCTGGCTCAGCCCGGCCGGCCCGGTCATCCGCAGCCCGAGCCGGGGCAGCGGCAACGACCAGGCGCCGTCCGGCTCGACCTCGACGGCGAGCCGCAGCGCGTCCCCGGCGGCGGTCCACCGGTAGATGGCGAACAGGCCGAGCCGGCTGGCGGCGGGTGCCACCCGGGTCCGCACGATCAGCTCGTCCGGGCCGCCGGGGCCGGCCTCGACCGCGTCCACCCGGTGCTCCATCCGGTGCAGGCCCAGCTCGCGCCAGGCGAGCTCGTTCCGGTCGGTGGAGAACCAGCGGTCGTTGTCGATCGGCGCCCGCCACACGTCGAGCCGGGGCCCGTCGACTGGCAGGAAACCCAGCTGCATCAGTGTCCCGTTGGCGGGATCGAACGTGCCCGGGCCGAGCTGGATCGCTCCATCCGCCACCGTGACCGCTCCGCGGGCCGGCGGGGCCGCTGGCGGCGGCGGGTCGCTTAGCTTGAACTGGCCCCAGCCGGCCTCGTGACCCGCTTTTGCCCAGGGCTGGCCGGCCGCCAGCTCTGCGCGCACCGTCAGCCAGACCTCGCCGCGGGCGGCCGGGATGACCGGCAGCGGCACGGTCGCCGACGCGCCCGGTCCCACCGGCGGCACGGTCAGCTCACCGGACGCCAGCGGCCGGCCGTCCGCCTCGGCGATCCACCTGAAACGCAGGTGGGACAGGTCCAGGAAGTCGTACCGGTTGGCGATCCGCAGCCCGTCGCCATCCCGGCTGATCCGCACCGGCTCGATGACCTTGGCGTACTCGAGCAGGCCGGGAGAGGGGGTCCGGTCCGGGAACAGCAGCCCGTCGGCGACGAAGTTCCCGTCGTGCAGCGGCTCCCCGAAGTCGCCGCCGTAGCCGTAGAACTCGCCGCGCTCGTTCCGGGTCCGCAGGCCGTGGTCGATCCACTCCCAGATGAATCCACCCTGGCAGCGCGGGTACCGGTCGAACAGCTCCTGGTACTCGGTGAGCCCGCCGGGACCGTTACCCATGGCGTGGCCGTACTCGCACAAGATGAACGGCAGGTTCCGCCGGTGCCGGTCAAGCCCGGGGTCGTCCAGCGGCTCCTCCCGGCCCTGGCCGATCAGCTCGACCTCGGCGTGCGGGGTGTACATCCGGCTGTAGACGTCGACGTCGCGGGCGGTCCAGTCGCGTTCGTAGTGCAGCGGCCGGGACGGGTCGCGGTC
The DNA here is from genome assembly GCA_963830385.1 of uncultured Actinomycetes bacterium. GTDB lineage: Bacteria > Actinomycetota > Actinomycetes > Streptosporangiales > Streptosporangiaceae > Bog-532. Next base: position 199,285 of record CAWHMD010000014.1, on the reverse strand, counting down.
GTGGGCCCACTGCGCCATCGCGGCCAGGTTGCGGCCGCTGCCGCTTTCGTTGCCGAGCGACCAGAGCACCACGCTGGGATGGTTCTTGTCCCGCTCGACCATCCGGCTCATCCGGCTGACCAGCGCCTCCCGCCAGTCCGGGTGGTCGGCCGGGTTGTCTGGCACCGGGCCGGCCCAGCCGGGCACGAAGAACCCGTGGGTCTCCAGGTCGCACTCGTCGACGACGTACAGGCCGTACTCGTCGCACAGGTCCAGGAACCGCGGGTCGGGCGGATAGTGGCTGGTGCGGACGCTGTTGATGTTGTGCTGCTTCATCAGCAGCACATCCCGCCGCATCGTCTCGGCCGTGACGGCCCGGCCCCGGTCGGGGTCGAACTCGTGCCGGTTCACCCCCCGGAACTGCACCCGGCGCCCGTTCACGGTCAGGATCCCGCCGGCGACGGCGACCGTGCGGAAGCCGAGGCGGAGCGGCACGGTCTCCCCGGCCGCGGTGAGCGTGCCGTCGTAGAGGCGGGGTGACTCGGCTGACCAGGGCCCGACCGCCGGGACGGTCACGGCCTCGTGGGTCTCCACGTCGATCCGCAGCTCGGGCACGATGACCCGGACCGGGACGTCCGCCTCGACCTGCAGGGTCCCGCAGCCGGTGCGATGGTCGTAGCCGGCGTGCACGAAGTAGTCGCGGACACCGCCGTCCGGCCGGGCCAGCAGCATCACCCGGCGGAAGATGCCGGACAGCCACCACATGTCCTGGTCCTCCAGGTAGCTGCCGGACGACCACTGGTGGACCCGGACCGCCAGCAGGTTCGGCTGGCCGGGCGGCCTGAGCACGCCGGTCACGTCGAACTCGGCGGGCAGCCGGCTGCCGGAGATGACCCCCAGCTCGGTCCCGTTCAGCCAGACCCGGGCGCACGAGTCCACCCCGTCGAACCGGAGCACGACCCGGCCCGGCGGCCAGCCCGGCGGCACCGCGAACGTGACCCGGTAGTCCCCGGTCGGGTTGCCGGTCGGCACCCGCGGCGGGTCGACCGGGAACGGGTAACGGATGTTGGTGTAGGCGGGCGCGCCGTAGCCGTGCAGCTGCCAGTGCGACGGAACCGGCAGCGTGGCCCAGTCCCGGTCGCCGGCTCCGTCGCCGGCTCCGTCGCCGGCCGAGGGCTGCGTGAAATCGGCCGGTGTATCGGCCCGCCGCGACCAGCGGAACTTCCAGTCGCCTGACAGGTCCAGCACCGGCGCGCTGGAGGAGAACCAGGCTCGCGGCGGCTCCGTCCCCGTCCACGGGTGGAACTGCTCCCAGTACGGGGACTCGGTCACGGCTGCTACCTACCCTGGTGGATGCCGCCCGCACCTGGTGGGAAAGGATCAGCTATGCGAGCCGACGTGGTGTGCCTGGGCGAGACCATGGCCATGGTGACCCCGAGCCCGCCGCGGCCGCTGGCCGAAGCGGCCACGTTCGCGCTCAGCCAGGGTGGTGCGGAGTCCAACGTGGCCGTCTGGCTGGCCCGGCTCGGTCAGCCGGTCTCCTGGTGCAGCCGGCTCGGGGACGACAGCCTCGGCCGCCGGGTACTGGCCGAGGTGGCGGCCTCCGGCGTCGACACCAGCCTGGTCGGCCTGGACCCGGGCGCCCCGACCGGCGTCTACTTCAAGGACCCGCAGCCCGGCGCGACCAGCGTGCTCTACTACCGGAGCGGATCGGCGGCCGCCCAGATGGACGAGCGCGACGCCGACCGGGCGCTCGGCCCGGGCGTGCGGCTGCTGCACCTGACCGGGATCACCCCGGCCCTGTCGGAGTCCTGCGCCCACGCCGTCGACCACGCCATCGCCCAGGCGGCCGAGCTCGGGGTGACCGTGAGCTTCGACGTCAACTACCGGCCCGCCCTGTGGCCCGGCCCGGACGCCGCCGCCGAGGTGCTCGGCTGGCTGACCGGGCGGTGCGGTGTCGTGTTCGTCGGCGCCGACGAGGCCAGCCTGCTGTGGGGGACCGATTCGGTGCCGGACATCTGGGACGCCCTCGGCGCGCCGGGCACGCTGGTGGTCAAGGACGGCTCCCGGGCGGCCCACAGCACCGACGACGGCCAGGCGGTGACCTCGGTCGCCGCCCTCCCGGCCGAGGTGGTGGAGCCGGTCGGCGCCGGTGACGCGTTCGCGGCCGGCTGGCTGTTCGGCTGGCTCCGTGGCCTGTCCCCGGCGGCCCGGTTGCGGATGGGCCACCTCATCGCCGCGTCGGCGCTGGGCTCGGCCACCGACCACGGCGAGTTCGTGCTACCGCCCGCCGAGCTGGAAGAACTCGCCCGCACCGGCCGCGACTGGCCGGAGCTGACCCCGACCGGAGACCAGTCGTGACCCTCTTCGACGAGCTGGACCAGACCAAGGTGCTGGCCATCCTGCACGGCTCGACCGCGGCCGAGACCGTCCGCTGGTGCGAGCGGGCCTGGTCCCTGGGCGTCACCCTGGTCGAAGTCCCCATCCGCGCCGACGGCGACCTCGGCCTGCTGGCCGCCGCCGTCGAAGCTGGCCGCCGGGCGGGGCACCCCGTCGGCGCCGGGACGATCACCTCGCCCGAGCTGGCCCGCCAGGTGGCCGGCCTCGGCGCGGCCTTCACCGTCGCCCCCGGCCTGGACGAAGAGGTCGCCGCCGCCTGCGCCCGCCTGGGCGTGGCCCACCTGCCCGGCGTCGCCACCGCCACCGAGATCCAGCGCGCGCTACGGCTGGGGCTGCCCTGGCAGAAGGCGTTCCCCGCGTCGTCACTGGGACCGGCCTGGTTCACCGCGCAGCTGGAGCCGTTCCGCACGGTCAAGTTCGTCGCCACCGGCGGAGTCAACGTGGACAACGCGGCGGCCTTTTTGAAGGCCGGAGCGGCCGCGGTCAGCCTGGGCGGCGCCTTCGCCCGCTCCTCCGACGAAGACATCCGCGCCCTGACGGCCTAGAGCTGATCGCGGAGGAAGTCGATGAGGCCGGCGTAGTACACGGCCTGATCGTCATACATGGCCATGTGGCTGCCGTCCGGGCAGTGCAGGTAACGGCCTTGCGGGAGACGCTGGGCCATCATCTCCATGTGGGCCGGATCCATGGTGTCGTGGCGGGCGCCGATGACCAGGGCGGGCACGTCGATCGAGGCCAGGTCGCTGGTCCGGTCCCAGTGGGCGAGGCTGGCGTCGGCGCTGATGCCCAGCTCACTGGGGCCCTGCATGGACACGTAGATGGCCGGGTTGACGTGGGCGAAGGAGCGCTGGACCGGTTCGGGCCAGTCCTCCGGCGGCATGCGCAGCACGTGGTGGACGTAATGCTGCTCGGTCAGCAGCTCCATGTACTTCGGGTCCTCGGTGTCGCCCGCTGCCTCGAACGCCTTGATCTCCGCCAGCGCCGACTGGTCCATCGGCGGCATCAGCACCTGCTCGGCGTAGGCGTTGTAGGCCGGGACGCTCGACATCATGTTGGAGATGACGAGGCCGCGCAGGTGCTCCTGGTAACGCAGCGCGTATTCGATGGCCAGGATGCCGCCCCACGAATGCCCGAGCAGCACAAAACTGTCCCGGTCCAGGCCGAGCGCCCGGCGGACCTGTTCCACCTCGTCGACGAACCGGCCGAGATCCCACAGCGACGGGTCATCGGGCTGATCGCTGAACCCCGAGCCCAGCTGGTCGTAGTAGTAGTACTCAATGCCCGCGGCGGGGAAGTAGCTGTCGCAGGCCTCGAAATACTCGTGGGTCACCCCCGGGCCGCCATGCAGCAGCAACACCCGCAGATCAGGGTTGTTGCCGACCCGCTTCACCCACACCTGCTGCGGACCCACAGGCGTGGTCACCGTAATCTTCCGCGCGCCGCCGCTCAGCAGGTCATCCCGGCCTGAGTAGTCCAGATAGCTCCCCATCGGCACCCAACCCCTTACCGGAAGTCCGGTCTCTCACCCTAATGCGGCGAGCCCCATCCTCATCCGGGGACCGGTCCCTGCAGAAGTTCGGCCGGGAAGATCACATGGCCGCCCGCGGGGAGCGCCTCGTCACCGGCCTGCCATTTCTCCGCCCGCTCCCAAGCATGTTCCACTGCCGCGAACAGCTCACCGATCTGCCGATAGGCGCGAGCGCCGCGAGAATGGCTCGTCTCCCAGTTGACGATGCTCCATCCGCCTGCCGACGTCCGGCGTGAAGCATTGGCCAGCGGGCCGAACTTCAGCTGCAGGCCGTATTCGAGACCGAGCCCAACCTCGTGCGGGGGCAGGCGCTCGATCGCCTTCTGGGCGGCACCCAGCCGGGGCCATGGCAGGACGAGTACCCGGCTCCAGATTTCCGGTGGGAACGTGTTGGCCAGATGATGGCTCTCCCCGACGGGAAGATCTCTGAGGCGGCGTTCCGCTTCACCGGTCTGCCCGATGTAGAGGAGGCCCCAGTCCAGCCAGATGGCGTAAATGACCGGACCAGTGATCGTTCCATCCGTCCCCGGATCCTGGATCAGGGCCAGACCCAGGCGATGAGCGAAGGTGTAGCGGCTGAACCGCCACTCGGCCGCCGACTCACGGTCGCGGGTGAGCTCCTGGAGAGCCTGTCGCCAGCGCCCACCCGGCGTCGATGCGTCATTCATCACCGTGGAACGTAGCAGCGAGCCCAAAACGCGCGGGCTGGGTGGGGTGATTCTTAGCCACCTGCCGGCTGCGGTCTTCGCACGGAGAACCCGGAGTCCCGCCCCCGGGCCGGGACAGGTGTGACTGGAGCACCGGGTGAGCCAGGCCGTGCACACGCATGTCCCGTCTGGACGGCCACTGCGCGGCTGAGGCGGCGCAGGGCGCGTCTGCCCGGCCATGATCCATCGCCCGGTTACCTTTTCAGTGAATAGCGCTGACAACGTAACCCGGCGATGGATCTTGAAACTCCTGTGACTGGAGCCTCGGGTGAGGCGCCACGCGCACTCCTGGCCGCCCTGCCCCCATCCCGGAGCCCGAAATACCCCGCCGGAGGCACAAGCTGCGAGCCTCCTGAGCCCCATGCGGCAGCCGGGGATGGCGGGCGAAGCGGACGGGCTAAACAAGGTGCGTGGGGCGCGCGGGCGGATTGGGACGCACGGGTGACGCGAGGCGCACGAGGTGCGCGGGGCGAGGCACGTCGGCCCATGCAGCCCACCGGGTCAGGAGGCAGCCCACCAGGTCAGAAGTTTGTTAAATGTTTGGTCTTGACGGAGATAGCGAGCCAGAGGTTCACTTCTCGCTGAGAGAGCGCTCTCTCGGAACAAGTCCCAACGGCGGCCGGCGTTAGGAAGAGCCCATGGCCTACAGCGCACCCGTGCAGAGCCCGACTCCGAACCGCCCCGGGTCGGCGGCCACGTCGCGTCGCAGGGGCCGGTACCTGCTGCTGGCGGCGGCCGCCGTCCTCGCGCTGATGGCGGGGCTTCTGGCCAGCACCAGCAGCCCGGCCCACGCGGCCGCCGCCCTGCTCTCCCAGGGGCAGCCGACGACGGCGTCGTCGCAGGAGAGCGCCGCGACCCCAGCGTCCGACGCCACCGACGGCAACACCACCACAAGGTGGTCGAGCGCGTTCTCCGACCCCCAGTGGCTGCAGGTGGACCTGGGATCGGTGTCGACGATCAGTCAGGTGGTCCTGAACTGGGAAAATGCTTACGCCACCGCGTTCCAGATCCAGGTTTCCACCGACGGCAGCACCTGGACCCCGATCTACTCGACCACCACCGGCACCGGCGGCACCCAGACCCTGAACGTCTCCGGCAGTGGCCGTTACGTACGCATGTACGGCACCGCCCGGGCCACCGGTTACGGGTACAGCCTGTGGGAGTTCCAGGTGTACGGCACCTCCGGCGGTACCACCGGCAGCTCGTGCGGGACCACCAACGCGGCCCAGGACCGGCCGGCCACCGCCTCCTCGGCCGAGAGCGCCGCCTATCCGGCCAGCGCGGCGGTCGACGGGGACATCACCACCCGCTGGTCGAGCGCCTTCTCCGACCCGCAGTGGCTGGAGGTCGACCTCGGCTCGGCCCAGCCGGTCTGCCAGGTCACGCTGGACTGGGAGGCGGCCTACGCCACCGCGTTCCAGATCCAGTTTCCACCGACGGCAGCACCTGGACCCCGATCTACTCGACCACCACCGGCACCGGCGGGATCCAGACCCTGGCCGTCTCCGGGACCGGCCGGTACGTGCGGATGTACGGCACCGCCCGGGCCACCGGCTACGGCTACAGCCTGTGGGAGTTCAGCATTTTCACCGGTGGCAGTGGCACCACCGGAGGTGGCGGCGGCAACGGTACCTGCGTGACCACCGACGCGGCGGTCGACCATCCGACCACCGCGTCCTCCATCCAGGACAACGACCCGGGCTACACCGCCCGGTACGCCACCGACGGCAGCACCGTGACCCGCTGGTCCAGCGCGTCCTCGGACCCGCAGTGGCTGGAGGTGGACCTGTCCGGCAGCCTGCCGATCTGCGGAGTCACCCTGAACTGGGAGAACGCCTACGCGAGCGCATTCCAGATCCAGCTCTCGGCCGACAACACGAACTGGACGACGATCTACTCGACCACCACCGGGTCCGGGGGCATCCAGACCCTGAACGTGTCCGGCACCGGCCGCTACATCCGGCTGTACATGACCACCCGGGCCACCGCCTACGGCGACAGCCTCTGGTCGTTCAGCGTGTACACCGTCGGCAACGTGACCGCGTCGGTCCCGCCGCCGGCCACCCAGCCCGCCCCCGGCAACTGTCCCTGGCTCAACGAGCCCAGCGTCGCCGTGGCCACCCGGGTCGCCCAGCTGATGGGGGCGATGAGCCAGGACCAGAAGGACGCGATGCTGTACGGCGACGGCAGCTCGACCTACATCGGCCAGATCGCCGGCCAGCCGGCGCTGTGCATCCCCAGCCTCAACCTGGAGGACGGGCCGTCCGGGGTCGGCGACGGCCTCGGCCAGGTGACCCAGATGCCGGACGGCGAGGCCTCGGCCGCCACCTTCGACCCGCAGTACGAGCAGGCCTACGGGGCGGCGATCGGCCAGGAGTTCGCGGGCAAGGGCGTCAACGCGGCCCTCGGCCCGACGGTCAACATGGTCCGTGACCCGCGCTGGGGCCGGGCCTACGAGACGTTCGGCGAGGACCCGTACCTGTCCGGCGAGATGGTCAGCGCCGACGTCCAGGGCATCCAGAGCCAGGGCGTGATGGCGGTGGTCAAGCACGCCGCCGCCTACAACATCGAGCAGCCGGCGGGCACGATCATCGTCAGCCCGCGGGTGCTGCAGGAGATCTACCTGCCCGCGTTCCAGACCGCGATCGAGAAGGGCGGCGCGGCCGCCGTGATGTGCGCCTACAGCAACGTCAACAACGTGCCGTCCTGCCAGAACCCGGCGATCCTGAACACCCCGCTCTATCAGCAGGCCGGTTTCCAGGGCTGGGTGACCTCGGACTGGGGCGCGATCCACTCCACCGCCCCGTCGGCCAACGCCGGCGAGACGATCGAGATGCCGTTCAACGGCTTCTTCGGCACCGCGCTGGAGCAGGCGGTGGCGGCCGGCCAGGTCAGCCAGGCCACTTTCGACACGATGGTGTCCCGGGTGCTGACCCAGATGTTCCGGTTCGGGATGTTCGACAAGGCGCCGAGCGGCTCGACCGACGCCGTCGTCACCTCGTACGCGCACGCCCAGGTCGCGCTGCGCGGCGCCGAAGAGGGCACGGTGCTGCTCAAGAACAGCGGCAGCATCCTGCCGCTGAACCCCAACGGCGGTAAGTCGATCGCGGTCATCGGCACCGACGCCGGCGCCGGGGTGCAGACCATCGGCGGCGGCAGCGGCACGGTGACCAGCCCCGGCACCTACACCCCGCTGTACGGCATCCAGCAGCGGCTGGCCGGCGCCAGCGACACCGTCAGCTACGACGACGGGACCAACCAGGCCTCGGCGGTGGCCCTGGCCCAGAAGTCCAGCGTGGCGATCGTGTTCGCCAGCGACAACTACGGGCACGAGGAGTCCGACACCACCACCTTGAACCTGCCGAACAACCAGGACGCGCTGATCTCGGCGGTCGCGGCGGCCAACCCGGACACGATCGTGGTCCTCAACGACAACGACGCGATCCTGATGCCGTGGCTGAACCAGGTGGCCGGGGTGTTCGAGGGCTTCTACGACGGCCAGGACTGGGGTACCGCGATCGCCGGGCTGCTGTTCGGCGACGTCGACCCGTCCGGCAAGCTGCCGGTCACGTTCCCGACCTCGCTGTCGGCCGTGCCCGCCAGCACCGCCGCCCAATGGCCGGGCACCAACAACGAGGTCCAGTACTCCGAGGGCCTGGACATCGGTTACCGCTGGTACGACGCCAACAACGTGACCCCGCTGTTCCCGTTCGGGTACGGGCTGTCCTACACCAGCTTCGCCTACAGCAACCTGAAGGCCGGGGCGATGTCCGGCAACCAGGCCACGGTCACCGCGACCGTGACCAACACCGGCAGCCGGGCCGGGACCGACGTGGCCCAGCTGTACGTGGGCGACCCGGCCGCGGCGGGCGAGCCACCCCATCAGCTCAAGGGATTCCAGCGGGTCACGCTGAATCCGGGAGCCTCGGCGACGGTCACGTTCACGGTCACCGCGCACGATCTGGCGTCGTTCGACACCGGCTCGGGCAACTGGATCGCGGGCGCCGGCTCCTACCAGATCCTGGTCGGGGACTCCTCCCGGAACCTGCCGCTGACCGGCACGATCACCCTGGCCAGCGCGATCACCGACAACGCGATGGACTGACGGATACTGGCCAGGTGATCCCGGGTTCGCTGAACGCACGCGAGGTACTGGCCGGGCTGCTGGATCCGGGGACCTTCCGGCCCTGGGACGGACCCCCGGCCAGTACCGGACCGGCCGGCACCCCAGCCGACCCGGGCTACGCGGCCGAGCTGGCACGCGCGCGGGCCCGGACCGGGCTGGACGAGTCCGTTCTCACCGGCGAGGGCCGGATCGGCGGTCACCCGGTGGCGGTGGCCGCCAGCGAGTTCGGCTTCCTGGGCGGCTCGATCGGGATCGCGGCCGGGGAGCAGCTGACCCGGGCGGTGGAACGGGCCACCGCCGGAGGACTACCGCTGATCGCGCTGCCCGCCTCGGGCGGGACCCGCATGCAGGAGGGCACGCTGGCCTTCCTGCAGATGGTCAAGATCACCGGCGCGGTCACCGCGCACCGGGCCGCCCACCTGCCCTACCTGGTCTACCTGCGGCATCCGAGCACCGGCGGGGTGTTCGCGTCCTGGGCCTCGCTCGGGCACCTGACGCTGGCCGAGCCGGGCGCGCTGATCGGCTTCCTCGGGCCGCGGGTGTACGAGGCGCTGCAAGGGCAGCCGTTCCCGGCCGGGGTGCAGACGGCCGAGAACCTGGCCGCCCACGGACTGGTGGACGCGGTGGTCGCGCCGGGCCAGCTCGGTGCCCTGGTTGGCCGGGTCCTGGACGCGCTGACGGCCGCGCCTGCTCCCCCGTCGGGAGCGATTTCAGGGACGGAAAGAACGGAAAAGGTTCCCGGGGTCGCCGACGTCTGGACGTCGCTGCAGCGCACCCGCCAGCCGGGCTACCCGGACGCCTGCGAACTGATCGCGGCGGCCGCCACCGACGTGGTGGCGTTGCACGAGGAGAGCGTGATCCTGGCGCTGGCCCGGATCGGCGGGGTGCCGGTGGTCCTGGCCGCGCAGGACCGGCACGGGCCGCCGCCCGGCCCGGACGCCCTCCGGGTGGCCCGCCGCGGCGTCGGGCTGGCCGCGGACCTGGGCGTGCCGCTGGTGACGGTCATCGACACCGGGGGTGGTGAGCTGTCGGCGGCGGCCGAGGAGGGCGGGCTGGCCGCCCAGATCGCCGGCACGCTGGCGGACCTGCTCACCACCTCGGCGCCCACGGTGTCGGTGCTGCTCGGGCAGGGCACCGGCGGGGCCGCGCTGGCGCTGCTGCCCGCGGACCGGACGGTCGCCGCCGCCGACGCCTGGCTGGCCCCGCTCGCGCCCGAGGGGGCCAGCGCGATCGTGTACCGCGACACCGTCCACGCGGCCGAGCTGGCCCGCCGCCAGCGCATCGGGGCCGCCGACCTGGCCGCCGCCGGGGTGGTGGACGAGGTCGTTGGCCCAGCCGTCGGCCCCGAGCTGGTCCGCGGGCTCGGCCAGGCCGTGCGGCGGGCGCTGGCCGAGGTCACCGGTCAAGATGCCGCGGGCCGGCTGGCCGGCCGGGCCCGCCGCTACCGGCACCTCGGCGAGTGACACACTGTTGCCGGTGAGTTCCCCGGCCGAGATGACCCCCCGCCAGCGCAACGAGTTCATGCTAGCCAAGCTCAGATACGGTGACCCGGCTCCGTACCGCGAGGGCGGTTACGTGCTGCGGGTGCTGTCGGTCCCCGGGCGCCGCACCGGGCAGCCGCGGGCGTGGCCGATCGCCGTGATCCAGCGGGACGGCCAGCACTACGTGTGCGGGCCGAACCGGCAGCGCGACTGGGTGCGCAACCTGCTGGCGGCGGGCTGGTGCACGGTCGAGGGCGATGAGCCCGCGCGGCACGACGCGGCCCTGGTCGAAACCTTCGAGGCGGCCGACGTGGTGGCCGGCTACCTGCATGCCCTGGGGCGGCCCAGCTCGATGTGGCCGTTCCCGAGCGACGCGCCGCCCGCCCGGATCCGCGAGCACCTGGGCGAGATCGCCGTCTTCCAGCTCACCCCATCCCGATAGGAGTACCGCCGGTGCCCGCCACCAGGCTCGACGTGACCACCCAAGACGGCGTGATGGACGTCTACCTGCACGAGCCGCCGGACGCCAAGCCGGGCGGCGCGCCGGGGCCGGCGGTGATCTTCTTCGCCGACGCGGGCGGGGTACGGCCGGTCATGCAGGAGATGGCGGCCCGGCTGGCGGCGGTCGGCTACCTGGTGGCGCTGCCGAACCTGTACTACCGGGCCGGCGACTACGAGCCGTTCGACCTGAAAACGTTGTTCAAGGTGCGCAGCGAGCGCCAGCGGATGGGGCGCATCGTCGGCCTGGCCGGCCCGGACGGGCTCGGCCGCGACACCGGCGCGCTGCTGGACACGCTGGCCGGCCGTCGTGGCCGCGGCGGTGAGCGGGTCGGCTGTGTCGGCTACTGCATGGGCGGCAACTGGGCGTTCCGCACCGCCGTGGACCATCCGGACCGGGTGGCGGCGATGGCGTCCTTCCACGGCGGCTTCCTGGCCAGCGACGACCCGGCCAGCCCGCACCGGCAGGCTGGCCGCATCCGCGCCCGGCTGTACTTCGGGGTGGCCGACCACGACAGCTCCTGCAGCCCGGAGAGCCAGGCCCAGCTGGTCACCGCGCTGAGCGAGGCGTCGGCCGGCTATCAGCTGGAGCTTTACGCCGGGGCGGGCCACGGCTTCGCCGTCCCCGACAACCTTTCCTACAGCGAAGCCGCGGCCGAGAGGCACTGGCGCCGGCTGACCGCGCTGTTCGCGGAAACGCTCAGGCCGCCGGGCGATTAGTTTCCGCTCCCGGTTCCGTCCCTATCTGTGAACGCACTGGGAGGAATCATGAACGAGCGGTCTCGCTGGGTGGCGCTGGTGGTGCTGTGCACCGGGATGCTGATGATCGTCCTGGACATGACGATCGTCAACGTGGCCCTGCCGTCGATCCAGAGTGACCTGGGCTTCAGCCAGTCGGGGCTGGCCTGGGTGGTGAACGCCTACCTGATCGCGTTCGCCGGATTGCTGCTGCTGGCCGGGCGCCTGGGTGACCTGGCCGGACGGCGGAACGTGTTCCTGGCCGGCCTGGCCGTCTTCACCGCCGCGTCGCTGGCCTGCGGGCTCGCCACCAGTCAGGTGATGCTGATCGCGGCCCGGTTCGCACAGGGGGCGGGCGGCGCGCTCACCTCGGCGGTGATCCTGGGCATGATCGTGACGATGTTCGGCGACCCGCGCGAGCGGGCCCGGGCCATCGGCGTGTTCGCGTTCGTGGCCTCGGCCGGGGCGGCCGTCGGGCTGCTGGCCGGAGGCGTCATCACCCAGCTGCTGAGCTGGCACTGGATCTTCTTCGTGAACCTGCCGATCGGCCTCCTCACCGCGATCGCGACCCGCCGGGTGATCGACCGTGACCAGGGCGCGGGCCTGCGGGCGGGCGCCGACGTGCCCGGCGCCGTGCTGGTCACCGGGGCGATGATGCTCGGCGTGTACACGATCGTCGGCCCGGCCGCCCAGCGCGGCTGGCTGGCCACCGAGACGCTCGGCCTGGGTGCGGCCACGCTGCTGCTGCTGGCCGGCTTCGTGCTCCGGCAGCGCACCGCCCGGCACCCGCTGATGCCGCTGCGGGTGTTCGCCTCCCGCATGGTCACCGGGGCCAACCTGGTCCAGGTGCTGGGGACGGCGGGCATGTTCGGGATGTTCTTCCTCGGCTCGCTCTACCTGCGCGAGATCCTGCACTACGACCCGCTGCGGATCGGCCTGGCGTTCCTGCCGGTCGCGGTGATCATGGGCACCCTGTCGGTCCGCTACACCGACCGGCTGGCGCTGCGGTTCGGTGCACGGCCGGTCATGCTCACCGGTCTCGTCCTCATCGCCGCCGGGCTGGCCCTGTTCGCGGTCGCCCCGGCCAGCGGCGGGGCCTACCTGCCGCACATCTTCCCGGTCGCGGCGCTGGTCGGCGCCGGCTCGGGTCTGTGCTTCCCGGCGCTGATGACGCTGGCGATGTCGGGCGCCACCGACCAGGACGCGGGCCTGGCCTCCGGCCTGATCAACACGACCGGGCAGATCGGCGGGGCGCTCGGCCTGGCCGTGCTGGCCACCGTGTCGGCCGCCCGGACCAGCGCCCTGACCGCCCGGCACCAGGCCCCGGCCGTGGCGCTGACCGGCGGCTACCACCTGGCCTTCTGGATCGCCTGCGGCCTGGTCGGCGCGGCCGCCGGAGTCCCCCTGGTCATGCTGCGCCCGGCCCAGGCCTCGGCGGCGCGCAGCTCCCACGGGATGCTGCCGCTGGTCAAGCCGCAGCCGGGCCGGATGCGGACGCGAACGCGGATCAGCGCAGCGTGATTTGCACGGGCTGAAACCGGGCAAGGTGACCCCGAGGGACTGGGGAAACTGATTCATGATCAGCAGCTACGACCACTTCGCGATACTTGCCAAGTCTCTGCAATGGGACGAGGCGAGTATCGATTTCGGGCCCGATAAGGAGGCGTGGCCGACCCTCGATGACACCGAGAAGGCCCGGGTCCTCGGACTGATCGCGGGCTTCTGCATCGCCGAGTCGGCGGTGTCAGTGCACATCGGTGCCTTCGAGACCGCCGCCGCCAACGAATGGGTGGCGGCCTGCTTCCACGCCCAGGCCCGTGACGAGCACCGCCACGCCCGTTTCTTCGACCGGGTCGCGGCCGAGGTCGCGGCCGTCCCGGGGGCCGATACCGCGGCCCGGCTGGACGTTCTCCGCACCCTCGTCAGTCCTGAGCTCGTCGCCCTGTTCGAGGAGCGCCTCCCGGCCACGGCCCGGCGCCTGGCCGAGGACCACGGGAGCCTGACCGCCGCGGTCGGGCTGTACCACATGGTGCTCGAGGGCGTGGTCCTGCTGGCGGGGCAGAATGCGATGCTCGACACCCTCGGCCAGCTGTCGGCCGGGCTTCCGGGCGTTCGCCGGGGAGTGGAACTGGTCCTGCGGGACGAACGCTGGCACATGGGGTTCGGCACGCGTCTGGTTCAGGCCGCCAAGCTCAGCGACGACGAGGTGAAAGCGCTGCTGGCGCTCGGGCAGGCGTCCGCCGGAGCGTGGGGCCACCTCGTCTCACCCGCGGCTGCGGAGCGGGCCGTGCGTATTCACCAACGCCGGCTTCGAGCCGTCGACATGAAGTTCTGGTGATCCGCGGAAGGCGGTGGCCGGTGGAACTCAGACAACTGCGTCACTTCCTGGCGCTGGTCGAGGAACGCAGCATCACCCGCCGGCCAAGCGCGAGCTCATCGTGCAGTCAGGCCTGTCGAACTCGCTCCAGGCGCTCCAACGCGAACTCGGCACGCCCCTGTACATCCGCGGAACCAGGCCCGTCCGGCTCACCGCGGCTGGCGAGGCTCTGGAGGGCCCGGCTCGCCGGACCCTGAACAGCGCCGCGCAGGCGGAACATGCCGTCCACCACACCCGTGACGTGCTCATCGGCACCCTGCGCCTCGGCGTCTCGCTGTCCGCTCAGCACCTGGTGCCGTTCGCTTCCTATCTGGGCGAGTTCACTCGCGATCATCCCGGCATCGACCTGCGCCTGCCGTACGCGCCCGCGTTGGACATGATCTCGATGGTCGAGACGGGAGAACTGGACTGCGTGATCGGGCCCGCGGTCAGCCAGGACCACGCCGGAGTCCGGCTCACACACGGCAAGCCCAAGGTCAACGGCGTGGAGATCCACTACGCGATCGGCGGCGCCGGCGAGCCGGTGTTCTTGCTGCACGGCACGCCGAAGACCATGTCGTACTGGCGCCACGTCGTGCCGCTGCTGACCCCGCACTACACCGTCATCGCGGTCGACAACCAAGGCGCCGGCGGCTCTCCCTTGGACACAACTGGTCATGCCCGCTGCTCGTGGCCCTCCTACCCGCTGCCCGGCTGCGTGTGGCTCCAGCGGTTATCCACCCGGGCCCGTAGCCAGGCGTCGTTGAACCAGCGCCCGAACAACTGGCCGCCATAGATGACCCAGCCGACGCCGATCAGCCACGACTGCACGATCAGCACGGTGCCCAGGGCCCCGTAGGTGACCGCATTCTCGACGATGAGCGGCTGGAAGACCAAGGCGGAGAAGGCCCGCAGGGCGGCCAGGAACGCCACCGTGACCACAGCGCCTGGCATCGCCGCCAAGTAGCTCACCCGGCCGCCGCCGACCAGGAAGCGAAGCCCCCACCAGAAGAAGACGATGCCGAGCACTACCGCCACCGACACCCGGCTTAGGGTCTCGGCCGGCGTATGGAAGGTCGCAGAGCCCACCGTGGCCGCCGCGTAGATGTAGGCGATGAGGGCGACCAGCCACACCGCCTGACGCCAGATCTTGTGCCACGGCCCGGCGGGAAGGCCCCAGACTCTTTCGAACCCGGCCTGCACGCTGCCGGCGAACGTCACTCCGAAGACGGCCAGCAGCAACAGGCTGAAAAAACTCGTCGTACCCAGGACCCGGGCGGGCGCCGAAAAGAGCTGGACCACCGCGCGGGCAGAGGAGCCGGTCAGGCCCATGCCGTAGATCACCCATACGGCCAGACCGTGATGCGTGGCGGCGCTGGCGGCAGCGACGACGACGAGCAGCGGGAACACGGTGAGCATGGCCAGGGCGGCGAAACCCATCGCCCGGCCCATGAGTTCAAACTCCTTGCTGCTCTGGTAGAGGTCTTTGAACCGGAGGTCGTGCCAGACCCCTTCGGCGCTGCGGAGGTGCACCGCCCGGTGCCGGACCTGGCTCAGCCGCCGGCGAACACGCCCGTTGCGCCGCTGCCGCGTCACGCTACCCCCTCGCTGGACAGCGCCCCTTATCCGCGCGGATTTCCCGATCTCTGAGGTTCACAAGGCTTCGCGTGAGACCTCATGAGCACCACCGTAATCAACCACCGCGGCCGGTGCTATCGCGCGCCGTCGTGATGCAGCGACGCGATGCTGGCCAGCGACGGAGCGTACTGGCCGGACAGGGCGCGGGCGGCGGTCTCCGCCTCGCGCAGGACCCGGATGATGTTGCCACCGGCCAGCCGTGTGCAGTCGTCCTCGGTCCAGCCGCGGTGCAACAGCTCGGCGATCAGGGCCGGGTAGCAGGAGACGTCCTGTAGCCCCTCGGGCATCGCATCGCTGCCGTCGTAGTCGCCACCGATGCCCACATGATCAATACCAGCCACCGACCGGATGTGTTCGGCATGATCGGCGACCTGGGCCAGAGTCGCCCGGTCCCCCCGGTCGGGCGCGACGAACGCCGGGACGAAGGTCACCATGCACACGCCGCCGTTGCCCGCCAGCCGGGCCAGCACGTCGTCGGGAACGTTCCGCGGGCGGTCGCACAGGGCCCGGGCGCAGGAGTGCGAGAAGATGACCGGGGCCCGGGCGACGTCGAGGGCATCTCGCGCCGTGGCCGCCGCGACGTGCGAGAGGTCGACGAGCATGCCCAGTCGCTGCATTTCGCCCACCACCTCCCGGCCGAAGGCGGTCAGGCCGCCGCTGGCCGCGGTGTCGGTCGCCGCGTCGGCCCAGGGCACGTTGCGGTTGTGGGTCAGCGTCAGGTAGCGGACGCCGAGCGCGTACAACATCCGCAGGACACCTAGCGAGCAGTTGATCGAATGACCTCCCTCGGCCCCCAGCAGTGAGGCGATCTTCCCGCTGGCGAAGATCCGTGTGACGTCGTCGGCGGTCAGGGCCAGCTCCAGGGAATCGGGGTAATACCGGATCAGCCGATGCACACAGTCGATCTGCTCCAGAGTGGCCGTCACCGCCGCCTCACCGGCCAGCGTCCCTGGTACGTACACCGACCAGAACTGGGCCCCGACCCGCCCCCGCCGCAGCCGGGGCAGGTCGGTATGGGTCCGCCCCGCCGCGGATTCGGAGTCCAGCCGTGCGGGGTCGCGGCCGAGTCGCTGGCGCAACTGCCAGGCCAGGTCGTTGTGGCCGTCGACCAGCGGCGCACGGCACAGCAGGCCGGACGCGGCGGCCAGGGGGCTTGCCGTACCGCCGTCAGGGATACCGGGGTTCGTCATGTCTCCCCGGAGCGGCGGGGCTGCGGCCGGGGACGTGGATGCGGCCGGGGAATGAGAACGGCGCCCGGCGGCGGCTCAGCGGTGATCGAGCCCGGCGCCGGGGCCGGATCGCTGGCCGCCCGCACCGCGGCGGCCACGATCTCGTGATCGGGGGACAGCTGGCACACCGGGTCGGTCCGGGCCGCGTCGCCGGTGAGCTGGAACGCCTGGCAGCGGCAGCCGCCGAAGTCGAGCTCGCGGCGGTCACAGCCCCGGCAGGGATCGGGCATCCAGTCCGTGCCGCGGAAGGCCTGGAAAACCGGAGACTGGTCCCAGATCCAGGCCAGGTCGTGCTCGCGCACACTGGCGCGGGGCAGCGGGACCTCGTGCGCGGTCGGGCACGGCAGCACCACACCGTTGGGCACCACGGTGAGCTGCCGCCGTCCCCAGCCGCCCATGCAGGGCTTGGGGTACCGGCTGTAGTAGTCGGGCAGGACGTAGATGATCTCCATCCGTCCCCGCAGCCGCTCGCGCGCGGCCCGGACCACGGTCTCGGCCCGCTCGAGCTGGGCCCGGGCCGGCAGCAGGCCGTCGCGGTTGCGCGCGGCCCAGCCGTAGTACTGCGTGTTGGCCAGCTCGATACGGTCCGCCCCGAGCTCCTCAGCCAGGCCGAGGATGCGGTCGATCCGGTCGACGTTCTGCCGGTGCAGGACCACGTTCAGCGTGAGCGGCCAGTCCAGCTTCTTCACCATCCGGGCGGCCAGCAGCTTGCGCTCGAAGGAAGGGGTGCCCGCGATGCGATCGGACAGGGCGGCCTCGTCGGCCTGGATGCTGATCTGCACGTGGTCGAGGCCCGCGGCCCGGAGTTCGGTGGCCCGGCGCGCGGACAACCCGAGCGCGCTGGTGATGAGGTTCGTGTACAGGCCCAGCTCGCTGGCGTGCCGGGTGATCTCGGTGAGGTCGCGGCGCTGCAGCGGCTCACCGCCGGACAGGTGGAGCTGCAGCACGCCCAGCGCGCGGGCCTCGTCCAGCACCCGCAGCCACTCCCGGGTGGTCAGCTCGTCGCCGTAGCCGGACAGGTCGAGCGGGTTGGAGCAGTACGGGCACTGCAGCGGGCAGGCGTAGGTGAGCTCGGCCAGCAGCCCGAACGGCCTATCCACGGCTGATCTCCAGGCGGCCGCTGGCGGCCAACTGGTTCAGGAACCGCTCGACCTCCTCGCCGGGCACCCGGCTGTACCGGGGCTCCAGCTCAGCCACGATCTCGGCCAGCGTGCGCTGCCCGTCGCACAGGTGGACGACGGCGGCACCGGTGTCGTTGAGGACCGTGACCGCCTCCGGGGTCAGCAGCACGTAGCGCTGCCGGGTCTCGTCGTAGCTCAGCCGGACGTGCGGGGCCAGCCGGGGCCGGGCACCCGGCTCAGTCATGGCCGTACGCTCCGTCGATGGCGTCCAGGATGGCCCACAGGACGTCGCACTTGAACGACAGCGCGGCCACCGCGGCGGCCTGCTGCTCCGGGGTGCGGCAGTACTCGGTCACCACCTCCAGCGCGTGCTCGCTGTCACGGGGTGCTTGGGTGAGGCGAGACCGGAAGTAAGCCAGCCCGGCCGGGTCGATCCATGGGTAGTACCGCTCGAACGCGGCCAGCCGCTCGGCCATCAGGTCGGGGGCGAACAGCTCGGTGAGCGACGAGGCCACCGCCTCCACCCACGGCCGCGTCCGGGCGAAGGTCACGTAGGCGTCGACCGCGAACCGTACCCCGGGCACCACCTGCCGCTGGCTGGCCACCTTCTCGCGGCCCAGTCCGACGGCCTCGCCCAGCCGCAGCCACGCCTCGATCCCCCCGGCTTCGTTCCCGTAGCCGTCGTGGTCGGTGATGCGCCGGATCCAGCGGCGGCGGACTTCCCGGTCGGGGCAATTGGACAGGATCGCCGCGTCCTTACGGGGAATGGCCTCCTGGTAGCAGTAACGGTTAGCCACCCAGCCCTGAATCTGGGCCCGGTTCAGGGTGCCGGCGTTCATGGCCTGGTGGAACGGATGCGAGTCGTGGTACCGCTGCGAGTGCGCCCGCAGCGCGGAGACGAAGCTGTCGGTGGCGGTCAGGGTCACCATGTACCTCAGATCTGCAGTTCCAGCCCGTCAGCGGCGACTTCGAAGCCGTGGCCGGCCAGCGTGCGCCGTTCCGCCGAGTCCTCGAGCAGGATGGGGTTGCTGTTGTTGATGTGCGTGTAGATCGTGCGCCCGGTCGGCAGCGAGGCCAGCTGGGCCAGGCTGCCGCCGGGACCGCTGATCGGCAGGTGCCCCATGTCGCGGGCGGTCTTGCCGGCCAGCCCGAGCCGGATCAGCTCGTCGTCCTGCCAGCAGGTCCCGTCGACCAGCAGCGCGGCGCAGCCGTCCAGTTCGGCGCGGATCGAGGCGGTCAGCTCGGGCAGGCACGGCAGGAAGACCAGCGTCCCGCCCCCCTCCTGGCTGAGCCGGTAACCGATGACCCGGCCGGGCGCGTCCTGCGGGCCGAACCGGGCTCGCTTGGCCGTGGGCACGTCAAAGGCCCGGTAGGAGAGGCCGCCGCCGAGCGGCGCCTCGCCGCGGGCGCCGGGTTCCACCGGATGCCAGCGGACCGGGCAGTAGGCGCCGAGCACCCGCAGCAGCCCGGTGCCGTGGCACAGCACCTGGTGGACCGCCTCGGTGGCGTACACGTCCAGGCCACGGCCCTCCCGGAGCAGCAGCAGGCCCAGGGTGTGGTCCAGCTCGGCGTCGGTGAGCAGCACCCCCCGGAGCGGAACCTGGCGCTCCTCACCCGCTTCGCGGCCCGGGTGCAGCGCGGGAAAGCCCTCGATCTGCGCCTGGACGTCGGGCGAGGCGTTGAGCAGGAACCACTGATTCCGGTCGGCGCTGACCGCCACCGACGACTGGGTGCGCGGACGGGCCGGTCGCGACCCGTCCCGCACCGCCCGGCACGGGGGGCAGGTGCAGTTCCACTGCGGGAATCCGCCGCCCGCAGCTGAGCCCAGCACCCGCGCCCACATGCCGGCCGGCTGCCTCTACTCCCAGTCTTCCTCGGTGCCCATGTAGGCGGTCGCCTCGGCTGACACCCGGATCTCCTCGAAGCCCGGGGTCTCCCAGTCGCGCCCGTGGGTCCGGGTCGTGTGCTGCTCGCGGTTCATACCTGTCATCTCCTTCATCGCTAGCTATTCGGTAGGGCGAACACGAACAGGGCGGCACCGTGCGGGGCCCCGAGCATGCCGGGGTTGAACCCCTCGATCCAGCCGCCCCACCCGCTCGGCACGGCGAGGTACTGCTGGCCGTCGACGCTGTAGGTGGTCGGGCTGCTGTGGTGGCCGCTGCCGCACTGGAACTGCCACAGCTGTTCCCCGGTGCGGGCGTCCAGCGCGTTGATCTCCCCGGTGGGCTCGCCGGCGAAGACCAGGCCGCCGGCGGTCGCCAGCACCGACGCGCACATCGGCGTCTCGTTGCGCCAGCGCCACGCCTCCTGGCCGGTGGCCGGGTCGAAGGCGCTCACCATCCCGTAGGCGTCCTCGATGTCGACCGCGACCCCGGCGCCCCAGTACGGAATCCCTTCTCTGAACTCGCGCCGCCGCCGGGTGGCGGTGGCGCCGACCTCCTGCACCGGGCAGTACAGCAGCCCGGTCTGCGGGCTGTAGGCCGCGTGCGTCCACTCCTTGCCCCCGGCCGGCCCGGGCCAGAAGTGCACAGGCTCGCCCTCCTTTTCGGGGTAGAGCTTGGGCGTGATCTGGCCGTCAGGGGTGATCTCGCCCCAGGTGATCCGGTCCACGAACGGGAACACCCGGATCAGCTCGCCGTTGGTGCGGTCGAGGATGAAGGCGTACCCGTTCTTGTCGAAGTGGGCCAGCACCTTGCGGCCGTCCAGCTCGAACAGGATGTGCTCGGAGATGCTGTCGTAGTCCCACAGGTCGTGCGGGTTGTACTGGTAGTGCCAGCGGATCTGGCCGACGTCGGGGTCGACCGCGACCAGGCTGTCGGTGAAGAGGTTGTCGCCCAGCCGGACCTCGCCGTCGAAGTCGGGCGCGGGGTTGCCGGTGCCCACGTAGAGCAGGTTCAGCTCCGGGTCGTAGGTGCCGGTGAGCCAGCAGTTCGCCCCGCCGCGGGCCCACGCCTCACCGTCGGCCGGCCAGGTATCGGAGCCGGGCTCGCCCGGCTTGGGCACCGTGTAGCAGCGCCACCGGTGCTCGCCGCTGTCGATGTCGAACGCGTCCAGGTGGCCGCGCACCCCGAACTCCCCGCCCGAGCTGCCCACGATGACCTTGTCCTTGATGATCAGCGGCGCGACGGTGGCGCTCTCCCCGGCCCGCACGTCGCCGTAGACCTTGTCCCACACGGGCTTGCCGTTGGCCGCGTCCAGCGCGACCAGGTGCGCGTTCTGGGTGACGTAGAACACCTTGCCGTGGGCCACCGCGACCCCGCGGTTGACGTTGCCGCAGCACAACGACACGTCGAACGGGATCGCGTGCCGGTACCGCCACAGTTCCTGGCCGGTCACGGCGTCGAGGGCCCAGCACCAGCCGTCCCAGCCGGTGACGTACATGACGCCGTCGACGACGATGGGCGCACACTCGAAGGCGTACGTGGTCGCGCCCGCCTGCAGGCCGACCCCACCGCACTGGAACACCCAGGCGGTCTTGAGCTGGCCGACGTTCCCGGCGTTGATCTGGTCCAGCTCGCTGTAGCGCTGCCCGTCGTAGGCGCCGTAGTAGGTGAGCCAGTTCTGCGGCTCCGCGGTGCGGGCCTGGCGGATCCGCTCGTAGTTGACGCTGTCGGTCACCTGCGGCGCTTCCCCGGGTATCAGCGCGAGCGTCGAGTTGCTGACGGCGTGGCCTGCGTCCACATATGGTTCTGCCGTATCGGTCATGTCATGCTCCTTTGCACGGTCGAGGCGAGCCAGTCCTGGCGGTCCTGCGCAGCCGGCTACGGCCGGGGCTGATCCGGGCGGTCCAGGCGGGCCTCCGGCGGGGTTTCCCCCATCACGACGATCGCCCCGGTCAGGCCCCGGCCCTCGTCGTTGCCGGTCGGCGAGCTGTACCAGTAGTAGCCCGGCCCGTCCAGGCTGAGCGTGGCCGTGCCCCGGGAGTGGTTCACCAGCCAGACGAACTGGCTGTCCCCGTTGCTCGGCAGCAGCGCACAGTGTGTGTTCTGGTCGTCGTTGATGAGCTCCAGTTCGAGGTCACCGCCGTGCGGCAGCACCAGGACCGAGGGCTCGAAGACCAGCTGGTCCGGCAGGATCCGGATCGTGGCCGACATCCGGCCGTCGGAATCCTCCTTGGCCTGCTCGATTTTCCCGGTCCCCAGGACCCGGCCGATCGTCGCCTTGTTCTGTGTGTCCAGGCCGATGTCGCTCAGCGTTGTAGCTCGCTGTTCTGATGCGGTTGTCATCGCCTCCGCCTATCTCCTGATGTCGTCACTGGGCTGGTTTGAGAATGACCTTGGTGTAGCCCTCCACTCGCTGATCGAACTTCTGGTAAGCCGCCGGGGCCTGCTCGAGCGGAAGCTCGTGGGACACCACGAAGCCGGGCGTGGCCCGGCCCTCGGTGATCAGGTCGCGCAGCTGGCGGTTGTAGCGCTTGACGTTGGCCTGCCCGGTGCCGACCCGGTGGCCCTTCTCGAAGAGCGTGCCGATCGCCACCAGCAGCAGGCCGTGCCGCGCGTTCTCGTCGATGCCGCCCGGGTCGGACGGCACGTACAGGCCGGGCACGCCGAGCGCGCCGGTCGGCCGCACCGTCTGCACCAGCTGGTTGAGCACGGCGGCGGGCTCCTCGCGGTCACCCGCCCGGGCCGCGGCCTGGTAGCCGACCGCGTCGACGCCCTTGTCGGTGCCCTCGCCGCCGGTCTGGTCCTTGATCTGCTCCACCGGGTCACCGGCCGAGAAGTCGACCGGGACCGCGCCGATCGCGGCCGCCTTGGCCAGCCGCTCGGGCACCCGGTCGACCACGAACACCCGGGACGCCCCGCGCAGCAGCGCCGAGTAGGCGGCCATCAGGCCGACCGGCCCGGCCCCGTACACCGCGACCGTCTCCCCGGGCGCCACCCCGGCCAGCTCGCAGCCGTGGTACCCGGTCGGGAAGATGTCGGCCAGCAGCGCGTAGTCGGCCTCGTGCTCGGTGCCGGCCGGCAGCGGCAGGCAGTTGAAGTCCGCGTACGGGACCCGCAGGTACTCGGCCTGGCCCCCCGGGTAGGGACCCATCGCCACGTAGCCATAGGCGCCGCCCGCGAAACCCGACGGGTTCACGGTCAGGCAGAAGCCGGTGTACCCGGCCTGGCAGTTTTTGCAGAAGCCGCAGGCCACGTTGAACGGCATCACCACCCGGTCACCGGGCTCCAGGCTGGTGACCCCGCCGCCGACCTCCTCGATCAGCCCGAGGTTCTCGTGCCCGAACACGATGCCCGGCTCGGCCGCCGTCCGCCCCTCGTACATGTGCAGGTCAGAGCCGCAGATACAGCTCGACGTGATCCGCACGACCACGTCGTTGGGGTGCTCGATGCGGGGGTCGGGAACCTCTTGCACGGCGACGTCGAACGGCTCCTGGTACACCACGGCCCGCATGCCCGGTTCACACCTCGATCCCTCATCAATGTCCCGTACCGACCTTTTTTTGATCATGACCGGACGTTTAGCCTGCTAGGGACGGCACCTTGTAACTCGTGTTGCACCTCCGCGGTACCAGCCTCGAGAACACGGCCGCCAGCGGACAACGGGAATGGGATGAACGGCGCAAAAGACTCCACCAGCGGTGCATCGCCCGCCGTGAGCGGGGGCAAGCTCATCGACGGCCGGCTGCAGCGGGTCGCCGCCGCCCGGGAACGGTTCGCCGCCGGCGCGGACACCGTGCGGGGGGTACGGCCGGAGATCCTGATGTCCTGGTACCGGTGCCGGGAGGAGTACGAGGTCGACCCGGGCCTGGACCGCGCCCCGGCCGCGGCCGAGGTGAGCGCGCACACGATCGAGCACGACGTGGTGTTCGCCGAGCTGGGCGGCCTCGCGGCGTCGGCCGAGCGGGAGGTCGACGGGCTGGACGGGCTGGTCACGGTGGCCGACCCGGACGGCCGTATCCTGGCCGCGTGGGGCAGCCGCCGGATCCAGCACCTGGCCGCCGGGAGCAACCTGGCCCCCTGGTCGACCTGGTCGGAGTGGGCGTGCGGGACCAACGGCATGGGCACCGCGCTGGAGAGCCACCGCCCGGTCATGGTCTGCGGTCCCGAGCACTGGTGCCAGGGCTTCCACCCGTGGTCGTGTGCGGGTGTCGCCGTCCGCGACGTGGTCACCGACGACCCGCTGGCGGTGCTGAACATCTCCTGTCATCAGCGTGGGCTGCCCGACTCGGTGCTGCCGTGGCTGCGCCGGGTGGCGGCCGCGACCGAGGCCAAGCTACGCCAGCGCGCCCATCACAGCGGCACGCTGCTGGCGGCGGCGCTCGCCAACGCCCGGGTCTCCCCGGCCACGCCGCTGGCGGTGGTCGACCCGGCCGGGAACGTGGTGCTGGCCAACAGCGAGGCGGCGGTGCTGATGGGCACTCCGGCCGACGTCCCGGCCTTCGCCCCCACCCAGCGCTGGGCGTCCCAGGTCCCGGCGTTGCCGCAGCTGGCCCGGCGGGTCACCGAACGGGCCCGGCAGGACCCCGCCTGGACCGGGTCGACCCAGGTCTTCGTGCCCTTCCTGGGCGCCCCGGTGCCGGTGGTGGCCCGCCCGGTGCTGACCGGGACGCAGGTGATCGGGGCGTTGCTGGCGTTCACGGGCTCCGACCCGGGAGCCGGCCTGGCGGTGACCGCTGCCGAGCCGGCCGCGCCGTTAACGGGGCCGGGCCCGGGCCGCACGCCGCTCAACCGGGTGGTCGCGCTCGGCGACGACCGCTGGGTGCTGCTGGACCCGCGGGAGATCCGGTTCGCCGAGGCCGACGGCAACAACGTCTGGCTCACCAGCGACCAGGGCCGGCTGCTGGCGGCCGCCCGCGGCCTCGACCACCTGGAGCACCAGCTGACCGACAAGGGATTCCTGCGGGTGCACCGCCGGTTCCTGGTCAACCTGGGCCGGGTCCGCGAGGTCGAGCAGGGCTTCAAGGGCACGCTGTACCTCGCGACCGACCGGCAGACCCGCGAGGTGGTACCGGTCTCCCGCCGCCACGCGCCCCAGCTGCGGCAGGTGCTGGGCCTGTGAGCCGGCCGGCCCGATGACGGCCGGCCACGAAGACCGCGGCTGGCTGCTGTTCCTGGCCCAGCTGCCGGCCTCCCCTTCCAGCGCCCGGGTCGCGCTGTGGCGCCGCCTGCGCGCGTACGGTGCCACCAGCCTCCTGAACGGGGCCTGGGTGCTGCCGCGGGCCGGCCCCCACACCCAGTTCTTCACCCAGCTGGCCGAGACCGTGCAGGCCCAGGGCGGCCGGGCATTCGTGCTCCCGGTCACGGACGTGCCGCCCAGCACCGACGCGCTGATCACCGACCGGTTCCGGGCCGACCGGGAACGCGAGTACAACGAGCTGGCCGAACAGTGCGACGCGTTCCTGGCCGAGTTGCGCAAGGAGACGGCCGCCGCCAAGTTCACCTTCGCCGAGCTGGAGGAGAACGAGCAGGAGCTGGACAAGCTGACCGGCTGGCTGGGCCGGATCCAGGCGCGTGACTTCCTCCCGGACCGGCCCGATCCCGGGCCGCCGGGCCGCCTGGCCGATTGCCGGCGGGCCCTGGAGGTCTTCTCCCAGGCCGTCTACGAGGCCGAGCGGGTCGATCCGGCCGACTGATTACAGAAATAAATCGCCGCGGCCGCCTGCCCGGTCCAGTACACCGGCGGTCACGGCCACGTTCCCGGGCGGCGCCTCAGAGGGCCCGGTCAAGCGCCTCGGTCAGTGCGACCGGGGTGACTTCGAGGCGGTCGAGGCGCCAGCCGTTCCGGGTGCGGCGCGCGCCGTAGCGCTGGATGGCGGCCGCGACGGCTTCGGTCTTGTCGTCGAGGACGTAGATGGCGATGTCGTGGACCCGGACCGAGGCGGTGTCGCCGTCGAACTCGAAGACGAAGTTGGACTTGCTGTGCAAGGTCTGGGCGTACCGGTCGTGACCCGAGCGCGCGAGCCCGATGAGCGCCTCCAGCCCGCGGGCGTCCCCGCGCCGGGACGTGACCACGACATCGGAGGTAAAGAGGCGATCGGTCTCGTCGTAGCGGGCCTCGTCGATCCACAGGCTGTGCCGGGCGATCAGGTCGGCCAGTTCGGCGCGGTCGGCGAGTTCGCGAACCATGGTTTCGGTGGCGGTCATCGTGACTCCTAAACTATTAGGTCTACTAACGTTTGTGTCACTAATGAATTTAGATCGTTAGTGCTTCTAACGCAAGCAGATAAACTGCTCGGGTGGAGACCGGCTACGATCTGCGGTTCGACCACAGCGACGAGACGCCGGAACGACTCCGGGGGCAGTTCTCGCGCCTGGTCGGGATGACGGCTGCCCAGACACGGCATGTCGCGGGGGACGCGCTCGCCGCGGTCGGCGCCCGCAAGGACGACTTCGTCGTGCTCGCCACCCTGGCTGAGGCAGGCCCCGCCAGCCAGGCAGCCCTGGCGGGCCGGACCCGGATCTACACCAGCGACCTCGTCGCCGTCCTCAACGACCTCGCGGACGGCGGCTGGATCCGCCGCACCCCCGACCCGGCCGACAAGCGCCGCAACGTCATCACCATCACCGGCGACGGCGAGCGCCGCCTCGCCGAGCTGGACCGCGTCCTCGACCGCGTCAACGAGCACATCATGGCGCCGCTCGGCCGCGACGAGCGCGCACAGCTGTTCGCCCTGCTCAACCGGGTCAACGCCCACCTCGCCGACAGCCGATGAGCCCGGCCGCTTCAGTACCTCGGTGACCGCGCGCTGGTGCACCTCGCCCCGGCGTTCGCGCTCCCGCTGGTAGCGGATCCACCGGTCCCGGTAGTCGCGCAGCAGCAGGTGCTGCAGAGCGGTGGCGGCCTGCTGCGCGTGCGCTGCGGTGATCTCGCGGGCCACGGTCCGGCTTCCTGCCGAGGCGAATTAGTTGCGACGCAAGCAAACTGCACAAGCCGGGCTGGCCCGAGAATCCCTGTGGGCGAAGATCGTTAATAGTCGCGCTCGGGGACGATCTGCACCCCGAGCGGCACCAGCGTGATCGGGATGATCTTGAAGCTGGCCAGCCCGAGCGGGATGCCGATGATCGTCAGGCACAGCAGCACGCCGGTCACCAGGTGCCCGACCGCCAGCCACCAGCCGAACAGCACGATCCAGAGCACGTTGCCGATCAGCGCGCCCGCCCCGGCCGTCCGCCGCTCGGCGATCGTCCGCCCGAACGGCCACAGCACGTAGCCGGCGATCCGGAACGCCGCGATGCCGAACGGGATCGTGATGATCAGCGCGAACGCCACCAGCCCGGCCAGCGCGTAGGCGATCGCCATCCAGAATCCGCACAGCACCAGCCAGATCACATTCAAAATGAGCCGCATGGCGTCCCCTTCCCCCGGCCGCGATCAAGTCCCCATACCGCCACCATAACCGCGCCCGGGCCGGGCCGGGCCGGTCAGCCCAGCAGGATCTTGTGCAGCACCGGGACCAGGTAGTCGTGCAGCTCGCCGTGGCTCAGCTCGGCCAGCCGACCGGCGCGGACGGCCTCGCCCTCGTCCCGAAGGCGCTGCACGGCAGGATCGTCCCAGCCCGATTCGGCCGTGGCGGCGGCGTAGAGCCGGAGTTGCGCCTCAAGCCAGTCGGCCTGGCGCAAGACCCCCGGCACGTCATACCGCAGCCGGGGCGGCCCATCGGCCGTCCGCCACGTGGTCGCGACGAGCAAACCGCCTGGGCGGGTCACGCGCCGCAGTTCGGCCACGGCCGCAGCGAGGTTTCTTCTCCGGTCACGATCTCCGGGATACCACGGGCACCTGCTCGCTGGCATCCCCGGTCACTGGCGCTGGGCGCGCCAGATTACTCAGCCATCTGCTGGGCAGCGGTACTCACAGGCACGCACCAGCAGCGAGGAGGCCGACACGGAGACAGACACCACGGCTGACGTCGCGGCGGGCGCCGCGACCACAACGAGGAAGGCGGAACGATGACCGGAAACAGAGCAGTTGCCTACATCGAGCCGGGCAAGGTCGAAGTACAGGACATCCCCTATCCCAAGCTGGAGCTGCAGGACGGCCCCGGGGTCAACCCGGCCAACGTGGGCCGCAAGTGCGAGCACGGCGTGATCCTCAAGGTCGTCTCGACCAACATCTGCGGCAGTGACCAGCACATGGTCCGCGGGCGCACCACCGCCCCGGCCGGGCTGGTCCTCGGGCACGAGATCCTCGGCGAGGTCATCGAGACCGGCCGCGACGTCGAGTTCATCAAGGTCGGCGACCTCGCCAGCGTCCCGTTCAACATCGCCTGCGGGCGGTGCAAGAACTGCAAGGAAGGCAAGACCGGCATCTGCCTGAACGTCAACCCCGACCGGCCGGGCTCGGCCTACGGTTACGTGGACATGGGCGGCTGGGTCGGCGGCCAGGCCGAGTACGTGATGGTGCCGTACGCGGACTGGAACCTGCTCAAGTTCCCCGACAAGGACCAGGCCCTGGCCAAGGTCAAGGACCTGACCATGCTGTCGGACATCTTCCCGACCGGGTTCCACGGGGCGGTGACGGCCGGTGTCAAGCCGGGCTCGACCGTGTACATCGCCGGCGCCGGGCCGGTCGGGCTGGCCGCCGCGGTCGGCGCGCAACTGCTGGGGGCGGCCGTCGTCATCGTCGGTGACCTCAACGCCGAACGGCTGGACCGGGCCCGCAACTTCGGCTGCGAGAGCGTCAACGTGGCCGAAGGCGACCCCAAGGACCAGCTCGAGCAGATCCTCGGCGTCCCCGAGGTCGACGCCGCGGTCGACGCGGTCGGCTTCGAGGCCCGCGGCCACGGCAGCGCCGACGCCAAGGAGGCCCCCGCCACCGTGCTCAACTCCATGATGGAGGTGACCGCGGCGGGCGGCGCGATCGGCATCCCCGGCCTGTACGTGACCGGTGACCCGGGCGGCATCGACGAGGCTGCCAAGGTCGGCTCGCTGTCCCTGTCGCTGGGTACCGGCTGGGCCAAGTCACTGTCGTTCACCACCGGCCAGTGCCCGGTCATGAAGTACAACTACGGCCTCATGCAGGCCATCCTGCATGACAAGGTCAAGATCGCCGACGCGGTCGGCGCGACGGTCATCCCGCTCGAGGACGCCCCGCGCGGCTACGCCGACTTCGACAGCGGCGTCGCCAAGAAGTTCGTCCTCGACCCGCACGGGATCGTCGCCAGCCAGAACTGAGACGATCCGGTTATCCCCGAACGCCCCCGGCCAGGTTTACTGGCCTGGGGCGTTTTCGCTCGGGTTGGGAGGCGGGTCACGGTGGGGGAACAACTCGAGCTGATTACGCCGGGCGGGCGGACGGGCCGCCTGGCCTGGGCGGAGCGTCATCTCAGCTGGCTGTTCTGGGCCTGCGCGGCCGGACTGGCTCCCTGGGTGGTGTTCCTCTTCATCACCCAGCCGCCGCGGGCTGAGGCGCACCAGGTCCGCCCGCTCAGCGTCGGCCTGTTCCTCGCCATGATCGCGGGCATCCTGGTGACGGCCTGGACCTACCACCGGGGCTCCCCGCTGGCCGCCGTGACCGCCGCGTTCACCGCCGCCGCCACGTTCATCGCGGTCTGGTTCCGGTGCCTGACCCAGGTGGGCGGCTCGAACTGGGCCGGGGCGATCCCCACCCTGCTGATCCTGGTCGTCGTGATCATCGGGATGTGCGTCGTCGCGATACGAAGCGAGTTCTCGGCCTACGGTCCGGCCCGCTGGCTGCCGATCGCGCTGATCGCCGGCGCGCTGACCCTGGTGCCCTCGGTCGTCATCAGGCTGACCATGTCACCAGCGGCCCAGACCGCTCATCACCTCAAGCTGGCCTGGACCGGCCTTGACGTGTTCGAGGTCATCGCGCTGGCCGCCACCGCCCTGGCCCTTCAGCGCCGGCCGGGCGTGACCGCCGTTCCGGCCGCGGTCACCGGTGCCCTGCTCATCTGCGACGCCTGGATCAACATCGTCCCCGCGACCGGCGCGGCCTTTTACGAGGCGATCGCCATGGCCTTCGTCGAGCTTCCGCTGGCCGCGCTCAGCTTCTGGGTCGCCCTGCGCCACCCGGCCCCCGCACGTTTCCTGAGCGCGGCGGCCCGGTTAAAGATCCAGCACCAGGCGCGCGGTGCAGGAGCGGGACACGCAGATCATCATGCAGCCCCCGGCCTCGCGCTCCTCTTCGGTGAGGACCGAGTCGCGGTGGTCGGGCAGGCCGCTGAGGACCGCGGTCTCACAGGTCCCGCAGGTGCCCTCCGCGCAGGAGGACAGGACCCCGACCCCGGCCTCCTCGACCACGTCGAGGATGGAGCGATCGGGCGGGACCGTCAGCCTGAGCTCACTGCGCGCCAGCTCGACGTCGAACGCCTCGGCCCGGACCGGCGCGGTCAGCGGCCGGGCGCTGAACCGCTCGACTCGCAGCGTCCGGGGCGGCCAGGCCCGGCAGCGCTCCTCGACCGCGGCCAGCAGTGGCTCCGGGCCGCAGCAGTAGACCAGCGTGCCCGGCTGCGGGGTGCCCAGCCAGGCGTCCAGGTCCAGCAGCCCGGTCTCGTCCTGCGGGGCCACCATGACCCGGTCGCCGTAGCGGGCCAGCTCGGGCAGGAAGGCCATCGAGGCCCGGCGGCGGCCGCCGTACAGCAGCCGCCAGCCGGCGCTGGCGGCCGACGCCGCCGCGATCATCGGCAGCACCGGGGTGATACCGATCCCGCCCGCGATGAACAGGTACCGGGGCGAGTCCAGCAGCTCGAAGTTGTTGCGCGGGCCGCGGACCCGGACGGTGTCACCGGCCCGCAGCCGGTCGTGGACCAAACGCGAGCCGCCACCGCCGGCCTCGTCCCGCAGGATGCCCAGCCGCCAGGCGTGGTGGTCGGCCGGGTCGCCGCACAGCGAGTACTGCCGGGTCGGCACCCCGTCCAGGATCAGGTCGACGTGCGCGCCCGGCGACCACGCCGGCAGCGGGCCGCCGGCCAGCCGCCGCAGGGTCAGCGCGACCACGCCGTCCGCCACCTCCTCCTTGCCCTCCACCCGCACGTCGGCCTCGAACTCGCTGGCCAGCACCGTGACGCTGGTGCTGGTGGACCGGACGGTCTCCACCTGCGGGTGGTGCCCTCGGGTGGCGGCGACCGGGAACGCCAGGTTGAGGTGATCCCAGACGTACATGTTGGGCGTGGTCCGGTAGCGCTCCGGCGGTGCGGTGATCGTGTAGTCGCCCAGCGCGGGCAGCCCCTCCTCCAGCGCGACCTTCGCCTCCAGGCGGGCCAGCGGCGCCCCCAGGCAGCCGTGCATCCCCTCCCCGAATCCGAGGTGGCGGAGGCGCCCGCGGGTGACGTCGAACCGGTCCGGGTCGCGGAAGCGGCGCTCGTCGCGGTTGGCGGCCCCGTAGACCAGCACCACCCGGCCGCCGGCCGGGATCGTGACCCCGTGCAGGGTGACCGCCCGGCTGGTCGTGCGGCCGACCAGCTGCAGCGGGGTGGCGAGGCGGATCGCCTCCTCGACCGCGTCGGGGATCAGGGCCGGCTCGGCCCGCAGGATCGCCCGCTGGTCCGGGTTCTCCGCCAGCAGCTTGAACAGCGTCCCGATGAGACCGGAGGTGCTCTCCACCCCGCCGAGGAACAGCACCATCATCAGCCCGAGCACCTCGGAGGCCGGCCCGAAGTCCTCCTCGGCGAACGGCACCCCGTCGATCTTGGCGGTGACGATGTGGGTCACCAGGTCCGCGCGCGGGCGGGCGCGCCGCTCGTGCAGCAGGTCCGCGAAGTAGGCCTGGATCCCGGCGGTGGCCGCCTTGGCCACCGGGGTGAGGCGGGAGTCGTCGGGACGGCGGTCCTTGAGCTCGTGGATCCAGCGGTTCAGCTGGTCACGCCCCTGCGCCCGGGCGGCGGGCAGGCCGAGCAGGTCGAAGAACACCTCGTTGGGCGTCGGCCAGGCCAGCTCCTGGGCCAGGTCCACGGTGCCCCGGTGCCGCCACCCGTCGATGAGCCCGCGCACGACCCGGCGGACCGCATCCTCCCGGGTGGCGATCCGGTTGGGCAGCAGCTGGGGCTGGATCATCCGGCGGATCTGATCGTGCCGCGGGTTGTCGATGTCGGGCAGGAACCCGGGTCCGCTCTGGTCCTTGGCGGTGTCGTCGATGTCGATGCCCTCGTAGCTGAGGAACGTCTGCGGGTCGGTCGCCGCCGCCCGCACGTCCTCGAACCGGGACAGGGCCCACCAGTTCCACTTCTCGCTGTAGAACACCGGCGCCTCGTCGCGCATCCAGCGGTACGCCGGGAACGGGTCCGCCTGGAACTCCTGGCTGAAGGGGTCGTACTCCATGACCCGCGCCGCGCTGCTGCCCATTGCCCGACCTCCGCTTGCCCGGCTCCCGTGCCAATCACTTGGTTGGACGATAATTGGATATCGTTAGATCGTTCCAACAAGGAAAGCATCGGCGAACCGCTGGCTGCTGTCAAGACCGCTAAGCTCTGAATCAATAGATCGTTCCAACACCTGGCGAGGAGCCGCCGTGGCCAAGCCGACCATCCGCGACGTGGCCGAGCACGCCGGAGTCTCCAAGTCGCTGGTCTCGCTGGTGCTGCGGGGATCGCCGAAGGTCAGCGCGGACCGGCGCTCCGCCGTCGAGCGGTCCATGACGGAGCTGGGTTACCGGCCCAACTCGGCCGCCCGCACCCTGCGCGAGGGCCGTAGCCGCGCCGTCGGCGTGCTGCTCAACGACGTCCGCCACCCGTGGTTCATCGACCTGCTCGACGGCCTGGTCCCGGCGCTCGAAGCGGACGGGAGGCATCTGGTCCTCAGCGGCGGCGGCCGGCTGGACCGGAGCGTGAACGAGTCGGCGCTGCGCGGCTTCCTCCAGCTCGACGCGGACGGCTTCATCCTGGCCGGGACCCAGGCCGCCTCCCCGGTCATCGCCGAGATCGCCAGCGTCATTCCCACCGTCACGGTCGGCTGGCCGGACGTCGACCTGCCGCGGGTCGACACCGTGACCAACGACGACCTGCTCGGCGCCCGGCTGGCGACCGAGCACCTGGCCGGGCTCGGTCACCGCCGTATCGCCCACATCTCCGGGCGGGTGTCCGGGACCAGCAACGTCGTCGCCAAGCTGCGCCAGCAGGGCTACGAGGAGGCGATGCGGGACCACGGCCTCGGCGGCCACATCCGGGTCGAGCCCGGCGACTTCACCGAGGAGGCCGGTTACCGCGCCACCGTCCGCCTGCTCAGCGGTCCCCAGCCGCCCACCGCGATCTTCGCGGTCGACGACGTGACCTG
Organism: uncultured Actinomycetes bacterium; assembly: GCA_963830385.1. Classification (GTDB taxonomy): domain Bacteria; phylum Actinomycetota; class Actinomycetes; order Streptosporangiales; family Streptosporangiaceae; genus Bog-532. The sequence continues at coordinate 166,317 of CAWHMD010000014.1, read as the reverse complement.
CCTCGGCGCCCAGTCGGCGGCCTCGGAGATGAACGTGGCGGTCCCGGGCCAGCTGTCCCTGGTCGGCTACGACAACTCCTACCTCGCCCGGCTCCGCTCGATCGCGCTGACCAGCGTGGACAGCGCCGGTTCGGCGGCCGGCGCGCTGGCCGCCCGCACCCTGCTGGCCCGCGTCGCCGACCCCGGCCGCCCGGCCGAGGTCCACCTGCTGGCCCCCACGCTGCGGGTCCGCGGCTCCACCGCCCCGCCCGCCGGCCGGCGCTGACCCAACTGGTCACAGGGCGACGAAGTGATAGCCCCGGGCCTCGAAGTACCGGATGATCGTGGGCAGGGCCGAGACCGTGGCCGGGTCGCCGGCCCGGGCGTTGTGCATCAGCAGGATCGGGTGCGACAGCACGCTGCCCTGCTCGGCCAGCCGGATGACGCGCTGGACCCAGTAGGCCGAGCCCGAGCCGTTGGCCTTCCAGTCCAGCGTGTCGTTCGACCACAGCCACACGCCCAGGTGGCGCTGCTTGGCCAGCAGCAGCGTGGTCGCGTCGTACTCCCCGAAGGGCGGCCGGAACGCGCACGGCACCGTCCCGGCGATGAGGTGCTGCTCCGCGCTCGCCCGCGACAGCTGGGCACCCTGGAGGGCGGCGGACAGCCTGGTCAGGTGCGGGTGGCTCCAGCTGTGGTTGCCCATCGCGAAACCGTCCCGGACCTCGTCCTGCACCAGGTACGGCCGGGTCGCCATGGCCTGGCCGATGTTGAAGAACGTGGCCGGCACCCGGTAGCGCCGCAGGATGCCGAGGATGGCGTCGGTGCTCCGCCCCGGCCCGTCGTCGAAGGTCAGCGCCACCGTCTTCCCGGTCCCGGGGGCGTAGTGGCGAGCCCCGTAGGCCGCCGCCGGGCACTTCGCCGGTGACGTCGGGCCGTCCGCCAGCACCGGCCGGGTGACGAGCGCGGGCTGCGCGACCACCGCGTGCGCCGACGCCCGCGCGGTTGACGACCCGGCCGGCCGCGCTCCCGACGACGCCCCGCACCCCGCGACCGCGACGGCCGTCAGGGCCAGGTCGATGGCGAGCACCCCCGCGCGAACCAGGGCAACCTTGCTCCCCCGATGAGCCGACATGTTGTTGCCCCCCGCGAGTCAGGCCCCTGGCATCAGGCTGGCCGGCCATCCGACCCTACTAGCCGCGGGTCCCGCCCGCCGGGTGTATCTGCGGCGCCACTCCTGCACTCCGAAGAGGAGAACGGCCGTCCGGGGCGGGCGGCCCACAGCCATGCGGGTGGTGACTGCCGATGACCTACGACCTTGACCAGGAGATCACCATCACGAGCTCAGCCTCGGCGGGATGGCGCCGTGGCGCCTGCCGCCGGTGCTCAGCCTGCGCGACATCGAGGCCGATCCGGCCGCCCGATGCTGCCTGAACTGCGGCGCCAGCCTGATGCTGCTGCTCCTGCGGTGGAACACGTGGGTGTCGCACCGCACCGAGCACGTCACCTTCCGCGATGACCGGTCGGTGGTGCGCCGGGTCACCGCCGAATTCCACATCCCGGACCGGGCACCGATCTTCGCCGGCGACGACGACCAGAATTACCGCCTGGTCCCGCTGTCCATGATGCGGCGCAAGACGGCGGTCAACTTCTCGTTGCGCGACGAAGATGGTCACTCGGTGGTGCAGCCCACGTTGCGGCAGAACCAGGCGATCACCGAGTCCGTTCTGCTCGCTTGCGCCGATGCCGTCCTGGGGCCGGCCGACGGCGAGCCGACCGCGATTGGTGCGGCCGCCGCCCGCATCACCGTCGCCTGCTTCATCCACCAGGTGGTGAGCGGTGATCAGCAGCAGCTGTCCGCGGCTTACAGGTCGCTGGAGGAACGGACGGCTCCGCCGGCGGTCCTCCGCCTTGCCGACCAGCAGATTTTCCGCGCTCTGCTCGACCGGCTGGCCGACAACTTCGTGCTCTGGGTGATGATCCCGACCGGCGCCCCCCGGCGCCGGGTGCTGACGTTCTCGTGCGACGAGCCGTTGCACCTGCGGTACCGCAAGCCCGGCTACAGCGTCGATGGTCACTACAAGCTGGGCGAGAGCCTGAACCCGCTGCACCCGGTTGTCTGGCGCTCGGCCCTGGGGCTGACGACCACCCGGGTCCGGTTTCCGGTGCCCGCCGCCGAGAACACCGACAGCTTCCATTTCGAGATCGACGCCCCCAAGGGAGTCCAGATCGCGGAGGCCAGCCTGCTGGCGGGGCGTCCCGGGGCCAGGAAGCCGTCGTTCGACCACGTTCAGGGCGGTTTCCCCACCGTGGGCCTGCATGTGATCGAGGTGCCGAACGGGTCGCTGTCCCGGGTCCAGGTCGGCCTTCAGGTGGTGACCCGGGGATGGCTGATGACGTCGACGCTGTCCGCCTGGGCGATCTTCGCTCTGCTGGTCGCCTGCTGGCGGCTCCGGGGGAACCTGCAGCCCGACAGCGGCGCTCCGGCGCTGATCCTGGTGGCCGTCGCCGCCGGGGTGGCGGCGCTCATCGCCCAGTCGGCCTCCCATGGCCTGGCCGCCTACTTGCTGAAGTGGGCTCGCGCGCTCGTCGCGATCTCCGCGTCGCTGCCGCTGGTCGTCGCGACCTCGGCCGCCCTCGAACCGCGCCACTCGCCGCACGTCCTCCACATGCTGGAAGCGTCGATAGCCGGCAGTGGTGCCATCGCCAGCGTCTTGTCCGTCGTCTGCCTGCTGTCCTGGTATCGCCTGCACCGGAGTGCCTCTTCACCCTGGGAGCAGTATCACGACCGCACCGAAATGCCACCACGGCCGGAGACGTTCAGGACGGCCGCGGTGGAGTACGGCTACGACCGGCCGGCCATGCGGGTCGATTCCGCCGAAGGCTGGCGCCGGGACTTCGAATGGGACGAGGCCGCCCAGGAGAAACTGGTCAAAGCGCTCGAGGAGGCACCCAGCCAGATCTGCCGGCACGCGATCGGGCGCGGCTGGGTCATGCGCGCCGTGTGGCGCGAGACCATCTAGGGGGGACGATCTGGACGAGGCACCCCGCAGCGCCAGGCGCACCAGACCGGCCTTTGGCCGCGCTCAGCTTGTGGGTCGCCGCGCATAATTTGTTGTGATCGGGGCAGCGGGCGGCCGTGCCCAGAGATCGCAGTGATGACCGGTTACCGGCGGGAGCTCGACCAGGTCCTGGAGGCCATCGAGGCCCGGGTTATCGAGTTGTTCGCGATGATCGAAGAGGATCTGCCGCGGGCCACCGCCGCGCTCCTGGACGGCGACGTCGCGGTGCCGCCGGCCCTGGCTGACCACCAGCGGCTGACCGACGCCCTTTATCCGCAGCTGGAAGCGATGGCGAGCCGGGCGATCCTGCGCGAGGCGCCGGTCGCCTGCGATCTGCGGTTCCTGCTGTCGGTCCTGCGGGTGGCGCCCGAGTTCGAGCGGGCGTACCGCTCGGTGGTGGAGATCGCCGCCCGGGCCGATCCCGGGCTGAGCACCAGCCTGTCCCCCCGCTGCCGGAAGCTCGTGCAGCGCATGGGCGACCTGGCCGCGGACATGTGGCGGCAGGCGGCCGACGCCTGGTATCAGCGGGACCGCTCGGCGGCGGGCGTCCTCGAGGCCCACGACGACGAGATGGACGAGCTGCACAAAAGCCTGGTCGCCGAGCTCGCCGCCGGTCCCCTGCCGATCCCCGCCACGATGGAGCTGACCCTGGTGGCGCGCTGCTATGAACGACTGGCCGACCACGCCGTCAACGTGGCGGGCCGGGTGGGCTACCTGGCCGGCCACTCAGCCAGCTGACGCGCGGCAGGTAGAGGACGGCCCCGCTGGCCAGGCTCAGGGCCGCGAAGACGAGCCAGATGTGGTGGTAGGCGTGGACCTCGGCCGTCCCGGTGGCGCGGCCGAGGAGCGCGGCGAAGATGCTGACGCCGAGCACCGCCCCCAGCTGCCGGAAGCTGTTCGACACGGCCGACCCGAGGGCCAGGCGCGGTGGTGGCAGCGTGGCGACCGCCGCGCCCGCCTGGACGGGCAGCGTCAGGCCGATGCCCAGGCCGATCAGCAGCGTGACCGGCAGCCAGCGGGCCGCCCAGTCCGGCGACCCGCCGATCAGCAGCGCCAGCCCGGCCGCGCCGGCCGCCCAGCTGACGGCCCCGACGGTGAGCACCGGGCGGTACCCGATCCGGGTGGCGAGCCAGCTGGCCGGGCGGGCGACGGCGACCACCACCAGCGGGGCGGGCGCGGCCCCGAGCGCGGCCCGCAGGACCGAGTAGTGCCAGGCCGTCTGCAGGAAGATCGTGTTGCTGAGCAGCATCCCGTAGAACGCGGCCGCGAAGATCAGCGTGGCCGCGTTGACCACGCGGAACTGGCGGACCCGGAACAGCGCCAGGTCCACCGCGGGCCGGGCCGCCGCGGCCGAGCGCCAGACGAAGATCGGCAGCAACGCCGCCGGCACGGCGAACCCGGCCACCACCACCGGGCTCGACCAGCCCCGGGACGGCCCCTCGATGATCGCGAAGCTCAGCAGCGCCGGGACCGCCGCGATCAGCAGCGTGCCCAGCGGGTCGGGGATGCCGGCGGCGCCCTCCTCGCGCGATTCCCGCAGCTGGCGGGCGCCGGCGAAGATCAGGACGGCGCAGATCGGCAAGTTGACCAGTAAGATCCAGCGCCACGACGCGTACTCGGTCAGCAGCGCCCCCAGCGTCGGGCCGAGCGCGGCCGCCGCCGCGCTCATCGCCCCCCAGGTCCCGATCGCGACGTGCCGCCGGGCGGGCGGGAACTCCGGCAGCACCAGAGCCAGTGAGGTCGGCACGACCAGAGCGGCGAACGCGCCCTGCAGCGCGCGGGCCCCGATCAGCACCCCGGTGTCCGGCGCTCCCCCGCACAGCGCGCTGAACAGCGCGAACCCGCCCAGCCCGATCAGGAACAGTCGCTTGCGGCCGTAGCGGTCGGCCAGCCGCCCGGAGGGGATGAGCACGGCCGCGAACACCAGGCTGTAGGCGTTCAGCACCCAGGACAGGTGCCCGGTGGTGGTGCCGAAGCTGCGGCTGATCGTCTCGAACGCCACGTTGACGATCGTGGTGTCGAGGAACACGGCGAAGGCGGCGACGCTCCCGAGCACGAGGATCCGGGTGGCCCGGCGGCTGTTCGCGGCTCGGGCGGTGCCGGCCCTTTCAGGGTTTGTTGTGATCTCCAACTGACTCACGCTCACGATGGTAGAGGTAGTCTGTTGGAAAAGGCAACTCACTCGAGGCGGGGACAACGGATGACCAAGTCAGGCGACCCGGTGGTGATGGCGGACCAGCCGCTGGCCGTCCGGCCGTGCTCGGTCGCGGCGGCGCTGGAGATCCTCGGCGAGCGCTGGTCGCTGCTGACCGTCCGGGAGATCGGCTACGGGGTGCACCGGTTCTCCCAGATCGCCGCCTTCACCGGCGCCTCCCGCGACCTGCTGGCCGACCGCCTGCGCAAGCTGGAGGGCGCCGGCATCGTCGAGCGCCGCCAGTACAGCGAGCACCCGCCGCGCCACGAGTACCACCTGACCGAAGCGGGCCGCGAGCTGTTCCCGGTGATGCTGGCGCTGCGCGAGTGGGGCGACAAGTGGGCGGTCGGCCGCCCCCCGGTCGCGCTCGAGCACTCCTGCGGCCACCGCCTGGAGGTCGACCGGGTCTGCCACCACTGCGGCGGCCCGGTCACCCGCGAGTCGGTCCAGAACGTACGCTCCTGACCCTCCCGATCTCCCACGGCAAAATACAGTCGAATATTGCTTGCTGGCCCGTTACTGATACTCCAGCAACCACATCGGGACATTTAGGATTGCGGGACGTTTGTCGCGCTTAGTGACGCATGCCCTTTGGCAAAGCTGGCATATTTGCTACTATTCGGCAACTCGCAAAGCGCAGGGGAGGGGCGCAGGTGACCGGACGTTAATGATCGCGATGGTCATTCATTTTTGCTGCACGTATCAGGGGGGAACATATGCTTGGAAAGGCTCGCGTGCTATTGCGGCAGTTGGCGGCCACCGGAGCGGCGGTCGGCACGGCCGCTGGGCTGGTCGTGCTGAATCAGGCGTCGGCCTCAGCCGCGTCGTCGGTGACGGTCAGCGGTGTCGTCCACTGCAACAGCGGCGCTGTCGTCGGCGTATGGGTCCAATCCAGCGGCGGTGGCTCGAAGTTTGCGAGCTGGAAGCGGCTGGCAACCAGCGCGTCGGACAGCACCTACAGCGCCACCATCAGCACGAATCTGCCGAGCAACATTCAGTTGCACGTCGGCTGTGGAGGTAGCACGTCCAAGTGGGGATCGAGCAACTACTCGCCGAATCGGGCGGTGAGCGGGTCACGTACGATCAACGCGTTCTGCTCTGGCTCAGGCTCCTGTTCATTCGCCGCAAATGGCAGGACGACGACGCGTAACCTGGGCTATCCGCTTCAGTGCACGCAAGGCGCTTATAACAACTGGCACGCCTATACCGGGTACTGGCCCTATTGGAGTGGGAACGCAGCCCAGTGGTCCACCACTGCTGCGCAAAACGGCTACACCGTCACCACGGTCCCGATGGCCAAGTCGATCGTCGTTTTCCCGGCCACCAAGAGTAATTCAGCGGGTCACGTCGCCTGGGTAAACAGCCTCAGCCAAAGCAGCACCGGGGCCATCACGCTCAACGTCAACGAGGAAAACTACGACGGCACCGCCAGCCGGCCGACGGGCCATATTCGCAACTGGAGCTATGCGGCCAGCTCCTCATACCGCTACATCGTGGCGCCGTAGCCGCGGTCGCCGAGCGTTCACGGGGCGCGACGAACCTTGCTTCGGCAGGCGCGTCGCGCCCCTGGATCAGCGGGGCTTGATCTCGCCCATCGGGCCGAAGCCGTCGTGCGGGGTGTCGATGTAGATGATCTGCGGCTGGGTGGCCACCAGGTCGGGTGCGGTGTCGAAGAACTTCTTCACGTAGGGCTGCTTGACGTGCGTGCCGCCCGCCTCGGCGTCCCTGAAGCCCTCGATGGAGACGAACTCGTTCTCGTCGTTGAGGCTCCGGGAGAACTGGAAGAACAAGCAGCCGTCCTCGGAGTTCACGTCCTTGGCGTAGGCGTCGGCCACCGCCAGCCACTCATCCATCTTCTCGGGCCGGATCTGCATCTTGATGTTGATCAGGATCATGAGTCCCCTCCTCCGACGGGCCAGTCGTCACAATGGTCACGTCGCCGCCGCCGATCGTCAATCGTCGCCCGTGTCTCACTATCAGGCAGGAGCGCCTCGGATCCGGATGGTGTCTGGTCAGCGTGATCCCGGACCGGTGCCGGCCAGCTCGGCCGGTTCCGGGCTGGCCGCCGGGTGCTCACCGCGCCACGACACCGCCGAGCTGGTGGCGAGCCAGGCCAGCAGTAGGCCCCAGGCTGGCAGGAGCGCGATGCCCAAGATCCCGTGGGGGTAGGCGACGGCGAGACCGGCCACCGCCGCGCCGATCGCGAGGGTGGACAGGAACCGGCCAGCGGCCGGATCTGCTCGGCCTTGCTCCCCTGACCGCGAGACCGCCACAGACCGCACGCTAGTTCTTCACCGGCTGCGGCTCGCGGGGCCGCAGCGTTCCGTCCGCCATGATGTCGCCATCGGGGCACCGCCACTGGACCTGCCCACCTTCGAACTGCTCCTCGTACAGCGACGCGTACAGGCCGCCCTGGCGCAGCAAATCGTGGTGCGAGCCAGATTCGGTGACCCGGCCCCCGTCGATGACATAGATGCTGTCCGCGTTGACGATGGTGGACAGGCGGTGGGCGATGGCAATGGTCGTCCGCGATCCCATCAGGGCGTCCAGCGCTTTCTGCACCTCCCGCTCGCTCGCGGTGTCCAGCGCCGAGGTCGCCTCGTCCAGGATCAGGATGTGCGGGTCATGCAGCAGGACCCGCGCGATGGCCAGGCGCTGTTTCTCCCCGCCCGACAGCCGGTAACCGCGCTCGCCGACGACCGTGTCATAACCATCGGAGAATTCCATGATCCGGTCGTGGATGTACGCCGCCCGCGCCGCCGCCTCCACCTCCTCCCGCAACGCGCTGGGACGCCCGTACTGAATGTTGGCCAGGACGGTGTCGTGGAAGAGATAGCTCTCCTGGGTCACGAAACCGATAGCGGCGGCCAGCGAGGCCTGGCGGACGTGCCGTACGTCGAGCCCGTTGACCTGGACCACCCCGCCCGTGACGTCGTACAGGCGCGGAATCAGATAGCTGATGGTGGTCTGGCCGGCTCCGCTCGGCCCCACCAGGGCCACAAGATGGCCAGGACCCGCGCCGAGGCTGACGCTCGACAAGGCGTCGGCCGAAACGCCGGGGTAGCGGAAGCGGACGTCCCGCAGGGCCACCCGGCCGCCGGCCTCGGTAACCGGGAGGTCGACGGCGTCGGGGGCGTCGACGATGTCGGGCACCACATCGAGATACTCGAAGATCCGGTCGAAGAGGGCCAGCGAGGACCGCAGCTCCACCGAGACCTGAAGCAGCTGCCCGATCGGGAAGTACAGGCGGGTCTGGAGCGTGGTGAAGGCCACGATCGTCCCGGCCGAGACAGCGTGATGATTCGCGATGAGCAGCCCCGCGTGAGGTAGATCAGGGCCGGGGTGATCGACAGGAAGGACTGGACGACGGCGTAGAATCCCTGGCCGATCATCTGCTGCCGGACCTCGAAGCCGACCAGGCGCTGATTCTCCCCCTGGTAACGGGCGACGTCGCGGGCCTGGTTGCCGAACACCTTGGCACCAGGGCCATGACGCCCACCAGCACATGGAGCCGATGCAGATTGGGGCCGTCCCGCACGAACAGGGCCTTGTTGAACACTGCCTGGATCAGCAGCGGGTTGATGATGCCGATCGTCGAGGTCACCACGATGAGGACAACGACGGTGGCCACCTGGAACCGGTAGGGGCGGAACAGCGGCACTATCCGCCCCACGCTGCTGCGGCCGGCCTGGGCAGGCGGCTTTGTCACCATGACGCGACTCCTTCGGGGTGCCACGATGGTGGCCACCAGCGACGTCCCATCATGTTCACACGAACCCCATCGCCGCGCGCCCGCCCTGCGCGTGCTGCAGGTGGTCAGCTGACCGGTCAGTGCAGGCGGGGCTCGGCCAGCCGGGCCAGGCTCTCGTCCTTGTGCTGCCGCTCGTCGCAGCCGATCTGGCGGACCAGGTCGGCGATGCTGGCGAAGCGGCCGTAGCCGGCCGCCTCGGGACAGTCCCACGGCCTGTTCTCCAGCTCGGGGTGCTCGGCCACGAAGGCCATGTACTCGTGCTCGGCGTGGTCCTCGAAGTCGGCGTTCAGCCGGTAGCTGGCCGCCGGAGCGATCAGGAACAGCAGCCAGGACAGCAGGTAGTAAACGGTCGCGGTGATCTGTGGCAGCAGGCGGTAGCGCAGCCAGCCGACCCGGTGCCCTCCCGGGCGGCGAGCTCACTCATGATCAGCAGGTGCCACTCCTCGTTGTCCTGCTGATCGCGGGACTCCTCGAGCCGCTCATGGATGCGGCGGGCCAGGCCGGCGTCGCGATGGACCCGGCCGATGGCCAGGTAGGCGATCCGTTCCCACGACTGGTAGGGAACCCGGGCGATCAGCTCCAGCACCTGGTACTTCGCGAAGGAACCGGAGCGGCCGTAGACGGGGTCCATACCTTTGACGAGAAGCCGGGTCGCCAGGCCGTACCGGCGACGCGGAGTGTTCAGGGTGTCGGCCTGCGCCTGGCGCAGCTGGGCGTTGCCGGCCTGCTCTTCGGTGTGGAAGATGCCGGGGTGGACGGTGGTGTTCATGCCATCAATCCTGCGTGGCTGGGAAGCTCGGAGTCGCCGGCTGAACGGGCCTACCGCCTGCCCCGGACAGCCCACCGGGCCTGGCCGGCCCCTACCTCGGCTGCGGTAGGCGGGACGGTGGGGAGTCGTCCCGTGGCGTAGTGCGGAAGGTCCGCCGGGCTGACGACGGCGCCCCTGTGGGCAGTGACGATGAACCCATGACGCTGATCGATATCCGGCCAGGCCTGACGGCGGCCGGCCCGGCGGTCCGGGTGCCCCTGCTCTTCCTGCTGGCCGACACCGGCGGGGGACATCGCAGCGCCGCGCGGGCGGTCGGCGAGGCGCTGGAGGAGGCCTACCCGGGCCGGTTCGACCCGGTGCTGTGCGACCCGCTCGCCGGGCCGGGCTCCTCGCGGCTGCTCCGATGGGTCACGAGCCTTTACGGTCCGGTGACCCGCCTCGCCCCGTGGGCGTGGGGAGCCGTCTACTACGCGTGCGATGCCCGCTGGGTGATGCGGCTGCTGCAGCGGACGCTGCTGGCCCTGGCCGACGGCCCGGTGGCCAGCGCGGTGGCGGCGCACGAGCCGGGCGCCATCGTGTCGTTCCATCCGCTCACCGGGGGCGCGGCGGCCAGGGTCAGCCGCCGGCAATCCCGGGATGTCCCGGTCGTGACCGTGGTCACCGACCTGGTCACGACGCACGCGGCCTGGCGGCTGGGCAGGCCGGACCGGATGGCCGTGCCGTCGGCCGCCGCGCGGCGGCGCTGCCGGCCCGGCGGGCTCGCCGCGAGCCGCTGCGTGGAAACCGGGCTGCCGGTGACCGCCGGTTTCCGCGGTGGCCCGCTGGGCCCCGCCGAGCGAGCCGCCCTGCGCCGCTCGCTGGGGATGAGCGAGCGCTTCCTGGCCGTGCTAACCGGCGGCGGCGAGGGCTCGGGCGGCATGGCCAGGCGCGCCGCCGCCATCGTCGCTTCGTCCGATGACATCGACGTCGTCACCATCTGCGGGCGTAACCTCCGGTTGCAGCGCAGGCTGGCCCGGCGGGCCGCGCAGGCCGGCGGCCGGCTGACCGTGCTGGGGTTCGTGGAGAACATGTCCGACTGGCTGCGCTGCGCCGATGTGGTCATCGCCAAAGCCGGCCCGGGTACGATCGCCGAGGCCGCCTGCTGCGGCGCGCCGCTCCTGCTCACCTCGCACCTGCCGGGTCAGGAGAGAGGCAATGCGCGCCTGGTGGCCGAGGCGGGCGCTGGCCGGGTGGCGCCACGGCGGCGGCAGCTGCTCCGCGACCTCGGCGAGCTGCGGCGCAATCCCGCAGCGGTGGAGGCCATGCGCGCCGCGTCGGCCCGGCTCGGCCGGCCGGGCGCCGCCGCCGCGGCCGCCGCGCTGCTGGCCGGCGTCACCGGCACCAAGGCGGCCCGTCATGGCTGAGACCGCCGGGCGAATCCGGGTCGCGCGGTCCGCCCGTCCGCTCACCGAGCGCTGGCAGCAGATGCCCGTCGAGCCGCGCGGCCGGGCACAGACCGGGATCAGCTTCCGGCCGTTGCAGGCCGCAGCGCTCGGTCTCGATCCGGTCGCCACCTTGGAGGCGCTGCTGAGCTACCCGTTCGGGCTCATCAGGCTGGGCGCCTACTGGAACCGGATCGAGCGCGGCCCGGGCCGCTTCGACGCCGGTGAGCTGGACCGGCAGGTCGATGCGGCCGAGCAGGCCGGGAAACAGATCATCTTGTGCGTCGGCCCGGTGAAGACGTTCGGCTACCCGGAGTTCTTCGTGCCCGGCCATCATCTGCCCGAACCGCTGCGCGAGGGCGCGCTGGTCGAGCCCGGGGATCACCCGTCGCTGCTGGAGGCGGCCACGGCCTTCGCGGCGCGCATCGTGGAACGGTACCGGGACCGCCCCGCGATCGTGGCGTGGCAGGTCGAGCACGATGCCGTCGACCCGCTCGGCATGGAGCACTCATGGCGCCTGTCGGCCGCCTTCGTGCGGCGCGAGGTCGAAGCGGTCCGCGCGGCCGACCCGACCCGGCCGGTCCTGATGAACGGCTTCCTGCCGACCTCGGCCCCGGTCCGGCTGCAGCAGTGGTGGCGCACCCGTGACCAGGGGGATTCGCTGGCGGTAGCGCAGCAGTTGGCCGACATCGTGGGCGTGGACTTCTACCCACGCCACGCGCTGGCGGCCCGGGGCGGGCGGACGGTTTACCTGACCGGCCGCATCGAGGCCCTGCGCCGCCGGCCCCAGCTGCTGGCCAGCGGGCGGCGGCTGATCATCGTCGAGGGCCAGGCGGAGCCGTGGGAGGCGGTGACTACTCCGCCGAGTCCACGGGGCCGGGCCATGTACAGCTGCCTGCCCGAGCACGTCATCGAGAACTACAGCCGGTGCATGCGCTGGAACCAGCAACAGGCTTGCACCCTGGAGGCGTACCTGTTCTGGGGAGCGGAGTACTGGGTGCTGCGCGAACGGCAGGGCGACCCGCGTTACCTGCGGGCATTCGCCCGCGTGCTCGAGCGGGCCTGAGCTCAGCGAGCTCGCTCCCGGTGATCGAAGACCAGCGCTCCGGCCGCCATGAACGCGATGGTCAGTGCCGCGATGACCGCTACGTCAAGCGCCGGGCCCGCAGTCACCACCCGGGCGTAACCCGGCGTCCCGGCGTAGAACGCCGCCCGGCTCAGCTCGACGGCGTAGCGAAGCGGCATGGCCCAGCCGAGAGCCTCGACGTAGGCCGGCTGCCCCTGGAGCGGGACGAGGACGCCGCCCAGGACGTACTGCGGAATGATCAGGAACTGGAAGATCTGCATCGCCGAGCGCTGGTTGGGCAGCGCCGCGATGGTGACGAGCCCGAACGCGCCGCCGAGCAGGCAGCTCGCCAGGCCGACCGCGAGCAGCATCGCCAGCTGGACGGGGGAGGCCCGGACACCGAACGCCACCGCCGCCACGGTGATGAACACCCCCTGGCACAGGGCGACCAGCGTCTCCCCCGCCACCTTCCCGGCCATCAGGGTCAGCCGTGATACCGGGGTCACGAACAGCTCGCGGGAGAAGTCGTTCTCCCGGTCCTCCACGATCGAGATCATGCCGGCCGCCGCGGACTGGAACAGGCTGGCGGCGAGCACCCCGGTGAACGCCAGCGTCACCGCGTCGAGCCCGGTGACCCGGCCTACGGTGGGCTGCAAGACGCTGCCCAGGCCGCCGATGAGCAGGACGGGGAACGCCAGGTTGACGGCCAGCCGCGGGCGGTCGCGCAGCAACTTGATCACATCGCGCTGCGCGATGATCGCCAGCCCGGAAAGCTCATGCGACAGTGCCCCTGGGCGGCGGTCCCGCCGCGGGCCGCGGCGAGCGGTCATGACCCGGCCTTGGCCCGCCCGAGCAGCCGCAGGTACGCGTCCTCCAGCGTTGGGCTCAGCTGGCGCGCCTTGACCTCGGCCGGGGCGCCGCGCTCGATGATCCGGCCCCCGGCCAGCACGCACACCGTGTCGGCGGCCTCCGCCTCCTCCAGGTAATGCGTGGTCAGGAACACGGTGGTGCCGAGCGCGGCCCGCGCCTGCCGCAGGTAGCCCCACAGGCTCCGCCTGCTCTCCGGGTCCAGGCCCGCGGTGGGCTCGTCCAGGAACAGCACCCGCGGCCGGTGCATCAGCGCGCGGACGATCTCCAGCCTGCGCCGCAGGCCGCCGGACAGGACGCGGGTACGCTGCCCCAGAATGCCGGACAGGCCCAGGACGCCGGCCGCCTGCTGGACCTGGCTCCGGTAGCCGGCCGGCATCAGCCGGTAGGCCGGCCGCCACGGGTAGAGCCCATAGAGCACCGCGTGCAGCCGGATGTTCTCCTCGGCCGTCAGGTTGAGGTCGAGCGAGGGCTGCTGGAAAACGATGCCGAGCTCCCGGCGGGCCTTCGCCCGCTCCCTGGCCAGGTCATGGCCCGCGATCCTGACCCGGCCCGACGTCGGGGCCAGGATGGTGGTGAGGACGGACACGGTGGTGGTCTTCCCCGCGCCGTTCGGTCCGAGCAGGCAGAAGAGCTGGCCGGCCTGCACGTCGAAGCTGATGCCGTCGACCGCGTTGTGCCGGGCCGCCCGGTACCGCTTGACCAGCCGGTCGACCTCGACCGCCATCATCGCGAGCGTGCACCGGGCGCCCGCCGCCCGGCCAGCCAGCCGAGCGGGCGGGTGACGGCGCGGACCAGCGCGGCCGGGAGATAGGGCGCGCGCACCTCCGGCTCGAAATCCCGCATGAACCGGGCCAGGCCGAGCGGGCTGGGCAGCCGGCGGCCCGCGGCGTGCTGTTCGGTGGCCATGGCCGCAGCGGTCTCCAGCAGCTCAGCCATTCGCAGCGCCGGCCTGGTCCGCACGGCCACTCTGGCTGGCTGGGTTCCGGCGTTGGCGAAGTGATGCACCGTCCCCGGCGGGACCCGCACCGTGTCGCCGGGGCCCGCGACAACCCGCCGGCGGCCGACCCGGAACCGCATCTGCCCCGCGAGCACCGTGAAGCACTCCTCCTGCCGCGGATGAGCGTGGCTGGCCGGCACCCGTCCGCCCGGGGCGAGCACCAGCTCCCACTCAAGCGCGCCGTCGCCGGCCGACGGCCAGATCGTGATCCGCTCACCGCTGAGCGGGTTCTCGACGACCTGTCCGCCGGCCAGCTGGCTAGCTGACATCTCGCGCCACCGTGGTGCGGGCGGCCACCGCGCAGAACACGACGGCCAGGCCGGCGAGCAGCGCCGCGGCGGCCGCGAACGGGAGCGGGTTGCCCGCCGACGCCCCGGTTCCCGACTGGAACATCGAGTAGCCGACCCGGGCGCCGGCCAGGGTCGTCGCTGCGGCGTAGGGCAGGTAGGCGCGGACGGCGTGGAACAGGCCGCCCAGGACCGACTCGATGATCATCGCCCAGACGAAGACACCGATGATCGCCGCCACCTGCGACCGGATGAGCGATCCCACCGCGCATCCGATGGCGGCCAGCAGCGCCGCGGCGACGATATAGCCGACCAGGTAACGGGACAGCGTGGCCGCGCCCAGCGCCAGGTGATACCCGCGGGCGGCCACGAAGATCAGGCCGATCCCGGTGGCGATGACGCCGCCGGCCAGGCCGAAGGCCGCCCCGCCGCAGGCGGCGGCGAGGGTCTTGGCCACCAGGACCCGGTTCCGGCGCGGGGTGGCCAGATAGGTCAGCGTCGCGGTGGAATGCCGGAACTCACTGCTGGACACGATCACGCCGAAGATCAGGGACAGCAGCAGGGCCCAGACGCCGACCAGGACCTGGGTGTTGAGTCCGGACGCGGTGTTGAGCGCCGCTTCCTTGTCCCTGGTCGCGTTCAGCACGGCGAAAACGGCCGCGATACCGGCCGCCGCGGCCAGCAGGCCCCAGGTCAGCCGCATGGTGCGGAGCTTGAGCAGTTCGACGCGGATCAGCCGGGTCATCGGGATACCTCCTGCCGGTCATGCCGGGCGCGCGAGCCGGCCGTGAGCCTGAGAAATGCCTCTTCCAGGCCGGCGGTACCGCCCGCGGTCAAGTCGGCGAGCGAGGACTGGGCGACGAGGTGCCCGCGGTCGAGGATCACCACGGAGTCCACCGTCTGGGCGACCTCAGCGAGGATGTGGCTGGATACCAGGACCGCGGCGCCCCCGGCGGCCAGATCGCGCACCAGGTCCCTCAGCCAGTGGACTCCCTCCGGGTCAAGGCCGTTGGCCGGCTCGTCCAAGATGAGCACCTCAGGGTCGGTGAGCAGCGCGGAGGCCAGGCCGAGGCGCTGGCGCATGCCGAGGGAGAACCCGCCGATCCGGCGGTCGGCGGCTCCGGCGAGCCCGGCGAGGTCCAGCACGTCATCGATCCGCGACGGGTCCACGGGGGCCGCCATGGCCTGGATCCGCAGGTGGTTGCGGGCGGTCCGGCCCGGATAGAAGCTGGACGCCTCAAGCACCGCGCCGACCTGGTGCAGCGGTGCGTCCAGGTCCCGGTAGGGCCGCCCGTTGATCGTCGCGGTGCCCGCGTCCGGCCGCACCAGGCCGAGCAGCATCCGCAGCGTGGTTGTCTTCCCGGCCCCGTTCGAGCCGAGGAAACCGGTCACCGTGCCGCGCTTGACCTCGAAACTCACCTGATCGACCGCGAGCACCGGGCCGAACCGTTTGGTCAGGCCGCGCACTTCTATTACCGACATGATTCTCCTTCCGCCGCCGGTTTGCGGTCTCCAGCGTGCCCGGCGGCCCCTTCCGGCGTCGTCGGCCGGCCGCGCCGTTCCGGGTAGTCCTGGGCAGTAGAGCGAGGCGCCCGCGATGCATCGCCGGGTGTAGAACGGGGCACCGAATTGCCCGCCACGGGCTGACGCCCGCCGGTGACCGGGCGCGTACGTTTATCGGTGATGATCAGATCTGAACCGGCCCGGCGCTGGGCCGTCGACACCGCGATCGCGCTGGCGGTAACCGCCGCGCAGGTGGGTGGCGCCTACGGGTGGCACCGGCACGGTGCCACCGCCGGGCCCGTCATCTACATCACGTCCGCGGTGGGCGGCTTGGCGCTGATAGGCCGCCGCCGCTATCCGGTCGCCGTCCTGGCGGTCACCCTCGCCGCGTCGCTGTGGGCGGAGGCGGTCAGCAGCAACGGCGTCTGGTTCGCGCTGGTCGCCGCCTTCTTCAACGCGGTGCTGGCCCGGCGGCGGGCGGCCGCGGTCGCCTCCCTGGTCATCGGCTACGTAGCGTCCGTATGGCCGCCCTGGCTGATCGGCCGGCACGGTCACACGTCGGCGTCGTCCGCGCTCGGGCTGGCCGCCGGGCTCGTCTTCATGCTGGGCGCCGCCGAGCTGATCCGCGTCAGGAGCCAGCGGGCCGTCGCGCTGCAGCGGAGCCAGGAGGAAGAGCTTCGCCGCCGGGCCAGCGAGGAACGGATGAGGATGGCGCGGGACCTGCACGACGTGGTAACGCACAACATCTCGGTCATCAACGTCCAGGCCAACACCGCGCTGCACCTGATGGACCGCCAGCCCGAACGCGCCCGCACGGCCCTGACCACCATCAACGACGTGAGCAAACAGGCCCTGGTCGAGCTCCGCTCGGTGCTCGGCGTACTCCGGGACGCCGACGAGAGCGCCCCGCGCTCGCCCAGCCCGGGCCTGTCCCGTCTCGGCGATCTGGCTGACGGCGCGGCGGCCGCAGGGCTCGCCGTGCACATCGAAGAAGCGGAGCGGCCGGCGCCGCTGCCCGTCGACGTGGACCTGGCCGCGTACCGGATCATCCAGGAGGCCCTGACCAACACGGCCAGGCACTCCGGCGGCGCCAAGGCCACCGTGCGCGTCGGCTACGGCGACGGCGCCCTGGTCGTCGAGGTGGACGACGACGGCGTCCGGCGGCCGCCCGGCCGGGCCGGTGGCTCCGGCCACGGGATCGCCGGCATGACCGAGCGGGCCAGGGCCCTCGGCGGCACGCTGCAGGCCGGCCCCGGCCCGGCGGCGGCTTCGGGGTCCGGGCGTGGCTGCCAGTTCGCGGGAGCGAGCCGTGATCCGGGTCGTGCTGGCCGACGACCAGGAACTGGTCCGGGCCGGGTTCGCCGCGCTCCTGGACGCCGAGGACGACATCGAGGTGGTCGGCGAGGCCGCGGACGGGCGGGATGCCGTGCGCGTCGCCGAGCAGCGCAGGCCGGACGTGATATTGATGGACATCCGCATGCCGGTGCTCGACGGCATCGAGGCCATACGGCGGATCGCCGCCCGGCCGGACCTTGCCTCCGTCCACGTCGTCATCCTGACCACCTTTGAGCTGGATGAGTACGTCTTCGAGGGCCTGCGGGCCGGCGCCGCCGGATTCCTGGTCAAGGACACCGACGCCGCCGAGCTGATCCGCGCGGTACGGGTGGTGGCCGACGGGGGGGCGCTGCTGTCCCCGACCGTCACCCGGCGCCTCATCGCCGAGTTCGCCGCCCGCACCCGCGAGGCACGAACCGTATCCGGCGTGGCCGAGCTGACGCCGCGCGAGCGCGAAGTGGTCGCCCTCATCGCCCAGGGCCTTTCCAACGATGAGATCTCCAGGAAGATCTACATCAGCCCGTCAACCGCGAAAACCCACGCCACCCGGGCAATGACCAAGCTCGGCGCCCGGGACCGCGCCCAGCTGGTCGTCCTCGCCCACCAGGCCGGCCTGGTCACGCCCGGCTGGTCCTGAAAGGACTACACGGTGACCACGCAACCCCCTGTCAGCCAGGCTGAGCACAACCGGCAGCCGCGGGATGCCTATGACCGGCTCGCAGCGGTCTGGGCGTCCACGACCGACGATGGGCCGTTCAATGGCCTGCTGGAACGGCCCGCGTTGCGGTCCCTCGTGCCTGCGAGCCTGGCCGGGGCGGTCGTGCTCGACGCCGGCTGCGGTTCAGGGGCTCAAGCCCAGTGGCTGCTCGATCAGGGCGCCGAGGTGATCGGTATCGATCTGAGCCCCCAGATGATCGAGGAGGCGCGGCACCGCTGCCAGGGCCAGGGCCGGTTCCTCGTGGCCGACCTGGCCAAGCCGCTGCCCGTCGAGCCGCAGTCGCTGGATGGCATCACCAGCTCGCTTGCGCTGCACTACGTCCGGGACTGGAGTGTCCCGCTCCAGTCATTCGCGGCGGCGCTGCGGCGCGGCGGGTGGGCCGTCATCTCCCTTGATCACCCCCTCGGTCCGCGCCTGCCAGGCCAGCACGGCGGGTACTTCGACACCGAACTGGTCACCGACACCTGGCGCAAGGCCGACGTCGAGGTTTCTCAGCGGTTCTGGAAACGGCCGTTGTCGGCCGTTGCCGACGCCTTCGCCGACGCGGGATTCGCCATCGACCGGATCGCTGAGCCGCAGCCGTCACGGGAAGCACTCGACCGTTATCCATCCGAGCTGGCCAGCATCGCCGGCCTTCCGACCTTCATCGTCTACCGGCTCCGCCTGGCAGGCTAATCGGGAGCGCTTCGCGGGCTCTCGGGCGAGGACCACCGGACACCAGACCTTCGCAGCTGCTGGCGGGATAACGAAGAAACGGCCCGCGTAGCCGCATTCACACAGCTAAGGGGCCGCTTCCGCAGGTGGTGGCAGGTGATGGATTCGAACCATCGAAGGCGTAGCCGACGGTTTTACAGACCGCTCCCTTTGGCCGCTCGGGCAACCTGCCTGGAGACCGCCGGTCCCCCGGCGGCACAGATGAGGATAGCGGACGTTGCGGCTAGCGCGAACTCGGACGGGTAAGCCAGCCCGATGTGACGTGGGCGGGGTGTGCGTCTAGCCTTGTCCCTGGCTTCAGACGACCATGGCGGCCGGGAGTAGTGAGATGCCTGCAGATTCTTCGTTCGACATCGTGTCCAAGCTCGACCGGCAGGAGGTCGACAACGCGCTGAATCAGGCGGGCAAGGAGGTCAGCCAGCGGTTCGACTTCCGCAACGTGGGCGCGTCGATTGCCTGGTCCGGGGAGCAGGGGGTGGAGATCCGGGCCAACAGCGAGGAGCGGGCCAACGCCGTCCTCGACGTCTTCAAGGACAAGCTGGTCAAGCGCGGGGTCTCACTCAAGGTGCTGGACGCTAGCGAGCCCAAGCTGTCCGGCAAGGAGTACCGGCTGGCCGTCAGCCTCAAGGAAGGCATCAGCCAGGACGACGCCAAGAAGATCGGCAAGATCATCCGGGACGAGGGCCCGAGGGGCATCAAGGCGCAGGTCCAGGGGGACGAGCTGCGCGTCTCGTCCAAGAAGAAGGACGACCTGCAGGCGGTCATCGCCCTGCTCAAGGGCAAGGAGTTCGACTTCGCCCTGCAGTTCGTCAACTACCGTTGAAATATCCACCCCGTAACGCTCCTACCTGGTTCTTTGTCCGCTCGGAGCGCCAGGAGGGCACTTTGAGGGCACATCACCAAGCGCGGAATCCATGATCAAGCGGGTCTGCTCGTCGGTGTCGGGCCACTCCCCCACGTACGTGTTGAGCGTGATCATGGGTGTGGAGTGACCCAAGGCGAGCTGCACTCGCTTGACGCTGGCCCCGTTGTGGATCAGTACCGTGGCGAAGTAGTGCCGTAGGCAATGTAGGCCGATGCCTTTCGGAATACCGGCCTCGCGAGCGGCCGGTCCCCAGAGGTATGGCCAAGTGGCCCGGTGGATCGGCCGACCCGCGATGGTCGTGAAGACGAGTTTTGCGACGCGGCGATGGTGCTTTCGGCGGTCAGGGTTCGTGCGGTCCCAGATCTCGACCTCGACAGGCGCGAACACCTCGCTGTGCCGAGCCAGGGCGGCGGCGGTGATGGCAGGAAGCTCGGCGGTCCTGGCGGAGGTTTTCGTTTTCGCTGGCCCGAGGTATGGCTCCTGCCCAGCGATGCACACGAGTTGCTGGCTGATGTCGATCTCGCGACGAAGGGGATCAATGGCGCCGACTTCCAGGCCCGTTATCTCCGCGCCCCGCAGGCCGCAGCCCGCGGCTGTGTAGATGATCGCTGAATACCGCTCAGCTATGGCTGTGGCAACCGTATGGACCTGTTCGGCGGAAGGAACGTAGTGCTTGTGGTGCGGCACTTCGGGCAGCTTGACGCCATTGCAGGGAGATACGCCGATTACGCGATCAATCACTGCCGCGCCGAACACGGAGGTCAGATTTGACCAAGCTACTGCCAGGGTGGACGGTGCTAGGACCTCTGACCGGTCCTTGACCCATGAACGCATGTGGCTGGGCCGTACCTGCCGCATCGCGAGTCCGCCCAGGGGCAATGGATTGACATGCAGCCGGAAGACCCGTTCCACTCGTTCGGCCGTCGAGTCACGGTGCAGAAGCTGGCTGTGGTAGCTAGCCGCGTAGTCGCGTACCTTCATCCGCCCGGCGTTCATGTCGAGCGATGTTCCGGAGTCCAGCTCAGCCTTGATCTTGGCGTCAAATGCGCTGGCGCATCTATCAGGGTCTACGCCATCGCGCTTGGCGAAGTTGCGTTTATGCTGCTGTCCGGCGTCGTCCCGCCAGCGGACTTGCCAGCGGTCCCCCGTGCCATGGTCCGCAGTCGGATAAAGCTTGGTGCGGCCTCGGCTGTGTTCGCGGCATGGCTGATCACCAGGGCCGGGACGGGTCTTGTGCCAGCGGTCGTAGACGCTCATGCGGCTTGCTCCTGCTGTTGCCGGAACCAGGTCATGACGTCCTTGGGGTCGTAACGCAGCCAGCGGCCGACCTTGCCCGCTTTCGGACCAGTGCCGAGATAGCGCCACTGGTAGAGCGTGGCGCGGGGAACTCGCAGATAGCGCGGTCTCTTCAACCGTCCAAAGGCAGTCAGTGGGGAGGCTCACGGGTACATCGCTTCTCCTTCCGGTCGGTCGTAACTAAGCAGCGTGGCCGGTCTGGTCACGGTTGTGCTCGCGCGCCCAGGCCGCCGAAGCGGCGGCCAGTTCAGCGCCAGGACCATGGGTGGGGCCGGTCCCGGCGTAGTCCCAGGACGCGACAATCAGGACGACGGTTTCGTCGAGAGGGCGGCCCCAGGGGTCGCGTTCGCCGTTCGGGTGCCGTTCAGTGCGGCGGTGTTCGGTACGCGCTCGGCGGAGGTGGCCGAAGGTGACGGAGTAGCGGCCGGATTTGGTGAGGAACTGGCCGCCGTAGCCGAGCATGTGCGCCCAGCGCCGGAACCGCGGGTCTCCGGTTGCCCTCTTGCTGCCGAGTTCCCAGGCGGTGGTGATCATCCGCCGGTAATGGGCAGAGCAGCGCAGGACGGTCAGGTCCAGCGCGGTGCCGATACGCCGGTCGGGTACGCCGGGGACGGTGAGGGTTTTGGTGGCGTACTTGGCGATGTAGTTGGCCACGGCCGGGGTCGACAGCGCCTGCCCGGTGCCGGTCAGCGCGGTGTCGTGGCGGATTGGGCGGGCGTCGGTGCCTTGCGGTGCGCCGAAGGTGAGCCGGACGGCCGGGCGGGCGGGACCGAGGCTGGCGGGGAGGCTGACAGCGGCGGTGGCCTGGCGGATCGCGTCACACAGCAGGGTGGCGGTGTAGCGGGCCGGTGGTGGCTGGTAGCCGGGGCCGGGGGCGTCGAGGCGGATGACAGCGTGGAAGTGGACGATGCCGCGGGCCTGGTATTCGCCGACCTTGACGTAGCGGATGCGGACCAGCGAGCGGAGGGCTTTCTGGGTGACCCCGGACAGCCGGGCCAGATGGCGGGGCAAGTAAGTGACAAACCGGCGCCACAATGCTCCGGCGTAGGCGTTGAACAGCACGGCAGCCTCGTAGTCGTAGCAGTCACCGCACATGGGCTGTCCCAGCCGGGGGTCGTCCTCCACGTGCCGGGTGGAGCAGGAGATGTCGCGTCCGTGGGGGCAGCGTCGGGCGCTGGCGTCGCGGCGGGGGCGGCAGGGCAGGACGGTGTTGCCGCGCAGGCGGCGGGAGTGGACTGGGCCGAAGCCGGGGGCGGTGAGGGTGGCGAACACGCACGGGTGCGTGGTGACCGACTCGGGGACGCCTTTGCCGCCTGCCAGACCGGCGCGGACGAGCTGGCGGGCGTCACGTTTGTAGATCTGGGAGCAGGCCGGGCAGACCGATTCACGGCGGTTGCCGCACGAGACGTGCAGGACGCCGCCCGGTTCGGCGGCGGTGTCGTAGACCGGTGCAATCTCCCCGGTGGTCCGGTCGATGGCCTCGATGCGGCCACGCAGGCGGATGGGGTGAGTGCAGGTGCCAGCTGAGGTGAGCTGGCGTTCCCAGGCGCGGAAGTCAGCCCAGGAGATGGTCTCGGTGGTATCGGCGGTCGCCCCCAGCCCCGAGCCGTCCGGTTCGGGGGTGAGAGCGGCGGCCGGTGCCGTGATGGTCATGCCAGATGCCCCCAGCGTTGCTGGGCGGCCTGGCGGGTGATGCCGAGCCGGGTACCAATGTCGGCCCAGGAGTAGCCGCGGGTGCGCAACCCGGCCACGGCCAGGCCCGTGGCCGATTCGATGTCGGTGGCGAGAGTGCTGAGGTCGGCTAGGGCGTCGATGTCGCCAGCGGCGATGCGGCGGCTGTAGGCGCGCAGGACGCGGCGGGTGAACGCGGCGTACTCGTCGTTCTCGACTGATCGCTTGCGCCGCTTTGGTGTCAACCGTGCCTTGACAGTGTCCGGCCTCCTGGGACCGGTCCTGGGTGTGCGGTCGTAAGGAGTGATGAGGGTGGGTGTGAGGCTCATGCGGCCTCGTCTCGGTGCCGCAAATCAGCGGCGAACCTGGCGAGGTAGGCGATGTCGGCGTCGGACAGCCAGGCGGCCTTGATCCGGCGCGGGACACCGGTCTCGGACAGCAGCCAGCCGACCCCGCGGGCGAGGGGGTCGATGCTGGCGGCGGTGTAGCCTTCACCAGCCCAGCCTTGCCCGAGCACCACGTCGGAAGAGCTGTCGGTGGTGCAGCGGAACGCCCACCGGTAGCCGAACAGGTCGCGCATGGCCGGGTCGATGATCTGATGGGAGGGCCGCTGGGTGGCCAGGATGAGGATGACCCCGGCTGCGCGGCCCCGGGCGACCAGATCGCGGGCCAGGGCAGCGAATTCCTCACGTTCGGTTTTCTTGCCGATGGTGGCCGAGTAGTAGGCGTACTCGTCGATGACGACGAGGTAGACGTGATCGCCCGACTCGCGGGTGATCTTGCGGCGGCCGTTGGCCAGCAGCTTGGCGTAGCGGTCGTTCATGATCAGCTGAAACTTCTTGAACGCCGCGATGGCGTCGGCCAGCGACGGGCCGATGAACATGTCGGCGCAGTCGCGCCAGGGGCCGAGCTGGACCTGGTTGCCGTCGACCAGGACCAGGCGGCAGTCATACGACAGCGCGCCGTGGGCGACGATCAGGTTGACGGCAGAGGACTTGCCGCCGCCGGGCTCGCCGCCCAGGAGCATGTTGCGTTCGGCCAGGTTGACGTAGACGTGCTCGCTGTTTTCGTCCATGCCGAGATGCACGGGGTCGAACATGGAGAACGGGAACCCGCCCAGGTACGGGACGTGGGTGTCCATGGTGGTTTCCTCCTTCCGGAGATGTGAGGGATGAGGGGCGGGGCACCGTGGTGCCCCGCCCGTAGGGGTGGACCGGAGCTGGTTCAGCCGGTCCAGCGGCGGCGATGGTCATCCCAGGCCGGGCCGGGGGTGTCGCGGGTGGCGAAGACGATGCCTTTGCCGTGGCAGGCCTCGCAGGCCTGATAACCGTGCAGGTAGACCGGTGACCCGGCGGTGATGGCGTCCCAGCGGACGTTGCGGGGGCAGATGACGGCGAGATTTTCGGTGGCCAGGCGGACCAGTGCCTGTTCGCCGTAGGGCTGGATGCTGGTGACGGCGAAGCCGCCGATGCCGTCCAGGTGGATGAAGTCACCACGGGCCAGCTGGCTGGTCAGCTTCACCGCAGGCTGCCCGGTGGGGCCGGGGCGGCCGGTCATCACGCGGGCTCCTTGGCGCGTGGGGCGGCGTGAGTGATGATCTGCGAAGTGATGACGTTGGAGGCGGTGAGCGGGTCGTGGCGGACGATGTCGAGGGTGACGAAGTGGGAGTACCTGGGGTTGCGGATAACGCGGGCTTCGCGGGCGAAGCAGCCGGAGCCGATTTCGGCGCGGTAGGCGTCGAAGTCATCAGCGCAGACGCCCGCCCGGCACAGGATGTAGGCGCGTTCACCGACCCTGGTCGGCCGGATCCACAAGATCAGCGGGAGCCGCCCGGCGCGGGTGTGCATGCGGGTCTCGTAGCAGACCCGCTGGAGCCGGTGGCGGGAGATCACGCACCAGGCGTGCCGGGTGATGAAGTGCCGCGAGTAGGGGATGGCGAGCGAGGCGGTGATGGTTGCGGCGAGGACGATCAGTGCCCACAGCCAGTTGGAGATGGTGGCGAGCCGCCAGTAGGCGGCCAGGGCGCCGAGGATGAGCGTGAGTTCGATGCGCCAGCGCCAGAACATCCCGGCGAAGCTGCGGTGGAAGTCGACGGCCCAGCCTTCGATCAGGTAGGGGTTGTTGCGCTGGTTGCGGTTACCGCCGCTGCTGTTCTTAGCCATGCGTGATCACCGTCCGGCCGGGAAGGGTGCTGGCGTGCTGACCGGTGAACCACTCGGTGAAAGAGCCGGGAGTGGTTAGTGACGGGCTACCGATGCCGCTGGCTGGGTTATTGGTGCGGGCGGGTTGGCAGAGTTCGGTAGTGAGCTGGCGGGCCTGATCGGCCAGCCGGTCGATGTCGGGAGACAGGGCGTGGGCGTTGCGGTTGCGGCGGGGCATGGTCACTGCCCCCCGTCGTCAGGGGTGTCCCAGTCCGCGACGCAGGCAAGAGGCCAGGCCGCACCGCAGCACCCGCAGACCAGGGCTAGTTCAGTGAGTCCACCCCCGGTGGGGACGTCGGCCTTATCGACGTCGAACGACTCGCACTCGGCGCAGATGGGCTCGTGGTAGATGACACGGTGGCCATCGGTGGCGGACCGGAATTGCAAGGCCCTCTTACTGGGCGTGCCCGGGGGCACGCTGGTAGGCTTGCGCATACCACACTCCTTGTTTTCGCTGGTTACGGGATCAGGGCTGGTGGAAGAGCCGGGCCGGGGACGGGCATCCCCAGGCCCGGCATTTACGTGTGCGGGGCCAGCCGGGCCAGCATCAGGTCCGCGACGGCCTGGACATCACGCCAGTCCGGCGCGGATGGGCTGAAGCCGCCGTGGGCGAGCCAGTCGTGCAGGGCCTGGTTCAGTTCGGCCAGGTCATGGCGAGCGGTGGTGTCGCCGGGCTCAGCGTGCAGCAGGGCGATCAGCCGCCGCTGCGCTGCAATGTTCGCGTCAGGGTCCATGAGGTTCTCCTGGTTACGGGATCGGGGCTGAAGGGCCGGGCCGGGAGGACGGGCATCCTCCCGGCCCGGTAGTGCGGTGCCGGGCGTGGTCAGTACTTCATGAGCAGATGGTTGTGCTCCCTGGCAAGCTTGTTCGCCAGCTTGGTATCCGCCTTGGTGCGGTCCGGCTTCTGATCGAGGAGTTCGATGCGCTCCTTCAGGGATGCGCGCCGGATTCTGGCTGCGGCCTGCTGCTCGGGTGAATGCTTCCTGGACATGGCGCTTCCTTCGGGATGGGTCAGGCGGTAGTGGTGATCTCGCGGATCAGGGACATGGCCCGGTGCTTGAGCGGTTCGGGCCGGATCAGGGTGCGGTTGAGCCGGGTCTCCCAGGACCGGGCGGTGCGCACGTGGTCCAGGTACTCGCCGGAGGCCTGGACGAGCCCGTAGGCGGTGTGGGCGACCTGCTCGGTTGTCTTGGAGTCGAAGATGGCGCGCAGCGCCGTGCGGGCCTCTTCGACGTTGCGGGCCACGCGGTCGGTGACCAGCCCGGCCGGGGGCATGGGGATGAATTCGGTGATGAACAGTTCCCGCTGCTTGGCGGTGATGGGGATGCCCAGGAGCTGGGCGGCCAGTTCCTGATAGCGGTGCATTTCCTTGCGGGCGCCGGTGACGGCCTGGCGGGCTTCATCGATCCGGTTGCGCCAGGAGGCCTTGTGGATGAAGGAGAAGGTGGTGCCGGTGCGCTCGCCTTCCAGTTCGGCGGCGCGGAAGGTGTTGGCGCACACGATCCGCACGGCGGTGGCGCGCAGGGCGCAGGCGGCAGTGCCATCGTGCCGGTTGGTGATGGCCAGATACGGCAGGGTCGGGCTGTCGTCGCCCGGCAAGATGATGGGCTCGTCCAGGAGCGCGAGGCACCAGACGGACCGGCCGCCGTCCAGGACACCTGCGGTTTCCCACTGGACGTTGGATTGGGCCAGGACGGCTTCGACGATCTCGCCCATCTCGGTGTGGTCGATGACGGTGTAGGTGTCCTTGTTGATCGACAGGACAGAGCCGGTGTCGGAGCGGCTGATCGTCTTCCAGCCGCCGATCGGCTCGTAGTGCTCGCTGCCGTCAGGATTGATGCCGGTGACCGCGTACACGTCGGCGGTCACGGGATCCCACTCCAGTCCGGCCAGGGTCCGGGCCTGCTCCCAGGAACCGGGGTAGTCCTCGAGGATGGTGCCTTCGCGGTGCCAGGGCATCTGGCGGACGCTGAACATCGACTCGACGTTTGCTGGCATGACAAAACTCCTTGCTGTTGCTGGTTACGGGACTTCAGTGATTGGCGGGTGGCCTGGCCGGGAGCGGGCACTCCCGGCCAGGCGCGTTGGGTCAGCGGCTGCTGGTGGTGCGGACGTAGGCGTACGCCTTGACCTGCACGCCCGCGTAGGGGAACTTGACCTCGCAGCGGACGGCGGGCTCACCGCACACGTCCTCAGCGGCCGATCCGGTGACGGTGCCACCGAATGCGTCGGCCCAGCGGGCCAGGTCGTGGAAGGTGTCCGGCTCGGTGCCGAACTGCATGTCGATCTCCTGGCCGGACACCGACAGGGACAGATACCGCGGCTGCGGCAAGGACTCGTCCTCGCCGAACAGGGCCACCAGAGCGGCGGCCAGCTCGGCCATCGTCTGATCCGGGCCGGGCTCGGTCATGGCCACGAAGGCCGGGACCTCGATGACCTCGGACGGGGTACGGGTTGCGGTCATAACAGTGGTTCTCCTTGTCCTTGCTGGTTACGGGATGCGGATCGAACAGGTGCCCTGGCATCTGCACAGGGCGATGGCCGGGAACGGGCGGGCACCCGCACGGCCGGTGCTCACGCGGCAGGCTTGCGGGCCTCCGCCAGCACAGCTACGGAATCGGCGCGGAAAGCGCGGACGATCTGGTTGGTCTGCTTGTTCACGTACGGGGCGTACACCAGGCCGTGAACCGTCGCGAGCTCATCCAGGGTCAGCCTGGGCTCTTCTCCAGCCACCTCGACCCAGATGGTCTCCGACGTGTTACTGCCGGTGTCGATCGCCGTGAGACGGACCGTCCAGACCAGCCGCCCATCCGGCGTCCGCCGCTGCGACGGGTTAGACCGCGACTCCTGCCGAGGACGCGGCAGCGCGGCAACGCGGAACTTGACCTCACTCGTGTCGATCCTCAGACGCATGATCCTGTGTCCTTTCCGATGTGGTGGGGGATCTGTTGCGCAGCGTTCAGGCTGCTAGATGCATCTTAACACATATGTCATAAGCTGCAAGCGAACCGATCGCCTTGCTTCTACGTGACCAACTACGATGCGATGCGGTAGCATCTGACAGATGTCATAAGTTGAGGCTGGAGCAGTGAGAACCTTGCAAGCGCCGAGAGCGCGCTATCGGCAAGTTGCCGACGAACTTCGCAGCGCCATCAAGCGCGGCGAGTACCCGCCCGGGTCTGCGCTGCCGAGCCAGCCGGACCTAGCCCGGCAGTACGGGCTCAACCAGACGTCCATCAACCGGGCTATCGCCCTGCTGCGCAGCGAAGGCCTCATCCGTGTCGAGCACGGCCGGGGCGCGTACGTTCAGGAGATACCGACCGTCAAGCGAGTCCGGAGGATTCCCTACGGCAGCAGCGGCGGCAGTAGCTTCGCCGAGGAAATGCGGAAGTCCGGGCTCGAACCTCGCACCCCGCTGGTCGATCTGAGCACGGTGGAAGCCCCCGCTGACGTTGCCGAGCACCTGAACATCTCAGCGGGTGATCCGGTGGTTCGGCGCACGAGGCACATGTTCGCCTCGGACCGCCCGGTCCAGGTCGCGACCTCCTACATACCCTTGGGAATCGCGGGAAGTGAAGACATCGCGCTGCCCGACACCGGCCCGAGAGGGCTGTATGAGAGGCTCGCTGACCGGGGCTATCAGGTTGTCAAGTTCGCCGAGGAGATCGAAGCCAGGCAACCGCGGCCCAGCGAGGCCGAGTTCCTCGGCCTGACCGAGGCGCAATACGTGCTGGAAGTCGCCCGCATCGCCTACGCAGAGGACGACACGCCCATTGAGACGGTGATCAACGTCTTCCCCAGCCAGCAGTGGCGCCTGTCCTATGAGTGGCCAGCCGAGTAGGGTACGGACCTCATGACTGAGCTACCGCGTCACTCCGTCAGCGTCACTGGAGTCGTGTTCCGCGACGACGGCCGCGTCTTGGCCATCCAGCGCGACGACGACGACCGCTGGGTCCCGCCTGGTGGCGTCCTGGAGCTGGACGAGACACCGGCCGAGGGCGTGACCCGGGAAGTGCTCGAAGAGACCGGCATCCAGGTTCACGCCGACCAGCTCACCGGCGTCTATAAGAACATGAAGCTGGGGGTCCTGACTCTGGCATTCCGGTGCAGCTTGGTTGGCGGACAATCGCATCCGACCGATGAAGCGAAACGGGTTGAATGGCTCACTGTGTACGAGGCGACGCAAGCCATGCCGGAAGCCAGAGCCGTCCGGGTCACCGATGCGCTTAGTTCCGATGGTCCGTTCGTGCGTGCCCACGATGGCACGCACCTGCTGTGACAACTTTCTCTACGGCTTCAAGGGCGCACCTTCGGCGCGCCGGGCCTGACGACCTGGACATGGAGCACGAGAAACGGGCGCGGCTGATCGCGGGAGGGATGAACGCCAGAGCGCGCCGCCGTAGGCGGCACGGGTCAGAGCCGGGCAGCTCGCCGTTGGCGGTGCGGCAGCTTTCGTCGCGCCCTACGGGCGGAAGCCCACCGGGCGCGACGAGCTGCCGCGCCCGGTGGCCCCGGTGACCGGCCGCATGCGGTTGCCCGCCGTAACTCCCGCAGCCGCGCCGTGCGTGAGGACCAGGCTGCCACGCACGCGCCGGATGCGACGTCGCCACAGAAGCGTCACAGTGGCGGGATCGGAACGCCGCGCATTGTCCGGGCTGGCCCCTCCAACCTCAACAGTGCTTCGCATCCCGCAAGCGGGACGCGCCTGCGGCGCGCTGTTGACCTTGGAGCCTCTGCCAGCCCAGGCGGGCCTGACGGCAAGGGCCAGGCCAAAGGCCAGGCCCGAGGCGCACGCGGCGAACCTCCGCCATGTCGGCGTGTCGGTTTACAGCCCGAAGAGCTCGCCAAAATGGTAACGTTCCGGCCTGTGTGGCTAGCCATACTGGGACTCGTGGTCGGCGTGATAGGAGCCTGGGGCAACTTGCGCGCTCTGGTGATCACACTCCTAAAGATTCCAATCGACCTGGCACGTGGGATTGGCAAGATTGTCATGTGCCCCGATCCCGTATCGGTCCAGCTCGCCGAGAGCCTTGACAACTTCGCCATTCGGCTTACCGGCCGATTCAGTGACGACCCGTTTAGCCATCCGCGACTCTTCACCGCGTCGAACGTCTCCTTGACCACCTGGCTGAGACATCCAGTTTGGGGCCTGGATTCCTACCGACGACACCTGCGGGCCTTGCGAAGGTACGAAGCGATGTCAACGAGCAGTTGACACCAAGCTGCGCCCGGCCCGCTGGCCTGTACAGCAGCTAAGTACAGCAACCGGCACGAGTAGCGGCCATCTTCACCAGCCGCCATCTACCGGGCGAGCTGAGCACGCCGGTCAGCGACGCGACCGTGCCGACAGTTCGGGACGAAGAGGACGGGCGCGCCAATCCTCATAGCTTAGCCGATATTCGCCAAGCTCGTCTAGAACAATCATGAATAGTTATTCGATTGTCTTGTTTAAATTAAGTTAGCCCCGACACTGCGAGATTAATGCATTTGATGAGGCCCACTAGCGAAAAGGTGCTCTGCGCCATCCAAAGCCATCCCAAGAATTTGCTGCACAACCTCTGGAGGCACAAGACCGGTCACAATTAGCGTAAACATCAATCCAAGAAACAGCAGGATCCAGTCTTTCCGCCCTATGCGCTCAGCCGCATCCTGTGCCTCATCAAGCTTGTCGATCACTTGTGCTATTTGTTCACTCGATATTGAACGCGTTTCCCGAACATACAGTTTAATTTCGTTTAGAAGATCTGAAATTTGCTGCTGTTCATCTGCTGTAAATCGACTATTTTCAATGGCGGCATATTCAGCATTAGCCAAGAACCGGCGCCCTCGCTGCAAGTTCTTCCAAAAGTCCGGTGTATCAATGTACTCTTTAACTTTAGGTGCCCATCCAATCGCGGCCAGCATAACGCCTATCCAATCGCTAGGCGTTTCAGTTTCAGGCTGTTCATCCCCGACTTGTGTGCGAACACGGTAGAAAAGTACATCACCACCCTGCGTCGACGCAGAGGTCGATATCTCTAGATAGGATTTCGTGGTCTTATGCCTTAGTTTTACAGACCTTTCTCGTGCCGTTAGACTCCATTCTGCAGGATCAAGCTGCGCGCTCACAAGAACATCGAACAGGTCATTTCTTTGCTTTTTAGCAAGGAGCATTACGCTTATCCTCAGCTGAAGTGATATTTGAACTATTATTGTTGTCCTGCGCTACACGTCTGACTTTAAACTGGACAGGAACCTTACCTGCGACCGCAAGTTATGACTTGGTTAGCATCGCGGGATGTCTCGCCACAGTGTCCTACGACTGGTTGTGTTATCAACTGTAGGCAGCCGCACCCCGCATGGGTAGACGATGCAGCGCCACGCGATCAAACGACTCACACGCACGTCGTGGGATCGGGATATATGTGATTAAACCTGGACATATGACATTGCCGCGTGTACGTCGGATTTGCTGTCCGGCTGAGTCAGATCCTGCTATCATGATCAGTGACAATCCCTATCGAAGCACCTGACCGGCCAGGTAACCTCGGAGCCGCGGTCTTCGCAGCGAATCCCTTAATTCGATGGAGTCCGAGGGCACCCCAGGCAGGCGAGCCGCGTGATGACAGCCGAGGTGAGTCGTCGATCGGGCTAACACGCTGCTAACTACGGTTGTGGCAGCGTGGCGTCGGTAGTGGACGGCGAAGAGGTCAGGGAGGCCGTACAGCCTGCTCACACGGTGTTCGATGGACATCGTCTTAGATGCTGAGGGATGGCTCAACAATGGTGATGCCATAGCGTGCGATGGCCGCCATCAGGACGTCGGCCACTTCATGGAAGGGCAGCCGCAGCCGGGATGAACGGATGAAGATGGTCGGCCGGTCCAGGAAGACGCAAACCGACCAACTAACTAGTACAGAGTGTCGAAACCGGCGTCCGGCGAGGCGCAAGTCATTACAAAGTTACGATAATTACACCTCTTACCTCATATGGCTGATTGACGGATCGCGGCGTACGTTATGACTGGGGAAGATGAACATTGTGAGCAGCTATGGCTGTTATGTCACTCGGTCAAGCTGTGTGAGATGCGGCAACGTATGCGCACACAAGGCTGCATGTGATGATCTTTGCTGGGCATTAGCCTGTCTTAGCCACTAACCAGCAGGGGGGTTCGGGTGCCTTCTGAGTCGGATGCACAGCACGTCCAGAACATGGTGGGAGCTGCTTTAACGGCAACCGCTGGTCAATCAGAGGCTGTTAAAGCAGCTGCATCCGGCGGGGCCGCTGCGGCGGCAGCTGGCGCCATTGGCACCCCAAATACCGGAACAACGAATATCCTCTGGATAATCGTGGTCTCTGTCCTAGGTCTAGTGACGCTGGGAAGTGCTATATCTGTCGTCGTTTACACGCTAGAAAACAAGGCTTCTCCGCCCGATATTCTAGTAACTGTCTTTACTGCTGCGCTTTCCGGACTTATCGGCCTGTTTGTAAGACCGCCCTCAAGCTTATGACGGAAGGATAGGCTGTGATCATCCGAGGGCCGTCAGGACGTCAAACAAAAAGCTTCTCAGACGAGCGCGGACATGGCAGCACTAACTGCGGCGAGCAGTCCTACCATGCTCCGGAGCATTGACCCTCCCGCGCGGCGAGCGGCGTGCACTCCCCATGCACTAAGGTGGGGCGACCTGCGGTCACTAGTGGGCGAGAACGGGCAAACAAGTGATGTCCGCAGTCCAGCCCACTCGCTCCTGTTTGCGCTGATCAGAGCCGGTTGTCTCGCTCTGAACTGGTGGTCAGGGCGGGGTCGAACCGCCGACCTTTCGCTTTTCACCGAGAGTGACGCTCTTCAAACGACCCTGCCTCCGGTCGAAGCCAGAGTGGCCAACGTGCTTGCCTTTCGTGGGCCAGATCCGGGCCAGACTGCCAACAGCGACGGCAGCCCGGCCCGTGGAACCTCATACCTTCGTGGGGGTTGTCCAAGTCTTGCCGTCGCTGGTCTTGGTCTCGTACAGATTACCGTCGGTGCCCTTACCGATCATAATGACTGGGCCCGTCCAGTCGCCCGAAGGGGGCTTGGTGATCTCCAACTCGGTCTCCTTTCAGGTTTGATTTTGGCTGCGGCACGGTGGAAAGCGGGAACGTCCATCCCCCTTGGCATAACCATGGGGTGCGGACGAAGAAATAGGCTCGCCGAACGAATTGGTGTAATCCAGTGAGCCTGCTCAGATGAGCACAAGGTAAAGAATACTCGTTGCTCATACATCCCCCACGTGCACATCAGCCGCCTCGGTCTGGAGCAGCATCACTATGCCTAAACACTCTCACCGTAATCGTTAGATGACAAGCATTCTTGGCCCATCATTCTGGCTGGTAGGGGCAGCCAGCTCAAGGACGACAGCTCAGCATGATCAGGAAGAGGCGGAATGATCTTCGCCGCGCACGGCTGGCGCTAGCCTCGATCTTTCGTGATCTTGGTATGGCTGGCTGAGGCCGGGCTGGTTGCTTTTCCCGTTGGCACGTGCGCCGGTAGACCGGCTATCGCGCCCCGGTGAGCGACTCCAGACAGTCCGCGTCTTATCTTCGCCATGTGGGACATACGTGGGATGGGCCCTGAACCGGCAGATGTCACCGCAAGGCACCGACGGCGGCCTCACCTGAGCCACGATGGTCTGTAAAAACCGTCGGCCCGACCGAAACGTAGGGGCCGACTGACCGCGATCGATGACCAAGACAGGGCACATTAAGGGCGCATGAGCACTGAATGCGCCACGAACTGATGAGAAGTCGCGAGACAAGGAACTGCAGCTCAGGCGCCGATCCAGCAGGCGGAAGATCCACTGGCACCGACGGCAACCATGACGGCAACGACGGCAGCCGTCAGCGCCTTGAGACAGTCGTGAACAGCCGCGCACCCTCGCACATCCAGCCTGAGCTGGGCATCCGCTACACCTGAAAAACGGACAGTCAGTCACAATGCCGTGCCCGATGCGTGCCTAAATTTGACCTGGGTTTGCCAATGGCGCTGGCAGTGGCGATACCGCCGGGGGTCTGTAAAACCGTCGGTTCGGGCGCACGCAGAGGGCACATCGAGGGCACACGAGCGCCGAATATCGCACGAAACGATGAGAAGTGGCGAGAGGCAGGATCGCAGGTCAAAGCCGGTTTGCTGGAAACCACCCAGGTGCCGATAACTGGCAGTGGCAGTTCGTCAACTACCGCTGACCCGAGTTACGGCCGGCCCAGCGCGAGCTTGCCATCGTCAAGGGCGCCCCAGGATTGTTGCCGGTCGCCTCTCGGAAACAATCCTGGGGAGCACCTCGAGTGGCCCGGGACCGCTACCGGCCGGTGGGCCTGCGGGCGGGGTTAGTCGTCACCGGAATCGTCGGACGGGGGCGTCAGCCCGTAACCCGCCCGCATGAGCCCCTCGACCGCGAAGGGCAGATCCTCCTTGTCCATGATCAGGGCCAGGCGGCCGTCTTCTTCGTCTCTGAGTTCAACCATTGATCCTCATCTCCTTTCGCTCTGATTTCCTGACGCCTCAGGAGCCGGCTCAGCCAGTCACTAGCTCGAACGACTGCGCCGACGGCGGACGGGCGCTTCGGGTTCTTCATCCTCGTCGACGGGTTCTTCGTCGGTTTCGTCCGCTTCCTCGTCGGCGTCCTCGGGTTCTTCGTCGGCTTCCGGGTCTCCCGCTTCGGGCTCTTCCGCTTCGGAATCGTCCGCTTCGGAATCGTCCGGTTGCCCGGCTTCCCCGCCTTCTTCGGACTCTCCGCCGTCTTCAGCCGGTGGCTCCAGACCGTAACCGGCTCGCATGAGCGCCTCGAGCGCCAGCGGCAGTTCCTCTTTATCCATGATCAGAGCGACGCGGCCGTCTTCCTCGTCCCTGAGTTCAACCATCGGCCTCTTCTCCTTTTCCTGCGCTTTCCCCGCGCTTCAATCGCGACGCAGCCCCATCGACCGCCGGGCATGCCCGCTACCCGTGAGTGCCCTGGTCAACCCGATATGCCTGTTCCCGAGGCTGCCTACTGGCGCGGTTGGTGACCTACCGCGGTCCGGCTGGGCCTGGCCCCCTCCACCATGCATCGGGTCCTGACCCGGTACCGATGCGCCCGCCTGGCCCACCTGGACCGGGCCATCGGCCAGCCGGTCCGCCGCTACGAGCGCACCAGCGCCGGGGAACTGGCCCACGTCGATATCAAGAAACTGGGCAACATCGCCGACGGCGGCGGTCACCGCACCGCCGGCCGCGCCCAGGGCAAACGCAACCGGCTGCCACCCCCGGCGCCCGCCGCGACCAGTACCACCAGGCCCGGCTCGGCTACAGCTACCTCCACACCGCCATCGGCGACCACTCCCGGCTGGCCTACACCGCCTACAACTATCACCGGGGACACACCGCACTCGCCGCCCAGCCACCATCAAGCCGCGTCCCTAACCTCACGGGGCAGTACACCTAGTCCTGGCTGCCCGGCTCGAATGCGCGCAGCTGCGGCCGCTCCCGCAGGCTGCGCTTCAGCTCGGCGAAGCCCGGGAAGGCGGCCAGCCCGGCCACGTGGTCCCACAGCCGGACCGCGTCGGCGGCCGACGGCAGGCGGCTGATCACCGGGCCGAAGAACGCCATCCCGTCCGGCGGCCGGAACTGGATGATCGGCGTCCCGACGTCCTTGCCGGTCAGGGTCAGCGCCTCGTCGGTCTCCAGGCGGATCTGGGCGTCGAGCGACTCGTCGTCGAGCGCATCGGCCAGGTCGGCCGGCAGGGCCGCGTCGGCCAGGATCGGCTCGACGAACTCCCGTGTACCGCGGTACCCACCGTCGGAGCCCTGGTGCTCGGGCGCGGGTGCCGCGTCGAAGATCCGCCCGCCCGCCGCTGCGTAGAACCGCCCGACGGCCGCGGGCCCGGACCGGGCCCGCGCGGCCGCCGCCACCCTCAGCAGCCGCAGCCCGGCGGTGTGGCCCGCCACGTAGCCGGCCGGGAAGCCGGTCTCGTAGTCCACCTCGGCGTTGACCATGCGCAGCGAGATGAAGCGCCAGTCGACCGTATAACCGCGCTGCTCCTGGACGATCCGCACCCACTTGCTGGTCATCCACGCGAACGGGCACACCGGATCAAAGTAAAAACGGGCGTCAGCATCACTCATAGGTTGATTCTCCCGCCGTGCCGCCCGGCTGTCGCGGCCAGGGCGGCACGGCGACCCGGGTCAGGCGTACAGCGGCACCTGGGTACCGGGCTCCGCCTGGTAGACCTCGACCACGCGGTTGAGCTCGTACTGGTAGTAGACCGTGCCCGACCCGAAGGCGAACAGCATCAGCAGCAGGCCGACCACCGGCGAGCAAGTGGGCTGGAGGCCCGCCGAGCGCTGCGTGTTGGCGATGCGGTTACCACAGTTGTAGTAGGAAATCAGGGGGGCGATGACGGTCCAGGACAGGAACAGCAGAATCAGCATCGGGCCCGCCACCGGCACGGCCCGGCGGCGGTCGAATTCGGCCATTTCCTTATGGATTTTGAAATACGTACCGGTCAAATGCCGGGTTCAGCGCGGGTAGCCGGCCAGGCCCTCCAGGCGGAACACCCGTTCGCGGGTCGGCGGGTGGGTCGAGAACAGCCGGGTGAGGCCCTCGCAGCTGAACGGGTTCACGAACATCAGCGGGCTGGCCGAGGCCAGCGGGCCGGTCAGCGAGAGCGGCAGCTCCACCGTCTGGGCCTCGATCTTGCGCAGCGCCTGGGCCAGCGCCAGCGGGTCGCCGGCCAGGGTCACGCCCAGGGCGTCGGCCCGGTACTCGCGGCGGCGGCTGAGCGACAGCTGCAGCACCAGCGCGGCGAGCGGGCCCATCACCAGCATGACCAGGGTCGCCATCACCCCGGCGGTCTCGGGCTCCGCTTCGCCCGTCGGCCCGGGGGCAGCCGGCCCAGAGGCGGGCGGCCCGGAGACGGGCGGCCCGGACCTCACGGCCACCGCCACCCCGCCCGCAGACTCGGCCGCCCCGGCCACCCTGGGACCCCCCGCCGCCCGGGGACCCTCGGCCGTCACCGGCCACCCGACCCCCGCCGGGCGGCCCGGATGCCCGAGGAACCCCAGCCGGGCCGTCCCCAGCGCCGGCTCGCCCGGCCGCAGCCAGGCCGGCCGCAGCCAGGCCGGGCTGGCCAGCGACGTGATCACCGCGGTCAGGCCGGCGCAGAACGATGTGGCCACGGTGTCGCGCGCGCGGATGTGGGCCAGCTCGTGGGCCAGGACGGCCCGCAGCTCGTCCACCGTGAGCAGCCGGAGCAGGCCTTCGGTGCAGCACACCTTGGCGGCCCGGCGGCTATGGCCGAC
Organism: uncultured Actinomycetes bacterium; assembly: GCA_963830385.1. Lineage (GTDB taxonomy): Bacteria > Actinomycetota > Actinomycetes > Streptosporangiales > Streptosporangiaceae > Bog-532. The sequence goes on along the minus strand of CAWHMD010000014.1, from coordinate 129,329 downwards.
CGCGAACGAGTTGGGCGCCAGGGCCGGGGAGACGTAGACCCGGGGCACCGGCAGCCGGGCGGCCTTGCTGAGCTCTCGGACCTCCCGGAAGAGCCGCGGGTACTCGATCTCGCCGACCGGGCGGGCCCGCATCGCCGCCAGCGCGACGCGGTCGGCCAGGACGAGCGCCAGCGCCACCGCGACGACCACCACGGCGGCGGCCACGGCCGCGCCGCGCGGGCCACCCAGCCACGCTCCCGCCGACACCGCGGCCGCGGCCAGGACCGCGGTGACGGCCAGCGCGCGCAGCCAGTTCCGGTTCACACCCGGTCAACGACCCGGTTCGCCGTGTGCGTTCCCGGGCCGGCCCAAATGCCGGCATCAGCCGCAAAATCCAGCACAACGGGAGCCGCAACTCCCGCCCGAAAAGACGGCGAAAGACAGCAAAGGACGGCGACACAAGACCGTAAGACGACAGTGTCCACCATGTGGACGACACGATGACGCCGGTGTCACACCGGAATAACCGCAGGCCGGATGGGGCGCGTATGCTCTAAGCCGCCAGCCGGACCGGGGCGCTGCCTGCTGCCGCCGCCACGCGCGACGACAGAACCAGACGCGATGGTCTATTTGCAGCGTAAACTTATATCCCGTCCGTACTCACGCCCCCGGCTGTGGGGTGGCGCCTCGCAGAGCGCCCGGCCGCGGCGTGCGGAGGAGGTCCTCTCACTGTGACCAAACAGGTCCAGCAGCTCGATCGTGTCATCATCCGGTTCGCGGGGGACTCCGGCGACGGCATGCAGCTTGCGGGTGACCGGTTCACCCAGGAAACGGCCGTGTTCGGCAACGACCTTTCCACGCTGCCGAACTTCCCGGCCGAGATCCGCGCGCCGGCCGGCACGCTGCCGGGCGTCTCGAGCTTCCAGGTCCACTTCGCCGACCACGACATCCTCACGCCCGGGGACGCCCCCAACGTGCTGGTGGCGATGAACCCGGCCGCGCTCAAGGCCAACCTCCGCGACCTGCCCCGCGGCGCCGACCTGATCGTGAACACCGACGAGTTCACCAAGCGCAACCTGGCCAAGGTCGGGTACGCGGCCAGCCCGATCGACGACGGAACGCTGTCGGATTACAACCTGCACGCGATGCCGATCACGTCGATGACGGTCAAGGCGCTGGAGGAATTCGACGTCACCCGCAAGGACGCCGAGCGGGCCAAGAACATGTTCGCGCTCGGCCTGCTGTCCTGGCTGTACGACCGGCCGCAGGAGGGCACGCTCGACTACCTGCGGAGCAAGTTCGCGACCAAGCCGGAGATCATGAAGGCCAACATCGCGGCCTTCCACGCCGGCTGGAACTTCGGCGAGACGACCGAGGCGTTCTCCGTCCGCTACGAGGTCAAGCCCGCGACCCTCGCCCCCGGCACCTACCGGAACATCACCGGTAACACGGCCCTCGCCTACGGGCTGATCGCCGGCTCCGAGCTGTCCGGGCTGCCGCTGTTCCTCGGCTCGTACCCGATCACGCCGGCCAGCGACATCCTGCACGAGCTGGCCCGCCAGAAGCGGTTCGGGGTGCGCACGTTCCAGGCCGAGGACGAGATCGCCGGGGTCGGCGCCGCCCTCGGGGCGGCGTTCGGCGGCTCCCTGGGGGTCACCACGACCTCGGGGCCGGGGATGCTGCTCAAGGAAGAGACGATCGGCCTGGGCGTCTCCCTCGAGCTGCCGCTGATCGTCTGCGACATCCAGCGGGCGGGGCCGTCCACGGGCATGCCGACCAAGACCGAGCAGGCCGACCTGCTGCAGGCGCTGTTCGGCCGCAACGGCGAGTCGCCGCTGCCGGTGGTCGCCCCGGCCAGCCCGGCCGACTGCTTCAACACCGCGATCGAGGCCACCCGGCTGGCGGTCAAGTACCGCACCCCGGTCATCGTGCTGTCCGACGGGTACCTGGCCAACGGGTCCGAGCCGTGGCGGATCCCGGACGTGACCACGCTGCCGGACCTGACCGCCGACGTGAAGTTCGCCTCCGCCAAAGACTGGCAGGGAGACGACGGGACCATCGACTTCCGGCCCTACCAGCGGGATCCGGCCACCATGGCCCGCCCCTGGGCGGTGCCCGGCACGCCGGGTCTGGAGCACCGGATCGGCGGCATCGAGAAGGCCGACCTGACCGGCGAGATCTCCTACGACCCGGACAACCACGACAAGATGGTCCGGCTCCGTCAGGCCAAGATCGACGGGATCGCCGGTGACATCCCGGCCCTCGAGGTCGATGACCCCGACGGCGACGCAAGGGTGCTGGTGCTCGGCTGGGGTTCGACCTACGGCGCGATCGGCGCCGGGGTCCGCCGGGTGCGCCGGGCCGGCCGCCCGATCGCCCAGGCCCACCTGCGGCACCTGAGCCCGTTCCCGGCCAACCTGGGCGAGGTGCTGAACCGGTACGAGAAGGTGCTGGTCCCCGAGATCAACCTCGGGCAGCTGGCCCTGCTGCTGCGCGGCCGGTTCCTGGTGGACGTGATTTCTTACAACCGGGTGCGCGGCCTGCCGTTCGGCGCGGCCGAGCTGGCCGGTGTGATCAAGGATGTGATCGACAATGCCTGAGGCCGCCATCAACGGCAACGGCAACGGCAACGGGCACCGGCCAGCCTCGCTGACCCTGGTGCCCACGGCGACCGGCAAGCAGGTCACCAAGGACTTCAAGTCCGACCAGGAGGTGCGCTGGTGCCCGGGCTGCGGTGATTACGCCATCCTGGCCGCCTTCCAGGCGTTCCTGCCCGAGTTGCAGGTGCCGCGGGAGAACGTGGTGGTGGTCTCGGGGATCGGGTGCTCGTCCCGGCTGCCGTATTACATGGACACCTACGGGATGCACTCCATCCACGGCCGGGCCCCCGCCATCGCCACCGGGCTGGCCTCCTCCCGTCCGGACCTGTCGGTCTGGGTGATCACCGGCGACGGCGACTCGCTGTCGATCGGCGGCAACCACCTGATCCACGCGCTGCGCCGCAACGTCAACATCAAGATCCTGCTGTTCAACAACCGGATCTACGGCCTCACCAAGGGCCAGTACTCGCCCACCTCCGAGCAGGGCAAGGTAACCAAGTCGACGCCGTTCGGGTCGCTGGACACCCCGTTCAACCCGGTGTCGCTCGCCCTGGGAGCCGAGGCCAGCTTCGTGGCCCGCAGCATCGACTCGGACCGCCAGCACCTGACCAGCGTGCTCCGCGCGGCCGCCGACCATCGCGGGGCGGCGTTCATCGAGATCTACCAGAACTGCCCGATCTTCAATGACGACGCCTTCGCGCCGCTCAAGGACGCCTCGTCGCGGGACGACCAGCTGATCAGGCTGCAGGACGGCGAGCCGATCCGGTTCGGCGCGGGCGGCCAGCGCGGCCTGCGGGTGGGCCGCTACGGATCGCTCGAAGCTGTGGATGCCGACGGGGCCGACCCGGCCGCGCTGCTCACCCACAACGCCAGCCAGCCGGACCCGTCGTATGCGTTCGCCCTGTCCCGGCTGGACAGCGGCGAGGTCCCCGCCACCCCGATCGGCGTGTTCCGCAAGGCCGAGCGGCCCAGCTACGACGAGCTCATGGCCGGCCAGCTGACCGAGGCCCGCAACAAGCAGGGTGAAGGCGACCTGGCGGCCCTGCTGTCGGGCGGCAGCACCTGGACGATCAAGTAGCCATCAGCCCGGTGCGGTAGGCGAGCACGACGGCCTGCCCCCAGCCGGGGTCCCAGCCGGGATCCGGGCCTGGACCCGGAAACCGCCACCGGGTCGCCGGCCGGCCTCCAGGCGGCCGCCGCAGCCCCGGACCCGGTCGCGGAGTCCGGTCAGGCCTCGGCCGGGGACGAACGAGCCCAGCCCCACCGCCGGGCCGTCGGTCGTCACCTCGATGCTGACCCCGTCGCCGTACCGGACGTCGACCAGGGTCACCTGGCCGGGCGCGTGCGTGACGGCGTTGGCCAGCGCCTCCTGGACCACCCGGTAGGCGGCCAGCGCGGCGCTCGCGCTCATCGGCTCGGGCTCGCCCTTCTCGATCAGGTCGGCCGGCTGCCCGGCCAGCCGGGTCTGGTCCACCAGGTCACGCAGCCCGGCGGCCGGCGGCAGACCGGGCTCGCCGTCGCCCTCACCGCCGGCCGGGAGGCCCAGCACGCCGAGCAGGTACCGCAGCTCGGTCAGGGCCCGGCGCCCGGCCGCGCTGATCTCGGTCAGCCCGGACGCGGCCAGGCCGGGCTGGCCCGGCAGCAGGTACTGGGTTGCGTCGGCCTGCACCACGATGCCGCTGACCTGGTGCGCCACCACGTCGCGGAGCTCGCGGACGATGTGCGCCCGCTCCTCCTCGAGGGCCTGGCGGGCCGCTTCGGCGGCCCCCTGCCGATCCCGCTCGCCGGCCCGGAGCCGCCGGGTCCGGATCAGCGACCCGGCCCCCCAGCAGGCGGCCAGGCCGAGGTAGAAGACAAAGTAGCCGACGGGCTGCTGCCGCGAGCCGAGGCCGTCCAGGGCCACCGCCAGCACCACGTAGGAGGCGGTGGCCCCGACGATCAGCTCACGCCGGAAGGTGGCCTCGTACGCTCCGGCCGAATACAGCGCCAGCAACAGGCCCACGCTGGTGAACGACGACGGGTAGCCGAGCAGCTGGTAGGCGGCGAACGCGCAGGCCACGACGGCCAGGGCCAGGGCCGGGGAGCGCCGCCGGAGGGCCAGCGGCAGGCACTGCGCCAGGTTCAGCAGGAAGGTGACCGGGCCGGCCCGGTGCGCCGGCAGCTGACCCAGCAACACGCCCTGGGCCGCCAGCGCAGGCGCGAACCCGAGCACAGTGAAGGCGGTCGCGACCACCGCGTCCCGCACCAGTACTCCGCGAGTCCGCCACCAGCGGAGCGGAACGCGGAAACGCTCCACTACCGCGTTGAACACGGCGCGAGTCTAACCCCCCAACACCCGACGTCGCCGGACAGTCAGGACGTGAGGCTGGCCGACACCGAGGCCGATCCCACCGTGGCGGCGGCCGAGACCGTGCCCTGGTGGCTGCCGTCGGCCAGCTGTTCGGTGAACGAGGCCGACGAGGACGCCCCGGCCGGGATCGGCACCGAGCTGGTGCTGAGCGACGAGCCGCCGCGCTGGGTCAGCGCGACGTCGATGGCCGACCCGGTCGTGTTGGTGACCACGTTCTGGAACTGGTCGACCAGCTGCACCTGGGCGGTCATGAACCGCGACTTCCCGCGCGGCGGGGCCGGGCTGAGCGTGCAGCTGGCCGGGCCGTCGGTGTCCGGGCAGCTGACCTGGGCGGGGCGGCTGCCCTGGGCGTTCCCGGTGGAGGCGCCGGTGAAGCTTAGGGCGGCCGCCCGGCCGGCGGTGATCGTCTCGGTCTGGGTGTCCGGCTGCACCCCGCCGGCGGCGGCGGTGATGACCGGCTGGCCGGCCTGTTCGTCGCCGTACCAGAAGCTGACGGCCGACGCGCCGGGCGGGATGACGACGGAGCTGACCGCGGTACCGCCGGCGCTGGCGGAGAACTCGTTCGTCCCGCCCGAGCTGGAGGACAGCTGAACGGTCACGCCGGTGGTCACCGGCGCCCCGCCCGCCGTGGTCAGCTGGACCCTGATCGGGCCCAGGTCCGGGCTCGAAGTGGCCGCCCCGGTGACCGCCGGGGAGGTGATGGTCAGCTCGGTCCCGCCCGCGGGCGGCCCCTGGCTGGCGGTGTCACCGGCCGCGACCGCCTGCGCGCCGGGGGCGGCGGTGGCCCGGCCCCGGGCGGCCGCCCTGGCCTTCACCGCGGCGGCCCTGGCCGCCTTGGCCGCCGCCGCGGTCACGACGTCGAAGGCGTGGCCGTTGGCGGGCGCGGCCAGCGCGGGCTTGACCGTGCTGGCCGCGGTGAGCCGGTAGCCGGCGCCGGGCCTGCTGACCGAACAGCCGCTGAACGTGGCCTGCCCGGCCGACATGGTGACGGTCAGGCCGCCCGGGCCTGTGCAGCTCAGGACCCCGTGACCCGGGTCGCGCCCCAGCGCCAGCGTCACCGTGTCCACGCTGTCGCTGGTCAGCGTGGTCCCCTGGCTGTCCTGGGTGGCGACCGACACGCTGAACACCCCAGCCGCGGCCGCGATCGCGGTGCCAGCCGCGGGCTGGGCGGTGAAGGCGAGCTTGGGCGCTCCGGCCGTCGGCACCTGGAGGGCGACGCCGGACGCGGTTTTCCACTCGCCGCCGTTCAGCGACGCGCCCCCCGCGAAGAAGGCGTACACCGATCCGGCTACCAAGCCGAGCACGACGATCAGCACCCCGATCCGGAGTGCGCGCTTTTTCATGTGCCGCACGATTTCGTTACCGCTCTCCAGCATCCGCGATTTCTTCGCGGCAGGACGGAGCGCCCCCCATGGCGGACCGGGCTGTCGAACACTCAGCCGCTGACGCCATTCGGCATGATAGACGTGCAGCTGGGATGCTGGATTATGGTCCGCGATAAAAGTCTCGGCAATGTCCAGTTAGCCGGTTAAATCCGATATCCATTTTCATAATAAAAAGGCTCTAACCGGCTAATGACCCACGTGAACTGCAGGGTGCCAAATGGTGCTATCGGGCTATTCCGCTCAGGCTCCGGATACGGCGAAGCGGGCCGCAAGGCCGCTGATCGCGACCCTGGGCCCGCCGGTGGGGGTCAGGCAGATACGGAGCGGGCGAGGCTGAGATACCAGTAGCCGCCCGCCAGGTTCAGCGCGGCCAGCACCAGGAACAAGGCCGCCCACCCGTAGGCGCTGTAGGACAGGCAGATAACGCCCGCGACGGCCGTGACCAGCCCGCCCACGATGCGCATGCCCCCGGAGAAGCGCAGGTGGCGGTACTCCCACGGGTTGATCAGGCGCCGCAGCCCGGATCGCGGCGGTGATCGCCACCACCCGCGCAGACCCCCGGGACCGTTGCTACCACTCGGTGCGTTCATCGGCATGCCCCCTGCCGCGCTGGCGCCCGGCCGCTCCGGTCACCTATTAATGTGATATCACTTTGATAGGTGACGGTCAAGCCCGGCGGAGACGCCCAGCCCGATCGGGCAGGACACCCCGGTGCCGTGGTCGGGGCAGTAACCCCACGGGTTCTTGTCCAGGTACTGCTGGTGGTAGTCCTCGGCGAAGTAGAACTCCCCGGCCGGGACGATCTCGGTGGCGATGGCACCGTACCCGCGCTCGGTCAGCTGCCGCTGGAACACCTCGCGGGACCGTTCGGCCGCCGCCTGCTGCTCCGGGGTGCGGTAGAAGATCGCCGACCGGTACTGGGTGCCGACGTCGTTGCCCTGGCGCATGCTCTGGGTTGGGTCGTGGGACTCCCAGAACGTCTTCAGCAGCGTCTCGTAAGAGACCTTGGCCGGGTCGTAGACGACCCGTACGGTCTCCGCGTGCCCGGTCTTACCCGAGCAGACCTCCTCGTAGTTGGGGTTGGGCGTGTAGCCGCCCTCGTAGCCGACCGCCGTCGACACGACCCCAGGGGTCTGCCAGAACGTACGCTCCTCGCCCCAGAAGCAGCCGAGCGCGAACTCCGCGGTCTCGGTGCCCTCGGGGTAGGGCGGGGCCAGCGGCGTGCCCAGCACGGCGTGCCGGTCCCGGACCGGCATCGGGTCCGCGCGTCCCTTCAGGGCGCGCTCGGGCTCCACCATCTGCGTCGCTCGCAGGCCGAATATGCTCATTGCATCCTCCTCGGTGTTGCAATGATTACAACGTTGCAACCCGTCGAAAGCTTCCTTTCGACAGGCGCCGGAGGAAGGCCTAACGCCGGAGAAGGCCAGGTCAGCCGCTGCGCTCGACCACGAAGTCGCAGAGCTTCTCGAACGCGTCCTGGGCGGGACAGGACGGCAGGGCCAGCACCTGCTCGCGGGCCCGGTCGGCCCAGCGGGTCATCTCGGCGTGGGCGGCCTTGATGGCGGGGCGGGCGCGCAGCAGGGCCAGCGCCTCGGTGTACTCGGCGTCGTCGGTGAGCGGGCCGGAGCTCAGCAAGGCCCGGAGCCGCTCGTCGGCCGGGTCGGTCGACCGGAGCGCGTACAGGACCGGTAGTGACTTCACGCCCTCGCGCAGGTCGGTGCCGGGGGTCTTGCCCGACTGACCCGTCTCGCTGCAGACGTCGAGGATGTCGTCGGAGATCTGGAACGCCACCCCCAGCGCCTCGCAGGCCACCTCGATTCCGGTCACCACCTTCTCCGGAGCGCCGGAGAACAACGCGCCGAACCGGCCGGAGGTGGCGATCAGCGACGCGGTCTTCTCGGTCACCACCCGCCAGTAGTGGTCCAGCGGGTCCTCGCCCGGCCGCGGGCCGATGGTCTCGGCGACCTGGCCGCTGACCAGCCGGGCGAACGTCTCGGTCTGGATCCGGATCGCCTCTGGGCCCAGGTCGGCCAGGATGCGGGAGGCCCGCGCGAACAGGAAGTCGCCGGTGAGGATGGCGACCGTGTTGTCCCAGCGTGAGTTGGCCGACTCGCTGCCGCGGCGGATGGCCGCCTCGTCCATCACGTCGTCGTGGAACAGCGTGGCCAGGTGGGTCAGCTCGATGGCGGCGGCCGCCTGGATGACCTGCTCACTCTCGGGGTCGCCGAACTGGGCGGCGAGCAGCACCAGCATGGCCCGGAAGCGCTTGCCGCCCGCGTCCACCAGGTGCAGGGACGCCTCGGTGAGCAGGGACTCTTCGGACTGCGCGGTCTGGCGGATGACGGACTCGACGCGAGCAAGCCCGTTGGCCACGGCTGTCTCGACGGCGGCGTCGGGGAAGTCGAGTGGTACGGCAGTGGTCACGCAGGCTCCAAGTTCTCGGTACCCGATCCGGGCGAGGACACTGCCAGTATCGGCCGGCCCTGGCACTGCATCGTCCGCCTCAGGTCAGGCCCTCCCATGGTCAAGGCGAACAGGCTGGTCCAGGATTCCCGAGTATGCCCGTTATCACTATGGCCGACACCCATCGCGGGCCCAGCCAAACGGTGCGTAGCCGCACCTTTACCGGACGAACAGATGGTTCGCGGCATGGTTCGCCAGGTCGAGGACGGGCCCCGGCACGATGCCCAGGAACAGCGTCACCGCCGCGCCGATGGCCACCGCGGTACCGGTGAGCGCGCTCGGCACGACGAGGGCCGGCCCGTCCGGTACGGGGTCGCTGAAGAACATCAGCACGATGATGCGGACGTAGAAGAACGCCGCGATCGCGCTGCTGAGCACGCCGATGACGACCAGCGGGGTGGCCCCGCCCAACTCAGCGGCCTGAAAGACCGCGAACTTCCCGGTGAACCCGCTGGTCAGCGGGATGCCGGCGAAGGCGAGGAGGAAGAACGCGAACGTGCCGGCCACTATCGGGGACCGCTTGCCGAGGCCGGCCCAGCGGGACAGGTGGCTGGCCTCGCCGCCCGGGTCCCGGACCAGGGTGATCAGGGCGAACGCCCCGATCGTGCTGAAGCCGTAGGTGACAAGGTAGAACATGCTGCTGGAGAGGCCCAGGGTGGTGGCCGCGATGACGCCGACGAGGATGTAGCCCGCGTGCGTGATCGAAGAGTAGGCCAGCAGCCGCTTCACGTCGGTCTGGGTGATGGCGATGACCGCCCCGACGACCATGGTGAGGATGGCGATGGCCCACATGACCGGCCGCCAGTCCCAGGTCATCCCGCCGAATGCCACGTAGAACACCCGCATCAGCGCGCCGAACGCGGAGACCAGCGTGCAGGAGGCCATCAGCGCGGTGATCGGGGTGGGCGCGCCCTGGTAGACGTCGGGCTTCCAGCCCTGGAACGGCACCGCACCGATCTTGAACAGCAGGCCCAGGCCGATCAGCGCCATGCCGGCCAGCAGCAGGGTCTCGTTGGCGGTGTTCTGGGAGACCGCGGTGGCGATCGCGGACAGCCGCACCGAGCCGGCGAACCCGTAGACCATGGCCACGCCGAACAGGAAGAAGGCCGAGGAGAAGGCGCCCAGCAGGAAGTACTTCATCGCCGCTTCCTGCGACAGCAGCCGGCGGCGGCGGGCCAGGCCGCACAGCAGGTACAGCGGCAGCGACAGTGTCTCCAGCGCGATGAACATGGTCAGCAGGTCGTTGGCGGCCGGGAACAGCAGCATGCCGCCCACCGCCAGCAGGACCAGCGGGTAGATCTCGGTGTGCGCGACCCCCTCGATCTGGCCTTCCCGCTCCTCCGAGCTGCCGGGGACCGCGGCCGCCTGGGCCACGAACGGGCTCAGGCCGTGCGAGGTGTCCGCGATCACCAGCACGCTGACCAGCGCCAGGATCAGGATCGTGCCCTGGATGAACAGGGTCGGCCGGTCCACCCCGACCGCGCCCATGGCGGCCACGTGGCCGGAGCTGCCCTTGTCGAAGGCGTTGCTGGTCGCGGCGACCAGGATGTCCAGGACGAACGCGGCGCCGAGGCCGCCCAGCGTCAGCACCAGGTGCAGGCCACGGCGGGCCGAACGGGGCGCGAACGCCTCGACCAGCACGCACGCCAGCGCCGCCCCGAACACCACCAGCATCGGCGCCAGCTGGCTGTACTCGATGCTCGGAGGGGAGATCGTCGAAGCCGCCAGCACGCCGGAGTGGCTCGCGAGGCCCGCAGAACTCGTTAGGCCGGTCACGGTGCGGTTCCCTTCTGCGCATTGGTCAGCTGCGCCGTGGCCGGGTGGGCCGGTTTGGGATCGGTCATGTGGATCTGCACCATCGTCTGGTGGACGGCCGGGTTGATCACGTCCAGCACCGGCTTGGGGTAAATGCCCATCGCGATGATCAGCGCCACCAGCGGCACCGCCGCCCACAACTCTCGCGGCCGCAGGTCGGGCAGGTCCTCGACCTCGGGCGCGGTCGGCCCGTTCATCGTTCGCTGGTACATCCAGAGGATGTAGATGGCGGCCAGGATGATGCCGACCGTGGCCAGGACGGCGGGCACCTTGTAGCGGCTGAACGTCCCCACCAGTACCAGGAACTCGCTGACGAAGGTGGACAGGCCCGGCAGCGACAGGGTGGCCAGGCCCGAGATCAGGAACAACCCGGCCAGCAGCGGGGCGACCCTCTGCATGCCGCCGTAGTCGGCGATCCGGGACGAGCCGCGCCGGGCGATCATGAACCCGGCCAGGATGAACAGCGCGCCGGTGGCGAACCCGTGGTTGACCATGTACAGCGTCGCGCCCGACTGGCCCTGGGTGGTCATCGCGAAGATGCCCAGCGCGATGAAGCCGAAGTGGGACACCGAGGTGTAGGCGATCAGCCGCTTGATGTCGGTCTGGCCGATGGCGACGATCGCGCCGTAGAGGATGCCGATCACCGCCAGCGTGAGCACCAGCGGGGTGAAGTACCTCGACGCGGACGGGAACAGCTCCAGGCAGTACCGGATCATGCCGAACGTGCCGACCTTGTCCAGCACGCCGACCAGCAGCACCGCGCCACCCGGCTGGGCGGAGGCGGCCGCGTCGGGCAGCCAGGTGTGGAACGGGAACAGCGGCGCCTTGATCGCGAACGCGACGAAGAAGCCAAGGAACATCCACTTCTGCGCGTCCGGGCTGAACGTGACCTGCTCGAGCTGGCTGAACAGGAACGTGCCGTGGTGGCCGGTGGCCCCGCTCCTGGCCGAGTAGACGTACAGGGCGATGACCGCGACCAGCATCAGCAGGCCGCCCGCCAGGCTGTAGAGCAGGAACTTGACCGCCGCGTACTGGCGCTTGCCGTCGCCGTAGCTCCCGATCATGAAGTACATCGGGATCAGCATGGCTTCGAAGAAGATGTAGAAGAGGAAAACGTCGGTCGCCGCGAAGACGCCGATCATCATCGTCTCGAGCACCAGCATCAACGCGAAATAGCTCTTGACGCTGTGCGCCCCGCCCTCTGCGTCGTGCCAGGAGGCCAGGATCACGACCGGCATCAGCACCACCGACATGCCGATCAGGACCAGCGCGATGCCATCCACCCCGACCGCGTAGTGCACCCCGAACTGCGGGATCCAGGACACGGTCTGGCTGAACTGGAAGTTGGGGCCGCCCACCTTCCACTGCGTGGCCATGGCGATGAACCAGGCCAGCGTGACCAGCGAGAAGCCCAGGGCCAGGCGCTTGGACAGCAGGTTGCGGGCCTCGCGGTCGGCCTCGACGCCGTTGGCCGGCATGCTGGGGATCGCGGCCAGCACCAGCGACCCCGCGAGCGGGATGGCGCCGGCGACGGTCAGCCAGGGAACACTACTCATGTCGTCTAGAGCCTCACCGCGAGGAGGGCCGCGACCAGCAGCGCGGCCCCGAAGAACATCGACAGGGCATAGGAGCGGACGAAGCCGGTCTGTACCCGGCGGAGCCGTCCGGACGAGCCGCCGACCGTCGCCGCGGCCGTGTTGACCAGGCCGTCAACCCCGCGGTTGTCGAAGTACACCGACAGGCGGGTCAGCCACTGGCCGGGCCGCATCAGCACCGACTCGTTGAATGCGTCGCCGTACAGGTCCTGGCGGGCGGCCCGGGTCAGCGGGCTGCCGGCCGGGGCGACCGCGGGCACCTCGGCCCGCCCGTACATCAGCCAGGCCAGGCCCACCCCCACGACCACCAGGGCCAGGGCGATGTCTCCCGGCACGGTGAAGATGCCGTTCTTGTCCGGCGCCGGGCCGACCACCGGCTCCAGGAAGTGGTCGAACCGGCCGTTGATGATCAGGAACCCGCCGGTCACGATCGAGCCAATGGACAGCACGATCATCGGCCAGATCATCACCCACGGCGATTCGTGCGGGTGCTGCCCGTGGCCGGTAGTGCCGGTCTCGGGCGTCTCCCGCCGCCCGGCCGGCACCTCGTCTTCCCAGCGGGCCTTGCCGAAGAACGTCATCAGCACCATCCGCGTCATGTAGAACGCGGTGAGCCCGGCGCCGATCAGCGCGGCCGTGGCCAGGATGGCCCCGGACGTGCCGCCCTTGTCCCAGGCCGCCTCGATGATGCCGTCCTTGGTGAAGAACCCGGAGAACGGCGGGATGCCGATGATGGCCAGGTAGCCGACCAGGAAGCACCCGAACGTGGCGGGCAGGAACCTGCGGAGCGCACCGTACCGGCGCATGTTCACCTCGTCGTTCATGCCGTGCATGACCGAGCCGGCCCGAGGAACAGGTCGGCCTTGAAGAAGCCGTGCGCGACCAGGTGGGCGATGGCGAACACGTAGCCGATCGGGCCGAGGCCCGCGCCGAGGAACATGTATCCGATCTGGCTCATTGTGGATCCGGCCAGGGATTTCTTGATGTCATCCTTGGCGCAGCCGATGATCGCGCCGAACAGCAGGGTGGCCGCGCCGACCACGGTGATCGCCAGCCGGGCGGTCGAGGAGTAGAACAGGATCGGGTTCGACCGGACCAGCAGGTAGACGCCGGCGGTGACCATGGTCGCCGCGTGGATCAGGGCCGACACTGGGGTCGGGCCTTCCATCGCGTCCAGCAGCCAGGACTGCAGCGGCAGCTGAGCCGACTTGCCGCAGGCGCCGAGCAGGAGCAGCAGGCCGAGCGCGGTGTCCACGCCGGTGCCCGCGGCCTTGGTGCCGCTGAACACGCCGGTGAAGGTGACCGTGCCGAACGTGCTGAACATCAGGAAGATCGCGACGGTCAGGCCGGCGTCACCGACCCGGTTCACGATGAACGCCTTCTTGGCCGCGACCGCCGCGGACGGCTTGTACTGCCAGAACCCGATCAGCAGGTACGACGCCAGGCCGACGCCTTCCCAGCCGGCGTACAGCACCAGGTAGTTGTCGGCCAGCACCAGCAGCAGCATGGCCGCGATGAACAGGTTCAGGTAGCCGAAGAACCGGCGCCGCTCCGGGTCATGCGCCATGTAGCCGATCGAGTAGATGTGGATGAGCGAGCCCACCCCGGTGATCAGCAGCACGAACGTCATCGACAGCGGGTCCAGCAGCAGGCCCACGTTGGCGTGGAAATCGCCCACCGCGATCCAGGTGAACATGTGCACGTCGCGTTCGCGGCTGGTTTCCCCAAGCAGCTCGAAGAAGCAGATCAAGCCGACCACGAACGAGCCGATCGGCATCGCGACGCCGAGCAGGTGCCCCCACCGGTTGGTACGGCGGCCACCGAAGATCAGCACCAGAGCGCCGAACACCGGGAACGCCAGCATCAGCCAGGCGTAGTGCATAAAGCCGACCGCGGGCACGGTGGTCATGGTCGCGGCGGTCGTGTGCACGCCAGCAGCCGCTGAGCTGGTCACCCCTCCACCCCTTCTAGTTCTTCAGCAGGCTGGCGTCGTCCACCGACGTCGACCTGCGGGTCCGGAAGATCGCCATCAGGATGGCCAGCCCCACCACGACTTCAGCCGCGGCCACCACCATGACAAAGAACGCGATTACCTGGCCGTCCAGGTTGCCGTGCATGCGGGAGAACGCCACGAACGCCAGGTTGGCCGCGTTCAGCATCAGCTCGATGCACATGAACACGATGATGGCGTTGCGCCGCACGAGGACGCCGACGCCGCCGATCGCGAACAAGATGATGGAAAGCGTCACGTACGCCGACGGGCTCATGAGTCGGCCCCTCCCTGGGTGGACGCCTCGACCGGTTCAGGCTCGTTGTCGTCTGCCTGACGGCCGGCCGGGGTGTCGAAATCGGGGTGGTCTGGCACCGCCGGCAGAGCCGGGGTGCTGTCTTCGCCGAGCTCCCGGCGGGTCAGCATCGAGCTGACCGACAGCTCGGACGGGCTGCCGTCCGGCAGCAGGGCCGGCAGGTCGACGGCGTTGTGCAGGGCGAAGACGCCCGGCGACGGCAGCGGGGTCGGCCGCCCGCTGGCGACCCGCTGCTTGGACAGCTCACGCTGGGTCGGCCTGGGCCGGGTGCGCTCCCGGTGGGCCAGCACCATGGCGCCCAGCGCCGCGGTGATCAGCAGGGCGCTCGTCACTTCGAACGGGAACACGTAGGTGGTGAAGATCAGCGTGGCGATCCCGGTCACGTTGCCGACGCCGCCGTTGGTGACGCTCTGGGCGGCGGGCCCGAGGGCGGCGTGGCCGATGCCGAGGATCAGCAGCACGACCAGCGCGATTCCGGCGGTGGCGGCCGCCAGCCGCTGGCCCCGGATCGTCTCCACCAGCGATTCCCGCGAGCTGACACCGATCAGCATCATCACGAACAGGAACAGCATGAGGACGGCGCCGGTGTAGACGATGACCTGGACGAAGGCCAGGAACGGGGCGCTCTGCATGGCGTAGTAGACGGCCAGCGAGAGCATGACCGCGGCCAGGAACAGCGCGCAGTGCACGGCCCGGCGGGCCAGCACCATACCGACGGCCGAGCCGACCGAGACCACCGCCAGCAGCCAGAAGACGATCGACTGGGTGGTGGCGGCGGCGGTGCTGCCGGCGCTGGCGAGGGCGTGGGTCACCGTTCCTCCCCGCGGTTGGTGGCGGCGGCGTTCTCGTCGTCGTCCGGCGCGACGCTGAGCGGGGTCATGCCGCCGCCCACGGAGGCCGCCTCGCCGGCCGTCTCCCCACCGGGGTCGGCCGGGGTGGTGGCCGGCGCCCCCGCCGTCGGCACCGGCTCCCAGGTGGGGGCGATCCCGGCCGCGCCGAGCAGGTAGTAGTCCTTCTCATCGTCGCCGAGCCGCATCGGGTGCGGCGGCGCCTCCATGCCGGTCTGCAGCGGCGCCAGCAGCTGCTCCTTGGTCCAGATGAGGTTCTCGCGGCTGTCGTCGGCCAGTTCGTACTCGTTGGTCATCGTCAGCGCCCGGGTCGGGCACGCCTCGATGCACAGCCCGCACAAGATGCAGCGCAGGTAGTTGATCTGGTAGACGGCGCCGTAGCGCTCACCCGGCGAGTACCGTTCCTCGGCCGTGTTGTCCCGGCCTTCGACGTAGATGGCGTCGGCCGGGCAGGCCCAGGCGCACAGCTCGCAGCCGATGCACTTCTCCAGCCCGTCGGGCCACCGGTTCAGCTGGTGGTGACCGTGGAAACGCGGCGCGGTGGGCCGTTTCTCCTCCGGGTACTGGACGGTGTCGACCTTCCGGAACATCTCATGGAAGGTGACCCCGAACCCCTTGATGGGGTTGAGGAAGTCAAGCACCGGTGACCTCCTTGGCGCCGTTCGTTTCGGTGCTACCGGCCACGGTGCCCACCGGGGCGGGCTGGCCGACGCCGGTGCCGTGATAGTGGGGCAGGTCCAGCGGCGGGACCTGGACGGTGACCCGGCCACCCCGTGCCACCGGGGCGGCGGCGTCGGGGCTGCTGGCCTGGGCCACCGCGGCGTCCGCGTCGGCCGAGTCCCGGGCCCGCCGTTCGGCGGCGATGTCCCAGGACACGGCGATGACGATGATGATGGCGAGCACGATGCCGCCGGCCACGTAGACCGCCGAGCTGTGCTTGTCGATCCGCCAGGCCTGGACGACGGCGATCAGCAGCAGCCAGACGATCGAGATCGGGATCAGGACCTTCCAGCCCAGCGCCATCAGCTGGTCGTAGCGGACCCGGGGCAGCGAGCCGCGCAGCCAGATGAAGAAGAACTCGAACAGCGCGACCTTGATCAGGAACCAGATGATCGGGTACCAGCCCTGGTTGGCCCCGGCCCACAGGGAGATCGGCCACGGGGCCCGCCAGCCACCCAGGAACAGCGTGGTGGCCAGGGCCGAGACCGTGAGCATGTTCACGTACTCGGCCAGGTAGAACAGCGTGAACTTCATCGAGGAGTACTCGGTGTGGTACCCGGCGACCAGTTCGCCTTCACCTTCCGGCAGGTCGAACGGCAGCCGGTTGGTCTCCCCGACCATCGTGATCACGTAGATCAGGAACGAGGGCAGCAGCTCCCACACGTACCAGCCGTGGGCTTGGGCGTTCACGATGCCGGTCGTGGACAGCGTGCCCGCGTACAGGAACACCGCCACGAAGGACAGCCCCATCGCGATCTCGTAGCTGATCAGCTGGGCCGAGGACCGCAGCGCGCCGAGCAGCGAGTACGGCCCCTCCGACGCCCAGCCCGCCAGCACGATGCCGTAGATGCCGATCGAGCTCATCGCCAGCACCAGCAGCACCGCGACCGGGAGGTCGGTCAGCTGCAGCGGGGTGTGCACACCGAAGATCGAGACCACCGGGCCCACCGGGATGATGGCGAAGCTCACCAGCGCCGGGGCCGCGGACAGCATCGGAGCCAGCGTGAACAGCAGCTTGTCGACCTGCCGCGGCACGATGTCTTCCTTGAGCGGCAGCTTGAGCGCGTCCGCCACCGGCTGGAGCAGGCCGAACGGCCCCCAGCGGTTGGGGCCGGGGCGGTTCTGCATCCGCCCGATGATCCGCCGCTCGGCCCAGATCATCAGGATCTGCCACAGCAGCAGGAACAGGAAGATCACCAGCACCTTGATGATGATGATCCACCAGACCAGCGGGATGAAGCTCGCCAGCGTGGGGTCCGCCGCGGACACCGCGGCCAGCTTGCTCATTCTGGGCTCCTCAGCGTGACCCGGGTGCCGTGCCCCGCCGCCAGTTGCGCGCGGACCGCGCTACCGGCGGAGTTGGCGGGCAGCCACACCACCCGGTCGGGCATTTCGGTCACCTCGACGGGAAGCGTCAGCGATCCGAGTTCGGTGGCCACGGTGACCTTATCGCCGTCGGACACCCCGGCCTCAGCCGCGGTACCCGCTGACATCCGCGCCCGGGCCGCCCGGGCCGTCCCGGCCAGGAACGGCTCGCCGTCCTGCATGCGCCCGTTGTCCAGCAGCTGGCTCCAGGTGGCGAGCACGGCCTCACCGGCCTCCGGCCCCATCTGGACCTCGGCCGGGACGACGGGAGCGGTCTCACGGCCGCCCCGCCAGGTGCCGATCCGGGCGATCTCCTCCCGGGCCGATTCCGGGTCGGGCAGCCCGAGGTGCACGTCCATCTCGTCGGCGATCTCACCGAGCGCGTACAGCTCGGTGCGGATCCCCGGCATCTCGATGACCTCGGTGAACGTGCCGCCGCGGCCCTCCCAGTTGACGAACGTGCCGGCCTTCTCGGCCACCGCGGCCACCGGCAGCACCACGTCGGCGCGGTCGGTCACCGCGCTGACCCGGATCTCCAGGCTAACGATGAACGGGGTGGCATCCAGTGCGTCCAGCGCGGCGGCCGGGTCGGGCAGGTCGGCCGGGTCGACACCGGCCACGACCAGCGCGCCCAGCTCGCCGGCGGCCGCCGCGGCCAGGATGCCGCTGGTGTCACGGCCGGGCTCGGACGGCAGCGACGCGACTCCCCAGGCCCGCGCCACCTCGGCCCGGGCACCGGTGTCGCCGACCGGGCGCCCGACCGGCAGCAGCCCGGGCAGGGCGCCGGCTTCGATCGCGCCCCGCTCGCCGGCCCGGCGCGGGATCCAGGCCAGCCGGGCGCCGGTGGTCTCGGCCAGCCGGGCGGCGGCCGACAGCGCGCCCGGCGTCTCCGCCAGCCGCTCGCCGACCAGAATGATCGCGCCCGCACCGGTCAGCGCCCGGGCGGCGTCCTGCCACAGCTGGTCCGCCGCGTCCGGGGTCTGGGCCCGGGCCGACCGGGACCGGGTGGGGGACGGGTCGGCCAGCCGGGTCAGCGCCCGCGCTTCCTCTCCGGGCGCGGTGGCCAGCAGCACACCGGCCGTCTTCTGCAGCCCGCGGGAGGCGAACGCGGCGATGGCGTACACGCTGGTCTCGCGCCGCCGCATCGCCTTGCGCAGCCGCAGCTCGACGATCGGCGACTCGTCCTCCGGCTCCAGCCCGGCCAGCAGTACGACGGGCGCCCGCTCCAGGTCGTCGTAGCTGACCTGGATGCCCTGCCCGGCCACGAGCGCGGACAGGAACCGGGCCTCCTCGGCCGAGTGGGCCCGGGCCCGCATGTCGATGTCGTTGGTGCCCAGCGCGACCCGGGCGAACTTGGCGTAGGCGTAGGACTCTTCCAGCGTCAGGCGGCCGCCGGTCAGCACCGCGGCACCCCGCGGGCTATCAACCGGCAGCTCGGCCGGGCCGCCGCCGCTGACCGGGCCCGGGTCGGCCAGCAGCGGGCCGCGCCGGGCGGCCAGCAGGCCCTGGGCCGCGATCCGGATCGCCTCCGGCCAGGAGGCGGGGACCAGGATCCCGTCCTCGTCGCGGACCAGCGGCGTGGTCAGCCGGTCGGGCTCGGTGGCGTAGGTGAACGCCCACCGGCCCTTGTCGCAGTTCCACTCCTCGTTGACCTTGGGGTCGTCGGCCGCCAGCCGCCGGGTGACCCGGCCGCGCCGGTGGTCGGTGCGCTGCCGGCAGCCGGCCGCGCAGTGCTCGCAGATGCTCGGCGTCGACACCAGGTCGAACGGGCGGGCCCGGAACCGGTAGGCCGACCCGGTGAGCGCCCCGACCGGGCAGATCTGCACGGTGTTGCCGGAGAAGTAGGAGTCGAACGGCTCACCGGCGGCGGTGCCGATCATCTGGTTGGGCCCGCGCTCGATGAACTCGATGAACGGGTCGCCCGCGATCTCCTCGGAGAACCGGGTGCAGCGGGTGCAGGAGATGCAGCGCTCGCGGTCCAGCAGCACCTCGGTCGAGATCGGGACCGGCTTCTCGAACGTCCGCTTCTGGTCGGTGAACCGGGTCTCGCCCTGGCCGCTCGTCATGGCCTGGTTCTGCAGCGGGCACTCGCCGCCCTTGTCGCACATGGGGCAGTCGAGCGGGTGGTTGACCAGCAGCAGCTCCATCACGCCGCGCTGGGCCTTCTCCGCCACCGGCGAGCTCAGCTGGGTGCGCACCACCATCCCCTCGGTGCACACGGTGGTGCACGAGGCGAGCGGCTTGCGCTGGCCCTCGACGTCCACCAGGCACTGGCGGCAGGCCCCGATCGGGTCCAGCAGCGGGTGGTCACAGAACCGCGGGATCTGGATCCCGAGCAGCTCGGCGGCCCGGATGACCAGCGTGCCCTTGGGCACGGCGATCTCGAAGCTGTCGATGGTGACGTTCACGGTCTCGACCGGCGCGGGCGCGCCGGAGTCGCTGGTTGCCTGCACGGTCATGGGTTATCGGCTCCCGAACAGGGTCGAAGCGGCGGGGTCGAACGGGCAGCCGCCGCGCTTCTGGTGCTCGATGTACTCGTCCCGGAAATACTGGATCGACGAGGTGATCGGGCTGGTCGCACCGTCACCCAGCGCGCAGAACGCCCGGCCCAGGATGTTGTCACAGATGTCCAGCAGCTTGTCCAGGTCCTCGTCGGTGCCCTGGCCGCTTTCCAGCCGCTGCAGCACCTGGGTCATCCAGTACGTGCCCTCGCGGCACGGGGTGCACTTGCCGCAGGACTCGTGCTGGTAGAACTGGTTCCACCGGAGCACCGCGCGCACCACGCAGGTGGTGTCGTCGAACATCTGCAGGGCCCGGGTGCCGAGCTGAGAGCCGGCCGCCTGCACCGACTCGAAGTCGAGCGGCACGTCCAGGTGCTCGTCGGTCAGCAGCGGCACCGACGAGCCGCCCGGGGTCCAGAACTTCAGCCGGTGCCCGGCCCGGATCCCGCCCGCCAACTCCAGCAGCTCGCGCAGCGTGATGCCGAGCGGCGCCTCGTACTGGCCGGGGGTGGTGACGTGCCCGGACAGCGAGAAGATGCCGTAGCCCTTGGACTTCTCGGTGCCCAGGTCGGCGAACCACGAGGCGCTGTTGGCCACGATCGACGGGACGCTGGCGATCGACTCGACGTTGTTGATGACGGTCGGGCTGGCGTACAGGCCGGCCACGGCCGGGAACGGCGGCTTGAGCCGCGGCAGTCCACGGAAGCCCTCGAGCGAGTCGAGCAGCGCGGTCTCTTCACCGCAGATGTAGGCGCCGGCCCCGGAGTGCACCACCACGTCCAGGTCGTAGCCCGACTTGAGGATGTCCTGGCCGATGTAGCCGGCCGCGTAGGCGTCGGCCACGGCCTGCTGGACCCGCCGGACCACGTGCACGACCTCGCCGCGCACGTAGATGAACGCATGCCGGGCGCGGATCGCGTAGGCGGCGATGATGACCCCCTCGACCAGCGCGTGCGGGTTGGCCATCATCAGCGGGACGTCCTTGCAGGTGCCCGGCTCGGACTCGTCCGCGTTGACCACCAGGTAGTGCGGCCGGCCGTCCCCCTGGGGGATGAAACCCCATTTCATGCCGGTCGGGAAGCCCGCGCCGCCGCGGCCGCGCAGGCCGGCCTCCTTGACCGCGGCGATCAGGTCGTCCTGGGGCGTGATCAGCGCCTGGACCAGCGCCCGGTACCCGCCGGTGCGGCGGTACCCCTCGAGCGTGAAACCGTCCGGCTCATCCCAGTGGGCGGTGAGGACGGGGGTCAGCGTGTCGGTCAACGCGACGCTCCCTTGCTGGCAGAGCTGCTGTCAGTGCTGCTTTTCGGGCCGTCCGGCGGTTCCGGCGCCGTCCAGCCGTGTTCCTTGGCGATGTCCAGCCCGACCAGGCTGGCCGGGCCGGCCGCCGGGCCTTCGGCGGCGAGGCCGTCGTTGAAGCCGGCCAGCACCCGCGACGTCTGCCGCCAGGTGCACACCCGGTCCGGGCCGCGGGTCGGCTTGACCGGACGCCCGGCCCGCAGGTCATCGACCAGCGCGGTCGCGGACTCGGGGGTCTGGTTGTCGAAGAACTCCCAGTTGACCATGACCACCGGCGCGTAGTCGCAGGCGGCGTTGCACTCGACGTGCTCGACGCTGACCTTGCCGTCCTCGGTCGGCTCGTCCGGCTCCACGCCGAGGTGCTCCTCCAGCGTGGCCAGGATCTGGTCACCGCCCATGATCGCGCACAGCGTGTTGGTGCAGACGCCGACGTGGTACTCGCCGACCGGGGCCCGCTTGTACATCGAGTAGAAGCTGGTCACGCCGGTGACCTCGGTATCGGTCACGCCCAGCCGGTTCGCGATGTACCTGATCGCGTCGTTGGAGATGTAGCCCTCCTCCGACTGCATCAGGTGCAGCAGCGGCATCAGGGCCGAGCGGGGCTTGGGGTAGCGGCCGATGATCTCGGCCACCGCCGGTTCCAGCCGCGCCCGGACCTCCTCGCTGAACGGCATTACCTGTCCACCCCTCCGATGACCGGATCAATACTGGCGATGGCCGGGATGACGTCCGCGATCATCGCGCCCTCGCAGAGCGCGGCCAGCGCCTGCAGGTGGTGGAACGAAGGGTCGCGCAGGTGCGCCCGGTAGGGCCGGGTGCCGCCGTCGGAGACGACGTGGCAGCCCAGCTCGCCCTTGGGCGACTCGATCGGCACGTAGGCCTGGCCCGCGGGCACCCGGAACCCCTCGGTCACCAGCTTGAAGTGGTGGATGAGGGCCTCCATGGACTGGCCCATGATGTGCGCGATGTGCTCGGGCGACGGGCCCATCCCGTCCGGCCCGAGCGACAGCCGGGCCGGCCAGCCGACCTTGGCGTCCTGGATCATCCACGGGTCCTCGGCCGGGCGCTTGCCCGTCAGCCGGTCCACGCACTGCTCGATGATCGCCAGGCTCTGGTCGATCTCGTCCATCCGGATCGCGTACCGGCCGTAGGTGTCGCAGGTGGTCCGGGTCGGCACCTCGAACTCGTAGGTCTCGTACCCGGAGTACGGCTGGCTCTTGCGCAGGTCCCACGGCAGGCCGGCGCTGCGCAGGATCGGCCCGGTCATGCCCAGCGCGATGCAGCCCTCCAGGTCGAGGTAGGCGATGTTCTTCGTCCGGCCGACAAAGACCGGGTTCTCGTCCATCAGCTTGTGCAGGTCGCCGGTCCAGCGCGGTGCCTGGCGGAGGAATTCGCGGATCTTCTCCAACGCCCCCGGCGGCAGGTCCTGGACCACGCCGCCGGGCCGGATGTAGGCGTGGTTCATCCGCAGCCCGGTGATCAGCTCCATCAGGTCGAGCACGTTCTCCCGCATGCGCACGCCCTGCAGGAAGATCGTGGTCGCGCCCAGCTCCAGGCCGAACGGCCCCAGCCCGCCGAGGTGGGAGCCGATCCGGTTGAGCTCCATCATCAGCACGCGGATGATCTGCGCCCGGTCCGGGATCCGGTCCTCGATGCCGAGCAGCCGCTCCACCGACAGGCAGTACGACATCTCGTTGAAGATCGGCATCAGGTAGTCCGCCCGGGTGCAGAACGTGACGCCCTGCGTCCAGGTGCGGTACTCCATGTTCTTCTCGATGCCGGTGTGCAGGTAGCCGATGCCCACCCGGCACTCGGTGACGGTCTCGCCGTCCAGGGTCAGGATCAGCCGCAGCACGCCGTGCGTGGACGGGTGCTGAGGACCCATGTTGATGACCATGTGCCCGGTGCCCGGAGTATCCGCGGCCAGGTCCGCCGCCGCGACCAGCTCGTCCCAGTCCTGGCCGGAGACGTTGTAGACACGGCCTTCGGCTGTCCCGTCATCCAGCCCCGCGGCGCGCGGCGCCGACTGGCTCGTCATGCGTACGACCTCCGCTCATCAGGCGGCGGCACCTTGGTGCCGCGGTACTCGACGGGGATGCCGCCGAGTGGGTAGTCCTTGCGCTGGGGGTGACCCTTCCAGTCGTCCGGCATCTGGATCCGGGTCAGCGACGGGTGCCCGTCGAAGATGATTCCGAAAAAGTCCCAGGTTTCCCGCTCGTGCCAGTCCAGTGCGGGGTAGACGTCGACCAGCGACGGGATGTGCGGGTCGTTGTCCGGCGCGGTCACCTCCAGCCGCACCCGGCGGTTCTTGGTGATCGACAGCAGGTGGTAGACGGCCCGCAGCTCGCGGCCGGTCTCGGCCGGGTAGTGCACCCCGGAGACCCCGGTGCAGAGCTCGAAGGCCAGCGTGGGCTCGTCCCGGAGCTTGGTGGCCACCTCGGCCAGCCGCTCCCGGCGGACGTGGAAGGTCAGCTCACCACGGTCGGCGATGACCCGCTCGATCGCGTCGCCGAAGCCGGTGCCGTCGGCCTCCAGCACCCGGGCCAGCTCGTCGCTCAGCTCGTCGAAGTAGCCGCCGTAGGGCCGCGGGGTGGACACCTCGGGCGGCACCCGGACCAGCAGCCCGCCGTAGCCCGACGTGTCACCGGAGCTCGTGACCCCGAACAGGCCGTGCCGGGTGACCGGCTCGCTGAGCCGTTCCTGACCGGCCTGCGCGGGCAGGTTCACGCTTTCTTCGGCGCCCGCGGGCTCGCCGGCGCCGTTGTCGCTCATCGGTGCGCCTCCGCCCCGGACGCCTCGTGCTCGGCGCTGTCGCCGTGCCCGGCGCCGGGCAGCGGGGGCCGGTCGCCGAGCTGGAGCAGCTGCTGGGTCGGCAGCGCCTGGGTGTACAGCGGCAGCCGGGCCAGCCGGGCCTCCTCCAGCTCCTCGATCTGGCGCTCCCGGTTCTTGCCGAGCTTCATGTTCTCGATCCGGTCGTGCAGCTTGACGATCGCGTCGAGCAGCATCTCCGGCCGCGGCGGGCAGCCGGGCAGGTAGATGTCGACCGGCACGATGTGGTCGCAGCCTTGGACGATCGCGTAGTTGTTGAACATCCCGCCGCTGGAGGCGCAGACCCCCATCGAGATCACCCACTTGGGCGCGGCCATCTGGTCGTAGACCTGCCGCAGCACCGGGGCCATCTTCTGGCTGACCCGGCCCGCCACGATCATCAGGTCGGCCTGCCGCGGGGTGTTGGACGCCCGCTCCATGCCGAACCGTGCCAGGTCGTGGCGCGGGCCACCGGTCTGCATCAGCTCGATCGCGCAGCAGGCGAGGCCGAACGTTGCGGGCCACACCGAACTGCGGCGGGCCCAGCCGGCCACCTTCTCGACCGTGGTCAGGAGGTAGCCGCTCGGCAGCATTTCTTCTAGGCCCATGACTAATCCCACTCCAGGCCGCCGCGCCGCCAGACGTAGGCGTACGCGATCAGCACAGTAACGACGAACGTGACCATCTCGATGAGGCCGAAGGCCCCGAGCTTGTTGAACGTGACCGCCCACGGATAGAGGAAGACGATCTCGATGTCGAACAGGATGAACAACATCGCGGTCAGGTAGTACTTGACCGGGAAGCGGCCGCCACCCGGTGGCTGCGGAGTCGGCTCGATGCCGCTCTCGTAGGCCTGCAGCTTGGCCCGGTTCCAGCGCTTGGGACCGGTCAGCGCGCCGATGACGATCGAGAAGATCGCGAACACGACCGCCAGGACGCCCAGGATGAGGATGGGCACATAACCGCTCATTGGTTCCCGGTCCCCCTCTGCATTTTCATCTCAGGCACGGTATCCACATTCGCTTCTCATGGGGCGTCACTAGCGCGCGGGCGCCAGCTTGGTCATGGCGTTGATCAGCCGGTCGGAGGCATCGCCGCGCGTGTCGGTCAGGTTCGCGAGCAGTTTCAGGGCGAAACGCATCAGCGCCGGGCGCGACATGGCGTGCCGCGTAGCGAAGCGCATCAGCTCAGGCCGGCCGATCGCCTTCACGAACGCCCGCCCGAGAGCGTAGTAGCCTCCGTACGCGTCCGCGAGCACGCGGGGGTAACCATGCAGCACCCGTTCCGCGCCGGCCGCGTCCGGCCAGGCCAGCGCCTGGGCCACCAGGCGGGCGGCGATCTCGCCCGACTCCATCGCGTAGGCGATGCCCTCGCCGTTGAACGGGTTGATCATCCCGGCCGCGTCGCCCACCAGCAGCAGGCCGTCGGTGTAGGCCGGGGTGCGGTTGAACGCCATCGGCAGCGCCGCCCCGCGGATCGGGCCGACCCGGTTCTCCTCGGTGAACCCCCACTCACCAGGCATGCCGGCGAGCCAGCGGCGCAGCAGCGCGCGGTAGTCGGTGTTGCCGAACGCGCCGGAGGTGTTCAGCAGGCCCAGCCCGATGTTGCTGGTGCCGTCGCCCATGCCGAAGATCCAGCCGTAGCCGGGCAGCAGCCGGTCCTGATCCCACAGGTCGAGCCAGGACTCGAGGTAGTCGTCCTCGTGCCGCGGGCTGGTGTAGTAGGCGCGGACCGCCACCCCGATCGGCCGGTCGTCTCGCTTGCGCAGCCCCATGGAAACCGACAGGCGGGAAGAATTCCCGTCGGCGGCGACGACGAGACGGGACCGGTACACCTGCTGTTCGCCGCCCTCGGGGCGGGCGGTGACCCCGATGATGCGGCCGGTCCGCTCGTCCAGCACCGGGCCGGTCACGGTGACGCCCTCGGCCACCTTGGCCCCGGCCTCGCGGGCGCGCTGGGCCAGCCGCTGGTCGAAGTCCAGCCGGGTCCGCACCAGGCCGTAGCCGGGGTAGCTGGTCAGCTCGGGCCAGGGCAGCTCGAGCCGCATCCCGGCCCCGATCACCCGCAGGCCCTTGTTGCGCAGCCAGCCGTCTTCCTCGGGGATCGGCACGCCCATCGCGACCAGCGCCTTGACCGCGCGCGGGGTCAGGCCGTCGCCGCACACCTTCTCCCGGGGGAACCGGCTCTTCTCCAGCACCAGCACGTCAAGCCCCGCCTGGGCGAGGTAGTAGGCCGTGCTCGACCCCGAGGGGCCAGCGCCGACCACGATGACGTCCGCCTCACCGGCCGCGCCCGGCGCTGTGGACGGGGCGAGACCAGTGGAGGCCTGGGGGGAAGCCTGCTCGGTCACGGGATGCGTTCCTGACTTTGCCTTTTGCCTGGACGTGCTGGGGGCTGGCCGTTTGGCGGTCCGACCGGGAGGTTCTGCGCCGGAGCTCGCTTGTGAACCTCTTCACAAGTTCTTTGCCATTAGTTTACGCCTGCCCGGTACTGGGAAACGTAGCCGGCCACTCAGCGCGCCGCACCACTGACCCACCTCTCGACCCGGGCCACCTGGCACCTTAACGGCCCGTGGCCTCCCCCGCACATCCGGGTGGCCGCAGGCATAGCCCTCAGGCAGGCCGACGCCCCGTGTGGACGGCGACTATGCCGCCGGTCAGGTTGCGCCACTCAACGGCCGACCAGCCGGCCGTGCGGAGCTTGCGGGCCAGCTCCGCCTGGCCGGGCCAGTCGACGATGGACTCAGCCAGGTAGTCGTAGGCGGCCGGGTTGCGGGACACCCGCCGGGCCACGGCCGGCAGGGCGCGGGCCAGGTAGCGCTCGTAGAGGATCCGCAGCGGCTTGATCGTCAGCTGGGAGAACTCGCAGATCACGAGCCTGCCACCGGGGCGGGTGACGCGGAGCATCTCGGCCAGGGCGCGCTCGGTGTCGGCGACGTTGCGGAGGCCGAAGGAGATTGTGACCGCGTCGAACACCCCGTCGGCGAACGGCAGCCGGAGCGCGTCGCCGCCCACGAAGGCGGGCTGGGGGCCGTCGACGTCGGCTCGCACCCGGGTGATGCCCGCCCGCAGCATGCCGATCGAGAAGTCGCAGGCTACGCAGTCGGCGCCGGTCGTCGCGAACGTGACGGTGGAGGTGCCGGTGCCCGCGGCCAGGTCCAGGATCCGCTCCCCGGGGCGGGCGGCCACCGCGCGGGCCACCACCCGGCGCCAGAGCCGGACCTGCCCGGCCGAGAGCAGGTCATTGAGCAGGTCGTAACGCCCGGCGAGCTCGTCGAACATCGCGGCGACTTCACCGGGGCGCTTGTCCAGGTCAGCGCGAGCCATGTCGTCCAGCCTAGGCCCAGCCGCGCTCATAGCAGCTCGGGGCGGCGCCAAGGCTCGCCGAGGACGTGCTGGGCCAGGAACGCGAACACGGTTTCGTACCAGACGGTGGCGTGCCCGGGGGTGAGGATCCAATGGTTCTCGTCCGGGAAGTACAGGAACTTGGCCTCGGCGCCGTGCCGGTTCAGGTCCCACCACAGCCGCAGCGCCTCGCCGACCGGGACCCGGTAGTCCTTGTCGCCGTGGATGACCAGCATCGGCGTGCGGATCTGGCCGAGGTGCCGGTGCGGAGAGTTCGCCTCGTACCGTTCGGGCGAGGTGAGGGGGTCGCCGAACTGCGGCCGCCAGAACATCGGCGCGTCGGTGGTGCCGAACATCTGGTCCAGCACCCACAGGCCCGCGTGGCTGACGATGGCGCCGAACCGGTCGGTGTGGCCGGCGATCCAGTTGGCCATGTAGCCGCCGTAGGACCCGCCCATCATGGCCGTCCGCGTGCCGTCGATGTCCGGGCGGGCCAGCGCCGCGTCGGTGGCCGCCATCACGTCGGCGAACGGGCGGTCGCCCCACTGGTGGTAGGCCCTTGCGATGAAGTCCAGGCCGTACCCGGTCGACAGGGCCGGGTCGGGCAGCAGCACCGCGTACCCGCGGGCGGCCAGCAGCCACGGGTTCCACCGCCAGGACCAGGAGTTCCAGCTCGACATCGGGCCGCCGTGAACCCACAGCAGCAGCGGCGCCGGGCTCGCCACCGAGGCTCCGCGCGGCAGCACCAGCCAGCTGCGGATCGGGGTGCCGTCGTCGGCGGCCGCCTCGATCTCGGTCAGGTGGCCGGGCAGAGTCAGCGGGCTGCCGGGGCTGGCCAGCCGGGCCGGCTTCTGGCCCTCGGCGGCCTCCAGCCGGACCGGGGTGGGCGGCTCGTCCACCGACGAGCGCAGCGCGTACACGTACCGGCCGTCGGGCGACGGGCTGAGGTCGGTGTAGGCGCCGTCGTCGGCGCTGATCCGGGTGACCGCGCCGGATGCCGTCGTCTCCGCCACCGGCACCCGGTACACCGGCCGGCGGCCCTGGTCGTCGGCGGTGAAGTAGAGCGCGCTGGAGTCCGGCGCCCAGGCCAGCTCGGCGGGCCACCGGTCGAAGCCCGCCAGCAGGTCCCGCGGGCCGGAGTCACCGGTCAGGCCGGTGAGCACGACCGTCTGGTCCCCGGGAGCGTCCGGGGTGTGGTGCCCGGACCGGACGCAGGCGACCCAGCGACCGTCCGGTGAGGTCAGCGGCTGCTCGAAGTCGGTGCCGGTGGCGGACAGCAGCGTGCGGCGGCTGCCGTCGGCCACGTCGATGGCCACCAGTTCGGCCCGGAGTTCGCTCGGCGAGTCCCAGCGCCGCCAGCTGGTCACCACCGTGCGGCCGTCCGCGCTCAGGGTGAACGACTGCTGGTCCAGGGCCCGGCCCGGGCTGGGGGTGAGGTCGCGGGGCGCGCCCTCGTCCCCGGCCGCCAGCGCGAACAGCCGCAGCTCGGCCGGGCCGAGGTCGTGGTCCCAGTAGCGGACCGGGACCGACTCGTGCAGGATCGCGGTGACCCCGGCGTCCTCGCGGGCCTTGCGCAGCTCCGCGTCATCCCCGGCAGCGGGCAGGACCGGGACCGCCAGCGCTATTTCAGGGCTATCGGCAGCGGTCTCGGCCGCGCTCACCCCGCCGGGCAGCGCCGCTACCCGGACGGCCTCGCCGCCATCGGCGGGTAGCCGCCACAGGGTCGCCTCGTCGGCGGCCGCGCCGTCGTCCTTCCCGGCCTGCTGGCCGGGTCGCTTGGACAGGTACAGCAGCGAGCCGTCGGGCTGGAACCGGGGGGCCTTCTCCCCGTCCTCGGACCAGGTCAGGCGGCGCGGGGCGGCGTCGTCACCGGGGTGCGCGGGCAGCCGCCAGATGCTGCTGACGTACTTCTTCCGGTCCGGGCTGAGCGTCTGCACCACCGCGGCCAGCCAGCTGCCGTCGGGTGCCAGCCGCAGCCCGCCGACCCGCGGGATCTCGACGTAGCGGGCCAGCTCGCCGAAGGGCCCGCCGGCCGGAGCCGGAGCCGCCGCCTCGCCGTCACTCACCGCGCGTCGGTGATCATGGCCGCGCCCGCGGTGCTGTTGGTCGCCTCGTCGATGAGGATCAGCCCGCCGGTCAGCCGGTTGCGGCTGTAGGCGTCGGAGAAGATCGGCTGGGTCAGCCGCAGCGTCACCCGGCCCACCTCGTTCAGCCCCAGCTGGGTGGCGCTCTCGTCCCGGTGCAGGGTGTTCACGTCGATCCGGTAGTGCAGGTCGCGAACGATGGCCTTGACCGTGTTGGTGGTGTGCTTGACGATCAGGCGGCTGCGCGGGGTGAGCGGCCGGTCGCCGGCCATCCAGCAGACCATGGCCTCGACGTCCTGGGTCACGGCGGGCCGGTTGTTGGGGCGGCAGATCATGTCACCCCGGGAGATGTCCACGTCGTCGTCCAGGAGCAGCGTGACCGACATGGGCGGGAACGCCTCCTCGACCGGGTGGCCCGCGGCCTCCACCCCGCGCACGGTGGTGGTAAACCCGGACGGCAGGTGCATCACCTCGTCGCCCGGGCGGATCACCCCGCCGGCCACCTCACCCGCGTACCCGCGGTAGTCGTGCAGCCCGGGGTCGGTGGCCTGGTGCGGCCGGATCACGTACTGGACCGGGAACCGCACGTCGATGAGGTTGCGGTCGGACGCGATGTGCACGTGCTCCAGGTGGTGCAGCAGCGACGGCCCGTCGTACCAGGCCATGTTGGACGAACGCTGGACCACGTTGTCGCCGTGCAGGGCCGAGATCGGGATGAAGGTCAGGTCCCCGATGTCGAGCTTGGCCGCGAACTTGGAGAACTCGTCGGCGATCTCCTCGAACACGGCCTGGTCGTAGCCGACCAGGTCCATCTTGTTGACCGCGAGCACCAGGTGCGGAACCTGGAGCAGGGTGGCCAGGAAGGCGTGGCGGCGGCTCTGCTCGGTCAGCCCGTTGCGGGCGTCGACCAGGACCACCGCCAGGTCGGCGGTGGAGGCGCCGGTGACCATGTTGCGGGTGTACTGGATGTGCCCGGGGGTGTCGGCGATGATGAACTTCCGCCGCGGGGTGGCGAAGTAGCGGTAGGCGACGTCGATCGTGATGCCCTGCTCCCGCTCCGCCCGCAGGCCGTCGGTCAGCAGCGCGAGGTTGGGGGTCTCCTCGCCGCGGTCCCGTGACGTCCGCTCGACCGCCTCGAGCTGGTCCTCGAAGATCGCCTTGGAGTCGTACAGCAGCCGCCCGATGAGCGTGGACTTACCGTCGTCGACCGAGCCGGCGGTGGCGAACCGCAGGATGTCCATCAGAAGTAGCCCTCTCGCTTGCGGTCTTCCATCGCCGCTTCACTGGTCCGGTCGTCGGCCCGGGTCGCGCCGCGCTCGGTGATCCGGGTGGCCGCGACCTCGGTGATCACCTCGCCGACGGTGGCCGCGGTGGACTGCACCGCCCCGGTGATCGTCATGTCGCCCACCGTCCGGTACCGGACCGTGGACGTGAACGGCGATTCGTTCTCGGCCAGCGGCAGGTATTCGTTCACGGCCAGCAGGATGCCGTCCCGCTCGAAGACCTCGCGCTCGTGGGCGTAGTAGATCGAGGGGATCTCGAGCTGCTCCCGCTCGATGTAGGCCCAGATGTCGAGCTCGGTCCAGTTCGACAGCGGGAACACCCGGATGTGCTCGCCACGCCGGATCCGGGTGTTGTAGAGGTTCCACAGCTCGGGCCGCTGGTTCTTGGGGTCCCACTGCCCGAACTCGTC
This sequence comes from uncultured Actinomycetes bacterium, assembly GCA_963830385.1. Classification (GTDB taxonomy): domain Bacteria; phylum Actinomycetota; class Actinomycetes; order Streptosporangiales; family Streptosporangiaceae; genus Bog-532. The sequence goes on along the minus strand of CAWHMD010000014.1, from coordinate 98,177 downwards.
GCGGAAGGAGAACACGCGCTCCTTGGCGCGGGCCTTCTCCTCATCCCGGCGGGCCCCGCCGAACAGGGCGTCGAAGCGGTTGTCCTCGATCGCGTCGAGCAGGGTGACGGTCTGCAGCCGGTTCCGGCTTACCCAGCGGCCGGTCTCCTCGACCGCCCGGCCGGAGTCGATCGAGTCCTGCACGCTGGCCACGATCAGGCGGACGCCCAGCTCCTCGACCCGCCGGTCGCGGAAGTCGAGGACCTCGGGGAAGTTGTGCCCGGTGTCCACGTGCATGACCGGGAACGGGATGTGAGCCGGGCTGAACGCCTTCTCGGCCAGTGCGAGCATCACGATCGAGTCTTTGCCGCCGGAGAACAGCAGCGCGGGCCGCTCGAACTCGGCGGCGACCTCGCGGATCACGTGGATCGATTCGGCTTCCAGCACGTCGAGCTGGGACAGCGTGTAGTCGGTGCGCATCAGGTCATCCAGGAGGCGTCGGGGTCAGGACTGAGCGTTGCGGATGGCGTCCAGGAGTGCTCCAGCCAGCACCGGCGGGCAAACCAGGATATCGGGCATGAGCAGGTCGGCCTGATTGTAGGAAAGCTCACTGCCGTCGATCCGTGACGCGTGGAAGCCCGCCGCCCGGGCCACCGCCACCGGCGCGGCCGAGTCCCATTCGTACTGCCCGCCCGCGTGCACGTAGGCGTCCGCCTCCCCGAGCAGCACCGCCGCGACCTTGGCGCCGGCCGAACCGAGCGGGTCGAGGTCGGCGCCGGCCAGCTCGGCCATCTTCGGCAGGAACGGGGCCGGCCGGGACCGGCTGACCACGATCCGCAGCGGCTTGCCGGGCGGGTCGGCGGGCAGCGGCGGCGGGGCCACGGTGCTCAGTACCTCACCCTGGGCGGGCAGCGCCACCGCCCCGGCGGTGAGGTCACCCGCGGCCCGCTCCCAGAGCGCGACGTGCACGGCCCAGTCGGTCCGGCGCGCCTCGCCGAACTCGCGGGTGCCGTCGAGCGGGTCGACGATCCACACCCGGTCCGCGTTCAGCCGGGCCGGGTCGTCGGCGCCCTCTTCGGACAGGACGACGTCGTCCGGTCGCAGCCGGGCCAGCTCGGTGGTGAGGAACTCGTGCGCCATCTGGTCGCCCGCCTGTCGCAGCTCGTCGGCGGTGCCGCCACGGGACCGCAGCTCGACCAGGCGGCGTCCCGCCACGACGGCGAGATCCCGGGCGAGGTGGTCGTCGTCCGATGACATCGGCGGGCTCCTTGGGGATGGGGGCGGTGTTGGCCTCGGGGGATCGAATCCCCCCAGACCCCCCTACGCGGGCTCCGCCCGCGCAGATCGTGTTCAGTCAGCGTGGAACGTGTTCTGGGTGGCGGCCATTCCCTTGGACAGCAGCGTCTCCACCGCCTCGGCGCCGCGGTCGATGAGCAGCGGCAGCTCTTTGCGCTCGGCGGCGGAGAAGTCGCGCAGCACGAACGTGGCCGCGTCCATGCGCCCCGGCGGCCGGCCGATGCCGACCCGGACCCGGTTGTAGGCGTTGGTACCGAGGGACCGGGTGACCGAGCGCAGGCCGTTGTGGCCGTTGTCACCCCCGCCGAGTTTGAGCCGGATGGCCCCGAACGGGATGTCGAGCTCGTCGTGCACGACGACCACCCGTTCCGGCGGCACCTTGTAGAAGGAGGCCAGCGCGGCCACCGGGCCGCCCGATTCGTTCATGTAGGTACGCGGCTTGGCCAGCGTGACCGGGACGCCGGCCAGCCTGCTGTCGGCGATCTCGTTGCGGGTCCGGTGCGCCTTGAACCGGACGCCCAGCTGCTCGGCGAGCAGGTCCACCACCATGTGACCGGCGTTGTGCCGGTTACCGGCGTACTCCGGGCCCGGGTTGCCGAGCCCGGCGATGATCCAGCGGTCGTCCGCCATCGCCGGGTCCTTCTTCACCCACGGGGCCCGCATTCAGCGAACGGGTCAGCTCTCGTCGGCCTCGTCGGCGGACTCAGCCTCGGACTCGCCGACCGGCTCGGGCACCTCGGCACCCTCGGGCGCACCGATCTCGGCCTCAAGCTGCTCGGCGGTCGGCGCCGCCATCACGTGCAGGATCAGCGTCTCCGGGTCGACCGCCAAGGTCGTGCCCGGCGGAAGCTCGAGGTCGCTGGCGTGGATCGAAGCACCGACCGCCATGCCCTCGACGTCGACGTCGATGCCGTCCGGGATGTTGGTGGCGTCGGCCTCGACCGGAAGCTGAACCACCTGCTGGTTGAGCATGCCGTCGGGGGCCACCTCGCCGGTGACCCGGACCGAGATCTCGACCGTGACCTTCTCGCCCCGGCGGACCAGGATCAGGTCGGCGTGCTCGATGAAGCCCTTGATCGGGTCCCGGTCCACGGACTTGGGCAGGGCCAGGCCGGTGACGCCGGGAATGCCATCCAGCTGGATCAGCACGTTCGGCGTCTTCAGCGCGAGCATCAGCTCGTGGCCGGGCAGCACGACGTGGCGCGTCTCTTCGCCGTGGCCGTAGAGCACGGCAGGCACCAGGCCCGCGCGGCGCGCACGCCGGGCGGCGCCCTTGCCAAACTCGGTGCGCGGCTGGGCGGCGATGCGGACCTCAGGCACGGTGGTCACTCCTCAAGCGATGGGTATTTCTCTCCGGCAGCGTCACCCGGGCCGACGGGCCGGTTCGCATGCCGTGCACGACCCGGGGGGAGCGGCGCCGCGCCGGACCAGCGGGCAGCGCCAGCAGACAAGGCCGCCCCCGCAGTGTAGCCGACGTTGGCCCGGGACGTGTCCCAGGCCGGACGCGTCCCCGGGCGGCGCGGCCCACGCCGCACCGCCCGGGCTGGATCGCTACCGCAGATCAGTTACCGGGCTCGTCGCTGCCCATGCCCCGCGGCTCGGCGTCGCTGCCCATCCCCTGCGGCTGCGCGTCACTGCCCATGCCCTGCGGCTGGGAGTCGCTCCCCATACCAGCGGGCTGGTCGTCACTGCCCATGCCGGCGGGCTGGTCATCGCTCCCCATGCCCTGCGGCTGGTCGTCGCTGCCCATACCGTCGGGCTCCGCGTCGCTGCCCATACCGTCGGGCTCCGCGTCGCTGCCCATGCCCTGCGGCTCCGCGTCGCTGCCCATGCCCTGCGGCTCCGCGTCGCTCCCCATCCCCTGCGGCCGGGCATCACTGCCCATACCGGCCGGCTCGGCGTCGCTGCCCATGCCGTGCGCGGTGAATTCAGAGTCCTCGCTCATGATGTCCCCTTACCTCGCCGTCTCCTGAACATTGCCCCCGGGAGCCCGGACGAACTGATAGTTCGGCCCCCTTGCAGGAAGCAGCCTAATCCTCCGAATACCGGCGATACGGGGAGAATCAGGCCACGGCCAGGTGCCAGCAATGCGCCATTAACCTGTCCGCCGGGATAGCACCTGCTTACGGCGCGGCCAGGGTCTCCATGGTCCCGGCCAGCTCGGCCGCCTGGGCCTCGTCGCCCAGCTCACCGAACAGGGTGAGCGCCTGGCTCCAGGAGGCTCGGGCGGCCCCGGCGTCGCCGACGCTCTCGTTGACCTCGCCGATGAGCTTGAGCGTGAGGGCCTGGTTGCGGAGGTCACCGGTGGACCGGCGGACGGACAGGGCCTCGTCCAGGTAGCCAAGCGCCTCGCCGGCCCGGCCGAGACTGGCGTAGGCCCGGCCCAGGCTGTACAGCACCCAGCCCTCCCCCGAGGCGATGTCCAGCTCGGCGAACACGACCCGGGCCCGCTGCAGGTACTCGATCGCCTCGTCGAAGCCATCGAGCAGCAGATAGCTCTCACCCAGGTTGACCAGGGCGATTCCCTCGAAATAGCGGTAGCCGCCCTGCTGCTGCAGCGCCAGCGACCGCTGCAGGATCGCCCGGGCGTCTTCCGGCCGCCCGAGCTCGAGGTAGACATCGCCAAGGTTGTTGACGGCCTGGGCCTCGCCGTAGCGGTCCCCGATCTCACGCCGGATGGCGATGGACTGCTCCAGGTCCCCGATCGCCTCGGCGCCGTTCCGCCGGGCCAGCGCCTCGCCCAGGTTGTTCAGCACCCAGGCCTCGGCCTGGCGGTGGCCGGCCCGCCGGGCGCTGGCCAGGGCGATCCGCTGCAGCACCACGCAGTCGGCCCAGTTGCCGCGCCGGTTGAGCACGCTGTACACCGAGGTCGGGAGCTGCCAGGCGGCATCGTCGAACTTGAGCGCGGCCGCCTCCCGGGTGGCCGCGATCAGGCTGGCCCGCTCGGCCTCGTACCAGGCCAGCGCCCGGCCGGCGGTCGCGAACGTCAGCGGCCGGATGCCCGCCTCGGGTTCGTCCAGCTCGATCCGGTACCGGTGCGGGGACAGGACCTGCGACGCGGCGCTGGCGGTGTGCACGTACCAGGACAGCAGCCGCCGCGTGGCGGCCGCCCGCTCCCCGGGCGGGATCTCCTCTTCGGCCCGCTCGGCGGCGTAGACCCGCAGCAGGTCATGGAACTGGTACCGGCGCGGGCTGGGCGACTCCAGCAGATGCGCGTCGAACAGCACATCGAGCGCGGCGGCCACCCGGTTCTCCGGCTGACCGGTCAGCGCGGCCGCCGCGGCCAGGCTGATGGACTGGCCCTGCCAGAGGCCGAGCGCCCGGAACGCCTGGGCGGCGCTCACGTCGCCCGGTCCGGCCGGGCCGGGCAGGCTGGAGAAGCTGACCTCGAAGCTGGCCCGGACGGCGAGGTCGCCGACCTTGAGCTCGTCCAGCCGCCGGTGCTCGTCGCTGATCTCGTCCGCCAGCGACCGGATCGTCCAGGTGCTGGCGGCGGCCAGCCGGGCGGCGGAAATGCGGATGGCGAGCGGCAGGCCGGCGCAGGCCACCAGCAGCTCGGCGGTGGCGTCGGGCTCGGCCGCGGCCCGCTCGGCCCCCACGATCCGGCTGAACAGCGCGAGCGCCTCCGCGTCGTCGAGCACGTTCAGGTGCACCATGCCGCCGCCGACCAGGTCGGCCAGGCGGCGGCGGCTGGTGACGATCACCGCGCAGCTGGCGCTGCCCGGCAGCAGCGGCCGCACCTGGGCCGCGTCCCGGGCGTTGTCCAGCAGCAGCATGACCCGGCGCCCGTTCAGCCGGGTACGGAACAGCGCCGACCGCTGGTCCTCATCGACCGGGATCTGGTTCTCCCGGACGCCCAGGTCGCGCAGGAACCGGGCCAGCACCTCGGCCGGCGGCAGCGGCTGCGGCCCGGCTCCGTGCAGGTCCACGTAGAGCACCCCGTCCGGGTACTGGGACCGCAGCCGGTGGGCCGCGTGCACCGCCAGCGTGGTCTTGCCCAGGCCACCTGCCCCGGCCACCAGGGCCACCCGCACAGCGCCGGGGTTGTCGTCGTCCTCGCTGGCGGCCAGCAGCCGGGTCAGCTGCTCGACGTGCATCTCCCGGCCGGTGAAGTCGCCGATGTCGGCGGGCAGCTGCATCGGCCGCACATCGGTGGCGGCCGGCCAGGCCCGGGCCGGCTCGGCCACCGGTTCCGCGGCCGGCTGGCCGGTCTCGATCCGGCCGAGCGCGATCGAACCGGGCGGCACCTCTGGCGCGCCGTCCGGGAGCGGCGCGAACGAGGCGCCGGGCTCCTCGGCCGGGCGGTCCTCGGTGGCCGGCTCCTCGGCGGCCCGCCCCGGAGCGCCCGGCGCCACCGGGGCCGGGGGCGCCGGCGGTGACGCCGGCCCGGTACGGCCGGGAGCCGGGGCGGCGGGCGTTACCGGCTCGTCGTCCCGCAGCAGCCGCCGGAACAGCTCCTGCAGCTCACGCCCGGGATCGACGCCCAGCTGGTCGGCCAGGGTGGTGCGGGCCTGCTCGTAGGCGGTGAGGGCCTGAGCGCGGCGTCCGGCACCGTCCAGCGCCCGGATCAGCAGCAGCCACAGCTCCTCCCGGATCGGGTGGTCAGCCAGCAGCCGCTGGAGCTCCGGGATCACGTCGCGCTGGCGCCCGCAGGCGATCTCGGCTTCGAGGTACAGCTCGGTGGCGGCCAGCCGCAGCTCGTTCAGCCGTCCGGCCTCGGCCTCGACGAAGGGCGACGGCGGGACGTCGGCCAGGGCGGCGCCACGCCACAGGTCGAGCGCTTCGGCCAGCAGGCGGGCGGCCAGCTCCGGGTCGGCGGCGTCGGTGAGTACCTGGCGCCCCTGGCTGAACAGCACCGTGAAGCGCTGGGTGTCCAGGTCGTCCGGGCCGATGACCAGCTGGTAGCCCGGCGACCGGGTGCGGATCAGCTCGCCCTCGCCGTCGCCGATGAACCGGCGCAGCCGGAGCATGTAGAGGCTGACCAGGTTGGTGGCCGTGGCCGGTGGGCTGTCGCCCCACAGCTCGTCGATCAGGGTGTCGGTGGGCACGATCTGCCCCGCGCTCAGCAGCAGCCGGGCCAGCACCGCTTTCCACTTGGCCGCCCGGACGGGCGTCCAGTCCGGTCCGGTGTGGACCTCGAGCGGTCCCAGCAACCGGAACCGCATCAGCCTGATCCGCCCGGGTTCACGATCTCTGTTGCCTCCGGGATCTCGGGACAGAGCCACTTAATCACGAATGCACCGGTACGTAAATCGCACACGCGGCCACTCGCGCAATCGCCGCTCAATCCCCGCGAAAGGCCTGGCTGCCACGATCGGGTCAACTTCCGGAGCGGGAGACCGGGAGGACGGGGGGAACGGGGCCGGTCCGGTCACCGGGGACCGCTACAGGGGCGCGGTTCGCGGTGACCGGGCCATCGTCCCGGCAGGAACGTCCCTTGCGGCCTCTCACAAGGGACGGCGGCCCGCTCGCGTACACGGGGCAAGGCGCGGGCGGGCCGCGCGCAGACCGGCTGGCCGCCGCCGAGCGCGGCGGCCAGCCCGGTTGGGCAGGGTGCGGCTGGACACAGCCGTAGCGCAAAGCCGGGGGGACGGAAGGGGTGGCCGTCGCGTCAGCGGGGGTTCGGCGCGGCGGTCACCCTGGACGAGCAGCAGACGAGCGGCGCCGCGGCGCGCGGCGTCAGCTCTGGCCGTCGAACAGGCTGGTGACCGAGCCGTCGCTGAACACCTCGTTGATCGCGCGGGCGAGCAACGGCGCGATCGACAGCACGGTGAGCTTGTCGAACCGGCGCTCGTCCGGGATCGGCAGCGTGTTGGTGACCACGACTTCGCTGATCTGCGAGTTCTTGAGGTTGTCGACGGCCGGGCCGGACAGCACGCCGTGGGTGGCGACCACGATCACGTTGGCCGCGCCCTGCTCGAACAGCGCCTCGGCGGCCTTGGTGATGGTCCCGCCGGTGTCGATCATGTCGTCGACCAGCATGCAGGTCCGCCCCTCGACCTGGCCGACGACCTCGAACATCTTGACCTGGTTGGCCACGTCCGGGTCCCGGCGCTTGTGGATGATGGCCAGCGGGGCACCGATCCGGTCGGTCCAGCGCTCACACATCCGCACCCGGCCAGCGTCCGGCGCGACCACCGTGACCTGGCTCAGGTCGAGCTTGTCCTCGATGTAGTCGGCCAGGATCGGCAGCGCGAACAGGTGGTCGACCGGGCCGTCGAAGAAGCCCTGGATCTGCGCGGTGTGCAGGTCCACCGCCATCAGCCGGTGCGCGCCGGCGGTGGCGAACAGGTCGGCCATCAGCCGGGCCGAGATCGGCTCGCGGCCGCGGTTCTTCTTGTCCTGGCGGGCGTAGCCGAAGAACGGCATGACCACCGTGATCCGCTTGGCCGACGCCCGCTTGAGCGCGTCGACCATGATCAGGTGCTCCATGATCCACTGGTTGATCGGCGCGGTGTGGCTCTGCAGCACGAACACGTCGCAGCCGCGCACCGAGTCCAGGAAGCGGACGAAGATCTCACCGTTGGCGAAGTCGAACAGCCGGGTCGGCGTGGGCTCGATGCCGAGGCAGGCCGCCACCTCCTCGGCCAGTTCGGGGAAGGACCGCCCGGAGACGAGCATCATCCGCTTCTCGCTGGCCGCCTGGATGCCGCTCATTCGGCTTGCCCCTCCTGCTCGTTGCCCTCGGCCAGGGCCGCTTCGGCGGCGGCCGCGGACGGAGTGCCGGCCCGGCGCCGGGTGACCCAGCCGGGGATGTTCCGCTGGCCGGCCCGGCCGATGCCGAGCGCCCCGGGCGGGACGTTCTGGGTGATGACCGACCCGGCCGCCGTGTAGGCGCCGTCGCCGATCTCGACCGGCGCCACCAGCATGGTGTCGCTGCCGATGCGGACCTGGTCTCCTACCGTGGTGCGGTGCTTGGCCACGCCGTCGTAGTTGACGAACACGGTGGCGGCGCCGATGTTGGAGCCCGCGCCGATGTCGGCGTCGCCCACGTAGGTCAGGTGGGGCACCTTGGTGCCCTCGCCGACGACCGCGTTCTTCATCTCCACGAAGCTGCCCGCCCGGGCCCCGCGGCCCAGCCGCGACCCCGGCCGCAGCCGGGTGTACGGGCCGACGGTGGCCTCCGGGCCGATCTCGGACTGGTCGCAGACCGCGTTGATGACGCTGGCCCCGGCCCCGACCACGGTGTCCTTGAGTACGACACCCGGGCCGACCTGGGCCCCGGCGCCGACCGTGGTCCGGCCCTGGAGCTGGGTGGACGGCCCGATCTCGACGTCCTGGGCCAGCGTGACCTGCACGTCCAGCCAGGTGGTGGCGGGGTCGACGATGGTCACGCCGGCCCGCATCCAGTGCTCGAGCAGCCGGTCGTTGTAGATCCGCCGGGCCTGGGCCAGTTGCACCCGGTCGTTCACGCCCTCGACCTCGGTCGCGTCCGCGGCCACCAGCGTGCCCACCGGGTGCCCGTCGCCCCCCAGGATGCCGACCACGTCGGTGAGGTACTCCTGGCCCTGGGCGTTGGCCGACGGCAGCCGCTTGATCGCGTCGGCCAGCAGCGCGCCGTCGAACGCGTAGCAGCCCGAGTTGATCTCGTCGATCTGCCGCTCTTCGGCGGTCGCGTCTCTCTGCTCCACGATCCCGGTCAGCGCGCCGGCGGCGTCCCGGACAATGCGCCCGTAGCCGGTGGGGTCGGGCACCCGGGCGGTCAGCACGGTCACCGCGTTGCCGGCCTTGTCGTGCTCGCGGGCCAGCGCGGCCAGCGTGGCCGGGCGCAGCAGCGGCATGTCGCCGTAGGTCACGATCACCTGGCCCGGGATCAGGCCGATGGTCTCGATGACCGACCGCACCGCGTGCCCGGTGCCGCCCTGGTGATCCTGGATCACGATCCTGGCGTCCGGGGCCTCGCCGGTGGCGTGGGCGCCCACCTGGTCACGGGCGTGGCCCACGACCACGACCAGCCGCTCCGGGTCCAGGTCCTGGGCGGCGGCGATGGCGTGCCCGAGCATGCTGCGCCCGCACAGCGGATGCAGAACCTTCGGGAGTGCGGACTTCATGCGGGTGCCCTCGCCTGCGGCGAGGATGATGACGGCGGCCGGGTGGCTGGCGCTCACTGCGCAGGGCTCCTCGGATCGCTACCGGTACGGCGGGGCGGTGACGTACCTGTTCACGCGCCCCTCACTGGGAGGATACCGCCAGGTCGCACAGCCCGGCGCCGGGTTCACTCCGGTAGCGCTAGCGTTATGTCCGCCTGCCGGGCGCGCCCGTTGCCCGCGGGCAGCGTTGTCACCCCAGGCCGGTAACCGCTCGCGACGAGCGTGTAACGACCCGCCGGGACGTCGTTCAGCGTGAACCGCCCCTCGGCGTCCGCCGTCGCCGTCGCGACCTCGGCGCCGACCTCGTTGGTCAGCGTCACCTGGGCGGCCGGGAACGGCTGGCCGCCGTCGGCGGTCAGCACCGTGCCGGCCACCCGGCCGGACGCGGGCAGTTCGACGTCGTGCTGGGTCAGCTCGCCCTCTTCCACGGTCACCTGGGTCGCCAGCGGCGCGTAGGCGGCCGCCGCCACCACCACCGTGTACTGGCCCTCGGGGAGCTGGCTGAGCCGGAAGCTGCCGTCGGCGCCGGTGGTCGCCGCCCCGGCGATCTCGCCGCGGCCGTTGGCTACCGTCACCGTGGCCCCGCCGACCGGATGGCCCGAGCCGCCGGCCCGGACGACGCCGGCCAGGCCGCTGCCGCCCCGCAGCACGATGTCGTGGCTGGTGCCGCTGCCCGGGGCGGCCAGCACCGAGGCGGCCGGCTGGTGCCCGGGCGCGGACACGATCACCAGGTACGAGCCCGCGCCGGGGGCGGCCAGCTGGTACTGGCCGGCCGTGTCGGTCCGGGCCACCGCGACCTGGCGGCCGGACAGGTCGGCCAGCGTTACCGCCGCGCCGGTGATGGACGCGCCCTCGGCCGTGCGCACCCGGCCGCTGACCGGGACCTGCTCAAACTGTTCCACTGAACTCATTCTCCGGGCCCGGTTCCGAGTTGTGAGGTCCGCTCAGGCCGGCGGCTGGCCGGCCGGAAGCGGCCACGCCGCCGATCTGGACGGTCACCGAGGTGGTTTCCCCGCTGGTCACCTCGACCGTGGCCGACACGTGCTCGTGGCCGCCGGCCACCAGCACGTGCTCACCGTCGCCGAGGCCGGTCAGCCGGTACCAGCCGTCGGCATCGGTGACCCCGCTGGCCACGATCTCGCCGCTCGCGCTGGCGGCGGTGACGCTGATGCCCGGCATCGGGGCTCCGCCCGGGGCGCGCACGAACCCGTGCACCTCGCGCTCGAGCGGCAGCGTCAGCTGGGCCGTCTCGGAGTACCCGTTCAGCAGCACCTGCTGGCTGGCGGGCAGGTGCCCGGAGGCGGTCGCGGTCAGCGCGTACGTCCCGGACGGGGCGCCCTGGACCGAGAAGCCGCCGTCACTGCTGGTCACCGCGCTGGCCACCACCCGGCCGGCCGGGTCGCTGATGACGACCCGGGCCCCGGCCAGCGGCAGGCCACCCTGGGCGGCCGACCGCACGACCCCGCTCACCACCCCGCTGCCGGCCAGCGTGAAGTCGCGTTCGGCGACCGAGCCGGGCCGGGTCAGCAGCGCCGCCGCGGTGGGTTCGTGCCCGGCTGCGGTGACGATCATGGTGATCGCCGCGGCGGGCAGCCCGGTCAGCGTGTACCGGCCGACCGGCGAGGCCGCCGCCCGGGTCAGCTGGCGGCCCTCGGCCGAGGTCACGATGACGTTGGCCCCGGCCACCGGCACGCCGCTGAGGTCACGCACGGTACCGGTGACCCCGGCCGTGGCCGGCGAGCTGGCCTGCTGGACCGCGGCCAGCCGGGCCGCCCCGGACGCCGGGTCGGACACGTCCACCGCCGGGATGACCAGCTCGGCCGGCTCCCAGGCACCCTCGCTGGCCGCGCCCGCCAGCTCCTCGCCGGCCGGTTCGGCCGGCCGCGACCGCCGCTTGCGCTGCCCGGTGAGCAGCGAGGCGAGGGCGGCAATGACGCTGGCCGCGATCGCGAACCAGAACGCGATGGCCAGGCCGTCCTTGAACGGGTGGGTGATCACCGACGGGAAGAAGTCGCGGCCGGTCAGGTAGGAGGCGTGCGCCGCCGAAAGGTGGTTCAGCTGCGACCCGAGCAGCTGCTTGATCGGGTTGTAACCCAGGAAGGCGGCGAACAGTACGCCGATCGGGGGCAGGTGGCTGATCGTGCTGGCGGCCGCGGCCGGGACGCCGTTGCTGGTCAGGCCGCTCGACAGGGAAGCTGGCAGGTGGCTGGCCAGGCCGGTGACGATCAGCGAGAAGAAGATCCCGATGGACAGCACGAACGACGCGTTCTGGAACGTGGCGATCGTGCCGCCGGCCGCGCCGCGCTGGCCGGCCGGGACCGAGTTCATGATCTCGGCCCGGTTGGGCGAGGCGAACAGGCCCGAGCCGAAGCCGTTGAGCGCCAGGATCAGCGCGAACACCCAGTAGGTGAAGTTCACCGGCAGGAACATCAGGCACACGAAGCTGCCCACGGTCAGCAGCGCGCCGACCACGGTGAAGGCCCGGGCGCCGTAGCGGTCGGACAAAAAGCCGGACAGCGGCGCCGAGACCAGGAACCCGATGGTCAGCGGGATCAGGTAGATGCCGGCCCACAATGGGGTCTGGGAGAAGCTGTAACCGTGCAGCGGCAGCCAGATGCCCTGCAGCCAGATGATCAGCGTGAACTGCATGCCACCACGGCCGAGACCCATCATCAGGTTGGCCAGGTTGCCAGCCGCGAAGGCCCGGATCCTGAACAGCGACAGCCGGAACATCGGCTCCGCGACCTTGGTCTCGACCAGCCCGAAGACGATCAGCACGATGACCCCGCCGATGATCATCGAGAGGACGAATGGGCTGGTCCAGCCCATCGGGTGCCCGCCGTAGGGCTCGAGGCCGTAGGTGATGCCGACCAGGATCGCGATCAGGCCGACCGCGAACAGGACGTTGCCCCACCAGTCCATCCGGGCGTGATGGCGCTCGCTCAGGTCGTGCAGCATGAAGTAGGCCCAGAAGGTGGCGAACACGCCGACCGGCACCGAGACCAGGAACACCAGGCGCCATTCGATCGGGGCGAGCACGCCGCCGATCAGCAGCCCGAGGAACGACCCGGAGATCGCGGCGATCGCGTTGATGCCGAGGGCGGTGCCCCGCTGGTTGGCCGGGAACGCGTCGGTCAGGATCGCGGTCGAGTTGGCGAACAGGAACGCGCCGCCGATGCCCTGGACGATCCGCCAGATGATCAGCCAGAGGGCGGCGTCGGTACCGGTCATCCAGGTCGCGGCCAGGAAGATCGAGGCGATCGTGAAGACCGCGAAGCCCATGTTGTACATCCGTACGCGGCCGAACATGTCGCCCAGCCGCCCGAACGACACCACCAGCACGGCCGACACGACCAGGAAGCCCATGAACATCCACAGCAGGTAACCGGTGTTACCGGACGCCAGTGGGTTGACGCCGATGCCGCGGAAGATGTCCGGCAGCGCGATCAGCACGATCGACTGGTTGATCGTGGCCATCAGCACGCCGAGCGTGGTGTTGGACAGCGCGATCCACTTGTAACGGGGACCGAGCTCCCGGCCGCCGCGCTTCGCGTGCGCGGCCGGACCCGAACCGGTCGCGCCGGATTTCACCGCCATGAACGAACGAGCTCCCAACGCAGAGAAACACAGAATTAACTTGCTTAATGTCAACTAACTATATCAGGGGCCTGCGCATTCCCTGGCGGCGGGCGGAGGCCGGGAGAGCGCCCCGGGGTGTGAACGGCGAACCCGCCGTGGGGGCTCCTACCCGCCGGGACTTTTTCCAAATGAATAAAAAGGCACGAAGCGGCCGGGACCACGCACGGCCGGGGGAGTCACAGCTCCCGGGGAAGGATTCGAACCTTCGTTGACGGATTCAAAGTCCGCTGTCCTGCCTGGCTAGACGACCCGGGATCGCCGGGCACCACTTTACCGGGGAACGGCCGGCCTTCCGGGCCACGCGGACCAGGCTCGCATGACTCGCATGATCGGGGCCGGACCGGGTAGCGGACGACTTTGGCGTCATTCGGCACGCCCATGAGCTGCGCAAAAGTTAATTATTTCCAAAAATGTGCCCGCAGCCCTTGCCTAACCTACGGTTTCGTAGGTTACGGTTACGTAAGCGTCAAGAGCGCTTGGTCCGAACCCAGTGCCTCAGGGCCCTGACCACAGCGAGGAGCACGATGACCACCTCCACCACCCGGGCGAAAGCCCCCGGCACCGGCCCAAACGGCTCAGCCGGCCCTGCGACTCCGGCAGACCCGGCCGCGACCCGGCCGGCGACCCGCCCCGATCTCGCCGAGGAACCCGCCACCGTAGCCCAGCGCGCGCTGGTCGGGGTCTTCGTCGTCGTGCCCCTGCTCGCCCTGATCGCCGCCATCCCGCTGGCCTGGGGCTGGGGCCTCGGCTGGCACGATGTGGTCATCGCGCTGGTCTTCTACTGGCTGAGCGGGCTCGGCGTGACCGTCGGCTTCCACCGGTACTTCACCCACGGCTCGTTCAAGGCCAAGGCCGGCCTGCGGGTCGCGCTGGCGGTGTTCGGCACCATGGCCATCGAGGGCCCGGTGTTCAACTGGGTCGCCGATCACCGGCGCCACCACAAGTACAGCGACCGGGAAGGCGACCCGCACTCGCCCTGGCGGTACGGGGACGACACCAAGGCGCTGGCCAAGGGCCTGGCCTACGCCCACATGCTGTGGTTGTTCGATGAGAACAAGACCTCGCAGGAGAAGTTCATCCCCGACCTGCTGGCCGACCGCAAGCTCCGGATCGTGCACAAGCTCTTCCCGGTGATCGTGCTGACCTCGATGCTGGCCCCGGCCCTGATCGGCGGCCTGTGGGGGATGTCCTGGCACGGCGCGCTGACCGCGTTCTTCTGGGCCAGCCTGGTCCGGGTCGCGCTGCTGCACCACGTGACCTGGTCGATCAACTCGATCTGTCACACCTTCGGCACCGAGGAGTTCGAGGTCCGGGACAAGGCCCGCAACGTGTCCTGGCTGGCCATCGCCTCGTTCGGCGAGTCCTGGCACAACCTGCACCACGCCGACCCGACCTGTGCCCGCCACGGCGTGCTCAAGGGCCAGCTCGACCCCAGCGCCCGGGTGATCTGGGCCCTGGAGAAGCTGGGCTGGGCCTACGACGTCCGCTGGCCGGACGCCCGGCGGCTGGAGGCCAAGCGCCCCGCCACCGCGACCAGGAAGCTCGGCTCGATGACACGTCACAGGCTGGACTCAATGAGTGCCCGGGCCGTACGGATCAGTGACGAAACGGCCGGCTAACGCAATGATGGACAAGTGACTGACCCTCCCCATAGATCAAACCGTCGCCGGATGACCGGGAAAGAGCGCCGCGAGCAGCTGCTCGACATCGGCCGGCGCCTGTTCGCCGAGCGGGGATTCGAGGGCACGTCGATCGAGGAGATCGCGGCCAAGGCCGGCGTGTCCAAGCCCGTGGTGTACGAGCACTTCGGCGGCAAGGAGGGGCTGTACGCAGTGGTCGTCGACCGGGAGGTCGATCGGTTGCTGACCATGGCCACCACCCTGCTCGAGGGCGACAACACCGTCTACAAGTTCGAGGGCGCCGCCGTCCGGCTGCTGAAGTACATCGAGGACAACGCGGACGGGTTCCGGATCCTGGTCCGGGACTCGCCGCCCGGCTCCGGGACCGGCACCTTCGGCACCCTGCTGTCCGACATCGCCGGCCAGGTCGAGTACATCGTCGGTGACTTCCTGGCGGCCCGGGGCCAGGACCGCAAGCTCGCCCCGATGTACGCGCAGATGCTGGTGGGCATGGTGGCGTTCGCCGGCCAGTGGTGGCTGGACGCCCGCAAGCCCGAGCTCGAAGACGTGGCCGCCCACCTGATCAACCTGGCCTGGAACGGCCTGTCCAACCTGGACGCCGAGCCCCGCATCTCCCCCGGCGTCATCGCCGCCCACCGCGACGAGCACGACTCCGGCCGGGAGTAACGGCCGGCCCGGCGCGGCTCGCTGGCGCGGCTCGGACCTCAGCAGGCGCGGCCGGTGGTGGCGGCGGGGGGACAGGTCGGCAGGCCGTCGGCCTGCCAGGCCAGGAAACCGCCGGCCAGGTCGGTGGCGCGGGCCAGGCCGAGGTCCTGCAGGGCCGCCGCGGCCAGGCTCGAGGTGTAGCCCTCCGAGCAGAACACGATGACCTCGTGGTCGTAGCCGCGCACCCACGGCAGCCGCGCGTCGCTGGCCGGGTCGAAGCGCCACTCGAGCACGTTGCGCTCGACGATCAGCGCGCCCGGGATGCCGCCCTCGCGGGCCCGCTGGGCCTCCGGGCGGATGTCCACCAGCACCGCGCCGGCCGAGAACGCGGCGAACGCCTCGGCCGGCCCGAGCCGGTCCAGCCGGTCCCGGGCCTCGGCCAGGATCTGGTCGATGCTCCGGGACCCGGCGGGCCGGTGGGCGGGACTCGCGGCCGCCGGGGCCGCCGGGGCTGCCGGGGCCGAGGGGGCCGCGCCCGCCGCCGGGCTCACCACTGGCCGGCGTCCTCGGTGTCGAGCCGCACCAGCCGGCCCTCGATCAGGTCGTAGCGGGTCATCTCCGGCAGCGGCGGCGAGTAGGCGTGCACGCTGACGGCGACCGCTTCGGAGGTGTTGCGCACATCGTGAATGTACTCCGGGCCGAACGACCGGATCCGGCCGGCATTGACCGGGGCCGCGGTCACCGGGTGGCGCTGCTGCGGGGTGCCGGCCTGGTGCTCCTCCAGCGTGCCGAACACCACACCGAACGCGCCGGACGACCCGCCGTGGTCGTGGAACCCGGTGGCCTGCCCGGGCAGCCAGCTGATCAGCCAGATCTCGTACTGGCCGTCGATGTGGATGCGCTCGTACCAGCGGCCGTCGGCGCTGAGCCGGACCCGGGCCATCCACTCACGGGGCGCATCGGTGATCTTGCGGACTTCCTCAGCGAGCTGGCGGGGGCTGAGTGCGGCGGGAACAGTCGAGGTGGTCATCGGGCGTCGTATCTCCTTGCCTTGTTGCTGGCCGGCACGCGCCGGCGGTGGGCCGTGGGGTCACACGGCCGGACACAAGGCACTCGCCTGACGACGTAGGTCCACGTGGAGGCGGTGGTGGCATCGATGGTTCCTGCTGGGCACGGAACGATCATGCCAGCCATTACCTACTAAATCAATTTGGAAAGTAGGTATATCCGCCGACTCTTTAGTTAAGGAGATACGTTTGTCAGGCAACGCCCGTGTTTCCCCCAGCTCACGGCCAGGTTTCGGGTCAGGCTGACCGCTGGGCCACCGCAAAGACGCGCCGGAAGGGCAGCACCGTACCAAATGACCTGGCCGGATACGCGCGCCGCATCCGCATCCCGAACTCGGCCAGGAACTCGGCCGCCTGCGTCTCGTCCAGCGCGGCCAGCACCGGGCGCAGGGCCGTGCCCTTGACCCACTCGACCACCGGGTCCTCCCCCGCCAGCACGTGCAGGTAGGTGGTCTCCCAGGCGTCGACCCGGCAGCCCGCGGCGGCCAGCACGTCCAGGTAGCCGGTCAGGTCGCCGGCCTGCCGGTTGAGCTCCAGGCCGGCCAGCAGCGGCCGCCACCGCGGCGAGCCCGCCATTTCGCGGATGGCCACGTGTGGCGGCTGGTCCGAGTTACCGGGCAGCTGGAACGCCAGCCAGCCACCGGGGGTCAGCCAGCCGGCCCACCGCGGCAGCAGCTCCAGGTGGCCGGGCACCCACTGCAGCACGGCGTTGCTGGTGATCACGTCGACCGGGCCGGGCGGTGCCCAGTCCCGCAGGTCGGCGACCTCGAAGGTGAGCCGGGGCGGCTTCTCCTCCCGGCGGGCCGCCTCGATCATCGACGGCGAGTTGTCCACCCCGTGCACCACCGCCCCCGGCCAGCGGCGGGCCAGATCGGCGGTCAGGTTGCCGGGGCCGCAGCCCAGGTCGACGACGGTGGCGGGAGCCTCGGCGCCGATCCGGGCGGTCAGGTCGGCGAACGGCCGGCTCCGCTCGTCAGCGAACCGCTGATACTGACCCGGATCCCACATCGGCTCGCCCCTTGTCTCGACATCGAGATAAATTCTCGCCACCGCCGTGTCTACCCCAGGGACATCTTGACGTCAAGAGATAACCTGAGGCGATGGAGAACGGTCTCCCGCCCGCGCGGGTCCGCGACGAGGTCGGGCGCGACGAGGTGGACGGCCTGGTCGCGGCCTGGCAGAGCGAGCGGCCCGACCTCGACGTGACGCCGCTGCAGGTGCTGAGCCGGGTGTCCCGGCTGGCCCGCCACCTCGACCTGGCCCGCCGGGCCTCGTTCGCCAGTCACGGGCTGGAGACCTGGGAGTGGGACGTGCTCTCGGCTCTGCGCCGTCAGGGACCGCCGTACCAGATGACCCCGGGGGCGCTGCTGCGCGCCACGCTGGTCACCTCGGGCACGATGACCAACCGGATCGACCGGCTGGCCGAGGCCGGGCTGGTCCGGCGGCAGCCCGATCCCCGGGACCGGCGCGGGGTGCTGGTCACGCTGACCGATCAGGGCCGCGCCGCGGCCGACGCCGCCCTCGCCGACCTGCTGCGCCGGGAACGGGACCTGCTGGCCTCGCTGGGCGCCGAGGACCAGGAGACGCTGGCCGGCCTGCTGCGGACGCTGCTGGCCCCGTTCGACGCCGAACCGGCCGAGTAGGCGGCGGGCTGCCCGTGGTCAGCCGGCGCCGACGGCCGCGTCGAGCGCGGCCCGGACCGTCTGCCGCAGGAGCTGGGCGGTGGTGACCGGGCCGACGCCGCCGGGGACCGGGGTCACCGCGGCCGCGGCCGGCTCGACCGCCGCGGTGTCGACGTCGCCGGTCAGGCCGCCGTCGGCGGCCGGGTTGGTGCCCACGTCGATCACGATCGCGCCCGGCGCCACGTGGCCGGCGCCGATCAGGTGCGGGCGGCCCGCCGCGACGACCAGGATCTCGGCCGTGCGGCACACCTCGGCCAGGTTCCGGGTCCGGGAGTGGCAGACGGTCACGGTGGCGCTGGCCGCCAGCAGCAACAGCGCGGCCGGCTTGCCGACCACGGTCGAGCGGCCCACCACCACGGCCGGGCGCCCGGCCGGGTCGACGTGCTCGGCCGCCAGGATCTCCATCACCGCGGCCGCGGTGGCCGGCGCGAACACGCCCGGCACCCCGGCCGCCAGGCCGCCCAGCGAGGCGGGGTTGGCCCCGTCCACGTCCTTGGCCACCGCGATCCGGGCCCCGGCCGCGGCCGGGGCCAGGCCCTCGGGCAGCGGCGCCTGGCAGATCACCCCGTGCACGCCGGGGTCGGCCGACAGGTCGGTGAGCCTGGCCAGCACGTCGGCCGCGGTGGCGAGCGCGGCCAGCTGGTGCACCTGGCATTCGACCCCGACCCGGCCGGCCAGCCGCTGCAGCGAGCGCACGTACCAGGCGGCGCCCGGATCGTCATTGGGGACCACGATGGCCAGCACCGGGGTGACGCCGCGGTCCCGCAGGGCCGCCGCCGAGTCCGCCGTCCGCTCGCTGATGTGGGCGGCGATGGCCCGCCCGTCGATGAGCCGCGCGCTCACCCCGCCACCTGGTCCCGGACGCGGGCGGCGAGCTGACGGCCCTGCCCGGCCGCGGTCAGCTGGCGGTCCAGCTCGGCGGTCAGCGCCGCCCTGGCTTCCGGGTCGGCCAGCGACGCCAGGTTGACGTCCACGTTGACCGCCGCGGCCTCGATCGCGGCGGCGGCGGTGACGGCGGCCACGCCCACGTCGGACAGCACGTTGGGGTTGGACCGGCCCGGCAGCTCGGCGGCCAGCGCGATGACCTGGGCCGCGGTGGCCGCGACGGCCAGCGGCACCGCCGCCGCCTGCCGGGTGGCGTCCTGGATCGTGGCCTGGCGGGCGGCCCGCTCCTCGCCGGTCTGCCGGGGCAGCCGGAAGGCCGCCATCAGCGCCCGGAACGCGGCGGCGTCCTCGTCGACCTGTTCCAGCGCCCGCCGCCGGAGCCGGTGTGCCTCGTCCCGGACCGCGGTCACCTGCTCTTCGTGCTCGGCGAAGGCGGCCCGGCCGACGGTCAGGTTGCCGACCATCTCGACCAGTGCGGCGGCGGTGGCGGTGCTCAGGGCCGCCACCGCGCCGCCGCCCGGAGCCGGGGCGGCCGACCCGAGTTCGTCCAGCCAAGCCCCGACCGGCTGGTGCTCCGTGGGGCGGCTGATCGCGTCGTCGGTCACCGGCCCACCCTACGGCCGTAGCGTGCCCGCCGACGCTGGGGGCGACCAAACAATCACCCTGAACCCACGAGTCACAGCAGCCCCAGCCCTCGCGGATCTGTACCTGCGCGATGCCGCATTTGGGCTTGCTAGAACCGGCGCGATGCCGCATTTGGGCCGGTTGGGCGAGGCGCGCGCCCCGCGCACAGCGCAGGCCGGGCCGGCCCGTCAAGGGACCTCGGGCGGAGCCCCGCATCCTCCTATCGGTGGATGCCCGGACGGCCCGAAAGGGCGGCCAGCCCGGCCGGATCGCTCGATGTGGCAAGGCCCTCAGCTGCGAAGACTGGAGCTGTCCGGGAAACACCGGACGGAACCAGGAGGCACTGAGATGCACAACCACCCGCCAGCGAGCCGGAATCCGTTCCGGGTCATCAAGCGGCTGCTGCTGGGCTACCTGGGCGTCGGCATCGCCGCCCTGGCAGCGGTGATCCTGCTGCGGAACCACCCGGCCGAGGTCAACGGGCCGGCCTGGGTCCGGTCGATCATCGTCGTGGCGACCGCGCTGATCCTGCTGTCGGCGGCCACCCTGGCCGGCCGCGGCTCCCGGGGCGCGTTCCTGCGCCTGCGCGTCATCTCCATCGTCACCACCGTCGCCATCGTGGTGATCGTGGCGCTGCCCGGGACCTTCCCGGTGTGGCTGAAGGCCGAGCAGGCCGTCTGCGGCGTCATCATGCTCGGCGTCGCGGTGCTGGCCAACAGCCGGGGCGCGCGGGCGCGGTTCGCCACCGGATCGCCGGCCCGCCAGACCGAAGGGAGCCCACGATGATGTTCGCCGTCTACGTCACCTCATGGATCTGGCTGGCCCTGGAGGGCGGCCTGCGGATCAGGGACCGGATCGCCCGCCGGAGCTCGACCGGCCGCGACGGGGCCACCCGGCTGGTCCCCTGGCTCCTGTGAGGAGCCCGGGCCCGGCTTACACGGCGATCGTGCCCTCGGCCACGACCAGGCCGGAGCCGCCCACGCGGACCCGCCGGCCCGCCACCGACACCCGGATGCGGCTGGGCCGCCCGAGGGCGTGGCCCTGCTCCACGACGACCGGGCGGCCGTCGCCCGCCACCTTGCCCTCGGCCACCAGCCGGGCCACCAGCGGGCCGGCCGCGGTCCCGGTGGCCGGGTCTTCGGCGATGCCCATGGTCGGGTTGAAGAACCGGGTGTACGCGACCGCGACGGCGCCGTCGGCCAGCTTGGCGCCGCCCGCCGGGTCGTTGCCGTCGGCCGGGTCGCGGCTGTAGAGGTAGCAGCCTTCGCCGCCGGCCTGCCGCAGCACCGCCGCCAGCCGCTCACTGACCGGGACGGCCCGGTCGACCGCCGCCCGGTCGCGCAGCGGCACCAGCAGGTGCCCGGCCCCGGTCGACACAACCTGGGCCGGCTCGTCCGGCACGAGGTCCCCGATGGTGAGCCCGAGCCCGGCCGCCAGCTCGGCCCGGTCCCCGGCCACCCCGTCGAGTTCGGGGGCGGACTGGTCCATGGTGACGGTGACCAGGCCGTCGTCACCCCGGCTGACCTCGACCGGCAGGACCTCGTCACCGATCTCCTGGGTCAGCGAACCGCCGGCCGTGATCCGCCCGGCCGCCGCCAGCCACAGCCAGGCGCCCAGCGCGTTGTGACCCGCGCCGAACACCTCGGCCCCGATCGGGGTGAACGAGCGCAGCCGCCAGGTGGCCCCGGGCACCGAAGGGCGAAGCACGAACGTGGTCTCGGACTGGTTGAACTCGCGGGCGATGGCCCGCATCTGCGGCTCGGCCAGCTCGTCGGCGTCGGGCACCAGCGAGAGCGGGTTCCCGGTCAGCGGGCGGCGGGCGAAGACGTCGACGAAGCAGAACGCGACCCGGCTCACGCCGCACCCCCCGGCTCCAGGTCGGCGGCCACCGTGAGCCAGCGTTCCTCCAGGTCGGCCTTTTCCGACTGGGCCGCACGCAGGTCGGCTCCGAGCTCCGTGAGCTTTTCATAATCGCTGGCGTGCTCGGCCATCTGGACGGCCAGCGCGGCCTCGCGGTCGCCGAGCCGGCCGATCTGGCGCTCCAGCCGCTGCAGTTCCTTGCGGGCGGCCCGCTCCCCGGCCGGGTCCAGCCCGGACGGCGTGGCCGGGATGGCAGGGCCGGCCGCCGTTGCCGCCGACAGCCGGGGCAGCGACGTCTCCCGGGTGCCGCGCACCCGGTCCAGGTACTGCTCCACCCCGCCGGGCAGGAACGACAGCTTGGAGTCGCCGAGCAGCGCGACCACGTGGTCGGTGACCCGTTCCAGGAAGTACCGGTCGTGGCTGACCACGGTCATCGAGCCGGGCCAGCCGTCCAGCAGGTCCTCCAGCTCGGTGAGGGTCTCGATGTCCAGGTCGTTGGTGGGCTCGTCGAGCAGCAGCACGTTCGGCTCGTCCATCAGCAGCCGCAGCAGCTGCAGCCGCCGGCGCTCGCCACCGGACAGCTCGCCGATCGGGGTCCACTGCTTGTCGCCGCTGAAGCCGAACCGCTCCAGCATCTGGCTGGCCGACAGCTCGCGCTTGCCGAGCTGGACGTAGGAGCGGATGTCCTGCACCGACTCCAGCACCCGCTGGTCGGGGTCGAGCTCGGCCAGCTCCTGGCTGAGGTAGGCGATCCGGACCGTCCGGCCCTGCACCACCCGTCCCTCGGCCCGTATCCCGTCCTGCTCCGGCGCCCCGTCAGGGCCGGGTGTCTCGGCCACGCCCGGGATGAGCAGTCCATCCAGCAGGCGCAGGAACGAGGTCTTGCCGCTGCCGTTGACGCCCACCAGCCCGGCCCGCTCGCCCGGGGCCAGCTGCCAGGTGACGTGGTCCAGCAGCTCACGCGGGCCGGCCCAGAGCGAGATGTCCTCCACTTCGAGCACGGTCTTGCCCAGCCGGGCGCTGGCCAGGCTGGTCAGCTCGACGGTGTCGCGGGCCGGCGGCTCGTCGGCGATGAGCGCGTTGGCGGCCTGCACCCGGAACTTGGGCTTGGTCGACCGCGCCTGCGGACCGCGCCGCAGCCAGGCCAGCTCCTTGCGCATGAGGCTCCGGCGGACCCGCTGGGCGACCTGGGCGGTGCGCTCCCGTTCCGCCTGGGCCAGCACGTAAGCGGAGTACCCGCCGTCGTAGGCGTGCACCTGGCCGGACTCGACCTCCCACATCCGGTCGCACGTCTCGTCCAGCAGCCAGCGGTCGTGGCTGACCACCACCAGGGCGCACCCCCGGTCCCGCAGGTGGTGGCCGAGCCAGTCGATCGCCTCCAGGTCCAGGTGGTTGGTGGGCTCGTCCAGCAGCAGCAGGTCGCAGTCGCTGACCAACAGCGACGCCAGCGCGGTGCGGCGGCGCTCGCCCCCCGACAGCCGGGTCGCGGCCGCGTCCAGGTCGATCCCGCCCAGCAGCTCGGCGGCCACGCTGCGGGCCCGCGGGTCGGCCGCCCACACGTGGTCGTTCCCGGCGGTGGCGCCGGCGCCGAACACCGCCTGGCGCACGGTACCGGTCAGGTCGTCCTGCTGGCGCAGGTAGCCGACGCGCAGCCCGGCGCTGCGGGCGATCCGGCCGGAGTCCGGCCCGATCGTCCCGGCCAGCAGGGAGAGCAGGGTGGACTTGCCGGCTCCGTTGCGGCCGACGACCCCGATGCGTTCCCCGGTCGAGACGCCCAGCGAGATCGAGTCCAGCAGCGGGCGCTCACCGAACGCCTTGCTGACCTTTTCCACACTGATCAGGTTCACCATGCGCGGCTCACCTCAGGACCGCCCGGCCGGCACGATCGTCACGCCCGGCACCGGACCGGCGGCCCGGGCCACCGCCCGGCACACCCCGGCCCCGGCCAGGGCGGCGGCCAGGTCCACCGCCCGCTCGGCGCTGGCGGCCAGGAAGACGCAGGTCGGGCCGGAGCCGGCCACGATCGCAGCCAGCGCGCCCAGCTCCTGGCCGGCGCTCAGCGTCTTACGCAGGGCCGGGAACAGCGACAGAGCGGCCGCCTGGAGGTCGTTGCTGAGGGCCCGGCCGACCGCGGCGGGATCGCCCGCGCGCAGCGCGGCCATCAGGTCGTGGTCCAGCGCGCCGGGCGCCTCCGCCCGGGCCGCCTGCGGGTGGGCCGAACGCAGCTTGTCCAGCGTCCGGTACACCTCGGGGGTCGACAGCTGCCCGTCGGCCAGCGCCAGTACCCAGTGGTACTCGCCGGACACCAGCGCCGGGCTCAGCTGCTCACCCCGGCCCTGGCCGACCGCGGTCCCGCCGGCCAGCGAGAACGCCACGTCGCTGCCGACACCAGCCGCGATACCGGCCAGCTGCTCGAGGCTCAGGCCGGCCTGCCACAGCTCGTTGCAGGCGACCAGCGCCGCCGCGGCGTCGGCGCTGCCGCCGGCCAGCCCGGCCGCCACCGGGATGCGCTTGCGGATGGTGATCTCCAGGTGACGGCCGGGGTCGGCGGACAGCCCGGCCACCTGGGCCAGCGCGGTGGCCGCCCTGAGCGCCAGGTTGTCCGGGCCGGCCGGCACCGATTCGGCGCCTTCCCCGGTGGTCAGCACCACATCCGCGCCCGGCCCGTCGACGGCGGCCGCGGTGACCTCGTCGTACAGCGAGACGGCCTGGAACACGGTCACCAGGTCGTGGTAGCCGTCCTCCCGGAGCGGCCCGACGGCCAGCTGGAGGTTGATCTTGGCGGGGGCCCGCACGGTCACAGCGGTCACGGTTCACCGATCGTACGCGCCTCGGCGATGCGGGCGAACTCGGCCACATTCAGCGCCTCGCCCCGGGCGCCGGGGTCCAGGCCCGCCGCCCGGATCAGGCGCTCCGCCTCGGCGGCGGAACCGGCCCAGCCGGCCAGTGCGGCCCGCAGCGTCTTGCGGCGCTGGCCGAACGCCGCGTCGATGACCGCGAACACCTGCTCGCGGCTGGCCCCGGTAGCGGGCGGGTCAACGCGCTCGAACGCCACCAGCACCGAGTCAACTCCCGGCACCGGCCAGAACACGCTCCGGGGGACCGGGCCGGCCAGCCGTAGCCGGGCGAACCAGGCCAGCTTGGCCGACGAGACTCCGTACACCCGGCTGCCCGGCCCGGCGCACATCCGCTCCCCGACCTCGGCCTGGACCATGACCAGGCCACGGCGCAGCGACGGCCAGCGGGCGAGGATGTTCAGCAGCACCGGCACGGTCGCGTTGTAGGGCAGGTTGGCCACCATGACGGTCGGCGGTGGCCCCGGCAGCTCCCGCACCTGGGCCGCGTCGGCGGTGACCACCTCCAGCCGCCCGGCCAGGCCCGGCGCCTGCGCCATGACCGTGGCGGGCAGTTCCCCGGCCAGCACCGGGTCCATCTCCACGGCGACCACCCGGCCGGCCGCGGCCAGCAGCGGCAGCGTCAGCGAGCCGAAGCCCGGGCCGACCTCGAGCACCACGTCGTCGGGGTGCAGCCCGGCCAGGGTGGTGATCCGCCGCACGGTGCCGTGGTCGTGGACGAAGTTCTGGCCAAGCTTCTTGGTCGGCCGCAGCCCCAGCCGGGCGGCCAGCTGCCGGATCTCCACCGGCCCCAGCAGCCGTACCTGCTCCGGGGCGGTCACCACGGGCCGTACAGGCGCTCCCCGGTCGCCGTGATCTGGTCGCACAGCTCGGCCAGGTCCATGCCCTTCACCTCGGCCAGGAACCGGACGGTGTAGGCGGTCAGCGCGGGCGAGTTCGGCTTGCCGCGCCACGGCACCGGGGTCAGGAACGGCGCGTCGGTCTCCGCCAGCACCAGGTCCGCCGGGGCCACGGCGGCCGCGTCCCGCAGGTTCTGCGCTTTGGCGAAGGTCAGGTTGCCCGCGAAGCTCATCACGTAACCCGCGTCCGCGCAGCGCTTGGCCATCTCCCCGTCGCCGGAGAAGCAGTGGAACACCACGGCGCGCGGTGCTCCTTCCTCGGCGAGGATGCGCAGCACGTCCTCGTGCGCCTCCCGGTCGTGGATCATCAGCACCTTGCCGGTCCGCTTGGCGATGCCGATGTGAGCCCGGAACCACTCCTGCTGCACGGCCGGGGCGGCGTCGTCCCAGTAGTAGTCCAGCCCGGTCTCGCCGACCGCCTTCACCTGGGGCAACCCGGCCAGCGCCTCGATCTCGGCCAGCACCTCGTCCGTCCGGGCGGCGTGCCGCGGTGCGGCCTTTGCGGTCTCGTTCGGGTGGATGGCCACCGCCGCGAACACCTCGTCGTAGCTGGCGGCGCACTCGGCCGACCAGCGGGACGACTCCAGGTCGGTGCCGACCGTGACGACCCGGGCGATGCCCGCGGCCCGCGCCGCCGCCAGCACCCCGGGCACCGGCAGGCCCATGATGTCCAGGTGGGTGTGGCCGTCGAACGCGGGCCGGGGCAGCGGATCGGAGACGACGGGATCCCCTCGCGAGGCCATCAGCCCTCCGACCCCTCCCGGAGCCGGGCCACTTCCTCCTCCGCGACCGACGGCTGCAGCTTCGTGAACAGCGGCTTCGGCACGTCCAGGGGCGTCCCCGGACGGATCGGGCGCGACCCCCACCGGGGAGTGTCGTCGTACTGCCCGGTGATCACCGGGTAGGACGGGCCGCCGTCCTCATCGACCTGCTTGATCTCGGGCATGCCGGACCAGGTGCCCTGGCCGCCCAGCATCTCGAACACCTGCTGGGACGAGCGCGGCAGGAACGGGGTCAGCAGCGTCTTGGCGTCGTCCACCACCTGCAGCGCCGTGTGCAGGATCGTCTGCATCCGGGCCGGGTCGGTCTCCCGCAGCTTCCACGGCGCCTGCTCGGACAGGTACTTGTTGGCCTCGGCCACCGTCCGCATCGCGTCCCCGATGGCCAGCTTGAAGCGGGACCGGCCGAGGCTCTCGCCGACGGCCGCGAACGACCTGCGCGAGTGCTCCATCAGCTCCAGGTCGGGGGCGGTGAGCTCACCCGGCCCGGGGATCGAGCCGATGTTCCTGGCCGCGAACGAGACCGACCGGTTGACCAGGTTGCCCCAGGTGGCGACCAGCTCGTCGTTGTTGCGGCGGACGAATTCGCTCCAGGTGAAGTCGGTGTCCTGGTTCTCCGGGCCGGCCACGGCCACGTAGTACCGCAGCGCGTCCACGTCGTACCGCTCGAGGAAGTCGCGAACGTAGATGACCACGTTGCGGGAGGAGGAGAACTTCCGGCCCTCCATGGTCAGGTACTCGCTGGAGACGATCTCCGAGGGCAGGTTGAGGTGGCCCAGCTGGCCCGGCTCGCCGCCCTTGGCGCCCTCTCCGTTGTAGCCGAGCAGCATGGCCGGCCAGATCTCGGAGTGGAAGACGATGTTGTCCTTGCCCATGAAGTAGTACGACTCGGCGTCCGGCGACCCCCACCAGGCCCGCCAGGCGTCGGGGTCACCGGACCGCCGCGCCCACTCCACCGACGCCGACAGGTAGCCGATGACCGCGTCGAACCACACGTAGATGCGCTTGTCCGGCCGGTCCCGCCAGCCGTCCAGCGGGATCGGGACGCCCCAGTCGAGGTCCCGGGTGATGGCCCGCGGCTGCAGGTCGTCCAGCAGGTTGAGGGAGAACTTGAGCACGTTCGGCCGCCACTGGCCGCTCTTGGTCTGCAGCCAGCTGCCGAGCACCTCGGCGAACGCGGGCAGGTCGAAGAAGAAGTGCTCCTGCTCGACGAACTCGGGCGTCTCCCCGTTGATGCGGGAGCGCGGGTTGATCAGGTCTTCCGGGTCGAGCTGGTTGCCGCAGTTGTCGCACTGGTCACCGCGGGCGCTCTCGTACCCGCAGATCGGGCAGGTGCCCTCGATGTACCGGTCCGGCAGCGTCCGCCCAGTGGACGGCGAGATCGCCCCCAGCGTGGCCTTGGGGAAGATGTAGCCGTTCCGGTACAGCCCCTGGAAGATCTCCTGGGTAACCGCGTAGTGGTTACGCGTGGTGGTCCGGGTGAACAGGTCGTACGACATGCCGAGCGCGTTCAGGTCCTCGGCGATGACCCGGTTGTAGCGGTCGGCCAGCTCGCGCGCGGTCATGCCCTCGGCGTCGGCCTGGACCTGGATCGGCGTGCCGTGCTCGTCGGTGCCGCTCACCATCAGCACCTGGTTGCCCGCCATCCGCTGGTACCGGCTGAACATGTCGCAGGGCAGCGCGAAGCCCGAGACGTGGCCGATGTGGCGGGGGCCGTTGGCGTACGGCCAGGCCGGGGCGGCCAGTATGCGCCGGCCGGGCTGAGTGGGCGAGGACATGGTTCAAGCCTAGAGCCAACCAAGGGCTGCTCTGGAGCGGTTTTACACCCGCTCGGAGCGCTCGGCGGCCTGCTCGCCGGCGGCCGGGACCGCCGTCCGGGCGGGCGCCCCGGCCGCGGTGGCCGGCGCGCCGGCGTCCACGCCCACCGCGCCGGTGGCGTCGGGCCGGGTCTTGGTCACCTTGCCGGGAGCGGCGTTGCGCTCATCCTCGGCGGTCTCCAGCGCGCCGATGGCCGGGTGCCGGGTGTGCCGGATGCCCAGGATCGACAGGAAGAACGTGCCCAGGATGATCTGGAAGCTGACGATCAGGGCGGTCACCGATGGGATGACCAGGCGCAGCGCGTGGTTGTAGTCCAGCGAGTGGAAGCTGGCGCTGCCCCAGTAGGACAGCGAGACCGCCAGGCCGACCACGCCGACCACGAACAGGATGCCGCCGACGAGGAGGCCGCGCTCCAGGCTGAGCGTTTTCAGGACGCGCCGGACCCGCTGCTGTTCGGGCAGGAAGCCCTCGGCGCTGGCGTACACCTGGGTGAACAACGCGAACAGGACGGCCTGGAACCCGATCACCACCATGGCCGAGGCCACCACCAGGGTGTCCACGTCGAACGTGACCGAGCCCAGGCTCAGCGGCCGCGGGATGACGACCGCGCCGATCACGATGCCGAGCAGCAGCAGCGCCAGGCCGGGGAACAGGAACAGCCAGCGCGGGCTGAACAGCAGCAGGAAGCGCAGGTGGCGCCAGCCGTCCCGCCAGGTGTGCAGGTGCGGCGGGCGGCTGCGGCCGTCCTTGGCCAGCGTGGTCGGGACCTCGGTGATGCGCTGCTTGTTGAGCGTGGCCTTGACCACCAGCTCGCTGGCGAACTCCATGCCGGTCGCCTGCAGCCCGAGCTTCATCACGCTGTCGCGGCGGAACCCGCGCAGGCCGCAGTGGAAGTCGCCGATCTTGCTGCCGAAGAACAGCCGCCCGATGAAGCTGAGGACC
Source organism: uncultured Actinomycetes bacterium (assembly GCA_963830385.1). Taxonomy (GTDB): domain Bacteria; phylum Actinomycetota; class Actinomycetes; order Streptosporangiales; family Streptosporangiaceae; genus Bog-532. The sequence goes on along the minus strand of CAWHMD010000014.1, from coordinate 69,477 downwards.
GGGTTGCCCAGGTAGCGGTGCAGCGGCGGCATGGCACCGGGCTCGATCCCGCCCTTGAAGCGGTTGCCCATGACCAGCTCGGCGCCGCCGCGCAGCTGCTCGATGAACGGCATCAGGTTGGTGAAGTCGTAGCTGTCGTCCGAGTCGCCCATGATGATGAAGCGGCCGCGCGCGGCGACGATGCCGCCCATCAGGGCGTTGCCGTAGCCCTTCTCGGACACCGGCAGGACCCGGGCGCCGGCTTCGGTGGCGAGCTGCTGGCTGCCGTCGGTGCTGCCGTTGTCCGCGACGAGGACCTCGCCGTCGATGTCGTGCTCACGCAGGAACGTGACGGCCTTGCGGACGCACGTGGCGACCGTCTCCGCCTCGTTCAGACATGGCATGACCACGGTCAGTTCCACGTCATCTCCCTTACTGCTCACGGTTTCACCATCCCGCCGAAGTTTGCGCCAGGTAGCGTGTGGGAAGACGCCAGGCCCCGGGCAGTCAGCAATCTCCGGACCGCTGCTGCACCGTAATACCGTAGGCGAAAGAATGCTGCGGGGCGGCCAGTCTTAGCCAAGCCTTAATCAGCGCGCGTACGAGAACGCATCAGAACAGTACACAGTGCAAGGAGGGGTCCGGGTTGACAGGTCCGGCCTCGGGTACCCGGCGAGCCCTGCTGCTGCGCCGGCCCGGCACGTCCCGCCGGCGTCAGGACATGGCCGATGACGGCGCCCGCCGCCGTTTCCGGTCCCTGTTCTCCCGGGCGCAGCTGCGCGCCTGGATCTTGGACAACAAGCTCTTCGCCCTGCTGCTGACCGGGGGGTTCCTGCTCCGGGTCGACACCGAGCTGGGCTACCAGTGGCAGATGTGGTTCAACGACTCGTTCACCTACATGAGCGACGCGATCCCGTTGCACCCGGACACCACCCGCCCGGTCGGTTACGCGATCTTCCTCAAGGCCCTGGAGCCGCTGCACACCTACGCAGTGGTAACGATCTTGCAACACCTTATGGGCCTGGCCGTCGCGATCATGGTGTACGCGCTGGCCCGGCACCGCTTCGGCGCGCCCCGCTGGATCGCCGCCCTCGCCAGCCTGCCGGTGCTGGCCGACGGCTACCAGATCGAGCTCGAGCACCTGATCCTGAGCGACGTCCCCTTCGAGTTCCTGATCACGCTGGCCACCACGCTGCTGCTGTGGGACCGCAAGCCCTCCTGGCAGCGGGCCGCGCTGATCGGGCTGGTCCTCGGGGTGGCCGAGACGGTCCGGTCGGTCGCCCTGCCGCTGCTGCCCATTTTCCTGCTGTACATCCTGCTGGCCCGGATCGGCTGGAAGGCCTTTTTCAGCGCGCTGGTCGCCTGCCTGGCCCCGGTCCTGCTCTACTGCACCTGGTTCTATTCGGTGTACGGGCAGTTCGCGACGACCGAGAGCACCGGGGTGTTCCTGTACTCGCGGGTGATGGCGTTCGCCGACTGCAGCAAGATCCCCAACCTGCCGGCCGACGAGCTGTCGCTCTGCATCACCACCCCGCCGGCCCAGCGGCCCATTTCGCAGGAATACATCTGGGAGAACTACTCTCCGCTCGACCGCTTCCCGCCGTCCAAGTTCTCGCAGCTGCCGAACCAGCTGGGCGAGGACTTCGCCAAGCGCGCGATCCTGGCCCAGCCGCTGGACTACGCGCAGATCGTGGCCTACGACACGCTCCGGGTGTTCGAGTGGAAGCGGTACGTCTACCCGAACGCCCAGACCTACAACGAGTACCTGTTCGGCTACAAGTCGCAGCCGATCCCGGGCTGGGCGCACGGTGACGTGGGATCGTTCACCTCGCCGGTGGCCTACTACATCCACGGCAATCCGCTGACCGACGTGGTCGAGCCGTTCGCCGGCGGGATGCGGGTCTGGCAGCGGTACATCTTCGTGCCCGGCTCGGTCTACGGCGCGATCCTGGCCGTCGGGCTGTTCGGGATGGTGCTGAACTGGCGGCGGGTGGGCGGCCCGGCCACCGTGCCCTGGCTGATCTCGGTGGCGCTGATCGTGGCTCCCGCCGCGACCGCCGAGTTCGACTACCGGTACGTGCTGCCCGCGGTGCCGTTCGCCTGCCTGGCCGCGGCCATGGCGTTCGGTACCAACACCCGGATGGGGAACTGGGTGAGGGCCAGGGAAGCAGCCCATAAGGCCCGCAAGAACGGCAGCGGCGGCGGCGGGACCGCGGTGGCCGGGGACAGCCCGAGCGGTCAGGAACTGACGCCGGGCGAGAGCACCGCCTTATAGAGCGTCCGCCAGGGCAGCCCGGCCTCGGCGGCCACCTCCTCGGCGGCGGCCCGCTTCGGCATCCCGGCGTCCACCCGGCGGGACACCTCGGCCACGGCCTCGTCCACGTCGGCCGGACCGATCGTCCTGGCGGGCGCGCCCGCCACCACCACGGTGACCTCACCGAGCAGCTCACCGGCGGCCCAGCCGGCCAGCTCGTCCAGGGTGCCGCGGCGGATCTCCTCGTGGGTCTTGGTCAGCTCGCGGCAGACCACCGCGGCCCGCGAGCCGCCGAGCGCGGCCGCCAGCGCGCGCAGGGTGGCCCCGGTGCGCTTGGGTGACTCGAAGAACACCATCGTCCGCCGCTCGCCCGCCAGCTCGGCGAACCGGCGGGTCCGCTCCCCCGGTCGCCGGGGCGGGAACCCCTCGAAGCAGAACCGGTCGCTGGGCAGCCCGGAGACCGCGAGCGCGGCGGTCACCGCCGACGGGCCGGGCAGCACGGTGACCCCGATGCCCTCGGCCGCCGCCGCCGCGGTCAGCCGGTACCCCGGATCGCTGACCCCGGGCATGCCGGCGTCGGTGACCAGCAGCACGTCCCGGCCGGCCCGCAGGTCGGCCAGCAGCTTGGACCCGCGGTCCTCCTCGACCCCCTCGTAGTAGGACACCACCCGCCCGGCCGGGCTCACCCCCAGCCGGTCGGTCAGCCGCCGCAGCCGCCGGGTGTCCTCGGCCGCGATCACCGGCGCGGACGCCAGCGCCGCCACCAGCCGGGCGGACGCGTCCTCGGGCCGGCCGATGGGCGTGGCGGCCAGCATCAGCGTGCCTGGAATCGGTTCTTCGCCGGGCATTCCCATCCCATCAACGGCCGCCCTTTCATCCCGTACGATATGCAGCGATGGCGGCAACCGAAGCCGGCGCGCCGGCTACCGAGACGTCGGACCGGGCGGTGTCCCGGGCGTCGGCGCTGCGCGAACGGCTGGTCGGTGCGCTGCCGGCGGACCGCCTGTGGGGCTGGGTCGGCTCACTGCTGGTGACCGCGTTCGGCGGGTACCTGCGGTTCGACCGGCTGCGGGTCCCGCGCACGCTGATCTTCGACGAGACCTATTACGCCAAGGACGCCTGGAGCTACCTGCAGTACGGCGTCGAGGCCAAGTGGGTCAACAACGTCAACGCGCTCGTCCAGGCCGGGCGGACGAACATCTTCGTGCGGGGCAGCCCCGAGTTCGTGGTCCAGCCGCCGCTCGGCAAGTGGATGATCGCGGGCGGCGAGTGGATCTTCGGCCTGAACTCCCTGGGCTGGCGGTTCTCGGCGGCCGTGTTCGGCACGCTGTCGATCCTGCTCATCTGCCGGATCGCGCGCCGGATGACGCGTTCCACGCTGCTCGGCTGCATCGCCGGGCTGCTGATGTCGCTGGACGGTCTCGAGTTCGTGATGAGCCGGACCGGCCTGCTGGACATCTTCCTGATGTTCTTCATCCTGGCCGCTTTCGGCTGCCTGGTCATCGACCGGGACGTGTCCCGCTCCCGGCTGGCGGTGGCGGTGACCGCCAACGGCACCAGCGGCCTCGGGCCGGCCCTGGGCATCCACTGGTGGCGGGTGGCGGCCGGGTTCTTCCTCGGCTGTGCCTGCGCCAGCAAGCAGTTCGGGGCCTGGTACATCGTCGGATTCGTCGCCCTCGCCATCGCCTGGGACGTGGGCGCCCGGCGGGCGGCCGGGATACCCCGGTTCTGGCGCAGCGCGCTGCTCCGCGACGGCAAGTGGCTGCCGGTCAGCTTCGTGCTGGTGCCGCTGGCGGTGTACCTCGCCTCCTGGAGCGGCTGGTTCGCCTCGACGTTCGGCTGGGACCGGAGCTACGCCGCCAGCCGGGGCGTGCACACCCCGGTGCTGTCCGGGCTGTACTCGCTGTACGAGTACCACGTGCAGATGCTGCAGTTCGGGGTCGGCCTGCACACCCACCACCCGTACGAGTCGCAGCCGTGGGACTGGTTGATCATCACCCGCCCGGTGGCGTACTACTACACCGCGCCCAGCACCGGCGCGGCCTGCAGCGCCGCGCCCCACTGCTCGCAGGAAGTGCTGGCCATGGGCACGCCCGCGATCTGGTGGGCGTCGATCCCGGCGCTGGTCTTCTGCCTGCTCTGGTGGCTGCTGCACCGCGACTGGCGGGCCGGCGCGGTGGTGCTGGCCATGGCCACCGGCTGGCTGACCTGGTTCCCGTTCGTGTCGCGGACCAAGTTCTACTACTACGCGCTCGAGTTCGAGCCGTTCCTGATCCTCGCCATCGTGCTGTGTATCGGCTTGATCATCGGGGCCGCCCGCGGCAGCGTAGCCCGAAGATCGATCGGCGCCGCCGTCACCGGCGCGTATCTGCTGGTCGTGCTGCTCAACTTCGTGTACCTGTACCCGATCCTGGCCGGCAAGGTGATCCCCTACGCGTCCTGGTTGTCGCGCATGTGGTACCACGGCTGGATCTGAGACAAAAGTCGGTTGACAGCCTTTTTTATTATTAATAAAAGGTTAAATGGCGCAGAGAAACCGTCCTGCGGGCTTGGCATGTCGCCGATCTCGATGGACAGTTGAGGGGTCTGCGGGGGCCACACCTGGGTGTAGCGCGCTCGCAAGGTCATGGACGTTTGTGATTTCCGCTACATTGGCAAGCCAATCGGCCGTCTCGAACGTCTACTAGTTGGTAGCAAGAACAGTTCGAGCCCGGAGAACACTATGAGCGCAAGTGACGAGGCCGCCGAGAGCCGCGCCCGCTTCGAGCGTGATGTCGTGCCTCAGCTTGGCCAGCTCTATCCGGCGGCCCTGCGCATGACCCGCAACCCGACCGACGCCGAGGACCTGGTCCAGGAGACGTCGGTCAAGGCCTACGCCGCCTTCCACCAGTTCCAGACCGGCACCAACCTCCGGGCCTGGCTCAACCGCATCCTGACCACGACGTTCATCAACGTCTACCGGAAGCGCAAGCGCGAGCCGCAGCAGGCCCTCGGCGGCGACCTGCAGGACTGGCAGATGTCGGCCGACCGCCTGGCCCCGCCGTCGCCGTCGGCCGAGGCCGAGGCGCTGGACCGGATCACCGACTCCGACCTGCTGCGGGCCCTGCACGACCTGCCCAACGAGTTCCGCACCGCGGTCTACCTGGCCGACATCGAGGGCTACCCCTACCGCGAAATCGCCGAAATGATGGGGACGCCGATCGGCACCGTGATGTCCCGCCTCCACCGCGGCCGCCGCCGCATCCGCGAAGCCATCACCGAAGCCTGACTGGGCCAGTCAGGTTCCCAAGCAGCACGATCGACGGATGGCCCGCCGGGACGGCCAGCGCGCCGCTGCTGCGGCGCCTCGTGCGTCTTCCCGGGTCATGATCCATTGCTCGGTTGCGTTTTCAGTGAATAGCGCTGTGAACGTAACCGAGCGATTGATCTTGAGACTCCTGGGACGAGAGAGCTGGGAACTGACGATGCTCGAGTGAAGCTCGGCTCGGGGCTTTTGAGGCGCATGAGGTCGGTGGGGTCTGAGGGATGGGATCACCAAGGCCCGCGCAACGGAGAACGCAAAGCGCCCCACGGGACGCTCTGGTCACATGGGGCGCTGGCGTTTTCGCTTTATTTGGGCTGGAAGCGGATTCCGCCGTCGAAGCGGAACACTTCGGCGTTGAGGTAGTCGTTCTCGATGATCACGCGGACCAGGTGGCCGAATTCCGCGGCGCGGCCCATGCGCTTGGGGAACACCACGGGAGCGGACAGCTTGGCCTTGAACGCCTCGGCCGCCTCGGCGTCGCCGGCGATCCCGCCGTAGATCGGGGTGTCGATGATGCCGGGGGCGATCGTGTTCACCCGGACGCCGATGGCGGCCAGGTCCCGGGCGGCCGGCAGGGTCATGCCGATGATGCCGCCCTTGGACGCCGAGTAGGCGACCTGGCCGGTCTGGCCTTCGATGCCGGCCACCGAGGACGTGTTGATCACCACACCCCGCTGGCCGTCGGCGTCGGCCGGGTCGGTCCTGGCGATGGCCGCCGCCGCCAGCCGCATCACGTTGAACGTGCCGATCAGGTTGACCGCGATGACCTTCTGATAGGAGCCCAGGTCATGCGGGCTGCCGTCACGGTTGACGGTGCGCTGCGCCCAGCCGATGCCCGCACAGCTCACCGCCACCCGCAGCGGGTACCCGCTGGCCTCGGCCGCCGCCACCGCCGCCTGGACCGAATCCTCGTCGGACACGTCGGTGCGGACGAACGTCCCACCGAGCTCGGTGGCGATGGCGCCGCCGCGCTCTTGGTTCAGGTCGGCGACGACCACGTGGGCGCCCGCCTTGGCCAGTTCGCGGGCGGTGGCCTCGCCGAGACCGCTCGCACCGCCCGACACGATTGCCGTGACTGCGTTCAGTTCCATGGATGGGAGGATATGGGAGTCCACGGGAACTGCTCCGCGAAGGCCGGCCGCAGGTCAGACAGCCAGGTGGCGGCCGGGTCGTAGTGCGCGAAGAACGGCCGCCCGACCAGCTCCGGCAGCCGGGCCTGGATCAGGTGCAGTACGAACACCTTCTGCCCAGCCACCTCGGCCACCCCGTCCACGCACACCTTGCCCGGCGTGGCCGACATCGACGGTCCCCGCACCGTCCGGCACAGCCCGGACACGCCGGCGTAGGCGTCGCGGAAGATCTCGTGCGCCCGGGCCAGCGGCACCGCGAAGTAATCCTGCGGGCCGGTGTCGCGCTCCACGAACATGTAGTACGGCACCATGCCCATCCGGGCCTGCGTCCGCCACATGCCGGACCAGACGGCCGGATCGTCGTTGATCGTGCGGATCAGCGGCGCCTGGGTGCGGATGACCGCGCCGGCGCCCTGGATGCGGCGGACCGCTTCGCCGACGACCGGCGGTTCCAGCTCGCGCGGGTGCGAGAAGTGGGCCATGAACGCGAGGGTGCGGCCCGCCGCGCGGACCTCCTCGAACAGCCGCATGGTGGCGTCCGCGTCCGGGTCGCTGACGTAGCGCTGCGGCCAGTATGCCAGGGACTTGGTGCCGATGCGGATTGACTCGAGGTGCTCCAGCGAGGGGTCGAGGAGCGGCTCGAGGTAGCGCCGGAGCACCGGCTCACCCATGATCATCGGGTCCCCGCCGGTGACCAGCACGCTGGTCACCTCGGGGTGGGCGTGCAGGTAGGCCACCAACGATCCGACGTCGTCGGAGGCCATCTTGAGGTCCGGCTCGTCGACGAACTGGGCCCACCGGAAGCAGTAGGTGCAGTACGCGTGGCAGGTCTGGCCCTGCCGCGGGAAGAACAGCACCGTCTCCGGGTACTTGTGCTGCAGGCCGGGCAGCGGCTCGTCCTGCAGGGCCGCCTTGTTCAGCACCAGCTGGCCGGCCGGGTGCGGGTTGAGGCGCATCCGCACCTCGTGGGCCAGCTTGCGAACCTCCCCGGCTTCGGCGCCGGACGAGAGGGCGGCCGACAACCGGCTCACATCGTCGGGCGGCAGCATGTCCGGCTGCGGGAACACGAGCCGGTAGATCGGATCGTCGGGGGCGTCGCCCCAGTCGATCAGCTGCTCGGTCACGTAGGTGTTGGTGCGGAACGGCAGCACGGTGGCGACAGCGCGCACGGCCAGCCGGGTGGCCTCGGGCAACCCGGCCCGCTCAGTGAGCGTGTCCAGGTGCTTGGCGGTGTACGCGCGGAACCGGCGTCCTTCACCCGGTGGCGCGAACTGGGCCGGAATGGCCTGATGGACTGAAGTCATACAGCTCCTTTACTGATGCTCAGTCGAGGGCACCCTTTTTGACGTACGCGTCCCCAAAAAGGTTGCCGAATCGCCCCGTACCGGCCTGCGCCGGTCGCTCCCCGTGGCCTGGACCCATGCCGTCAGCCGTTGGCGGGAAGACAGCCGGTAGGGTCAGATGCCGCAGAGAATGATACGGCCGGGTCGCCTTGGCGGCTACAACACGCACGAAATGAGGGGTGCCGTGGCCGATCAGCTCCCCTTCGGCCCCGACCCCGGCCCGGGCCCGGGCGCGGGTCTGACGGTGGCGGTCGACGCCATGGGCGGCGACCACGCGCCCGCGGAAATCGTCGCCGGGGCGGTCGCGGCCCACCGCGATTTCGGCGTTCAGATCATCCTGGCCGGCCAGCCGGAACCACTGATGGCGGAGCTCGCCCGGCACGGAGTCACCGCCAACCAGATCCCCATCGCCCCGGCCGAGGACGTGCTGGGCATGAGCGAGGGCGCGCTGGCCATCCGGCGCCGGACCCGGACCAGCATCGCGGTGGCCTGCCAGCTGGTGCGCAAGGGCCAGGCGGCGGCGGTGGTGTCGGCCGGGCCGACCGGCGGGATCGTGACCACCGCCCGGCTCCGGCTCAAGCCGCTGGGGGGCGGTGTGCGGCCGGCCCTGGCCGCGGTGCTGCCCACCCGGCCGCGCCCGACCCTGCTGATCGATGTGGGCGCCACCGCCGACCCGAAGCCGGAAATGCTCGTGCAGTTCGCCCAGCTCGGCGTGGCCTATGCGCAGGTGACCCTGGGCATCCAGGCCCCCCGGGTGGGGCTGCTGACGATCGGCGCCGAACCGGGCAAGGGCAACAAGCTGACCCGGGAGACCCACGAGCTGCTGGTCGCCGAACCGGCTCACGGCGCCTCACCGCTGAGCTTCGCCGGCAACATCGAGGGCGGCGACCTGATGGGGGGCAAGGTGGACGTGGTCGTCACCGACGGGTTCACCGGAAACGTCGCGCTGAAGACGCTGGAGGGCACGGTCCGGTTCGCGGCCGCGCAGCTGCGGGACACGGTGACCGCCAGCCGGATGGCCCGGGCCGGGGCGATGCTGCAGCGCCGCGCCTTCCGTGAGCTGGCCGAACGGCTGGACTCCGAGACCTACGGCGGCGCCGCCCTGCTCGGGCTGGGCGGGACGGTGGTCATCGCCCACGGCGCCAGCACGGCCCGCGGCGTCAATTCCGCCTGCGTGCTCGCCCGCGACCTGGCCCGCGGCCAGATCGTGGACAAGATCAAGGAGCGGCTGGGCCCGGGGCGGCCCGGCCACTTCCGCCGCCGCCGTGATCAGGCCCCGGGCGCTGGCAACCTGAGCCCCAATAACGGGGAGCGGGCGGTTCCGGACCGCCGATAGGCTGGTTACATGGCCAATCCGCAGGAATTGCTCGCGCGCCGGGTGCAGGATGGCCTCGCCGTGGCATTCGGCGAGGCCTACCGGGACACCGACCCGCTGATCCGCCCGTCCCAGCACGCCGACTTCCAGGCCAATGTGGCCTTGTCGCTGGCCAAGCGGCTCGGCCAGCCGCCCCGGGAGGTCGCCACCCAGCTGGCGGGCGCCCTCGCAGTCGATGACGTCTGCCTCGCCCCGGAAGTCAGCGGGCCCGGCTTCATCAACCTGACGCTGCGCGACGACTGGATCGCCGCCCAGGCCGACGCCATGCGGGCCGACGAGCGGCTCGGCACCGACACGGCGGCCGACCCGAAGACCGTGGTGGTCGAGTACTCCTCGCCCAATATCGCCAAGGAAATGCACGTCGGGCACCTGCGCACCACGATCGTGGGGGATGCGATCGCGCGCGTGCTGGACTTCGCCGGGCACCACGTGATCAGGGACAACCACGTCGGCGACTGGGGCACGCCGTTCGGCATGCTGATCGAGCACCTGCTCGACGTGGGCGAGGACTCACCCGCGGCAGCCACGCTGCGGACCGACCCGAACACCTTCTACCAGGCGGCCCGGACCAAGTTCGACACCGATCCGGTGTTCGCCGACCGGTCCCGGCAGCGGGTGGTGCTGCTGCAGGGCGGCGACCCGGCCACGCTGCGGCTCTGGCAGGAACTGATCGAGCTGTTCAAGGACTACCTGCACCGGATCTACAGCACGCTGCGGGTCACGCTCACCGACGACGACATCCGGGGCGAGAGCTTCTACAACGAGATGCTGCCGGGGGTGGTGGCCGACCTCGAGACGGCCGGGCTGGCGGTGCTCGACGAGGGCGCGCTGTGCGTGTTCCCGCCCGGGTTCACCGGCCGCGACGGCAGCCCGCTGCCGGTCATCGTGCGCAAGAGCGATGGTGGCTACAACTACTCCTCGACCGACCTGGCCACGATCCGCTACCGGGTGGACGACCTGGACGTGGACCGGGCCATCTACGTGGTCGGGTCGGCGCAGGCCCTGCACTTCCGGATGGTCTTCGCGGTCGCCCGGCAGGCGGGCTGGATCCCGGATGGGACGAGCTTCGAGCACGCCCAGATCGGCAACGTGCTGGGCACCGACGGCAAGATCCTGCGCACCCGGAGCGGCGACAGCATCAAGCTGAGTGCCCTGCTGCGGGAGGGCGTGGACCGGGCCCGGGGCATCCTCAACGAGCTGGAGGTCAGCTCGCAGTTCGACGAGCCGACGCTGGCGAGCATCGCCGAGGCGGTCGGGATCGGAGCGGTGAAGTACGCCGACCTGTCCACCGCCCGGGACAGCGAGTACGTCTTCGACTGGGACCGGATGATCTCATTCAAGGGGAACACCGGCCCCTACCTGCAGTACGCGGCGGCCCGGATCCGGTCGATCTTCCGCCGGGCCGGGCTCGACCCGGCCGGGGTCGCCGGGCCGGTCGTGATCAAGGAGAAGGCCGAGCGTGACCTGGCGCTGAAGCTGCTCGGCTTCGGGCCGGCCGTCTGGGCGGTGGCCGGCAGCACCGAGCCGCACCGGCTCTGCAGCTATCTGTTCGAGCTGGCCAGCCAGTTCACCGCCTTCTACGAGATGTGCCCGGTGCTGAAGGCCGACCTCGACAGCGAGCGGGAGTCCCGGCTGGCGCTGTGCGCGCTCACGCTGCGGGCGCTGGTGAGCGGGCTCGGCCTGCTCGGGGTGCCGGTACCGGAGCGGATGTAACACCCGGCCAGGCCGGAAGACAAGGCCTGCCAGGGAACGCTCATGGCGTTCCCAGGCTGCTCCCAGGAAAGGCCGACCGGTATCCCAGACTGGCCACCGAGACTCGCGGCATGAACGCACTGAAGCAGTCTTCTGGCCGCCGCCGGAACCCTCTGTTCGTGGTGGCTGGCCTGGTCATGGTGGTGCTCCTGGGCGCGGGCGGGGCCCTGGCCGTATCGGCGCTGACCGGCGGCTCGTCCCCCGCATCGGCCTCTTCGGGCACCGCCGCGACCCTCAACGACGCGCTGAGCAGCTCGCCCAGCGCCACCGCGACCTCACCGGCCGCCCAGGCCAAGCGGGCCGCTGCCCTGGTCCGGCTCCGCCGTCTGGGTGGCATGTACGGCCAGGCCACCTTCCGCGGCAAGGACGGCACCAGCCGCACCCTCGCCTACGAGCGCGGGACCGTGGTCTCGGCCGACGGCAGCCAGAGCAACGGCAGCGTGGTGGTCAAGGCGGCCAACGGCACCACCTGGACCTGGCAGTACGAGTCGGCCACGACCGTGCGCAAAGGCGGCCAGAAGGTCAGCATCTCCGACATCGCCAAGGGCGAGCGCGTCCTGGTGGCCGGCCCGATCACGTCCGGGGCGCGGGACGCCCGGGTCGTCATCATCGCCGCTCCCAAGAGCAGCACACCGTCGCCCGCCCCGTCCTCCACGGGCGGCACCAGCTCCAGCTGACCCTGGCTCGCCCCCCAGGCGGGCGTGCCCGGCGACCGCGGGGGTCGCCGGGCACGCCTTGCTGCCGGGGGCGCTCCGCCGAAAATGTGAATTCCGGAACGTATTTCTTACGAAAGGCATCGTTAAGCATTTGCCGATTGCCGCCGCCGCTTCCGCAAATCCCCGTAAGCGGAATGTGAACTCTGGAACAGACTGCTTACAGGGGCCTAGGAGCCCAGCCAATCCGGCGATTCCGGTGCACGCTGGCTGCCATGGATACGTACGAGCCGTCCTTCGGCTATCCAGCAATACACCGGAATGAGCAGTCGTCGGGTCTGCGTGGCGGGCGCGGGACCCGGACAGGGAGGCAGGGATGATGGGCCGCAATCGGCGTCGCCCGGCTGGCCGCCGGGGCAGGAAGGCCAAGGTAAGCCTGGGTATCGGGACCGCTGTGGTGGTCGGTGGCGGCGCGATCGGAGCGGTGGCGCTGGCCACCAGCCCGTCGGCCGTGACCGCCGCCTCGTCGGCCGGTTACAGCCGGAGTTATTCGCACGGCAGCAATCAGGGAAGCATTCTCAATGCCGCCCTGGCCGATTACTCATGGTCGCACTCGCGTGCGTTTGCGCTGTTCTCCGACTTGGCCAATACCAGGCGCGAGACGGAGATGTGGCACGGCCACACCAAGCTGGCCTTCGAACGTGGCCGGGTGGTCCTGGCGACCAAGAACTTCGTGCTGATTCGCGCGGCCAATGGCACATTCAACGTCTGGTGGCTGTCCAAGGGCACCAAGGTCACGAACGTCGCCGCCAGCCGGACCGGCACCACCGCGCTGACCGGTAGCAGCGCGGCCGCCACGGCCGCGATGACCGGGCAGATGGCACCGGCCGCCGCTACCGTGTCCGGCAGCACCACCGCCGCGCAGAAGGTGCTGGCGCCGACCGCGACCACCGTTTCGGTGAACATCGCCGGCACCGGCGTCACGGTCACGGTCACCGTCACCAGCAACATGGCCACTGTCCAGCAGGGCCACAGCTGGTGGCGCCAGCCCGCCACCACCACCGCGGCCGGCCTGCAACGTGGTGATCTGGTGTTCGTCGCCGGCACCCGGGCCGACCGGACGCTGCACGCCAAGGTCATCCTCATCGAAAAGGCGGTGACCACGACCACCACCCCGACCGCGACACCGAGCACCACCGTCGCGCCGACCACCACCCCGACCACCACGACCACGCCGACCGTCGCTCCGACGACGCCGGTATCCGTTAGCGCCACCCCGAGTGCGATGGGTTCGCATTCCTGACCCAGCACACGTCTGGCCGCCCGTGTCACGCCCTCAGCGGCGTGGCACGGGCGTCAGGCGTCAGCCGGTGGCCCGGCGGCGCTTCCATCACCGCTGATGACCGAAAATAGAGCGGGACGCCATGGCTGAGAACACGCACATCCCGAAGGTGCTCGTCGTCGACGACGAGCCCAACATCCGTGAGCTGGTGCAGGTCGCGCTCAGCTTCCACGGCTGCACGGTGGTGACCGCCGCGACCGGCAAGGAGGCACTGCGCTGCGCGGAGGCGAGCCAGCCCGACCTGGTCGTGCTGGACGTGATGCTGCCCGATCTGAGCGGTTTCGAAGTGTGCCGCCAGTTGCGGGCCCGCGGCGACGAGGTGCCGATCATCTTCCTCACCGCCCGCGACACCTCCTCCGATACCGTGCAGGGGCTGGCGCTCGGCGGCGACGACTACGTGACCAAGCCGTTCTCGGTGGAGGCGCTGGTGGCCCGGATCCGGGCCGTGCTGCGCCGGGCCGCCCGGGCGGGCCAGGCCGAGCCCGACGAGGCAGCCACGCTGCAGGCCGGGGACCTGGAGCTGGATGAGTCCCGCTGGACGGTACACCGGGCCGGGGCCCCGGTCGAGCTCTCCCCGACCGAGTTCCGGCTGCTCGCCTACCTGATGCGGCACCAGGGCCGGGTACTGAGCCGGGCCCAGCTGCTGGAGAACGTGTGGGGCTGGGACTACGCCGGCCAGTCCCAGATCGTGGAGACCTACGTCAGCTATCTCCGGCGCAAGCTCGACCCGCTCGGGCCGCCCCTGATCCACACCCAGCGGGGAGTCGGTTACACGCTGCGGCCGATGCCGCCGGTCCCGGATCCCGCCCCGTCCCGACCATGAACCGTTCCTCCCGGCTGTCGCTGCGGGCCCGGCTGCTGGCAGGCCTGATCGCGGTGACGGCCCTGTTCCTGGTCATCATGGGCACGGTCAGCGCGTTCGTGATCAGCGGCCACCTGGAAGCCCAGTTCGACGACAGTCTGCTGGCCACGCTGGGCGAGACGCCGGCCCAGCTGGAAGCCAGCCCGGCCGTCGCGGTGGCCTTCGTGGGCCCGCTGGGCACGGTCTACCCGTACGACAACGGCTCCCCCGATACCAGCGCGCTCAGCGGTAGCCTCAACTCGATGACGCTGGCCCAGCTCAAGCAGCTCAAGGCCGACGTCCGGACGCGCACGGTGTTCAGCGTGCCGGGTGGCCACGGCCTGGCCGGGGCGGCCCGGCGGGTCACCGTGGACGGCCGGAACATTTTCATGGTCGTCGCCGAGCCGCACGGCCGGGTCGCCGACGGGGTGCGCAGCCTGGTGGTGGCCGAGCTGATCACCGGCTTCGCGCTGCTCGCGCTGCTGGCCGCGGGCGGCCGGTGGCTGATCGGCCGCGGCCTGGCCCCGCTGAACCAGATGGCCACCACGGCGCAGCGCATCACCACTCAGGGGGACCTGACCGCCCGGATGCCCGACCCGGGTGACCACGCCGAGGTCGGCGGCCTGGCCGACGCGATCAACACGATGCTGGACCGGATCCAGCAGGCGTTCAGCGCCCGGCTGCGGTCGGAGCGAGGCGTCCGCCAGTTCGCGGCGGACGCCTCGCACGAGCTGCGCACGCCGCTGACCACGATCCGTGGCTACGCCGAGCTGTACGGCCACGGCGCGCTCGGACCGGACCAGCTGCCAACGGCGATGCGCCGGATCGACGAGGAATCGCAGCGGATGAGCCGCCTGGTGGCGGAGCTCCTGGAGCTGGCCCGGCTGGACCGCAGCTCATCCCTCAGCCTGACCCGGATCGACCTGGCACGGCTGGTCCGGGACGCCGCCGCCGACGCCGCCGCGGTCGAGCCGGAGCGCCCGATCTCGGTCCAGGCACCACCGGAGCTGGCGGTGGTGGCAGACGAGCCACGGGTCCGCCAGGTGCTGGCCAACCTGCTGGCCAACGTGCGTGAGCACACGCCGCCCGGCACCCCGGCCACGCTCCGGCTCAGCGCCGCCGCGGGCGGCGCGCTCATCGAGGTGGCCGACGCCGGTCCCGGCATGAGCCACCAGGACGCGGCCCGGGCCTTCGACCGGTTCCACCGGGGTACCCGGGACGGTGATGGCGAACGGGGCGACGGAGCCGAACCGAACGGCGGCGGCAAAAAAACTGACGGGGGCAGCGGCCTGGGCCTGTCGATAGTGCAGGCCATCGCGGTGGCGCACAACGGTCACGCCGACCTGGCCTCCGCACCAGGGCAGGGCACCCGGGTACGCATCTGGCTGCCCGCCGGGCCGGTGACGTAGGCTGGACGGAGAGCAATTGCACGCCCGAGGAGGCGAACGTGACCGGGGTCATCCTGCTGTTCTTCTTGGCCATCCTCGTCGCCTTTTTCTGGCAGAAGATGCGCAAGCGCGCCGGTCTCGGCGTCTCGTCCAAGACGTGGATGGGCGTGATCTGCGTGTTCGTCCTGGTGGTGGCGCTGCTGTACGCGAACAGCGTGGGCCACTGAGCTAGGGCTGCGAGACCCCGATCGGCATCTCGAACCAGACCGCCTTGCCGTTGCGCGTCGGCCGCGATCCCCAGCGGGTCGCGAGCTGCTCCACCAGGTAGAGGCCACGGCCGCCCTCGTCGCTCTCCTCGGCGGACCGGATCCGCGGCAGCCGCATGTCGGTGTCGAACACCTCCACCCACACCGCCGAAGAGCCACGTCGCAGCCGGATGGCGAAGTCCCGGATCGTGCTGAACGGCGGCCGCCCAGGGATGACGATCGGCAGCGGGGCCTCCCAGGACGAGGCGGCCGCCGCGGCCGCCGAAGCGGGCGCGGCGGGCGTCCCGGCGGTCTGGGCCGCAGCCACGGCCGCGGTCACCGGCGAGGGCGGCGCCGGGCCGAGACTGAACTCGGCCAGTTCCCGGTGCGGGCTGGACGCGGCCGCCGTGTGCAGCACCGCGTTGGTCACCACCTCGGAGACGAGCAGGCAGGCCAGCTCGGCCTGGGCGCTGTCCATGCCCCAGTCCCGGAACGTCTCCAGGGCCATCCGGCGGGCCTCTGAGACCATGACCGGCTCGGCCGGGAACACCTTCTCGCGGGAGTCCAGCTCGGCCGCCAGCGATCGGACGACGACGATGGCCATGTCGTCGTCGATGTCGCCGGGCACCGACTCCTGGGCCGCCCGGGCGATGTCGTCGGCGCTTTCGCCGGAGGCCTTGCTGACCGCCTGGCACAGCATGGCCAGGGCCTCGTCCTCGGTGTAGTGCCCGGGGCCGTCGGCCCGGGCCCGCCGGTCGGTCAGCCCGTCGGTGTAGAGCACCAGCGTGGCCCCGGTCGGCAGGAACAGGCTCTCTTCCTTGTAGGTGGGCAGCCCGCGGATGCCCTTGCCCCGGACGCCGAGCAGCACGCCCTTGTCGCCGACGTCCAGCTGGGTGGCCTCACCGTCGGCCACCAGCAGCGGAGCGTCGTGGCCGGCGTTGGCAAAGGTCAGCTCCCGCGACCACGGGTCGTAGACAAAGTAGGTGCAGCTCACCGTGGGCGGGTCGGGGGCCAGCGGGTCGCCGCCGGCCGGCGCCATGCCCCGGCACCACTCGTCCAGCTTGCGGAGGATGTCGGCCGGGGCCTTCTCGTCCTGGGCGAAGGCCCGCAGCGCGGCCCGCAGCTGGCCCATCACCGCCGCGGCCCGGGCTCCCCGGCCTTCCACGTCCCCGATCACGATGCCGACCCGGCCCGCCGCCAGCGGGATCACGTCGTACCAGTCCCCGCCGACCTGGGTCTGGATGCCCTGGCCGTGCGATTCCAGCGGGGCGGCGGGTACGTACCGGCAGGCCACCTCCAGCCCGTCCAGCCGGGGCAGTTCCTGCGGCAGCAGGCTCTTCTGGAACGCCAGCGCGGTCTGCCGTTCCGCCTCGAACAGCATCGCGTTGTCGATGGCGATGGCGATCTGGCTGGCGATGGCGCCGAACAGGTCGCGGTCGTCGTTGCCGTAGCGGCGGCCGTTCCGGTCGGTCAGCCCGGACAGCGCCAGGCTCATCACGCCCAGCAGCTCCCCGCGGGCGTGCAGCGGCAGCGCCACCACCGACACCATGTCGATGTCGCGGCTGGCCCGCATGCTGTCCGCGTTGGGCGCCGGGTACTCCTCCTCGCCCAGATCGGCCGCGACCACGATCTCGTTCCGGGCCATGGCCTGCTGGCAGAAGTGGCCGTCCGGGTAGCTGACCGGCTCACCGACCTTGGCCCAGCCGCCCGGCGGGGGCTCCCAGCCGTGGGCGTGGGTCTGCACCCGGCGGATCAGCTGGTCGCCCTGGAACAGGTCGATGAAACAGTGGTCGGCGAACTGCGGGACCAGCATCTCGGTGACGTGCCGCAGGGTGGCGTCCAGTTCGAGCGAGCCGCCCAGCTTCTGGCCGATCCGCTCGAGCAGGCCGATCCGGTTCCGCTCGGCGAGCGAGCCCCGGCCCGCCCTGCGGGCGAAGATGCAGATGCCGTCGACAGCGCCGGACGGGTGCCGCAGCGGCACCGCGTAGGCCCGGATCAGCCGGCTGGAGCCGTCCTGGCAGTGGGTGACGAACGTCCCTTCCCAGGTGCGGCCCCGCAGCACGCTGGCCGCCAGCTCGGCCACCTTGTCCTGGTCCTCGCCGAAGCCGATGGCCAGGATCGAGTGGCCGATGAACGGCGCGGCGTCACCGGGGACCTCGAGCAGCCGCAGGGCGTAGGCGTTGACGTAGAGCAGGTTGATCCGCCGGTCGGTGACGACGACAGCCATCTCGGCCTGGTCAAGCAGCATCGACGCGGGCAAGAAGGCCTCACCCGCATCCGGCCAGGGGCTCATGCCACCGCCGCCCGGGGGGCCGCTGTCCGCCGGTCAGGCCCGGGACACGAAAACGTGCTCGGCGATCTCGCGAGGCAGCTCGGCCTCGGCTCCATCAGCGCTGTCGTCACACGTAACTCGCACACCATCGTCGCTTGCCGCGAGCATTACCTCACGTCCCGGTTGTATCCCGGTGCGCTTGAGTTTAAGCATCAAAGCCAGATCACTTTGGATCTGTTCGCTAATCCGCTGCACGACGACGGGCGCCGGCTCCTTTGATGCGGCCTTTGTCATCGCTTCGTCGGTCATTACTTCGCCGGCCGTGGCTTGGGCGCTCAGCTCGTCGAGGCCGGGGATGACGTTGCCGTGCGGGCACCGGGTCGGGTAGCCGAGCATCTCGAACAGCCGGCGCTCGACACTCTCGGAGATGACGTGCTCCCAGCGGCAGGCCTCGATGTGGACCTCTTCCCAGGGCAGCTCGATGACGCTCACCAGCAGGCACTCGGCCAGCCGGTGCTTGCGCATGACCCGGGTGGCGAGCGTCCGGCCGTGGTCGCTGAGCGTCAGATGACGGTCGCCGGCCACGTGCAGCAGCCCGTCGCGCTCCATCCTGGCCACGGTCTGGCTGACGGTCGGCCCGCTCTGGTTGAGCCGCTCGGCGATGCGGGCACGCAGCGGGACGATCCCCTCCTCTTCGAGCTCGAAGACGGTGCGGAGATACATCTCGGTCGTGTCAATAAGCCCCTGCGCGGTCACCTGCTCACTCCTCCTGCTGTGATGCTATGCCGCATTGGCGCCTGGTCATACCCGGTGCCGCGACACCCCCGGCGGCCGCATCGGGCCGTTCAGGGTGAAACCCGTTCAATGGCCCACCCACCTGCGGTTCTGCGATACCTGAGCCGGTCGTGGAGCCGGCTCTCGCGTGATTGCCAGAATTCGATTGTTTGTGGCTCGAGCCGGTAACCGCCCCAGAAGTCCGGCATCGGCACCTCCGTGCCTTCCGGCCACCGGCGCTCGAGCTCCGCGACCCGCTCGTCGAGTACCGCGCGGGAGGCGATCACCTGGGACTGCCGGCTGGCCCAGGCACCGAGCTGCGACCCCCGCGCCCGGGAGTGGAAGTAGGGCTCGCTCTGCTCGGCCGACAGCCGGCTGACCGGTCCTTCAATGGTCACCTGGCGTCCGAGGCCATACCAGGGAAACAGCGCACACGCCCACGAATTCCCGGCCAGATCGGTGCCCTTACGGGACGTGCGGTTGCTGTAGAAGACAAAGCCCGCGTCGTCGTGGGCCTTGAGCAGGACGGTGCGGCAGCGGGTGTGCCCCGCGGCCGAGGTGGTGGCCAGCACCATGGCGTTCGGCTCCGGCAGCCCGGCGCTGACGGCCTCGGCGAACCAGCCGGAGAACTGCTCGACCGGGCTGGCGGCCAGCTCCTGCTCGGACAGCGTCCGCTCGTCGCGGGTACCGCCGTTGCGACCGGTCGTTTCCATGGGCGACGTTTTCCAATCGGGGTGAGCGGGGCAGACGAATCATTGCACGGCCGGCCTGATGGCCGGTCTGGCCGGCGGCCCGGCAAGGACGGGGGTTGTTCACGGATAGCGAAGAACCGCAGTCGTTCGCGGCGGCGGGCAATCGACGCGCACGGAGCGTCCCCGCCCGCGTCAAGCCTCGGCATAGTCGCAGTTTGAGACGTTTTTGGGTAGGCCGCGCGGATGCGCCGTCCGCCTATCAGCAAGTATTGAGCATGTTCACCGGAGGTGAAGAACAGCAGTCGTTTCCATGAGTAACGATCCTCACATCGCCCGTGGGTATCGCACAGTAGGACTGGAGATATTGAATAGAGGAACCGAGATGTAGCGCGGCCGCTGCCGCGCGGTCCTTTCGTGCCTCTTCAGGGTGCGTTCACCCTCGTCGCATGAGAGTCAGGAAGAGGAGACACCGATGTCCGACTTCAAGCCAGGACTCGAGGGCGTGATCGCCTTCGAGTCTGAGATCGCCGAGCCTGACAAGGAGGGCGGCTCACTCCGTTACCGCGGGGTTGATATCGAAGAGCTGGTGGGGCACGTTTCGTTTGGCCACGTGTGGGGCCTGCTGGTGGACGACTCGTTCACCCCTGGCCTGCCCGCGGCCGAGGCGTTCAACCTGCCCGTGCACTCCGGCGACGTTCGCGTCGACGTGCAGGCCGCCCTGGCCACGCTGGCCCCGGTCTGGGGCATCAAGCAGCTGCTCGACAGCGACGACAAGGAGACCCGCGACAACCTGGCCCGGCTCACCGCCACCGCGCTGTCGTTCGTGGCTCAGTCGGCGCGCGGGCTCGGCCTGCCCGCCGTCCCGCAGAGCCGGGTCGACGAGGGCAAGACGGCCGCCGAGCAGTTCATGATCCGCTGGCGCGGCGACCCCGACCCGCGGCACGTCAAGGCGGTGGACGCCTACTGGACCTCGGCCGCTGAGCACGGCATGAACGCTTCCACGTTCACCAGCCGCGTCATCGCCTCCACCGGCGCCGACGTGGCCGCGGCCATGTCCGGGGCCATCGGCGCGATGTCCGGTCCGCTGCACGGCGGGGCCCCGGCCCGGGTGCTGGGCATGATCTCGGAAGTCGAGCAGTCGGGCGACGCCGAGGCCTGGGTCAAGCAGGCCCTGGACAAGCACGAGCGGCTGATGGGCTTCGGGCACCGGGTCTACCGGGCCGAGGACCCGCGCGCCCGCGTGCTCCGGCGGACCGCCAAGGAGCTCGGGTCGCCGCGCTACGAGGTGGCCCTGGCCCTGGAGAACGCGGCCCTGGCCGAGCTGCGCGCCCGCCGCCCGGACCGCGTACTCGAGACCAACGTGGAGTACTGGGCCGCGCTGGTGCTCGACTTCGCCGAGATCCCGCCGAACATGTTCACCTCGATGTTCACCTGCGCCCGGACCGCGGGCTGGTCGGCGCACATCCTGGAAGAGAAGCGCACCGGCCGGCTGATCCGGCCGAGCGCACGGTACGTAGGCCCCTCGGCCCGCCCGGTGCGGGACGTCCAGGGAGCCGACGAGGTGCTCGACAAGAACGTCTGACCCGGTCTCGATCCGGGCGTGGGCAGCGGCCTTAATGCGTTGCCCCGCCCGGATAGGCTGGCGCGGTGACCAGCCTCGTCATCCCCCCGCAGCTCAAGCCCGCCGACGGCCGGTTCGGTAGCGGCCCGTCCAAGGTCCGCGCGGAGCAGGTCGAGGCGCTCAGCAGTTCCGGCCCGGAGTACCTGGGCACGTCGCACCGGCAGGCGCCGGTCCGCTCGCTGGTGGGCAGGATCCGCTCCGGCCTGACCGACCTGTTCCGGCTGCCCGACGGCTACCAGGTCGTGCTCGGGAACGGCGGCACCAACGCGTTCTGGGACATCGCCGCCTTCGGCCTGATCCGCCAGCATTCCCAGCACTTCGCGTTCGGCGAGTTCTCTTCGAAATTCGCCCAGGTGGCCGGCCGGGCGCCGTGGCTGTCCGAGCCGGCCGTGGTCCGGTCCGAGCCGGGCACCCACCCGGTGCCGGTCCCCGAGCCCGGCGCGGACGTCTGCGCGCTGACCCACAACGAGACCTCGACCGGGGTGGCCATGCCGGTCCGCCGGGTGCCCGGCGCCGATCCGGACGCCCTGGTCCTGGTCGACGCGACCAGCGGGGCCGGTGGCCTGGATGTCGACCCGGCGCAGTTCGACGTGTACTACTTCGCCCCGCAGAAGGCCTTCGCCGCCGACGGTGGCCTGTGGCTGGCGCTGATGGCGCCCGCCGCCCTGGACCGGGTGGCCAGGATCTCGGCCAGCGGGCGGTACGTGCCCGACTTCCTGTCGCTGCCGCTGGCCATCGACAATTCGGCCAAGAACCAGACCCTGAACACCCCGTCGGTGGCCACCCTTTTCCTGCTGGCGGATCAGATCGACTGGATGCTGGCCGGCGGCGGCCTGCCGTGGACCACGGCTCGCAGTGCCGCTTCCGCGGCCCACCTGTACGGCTGGGCCGAGAAGACCCCCTACACCACCCCGTTCGTGGCCGACCCGGCCCAGCGCTCGGCGGTGGTGGGCACGATCGACTTCGTACCCGAGGTCGACGCCGCCGCCGTCGCCGCCATCCTGCGCGCCAACGGCATCGTCGACACCGAGCCCTACCGCAAACTGGGCCGCAACCAGCTCCGCATCGCCATGTTCCCGGCCATCGACCCGGCCGACGTGGAGGCCCTCACCACCTGCATCGACTACGTGGTCGAGCGTCTCTAGGCCTACCGCGGAGTCTGCAACTGGGCCTACGGCGTCCCGGTCGCGTCCGCGAACGAGTGGTGCTCATGGGTCACCGTCCAGCGGCCACCGGTCTTTCGCAGGCCGACGGTCAGCCGTAGCCGCTGGTCCGGCTCACGCTCGAACTGCTCGGGGGTGCCGCACCGCAGCAACGCAACCGCGAACGCGACCTCAGCACCGGCCGTGACCTCAAGGGATTCGATCTCGAACACCGCGCCGGACGCCTGCCACTCGAAGAATCCCGGCCAGGTCTCGCGATAGGCGTCGAGGCCGCGCACGCCCTGGTAGGGAGGCGGGACGTCGAACATGACGATCTCCGCGGCGTGGTCGGCGAGCACAGCGGGCAGGTCACCGTCGTGGGCGGCGGCGGCCCAGCGCTCGATCAGATCGCGGATTTGCTGCTCGTCGGTCATGTCGGTTCCCTTCGTGGGCGGTCCGTGGACGGTACTCAGTGGTGGAACCCGGCCCGGCGCACAAATTCATCGCCCCGGGTTCAGCTTCCTGGTTTTCCCCCCGGGCACAATGGGCGGATGACCGCTCCGGCCGCCCTGCTCGCCGCCGCCCGGTCCGGCGACGCCGGCGCCTTCGAGCAGCTGGTGACCCCCTACCGCGATGAGCTGCAGGCCCATTGTTACCGGATGCTCGGCTCGCTCCACGACGCCGAGGACGTGGTGCAGGAATCGCTCGTGCGTGCCTGGCGCACCGTCGGCAGCCTCGACGAACGCGGATTCGTCCGCGCGTGGCTCTACAAGATCGCGACCAACCGGTGTCTCACGGCCATCGAGCGGCGCGGACGGCGCGAGCTGCCGGCCGGCGTCACGCCGGGGACTCCGGCCACCGAGATCGCCTGGCTCGAGCCCTACCCCGACAACTCGCCCGAGGCACGGTACCTGGCCCGCGAGAGCGTCGAGCTGGCGTTCGTCACAGCGCTGCAGCACCTGTCCGCGATCCAGCGGGCGGTCCTGATCCTGCGCGAGGTCCTCGGCTTCTCCGCGGCCGAAGTGGCCGGGCAGCTCGACACCTCCGCGGCCGCCGTCAACAGCGCGCTGCAACGGGCGCGAAGGACGATCGGATCGGCCGCACCCACCCAGCAGTCCGTGCTGCGCGACCTCGGGGACGCGGCCGTCGGCGCCATCGCCACCCGCTGGGCCGACGCCTGGCAAGCGGGCGACGTCGACACGATCGTCGCGATGCTGGCCGAGGACGCCCGCTACGAAATGCCGCCGCTGCCACAGTGGTACCGCGGCCGGGATCAGATCCGGGCGTTCCTGACCGGCGGCCCGCTGCAATCACGGTGGCGGTTCCTGCCCACCACGGCCAACGGCCAGCTCGCGTTCGGCACCTACCTGTGGGAGGAGGCGGCCAGCGCCTACGTGCCCGGCGGCCTCGACGTCCTCACGCTGCGAGGTGGCTACGTCGCGGAGGTCACCGCGTTCCTCACCGCTGATCTCACCCGCTTCGGGTTGCCGCCGCGGATCGAAGGAAGGCCTCCAGCTCCGCGTTGAAACGGTCGGGGAACTCCAGGTTCGGCAGGTGGCCGACGCCGGCCAGGGTGACCCGGCGGGGGCGGCGCAGGCAGGCGGTGAGCCGGTCGGTGATCTCGGCGGTGGAGTAGCTGTCGTGGTCGCCGGTGCAGACGAAGGAGGCCAGGTCCAGCCCGCGTAGCCCCGGACGATAGTCGGGCCGCCCGGCCCGGCCGCGCAGCGCGGCGGCCGCGCCCCGGGGATCGGTGGCCAGCATCATGGCCATCACCTGGCCGGACACGACCGGGTCGACGCCGGGGCCGAACAGGCGGGCGGCCATGTCCTCGGCCAGCGGCCGGATACCATCGCGCTCGGCCTGGTCGGCCCGGGCCAGCCGGTCGGCCCGCTCGGCCTCGGTGACCGGCTCGGCGGTGGTCGCCACCAGGCCCAGCGCCCACCAGCGGCCCGGGTCGGCGATGGCCAGCTCCATGGCGACCAGGCCGCCCATGCTCAGGCCGACCGGGGCGGCCCGGCTGACGCCCAGGCGGTCCAGCAGGCGGGTCACGTCCGCGGCCAGCTGGCTCATCGGGACCGTGCCCGGGGTGACCGCGCTGTCTCCGTATCCGCGCAGGTCCGGCGCGATCAGCCGGTAGCCGCCGACCAGAGCAGCCAGCTGGGGCGCCCACATCGACCGGCTGAACGGGTGACCGTGGATGAGGACCACGGCGGGCCCGGTCCCGGCTTCGTCGTAGGCAAGCTCGACCGCGTCCACGAGCCGATCGTAGCCAAGCCTGCCCCCGGGGGAGAGTCTGGCGGCGGACTCACGGTTGACCCTCCGGTGGCGGGAGCGGCGAGGGTGAGATCACGGGCCGGACGAGCCGGGCCGTACACCGAAAGGAATCTCAGTGATCGTGTCAAGCCGCAGTAGCGATTACCTGCGAGGGCGGGATCGGGCTGTAGACGCGATTGTCGCGCAGCAGCGCCCACAGGACGTCGACCATGCGCCGGGCCAGGGCGAGCAGGGCCTGGACGTGCCGTTTGTTCTCGTGTCGTTTGCGCTGGTAGAAGACCTTGGACGGTCCTTCGGCGCGGAGGCTGGACAGCGCCATCATGTAGAAGACGTTGCGCAGCGGCCGGTGGAAGCGCTTGGGCCGGTGGTAGTTGCCGGTGACGCGTCCGGAGTCGCGGGGGACGGGCACCAGCCCGGCGTAGGAGGCCAGCCGGCCGGGGCCTGCGAACGCTTCCAGGGGGCGGCCGTCGGTCGCGACCAGGAACTGGGCGCCGAGGATCGGCCCCATGCCGGGCAGGCTCTCGATGATGCGGGCCTGGGGGTGGCCGCGGAACTTGCCGGTGATGAGCTTGTCGGTGTCCTTGACCTCGCGGTCGAGGTCCAGGAGCTGGCGGGCCAGCTTCTTGACCAGCAGCGCCGTGGTGGCCTCGCCGGGCAGCG
Organism: uncultured Actinomycetes bacterium; assembly: GCA_963830385.1. Lineage (GTDB taxonomy): Bacteria > Actinomycetota > Actinomycetes > Streptosporangiales > Streptosporangiaceae > Bog-532. The sequence goes on along the minus strand of CAWHMD010000014.1, from coordinate 44,436 downwards.
CGACGGTCTGCTGCTGCGCGGCCCGGACGGCCGTGGCGGCCATCGCGTCGATGCCCTTGGCCCAGGCCTTGTGCTCGCGCAGGTAGGAGGCCAGGCCCTCCGTGCCCGCCGCGCGGACCTCTGCGGGCGTGCAGAACCCGGTGAGCAGGATCAGCGCCGAGCGGGTGGAGTAGTCGAAGCTGGCTTCCAATTCGGGGAAGATGCTGGTGAGCAGGTCGCGGAGCCGGTTGACGCCACGCACCCAGTCGGCCATGACGTCGGCCCGGTAGGACGTCAGCCGGGTCAGTTCCACCACCAGCTCGCCGGTGGCGCTCAGCTCGGTCAGGTCGCCGCGCATCCGGGCAGTATCGGCGATCACCCGCGCGTCCTTCGCGTCGGTCTTGCCCTCGCCGCCGAACACCCCGGACATGCCGTGCACCACCCGGCCCGGCACGTAGACGACCTTCTGCCCGCTGGACAGCAAGATCGCGAGCAGCAGCGCGGCGGCCGGGCTGACCAGGTCCACCGCCCACCGCACCTCGCCGCCTGCGCTGACGGCGGTCTTAACGGCGCGGGCGATCAGCTCCTCGATCGGCTGCTGGCCGTTGGCCACCTTGACCGACCACAGCCGCTTACCGCCGGCACCGACCGCAGCCGCGTGATGGCTGGCCTTGCCGGCATCGATCCCGACCCACACCACATCCGTGGCCGTCACCCGGGCCACCCTCCTGTCCTCGCAGGTAAAGCCCGTGGACGACCCCGCCATCAGGTCCCTAAACAGCGACGGTTCGCATCAGATCTCAGTCAGCGGCCAGGGCGTCCAGGGCAACAGGGCGGCCATTCCTTTCAAGCCACGACAACGGCAACCAGTCATCAGCCACACCCCGTCACCCTGGGCATCCAGAGTGATTCCTATTCACTCCAGACACTTCGATCTTAGGGACGCAGTCATGAGCACCGAGCTGAGCGGGATCGTCGCCGAGCACATCGCCGCCGTCAACGCCTTCGACCTCGACGCGATCGTGGCGACGTTCGCCGACGACGCCTACGTCAACGACGCCCACCGGGAGATCGCCGGGATCGACGCGATCCGCCGCTGGGTGGCCAGGGAGATGGTGGGCGACAAGGTGACCCTGGAGGTCCGCGAGGTCGTGGACCACTACGGCGACGCCATCGTGCGGGCCGCCTACGACGGTGACTACGACAAGACGAACCTGCCGGACCCGCTGATCATGACGAACTACTTCGGCGTCCGCGACGGCCGGATCGTCAGCCTGGCGGTCATCCGCAACACGCCGTCCCCGTACTGACCCAGCGCACGATCGACGGCTCGGCAGACGGTTCCCGGCTCAGCGCACGATCGCGCCGACCACCACGGTGAGCACGAGCAGCGCCAGCACCGTGGGGAGCAGCCATCGGGGCACACGGGTCACGGTCAGAGCGTATCGCCGTTCAGCGCCCAGCTGCCGACCGTGGTGTAGCGGGGCCGGCCACCGAGGTGGCTTTCGATCAGCTGCAGCCGATCCACCGGCCACGGCGGGCCGGCGTACGCGCCCAGGACCGTCACCAGGTCGCGCACGTCGGCAGGCGGCCGGGCGTAGGCCAGCGTGAGGTGCGGGCGGAACGGGCGGCCGGCGTCGGGCGGGGGCGCCCCGGCCCGGGTCGTGGCGGCGGCCGCCGAGGCGGCCAGCGCCGCCAGCGCCCGGTGGTCAGCGCCCAGCCCGCACCACAGCACCCGGGCCCGCCCGGCCGCCGGGAAGGCGCCGGCCCCGGCCAGCGCCAGCGGGAACGATTGGTGCCGCCCGGCCGCCTCTTCGAGCGGAGCGGGCAGCCGGCCGGCCACCGCGCCCGCCACGTTGCCGAGGAAGGCCAGCGTGACGTGCCAGTCCTCCGGCCCGGTCCAGCGCAGGTCACGACCGGCACCGCGGCCGGCCCGCGCCGCAGCGACCGCGGTGCCCAGGTCGCTCAGCACCTCAGCCGGCGGCGTCACCGCGACGAACAGTCTCACCCGGACATTGTCGGGCTCAGCCCGTCATGGTCAGGCGGCGACGCGGCGGTGTGCTTCTGGGACCGACGACAGCGGCCGGCGCGGGCGCAGCTGGCTCAGCGGCCGCAGCCCCTCGCGCACCGTGGTCCCGGTGATCCGGCTCAGCACCAGGCCGACCACGATGGCTGCGAGGGCCGAGATCACCCCGCCGGCGATCAAGCTCATCCGGGCGCCGAACTGCTCGGCGATCCAGCCGACCAGCGGCGAGCCGATCGGCGCACCGCCCAGGAACACCAGCATGTACACACCCATGACGCGGCCGCGCATCTGCGGCTCGGTGCCGAGCTGGATGGCCGAGTTCGCCGCCGTGGTGTACAGCACCAGCGCCAGGCCGGTGGGGATCAGCAACAGCAGGAACGACCAGTAGAAGGGCATCAGGCCGGCCGCGACCTCCAGAACGCCGAAGGCCAGGGCGACCGCGACCTGAAGCCGGACTGACGGCCGGCGGCGCCGGGCCGCGATCAGCGCCCCGCCCAGGGCCCCGGCGGCGAAGGCGGTCGAGGCCAGGCCGAACGCCCCGGCCCCGGTGTGGAACGTGCCCTTCGACATCAGCGCGGTGGTGACCTGGAAGTTCATGCCGAACGTGGCCACGAAGAACAGCATCGTCAACGGCAGCCAGATCCGCGGCTCGCCCTTGAGGTAGCTCAGCGCCTCCCGCAACTGGCCCTTGTGCCGCGCCATCCGCTTGACCGGGTTCAGCTCCGCCGGGCGCATCAGCAGCAGGCCCGTGATGACCGCACCGTAGGAGGCCGCGTTGATCAGGAACGCGGTGGGGGTGCCGACCAGGCTGATCACGATCCCGGCCACGGCCGGCCCGGCGATGCGGGCCAGGTTGAAGATGGCGCTGTTCAACGCGATCGCGTTGGCCATGTCGCCCTGTCCGACCATCTCGGTGACGAACGACTGCCGGGTCGGGTTGTCCACCACCGTCACCATGCCGAGCGCCAGGCACAGCAGGTACACGTGCCACAGCCGGACGGTACCGGTGATGGCCAGCAGGCCGAGGATCAGCGCGAGGCCACCCATCAGGCCCTGGGTCAGGAGCAACACGCGGCGCTTGGGGAACCGGTCGGCGATCGCGCCGCCCCACAGGCTGAACAGCAGCATTGGCAGGAACTGCAGTCCCGCGGCGATGCCGAGGGCCGAGCCGCTGCCGTGTGACAGTTCCAGCACCAGCCAGTCCTGGGCGGTCCGCTGCATCCAGGTCCCGCTGTTGGACACGACCTGACCGGCCGCGAACAACCGGTAATTGCGGTTCCGGAGCGAGGTGAACATCCGGCCGCGAGCGCGCTTCGGCTCCGGCTGGGCGGGCTCGGCCGGGGTCAGGCCTGGCTGAGCTTCTCCAGAATCGGCGCGGCCGCGCGCAGCGTCGCCCGCTCCTGCGGGGACAGCTCCTTCAGCCGCTTGGCCAGCCAGGCGTCCCGGCGGCGGCGTACTCGCTGCACCATCGCCCGGCCCTCCTCGGTCACGCTCAGCACCACCTGGCGCCGGTCGGTCGAGTGCGGGGCCCGCATCACCAGGCCGCGATCCTCCAGCGCGGCGATCACGCGGGTCATCGAGGGCGGCTGTACCTTCTCGTACTCGGCCAGCTCGCCCGGGGACATGCCCGACTCGCCGGGAGTCGTGCCCGAATGGCGTTCCAGCGCCGAGAGGGCGGCGAACTGCGTGTCGGACAGCTCGGATTCCGGAGCGCCCCGTGCCGTCCGCTCGACCCTTAGCCGCCGCGCGAGGCGGCTTACCGAAATCCGCAATGCGGTGTCCAGGCCCACGTCGGACCTGGTCTGCGAGGTACTTGCCTGGGTCAGTGTCATCATTATTAGCCTGAGTCATTACTTTAGCTAACGATATGCGGAGCGCCGGCATTCCGCAAATCGAGTGCACCCAACCGGCCAGGGAGCAGCGCTGAACGTGGTCCAAGTAGATCATGCGCTCCCGCCGCCGGACGGCTGATCATGACTGGCCGCGTAACCTGGCGGGGTGGCTGACACGCGCCGTACCCCGCCACCGCCGCGGGAGGGCAACGAACGGGTGATCACCAGCACGATCACGGTCGGCTGGGTGGTGGCGCTGGTCGTCGTGCTTATCGTGCGCGACAGCCTGCCGGCGGGCGAGCGCTGGTGGGTCTGGACGTGCGTGACCGGCGTGGTGTTCGGCCTCTTCGGGCTCCTTTACGTACCGCACCTGCAGCGCAGCCGGGCCGAGACGGCCGCCCGGCGGGCGGCACTCCGTCAGGATTCGCCGGAAAACGACTCGAACACGGTCTCGTCCAGCGCCACTCCGGGCAGATCCACCAGGTCGTAGCCGAACTCGTCGATGACCGGCGCGACGGCCGCGCCCTGCGTCTCGCTGAGGGTTGACTCCGAATGGGCACCACAGCCGTGGTCCCCGGACACGATCCGCCCGTCGTCGGGCGCGTACTCGTTCGCGCAGCCGCCGAACACCTGCCCGAGGATGCCGCTCAGCGGGACGAAGAACCCGCAGCTGGCGCACGTCGCGGGGGCCGCCCGGGCCAGCGGGGTGCGCGGGCCGTGCTCGCTGTCGTACCAGCGCTCGGCGGCATCGTCCCGGCCGACCGGGGACAGCACCCGGGCGCGGCCCGGGAAGACCGGCGTCGGCGCCTCCAGCTCGTCGGCGGGGTCCGGCGCCTCGGCCGGTCCGTCGGCGTACCAGTCGACCACCGCGTCGTCCCCGGCCAGCATGACCATCGGGACCAGCCGCTCGTCGTCTTCACCGGCCGGCAGCAGGTCACCGACGCCCAGATCACCTGGCTGCAGCCGGTCCCGCCAGGGCACCCAGGCGGGCGCCAGCAGCGCCTCCGGGCCGGGCAGCAGGGCGCTGTCGTCCACCGTCACCGTCTTGGCGCGGGACGCCCGGGTCACGGTCACCGCCCAGCGCCAGCCGGGATAGGCCGGGTCCAGGCACGCGAACATGTGGGTGACGACCCGATCGCCGCCGGCCTCCAGGCCTAGGTACTCACCGACCTGGTCGGCCCCGGCCACCTCGACCAGCGCGGCACGCGCCAGGTCAACGGCTTCCGCGCAGGCCTGATCGGGCTCTTTGCTGCGGACTCGCACTGGGCTCACAAATGTCTATTCTCGCTCATCAGGCCGGCTGCCTGAGCCAGCTATCAGCGAAATTCCCGCCCCCAGTGGTCGTCGCAGCGCCCATCGCGCTCGATAATTCAAGTATGGGACTGTCGGAGGCGGGGCGAGCCACCACCCGGGCGGCCCGATCCGCCGCCCGGGCCGGGGGCTCCGCGAACCGGCGGGTCGGCCGCCTGGTGCACCGGCTCAGCGGCGCCGGCGGGGCCAGCCAGACCGGCCTGTCGTCCCTGATCGAGCTGACCGCTGCGGGCAGCGCCGGAGACGCGTTCGTGGCGGTGGCGCTGGCTGGGACGGTGTTCTTCAACACCTCCCTGCATGAGGCCCGCAGCCAGGTGGTCCTGTACCTGGTCCTGACCATGGCGCCGTTCGCGCTGCTGGCCCCGTTCATCGGGCCGATGCTGGACCGGGTGCGGCAGGGCCGCCGCTACATCCTGATGGGCACGCTGCTGGCCCGGGGCCTGCTGTGCTGGGCGATGTCCGGCGCCGTCTCCGGCGATCCAGTCACCTTGTTCCCGGCCGCATTCGGCGTGCTGGTGCTGCAGAAGGCGTATTCGATCACCCGTAGCTCGGTGACCCCGCGGCTGCTGCCCCCCTCGATCAGCCTGGTCACCGCCAACGCCCGGAACGGGCTCGCCGCCACCATCGCTTCGACGATCGCCGCGCCGGTGGCCTTCGGCATCCAGCACTACATCGGGGCGCCCTGGGTGCTGCGCATCGGCACGCTCGTCTACCTGGGGGCGACCGCGCTCGGGACCCGCGTCCCCGACCACGTGGACGAGACCGTGACGGCCGCGGCGGGGCCCGCGGCGGCCAGCCCCGGCGAACCGCCGACCGTGGCCGAGATGCCCTATATGGCTCAGCCGGCGGCCGATGCAAGCGGAGACGCGACCACGGCCCCGAAGGCCGGTACCGCGGCAGGACGTCCCGCTCCGGCGCCCCGTAAGTCCCGGCGCGGCCTGCGATCCCTGGGCCCGGTGGTGGGCGAGGCCGTGTGGACCAACGCGGCGGTCCGGGTGTTCGCCGGCTTCATGGTGTTCTTCCTGGCGTTCCTGCTGCGCAGCTCCCACTTCCACGGCTTCTCGCAGAACATGTCGCTGGGCGCACTGGTGTTCGCCGCGGCGGCGGGCGGCCTGATCGGCACCGGGGCCGGCGCGCTGCTCCGGTCCCGGATGCCCCAGTTGATGGCATTCGGCGTGCTGGTGGTCTCGACCGCCGCCTGTGCGTTCAGCGCGGTGGTGTTCAACCTCGGCACCGCGCTCATCGTTGCCTTCGTGGCCTCGGTCGGCACCGTGCTGGCCAAGCTGGCGCTGGACTCCACCATCCAGCGGGAGATCCCGGAGGACGTCCGGACCTCGACCTTCGCCGTGTCAGAGACCGTTCACCAGGTGTCCTGGGTGGCCGGCGGCCTGGCCGGGGTGCTGATCTCTATCACCGGCAGCGGGCCGGCCTGGGCATCGCCACGGCCGGCCTGGCCGGCGCGCTGGTCCTGCTGATCATGTCCCGCCGCCGGCGTCGCCGGGTACAGCATCCCGCGCACTCCCACGCGGTCCCGCAGGCCCAGGCCAGCTGAGCGAGCCGCAGGGCCGAGGCGGCGCCTGGACTGAGGAGTGAGAAGCGAGGAACGAGCGCCGAACGACGAGGGAAGGCGCCGCCTTCAGGCGGCGCGGAGGCGAGCGGGCAACACTGCTAGCCGGCCTCGACGTCGTCGGCGACGGCGCGGAGGACGGCGCCGATCTTCTTGGCGTCCCGGTTGTCCGGGTGCTTGCCCCGCCGGTAGGTGTTCGAGACCCCGTCGAGCAGCTTGATCAGATCTTCGACGATCAAGACCATCTCGTCCGGCTTCTTGCGGGCCACCTTGGGTGCCACCGTGGGCGGCGGCTCGAGCAGCCGGACCTGCAGGGCCTGGGCGCCCTTGCGGCCTTCGGCGATCCCGAACTCCACCCGCTGGCCGGGACGTAGCGAGTCGGTCTTGGCGGGCAGCGCAGAAGAATGCACGAAGACCTCGCCGCCGTCGTCGCGGGCGAGGAAACCGAACCCCTTCTCGGAGTCGTACCACTTGACCTTGCCGGTAGGCACGCAAGACCTCACGTGAATAGAAAGCTGGCAAATGCTGAACAACCAGCCGATGCTGATACGTCTAGGCTAGCCGCCCTCGCAAGCGAATAGCGCGTCGCGGTGGCGGCCAGAATTACTTTTCTCACCAGGTGCGAAGCGAGGGCCCGGGGAAAACCCCGGGCCCTCGTCTGTTCGCCAAATGGGCTGGACTCAGAAGTCCATGTCCCCGCCGCCGGGGGCAGCGGGAGCCTGTGCCTTCTCTGGCTTCTCGGCGATAACGGCCTCGGTGGTCAGGAACAGGCCGGCGATCGACGATGCGTTCTGCAGCGCCGAGCGGGTGACCTTGGTGGGGTCATTGATCCCGGTCTTCAGCATGTCCACGTACTCACCGGTGGCGGCGTCCAGGCCCTGGCCCGAAGGCAGGCTCTTGACCTTCTCCACCACAACGCCGCCCTCGAGGCCGGCGTTCACCGCGATCTGCTTGAGCGGCTCCTCCAGGGCACGGCGAACGATCGCCGCACCGGTGGCCTCGTCGCCCGCCAGCTCCAGCTTCTGGAACGCGCTGTTGCCGGCCTGGATCAGGGCCACACCACCGCCGGGCACGATGCCCTCCTCGACGGCCGCCTTGGCGTTACGCACGGCGTCCTCGATGCGGTGCTTGCGCTCCTTGAGCTCGACCTCGGTCGCCGCGCCGGCCTTGATGACGGCCACGCCGCCAGCCAGCTTGGCCAGCCGCTCCTGCAGCTTCTCGCGGTCATAGTCCGAGTCGGTGTTCTCGATCTCGGTACGGATCTGGTTGACCCGGCCGGAGATCTGGTCGGCGTCGCCGGCACCGTCGACGATGGTCGTCTCGTCCTTGGTGACGACCACCTTGCGGGCCCGGCCGAGCACGTCGACATCGGCGTTCTCCAGCTTCAGGCCCAGCTCCTCGCTGATGACCTGAGCGCCGGTGAGGATCGCGATGTCGCCGAGCATGGCCTTGCGGCGGTCACCGAAACCGGGGGCCTTCACCGCGACCGACTTGAACAGCCCGCGCATCTTGTTCACGATGAGCGTCGCCAGGGCCTCGCCCTCGACGTCCTCCGCGATGATGACCAGGGCCTTGCCCGACTGCACGACCTTGTCGAGCAGCGGCAGCAGGTCCTTGTTGGCCGAGACCTTGGAGTTGACCACGAGGATGTACGGGTCGTCCAGGACGGCCTCGAGGCGCTCCGGGTCGGTGACGAAGTACGGCGCGATGTAGCCCTTGTCGAAGCGCATGCCCTCGGTGAGCTCAAGCTCGAGCCCGAAGGTGTTGCTCTCCTCGACGGTGATGACGCCTTCCTTGCCCACCTTGTCCATGGCCTCGGCGATCATCTCGCCGATGGCCGGGTCGCCCGCCGAAATAGACGCGGTGGCGGCGATCTGCTCCTTCGTCTCCACGTCCTTGGCGGACTTGGTCAGTTCCTCGCTCACCCGCTCGACGGCCGCGTCGATGCCGCGCTTGAGCGACATCGGGTTGGCGCCGGCGGCGACGTTGCGCAGGCCCTCGCGCACGAGCGCCTGGGCGAGCACGGTGGCGGTGGTGGTGCCGTCACCCGCAACATCGTCGGTCTTCTTTGCAACTTCCTTGACGAGCTCCGCGCCGATCTTCTCCCACGGGTCCTCGAGCTCGATCTCCTTGGCGATGGACACGCCATCGTTGGTGATCGTGGGTGCGCCCCACTTCTTCTCGAGCACCACGTTGCGGCCCTTGGGGCCGAGGGTTACCTTCACGGCGTCGGCGAGCTGGTTCATGCCGCGCTCGAGGCCGCGCCGGGCGTCCTCGTCGAACGCGATCATCTTCGCTGCCATAGGCTCCAGTCCTCCGTGGCTTGCTAGCGGATCGAGCCGACGCCCGCGACGGCTGGCCCGGCCGTGAGCAGTCATTTCCTGCCCGCGAGCACAAGGCCTCATCGCCCGATCTCGCCTGTCGCTGTCACTCTCATGGGGAGAGTGCTAACGCCATGTTTAGCACTCTCGGGGTGAGAGTGCAAACGTTTCCCGTCCCTGTTCGCGACGGGCGATCCGGACGCAAAAACCGGCCCGGCTCCCTATGGGGAGCCGGGCCGGTCCTGTACGGCAGAGCTTCAGATCACTCGAACAGCCTCAGCCTGATCCCCGCGATCACTCCGCGTGATTTCGAACTCAACCCGCTGGCCCTCTTCAAGCGACCGGTAGCCGTCCGCCTGAATTGCCGAGAAGTGGACAAACACGTCTTTGCCCTGGTCCACGGCGATGAAACCGTAGCCCTTCTCCGCGTTGAACCACTTGACGGTGCCCTGAGCCATCTCCACACAACTCCCTAACTGCGCTCGGGCCTCGAGCCCCGCCCTTGCAACGCGGAACCCGTTCGATCGCTCTGCCCGGCCCACGTCAAGGAACGGGTCCGACCAATGGCGACCAGACATGACCTTACCGCCTGCACGAACCGGACGGGTCTAATCTCCGGTGATATGCGGGCACAGCCCGCACGCAACCGGCGGGCGGTCCGGGCCGAGGTTCAGTCAGTGTTCAGCCACCGGCCACGGCCGGGATGACCGAAACCTTAGCTCCGGAGGGGATCAGGGTGTCCAGGCCCTGGGCGAACCGGACATCCTCCTCCCCCACGTACACGTTGACGAACCGGCGGAGCTTGCCGCCGTCATCCACGATCCGGCCCGCGATGCCGGGGTAGCTGGCGTCGAGCCCGGCGATGACCTCCCGCAGCGTGCCGTGGCCGGTGCTGACTTCGGCCGCGCCGCCGGTGTAGGTGCGCAGGATGGTGGGGATCCGCACGGACACGCTCACTCGACGCCTGCCTCTCGGAACGACTCCAGGGTCGGCTGGACCACGGGCAGCTCCGGCAGCGAGCCCGCCACCGCGTCCAGCGTTTTCAGGCCGTCTCCGGAATTGATGATCACCGTCTCCGCCGCCGGGTCGAGCTGGCCGGAGGCGAGCAGCTTGCGCAGCACGCCGACCGTCACTCCGCCCGCCGTCTCGGCGAAGATGCCCTCGGTGGCGGCCAGCAGCTTGATCGAGTCGACGATCTCCTCGTCGCTCACGTCGGCCACCACGCCCCCGGTCCGACGCACCGCGTCCAGCACGTACGGCCCGTCGGCCGGGTTACCGATGGCCAGCGACTTGGCGATCGTCGAGGGCCGGACCGGCCGGACCACGTCCTGGCCGGCCGCGAACGCGGCCGACACCGGCGAGCAGCCGGTCGCCTGCGCCCCGTACACCTTCCAGCCGGTGTCCTCGACCAGCCCGAGCCCGGCCAGCTCACGGAATCCCTTGTCGATCTTGGTGAGCTGAGCGCCGGAGGCGATCGGCACCACGACCTGGCCGGGCAGCCGCCAGCCGAGCTGCTCGGCGATCTCGAACCCGAGGGTCTTGGACCCCTCGGCGTAGTACGGCCGGACGTTGACGTTCACGAACGCCCAGTCCTCGTGCTCACCCGCCAGTTCCGACGCCAGCCGGTTCACGTCGTCGTAGTTGCCCTTTACGAGCACGAAAGTGCCGCCGTAGACCGCGGTGGTCAGGATCTTCTGCTGCTCGAGGTCGGACGGGACCAGGACCACCGAGCGGATGCCGGCCCGGGCGGCCGCGGCGGCCACCGCGTTGGCCAGGTTGCCGGTCGAGGGGCAGGCCAGGACCTTGAACCCCATCTCCAGGGAGGCGGCCAGCGCCACCGCCACCACCCGGTCCTTGAACGAGTGGGTCGGGTTGTCCCGGTCGTCCTTGATCCACAGCCGGCGCATGCCGAGCGCGTGGGCCAGGTTGTCGGCCCGGATCAGCCGGGTAAAGCCCGGGTCGAGGGTGGGCCGGTCGGCGATGTCGGACGGCACCGGCAGCAGCTTGGCGTACCGCCACATGTTGCGCGGGCCGGCCTTGATGTCGGCCCGGGTCAGCGCCGGGAAGTCGTAGGCCACCTCGAGCGGCCCGAAACACTCCTCGCAGGCGTAGAACGGCCCGAGGTCGCTGGTGTGGCCGCACTCGCGGCAGGACAGGTGAGTGGCGTAACCGAACCGGGAAACCGGCGCACCGGTACCGGGCTGGTTGTCTGATTCTGTGGCAGATTTGCTCACGTTGCGAGGCCCTTTCATCCTCATCTTTCCCGGGTCACCTCGACCTCGGGCCGGAGTTAGCACCTTTCACGACGCGGCCTCGCGTCATCCACGCGGCAAAATGCATCATCGTGACGGTTGCCGGGGCTTCACCGGGCCGATCCCTCCACCCCTCTAGATGAGCAATATTCAGTTGTGGCCACCGGCGCGCCGATGCGCTCCCGCAACCGGGCCGTTTCCGCACGGAAACATCCCTGCCCTGACTTTAACCGATCGCGCTGATTGCTGGAACAGGCAGGCCCGGGCGGATGGCGCTGGCACGGGCGCTGGTTACGGTCAGCAGTTGGCCACCGGGCCGTAAACTTCCTCCGCTAGCCTGCCGGGATATGGGTGACAACTCCAGCCTGAGCGCGCAGGCCGGCGAAGAGGCCAGCGCGGAGGACACCCCCGGCGACCATGCCTCCCGCGGACGGCTGCTGGTCGCCTCCAACCGCGGCCCGTTGTCGTTCGCGATGGCCGCCGACGGCAGTCTTTCGGCCCGGCGCGGCGGTGGCGGGCTGGTCTCCGGCCTCATGCCCGGCCTGTCGGCGCTGGCCGAGCAGTCCGAGGTGCTGTGGATCTGCGCCGCGCTGAGCGACGCCGACCGGGAAGCCGCGCGCCGGGATCCGGACGGGCATCAGTTCGGAATTGAAAGTGTCAGTCCGGCTGGGGGCCGGACCGCGGTGCGGACGCTCGACATCCCGGCCGGCACCTTCGAGGGCGCCTACAACGCGGTGGCGAACGCCGCGCTCTGGTTCGTCCAGCATCTGATGTTCGACACCCCCGTCCAGCCCGTTTTCGGGCCGGATTTCCGCCGGGACTGGCAGTCGTACGAAACCTACAACGACGCCTTCGCCCAGGCCCTCGTCCAGGGCGTGACCACCGCCCCGGACCAGGTGCGGGTCCTCGTCCAGGACTACCACCTGGCCCTGGTGCCGCGGATGCTGCGGGACCGGGTGCCCGGGGTCAGGATCGCGCACTTCTCGCACACCCCGTGGGCGCCGGTGGACTACTACCGGATCCTGCCCGATGAGAACGGCCGCGCCGTCCTGGACGGCATCCTCGGCGCCGACCACGCCGGGTTCCTCAGCCAGCGGTGGGCGAGCGCATTCCTCGACTGCTGCGAGGCGCTGCTCGGGGCCCAGGTGGACCGGGACACGCAGCGGGTCATCCACCGTGGGCATGTCACCAGCGTGGGCGTGCACCCGCTGGGCGTGGACGCCCCGGCCCTTCGCGAGCGGGCCCACGCGCCCGACGTCCAGACGGGCGTGGACGCGCTGAAGCAGCTGGCCGGGGACCGCAAGATCATCGTGCGCATCGACCGGACGGAGCTGTCCAAGAACATCCTGCGCGGGCTGGCCGCCTACCGGGAGCTGCTGGCCACCCGGCCCGAGTGGCACGGCCGGGTCGTGCACGTCGTGTTCGCGTACCCGTCCCGGAGCAGCGTGCCCGGCTACCGGGAGTACACCGAGCAAGTCGAGCGGCTGGCGGCGGAGATCAACGCCGAGTTCGCCACCCCCGGCTGGCAGCCGCTGGTGCTGGAGGTCAAGGACGACTACCCCCGCTCCCTGGCCGCCTCCCGGGTCGCCGACGTGCTGGTGGTGAACCCGATCCGGGACGGCATGAACCTGGTCGCCGAGGAGGGCCCGGTGCTGTCCGACCAGGGTTGCGCGCTGGTGCTGTCCCGGGAGGCCGGGGCGGCCGCCGTGCTCGGCTCGGACGCCCTGCTGATCAACCCGTACGACGTCAGCGCCACCGCCAGCGCCCTGCACCAGGCGCTGACCATGCCCGAGCAGGAACGCCGCCGCCGCTGTAACGCCCTGGCGTCCGCGGCCGCCAAGCACGCCCCCAGCGTCTGGCTCAGCGCCCAGCTGGACGCCCTGGGATAACGCCCCCAGGGCGTCGGCCAGGGAGCTCAGGAACTCCGCGACGCCGTCGGGGCCGTCGACCACGAAGTCTCCTTCTTCCGGGGAGAGTTCGCTCTCGGGGGCGGCGCTGATGATGGTGGCGCCGGGGGTGCCGTCGGCCCGCTGGGAACGGACGGCGGCGAACGCGGCCAGGTCGCCCAGGTCGTCGCCGAAGAACAGGATCGAGCGGGCGCCGCGCTCGTGCGCCAGCTCGGTGAGCGCGACCCCCTTGTCCATGCCCGGCGGGCGCAGCTCGATGACCCGGCGGCCGGGCTCGAGGGCCAGGCCGGTACGGGCGGCGAGCGCCTCCAGCGGCTCCCGCAGCCCGGCCAGGGCCGCGTCCGGGTCGGCCGCCCGCCGGGTGTGCACGGCCAGAGCGTGCCCCTTGTCCTCGACCCAGACACCGTCCGGCGCCTCGGCGGCGGCCAGCACGGCGGGCAGGTCCGCCCGGGCCGCTTTGACGCCGGGCGGGGACGGCGGCGAGGTGACCTCGCCGTCCTGCCAGCGCTCCCAGCCGTAGTGGCCGAGCACGATGATGCCGGGCACGCTGGTCAGGCCGCCCAGCTGGACCGCCTGGGCGACCGGGCGGCCGGTGATGACGGCCAGCGTGCCGATCGGCCCGGCCAGCCGGCGCAGCGCCGCGATCGCGCCGGGGTGGGCGTGCGCGGCCCCGGGGTCGGCCACGATCGGCGACAGGGTGCCATCGAAGTCCGACGCGATCAGGGCGCCGCCGGGCGCGGCCAGCACCGCCGCCAGAGCGGCCTGCCCGTCAGGGGTGGCGGACCGGGGCAGCCCGGTCCGCGCCGGATCATCAGTCATGGAATCCGCAGACCTCCTACTCCGGGCGTGGCGAGCGCATGCGCTGACGCCGCGAGCGCTGCCGCCGCAGCCGCTTGATCAGCACCGGGTCGTAACGCAGCGCCTCGGGTGTGTCGATCAGCTCGTTGAGGATCTGGTAGTAGCGGGTGGGCGCCAGCTTCAGCACATCGTGCATGGCCTGCTCCTTCGCGCCGGGATGCCGCCACGTCCGCGCTTCGAAGGCCAGGATCGATGCGTCCCGTTCGGACAGCTCCGCCATTTCGACCTCCTCCCGGACACGATCATCGTAGGTGTGACGTGCCACGCGGAAAAATCTCACCGCAAGTCGCCGACTGTCCGGTTCTGTACCGATGGCGGTCTGCGACGTACGCTCACGGTTCGTGGCCCCCTTTCGCTGTCTGACCTTCCTCACCGACTACGGGCTGGAGGACGGGTTCACCGCCGCCTGCCATGGAGTCGCCGCCCAGATCGCACCGCAGATCCCGGTAGTCGACATCACTCACCTGATCCCCGGCGGTGACGTGCGGCGCGGCGCGGCCGTGCTCGCCCAGACCATTCCCTACTTCCCGCCGGCCGTGCACGTGGCCGTGGTCGACCCGGGGGTGGGGACCGACCGGAGAGGCATCGCGGTGGCCGCGGGCGACGCCATCCTCGTCGGCCCGGACAACGGGCTGCTGTCCTGGGCGGTGTCGGTCGTGGGGGGCCCGCGGACGGCGGTCAGCCTGACCAACAAGGAGCTGTGGCTGAACGCCGAGGCGTCACCGACGTTCCACGGACGGGACATCTTCATGCCGGTCGCGGCCCGGCTGGCGGCCGGCGCGGACCTGGCGTCGGCCGGTACCGAGATCGAGATCGACGACCTGGTGACCCTGCCGCCGCCCGCCAGCCGGGTGCTGGACGGCAAGGCCGACGGCGAGGTGCTCACGGTCGACACGTTCGGCAACGTGCAGCTGTCGATCTCGGCCGCCGACGCGAGCAGCATCGGCGTCAGGTACGGGCGCAACGTGGTCATCCGCTGCGGGCGGCGGGTGCTGACCATGCCGTACCGGGAGACGTTCGGCGCGGTCGCGCCGGGCGAACTCGTGGCCTTCGCCGACGGGTCGGGCATGGTGTCGCTGGCGGTCAATTCCGGCGACGCCGCCCAGCGGCTCGGCCTGCCGCCCGGCGCGCACGTGTCGGTGGGACCCGCGTCCTGATCGACGGGGCCCGCCTTCTGATCGGCGGGGCCCTACGTTCTGACCAGCCGTAACCGGACTGCTACGCCCCGTCGTAGCGGATGATCTTCGTGTCTCAGGTTGCGGGGATTGATTCCCCGCGCAGGCACCGGCATGGCACGATGGGATTGCGGCGAGAGACCGTACGGACGGGGCGGGATCACGGGTGCTGGCTGCGCTAGCGACCCGGTATCCCGAGCACGGGCCACGCGTCGCATGTCACCCCGTCCAGAGGAGACGTGACCGCGTGTCACCTCGATTGCCGAGCGGTGCGCTGCTCGCTGTGACCGTGGCGGCGGCCGCTGCCGCGGTAACGGCGGCGGTCCCGGCGTCGGCCGCCATCGTGATGCACGCGGCCCCGGCCGGCCCGACGGCCAAGGCCGACAAGATCCGGCACTCCGAGTGGTGGCTGTCCAGCCTCCACGTCAGCCAGGCCTGGCAGTCCTCCCGCGGCACCGGGGTCACGGTTGCCCTGCTCAGCACCGGCGTCCTCACGTCGCACCCCGACCTGACCGGCTCGGTCAGCACCGGCCCCGACTACACCGGCTCCGGTGAGACGTCGGCCAGCACCACCTGGGGCATCGAAGGCACCTCGGCCGCGAGCATCATCGCCGGGCACGGGGACAACACCGGTGAGGCGTCCGGCATCATCGGCGTCGCCCCGGCCGCGCGGATCCTGTCCGTCCGGGTGGCCTTCGACGCCGCCGACTCGCTGAACGCAGAGGCCAGCGCGGTCGGGCGGCTGCCGGACGCGATCGCCGAGGGCATCCGTTACGCCGTCGCCCAGGGCGCGAAGGTCATCGACCTGCCGCTCGATCCGTCCACGCTCGCCTCGGACGGCGCGGCCACCGGCGGGCTGTCGGCCGCAGCGGGCGGCAGCTCGGAGGAACGGTCCGCGGTCAGCTACGCGCTGAGCAAGGGCGTCGTGCTCGTCGCCCCGGCCGGCGACAACGGTGATGACGGCAACACCGACACCTTCCCGGCGTCCTACCCGGGCGTGATCGCCGCGGGGGCGGTCGACAAGCACGGCAACCAGGCGATCTTCTCCACCCGCGAGCCCTACGTGGCGCTGACGGCGCCCGGGGCGCAGGTCACCACCGCCAGCCGGGTCGGCGGCTACCGGAACATGAGCACGACCGATGCGTCCAGCGCCATGGTGACCGGGATCGCGGCGCTGATCCGGTCCAAGTACCCCGCCCTGACCGTCAGCCAGGTCCGCCAGGCCCTGCTCAAGAGCAGCACGCGATCGGCCTCGGCCCCCAGCGTCCAGGCCGGCTCGGGCGCAGGCACAGTCGATGCGCTGAAGGCCATGCAGGCCGCGGCCGCGATCGCCAGCCCGCAGCCGGCCGCGCCGCCGTCCACCAGGGTCAGCGCACCAGCCACCGCCGGGGCGGTGGCACCGATCACCGCGCGGCCCCGGCCGAGCACCGTGGGCATGGCCAAGTCGGCGCTGCGGGACGCGGCCGCCGCGGCCGGGGCCCTGATCGTCCTGTTGCTGGGCGTGCTGCTGGGCCTGCGGCTGTGGCGCCGCCGGTCCGGCCAGGAGGCCCAGGCCGCCCCCGAGCAGCCGCGGACCCTGCTGGACGCCCGATTGGGACCACCGTCCGGGCCGCAGCCGATCGTGGCCAGCAGCGCCCGGCACGCGCGGGCGGAGGAAGAGTTCGCGTTCGCCCCGGCGGCCGCGGGCATGGCCGCTGGCCCGCGCGGCACCGATCGCGGGCCGGACTCGATGTCGCCGCGTTTCGCGCCGCCCGCGGTGATGCCGATGGACCCCGACGACCTGGACGACCTCCTGCGCCGGACCGCCGCACCGTCGCCCACGTCCCCGCTCGCTCCGCCGGCCACCGGGGCCGTGGAGACGGCCGCCGGGCCGGCCGGGCCGGCCGGGCCCACGGGACCTGCCGGGTCTGCCGGGCCCGAGGAGCCCGGGGCCGGCCGTAACCGGTCCAGGAAGAGCCGGGCCGGGCGTTCGGGTGCGGCCCGGGCCGTGAACCGGAGCCAAGAGGACGTGCCCGGCGGCCCGCCCTGGGCCCCGGCCCCCGCACCCCCCAGCGACCTGCTGCCGGAGCCGAGGAGCCGGCCGCCCGACCCGTTCAGCTGGGCCGTGCGGCCCACGCCGGTGCCGCCCGCCCCGTGGGACACCGCAGGCTCCGCCCCGGTCCTCGGTCCGGCGGCCGGCCCCCGGACCGAGCCGCCATCCGAGCCGCCGGGCGGCCCGGGCCTGCCCCATCGGGACCCCGGGATGACCGGAGCGGGCGACCCCCTCACCCCCTTCACGCCTCCCACCCCGCCGGCGCCGTCCTTCACGCCGTCCGCGCCACCGCCCGCCGCGGGCGGCCCGCCGGTGGCCTGGCGGCCGGTCCCGCCGGTCGGCACCCCGCTGCCCGGCGTCCCGGCCCCGCCCGGTGGCCGGGCAGGCCCGCCGATGGGGATCCCGACCCCCCCGGCCGGAATGCCGGCGCCGCCAGCGGCCACTCCGCCCGCCGCCTCCACCCCGCCGGCCGGGTTCCCGGCGGCCGCAGGTTTCACTCCCCCGGCTCCATCCACCCCGCCGGCCGGGTTCCCCGGCTCCGCGGGGTTCAGTCCCCCAGCTCCGCCCGGTGGGTTCCCCGCGCCGCCAGGATCCACTCCGGCTGGGGCCACCCCGCCGACCGGGTTCGCCGCGCCGTTGCCCCCGCCCGCCGGATTCACCTCTCCGGCGGCGCCCACCCCTCCGCCCGCGCAAGCCGCCGGCCCGGCGGCCGGCGGGCCGGTGTCCTCGGGCCACTCGCCGACACCGGCGAGCGTGGACCCCCTGGGCCTGCCCGGCCAACCCGGCCAGCCACGCCCGATCTCGCCGCGCGACCGGCTGCCGCTGGAGGAGCCGGGCGTGCCCGGGCTGGCCAGTCCGCCCGCCCCGCCGGCGTCCCCGCCGTCCAAGCCGTCCCCGCCGCCGGCCTGGCGGATCCCGGGCATCGGCAGCCGCTATCCCGGCGCCGGTGAGGGCCCGGCTCCTGCCGCCCCCGCCGATCCCAGCTGGCCACGCGAGGGCCTGCCCGGCCGCACCGGGCGCCTCAACCGTCCCGGCGAGTTCCTGTCGCCGTACGCCGGCCGCCCCGCCCCGGGCACGGAACCCGAGCCCGCGCCCGCGCCCCCCGAGCCGGCGTCGCCCGCCGAGCCGTCCGGGGTCTGGACCGACGAGTCACCCTCCGGCCCCATGTACATCTGGAACCCGTCCGCCCTGACCGAGCCGTTCCCGTCGGACCCGGCTTCCTCATCCGGCCCGGCCACCCCGCCCGACGACGACCCCGGCCCGCACCGGCACCGCGCCTAACTGGACTCCGGCCTGCGCCGCGGCCGGGTGCCGAGGCGATGAGTACGGCCGGTGCCGGGGGTGCTGGGCGGCCGTGCCTGCGGGCCGGACCGGCATCAGCCGCGCTTGGCGGCCCCCTTGGCCGCTTCCTTGGCGGCTTGCTTGGCCGCTGCCTCCTCCGCCAGCTGCTCCTTCCGCACCGACGCGTACATCGGGACGTACTCCTGGCCCGACAGCTCGTGGATGGCCTTGACCACCTCGTCAGCGATCGCGCGGCGGAGCTTGGCGGGCGCTTCGCGCTTGCCGGTGGCAGGGGCGTTGGCCTCGGTCCCGAACGTCATCGGCTTGCCGATCTTGATCCGGACCTTGCCCAGGCGGGGCACCGACTGGCCGGGCGGCAGCACCCGGTCGGTGCCGAACATGGCGACCGGGATCACCGGCAGGCCGGAGTTCATGGCCAGCCAGCCGACCCCCGGGCGGGCCCGGTACAGGCGGCCGTCCGGGGAGCGGGTGCCCTCGGGGTAGATGCCGAACAGCTGACCTTGCTGCAGCAGGGCCAGGGCCGCCTCCAGCGTCGCCTGGGCGGCCCGGGCGCCGTCCCGGTCGACCGGCAGCTGACCGGTGGCCCGCAGGTAGGTACCCATCAGCCGCATGGCGGGGTGGCGGCTGGTGAAGTACTCGGACTTGGCCGTGAACGTCACCGGCCGCTTGAGCATGAACGGGAGGAACACCGAGTCCAGGATGGACAGGTGGTTGGACGCCAGGATGGCGCCGCCGGTCTCCGGCACGTTCTCGGCGCCGGTAACCTCGGGCCGCCACAGGCCGCGCAGGAACGGGCCGGCGACGATCCGTGAAAGCTGGTATTGCACCCTTGTCCTCCCGACAATCCGGTCCGGCTATCCGATCCGGCCAGCGACGGAGGAGCCGGTGACGGCCGGCCCGGGACCGGCCGCCGTCTCATCGGACAGCGGGACACCCGCCAGCAACGCGATGCCGATGGGCAGGGCCAGCGGCAGCGCTGTGGCAGGGACGATAATGCCCGAATCATCCGCGAACCAGCCAAGGACCGCAACCAGCCACATCATGGCCAGCGTGATGGCCATCAGCGGTTCGCCCGCGTACGCGAGGGGAACCGCCCGCACCCGGAACCATCCGGGCTTCAGCAGCACCAGCCCGATGAGGATGACCACGACCGGGACGACCGGGCTGTAGGTGTTGACCGCGAGCGACCCCAGCATCGAGGTCACCTTGCGGGTCAGCAGGCCGCCGGCCCGGCCGTGCAGCAGGTTCCCGGCGAACACGCCGATGTCGGAATGCCCGGTCGCCGGGACCAGGTAGTTGATCAGCGCGAACACCAGGAAAAGGGCGAGCCCGCTGCCGAGGATCACGATCACCCGGCGAACGGTGATCCGCACCCGGGCGAGGGCCATGATCAGCAGGATGAAGCCGGGCACCATGGCGATGGTGCCGCCGACCTTGCCCCCGAACTGCGGCCAGCCGCAGGCCACCACCGCGAACACCGCGACCGCGAGCGTGGCCAGCACCGCGCGGCCCCGCCGTCCGTCGGTCCGGCGCAGCACCGTGTTCCCGACCCAGGCGGCGGCTAGGATCCCGCACGCCGCGTACAGCCCGACCGCCTCCCCGCCGATGCCGTAGAAGCGGCCCGCCTCCAGCACCGACAGCCCGAACGGGGTACCCATCTGCAGGCGCGACCCGGCGATGACGTCGATGCCGACCACGCCCACCGTCACCGCCGCCACCGCGCCGGGCGGCCCGAACGGGTCCCGGCGCCAGGGCCCGGCCAGGGCGACCGCGCCGATCACCGCCGTCCAGACCAGCGTGAGCCCGTACAGCCAGAGGGCCGGGTGCGCCCATTCCCACCAGGGCAGCAGGTTGGCCAGGAACGAACCGGCCGGCACCCCGGCCAGCACGGTCCCGGCGATCCGCCAGCGGGTGGACCGGGCCCGCCGCCGGCTCGGCTGCGCCCCCCACCACACCAGGCCGATGCCGATGCAGGCGAACGCGTCCAGCAGCGCGTAGGTCCAGAAGAAGATCGTGTGCGTGCTCGTCCACACCTGGGCCTGGGTGTCCTGGCCGGTCAGGCTGCGCACGGCCGGAGCGGTGGCCCCGCGCCCGGCCCGGGTGATCTGCGAGCCGACCACGTCCGCGGGCACAGCCTGGCCGCGCCAGCCCAGCACGGTCGGCGTCAGGTCGGTGAGCACCACCATCCCCGGTTGCCGGGTCGACTCGGCGTCCAGCAGGCCGGTCCGGTAGCCCGGGCCGCTGACCGCGACGACCTGCAGGTGCGGCGGGTTGGCGACGGCACCGGGAGCGGTGACCATCAGCGTCGTGCCGGCCGGGAGGGTGGCGGTGATGGTGGCCAGCTCGGCGTCGGCGTGGCGGACGGCGGCGGTCCGGGCGGCGCCCTCTTGGCCCGGCAGGGCTCCCAGGTCGACGACGGTCAGCGGGCAGCGGGCCAGCAGCTGGCTCTCGGCGCTGGGCATGGCGGGCAGGGCCGGCCGGTAGCCGCTCACCTGCCCGCTGGAATTGGCCAGCGCCAGCGCGGCTCCGGGGCCGACCGCGGTGGAGCAGTTACCGGCTCCGGCCGCCGAGGCCAGCAGGCCCCACTGCGGGCTGGTGTGAAACTGCTGGTTGAAGCGGGTCAGCGACGGCATCGCGGCGACCTCGGCGGGGCTGGTGCCGGCCGAGCTGGCGGCCGTCCCCGAGTTCACGGTCACGGCCGGCAGGGCGGGGCAGGGGCCCTTCTCGGAGTGCGGGAGCCTGGCCCGGTTGGCGGCGTTCAGGGTCAGCCAGGCGTCGGCCGGGCAGGTGTGCGGCAGGAGCGCGTAGTCGACCAGCGAGCCGGGCGAGCCAGCCGAGGTCACCTGCCACAGTGCCGGGGTGGCCGCCGCCGACACGTCGGTCCAGCGCAGGCCGGAGATGCCGACGATCACCACGTGCCCCGACACCGCCGGCCCGGAGCCGCTCACACCCGAGCCGGTCACGCCGGCGCTGGCCGCGCCCGCGTTCGCGCCCACCACGCCGAGCGCGGCCGCGAGCATCGCCGCGCCGGCCAGCAGCCAGCGCCAGAGCCTCCGTTTCACGGCTCAACGGTATCCGCCCCGGACGGATCATCGTGGACCGTGACGGAACCCGCCGTTTTCTATGCGGGTCCGAACAGCTCCTGAGCCGGGTGGGCGAAGGCGTTCGTGGCGGCCGCCGCCCGGAACTGGCTGAGCCCGGCGGCCAGCGCGGTCCGGGCCGCGGGTGGCATCCGCGCCAGGACCCGGGCCAGGTCCTCGCGCCGCTGACGGCGCAGCCGGTCCAGCAGGGCCCGGCCCTCCGGGGACAGCCGCAAGATGACGGCCCGGCGGCTCGACCCGTGAGTCCGGTGCAGGAAGCCGGCCGCCTCGAGCCGGTCACACAGCCGGCTGGCCGACGACGCCAGCGCCCCCAGCTGGCCGGCCAGCCCGCTGAGGTTGATGTCGCGGTGCTGCTCGATGATCATCAGCACGTGCAGCTGGGTGGCCGAGGTGGGCAGCTCCTCGGTTTCCCGGTTCCAGATCGAGGCGAGCAGGTCGGCCGCCTCCTCGATGGCCGCGATCAGTGGATCAGAGGGTGCAGTGGCGCGCGGGGAAGCCATGCAACAGTAATGCCGCGTGCCGGCCGACTTACACCCACCGCGGCCGGCCAGTTCAGCCGGTGCAGATGTTCTGGTTGGCGGTCCGGGCCGACGGGATCGGCAGGGACGGCGTGACGGTCGGCCCGCCGCTGGCCAGTGCCGAACCCGAAGCCGCTCCCGACGGGGTCGCGGTCCCCCCGCTACCAGCTGTGCCCGGGGTACCGGCCGAGCTGCCGTCCACGGACGGTGAGGGCGCGACCGTGGCCGCCGGCGGCGTGGCCGCCCCGCTGGCCGAGGAAGTGGCCGAGGAGCCGGCGGACGCGCCGGGCGCGGGCTTGTCCGCGAACAGCGACGTGCTGGCCGGGACGTCGTTGCGGAACGACGTGAAGATCTGACTGTCCTCGGGCTGGCTCCAGAGCACGTTGGCGGTGTCCGTCGGCACGACTTCCGAGCGGGGATAGGTCGGCAGGGTGAAGAACGCCACCTTCTTGGGCGGCAGATTCCGCAGGCTGGAGGCCAGGTTGTAGAGCCCGGTGGCGCCGCCCAGCTTGGTGTCGATGGTCAGCGACTTGGTCGCGGCGTCGAGGAACCGGTAGATCGCAACCGGGTTCAGCAGCTTGCTCTTGACCCGCTGGATGAGCGACGACATGAACGCCTGCTGGCGGGCGATCCGCTCCAGGTCGCTGCCGTCGCCCAGCGTGTAGCGGGCCCGGACGTAGGCCAGCGCCTGCTTCGGGTCCAGCAGGTGCCGGCCGGCGGTCAGCTTCAGGCCGGACAGCGGGTCGTTGATCGGCTGGGTGTTGCACTCCTGGACGCCGCCGAGCGCGGACACCATGTTCTGGAAGCCGGTGAAGTTGACCACCACGAAGTGGTCGATGTAGATGCCGGTGTCGTGCTCGACGGTCTTCAGCGTGCAGGCCACACCGAGGGCGGTGTTGTTGCCGTCCAGGTTGCCGAGGGCGAACGCTTCGTTGATCTTGAACGTCTGCGGCTGGGACATCTGGCCGTTGCCCATCTTGCAGGCCGGGATGCTGACGTAGGAGTCACGCGGGATCGACATGACCTCGGCCCACTGCCGGTCGGCGGCGATGTGCACGATCATCGTCGTGTCCGACTGGTCGGTGACCAGGTTCTTGCCGTAGCTGCCGCTCAGGCCGAACCGGCTGTCGGACCCGATCACCAGGATGTTCTCGGCCTGCGGGTGCAGGTCGACCGGCTGCGAGCCCAGCAGCCCGCTGACGTCACGCTGCTGAATGTTGCCGTTCAGGTGCCGGTAGACCAGGAAAAGCCCGACCGCGGCCAGCGCGACCACCCCGGCCGTGATGCCGGCCGTCCAGATCAGCACCTTCCGGCGGCGGCGGCGCGGAGGCGGCCCGGACGGCGGCGGGCCGGGCGGAACGGCGCCGGGCGGCGGCCCATCGGGGGACGGACCGTCGGGGACCGGGCTGGCCGGCTCGGTGACCGGCTCGGCCGCTGCTACCCCAGGGCCGGAATCTTCCGGCGGGATAGAACTCCCCATCTGTCACTCCACCCGGTTACCGAGGTCTGCGAAGATCACCATTCCCAGGCCCCGGCGAAACACTCCTATGGACAATGACGTCCGGGTGCGGCAGTCAGTTGCCGGGAATTACGGACTTCTTACCATTTTGCCTCATGACAAACTCCAGGTCAGGACCGGCCCGCCGCTTCGAACGCGCGACCGGTGCCGGTAACCGCGCCGGAGCTGGTGAATAGGCCCAGGCTGCCGTCCGTGCTGTTCGCGGGCAGCGCAAACCAGGCGTAGCGCTGCAGGTAGGGCAGGCCGTCCAGCATCGTGGTGGCGGCGGTGACGAAGGCCGCCTGCTGCGCCCCGGTCGGGAACTGCCCGGTGCCGAAGTTGGCTAGGCCGAACTCGGTGAGCCAGATCGGCTTGTGGTAGCGGTCGTAGACGGCCTGCAGGTAACTCCGCAGCTGGCTGACGGCCGGGCCGGTGCTGAAGTCGCTGCCGTACCAGTGCAGGGTGATGAAGTCGACCCGGTAACCGCGGGCGGCGGCCCCGCTCATGAACTGGTCCAGCCAGCTGCCGGCGACGTCTCCGCCCGCCGCCACGGCCGGGCTGCCCAGCGTCATCCCGGTCGCCTCGAGCTGGGGCCACAGGCTGAGGGCCTGCGCCGCCGTCATGTTCGACTGACTGGCCAGGTCCGGCTCGTTGAACCCGAGCAGGACGTTGCCCTCGCTCTTGACCTGAGCCAGCGTCGCGCTCGTGACGTTGGCCGCGCCCCAGATCATCGGGACGTAGGCCACCCCGGGCGGGCGGGCCAGGCCGGCCGGGCTGGCTCCCCAGTTGTAGAACCAGGAGGCACCGGAGGCCGCCAGCGATGCCCGCGAGGCGCCGAACGACCAGGTGCCGACGCCCTTCTTGGCGCTGGTGACCGGGGCCGAGGCGACCGGGGCGGGGGCCGCGGTGGTCGCCCGCGGCCGGGACGGAGAGGGCGCCAGGCTGGCCACGGTCTGCCGGACCGAGACCTGAACGTTGGGGGCGGGCGCGACCGTGACCGGGATCGCCGTCGGCCGTGGGCTGGGAGCGGTCACCGCCGCCGTGGTCGCCGCCCGCGCGTGCACCACCGCGAACGTGCCCCCGGCGGCGCAGGTGACGACCGCGACCGACGCCGCCACCACCTTGGGCTGCAGGTAGACCGCGGTCTTGCCCAGGGCTCTGGTGTGGTGGGCGCGGGCCAGCGTGCGGCCGTGGCGGCCCCCCGGCCGCCGCCGCCGCAGCAGCCGGGCGCCGTGGGCCAGCAGGGGGCGGCCGAGCGCGGCCGGGACCGGCAGCAGCGGCAGGCCGGCCAGCAACTGCTCGGCCGGGACCAAGGTCTCGCGCTGGGTGCCGCAGCGGGCGCAGTTGCGGGCGTGCCGGGCCACCCGCTTGCGCCACAGCGGGCTCGGGTGCTGGTCCCAGCTGGCGGTAACTGCGGCCAGGTCCTCGCAGGGCGGCACCTCGTGCAGGGCGCGGACCACGATGCGGGCGGTGGCCAGCTGCTCCTTCATCCGGGCGATGCGGACGGCCGCGTGCCGGGGCGGCAACCCGAGAGCCTCGGCGACTTCGCGGCGGTCGAGGTGGCCCGTGGTCTCCTGCCACCACAGCGCGAGCAGGTCCCGGTCGTCTTCGTCGAGCCAGCGGGTGGCCTCGGCGGTCTCCCGGCGCTGGCCGGACAGCCCGAGCTGGAGGATGGTCAGGTCGGCGAAGTCGGACTCCGGGCGGCCCTGGTCGGCCAGCGCGACGTCGGGGACGGCGGCCAGCGCCCGGGTCGCGTAGAACCCGCGCACCTGGCGGATCGCGATCGCCACCAGCCAGGACCGGAACGCCGTCGGCTCGCGCAGGTCCGGCAACCCCCGCACGGCCCGCAGCAGGGTCTCCTGGACGACGTCGTCGACGTCGGCGTGCCCGTTCATGGCCCGGCCGACGATGTTGTACAGCAGTGGCAGGTAGCCCGCCACCAGGCGGTCCAGGGCCTTCCGGTCGCCCCGCTGGGCCGCGATCACCGTCTCGGTGCTGGTCTCAGTGCTGGCCTCTGGGCCAGGCTCCTGCTCGCCAGGCGTCCGCATCGCACTTCACCTCCGTCACGCATCGCTCGTGCCGGATAGGAGACCTGCCAGCAGGGTGCGGATAACAAAAATCTCCGCGCCGCCAATTTCTGTTATCCGCGACTGCGCCGCAGGTCTCCGAGACGGGAGCACCACAGTAGGGGAAGGATCCGAATGAGGTTCATAAAACGGGCCAACCGGTCAGCGCGGGCGCTGGCCGCGGTCTGCCTCGTCGCGCTCACCCTGCTCCTGGCCGCCTGCGCGGCCGGCGGCGGAACGCCGGTGACCGGCATCGGCGGCACCGGCGGCGGCACCACCGCCGCGCCCGCACCGGCCGCGGCCACACCGCTCACCGCCCGCCCGGCGGTGACCGCTTCGGTCCCCGCGCCCACCATGAGCCCCACCCGGCCTCCCGGCCGTCACCCCTCCGCGACGACCGCCGCCGGGGCCGGCCCCGCTTCCGGCCCCGGCCCGTCCGTCGTCGCGCCGGCCGGGAGCCGGGTGGTCACGTTCGTCAACCGGGTGCCGCAGACGATCTGGGTGGCTGCCTCACCCGACGCCGCCCACCCGCTGGCCGCGACCGGCTGGGTGCTGCCGCCCGGGCAGAGCGCCAGCATCGTCGTGCCAGACCACTACAACGGCCGGTTCTGGGGCCGGACCGGCTGCGTGTTCTCGGGCGGCCACGGTCACTGCCAGACCGGCGACTGCGACGGCCTGTTCCAGTGCACCGGTTACGGCTCGATCCCGGCCACGCTGGCCGAGTACAACCTGAACGCCTGGGACGGCCTGGACTTCTACGACGTCTCGATGGTGGACGGCTCGAACCTGCCCATGTGGATCAACATCACCAAGGGCGGCACCGCCGACAAGGTCAGCTCCTCCGGCTGCGTGACGGCGGGCTGCACGACCCCGGTCGACTGCCCGGCCGCGCTGCAGGTGAAGGCGGCCGGGGCGGTCGTCGCCTGCGAGTCCGCCTGCGCGCGGTTCGGCACCGGCCAGTACTGCTGCCGGGGCGCGTGGGCGTCCCGGCAGGCCTGCAACCCGGCCCAGTGGCCGGTGGACTACGCCGCCGTGTTCAAGAAGGCCGAGCCCTACGCCTACTCCTACGCCGACGACGACGCCACCAGCACCTACACCTGCACCGGCGAGTGCGATTACCGGATCACGTTCGGCCTCACCCCGGGCGGCTGACGCCCAGGCGGCTAGCTGCCCGCCCGCAGCGCGTCGACCTCGGCCAGCAGGGACTGGGCCATCCAGGCCGGCAGCTGGGTCTCGCGGGGGTCGGCGCCGGCGGCCGCCGTCCTGATCACCGCTTCCCGATCCGGGGTAAGCCGCGGGTGAGTGCGGAACTCCGCCTCGTCCGGGGCGGTGTCGGCCTGCAGGTAGGTGTGGACGAAGTGCCGGTAGTGCCGGGCGATAACGGATTCGGTGCGATCCTGGTCGGCCTTGCCCGCCAGGTAGTCGACCAGCGGCTGCCGCCAGTTGCTGCGGCCGACCGCGAAGCCCACGTAGCCCGCCAGCGGCGCCGCCACCCGCAGCCAGTGGTCAACCTGGCGCTCGGGCGCGTTCCGGCCGAGCACGATGCAGGAGCTCTCCGGCTGACCCGCTTCCCGCACCGCCGCCAGCACCTGCTGGGCGCCCTCGGCGGTCTCGTACCCTTCCAGCTTCCAGATCCCCGGGTGTACCCCGGCCTTGGTCAGCGTCTCGATGACCTGGACGGTCAGTCCCGGCCGGGCCAGCTCGTCGTACAGCGAACTGTCCTCGTACTTGTCCGACTGCTCGCTGGTCGGCGGCACCAGCAGCTCGAGCATCCAGTGGCGCCGGCTGTCCTGGGCGTAGTCGTTCAGCCGCTTCAGCGTCGCGGTCTGCGCTTCGCGCAGCTCGGCCGGGTCCTCCGGGTTGAACCGGACGAGCACCTTGACCCAGTCCGGGTCGAACGCCTCGATGTGCTCGGCGAACTGGTCGCCGTACTCGAACTTGAACTCTTTGGAACCGCTCTTCTCGACTGGCATGGCCAGCACGAAGCCGGCCTCCTTGGCCGCCCGGGCCACGTCGGTGCCGAGCTCCTCGTCCACCAGGATGCCGAGCCGGCCCGCGACCAGTGGCGTGTCGCTGATCACGCGCCGGGCGGCGGCGAAGATCATCGACTTGGCCGCCCGCATGTCGGCGAGTTGCTGCCCGGTCGGCTCACCCTCGACGCCGAACAGGGTGCCGAACGAGTCGCGCTGGTCCATCGCCATGATGAACAGCGGCTGTGCCGCGGACGGCGGTCCCGTGATGTCAGTCATGGTCGCCTGCTTTCCTGTTCCAGCCCGGTGATGTCTCAACCCTTTATTCACATCAAATCAATGACCGGATCGCGGCCGTGCACCGGGCGGGCGGCAGCGGCCGGGGACCGGCCCGGGCCCCGGGCGACCAGCCCGGCGGGCGGTGGCCGGGGCCGCGATAAGCTGCCCGGACCCGGAAAGGTCAGGTGCGGATGAGCCACCAGACGGTGTTCCCCGGCCGCCCCGGCGCCCCGCCGGTCAGCGCGGCCGTGCTGGTCGCGCACGGCGGCCGGTCGCAGAGCACGGCGCCGGTCACGCCCTACCAGCCGGCTCCGCTGCGGATGATCCCGCTGGCCGGCGCCATCCGGCGGGCCCTCCCGGGCGGCGCGACGGTGGTGAGCCGCCCGCTGTACCGGGTCCGCGGCTGGAACGGCGAGCTGGCCTCCCCGGTGGCCGATCTGACCGAGGCTCTCGACCAGCTCGGCGAGCGGTTCGGGCCGATCCCGGTGGTGCTGGTCGGCCACTCGATGGGCGGCCGGGCGGTGCTGCGGGTGGCGGGTCACCCGCAGGTGACCGCGGTGGCCGGGCTGGCCCCGTGGCTGCCGCCCGGCGAGCCGGCCGGCCAGCTGGCGGGCCGCCAGGTGCTGCTGGTCCACTCCAGCTCCGACCGCATCACCAAACCCGCCGAGACCTGGGCCTACGCCGAGCAGGCGGCAGCGGTCACCACCGCGGCCACGATCGAGGTGCGCAGCGGCGACCACGCGATGCTCCACCGGGCGCCGGTCTGGCACCGGATCACGACCGAGTTCGTCCGGATGGCGCTGGGCCTGCCGGCCGGCGACACCATGGTCGGTGACGCGTTCGCGGCCGCAGCGGCGGGCGCCCCCCGGCCGGTGGTGTGACGCATGGTGTGGCGCGCGCGCTTCTTGCTGTTATCACTGGAGGGCTGGGCGGGCGGCCAGCAGGTAGGCCCGCCGGGTGTCCACCTCAGCCGGGTAGGCGGCCCGCTCCAGCCGGGCCTGCACGGTGAACCCGGCGCCTTCCAGCGCCGCCGCCACGTCGGCGGGCTCGTAGAACCGGAAGTCCACGTCGACGTCGTGCCCGAGCCAGTCGGTGACGTGCCGCACCTCGGTGCCCGCGTGGAAGGCGAGCAGGGCCAGCCCGCCCGGCCGCAGCACCCGGTACAGCTCGGCCAGCGCGGCCGGCAGCTCGCCGGGGCTCAGGTGGATGACCGAGTAGAACGCGATCACCGCGCCGAACTCCCCGTCCGCGGCGGGCAGGCTGAGCAGGTCACCCACCCGGAATTCGGCCCCGGGCTGCTCGCGGCGGGCGACCTCGATCATGCCGGGTGACAGGTCGACGCCGACCGCGGTGGCGCCCCGGGCGGCCAGCCAGCCGGTGACGTGGCCGGGCCCGCAGCCCAGGTCGGCGACGGGTGTCCCGGCCGGCCGCTGCTCGAGCAGCGCGGCCAGCACGGCCCGGTCCAGCGGCTTGCCGTCCAGTTCGTCCCGCAGCCGGCCAGCGTAGGCTCCGGCCACCGTGTCGTAGCTGCGGCGGGTGGTCTGGTGTGCGTCCATGCGGCGGCCTCCGGCCGGTCAGTCGGTCAGTCGGTCAGTCGGTCAGCTGGCCGGCTTGGCCGGGGGGACGAGCCGGTAGATGGCGCCGGCGGTGTCGTCGCTGACGTACAGCGCCCCGTCCGGGCCGGGCACCGCGTCGGCCGGGCGGCCCCACCGGTTGCCGTCCGCGTCCTGGAAACCGCCGACCAGGGTCACCGCCGCCCCCAGCGTGTGGCCCCGGCTGTCCCACGGCATCCACATCACGGACGGGGGACGCGGCGGATGCCGGTTCCAGGAACCGTGTACGGCGACGACGGCCCCGCCGGACCAGGGAGCGGCGATCTTGCTGTTCGCCAGGAACGACAGGCCGAGCGGGGCGCTGTGAGCGGGCAGCCCGACCTCGACCGGCTTGAGCGCACCGCAGTTCAGGCTCTTGCCGTCCGGGTTGGTCACGGCGTCGTTCACGAATGGCAGGTTGACCAGCGAGCCGGCCGGGTGACTGTTGTCCTGGTCGGGGTTGCAATACGGCCAGCCCAGGTCCCGGCCCGGCGTCACCGGGACCACCTCGTCGGCCGGATGCTCGTTTACGTAGTCCTGGATCACCTGGCCGAACGGGTCCCGGTTGCCCTCATACGGCGAGCGCGAGGGGTAGGTGATGTTGTCGCGGTTGTTGACCGCGGTCCAGACCGTGCCGTCCGGGGCCACGGCCAGGCCCTCGCCGTTCCGCACCCCCTTCTCCACCACCTTCAGGTTCTGCCCGGAGGGGCTGACCGACATGATCACCGCGCGGGGCGGGTCCATGGTCCGGTCGCTGGGCGTGGCGTTGGAAGCGCTGCCCACGTTGAAGTAGACGGTCCCGCCGGCGGCCACGGTCACGTCCTTGTCCCGGTGCACGTCGTCGCCGGACGGGTCCTGGTCGGGCAGGTGCCCGGCCACGACGGTGGGCGGGCCGCTGACCCCGTTCCCGCTCCAGGCGTAGCGGTCGATTTGGCCGGACTCCCCGACGTAGAGCACCTCGTGGCCGTCGAGCTTGGCGAAGGCCAGCCCCTGGGGCGTGGTCAGCCCGCTCAGCACCGTGCGCGAGGTGGCGGGGCCGTGCCGCTGGGGGCTGAGTTCGACCACGGTGCCGTCGTCGGGCTGGCTGACCAGCAGATCACCTTGCGGCGTCCAGGCCTCCATGCGGGCGTCGGGGACCCGGGCCCAGACCCCGGCCGTCCATCCCTCGGGCAGCGTCACTGTCCGGGAACTGGAAAAGGCTCCCCCGCCCAGGCCCGACGGCACCTGCAGGGTGATCTGGGTGGTCGCGGCCGAGGAAACCGCCGCCGACGGTGCCGCCCCCGGCTGGCTGGCTTGCCCGCCGGAGCTGCCGCAGGCGGCCGCGGCCAGGCCGGTCAGCACGGCGAGGGTGACCGCCGTCAGCCAGGGGCGGTGCCGCACGAGCTTCTTCATCCGGTCTCCATCGGGTACCCGCCGGTTTTGCATACCGAGCGCCGAAGCTGAGGTCAGCACCGGGGAGAACCCGGTCGGAAAGGTCAGAAAGGAAGGACCTGCTCATGCTGCCCAACAAACAGCCGTTGCTCATGACCCCGGCCTTCGCGGCTTGGAACACGGTAGCGCGGTTCAACGATTACGAACTCGCCCAGCACGCGGTGGACCGGCTGTCCGACGACGGCTTCCCGGTCGAGACGCTGGACATCGTGGGCAGCGACCTGCGCCTGGTCGAGCGGGTGACCGGGCGTCTGACCAAGGCCCGCGCGGCCGGTGCGGGGGCAGCCACCGGCGCCTGGCTGGGGCTGCTGATCGGCATCCTGCTGGGGCTGTTCACCAACGATGCCTGGCTGGCGGTGGTCCTCGGCGGCCTCGCGATCGGGACGCTCTGGGGCGCGGTGTTCGGGTTCGTCGCGCACGCCGCCACCCGTGGCCGGCGTGACTTCAGCTCGGTCCGCTCGCTGGCCGCGACCCGCTACGACCTGATCGCCCGCGAAGGCACCGCCGAACGCGCCCGCACCATGCTCGGCCAGGCCGGCCTGCTGCCGGCCGACGATCCGGCCCCAGCCGGGGTCTGACCAGGCCGAGACGTCACTTCCGGCCGGGGGGTTGGCCTGCGCCCAGGTCAGCTCCGCCCGGCCGGGCCAAGCTCAGCCGGCCGTGCAGCCCCCTCGACGGCCCAGTCTCCTCGACGGCTCAGTCTCCAGCGGCCGCCCAGTCTCAGAATGAGACATCGTTGTCAGCCCGGGTACGGCGGCGGGATCGCTTCGATCGGGATCGAAGTAATCCGTGCCTAGCCTGGAAACCATGGCGACCAACGGACTCGGCACGAAGGGACCCGACACCGCGACCGGCGAGCAGGCCACCGGCCGCTCCGCGGGCTGGGCGCTGCTGGCCACCAGCCTGGGCTTCAGCGTTGTGCAGCTCGACGTGAGCGTCGTGAACGTGGCCATCAAGCCGATCGGCGCCGACCTCGGCGGCGGGGTCAGCGGGCTGCAGTGGGTGGTCGGGGCCTACACGCTGGCGTTCGCGGCGCTGATCCTGTCGGCCGGGGCGCTCGGCGACCGGATCGGGGCCAAGCGGATGTTCGTCGCCGGGTTCACGCTGTTCACGCTGGCCTCGGCGGCCTGCGGGCTGGCCCCGTCGCTGGGTGTGCTCATCGCCGCGCGGGCGGTCCAGGGGGTGGGCGCCGCGGTGCTGGTGCCGTCCTCGCTGAGCCTGCTCAACCACGCCTACCGCGACCCGCAGGGCCGCGCCCGGGCGGTCGGGCTGTGGGCGGCCGGGGCGTCGGTCGCGCTGGCCGGCGGCCCGCTGCTCGGCGGTGTCCTCACCGCCTCGCTCGGCTGGCGGTCCATCTTCTTCATCAACGCCCCGGTCGGGCTGGCCGGCATCCTGCTGACCGCCCGGTTCGCCACCGAGACCACCCGTTCGGCCGGCCGCGGGGTGGACATCCCCGGCCAGCTGACCGCCATCGTGGCCCTGGCCGCGCTGGCCGGGGCGATGATCGAGGCCGGCCGGTACGGCTTCGCCGACGCGCTGGTGCTGGCCGGCTTCGGCCTGGCGGCCGTCGCGCTGGCCGCGTTCGCCGTCATCGAGTCGCGCCGGCGCCGGCCGATGCTGCCGCTGAGCCTGTTCCGGGCGAGGACGTTCTCGGTCAGCTCGGCGATCGGCGTCCTCATCAACGTGGCCTTTTACGGACTGATCTTCGTGCTCAGCCTGTACTTCCAGGACACCCGGCACTACTCCGCCCTGGTCACCGGGCTTGCCTTCGGCCCCGCCACCGTCGCGGTGGGGGTCGCCAACTTGTCGGCGGGCCGTCTGGCCCGGGTGGCCGGTCAGCGCGCCACCCTGGCCGGGGCGGCGCTGCTGGTGGCCGCCGGCCTGGGCGGCATGCTGGTCATCGGCCCCGATACCGGCTATCCGGCCATCGTGGTGCAGTTCATGGCGGTCGGCTTCGGGCTCGGCCTGATCGTTCCGGTGGTGACCGCCGCCCTGCTCGGCAGCGTCGACCGCAGCCGTTCCGGGGTCGCCTCCGGCACGCTGAACACCGCCCGGCAGACCGGCAGCGTCATCGGGGTCGGGCTGTTCGGCTCGCTGGCGGCCGGGCACCTGGTCAGCGGGCTGCGGTTGTCCCTGGTGATCTCGGCCGGGCTGACGTTGCTGGTGGCCGGGCTGGCCCTCGCGGTGGAGCCGGAGCCGTCGCCCGAGGCGTGACTAGGCAGTCAGCCGGTACCGGCGCCGGGCGGGCTGACGGTCCCACGACTCGACCATCGCGGTGCCCGCGACCACCGACGTGCCGACCACCGCCAGCGCCGCTCCCAGCAGGCCGAGCGGGTTGTTGGCAAGCACCGACAGCACCAGCGCGACGATGGCTATCGCGAGCCCGATGAACCCGCCCAGCACCACCCTGGCGGCCGAGCGCGTCGAGCGCCCGGTGGCGGCCTCGGTGCGCATCCGCGGCAGCTGGCTGCCGATCAGGAGGGCCGGCAGGTCATGCGTGATCGGGGACAGCTCGGTGTAGGTCCGGGAGGCCAGCGCCCGGCCGACCCGGTCCACGAACTCGTCCTTGGTCAGCCGTCCCTGCACGAACGCCACTTGCAGCACACCGACCACATGCTCCCGGTCCGCGCGCGACGTCCGCAGCAGCCCCTGACCGGCCGCGACCAGCGGCATCGTGTTACCGGGCCCGTTCGTCACCGGCGCCTCCTCTAGACCACAGCGCCAGAAAAGCGTAACTCCGTTATCGTCCCGAGACCATGGTCTAGGCCACCGGGATCAGGTCGATGCGCACGGTCAGCGGCCTGGTGGCGATCGCCCGGCCGATGGCGGCGTCCCACTGGTACGGCAACTGGCGGGACCGCTCGGCGACCGGATCGTCGGGCACGATGACCGCCCAGCCGGTCCGCCAGCGGCGGTTGACCAGGACCCGGACGCGGCGGTCGTGCTCGATGTTGCGCACCCAGTCCGCCTGGTGGCCGTGCGCGGCGATGACCCAGAAGGTGTCCCCGTCCAGGCCGTTCCCGACGCAGACGGGCCGCGGCTTGCCGGTGCGGCGGCCGATGGTCTCCAGCAGCGCGAACGCCCGCGGCGCGAGCCCGTGCCGCAACTGCCAGCGCAGCACGCGGTTGCCTGGCCCGAGCGCAACCCGGAGGAGACGGTACTTCAGGGTTCGCCGCATGCTGGCAGTATGGCCCAGAACATCCGGGCTCCAGGCGTTCGCAACCGGTCTGTAAGTGAGAGGAGGCTCACTCCGCCATGGCCTCTGTCCGCCACGAGATCGTGATCGCGGCCCCGCCCGAACTCGTCTGGGACGTACTGCGCGACGTCGGCGCGGTCCACCGCCGCCTGCTGCCCGGCCGGGTTGTGGCTACCAAGCTCGAGGGCGACCAGCGCTTTCTCACCTTCCCCGACGGCCACGTGGTCCGCGAGCTCATCATCACCGTGGGCGACGAAGGCCGGCGGCTGGCCTACGCCGTGGTCGAGGGCGCGCGGCCACCGGCCGAGTTCCACCACGCCACGTTCGAAGTGCATCCGGAAGGCGCCGAGGCCAGCCGGATGATCTGGACCACCGACGTGCTGCCGCATGCCCTGGCCGAACTGATCCGCGTCCGCATGCAGCACGGCGCCCGGGAGATGAAGGCAGCGATCGAGGCGGCGAGTACAGGGCGGCAGACAGTTCTATAAGCAGGCGCGTGCGCTCAGCCCGACGCCTATCCCAAGACTACTGAGAGCGGCAACGCCGGGTCCGCCCATCCGGCCGGTGCTGCCGACCGCCTGAATGGCAATGCCTCGCTGAAAGCGCCCTGGGCGGAGCGATATCCGCCCAGGGCGATGTATCCGAGAGGAACGTTAGAGGCTGATCGGCTTGCCGAATCCCGCGCTGGACAAACTGTTGAACCAGTTGTTGGGGACCCAGTACCAGCCGTTGACTCCCTTGTCGTCCGGCAAACGCGTGACACCATATCTGCTCAGCACGTTGTAGACCTGGGCCTCGCAGTCACTGCGAGGTATCGAGTAACTCTCATTTTGCTCATTCTTGACCTGCTGCTCAGCCGCGGAGGCGTTAAAAGGCCGGACTGCCGCACACTTGTACTGGGTGTAACCCTTGGCGCTTTTGAAATCGGCCAGCACGGTGGCCCAGCTCACGGTGGTCTCGGAGCTGTGCGGCCAGAATACGGTCATACTCTTGCTGCCAAGCCCGTTCACCGGGCCGTTGTTGGAGCCGAACTCCCAGTTGCCGCTGGGCAGCTCGAAGGCCCAGGCGACGTGACCGACTTTCGTCGCGCTCAAAGAGGGCAACAACCTGCCGTTCGGCGCATTGAATACACATGCTTTGCCGGTGGTGGCAGCAGAGCTGGCGGTGGCGGTCACGGCAGACATGCTGGCGAGCGTGCACAGTGCAGCCGCGATGCCGGCAATTTTTTTCATGATTTCCTCCCCTGTCGTGGTCCCTAATTTCATCGGCCACGGGTTGCGCAGCGGGCACGGCCAAGGTGATGCGGCCGTTGGGAGTAAGACGCCTTCGTAACGGTTACTGGTTTACATGAAACCATCTTTTATTGATGCCAGTTCTGTCCGATCAAAGGCGGTAGTAGACTAAACGCGGCATGACGTTCGCAAGAGGACGATTGGCGTTTCAGGTCTATTGGTGAGCCGACGCTTGACTAACTGTGACAAGAATGCTTTGTGGTATATCGCCGGAAGAATATTCGCATCAGGAACTTAACGCCGGTGCAGTGGCGGCAGGCCCCGGCCACCTCGCTTGAGGTGACCGGGGCCGACTGTTGCGTCAGCGCTGGCAGGCGCCTACTTCGGCAGGGTCCAGAGCTGGTTCTTGCCGCCATTGAAGGCGTACACCAGCACGGGGTTACCGTCGTTCGTCCCGAACGAGCGGTCGTCCAGCACCCGGCCGTCCCGGTACTTGTACAGGCCGTGATCGTACGTCACGTACTGGGACGCGGCGTTGTCGCAGGGCGCGAGCAGCAGCGCCCGGTCACCCCGGCGGGGCTCGGACACGCAGTAACGGTCGTTACCGTTCCTGGCGTCGTACCGCAGGGTGTGGCCGGTGTAGGTGAAGTGCTGATCCACGCCGTGAGCGGCGCCGCACGACCAGATCTGCAGCGTGGTGGTCCTGGCCTCACCGAACACGTTGGCCGCGTCCAGGCACTTGCGGCTGTAGGCGTTCACCACGTAGCCGCTGCCCCGCTGGGATCCGGGCTGGCCGCCCTTACCAGGCTGGCCGCCCTTACCAGGCTTGCCACCCTTGCCGGGCTTGCCACCCTTGCCGGGCTTGCCACCCTTGCCGGGCTTGCCACCTGCCAGGCTTGCCACCCTTG
This sequence comes from uncultured Actinomycetes bacterium, assembly GCA_963830385.1. Classification (GTDB taxonomy): domain Bacteria; phylum Actinomycetota; class Actinomycetes; order Streptosporangiales; family Streptosporangiaceae; genus Bog-532. The sequence goes on along the minus strand of CAWHMD010000014.1, from coordinate 8,083 downwards.
CCGGGCTTGCCGCCGCCAGGCTTGCCGCCCTTTCCGGGCTTGCCGCCAGTCGGCGCGGTGTAGGCGATCAGGATCTTGCCGCCGTATTGCATACCGGTCAGCATGTCCGTGGTGCCCGGGGTCTGGTCGCCGTCCGCGACGATGAACGCATCCTTCACGTCGACCTTGCCGTTCGGGTCCACGACCGCGAGAACCTGCGCGTACGTGTCGCCGTAGCCCTGCCAGCCGCTGCCGGTGTTGTACTCCCAGCCGTTGGCCGCACCGGGGACGCCGGTCTGGTTGCTGTCGATGTCGTCGCCGTTGGCGAACTCGATCACCCACCGGGGCGACCCGGCCGCGTAGTTGTCCGTGGTGAACGACGGTGCGGTCGCCGGGGCGCCCTTCGGCGCGTTCTTCACGGTGACCTGGGCGTAGGTGGTGTCCGATGGCGAGCCGACCGTCAGCTTGGCCGCCCCAGGGCCGGTGATTAAGGCGGACGCGCCGGTACCGGATGCAGAAGCAGTGGCGGGCTGGGTGCCGCCGCCGCGCACCGGACCCGGCTGCAGCTGGGCACTGGCGGCGCCAGCGGCGACGATCGAGAACCCACCCACGGCCGTCAGCGTTGCCGCTGCGGCCTTCATCTTTCCGATCACGTGACTCCTTCGGTTGAGTGCCAGCCCGGTTTCGGTGGCCAGGGCTGGCGGGACTTCGGTCCCCGGCACAATCGGTACGTTTCACACTAAGAGTTCGAGTAGTCACTGATTGTGTCCATAGATAGACGTGCGCACAAGCGGAATGGTTTACGCGGCCGGCCCGATAGCCAGAATCGTTGGCCTGCCGCAAAGGAGTACGGCCCGATACGCCACGTTGAGGCGTTTTTCTGCGGTATCGCATTAATTGTGAGTTGGAGGGGCAAATGTGGCCGGAGGACCGGAATTCGCCACACTGGCAGTGGCGCCACCGTAAGACGCGCCAAGCCCCCGACCTGCCAAGTTGCGAAATAAGCCATGCAAAGCAGTGACGGTTATTTCCAAAATGCATCGATTTCCCTCCAGCTGGTCAACGCTTCCTTGCCATGGCGACTTCGGCCGACCGTCCAGTGGGGGTCTCGAGCCGTCCCACGGACTCTTCGTCGCAGGAAAAGGCTTGGTCAGCGCCGGAGTGCCCGTGGTAGACCGAAGGGTCTGCCACAACCGTTTCCGGAGATCTTCATGCGCCGTATCGCCGTCTTTCTCGCCTCGTCCAACGGACACGACCCGGCGTACACCGCGCTGGCCGCCAGCGTTGGCATCGAGCTGGCCCGGCAAGGAATCGGTCTCGTCTACGGCGGTGGCCGCCGGGGCCTGATGGGCGTGATGGCGGATAGCGCGCTGAAGGCGGGTGGCGAGGTCATCGGGGTCATGCCGCGCAGCATGGTCGAACGGGAGTGGGCGCACGAGGGGGTGACGGAGCTGCTCATGTGCGACTCGATGCACGAGCGCAAGGCGATCATGGCCGAGCGGGCCGACGCCTTCGTCGCGCTGCCCGGCGGTCTCGGCACCCTGGAAGAGATCTTCGAGGTGTGGTCCTGGCGCCAGCTCGGATTCCACGCCAAGCCCATCGGCTTCCTTGACGCCGGAGGCTTCTGGACGCCGCTGCTCGGGGCCCTGCGCGACATCGCCGACTCTGGCTTCCTCCCCGAATCCACTCTGGACGAACTCGCCGTTGCCCCCGATATGCCCGGTTTGCTGGAGGCGCTGCGGGAGCGGCTCCACAGCATCCCGCAGCCCGCGCACGGAGAGAATCTGCGGTAGCTGATCAGGTCTGCGGCGCGGCCGGCGAAAGCCGGAGGCCTCGATCACGAGGCGTCACGCTCTGTGACGTCCTCCTCGGAGGCCTCCATGAGGAGCCTGCCCAGCTCGATCTGGGCCAGCCGCTCGATAGAGCCTTGTCCACCTGGGAGCCGGTGAGCGGATTCGAACCGCTGACCTGCCGTTTACAAGAAGTCCGGCCCGGTGCGCCACGTGCGCTAGCTGCACAGATAGCACGCGATATTGCGCTGTCGGCCCCCTCTGATCTCGGCTAACGGCGAGTACCGTTCCACGAACCGTTCCACGGCGCCGGGGCGAGCCTGACCACCCCAATCATGGCGTCGACGTCTTCGGGCGGTACGGAACCGCAACCTGGCTGGCTACCGGGTGCGCGTGCCGGTGTGTGCGTATTGTCACAGCGTGGACGCGACGCTCGCCTGGACGGTGGTCGGCTCGGTGGCCGCTGTGGCGGGTGTCATCCTGGCGATCGTGTTCGGGGCAATTCCGCTGGTGCAGTCTCGTCGTAAGGCCCGGCTGGGGCCCGATGCCGCGTCGTCTCCGGGGGTATCCGGTGGCCAGGGCGTGCAGGCCGGTTCGGGCAACGCGCAGGTCAACCAGTACATCCGGACCTATATCGAGCGCCAGGACCGGATCGTGGCATCTTCGCCTGGTGCGGTGGTGGCGGGGGAGGTGCCGCAGCGGGCGGCTGCGTTCCAGCCGCGTCCGGATTTGCTGGCGCGGCTGGGCGGGGGCGGGCCGGGGGTCACGGTGGTGCGGGCGGTGACCGGGATGCGCGGGGTGGGCAAGACCCAGCTGGCCGCGGCCTATGCCCGGTCGTGCATGGACGCGCGCTGGCGGCTGGTGGCCTGGGTGAACGCCGACGGCCAGGCGCAGCTGCTGGCCGGGCTGGCCGAGGTCGCGGCGGGGCTGGGGATCGGGGAACCGGGCGCGGACCTGGAGTATGTAGGGCTGGCGGTGCGGAATCGGCTGGAGGCCGACGGGGATCAGTGCCTGGTGGTGTTCGACAATGTCACCGACCTGGATGCGCTGGCCCGGTTCGTGCCCGCGGGCGGGCAGGCCCAGGTGGTCATCACCAGTAATCAGATTCAGGCCGGGGGGCTTGGTGAGCCGGTGATGGTGGATGTGTTCACCGAGACCGAAGCGGCCGCGTTCCTGGCCCGCCGCACGGGCCGGGCTGATGCGGCCGGGGCGCGGGAGCTGGCGGACGAGCTGGGTTCTTGCCGCTAGCGCTGGCCCAGGCCGCGGCGGTGATCGCCGCTCAGCACCTGGACTATCCGGCGTACCTGGCCCGGCTGCGCGCCGCCCCGGTCCAGGACCTGCTCCGGCGGGCGGCCGGGGAGCCGTATCCGCATGGCGCCGCCGAGGCGATCGTGCTGGCCCTGGACGCTGCGGCCGACGCCGACCCGGCGGGGCTGTGCCGGGGGCTGTTCGACGTGATCGCCTTGTTGTCGGTGACCGGGGTGTCCCGGGAGCTGCTGTATGCCGCCGGGCAGCAAGGCCTGCTCCAGCTGCCCCGCCGCCATCATCACAGCGCCCGCTCGGAGGCTGTTGATGAGGCGCTGGGACACCTGGCCAGCGGGTCGCTGCTGACGTTCAGCACCGATGATGCCACCGTGGCCGCGCACCGGCTGACCATGCGCGTGGCGGTCGACCGGCAGGCCCGGGACGGGACGCTGGCCGGGCTGGGTGCTGGTCTCGCGGCGCTGCTGGAAGCGGTGGCCGATTCTTTGGCCGAGCCGTGGCAGAACCGGGCTGCGGCCCGTGATGTCATCGGCCAGATCATGGCCCTGCACGAGCACCTGAGTCCCCACCTTGGCGAGCACGACACGGAGCTGGCCAAGACCCTGCTGCTGCGCGGATGGGCCGTATGGTGCCTGAATGAGCTCGGCGACAGTTTCACTCTGGCCATCGGTTACGGCACGGCGCTTGCCGCCGACAGCGAGCTGGTCCTGGGCGCCACCCACCCGTCCACCCTGACCTCCCGCAACAACCTCGGCTACGCCTATAGGGCGGCCGGGCGGCTGGACGAGGCTATCCCGCTGTACGAGCAGGCCCTGGCCGACCGCGAGCAGGTCCTGGGCGCCACCCACCCGTCCACTCTGCAATCCCGCAACAACCTCGCCATGGCCTACCAGGCGGCCGGGCGGACCGCCGAGGCCATCCCGCTGTACGAACAGACCCTGGCCGACCGCGAGCAGGTCCTCGGCGCCACCCACCCGTCCACCCTGACCATCCGCAACAACCTCGCCGCGGCCTACCAGGATGCCGGGCGGGCCGCCGAGGCTGAAGACTTGCGGAGTCGGGCCGAACCTGAATTGTGAGTGCGCTGGGCAGCTTCCAGCCCCGCCCGTTTGTCTTTCTTGCCAGACTGCCCCATCTCACGATCGGCACCGTTTGACGAACGACAGGGCAACCCGACACTGGATCAGTTCGTCCTGGGCAACGCCTTACGAGAGGCATGCGAGTACGCCGCAGCGTCGCTACCTGCACGAACAGCACGGCAGATAGCGCAGGAAGCGCTGATTGCACTGGAATTTTGTGGTCGGACGGTCCACGACTCGGTCCACGCCACGAGTACGGGAGGCCAGCTACGCCGGCAGGCTCAGCTCCATGCTGCGGGATGGGACCTCACACCATGCAGGCCCTCTGCTGTCGCAATGGCACATGATGGTAACGAACGAGGTGATCGTGTCCGCGATCAGGCCGATCTCATGAGCCGACGGCTTTACAGACCCCCGGCGGTATCGCCACTGCCAGCGCCATTGGCAAACCCAGGTCAAATTTAGGCACGCATCGGGCACGGCATTGTGACTGACTGTCCGTTTTTCAGGTGTAGCGGATGCCCAGCTCAGGCTGGATATGCAAGAGTACGCGGCTGTTGATGGCTGCCTTTGGGCGCTAACGGCTGCCGTCGTTGCCGTCACGGTTGCCGTCGAAGACACCAACGGTCCTTCCGCCTCTCGAGCGGGGAGTCAGTCTTCTGCGCTTCCTTCGCGTCTCCCTTGCTCGATTCGGTGGCGTCGGCCTCTTCAGCGTTACTGTGCAGCCTAGCGAGTGACGCGGGTGCCGATCTCGGCCCAGGACTAGCCGTGGTACGCCGAAGCCCTTGACTGCCTCGGTTCCTGCGGTGTCGGTCTCCTCGGCCAGATCACCTCGATGCGAACTCCCGGCCCGGCGACACGCGGCTGCGCGGACGAATCCCGCCTGTCTGGCGCCGAGGCAGGCCGGCTTCCAGTGGTCAGATCCGTAGAGGCCAAGCCTCGCGGGTACGGCTGAAGAACCTCGCCGGGGAGGCGAACTAGGGACTTGCCCTAGGGACTTTGGTATGGACACGGCCGACACTGGAGCCATCTAGCCGGGCAACTGAGCTGAAAAGACATTTCTCCACCAAGAGCACCGGCCGAAACAGCTCCGTGGAGGCAGACCACCAGGTGATATACGCCGGGAGGAAACATGAGCAAGGCAAAGATGATGTGCGTGACCGGCTGCGGCGCCGTTCTCACTGTCGCGGCAATCACCGGATGCAGCTCGAGCAGCGGCACTACGGTCAAGGTCACCAAGTCACCCACCGCCGTGGTCACGCCCACGCATACGTTCAAGCCGACGCATACCCCTACGGTGGTCCCGCCGCCACTCAAGCCGACGCATACCCCTACGGTGGTCCCGCCGCCACTCAAGCCGACGCATACCCCTACGGTGGTCCCGCCGCCACTCAAGCCGACGGCACCGCCGCCCTCTTCGAGCACGTCGTAATCTCAAGCCGCCCTCCTGGCGACCTTCTTATTCGCCGATAACGTAGTGGCGTTGCCGTACTTCGCGGCTGCGCAGCACAGCAAAGGCCACGTCCTGGGGTAGGGCGTGGCCTGTGGTCTGGTCGGGGTGGCCGGATTTGAACCGTTGGCTCTTCGTCCCGAAGCCAACGCGTGGCTCTTCGTCCCGAAGCCAACGCGCGATGTGGCCTACCACCACTCTTACTCTGTCTGACCTGCCTCGCACCGTCCGTGGATGTCCGCTGGCGTCCGCTGGTGTCTGTGGCGGTTGTTACTCAGTTAGTTACTCACCCACCAAGGGGCCGCGGTAATGGTGGGCCACGGGCCTAATACCACCAGCCAAGGACCGGCCTGGCGATGCCTGATGTCGTGCGGCGGCTCGAATCTCGCGCTCCGCCGTTCGTCATGGCAGCTTCCGCAAGAGATCAAGAGATGACCCATGCCCCGGCCCTCCGCGGCTGCTTCCCGTGCTGGCTGGCGGCAGATGCGGGGTTTCCACCGAACGGTCTGCGGTCTGCCTGGCGCTGGTGAGTGGCCGAAGGGGCATTGCACCGGTTTGTGCTTGGACAGGGTGCGAACACAAGATGATCTTGCTCAGCTCGACGATCTTCAGTCACAAGGTGGCGTGGGAACGGGAGTCGGACATCGCGTCGCGGCGGTCCTGCTGGTTTGATCGCTCCCGTACCGCCCCTCCGAGCTGTCGGTGACACGAGCTGCGGACATCGGGCATCGGATGTATCAGGACGGGGCTATCGCCGCTCCGTGTTAACAGCGTGCTGGCCATGCCCGCAATGGGATCTGAACGGCGGGAGACGCTGCATGGGAAATCATTGGGGCGCTCATTTTTGGAATAGCGCTGGCCGTGTTTATTTAGGTGCAAGTTGCCAGTAACAACAACTGTCAGGCCCAGTAACAGCTACTACCGGGTCGGGAATTATGACCCGTCCACTCCGACGACCCGTCCGTGTCGCCGGGTACAACGTCAGACCCACGACCGGAAGGAAATCTCATGAAGAAGCTGGCCATGCTTGCTGGAGGCGCTGCGCTCGTTGCCGGGCTTGCGGCGTGTTCCTCATCCGGGACGAGCGCTACCGCGACGCACTCCGCTACGGCATCCGCCGCCCCCAAGTCCGGCAGCGAGACCCTGACCGGGCAGGTAACTGGCGCCGCTGCCCTGGCGAACACCACCACATTCCACCTGAAGTTCACGGGTCCGGTGAACACCACCGGCACGTTCTCGCCACCCAATACGAACGCTACCCATCAGGCTGCCGTGTTCAAGACGGCAGCGGGCGACATGGCGGTCAATGCCATCGTGTCGAACCCCAACCAGGCACCGAAGATAGTCAACGCCGCTCAGTGCCGGTTCAGTTTCACTACCATCGCCAACTACACGATCGACGGGGCTAAGAGCACGGGATCCTTCACTGACGCGAAGGGGTCAGGGAAGGCGACGGTGACCTTCACGGCCGACGCCCCAAAGCTATCGTCTGGTAAGTGCAACATGAACCAGAACGCCCAGCCGCTCGCCAAGGGCGCGATCGGTGTTTTCTACGCCTCCGGGCCGTTGTCACTGAAGTGAGCGCTCCCGATCTTGAGACGCAGCTAGCGCAGCTCCGGCAAGCAAGCCCATGAGCGCGCCGGGCACCTTCCAGCTGATCTGAGCACGGCCAGGATTCTTACACCGCCTGCACTATCAGCTTGGGAACAAGCCTGTCATCTCGCGCTGACCACCATATTTGCAGGTCAGGAACATCCGGCTTTGTCAGTGAGTGATCTTCATGTACCGCCGTTGATGCTCCATTCGGGCACGCAGCGGGCACGTTGCGCCCCGGAGACCATCTGGTTGCAAAATACGCCCGCACTGTCGGGCGCCGTCGCTCACCTGGGAGTGAGCCTCGCACTCATCCGCTGGCATCGGCCCGCGTTGGGTCCCGTTGTGGTCAGCCTTGGTGGTCACCATGCGCCTGAGCCGTTGGCCAAACTGTCGGGGCGGTTGAGTCTCCCCCGACTGAGCCTAGCTATCAGCGGTAAATGTCGGGGATCCGGTGCCGGGCTTGGCCGTTAACGTTCGGTTCAGGCTGCGCGTACACCGGCTGGGCGCCATGTTGCACAGACGGGACAGGCGCCGCTGCTGGTGGCTTAGCGCGGCGGAACAGAAGCGGGACAGCCCGTTCTTGGACTGCGCGCGATCGAAGGCGAAATGGTCCAGCAGCCAGCCTTGCCGTTCGATCGCCTCAATCACCTCTGCTGCACCGCTGATCGGTCCGCTGAACCCCGAACTTGTTGCGGGTACGTCGAACCGGTAAACCAGCACAGAATGTCCCTCCTGTGCTGAGCGGGCTGCGTGAGACGACGCTGTCGCAGCCTTGGTGTCCTTGATGAATCCCAACTGGTCCGCCCAGGGCGGTAAGCGCGGAATGACCGGAAGCATACGCTTGCGCTACGGGCGCTGGCAGCGATACAGAGCAGGTCTTAGGCCTACATGATGAGCGAGCCTGCCCCGCACGCGCGACCTCCTGA
>CAWHMD010000013.1:0-98971 GCA_963830385.1 uncultured Actinomycetes bacterium | reverse complement strand
TGACACCCTGTGCGGATTTTGCAAGCAGGGGGTCAGGGGTTCGACTCCCCTGAGCTCCACCAGGTACAACGGACCCGGCACATCGCGACCCTGCATGGCACTCAGGCGTCGGCTTCGATGGCGAAGGTGTTGCCGTCCGGGTCCTGGAACCAGGCGATACGGCCGCCGCCGGCCCTCGGGGTGATGCCCTTGGCGTCGTGGTCGAACTCGTCGTAGCGGGTGAACTCCACGCCTGCGGCGGTCAGCTCGTCAACGACCTGGTCGATGTCATCGACGTACCAGACCGCCATCGTCGCTGATGACTTCCCGGCGGTGACGGACTGATACACGCTGAACGCCGGGCCGCCGTCCGAACCGTAGACGCGGCTGCCGTCGGGAATCTTGGCGCTGGGGCCGGACCGCAACGCCGGCAGACCGAGCTTGCCTTCGTAGAACGCGGCCGCCCGCTGAATGTCGGACACAGCGATCGACGCTCTCAGTGGGAAATCACTCAGGGGCATGGTTCACGCTAACAAGCCGCTCGCTGGCGGAGACGTCCAGACGCATGACCCAGCGCCATTTGGCGATGCGACGGTCGCGGACGAATCCGAACTCTTCGAAAAGGGTCTCTGGCCCGGTGTGCAGGTAGGCGCCACGTTGAGGGTCGCGTCCGGCCACCTGTTCGGGGTAGGCCTCGACCAGGCCTCCGCCCGCCTGCGCGATCGCGGCCAGCACTGCGGCGACTCCGGCCCGCGCCACGCCCTGGCGGCGGGATCGCGAGCCGGTGAACAGGCAGCCGATCCGCCAGTCGGGCAACTCGGCCAGGCCCTTTTCGTAGGCCTTGGGGTTCTTGATGGTGACGACCTCGGCCGGTGGCCCGAACTGACACCAGCCCACGCAGCGGTCGTCACGGTAGACCAGCATCTGGTGGACGGTGCCGTTGGTCACGTGCGCGAGCTTGGCCGCGCGGTTGCCCGCCACGGTGCTGTCCTTGGTGATGCCCTCGGGATGAAAGCCGATGCACCAGCAGCCACCCCAGACACCGTTGTTCGCCTCGACCAGGGCGGCGAAGTCATCCCAGGTAGCGGGCGTAAGCAGGCGCGTCGTGTACTGAGTCACAGCCCTACCCTGCTACTCAGCCAGGCGATGAGCAGCTCTTCCTCTCGGTCGCGGGGCCCGAGGTGGCCGCCCGGGACGGTGACGACCTGCGCACCGGGGACGTGGCTTGCCAGCCACTGACCGTGGGCAAGCGACGTCTCGTCCTCGCGGGCGACCATGATGCGGGTGGGCGCCGCGACCTCAGCGATGTCGAATCCCCAAGGCTGCAGGAAGCAGCGGTAGTCGTCGACACAACCTCCCGGCCCTGACGCAAACGCTTCCCGGAAGGCCTGTACCAGCATGCGGCGGACCCACTCGGTCATTCCGTCAGGGGGCTGTTCCGTGTCGAGCGTGTCCAGCCAGGACGTCAGGCCCGGCACCACGTGCTCTGCCACCGCCTGGTCGCCCTGCTGGGCCCAGGTCCATTCTTCGCGGTCCGCGGCCGACATGCCCGCAAAGAAGTCGAGGCCGGGTACCCCGTACGGGGCCAGGCTCACCACCGTGGCGCACCGCCGCACCCGATCAGGATGGCAGGTCGCGACGGCCAGCGCGTGCGGGCCACCACCGGAGATGCCGCACACGGCAAACTGGTCCAGCCCTAGCTGGTCGGCAATACTCACCACGTCGGCCGCCGCATGCGATACCTGGCGCCCGGGCAGGCGAGTCGACCCGCCGTAGCCCGGCCGATCATAGGTGATCACCCGGGCGGCCGCCCGCTGGTAGACCTCATCAGGGTGGCGCAGAAAGCGGCTACCCGGAGTGCCATGCAGGAGGAACAACGGCTCGCCATCGGCCGGGCCCCACTGGCAGCACGCCAGCATCCGGTCGTCGTCGAGCGCGACCGTTAAGGGCGCGGGCATCGGGCGTCAGCTTTGCCACCAGCAGGGCTATTACCGAAGGACATTGTCCGCCCCCATCCCAAGAGGCTTGATCGTACAGCGTGCGGGCAGGGTCGAGGCCAACCTGAGCGACTGTTTTGCGCCTGCTCGGCGCCGTTCATCATCGCGATCCAGCTGAGGGGCGCGCCGGGGCATTCGCCGTCGGCTGGTCACACCGCCGGTGAGGCTGGCCGGGCGCGGTTGACGATCCGGAAGGCCAGGGTGTGCGGGCTGGCCGGGCTGGCTCGGCCTTCCGGGCGAAACTCGACCCATCCAACGGTCTGGGGCAGTTCGGCGCGCAGCACGCCGAGCGCCACCGCATTGGCCGTCACGAAGCTGTGAACGGTCTTCGGGTCGGCCAGGCCGCCTTCGGACCGGCCCGGCCAGTCGAAGTAGACCCGCATCGCCGCCTGCCCCGGCTCCACCTCCGGGTCGTCGCCATACTGCAGCACCTGGAGCCGCGCGATCATGCCTTCGGGGAAGGCCTGTCTGACCTGCCGCTCAAAGCGATCGAGGGAAGCCTCGTCCATGCCGTCTCCGCGGTGAGCCGCGGCGAGCCGCCCTGCCCGGTGACCCGCCCGTCCGTCCACGGTAGATGCGCGCACCCGGTGCGGCGATTGATTTTTCCGTCCGGGAAAGACCGTGCGATAAGCTCCGGCCGGAGTAAGCGGCCATAAACGCCCGGGGGTGCGTCGTGTCCTACACCGTGGACTTCACCAACGTTTCCACTGCCGGCCTGGAGTCGTCGCCGGTCGCGGACGCGCTCGCGGGGCTACGGGCGAACGAGGCCCGTTACTTCAAGAACAAGTACGACCACGTCTTCACGGTGGAGCCGGCCAGCGAGGCCGGGGCGACGATCGACTGGGTGAACCGGATCCTGAAGGAAGAGCGGGACATCGTCATCTCCTCCCGCCCCCTCGAGGCGACCGCGTTCCAGGTCGAGAACATCCGGATTGCCTACGTTTTCTACGAAAGCGGTCTGTCGATCAACGTGATGTTCACGATCGACGACGGCGGGAAGCGGGCGGTGGGGTTCAAGCTCTCCGACGGGATGGAGATCCCGGCCGAACTAGCCTCGCGGTTCAAGTTCGCGCGGCAGCGCTCAAAGCTGGCCGGCACCATCCGCGGTTCCTACTTCGCGTTCAAGAACGAGTACTGACCCCCGGCGACCAGTTGCCATCGGGTGTGTCCGGTTCCGGGTCGCGGCACCGACGTCTCCACGGAAGCACCGCACCGGTGCTCAGCCGAGAGGAGAGCGTGATGAAGTACATGATCCTGGTCAGCGGGTCCCAGCGGGACTACGACACGCTGACCGGACGGCCCGCCAGCGATGAGCCGGGCTGGACGCCGGCCGACTTCGCGGCGATGGGCGCGTTCATGGAGTCGTTCACGAAAGAGCTGGCCGAGTCCGGCGAGCTGGTGGACACCCGGGGCCTGACCGCCCCCGCCCACGCCCGGCGGATCCGGCTGCAGGAGGGCGTCCCGGTGGTGACCGACGGGCCGTACGCGGAGGCCGAGGAGGTGCTGGCCGGTTACTGGATCGTCGAGTGTGACAGCTTCGACCGGGCGACCCAGATCGCGGCCCGGCTGACCGACGCGCCCGGCCCGGAGCACGTCCGCTCGCGCGCGTACGCGGACGTGCGGCCGCTGGCCGAATCCCGGGACGAGCTGCAGCTCTGAGGTCATGCCGCCGCCCACGGCCGAGGACCGGCTGCGCCAGCTGGCACCGCAGGTGCTCGGCGCGCTGGTGCGGCGCTTCGGGCACTTCGACACCGCCGAGGATGCGGTCCAGGAGGCGCTGCTGGCGGCGGCCACCCAGTGGCCCGCCGACGGGATCCCCGGCAACCCGCGGGGCTGGCTGATCACGGTCGCCTCCCGGCGCCTGACCGACCTGCTGCGAACCGAGCAGGCCCGGCGGCACCGGGAGGAGGCCGCCGCCCGCCAGGTCCCGCCCGGCGAGTGGCACCACCCGGCCGCCGACGCCAAGGCCAGCGCGGCTGACGACACGCTGATCCTGCTGTTCTGGTGCTGCCACCCGGCGCTGTCCCCGGCGTCACAGATCGCGCTCACCCTGCGGGCGGTCGGGGGCCTGTCCACCACCGAGATCGCGCGGGCGTTCCTGGTGCCGGAGGCCACCATGACCCGGCGCATCACCCGGGCCAAGCAGGCGGTCAGGGACGCCGGGATGGTGTTCGCGCTGCCGGCCCTGACCGGGATCGCGGGCTGGCCGCGGTCCGGCACGTGCTGTACCTGATCTTCACCGAGGGCTACGCCGCCACCTCGGGCACGGGGCTGGTCCGCCCCGACCTGTCCGGCGAGGCGATCCGGCTGGCCCGGATCCTGCACCGGCTGCTGCCCAGTGACCGGGAGGCGGCCGGGCTGCTGGCGCTGATGCTGCTCACCGACGCCCGCCGCCCCGCCCGCACCGGTCCGGGTGGCGAGCCGATCCCCATGGCCGAGCAGGACCGTGGCCGCTGGGACGCCGCCCTGATCGAAGAGGGGGTGGCGCTGCTCACCAGCACCCTCAGCCAGGGGCCGCCCGGGCCCTACCAGCTGCAGGCGGCGATCGCGGCGGTCCACGACGAGGCGCCGTCGGCGGCCGCCACCGACTGGCCGCAGATCCTCGCCCTGTACGAGCTGCTGCTGCAGATCTCCGACAATCCGGTGACGGTCCTGAACTACGCCGTCGCGGTGGCCATGACCCGTGGCCCGCGCGCCGGCCTGGACCTGCTGGCGGGCCTGGCGGACGACCAGCGGATCGTGACCGGGCACCGGTTCCACACCGTCCGGGCTCACCTGCTGGAGATGGCCGGGGACCACCCGGCCGCCCGCGACAGCTACCTGGAGGCCGCCCGCCGGGCGGGCAGCCTGCCGCACCAGCGTTACCTGAACGCCCAGGCCACGCGGCTGAGCGAGACGACCTGACCCGCTCGTTGTCCAGCCGCCGCCCGTCAGGAAGACTGTGGTCGTGATTGATTCCGGGCCAGCGGCCCGCGACTTCCGGGAGGGCCCCGTGTCCGGAGCGTTCGAACGGCTCAGCCACGTGTTGCCAGAGGAATCGGCGGTCGACGAGCGAGGGCAGCTCACCGTCGGCGGCATCCCGGTCGTTGAGCTGGCGCGGCGGTATGGGACCCCGCTCCACGTCATCGACGAGGCGGGTCTGCGCCGGCAGATGCGGCGGTACGTGGACGGGCTGGCCGCGCGCTGGCCGCGCTCGGAGGTGCTGTTCGCGTCGAAGTCGCTGCCGATCGTGGCGATGTACGCGGTCGCAGCCTCGGAGGGCATGGGCATCGACGTCGCCGGCCTCGGCGAGCTGGTCATGGCGATCGAGGCAGGTGTCCCCGGGTCGCGCATCTACCAGCACGGCAACGCGAAGACCGGCGAGGAGATCGGGCGCGCGATCGAGTACGGCGTGGGGACGATCATCGTCGACGGCCGCGACGACCTGCGGCGGATCGCCGCCGCGCTGCCGCCCGGCCACCGCCAGGGCGTGCTGCTGCGGGTCATCCCCAACATCGACGCCGACACCCACGAGTCGCAAGCCACCGGCGGCGACACCGCCAAGTTCGGCGTCACGCTCGACCAGGCGATCGAGCTGGCCGCCGAGCTCCGGACGGACGACAAGATCAGGCTGGACGGGCTGCACGTCCACATCGGCTCGCAGATCGTCCAGACCACCCCGTTCGGGGAGGCGGTACGCCGGGTGTCGGCCGTCGGCGAGTTCCCCGTCTACGACATCGGCGGCGGTCTCGGCGTGAACTACGTCGAGACCGACGATGCCCCCAGCGTCGACGCCTACCTCGACGAGGTGGCCGCGGCCGCCCGGGCGGTGCTGCCGGCCGGAGCCAAGCTGCTGATCGAGCCGGGCCGCTCGATCGTGGCCCGCGCGGGGATCACCGTCTACACGGTCACCACGGTCAAGACAACGGGGCGGACGTTCGTCGCGGTCGACGGTGGCCTGGCCGATCACCTGGACACCGCACTCACCGGCCAGCGGTACAGCCCGATCCTGGCCGATCGCGCGAACGCCGCACCCGACCAGACCGTGCAGCTCGTCGGCCGCCAGTGCGAGTCGGGTGACCTGCTGGTGGACCGGGCCGAGCTGAACGCGCCGGCCGTCGGCGACACGGTGGTGCTGGCCGCGACCGGTGCCTACTCCTACACCCTGACCAACAACTACAACGGTGCGCGCAAGCCGGCCATCGTGTTCGTCGCGGGCGGGCGCGACCGGCTCGCGGTGCGACGCGAGTCGTTCACCGAGTTCCTGGCCCTCCAGGATGTGGCCAGGGAGCACGACTGGTCGGCACCGGTCACGGAACCGGCTCAGCCTGCCTGACCGCCGGCGGCGGGCTGGTCACCGCCTCTTCCGCTGGCTCGCGGACCAGCAGCACGGCGGCCAGCAGCAGGGCGATACCGGCGCCGGTGAGGAACGCGAGGTGCTGGCCGAGCAGCAGGATGGCCAGGGTGGTGGCGGCGACCGGTTCGAGCAGCGACAGGACGGCCGCGGCGGTCGAGTTGACGCCGCGCTGCAGGCCGGCGTAGAAGGCCAGGTAACCGACCGTGGTCTGCAGGACGGTCAGGACGCCGAGCGCGCCCCAGGCGATCCCGTTCAGCGTCCCCAGGTCGATCCCGGTGGGGATGCTCCAGGCCAGCGAGACGAGGCCGGCCAGCACGAACGAGATGCCCAGCAGCGGCGCCGGCGTCAGCCCCGGCCGGGCGTGCCGGTTCACGATCGTGCTGGCGGCGAAGGCGACCGCGGAAACGACCGCGAGCACCACGCCCCACCCCAGGGCGGCCGGGCTCGTGTGGGCCGGTGGCGCCCCGCACACCAGCGTCAGCCCCCCGGTGCCGATCACCAGCGCGGCGAGGATGCGCGGGCTGGGCCGCCGCCGGGCCCGGACCGCGGTGTAGGCGGCCACGGTCAGCGGCGCGACCCCGAGGGACAGCGCGGTGGCGACCGCCACCCCGGCCAGGGCGACCGACTCGAAGTACGACGCGGTCATGACCGCCGTCAGCAGCGCGGTGGCGCCGATGCGGCGGGCCGACACAAGGGTGCGGGGTACCCGTCGCACCTGGCCGGTGGCGGCCGCGACCGCGAACATGAGCGCGCCGCCGGCCAGCAGCCGCACGGCCGAGACCGACAGCAGCGACAGGCCGCTGTTGTCGGCGACCAGAGAGCCAGCCACCCCGCCGGTCCCCCACAGCAATGCCCCGGTCGCGACCAGCGCGAACGCCCCTGAACGAGCTGAAAAGGGTGCCACGGCCTCCACTGTTACCCGGCCCCGGCGTACATTTCAATCGAAGTATTTGCGACACTGGGTTAAGTTTTCCTGTATGCACCTCGACGCTCGCCGGCTGGCGGTGCTGCTGGCGGTGCACCGTTGCGGCGGCATCCTGGCCGCCGCCGGCGAGCTGTGCCTGTCGCCCTCGGCGGTCTCCCAGCAGATCGCCCGGCTCGAGGCCGAGACCGGGCTGCGGGTGCTGGACCGGCATCCCTCGGGCGCGGTGCTCACCCCAGCGGGCCGGGTGCTGGTAGCCGCCGCCGAACGCATCGAGGCGGAGCTGACCGACGCGCGTAAAAAGCTGGCCCCGATGCGGGGCGAGGCCACCGGGTCGGTGGTCATCGGCGCGTTCCCGACGATCATCACCGGCCTGCTGGCCGGGCTGGTCGGCCGGCTCCGGCACGAGGCTCCCGGGCTGGAGCTGCGGCTGCGGCAGATCGAGGCCGAACCCGCCCAGCGCGAGCTCCGCCGGGGCACCATCGACGTGCTGCTGACCGAGGCGGACGGGCTCATCGGCCAGACCACCCCCGAAGGCACCTGCGACGTGATCGTCATGGACGAGCCCTGGCTGGTCGCGTTGCCGGCGCATTACCCGGCTCCCCGGACGCTGGCCGACCTGGAGACGTACCCCTGGCTGGGGGCCGAGCCGCACACGGCCGCCCACCGGGTGATCGAGCAGGCGCAGACCCGGCTGCACGCCAAGCTGCCGACCGTGCACCGCTATGACGACTACACGGTGGCGTTCGCGCTGGTGGCCGAGGGGGCGGGCATCGCCGTCCTGCCCGCGCTGGCCGCGGCCGCCACCCCGCCGGAGGGGGTACAGATCGCCAGCGTGCCCGGCCTGGGTACCCGCCAGATCATCGCCCGGCACCGCACCACCGGCGCCGACCCGACCCCCCAGACCCGCGCGATCCTGGACCGCATCGTCATGGCGGCGGTCGGCCAGGGCAGGGGGCCGAGATGACGCAACGTCCCGGCCCGATCCCGGTCGCGTCGTGGCCGGTCGTCATGTCGTGCGGTGTCGTCTCGGCCGATCTGTACCACGACCGCCAGTCGATGCTCTCGGCAATCATGTTCTGGTTCGCGGCCGCGGTCTGGCTGCTGCTGGCCGTCGTGCTGGGCGCGCCACTGGCCTGCCAGCGCGGCCGGTTCCAGCGCGACACCCGGTCGCCGGTGGTGCTGGCGAGCGTGGCGGCCACCGCCGTGCTCGGTGTCGGGCTGGCCGGGCAGGACCGTCGGCTGGCGGCCGCCGTGCTGCTGGCGATCGCCGTCATCGGCTGGGTGGTGCTGCTGCCGCCGGTCCTCCGGCACTGGCAAACCCCCACCACCGGGGCGTCTTTCCTGGCCGGGGTGGCCACCGGCGGCTTGTCGGTGCTCGCCGCCAGCCTGGCGGCCGAGTACCGGGCGAGGTGGCTGGTCGGTGCGGCGGCCGGGCTCCTGCTGCTCGGGCTGGCCCTTTATGTCTTCACGATCGCCCGGTTCGACCGGCAGCAGCTGCTCAGCGGGCTCGGCGACCACTGGGTGGCCGGCGGGGCGCTGGCCATCTCCGCCCTGGCGGCCGGGGTCATCACCAGCGCGGCCGGCCCCCTGGGGTGGTTCAGCCACCAGCATCAGGTCCTCGTCGACGGCACGCTGGCGCTGTGGTGCCTGGCCATGGCCTGGCTCCCGGTCCTGATCATCGGCGAGGTGATCAGGCCCCGGCCTGGGTACGACGTGCGCCGCTGGGCCACCGTCTTCCCGCTCGCCATGTACGCCGCCTGCAGCGTCACCGTCGGCCAGGTGACCGGCGTCACCGGCATCACCGGCTTCGGCCACGGGTGGACGTGGGTCGCGTTCGCCGCCACCCTGGCCGCGCTGGCCGCGATGTTCCACCGCATCGGCCAGGACGGCTGGATCGGGTGGCTGGTGTGGGACAGGCTGTCCGGATCGTAACCCGCCCTCACCGCGCGATCCGCGCTCTGGGCGGGTGAGGTCCCGGCTGCTAGTCTCATCGTGACTACCGATAGCCGCCTGAAGGGCGCAGATGACCGCCGAGCCGACCGGTGCGCTGTCCTGGCCCGATCTGGGGTCCCAGGGCGGACCGCGCATGGTCCGGCCGGTGGTGGGGGTGCTGGCCGACGGGACCCCGTACTACGCTCCGCTCGGCGAGGTGGTCTCCGACGGCGCCACCGTCACCTGCCACCTGTGCGGCCGGTCACTGAAGTCGGTCGCCGCCCACCTGCGCGTGCACGGCTGGACCAAGGTGGCCTACTGCGAGGCGTTCGGCCTGGAGCGCAGCCAGCCGCTGGAGGGTCAGGCCACGCGGAAACGGCGGGCGGCGTCGTTCGCGCCCCGGCTGGTCTTCGACCCGGCCATCCGGGCGGGCAGTGCGGCCGGCCGCCGCCGCGCCGCCGCTGGTGAGCTGGCCCGGGACGCGGCCCGGGCGAGTGCCGGCCGCCCGCTGCCCGAGCAGCGCCGCCGCAAGGCCGTCCGGGCGGCGGCGACCGCGTCCAGTGAGGTGGCGGCCCGCGCCAACCGCGAACGAGCCGCCCGGCACCGGGCCGAGGTGGCGGCCCGGGTGGCCCGCGAGCAGGGCTTTCCCACCCTCGGCGGGTACGTGCTGGCCCGGGTGGCCGACGGCGCCAGCGTGGCCGGGATCAGCCGGGCGGCCGGGCTCAACAAGGACTGGCTGAGCCGGCACCTGGCCGAGGTTGACCCGGCCGTCGCGACGGCGGTCCGCCAGGTGGCGGCCGAGCGTGACGGGTCCCGGTGGCTGCAGGCGGTCAGCGCCCTGGGCTTCACCGACGTGGCCGCCTACCTGCGCGACCGGCACCTGGCCGGGCACCGGACCGTCAGCGCGATCGCGGCCGAGGTCGAGATGTCGAACCACACGGTGGCGGCCGCGCTGGCGCGGCACGGCCTGACCCGTACACCCCACGCGGGCAAGCGTCACGACACCAGCGAACGCCTGGCCCAGGTCGCTGCCGCCCTCGGCGTGGACAGCGTGCGGGGTTACGTCGCCGGGCGGCGGACGGCGGGCTGGACCTGGCAGGCCATCGCGGCCGAAGCCGGCCAGCCCGCGTCCTGGCTGCGGCGCCAGGCGGCCGCTGGACGCTAAAGGCCGCCGGACGCCGAGCGGCCGCCGGCCACGCCTGACATAGACGCGGCCGACGGCCGATGCGGTTAAATCCGGGCTGCTAGATCCCGGCCGCCACGGCCAGCGCCCGGCCGGTGAGCACCCGGGCCAGGTGCCGCCGGTAGTCCGCTGCCCCGTGCAGGTCAGCGGGCGGCTCGGTGCCCTCGTCGGCCTGCCCGGCCGCCTCGTTGAGCGCGGCCCGGCTGGCCTCCGCCCCCCGGGCGGCCTGCTCGGCGGCGGTCGCCCGGACCGGCACGCTGCCCATGTTGGTCAGCCCGATCCGGGCTTCGGCGACCGTGCCGTTGTCCCGCCGGACCAGCGCGGCCACGCCGACCGTGGCCCACGACTGCGCGGTCCGGTGGAACTTCTCGTACCGGTAGCCCCAGCCCGGCCCGAGCTTCGGGATCCGGATCGCGGTCAGGATCTCGTCCGGCTCCAGGCTGGTGGTCAGATAGTCCACGAAGAAGTCGGCTGCGGGGATCTCCCGCTCACCACCCGGCCCCTGGGCGACCAGCGTGCTGTCCAGCGCCAGGATGACGGCGGGCAGGTCGCCGGCCGGGTCGCCGTGCGCCAGCGCACCGCCCAGGGTGCCCCGGTGCCGGACCGCGGGGTCGGCCACCGTGCCGGTGGCCTGGGCCAGCAGCCCCGCGTGCTCGGCGATCAGCGGGTCGTGGACCAGCTGGTAGTGCGTGGTGCGGGCGCCGATGACGAGCGCGTCCCCGGCGTCCCGCACGCCGCGCAGCTCGTCGATGCCGCCCACGTCGACCAGCAGCTCGGGGTAGGCCAGCCGCAGCCGGAGCAGCGGCAGCAGGCTCTGGCCGCCCGCGATGACCTTGCCCTCATCGCCGGCGCCGGCCAGCGCCTGCACCGCCTCGCCCACCGTGTCCGGGCGGACGTAGTCGAACTTGGCCGGGATCATGAGGCGCTCCCACTCTGGTCGATGTCGCCCACACCTTGCGGGCTGTTGCCCTGGGTCAGGTCGCTCTGCCGGGCCTCGTGCTGCTCGGCGGCGCTGGCCTGCTCGCCGCCGCGGGCGTCCTGGATGGCCCGCCACACGCGCTCGGGGGTGCACGGCATCGTGACGTCGTGGATGCCGAACGGGCGCAATGCGTCCACGATCGCGTTGACCACCGCGGGGGTGGAGGCGATCGTGCCCGCCTCGCCGACGCCCTTGACGCCGAGCCGGGTTTCGGCCGGGGTCTCGGTCCGGTCGGTCACGTACGAGGGCAGGTCGGTCGCGGACGGGACCAGGTAGTCGGCCAGCGTGGTGGTGACCAGGTTGCCGTCGTCGTCGTAGACCGCCTCCTCGTACAGGGCCTGGGCGATGCCCTGGGCCAGGCCGCCGTGCACCTGACCCTCGACGATCAGCGGGTTGACCGCCTTACCGATGTCGTCCACGGCCACGTAGGAGCGGATCTTGACGAACCCGGTCTCGGTGTCCACCTCGGTCGCGCACAGGTGGGTGCCGTGCGGGAACGAGAAGTTCTCCGGGTCGTAGGTGGCGTCGGCGTCGATGCTCGGCTCCACCCCGTCCGGCAGCGCGTGCGCGGCGAACGTGGCCAGCGCCACCTCGCCCAGGGTCACGCCCTGGTCGGGGTCGCCCTTGACCGCGAACCGGCCCCGTGTCCACTCCAGGTCGCTGGCCGACACCTCGAGCATGCCGGCCGCGATCGGCTTGGCCTTCTCGACCACCTTGTCGCAGGCCGACACCAGCGCCATGCCACCGACCGTCAGCGACCGCGACCCGTAGGTGTCCATGCCCTTGGGCGAGACCTGGGTGTCGCCGTGCAGGATCCGGATGTCCTCGAACGGGATACCGAGCTCGTCGGAGACGATCTGGCTCCAGGCCGTCTCGTGCCCCTGGCCGTGGGCGCTGGACCCGGTGACCACCTCGACCTTGCCGGTCGGCAGCATCCGGATCGAGGCGCTCTCCCAGCCGCCCGCGCCGTAGGCCAGCGAGCCCAGCACCCGGGACGGTGCCAGACCGCACATCTCGGTGAAGGTGGACACGCCGATACCCAGCTGCACCGGGTCGCCGCTGGCCCGGCGGCGTTCCTGCTCGCGACGGAGCTCGTCGTAGTCGAACAGCTCCTTGGCCCTGGCCGTGGCCGCCTCGTAGTTGCCCGAGTCGTAGGTCAGGCCGGCGATCGTGGTGAACGGGAACTCTTCGTGCTTGATCCAGTTCCGCTCCCGGACCTCGAACGGGTCCAGGCCGAGCTGGTCGGCCAGCTCGTCCATGATCCGCTCGATCGCGAACGTAGCCTCCGGCCGCCCCGCGCCGCGGTAGGCGTCGGTCGGCATCTTGGTCGTGAACACGCCCCGGCAGCGGAACGAGTAGCCGTCCATCTTGTAGATGCCGGGGAACATGAACGCCCCGAGCAGCGGCACGCCCGGCGTGACCAGCATCAGGTAGGCGCCCATGTCGGCCAGCAGGTCCACGTCGAGGCCGCGGATCCGGCCGTCGTTGTCGGCCGCCACCTTGATGTACTGCCACTGGTCGCGGCCGTGGTGCACGGTCATGTTGCCCTCGGACCGGGACTCGGTCCACTTGACCGGGCGCCCCAGCTTGCGGGTGATCAGCAGGGCCAGCACTTCCTCGGCGGTGACCTGGAGCTTGGAACCGAAGCCGCCGCCCACGTCCGGGGCGATCACGCGCAGGTTCTGCTCACCGATGCCGGTCACCATGGCCAGCATGAGCCGGAGGATGTGCGGAATCTGGGTGGCCGACCACAGCGTGAACTCCCCGCCCACGCCGGAGGCCACCACCGCCCGGGGCTCCATCGCGGCCGGGATCAGCCGCTGCTGCCGGTAGGTGCGCTCCATGATGATCGGCGCGTCGTGGAACGCGGAGTCCAGGTCGCCCTGCTGGAACAGGAAGTCGAAGCTCTGGTTGCCGGCCTCGTGCACCTTGGGCGAGCCGTCCTCGATCGCGCTCCTGATGTCGAGCACCGGCGGGAGCGGGTCGTAGTCGATCTCGATCGCGTTCAGCGCGTCGGCCGCCGCGTACCGGTCCCGGGCCACCACGCAGGCCACCGCCTCGCCCACGTACCGCACCTCGCCGGTGGCCATCGGCGGGTGGTCGGGGATGATGATGTCCGGGGTGACCGGCCAGGCGCACGGCAGGCTGCCCTGCTCGCCGGCGAAGTCGGCGCCGGAGTAGGCAGCGATCACGCCGGGCTCGTCCCGGGCGGCGCTGACGTCCACCGACCGGATCCGGGCGTGCGCGAACGGGCTGCGCAGGAACGCCACGTGCAGCATGCCGGGCAGCTTGATGTTGTCGGTCCAGTTGGTCTGCCCGGTGATCAGCCGCTCGTCTTCCTTGCGGAGCCGGGCCTTGCCGAACTCGGCGCCCTTGGTCTCCTCGGCCTGCGCGGTCACTGGTTCACCCCCGCCTCAGCGGCGCGCCGGACGGCGCGGACGATGTTCTCGTAACCCGTGCACCGGCACAGGTTGCCCTCCAGGCCTTCCCGGATCTCCTCGTTGGAGGGATTGGGGTTCTCCCGCAGCAGGTCGGCCGCCGCCATGATCATGCCGGGCGTGCAGTAGCCGCACTGCAGCGCGTGCTGCTCGTGGAAGGCCTGCTGCAGCGGGTGCAGGCCGCCCTCGCTGAGGCCCTCGATCGTGGTGATCTGCGCGCCGTCCGCCTGAATGGCCAGCACTGCGCAGCTCTTGACCGACTTACCGTCCATCAGCACCGTGCAGGCGCCGCAGTTGGAAGTGTCGCATCCGATAGGGGTACCGGTCTTCCCGACGACTTCTCTCAGATAGTGGACGAGCAGCATGCGTGGCTCGACGTTATCGGCGTATTTGACCCCGTCTACGGTGACGGTGACCTCTGCCATATGTGGTTCCTCCCCGGGAACTTGGGACTGACAGCCAATTTAGGGCGGTCGGCCGGGTTGCACCAGTATCGATCTGAGGCAGTCGGCGGCCGAGTCAGGGCGGGGCTGCCACCAGCGCCTCCAGGAAGCGGAGGGTGGCGGTCGCCGTCTCGTACCGCCACAGCAGCAGGGTCCGGTCGAACCCGGAGGCGGTGGCGGCCCGTTCCCGCAGCGCCTCGGCGATGGGCACCAGCCGGGTGTGCTGGGCGGTCAGCAGGTTGTGCGGGTCGGTGCCCGCGCGGTTCAGCAGAGCCAGCTTGACCAGCAGCTCGGACCGGATGTCACGGGTGTGCTGGACCGGGCGCTGCTGCCAGGGCAGGGCGGCCGCCCGCCCGGCCCGGGTCGCCTCGACCAGCGACCGCACCGGGCCCTGGGTCGAGTGCTGCGCACCGGCCGAGCGGATCAGGCCGAGCTCGGTCAGCCGGTCCAGCGACCGGTAGACCACCGCCCGGTGCACGTGCCAGATCTGGCCGAGCTCACCGTCCCGGCCCACCAGGGCGGCGACGGCGTTGCCGTGCGTGGGCTGCTCGCAGACCAGGCACAGCACGATCCATTCGGACAGCGACAGGGCCGGTTCACCGGCCGGCTCGGTAGCGGTCTCCGGGGCTGGCTCTGGGGCTGGCTCTTGGGCCGGAAGCACCGTCACAGCGTATTGGCTGGCCGGCGCGGGGGCCAGCACCGGCCGGCGACCGGGTCAACGGCCGGATTAAGAGGTGCCTTAATGCTCGCTTTGGTATCCCGGCGCAGGCGGGCTACAGTCGAAAACGTGCGCGACATACTGAGCCGGATCACCAAGTGGTGGGATGCGGGTGACGCATTCAGCCTGGCCACGGTCGTGCACACGTACCGGAGCGCGCCCCGGGACCCGGGCGCCGCGCTGGCCGTGGCGGGCGCGGGCGACCACGAGGTTGTCGGCAGCGTGTCCGGCGGCTGCGTGGAGGGCGCCGTCTACGAGCTGTCGCTCGAGGTGGGCGAGACCGGCACGCCGGTGTTCGAGACCTACGGGGTCAGCGACGACGACGCGTTCGCGGTCGGGCTGACCTGCGGCGGGATCATCGACATCTTCGTCGAGCGGGTCGACCAGGCCAGCTTCCCCGAGCTCGGTGAGATCGCCGTGGCCGTCGAGCGCGGCGAGCCGGTGGCGGTCGCGACGGTGATTTCCGGACCGGGCCAGGTCGGCGCGCGCCGGGTCATCTGGGCCCGTGACACAAGTGACGGTGCCGACGTCGCCGGTTACGGTGACGCTGACGGTGACGGCGGCTGGCACTCGGGTGCGTCCGGCTCGCTCGGCTCGGCCCGGCTGGACGCCGCGATCGACGACGACGCGCGCGGCATGCTGGCCCAGGGGCTGACCGGTATCCGCCGGTACGGAGCCGGCGGCGAGCGGCTCGGTGACGAGCTGGCTGTGTTCGTGAACTCGTTCGCGCCCGCGCCCCGGATGCTGGTGTTCGGCGCGATCGACTTCGCCGCGGCGGTGGCCCGGGCCGGGAAGTTCCTCGGCTACCACGTCACCGTCTGCGACGCCCGCCCGGTGTTCGCGACCGCGTCCCGGTTCCCGGACGCGGACGAGGTCGTGGTCGACTGGCCGCACCGGTTCCTGGCCGGCGTGGCCGTTGACGCCAGGACCGTGATCTGCGTGCTCACCCACGACCCCAAGTTCGACGTGCCGGTGCTGGAGGTGGCGCTGCGCACCCCGGCCGCCTACATCGGCGCGATGGGCAGCCGCCGCACCCACGACGACCGGCTGGCGCGGCTGCGCGAGGCCGGCCTGACCGAGGACGAGCTGAGCCGCCTGCGGTCGCCGATCGGGCTGGACCTCGGCGCCCGGACTCCGGAGGAGACCGCCGTGTCGATCGCGGCCGAGCTGATCCAGCTCCGCTGGGGCGGCAGCGGCCAGGCCCTGACCGACACCGAGGGCCGGATCCACCACCCGCTCGCGCTCAGCTGACGACGTCGCTCAGCTGACGACGGCCCCGGCCTGCTCGCCGGCCGACTGCTCGACGGCCTGGTCGCCGGCGCGGGCCCGGACGTCCTCGGCCGAGCAGAATCCGCTCCGGCTGGCCTTGAGGCACAGCAGCCCCAGCAGCCGGCCGTCGGCGCTGGTGACCGCCGCTCGCCGCCGGCCAGCGGAGATCATGGCCCGGCGTATCGCGGCCAGGCCGGCCTCGGGCCGCACGGTGCGGCCGGCCAGCCGTCCCAGCGGGGCGGCGGTCTCGGCGGCCCGGCACCCGGCGATGTCGTCGCGTTCCACGACCGCCTGCAGATATCCGTCCGGGCTGACGATCAGCGCGGCCTGCACGTGGTCGTCGCGGAAGAAGCGCCGTAGCTCGCGGACGGTGGCGGACACCGGGTGCCGGACCGGGGCCGTGAGCATCCCGTCGGCCACGGTGCGCCCCTCGTCGTCCACCAGCCCAGCATAAGGACGCCGGTCGTGCCGGTCCGACGCCGGTCGTGCCGCGACCCGGCCCGGAATGCGCAAGCGTGTTAACCCCGTTACATCTGGTGCGAAGCGGTCGTCTCAGTTTTAGACAGCCGCTAGTGTTAAAAACGCGAGGGGGAGTAGCTCTCCGCCGGGATGCCGACATGCTGGCCTGCGGGCCCGGTACCCGGGGCGCGGACGTTTGTCGATGCGCTGAGCGAGACCTTCGGCTAGGTAGTGAATGCTGCCGCGCCGGGGGCAGGCGCGCGCAGAGACGACAGGAGCCGTGTTGAACCTCGCGATCCTCGCGACCGTGTTTGGCGTCGTGTTCGTGGCTGAGCTGCCGGACAAGACGGCGCTCGCCAGCCTGATTCTCGGTACCCGGTACCGGCCGATCTACGTGTTCGCCGGGGTCGCGGCCGCGTTCTTGCTGCACGTGGTGCTCGCGGTCAGCGCCGGGAGCCTGCTGTTCCTGCTGCCGCACCGGGTGGTGCAGGCGGTGGTGGCGGTGCTGTTCGCGCTGGGCGCGGTCCTGATGCTGCGGCGCCGCGACGACGGTGAAGACCTTGAGGTCCAGAGCCTGAGCGAGGCCGGCCAGCCCGGTGACGCCGGCTGGGGTGGTGACGAGCCGCCCGCCGGCGGTCCGTTCGGGAGCGAACCACGGGGCGGAGTGGCCACGCTGACCAGGCCGGTGACCCGGGTGCTGACCCGGGACGGCTTCTGGAAGGTGGCCTGGCGCAGCTTCGCGGTGCTGTTTGTGGCCGAGTTCGGCGACCTGACCCAGCTGGTCACGGCCAACTTGTCCGCCCGCTACCACGACCCGGTGGCGGTCGGGGTCGGTGCGGTGCTGGGCCTGTGGGCGGTCGGCGCGCTGGCCATCGTGGGCGGCCGGCAACTGCTGCGGGTGGTGCCGTTCAAGTGGATCGTCCGGGTGGCGGCGCTGGTGATGATCGCCCTGGCGGTGGTGAGCCTGATCGCCGCCATCACCGGCTGAAGAACCGGGTCCCGCTCACCGGGGCAGGCCGCCGGTCTTTAGCTTTCCGGAGTGACTGGGGGCGGCGGCGCCTGGCGGCTGGCCATGCCCGCGGACCACCGGTCCTCGACGTTGCCGGCCCGCCAGTAGATGAGGGCGGCCGCCCAGACCAGGACGAACATCCCGGCGATGCAGAACCCGGCCACGTTGATGTTGAAGTTGGCCATCAGGTCCCAGAACGCGCCGTGCAGGTGGACCTCGTCGGTCAGGATGCCGAGGATCTCGATCGTGCCGATGATGAACGCCGCGCCGATCGACAGGGCGGTGATGACCAGGTTGTAGTACACCTTGCGGACCGGGCGGGCGAACGCCCAGCCGTAGGCGAAGTTCATGAACGCCCCGTCCAGCGTGTCGAACAGCGTCATGCCGCCCGAGAACAGGAGCGGCAGCGCCAGCACGGCGAAGTACGGCAGGCCCTGGATGGCGGCGTAGGCGGTGGCGGCCAGCAGCACCACCTCGGTGGCGGTGTCGAACCCGATGCCGAAGACCAAGCCGACGAAGTACAGCTGCCAGGTGTGGTTGATCGACTTCATGAACCGGCCGAAGAACCGGTACATCAGGCCGCGGGCCTGCAGCTGGGCCTCGAGCTGCTCCTCGTCGTAGGTGCCGGATCGCATCTCCCGGAACACCTTGAAGATGCCGGCCAGCACGATCAGGTTGAGCACGGCGATCAGGTACAGGAAGCTGGCCGACAGCGCCGTGCCGATCGTCCCGCCGGCGGTCTCGTAGGCCGAGTCCGGGTTGACCACCGCGCCGAACACCGCCCGGGCCGCGATCGTGATCCCGACGCCGACCGCCACGATCACCGTGGAGTGGCCGAACGAGAAGAAGAAGCCCGAGCCCAGCGGCCGTTTGCCGTCGGCCATCAGCTTCCGGGTGGTGTTGTCGATGCAGGAGATGTGGTCGGCGTCGAACGCGTGCCGGAAGCCCAGGAGCCAGGCGGTGATGGCCACGCCCAGCCCGACGCCGAGCCCCTTGCTGCCGCCTTCGCCCTTGTAGTCGAAGTGGTGCGGCATCACGTACAGCACGAAAATGCTCCAGCCCGCGACGTTCAGCGCCAGGATGAACGCGAACATGGCGCCGAGGCGGCCCCACTCACGGGCCGCCAGGTTGGCACGAACCAGCCGGGCGCGGGCAAGCACAGAACGACCCACCGAAACCGCCCCTTCCGCGAGGACTGGTGTTCGCAGGCCGTCAGCCAGGCGACCGGACTCATCCCCCGCGGGGCTTGACCGTTGCGCGACAGTGCCGGGCTCTCACCGGACTTCGCTGGCTGACCGCCAGCCCCGGCGCGTCCCGGGGCCTCCCGCAACGTACAGAGCGGGACCGCACATGGTCAAGTCTCAGCAGATGATCAGATATGGGCCAGCAGGTCCGCCACCGGGCTGTCGGTCAGCCGGTAGCGGATCACCCGGCCGTCCCGTTCGGTGGTGACGACCTCGGTGGCCCGCAGGTAACGCAGCGCCTGGGACACGGTCGTATCGTTGAAGCCGGTCGCCGCGGCCAGGTCTGACACGCTGATCAGGCCGGCCGCCCGGATGCAGATCAGCAGGGTGAGCCGGGTCGGATCGCCGAGGGTGGCGAAGGCCCGCGCGCGGGCGCTGATCACCGCGGCCGAGCCGACGGCGGCGATCGCCTGGCAGACACGCTCCTCATCGATGACCCGGTGACCGGACCGCTCAGCCGGAAGCAGATGCACGAGCCCACTATGGCACGGGCGTACATATCTGATCATCCAATCAAATTTTGTATTGGCAGCCGCCGAAGCATTGACGACGCGCTGACCTGCACGTAGCGTCCGGGTTGCGTGGCGGCGCGAGGAAGCTGGTGTAAATCCAGCACGGTCGCGCCACTGTGAGCCAGCCGATGGAGGCTGGTCAGTCAGACACTTCGCCGTCACGACGCCCCGTTTTCGAGTAGGGACGCACGATCCCTAAGGAGGCATCGCCCCATGGCGACGATTCCCGCACCCGGTGCCCACCCCAAGCCGAGGGTCACCGTTTCCCCGGAGGCCCTGTCCGGCACCCGGATCGCCCTGATCCTGGGTATCACGGTGCTGCTGGCGCTGGCCATCTACTACGTCGTCGGCGTCGACGAGGGCATGACCTCGGTGTTCGGCAAGACGATGGTGATCCACGAGTGGGTGCACGACTCGCGGCACTTCCTCGGCTTCCCCTGCCACTGACGCGGGCCGGGGCCTGTTCACATGGAGGTACGCATCATCGGGCGCGGTGCGCTGGCACCGAGACGCCGCAGCCGATCAGCAACATCTTGCCGGTGCTGCTGCATGCGGGCGGCAAGACCATCGCCCCCGGGCAGATCGTCTACCCGGGCTTCGACCCCGACGTGCTGTGGAAGTTCCGCTGGTACTCGCTGCTCAGCCAGCTGCTCATCTGGACGACGATCGCGCTGGTCTTCGGGTACCTGCTGGACCGGGTATCAATTGAGCGTGGCAACGGCCCGAGCGCACCCAGACGTCCTGGACGAACTGGCGGCACTCGGGCCCTTCTTCGCGGTCGAGGCGCACCGGCCGGGCGCCGTTCCGGTGCAGCCCTGGCGTCCCCTCGCCGACGTGACGGCCGCGCCGGTCCTGCGAGGACGGATCGCACTGGTCCGTTCCGCGCTGGCTGGGCAGGCGGGCTGTGCCCCGGAGGACGTCGAGCTGCGGGTCGCGGCCTCGGTCACCCAGCTGGGGGTGGTGGCCCGGCTGGTCGCGCCGGTTCTGGCCGCACAGGCCGGCGGGCATCGGCTCGGCCTGCGGCTGAGCGACGGGTGGTGGCAGGACACGGTGGGCGGCCCGGTGCCGCTATCCGTGGTGGACCCGGCGGCGCCGGCCCATCCGCCGGGAGCGACGGAACTGCTCGACGAGGTGATCGCGCCGATCACCGTCGCCACCACCGCGCTGGCCCCGGTCTCACCTCGGGTGCTGTGGGGTAACGTCGCGTCGGCCGTCAACGGCGCGGCCGGGCAGGTCGCCCGCGCCCGGCCTGAGCTGGCCCCGGCCGCCTGGGCCGCGGCCGCGGCGTTCTTCCGCCATCCCGCGCTCGGTACCGAGCACGACCCGCCGGGGCCGTCGTTCCGCCGGTCCAGCTGCTGCCTGATCTACCGGCTCGCCCCCGGCCAGCCCGGAGCCGTCTGCGGCGACTGCATCCTGGGCGGCCGCTGAGCAGCGCGCCCCGGTCAGGGCAGGTGGGGGACAGTGCCGGGGATCGCCTCGGGGGCGATGGCGGCGCGCAGCGTGGCGGCGTCCTGGCCGGGCGGGGCACCGAACAGGCGTCGGTACTCGCGGCTGAACTGGGTGGGGCTGCCGTAGCCGACCAGATGCCCGGCCGCCGGCGCGGCCGCCGGGTCACCGACTCGGCCCGGACCGCTCACACGGGCGACCCCAGCGAGGACGAGTACGCGGTCATCGACGCCGTGGCCGCGGTCGCCGGCGAGCTCGGCGCCAGTCCGGCGACGGTGTCGCTGGCCTGGCTGCGGGCCCGGCCGGGGACCGTCGTGCCGATCGTCGGGGCCCGCCGCCTGGACCACCTGGAGACCAACCTGGCCGGCCTGGACCTGGTGCTCAGCCCGGAGCAGCTCCGGCGGCTGGACGAGGTGTCGGCCCCGGTGCTGAACTACCCGGCCCCGATGCACGGGGTGCAGCGGGCCATGCTCCAGTTCGCCGGCACCACCGTCGATGGCGAAGCCTCCACCGTGTACCCGCCGCTGGTGGAGAGCGACGTACGCTACTGAAGGAAATGCGAAAGGGCATGCGGATGGGACTGCTGCGGTACCTGCGGGAGCGGACGTGGGTCACGCCGTGCCTGTTGCTCCTGGTGATCGGGGTGTTCACGCTCACCGCGCACGGCCGGGGGCACACGCTGCTCTGGGCCGGGGTGGTCCTGTGCGCGGCCGCCGTGGTGACCGCCGCGGTCGGTCTGCTGTCCGGCCGCCGTCACGGCTGAAGCGGCCAGCGGGCCCAGCCGGCGCACCCCCGGAATCCCCGGGCGGCCAGGGCTGGTCAGGCGAGCGAGATTTTGCCGTTGGCGACGTCGATCTTCTTGGCCGGCAGCGGCTTGGGCGCCGGTCCCGCGACCAC
This sequence comes from uncultured Actinomycetes bacterium, assembly GCA_963830385.1. GTDB lineage: Bacteria > Actinomycetota > Actinomycetes > Streptosporangiales > Streptosporangiaceae > Bog-532. Next base: position 77,205 of record CAWHMD010000013.1, on the reverse strand, counting down.
CTGGGCGTCGGTGATGCTGTACTTGCTGCCGTGGCAGGGGCAGTCGATCGTGCCGTCCGCGACCTGGTCCACGGTGCACCCCAGGTGGGTGCAGATCGCGCTGAAGCCCTTGAACTCACCGGCCGTGGGCTGGGTCACGACGACCTTGGCCGAGGTGAAGATCTTCCCCCCGCCGACCGGGATCTCGCTGGTGCTGCCGAGCGCCTCGCCGGCGGAGCTGCCGCCCGAAGCAGCGGAGTTGCCCCCCGTAGCGGCCGGGCTGTCGCCGGAGGACGCCGCGCCGCCGGATCCGGACGAGCTGTCGGACGAGCCGCTGCTGCCCCCGCCGCAGGCGGCCACCACGACGGCCACACCGGCCACGCCGAGGCCGGTCAGGGCGCCGCGCCGGGTGGTATCGAGGGTGGTGTGCGGGGCTACGCCGGATTCCGCCGTCACTGAGTGACCTCCATGATCGATGTGAACTGCTTGTTCGTCCCTGTACTACGGAGCGCCGGCCGGAGGGGATTGCCCCGGCCGGGCTCGGGTGTCTCATGTCACTCGGCCGTCACATTCGCGGGCGAGTGGGTGTCAGGGTAGTGACACCGGCAACGAGGGACGTGACCATGGACGACACCGACGTGCTGACCGCCGCCTTCGAGGAGCACCGCGCCCACCTGCGCGGGGTGGCGTACCGGCTGCTGGGCTCGATGTCCGACGCCGACGACGCCGTGCAGGAGGCCTGGCTGCGGCTGACCAGCGCCGACACCAGCGAAGTGGAGAACCTGGGGGGCTGGCTGACCACGGTGGTGGCCCGGGTGGCGCTGAACACGCTGCGATCACGCCGGCGGCGGCCGGAAGAGCCGATCGGCACCGACTGGCCGGCGGCGATCGACGCGGCCGTCCCCGAGGACGAGGCGGTGCTGGCCGACTCGGTCGGGCTGGCGCTGATCGTGGTGCTGGAGACGCTCACCCCCGCCGAGCGGCTCGCGTTCGTGCTGCACGACCTCTTCGCCATGCCGTTCACCGAGGTCGCGGCCGTGCTCGGGCGCACTCCGGAGGCGGCCCGGCAGCTGGCCAGCCGGGGCCGGCGGCGGGTCCGCGGGGCGCCCAGCCCGGACCGCGCGGCCGATCTGGCCCGGCAGCGGGAGGCGGCGACCGCGTTCCTGGCCGCGTCCCGGGGCGGAGATCTGGCGGCGCTGGTCGCCGTGCTGGACGAGGACGTGACGCTGACCGCCGACTCGTTCGCCGCCCCCGCCGGCAGGCCGGAGCGGGCGCGCGGCGCCCTGGCGGTGTCCCGGGGCGCGGTGGTGGCCGCCTCGGCCCGCGCCGGGTCCTCGCGGCTGGCGCTGATCGACGGGGACGTGGGCATCGTGTTCGCCCCGGCCGGCCAGCTGCGGATCGCGCTCAAGCTGACCGTCAGCGAGCAGCGGAAGATCACCGGCATCGAGGTGATCGCCGACCCGGACCGGCTCCGCCGGCTGCAGCTGGCGGTCCTGCCGGAGTGACCTGGGCCGGAGTGGCCTGGGCAGGGGCGGTCAGCTGGCGGCGGCCGCCCTGGTGTCGTAAGCGTCCCGGGCGGCCAGCACGTCGGAGATGTGCCGCTCGGACCAGACGGTCAGGGCGCGGACCAGATCGAGCAGGTCCCCGCCCAGGGCGGTCAGCTCGTAGTCCACCCGGGGCGGCACCACCGGGAACACGGTCCGGCTGATCAGGCCGTCCCGTTCCAGCGCGCGCAGCGTCTGGGTGAGCATCTTCGGGCTGATGCCGTCGATCCGGGCGGCCAGCTGGCTGTAGCGGAGCGGGCCGTCCGCGAGCGAGGCCACGATCAGCACGCTCCAGGTGTCGCCGATCCGGTCCAGCAGCTGACGGCTGGCGCAGTCCTTGGCGTATACGTCGGCGTCCATCTGCTCACTATCCCTCAGGTAAGTACTGCACTTCAAGGTGCCCACTCTCTGGTGGGAAGTATGCACGTAGCGGGGCCGTTGCGGGAAACGTCGGCCGAGACGCGGCCGCATCATCGCCAAGGAGTCACCCCATGACCATCGCTGTGACCGGCGCCACCGGCCCGTTCGGGCGCCTCGCCATCGAAAGCCTGCTGGAGCGCGGCGTTCCGGTCGGCCAGATCGTTGCCATCGGCCGCGACCAGGCCAAGCTGGACGACCTGACCCAGCTCGGCGTCACCAGCCGGCGCGCCGACTACGGCGACCCGGCGTCGCTGCGGAGCGCGCTGGCCGGGGTGGACCGGCTGCTGTTCGTGTCCGGCAGCGAGGTCGGCCAGCGCGTGGCCCAGCACCAGGCGGTGGTGGACGCGGCCCGGGCAGCGGGCGTCGGCCTGGTCGTTTACACCAGCGCGCCCAAGGCCGATACCTCGGACATGGTGCTGGCCGAGGAACACCTGGCCACCGAGCGGGCCCTGATCGATTCGGGGGTGCCCTACGTCTTCCTGCGCAACGGCTGGTACGTCGAGAACTACACCGCTCAGCTGCCGGTCATCCTCACCCGCGGCCTGATCGGGGCGGCCGGCGACGGCCTGATCAGCGGGGCCGCCCGCCGCGACCTGGCCGAGGCGGCGGCCGCCGTGCTGACCGGCGAGGGTCACCAGAACCGGGTCTACGAGCTGGGCGGCCAAGCGTTCACGCTGGCGGTCCTGGCGGCCGAGATCGCCCGCCAGTCCGGGCGTGACGTCCGCTACAGCGATCTGGGCGCCGACGCCTACGCGAAGGCGCTGGAGGAGGCCGGCCTGCCTGCTCCGGTCGCGGCCATCCTGGCCGACTCCGATCGGGCGGCGCGGGACGGGGCGCTCTACGTCGGGGGGAACGACCTGGAGAAGCTGCTTGGCCGGCCGGTGACGCCGTGGCCGGAGGTCGTCCGGGCGGCGCTGGCCACCCTGGCCGCGCTGGCCTGAGGCGGCCCGGAATCGGGGGTTAACCGCATGGTGGATGGCCGGGCCGCGGGTAACGTGCTGCCATGGGGTTACCGCAACGACGTGGAGGCGGTCATGGCGGTACAGCACTGGAGCGATCTCAGCCCGCGCGCCCGGCAGTTGCTCATCGCCGGGGCGGCCGTCGAAGGCGTGCTCAAGGTGGCGGCGCTGGTCGACATGAAGCGCCGCCCGGCCAGCGAGATCCGCGGCTCGAAGTGGGTCTGGGGCCCGGCCATGATCGTCAACTCGGCCGGCACGATCCCGCTGGCCTACTTCGCGTTCGGGCGGCGCCGCCGCGGCTGACGGGCCGGCACCTCGCCGGCCAGGTCCAGCGGGAGCCGGGACGGCGGCTTGATCTCGGCCAGCCGCAGGTAGGTGACCAGCCGCTGGCCACCCCGGGTGGCCAGGCTGACCAGTACCTCCTGCAGCTCGGCGACGTCGCGGGCGACCACCGTGAGCAGGTAGTCGGTCTCGCCCGCGACGATGTCGGCCGCGATGATCTGCGGCAGCGAGCGCACCTGGTCCTCGAAGATCCGCTCGGACCGCGTGTCGTGCCGGAACAGCGTGGCCATCACGTAGAGCTGGAGCGGGAAGCCGGCCGCGGCCGGGTCCAGCTGGGCCCGGATGACCCGGATCACCCCGGACTCCTTCAGCCAGCGCACCCGGTGCAAGGTGGCGGCCGGTGACAGCCCCACCATCCGGGCCAGCTCGACGTTGGTCGAGTCCGCATCTTCCTGCAGCGCGGTCAGCAGTTTTATGTCAACTTCGTCAAGTTTAACGGCCATAACACCAAATCTTATTTGGCTGACAACGTTAGTCAGCAAACTTTGAGCTTGTAGTTGGCAAACTGAATGCATGAACAACAACCGCCGCCTCGCTGTCGCCGCGCTGGCCGTCGCCGGGACGCTGTGGGGCACCACTGTCCCGCTGTCCAAGGTGGCGCTGGCCTGGCTGCCGGCCGGCTGGCTGACCGTAGCCCGGTTCGGCCTGGCCGCCGCCGTCCTGTTCGTCCTGCTCAGCCGGAACAACCGGCGAGCTCAGGCACAGGCGCAGGCTCGGGGTGCGGCCGTGCGGCCGGCGCCGGAGCGGCGGGCGGCCACGCCGCTGGTGCTCGCCTCGGGCGCGGCCGGCTACGGCGCGTCGGTGGTCCTGCAGAACGCGGGCGTCGCGCTCACCAGCGTCACCCACGCCGCGCTGCTGATCGGCGCGGTACCGGTGCTGGTCGCGGTGATCGCCGCGGTCTGGCACCGGGCGGTGGCAAAGCCCGTGGCCTGGGCCGGATTCGGGGTGTCGCTGGCCGGGGTCGGCCTGGTCACCGGCGGCCACGGCGGTGGTGCCTCGACCCTCGGGGACGGGCTGGTGATGCTCTCGCTGCTGATCTCGGCCACGTTCACCGTGGGCCAGACCCGGCTGCTGCAGGGACGTGACCCGGTCGCGGTCACCGCCGTGCAGTTCCTCGGGGCGGCCCTGGCCGCGCTGGTGTACGCGGGTGTGGCCGAGGGCCTGCCGCCGGCCCCGCACGCGGCCGGCCCGGTCATCGCCACCGTGGCCCTGGCCCTGGCCGGCACGCTGGCGCCGTTCACCCTGTTCGCCTACGGGCAGAGCCGCATCTCGGCCGAGCTGGCCGGGGCCTTCCTCAACCTCGAGCCGCTGGTCGGCGCGCTGGCCGGCGTGGTCGCGTTCGGCGACCCGGTCGGCCCGCTGCAGGCGGCCGGGGGTGCCGCGATCGTTGCGGGCATAGCCTTGAGCTCGGTTCCGCTGGTCGGCGGGGGGAGGCGGCATGCACCGGATCGGGGCGCCGGAGCGCCGGGCCCGGCTCGGCCTGCGGCACCGGCTGGCGCCGGGGTCGGCAGCCAGCTCACCGGCCGAGGTGGCCGAATCGCTGGTGGCGGTGCACAGCACCGATCCGTCATCGGTCTACCTGGGCATCCTGTCCCGGATGGCCGGCGGGTCGCTGTCCTCCGTCGAACAAGCGCTGTACCAGGACCGGACGCTCATCCGGCTGCTGGGCATGCGACGCACGGTCTTCGTCACCACCGTGGACGTCGCGGCGCTGATCCAGGCCGCGTGCGGACACGCGGTGGCCGCCCGCGAACGGCGCAAGCTGCTCGGCTGGCTGACCGAGTCCGGCGTCGATCCGGACCCGGACGGCTGGCTGACCGAAGTGGAAGAGGTGGCGCTCCGGGCCCTGCTCGGCCGCGGTGAGGCCACCGCGGCCGAGCTGGCGGCCGAGGACCCGCGGCTGAAGACCGAGATCGTGCTGTCCCGGGGCAAGAGCTACGAGGGACGGCAGGCGGTCAGCAGCCGGGTGCTGTTCCTGCTGGCCGCCCAGGGCCGGGTGGTCCGCGGGCGCCCGCGGGGATCGTGGACCTCACAGCAGTACCGCTGGTCCCCGATGGCGCGGTGGTGCCCGGGCGGGCTGGACGAATGGGCCACCGAGGCGGCCGCGGTGGAGCTGGCCCGGCGCTGGCTGCACCGCTACGGGCCCGCGACCGCCGCGGACCTGCAGTGGTGGACGGGCTGGACCCGGACCCAGACCCGGCGGGTGCTGACCGCGCTGGAGCCTGCCGAGGCCGACCTGGACGGTGAGCCAGGGATCGTCCTGGCCGATGACCTGGAGCCACCGCCGGCCGCCGAGCCCTGGGCGGCGCTGCTGCCCGGCCTGGACTCCACCCCGATGGGGTGGCAGCGCCGGGACTGGTTCCTGGGCGAGCACGCCTCCCGGGCGTTCGACCGGTCCGGGAACGTGGGGCCGACCCTGTGGTGGGACGGCCGGATCGTCGGCGGCTGGGGTCAGGACAGCGACGGCCAGATCGTGTGCCGGTTCCTGGAAGACGTCGGATCCGAAGCCCGGGCCGCAGCCGAAGCAGCCGCGGCCCGGCTGGCCGCCGTGGTCGGCCCGGTCCGGCTCACCGCCCGGGCCCGGGGCCTGACCTGGCTCGAGCAGGAGCTGGCTGGCCGTTAGGGGCCGGCGCTAGCCGAACTGGTGCCGGGTCTGGGTGAACGTCCCCTGGCCCCACGCCAGTACCTTGGCCGGCCTTACCGCGTAGACCAGCACCGGGAACTCGGCGCCGCGGTGGAAGAAGTGCCCGTCCCGGACCTCGAAGTTCCAGCGGCCGTCCCACTTGGCCGTCCACGCCGCGGCCAGCGCGCCCAGCGCCCCTTCGTCGGTGACCCGGACCGCGTCGCCCTCCACCACCACGTCCAGGCCCTCGTCCCAGCGGCGGCCGGCCACGGTCAGCAGCACGTGCGGATTGTGGCTCAGGTTGACCGCCTTCTGCTCCTCGGTGCCGGTGCAGAAGTGCAGCGCGCCGTCGTGCCACACGGCCACCAGCGGTGTCTGGTGCGGGCGCCCGTCGGCCCGGACCGTGGTCAGCCAGGTCAGCTCGGCCGTCTCCAGCACCGCCCGGGCCTGATCCCGGCTGGTCGGGTCGCTGCCGGGCTGACTGAAGCGCTCGTCCAGGGTGGTCTGCGGCGTGGTCATCGGTGATCCCTTCGTGAGCCGTTGTGAGGGTGGACGCCGGCCGGGTCCCCGATTCATCGCCGGGCGTCTGCGACCGGACTACTGTGGGCCGGGTGCGGGTAGCGACGTGGAACGTGAACTCGGTCAAGCAGCGGTTGCCGCGGCTGCTCCCCTGGCTGGATCAGCGGAAGCCGGACGTGGTCTGCCTGCAGGAGACCAAGCTGACCGACGATGCCTTCCACGAACTGCTCGACGCCGAGCTGGAGCAGCGGGGTTATCAGGCCGCGGTGCACGGCCAGGGCCAGTGGAACGGAGTGGCCATTTTGTCCCGGGCGGGCCTGGACGACGTGGTGACCGGGCTGGCCGGCGCCCCCGGGTTCCCGGGCCCGGAGGCCCGGGCGGTCGCCGCCACCTGCGGCGGGGTCCGGGTCTGGTCGGTGTACGTGCCCAACGGCCGGTCGCCGGGCTCGGATCACTACCAGTACAAGCTGGCCTGGCTGGCCACGCTCACCGACGTGGTCGCGGACAGTGCTGGCCAGATCGGGACGCTGGTGTGCGGCGACATGAACATCGCGCCGACCGACGCCGACGTGTTCGACCCGGCCGCCTACGTGGGCCAGACCCACGTCACCCCGCCGGAGCGGGAGGCCCTGGCCAAGCTGGAGGGCCTCGGCCTGCACGACGTGGTCCGGGACCGCTGGCCGTCCGAGCGAGTGTTCAGTTACTGGGACTACCGGGCCGGGATGTTCCACCAGAACCTGGGCATGCGGATCGACCTGGTGCTGGCCAGTGACCCGGTGGCGGCGCGCGTCAAGGCCGCGTGGGTGGACCGGCAGGCCCGCAAGGGCACCGGCCCCAGCGATCACGCCCCGGTCATCGTGGACCTGGACGAGGCGCCCGACGGCGACATCGGCCCGATGGTGCCGCCGCCCTCCGCCCGGGCGCCGAAGCGCCCGGTCAAGCTGCCGCAAACACCTTGAGGCGGGCCCCCGCAGGCCGTATCAGGGGCTGACCGTCAGCCGGTTGAACTTGAAGCCGAGCCAGGGCTTGCGGCCGCCCGCGCGCAGCTGGCCGCGCAGCATCGGGCCCCACTGGCTGATGCGCCCGTAGCCGACCAGCAGGAACGCCACCGGGTCGGCGGTGATGACGCAGTCCGCCCGGCCGGTGGCAGGCCCGACGGTAGCCGTGCCGTCGTCCACCGTCAGCTGGTAGCGCAGGTCGCCGCCCAGCCGCAGCTCGTAGCGGGCCCGGACGCCGCGGGCCGCTTCGCGGTTGAAGTAGGCCGGCAGCAGGTCGACCACACCGGGGATGACCAGCCGGGCGTCGGCGGCGTCGATGGTCCAGGGCCGGGCGGCCGCGCGCGCCAGGTCCAGACCGTGGATGAGCTGCTCGCCGAGCACGATGGCGGCGACCGTGGCCGGGGTCATGGGTACTCCGATCGGGCTGCCCACCCGGGCGGTGGGCGGTGCGGCCGCGGCCGCGGCGATGAAGGCGGGCATGGCCCTGGTCAGCTCGGCGGCCAGCCGGTCGAGGCTCCGCTCGGGGTACTCCGCCAGCTGGCGCTGGTTCTCGGCGGTACCCAGCTCGGCGGCCGGGGCGGTCCCCGGCGCCACCACCGGACCCTGCCCGGCCACCACGCCGGTGTAGGTCCGCAGGTCCGCGACCACGTGGGCGGCGAGCTCGGCAGCGGTCCAGCGCAGGCCGGGTACGGGGGCGCCGGGGTTGGTGATCTCGCGCATCAGCTGCGCGGTGCGATCGGCGGCGGCGGGTAGCGCGGCCGCGGCCGGGACGGTGGTCTGCTGGGCGGTGCCGCTGTCGCGTGCAGTGACGTGATCGTTCATAGCGTTGCCCCGTAAGGTAGTATCGTTCACTGACATAGTGACGTTATCTAAAATGATGAGCATGCACAAGCGACTTGTTACGGAGTACACAAGGGGAGTGCCACCAGCCAATTCACCAGCCGGGAGCCCTTCGGGAGCTCAGCCGCCGCCGTCCCTGCGGGCCGAGCAGGTGGCGCAGACCCGGGCCGCGCTGGTCGCCGCCGGCCGCCGCCTGTTCGGGCAGCAGGGCTTCGCCGCCACGTCAGTGGACGACCTGGCCCGGGAGGCGCGGGTCACCACCGGCGCGCTCTACCACCACTTCCCGAACAAGACCAAGCTGTTCGAGGCGGTCTTCGAGCAGGCGCACACCGAGCTGATGGAGGCTTCGGTGCAGGCCGCCGCGGGGGCGCCGGACGAGGTGGAGCTGCTCAGCCGGGGGTTCGAGGCGTTCCTGGACAGCGCCCAGCAGCCGGAGCTGCGGCAGATCGTGATCGTCGACGCCCCCGCGGTGCTGGGGCTGGCCCGCTTCACCGAGCTGGACGAGCAGTACGCCTACACCGAGATCATGTACGCGCTGCAGAGTGCGGTGGACGCCGGGCGGCTCGCGGTCGAGGACCCGGAGACGCTGACCCGGCTCCTGCTCGGCGCGCTCACCCGCGGGGCCATGCTGGTGGCGAACTCCGACGACCCGGCCCGGACCCGGCAGGCCGTGGCCCGGACCATGCGGACGATGCTCGGCAGCTTCGTACCCCGCCCCGGCTAGGCACGGCCCCGGCTACAGCGGGTCGTCGTCCCCCATGATGTCGGCGGGCTCGATGCGCATCAGGTCGTCGCGGGTCCACAGCCGATCGGGCTCCGCGGCCAGCCGGTGGGCGTGCCGGAGCCGGGCCGCGTCGAGATCGTTGCGGACGCTGCGGGCGTTGGCGAACCGCGGCTCGCCCATCTGCCGTTTCAGGTACCGGCCGAGCATCTCCTCGGCGTCTTCCGACAGGTGGTAGTGGGCCTGGCGCAGCATGATCTCGCCGATCGACAGCAGCTCGTCCAGCTGGTAGTCGGCAAAGTCGATGTGGTGGGCGATCCGCGAGCTCATGCCGGGGTTCGAGCCGAAGAACTCGTCCATCCGGTCCTTGTAGCCGGCCAGGATCACCACCAGCTTGTCGCGGTCGTTCTCCATGACCTGCAGCAGGATGCCGATGGCCTCCTGCCCGAAGTCGCGTGCGTCCTCCCCGTGGTACAGGTAGTAGGCCTCGTCGATGAACAGCACGCCGCCCATGGCCATGTCCAGCACCTTCTTCGTGCGCGGGGCCGTCTGGCCGACGAACTCGCCGACCAGGTCGTTGCGCATGGCGTGCACCAGCTGGCCTTGCTCCAGATAACCGAGCTGGTGCAGCAAGCGGCCCATCTTCAGGGCCACCGTGGTCTTGCCGGTGCCGGGAGCTCCGGTGAAGCACATGTGCAGGTTCGGCCGGGGGGCCTCCAGGCCGAACCGCCGCCGGGCCCGGTCGACCAGCAGCAGTGACGCGATCTGGTGGACCCGGTCCTTGACCGGTACCAGGCCGATCAGCTCCTGGTCCAGGTCGGCCAGGACGTTGTCGACCCCCGTCGCCTCCCGTTCGGCCGCCAGCGTGATGCTCGCTTCCGGGGGGAGCCGGTCGCGGCCCGGGTCGCCGACCTGCCGCCCACGCTTGGCCCGGCGCTTGGCCAGGCGAGCGCCCTTCGATCCGGCCGAGATCATGCGGTCCACGTCCCTGTACGGGATCATTTCTGCGCCTTTCCCCCGCCGTAGCCGGCACTTCCGTTAGATCTGACACTAAGACTGGGTGTCAAGACCGTTGACGGCGGTGCCGGATCAGGGTGACCGCCGAGCCTCCGGCCAGCGTGAGCAGGGCGGCGGTCAGGAACGACCCGATGGAGGCGGACATCCAGCTGGCCGGGGTGAAACCGATCTGCTGCCGGACCCAGGCCCAGGCCGACACCCACCAGGACAGGTAGCCCGGGTTGATGAGCTGGTAGACGATGAACCCGGCCGCCCACGGCAGCAGCATCGGCCACCGCGACCGGGCCTGCTCGGACACGTCCCACTGACCCCCGGACAGCAGGAAGAAGTCCACCGCCAGCACCGCGAACATCGGCACGAACACCGAGCCGAGCAGGGTCAGGAAGTTCTCGTAGTCGGCGATGTTCAGCACCAGGGCGCCCGCGGTGGCCAGCCCGGTGATCAGCCCGGCCAGGATCCGGCGGTCCCACAGCGGCCGCAGGTTCTGGGTGGACACCGCGGTCGAGTAGATGTCGGCGAACGACTGGTCCAGCTCGCGGGCGGCCAGGATGGCGAACGCCACCGTGCCCAGCGGGAGGGCGATGAACGCCCCGTAGATGTCGTTCGGGTTGCGGGCCACGGTGACCAGGGCCAGCAGCCCGATCACGTAGCACAGCACCTGGGTCACGCTGTACCCGATCATGACCCCGGCGAAGGCCGACCGGCCCGACCGGGAGTGCCGCATGTAGTCGGCGGCCATCGGCGCGAACGAGATGGCCACCGCGACCACGGTGTCGGTGGCGGGCCAGAAGCCCGACCAGGAGCCGTGGGTCAGCGGCGGCAGCGGGTGCCGGGCCAGCTGGACCAGCAGGTAGACCAGGACCACGGCCACCACCACGGCCGCGTAGCGGCGCAGGACCCGGATCGAGCCCAGCGGGTACAGCGTCAGCAGCGCGGTGATCAGCCCCGCGATCAGCACGTAGGCCCAGCGGGGCAGGGCGGGTGCGATCGTGTGGGCGGCGGTGGCGATGGTGACCAGCTCGAACACGCCCCAGCCGAGCAGCTGCAGCATGTTGATGGCGGTCGGCAGGTAGGACAGCCGGGCGCCGAACAGCCCGCGCAGCAGCACCATGGCCGGCGCCCCGGTCCGCACCCCGGGCAGCCCGGAGACGGCCACCCCGAGCGTGCCCAGCACCGTGCCCACGATCAGCGCGACGAAGGCGGACAGCAGCGAGAGCTTGGGGGTGCCGGCGCCCCCCGGCTGCAGCACGAACAGGGCGCCGGTGAAGCCGAGCAGGCTCACGCCCAGGTTGCCCCACAACCCCAGCTGGTCGGCCAGGGTTAGCGCCTGCGGCACCGGCCCGGCCAGGGTGCGAGGGGCTTCGGACTGACGGTCGCCCGGCACGGTCGTGAACACGAAGACGCCTCCCTACGCCGGCATTACCCGGTCAGGTTCGGACGGTCGGCGGCGCCGTGGATCAGCCACCCTCTCAGCCCGGTTGGCCCGAGCTCCCGCGTGCTTACACTCAGAGTATGCCTGAGCTGCCTGAAGTCGAGGCGCTGGCCTCGTTCCTGCGGGAGCGGGCCAGCGGTCACACGGTGACCCACGCCTACGTGGCGGCCATCTCCGTGCTGAAGACCTACGACCCGTCCCCCGACAGCCTGACCGGCCTGGTCGTGGGGGATGTGACCCGGCACGGCAAGTTCCTCGACCTGTCGCTGGCCCCGGCCGGCGGTGGCGACCCGGTGCACCTGATCGTTCACCTGGCCCGGGCCGGCTGGCTGCGCTGGCGGGAGGAGATCCCGGCCGCGCCGCCCAAGCCGGGCAAGGCGCCGCTGGCCTTCCGGGTCATCCTCGACGACGATTCCGGATTCGACCTGACCGAGGCCGGGACACAGAAGCGGCTGGCCGTCTACCTGGTCCGGGACCCGATGGACGTGCCCGGGGTGGCCTCGCTCGGCCCGGACCCGCTGGACCCCGCGTTCACCGCGGCCACCCTGGGCGAGCTGCTGGCCGGGCGGAGGACGCAGATCAAGGGGGTGCTCCGCGACCAGCACATCATCGCCGGGATCGGCAACGCCTACTCCGACGAGGTGCTGCACGCGGCGAAGATGTCCCCGTTCAAGATGGCCGCCTCACTGACCCCGGACCAGGTCACCGAGCTCTACGAGGCGATCCAGGCCACCTTGCGGGACGCCTCCAAACGGGCGTCCGGGCTGGCCGCGGGCGACCTCAAGGCCGAGAAGAAGACCGGCCTGCGGGTGCACGGCAAGACCGGCCAGGCCTGTCCGGTGTGCGGTGACATCATCCGTGAGGTGTCGTTCGCGGACTCGTCCCTGCAGTACTGCGCGACCTGCCAGACCGGCGGCAAGCCGCTGGCCGACCGGCGGCTTTCCCGGCTGCTGAAGTGAGCGGCCCGGCCACCCCATAGCATCGCGGGGTGGACAGAACCGTGTTTGTGACCGGGGCCAGCGCCGGGTTCGGGGCCGCCATCGCGCGGCGTTTCGCCACCGACGGGGACCGGGTGGTGGCGTCCGCCCGGCGGGCCGGCCGGCTCGACGAGCTGGCCAAGGAATTCGGCGACCAGGTGCTGCCGCTGGCCTTCGACGTGCAGGACCGGGCGGCGGTGGCGGCGGCCGTGGCCGGGCTGCCAGCCCGCTTCGCCGACATCGACGTGCTGGTCAACAACGCCGGTCTGGCGCTCGGGCTCGAGGGCGCCCCCGAGGCCGACCTGGACCAGTGGGACCAGATGGTCGACACCAACTGCAAGGGGCTCACCTACTGCACCCGGGCCGTCCTGCCCGGCATGGTGGCGCGCGGCCGCGGCCACGTGATCAACCTCGGCTCGATCGCCGGCACCTACCCCTACCCGGGCGGCAACGTGTACGGCGCGACCAAGGCGTTCGTGCACCAGTTCAGCCTGAACCTGCGGGCCGACCTGCACGGCTCCGGCGTCCGGGTCACCAGCGTCGAGCCCGGCCTGTCCGGCGGCACCGAGTTCTCGGTGGTCCGGTTCGGCGGTGACCAGGACCGGGCCAGCCAGGTCTACCAGGGCGTCCATCCCCTGGAGGCGGGCGACGTGGCCGAGGCCGTGCACTGGGCCGCGACGCTGCCCCCGCACGTGAACATCAACGTCATCGAGATGATGCCGGTGGCCCAGAGCTTCGGCGCCCTCCCCGTGGACCGCGGCTGAGGCTGTTCGCGGGCCGGGCGCGACCGGGGCGCCCTCTCACGGACGGAGCGCGGTGACCTCGTACTCGTACAGGGCGAGGTTGCTGTTGCGCTTGCGGAGGACGGTGGTCTGCACGCTGGCGAAGCCGGCCGCGCTCAGCAGCTGGGCGTACCAGCGCTCGGCCGGCACGACGTGGCCGTAGAACGTCGAGTTGCCGATGATGTAGCTCGCCGTCCCGCCGCTCCTGACGTGCTCGAACGCCGCGGTGAAGTGGACCGCCATGTCGTGGAAGTACTTGGTCACGTAGGTGGCCAGCAGCGGCCCGTGCTTGCCGCCGTCGCGGGCGATCAGCGCGGTGACCGCGCGCAGCTCGTCGCCGATGGGAGCGGTGGGGCCGGCCGTCCGGAGATCGGCGGGCGCCCAGTCGTGCAGCCGCGAGGTGGCGATGCCCCAGGTGCCGCCGATCGCCGTCCAGTCCAGCTCGCCGGCGTCGCAGGCCTGGTCCAGGAACCGCAGCCAGTACATGTACGGCCGCAGCTCACGGATGTAGGACATCCGGTTCACGTACGGCGGCGAGGTGAGCAGCAGGTCACAGCCCGGCAGCCCGGCCGTCCCGAGGTCGCGGGCGTCGCCCAGCACCACCCGGCCCCGCCCCGGCAGCCGGGTACGGGCGCTGGCCAGGATCCCGGCCGTTTCGGCGCTGAACCGGGCGAAAACGTGGTCGCCGCTGGACGGTTCACCGTCGAGCGCGGCGTCACGGCCGGCCGCGAACGACATGCTCTGGTGGTTGAAGGCCGCGTTGCTCACGCCGATCGCGGTGCGGCAGAACGCGATGCTGAACAGGTCGTGGACTGGGCCGGGCAGCTCCGCCTGGTCCAGCGCGTGGCGCAGGGCCTTCAGCCCGGCCAGCGACCCCGGTGACCACCAGCGGTCGATGTTGTGCAGGTTCGGGGCCCACAGCCCGGCCGCGTCGCGGGCGTGGTGGGCGGCCTGCTCGGCCAGCCACGAGGCCAGGACCTGGCCCTCGTCCAGCAGCGCGGGCGGATAGGCGGCCGCCTTGGCGTTGCCCAGCCAGACCAGGAACGGGTTGACGTCGATCGCCTGGCCCACGCCGCCGTGCTCGGCGGCGGCCAGCACCGTGGTCCCGCTGCCGGAGAACGGGTCGGTGACGATCGCGCCGGGCGGCAGGTGACCGGTCCGCTCGCGGACCAGCCGGACCGAGTACGCGGGCGTCAGCCGGAGCCAGCCGTGCCGGCCTGCGTCCGTGTTCGCTCTGTGCGTAAGATGCGAGTTCTGTCGCGTGGCCGCCCGTTGCGGGGTATTGATCATGCGGGCTGTCACGGGGAGAGCGTAGCGGCCGGTCAGCCAGGATGTGGCGGTCCGACACGGTCAGTAAGCTGCGCCATTCGGCGGACAGTCGTCCGCTTGATGGCATTGTTACTTGCTTAAAAGCAATTTCCCGCACGCGAACGGGAACGTCCAGGGCATTCTTGGCGTTGCACTTGCGTACGGCGGGCACCGCACCAGAACGGACCTCCGCCCGCCAACGGGGCCCTAGACGCATACGTAACTTTGGTAATACCGGTTGAGGTGATCGTTTCCATGTCCAACGTTCGGCGGTCCTCGGCGGCTGCGCTTCCCCGGCCCAATTGGAGCTGGCAGGACGAGGGCGCGTGCCGCAACGAGGATCTGAATATCTTCTTCGGGCCAGATGGTGAGCGCCAGCCCGAGCGCGACATCCGCGAGCGCAAGGCCAAGGCCATCTGTGCCGACTGCCCGGTGCGGATCGACTGCCTGAACTACGCGCTGTCCCGCCCGGAGAAGTACGGCACCTGGGGCGGCCTGAACGAGGAACAGCGCTCGTCTGAGCGGCGTCGCCGGATGCGCCGGGCCAACGCGGCCTGAGCCGCTCACGTCTTCAGATAGCGGAGCGGCCACCGGCAGTCGGTGAACTCCCGATCCAGGTACCCGGCCAGCCGTGACCCGAAATCGGCGGCGGTAACGCTGGTCCCGACGGCCCGCTCCACCGCCGAAGGATCGGCCAGCCCGAACGCGAGCGGGCGCAACGCCTCGGTGTCCGGCTCCCCCTCGTCGTCCTCCCACCCGGGCGCCAGCCACCGCGGCTCCCGCTCGGGGCACAGCCACATCCCCTGGGTCACCCGTACCCGCACCGCCGTCGCCACGTGCGCCGCCAGCGCCGGCCCGCTCACCCGGGCGCAGATCAGCGGGGTCCGGGCCGCGACGGCGGCGTCCACCGCGTGCGACAGCGCACAGTCGCGCCGCCGGGCCGGCCACTCGCGCAGCAGGCCGAGCAGGGTGGCCCCCGGGATCGGCATCGGCCAGCCGGTCAGGTGCGCGAGCACGGACAGTTCTGTCCACAGGGCGACCGCCGGGTAGCGTTCGGCGGCGCGCTGGCCTGCCCGCATGTCGCGCAGCGTGCACGGACTGGCCACGCATTCGGTACCGCAGGTGACGCTGCGGACCGCGGACACCGTGGCCGGGCTGGCGGTCCCGGCTGGTGCCGGGCCGTTCGGCGCGGAGGCGACGGCCCCGCGGGCGGTGGCGGCCTCGCGGGCGGTGCCGTCCGGCATCCGGGCCAGCAGCGGGTGGTCCATCCCGTCGGCCGCCACCGCCGCCTCCCCCGGGACCAGCGTGACCAGGAAGCGCGACTGGGCCGGGCTGAGGTTCATGGTCGCGCCGACCGCCTCGCGATCATCGGCCGCGGGCAGCCGGTGCACGATCTTCACCGCTGTGTTCTTGATGACGTCTTGGACGAGGCGGCCGGGGATCTGCTCGGCGATGATGATCCCCTCGCCGTAGGCGCGGACCTCGGCCAGCAGCCCGGCGAACAGCTCGACCGCGTGCGCGGCGGCACCACCACCGCCTGGCTCGGGACGCCGCAGCAGCCGGTGGGCCTCCTCGAACACGGTCAGGTGACGCAGGCCGCGCTCAGCTCTCACTGGCCCCATCAGCCTCAAATGTTCCACCAGCCGCAACAGCACCGTGCCCATCAGGAAGGCCTTGTCGCGGTCGTCCCCGACGTCCTCGATCTCCAGCACCACGTTGCGGCGCAGCAGCCGCCCAAAATCGATCGGGTGCCCGCCGTCCAGGAACCGGCCGGTGGTGCCCAGCCGCAGGCTGGCCAGCCGCACCTTGATGAACCCGAGGACGTCGGCGCTCAGCTCCGGGCCGTAGCCGATGCCCCGCACCACCTGTTCGGCCGTGCGCTGCAGGTCGGCCAGCCCCGGATAGCCGGGGCGCAGGCCCGGCGTGAGCGGTTCGCCCAGTGCCAGGTCCCACCCGGCCTCTTCGTACACCCGGGACAGTGCGGCGCTGAGCACCTGCGGGAACGGTTCCTCGGACTGGAAGGCGGCCAGGAACAGCGCCCGGACCAGGTCCGCGTGGGTCTGCAGCGGGAACCGCCGTCCGTGGCCGTCGGTGGCGGGCTCGAGCGGGTTGAGCCCGGCCGCCACCGCGTCGGCCTCGCCCGGCCGGATCCGCACCACCTCGGCGCCCGACCCGGCCAGCCGGGCGGCCATCAGCCGGTATTCGGCCTTGGCGGGCTCCACCACCAGCCACGGCACCCCGGCCCGGCTGGCCGCCTCGAGCAGGCCGCGCACGGTCTGCGACTTGCCGCCGCCGGTCGCCCCGCACACGAAAACGTGCCGGTTCAGCGAGTCCAGCGGGATCCGGAGCGGCCCCGCGGCCATCCGCTGCCGGTCCAGCACCTGACCGAGCGGGATGCTGGCCGCTGGGTGGTCCTGCTCCGGGGTCACGTCGAAGTCCGGCCGGAGCGTGAGCCGGAGGCCGGGGATCTCGCGGTCCGGCGTCCGGGCCAGCGTCGCCAGCAGCGTGGTGCTGGCGTGGAACGGCGTCCGCGGCGCCACGTCCTCGTACAGCTCGGCCAGGTCATCCGCCGATTCGGCCGGCTCGGCCGGGGCCAGAGGTGGCGCCGAATCGAGCAGCCCCCGCAGCCCGCTCGCCCTCGTAACTGCTGGTGTCAGCGAGTACGGCAGCCCTCGCAGGTCGGCCGAGGCGCACACCAGCCCCGCGATCCGGGCCGCGGCGGCCGGATCGGCGCCGCCCGCCAGCAGATGCACCCGCCACAGGCCGGTGGACAGGCCCTGGCGCAACTCGGCGTGCCGGTCCCGGTGCCGCCGGGCCTGCACGTCCTGCTCGGGGAAGCGGTCCGCCATCCGGGCAGCCAGCCGCTCACGTCGCGCCTCGTCGTCGGCCAGGCGCTGTAGTTCAGCGGGCGCCACCGGTTCGGCCAGCGCGAGCCATCCGAACGGCCCGCCCCAAGCCGGCAGCAGGCACTCCTCCAGGGAGGGGGCGGCCCGTTCCCGGTCCGCCTGGTCACCGTTCGCGGCCACCACTAAGCCGTCGCTGATCCCGCCGATCGCCCGCCAGCAGGCCAGCCCGGCCATCGTTGTCGCCGCCGTGCCACGCCCCAGTACCCGTCCCCGGGCCCCGCCCGGCATCGCCAGCACCACCTCGTTCCCGTCGGCCGTGCCCACCAGCGCCGCCCCCGCCGCCAGCACCCGCACCGTGTCGCCGGCCCGTTCCCGCAGCCACCCGAACGCCAGCGCCTCCCCGGCGTGATAGGCCGCCACCAGGGCCGCCGCCCGCTGTGCACGTCCCGGGTCCCGGGTAGCCCCGTTCTCGCTCTCGTCCGGCCGGGGAACCTCCGCAATCTGGAATGTCTCCAGCCCGCACAACCGCCGCCAGGGCGAGACCATCGCTACTCAGCCCACCGCTGCCGGAACCGCTCAACCAGCGCGGCCGCCTCATCAGCGCTGATCTCAATCAGGTCAGGCCCGAAATTCTCGCCGCGTTCGCCTGATAGATCGCGTTCGTGAATTGCCAAGAGCCGTCTCGCGTGAACGATTCGTCCACTGCTCCCTCAGCAGTGGTACGGCGGCGAACCAGCCCGGAAGGGTCCGCCGCCGTCCGGCCGGTACCGACGATTGCGTAGTAGATGATCTGCTCGGCCACTTATTTTTCCCGTTCTTTCAATGGATGGAAATCGAGGGCAGCGGTTGGGATCGGAATCTGTGTGCAGATGTGTCGCTGATATTCACGGAGACGGGTGCGATCGGTCGGCGAGGTCTGGGGAGACTCGATTTTCTCGTATGCGTCGTGGGTTTGCTGCTTGGCTTCCCAGCTTTCCTGGGTGTGGAACTGGACCTCGAAATACTCGCCACTGGCGGGGTCTCGCCACTGGCTGTTGATGCCCTTGTACTCGTGGCCCGACCAGTTCGGCTTGAAGGCGATGAGTTGGTAGCCATCGATCCTGAGCAATCGCCGTGCCTGGTCAACCTCGGAGCTGTAATGCTCGAAATCAAGAATGCATGTATACCGTATACCGTCGTGAATGTCGGCGGCCAGATCAGCGGCCGGGCGGTCGGGTTCTGTCCCCATCATCTTGGCGAGCTTTTCTTTGAAGCGGTCGGGGGATTTCAGGGCGAATTTCTCCGTGTCCGGGGCGAGCGTGCCGTGCTCGAGCTGGGCTTCGACGCGGCGGAGGGCGGGGGTCAGGCCCCGGTCGTCGTAGCTGCCGTCGGGGTGGCGGCCCTCGGCGTCGCGGCGGGCGGCCAGTTGCTGGTCGGCGACGTGGTTGGCGGGGGGATCGAGGCGGAGGCCTTTCCAGGCCCAGCCGCCGTCGGCGGTGGTGTGAGTGTCATTGGAGGCTGGCGGGGTGTCCGTGCCGCGCCTGGCGGCGTAGAGCTCGGCGCGGCTGCGCGGTTCGTCCGGCGGTTCGTCCGGCGGGGCGTCCGGCCGAACCACGCCACGGTCGGCGGGGGCGGTTGCCTCGTCGGCACGGGCGGGCCGGTCGGTTGCCATCGGGGTGGGGCGCTCCCGGAAACGTTCGGGGGCAAGGTACGGCAGGAAATGTCATCCGTAGATTGCACGGATACCTCAGCCGCGTGGTTCGCCGCTGCGGATTCGAGCTTCCTCCGAAGCCTGGAACACTTTTTTACAAATGCTGCCCAAAAGTGTTCCCGGATCGGGAAGTGCACACTTGGCTCTGGGCACCGGGCGGCTGGAGTGACTCGTGTGCCAGCCGGGGCGTCGGCGCGATTCGGTCAGATGAGCGGGCGTGGGACGGCCTGGCCGGAGCGCAGGTCCTGCCATCCCCACCAGCCGAAGACGCACAGCGCGATGAAACCGAGGGCGGCCAGCAGCCGCGTCCACGGGGCCACCACCTCCCCGACGAGGTTGATGGCGTCGGTGACCCAGGCGGGTGTAAGGCCCGGGACGCCCGGCAGGTAGACCGGCGCGGTCAGGACCAGGCGGACCAGGACCAGCCAGTCCAGCCGCGACGCCGGATAGACGGCCAGCAGGCAGATCGCCATCACGTCGTACCAGGGCCGCTGGTAGGACCAGACCAGCAGCCAGGCCAGGCTGACGGCCAGCGCCGGGCTGAGCGCCGGCAGCTGCGGGGTGCCGTCCGGGAACCGCAGGAACGCCAGGACGAGGACGGCCAGGAACGCGACCGCGGCGATGGCTGTCAGGTGCGGCGGCACCAGGAACGCCCCGAACTCGGTGTAGCCGAACGGCCGGTAGAAGATCTGGTACATCGTGTCCCAGGTGGTGGCGGGACCCCGGCTGATCAGCACCGAGATGGCCGGATGGCCCGCGGCCGCGTACGCCGGGACGAGGACCAGCAGGAACCCGGCCGCCGCGGCGGCCAGCGCGGTGACCGAGCGGCGGCCCGCCCAGATGACACCAACGCCGAAGGCCGCGAACGGGATCTTGATCGCCGCCGCGACCCCGATGAACAGGCCCGCCAGCAGAAAGCTCGTGAGCCGGGGGCGTTCGCTTCCCGGGGCCGGTCGCCGCCGCAACAACAGGATCCCGGCCAGGCCGAACGCGGCGGCCAGGCCGTCGATGTGCCCGCTGGCGACGATCTCCCACCACAGCAGCGGGTTGGCCGTCCACAGCAGGTGGCCGCGCAGGCGGCGGGCCGGGTCGGAGCGCAGGGTCCGGTCCAGCAGCAGCACCACCAGGCCGAACGCCATCGAGTTCCACAGCTTGAGCCAGAACGTGATCCGCGCCATCGACGTACCACCGAGCTTGGCGGCGGCCCATTCCTCGGCGGTGGCCACCGGGCCGTAGACCGAGACGCTGGTCTCCCACGTCGGCGGGATCCAGCGGCCGACCGGGTCGCCGGACTTCTGCAGCTCCAGCGGGGTCATCACGTACGGGCTGTGGCCGGTCGCGGCCATCCGGCCGTTGGCCGCGTAGTCGAGGATGTCCGTCGATCCCGCGGCCGGCAGCACGGTGAGCACGCCGACGACGAGCACCGCGAAGCCGACGATGACCCGGACCGGCGGCCGGGCTCCGCGGGCCACCGCCACCAGCCCGGCGATGACCCCGATGCCGCCGGCGGCGACCGCGCCCCACAGCGCGAACGTCACCTTGGCGGCCCCCGGGTGCAAAGAGATCCACCACGGGGGCCGGCGGCGGGCCGGGGCATGTTGACCACGGACAGGCTGGGGCCGGCCAGCGAGACCGCGATCATGACCACGGCCGAGGCCACGATCCCGATCGCCGCCACCCAGCACAGGGTCAGCCGCAGCCGGTCGGGGGCGGGCTGATCGCGGGTCCGGCCGCCGGGCGGGGCTGAGGTGGCGACGGCTGCGTCGGGATACCCCGGACGGGCCGCCTGGTCGTCACCGTTCGCGCTGCTCACTTGCCTGCCTGCCGGTTCAGGGTCGACGCCGGTACGCCTTGAACGTATCGGATCAGGCCGCCCCGGCGCGGCCCGGCCCTACTGCCGCGCAGCCTGGTCGAGGCGGGATTGCCGGGCCAGCTGAGCACGCAGCGCCTCGGTGTCGTCCGCGTCGATCGTCATGGCCCGGCCGTCGCCGAGGGCCCGGCGGTCGAGCACGATCCCGGTCCGGGTCGCCCACCAGCGGCCGGCGCTGCTCGGCCAGACGTGCCAGCCGGGGAACTGCGCCTCCAGCTCGGCCGCCGCCTGGGTCCCGCCTGCCATGACCGCTCCCTCCGGCACCGTTCCCCCGGGCATCGCTGCCTCCGGCACCGTGGCCGGCCGCCCACGCGGGCGACGGCCGTTATCACCATCAGTCCCGAGGATCCCTTTGGTAACTCGATGGATATCGATGGCTCCGCTCCGTAACTTATGTATACAAAATGAGGGAAGATGCGGATCGTGTCAAGCTGAACGCATAATGTTCCGGGGGGGACGTCTGGGCCCGGAGGTGTCAACCGTGCAGGAACGTCCCGCCTACCTTCAAGTGGCCGATGAACTGCGCCAGCAGATCCAGTCGGGCCACTACCCGCCGGGCGGCCGCCTGCCCACCATGGAAGAGCTGCGCCGCTTCTACGGTGTCTCGGAAATCGTCATCCGGCACGCGGTGTCGCTGCTGCGGCACGAGGGCCTGGTCGAGACGCGCCGGGGCGGGGGCACGGTGGTGCGGGCCCGCCCGCAGGTACGGCGGCGGGCGATGGAGCGCTACGTCGTCGACGCCCGTCAGGCCCGGGAGCGCTACGCCGAGCCACGCACCTCGTTCACCCAGGACCACGCCATCGGCTGGCGGGACTACCGGCTCACCGCCCAGTACTCCGAGGTCACCGCCGACGAGGAACTGGCCGCGCTGTTCGGGACCGAGCCGGGGACGCCGCTGCTGCGGCGGCACTTCGTGTTCTTCGTGCGCGGTGAGCCCGAGCAGATCAGCATCAACTTCCTGCCGCTGGAGCTGGTGGCCGATACCCCGGTGGCCGACCCCGCCCGCGAGCCCTGGCCGGGTGGCACGCTCGCGCAGCTGGCCTACCTCGGCCACCCGGTGTCGCGGGTGGAGGAATCGGTCAGTGCCCGGATGCCGACCGAACCCGAGACCCAGACCCTGCAGATGGCTCAGGGCGTGCCGGTGTTCACGATCCTGCGCCGGCTGATCTCCGGCGGCGAGGTGCTGGAAGTGTGCCGCCACATCGTGGTCCCGTCCGACCGGGTGGTGCTCGAGTACGGCATCGACATCCCGTCCGGCCCCGCGCAACCGGCCGGCGACACCGATCCCCAGGATTTAGAAAAAATCTCGTACCGAAAAGTCCGTATTTAAGGCCCGATGTGTACTTTCCGTGGGCCAAACCTTGCTTGACGCGTTCCTTACTCGGGAGTAACTTTCTGCTCCGACCGCGTGGTGGCCTACGTCACAGTGACGTTTTGCGCCGTATCGCCGGTCTTCTGAACGAGGTGCCGGACGCAGCCCGCCACGCACCGACGCGGAGCGGCACAAGTCAATCACTTCCTGGGAGCGCCATGTCGATAGGAGCAGAGCCCGGCCCGCAGTTCACGATGGGCCGGGTCCGCTGGAGGCGGTTCGCGTTCATCATGGTGCCGTCCGCCGTGGTGGCCGCGATCTTGATCGGGCTGACCGCGGAAGGCGCCATCGGCGCCAACATCTCGGTGTCCGGCCAGGAGTACACGGTCACCGCCACCCAGCTCAAGGGCACCGGCTTCGAGCAGTTCGGCTCCACCGTGACCTCGGGCAAGAAGCAGATCCCGGTGGCCGAATCCGCGATCAGGTCCGCCACCCTGGACAGCCTGTGCCAGGCGGTCAAGGTCGGTTCGGTCACTCTGCTGCTCCGGGCCGGCCGCTCGTCCGGCCACCCGGTCTCGGCCAGCAACCTGATCGTCGACGCCAGCTCGCTGAGCGGTGACGCCAGCTTCAGCAACATCGCCATCGGCCAGGACGCCGGGACGCTGAACCAGGTCCCCGGCACCACCGGCACACCCGGGACCTTCGGCGAGCAGGCCGACACCGTGATGATCAACCACCTGGTGCAGCACACCTGGCTCACCACGGCCGGCACGTTCACGCTCCCCGGTCTCAACCTGAGCGTCAGCACCAATGGCGGCTCGTGCCCGTGATGGCCGCTTGCGAGAACGCGGGTCCGGTCCGGCGGCCGCGTTCCGGGCCACGGCCCGGGACGTGGCGGTTCGAGTTCCGGCAGTGGCGGCGGTCCCGGCCGTTCTGGGGCGGCCTGCTGCTGCTCATCGGCGGGCTGGAGATGCTGCTCATCCCGCTGACCGGAGTCCTCGCCCGCGGCCAGATCAAGCTGGTCATCTACGTCGGGATCGGCGGGGTGTTCGGCATCCTGATCGGCGCGCTGCTGATCGCCTGCGGGCTGGCGCTGTGGTTCACCCCGGTGCACAAGACGTTCTACGCGATCGCCGGGGTGCTGCTCGCGCTGCTGTCGTTCATCGGCACCAATCTGGGTGGCTTTTTCATCGGAATGCTACTGGGCATCGTCGGCGGCTCACTGGCCTTCGCCTGGTCCCCGGGATCGCTGGCCGAGCCCGAGCCCGCCCGGCCGTCCCCGCCTGAACCGTCACCTGAGCACCACGAGTCAGCTGTGAAGCCGGAGCCCTCTCAGCCCCCTCAGCCGCCTGAGTCACCGGACTCCGAGACGGGGCTCAGGACCTGGGGTCTGGGCGAGCCGCGGCCCGACGGGCGTGGCTGGCAGGGCCCCCGCTTGCTGGCCGTGGCCGCCCTGCTGGCGGTGGCGGCCGGAACGCTGGCCGGCGGCGCCCGCGCCTCCGCGGCCGAAGACCACCCGGCCCAGGCGCAGCAGTCAGCACAGGCTCAGTCCGGGCAGGGCTGCATCCTGTTCGTCATCTGCAGCTCCCCGTCCCCGACGCCGACCGCCTCACCGTCACCGTCGTCGTCGGGCGGCGGGGGCCTCGGTGGCGTGCTGCCGATCAGCGGTGTGCTGCCGTCCACCGTTCCCGGCCTGCCCACAACCGGACTGCCGGTGGTGGGCGGCATCGGCAGCGCCAGCCCCGGCGCGAAGAACAAGAACGACAAGACCGGCACCGGTACGCAGGGCCTCGTCGTCTCCAGCTCCCCGGCGGTCATCACCGCCAGCTCGGCCACCCTCGACGGCCTCGCCTACCAGGGCAAGGTCAACATGCCGGTCAACGGCGGCGGCACGCTGACGATGATGAAGTTCACCATGAGCTCCCAGCAGCTGTCCGGCCTCGACCTCACGGTGACCGGGGCCGATGGCACGCTGACGACCGCCGCCCCGTCCGCCTCGTTTGCCGGCAGCGTGGTCCTCTACGCGACCAAGCTGACCGGCAAGCTGGCCGGGGTCCCGCTCACGCTGACCCCGGACAACGCCGAATCGACGCTGTTGCAGCTGCTCAACTCGCTGACCCCGCTGGTACCGGTCACGCTGACCGACGTGACCGCCGACCAGCCGGTGGTGCTCGGCAACACCGGCGCGATCACCAGCCTGTCCATTACCGTCAGCTAAAAACGCGACGCGGCGCAGGAGCATTGCGCTCGTGCGCCGCGTCACGCCTTTTAACCGATCAGGGCGTCAGGGCTGCCGGACTCGTCCGTTGGCCTCGGCGTCGACGCCGCTGGTGGCCGTGTCCGGGGCGTCCTCGGCCTCCTCGCCCGGGTAGGGCGGCGGGGGCGGCGGCTGCCGCCGGCGCAGGACCACCGCGGCGGCCGCACCCGCGGCCGCCAGCAGGGCCAGCCCGATCGCACCCGGCCAGCCCAGCAGGCGCCGCTTCTTGGGCGGCTCGACCTTCTTGGCGGTGGCCTTGAGAGCGGCGGACACCTTCGGCGCCACCGTTTCAGTGACCGCCGAGGCGGCATCCTCCAGCTTCGGTGCGGCCCACTCACGACCCTGCTCGACGGTCTGGGCCGCTGTCGCGGCGACCTGGGCGGCCAGGTCCTTGGCCTTCGGTGCGACCTGGGCGCTGACCTGGGCAGCTATGTCCTTGGCCTTCGGCGCGGCCTGGGCGCTGACCTGGGCAGCTATGTCCTTGGCCTTCGGCGCGGCCTGGGCCGCGGCGTCACGGGCGAGGTCAGCGGCGTCCTGCGCACGATCACGCGCAAGGTTCGCCGCGTCCTGCGCACGATCACGCGCCAGGTTCGCCGCGTTCTTGGCCCGGCTGCGGGCGGCCTTCTTCGTCGCGTCCGCGGCCTCTGAGGCCTGGGACGCGCTCCTGGCCTTATCTGTCTTCAAAAGCGGCACAGTTGACCTCCTGCTTATGATCTCGACTCAAACACTTCCCGTGGTCGGCGAACTCAACCCTATTGGCGAAATGGGCCTGCCGAACCGGTCAGAACCCCGGCCGGAACCCAGCCTGACGATCGGCTGGAACAGGCCTGCAAGCTTCGCGTATGCGATCGGGCCGGGCACACGATATTGCTTGTACCGTGGAAGTGCGAGCCGGGCAAAGCCGGCTCGCGGGAAACGTGGCGACCAGGAAAACGTAAGGACAAGTCAGCCGGCCCAGCGGCCGGCTATGCGAGGATTCCCGGCATGACCAATACGCTTACCGCAACGCTCACCACCAACCAGGGCCCGATCAAGGTCCGGCTGTTCCCGGACCAGGCCCCGGAGACCGTGCGCAACTTCGTCGAGCTGGCCGAGGGCAGCCGGAAGTGGACCGACCCCGGCAGCGGGGCGGAGACCAGCGAGCCGCTCTACAACGGGACCATCTTCCACCGGGTGATTCCCGACTTCATGATCCAGGGCGGTGACCCGCTCGGCACCGGTACCGGCGGCCCGGGTTACAAGTTCAAGGACGAGATCCACCCGGACCTGGCCTTCACCCGCCCGTACCTGCTGGCCATGGCGAACGCCGGCCCGGGGACCAACGGCTCGCAGTTCTTCATCACGGTCGCGCCGACGCCCTGGCTGACCGGCAAGCACACCATCTTCGGCGAGGTCGTCGAGGGCGCCGACCTCGTGCAGCGCATCAGCCAGACCAGCACCGACCGGCGGGACCGGCCCAGCCAGGACGTGGTGCTCGAGTCGGTGACCATCGACCGCGGCGACGCCTGAGGCCACCGTGACCACTCCCGCCTCCGGATCGCCGGACACAGGGCCTGAGATCGGACCCGGCACCGGGTCCGCGGCTGGGCCGCCGGACGAGGGCGCAGCCGCGTCGTCCGGCGTGCCGACCTGTTTCCGGCACCCGGGCCGGGAGACGTACGTTTCCTGCTCGCGCTGCGGGCGTCCCGCCTGCCCGGACTGCCTGCGGTCCGCCCCGGTCGGCCAGCAGTGTGTCGACTGCATCCGGGGCCGCAGCCCCGAGGCGGGCCCGCCGGTGCGGCAGCCGAGGACCGCGTTCGGCGGCCGGGTGACGACGGGGGCCGCCGTCACCTGGTCGCTGGTCGGCCTCAACGTCCTGCTCTACCTGGTCGTGCTGGTCCGCCCGAGCGTCGCCACCAACCTGGAGATGGTCGGGTACGCCACCGACGGCCGCGGCAACGCGGTCGGGGTGGGCGCGGGCCAGTGGTACCGCCTGCTCACCTCGGCGTTCGTGGCCCCGTCGGGGGGCACCTTCGGTTTCGCCGACATCCTGTTCAACATGTGGGCGCTGATCGTGGTCGGGCCGCAGCTCGAGCACCTGTTCGGCCGCCTCCGCTTCCTGGCCATCTACCTGCTCAGCGCGATCGGCGGCGGGGTCTTCCTCTATTACCTGGTCCCACCCAACCAGGCCGCGCTGGGTGCCTCCGGCGCGGTGTTCGGCCTGTTCGGCGCCTGGTTCGTGGTGTCCCGCAAGCTGCGGGTGGACAGCCGCGGCATCATCGGGCTGATCGCCCTCAACCTGTTCATCGGCTTCGTGGTGCACGGCATCGCCTGGCAGGACCACATCGGTGGCCTGGTCGTCGGGGCGCTGATCACGGCCGCCTACGCCTACGCCCCCCGCGCCAACCGCGTCCTGATCCAGGCCGCGGCCACCGTCGGCGTGCTGGCCGCGCTGATCGCCGCTACCGCGCTGTGGAGCGTCCATCTCGGCCTGCCGGCCTTCTGACCGGCCGCCGGCCGGTCAGGCGCGCCCGGACGCGCCCTAACGCCACTGGGTGGCGAGCACCACTCCGGCGATGATCAGCACGAACCCGATCACCATGTTCCAGTAGCTCAGCACCGACATCCCGGCCAGCTGCCCGTTGGTGATGTAGTACAAGGCGATCCAGATCAGGCCGACCACCAGGCACGCCACCATGACCGGGGCCAGCCACGGCGGGCTGACCTTACGCCGCACCGACCGTGGCGGCGGCGTGTACACCGGCTTCTTGCGGACGCGGGACTTCGGCACCGTGATTCTCCTGGTCTGTTTGGCTGTGGCGTCATCGTAGTACCTGAGTCTCAGAGCCGGGCCCGGATGTTCCGGCGGCGCATGTCGTCACGAGCCGCTAATATTCAATGACGTTCAGTAATCATCCCGGTAAAACCACCTCAGCGATATGGGTCAATCGTGCGTACCGTCATCCGCGGCCTGGGTGAGCTTCTGGTCACCCTGGGCGCCGTCGTCCTGCTCTTCGTCGCGTACCTGATGTGGGGCACCGCGCTGCACGCCAGCAGCGCCCAGCACCAGCTCAGCAACGAGCTGAACCAGCAGTGGGCCAGCGTCGCGGCCGGTGGCGGCCACGCGGCCCGGACAGCCCGGCCCGAACAGCTGGCGCTGGTCACCGGGCAGCCGTTCGCCTACATCCGGATCCCGGCCTTCGGCCCGCACTGGCGGTTCACCATCATCCAGGGCACCGCGCTGGCCCAGCTGAACGTGAGCCCCGGGCACGTGCCGGGCACCCAGCTCCCGGGCCAGCTCGGCAACTTCGCCGTGGCCGGGCACCGGGTCACGGCCGGCAACCCCTTCTGGAGCCTGCCGTCGCTGAAGGCCGGCGACCTCGTCTACATCGACACCAAGCTCAACACCTACACCTACCGGGTGACCGGCCAGCACACCGTGCTGCCGACCGACACGGCGGTGGTCGACCCGGTCCCCGGGGACCCCGGCCAGCGCCCCACGCAGCGGCTGATCACGCTGATCACCTGCAACCCGGCCTGGACCGGCACGCACCGGGTGATCGTGACCGGTCAGCTGGTCTCGGCCGCGGCCCGCGGTTAGCAGACACAGTTATCAGCAGGCACAGTTAGGAGACGGACGTGTACGGATGGCTCTGGCGGTCACTCCCGGGACGTCCCGGGATCAGGACGGCCTGGATGGTGCTGCTCCTGCTGCTGGCCGCGGCGGCGCTGTGGTTCGGCGTTTTCCCCTGGCTGCAGCTGCACGTACCGGTCGACGGCAGCGCCATCAACGGCTGACGGCCGGCGGCCGCCAGCCGTTCCGGCGGCCGCTAGCCGTTCTCGTGATCGCTAGTTCCCGCCGCCGCCGCCGCCGCCGCCGCCGCCACCGCCGCCGCCACCGCCACCGCCGTTGCCGTTCCCGTTGCCGTTACCGAAGAAGCCGCCCGTGCTCGGGCTGCCACCGTCGGACGGCTGGCTCTGGCTGGCGCTGGCGCTCGGTGACGGGGTGGCCGGCTGGGCCGCGACGTAGATCGTGACGGTGGCGCCCTGGGCGACCGAGCTGTTCGGCGCCGGCGTCTGCTGGAACACGTCGCCCGGCTGGGCGCTGGACGGGCCGGTCACGGTCTTGGTGTCGACGTTGAACCCGTCGCCCTGCAGGATCTGCTGGGCGGTGGAGGCCGAATCACCGACCACGCTGGGCACCGTGACCGCGCCACCGGAGACCGAGATGGTGACCGTGCTACCCGGGCTCACCGACGAGTTCGGTCCCGGCGTCTGCTTGGTCACCGTGCCCTTGGCCGCCGTCGAGGTGGCGTCCGCGACCTGCTTGACGATCAGGCCCATCCCGCTCAGCGTGTTCTGGGCGGTGGTGGCGGTCTCGCCCACCACGTTCGGCACCGTCACCTGCTGCGGGCCGTTCGACACGTACAGCGTCACCACGGTGTTCTGGGGGACGTTGTTGCCCTGAGCCGGGTTCGTCTTGATCACGTAACCCTTTTTCACGGTCGAGTTCGCCTGGTCGACGACCGTGAACTTCAGGTGCGCCGCGGTGATCTGCTGTTCGGCCTTGGGCTGGGACAGCCCCGAGACCAGCGGGACGGCGTAGGTCTTGCCGCCACCCCCGAACATCATGTAGGCCAGCGCACCGACCGCGCCCAGCACCACCAGCAGACCCAGCACCCAGAGCAGGGCCCGGTAACTGCGCCGGGGCGGCTCACCGCCGCCGTCGGTCTGGTCCCCGTACTGGTAGGGCGGGACCGCCGTGGTCGGGTTGGCCATCATCGTGGCCCCGCCCATCGCCTGGGTCCGGCCGTAGCTGTCCAGCCGGGTCGGGGCAGCGACGGCCATGCCGTTCATGGCCCGCTGCACGTCCATGCGCATCTCGGCCGCGCTCTGGTACCGGTCGCCCGGGTCCTTGGCCATGGCCTTGAGCACGATCGCGTCGGCCCAGGAGGGGATGTCCGGGTCCACCACCGAGGGCGGCACCGGGTTTTCCCGCACGTGCTGGTAGGCGATCGCGACCGGCGAGTCGCCGGTGAACGGCGGCCGCCCGGTCAGCAGCTCGTACATCAGGCAGCCGGTGGAGTACAGGTCACTGCGGGCGTCCACCCGCTCACCGCGCGCCTGCTCCGGCGACAGGTACTGCGCGGTCCCGATGACCTGTGCGGTCTGGGTCATCGTGGCCTGGTTGTCGCTCATGGCGCGGGCGATGCCGAAGTCCATCACCTTGATGTCACCGTTGCGGGTGACCATGACGTTGCCGGGCTTGATGTCGCGGTGCACGATGCCGGACTGGTGGCTGTAGTCCAGCGCGCCCAGCACCCCGTCGATGATCTCCAGGGACCGCTCGGGCAGCAGCCGGTGATCCGACTGGAGCAGGTCACGGACGGTCCGGCCGTCCACGTACTCCATGACGATGTAGGGGACCGGGAAGCCGTTCGCCATGTCCTCGCCGGTGTCGTAGACCGCGACGATGGACGGGTGGTTCAGCGACGCCGCGGACTGGGCCTCGCGGCGGAACCGGGCCTGGAACGTCTGGTCCCGGGCCAGGTCGGTCCGCAGGGTCTTGATGGCGACAGTGCGGTCAAGGCGGATGTCATGGGCCCGGTAGACCTCGGCCATGCCGCCACGCCCGACGACGCCGTCGAGCTCGTAGCGATCACCAAGCAGCCTTGGCTGTGTCATGTCTCGCACTTTGCCAAACCATCCCGCGTTGTCTCATCACTGGCCCCTGGTCAGGGCTAGGTCTTCCCATTTGGCCCGGGGCCGTGGCCGTTACCGCCACCGCCGTTGCCCTGCGTCGGCGGCGTTGTTGTCGGCGGCGTTGTTGTCGGCGGCTGAGTCGTCGGCGTGACCGGCGGCTTCGTCGTCGGTGGAGGAGAACTCTTCTTAGTTTTTGTCGATTTAACTTTCGTCGGCGAGATCACCGAGGACGGGCTGATCCTGCCGCCCGCCCCGGCGCCCACCCCTAGAGTAGGCGTACTCCGGTAGCCGACGCCGTTTTCCCGGCTCGGCGTGGGTGTCGGGCTGATCGTCGTGGTCGTGGGGCTCGCGCTCGTGCCGGGCGTCGCGGAACTGGCCGGGCTCACGTTGCCGACCTGGTTCATCGGCCTCCCGGCCAGCATGAACGCCGCCACCGTGCCGCCGATGGCGGCCACCACCACGCTCACGCCCGCGGCCATCAGGGCGCGCCGGCGGCGGCCGCTGCCGCCTCGGCTGTGGCCCGCGGTGTGGGCGGGGGGCCGGGGCGGCGGGGTGGCCGCGCCCGGGCGGCCCATGTCGTTCCGGGTCAGAGCGGCCCCGGCGTCGCGCGGGTCGGTCGCCTGCCCGGCCGCCGCGAAGGCCGCGGCGCCGACGGCCGCGGTCTCGGTCAGCCCGGCCACGTCCATGTCGGCCGGCAGGTCCGGGGTGCTGGGCAGCGAGCTGCGCAGCTGCCGGGCCCGGTCCGCCACCCAGTGGGCCGTCTGCGGCCGGTCCTCCGGCCGCTTGGCCAGCATGTTCGTGACCAGATCGGCCACCGGCGCGGGCACGTCGTCCGGCAGCGGCGGTACCGGCCGGTGCATGTGCGCGACCGCGATCGCGACCGGGGTCTCGGCCGTGAACGGCGGTTCACCGGTCAGGCACTCGTAAGCGACGACCCCGAGCGAGTAGATGTCCGAGGCGGACGTGATCGTCCCGCCGGTGGCCTGCTCCGGGGAAACGTAGCTGGCGGTACCCATGACCATGCCGGTCTGGGTCAGATGGGACGCCTGCGCGGCCCACATTGCGCGGGCGATGCCGAAGTCGGTGATTTTCGTGGTGCCGTCGCTGGTGACCAGCAGGTTCCCGGGCTTGATGTCGCGGTGGACGATGCCGGCCTCGTGCGCGGCCGCCAGCGCGTCGGCCGCCTGGCTCACGATGCGCAGGGTGTCGCCGGCCGACAGCCGCTCCTGCCGCGCGATCACCGCCGACAGCGGCTCGCCCTGAACCAGCTCCATGATCAGATAGGCGCCACCGGACGGCAGGCCGGGCGGGGCCTCGTCGGGACCCGACATCTCGCCGTAGTCGAAGACCTGGGCAATGTTCGGGTGAGACAGCGAAGCCGCGTAGCGGGCCTCGGCCCGGAACCGGGCCCGGAACGCCTCGTCGGTGGCGTGCGCCGCCGACAGCAGCTTGACGGCCACCGCGCGGTCCAGCAGCTCGTCGGTGCCACGCCACACTTCGCCCATGCCGCCGACCGCTATCCGGCTGCTCAGCCGATAACGTCCGCCCAGCAGGTGATCGTTCACCCGTTCTCCAGGTAAGCCTTGAGGACACTGACGGCAATGGGGGCAGCCGCCGCAGCGCCGTAACCGCCGCCCTGAATGATGACGCCCACCGCCATGGAACGGTTGCCGTTACTGGCGAAACAGGTGAAAACCGCATCGTTCAGGCCACTGTTGTTGACCCCGTTCTGGGCGGTGCCGGTCTTGCCGGCGATCTGCACCCCGGGGATCGCGTTGTTGAACGCGGCGGCCGTGCCGTCCGGCTGGCTGACCACGTGCAGCATCATCGTCTTGATCTGGCCGGCCACGCTCGAGCTGACCGGCTGGCTCAGCACCTGAGGCGACGCCGAGTCGACGATGCTGAGGTCGGCCGCCTGGACCTGCTGGACCAGGTAGGGCCGCATCAGCTTGCCGCCGTTGGCGATCGCGGCCGACATCATGGCCTCCTGCAGCGGGGTGACCGTGTCGTCCTTCTGGCCGATGGCGGACATGGCGGTGAAGGACAGCGCCGGCTCCAGCGGGAAGTTGCTGGGCACGACCGAGGTGGGGATGGTCAGGTTCGGGTTGTTGAAGCCGTACTTCTCGGCCTCGCTCTTCAACGCGGCCGACCCGAGCTGCATGCCGATGTTGGCGAACGCGGTGTTGCACGACTCGGTGAACGCGACGTCGATGGTGGCCTTGCCGTTGCCCATCGAGCCGCACGCCTCGCCGTTGTTGTTGATCAGCTTGGTGCTGCTCTGCGGCAGGGTGAAGCTGGTCGGCGCGTCCACCACCGAGCTCGGCGAGCCCTTGCCCTGGCTGAATAGGCTGGAGCTGGTGACGATCTTGAACGTCGACCCGGGCGGGTAGGTCGCGCTGGTCGCCCGGTTCAGCAGCGGCTGGTTCTTGTCGTTCAGCAGCGCCT
Source organism: uncultured Actinomycetes bacterium (assembly GCA_963830385.1). Lineage (GTDB taxonomy): Bacteria > Actinomycetota > Actinomycetes > Streptosporangiales > Streptosporangiaceae > Bog-532. The sequence continues at coordinate 44,642 of CAWHMD010000013.1, read as the reverse complement.
TGTCGTTGTTGTTGAGCTGGGTGCCGTCCAGCACCGCCAGCTGGTTCGGGTCGTACGACGGGTACGACGCCATGGCCAGGATCTTGCCGGTGGAGGGGTCCATGGCCACCACCGCGCCGGACTTGCCGCCGGACTGCAGCGCGCTCCAGGCCGCGTTCTGGGCCTTGGAGTTGATCGTGAGCTGGACCGTCGCGCCCTTGCGGGGCTTGTTGGTGATCATGTCGATCACGTTGCGCACGGCCAGCGAAGAGGAGTTGCCGCTCAGCACTGAGTTCTCGGTCTTCTCGACGCCGCTCGCGCCGTAGAGCGCGTCGTAGCCGGTGACCGGCGAATACTCCTGCCCGGAGGGATAGACCCGCTGGTACTTGTAGATGCCGCCGACCGCCTTGGACCGGGCGACGACCACGCCGTCGGAGGTCACGATCTCGCCCCGCTGGTACTGGAACTGCGCGGCGAACGCCCGGGAGTTCCCGGGTTTGCTGCTCAGCGCGCTCGCCTCGAAGCCCTGCAGGTAGTTGATGTTGGCCAGCAGCAGGACGAACATGATCAGGGCGGCGATGGAGATCCGGCGTACCGCTCGGTTCACGGCAGGTTCACCACCTGGGTCATGCCCTCATCCTGGATCGGCTGCGGCGGTGGCCGCCGGGCCGTGTCACTCAGCCGCATCAGCAGCGCGATCAGCATCCAGCTGCCGAGCAGTGAGGAGCCTCCCTGGGCCAGGAACGGGGTGGTGATACCGGTCAGCGGGATCAGCCGGGTGACCCCGCCGACGATCACGAACACCTGCAGGGCCAGCATGAACGCCAGGCCGCCGGCCAGGATCTTGGCGAACGGGTCCTTGACCGCGAGCGAGGTGGCCAGCCCGCGCTGCACGATCAGGCCATACAGCAGCAGGATCGCCATCAGCCCGGTCAGCCCGATCTCCTCGCCGAACGCGGTGGTGATGAAGTCGCTCTGGACCAGCGGGGTCAGGTATGGCTGGCCGGCCCCCAGGCCCTTGCCCAGGATCCCGCCCGAAGCCATCCCGTACAGGCCCTGGACCAGCTGGTAGGCGTTCCCGTAGGGGTTGCCGCCGGAGAACGGGTGCAGCCAGATCTGGAACCGCTCACCCACGTGGCTGAACAGCTTGCTGGCGGCGAACGCGCCCCCGATGAACAGCAGGAAACCGATCAGCAGCCACGACGTGCGCTGGGTGGCGATGTACAGCATGGCCACGAACAGGCCCATGAACAGGGCCGAGGTGCCGATGTCGCTCTCGAAGACCAGCAGCAGCAGGCTCACGCCCCACACGCCCAGCACCGGGCCGAGGTCGCGGGCGCGGGGCAGGTCGATGCCCAGCACCCGCAGGCCGGCCAGCGACAGCACGTCCCGCTTGGCCACCAGGTAACCGGCGAACGAGACCGCCAGGGCGAGCTTGGCGAACTCCTCCGGCTGCAGGGAGAAGCTGCCCAGCCGGACCTGGATCTTGGCCCCCTGCACCTCGCTGATGCTGGCGGGCAGCAGCGCCGGCAGTGCCAGCAGGAGGATGCCGACCAGGCCGAACAGGTAGGTGTAGCGCTGCAGCACCCGCGGCTCGCGGAACAGCACCAGCACCGCCACGAAACAGCCGATCCCGACGGCCGAGTAGAAGACCTGCAGGACGGTGGCGTTCGAGCTCAGCGTGCTGATGGTCTGGCCCGGGTTGCCGTTGCGGCCGGACTCCTGCAGCCGGTAGATCATCACGATGCCCAGGCCGTTCAGGGTGGCGGCCAGCGGCAGCAGCAGCGGATCGGCGTACGGGGCCAGCCAGCGCACCACGATGTGGGCGATGGCCAGCAGCACCGTGAAGCCGATGATGTATTCGATGATCCCGGGCGGCACCGTGCCCTTGAGCCCCAGCCCGACGTTCACGTAGGCGAACGCGACCAGCACGACCGAGAACACCAGCATCAGCAGCTCGGTCGTGCGGCGTCCCCGCGGCCTCGCTACCGGAGTGTCAGGAACGCCGCCGAGCGTCGGATTGTTGTCCGACGTCGCGACGCTGCTCACGACGTGCCCTTCCTAGCCGTCGGGGTGGGGGAGGCCGAGTGTGACGGTGCGGGGGACGCCGACGGAGACACGGCCGGCGAGGGCACGCCGAGCACGGTCGCCGACGGGCAGTCGGACGGGACGGTCGGCTCCGGTGACGCCGACGGCTTGGCCTTCTTACTGGCCTTGGCCGCCGCGGCCAGCGCGGCCTGCTGGGTCACCCAGTCGTTGCGGCTGCCGTAGGCGGTCCGGCACACCGCGTCCTGGGACTGCAGCTGGCCGACGATCCGGTGCGCGTCGGCCAGGCTGGTGGCCGAGATCGTGCCCTGGACCATCGACAGCTCCTGCGGCGGGACCTGCTGCTCGGTCAGCGACGACCGCGAGTACACGCTGGACAGGCTGATGCCGACGACCTTCTGGTTGACGCCCTTGAAGATCACCACGTGGCCCTGATTGGTGCCCACGTAGTACTGGTGCTGGGTGTAGGCCCAGGCCCCGTACCCGCCGCCGATCACCACCGCGGCCAGCACCACGAGCGCCATCGTCACGATCGGCCACCGCCGCCGCCGTCGCTGGCGCCGGGCCCGGTGGCCGTTGCGGTACTCGGGCTGGCTCTGGGTGGCCGGCCAGCTGTCCGGGCCTTCGGGCTCCTGCTCGGCCCCGGCCCAGCCGTCCGGCCCGGTCCGCGGCTCATCCAGCATGACCGAGGGCTGCGGCGCGGTGTGGGCCAGCATCTGGGCCCGCCCGGCCGGGCTGTCGCTGCGCGCCAGCAGGCTGAGGTCGGCGGCGTTCCCGTGCGAGGCGGCGCCGGCCATGATCGGCACGGTGGTGGGTGCCCGGGTGTCGGTCTCGTCGTCGACGACGTCGGCCACCACCACGGTGATGTTGTCCGGGCCGCCGCCCCGGATGGCCAGCTCGATGAGCTGGACCGTCACGTCGTCCAGGTCCGGGATCGTGCTCAGCGTGTGGTGCAGCGTCTCCGCGCTGACCACGTCGGACAGGCCGTCGGAACAGAGCAGGTACCGGTCGCCGGGCATGGCCTTGCGCATGGACAGGTCGGGCTCGGCCTCGCCGCGCCCGTCCAGCGCGCGCAGGATCAGCGAGCGCTGCGGGTGGGTAGCCGCCTCCTCCTGGCTGAGCCGGCCCTCGTCGACCAGCGACTGCACCAGGGAGTGGTCGTGGGTGATCTGGTAGAGCTCGCCGTCGCGCAGCATGTAGCCGCGGGAGTCGCCGATGTGGCACAGCGCGTAGCCCTGACCCGCCCACAGCATCGCGGTCAGCGTGGTCCCCATGCCCTCGACGGCCGGATCGGCCGACGCCATCTGGTGCAGGGTGTCGCTGGCGGAGTGCACCGCTTCCTTCAGCGCGCCGAGCAGGTCGCCGCCGCGGACCGTTCCGTCCAGCGCCGCCACCGAGGCAATCGCCACGGCGCTGGCCACCTCGCCGGCGGCATGGCCGCCCATGCCGTCCGCGACGGCGAGCAGGCGGGGGCTCGCGTACGCCGAGTCTTCGTTCCCCTCGCGGAGAAGTCCGACGTCGGAACGTACCGCGTAGCGGAGTGCAAGTGTCATCTGCGAAGTTCCAGAACGGTCTTGCCGATACGGACCGGCACGCCCGCCGGCACCGGAGTAGGTCGCGTCACTTTCTGGCGATCCAGGTACGTGCCGTTGGTTGAACCGAGATCTTCAACGATCCACTGCCCGTCCTGCGGGAAAATCCGGGCGTGGTGGCTTGAAGCGTAGTCGTCGTTGAGGACGAGCGTAGCGTCATTTGACCGGCCGAGCGTAATTTGCTGCTCGTTGAGATCAATGGTCGTTCCCTTGAGCGCGCCGCCGGTTACGACGAGCGTATGCAACTGTCCGCGACGGGACCGCTGCGGCTTGCCGTTGGGCCTGGGCATCGGCCGCGGCGCGGTCGCCTGCCGCCGGGCCAGCCGTGACCGGCCACTGGAATTGCCGGAGAGGTCCGTGCGGACGACTCCGATCGCCGCGATGACAAACAGCCAGAGCACGGCGAGAAAGGCCACCCGGATAAGGGTGAGGGTGAGCTCGGTCATTCCAGTGAGAGGTCCCTGCCTGACGGGTCAGTAACTGCTGTCCCTGCGGAAGACCAGGGTGGTGCGGCCCAGGGTGATCTGCATGCCGTCGGTGAGCACGACATGCTTGATGGGTTGCCCGTTGACGAACGTGCCATTGGTAGAGCCTAGGTCGACCAGGACGACTTCGCCCCCCTCAACCCGCAACTCGGCATGGTGACGGGAAACGCCCGGATCGACGAGCCGGAGGTCGCAGTCGGTACCCCGGCCCAGCAGGGTGGTGGCGGTGACCAGGTCATAAGTCCGCTGCTGGCGTCCGCCGCCGTTCGGGTTGTCGGTCGAGACGAGCAGGTGGGGACGCCCGGCGAAATCACCGCCCCGCGGCTGCGGCAGGTCACTGGCGGGCTGGCGGATCTCCCCGCCCTCGACCGTGGAGCCCCGGATGACGCCCGACCGGATCCGGAACGTTCCGGTGGTCAGGTCGTTCACGCCCTCGAAGCGCATCCGCACCGGGCCGACGAACGAGTAGCCCTGCTCCTTGGCGTAGTCCCGGGCCAGGTTGGCCAGCTCCACGCCGAGGCTGTCCGCGTACACGTCGAGACGGTCATGGTCGCTCTCGGCCAGCTCGACCACGAAGTCGTTCGGCACCAGGGTGCGGCCCTGCGCCACGATCGCCGCCCGGTCATCCATCTCGCGCTGCACGGCGCTGGCTACCTCGACCGGCTGTAGCTCGGATTTGAAGGCACGGGCGAAGGCCCCCTCGACCATGCCTTCGAGCCGCCGCTCAAAGCGCTGCAGAACTCCCACCGTGGCACCTCCCTTCGCAACTCGCCTCTGATCGTATCCGGGGCCTGAGTGCACTCGGGGTCGTGCTAACCTTCTTTCCGCGCCCGGGCGGGTGGCGGAACGGCAGACGCGCACGGTTCAGGTCCGTGTGTCCGAAAGGACGTGAGGGTTCAAATCCCTCCTCGCCCACGCGAGTTGGTGGTCGCTGGTCATTGGCCGGCGGCCACCTTTCGTTTTTGCCCGCGCCGTGCTGGCCCGGGGGGACGACCCCCCGGAACCCCCCACGCGGCCCTGCCTCCCGCTCAGGCTGGCCGCCGACGGCCTTCAGCCCGCCGTTTGCGGTGCTGGTGCTGCTCTTTCGCATGGAAAAGGGGTGCCACTTCTCTGGGTGCTCGCGCGGGAGCGGGCTGAAAAACGCCAGCGCTCGATCCCGTGGGTCGCGATTACTGTGCGGGGTCGGATGGGTTCTTCCCACTCCGGGGCGAATGGAACGTGCGAGCCCGTGTGAGCCAGGGGTCGAAGGTACTTTCCAGATTCCTGGAAGTTGCGGCAGAGCCCTCGTGATACCACCCTGCGTAACCAAATACCCATCCAGCTGCCCTGGGCCTTACCCCGGTGGCCGGCCGGACCCGAGCATGATGGATCTTGAAACTCCTGGAGGCCAAAGCCCACGCCATCTCCCGCCACCCCCAGCCGAAACTGTTACTGAGAGTCACAGTCTGTCATCTTGACAGTTCGAATATTAATTCGATACTGGTTACCTATGCGGGAGCAGACTTCGCAGGTCAAAGGGCTTTTTGACCAAAGCCCCGGCGACCTTGCGCGCCCCGCATCCGGGCCGGGGGCCGGTGACGCTGTGTTTCCCGCAGCCACGAGCGGCACGAGCGGCACGAGCGGCACGAGCGGCACCGCCGTGCTGTCCAGCGCGGGGATGCTGCCGGTGCTGCCTGCCCTGGCCGGGCTGCTGCCGGGCCAGGGTCTCACCCGCGGCTCGGTACTGGCGGTGGAGCAGCCCGGCCTGCTGTGCCTGGCGCTGCTCGCGGCGACGTCGGCCGCGGGGGCGTGGTGCGGGGTAGCCGGGGTGCCCAGCCTGGGAGTGGTCGCGGCGGCCGGGATGGGGGCCGAGGCCACCCGGCTGATGCTGGTACCCGAGCCCGGACCGAACTGGCCCCAGGTGGTCGCGTCGATGCTGGAGGCGTGCGAGGTCGTCGTGGTCCGGCCTCCTGGGCCGCCGTCCGCGCAGGTCCGGCGGCGGCTGGAGGGGGCGCTGCGGCGCGGCGGCGGGGTGCTGATCGCGGCCGGGGCGTGGGACGGCGCACCGGTGCGGCTGCGGGTGACCCAGCGGTCCTGGGCCGGGATCGGCGACGGGTACGGGAGCCTGCGGGGCTGCCGGGCCGAGGTGATGGCCGAGGGCCGGGGCGCGGCCGCCCGGCCGCGGCGGCAGTGGCTGTGGCTGCCCGGCCCGGACGGCACGGTGACGGTGGACGAGACGGTGGCCGCCCGGCCGGCCGTGCCCGCCTGGGCCGCGGGCGGCGTCGAGCCCCCGGCCCAGATAGCCCCGGCAGCACTGGCCGGAGCGGTCCAGTGAGGACCGCGGCCGACCGCCCGGCCCGGATCCTGGCCGTGTGGTGCCCGGACTGGCCGGAAGAGACGGCCGACAGCCACGACGCCCGCGCCTTCGAGCGGGTTGTCACCGCGGTGACGGACTTCTGCCCGGTGGTGGAGGTGGTCCGGCCCGGCCTGTGCCTGATCAATGCCCGGGGTCCGGCCCGCTACTTCGGTGGCGAGGAGGCGCTGGCCGGCCGGATCGTCGGCGTGGTGACGGCCGGGGGTATCGCCTGTCACGCCGGAGTGGCCGACGGCCAGTTCGCGGCCGTCCTGGCTGCTCGGGCCACCGGCCCGGACCACGCAGCGATGGTGGTACCCCCAGGGGGTACACGGTCGTTCCTGGCCCCGTACCCGGTTCACATCCTCGCCGCCCCGGCCCTGGCCGGGCAGCTGGTCCGGCTGGGCATCGGGACCGTGGGCGACTTCGCGGCGCTGCCGGCCCGGGACGTGGCCAGCCGGTTCGGCACCGAGGGGAGCGCCGCCCAGCGGATCGCCCAGGGGGCCGAAGCCCGCCGTCTGGCCGCCGGGACGGCCCCGGCCGACCTGTCCGCCGCCATGGAGTTCGACCCGCCGGTGCTGGCCGAGCCGGCCGCGTTCGCGGCCAAGAACCTGGCCGGTCAGCTGCTGGCCGGGCTGGCCGCCCGCGGGCTGTCCTGCGTCCGGATCTGGGTCGAGGTGACGGCCGGGCCGGGCCGGACCGAGGCCCGGCTGTGGCGGCACGACGGCCTGCTGTCCGCGCTGGCCATCGCCCAGCGGGTGCGCTGGCAGCTGGACAGCTGGCAGGCCGGCGAGGGTCACGAGCGGCCTGAGGCGGACGGGACAACCGGGGCCGACGGCGGGATCTCCCGGCTCCGGCTGGTGCCGGATCAGCTGGTCCGGTACGAGGGCCGGCAGCTCGCCCTGTGGGGCGACGATCTGGTCCGGGACCGGGTGGAACGGGCCGCGGTGCGGCTCCAGGCCATGCTCGGGCACGAATCGGTGACGCACCCGCTGCTGGCCGGCGGCCGGGGCCCGGGCGACCGGGTGGTGCTGGTGCCGTTCGGCGACGTGCGCGAGGCCCGGCTGCCCGCTGGCCGGCCGTGGCCCGCCGGCATCCCGCCGCCCGCTCCGGCCACGGTGTACCCGGCCCCGGTCCCGGCCCAGGTGATCGACGCGTCCGGGGCGCCGGTGACGGTCACTGGGCGGGCGGTGGTTTCCGCGTCCCCGGACGCGCTGGCCACCGGGACCGAGCCGTGGCTGGCCATCACCGCCTGGGCCGGCCCGTGGCCGGTGACCGAACGCTGGTGGGACGGGCAACAGGCCAGCCGCCGCGCCCGGTTCCAGCTGGTCACCGGGGACGGCATCGGCTGGCTGGCCGCCGTCCAGCAGGGCCAGTGGCAGATCGAGGCCCGCTACGACTGACCGTCGGCAAGGCCGGGCGGCCCGTTACGACTGAGCCGGGAGGGGACGATGGGCTGGCACAACCCACCGGTCAGCTGGCGCGAGCTGGAACGACGGCTGTCCTGGAACGTGACCCAGCTGCCGCCCGGGCCGGACCGGGCCCGGCGCCCGCGCCACCCCCTGGGGGACGAAAACACGGAGCAGGCCGGCCTGGCCTGGGCCGAGCTGCACTGCCACTCCTCCTACAGCTTCCTGGACGGGGCGTCCAGCCCGGGCGAGCTGGTCGCCGAGGCCGCCCGGCTCGGCCTGCGGGCGCTGGCCGTCACCGACCACGACGGCATGTACGGGGTGGCCCAGTTCGCCCAGGCCGCGGCCCGGCACCAGCTCGCCACCGTCTTTGGCGCCGAGCTGAGCCTGGACATCAACCGGAACGACCGGGAACGAGCCGGATCACCCGATCCAGGCGGGCGGCACCTGCTGGTGCTGGCCCGGGACGTGGAAGGCTACAAACGGCTGTCGGCGGTGATCAGCGCGGCCCAGCTGGCCGGCGGGGCCAAGGGACGGCCGGTCTACGACCTGGACGCGCTCGGGCAAGCCCACGACGGGCACTGGGTGGTGCTGACCGGCTGCCGGAAGGGCGCGGTGCCCGCCGCCCTGGCCACCGGCGGCCCGGCCGCCGCGCTGGCCGAGCTGCGCGCGCTGACCGCCACGTTCGGCCCCGGCAACGTGCTGGCCGAGCTGACCTTCCACGACCAGCCCGGTGACGACGAGCGGAACGACCTGCTGGCCGGGCTGGCCGCCGCGGCCGGGGCCGGCGTGATCGCCACCGGCAACGTGCACTACGCCACCCCCGCCCGGGCCCGGCTGGCCGACACGCTGGCCGCGATCCGCGCGCGCCGCAGCCTGACCGAGATGGACGGCTGGCTGCCCGCCTCGGGCGCGGCCTACCTGCGGTCGGGGGCGGAGATGAGCCGCCGGCTGCGCCGCTTTCCCGGCGTCCAGCAGCGGACGGTGGAGCTGGCCGAGGCCTGCGCGTTCGGCTTCGGGGACCTGGCCCCGAACCTGCCCGACTTCCCGGTGCCGGACGGGTACGACGAGATGTCCTGGCTGCGCGCGCTGGTCGCGGAGCAGGCCCCTAAGCGCTACGGGCCGCCGGGCGCGGAGTGGCAGGCCGGGGCCTACCGCCAGATCGAGCACGAGCTGAACGTGATCGGGCAACTCGGGTTCCCCGGCTACTTCCTGCTCGTCCACGACATCGTCCGGTTCTGCGAGCGCCAGCAGATCCTCTGCCAGGGGCGTGGTTCGGCCGCGAACTCGGTGGTCTGTTATGCCCTGGGGATCACCAGCGTCGATGCGGTCCGGCACGGTCTGCTGTTCGAACGTTTTCTTTCATCCGGGCGGGACGGCCCACCCGATATCGACCTCGACATCGAGCACCGCCGCCGCGAGGAGGCGATCCAGTACGTCTACGACCGCTACGGCCGGGAACGGGCGGCCCAGGTGGCCAACGTGATCACCTACCGGCCGCGGATGGCGCTGCGGGACGCGGGCCGGGCCCTCGGGCACCCGCCGGAGGAGCTGAACGCCTGGTCCCACCGGGCCGGGCCGGGCGAGGTGGCCGATGGCGAGGCCGGGGTGCCCGGTGACGTGGCCGCGCTGGCCGGGCAGCTGCAGCGGCTGCCGCGGCACCTGGGCATCCACTCCGGCGGGATGGTCATCTGCGACCGGCCGGTGAGCGACGTCTGCCCGGTGGAGTGGGCGCGGATGCCCGGCCGCAGCGTCCTGCAGTGGGACAAGGACGACTGCGCCTACGCCGGCCTGGTCAAGTTCGACCTGCTCGGCCTGGGCATGCTGTCGGCCCTGCACGACTGCTTCGACCTGGTCGACACCCACTACGGGCACTCCTGGACGCTGAACTCGATCCCGCAGGACGACCCGGCCGTCTACCGGATGCTGCAGGCGGCCGACACCGTGGGGGTGTTCCAGGTCGAGTCGCGGGCCCAGATGTCCACCCTGCCCCGGCTGCGCCCGGAGAAGTTCTACGACCTGGTGGTGGAGGTGGCGCTGATCCGGCCCGGCCCCATCCAGGGCGGCTCGGTCCACCCCTACCTGCGCCGCCGCGCGGGCGACGAGGAACGGCTGATCCCGCACGAGTCGATGAAGGCGGCCCTGGACAAGACCTACGGGGTGCCGCTGTTCCAGGAGCAGATGATGCAGCTGGCCATCGACTGCGCGGGCTTCAGCCCGGCCGAGGCGGACAAGCTGCGGCAGGCGATGAGCTCCAAGCGGGCGCCGGAACGCGTCGAGGAGCTGCGCCAGCGGCTGCTGGACGGCATGGCCGAGCGGGGCATCTCCGGCGAGGTGGCCGAGGACGTCTACCAGAAGATCCTGGCCTTCTCCAGCTACGGGTTCCCCGAGTCACACGCGATCAGTTTCGCCTACCTGGTCTACGCCAGCGCCTGGCTGAAGCACTACTACCCGGCCGCGTTCACCGCCGCCCTGCTGCGCAACCAGCCGATGGGCTTCTACTCACCGGCCAGCCTGATCAGCGACGTCCGCCGGCACGGGGTCGAGGTCCGCGGGGTGGACGTCAACATCAGCAGCGACCTGGCCACCCTGGAGAGCAACGGGAGCGAGCAGCCGGCCATCCGGCTCGGCCTGCGCGGGGTCCGTCACCTCGGCGCCGACACCGCCGCGGCGGTCGCCGCCGGCCGCCCGTACCGGGACCTGGAGGACTTCGCCCGCCGGGCCCGGCTGTCCCCGCCCGCCATGGAGGTGCTGGCCGCCGCGGGCGCGTTCGGCTGCTTCGGCCCGGGTCGCCGGGAGGCGATGTGGGTGGCGGGGGCGGCGGCCGCCATCCGGCCCGCCCAGCTGCCCGGCAGCACGCCCGGGCTGACCGCGCCGGCCCTGCCCGCGATGACCCCGGTCGAGGAGACCGTCGCCGACCTGTGGGCGACCGGGATCTACGGCACCCACCCGCTGGAGCACCTGCGGACCGGGCTGGACGCCGACGGCGTGCTCACCGCCACCGGCCTGGCCGCCGCCCCGCCCGGCGACCGGGTGGTGGTCGGCGGCCTGGTCACCCACCGGCAGCGGCCCGAGACGGCGGGCGGCGTGGTGTTCATGAGCCTGGAAGACGAGACCGGGATGGTCAACGTCATCTGCCCGCCGCACGTCTGGGCCCGCTACCGCCGGATCGGCGCGGAGTCGGGCGCGCTGCTGGTGCACGGCCGGGTCGAGCGCACCGAAGGCGCCACCAACCTGGTCGCGTCCCGGCTGCGGCGCCTGCGGGTCGCGGCCGCCCCGCCCAGCCGGGACTTCCGCTGACCAGAAGAACCTGAAAATGTCCTGCCGCCGAGCGCCCTACCGGTGCGGGACGAACGACGTGGAGCAGCTACCGGTATGACGGCCCGAGGTCACAGTGACCGATACCTTCACCTTGTAGCCGGGGGTCGCGTCGCTGATGCGGTAGGCGATCTCGGCGGCACCCTTGCTATTCGCCTTGGCCGTGTGCTTGGTCGTCTTGGTCTTGTAGTGGGCCACGGTGGTCACGCCCGCGTCCCGGGCCGTCGCTACCCACACGTCCACTGTCGAGTAGTCCTTGGGCTTGCTGTTGCTCACCCAGGTGCGGCACGGCACCTTAGTCGGGTTTGCCGCAGTGGGAGCCGCGCTGGCGCTGACGGCCGGGGTGGCCACCGCCAGCAGGGCCGTCACCGGTGCAGCCAGGACCAGGGACGCACGCTTCAGCTTCATACCGCTCCGTTCGGGGTAAATGACCGATTACGATCAGATCGTCACGCTGCGAAACCGCTTGGCTCCGTAACAAGACGCGCTGACCGCCGGAGCGGTTGACGTGATCAGGGGACGACGATCACCGGGCAGCGGGCGTGCCTGGTCAGCCAGCTGGGCACCGAGCCGCCGACCCGCCGCCAGTTCCGCGACGGGGCGCCGATGACCAGCGCGTCCGCGTCCTGCTCGGCGGCGATGGCGGCCAGCTCGCGGGCGGGGCTGCCCCGCCGGGTGCGCACGTGCACGTCGAGACCGGTCGGGTCGGCGACCTGTTCCAGCTCGGCCCGCAGCCACCGCTCGAGGTCGCCGCTGTGCTCCGGCAGGCCGATCACCTGGCCGGTCAGCGGTTCGCAGTACATGCCGGTGGACGACACGTGCACCACCAGCAACGAGCGGCCGAGCCGCCGGGCCACCCCGGCCGCGTAGGCCAGCGCGTTGCGGCTGCACGGGGAGCCGTCGTAGCCCACCACGACCGGATGGTCGAGCCGCGTATGGCCGTGCTGCTCCTGCCCACGCCGCCGTTCCGGCTGGCCCTGAGGGGGATAAGACTCTGCCTGGTCCAATGTCCGCGTCCTTGCGGGAACCGCGCCGCACGTTCGGTGGCCCCGGGTGGAGCCTTGGAGTAAGGATGACTGCCGGCCGCAGTCCTTGCCAACCCCTGGGCGCGCCCGCCCGCGATCTGGATTGGCCCGCGCCGGGCGCTGGTTACTGGAACGTATGCCCCCTTACCGGGTACCTCATTCCTTCATTTATTTGGTTTCAAACAAGCAACTACCTTAGCCAGGAGTCCCGGCCCAGACCAGAGGCCTCGCCTCCGCGATCGGGACACTCGGCAATTGCTGACCTGGGACAGCGCTTCGATGGCACCATGAGGGGGTGGTGATGAAGCCAGCGGAGGTCACGGGCCGGTTCGACGCGACGGCCCGGGCCGTCATCGAGTGCGCGGCCGACGCGATCGTCGCGTTCGACACCGACCGCACGGTGCTGCTGTGGAACCCGGCGGCCGAGCGGATGTTCGGCTGGACCGCGCCCGAAGTGGTGGGCCTCGAGCCGCCGATCATCCCCGAGGAGCTCAAGGCCGAACACAACGCGGTGCTGGAGCGGGTCCGGGGCGGCGGCCAGATCTCGTTCGCGACCCGGCGTATCCGCAAAGACGGCAGCGCGATCGACGTCCGCATCGACACCAGCGCCCTGAACGACGCGGGCGGCGTGGTGACCGGCTGGGTCAACGTCTGCCACCAGGTGGGCGAGGACGACGTGGCCCGGCACTACATGGCCGAGCGGGCTCGGGTGGTCCGGCGGCTCGGTGACGTGGTGGCCGACATGAACGCCCAGCGCGACCTGGGATCGGTGCTCGACCGCATCGCCGCCAGCCTGCGCGAGCTGACCGGGGCCGACGCGGGCGGTTTCGTGCTCATCGAGGACAACGTGCTCCGGCTGGTCAGCACCTCCGGGTTGCCGGAACGGCTGCGCGGGCGCACCGCCGACCTGACCAGCAGCCTGGTCGGCGACCTGATGCGGTCGGGCAAGACGGTGATGATGACCACCGGCGACTCCGGCGGCTTCGACGACCTGATCTGGTCGGCGCTGCCCGGCCTGCACACGATCGCGCTCAGCCTGTCGCACGTGGGGGAGCGTCCCTACGGGGCGCTGTACGCGCTGTACAGCCGCCGCAACCTCAGCCACGTCGAGCTGGAGCTGCTCGAGCTGCTGGCCGGGCACGCCGGCGTGGCGCTGACCAACGCCATGGCGTTCGAGGAGGCCATCCGCCAGCGGGCCCACGAGCGCGCGGTCATCGACGGCAGCGCCGACGGCATCGCCGTGCTGGACGGCGGCGGCCTGGTGCGCCAGTGGAACCCGGCCGCGCACCTGATCACCGGGGTGGCCGCCGAGGTGGCGATGGGCAAGGAGCCGCCGTTCCCGCAGCCGGAGCCGGGCGCCAAGCTCACCCACCGGCTGCCCAACGGGCGGTGGCTGGACGTGCTGTGCACCGCGCTGGCCGGCAGCGACGAGCGTGTCATCGACTTCCGCGACGTGACCGCGGCCAAGGAACTGGAGGAGGCCAAGGACCTGTTCCTGGCCACCACCAGTCACGAGCTGCGCACCCCGATCACCGTGGTCCAGGGCTTCGCCAGCACCCTGGCCCAGCGCTGGGACCAGCTCACCGACGCCGACCGGCGGGCGGCCGTGCAGACGATCGCCGAACGGGCCGGCTCGCTCGGCCGCCTGGTCGAGCAGCTGCTGCTGGGCTCGCGGGCCGGCGCCGATCAGCTGCCGGTCCGTAACGGGCCGTTCGAACTGGCCGCGCTGCTGCGGGCGGCGGTGATCGCGTTCCGGCCGCTGTCGGACAAGCACACGCTGATCGCGGACATCCCCGACGACCTGCCGACCGCCTTCGGCGACACCATGGCCACCGACATCATCGTCGGCCAGTTGCTGGAGAACGCGTTCAAGTACTCACCCCAGGGCGGTGAGGTGGTGGTCCGGGCGTGCGCGGCCGACGGCCGGATCGAGGTCACCGTGGCGGACAACGGCATCGGCATCGCCGACGGCGACCACGAGCGCATCTTCGAGCGTTTCTTCCAGGGCGAGGCGGGCGACCGGCGCCGCTTCGGCGGCATCGGGATCGGGCTCTACATCGTCCGCCGCCTGGCCATCGCTCAGGGCGGCGAGGTGGACGCCCGGTCCCGCCCCACCGGCGGCGCGATCATGCGCCTGGTCCTCAAAGACGCCGCCGCCCCGGCGTAAGAAGGTAAGAGCGGTGGGATCGGCCGGGGGTGGATACTGTTCTGCAGATGTCTATTGAGCGACGGGAATTCTTGCTGCTGGCGGGCGGAGCCATAGCCGGGGCCGGGCTGGCAGGCTGCTCGAGCGCGCGGTCGGGCGGCGAGCCGCCGGGCGGTGACGCTCATCGATCAGCCGTGCCGTCGCCGTCATCAACGCCGTCGCCGGCAGCGAGCACGCGCGGTGAGGGGAATATCCCCCTTGGCCCGCAGGTCGTGCACGGGTCACGGCGCCGCCCCGAGGTGGCGCTCACCTTCCACGGCCAGGGACCAGTCTCAATGACCGACGCGCTGCTCGGCGAGGCAGAGCGCGCGGGAGCCCGGATCACAGTGCTGGCCGTCGGGACCTGGCTCGAACAGTATCCGCAGGTCGCGGACCGGATCGTGCGCGGTGGCCACGATCTGGGCAATCACACAATGCATCATCTCGACATCAGGGCCATGGACGCTTCGGGCGCCTACGCGGAGATCGCGGGATGCGCGCAACAGCTGCGCACGCTGACCGGATCGGCGGGCCGCTGGTTTCGGCCCTCACAAACGCAGTACTCGACACCGCTGATCGAGCGGGAGGCCCGCAAGGCGGGCTATCAAACGTGCGTATCGTACGACGTGGATTCGCTCGACTACACCGATCCCGGGCCAGACGCGATCGTGTCCACTGTGCTCGGATCGACGCGGCCGGGGTCGATCGTCAGCCTGCATCTCGGGCATCCCGGTACCGTGATCGCCTTGCCCGCGATTGTGCGGGGTCTGGCCAGCCGGCAACTGCGCCCGGTCACCCTTACCGGTCTGCTGTTGCGGTGAGGGCGACGGTGCGAGGCTGGCCAATCCTGCTTGCGGGGATGCTGGCCGCGTCCGTCTTGGCCGTCACCGCGTGCGGCAGGGGGCCAGGCGTCCCGGGTCCGCCGTCGGCCTATCTCGGTACGGTGGTGGACACACCGGTGCCGGCCGCGGTGGCGGATCTGCCGCTGACCACGGACACGGGCCAGACGACCAGCCTGGCCGCCTGGCACGGCCAGGTTGTGGTGCTTACCGACCTCCTCACCCTGTGCCAGGAGACCTGCCCGCTGACGACCGGCAACCTGCTGATGATGGACCGCGCGGTCACGGCGGCCGGGCTGGGCTCCCGGGTACGGTTCGTTGAGCTCACGGTGGACCCGGGCCGGGACACGCCGCTCCGGCTGCGCGCCTACCGGAAGCTGACCGGGGCCCCGGCGAACTGGTCGCTGCTCACCGCCAGCCCGGCGGTCATAGGGCAAATCTGGCGGTACTTCCGGGTGCACTACCAGCGGGTCGCCGAGGACAGCCCGCCCGGAACCGACTGGCTGACCGGCAAGATGCTGACCTACGACGTCGATCATGAAGACGCACTGATCTACCTCGATGCGCGGGGACGGGAACGATTTGCCGTGCGGGGCAATCCCAACGCCCGGGGGGCGCCCATCACGCCGGCCCTGCGCCGCTTCCTGAGCCCGCAGGGCCACGCCGACCTCAGCCATCCGGACGCAAGCACCTGGACGGCGGCTCAGGCGATCACTCCCATCGCCTGGCTGACCGGGAAGGCAATCCGGCCGCCGGCTGGTTAGGCGGGGCTGACGGGCAGGCGCAGAATCACCGAGCCGGCGTGCGCGAAGTACAAGGTGATGGCTACGGTCGCGCGGCCCGGCCAGGAGGCGTCCGGCAGCACGGTCAGGGTCGCGTCCGCAGGCGGCGCCGGGCCGCCGGAACGTCCGGGGACCAGCAGCGGGCCGTAGTGAAGCCAGTAACTCACGACCCCCGGCGGCGGAGGTTCGGTGCCGCAGCCGGTGAGGTCCGAGATCTCCCCGACGCTGACCTGCTGGTGGTGGACCGCCACCGCTCCGCCGCCCGCAGCGATCGCGGCGTCCAGCTGATCAGAAGCTTGCCCGCTGGTGCTGACCTGCAGGTACGTGGTCAGCGTGCCCGCGGGTCCGGGACGCAGCACGGTAGCGCTGACCCTCAGTGGACCCAGTCGGGCGATGACGTCACCGGCCCCGTGAGCGGGGGCTGCGCCGGCCAGTCCGGCCAGCACCAGGAGCAGGCCGGCCAGCATCAGCCCGGCCCGGCGGGCGGCGCGGCCAGGGTAGCCGAGCCGCAGTGCGTTCACCGGGTGATCCCCGTGTGGCCGAGGGAGTAACGGCCCGGCTGCGGCCATACGCACAGCCCATGCGGCTGCGACCCCACTGGGATCTTGGCCAGCAGGCGGCCATCGGCGGTGGAGATTTCGTACACCACGTTGTCATAGCGCCCGGACACCCAGAACACCTTCCCGTCGGGGGAAAGGTTGCCCATGTCCGGGCTGCCTCCGCCAGGGATCCGCCAGGTAGTGGCGACCTTTCTGGTCGCGAAATTGATCAGGGTGATCGTGCCGTTGCCGCGGTTCGTGACGTACAGGTAGCGGGCGTCGCGACTCGGGTACAGGCCATGCGCGTCCGGGCCGGTGGGGATGAATCCGGTGACCTTGAAGGTCGCCGCATCGATCAGCCACACGCCGGCGTGATTCTTGTCGGCGACGTAGAAGATACGCCCGGCCGGGTCTAGTTTGATGTCCTGCGGTGCGGAGCCTGGCACGTTCAGGTACCCGGCCACGGTCAGGTTGTGCAGGTCGATGCGGACCAGGCGGCCGACGAACTCGCACGTGGCGATCAGGTAGGCGCCGTTGGCCGCAAAGTCGATGTGGTCCACGCCCGCGCAATTCACATGGATTCGGTGCCTGAGGGCGAAGGTGTGCGGGTCGCGGAAGTCCAGGTTCTGCCGGGATTCAGCCACCACGATGGCGTAGCGCCCGTCGGGGGTGAAGTACATGTTGTACGGGTCGTCCACGCCGATATTCGGGCCGGCTGGCTGGCCGGTGTCGGGATTGATCGGAGTGAGGCTGTTAGCCAGGTCATTCGTCACGTAGAGCGTGCGCATGTCGTAGCCGGGCACAACGTGCTGCGGGTTGCGCCCGCTCGGGTAGGTCGCGATCACCCGGCGGGTGGCAGGGTCGATGACGGTGACGGTGGACCCACCGCTGTTCGGCACGTAGATCCGGTAGGGCGCTCCGCGCACCGCCGGGCTGAGCATGTTCGCCCCTGCGTCGGCATAGATGTTGGCTGGGTCAGCCACCGGAGGCATCCCCGCCAGCGGCATCGACAGGTCGGCAATCGGGCCCGCGACCTGCCACGTGGCGGGCGGATGTGATGCCGGGCCGGCGACTGAGGCCTGCGCTTTGATCCGGTGGGACGGCCGGGCCGACGCGGAATGGCGGCTATCTGAGGCCGGCCGGAAGAGCACCGCGAAGATCGCGGTCACCGCTACCACGGTCACGCATGCGCCACCGAGCCAGGCCAGGCGCCGGGTCTGCCGATCCACCACCAACCCCCTTTTCCGAGCCATCCTCCCAGGCGGGCAAGGGCAGGCTAGGCGGGCTGGCGGGTGCGACGGTCGCCGCCGGAGGCTTCGAGGTAGGCGTCGATGATGCCGGCCACGTCCTCGCCGTCCATGATGATCTCGCCGCGCTCGAGCCAGATGACGCGGTTGCAGGTCTCCTCGACCTCGGCCAGGTTGTGGGCGACCAGGAACACGGCGCCGGACTCCTGGCGCAGCTCCTCGATGCGCTTGTGGCTCTTGGCCCGGAACGGAGCGTCACCGGTGGCCAGGGCCTCGTCGATGAGCAGCACGTCGTGGCTCTTGGCGGACGCGATCGCGAACCGCAGCCGGGAGCCCATGCCGCTCGAATAGGTGCGCATGGGCAGGTCGATGAAGTCGCCGACGCCGGAGAACTCCACGATGTCGCGGTAGCGGGTCTTGACCTCCTGCGGGGTCATGCCCATGGCCAGGCAGCCCAGCACCACGTTGCGCTCACCGGTGAGGTCGTCCAGCAGGGCGGCGTTGACGCCCAGCAGCGAGGCCTCGCCGGTGGTGTAGACGGCCCCCCGTTCGGGCGGCAGCAGGCCGGCGATCGCGCGCAGCAGCGTCGACTTCCCGGAGCCGTTGCGCCCGATGATCCCGACCGCGTCGCCGCGATTGGCCACGAACGAGATGCCGCGGATGGCGTGGACCTCGCGCAGCCCGGGGCGGTTCTGGCGTCGCATCACCCGCATCAGCGCCGTCGCCGCGGTGCCCTTGCTTCCGCCGGCGCCGTAGACGCGATAAACGATGTGCAGGTCGTCGACGACGACCATCGGCTCAGCCACGGCCCTACCTCGCTTTCGCGTCTCGGAGTACCGCCAGCCTACGGCGTTGACGGCCCGGAGGTGTCATTGCGGAGCCCGTCAGTGTGAATGCGAGCTGTCACGTTATGTGGCCCATTTTCACCGAAGTGCCCGGCGGGCCGCCGTTCTTTCCCCAGGCCGGCTGACAAAATGTGACCGTCCCGGTTTCCGGGAGTCTCCCGCGGGGCATTTTTCCGCACGTACCGGGTTCGTTCGATCGCGTGGACGGAACGGCGGTAAGGAGGTGAGTCCATCGGCCATTGTGCTGCTTCCGTACACCCCGTCCAGCGTCGCGGTGGCCCGGCGCCGCCTCACTTCTGAGCTGGCCGCGGCCGGGGTCTACGAGACGACGGTGTGTGACGCCGCCCTCGTGGTCAGTGAGCTGCTGAGCAACGCGATCCGGCACGCGGCCCCGCTGCCGGGCGCGCAGCTCCGGGTGACCTGGACGATTGATCACGATGAGTTGCGGATCGGGGTCAGTGACGCCGGTGACGGCCCGCTACCGCAGGTGGCCGAGCCCTCGCCGGGCGCGCCGGGCGGTCGCGGCCTGGGCATCGTGGAGAGCCTGTCGGACCGCTGGGGCGTGCTGCGCGAGGACGGCGAGACCACGGTGTGGGCCCAGCTCCCGGCTGCGCCCCCGCCGGGCAGCGCCACCCCGCCGCCCGTCGGTGAGCCGGTGACGCGCCCGGCCGCCGAGCACCCGGTCGTGGTGGAATAACTCTGAGTTATGAGGAGTAACTTAGAGTTAAAGCGGTGATAACTGTTCCCGAGTGCGCGCGGGTTCAGATGCCCGGCGGCGGGCACCGCTGGGGGAGCCATGCACGGTGGGCACGGGGCAGACACCGAGGTCGGCCGGCTGCGCACGGTCCTCGTCCATCGGCCCGGAGCCGAGCTCACCCGGATCACCCCCGGGACCGCGGCCGCGTTCCCGTTCGGCCGGGTGCCGTGGCTGGGGCGGGCCCAGCAGGAGCACGACGTCTTTACCGGCGCCCTGCGTGATCAGGGTGTGGACGTGCTGTACCTGACCGAGTTGCTGCAGGACGTGCTGGAGTACCCGGCCGCCCGCGACCAGGTGATCGCGGCGGCGCTGGACGAGGACCGGGGCGGCCAGGGCCGGCTGGGTGAGGACCTGGCCGGCCAGCTCCGGGCGGAGCTGGCCGGCCTGGACCCGGAGACGCTGTCGCGGGTGCTGATCACCGGTCTGGACCGGGACGAGTTCCGGAACGGGCGGGGGGCCGTGCACCAGCTGCTGGCCCCGCACGATTACCTGATCGAGCCGTTGCCCGGCCTGATGTTCACCCGCGACGCCAGCGTGTGGGTCGGTGACCGGGTGGTGGTGACCAGCCCGCCCTGCCCGCGCCGTCGCCGCGAGCCCAGCCTGGTGCAGGCGGTGTACGACCATCACCCGATGTTCAGCGGCAGCAAGGTGCTGTACCGGCCCGGCCCGGAAGCCCTCGACGGCGGCGACGTGCTGTTGCTGGCCGCGGGCGTGATCGCGATCGGGACCGGCGGCCAGACCGGTGCCGCCGCGGTGGAGCGGCTGGCCCGCAGTGCGTTCGCGGCCGGTTTCGCGCACACCGTGCTGGCCGTGCCGATCGGCCATCGGGCGGGCCCGGCCGATGGCGGGGCCGGCCACCTGGACACGACCTGCACGATGGTGGGCGCCGCCAGCGTGGTCATGCACCCGGCCGTGGCCTACTCGCTGACGGCCCGCACCATCACCGCCCGGCGCCCGGCCTGGCGTGGCGACGAACCAGACGAGCTGCGGGTGTCCCATCCCCGGCCCTTTCTGGAGGCCGCGGCGCTGGCCATGGGCGCCGGCCGGCTGCGGGTCATCGACACCGGGCTCACCCCGCCGGCGGCGG
Organism: uncultured Actinomycetes bacterium; assembly: GCA_963830385.1. Taxonomy (GTDB): domain Bacteria; phylum Actinomycetota; class Actinomycetes; order Streptosporangiales; family Streptosporangiaceae; genus Bog-532. The sequence goes on along the minus strand of CAWHMD010000013.1, from coordinate 24,175 downwards.
CCGCCGGGCCGTGGGACGACGCCGGCAACACCCTGGTCACCGGGCCGGGGCGGGCGGTCCTGTTCGAGCGGCACGCCGCGACCAGCGTCCGGCTGGAGGCGGCCGGCCTGGAGGTCACCCGGGTGCCCGGCAGCGAGCTGGGCAGCGGGCGCGGCGGCCCGCGCGGCCTGACCTGCCCGGTGAGCCGGGAGCCGGTCGGGACCTCTGACCCTGGCATCCCGATCGGAGCAGGCGTATAGCAGGGGATCGCGGATGACGATATGGTTCGCTCGTGGAACTCAATGTATCGAGTCGGTCTCAGGATGATCACACCGTTGTGATCGCGGCGGGTGAAATTGACCTGTACACCGCGCCGCGGCTGCACCGCGAGCTGGTGGACGTGCTGGCCGACGACCGGCCCGCGCGCGTGATCGTCGACATGTCCGGCGTCGTGTTCTGCGATTCCACCGGCATGAACGTGCTGCTCTCCTCGCTGCGCCGGGCCAAGGAGCGTGGCGGCCAGCTCGAGCTCGCCGCCCCCCGGCCGGCCGTGCGCAAGATCCTTCAGGTCACCGGGCTCGACTCGGTGTTCACCGTCCTCGACGAGTCCGTGGTCGCCTCCGGCCAGTAGCCCATCCAGCAGGCGGTCCGCCGGTAAGCCCCGGTCCAGGCGGTTCGATGCCCTAGGATCGGGCCCATGCCGAACGGCGATGTAGCGGTCGTCATCCCCGCGAAAGACGAAGCTCAGCGGATCCGTGCCACCGTGCGCGCGGCCGCCGAGCTGCCCGGCGTGGACGTGGTCGTGGTGGTCGACGACGGCTCGGTGGACGGCACCGCGGCGATCGCCCGGGACGCCGGCGCCGTGGTGACCCGGCACGATCGCAACCGGGGCAAGGCCGCCGCCATGGAGACCGGGGCGGAGGCGGTGCGCGTGCTCGACCAGCAGGACGACCGGGCCAGCGCCCGTCACCTGCTGTTCCTGGACGCCGACCTGGCCGACTCGGCCGCCTTCGCGGCGCCGCTGGCCCAGCCCGTGCTCAGCGGGCAGGCCGACATGACCATCGCCGCGTTCTCGTCCACGGTCAAGCTCGGCGGTCACGGCATCGTGGTCGGGCTGTCCAGCTCCGGCACCCGCCGGGCCATCGGCTGGTCCCCGGCGCAGCCGCTGAACGGGCAGCGCTGCCTGACCCGGGCCGCGTTCGAGGCCGCTCGTCCGCTGGCGGCCGGGTTCGGGGTGGAGACCGCGCTCACCATCGACCTGGCCCGTCAGGGCATGCGGATCACCGAGGTCGAGGTCCCGCTGGCCCACCGGGCCACCGGCACCGACCTGCGCTCCCAGCTGCACCGGGCCCGGCAGCTGGCCGACGTCGCGAGGGCGCTGGCCACCCGGCGATGAGCTCGCGGCCGGTCCCGGGCCCGCGGCCGGAGGTCGCCGGGCGGGCCGGTCTCGCGCTGACCGGCCTGAGCGTCGCGGCGACGTTCACCGTGGCGGTGACCGGGACCTCGGTCATGGAGCCGCCCTATCCGGGGCGCCCCGGTCAGCCGCCGTGGGCGTTCGGCGCCCACCTGTCGCCCTACCTGGCCATCGCGCTGACCGCGGCGGGCCTGCTGGCCGGGACGGCCGGACTGGCGCTGGCGCTGTTCGCGACCCGGCGGGGCTGGCAACTGCCGGTCCGGCCGCTGTTGCTGGCCGGCCTGCTGGCCGCGCTCGCGCTGACGCTGGTGCCGCCGTTCGGTTCCTCCGACCCGCTCAGCTACGCCGCCTACGGCCGGATCCTGGTCACCGGGCACAACCCGTACGTCATGGCGCCGGACGTGCTGGCCCGGCTGGGTGACCCGGTGGCCCGGGCCGTGCAGGACTGGAAGACCACCCCGTCGGACTACGGCACCGTCGCCACCGCCGGGCAGGCGCTGGCCTCGCTCATCGGCGGCACCTCGGCCCGGCTCACGGTGTTCGTGCTGTCGGTGCTCAACCTGGGCGCCTTCGCCGGCACCGGGCTGATCCTGCACCGGCTGGCGCGCGGTGACCGGGCCCGGCAGGCGCGCGCGGCGCTGCTGTGGACCGCCAACCCGCTGCTGCTCCAGGTCCTGGTGGCCGGCCAGCACCTCGACAGCCAGGCCATCTTCTTCGGGGTCGCCGCGGTCGCGGTATACGTGCGCGGGGTGGCCGGCCGCCCGGCCCGATCGGCGGCCGGTTTCGCGGTGGCGGCCGGAGCGCTGGCCGGGCTGGGGTTCGCGGTCAAGATCACGGTGGCGCTGGTGGGCGGCGGCCTCGCCCTCGCCGCGCTGCGTTCCTGCTGGCCGCTGACCGGGCGGCCGGCACCCTCCCAGAACCCCCAGGCGCCTCGGCAGTCCCGATGGTCCCGTTGGCACCGGCTGGTGGCGATCGAGGGCGGCCTGGTGGCCGGGTTCGCGGTGGTGGCCGGGGCCGCGCTGGCCGTCGGCGGGCGGGCCGGCTTCCACCAGACCGTCCAGGCCAGCAGCATGGTCTCGATCGGGTCGCCGTGGCGGGTCATCCGCACGCTGCTGCACCTGGCCATGCACGAGTCGGCCGCCGACGACGTGGTCAAGGCGGCCGCCGTGGTGCTGGCGGTGGTGCTGGCCGCCCTGCTGTGGCGGGGACTGCCCGCCTCCGGCGAAGCCGGCCCGGCCGACGCCGCGGACGGGTCCCGGCTGGCCGGCCGGGGAGCGCTCGCGTTGTCGCTGGCGTGGCTGCTGGCCTGGCCGTACGTGCTTCCGTGGTACGACGGGCTGGCCTGGGCGCTGCTGCCGCTGATCGCCGCGTCCAGCCTGGACTGGCTGCTGCTGGCCCGGACGGCGGCGCTGGGGATCGGGTACCTGCCCGCGCGGGCGGCCGGGGTGGTCATACCGCCCGGGCTGGGCTGGCTGCAGTCGGTGGTCAGGACCGGGGTGACCCCGGCCATCCTCGCCATCGTGGTGGTGTGGCTGATCGTTGATCTGCGGCGTAGGGCTTCCGGGACGGCTGAGGCGAACGGGACAGCTGGGTCCTCCGGGACTGCTGAGCTGCGCGGGACGGCTGAGACTGGCGGGGATACGCCGGAACCGGCCACAGACGGGAGGCGAGGCCGATGACCCCGCCCGGCTGGGTCCGCCAGCCGCCGCGCTGGCTGAGCGTGACGCTCGGGGTGCTGGCCTGGGCGGCCGCGCTGGCCGCGATCGTCCCGATCATCCACGGATACCTGACCAACCCGCCCGACCAGCGGCTGGTCGACCTGAACGTGTACCGGACCGGCGGGCTGGCCGTGCTGCAGGGCCAGCCGCTGTACAGCGTGCTCACCCAGCCGCCGCAGCTCCTGCCGTTCACCTACCCGCCGGTGGCCGCGATCTTCGCCGCGCCGCTGGCCATGATGTCCTGGCCGGCCGCGCAGGCGGTCTGGGTCGTGTTCGTCTACGGGCCGTTCGCGGTGATCATCTGGTACTCGTTCCGGCCGTTGCTGAGCCGGGCGGGCGCCTGGCGGGCGGTGCTGTTCGCGGCGCTGTTCTGCGCGGGCGCCTACCTGTTCCCGATGCAGGACGAGATGCGGTTCGGCCAGGTCGACGCCGTGCTGGCCGCGCTGGCGGTGGCCGACTGCGGGGCCACCAGGCCCCGCTGGCCCCGGGGCGCCCTGATCGGGCTGGCTACCGCGGTCAAGCTGGTGCCCGGGGTGTTCATCATCTATCTGTGGGTCAGCGGGCGCCGGCGGGCGGCCCGGACCGCGGTGCTGGCCGCGCTGGCCTGGACGGTGGGCGCGTTCCTGCTGCTGCCCCGTGATTCGGTTACCTACTGGACCAGCGCGATCTTCAACTCCGGGCGGCTCGGGAACAACGCCGGCACCGAGAACCAGTCGCTGCGCGGGCTGCTGCTCCGGTTCTTCCTGCCGGGGACGGCACCCGGCGTGCTCTGGCTGCTGATCGCGGTCGCGGTCGCGGTGCCCGGCTTCCTGCTGGCCCGGCGGCTGGCCCGCCAGCACTGGCAGATCGCCGGCATCGCGGTCACCGCGCTGCTGCTGGTGCTGGTCTCCCCGGTAGCCTGGATCCACTACTTCCTGCTGGTCGTGATCGCCATCGGCGCCCTGGTGGGGGACGGCCGGCGGCTCCGGCGGGTGCTGACCGCCGCGGGCACCGCGGTGTTCTTCGGCCTGACCGTGCCCTGGTGGGGGAACTCGCTGCTGAGCGACCACGCTGTCCCCCGGCTGGTCAGCCGGCTGGTCGAGGGGTCGTTCGGGATCGCCGCGGTGGTGCTGCTGGTGATCATCGCGCGGACCACGATGACCGAGGCCGACCGCGAGCCGGCAGGCGGTGACGACGACGGTGACGACGACGAAGGGTCGCCCGGTTCGCCAGCCGAGGGCGGAGACGTTGACTCGTCTCCCGGTCTGGACAGATTGTCATCGGTATAGTACGCAGCGTGATTAACGATGCGCTCCCGGTACTGAGTCTCCTGATCGGCGTGCTGGGCATCGCGCTGGCCGTCGGTGCCCGGCGGCACGCGACCCGGGCGGTGGCCGAGTGCGCGGGCCTGATCCAGGGCAGCGTCGGATCACGGGGCACGGTCGACCCGCGGGCCCTGCGCGACCTGTCCATCGTCCGCTACGACGCGCTCAACGAGATGACCGGGCAGCTGTCGTTCTCGCTGGCGCTGCTCAACACGGCCGGTGACGGTGTGGTGCTCAGCTCGATAAACGGCCGTTCCGAGACCCGCACTTACGCCAAGGTCGTGCTGAGCGGGGCGGCCACCCAGAAGCTGTCCCCGGAAGAGGAGCAGGCGGTCCGGACCGCACGGCTGGGCACCGGGCTGCGGGAGACGGCCGGGCCCCCGCCCGAGCCCGAGTGGCGGCTGGTGAACAGCCCTCGCTAGCCTCCGCTAGAAAGTTCTAGCGGTTTATAGCGCAGACGCTAGGCGGCTGAATAATCTGCCAGATCAGATCGGCTGACCCCGGCCGCTAGCATCGGAGTCCTATGACCGAGCGCTACGCCTACCTGGGCCCGGAGGGCACGTTCACCGAGGCGGCCCTGCAGACCCTGGCCGGGAATGAAAACGTGGAACCGGTGCCGTGTCCCACGATCCAGGCGGCGCTGGCGGCCGTCCGGTCCGGGGCGGCCGACCGGGCGGTGGTGCCGATCGAGAGCTCGGTCGAGGGTGTGGTCACCGCCACTCTCGATGACCTGACGGCCGGCGGGGACCTGCTGATCCGCGCCGAGCTGCCGCTGCCGATCGCGTTCGCGCTGCTCGGCCGGCCCGGCACCCGGCTGTCCGAGGTGCGCACGGTCGGCGGCCATCCGCAGGCCCAGCCGCAGTGCCGGCGCTGGCTGGCCGAGCACCTGCCGCAGGCCGACTGGGCGCCGGCCACGTCCAACGCGGAAGCGGCCCGGCAGGCCTCCGAGGGGAAGATCGACGCCGCGCTGGCAGGCGCGTTCGCCGCCGCCCGCTACGGGCTCGAGGTGCTGGCCCCCGACGTCCACGACCGCAAGAACGCGGTCACCCGGTTCGTGGTGGCCGGGCCGCCGGGTCCCCTGCCCGCCCCCACCGGCGCGGACCGGACCACGCTGGCCGCGTTCCTGGCCACCGACCGCGCGGGCGCGCTGTCGGAGATCCTCACCGAGTTCGTGGTGCGCGGCGTGAACCTGACCACTATCCAGTCCCGGCCGACCGGTGACCGCCTGGGCCGCTACTACTTTTTCATCGACTGCGAAGGGCACGTGGCCGACACCAGGGTGGGCGAGGCCCTGATGGGGCTGCGGCGGCTCTGCGCCGACGTCCGGTTCCTCGGCAGTTACCCGCGGGCCGACGGCGGCCAGACCGAGGTACCGCGGGGTACCTCGGACGCTGAGTTCGCCTCCGCCGCCCAGTGGCTGGACCGGCTCCGCGGCGGTCGGTGATCGTTGACCGCCGCGGAGCCGGCTCGCTGACCGGTCTTACAGGTAGGGGCCGGAGGACCCGCCGAGGCCGGGCTGGCCGGGACGGCCCATCTCCTCGGGCCCGGGCGCACCGGGCATCTGCGGGCCCATCCCCGGCGGGAGCGCGCGCCGCATCTGCTCCAGCTGCGCCCGCGCCGCCATCTGCTGCGCGAACAGCGTGGTCTGGATGCCGTGGAACAGCCCCTCCAGCCAGCCGACCAGCTGTGCCTGGGCGACCCGGAGCTCGGCCTCACTGGGCAGCTCGTTCTCGGCGAACGGCAGCGACAGCCGCTCCAGCTCGTTGACCAGCTCGGGGGCGAGCCCGTCCTCCAGCTCCTTGATCGAGCTCTCGTGGATCTCTCTCAGCCGGGCCCGGCTCTTTTCGTCCAGTGGCGCGGCCCGCACCTCCTCCAGCAACTGGCGGATCATGCTGCCGATCCGCATGACCTTGGCCGGCTGCTCCACCATCTCGGTGACCGGCCGCTCTGAGGGCTCCTGCTCGTCGTTGTCGCCGAGCGGGGAGGTCTCGACCGGTACCCCGTCCGGGCCGACCACCACCACGTTGGGGCGGTTTCCGGAGTCTGCGTTCATCCCGTCCATCTTCCTAGTGTCTCGGACTCGGAGAGTGCTTCTCTCATTTCACCTCACCAGCAGGACCTTGCCGGTGTGACCCCCCGCCTCCAGGATGCGGTGCGCGTCGGCCGCCCGCGCCATCGGCACCGTGTCCTCGATGACGGGGGTGACCGTACCCTCGCTGACCAGCGGCCACACGACGTCGCCGACGGCCGCCATGATCGCGGACTTCTCCGCCACCGGCCGGTTCCGCAGGGTGGTGGCGTGGATGCTGGCCTGCTTGCTCTGCAGCACCCCGAGGTCGAGCTCGGCCCGGCTGCCGCCCTGGCGGCCGATGATCACCAGCCGGCCGTAGGTGGCCAGGGCGGCCAGGTTCCGGGCCAGGTACTTGGCCCCCATGATGTCGAGGATGACGTCGGCGCCGTGCCCGCCGGTCACGTCCTTGACCACCTCGACGAAGTCCTCGTCGCGGTAGGAGATGGCCACGTCGGCACCGAGCGCCCGGCAGCGGTCCAGCTTCGCGGCCGACCCGGCGGTGCAGATGACCCGGGCCCCGAGCGCCTTGCCGAGCTGGATCGCGGTCGTGCCGATACCGCTCGCGCCCCCGTGCACCAGCAGCGTCTCCCCGGCCCGGAGCTCACCGACCTGGACCAGATTGGCGTAGACGGTGCAGACCGTCTCGGGCAGCGCGGCCGCCTGGACCAGGTCCAGGCCCGGCGGGACCGGCAGCACCTGGCCGGCCGGGACCACCACCTTCTCCGCGTAACCGCCGCCGGCCATCAGCGCGCACACCTCGTCGCCCGGCTGCCAGCCGGTGACACCCGGGCCGGTCGCTTCGATCCGGCCGGAGACCTCCATGCCCGGGTAGTGTGACGCGCCCGGCGGCGGCGGGTAGAGGCCCTGGCGCTGCAGCAGATCGGCCCGGTTCACCCCGGCCGCGGCCACGTCGATCAGCACCTCGCCGGCGCCGGGCTCGGGATCGGGCACCTCCTCCCACTGCAGTACTTCCGGCCCACCCGGCTCGCTGATGACCACGGCCCGCATATGAACTCCCGGTGTTGTTGTTCCTCGTCATGGGCAGAACGGTGGGTGATGAAGCGCTAGCCCTGTGGTAACGGCGGTCCGTGGCCTAGGCTTCCGCTGTAACAAACCGGATTAAGAGTGACAACCAGACCCGGCTCGTACCGGGTAGCTATATTCCCACCCGCAGAAATGGGGGGCTCGACCTGTGGCGACAGATGACCGCGACAAGCCTGCTGACGTGGCAGACGCTGCCGACGCGGCGCAGGGTGCGCGTGATGACGTGGCCGAGGGTGCAGCGGGCGACGACTACGAGCCGTACCTGCCGCCGGGACCCAATCCGTTTTCGTCGGTCCACCCGCAGGGCACTCCCTCGCCCTACCCGCCGTTCGGCGGCAGCGAGCCGCCGTCACCGCCGCCGGTGTCGCCCTACCCGCCGCTGCCGGACGACGAGCTGAACGGCGGGCGGGCGGCCCAGCCCGGTTACGGTAGCGCCGCCCCCTACCCGACCTACACCCCGTACGGCCCGGACGACGAGGTCGCCGACGACGCGCTGACCGATTACGGTCTGCCGTCGCCACAGTCCTACGGCTACGCCCCGCCGCCGCCGCTGGCCGAGCCGCTGCCGGACATCGGGGTCCCGGAGCCGAGGTTCGGCTCGAGCGCCCCGGCCAGCCCACCATCGGGCGGTCCGCCCGCGTCCGGCCCGCCTGCGGGAGGGTCGCCGCCCGGCACCCCGCCGCCAGCCAGGCCTGGCTCCCGGGGCCCCGGCGTACCAGAACGGCGGGCCGCCGGACAACGATTACCGGGACAACGGGTTCCCGGACGACCGGCCGGCCGCCGGCGACAATGGCCACCGGAACGGGCTGGGGCCACTCCTGGACGGCCACCCGGACGACGACGAGGATGCGCCGCCACCGGAGCCCGGTGACCGGCTGGTCGCCGGCCACCGGCGCGGCCCGGGCGCTCCCGGGCCGCACCGGGCCGCCCCCGCTGACGCGGGGAGCCTGCGCGGGGACGGTGACGCGGCCCTGCGCGGCGCACCGCCCCCCACCGGGCCGGCCCGCAACCAGACGGCCGCCCCGCCGCTCCGGCCGCCCGCCGCTGGGCCGCTGGGCCCGCCCGCCGCGCCGCCCCAGGACCAGACGGCCGCTCCGCCGCTGGGCCGGCCGTCCCCCGCCCCACCCCTCGGACCGCCCCCCGCAGCCCCCCTCGGGCGGCCGGTCGCACCCGAACGCCCCCAGCCCGGCTACCCGCCGGCCTGCCCGCCGCCGGGCGGTGCGCCGCGCGGACCGGTCCCCGGCGCGAACGGCCCGGCCGGCCCGCCGCCCCGCCCCGGCCTGGACGACGACGAGTACGGCCCCGATCCCGACGCCGGCTCCGGGCGCGAGACGGCCGACAGCCTGACCGCCGAGGCGCTGCTGCAGGGCAAGCGGACGGCGCCGGGCGCGGGCTGGCGGCGCACGGTCTACCGCGCCACCGGCGGCCTGGTCCGGGTGGGCGAGTCGGCCGGCATGCAGCGCCGCCGGGAACTGGTCTGGCGCGCGCGCACGCCGGTCGCCGGCGGTCACCACCGGGTCGCGGTGATGAGCCTCAAGGGCGGGGTCGGCAAGACCACCACCACGGTCGGTCTCGGGGCCACACTGGGCACCCTGCGCGGCGACCGGGTCATCGCGGTGGACGCCAACCCCGACCGCGGCACGCTGTCGGACAAGGTGCGCCTGGAGACCTCGGCCACCGTCCGGGACCTGCTGAACGAGCGTCAGCAGGTGCACCGGTACGCCGACGTGCGCGCGTTCACTTCCCAGGCCTCCAGCCGGTGGAGGTGCTGGCCTCCGACCGTGATCCCGGGGTGTCGGTGGCGTTCAGCGACGCGGACTACCGTGACGTCGCCCGGGTGCTTGAGCACTACTACTCGATCTGCATCACCGACTGCGGCACCGGCCTGCTGCACTCGGCCATGGGCGGCGTGCTGGCCCTGGCCGACCAGATCGTCCTGGTCAGCTCCCCGTCCGTCGACGGTGCCCGGTCGGCCAGCGCCACCCTCGACTGGCTGGACGCGCACGACTACAGCGACCTGGTCCGCAACGCCGTGGTGGTGCTGTCCACCGTCCGCCCGCGCAGCAAGAGCACGGTGGACCTGGACCGGCTGGAGCAGCACTTCGCCGCCCGCTGCCGCGACGTGGTGCGCGTTCCCTATGACCCGCACCTGGAAGAGGGCGCCGAGGTCGAGCTGGAGCAGCTGAGCGCGGCCACCACCGAGGCCTATCTCCAGCTGGCCGCCACCGTCGGTGACGGCTTCGCCTGGCCCCGGCGCACCGTGAACCGGGGTGCCAGCGCGTAGATTGGGGTCATGCCCGGGCGGGAGCGCCGCGCGTTGCTGGAGAGCGAACAGCGGTTGCGCGCCATCTATGACGGTACGTACGAGTACATCGGCGTGCTCGCGCCCGACGGGACGCTGCTCGAGGCCAACCGGGCCTCGCTCGAGTTCGCGCCCGGCACCGCCCGGGACGACGTCGTCGGGCGGCCGTTCTGGGAAACGGTCTGGTTCGCCCACACGCCGGGTGCGCCGGAAAAGCTCCGCGAGGCCATCGCCCGAGCCGCGACCGGCGAGATGTTCCGGGTCGAGTGGCCGTTGCGGCGTCCCTCCGGGGAGACGGTGGTCTTCGACTTCTCGCTCCGGCCGGTCCGGGACGGGCACGGCGACGTCGTCTTCATCGTCCCCGAAGGCCGGGACATCACCGACCTCAAGCGGGCCCAGCAGGAGGCGCAGTACCAGGAGCAGCGTTACCGGCTGCTGTTCGAGCGGGCCACCGACGGGATCTGGCTGGCCAGCCAGCAGGGCCTGTTCGTCGACGCGAACCCGGCCGCCTGCCGGATGCTGGGCTACTCTCACGCCGAGCACGTAACCCTGGCGGTCGACGACCTCATCCGGCCGGAGGATGCCGCGCGGCTGCGGGGGCTGATGGCGGAGCTGGCCGCCGGCCGCGAGGTCACCGACGTCTGGGACATCCGCCGCGCGGACGGTACCTACCTGCCGCTCGAGCTCAGCCACGCCTTCACCCCGGACGGGCGGTGGCAGGCCAACGGCCGCGACATCACCGTGCGGCAGCGGGTCGAGGCCGAGCGGGAGCAGCAGCGGCAGGACGAGCACGAGATCTCCGAGGTGCTGCAGCGCAGCCTGCTGCCGCTGCTGGCCGAGCTGGACGGGCAGGATCTGGCCGTGCGCTACGAGCCCGCGGTCGACGCGCTGGAGGTGGGCGGCGACTGGTACGACGCCATCGCCCTGGACGGCGGCCGCCTCGCGGTCGCGGTCGGCGACGTGGTCGGCAAGGGAGCGGCCGGCGCCGCCGCGATGGGACAGCTGCGCAGCGCGGCCCGCGCCCTGCTGCTGGAGGGACATGGGCCGGCCCGGGTGCTGACGATCCTGGACTCCTTCGCCCAGCGGATCCCGGACGCCCGCTGCAGCACCGTGTTCTGCGCGCTGATCGACCCGGCGGCCGGCACCGTCTGCTACAGCAGCGCCGGTCACCCGCCCGCGATCCTCGACCCGGGTGAGCGCGACGACCCCGGCGGTCAGCGCTACCAGCTGCTGGAGGGCGCGCAGGGGGCGCCGCTGGCGGTGGTGGCCGACCTCGAGCGCCCGGGGGTCACGCTGACCATGCCGCCGGGGTCGACGCTGCTGCTCTACACCGACGGGCTCGTCGAGCGCCGGGGCCAGTCGATCGACATCGGCATCAAGGCGGCGGCCGCGGTGCTGGCCGATGCGCGCGGCGTGCCGCCCGCCGAGTGCGCCAGCCGGCTCGCCGACCAGCTCCGCGACCGCGCACACGACGACGACGTGGCGTTCCTGCTCTACCGCCACGGGGACAGGCGGGAGGGCGCCGTGGCCGGCACCGCTGAAGCGGGCGTCGCCGGCCGGGTGGCGCCCCTTTCCGTTCGCTTCCCGGCTGATCCCGACGAACTGCGCGGGCTCCGGGCCGCGCTGCGGGACTGGTTCGCGGCCGCGGGCATCGGATCACCGGCCGCCAGCGAATTGCTCCACGCGGTCGGTGAAGTGGCCAGCAACGCCATCGAGCACGGCTCGCGGCTCGACCCGGCCCACAGCGTGGCCATCACCGGCGAGCAGGACCCCGAGTGGATCCGCCTGGCCGTCAGCGACGACGGGCAATGGGCCGAGGCGGCCCCCGGTTCCGGCCGTGGGCGCGGCCTGATGCTCGCCCGCGCCCTCGTCGACCACCTGGAGATCTCCACTACCGGCGCGGGCACCACCGTGCACCTGACCAAGAGGACGACCACGCCATGACCCTTGAGGTCACCAGCAGCGCGCAGGACGGCATCGTCACGATGATCGTCAGGGGCGACATCGACATGTCCAGCGCTGACCGGTTCCGCCGGTCCCTGGATGACGTCCCCGCCGGGAGCCGCCTCGTCGTGGACCTCACCGGCGTCGACTACCTCGACAGCGCCGGGGTGAAGGTCCTGTACGACCACCTCGGCCGGGACCCCGAGCTCATCATCGACCCCGATGCCGTCATCCTCCGCGTCCTCGCGATCACCGGCCTGCGCGACCGCCTCACCATTCGCCACCCATAGGAGGGGCCGGGGTCATGGATTCTTATTCCGGGAAGCTCGCGGTGGTGACCGGCGGTGGCTCCGGCATGGGCCGGGAGCTGGTCCGCCAGCTGGCCGCCCAGGGGTGCTCGGTGGCGACCTGCGACTGGCACGCCGGAGAGGTCGCCGAGACGGTCGCCTCGGCCCAGGCCGGCGCCCCGCCCGGCGTCCGGGTCACCCGCCACGTCGGTGACGTCTCGGACGAGCCGCAGCTGCTCCGGTTCCGTGATGAGCTGCTGTCCGCCCACGACACCGATCACGTCGACGTGGTCTTCGCCAACGCGGCCATCGGCGGGGGCGGCAGCTTCGTCAACGCCGGCCGGGAGGAGTGGGACCGCACCTTCGCCGTCGTCTGGCAGAGCGTGTACTACTGCGCCCGGGTGTTCCTGCCGCTGCTGATCGCCAGCGGCGACGGCGTCCTGGTCAACACCAGCAGCCTGAACGGCCTGTGGGCGACGCTCGGCCCGGGCCTGCCGAACACTGCCTACAGCGCGGGCAAGTTCGCGGTCCGGGGCTTCACCGAGGCGCTGATCGAGGACCTGCGGGTCAACGCGCCCCAGGTCCGGGTGGCGGTCGTGCTGCCCGGCCACGTGGGCACGAACATCATGGCCAACAGCCGCCGCGCCCACGGCGGTCCCGGCCCGGACCAGCTCAGCGGTGAGGAGCTGGCCAACGCCAGGATCATGCTGACCGGAGCGGGCCTGCTGCCCGCGGGCGCGTCCGACGACGCGCTGCGCCAGCTCCTCACCCGCCTGGAAAATGACTTCCGGGACAAGGCGCCGCTCAGCGCGGCCGACGCCGCCACGATCATCCTCGATAAGGTCAAGGCGGGCGCCTGGCGCATCCTGGTCGGCCAGGACGCCGAACTGATCGACGCCGCGGTGCGCGCCAACCCCGAGGCCGCCTACGACTACAGCACCCTGTTCGCCAACGTGGCCGAGCGTGGTGGCGCCGGCGATGTGAGAAGCTAGGTGCCGTTACCTGGAGGGCTCGCCTAGTGGCCGATGGCGGCGGTCTTGAAAACCGCTAGCAGGGGTGACCTTGCTCGTGGGTTCGAATCCCACGCCCTCCGCCTCAAGGCCCCAACGTATTTCGCCTGGCTGGACCATTGCTACAGGTACCTCAGGAGATCCTCGACCGTAAGCCCGGTCGCCCCGGACTGCGGGGACCGGCGGCATCAGGCAACGTCGAGATCGAGGGACCGCTCGAGCTGTGCGGGGATGCCGTCCTCGTCGATGACCATGAGGACCGCCTCGCGCAGGTCCGCGGAACTTCCGTGTTGATACCGGGCGGAAAGTGACCTGTATTGCTCGTAGCGTCGTTCTCGTCAGCAACGTTACGGAAGAGGAGAGCGTCATGGATTTTGTCTCGGTCCGGGTCATCACCGAGGACGTCCAGCGCCTGGTCGGCTTTTACGAGCAGGCGACCGGCCTGAGGGCGACCTGGGGCAACGAGAACTTCGCCGAGCTCGCCACCGCGGCCGGCACGCTGGCCATCGCCAGCACCCGCACGGTGCCGGTGTTCGCTCCCGGCGCCGCCCGGGCCGGCCGCAACCAGTCGGTGATCATCGAGTTCCTGGTCGACGACGTGGACGCGACCTACGAGAAGCTGGCCGGGTCGGTCGAGGACTTCGTCAACCAGCCGACCACGATGCCGTGGGGCAACCGTTCGCTGCTGTTCCGCGACCCCGACGGCAACCTGGTCAACTTCTTCACCCCGGTCACCCCCGAAGCCAGGCAGAAGTTCGCCCGCTGACGGGACGCCGCGGCCCCGGAGGGCGTCCCGTGATGCCGGCCGCCCGCAGTCAGATGATCTGCCAGCCCTCGGTGAGGACGGCGGCCGCCAGATCGCGGAGGGGGCCGAGGAGGTCACCGTCGGCGATCTGGGCGGCGCGGCCGTCGACGACGATCTCGTAGACGGGCTCGCCGGGGTGCGGGCGGTACGGCGGGGGAACATCGAGGCGTGCCTGGTCGGCGAGCTGTTCCCATCGCTCAGCGTCATGACGGCCAGCGGTGTCGACCAGCGCCCGGCGAATGCTTCCGTCGCCGTTGACCTGCGTGACCTCGCACTTCATCGCCCTATCTTGCCTGAAATAGTTGAAATCGGGCGATCACCGGAGAGTAGTCATCAACCGCGCAGGTCACCGTACGTGCCGCCACGTGCGGTAATCACACGTCAGCGAGGCCTGCGGCTCCGCGCACAGCAGCCTTCGGCTGGGCGCACAGCAAAGGGCGCTCCCGCCTTTCCGGCGGAAACGCTCGGCGGGCGGCAATCCCCCCGGGGCCGAGCCCCGTAATTAGGGGAAACAGCTTGAAGCTCTGCGAAACCTCAAAAGGAGTTTCCCCCGTGAGCATCACCGTCCGTCTCCATCCTTCCTCATCAGCGCGCCGACTTCTAGCGGGCAGCGCAATTTTGGGCGCGGCCGTCGTCACGCTGGCCGCGTGCGGCTCCTCGGGTGGCACCTCAGCCTCGGGCTCTGGTTCCAGCCCCAGTTCGGCGGCGGGTGGCAGCTCCGCCAGCTCCGCGGCCGGCGGCAGCGCCTCGGCCGGCGCCGCGGGCGCCTCGTCGTCGGCGACCGTGAGCGCGAAGAACGTGCCGGGGGTCGGCACCGTCCTGGTCAACAGCCAGGGCCGGACCCTGTACATGCTGACCTCGGAAAAGGGTGGCAAGATCACCTGTACGGCGAGCAGCGGCTGCCTGCACGCCTGGCCCGAGACCGACCTGCCCAGCGGCACCACCAAGGCCACCGCCGGCAGCGGCGTCCAGTCCTCGCTGCTCGGCACCGTGAAGGGTGCAACGGGCCAGATGGAAGTCACCTACAACGGCTGGCCGCTCTACACCTTCATCGGCGACTCCTCGGCCGGGACGGCCAAGGGCCAGGCGCTGACCAACTTCGGCGGTACCTGGTACGTGCTGAACACCGCCGGCAACCCGGTGACCGCGAAGGTCGGCGCCGCCGCGGCGAGCTCCCCGTCCACTGGCTCCGGCGGCGGATACGGGTACTGAGCCATGAACACTCACACGAAAGAAGACGCGGGCATGACCAGAACCGACGGGGCCCCGGTGCCGAACTCCGCGCGCGCCGGCCACCCGACCAGCCCAGTCCGCCAGCTGCTCCAGGCCCTGGACTGGCGGCCGGCCCAGATCGAGTCACCCGTCACGCGATGGTCGGTCAACGTGCTGGCCTGGGCGGGGGCCGTCCTGGTGCTGCTCTCCGGCCTCGTCCACCTGAAGCTGCACGGCAGCTACGCGGGCATCTCGGTCATCGGGCCGCTGTTCCTGATCCAGGGGATCGTGGGCATCCTGCTCGCGGTGGCGCTCGCCGCGTTCCGCCGCCTGTGGCTGGTGCTGGCCGGGGCCGGCTTCTGCATCGCCACCGCGGCCGGCCTGCTGATCAGCGTGAACTTCGGCCTGTTCGGGTTCAAGGACAGCCTGGCGGTCCCGTACGCGACCTCATCGATGGTCGTGGAGTTCATCGGCGGCGGCGTGCTGCTGGTGGCCGCGCTCGTGCTCTTGGCGGGTCGGCCCTGGCAGCGGCTGGGCAGCGAGCGGGTATGGCCGCGCAAGAGCTGACCATCGGCGCCAGGCCCAGCGCCCGCGACCGTGGCCGCGCCCGTGACGGGGGCACGGACGCGGCCCGGAAAAAGTCACCGGCGAATAAGCCAATCCCATGGACTGGCGCGCCCGTATCAGACAGTGTGCAGAGGATGGGGATCCCAGCCGACCGGCTGCCGGACGAGACGCTCCTCGCGGGATTGGGTGACGGGGACGCCGAGCTGTCGCTGGCGTTCGTGCGCCGCTTCCAGCGGGTGGTGTTCGGGGTCGCGGTCACCGTCCTCGGCGACCCGATCACGGCCGAGGATGTGGCCCAGCAGACGTTCGAACGGGCCTGGCGGCACGCGCAGGTGTACGACACGCGGCGCGGGTCGGTCCGGGCCTGGCTGTCCACCATCGCCCACAACCTGGCCGTAGACGTCCTGCGGGCCCGCACGTCGGCGCCGGTGGACCCGCAGGACCTGCCGGCCCTGCTGACCGCGATGACGGACACCCCGGAGCGGTTCGCGGTGGCCCACGACAGCGCCGCGGGCCTGCGCCGGGCGCTGGGCGCGTTGCCGGCCGGGCAGGCTCGGGCGGTCGCGATGGCGGGTATCTATGGCATGACGGCACGGCAGATCGCCGAGGCGGAGGGGATCCCTCTGGGCACGGCGAAGACTCGGATCAGGGACGGGATGGAAAAACTCCGCTCCGCTTACCTCCGGGAGGATGTGGGCGATGAGTGAGCAGACCGGTATGGGTTGCGGCGAGTTCTCCGACGTGGCGGCCGAGCTTGCGCTCGGCGTCCTCACCGGCCGTGAGCGTGCTCAGGCGGTCGCGCACCTGGACGACTGTGATCCCTGCCGCGAGTACGTCCGCCAGCTGTCGCTGACCGGCGAGGAGATGCTCGGTCTGCTGCCCGGCCGGGAGCCGTCTGCTGGCTTCGAGTCCCGGGTGATGGGCCGCCTCGGCCTGACCGCCCCGGACAAGCCCGCCGCGGAGAGTCCCCAGGACCTGGGGATCGTCCCGGGTCTGGGGGGCCCCCCGAGCCCGGGCCAGAAGAGCCCGGGCCGCAAGAGCCTGTCCAGCCCGGCCCGGTGGTCCCGGCGGATGCTCACGATGGCGGCGGTCGCGCTGGCCGTGGTGGCCGTCGGCATCGGCGGCTGGGCGCTGCGCGGGGCGACCGGCCCGGCCACCAATGGCGGTGGCACCACCGCTTCGGACCAGCTGCACGAGGCCACGCTGCTCAGCGCCACCCACCAGGCCGACGGGAAGGTCTACCTCTACGACGGCAGCCCGCGCTGGCTGTACATGGGCGTCGACACCCACGCCAGCAGCAACGACACCGTCATCTGCCAGCTCGAGACCCGCAGCGGCCACCTCATCACGATCGGGTCGTTCCAGCTGGAGGGCGGCTACGGCGCCTGGGGCAGCCCCGACCCGATTGCCGCCAGCGACGTCACCGGCGCCCGGATCACGACGATGAGCGGGAAGGTGCTGGCCACCGCCAGCTTCACCACCAAGGCTTAGCTCAGCGCCGAGGGCTGGTTCAGTGCCGGGAGCTGGCGAGTAGTCTCGCCGTTATGGGAAGCGACGTGCTCCCACCGTTCGGCGTCTGGCAAGCGCTCGGCCGGTGGCAATGGGCCCCGGCCGTCACGATCGCGGTGGCCCTGGTGGGGGCGGCCTACCTGTGGGGCGTCGTCCGGGTGGCCCGCCGTCACCCGGCCCGGCCGTGGCCCAAGTGGCGGACCGGGCTGTTCCTGGGTGGCCTGCTGGTCATCGTGCTGGCCACCGAGAGCGGCATCGGCACCTACGACGACGTGCTGTTCTACGACCATATGATCCAGCACCTGCTGCTGATCATGGTCGCTCCCGCCCTGCTGGTCGCCGGGCGGCCGGTCACCCTGCTCATGCACGCCAGCCGGAACCCGCTGCACACCTGGACCAAGCGGATCGTCCGGTCCCGGGTCGTGGCCGCGCTCACGTTCCCGGCGTTCGGGATCGCGGCCTACGCCGCCACGATCGTGGGGACCCACCTGACCAGCTTCATGAACCTGGTGCTGACCAACGAGCCGGTGCACAACGCCGAGCACGCCCTGTACCTGGTGGTGGGCTACCTGTACCTGCTGCCGCTGGTCGGCAGCGACCCGATCCGCTGGCGGCTGTCCTACCCGATCCGGCTGATCTTCCTGTTCATCGCCATGCCGGTGGACGCCTTCACCGGGGTGGCGCTCGGCTCCTACTCGAGCAACCCGTTCCCGGTCACCTCGGGCATGCGCACCCGCACCTGGGGCCCCAGCCCGCTGGACGACGTGCACATCGGCGGCGCGGTGATGTGGGTCGGCGGTTCGGCGATCATGTTCGTGCTGATCATGTTCGTCTTCCTGGGCTGGAGCCGGCAGGCCCAGGGCGCGGACAGCGGGGGCTGGCTGGAGGCCGCCCGCCGGGCCAGCCTGGAGCAGCTCACCACCGCCGGCACGGCCGCCGGTGCCACCGCCAGCAGTCCGGCCGGCGCGACCGCCCGGCCCGCGCGGCCCAGCCGGTCCGACATCGACGAGGACGAGGATCAGCTGGCCGCCTACAACGCCTTCCTGGCCCGCATCAACCAGGGCGGGCACGGTAAATGACCGGATTCGCGACACGCCGGTAGCGGTGTCTACGGAAATCTAAGGATTGCGCTAGAGCTCGTCATAGAGTCCGATGCGTGGACCCGGTACGGAATCCCTATGCCCCCGGCGCGGGCCAGCGGCCCCCCGAGCTGGCCGGCCGTGATCGCGAGATCAGCCAGTTCGAGGTGGTGCTGGAGCGCGTCGCCCGCGGCCGCCCCGAGCGCAGCATGGTGCTCACTGGCCTGCGCGGGGTCGGCAAGACCGTGCTGCTGAACACGTTCCGCTCGATGGCCATGCAGCGGCTGTGGGGCACCGGCAAGATCGAGGCCCGGCCCGAGCAGTCGATCCGCCGCCCGGTGGCGGCTGCCCTGCACATGGCGGTGCGTGAGCTGGCTCCCCGGCATCGCGCCCCGGACCGGATCGAGTACTTCCTGTCCGTGCTCAAGGCGTTCGCGCTGCGCGACCCGAAGGCCCCGAAGGGCACCTCGGTCACCACCCAGCTCGGTATCGACGTGCCGGCCGCGCGGGGCCGGGCCGACTCCGGTGACCTCGAGATCGACCTGACCGAGCTGTTCACCGAGGCCGCCTCGGTCGCCGCCGACCTCAGCGTGGGCATCGCCCTGTTCATCGACGAGATGCAGGACGTGCCCGCGCCCGACATTTCGGCCCTGTGCGCGGCCTGCCACGAGCTGTCCCAGAATGGCGGCCCGCTGATCGTGGTGGGCGCCGGGCTGCCGCACCTGCCGTCGGTGCTGTCGGCCAGCAAGAGCTACTCCGAGCGCCTGTTCCGCTACGTCCGCATCGACCGGCTGGAACGGACCGCCGCCGACCTGGCTCTGCTCGCACCGGCCGAGCGGGAGGAGGTCACGTTCGAGCCCGGCGCGCTGGACGCGCTCTACCAGGCGGCCGACGGCTACCCCTACTTCGTCCAGGCCTACGGCAAGGTGACGTGGGACGTGGCCACTGGCAGCCCGGTCACCGCCAACGACGTCAGCGTGGCCGCCCCCGAGGCCGAGGGGGAGCTGGCGGTCGGGTTCTTCGGCAGCCGGTACGAACGGGCCACCCCAGCCGAACGGGAGTACATGCGGGCCATGGCCACGCTGGGCGACGACCCGGTGCCCACCTCGGCGGTGGCCGATGAGCTGGGCCGCAAACCCTCCAGCCTGTCACCGGCCCGCGACGGCCTGATCAAGAAGGGCCTGATCTACAGCTCCGAGCGGGGCCTGATCGCGTTCACCGTCCCGCACTTCGGGAGGTTCCTGCGCTCCCAGCCGGTCTGACCGTGCTTCTTGATCCCTCTAAGCGTCTCTAGTTTTTATTGAATAAAAGCTTAGAAGGGCGAAGAACTACGGTGGCGCGCCTGCACCCCGATCTGGGGCTGGCTGGTCAGCCGGGTCCGGGGGCTGGCGCCGGGCGGCGGCTGCAGCCGGGTGTGGGTCCCGTAGGGAGCCCGCTGGTCCAGGCTGAGCTGCCCCCCGCTGACCTGGGCGCCGCTGATCTGGGCGCCCAGCCCGGCCATCGGCCGGGTGGCTTCCAGGTCGGGCTGGTAGGACAGGCTGGGCACGCCGGCCAGGTGCCGTGGCCCGGCTGAGCCAGCCATCGGCTGGCTGTGGGCCGGCGCCAGGACCGGCCGATCCTGGGGCGCGCCGGTCAGTACCTCGTCGGTGGCCGCGTCGAGCACGGCCACCCGGACCTGAGGCCGCCGTGACCGCAGGCTGACCGCGAAGACCAGGTCGACGGGGCGCCCCTCGCTCTCCCCGGGGTAGACGAGGTAGCGCCAGCAGCCCTCACGCCAGATGTCGGCCGGGGCGGCGACCGCGACCATGCCGGCGTAGCGGCGCCAGGGAGCACTGGCGGCCAGCCCGGCCAGCGTCCGGTCCAGGCTGATCCGCCGGACCTCGCACGGCTCGGAGTAGCCGAGCCGGGTCAGCGCCTGGCCGAGTTCTGGCGACAGCGCCGCCAGCAGCAACACCTCTGCGACCAGGGCCACGATCCACACGGTGGCCAGCTGACCGGATTCCGGCATGCGCATCGGGGACTGCCGCAGGGTCGCGATGGCCGCCACCGCCAGCACCGCAGAGCGCACGATGGTGCGGTTACCGACCGGGGTCACGCTCAGCTCGCCGAAGCAGCCGCAACCCGCGTCCGGGCGGCGTTCGCGCAGCTCGACCAGGGCCCCCACCGCGATCAGGAACAGCAGGCTGACCCCGGCCCGGATCACGGTCGCGGGGACCCCGGCACCCAGCCGCCCGGCGGTCACGATCAGCCCGATGCCCAGGCCGAGCTCGGTCGCGCACATGCCCATCGCGATCGGCCGGCGCAGCCGGAGCGGGAACAGCGCGGTCGGCCCCAGGCCCACGGCCAGCTCCCGGCTCTTCAGCACCCGCACCGCCTTGGCCGCGCACCCGCCCAGCAGCATGAGGGAGAGCAGGGGGATCTGCACCTCCCGCACCGCACCGAGTACCGCAGTGGGCATCGTCAGCCGCCAATCATGATGGTCGCGTTGAAGCATCCGCGATCGAGGTCGCCGCCCAGATCGACGAACGCGGACATGGTCAGGTCGGCCACCCGGCCGCGCGGGGAGGTGCCGCAGGTGACACACCGGTCGCAGAACAACCGGGCGGCCGCCCCGCAGCTGGTCACCGGCAGCTCCCGGGATCGCTGGGCGCAGTCGTTGCGGATCCGCAGCAGGCCGCCGATGGACAGGTACGGCAGCTGGACACAACCGGGTCCCGCCTGGTGCGGGTCGACCGCGAACTGGTCGGCGTGGTGCGCCTCGCCCGCGTAGTGCCCGTGGCCGCCGGCCGCGGCCGGGTGCCGGGTGCCGGGCTGGCCGGTACCGGCGCGGGTCAGCGAAGCCCGCGTGTGCCGTCCGGTGTGGCCGCGCCCCGTTTCGGCGGCCGGGGCGGCGGCTGGGCCGCTCTCGTCGCGGGCCGGTGGCAGGCTGTGCCCCTCACACCCGGTCTCCGGGTCGAGCGCGGGGTAGGCCACGCCCAGCAGGTCCTCGGGCTCCTCGCCGGGCTCGTGCCAGGTCGCGGTGCCGCTGATGGTGCCGGGAATGTGGCCGCTGACCAGCGGCGGGCTGGGCGGCCGGTCCGCGCGGTAGGGCGGCTGGGAGGTGGCCGGGATCAGCCCCTCCACGAACCCCGGTCGCCGCAGGCCGATCACGTCCACCAGATAGCCGGGCTGCAGGCGCGGGAACCGCACCTGGATCCGCCCGCTGGCCTGCTCGGGGATGACCAGGATCTTCCGCCCCTGCTCGGTCCCCTCGTCCACCAGCAACGTGCCGGCGTCACGGTCCACGATCGTCCCGGTCACGCGGCCGATCTCCGCCCATATACGGTCAGCCACCATGTTCCGGACATAATTGCGCTTAACAATTGCTCTATCGCCTTGCTTGAGCGCCGCGGGTGCGACTGGCCCTCCGCGCCAGGCGGCTGTGGAGGCGGCGAGCGTGAGCCGCTCTTCACCGGCCGCGGTCTGCAGGACCAGAATGTGTGGGCTAACATCGAGCACAGTACCGATAACTGCATGTGTCGCGCTGCTGTTCACGGGGTATGCGCTGTGCGAGGTAAGATCGTCCTCACGCGCACCGGGCGGACCGAAAATCGCCGCCTTGAGCAGCCGCCGGCGTGCAAATCGGGCGGAACCGATAGTGTCCGTGTCACTATCGGCGGACGGGCCACTTCCGCGCACCTTGCGCACTTGCCCCCCATGGGATTGCATGTCTGTCTCTTGACGATGCTTACTATCGGTGGCCTGCGTCAAGCGAAATCGCAACCTTTTTCCAGCGTTCACGCAGAGGCACTGAAGCTGATTCTCGAATAGGCGTCCGAACCTTCACAGGTCACCGGGATGTTCTCAACGTGACTACGCAAGTGCGGCGTGTGCAGTTGCACAAGCCGCTACGTTGGGTGACTTAGGGTCATGAGCCTCAGGGACGCGCCCGAGACGCCCAGGGACGGCGCTGTCCGGTCAGGTGTGACCCACAGGGCGCATCCCGTCGTGGTGCCCGCACCGGCGGCTGTGGGAATATCAGCGGAAAGGCCCCGCGCCACCACGAGGAGGTGGGTTGTGCGCAGCACGATGATGGATGTCCCGCTGACGGTCACGTCGATCATGCGGTACGGCACCACGACGTTCGCCGGCAAAGAGGTGGTCACCAACACCGGGGACGGCGTCCGGCGCCGGACCTACGCCGAGACTGCCCGCCGGTGCGCCCGGCTGGCGCACGCGCTGCGGCGGCTCGGCGTCGACGGTGACCAGCGGGTGGCCACCTTCATGTGGAACAACGCCGAGCACCTCGAGGCCTACCTGGCCATCCCGTCGATGGGCGCGGTCCTGCACACGCTCAACATCCGGCTCGCGCCCGCCCAGGTCGGCTGGATCGCCGACCACGCCGAGGACTCGGTGGTCATGGTGGACGCCTCCCTGGTCCCGCTGCTGGCCCAGGTGCTGCCGCACACCGAGACGATCCGGCACGTCCTGGTCACCGGGATCGAGGGTGGGCCGGCCCTGCCGCCCGAGGCGGCCGCGCTGGCCGGGCCGGGTCGCGAGGTGCACTCGTACGAAGACCTGCTGGCGGCCGAGCCCGACTCCTACGACTGGCCCGCGCTGGACGAGCTGTCGGCCGCGTCCATGTGCTACACCAGCGGCACCACCGGGAACCCGAAGGGCGTGGTCTACAGCCACCGGTCGCTGTACCTGCACGCGCTGGCGCCGTCCTTCGGGAACGCGTTCGCGCTGTCCGAGCACGACCGGGTGCTCCCGGTCGTGCCGATGTTTCACGTGAACTCGTGGGGCTTCCCGTTCGCGGCGATGCTGTGCGGGGCCACCCTGATCATGCCCGACCGGCACATGCAGCCGGCCGCGATGGTGGAGCTGATCGGGACCGAGCGGCCCACGGTGGCGGCGGGCGTGCCCACCATCTGGCAGGGCGTGCTCCAGCACGTCCGGGCGCACGGCGGCGACCTGTCGTCGCTGCGGCTGGTGGTGGCGGGCGGATCGGCCGTGCCGCACTCGCTGATGAGCGCCTACGACGATCTCGGCGTGCGGCTGGTCCAGGCCTGGGGCATGACCGAGACCTCGCCGCTGGGCAGCGTGGCCATCCCGCCGGCCGGTGTCACCGGCGCCGCCGCCTGGCCCTACCGGGACAGCGCGGGCCGGTTCTTCTGCACCGTGGAGGCCCGGCTGACCGGCGACACCGGCGCGGTGCTGCCCCGGGACGGCGAGGCGGTCGGCGAGATCGAGGTCCGCGGCCCGTGGGTCACCGGGACCTACTACAAGGACGACGACCCGCAGAAGTTCCACGACGGCTGGCTGCGCACCGGTGACGTGGGCAGCATCGACGCCGAGGGCTTCCTGCGGATAAGCGACCGCAGCAAGGACGTCATCAAGTCCGGCGGCGAATGGATCTCCTCCGTCGAGCTGGAGAACGCCCTGATGGCCCACCCCGAGGTGCTGGAGGCCGCGGTCATCGGCGTCCCCGACGACCGCTGGGGCGAGCGTCCCTTCGCCTGCGTCGTCCTCCGCGAGGGTGCCGACGTCCCGGCCGAGCACCTGCGCGACCACCTGGCCGCCAGCGTGCCCCGCTGGCAGCTGCCCGAGCGCTGGGCCTACATCGAAGAGGTGCCAAAGACCAGCGTGGGCAAGTTCTCCAAGCGGCTGATGCGCGAGGCCTACGCCCAGGGCGAGTACAAGGTCATCCAGCTGGGCTGACGGCAGCGGCCGGCCGGCGTCGCCGGCCTGCTTGGGTCGGTGGCCGGCCGGGCTGCCCGATCCCGGTTGGACGACACCGGCTCTCGGGATACGCTGGTCCGCGTACTGGCGGATCGCGGTAAGCTTTCCCGCACTGCCATTGGAGGCTTCGCCTAGTCCGGTCTATGGCGCCGCACTGCTAATGCGGTTTGGGTTTACCGCCCATCCGGGGTTCAAATCCCCGAGCCTCC
>CAWHMD010000012.1:0-72097 GCA_963830385.1 uncultured Actinomycetes bacterium | reverse complement strand
CCAATCCAGGTCATCGGCCAGATCCATCGCGGGTCTGGCCTTTTTTGATCTCGGCGGCGGTACCCTCGCACCGTTGGTCCGTTTTGGGGTAGACGGCTGGCTGAAGCAGACGAGGGAAGGCCGCGCCAGGTGAGCAGCATTGGGGATCTGTTCGGGCGGTTCCGGCACCTGATCCACGAAGGTGCCCGGTTCGGCGTCGTCGGCGCGGTCGGGTTCGTCGTCACCGACGGTGGCACGAACCTGCTCCAGTCCCCGCTGCACGGGTGGCTCAAGGCCAACGTGATCGCCACCGTAGCCGCGATGGCCGTCACCTACCTGGGCAGCCGGTACTGGACGTTCCGGCATCGCGAGCGCAGCGGGATGGGACGCGAGACCGTCCTGTTCCTCGTGCTCAACGGGGTGGGCCTGGGTATTCAGCTGGCCTGCATCGGGATCACGAACTACGCGTTCGGGCGGACCGACCGGCTGGCCGCCAACATCGCGCTGCTGGCGGGCATCTGCCTCGGCACCCTGTTCCGGTTCTGGTCCTACCGCAAGTGGGTGTGGCTGGCCCCGGACGCCGGGCCGCCGCTCGATCCGGTCGAATTCGCCGCCGAGCAGAGCGCTGGGACCGAGGTCAGGAGTCAAGGCTCCTGACCTGGCCCGGACAGCGCGGGCAGCCAGCACGAACCGGCCAGCGGGGGTCAGCGCAGGGTTATCACGTTGGCGGTGATCAGGCGGGCGGCGTCGGAGGCCAGGTAGGCGATGACCTCCGCGACCTCGGCCGGATCGGCGATGTGGATCAGCTCCCGGCGACCGGCGACGTACTGGCGGACCGCGTCGGTGACCCAGCCGGTGTCGGTGACCGGCGGGTAGACCATGTTGGCGGTGATCCCGAACGGGGCCAGCTCCAGCGCGGCGGACATGGTGTAGTTCGTCTGGGCCGCCTTGGCCGCGCCGTAGGAGACCTCTTCGGGGAAGCCGAGATCGCCGCCGGAGGTGAGCCCGATGATGCGGCCCCAGTCCGCGCCGCGGGCGACGTGGCGCCGGGCGAACTCGCCGATCAGCAGGGCGGCGGCCATCGCGTCGACCTTGAACTGCTGCTCCCAGGTGGCCGCCGTAACCGGCTGCAGCGATCGGCCGAGCCGGTCGGCCGCGGCCGGGGCGAACGTGTCGGCCAGCCAGCCGGTCGCGTTGTTGACCAGGACGTCGACCGGGCCGAGCCGTTCCTCGGCGATGTCGAACAGCCGGGCCGGGGTGCCGGCGTCGGACAGGTCGGCCTCGACCGCCACCGCCCGGCCGCCGGCCGCCTGGATCCCGGCCACAACCGGGCCGGCGTCCTGCGCGCGGCGATCGCGGTACTCCGCCGACGTGCCCGGGTCAGCCGGATCGGCAAGCGGCAGGAACGTGCACAGCACCGCGCAGCCGCGCTCGGCCAGGGCGGCCGCGGTCGCCGCCCCGATGCCGTGATTGGCTCCGGTCACGATTGCGGTATGAACGGCCACCCTTACCTCCGGACAATCTGGGGCAGCATCTGCGATCACGCGCCAGGCCGCCGCGGTGAGCGGGCGCCGAGGCGAGGGTGTCAGCCTGGGCAGTGCATGATCGTCACCAGGGCGAGGGCCGGCGCTCCCACCGAGAGCAGCGAAACGGTGGCGAGGGTGAGCGAGGTCAGCGCCCACTGGGCGCGGCTCGGCCGGCTGGGCGGGTCGATCAGGCGCCGGATGCGCTGAGCGGCGGCGGTCCCGCCCGCGCCCAGCGCCCCGGCCGGGGTCCCGGCCGCCGCGACCGCGAGAAGCGCCCCGGCCAGCGTGAGCCGGTTCTCGCGGCGGGTGGCCGCGTCGTCGGCCGCCACCTCGACCAGGTCACCGACCTGGCTGGCGGCCAGGGCGAAGAACCGGACGACCGGGAACGCGGTGTGCAGCGCTCCCGCGAAGGCGAGCAGCAGGTGGTGGCGGCCGGCCAGGTGCGCGCGCTCGTGGGCAACGACCGCCTCCAGCTGGCGGCCCTCCAGGCAACGCAGCGCCCCGGTGGTGAGCACGATCCGGCGACGGCCGGGCAGGCAGTAGACCGCGGGCTGGTCGTCATCGATCAGCTGCACCCCGCCGGGACCGGGGCGGGCGATCATCGTCAGCACCTCGTCGTGCCGGGTACGGCGGCGGCGGGCCCCCAGCAGCGCGGCCGCCGTGCACCAGACGATCCGGCCGAGCACGGTCAGGACCAGCAGGGCACCGACGGTGGT
Source organism: uncultured Actinomycetes bacterium (assembly GCA_963830385.1). Classification (GTDB taxonomy): domain Bacteria; phylum Actinomycetota; class Actinomycetes; order Streptosporangiales; family Streptosporangiaceae; genus Bog-532. The sequence continues at coordinate 69,876 of CAWHMD010000012.1, read as the reverse complement.
GGTGAGGAGGCCCTCCGGCAGCCAGTGCTGGGCCCACAGCTGCGTGAGGCAGGACCGGAAGGCGGTCAGCGTCAGCGCGCACGGGAGGCACGGGACTGCCAGGATCACCCCGGCCGCGAGCACCGAGGCGACGATCGACAAGGTGGCCGCCTGCCAGGTCGCGATGGCGGCCCGGGGTGCCCGCAGGGCCCAGGACGCCCGGGGCAGCCAGTGCGAGCCGGCCAGCGCCGCGCCCACGGCGTACAGCAGCAGGACGGCGACGATGGCGGCCCGCATCATGGCGTGTCCTGCCCTTCTACCGCGTCGAGCGCCGCCCGCAGGGAGGCGATCTCGTCCGGGTCCATGCCGCCGACCAGCCGCACCAGGGTCGCGGCCGGGTCCGGGGCGACCGCCAGGGCCTCGTTCAGCAGCTGCCCCACGTAGTCGTCACGGGACCGGACCGCCTCGTACCAGTAGGCGCGGCCGTTCTTGGTCCGGGACAGCCAGCCCTTGTGGAACAGGTTCTCCATGACCGTCTGGACCGTGTTGAACGCCAGCGGGCGCTCCTGGTTGAGCCGATCGGAGACCTCGCGGACCCGGACGGGGGCGCCGGCCGCCCACACCACGTCCATGATCGAGGCTTCCAGGTCGCCGAAGCGGGCCATGCCATCTCCTCCCCGGCGATCAATCTGGATGCGTCACGCTACGACCCAATCGCCTTAGTTGACAAGGTAATTGGCGTACCCCTCAGTTATAACCTAATCTCCTTAGGTGTATAGGTGTAATGTCCGCTCAGTGCGCACGAGACGGAGGGGCGTCTTCATGTCGGTCATGTTCGCCAGTGAAAATGCTTCCTGCCGCAGCGCGCTGTGGCGCAGCTTCGCCGGGCACGTGGTGCTGCCCTGGGCGCTCCAGGGCCTGGAGCCCAACGGCCAGCTGCTGGAGCTCGGCAGCGGCAGCGCGGCCATGGCGGCTGGCACCGCCGCCCGGTATCCCGGCGTCCACGTCACCGCCACCGACTTCGACCCGGAGGTGGTCCGGGCGGCGGCCACCCGGCTGGCGCCGTACCGGAACGCCAGCGCCGAGCAGGCCGACGTGGTCCGCCTGCCGTTCGCCGACGCCTCGTTCGACGTGGTCACCAGCTTCCTGATGCTGCACCACGTCGGCGACTGGCGCCGGGGCATCGAGCAGGCGTACCGGGTCCTGCGGCCCGGCGGCACGTTCGTCGGCTACGACTTCACCGACGCCTTCGTCGCCCGCGCCATCCACATCATCGACCGTTCGCCGCACCAGCTGCTGCACCGGAGCGACCTGCTGGACGCGCTCGAGGCGGCCGGCTTCGCCCGCCCGGTGGTCAGCTACGGGTGCGGCCGCCAGCTCATGCGGTTCCTCACCGTCAAGCCCGCCGAGCCGTAACGCCCCACTGGGAGGCCAGGCCGGCCACCCAGGCGGTGGCGGCCGCCGGGTCGGCGGGCGGGGCCGCGACCACTACGTACTCGGTGACACCGAGGTGGGCGAGGTCGGGTAGCAGGCCCGGGTGGCCGTCGGCCAGGGCCACCGCCACGGTCAGGTCGGCCAAGCGGCGGCCGTGCTGCTCGCAGTGGGCGGCCAGAGCCTTGACCCGGCCGGCGACCTGGGCGGCGGGGACGTTGAAGCCGTACCAGCCGTCCCCGATGGCGGCCACCCGCCCGAGCGAGGTGTCGCTGTTGCCGCCGAACACGATCGGGATGCGGCGGTCGCGCACCGGCTTGGGGTTGACCCGGACCGATTCGAACCGCGTGAACTCGCCGCTGAACGAGGCGACATCATCGGCCCACAGCGTGCGCATGGCCGCGAGGTACTCGGCGGTGCGGCGGCCGCGGCGGGCGAAAGGGATGCCGAGCGCGGCGAACTCCTCGGCCGACCACCCGATGCCAACGCCCAGCGTCAGCCGGCCGGCGGACAGCCGGTCGAGCGTCGCGGCCTGCTTGGCGATGATCACCGGGTTGTGCTCGGGCAGCAGCAGCACGCCCGTGGCCAGCCCGATCGTCGTGGTCACGGCGGCCATGAAGCTCAGGCCGAGCAGCGGGTCGATCCAGTCTGCGGCGGCCGGAACCGCGATCCGGCCGTCGGCCGAGTATGGGTAGCGGGATGCGGGCTGGTCCACCATCACCACGTGCTCGCCCGACCACAAGGTGGCGAAACCGGCCGTCTCGGCGGCCGTCGCGACCGCCCGGATGACGTCCGGCTGGGCGCCGGTACCGATACCCAGCGCGTGCAGCCCGACCCGCATCTGTTCTGCTCAGGCCGGTAACAGGCGCGGCGGCGGGGCCTGCCACTCGCGGTCGTCGAGGTGCTCGCGGCGGGAGCGGGTGAGGCCGACCGCGATCAGGGCCACGCCGACCAGCACCAGCGAACCGGTGAGGACGACGACGCCGGCCGTGTTGATCAGCGCGTTGTGGGTCACCCCGCCGAGCAGCACCAGGATCAGGCCGATCGAGCCGCCCAGCCCCCACAGGAGGTAGGTCCGGGCCGGGATCCGGGATCTGGTCCGGGCCGGGCCCGGGTAACGGGGCTCAGTGCGCACCGATCCCAGGCGGTGCGCCAGTGCGACGAGCCGCCGCTCCTTCGCGAGCTGTGCTTCGAGCTCGCGCCAGCGGCGCTCCTCGTACTCTGTCATCGGCATAAAAGGTTCCCCGTCTCCGAGGCCGCAGCTAACTAGCCCTTACCAGGAGAACACTTGCAGGCCGGACGCGCAATCGGTGGTTGGTCACACCGCGTTCGCTGTCCGGTTAATTAATTTCGGTGGGTGCCGAAACTGGACGCTAGGGTGGAAGCCCCCTGCGCCCGAATGAGGAGTCGAGACCGGTGTCAGAGACCACGCCCAACGTGCCGGAACGGCCGTCCCTGGACGGCACGGACGTCAAGTGGGCGCAGGTATGGGACACCACCGGGCTGTACCGGTTCCCGAAGGCGGCCGACCGGGCCGAGGTGTACTCGATCGACACGCCGCCGCCCACGGTCAGCGGGTCGCTGCACGTGGGGCACGTGTTCTCCTACACCCACACCGACATCGTGGCCCGCTTTCAGCGGATGACCGGCAAGCACGTGTTCTACCCGATGGGCTGGGACGACAACGGCCTGCCGACCGAGCGGCGGGTGCAGAACTACTACGGCGTCCGCTGCGACCCCTCGCTGCCCTACGACCCGGACTTCACCGCGCCTGGCCTGCGCCCGCCAAGGGGCAGCGGGCGACCGACGTCTCCCGCCGGAACTTCGTCGAGCTGTGCGAAATGTTGACTGCCGCCGACGAGCAGGCGTTCGAGGAGCTGTGGCGGCGGCTCGGCCTGTCGGTGGACTGGTCGATGACCTACACCACGGTCGGCTGGCACGCCCAGCGGGTGTCGCAGCTTTCGTTCCTGCAGCTGCTCGCCCAGGGTGAGGCGTACCAGGCAGAAGCGCCGACGCTGTGGGACGTCGGGTTCCGCACCGCGGTGGCCCAGGCCGAGCTGGAGGACCGCGAGCATCCGGGGGCGTGGCACCGGATCCGGTTCCACCGGCCGGGCGGCGGCCAGGTGGACATCGAGACCACCCGTCCCGAGCTGCTGCCGGCCTGCGTGGCCCTGATCGCCCACCCGGATGATGAGCGCTACCAGCCGCTGTTCGGGACGACCGCGACCTCGCCGGTGTTCGGGGTCCCGGTGCCGATCCTGGCTCACCCGGCGGCCGAACGGGACCGCGGCGCGGGCATCGCCATGTGCTGCACGTTCGGTGACCTGGCCGACGTCCAGTGGTGGCGCGAGCTCAGGCTGCCGGCCCGCACGATCATCGGGCGTGACGGGCGGATCCTGGCCGACCCGCCCAGCGGGCTGGACGACCCGGCCGGCCGCGCCGCCTACGCCGAGCTGGCCGGGGCCACGGTGTTCACCGCCCGGGAACGAGTGGTGGCCATGCTTCGCGAGTCGGGCGACCTGGAAGGCGACCCGCGCGCGGTGCGGCGACCCGTCAAATTTTATGAAAAAGGCGACAAACCCCTGGAGATTGTCTCCAGCCGGCAGTGGTTCATCCGCTCGCTCAGCCACACCGGCACGCTGCTGCGGCGGGGCGCGGAGCTGGACTGGCACCCGGCGTACATGAAGGCCCGTTACGACGACTGGGTGCGCGGCCTGAACAGCGACTGGCTGATCAGCCGGCAGCGGTTCTTCGGCGTGCCGTTCCCGGTCTGGTACCCGCTGGACGCGGCCGGCGAGCCGGTCGGCACTGAACCTATTTTGGCCGCCGAGGACACCCTCCCGGTCGACCCGTCGTCCGCCACACCGCCCGGCTACCGCGAGGACCAGCGCGGGCGGCCGGGCGGGTTCACCGCCGACCCCGACGTGATGGACACCTGGGCCACCTCCTCGCTGACCCCGCAGATCGTGTGCGGCTGGGCCGAGGACGATGAGCGCTACGCGCTGACCTACCCGATGGACCTGCGCCCGCAGGCACACGACATCATCCGGACCTGGCTGTTCTCCACCGTGCTGCGGGCCGAGCTGGGGTCGGGGACGCTGCCGTGGCGGCACGTGGCGCTGTCCGGGTGGATCCTGGACCCGGACCGCAAGAAGATGAGCAAGTCCAGGGGCAACGTGGTCACCCCGATCGGCCTGCTGGAGCAGTTCGGCTCGGACGCGGTGCGGTACTGGGCCGCCAGCGGCCGGCCGGGCGCCGACACCGCCTTCGACCAGGGCCAGATGAAGGTGGGCCGGCGGCTGGCCACCAAGATCCTCAACGCCAGCCGGTTCGCGCTCGGGTTCCCCGAGCCGGCCGCCGGCGCCGAGGTCACCGAGACCCTCGACCGGGCCATGCTGGCGTCCCTGGACGAGGTGGTGGTCAGGGCCACCGCCGCCTTGCGGGACCTCGAGTACACCAGCGCGCTGGAGGCCACCGAGCGGTTCTTCTGGTCGTTCTGCGACGACTACCTGGAGCTGGTCAAGAAGCGCGCCTACGACGAGGCGGGCGATCCGGCCGCGCAGTCGGCCCGGCTGGCGCTGCGCTCGGCCCTGTCGGTGCTGCTGCGGCTGTTCGCCCCGTTCCTGCCGTTCTGTACCGAGGAAGCCTGGTCCTGGTGGCACGACGACTCCGTGCACACCAGCCCCTGGCCTGCCCCCAGCGCCGCCGGCGGTGCCCCGGCCGGCACCGGGATCGTGGCGGCCGCGGCCGCGGTGATGAGCGCGATCCGCAAGGCCAAGTCGGAGGCGCGCCAGTCCATGCGCGCCCCGGTCCGGACGGTCCGCGTGCAGGGCCCGGCCGCCGAGGTCGAGCTGCTGCGCACCGCCCACGGCGACATCGCGGCGGCCGGCCACGTGGACACGCTCGTGCTGGAAGCCGGCCCGGGACCGGAGCTGTCCATCGACGTGGAGCTGGCCGAAGCCTGACGCTGGCCTGGCCTGGGCGCCGGGGCGAAGCTCGTTTGCACCAACTGTCTCGATTAACCGCCCACGTGGCTTTTGTTTCAGTAAGGTCTCTTGACACTTGCTGTTACGCAACGGGCTGGGACCGCCCGCAGCGGGACGGCGAACCCCCGGTGGAGCGGGCGGGACGAGACGACTTTCCAGAGAGCGGTAGTCATCCATGCGTTCGTTCCAGTCCGGCGCGGCGGGCAGTTACCTGGCCCACTACGCCGCCCCCTACCTGCAGATCGACAGCAGCGACGCGGGTGACATGGCCGCCGACATGAACGCCAGCGGGGTGAAGGACTACACGCTGGCGTTCCTGATCCCGCAGTCCGGGTGCACCCCGCAGTGGGAGGACAACGGGGATTCGGTCGGCGCGTTTTCTTCTCAGATCAATTCGCTCAAGGCGGCCGGCGGGAACGTCATCATCTCGTTCGGCGGCGAGTCCGGCGGCGAGCTGGCCCAGACCTGCACCTCGGTGAACTCGCTGACAGCGGCCTACGCCAACGTGGTGAGCACCTACGGCGTCAACCGGCTGGACTTCGACATCGAGGGCAGCACGCTGTCCGACACCGCGGCCAACACCCGGCGTGACCAGGCCCTGGCCGCTCTGCAGGCCCAGGATCCGTCGGTCCAGGTCGACTACACGCTGGCGGTGGCGTCGAACGGGCTGCCGTCCCAGGAGCTGGGCGTGCTCCAGGACGCCAAGGCCCAGGGCGTCAAGGTCAACCTGGTCAACATCATGACCATGGACTTCGGCAACGGGCAGAACGCCCTGAACGACGCGCTGTCGGCCGCCCAGGCCACGTCCGGCCAGCTGGCCAGCCTCTACGGCGTCTCCACGGCCCAGGCGTACGCGATGATGGGGCTGACCCCGATCGCGGGCAAGAACGACGACAACGAGGTCTTCTCCACCGGCAACGCGTCGACGCTGGAGAGCTTCGCGGCCACCAACGGCGTCGGTGAGCTGTCGTTCTGGGAGGTCGACGGCTACGACAAACCGGCCGGTTACGCCTACTCGAAGATCTTCAACGCGATCACCGGCGGCAGCAACTCCGGGAGCGGTGGCGGCTCGGGGAGCGGGAGCGGAGCTCCGGTGGCTCCGGCGGGGCGGCCTCGACGACCGGCGCGATCACCGGGTACGGGAGCCTGTGCCTGGACGACCGGGGCGCCAGCACCGCCAACTTCAACCCGGTCCAGGTCTACACCTGCAACGGGACCAACGCCCAGAAGTGGACGGTGGGCAGCAACGGCGCGCTGCAGACCCTGGGCAAGTGCCTGGACGTCCACGCGGCCGGCATCGCCAACGGCACCACCGTCGACCTGTACGACTGCAACGGCACCGGGGCCCAGGTCTGGCAGCCGCAGTCCGACGGGTCGCTACTGAACCCCGCATCCGGCAAGTGCCTGGACGACACCGGCTGGTCCACCGCGCCCGGCACCCAGGCCCAGATCTGGTCCTGCACCGGCGGGGCCAACCAGTCGTGGAAGCTGCCCTGACCCCAGCGCAGCGGCCCTGACCCACAGACCAAGCGGACTCCGCCCCACAGGGGAGGCGGAGTCCGTTTGCTATGCGGACTCCGGTATCGGCCGCCGGCCGGGGAAGCCGCAGTCGAGCCGGTGATACCAGCCGAGCCCGGTCTCTCCCTCCAGCCAGCAGAGCAGCACCGGCTCGTCCCCGAACACGGCCGGGAAGTCCAGCAACAGCGGCGCGAAGCTCTTGATCTCGATGGCCTGCTCGGGAAACCAGGCCACCAGCTCACCCAGCCGGGCCTCCAGCGCCTTGGCCTCGGGCAGGCCACCGAGCTCGGAGGTCCGGCCCCGGCGCAGGTCAGCCTGCAGCTCGGCCAGGTCGGCGCGGGCGGCCACCAGCTGGCTGGCCCGCGCGAGCACGGCCGGCATCAGGTCACGCGCCTGCTGGACGGTGAAGATCTGTTCCACACCGCCAGTGTCTACTACTGGGTCCACTCCTGGTCAGCTGGTGATCTGTCGAGGGCCACCGCGACCGCCGGGACCAGGCAGGCCGGGCGGGCCACCACCGATCAGGGCGGTGCGCCCGACCGGCATCGGCAGCGGCACCGGGGCGGAGGCCCGGGTCTGCTTGGGCGGCGCGGCCGCCAGCCGCAACGCCAGGGCGGGACACATGTCCACCGCCTGCTGAGCGTCCTTCTCCAGCCAGTCGGGTACCGGGATGTCGAGCATCACCGGGTAGCCGGTGCTGTCCAGGTGCACCAGCTCGGGGACCAGGTGGGCGCACAGGCCGTGGCCCTCGCACCTGGTCCAGTCCACGATCAGCCGCTGCCGGGTCTGAATCTCCGGGCCGGTCGGCAGCGGCAGCACGCCGCGGACCGGGCGGCCGCAGGAGGAGTGGAACACGTGCGCGGCCAGGTCTTCGGTGAACACGTCGAGCGCGGACAGCACGAACCGGGTGGTGCCGTCCGGGTGGGCGCACGCACCGCGGCCGGACACGGCCGAGGCCGAGCGGCGCGCCACGTCCAGCGCCTCGATACCGCCGGACCCGTCCACGATGGCGGCCAGCGCCCGGGCGATGCGGGGCAGGCCCAGCTTGCACGGCCCGCACTGCCCGGCCGACTCACCGGCCAGGTAGCTGGCGATCCGTGACACCTCGCCGAGCGGGCAGGTCCCGTCGCCCAGCGGCAGCACGATGCCAGCCCCGAGGGTGCCGCCGACCGCCTCCAGCCCGGCCCGGGACACCGGCACCACGTAGGCGTGGTCGGCCGACAGCCACATGCCGTGGTAGCCGCCGACCAGCACACCGTCGCCGGCCGGAGCCTGGCAGATGTCCAGCACCGAGCCGAGCGGAACGCCGGTCGGCACCTCGACCACGGCCGGGCGCGCGGCCGAGCCGCTCACGCTGAGCAGGACGGTACCGGGTTCCTCGGGCATGCCGACCGAGGCGTAACGCTCCGGGCCGAGCAGGGAGAGCACCGCCAGCTGGGCGTAGGTCTCGGCGTTGGACAGCAGCGTGGGCAGCCCGTCCACTCCGCTCTCGGCGGCCAGCGTCTTGCGGCCGGGCGGGATCGGGGTCTTGCCGTTGATCGCCCGGATGAGGGCGCCGCTCTCCCCGGAGATGAACCGCTCCGGCACCTCGACGATGCGTACCAGGTCGCGCAGGCCCGGCTCGGCCGCCACGGCCGCTTCCAGCGACCGGTTGGCGAGCTCGTTGCTGGCCACCCCGATCACGATCTCTTCCGCCCCGATGGCCTCGGCCGCCAGCGCGGCACCGCTGAGGACCAGGTACGGCGACCGCATCAGCAGCATCTTGTCCTTGAAGCTGCCGGGCTCGCCCTCGGTCGCGTTGACCACCACGATCGTGGGCTGGTCCTTCTTGTGGGCAGCGTCGACGACCGCCTTGAGCTTGCGCGCGAACGGGAACGCCGCGCCACCGTGACCGCGCAGGTCCACCTGCTGGGCCATGGCCATGATGTCGTCGTCGGACAGCCTCGGCAGCCGCCCGAACAGATCCCGGTGGGCCTCCAGATCCAGCCGCGGGTAGCGGTCGAGCCCGGCCGTCAGCCGGGCCGCCCCGATCCGCATGATGGCCGGGGCGGCCGGCCGCGGCGCGCCCGGGTTCATCCCGGAGTTGGAGCTCATCGTCGTTCATCACCGCCGTAGGAGGGGACCCGGGGCATCGGCCCCGTGCGTTCGTGGGCTGTCGGGGGGCCGGGCCGCCGGCGGCGACCGGGCCGTGGCGGACCTGCGGCGGGACCAGGCGGCGGCCCCGGGTACTCGTCCCGGTACCCGTCCGCGGGCCGGGGCGGCGGTGCCCCGTAACCCTGGTCCTGGTCGTATCCCCCGCGCGGGCTGGGCTCGTAGGCCCAATGGTCGTACGGGGCGTCATCCTCGTAGGGAGGGCTGCCGCCGTAAGGGGCATCGGTCTCGCGGTAGGGCGCGCTGGCCTGGCCGTAGTCGCGGTCGGCGTAGGGGTAGCTGCCCGGACCGGGCTCGTAACCCGGCCGCCCGTACCCGGGATCCGGCGGTTGCTGCTGGTAAAAGGGGTCCGGCCGGTAGGCGCTCTCGCGAGGGTCCTGGCCGTAGCCGGGCGGCGGCCCGGACGGTGGCCCCGGCCGGTAGCCGTCAGGCCGCTCCCGGTAGACCGGCTGAGGACCGGTACCCGCCTGGGGTATCGGGCCGGTACCAGGGCCGGGCCGCGGGATCGGGCCCGTGCCCATCCGCGACTGCGGGCCAGTGGCCGGCCGCGGCATCGGGCCAGTGCCGGCCTGCGGCATCGGGCCGGTTCCCGCGCGCGGGATCGGGCCGGTGCCGGACCGGGGCGGAGGACTGGCCGGGTAGACCGGCTGTGGACCTGACCGGCCTGACGGTGGGCGACCCGGGGGCCGAGACCCGGCCCCATAAGCGGGTTGGGGCCCGGTCCCGAACTCCGGCTGCGGCCCGGTCCCGTAGCGGGGCTGCGGGCCGGTCCCGGCGTTGTCCCGGGGACCGGGGCGCCCGTGGCTGGCCGGCCGGGGCGCCGGGGCGCCTTCATAGCGCGGCGGCCCGACGTAGCCGGGCTCGTGACGGGGCATCCGGCCGTCGGCGCCGGGGCCGCCCGGAGCACCGGGAGCCATCGGGCCAGGGGCCGGGTCGGCGACCGGCAGCGCCGCGATCGCCTGCGGGCCCGGCCGCGTGACCGGGGGGAACGGCGCGAGCGCGGGCATCGCGCCGGGTAGTGCGCCGCCGGCGCCCATCCCCGGGCCGCCGGGGCCGGCCACGGCCCGGTTCGCACCGGCCAGCGGCATCGTCCCGGTCAGCTGACCCATCAGGCCGAGAGCGGCGGCGCGGGCCGGCATGGACTGCCCAGCCGCCTTGCTCGGATCCGAATGCGGGGACGCCGACCTCACCGCCTCCCGCGAGCTCAGCGACGCGGCCAGGATCCGGACCAGCACCGCCAGCGCGATCAGCACGATGACGATGCCGTAGCTCCAGTACACGAACGAGCCGATCGCCTGGCGGCCGGCCAGCAGACCGTGCAGGACACCGAGGATCAGGGCCGCGTAGGACGAGTAATGAATGGCGCGCCATTTCCACGCGTGGCCGCTTGCCGTAAATCGCCGCCGTATGATCCCGGTAATAACGAGAAGCACGATAATGTCCGAGGCAATTGTGCCCTCGGCCATATAAAAAGTGCGGTACTGAGAAAGAAAAGGGATGAAGGCGTCGAGGACATGCACGTGCTGCGTCTTCGATTCCTCCAAGTGCGGCGCGGCTATTTCCAGGACGATGTGAATGACCAGGAACGCCAGCGCACCGAACGAAACCGCACGGTGGACGGCCTGGGTCAGCACCCGGTGTCCCGGTGTCAGCACGATCCGGTCGGTGGCCAGCACGCCCATGCAGACCGACCCGGTGAGGGCCACCAGAGCAAATACCCCGCTGTACCTGAGCAGGAAATGGTCGGACGCGGCCAGTACGACGTGACCAGCAGACGTCACCGCCAAGGCAAATGCCAGCACCACAATGCCGATACCGGCTGACATCAAGATGACGGGTCTGCGTTCTGCGCCCTCTCGAGAGCCCGAGGAACGAGAGTCCCTGCGGTCCCGCGAGCGAGTGCGGGTCGTAGTCACGACGTGCCTCCTGAAGACCGTGACGATCCAAAGAGAGCCAAGGGCGACGCACGATTTGTGTGCGGTTAGCGGTTGAGTAAAAAGCTGCGTTATGACAGTTTTGCCATTCGAAGGGCAACCGTAGCAGGTTTGATCACGGGTTGGGCACGAATCGATATATAAAATTCCTGTGAAATCGGGTTCGCCCGTTTCGCCCGCAGGGCCCGGAGCGCTACACTATGCGCCGCCCATCCAGTGCCCACGCGGAACAGGACACGTTCCTCCTTCGCCGTGTCCCCCGCCCGGAACCGTTATACCGGTAGCGAACCGGCCAAATCCGTCAAATAGGCGTTTACCCAGGCAGGCGGGTCAGGCGGAAGCGACGGTCTCGGTCGCGACCAGCTCGGCGATCTGGGCCGTGTTCAGCGCGGCCCCCTTGCGCAGGTTGTCGCCGCAGACGAACAGCTCCAGCGCGTTCGGGTTGTCCAGCGAACGGCGGACCCGGCCCACCCAGGTCGGGTCGGTCCCGACCGCGTCGGCCGGGGTGGGGAACTCCCCGTGCTCGGGGTCGTCGATGAGCACCACGCCGGGCGCGTCCCGCAGCACCTGCTGCGCCTCGGCCCGGCTGACCTCGCGGTCGAACACCGCGTGCACCGCGACCGAGTGGGTGGTCACCACCGGCACCCGGACGCAGGTGGCCGAGACCCGCAGGTCCGGCAGGCCGAGGATCTTGCGGGACTCGTTGCGGACCTTCAGCTCCTCCGACGACCAGCCGTCATCCTTCAGCGAGCCGGCCCAGGGCACCACGTTCATGGCCAGGGGGGCGGGGAACGGCCCGAGGTCGCCCACGGCCGCGCGGATGTCGCCCGCGCGCTGGCCCAGGGCCCGGGTGCCGCCCACCTTGTCGAGCTGGGCGTAGAGGGTGTCGATGCCGGCCTGACCGGCGCCGGACGCGGCCTGGTAGGAGGACACCGACATCTCCTGCAGGCCGAACTCCCGGTGCAGCGCGGCCACCGCCACGATCAGCGACAGCGTGGTGCAGTTCGGGTTGGCGATGATGCCCTTGGGGCGGTTGGCCACCTCGGCCGGGTTGACCTCGGGCACCACCAACGGGACCTCGGGGTCGAGCCGGAACGAGCCGGAGTTGTCCACCGCCACCGCGCTGTGCGCGGCGGCCACCGGAGCCCACTGCGCGGACACCTCGTCCGGTACGTCGAACATGGCTACGTCGACCCCGTCGAAGACGTCCTCGGCCAGCGGCAGTACCTCGATTTCCTCGCCGCGGACCCGGAGCGTGCGGCCGGCCGAACGGGGGGAGGCGACGAGCCGGATCTCGCCCCAGACGTCCTCCCGGGTGGACAGCAGGTCCAGCATGATCGTGCCCACGGCGCCGGTGGCGCCCACCACGGCCAGGGTCGGCTTGGCGCTCACCGCCCGGTCCCCCCGTACACCACGGCCTCGACCTCACCCGCGTCGAGGTCGAACGCCTTGTGGGTGGCGTTGACCGCGGCGTCGACGTCCTTCTGGTCCACCACGACCGAGATGCGGATCTCCGAGGTCGAGATCATCTCGATGTTCACCCCCGCCTCGGCCAGCGCGCTGAAGAAGGTGGCGGTCACGCCGGGGTGGGAGCGCATGCCCGCGCCGATCAGCGAGACCTTGCCGATGCTGTCGTCGTAGAGCAGCGACTCGAAGCCGATCTTCTCCTGCAGGCCGCGGAGCGCGGTCATCGCGGTCTGGCTGTCGTCGCGCGGCAACGTGAACGAGATGTCGGTGCGCCCGGTGGCCACGGCCGAGACGTTCTGCACGATCATGTCGATGTTGATGCCGGCGTCCGCGATGACGCGGAAGATGCTGGCGGCCTCGCCGATCCGGTCCGGCACGCCGACCACGGTGATCTTCGCCTCACTCCGGTCGTGCGCGACCCCGGAGATAATCGCCTGCTCCACCTCGGACTCCTCCGCGTTCTGCCCGGCACCCGCCTGCACCGTGCTCAGTTGACCGTTTTCCATCTTTTCGCCGGCGTGCCCGGTGACCCAGGTGCCGGTCTTGTTGCTGAAGGAGGACCGGACATGGATGGGCATGTCGTACCGGCGGGCGTACTCCACCGACCGGAGCACCAGCACCTTGGCTCCGCACGCGGCCATCTCGAGCATTTCCTCGTAGCTGATCCGCGGAACCTTCCGCGCGGTGCGAACGATCCGCGGGTCCGCGGTGAACACGCCGTCGACATCGGTATAGATCTCGCAAACGTCCGCGTTCAGCGCGGCGGCCACCGCGACGGCCGTGGTGTCGGTCCCCCCGCGCCCCAGCGTGGTGACGTCCTTGGTGGTCTGAGACACACCCTGGAACCCGGCCACGATCGGGATCGCACCCCCGGCCAGGGCGCTCGAGATCCGGCCGGGCGTCACGTCGATGATCCGGGCTTTCCCGTGCGTGGAGTCGGTGATGACGCCGGCCTGGGAGCCGGTGAAGGACTGGGCCTCGAAGCCCAGGTTGGCGATGGCCATGGCCAGCAGGGCCATCGAGATCCGCTCGCCCGCGGTGAGCAGCATGTCCAGCTCGCGGCCGGGCGGCAGCGGGCTGACCTGGTTGGCCAGGTCGATGAGCTCGTCGGTCGAGTCGCCCATGGCCGAGACCACCACCACGACCTGGTCGCCGGCCTTGCGCGTGGCCACGATCCGCTGCGCCACCCGCTTGATGCCGTCGGCGTCGGCCACCGAAGAGCCACCGTATTTCTGCACGACCAGGGCCACGAACAGCGCACTCCTCACACACTTGCGGGGCGGGGGACGCCCAGAGTTTATCCAGCGCCCGCGAACCGGCCACAATTCATTAAAGGACCGTGCGCTCCTCGGCCACGTCCAGCCGGGCGTGCGCCACCACCGACTGCAGTGCCCGCAGCGCCGCCCCCGCGTGGGTCCCCCAGTGGTTGAAGTAGGAGTACTGCCACCACCAGAGGGCTTCCAGCTTGCGGTTGGCCTGGTAGTGCTTGAGCCCGTGGATGAGGTCGGCGGCCACCGCCGCGATGTCGTCCGACAGCTGGAACGCCGTGGCCTGGGTGTCCGCGTACGGGTCGAACAGCTCGGCGTAGTCGTCACAGTCCGGCAGCTGGCTGGCCAGGCCGGCCCGGAGCGCATCCAGGTCCGGGTCGTCGCCCACCTCCGGCTCCAGGTTGCCGGCCAGGATCACGTCGGTGGTCGCCCCGAGCTGAGCCCCGGCCAGCAGGATCTGGGAGACCTCGAGCAGCAGCAACGGTACCGCCTCGTCACCGCCGTCACCGGCCGCCAGCCGCTCGATCCCGTCCAGGAACAGCCGGACGTTCTCGGCGATCTGGTCGGCGAGCGGGCTCAGGTCCGGGCCCGGCGAGTCCTCGGCCGGCGTCCCCGCGCCGGACGGCGTGTCAGACATCCAGCAATCTCCGTCCCTCGAAGGCCCGGCCCAGCGTGACCTCGTCCGCGTACTCCAGGTCGCCCCCCACCGGCAGGCCGCTGGCAGGCCGGGTCACCCGTAGCCCCATCGGCTTGACCAGCCGGGCCAGGTAGGTGGCGGTCGCCTCCCCCTCCAGGTTGGGGTCGGTGGCCAGGATGAGCTCGGTGACCGTGCCGTCGGACAGCCGGGCCATCAGCTCCCGGATCCGCAGCTCCTCCGGGCCGATGCCGTCGATGGGGCTGATCGCCCCGCCCAGCACGTGGTAGCGGCCGCGGAACTCGCGGATCTTCTCCACCGCGGCGACGTCCTTGGGCTCCTCGACGACGCAGATGACGGACGGGTCCCGGCGCGTGTCCAGGCAGATCCGGCACTGGTCCGCTTCCGCCACGTTCCCGCAGACGCGGCAGAACTTCACCCGCTCGGTGACCTCCAGCAACGCCGCCGCGAGCTTCCGCGCGTCGTCGGGGTCGGCCGCCAGCAGATGAAAGGCGATCCGCTGGGCACCCTTCGGCCCGACTCCGGGCAGGCGGCCGAGCTCGTCGATGAGGTTCTGGATGACCCCTTCGTACACGTCAGTCCCTGTCTCGCTCGGTCCCGCCGCCCGGCCGGCGGCGTGGTTTCACTCGCCGTCCGGCCGCTCTGCGGTGCCGGGCAGGGTCGGGCCGCCGAGGCCACCGGCTCCCGGGGTGCCGAGGCCACCCGGCATGCCGGGCATCTCCGGCAGGCCCGGCATCCCGCCGCCGAGCGCGTTGGCGAACGGGCCCATCTTCTCCTGCTGCAGGTCACCGGCGCGCGCGTACGCGTCCCGCACCGCCGCCAGCACCAGGTCGGCGATGGTCTGCGCGGTCTCTTCGAGGTCGTCCGTGTCGATCGCGGACGCCGCGATGGTCAGGTCCACCAGCTCGCCCTGGCCATTGACCCGGGCGGTGACGAGGCCGCCGCCAGCGGTCCCCGACACCTCGGTGTCGGCCAGTTCCTGCTGGGCATTGATCAGCTGTTCCTGCATCTGCTGGGCCGCGGCGAGCAGCTGCTGCATATCAAGCTGGCCGTCAGGGTTCACGTTGCCCCCATTGGGTGTTGTCAGCGTCAATTGGAGAGCCTACGGCCTGACGCGGACACTAAGTACGCGGCTCAGTCATCGATCTCGCCGATGATCTTCCCGCCCAGCTCGCGCTGGATCAGGTCCATCCCGGAGATCTCGGTCTGGCCTGGGGAGGCCATGTCCTCGGCGTCGGGGATGTCCATCTCGTCGGGATACCCGGTGACCGGCCCGGACGCGCCGGGGTTACCTTTGGCGCGCTGATCACCGTGGCCGTTCCGGGCCGCCCGGGCACCGTTGGCGCCCGGGTAGTCCGGGTCCGGGCCGTCAGGGGCCGACTCGTCGGCCGGCCACGGATCGTCCGGCCACGACGAATCGGTGGTCGCCGACGCGGCGGAGACGGCCGCGGACCCCGGGCCGCCGGCGTCGCGCGGGGCCGCCGGGCCGCCGGAAGCAGGCCGCCGGCCCGGGCCGGACGGACGATCCTGGCTCGCAGCCTGGCCCTGGCCCGCAGTCTGGCCCTGGTCCGCAGTCTGGCCCTGGTCCGCAGCCTGGCCCTGGCCCGCAGCCTGGCCCTGGCCCGGCGGCTGGCCCTGGCCCGGCGGCTGGCCCTGGCCCGGCGGGGCCGGCGGGGCTGACCGAGGCGAACCCCAGCCATCTCCGCCGGTGGCAGGCGCGGCCTGGCCGGCCGGGCGGGACCGCCCGGCGTCTGGCCGTGGGTGGCCTCCGCCCGACACCGCCGGGTCGCTGGCCAGCAGCGCCCTGACCTTGACGTTCATGCCGAACTGGCCGGACAGCACCCGTTGCAGGTCGGCATCGCAGCCGCTGCTGGTGAAGCCCTTGACGTTGCCGTCCCGGGCGAACTTGAGCGTGAGGACGTTGTCCTCCAGGGAGTGCACTTCGGCGTTGCTGAGCAGCATCCACGCCACCCGGCGCTCGCGCTTGACCGCCTCCAGGATGGCCTGCCAGTTGCGGGTTATCGCCTCGGCGCCCGCGCCTGCGCTGGCGGCCTGGGCGGGGCCCGGAGCGGAGGCAGCGGCCGGCGTTGGCGGGGCACCGGCCCCGCTGGCGGCCGCGGGCGCGGGGGCGGGGTGCGGCGGCGGGACGGCACCCGCGCCGGGCCAGCCCGCCGGGCTCTCGGCCGCTGATACCGGTACGGCCGCCGGGGACGGCGCGGCCGCTGGGGCCGCTGAGTGCGGTGCGGCGGCCGGGGACGCTGGGGCTTCCGGGGCTGGCGAGCCGGGGGGACCGGAGCCGGGGCGACCAGAGCCAGCGCGACCAGGGCCCGGCGCGACCGGAGCCGACACCATCGGGGCGGGCGCCGCCGGAGCGGGCGCGACCGGCGCCGCACCGGCGACCAGGCCGCCGCCCCGTTCCACCCGTTCCAGCCGGGCCAGCAACGCCTTCTCGTCGGTGCTGGCCGTGGGCAGCAGCACCTGGGCGCACATCAGCTCCAGCAGCAGCCGCGGCGACGTCGCGCCGCGCATCTGGTCCAGGCCGTTGCTGACGAGGTCGGCGGCCCGGGTCAGGCTGGCGATGCCGAACCGCTCGGCCTGCGCCCGCATCAGGTCCAGCCGGTCCGGCGGCGCGTCCAGCAGCCCGGTCTCCCCCGCGTCGGGCACCGAGGCCAGCACGATCAGGTCGCGGAAGCGGTCCAGCATGTCGGCCGCGAACCGGCGCGGTTCGTGGCCGCCCTCGATGATCCGGTTGACCACGCGGAACACGGCCGCCCCGTCGCCCGCCGCGAACGCCTCGGCGATCTCGTCCAGCAGGGTGGCGTCGGTGTAGCCGAGCAGGGCGATGGCCCGATCGTAGGTCAGCCCGGCCTCGTCCGACCCGGCCACCAGCTGGTCGAGCACGGACAGCGAGTCCCGGGCCGAGCCCGCCCCGGCCCGCACCACCAGCGGCAGTACGTCGGGGTCGAAGCGGACATCCTCGCTGGTCAGGATGTCCTCGAGCAGCCCGCGGAGAACAGCCGGCGGCACCAGCCGGAACGGATAATGGTGCGTCCGGGACCGGATGGTCGCGATGACCTTTTCCGGTTCGGTGGTGGCGAAGATGAACTTGAGGTGCGGCGGTGGCTCCTCGACCAGCTTGAGCAGGGCGTTGAAGCCCTGCTGGGTCACCATGTGCGCCTCGTCGATGATGTAGACCTTGAAGCGCCCCGCCACCGGCGCGTAGAACGCCCGCTCGCGCAGGTCACGGGCATCGTCGACACCACCGTGGGAGGCGGCGTCGATCTCGATCACGTCGATGCTGCCCGGCCCCGACGGCGCCAGCGCGATGCAGGACTCGCAGACCCCGCACGGGTCCGGCGTGGGGCCCTGGACGCAGTTGAGCGAGCGGGCCAGGATGCGGGCGCTGGAGGTCTTGCCGCAGCCGCGCGGCCCGCTGAACAGGTAGGCGTGGTTGATCCGGCCGCTGCGCAAAGCCTGCCGGAGCGGTTCGGTGACCTGCTCCTGGCCCTTTACCTCGGCGAACGTGGCCGGCCGGTACTTGCGGTACAGGGCCAGCCCGGCCCCGGAGGGAGCTTCTGCCATGACTCCGTCCTCGCCAGTCCGGGCGATCCGCCACCGTCCCTGGGACGGGAAAGAGTCCCCCGCGCACCCGTCAGAGCCCGCGTACCCTTGCTGCCTTCCGGCCCTGGGGGGGTTGGCAGGATGCACGCCGCGCGGGGGACCTCGGGACAGTCTAGTCACGCCCGGGACCGTCCTCGCCCGTCCCCGCCAATCATGGGCCGGGAATCTGGGTCACCAGCGGCGTGCGGTCACGGTAAGCTTGCCCGCGGAGGATTCGCCTAGTGGCCTATGGCGCACGCTTGGAAAGCGTGTTGGGGGCAACCCCTCGAGGGTTCGAATCCCTCATCCTCCGCCATCGAGACCAGGAGCCGACATCGCCTCGCCGGCACCGAGCCGCCTGGTGACTTCGCGGGCCATCTCGTCCATGGACTCGTCGGACCGGCGGGTCAGCCGGGAGAGCATCAGGAAGCCGTGCGGCATGTCGTCGTGGTGGGTGTGCAGCGTCTCCACGCCGGCCGCCCGCAGCGCCTCCACCAGCCGCAGGCCGTCGGTCCGGAGGATGTCGTGGCCGCAGGTGATGACGGTGGCGGGCGGCAGCCCGCGCAGGTCGGCGCCGAGGACGTTCACCAGCGGGTCATCGGCGTGCTCGCGCGCGTACAGGCGGACCATCAGCTCGCCGGCCCGGCGGCCGGCGCCCGGCATCAGGCCGCTGTCCCAGTCGGGGGACGACAGCGACGTGTCGGTGAAGGGGTAGTAGACCGACTGGTGGCTGATGGCCGGGCCGCCGTTGTCCCGCGCGTACAGGCACAGCGCCACGGCCAGGTTGGCGCCGGCGCTCTCGCCGCCGACCGCGATCCGCTGGGGGTCGAGACCGCCCGGCCGGCTGTCGTGCATCCACTGCAGGACGTCGGCGCAGTCGTGCAGGGCGGCCGGGAACGGGTGCTCGGGGGCGAGCCGGTAGGACAGCCCCACCACCACGTAGCCGGTGCGGGCGGCCAGGCCGCGCTGGACGTTGTCGCAGTGATCCACGCCCAGGTCGATGAACGCGCCGCCGTGGACGAACAGGATGGCGGGCGCGCCCGGCCCGGTGCCGGGACGGGTGTAGACCCGCGCGGGGATCGGGCCGCCCCGGCCCTCGACCACGACGTCCCGGGTATCGACGGCCGGGCCGGGCTTGACCATCCACCTCGGGTTGTGGTGCTTCAGCCGCTCGCCGTGCGGCTGCACCAGTACCTTCGCCGGGCTGGACAGCAGCCCGTGCCGCTCCATGAACCTCACGAGCGAGCAGAACCCGCCGAGCGGCTGGGGGATCTTCGCTGGCACCGCACCCTCCCCGACAGGCATCGCCGGCAGTTGCCTCGACCGTAGTTACCGCGGCAGCCGCGTACAAGGTACCCGCCCCTGGCCACCGCGGTGTGACGTGCGCAACAGGGTGGCCGCCGGCGGGCGGCCAAGTGACATCGCACGTGGCTATACAGGCACGATTCGGGCGTAACCGTGAGTAGCCGAAGCTTTCCAGGACAACCCGCACCATGATTCAAGCGTCAACTAGCGGGTTGCCGGTGGGGGAACCGCGTGACCAGGTGAGCGGGCCGGCCTTCGCACGGCCCGGCGGTTCCAACCTTGAGGGGGGTGGAGGGGCATGCCTTCGGCAACCCCAGACGCCGACGTGCCGGAGCTGGTCCACGTCGGGCAGCGCACCGTGCCCGACATGCGGATACCGGCCGCCGCGCGCGCCAACGCGGCGGCCGACACCGCCGACCTGCCGATCATCACGCCCGACGACATCCCCGACCGCGAGCCCCGGCGGCCGCGCAAGCAGTGGGGGCGCGACCGGCGCACCCGCGCCATGCCGATGGTGCCCAAGCCGGTCAGCGACCGCCGGGTGGCGATGGGGCGGCTGGCCATCATCGTCACGGTCGCGGCCTGGCTGGGCTACCTGGTCCAGTGGTTCTTCGACGACTTCTTCGCGGCCGGCCACGAGTCGGCGGTGGCCCGTGCGGAGGAAGTGCTCTACCTGCTCATCGTCAGCCTGCTGACCGTCTCCGCCCTGGCCTACCTGCTGAGCCGCCTCGGGTTCTGCTACCGGACGCGGACCCACCACCGGTCCAGCCGGGCCATCCTCGACCAGTTCTACGACACCAGCGCGCCCAGCCTGACCACGATCATCCCCTCCTACCAGGAGGACGCCCGGGTCATCCGCAACACCCTGCTGTCGGCGGCGCTGCAGGAGTTCCCGGACAAGCGGATCGTGCTGCTGATCGACGACCCCTTCGTGCCCAAGAACCGGCAGGCCCGCGACCAGCTCGAAGCCGCCCGGGCGCTGCCGCGGCAGATCCAGCAGCTGCTGGCCGGGCCCGCCACCCGGTTCACCCGCGCGCTGCACTCGTTCGAGCTGGCGTCGGAGAGCAGCACGCCGCTCGGCGCCGGGGCCATGTTCACGCTGGCCGGGTACTACGACGAGGCCGCCACCTGGCTGGAGGACCTGGCCGAGGACCAGGAGATCATCGACCACACCGACGCCTTCCTGGTCAACGAGGTCATCCTCCGGCTGGCCCGGTCGCTGCGGGCCATCCAGGAGGCGCTGCTCGAATCGGCCGGCGAGGGAGTGGTGCTCGAGCCGCTGATGTTCCGGCGGCTGCTCCGCCGGCTGGTCTGGACGTTCCGGGCCGACCTGTCCAGCTTCGAGCGCAAGCGGTACGTGTCTCTTTCGCACGAGCCCAACAAGGCCAT
This sequence comes from uncultured Actinomycetes bacterium, assembly GCA_963830385.1. Taxonomy (GTDB): domain Bacteria; phylum Actinomycetota; class Actinomycetes; order Streptosporangiales; family Streptosporangiaceae; genus Bog-532. Next base: position 49,193 of record CAWHMD010000012.1, on the reverse strand, counting down.
GAACCTCAACAGCTACCTGGGCCTGATGGGCGGCACCTACCGGGAGAAGCGCACGGTCACCGGGCTGGCCCTGGTCCCGGCGCCGGCCGCCTACTGCGACGTCAACATTCCCGGCCCGGACTACGTGGTCACCCTCGACGCCGACAGCGTGCTGCTACCGGAGTACTGCCTGCGGCTGGTCCACCTGATGGCGCAGAGCGAGTACCGCGACGTCGCCATCGCGCAGACGCCCTACAGCGCGTTCCCCGGCTCGGCCACCCGGCTGGAACGGATCGCGGGCGCCACCACCGACCTCCAGCACATCGTCCACCAGGGCCTGACCTACTACGACGCCACGTTCTGGGTCGGCGCCAACGCCGTCATCCGCAAGCGGGCGCTGGACGACATCGCCGAGACGTCCTACGTCGGCGACTGGCAGATCCGGCACTACATCCGCGACCGCACGGTCATCGAGGACACCGAGTCCACCATCGACATGGGCGTGCACGGCTGGCGGCTGCACAACTACCCGGAACGCCTGAGCTACAGCGCCACCCCGCCCGACTTCGGCTCGCTGTGCATCCAGCGGGCCCGCTGGGCCAACGGCGGCCTGCTGATCCTGCCCAAGCTGCACCGGCAGTCGCGGGCCCGCAAGGCCCAGGGCCGCCGGACCCGGTTCGGCGAGCTGTTCCTGCGCTGGAACTACATGGCCTCGATCTGCTGGAGCTCGGCCAGCCTGCTCGTCCTGCTGGCCTTCCCGTTCGCCGCCACCCTGATCAGCCCGCTGCTGGGCGTGCTGGCGCTGCCGTACTTCCTGGCCATGGCCAGCGACCTGCGTTACTGCGGCTACAAGCGGCTGGACGTTTTCCGCATCTACGGCTTCAACCTGGTGCTGCTGCCGGTGAACCTGGCGGGCACGATGTCCTCGGTCGTGCAGGGCATCACCGCCTCCAAGGCCGCGTTCGCGCGCACCCCCAAGGTGCGCAACCGGACCGTGGTGCCGCCGTTCTTCGTGATCGCGCCCTACCTGGTGATCGCGCTGGCCGGCTTCACGTTCTACACCGCCTACCGGCACAACCGGGTGGAGAACATGGCCTACGCCGCGCTCAACGTGGTGCTGGCCTGCTACGCCGCCAAGTCCTTCATCGGGCTGCGCAACTCGGTGGTGGACGGGTTCATCCACGCCACCTCGCTGCTGTACAAGCAGGGACGGCGGCGCCGGAAGCTGACGCGCCGCCACGCCGACCAGCCCGCACCGCCCACCGACTGGCGGTCGGTGCTGGAAGTGGGGTTCGAGGACCCCGATCAGCGGGCCGGGACCCGGCGGCATCAGGCTGGCCACCCCGGGTCCGTGCCGGCCCCCCGGACCAGCACCGACGACAGCCCGAGGCGCAAGCTCTCGCTGCTGCGGGTGCTGGTGGCGCTGGTGGTGCTGGGCGGAGCCGGCTACGGCGGCTACACCACCGTCCACAACCGGATCGTGACCGCGGCCACCGTCACCCGCCAGACCTGGTTCGCGCCCTACGCCGACGCGACGCTGACACCGACCTACCAGTTCCAGAACCCGTCGGCCGACGCGGCCCGGCAGACGGTCCTCGGGTTCGTCGTGGCCCAGCCCAAGGCCGGCTGCAACCCCAGCTGGGGTGGGGCCTACACGCTCGCCCAGGCCGATCAGTCGCTGGCGATGAGCTCACGCATCGCCCAGGTGCAGCAGAACGGGGCCCAGGCCATCGTCTCGTTCGGCGGCCAGGCCCACACCAGCCTCGACGTCGCCTGCACCAGCGCCGCCAGCCTGGCCGCGGCCTACCAGCAGGTCATCGACCGCTACCAGCTGACCACGATCGACCTCGACATCGAGGGCGCCGCGCTCAGCGACTTCGGGGCCGAGCAGCGGCGGGCGGACGCGATCGCCCAGCTCGAGCAGACGGCCAGGCAGCAGCACCATCAGCTCGCGGTCTGGCTGACCCTGCCGGTCGAGCCGTCCGGCCTGCAGGGCGACGCGCTGTCGGTGATCGAGTCGATGCTGCGGGCACACGTGTCGATCACCGGGATCAACGTGATGACGATGGACTTCAGCCCGGCCCCGGCGACCGCCGCCAACATGCTCAAGCTGACCGAGCGGGCGCTGCAGTCCACCCACACCCAGCTGGCCGATCTGTACCCCCGCTACGGCATCAAGCTGCAGCCGGAGCAGATCTGGCAGCGGATGGGGGCCACCGTGATGATCGGCCAGAACGACATCCGCAACGAGATCTTCACGCTGGCCAACGCCAAGGGCCTGACGACGTTTGCCTCCGCGCAGCACCTCGGCCGGGTGTCGATGTGGTCGGTCAACCGGGACAGCCAGTGCGGCTCGGCGTTCGCCCAGACCGGGCTGCTGTCCAACACCTGCAGCGGTACCACCCAGTCGGGCCTGCAGTTCTCCAAGGTGCTGGGCGGGCTCGGCGGCAGCGCGACCACCACCTCATCGGCGGGTGACGTGCAGCCCGCGGTGGCCAACACCAACCCGGCCGACGCGCCCTACCCGCAGTGGTCGGCGACCGCCGACTACCCGAGCGGCTACAAGGTGACCGAGGCCGGCGAGATCTACCAGTCCAAGTGGTACAACACCGGTGACGACCCGCAGGCGCAGGTCCAGTACTCCTGGCAGTCGGCCTGGGAGCTGCTGGGACCGGTGCTGCCGGGCGACCACGCCCCGGCCACCGCCAAGCCGGCGGCCGGGACCTACCCGGTCTGGTCGATCAGGACCGAGTACCACGCCGGGGACCGGGTCCTGTTCGCCGGCCTGCCGTACCAGGCCAAGTGGAACAACGAGGGCACCGCCCCGCAGGCCGGGACCGGCTCGTCCGGCTCGCCCTGGCAGTCACTGGAGACGATCCCCGGCGAGCCCACCCCGTCAGCCACCGCCACTCCCTGACCGGGCCCCGGCGGACGGGGTCGTGGCCAGCTCGTAGTCCGGCAGGTCGATGTCGCCGGCCTTGCTGAACTGGCCGGATATCAGGGCCCGCAGCGGCCAGCGGGTCATCATGGTCATCGAGGCGGTGCGCAGCCGGATCATGGCCCGCGATTGCGGGGCGAAGCCGTTGATGCCGCCCGGCGGCAGCTGCTGGGCGCGGGTCACGTACGGGCGCATGACCTGCTCGTAGCGGGTGAACGCGGCGCGGTGGTCGCCGTTCGCGGCGGCCAGCTCGCCCGCCAGCACGTAGGCGCCGACCAGCGCCAGGCTGGTGCCCAGGCCGGTCAGCGGGGTCGGGCAGTATCCGGCGTCGCCGAGCAGCACGGCCCGGCCCGCCGCCCAGTGGTCCAGGTGGACCTGGCCGAGCGAGTCGAAGAAGAAGTCGGAGGCCGAGCGCATCGCGGTCAGCAGCCGCGGGGCCTCCCAGCCCACGCCGGCGAACCGCCGGGCCAGGATGTCCTGCTGGGCGGCGACGTCCCGGCGGTCGTAGGCCAGCGGCTCCGAGCGGAAGCTCAGGCCGGCCTTGATCTCGCCCGGCAGCCGCCCGGGCCGGGCCGAGGCCACCAGGCCACCGGGCGCGTTGTGCATCAGGTACCAGCCGCCGAGATCGAGGTCGGCCCGGGCGGTGAACCAGGCCGTGTAGCAGCCGAGCGGGCGCACACAGCCGGACTCGGGCCCGAAGGCCAGCCCGCGCACCACCGAGTGCAAGCCGTCCGCCCCGACGACCAGGCCGAACCGCCGCGGCGCGGCCTTTTCGAAGGTGACGCTGACGCCAGAGTCGTCCTGTTCGAGCCCGGTGATGGTGTCGTCGAAGAGGTACTCGGTGCCGGGCCGGGACGCCTCGTAGAGCAGCTGGCCGAGGTCGCCGCGGAGGATCTCGATCTCGGAGATGATGCCCTCACCCCCGAACATCTCGGCCGGCATGCGGGCGGTAACCCGGCCCCGGTCGTTCACCCAGGCGATGCCGACCTGGTCGAGGGACAGGTCGCGGGCCCCGCCCATGAGGCCCATCCGCTCGATCACGGTGCGGCCGGCGCCGCGCAGGTCGACGGTCTGGCCGCCCGGCCGGGGCGCGGGCGCGCGCTCCACCACGGTCGGGTTGAAGCCGTTGGCGCGTAGCCAGTACGCAAGCGCGGGCCCGGCGATGCTGGCGCCGGAGATGAGGATGTCTTTGTTATCCATGCTTCGCAGCGTACTTAGTACGTACACCGCTGGCAACCTTTTAAATCAATATCATGGCACGTCAAAGGGGTTATCGTACTAGTGCACCAGTAACCGCAGCGAGCGGGAGCCCGGCCTCCACGGCCGGCCGGAGCGGCTGACCTGCGAGGCGGTGGAGTCCAAGCGCACTAGTACACTAATCGTCGGGAACAGAGGAGCTGAACATGGACGGCACACCGCCCTACGCGCGGATTGCGGCCGAGCTGCGCGGCCGGATCGAGCGCGGCGAGCTGGGCCCCGGCCAGCGGGTGCCGTCGACCCGCGAGATCACCGTCCGCTGGGGGGTGGCCATGGCCACCGCGACCAAGGTGCTGGCCACCCTGCGGCGCGACGGGCTGGTGCGGCCGGTGCCGGGGGTCGGCACCGTGGTCAGCGAGCGGCCGCCGGCTCCCCCGGCCCAGCCAGCGGCCGCGCGGCCACCCGCGAGCCGGGCGGCGGGCGCCCCGGCGCGGACCCCGGCCGACCGCGGGCCCGGGGACGCCGAGCGCATCGTGGCGGCCGCGATCACGGTGGCCGACACCGAGGGGCTGGCCGCGCTGTCCATGCGCCGGGTCGCGGCCGAGCTCGGCACGGCCCCGATGTCGCTGTACCGGCACGTGGCGGACAAGGACGACCTGCTGCTGCAGATGATGAACGTGGTGTTCACCGAGATACGGTTCGTTGCCGATCCGGCCGACGGCTGGCGGCCCCGGCTGGAGGGATCGGCCCGGACGATGTGGGCCTGCTTCCGCCGCCATCCGTGGCTGGCCTCTGCGCTGTCGATGACCCGGCCGCAGCTGCTGCCCGCCGCGATCCCCTTCACCGAAGCGGCCCTGGCCGCGCTGGACGGGCGCGGGCTCGACCTGGACACGATGTTCACCGCCCACCTGGCCCTGCTCAACTTCGTGCGCGGCATGGCCATCAACCTGGAGGCCGAGGCGGAGGCGCAGGCGGTCACCGGCCTGGACAACGAGGAGTGGCTGGACGCCCAGGTCCCGCAGCTGCACGACCTGGTGCCGGCGGCCGACTACCCGATCTTCCAGCGGCTGGTCAGCCAGGAGTACGACTTCAGCCTGGACCGGATCTTCGAGTTCGGCCTGCAGCGGCTGCTGGATGGCCTGGCCACCTTGATCAGGTCATAGTTGCCTCATGACCGACAAACCGATCTCCAGCCGGGTGCGGGTGCGGCGCATCCCGGAGCAGGGTCGCTACGATCGCGCGGCGATCGAGGCGGCGCTCGACCGGGGCCTGATGGCGCACGTCGCCTTCACCGACGGGGACCAGCCGTACTGCATCCCGATGCTGTACGCGCGGGTCGGCCAGGTCGTTTACATCCACGGGTCGACCGGCAGCCGCACGGTCCGCGCGCTCGCCCGCGGGGTGCCCGCCTGCCTGACCGTGACCCGGCTGGACGGGATCGTGCTGGCCCGGTCGGTGTTCGAGCACTCGGCCAACTACGAGTCGGTGGTGGTGCTGGGCCGGTTCCGCCGGGTCGAGGACTCGGCCGAGCGGCTGGCCGCGTTCGAGGCGTTCACCGAGAAGATGCTGCCGGGCCGCTGGGGTGAGGCGCGGACGCCGAACCGCAAGGAGCTGAGCGCCACCTCGATCCTGGCGCTGCCGATCGAGGAGGCGTCGGTCAAGGCACGTTCCGGCGGCCCCGACGACGACGATTCGCCCGACGCCGAGCTCAACGTCTGGGCCGGCGCCATCCCGCTGCACACGTCCTTCGGCCCGCCCGAGCCGTCACCCGGCCTGCGGGCGGGCATCCCGGTCCCGGACAGCGTCACCCGCCTGGCCGGTGGCCAGGGTTCGTACCCAGCTGGTGGTGTTCGCCTACGAGAGCGGTCTGGTCCGGCCGGGCTGGCTCACTTAGCGGCGGGGGGCGCGGTGGCGGGGAGCCGGATGATCGCGGGCACCTTGGTCTTGCCCTTGTCCTTGGCGTCCCTGGCCCGGCCCTCGGCCAGCGCGTGCTGGTGGGCCGCGATCGCCGCGTCGGCCTTGTGGGCGTTGAGCTCCAGCTGGGGGGTCATCCACCTCAGCATCGGGCGCTCCGCACCCCGCCAGGCGCTGGCGTCGTGCGAGGCGCCGGGCACCAGGTACAGCGGGACGTTGGCCTGGTAGAGCTGGAGCTGCTGGCGGAAGCTCTCGGCCGCCTGCACGTCCTGGGCGGCGTCCGCCCCGGCCGCCAGGAAGAAGCGCGGGATGATCGTGCCGGGCGGCATCACGCTGATGTACTTGTTCGGCGTGTTCCGGTCCTTCAGCGCCGTGTCGTGGCCGAACGGCAGCGTGTAGACGGGCGGCGCGCCCGGCTTGTTGTCCTTCGGGGTCTGGTTGTCCAGCGGCGCGAAGTACCCGCTCATGGTGCCGGCGAAGCCGAACTTGGTGGGGTACTGCAGGGCCAGGTTGGCCGCGCAGAACCCGCCCTCGGACAGGCCGGCCAGCGCCCAGGCCTTGCCCGGTGGCTGGACCCGGTAATTGGCGGTCACGAAGTTCGGCACGTCCAGCGCGACGTAGGTCGCGTCCTGGGCGCCGCCGACCGCGTTGAGGCACTGCAGCGAGTAGTCCTGGCCGCCGTTGGTGTCCGGCATGACCAGCACCACCGGGTCGGCGAGATGGGTGGCGATCATGTCATCCAGCGTGGGCAGGATGTTCATCGGGTCGATCCACTGCTCCGGCGAACCCGGCGAGCCGTGCAGCAGCTCGATGGCGGGGAATCGGTAGCTGGCGTACTTGGCCATGAAGTACTGAGGCGGCAGATAGACGTAGACGGTCCGGGAGATCTTGCTCAGCTTGCCCGGCATCGTCGTTTCGAACAAATAACCGGTTTGGGTCGCCTCGGCTCGTGCCTGTGGGGAAAGCCCGAGCTTGGTGATTGTGTCGCCGCCTTTACCGGCCAGGTGCGGGCCTTGCGGCAGCGTCGCCACTCCCTGGTTGGTGAAGTCAGCTTCGATTGCACCCCACGTTTGGTAGTAGTTGTAGTACCGGTTAACGGCCGCGACGCCGAAAAGCATCGCCGGGATAAACGCGAGGCAAGCGGCGAGAACACGCAACGCTATTTGCTTGGCAACTACCAGCCACACCACCAGGCCGGCGAATATCACCATCAAAAGCAGGAAGAAAGTTATCCCCTGCGGTTCAAACATGTGTTCACCTCGGGGTAGGCCGGCGACCCTCATGACGAGCTGCGGGTAGACCGCATACGCGTCGCAAGCCAGGCCCTCGACGCCCCCGTCAGACGGCAGAGCGGTGGAGGTGGGATTTGAACCCACGGAGGGGTTGCCCCCTCACACGCTTTCGAGGCGTGCGCCCTCGGCCGCTAGGCGACTCCACCGCGGGTGAGCTTACCCGACTACAGCGGTCCCCGCACGCGGGCCAGCCGATCATGGTCTTTGTCAGAGCAGACTCAGAGGTGGCCAGGGCTGTCTCAGCGCCGGGCGGTGAAAAAGTCGCGCAGCAGGGCCGCGCAGTCGGCCGCCAGTACGTCCCCGATGACCTCGGGCCGGTGCGCCAGCCGCCGGTCCCGGACCACGTCCCAGAGCGAGCCGACCGCGCCCGCTTTGGCGTCCTGCGCCCCGTAGACCAGCCGGTCCAGCCGGGCCAGGGTCACCGCGCCCGCGCACATCGTGCAGGGCTCGAGCGTCACCACCAGCGTGCAGCCGGTCAGCCGCCACTCCCCCCGGCGGCGGGCCGCCGCCCGGATGGCCAGCAGCTCGGCGTGCGCGGTGGGGTCACGGTCAGCCTCGCGCCGGTTGGCGGCCCGGGCGATGACCGTGCCCGCCTGGTCGAGCACGACCGCGCCGACCGGCACGTCGGCGGCATCGGGATCCAGGCCGGCCGCCGCCGCAGCCGCTTCCTCCAGCGCCAGCCGCATCGCGGGCGCGAACTGTGCCTCGTACCCGGTGCTCATGCGCTCAGGTGCTCACGGGCGGCGGATGGGTCAGGGGCCGAGCGCGACTTCGAGCGCCCGCTCCATCGGCTCGCGGAACTTGAGCCGGCCGGCGATGCTGGCCACGGCCTCGTCCGGGAACAGGTCGAGGTCACCGGCGATCGCGCACAGCTCCCACTCCTCCAGCCCCATGTCGGCGAAGATCGAGAGGTCACCGGCGGGCAGCACCTGGTCCAGGTCCTCATCCTCGTCCGGCACCGGGATGTCGAGCAGGCGCAGCGCCTGGGCGGCCAGCGGCCAGTCCAGGGCGGCGGTGACGTCGGACAGGAACACCGACGCTTCCCCGCCCATCACCCGGACCGCGATGAAGAAGTCGTCGCCGACCCCGACGAAACCGAGCGTCCCGGCCACGCTCGGCTGCTGCCGTAGTACCTGGATCAGGCCACTGAGGTCTTCGGTCAGCGCCGCCGGCAGGACGTCGGCCTCCCAGCGTTCGTCCTCCCGGTACGCGATGACCGCGAAATCAGTAGCGTTCTCGGTCATCGTCATCCCGCAAACATCCTGTGCACGGTGGGAATGCTGCCAGATGGCGGGGCTGCAGGCGGCCAAACTGCCATTTACGCATAATCGCAGCTTCCGGTGCGAGCGGGCGCCGCGCAAGCCCGCGGCCGGGGTGAGCCCGGGGTAGGCGCCGGGTGGGCCCGGGGTGGGCCGATCCGTCGGCCGCTGGCCGGGGACCGGGCCGTCCAGCTACGGATACCGGACCATCTGGTCACACTTTGTCAGCTTGACGGTAATCCGGGCCAGCGGCCCGGACGAATCTGGATCACACCGTCGCGGCCCGGCGTGTCCCCCGCCCGCCGCCACGCCGGTGGCGGCAAAATACGGGGTAAATCGAATCGTCCCTGGCAAGCTGGAAGACCCCGCTTGCGGGGCCCCCGACGCAGCGCCAGGACGGCCAGTAGGGTTACATTCAGTAGTCATTGGTCGGTGAAGCGCCATAGGTTAAGCTGTGGTGGCGATAAAATCTGGACTGGGAACGGGTCCAAGGAGGCGCGCGTTGAAACCGAAGCAGATCGCTGGCTATGCCGCGATTGCCTTCATCTTGTTTTTCGTGATCAAAGATCCCAGCGGGGCCGCACATATCATCACGAATATCGGCAACTTCCTGTCGTCGGTGGCGCGTGGATTCTCGTCATTCCTGGATTCTCTGTGAGCATCCTTAGAGCTAACGCTCAGGCAAGATAATGAGGCTGGTGCCGGGGACTGACACCGTTCCCAACGCGGTCAACAAATACCTTTTGCCGCATGAGCACCAGGTAATTACCGTTCGCAAGCACCCGGCCGTACTGCTGAAGCCCATCCTCATCGTTCTGCTCGGGCTGGTGATCGCCGCCGTCATCAGCACCACCGTCGCCCGGAACCAGGCCGGGGTGGTCGGCTTCGTCTGGATCGCCTGGGCGCTGCTGCTGCTCTACCTGGTGGAGAAGGTCGTCGAATGGTCGCAGGACTACTTCATCGTCACCTCGCGGCGGATGCTGCTGGCCACCGGCGTCATCACCCGCAAGGTCGCGATGATGCCGTTGGTCAAGGTCACGGACATGAGCTTCCAGCGCTCAACGCTGGGGCGGCTGCTCGGGTATGGTGAGTTCATCCTGGAGTCGGCCGGCCAGGAGCAGGCGCTGCGCGTGGTGGATTATCTGCCGTACCCCGAGCAGCTTTACCTCGAGGTATGTGGGCTGATCTTCCCCGGCAAGCAAGAGGGCGACGACGACGATCTCTGACGATCGCCGCCGCTCCCCTTCCCCGGGATTCCTGCGGCCGGATGAGGAGCACTTCATCCGGCCGCAGGAGTCTGGGCGATGTTCGCTACTACGGGTTACTAGATAGTCACCAAGATGACGCCGGCGGCCGCCAGCAGCAGGCCGATCCGCTGGATGCGCCGCATCCGCTCGCCCAGCACGAGCCGCGCCAGCAGCACCGTCATCCCCGGGTAGAGCGCGGTGATCACCACCGCCACGCCGAACAGTCCCACCCGGGTGGCCAGCACGTAGCAGACGTTGGCGGACGCATCGACCGAACCGGACGCGAGCGCGATCGGCAGGACCGTACGCACGCCGCCCACGGCGCCGGGCACCCCCGGGTCCAGGGCGCGCAGGGGCCGCCCGCGCGGGCCGCGGGCCACGCGCGGGTTCCGGGCCAGCAGCCAGACCCCGGCCGCGAGCACGGCGCCGGTGATCCGGGCCAGCCCCACCGGCCAGAGCACCCCCGAGGTCCCCGCGTTGCGCAGGAACAGGAAGAACAGACCGAACATGACGCCCGAGGCCAGCCCGTAGCCCAGGCCCCGCAGCCGGTGGGCGGGCGAACGGGCGCCCTCCGCCTCGGCCTCGGCCGGGCGCTCCAGGCTGACCAGCACCACTGCGACCAGGCAGATCACTCCGCCCGCGATCACCCCCGGCCCGGGCCGCTCCCCCTGCGCCAGCGCCACCCCCAGCGGGAGCAGCGTGGACGCGAGCGCCGAGACCGGCGCCACCACGCTCATCGGCGAAGCCGAGAACCCGAGGTAGAACAGCAGCAGGCCGACGACCCCGGCCGCCCCGGCGGCCGCCCCCCAGGCCAGCCCGGCCGGCCCAGCCAGCGTGGTCAGGGCGCCGGGTCCGCGGCCCCCGATCCCGGCCAGGCCGATGAGCAGCGCCGCCAGCACCACGACGACGGCCCCGGCGGCGGTGGTGACGACCAGCACCGAGACCGGGCGGGCGCGCGGGCGGCGGCCCCGCCGAGGAAATCGGCCGAGCCGTACAGCACGGCCGCGGCGAGTGCCAGGATCGTGCCCATGGGTCGTGACCTCCGGTGCGAGGGCGAGCCAGCCGGCCGGGCGTGGGGGCAGAGCTACGTCCGGTCGGTATATAAGACTACATAGTTCATTATACCGACCGCCGGACCCCGGCGGGGATCAGCCGGGAGCCGCTACCGTGACCGAACCACCCGAGCTCACGATCGCCGTGGCCCGCACGATGCAGGCGCTGCGCGCGGATCGCGGCTGGTCCCTGGACCAGCTGGCCGCCCGGTCCGGCGTCAGCAAGGGCGTGCTGGTCGCCCTGGAGCAGGGCCGCTCGAATCCCAACCTGGCCACGCTGGCCCGCATCGGGGACGCGTTCGGGGTGCCGGTCACCCGGCTGGTCGACGTGAGTGGCGAGCCGACCGTGCAGATCTCCGCCCCCGACAGCGGGCGGGTGCTGTGGCGGGGACCGGCCGGCGGCACCGGCACCATCCTCGGCGCCACCGACCCGCCCTGGGCGGTCGAGCTGTGGCGCTGGACGCTGAACCCCGGTGAGACATTTGGCGGCGAGGCCCACGCGCCCGCCACCCGCGAGATGGTCTGGGTGGAGACCGGCACCCTCGCCCTCACCGTGGCCGGCGAGAAGCACGAGATCGGCCCGGGCCAGTGCGCCCGCTTCCCGGCCGGCCTGCCGCACCGCTACACCAACGACACCGAGGATCCGGTCGAGCTGACGATGGTGGTGCTCGTCCCGCCCTCCGACCTGCCCTGAGCGCTCAGCCTCCCCCGCTCAGCCACGCTGCTCAGGCACGCTGCAGCCAGTCGCGGGCGGCCACCGCCGAGCCGCGGGCGCCCGCCATGTCGAGGTCCGGTACCAGCGCGAACTCGGCCACCTGGGCCTGCTCGACGCGCAGGCTGGTGTGCTCGCGGACCTGGGCCAGGAACCAGTCACGGAAGTGCGGGGCCGCTTCCACCACGCCGCCCCCGACAAAGTAGATGTCCGGGTCGGTGAAATTGGAGGCCAAGGTGAACAGGCGGCCGAGCGCCATCGCCTGCTGCCCGAAGATCTTGAGCGCCATCTCGTCGCCGTCCTCGCCGTAGCCGCGCACCAGCTTGGACGCCTTGCTGAGGGAGACGTCGCGGCCCAGGTCGTGCCCCTCGTACCGGGTCAGCCAGTACGGGAGCAGGTTCTTCTGGATCCCGGTCAGCGAGGCCACGCTCTCCACGTCGCAGAGCTGGCCGCAGTTGCACTCGGGCCGCGGCTGGCCCTCCTCCAGCAGGCCCTCCATCGGGATCGGGACGTGCCCGAGCTCGCCGGCCATGCCGGCCGCCCCGCCGACGACCCGGCCGGACTCCACCACGCCGCCGCCCAGGCCGGTGCCGACGATCGCGGACACCGAGCTGTGCTGGTCCGACTCGTCGCCGTAGCGGGTGTGGTGGGCGTACAGCGCGGCCGCGTTGCCGTCGTTGTTGTAGATCACCGGCAGGCCGAGCCGCTCCTCGAGGGCACCGCGGATGTCGAACCCCCACCACTCGGGGGCAGCGAAGTTGGTGGCGCCGCGGGAGGACAGCACCCCGGTGGCGCTGGCCGGACCGGGGGTGTCGAGGCCCACCGCCCGGACCGCGGACCGGGGCCGGTCCACCAGCGCCAGCACGTGGTCGACCGAATCGACCAGCGCCCGCACGGCTTTGTCCGGCCCCTCCCGGACGTAGCTCGGAATCTCGGCCAGCCGGTCGATGAGGAAGTGGCTGTCGGCATCGAGGGCGGTGCCGTTGTTGGTGGTGCCGCCGTTGTCGACGCCAACGACGATCCACCGGTCCTGAACTGGCATTCCGCCTCCCAATCGCTCTAGCCCAGAGCGTATTCGCAAATTGTAAATCCCCACGATCGCGGCAGACAGGGCATGCGGACGGCCATTTTCCGGCCGCCGCTGAGCTCCGGCGCGAGTGGGCCGGCCGAGCCTTCGGGCTCCGGGATGGAGGAAGATCCTTCGTAGCCCCTCCCTGTCCTGCCGTCGCCCGCCGCTCAGCCGAGCAGACCGGCTGGGGGTGCGCTCCGGGCGTGCCTCACCCAGCTCTCAAATCCCGGGAGTCTCAAGATCAATCGCTCGGTTACGTTCACAGCGCTATTCACTGGGAACGCAACCGAGCGATGGATCATGACCGGCAAGCGTGCCCGGCGCCGAAGGCTTGGCCGACCCGGTCCGGCCAGCCGGGCCGGCCGCCGGGTCCCCGCGCAAAGCCAGCGGCCCGGTGCTCAAGAACCACTTACCCCCGGCCCCTGAGACACATCGCGGCTCACGTGCCACATGTGACTGAGGAGCTTGGACGGCCCTGAGGAGCTGGGGGGCCCTGGGCGCCTCGCGGGCCGGGTGCCCAACCAAGCCAGCGGCTGGGTGTTCGGCCGGGTCGGTGGCCGGGCGCGCGGCCGGGTCAGCTGGTCGGCGCCTTGGCGGCGTGGCGCTTCAGCTCGGCCCGGGCCAGCGAGTTCTTGTGCACCTCGTCGGGGCCGTCGGCGAATCGGAGGGTCCGGATGCCGGCGAACGCGCCCGCCAGCGGGAAGTCCTGCGACAGCCCACCGGCCCCGTGGACCTGGATGGCCTTGTCGAGGATCCATTCGACGGTCTCGGGGGTGGCGATCTTGATCGCCTGGATCTCGCTGTGCGCGCCCTTGTTGCCGACGGTGTCCATCAGCCAGGCCGTCTTCAGCACCAGCAGCCGGAGCTGCTCGATGCGGACCCTGGCCTCCGCGATCCAGGTGCGGATCACACCCTGCTCGGCCAGCGGCTTGCCGAACGCGGTGCGGCTCAGCGCGCGCTCGCACATCAGCTCGACGGCCTGCTCGGCGATGCCGATCGAACGCATGCAGTGGTGGATACGGCCGGGGCCGAGCCGGGCCTGGGCGATGGCGAAGCCGTCCCCCTCCGCGCCGATCAGGTTGCTGGCCGGCACCCTGACGTCGCGGAACTCCAGCTCGCCGTGGCCGCCGTGCTCGTGATCGTCGTAGCCGAGCACCTGCATGCCGCGCTTGATGATCAGGCCCTCGGTTTCACGGGGAACCAGGATCATCGACTGCTGGCGGTGCCGGGCGGCGTCCGGGTCGGTCTTGCCCATGACGATGAGGATCTTCGCGTCCGGGTTCATGGCGCCGGTGATCCACCACTTGCGCCCGTTGATCACGTAGGAGTCGCCGTCGCGCTCGATGCGGGTGGCGATGTTGGTCGCGTCGGAGGACGCCACGTCCGGCTCGGTCATCGCGAACGACGAGCGGATCTCCCCGTCCAGCAGCGGCTGCAGCCAGGTCTTGCGCTGCTCCTCGGTGCCGAACCCGGCCAGCACTTCCATGTTGCCGGTGTCGGGCGCGGAGCAGTTGAGGGCGGCCGGAGCCAGGCTCAGGCTGCGACCGGTGATCTCGGCCAGCGGCGCGTACTGCAGGTTGGTCAGGCCCGCGCCGTGCTCGCCGGGCAGGAACAGGTTCCACAGACCGCGGGCCCGGGCCTCGGCCCGGAGCTCGGCCAGGATCGGCACCTGGGTCCAGGCCCAGTGGTTGCTGAGCGCCGCCAGTTGCTCGGCGAACACCGGCTCGGCCGGATAGACCTTCTCGTCCATGAAGGCCAGCAGGTTGTCCCGCAGCTTGATGGTGACGTCGTCGAACCCGAATTCCATCAGAAGTACTCCTTCATCGTGGCGAGGCCGGCCTGGATGAGCGGCTCGGGCGCGGCGCCGATGTCACCGAACCCTTCACCCAGGGTCTGGCCCTGGCTGAAGCGGTAGTAGATGCCCTCACAGATGACGGCGATCTTGAAGTACGCCAGCCCGAGGTAGAAGCCGAGGTTGGACAGGTCCCGGCCGCTGCGCTGCCCGTAGGCGTCGGTGATCTCGGCCGCGTCCGGGAAGCCGGGGGCGGTGGCCGCGTCGGCCACCGCGTAGCCGGTGTCCAGGTGGGCCAGCGCCTGGTAGGCGAGCAGCAGCCCGATGTCGGTGAGCGGGTCCCCGAGCGTCGCCATCTCCCAGTCCAGGACCGCGGTCACCCGATCCCCCTCTCCGACCAGCAGGTTGTCGAGCCGGTAGTCGCCGTGCACGATCGCGACGTCGGACTCGGCCGGGACGTGGGCCGCCAGCGCCGCGTGCAACTCATCGGCGCCGGGCAGATCACGGCTGCGCGAGGCGTCGAGCTGCTGCTTCCAGCGACGGACCTGACGGCCGAGGAACCCTTCCGGGCGCCCGAACTCGGCCAGCCCGACCGCGGCCGGCTGAACGGCATGCAGGTCGGCCAGGGTGTTGATCATCCGGGTGGCCATCACCCGGGTGCGCTCGGCTCCGACCGCCTCCAGCTGGGCGGCGGTCCGGTAGGCGGTCCCGGCGACCTTGCTCATCACGTAGAACGGCGCCCCGATGACCGACGGGTCCTCGCAGAGCAGGCAGGCGTCCGGCACCGGGACGTTGGTCCCGGACAGCGCGCTGATGACCCGGTATTCGCGGCCCATGTCGTGCGCGGTCGCCAGCACATGACCCAGCGGCGGCCGCCGGACCACCCAGTGGTGCTCGCCGTCGGTCACGTCGTAGGTGATATTCGACTTGCCTCCGGGCAGCACCGAGGCGCTCAGCGGCCCGTCGATGGCGCCGGGGTGAACGCCCTCGAAGTAGGCGGCGTACGCGGCCAGGTCCAGGCCCGGGATCTCGGTTTCGCTGGTCGTCATGCCGGTCTCCTCGCGTCAGGGCTGGAACGTCAGCCGGCCGGTGGTCTGGCCGGCCGCGAGCCGCTCCAGCCCGTCGGCGACGTCGGCCAGCCCGAGCCGCTCGCTCACCAGCGGCTTGATCGCACCCGCGGCGGCCAGCTTGAGCAGCTCGTCGTGGGCGTCACGCAGCGACCGCGGGTCCTTGGTGGCGTACAGCCCCCAGTGCAGCCCGACGATCGAGTAGTTCTTGACCAGCGCGTGGTTGAGGGCCGGCCGGGGGATCTGGCCGCCGGCGAAGCCGACGATCAGGATGCGGCCCTCGAACGCGATGCACTTGGTCGACCGGTCGTAGGACTCGCCGCCCACCGGGTCGTAGACCACGTCGGCGCCGTGGCCGCCGGTGACCTCCCTGACCACCGCGACGAAGTCCTCCGCGGTCCGGTCGATCACCACGTCAGCCCCGAGTTCGCGGGCCACCGCCGCCTTGCGCTGGCCGCCGGTCACGCCGATCACCCGGGCGCCGGCCGCCTTGCCGAGCTGGACCGCGGCGCTGCCGACCCCGCCCGCCGCCGCGTGCACCAGCAGCGTCTCACCGGGCGCGAGCGCGGCCCGGCGGTGCAGCCCGAACCAGCCGGTCTGATAGCTGATGAAAAAGGCGGCGGCCTCGGCGTCGTCGAGCTTCTCCGGAGCCGGGTAGGCGGCGCTGGCGTCCATGATCGCAACCTCGCCGAAGGCACCGGCCGGCAGCGCGGCCGATCCCACCACCCGGTCCCCCGGCGTGAATCCGGTCACGCCGGGGCCGAGCGCGACCACCTCTCCGCACAGTTCGACTCCGGGCGTGAACGGCAGTGGCGGTTTGACCTGGTAGCCGCCCTGGCACATGAGGATGTCGAAGAAGTTGGCCGCCGCGGCCAGGACCCGCACGAAGATCTGGCCGGGGCCCGGCTCGGGGTCGGGGACGTCGTCGGCCAGCGTGAGCACGTCCTGTAGCTCACCAAACTGCCGGACCTGCCATGCCTTCACTGGGTGCCTCCCGTCTCGATGCGCTGCTGCAGGCGGTTCATGCCGCGCAGCCACTTGTCGGTGTCGCCCGCCCGCAGCGCGTAGTAGCCGGCCACCTCGGGGTGCGGCAGGATCAGGAACCGGTCCTCGGCCAGGGCCGCCCACACCGCCTCGGCCACCTCTTCCGGTTCGATCGCGGAGTCCCGCAGCACCACATCGCCGGCCCGCCCGGCCCCGGACAGCATGCCGGTCCGCACGCCCTGCGGGCACAGGCAGTGCACCTTCAGGCCGCGGTGCTGGTAGGTGGCGGCGAGCCACTCCGCGTAGCCGACGGCCGCGTGCTTGGTGACCGAGTACGGCGCGGTGCCGAGCATGGTGAGCAGGCCCGCCGCCGAGGCGGTGATGACCAGCCGCCCCTCGCCCCGCGCCAGCCAGCCGGGCAGCAGCTGCTCGGCCGCGCGCACGTGGGCCATCACGTTGATGTCCCAGGACCGCTGCCAGTCGGCCTCGGCGGCGGCCGGGCCTTCGCCGGCCACGTCCCCGTCGACCGCGATGCCGGCGTTCGAGCAGTAGAGGTCGATCTCACCGAGGTGGTCGCGGGCCTTGGCGATCAGGGCGGTCACACCGTCCCGGGTGGCGACGTCGGCCGGGACGGCGAGGCCGCCGATCTCATCGGCCACCGCCTGGGCGGTGGCCGCGTCGATGTCGTTGACCACCACCCGGGCACCGCCCGCGGCCAGCCGCCGGGCGAGCGCGCGCCCGATCCCGCCGCCGCCTCCGGTCACCACGGCCCCCGTCGCCGGTCTGGTCACGATCGCTCCTCCGTCCGCCCGGTCCGCACCTGCGGGTCGATACCCAGCGTTTGCAGGTACAGGCATCTGAGATGGTCCATGATCTGCGCGCGGTCGTCAGGCTGGGCCGCGATCAGCGGGGCGAAGCGCACCGCCATCCCCGACGCGGCCGTGGCCACCATGTCCGGCGGCGCCAGCGGATGGGCCACACCGTCGGCGACCAGCGCCCCGACGAACCGGACCATCCGCTTGAGCAGCCGCTCCCGGATCCCGTGCCACAGCGCCCGCAGCTGAGGGTCGGTCAGCGCCTGGTGCTCGAGCACGGTGATGAAGGCCAGGTTGGCCGCGTAGACGTCGACGAAGTCGGTCACGGCCGCGACGGCCACCGCGACCGGGTCGTCCCGGTCGGCCGACCGGGCCCGCTGGGCCTCCAGGAACTCGTCCCTCAGCTGCTCGGTAAGCACGCGGAAAACGTCGTCCTTGGAGGCGAAGTACACGTAGAAGGTGGCACGTGACACCTCCGCCCGCTCGGTGATGTCGCCGACGGTGGTGCGGGCGTAGCCGAGCTTGGAGAACGCGCCCCTGGCCGCCGTGACCAGTGCGGCCCTGGTCTGGCTGTCGAGCCGGTCCCGGCCAGTACGGACCGACCACAGTGTCGCGGGCATGGGGTCATTCTCGCAGCATTGACATTGACGTCAATGCCACCCCGGCAGTGGTCACCTCACGTATCGAAACGTGCACAAGTGGCCATATCGGTTGATCTGAAGTAACACTGTGTGCTGAGATGTCCGAACATAGCCGTATTGGCTACATGCGGCGGTGGGGGTAGTAAGGCATGCGCGACGCAGAGCGCAATCCCGTACCGCGCGGAACCATTCTCGTGGCCGAGGGAGACTCTGCTACTTCGGGGACCGCGCGACCGCCAGTCAGCGTTGCCCCAGCCACCGATGGCGGCCAGGCCGGAGAGCCTGGGGCCGCCCGCGCCGACGATGTGCCCGGGCCCAGTAACACCACGTACGAGGCGCCTGAGTTCAGCGAGACGAACGAGGCCAATGGGGCTGATGGGGGGCCAGCTGCCAGTGTGCCTGATGAGGCGGTAGGTACCCGTGAGCCTGAGGTTGCGCCAGCCGCCGGTAGGCCCGATGGCCAGCCCGTCGTCGGCCGCGTCGTCGAAGCGCCGCACGCCCATCAGATCGAAGTTCTCCGCCCGGCTCCCGCACCCCCCGCGCCCGAGCCGTCTTGGGGCAAGGTGCTCGCCACCACGATCAGCCTGTGGACGAGCCGCCGGTTCCGCCGCCTCACCGGCGCGGGCCGGAGCGGCAGCCAGCCCGGTGCGCCCGCGGGCACGGACCGGCGCCGGAGCGGCATCCGCTGGCCGCTGGTGGCGTTCGTGCTGCTGCTGGTCATCGCAGCGCTGGTCGGCCTGCAGCTGTCCGGCGCGCTGAGCCGGCAGCCCAAGAGCCACGCCGCCACCGGGTCCGGCACCAGCGGGGCTGGTCACACCGGAAACGGCAGCGGCGGCAACGGCTCCAGCGGCGCGCTGTCGGCCGCGGCGGCCGCCCGGTCGCAGGCCGTCACCTGGGTCGCCCAGCAGGTCACGTCCAGCGACGTCATCGCCTGTGACCCGCTGACGTGCTCCGCCCTCGAGTCGGACGGCGTCGCGGCCGCCCGGCTGACCACCATCCAGGCCACCACCCCCGACCCGCTCGGGGCGGACGTGGTGGTGGCCACCTCGTCGGTCCGCAGCCAGTTCGGCAGCCAGCTGGTCGGCGAGTACGCGCCCGAGCTGATCGCCACCTTCGGCACCGGCGCCAGCCGGGTGGACGTGCGCTCGGTGGCCAACTTCGGCGCCGCCGCCTTCAACACCAGCGAGCAGGCCGACCTGGCCGCCCGCAAGTCGGCCGGGGCTCAGCTGCTGCGGAACCATTTTCACTTCGGCGAGCAGCAGGCGGCCCAGGTCCGGGCCGGCCAGGTGGACTCCCGGCTGCTGGTCACGCTGGCCGCGCTGCTCTCGCAGCGTCCGGTCGACGTCAGCTCGTTCGGTGACACCGGGCCGGGCGCGCCGATCCTTTACCGCGAGGTCATCGTCGTCGACGCGCCGGCCCAGACCGGTACCGCCGCGCTCACCGCTGGCCTGAACCAGGTACGGGCGCAGCGCGGCTCGTACCTGCCGGCCCACGCCGCAATCGTCCAGCTGGCCAACGGCCAGTCCGCCCTGCGCATCGAGTTTGGCGCGCCCGACCAGCCGGGACTTCTCTCCGGCGGCACTTCCTGATTAACCAGGGCACCCGGTAGCGGGTGGGACCAAGGCTCCCGGGCACCTTGCTGCTCCCTCTGGGGGGGCATTTTCCTTCATAAATGAGAGGTGAGTACCAGTGAGATCGCTTTTGCGTGTGTTCAGATTCTCGGCGGCCACCGCCCTGCTCGCGGGCCTGGTCGCGCTCGTGACCGCGGTGGCGCCGGCCGTGTCGGCGTCCGCCGCGACCAGCACGCCGGCGGCCGGCGGGGTGGGCTGGGTGCGGTGCGCGCACCTGTCGCCGAACACGCCCGCGGTGGACGTCTACATGTACGCCTTCGGCAGCACCGCCAACCCCGTTATCCTGCGCCATGTGTCCTACGGCAACGTCTCGGACTACATGTCGGTCAAGGCCGGCCAGTACACGGTGGCGATGCGCGCCGCCGGCGCCGCCCCGTCGAGCACGCCGGTGCTCTCGACCAGCTTCTCGGTGGCGGCGGGCAAGTCCTACACGGTGGCCGGGATGGGCCCTGCCTCCGGTCTCCGGCTGCAGGTCTTCAACGATGAGCTGACCGCTCCGGCCGGGAAGACGCTGGTCCGGGTCATCCAGGCCTCGCTCAAGGAACACAAGGTCACGGTGTCGTACGACTCAAACACGCTGGCCAAGGACCTGGCCTTCGCTTCCTCCACCCCCTACCAGCCGCTCGCGGCCGGCAGCGGCACGGTCAAGTTCTCCTCGTCGGGCGCTGACGCTTCGGCGCCGGCCGAGCTGTCGGCGGACACCGTGCATACGATCGTGGTGCTGGACGGCGCGAACGGGCTGAAGGTCGACAACCTGACCGACGCGGCCGGCAGCCAGGTCGCGGCCTCGGGCGGAGCCGCCACCGGCTTCGGCGGTACCGCGCCCCAACCGCTGAACTCGCTGCCGTGGCTGGCGACCATGGCGGCCGGCGCGCTGCTGGCGCTGGCCGGCTGGGCCAGCCTGCGCCGCACCCGGATCGCCCGGGGCGGGGCCACCCGGTGACCAGGTGAAGCTGCCGCGCAAGCGGCTGTTGCCCGTCGCGGCGCTCACGGTCGGCCTGCTGGCCGTGGGCGCCGGGGCGGCGGGCCTGACGATCTCCGGCCACGCCCACGCGGCCGCGTCGGCCGCCCGCCTGAGCGCCAAGCCATCCAAGGTGGCGGCGCCCACGTTCAGCCCGGTGCCCAGCCAGACCGCGCAGGCACCGGGCGGCATATCCGGCCAGACCCAGGTCGCGCCTGCCGGTCTCGCTGACGATCCCGGCCATCGGGGTCAGGACCTCGATCACGCATCTCGGACTGGAGAAGAACGGGAGCCTGCAGGTGCCGTCCACCACCACCGTGGCGGGCTGGTACACCGAGAGCCCGCGGCCCGGGGCGGTCGGTTCGGCGGTGATCGCCGGTCACGTCGACTCCTACACCGGGCCAGGCGTCTTCTACTTTCTGCGCGACCTGAAGGCGGGCGAAAAGGTGTACGTGACCCGGGCCGACAAGTCGGTGGCGGAGTTCAGCGTGACCAGCGTCCAGTCCTATCCGAAGGCTGCGTTCCCGACCTCGATCGTCTACGGGCCGGCCCCGGATGCCGAGTTGCGGCTGATCACCTGCGGTGGCGACTTCGACCGGAGCACCGGGCACTACCTGAGCAACCTCATCGCCTACGCCACGCTTGGTTCAATGAGCGAGGTGAAGGCCGCTTCAGGCGGCCCGGTGGAGCGGGGGCACTGTGACATGCCGTGTTCTGCCCCATATCTGGGGTAGACGTCTAATGTGACGGGGAATGATGACGGCCCGGAGTCGTCCACGCCACCGGGCCGCCCACGGGGCAGGAGGGGCTGGCTCCCACTGGTGGTCAAGCCGCTGCGGCGGGGTGTGGTGCTCTTCATCATCGTGCTCATCATTGAGTACCTGGTGGTGCCGGAACTGATCGGAGCGCGCAAGGACCTGTACCTGGTCAACCGGATCAACGGGTACTGGATGGCGGCCGGCGTGGTGCTCGAGGCAGTGTCGCTGTTCTGCTACGCACTGCTGACCCGGGCCCTGCTGCGACCGGAGGGCCGCCCGGGTCTGTTCACCCTGTTCCGAATCGACATGGCGGCGGCGGCCGTCGCCCACGTGATCCCGGCCGGCACGCTGGGCAGCGCGGGTATCGGTTACAGGCTGTTCACTACCGAGGGGGTCTCCGGGGTCGAGACCGGCGTCATGATGGCGGCCAAGGGGCTGGGCTCGACGGTGGTGCTGAACGTGCTGCTGTGGCTCTCCCTGGTGGTGTCGATCCCGCTGGCCGGGTTCCACCCCATCTACGTGTCGGTCGCTATTCTGGGCGCGGTCGTGATGCTGGCGGTCGGCCTGCTGGTTCTCGGCATCACCCGGGGCACCGGCCGTGCCGCCCGGATCATGGACGCGATCGGCCGCCGGCTCCCCAAGGGCTGGGGGGACCGGTTCGGCCAGGTGGTGGTGGACGCCAGCGCCAGCTTCCGGGCGCTGGCCCAGGACCGGCGGGTGCTGACCGATTCGGTCCTCTGGGCGTCGATGAACTGGCTGCTGGACGCCGCCTCGCTGTGGTGCTTCGTGGCGGCGTTCGGCCACCTGGCCAACCCGGTCGAGCTGTTCGCCGCGTACGGCATCGCCAACGTGGCGGGCGCGCTGCCGGTGACCCCGGCCGGGCTCGGGGTGGTCGACTCGATCGCCCCGCTGCTGCTGGTGAGCTTCGGCGTGACCAGGAACGTCGCTACGCTGGGGGTGCTGGCCTGGCGGCTGGTCAACTTCTGGCTGCCGATCCCGGCGGGAGCGCTGGCCTACGCCTCCCTCAAGGCGCCCCGCGGCGCCGGGTGGCGTGCGATGCGCCACGCCGTATCCGGCATGATGGCCCATGGAGGTCCCGATAACGGATCTTCTGGACACCCGGACGGCCAGGTGGCGGATAATACCGGCCCTATGGGAAAGCTGACCGCGGACGATCCGGCCGACCCGGCCGGGCCGGGCAACGAAACGGCCGAACCGGCCAAGAGCATGCCTGCCAGCGATGGCAGCGATCCCGCCGGCGGGCCGGCAAGGGGAGATTTCCGTGTTGGCTAGGACACGTTGAGTACCTCCGACTCAGATCGGGGCAGTACCAGGACGGGCGACGCCAGGACCAAGGACACCCCGCCCGCCAGTGCCCGCGAGGCGGAAAAGGACGCCGCCGACCTCGGCCCGAACGCCGCCGACGACGCCAACCAGCCCGGCAGCACCGACGAGGCCGAGAGCCGGGTCCAGGAAGCGGTCCAGGCCGCGCATGAGCTGGCCGAGCAGCCGGACCGGACGAACCAGCCCGGCCGCCGGGTGAACCGGCGGTCGCCGTTCTGGATCGGGATGACCGGCGCGCTCGGGGTCGCGGTGACCTACGGTCTGGTCGAGCTGCTCATCCGGGCCCGCTCGGTCCTCGTGATCGTCGGCCTGGCCCTGTTCATCGCGGTCGGCCTGGATCCGGTGGTGAGCTGGCTGACCCGTCGGGGCTGGCCGCGCTGGGCGGCGGTGACCGTGGTGCTGCTCGCGCTGGCCGGGATCATCGGCGGCTTCCTGGCGGCGGCGGTACCCCCGCTGACTTCCCAGACCACCGCGCTCATCCATCAGATCCCGACGTATGTCAAGCAGTTGCAGGACCACAACTCCGAGCTCGGCAAGCTCAACGCCAAGTACCACCTCCAGACCAAGCTGACCAACCTGCTCAGCAGCAAGGGGACATCCGTGCTCGGCGGGGTCCTGGGCGCCGGTGAGCTGGTGCTGAGCACGTTCTCGGAGATCCTGGGCGTGATCGTGCTGACGATCTACTTCCTGGCCGGCCTGCCCACGATCAAGCTTTTCTTCTACCGCTTGATCCCGCACTCGCGGCGGCCGCGAACGATCCTGATCACCGACCAGATCGCGGTCAAGGTCGGTGGCTACGTGCTGGGCAACTTCATCACGTCGGTCATCGCCGGATTCGGCACGTTCGTCTGGATGATCATCTTCGGCATCCCCTACCCGGCGCTGCTGGGGCTGCTCGTCGCCATCCTCGACCTGATACCGGTCATCGGGTCGACCGTCGGCGGCTTCATCGTCACGCTGGTCGCGCTGACCGTGTCGCTGCCGATTGCCGTGGCCACGCTGGCGTTCTACATCGTGTACCGGCTGGCCGAGGACTACCTCATCGTGCCCCGCATCATGGGCCGCACGGTCGAGGTCCCGGCCGTCGTCAGCCTGGTGGCGGTCCTGCTCGGGGGCGTACTGCTGGGCATCGTGGGCGCGCTGGTGGCCATCCCGGTCGCGGCCGCGATCCGGGTGATCATGAACGAGGTCACGTTCCCGCGGACGGACCGGAGCTAGCGGCGGCCGTCGAGCGCCGCGGCTAAGCGCCGGCCCCCAGCAGCTCGATGACCGGCGCCAGCGCCGCCATGTACGGCGCGTGCACGGTCAGGTAGCTGAACCCGAAGCGCTGCCGCCGCTCCACGAGCTGGGCGGCGATCTCGGGCACCGTCCCCAGCAGCAGGAACGGCGTCTCCAGGGCCTCGTCCGGGGTCAGGTTGAGGCCGCCCTCCGCCACCGCCCGCTCGGCCGCCGCCCGCCGATCCGGGGTCACCACCACTATCTGGATCAGGGCATGCAGTTCCAGCTCGTCCGCCCGCTCCCCCGCCTGGGCCCGGATGTAGGCGACCCGGTCGTCGGCCTCGGCCGCAGTCTGCAGGTTGAACGTGCCGGGCGGCTCGCCCGGAGCCTGGATGAGGCCGCCAACCGCGACGATGTCGGCGCGCTCGGCCGCCAGCGCGAGGATGCGGTCGCCGGTGCCGCCGATGATCAGCGGCGGGCCGGTGCCGTTGAGCCCGCTCCGCTGGACCGGGACCATCGGCGGGCGGCCGGTCAGCTCCTCCAGCTTGCGCCGCTCCGGGTAGCCGCCCTGGGCGAAAACGCGCTCCAGCTCGTCGATGGTCGCGGCCACCAGGCCGACCCGCTCGGGCAGCGGCGGCCAGGCGATGCCGGCCGCGTCGAACTCCCACTTCATGTGGCCGGCCCCGAGGCCCAGCTCGAACCGGCCGTCGGTCAGCAGGTCGGCGGTGACCGCCTCCCGCGCCAGCAGGTGCGGATTCCAGAACGGCACGTTCAGCACCATCGTCCCGACCCGCAGCCGCTCGGTGACACTGGCCGCCAGCACCAGCGGCGGGAACGGCGCGGGGCCGCCGAGGTGGTCGGCGGTGAAGATCGTCGAGTAGCCGAACCGCTCCGCGTCCTGGCAGTACCCGATGAACTCGGCCTGCGACCGGAAACCGAACACGTTGCAGCTGAACCGGAAATCGCGCATGACCCCAGCCTCCTGCGGCGCCGGGTGCCGCCGCTAGGCCCTCTGCTGAGAGCGGAGCGGCTCAGGCGGACTGGCGGACCACGAGCTCCGGTTCGAAGATCACCGACCTCGGCGGCTGATCCGGGTCGTCGATGCGGGCCAGCAGCAGGCGGGCGACCTCGGCCGCCATCTGCTCGACCGGCTGGCGGATCGTGGTGAGCGGCGGCCGGCAGGCGATGGCCACGCTGCTGTCGTCGAAGCCGACCACGGCCACGTCGTCGGGAACCTGGCGCCCGTGGTCGGCCAGCGTGATCAGGGCGCCCTGGGCCATCAGGTCGCTGGCGGCGAAGACGCCGTCCAGGTCGGGTACCCCGGCCAGCAGCCGGGCCATGGCTCGCTGGCCCCCTGCCAGTGAAAAGGCGCCTTCCGCGCTGGGCACGGACACCTGTCCGGAGCGCCCCATCGCGGCCCGGAATCCGTCCATCCGGTCCCGGGCGGCCGGCAGCTCGGCGGGCCCGGCGACCGCGACCACCCGCCGGCAGCCCCGGGCGATCAGCCGGGCCGCAGCCAGTTCTGCCCCGTGCTGGTGGGCGACGTCGACGTAGGTCACGGCGGCGGGCTGACCGGGCCGGGTGAACATGACGGCCGGTGCGCCGGACGCGGCCAGCAGCCTCGGCAGCGGGTCGTCCGGCCACACCGAGACCAGCGCCACGCCGTCGATGTCGCCCTGCCCGAGCCGGGCCAGCAGCTCATCGCGGGCAGGGGCCGAATCCACGTGGATGAGCAGCGGGTGAACCCGCCGGGGGGCCAGCTCACCGAGGACGCCGGCCACGATGCGGCCGAAGAACGGGTCGGTGTAGACCTGGCTGGCCGGCGGCCCGCCGCCGGGCTCGGCCCGCGGCTCCGACACGACCAGGCCGATCGTCCCGGTCCGGCCGGTGACCAGGGACCGGGCTGCCCGGTTGGGCACGTAGCCGGTGTCGGCGATCGCCCGCTCGACCGCCTCGCGGATGTCCGGGTCGACCGACTCGACCCCGTTCACTACCCGGGATACGGTGGCGCGGGAGACCCCGGCCACCTTGGCCACCTGTTCGAGGGTCGGCCGCCGGGCCGGTCCCGGACCAGTGCCCATGAGAGCGCTCTCCCGTCAGGTCGCGGCCGATTGCCGAGCGCTACCCAATCCTAGCCGGTCGACCCGCGCAACTCGGCGGGGCAGCCCGGCCCGGTGGTCGCCGGACAGCGGCCGGACGGCCGCCGAGGCCCTCCGGGCCGCCGCCCGGTTGGGGCGGATTTGCGCACCCAGTTTGGGCGGATTCGCCCGAAGGGAATGCGACTCAGTCGAACTTGTGTTCCCCTAGCACTTGGGTCTGACATTTCGATTGAGGTTTGATCGCACATGTGTTCTAATTACCTGCATGAGTGAGGTCATACGTGTGGCAGTCACCCCAGCGAGGCGGCCACCGGAGACCACCCGCCGAGCCGCGCCGCCGAGGAGGCCGCTGTGAAGATTGTGCGTGATTTCGAGCGCAAGCTCGCCGCGGCCGCCCTGGCCCGGGACCCGGAGCTGAGCCGGCTCTACGACACGCACCAGCTGACCCTGGACGACCTGGACGAGCTGGGCGACCCGGCCCGGACCACGCCCCTGCGGCCCGTCCGGGGGCGGCCCGATTCGGGAGCGACCCGGGTGGCCACCGGCCGCGGCGCGGCCCGGACCGTCCGCCCTGCCCGCACCGAGCAGCCGCCGGAGGTGGACCGCACCGAGCTGCTGGTCAACCAGGGCCGGGGCAGCACTTATCACCCGAGCCGGTGGCGGCAGCGCAAGTACCAGGTCGGCGGTGGCGCCAGCCTGCTGATCCTGATCACTGTCGCGGTCACGATCGTGCTCAGCAGCGGCGCCTCCTGGCCGGCCAGCGTGAACACGGTGAAGGCGGAGGTCACCACCGCCTGCCAGAACACCGACGTGATGTCTGAGCCAGGCCAGGTCAACTTCGCCTGCGGGAAGCAGACGCAGCAGATCCTGTGGGTCTTCTCGCTCCTCGCCAGCGGGAACAATCCGCAGTTCAACGACGCCAAGACGGGGCGCCAGGGGCTCGAGCCGATCTCGCCGGCCCAGGGCGCCGACGTCGCCTGGTCGCTGAACCTGCACCACCCGTACGACCCGCTCGACCCGATCGACAGCCTCCAGGTGGCGGCCCGGGCGATCAACAACATCATCGGCGGGGCCTCGTCCTACGGCGCCAACGGCACCCCGTCGGTGCAGGCGGGCCTGGAGAGCTACCCGGCCAACTGCCTGCGGTACACCGGATCGGCCCAGGTGACCTCCCGAGCGGGCTTCCCCAGCGTGTGCGCCATGCCGATCACCACCCCCGAAGGCCAGGGCGCGCTGGTGTCCGACGTCTACAAGAAGTGGGCGGTCGGCGCCTCCGCCCAGCAGGCCGAAGCGGCCGAGATCCTGTTCGAGAACGCTGGGAACCCGGGCAACTCGCAAGTCCAGGCCATCCTCAAGGACCCCGCCCAGTACCGGCTCTGACCACCACGCGGCCCGAGCGGCCGCCGCGACCACGGCGGCAGCTCCGCCGACCCGACACCGGAAGAAGGTGAATCTGTGCACCCCCCTCGCAAGCCGTGGTGGCAGCAGGCGACCGCGCTGGTCAGCCTGGGCACCGGCGGGGCGATCACCGGCTTCGCCTTCGCCCACGGAACGCCCGAGCACCTGGCCTCGCCGTCCAGCGTGCCGGTGACGCTCACCGCGCTCGACCAGGCCGCTCAGCCGGCCGCCGCGGACGGGGCGACCGAGGAGTCGGTGGTCCGCTCGGCCATCGTGAAGGTCGCCAGCTACTACGCCAAGCTGGCCCAGAGCAAGACCCCGGCCGAGATGGAGGCGCTGATCTGGCAGCAGGACAGCCGCGACGGCGGCGACCACGGCCAGTCCTGTGCGGCCTTCGCCAGCATGACCCTGCAGCTGGGCGCCCAGCTGGCCGGCAAGCAGAGCTGGGTGACCGGCGGCTCGACCTATCCGTGGCCGCTGCACGACTGGGCGGACGCCCGGGTCGACCCCAACTCCGGCTCGCTCGACATCACCTCGATCGTGCAGGACGCCCAGTCCCACCAGCGCTGGCACGCGATCGGCGACGGCTACGGGCCCGAGCCGGGCGACTGGGTGCTGTTCGACCAGCACGTCGAGGTGGTCACCGGGTACTCGGGCGGCGTGCTGTCGACGATCGGCGGCGACTCGCTGCCCAACTTCTCGGTCAACGCGCACGAGTACTCCGGCTCGCTGAGCTCGAACGGGGTCCAGGGCTTCGTCGACAACGGCGACCTCCCGGCGGTGACCACCGCGTCGGTCAGTTCGGGCGGTTCGGCGGCCGCGAAGCCGGCCCCGGCACCGAGTACGCACCAGCAGGCCGCGGGGGGATCGACGGCCACCCCGCAGGACGACCAGCAGGCGGAGGACGCGGTGGCCGCCATCCCCGGTACCGCGACCATGACCGCGACGACCACCGCCTCAGATGCGCCGGGCACCAGCACGGGCTCGTCGGCCACGTCGGCCGCCAGCGCTTCCATCCCGGGCGTTCCCGCCAGCTCGGCGTCGCCCAGCGCGGCGCGGCCTTCCGCGGCGGCATCCAGCGGGCACGCCGGCACCGCGGCCAAGCCGAAGACCGGACCGAAGTCCAGCTCGTCCCCGTCGCCGGTGTCGTCCTCGCCGTCGTCCGCCTCCTCGGCGTCGATCCCGGGGATGCCCACGGCGGCGGGCGCCGCCCGCAGCCCGTCCGGCACGAAGTCCTCTGGTTCGTCGTCGTCGTCCAGCTCGTCGTACCAGCGGCACCCGACCGCGTCCGCGTCCGCCGCCACCTCCGCGGCGGCGGCGCCCGGCTCAGCCGCCCAGCGGGCGTTCATCAGCCAGATCGCCCCGGGTGCGCTCGCCGCCCAGCGG
Organism: uncultured Actinomycetes bacterium; assembly: GCA_963830385.1. Classification (GTDB taxonomy): domain Bacteria; phylum Actinomycetota; class Actinomycetes; order Streptosporangiales; family Streptosporangiaceae; genus Bog-532. The sequence continues at coordinate 20,440 of CAWHMD010000012.1, read as the reverse complement.
ACCTACGGCGTGCCCGCGGCGGTGACGATCGCCCAGGCCATCGACGAATCCGCGTGGGGCCAGAGCAGCCTCGCCAGCGAGGACCACAACCTGTTCGGGATCAAGGGCACCGGCCCGGCCGGCAGCGTCTCGCTGCCCACCCAGGAGGTCTACAACGGCCAGGCGGTCAGCACCACAGCTGATTTCCGCGTCTACAACGACGTGGCCGAGAGCATCGAGGACCACGGCAAGCTGCTCGCCAGCAGCGGCTCCTACACGGCCGCGATGGCCAACCAGCAGAGCCCGAACGCCTTCGCCAACGCGCTGACCGGCGTCTACGCGACCGACCCGAACTACGGGTCGAGCCTCATCTCGCTGATGCGCCAGTACAACCTCTACCGGTACGACGCCTCCGCCGCCGGCACCTCCTCGGCCGCGACGTCCGGCGCCAGCGCCGGAGCCAGCTCGGCGTCGCCGGCGGCGGCCAGCCCCAAGGCGCAGCCGCACGGCGCGACCCAGTCCCACCCGGCCAGCAAGGCCGCCGCCACCCGGCCCAGCGCCAGGGCGACCTCGCCGGGCGTGGGCAGTCCGGCCAGCTCGCCGTCGGCTCGCGCCAGCCAGCCGGTGGCCAGCCCGCCCACCGCCGCTCCAAGCCCCACGGCCTCGGCGTCCGGGTCGCCAGGCAACCCGGCGCCGGTCACGGTGCCGCACCCGTTCGCCACCCCGAGCGGCAGCCCGGCGAACGTGTCACAAGGCCAGGCGGAGATCCCCGGCGTCCCGGCCACGGGTACCTCCACCGGCGGTTGGGGCACCGGCGCGACCGGGCCGGCGAATGGCACGGGTGGCTCCGGGGGCAGCACCGGCAACCCGAGTGGCCAGGCAGGTGGCGCCGCGGGCAGTTCGGCCAGCTCGACGGGCCAGGCGGGCGGCACGGCGGCAAGTCCGGGCGGTACGAGCGGCACCGCCGGAAGCTCCGCGGGTGGCGCAGGCGGGAGCGCGGCGCGCGCCGCGAGCGGCACCGGCGGGAGCTCGTCAGGCGGCTCAGGCAGCACGGGCAGCACGGGCGGGAGCCCGGCGGGCGACACCGGCGGCACTGGCAGCTCGGCCCAACCGTCGGCCCAGCCCGCAGCCCAGCCGGCGGCTGAGGCGAGCACGTCGGCCGACGTCCGCTCGTCAGCCCCAGGCACCGACTCCGCCCCGGCCACCGACGCCACGCTGACCGCCGTCATCCAGCCCGCTGGCCACGCCCCCACCGCCAAGGATGCTCCCGCCGCCAAGAAGGAACCGGCCAGGAAGGCACCCAAGCGGAAGAGCCCCACGGCCAAGGCCAGGCGGGCGGCACCGCGGTACCAGCCGGAGATGCCGACCGCGGTCAAGAGCGCGCTGCTGTCGTCGGCCCGCAAGCCGCTGGCGCGGGCCGAGCTGGTCTACCGGGACGTCGCCGCCAGCGTCGGCCTGCCCTGGAAGATCCTGGCCGCCTGCGACTGGATGCAGTGCGACGCCCATCCGCGCTACTCGCCGGTCCGCGGTGAGAAGCTCGGCACCGTGAACCCGGACGGCACGGTGTTCCACACGAAGTCCGAGGCGCTCACCCAGACCGCCCGGGACCTGGTCACGCTGGCCGACGCGGTGTACGAGATCGACCTCTCGGTGCCGGTCGCGCTCTCGGTGCTCGAGCTGGCCAACGTGTTCGCGGCCTACCGCTGGGGCGGGTTGCTGCGCCAGCACCGCACCTCGGCCATGGAGTTCCCCTACTCCGTGCAGGGCCTGACCGACCAGTTCACCCACATGCGCTGGCCGAGGATCGCTGACCCGAACGCGCCGGACAAGCCCGGCAGCCGGTACCGGCGGGCCTTCGGCGCGGTGCCGGTGGTGCTGAGCCTGGACTACCCGGCCATCGTCCTGTGACCGCCGCCCGCAGAGAAGCCTGGTGAACCATGGCCCGAATCATTCTCCTGCTGCTGACCGCGCTGAGGCAGCGGCGGCTGGCCCGGTACGAGGCCGCCCTGGCCGGCCCGCGGCCGCTTACCGCGACCCCGCCTGGGCGGGCTACCGCGACCCGGGCGGTGCGCCATTTCCCGGCCCGGGCAGGGCGTCCGCGACCGGCTACCGTTACCCGGCGGAACCAGCCGGTGCGGCCTACGGCGACCCGGTCGAGCCGACCAGGGTGATGCCGCCCCAGGCCGCGCCGGCGCCCGCGGGCCGGGGCCCCTCCGGCTGGCCGCCGGCCCCGCCGCGGCGGCGCTGGATCCCGCGGTGGTTCAAATGGAGTGTGTTCCTGGTGCTGGCGGCCCTGGTGTTCCGCCGGGCGGTGGCGGCGGTGGTGATCATGGCGCTGTCGGCCACGTTGCACTTTTTCGGGCTGAACGTGCAGCTGCCGCACATCAGGTTCGCCTGGCCGTGGCAGACCGTGAGCGCGGGCACCACCAGCAATGTCGACCTGGGCCCGTGGGTGCTGCAGAAGATCGAGGGGATTTCCAAGCCCGCGCTCGGCACCGAGAACTTCAACTTCGTGTTCACCCACAAGGTGTCCAAGAACATCGGCCCCTGGCCGTGCTGGTACTCGAGCACGTTCTACGCGGTCGGGCACGCGTCCGCGACCGTCAACCTGAACCCCGGGCCATCCTGGTGGAAGGCGCCGACCGGGCACTACCAGCTCCAGGTGCTGAGCCGCCCGAGCCCCGGCCAGCCGGGCCGGGTCAGCATCGTGATGGTGCTCCCGCCCCCGCAACTGCCGCAGAACGTGCACGACGTCACCGTCGACAACACGCTGTCCAAGCCGCTGACGACCTCGCACAGCTGGACCTATCCGGGGCTGGGCTGCGGGACGCTGATCAAGCCCCAGTTCTCCCCGTCGGTGGTGTACGCCGCCGCCCAGCAGCAGGCCTTCTACCGGGTCAACCACGTCTCCTCGGTGACCCGCCCCCTGATCAGTGCGGCCGAGTCGCAGGCGTCGGTGATCATCAGGAACAACTTCATCCAGCCGACGGTGAACGCGCTGGGTTACACGCTCAGCGGCTTCACCCTGCACTGGGCCGCCGCCGGCTAGCCGCCAGCAGCATCGGCCTTCATCGGCCAGCCACCGGCCCACCGGACAGCCCAGCCCAGACAGAGCTTTTCTGCACATTCCGGCCTGCCGCATGGAGCTGACGCGGGCCGGGTAACGGGACTTTTTCCAAGTCGTAAATTGGCTGTTTGAGCACGGATTGAATACGGGCAAGCGCTCGCCGTGGCCGTTTTAATCAAAAGCGGAAAAGGGCGCTACGGACTTGATCATTCCGTGTTCGCGCGGGCGGATTTTGCGTTATCTCTGATTACAGAATTCCCCGAAGGGGGTGGGGGCGATGGAGCTCCGCACTCTCGCCGCGGTATCGGCGATCACATTGGCTTTCACCGCCGGGCTCGCCGCCTGTGGCAGCGACGGCCCGGCGGCATCTTCGCTTGCCGCCAAGATCGGGTGCGGCAACGTGACCCAGGCGCCGCAGGACTCCAACGCCCAGCAGGACATCGACTGTGACCTCAGCGGCGGCGCGGCCGTGGAGATCGCGACGTTCGGGAGCACCTCGGACCGGAACGCCTGGATCAGCGGTCAGCCCGGCACCACCTGCTGCGCCGCCGGGAACCTGTGGGCCGTCACCGTCACCCCCGGCGGCAGCGAGGCCGGCCCGATGCTCCAGCAGATCGCCAGCAAGCTCGAGGGTCAGCAGGTCAAGGCCGCGGGCTGAGCCGCCTGAATGACCCGGTCCCGCTCGGCCGGCGGGAACGGGCTGCCCGCCGTGCCACGATGGACGCATGACCGCGCCGCCCCCCGCCGTGCTCCGCGGCGCCCGGGCGCTCGGACTCGACCCGGCCGGGCTGCGGCCGTTGGGGGGCGCCTCCGGTGCCACCTGGGCAACCGGTGACCAGGTGCTTCGCGTCGGCCGGGGCGACCGGATGGACAGCGAACTGGCGGCCGCCACCGCGGTCGCGGCCGTGCTCCCCGTACCCGGGGTGCTGGACCGGGCCGAGGTGGACGGCGAGACGGCCGTCCTGCTGGAGCGCCTGCCGGGTCGCCCGGTGTTCGAGGTGGCCCGGTGCTCGCCCGGGCTGGCATCGGCCCTGGGTCTGGCCTGCGCCGCCGTCCACCAGACGCTGGCCTCGCTGCCTGCCCCGGCTGGCCTGCGCGCCGTTCCCGGCTCACCGGCCGGGCTACCGGCCTCAGCGGGCCCGCGCCTGCTGCACCTCGATCTGCACCCGTTGAACGTGCTGGCCAATGACGACGGCCAGCTGACGGGCGTCCTCGACTGGGCCAACGCGGCGGCGGGCCACCCTGACCTGGATCGGGCCCGGACCTGGAGCATCCTCACCCTCGACCCGGTCGCCCGCGCACGCCGGTCCGAACCGGCCCTGGCGGCGCTGGCCGACGCCTGGCTGGAAGGCGGCGAGCTCGCGCAGGCCGACCCGGCCGCCCGCGCCTGGGCCTGCCGGTTCATGGCGCGCGACCTGGGGCGCCGCTACTCCCCGGCCGAGCTGGCCCACGTCCGCGCCGCCTACGAGGACCTCCGGCAGCGCACCGCGTCGACGTAACCAGCCACGTACGTCACCCCGTCGGCCACGGTGATGCGCACCTTGTCCCCGGCGATCCGCACCCGCGCGATCTTCTCCCACCGCTCGTGCCCGTGCTCGTCGCCGCCGAGGTAGATCTCCCACCCCACCCGCTCGAGCAGCTTCCGCCCGTAGCAGTACGCGTCCAGCTCTCCCCGCACGCCAACCCCCGGTCAGCGCAGCTCCCCCGCCCCCCGGCGAGTCCCCCTGACCTGCGCTTTCATCACATTCTAGGTCGGCCGGGCGCCCCCCGCCCGGGTCGCCCCGGCCCAGCGCCGGTCGTCGCCCATCTGTGACGCCTGAGATCGATGTGAGTCCGGGGATGAACGACCGCGAATGGGCCGGAAACCGGCTCAATGGCGCCAATGAGCCGGCAATGGCAAGACCAATGTCGCCATTTGAGCACGCGGCCGGTCCGGTTCATTCGGCGACTCCGGCAAATCAGCCAGCCAGCTTCGGCAAATAGGCCAGAAAACATTCCGCTCTACCCGAAAGCAAATTATCCTCCGTCGCAGTGCGACGAAAAGATGCTCAGGCCGCCCTCCGCATATTCGATAACGCCCGTTAGGCGTCAACTTCGGCTCAACCGGCGCCGACTCACCGGCCTGCGCCCTCGGAGGCCGGGCAAACCCGCGCCGCGCCCGCGCCGGCAGGTCCGCGACGCGGCCGCGAGCGGGAGGGCAGCACCTGGCGCGGGCACCCCGGATGCGGGAATGCGCGGGGGCGGCGGCCCATGGGAGTGGCCGCGAGCGGGGGGCCGCCCCTGGGCGGGAACGGGCCCACGACGACGGATGTGTCGGCGCTGCGGGGCGCAGGGCCACGGCCGCCCAAGCCGATCGGCAGCCGATCGTGGCCGGCGGCCCGCTGGCCGCGGTCGGTGTCTGGGCGGCCTGACCAGGCAAGATGGCGTCAGCCCCAGACGATGCCGAAGGTCGCGGCGAGGGTGGGCTGGACACTACGGAGGGCTTCGCAGGTTTTCGTCATGCTACGTAGACGGACGATGGGCGCGGGTATGACGCTGGTTCGCCAGAATTTTCCGCAAAGCCTGAAACCTGGCCCGAGCCGGGCCACGCGGGGCCGGGCAGGCCAGCCCCGAACGCAAAGAGCAGCGGTCCCGTCCAAACGAAACACCCTGGACAGGACCGCCGCTCAGCGACGCGGAGGCTCGGGGATTTGAACCCCGGATGGGCGGTAAACCCAAACCGCATTAGCAGTGTGTTTCGTACCGTACCGCGCTCATCGGAGATCGCCCGCGATTGCTCGTTTCCGCTGGTCAGGTGTGCCCCTTCTGGTTTCGATGAGCGGCACTCGCACGTTCCTTGCAGGCCGGTACGTGCACGCGCCGTGCACGCGTGCACGGCCTCAGACGCAGCTCGTCTGCCAGGGCGGGAGGCGGCGCCGACATCCCGCAGGATTTCGATTGCGCCGGGTGACCGCGCCGGACACTACCACCCAGCAGGTACTTGTCCTCTACCTAGGGTCTAGGTAGAGTTAAGGCATGGTGAAGAGGAAGATGCTGGGGGGGCCGCGGATGACGATCCCCACCCAGCTGGTGCTGCGGGCCCTGCTCGAGCAACCCACCCGGGAGATGTACGGGCTGCAGATCTGCGCCGCGGCCGGGCTGCCGTCCGGGACCATTCACCCGATCCTGGCCCGGCTGGAACGCGAGCACGGCTGGCTAGCCTCCCGGTGGGAAGACGTGGTCCCGGCCGAAGAGGGCCGGCCGCGGCGTCGGTACTACCAGCTGACCGCCGACGGGGCCGAGCGGGCCCGCCTCGCCCTGGCCCAGGCCACCACCTCCACCGCCAGCCTGCGCCTGGCCCCCCGCCCCGCCGGCGGCCCCGCATGAGCCGGCCCGCCGCCGGGTGCTTTCGTCTCCGCAACGGGCCCAGCCGCGTCCTCACCGAAGCCCGCGCTCGCCTCCTTGACCTCGGCCCTCCCCTCACCAAGGCCCGCGACTTCCTTGAAACTCGCGACGTCGACCGCGCGCTCGCCGACGCCCTCGATCGCGACATCGCCCGCGCCCGCGCCCTCGACCTCGACATCGCCCGCGCCGACGACCTCGACTTCGACCTCGCCTGCGAAGACGCCCGCGCCCTCGCCGACGCCCTCGATCGCGACGTCGCGCTCGCCCGCGCCCTCGACCTCGACCTCGACGTCGCCCGCATTCCCATCAGTTACGTTGCCCGTGCCCGCGACCTCGCCAGAAACCTTGTCACTTTCCTTGAAAGGGCCGGTGCAAGCGCTAAGGCGCCTGGTAGGCGCGGTCGCGGGCCGCGCCGGATGACGGCGGCCGCGGCCTGGCTGCTGGCGGTGGCGGCGGGGCTGCTGGCGGCGGCGGACCGGACGCGGTATGCGGCCGAGTTCAAGGCCGAGCTGTGGGAGCTGGCCCAGGCCGGGGCGGGCCGCCGGGCGCAGGTAGGCTACGCCGCCCGTCAGGTGAGGTCGGCGGTGCAGCTGCGAGCGGCGCTGCGGGCCCCGGCCCGGCGGGGAGCCACCCCGTGATGGGCGTGCTGCGGGCTGCCGGCAAGACGGCGGCGGCCGTCATCCCGGCGGCGCAGCTGGCCCGGCTGGGCCTGCCCGCGCTGATCGCCGCGGCGGTCCTGGCCGCCCTGGTCCTGGCCACCGGGTGGTGGGTCCTGGCCGATGACCGGCGGACGGCCCGGCTGGCCCGGATCCTGCGGGCCTGCCACCACCCCCCGGTCCCGGTTCCCCCGGGGGCGGCCAGCCCGCGCCGGCGGCGGAAGACGGCCTCCGGCTGACCGGGTGATACAGCGGGTTATCACCCGCTCCGCCGTGAGTTCAGCCTGACTGAAGGTGCCGCGCGAGGAACTCGCGGTCATCTGGGACCTGGCGGCCGCGATCAACGTGGGTTCGTGGTGGCCATTAGTCCGGATGTTTGCCTGCGCTTCATGGTCGACCTGGTGTTGGTGGCCTGAGTGTGAGCTGACGCTGGTGGAAGCGGAAGTGCTGGGTTGGGTAGTGGTAGATGTCGGCCAGGGTCATGTAGTCGGCGAAGAACGGGTCCCATGTCGTGGGGTAGCGCATGCCCCGGCGCAGCGCAGAGTCCGGTTCCCGCTCCAGGTGCCTTTGCAGGGCTGCGATCACGCGGTCGAGCATCCCCAGCATGCACCGGGGCGGGATGATCCGGGCGCCAGCGCATGATCCTAGGTAGTTGATCAAGTCGAAAGGCTTGTGCGCGGAGTCCAGCAGCCTCGCGAACGCTTTGCTGGCCCCGTCGGGGAGCAGGCCGAAAACGTGGACGAGGAGCAGGAGCGCGCGGGCGATCAGGTAGCCGAACAGCATGTGGAACAGCAGTTGCTGGTTGGTCCAGTTGGTCCCGTCTGATGGCCGGCGCAGATCCGCGGGAGTCGCGTCGCCGACGAGCCTGTGGAAGTCGTGCCTGGCTTGTCCCATCTCGGCGCGGAGCACGGCTCGGTCGAGGGCAGTCGGCAGGTCAGGTGCTGGCGGCATGGGCTGTCCTCCTGGCCGCCGGTCAGGTTCCGGCGGCGATCGCGATTGCCACAACGATGAGGGTCGCGGTCTGGAGGGCTGCGCGGGCCGCTGACCAGCGGGTGAATCGTGTCAGCAGTGGCGTCAGGGCTGCCTCGGTTTCCCCGGCCCGGCCGATCTGGAACATGATGGGAGCGGCCCGGCCAGTCGCGGTGCTGTGCAGCAGTGACAAGGCCGCAGCGGCGGCGAGTAGCCCGGTCACGGTCCCCGGTGCTCCCAGCGCGGCCGCGACGGCGAACGCGGCGAGCGTCAGCACCGCGGCGCCCACGCCTACGGCCGCGTAGAAGGCGATGCCGTTGCCCAGGTCCGCTGCCCTGGCGTAAGCCGCGTAGGCGGTCACGCCGATCCGCTGCCGGGCGGGAAGTTGGACGATGACTTTGTCCAGCGACAATCCGGCCAGTAGCCCATCGGCGACCAGCGCGGCCATGGCCACGCCTGTCACGGCGGCATCCATGGGATTCCCTTTCACGATGAGCTCAGATACTTGCAGGCCTAGCGGGCCCACGGCGGCTTGCGCAGCTGGGGCCGCCTGACCCGGCCGGGGTGGGTCAGGTGCTGGCGGCATGGCGGTAGCTGGCGAGGGCGGCGGGGATGGTGACGGCGAGCAGGCCGATCAGCCAGGCGGCGGCTTCAGCGGCGGGCCGGGTGGTGGGGCCGCCGAGGCACAGGGCACGCAGGGCACCGGTGATGACGGTGATGGGGTTGGCCTTGGCGAAGGCCTGCAGCCAGCCGGGCATGGTGGCCACCGGCACCAGGGTGGAGCTGGTGAAGAACAAGATGATGATCGGGAACAGGCCGGCCAGCCCGGCGGATTCGGGGTCGCGGACGGCGAGCCCGAGCAGCACGTTGATCCAGGAGAACGCCAGCCCCGTTGCCACGGCCAGGGCCACGGCGGCGAGGGCGGCGGCGGGCCCGGCGTGGAACCGGAACCCTATGGCAGCCCCGGCGCCGGTCATCAGCCCGACCACGAACAGGTTGCGCAGCGCGTCGGCGGCGGCTCGCCCGGCCAGGACCGCGGCGGCGCTGATGGGCAGGGACCGGAACCGGTCGATCATCCCGGTGCTCAGGTCCTCGGCGGTGGCCACCCCGGTCTGGGAGGCGCCGAAGCCGATCGCCAGCACGAAGAGGCCCGGCAGCAGGTAGTCGATGTAGTGAGCCACGCCGGGGACGTGGATGGCGCCGCCGAAGGCGTAGGTGAACAGCAGCACGAACAGCACCGGCTGCACGGTGGCGAAGACCAGCAGCGTCGGGACCCGCACCAGCCGCCGCAGGTTCCGGGCGGTGATGGTCGCGACGCCGACCGGAACCAGAATCGTCCTGCCCCGGCGGGCGTAAGCTTCGGTGGCGGTGACGGTGGTCATCGGGCGCTCGGTGTGTCCGGTGCCGTCTGGGCTGGTTCAGCGCGCGGGCCGGTGGCGGGCTGGCCGGTGTAGGCCAGGAATGCTTCTTCCAAGGTGGGCCTGCGCAGCGCCAGCGCGGCGACGTGCAGCCCGGCGGCGGCCAGCCGGGTGGCCACCTCCGGGAGGATGCTGGCCCCGTCGGCGACCGGCAGGATGACCTGGCCTGCTGCCTCGTCGACAGCCGGCGGCGCGGTGCCGAAGGCGGCCAGCACACCCGCCAGCCGGCGGGGATCCTGGCCGGGCGAGGACTGCAGTTCCAGCCGGTCTCCCCCGGCGCGGGCCCTGAGCTGGCCGGGTGTGCCGCTGGCGATGACGGTGCCGTGGTCGATGATGACGATCATCCCGGCGAGCCGGTCGGCTTCCTCGATGTACTGGGTGGTCAGCAGCAGGCTGGTGCCCCCGGCGGTCAGCTCGCTAAGCACCTGCCACAACGCCAGCCGCCCGCGGGGGTCCAGGCCGGTGGTCGGCTCATCCAGGAACAAGACCGGGGGTGCGGCGAGCAGGCTAGCCGCGACGTCGAGGCGCCGGCGCATGCCGCCGGAGTAGGTGCGCACCAGCCGGCCGGCAGCGCCGGTGAGGTCGAGCTGATCGATGAGTTCCGCGCCGCGCTGGCGCGCCGCGGGGCGGGACAGCCCGTAGAGCCGGCCGATCATCGTCAGGTTCTCCCGGCCGGTCAAGAACGGGTCCACCGCGGCGAACTGCCCGGACAAGCCGATCCGTGCCCGCACTGCCTCGGGCCGCTTGATCACGTCGAACCCGGCCACCCGGGCCCGGCCCCGGTCGGGCCGCAGCAAGGTGGCCAGGATCCGCACCAGGGTCGTTTTCCCCGAGCCGTTGGGGCCCAGCACCCCGAGCACGCCGCCCGCGGACAGCTCCAGGCACACCCCATCCAGCGCTGTCACGTCACCGAAGCGCTTGCCCAGCCCTTCGGCCGCGATCGCCGGGTCCGCCATCCCGCTGCCTCCTCACCTCCTGCGCCCAGCACTCAGCTAGGTAGGATAGCTACCTATATGGTCTGTAGGTAGCATACCTACTTATGAGGGCGGATGCGCAAGTGCTCAAGGGGCACCTGGACACGCTGCTGCTGGCCAGCCTGGAAAATGGGCCCCGGCACGGGTACGCGGTCAAAGAAGCGCTCCGGACAGGCAGTGACGCAAGGTTCGACCTGCCCACCGGAACCATCTACCCGGCTCTGCGCCGTCTGGAGGCCGCCGGGCTGGTCAAAGGCACCTGGGCCGAGGCCGGCGGCCGGCGGCGCCGCGCCTATGAACTCACTCCTGCCGGACGGCGGCGGCTGGCCGGTGACCGGGCGGCCTGGCGGGACTTCGCAGCGGCGGTGACCGCGATCCTGGAGCCAGCGCCATGAGCGCGCTGATCGGCGATTACTTGGCTGGGCTGCGCCTGCGGCTGCCCGCGCCGATCGCCGAGGAGGCGGCCGCCGGCCTGCTCGAGACCTACGAGCACCACCTCGCCTCGGGAGCTGGTGACCAGGAAGCCGCGCGCGCCGCGCTGGCCGAGTTCGGGGACCTGGCGATGGTGGTCGGCGAGTTCACCCGCCAGGCGCCAGGCCGGCGCGCGGCCCGGTCGCTGCTGGCGACCGGGCCGGTGGCCGGCTTGTGCTGGGCGGCGGCCCTGATCGGCGGCCGCGCCTGGACCTGGCCGGTACCGGCCACCGCGCGGCTCGCTTTCGGCGCCGTCCTGCTGCTGGCAGTTCTCACGCTCCTGGCTGCCGCGACCAGCCAGCACAGCTACCAGCGGACCAGGCTCGCCATGCTCGCCAGCCCGGTCATCCTCGTCTTGGACGTGACAGCGGTCGCAGCCGCCTCGCTGACCGCACCAGCCCTGACCTGGACGCTGGGCGCCGCCGTGGCCGTCAGCCTTGGGCGGATCGCATTGACCGTCTGGACCTTGCCCCGCCTCGCCGCCCGCTAAGGCCAGGCAGGGAGATCTTCCCCATGGGTGTTCGATCTGGCCATTGAACACGGCTTATCAGTCGGCTGCGCCGACCGTGCCGTATCACTCGTTCCGCACGAGCATCGGGCTGCCGCCTCCGCCGGGTACTCACCTTCCGTAACGACCATCGTCCGCGTCGGCTCTCGTGCTCGGCGTGCCTTCATGCCCATTCCGGGCGTCGTGGGACAGCGCCTGATCGGCTGGGCTGCTGAAGGTTGCGGGCGGCGTTGGCGTAGGCCATCGCGTTGGTGTGGTCGATGTTGAAGACCAGGGACAGATGGAGAGGGTCGCCGCCGGTGGCCAGGGCTTCCTGCAGGATGCGGTCACGCCGGATGCGCTCGAGGCAGATGCCGCGCGGCTGGTGCTTGTCGAGGTAGTCGGGGGAGACCGGTCTGGTGCCCAGGGCGCTGATGCGCGAGACCAGGACGTGCCGGTTGGCGGTGTGCGGCCAGGTGGCGCGCCGGTATCCGAGCCAGGCCAGCAGGGCGTGGCGGGTGAGGTCGCCGAGGGGCTGCCGGTGACCGTCGATGGTGATGCGCCGGCTGGGCAGGTCGATGTCGTCCAGGGTGAGTTCGCGGATGGCCTTGGGGCGGGCGGCGTGCACGGCTGCTAGCGCGATGGCCAGGCGCTGGGCGGGAGTCACGGCCGCCTGCCCGGCAGCCCGGATCTCCTCAGCAGTCATCGGCAGCACGGTGCGCCCGGCGCCGCGGCCGCCGCTGAGGTGCCGGGTGGGGTCGGCGAACGTCAGGCCGCGTCGTTTCGCGAACCGGAACAGCGAGCGCAGCGCCATGATGGCGTTGTAAAGCTGGTGACCGCGCAGCGGCTCTAGGACGGTGTCGACGTCACCGGAGGTGATCTCCCGCAGGTGGCTGCGTGTTGCTGCCCAGCACTCGATGAAGGGTCGCACGATACCGAAGTGGACACGCAGGGTGGCGTGCGACCGGGGGCGGGTGCGGGCGTCACCGTCGAGCAGCACCACCAGCCAGGCACGGACGTCGCGGCCGAACCCAGCCGGCAGTTCGCCGGTGCGGCGGTCGATCCAGGTCCGGATCGCCGCGGTGGTGTCGTCGTGCAGCAGCTGCAGCTCGGCGAGGACCTCAGCGATCCTAGTGGCGGAGCTGTGGCTGCGTGGCCGCGCCCGCTGACGGACCTCTGACAGCGGGACCGGGCCGTCGCTGGTGTGGCCTTCGAGGACGGCCTTCAGGCCGTAGAACACGCCAGTGATCGTCGCGGCAGACCAGCCGCGGACCCCAGCCAGATCGATCGCGCAGCGGGTCGCGGCGAGCAGCAGCGGGGTATCGCAGCGCTGCATCAGCATCTCCGGGGTAACGTGCTCTGCTGGGCGGGTCACGTCAGGGCACACCACCCGGAAGCCGCGGCCGGCCGGGCCGCCGTCTTGATGCGGATCGCCCGGTCACCGGGGTGGCAGGGACCGGCCGGTTCGGGATCTGGGCGTGACGGCGCGAGCTTCCGCGACAGCGCCGGTGCTCTGGCTGGTTGCGGGCTGCGGCACGGCCACTGGCTCGGGCAACAGCAGCTCGCTGACGTCGCAGCCGAGTACCGCGCAGATGACGTCCAGCTCGTCAAGCTTGACCGTGTTCGGCTGGCCGGACCACAGGCCCGACATCTTCCCCGCGCTGATCACCATGCCGCGGTCGGCGAGCAGCCGCTGCAATTCGCTGGCCTTCCAGATGGCCCGGTTGGCGGCCGCCAGCCGCAGGTTCCACTTCATCTCGCAAGTCCCTTCCATCGATCAGCGGCGCGCTGCTGCCCCGCGACCCAGGCGTCCTCGACTTGGGTGCCGTGGACGTGGATGTACCGGGCCGTGGTGCCAGTCCAGGCGTGACCAAGCAGTTCCTGGATGGCGAACAGGCTCATCCCCGCGAGGTAGAGCTGGGAAGCGCAGAAGTGCCGCAGCACATGCGGGGTGAGCTTGCCCGTCCAGGCCGGCAGGTGGCAGGCGGCGGCTTCGGCCAGCGACCGGCGGAACACATCGGCGGTCGCCCGCGAACACGAGCCATCCAGACATTTGCGCTCGGAGGGAAACAACGGCGCCCCGAGCCGGGTGTGGTCGGCGCCGAACTGGCCCCACACGTCCTCGATGAACCAGCGCAGGTTCTGGTCCGCGCCGTTGATCAACGGCACCAGCCGCGGCTTGGGCCCACGCCGCCGCGAGCCTTTACCGTGGCGGACGTTCAGCTTGCCGAACCGGCCCAGCTCCCACCGCACGTCGTCCAGGTCCAGCATCCGGGCCTCGTTGATCCGCTGGCCGACGTCGGCGGCCAGCCGGGCGGCCGCGTAGTTGCGGGCGGCCGGGGCGAACTTGCGGCAGCTGGCCAGTTCCTCCCGCCAGCCGGCGAACAGCTGCTCGACCTCCGCCTCAGCCGGCGGCACGCGCAACTGCGGGCCGGCCGAAGCGCGCGGCCGGTTCATCTCGTCCAGCGGGCACTCGATCACCCGGCCGGTCAAGTTATGCAGCTCCACCTTGTGCCGCAGCTCCAGGAACTGGAAGAACACCGTCAGCGCGGCCGCCCGCCCGGTGCGCGTCGACGGCCTCGCATCCCGCAGCACCCGGCCGAAATACCCATCCGCGTCGCCCGGCTGCATCTCCCACAGCGGCCGCCCGAACCAGTCCCGGATCAGCTGCAGGTGGCCGGTGTCATTGCGGATCGTGCTGTCGGCCAGCCCCGCCGAGGCACGCGCCAGCACAAACCCGGCCAGCACGTCGGTCTCGAAGTCCGCGAGCTCCTCCGCGCTTGCTATTGCCCGGTGCTCACGCAGGTCGCGCACCAAGGCCAGAGCCAACCCGCGCCTCCTCAACTTCACCAGCAATGATGATAGATCGCCTCAGACGAGAGAGTCTCATAGAGGCTGAGGAAAGGTCAGAACGACACGCCAGGCGAGCGTCCAACTCCGCAGGCCCTGGTCCAGGCCCGATCCGCTTCACAGGCGCCCCCAGGCAGACTCAGGAACCCGCCGACTGTTGCTTAATCTGCCCGGCTGCGCCCGGATTGGCAGGCTGGCGGCGTGCATCGTCACGCTCCCTGGCCACTGGCTGGCGGATGAGGTAGCGGTGCAGGGATGTCTTGGGGATGCCAGCCAGTCCTGGCGACCATTCAGAGGGAGCTGCCCTGGGCTTAAGGAGGTATGCGTACTCGATCTTGTCGGCTAGGTGGGGCGATGGCCCGGCCCGACGTGCCGGTTGCACCAGGTGGGCGTGTTTGACCGAGAGATTCGCGTTTGAGGATCCTTGGCAGAAGATGGATACTGAAGTGGCGGTCGATCAGCGCGTTGCCGCCCTGCGGCTCGGTTGCCGATCGCTGATACGGGGTTAGCGATGGAACTGGACTTGGGTCTTGCCTCGAGTTTCCTGGTTCTCGCGGAGGAAGGTCATTACGGGAGGGCCGCGGCGAGGTTGCATTTGACGTCGCCGGCCCTGACGAAGCGAATTCAGCGCTTGGAACGACAGCTTGGAGTCGTTCTTCTCCAGCGCAGCCCTGTGGGGGTTCTGCGGGTGACCGCCGCGGGCCTGAGATTTGCCGAGGCGACCGGACCATTGCTTGCCCATGCCGAGGCTGCTCGCCAGGCCGCCAGGCAGGGGCCATCGCGGTACACGGTCCGGATTGGTGTTCCAGCCGGGGGGCGCCTGTCCCTTGCCCGGATAGGCCTGGCGAAGATCGCTCATGAGCTGCATCGCAGCTATCCCGAGGCTCGTTGCACGTGCCGCGACATTCCGTTTCCCGAGCTGGACCAGTGCCTAGATGACAAGACCGTCGATGTGTTGTGGACGAGCGCGCCGGTACCGAACGCGACGGTGGACTCGCATCCGCTGAATGTCGACACGGCGCTCGTCGGGGTGGTCGGCGTGCGTCATCGATGGGCCGAAGCCGGGTCGGTCGATGTGGGTGCGTTCTGCGATGAGCCGATGTTGTTCAACCCGGCGCTCAGCGAGGAGTGGATGGGCCCGTTCTGGTTCGCCGATATCCGTCCCCGGCGTGAGGCACGCCTGGTCGAAACCCTTGCATCAGATACTGAGCATGCGCTTCTCGATGTGGTCGGCGGTGACACGGTGATGACGAGCGTCGCGTCGGCTGTTTCGCAGCTCCGCCCGGACTTGCGCGCCGTGACTTTGACCGGCGCGGCCAGGATGGGCTTCCACGCGGCCCGCAGGCGCACGGACCGGCGCAGCGCAGTGCTGGGGCTGATCGAGGCGTTCGAGGCGGCACCGGCGGACACCTTTGCCCAGAGTGAAACCTGACGCCCAGAGAGCGGCGCGAAGGCCTGTCAAGCCGTAGTTCCTGAGTGGAACCGCCTCTGTCGGGGACGGGCTGCCTCGGCGCATTGTCGTGTTGTGACCATCTACGGGAACGCGGCGAACGACATCGATTGCGAGTCGGCCGGCACCACGGTCTTCATCGGCAACGTCGGGCTTAGCTCCTTCCAGGAGGCGCGCGCGGACATGGCCAATCCGGCGACGGCCATTCTCTGCATCGAGGTGAGCTCGGCGCCTGGGGCGGAGCACACGCGACCTTGAGATCGTCACCCACGATGCCCCGAACGTCCTGGTGCACCGCTCAACGCGCGGCCCCATGCAGCTGAGCTGGGCAATCGTGCTCCACCCAGAATCCGCCGCCCGGACCCGGGTGCACCTGCGACTGCGACTGGCCGGGCATCGCAACTGGGCCACCGGTACAGCGTTCGGCGTAATCGTCACCGTCAGTCAACCGTTCGCTGCGTGAGGCGTTTTTGAAGGAAGCAACATGCCACAGATTCCAGTCAACCTCATTGATTTTAAGGGAACGTATCCGTACGCCACCGAGCCGTTCGGGGTGTACCAGCCACTGCTCGGCTGGAAAGGGCGTCAAGCGGTGACCCGAGTGAACAGGGTTCGTCAGCGGAACCTTGCGTCGTTGGTGGCCCGAATGAGAGACGACCCCCGGCTGTGGCAGAACGCCGATATTCCGCAAGTGGCGCAACCCCCCCTGCCGGGGCCCGACTACCCGCCCACTGGGCTGGCCAGCGCAGTGGCGGTACGGGTGGCGGCGGCCGGCCGTGAGATCGAGTCGGCGAGCGGGCTGCCGGTAACCGACGCTGATCTGCGCAGCTTGCTCCGCGTCGACCGCCTGTCGAAGGTGCTGCAGGCGGTCGTCGGCGACCCGGCGACTCAGGCTCGCATCGACGCCGCGGAGAACGCTCGGAATGCCGCGATGGCCAATAATCCTTACATTTCGCAAGGTTCTGTGGCTGCCGATCCCCGTCAATCCGTTCTGGGTCACGAGGCGGCGGTCGCCAGTGCATTGGCTTGGCTTGGTCAGTCGTCGCTCGACACGGCGCGCGGGGTCCTGTTCGGCCGAGCGAACGCGTTCGTGTTGGCTCAGGCGTTTATCGACCCGATCGCCGCCTACCTGTCCGGCTTGGTATCGGTCGTGCTGTCGCCGGTGGGTTTGGTTCAGCTCTACCGGGAGTACTTCTTCGAGCTCGACACCTTCCTCGGGCCACCGGTTGGGCACGTGTGGGTCAGCCCGGGAGGGACCCTCGAGGTCATGGAAGTCAACACCCGCAAGACGACCGTCGAGCGCGCCACCGAGGCGTCGACCAGCACCGCGCAAACGAGCGAGTCCGCCAGCACGCAGCAGGACGACCTTGCCGACGCGGTGAAGGACGCCAACTCGCAGAACACCAAGCTGGGCGCCACGGCCAGTGCCAGTTACAGCATGGGAAAGGTGTTTCAGGCACAAGCCAGCGCCACCTTCGGATTGGACACCACTCGGTCCAATTCGGACGAGATCACCCACAAGCAGATGCGGTCCCAGAGCGAGAAGCTAACCAGCGAGATCCGGCAGAACTTCAAGACGACGTTCCGGACAGTGACCGAAACCACCGATACCTCGAGCCGCCGCTATGTGCTGGCCAACACGACCGCCGCGTTGGTCAATTACGAGCTGCGCCGCAAGATGCGCCGCGTCGCCGTGCAGGTGCAACACACCGGGACGCAGCTGTGCTGGCAGGTGTACCTCGACAATACCGGTGACACCCTCGGCGTGGCCTCACTCATCCACGTGGCCAAACCCGAGGACAGCGGCTCGGTCCCCGCCCCTCCCGACGCGCCTGCGCAGCTGGATCCCAAGGACACCACCTGGGACATCGACTTCGCGTTCCAGCCGATCGGTGATCCGGGTGACACCGACGACGACTATTTCAACGGATCCGAGGACCCGACGTGGGGAACGACCAAGTCCATTGTCTGGGAGGCCGACTACACGCTGACTCCCCCAGCGTCCAACTACACCCTGGCGGCAGTTACCCTGCAAGGAGTGCATGGCCAAGGCAGCAGCGCGGCAGCGCACGTCACCTTTCAGCCGAACGTCCCGGTGCAAAACGGCTTCCACCTGCAGTTGCCCTACGTCAACTTCGGGGACGGCAGCTCGATCCACATCACCGCCGGGGCGCACTGGAATCCCCCCGACATGACCGCGGCCAACACCCAGTACCAGGCCAAATACGCCCAGTACACCGAACAGATTAGGCAGGACACTCAGACCGCCTACGTCGCGCTGGTTCGCGATCGCATCGAGAAGGCGGGCAGCGTCAAGCCTCGCAGCTCTGATGACCTTCGGGAGGAGGAACGCGACGTCGTGTACCGGCGGTTGCTGACCCAGCTGGAAGGAGGCGTGGCCTCCGACGAGATGCACGTCAACGCCGAGCTGGTCCGGGCCATGTTCGATGCCGACGCCATGTTGTACTTTGTGGCCGAGGACTGGTGGCGGCCGCGGCTGTGGTTCTCCCAGCAAGGCGTCGACCAGTCCTATACCGCCTCGCTCCCGGCGTCCTCCGGCCCGCAATCGTCGACCTACTCGCTCGGCCCGGCCGACCAAGTCGGCTGGGGCGGGCTGAGCGACGCCTGCCGGCCGAACTACGAGATCACGGAGAACTCCGCACCAGCGCCGTTCGGAGCGTCACTGGGCTGGCTGCTGCAACTCGACGGTGATCCGCTCCGTAACGCCTTCCTCAACGCACCATGGGTCAAGGCGATCGTGCCGATCCGGGCCGGGCGCGAAGCCGACGCCCTGGCATGGTTGGAGCACGCCGCAGTAGAAGGCGCCGACGGGCTCGACGACCCGTACGTATCGGCCGCCGGCGACCCGCCGGAGCTGCAGAACGTGACCGTACGGCAAGCTCTGGCGGTCCTGGCCCAACAGGTCACCGCTCAAGGCTCGGACCCTGCGCAGTTCCTGCACACCGAGACGGTCTATGAGAACGGATTCGATCCCCTTGCCGGTGGCTTCCGAGCGCCGACCGCCCCGTTCCAGGTGTTCGACCAGTGGATCGAGGTGCTGCCCACCGACCAGGTTGTGGCCATCGACTATCCCGTCACCGGAGCCTGATCGGGCGCCGCCCGATACCCGGCCGCCATGGATCCTCCCAGCTACATTGCTGCTCCCGTACCGACGATCAGCTCGCCGAGTCTCCCGCCGGTACCTTCCGCGTCCGGTTTGAGCGTCCCGAGCGTCCCCCCGCTCACGGTCCCCAGCACCGTCTGCCCGCCGGCCGCCCGCTGGGGCACGCCGGTCCGAGACGCCCACCGCAGGATGACCCCGGACATCAGCGGGATGTATGAGCAGCAGAACGCCGGCTCGTCGCGGCCCATGACCGTGCAGGTGTCGATGGCCGGCCAGGCGATCGTCGGATGGTTCTCGCTGCCGCCCGGAAAGGCGAGCGGCTCCTGCAGCGTGCAGTCGTGGCCGACCACCCCACCGGTCCCGCCCCTCGTCGCCGGCTCGTTCGTCGTCGACACCCGAAGCGTCGGACCCTCCGGCGACTACACCATGTGGTGGCAGACCGGGCAAGGACGCCCCGCGGACGCCAACAGCACAGATCCGCACCTGCTGCTGGCATCGCTGGTCGCCGGGCAACCGTGCGCCTACGGCGGCTTCGCCATCGTCGACGGCACCCAACCCGGCGCGGTGATCACCCTCCGCTTCAATGCCGGCGCCTCCCAGGCCGACCGCTTCAGCCGCTACCGGGCCTCCTGCCGCCTTCCTGGCACGGTCATCGCCGGAGTCACCGACCCCAAAGCCGCAGCGCTGCTGCTGGTCGAACAAGTGCAACCGTTGGCCCCCCACTGGGTGGCGCAACTCGTCGACCAGGTCACCGGCAGCAACCTGCAGGGGCTGCTCACCGCCTGGCAACTGGAGGCCACGAGCCCCCCCGCGGCCCGTCACGCCAGGCGCACCGCGGTCACCAACGCCATCATCATGGCCGAGCTTGAGCCGGGCTACCTGCCCGAACCCCATCAACGGGCGTTGCGCACCCGCCTCACCGCCGCACTCAAAAGCACGCTGCTGACAATTGGCCCGCTCACCTACCCGCTCTGGGACTGGTACAGCCTGCTGGCCGCCGAAGAGCAGCAAGAATCGCACCCGCCCGAACTCGACCCGTTCACCCGACTCGGTCTCACCGCCTCTTCCGCCAAGGGCTTCGCCTACATCGTCAGCTACCTCAAGGCCAAGAAAGAGTTCAAAATCCTGGTCAAAGGGGCCGTCGCCGGTTTCAGCATGCACGTCCGGAAGGTCCCGGTGGAGTTCCTGCTCGACCCCAACGGAGCGCGGAAGGTCGACGCCGACGGCACCCCGCAACTGACCAACCCCGCGGTCCTCATCGACCCCAACGCCGGCGTCACCTTCGGCGGTGACGGCGATCTGTTGCTCGGCGGGTTCGTCGACGCCGGTGTTGGCCTCGGGCTCTCCATCGACTCCGGTCTGTCCCAGTCGGACAGCGCCCCGACCGTTAAGCGAAAGGACCTCGGCGGCGACAGCCTCGGCGGCGTCACCTTCTACAGCAGCGCCGACCTCGGCTCCGACGCCTTCGATGGCGCATGGTTCGCCATCGCCACGCTCAAGGGCCCGTCCGCCAAGGTTGGCAACTGGGTCGGCTTCACAGCCTTCAGCACCACCTTCCATCAGTTCTGGCTGGCCAACAATGTCGTGTTGAACGCCGTCGTCACCAACACC
>CAWHMD010000011.1:0-145422 GCA_963830385.1 uncultured Actinomycetes bacterium | reverse complement strand
CATCCTGGAGGTCGTGGCGGTATTCACCGGCATCGCGGGCCAGCGGGAAGGACTGACCACCTCCGTGCTGACGCGATGGACCGGCTTCGGCCGGTACGGATCAAGCATGCTCGGGCTGGTCATCACGATCAGCTTGATGGGCTGGTTCGGCGTACAGAACGCGGTGTTCGCCGAGGGCCTCCAGTCGCTGCTCCCGCACGCCATGCCGCTGTGGACCTGGGAGGTGCTCACCGGCCTAGCGGTGACCGTGATCGTCATCTGGGGCTTCTTGTCCATGACCTGGACGGCCTACATCGCCGTACCTGCCTTTGTCGCGCTGTGCTTCTATTCGATCGGCAAGGTCCTGAGCAAGGAGTCCCTCGGCCACCTGGTCGCGTCGCCGCATCCCGGGCCGGCGCTGGGCATTGGGGCGGGCGCCACGCTGGTCGCCGGAGGGTTCATCGTCGGCGCGGTGATCAACCCGGACATGTGCCGGTTCAATCGCAGCGCCCGCGACGTGGTGGTCAACACGATCCTCGGGATCACGCTCGGCGAGTACACCATCGGCCTGATCGGCGTGCTGCTGGCGCACTACGCCAAGACCGAGAACGTGATCAGCATCGTGACCACGACGTCCGGCGTCGTCGGGGTCCTCATCCTCATCGCAGCCACGACCAAGATCAACGACTGGAACCTCTACAGCGGCTCCCTGGGCCTCGCCAACTTCCTCGACACCGCCTTCGGCAAGAAGATTCACCGGGCCCTGCTCACGCTGATCGTGGGCATCGTCGGGACCGTGCTGTCCGCGCTCGGCATCCTGACGCACTTCGTCAACTTCCTGACGATCCTCGGCGTGGCCATCCCACCGGTCGCCGCGATCATCGTCGTCGACTACTTCGTGCTCAAGACTCATCGGCAGGCGCTGGCGGCCTCCCGCAGATCATCCGGACTGCCGGCCTGGTGCCCGAACTGGAATACCGCGGGGTGGGTGGCCTGGATCGCCGCCGCTCTCGTCGGCTATTACGTGCACTGGGGCATCGCGAGCGTCAACTCGCTGGTTGTCGCGGCGATCCTGTACTACGGCCTCGCCAAGCTGATGCCCGTAAAGACCCCAGCGGCTGCGGTTACGGAGGCTTGATGCGGATCGGTATCGACGTCGGAGGGACCAACACCGACGCCGTTCTCATGGACGGGCGGGAGGTCCTGGCCGAGTTCAAGACGCTGACCACACCCGAGGTTACGGACGGTATCGTGGCGGCGCTGGCCGGTCTCCAGCAGGCGCGGCCGTTCCCGCCCGAGCAGGTCAGCACGGTGATGATCGGCACCACGCACTTCACCAACGCCGTGGTGGAGGCCCAGCGCCTGGCCCCCACCGCGACCGTGCGGCTCGGGCTGCCCGCCACCGCGGCGCTGCCGCCGATGACCGACTGGCCGGACCGGCTGCGTGACGTACTCGGTGAGCACAGTTACCTGTGCCACGGCGGCTATGAGTTCGACGGGCGCATCATCTCGGAGTTCGACGAGAAGGAGGTCCGGGAGGCGGCCGCCGACATCGCCGCGAAGGGCATCAGGACCGTCGCGGTGTCTGCGGTCTTCTCCCCGGTGAACGCCGACATGGAGGTGCAGGCGGCCGGGGTGCTGCGGGACGTCATCCCGGATGTCTCAATCAGCCTGTCGCACGAAATCGGGCGGGTCGGGCTGCTGGAGCGGGAGAACGCCACCATCCTCAACGCCTGCCTGCATGAGCTGGCCGAGGCCATCACGGCCGCGCTGGAGAACGCGGTACGCGAGGCCGGCATCGAGGCACCGGTCTACATCAGCCAGAACGACGGCACGCTGATGAGCGTCGACTACTGCCGCCAGTATCCGGTGGCCACGTTCGCGTCCGGCCCAACGAACTCCATGCGCGGCGCGGCGTTTCTGTCCGGGCGTACCGACTGCGTGGTCATTGACGTCGGGGGTACGACCAGTGACGTCGGTGTCCTCGTGCACGGATTCCCGCGGGAGGCAGCGGTCGCGGTGGACATCGGCGGCGTGCGCACGAACTTCAGGATGCCCGACGTGCTGCCCGTGGGACTGGGCGGCGGGAGCATCGTCGCCGCCGGCACCGACCGTGTGACGGTCGGCCCGCGCAGCGTGGGCTACGCAATCCGGCAACGCGCGCTGGTGTTCGGCGGGGAAACGGTCACCGCGACCGACCTCGCGGTCGCGGCGGGCCTGTGCTCGGTGGGCGACCCCGGCCGGGTCGCCGGCCTCGACCGCGACCTTGTACGCCGCGGGGTGCAGGCCATTCAGGAACGGCTCGCCGAGCTGGTCGACCGGGTCAAGACGAGCCCGGCACCACTGCCGGTTGTCATCGTCGGCGGCGGCAGCATCCTCCTCGAGGACCACCTCGAGGGCGCGTCAGAGATCCTCAAGCCCGACCACTTCGCCGTGGCCAACGCGATCGGGGCCGCGATCGCCCAGGTCGGCGGAGAAGTCGACAAGGTGATCTCCCTGGCGGGCCGGACGCGGGAGGACGCACTGGAATCGGCCCGCCAGGAAGCCACCGCCAAGGCGGTCGCGGCCGGGGCGGTCGCTTCCAGCGTCCAGATCGTCGACGTCGAGGAGGTACCGCTGGCCTACCTGCCGAGCAACGCGGTCCGGATCAGGGTCAAGGCCGTCGGTGACCTGCCGCTGAGTGGTGACGAATGCGACTGATAGCTGAAGACGACCTCGAGGACCTGGCCAGGGGCGCGGCGGTCCTCGGGACCGGCGGCGGCGGCAATCCCTACGTGGGCAAGCTGCTGGCCCGCCAGGCCATCCGCGAGTACGGCCCGGTGCGGCTGGTGGATGCGGCCGAGGTTCCGGACGATGCCCTGGTGGTCCAGTCGGCGATGATGGGCGCGCCCACCGTCATGGTGGAGAAACTCCCCCGTGGCGACGAGGTGGTGAACGCTCTGCTGGCCCTGCAGGATCACCTCGGGCGCCCGGTGACCCACGTTGTCTGCGGTGAGGCAGGCGGGATCAACTCGACGATCCCGTTCGTCGCGGCCGCCCGGGCCGGCCTGCCGCTGATCGACGCGGACGGTATGGGCCGGGCCTTCCCGGAACTGCAGATGCTGGTGCCGGGCATGTTCGGTGCCTCGGCGACTCCGATGGTGGTCGCTGACGAGAAGGGCAACACCGTACTGCTCCGCACATCCGGGAACCGGTGGACCGAGCGGCTGGCCCGGGCCGCGACCATCGAGATGGGCTGCACGGCGCTCATCGCCCTTTATGCGATGAACGGCCGCGCGGTCCGGGACACGATGGTGCTGGGCACGCTCAGCCTGTGCCAGGAACTAGGGCGCCTGATCGCGCAGGCCCGCGCCGGTCATACCGATCCGGTGCAGGCGGTCACCGGGCGGCTGAATGGCCACGAGGTGTTCCGTGGCCGGGTCGCGGACGTCGAGCGGCGTACCGAAACCGGGTTCGCGAGAGGACGCGCGGCCCTGGCCGGGCTCGGCCCGTACAGCGGCTCCACGCTGGAACTCAACTTCCAGAACGAGCACCTGGTGGCGATCCGGGACGACCGGGTGCTCGCCTCGGTACCGGACCTGATCATCGTGCTGGACAGCGATTCGGCCGAGCCCATCACGACCGAGGACATCCGCTATGGCTTCCGGGTCTCGGTGGTGGCGGCTCCCTGCGACCCCCGCTGGCGGACAGATGCGGGCCTGGCGCTGGTCGGTCCGCGCTACTTCGGCTACGACTTCGGCTACATCCCCGTCGAGGAGCGGCTGAGCGCAGAAGGAAGCAGGGCATGACCTGGACGATCACCCGCCAGGATCTGGTCGATCTGGCCTACGGCGCCGCCCTGCTCGGCTCGGGCGGAGGCGGCGACCCATACATCGGCCGCCTCATGGTGGAACGGGCGCTGGATCGCGGCCGCACGGTGACCGTCTGGGACCTTGACGAGGTACCGGACGATGGCCTGGTCATCTCGACCGCCATGATGGGCGCGCCAACCGTCATGGTCGAGAAACTGCCGTCCGGCACGGAAGGGGTAGCGGCGCTGCGGGCGGTGGAAGAGCACCTCGGCCGCCGGGCCACCGCCACGATCCCCATGGAGTGCGGCGGCCTGAACTCCACATTGCCGCTGGTCGTCGCGGCCGAGGCTGGCATCCCGGTGCTGGACGCCGACGGCATGGGCCGCGCCTTCCCGGAACTGCAGATGGAGACCTTCCATGTATTCGGCGTGGCTGGGAGCCCGCTGGCCATTGCCAACGAGCACGGCGACGTCGCCATCGTCATGGCCCGGGACAACTGCGCCATGGAATGGCTGGCCCGCGGCATCTGCGTGCGTATGGGCGGCGCCGCCATGATCGCCGAGTACTCGATGCCGGGCGCGGTCGCGAAGCGGGTATCGATCCCGGGCACGCTCGGGCTGGGGATCTCCCTCGGCGCCGCCGTACGCGCGGCGCGGAAGCGGCATCGGGACCCACTGGAAGACCTGGCCGGGGCGCTGGCGACGGCGGGTTACCACGGGCCGCGCCTGCTGTTCGAGGGCAAGGTGGAGGACGTGTTCCGGCAGACGACCGAGGGCTTCGTGAAAGGCCACGCCCGGATTCGCGGCTACGGGCCGGGCGAGGTGATGCGGATCGCTTTCCAGAACGAGCACCTCATCGCGGAGATCGACGGGGAACCGCTCGCCGTGGTGCCTGATCTCATCTGCATCCTGGCCACCGAGACCGCCGAGCCGATCACCACGGAGGGCCTGCGTTACGGTCAGCGGGTCAGGGTGGTCTCGATCTCGCCACCGCCGATCATGCGCACCCCCGAAGCCCTGGACGTGTTCGGGCCTGCGGCGTTCGGCCTGGACGTGAGCTACGCACCCTCGTGCCCGGGGTGAGGCCGGTGTCATTCGACTGCATTGTCCGCGGTGGCACCCTCACTACCGCCGAGCGCACGTTCCGCGCTGACATCGGCATCTCCGATGGCCGCATCGCCGCGATCGAGCCGTCGCTGCGCGGGGACGCCCGTAGCGTGATCGACGCCCGCGGCCTGGTGGTCGCGCCCGGCGCCGTCGACGTCCACACCCATTTCGACACCCAGGTGGGTGACGAGGCGACCGCCGATGACTACGAGTCCGGATCCCGGGCCGCGGCCGCGGGCGGGATCACCACCTACGTCAATTTCGCGTTCCAGGATCGCGGCGCCGGGCTGGCCGCCGCGATCGACCGGGAGAAGGCGAAAGCCGACGGCCGTTCCCTGATCGACTATGGGTTCCATATCGCCGTGATCGACCCGGACGCGCCGGGTGCGCTGGAAGAACTGCCGGCGCTGGCCGCCAACGGTTTCACCAGCGTCAAGATCTTCACGGCCAATGCCGGCATGGCGCTCAGCGACCGTGACGTCCTGCGGGTCCTGCAGGCGGCAGCGGACGCCGGCCTCATGGTCAACGTGCACGCCGAGGACCAGGCACTGGTCGACCACCTCACCGGCCGGCTGGTGCACCAGGGCCGGCACGGCGTCGAGAACCTCGTCCGGGCCCGTCCGACCCAGGCTGAGGCGGCGGCCACGGCCCGGGTCGCGGCGTACGCGGACGCGCTGGGCGTCCCCATCTACATCGTCCACCTCTCCTGCCGGGCTGCCCTGGAAGCAGTACGCGCCGCCCGCCGAACCGGCGCCCGCGTCTACGTCGAGACCAGGCCCGCCTATCTGTACCTGGACGCCAGCCGGTACCAGCTGCCGGACCGGAACGGCAACAAATACGTCTGCTGGCCGCCGCTGCGTGAGGCCGACGACCAGGCGGCCCTGTGGCAGGGCCTGGAGAGCGGGGAAATCCAGACCTACGCCACCGACCACACGACCTGGATGGCCGGGCAGAAGATGGACCCGTCGCTGTCCTTCGCAGAGATACCCGGCGGCGTATCGAACGTCCAGACCAGCATCGGCATGCTCTACGCGGAGGGCGTGCGAGCCGGCCGGATACCGATGACCACCTTCGTCGCGGTCACCGCCACGAACCCGGCCAAGCTGTTCGGGCTCTGGCCCCGTAAGGGCTGCCTGGCGGTCGGATCCGATGCCGACCTCGTGGCCATCGACCCGGAACGGCCGTTCCGGGTCACGGCGGCGGCCATGCATTCGCAGTCGGACTTCGACCCGTACGAGGGCTACGAGGCCCGCGGCTGGCCGGCACTCACCATCTCCCGCGGTGAGGTCATCGTGCGCGACGGGCAGGTACTGGCCAAGCCCGGCCGGGGGCTGCTGCTGAGCCGTGGACGCTACCAGAACCTGGAGGACAGATGAGCCAACCGCCCGCGCAGCCGGGTGAGCCAGGCGGACCGGGCGGCCCCAGCGCCACCGTCCCGAGGGAACGCGCCTACGAACTCCTGGCCCACCTGGTCGCCAGCGCCGAGATCTGCGTGGCCGAACCGCACTGCTACGGCAGCTTCCGGCTGCTCGACGCCGCGGCCAAGCTCGCCGCGATGATGCTCGGGTGCGGCCTCGACGACTCCTGGCTGGCGGGCCTGCAGGCCGAAATTGACCGGAACAAGGTGCTGATGATGAGTGACCGCCCGGCCTTCTACTCCTACCTGCCGCAAGCCTCCCGGGAGGTGGCACAGCGCCTGGTGCAGACCACCGGCAGCCACGCCGGGAACGTGGCGCCATGACGGCCACCGACACCCGCGGGGAGGTTGACCCCGCCGGCCTCCTGGCGCGCATGAGCACCCGGCGGGTGGTGCGTGACTTCAGCGCCGAGCCCGTCGAGGACACCCAACTGTGGATGATCCTGGAAGCGGGCCGCTGGGCCACCTGCGCCAGCAACAACCGCCTCCACCGGCTGCTCGTGGTGCGTGAGCGTCAGCAGGTCAAGCTGGTGGCGGACATGTCGCCGGGTATCTTCTCGCACCCGGCCGTCATGGTGGTCGTCTGCACCGACCTGCAGGCCGTGGCGGCGGCCGGATTGCCGGACGATGCCGACCGGGCGGTGTTCATCGACGTGGGGACGCTGATGATGAACATGATGACCGAGGCGCATGCTCTCGGCCTGGGCACGTGTCCCGTGACATCCTTCAGCCGCGCCGGCGTCAAGACCATCCTCGGCCTCCCGGCGCACGCCCGGCCCGAAGCCATCCTGCTGATCGGCCATCCCGCTGCCGCCGGGCCACGGGTGCTCCCGTGGCGATCCCGGCCGTCACCGTTGCTGGCCGAGCTCGTCTACTGGGAGCGGTACGGGCAGGCCCCCCTTCGGCCAAGCTAGCCTCACGTACATGCAGCTGACCGTGGCGAACCTGCCGGTGTACTCATTTGGCTGCGCGATCGCCAGTTCAGGCGGCGGCGGTTCGGTCAAGACGCCGCTGGCCATGGCCGTCCAGGCCGTCGGCGCGCGCGGTCCGGTCGACGTTGTCGAGGTGGGCCGCCTCCCGCCGGACGGCATCGTCATGCCGGCCGGCCTGATCGGGGCGCCGATGGTGGCCACGGAGCGTATCTGGAGCGGCGAGGAAGCGCTCATCCTCCGCGAACAGGTCGAAACCTTGTGCCATGCGCCGGTCGTCGCCCTGATGAGCTACGAGATCGGGGGCTCGAACGGCCTGCTGCCGGTTACCTGGGCCGCCCGTCTCGGCCTGCCACTGCTCGACGCCGACGGCATGGGGCGCGCCTTTCCCGAGATGCAGCAGCAGGCGATGCACCTGGCCGGCGTACCGGCGAGCCCGCTGGTGCTGACCGACGGCTGCGGCGACGTCGCCGTGTTGTGGGGCACCGACAATTACCGGGCCGAACGCCTGGCGAGGCGGGCGTTGAGCCTCTTCGGCGGGGCGTGCGCCGCCGCCGCGTACCCGATGACCGCGGGACGCGCCGCGACCGCCGTCATCAGGGGCTCCGTCAGCCGCGCGTTCAAGATCGGCCGCTCACTGCGGCTGCGGGCCATGGAAAGGATCAGCGCCATCACCGAAGACGTGGGCGGAACCGTCCTGCTCAACGGGAAGATCATCGAGCTCAGCCGGGAGTCCGATGGCGGTTTCGTCTGCGGGTCGGCCGTCGTGGCGGGCCTCGGCCAGGACACGAACCGGCTCCTCCGGCTGGAGATGCAGAACGAGGTCCTGCTCGCGCTGGAGGACGGCGAACGGCTGGCCATGGTCCCGGACATCATCTCGGTCATCGGTTCTGACACCTGCGATCCCCTTCCCACCGAGGGGATGCGCCTGGGACAGCGTGTGACCATCGTGGCCCATCCCGGCCCTCCCGTGTGGACCACCCCGGAGGGCCTGGAGGTGGCCGGCCCGCGGGCGTTCGGACTGCCGTTTGACTACACCCCGATCGCTGGCCTGGCCACCCATGCCCGGTGAGCTTCACCTCGGTGTCGACGTGGGCGGCACCAACACCGACGCCGTAATCGTCGACCGGCAGGGTACGGTGATCGCCAAGGCGAAGGTCGCCACGGTGTCCGGCGTGCGGCAGGCCATCCAGCAGGCCATCCAGCTGGTGCTGTCGGAGTTCCCGGCCGGGCCGGGTCATATCCGCCGCGTCATGCTCGGGACGACGCAGGCGACGAACGCGATCCTGGAGCGCCGGGCGCTGCAGAAGGTCGGGGTGATCCGGCTGGGTTACCCGCTGACGACCGCGCTGCCGCCGCTGGCCAGCTGGCCGGCTGATCTGCGCACGGCCGTCTCGGTCGGCGAAACGGTCGTGGCCGGGGGCTCGGACTACGACGGTGCCGAGCTGGGCAGGCTCGACCGGGAGGCGGTCGCGCGCTTCGCGTGCTCCGTGGCTGAGGTGGCGCAGGGCATCGCGATCACCGGGGTCTTTTCGCCCGTGTCGGCCGACCATGAGCTCGAGGCCGCCCAGATCGTGCGGCGCGAGCTGGGTGCCGTGAATATCTGTCTCAGCCACGAGATCGGGACCATAGGACTGGTGGAGCGGGAGAACGCGACCGTCCTGAACGCGGCGCTGACCGGCGTGGTCACGACGATCACCGAGGCACTCCGGGACGGCCTGGCCCGGCATGGCCTGCATGCCGATACTTATCTGGCGCAAAACGATGGCACTCTGGTCGCGCTCGAGGCCGCTCTGCGCTTCCCGATCCTGACTATCGCGAGCGGACCCGCCAACAGCATGCGGGGAGCGGCGTTCCTGAGCGGTGAGGAGGAAGCGGTCGTCGTCGACGTTGGTGGCACGACCGCGGACATCGGTGTGCTGGTCCGGGGCTTCCCGAGCGACTCGTTGTCGCCGGTAACGGTCGGCGGGGTGGAGACAAACTTCCGGATGCCGGACATCTTGAGCCTGCGGGTCGGGGGCGGGACCAGGATCGAAGGTAGCGGACCGGCGATGCACTTCGGCACCAGCGTCGGCAGCCGTCTCACGTCAGAGGCGCTCGTCTTCGGCGGCCCGGTCCCGACCCTGACCGATGCCGCGGTTGAATCCGGCCGGATGTCCCTCGACGGCCGCACCGTTCCGGCGGGGTGGCACAGCACGCTGGCCGCAGCTCTGGCCAGGGCCGACACGTTGATTGCCGAGGGAATCGACCGGATGAGGCTTACGTCGGCGCCGTGGCCGCTGGTCGTGGTGGGGGGTGCGGGCGCTCTCGTCCCATCCGATGTCGGCGGCGTCAGCCGGTTCGTGCGGCCTGGCCACTACGACGTCGCCAACGCGATCGGCGCGGCGATCGCGCCGGTCAGCGGGTACGCGGAACGGGTGTGCCCAAGCAGGCCGGACCGGAAGACGGCAGCGATCCAGGAGGCATGCAACGACGCGTTCGCCCGGGCGGTGCAGGCGGGCGCGGATCCCCGGCACGTGCAGGTCGCCGACGTGGACGAGGTCCCACTCTCCTACCTCCTCGATCCGGCGGTCCGGGTCCGGGTGCGCGCGATCGGCCCGCTTCTCGACATTCCCGCCACCGCCTTCCCCGCTGTGGAAGGAAGCTGATGCCGTCACTTGGCGTGGTGACGATCGGGCAATCGCCACGGGCCGACCTCACGGGCGAGCTCGCCGCCTACCTGCCGGCCAGGACGAGCCTGCTCGAACGCGGCGCCCTCGACGGCCTCGGCTCATCGGCGATCGCCGCGCTCGCCCCGGATGCCGACGAGAACACGCTGACCAGCCGTCTCCGTGACGGCGGGCCGGTCGTGCTCGACCGCAAGCGCCTCGTGCCCCGGCTGGAGGAGGCCATCGCCGAGCTCGAGCAGCGAGGAGCCGAGGTAAACCTGCTCGTCTGCACCGGGACCTTCCCGCCACTGCACCACCGGCGGCCGCTGCTCGACGCGGAGCGCCTCCTGGTGAACGGGGTCGGCGCGGTCGCCGGTGGGAGCGGGCCGCTGGGTGTCGTCGTTCCGCTCGCGGCCCAGCAGAATGTCCTGGCGGGGCGATGGGAACGGGCCCTGGGCGAGCCGGTACTGGTCGACAACGCCGACCCCTATGCCGACGGCGCCGCCGACGCGATACCCGCGGCAGCCGGCGGCTGGCCCGCCAGGGTGCGCGGATCGCCCTGCTGGACTGCATGGGATACGCCGAAGCATCGCGGGAAGCGGCGGCCGCGCAGACCGGCATACCGGTCCTGCTGGCCAGATCGGTAGTCGGCCGTCTCGCCGGGGAACTTCTCTCCGCGACGGCAGGAAGGTGAGGTGGACCGGCGGTGACATGGCGCCAGGTGCTTGACCTGTTCGACGTTCTCGACCGGCCGTCCGCGGACGGCGCGGCGGCCGCCGCCGCCCTCCGCGCCGCCGGTGTCGAGGAAGTCGCGGTCACGCGAGCCAGCACTGATGCGGGGCACACCGACTTCCTCCGGGCCACGATTCCCGGCTACGACGGCCGGAGCAGCGGAGGCGGGTCCCCGACGCTGGGA
The DNA here is from genome assembly GCA_963830385.1 of uncultured Actinomycetes bacterium. Taxonomy (GTDB): domain Bacteria; phylum Actinomycetota; class Actinomycetes; order Streptosporangiales; family Streptosporangiaceae; genus Bog-532. The sequence goes on along the minus strand of CAWHMD010000011.1, from coordinate 134,636 downwards.
GTGATCGGCCGGCTTGGCGGTCTGGGCGCGCGGCCGGCGCGGATCGGGTTCGTCTCCGATGGTGACGGCGCGCTGGCCGTGCTGGCGGTGGCGGCGAAACTCGGCAGCATGCGCCGGGCCGGGGACCGGCTGCCGGGCGACGTCATCGTCGCCACGCACATCTGCCCGGCCGCGCCCACCCTTCCCCATGATCCGGTGCCATTCATGGGTTCGCCGGTCGACATGGCCACGATGAACCGGCACGAGGTCGACGAAGCGATGGAGGCGATCCTCTCCGTCGATACCACGCGGGGCAACCGGGTGTGCAACCAGAGGGGTTTCGCGGTCAGCCCGACCGTACGGCAGGGCTGGGTACTACGGGTGAGCGAGGACCTGCTCGACCTGCAGCAGCAGGTGACCGGGCGGCTGCCGGTCGTCCTGCCGGTCACCACTCAGGACATCACCCCGTACGAAAACGGCGTGTATCACCTCAACTCGATCCTGCAGCCGGCCACGGCGGCGACGGTGCCCGTGGTTGGCGTGGCGCTCACGGCCGAGGTCACCGTGGCCGGCTCCGGTACGGGCGCCACCGACCTGGCCGCCGTGGAGCAGACGGCCCGGTTCTGCATTGAGGTAGCCAAGGGCTACGGCGCCGGCTCGCTCAGCCTTTGCGACGACGAGGAGTTCGGCCGGCTCGTCACGCTGTACGGACCGATGACCCGGCTGCAGACCCCCGGCGACCGGGACGCGCGATGACGCCGGCCAGTTCACGGCAGACCGGCCAGGACAAAGTGCGCCTGCTGCTGCTGTCGAACTCCGCGACGCACGACCGGCCGTACCTGTCACATGCGCTGCAGGCCATCGCCGCGCACTTGTCCGGCCGGGAGCGCCTGCTGTTCGTCCCGTACGCACTCGCGGATCACGACGGCTACACGGCGACCGTGGCCGAGGCAATGCGCCCCATCGGAGTACGCGTTGAGGGTCTGCATCGCCGTCCGGACCCAGCGTCCGCGGTCGGTTCCGCCGAGGCGGTATTCGTCGGCGGCGGCAACACCTTCCGGCTGCTGCGCAGCCTGCGGCGAGGCGGCCTGCTCGGGCCGCTGGGCGACCGGGTCCGCGCGGGGCTCCCCTACCTCGGCTCCTCGGCGGGCACCAACCTGGCATGCCCCACGATCCGCACGACGAACGACATGCCGATCCTGGATCCGGAGGGGTTCGACGCGCTTGGCCTCGTCCCGTTCCAAATCAATCCGCACTACCTCGATCCGGATCCGGGAAGCACCCACCAGGGCGAGACGAGAGCTCAGCGGCTGACCGAGTTCTGCGAAGAAAACGACGTACCAGTGCTGGCCATGCGGGAAGGCGCCTGGCTGTACACCGACGGTGAGGTGGCGGCGCTGGGTGGCGCCAGCGGCGGGGTGCTCTTCCGCCATGGCCACCAGCCCGCCGACATCGCGGCCGGTACAGACGTTTCGTGGCTCCTGGCGACGGTGCCTCGCTTCACCATTGGCGGCTAATTCGGCTTCCGGCGTGGCGTCCGCCACCAGGGCCTCAGCGCCGGGGTGTTACGGGGACCACGGGACGTCCTGTGCGGGCGGAGTCGTAGACCGCGCGGATCAGCGCCACGTCCGCCCGTGCCTCGTCCCCGGTGACGGGGGGCTGCCCACCGTTGTCCAGCGCGGTCAGGAACTCCGCGAGCTGGGCCCGGTGCGCCTCAACCGCGAGTGCCGCGGGGTCGGCGGCCGCCGACCCCGCGGCACCAAGCGGCGGCACCGAGCTGGCCTTGCCGCCGTAGGCGCCGACATCACCCTTCTCGTCGGCCAGTTCCATTGACCGGATGTCGCTGCCCTCGACGATGACGGACCCGCCCGTGCCGGAGACCTCCAGCCGTTCCGGGAAGCCAGGGTAGGCGGCGGTGGTGGCCTGCAGCAGCCCCACCGCGCCGGAACGGAACCGCAGCAGCGCGAGGGCGACGTCCTCGACCTCGATCGTGTGCGCCTGCGTGACGCAGAGCGCGGTAACCTCGTCGACCTCGCCCATGATCCAGCACAGCAGGTCCACTTGGTGGACCCCCTGGTTCATCAGCGCGCCGCCGCCGTCCAGCGCCCACGTCCCGCGCCAGTCGCCGCTGTCGTAGTAGTCCTGGCTCCGGTACCACTTCACGACGGCGTCCCCGAGGACCACCCGGCCGAGCCTGCCCTGGTCAACCAGTTCCTTGAGCCGCTGGATCCCGGCGTCGAAACGGTGCTGGGAGATCACGGTGAGCTGCACGCCGGCGGATGCGACAGCGTCGAGCAGCCGGTCGGCTGCGGCAACGGTGACCTCGATCGGTTTCTCCATGACAAGATGCTTGCCGGCGCGGGCGGCCCTGATCCCGATGTCGGCGTGCAGCCCGCTCGGCACGCATACGCTGACGACGTCGATGTCCGTCCGGGCGAGCAGGGCGTCCAGGTCGGCGTCCCACGCAGCCCCGCGTTCTTCCGCGAAGGCCTTGGCCTTCTCGGGCACGATGTCGGTGACCGCCACCAGGTGCGCATTGGGCAGTCCGGCGATCGCGCTGGCGTGCGTCGGCGCGATGACGCCGCAGCCGACGATTCCCCAGCCGTACCGGCGCTGGACAGTTACCGTGTTGCTCATCTCCTCTGCCTCTCCTGCCGCTCGGTCTGTCGTACCTCACTTTTCAGCTCCGTCGCCCAGCTCGGTCATCCAGGCCCGGAGCAGCCGCAAGTGCTGCGGCAGGGCTGTCTCGGGCTCGCCAATCTCCGGATGCCACCGCTTCTCCCACTCGACCGACACCCACCCGCCGTAACCGCCGCGGACCAGCAGCCCGAGCATGTCGCGGACGGGCACATCGCCCTCCCCCAGCGGCACAAGCCGCCAGCCGTCCGGTCCAGTGCCGGTGCGTGCCGCATCCTTGACCTGGGCGAGGCACAGGCGCGAACCGACGTTCGCATAGACCTGCCCGGCACTCTCGCCAGCCCGGCACGGGTGGTGGCTGTCCCAGACCGCCCCGACCCACGGTGACGGGACCAGGGCGAGCAACTCCGCGACCGTCGCCGAGGCCAGGAAACTGTCATGGGTCTCCACGCCAATCCGCACCCCGAGCCGCCCGGCCTGGTCACTGGCCTGTTCCAGAAGGTCCGCAGCGGCGGCCAGCCGCTCGTGCCGGGCCGCCGGCTCATCGGGAAGATTGCCTCCGAACACCCGGACCGTCGGGGCACCCCATTCGGCGGCCAACTCCAGGAAGGCGCCGATCTCGGCCAGGGTGCCGCCGGAATCCGGCGCCGCGACGCGGATCGAGCTATCCACGGCGGCAACTGGCAGGTTCGCCCGGGCGCAGGCGCCGGCCACCCGCCTGCGGTCCTGCGCGCTCATGCCCGGATCGATCAGCTCCCCGTCGATCAGGCGCAGCTCAACACCCTCATATCCGGCCCCGGCACCCAGTTCCAGCGCGTCCTCCAGGCGCCTCCCCGGGCAGGCAAGTGTGGAATAAGCGAACCTCACAGCGGCCTCCTCGTGGTTGTGGCACCCGGCTACATGCCGGTCATGGATCCGGCGCTCAGGCCACGGATGAGGTAGCGCTGGAAGATCAGGTAGAGCACGACAACGGGAAGGGCGCTGACCACCGCGGCGGCCATCAGGTCGCCGTACAGCGGCACACTCGCGTTTACCTGGGTGCTGTCGAATCCCTGCATGACCACGGCAAGAGTCTGAGTGCTGCTGTTGGTGAGCACGCTGGCGAACAGCAGATCGTTCCAGCCGACGAGGAACGCGAATACGAAGGCCACCACCATGGCCGGCAGGCCGATCGGCAGCACGATCCGCCACAGCGCCCTGGCTCGGCTGCATCCGTCGACCAGGCCGGCTTCCTCTAGCTCCTTCGGGATCGTCCGCAGGTAGGCGACCAGCAGCCAGGTGGACAGGGGCAGGCCGAACGTCATGTAGGTGAAGATGATCGGCGGATAGCTGCCGATTACGTGCACACCGATCGCGGTCTGGAGGAAGGAGAACGTGGCGAACAGCGGCAGCACCAGCGTGGTACTGGGCACAGTCTGGCTGCCCAGCAGCGAGTACAAGAACGCCCGGCGGCCGAAAAACCGCATCCGGGTCAGCGGGTAGGCGGCCAGCAGCCCGAGGGCGACCGAGATGGCGGCGGCCACGCCGGCGATGATCACCGTGTGCGCCAGCCCGCTGGCCAGCGGCGCCGCCGACCACATGTTGACGTAGTTGCGGATACCGGACAGGGAGACGCTGCCCAATGCCACCTGGGCGTTCGGCGTTACGGACAGCAGCACCATGTAGATCACGGGCACCAGCACGGCCAGCGTCGTCACCGCGAGCACCGTCCTGGTCAGCCAGGCGGGGAGGATCCGGTCGGTGTCGTCGGCCTTCCACCGGCGTCGTGGCGCGGGGCGGCCAGGTGCCGCGCCGACGGCCCATCGGTGCTGCCGGAGCGAACCGGCAGCTTGCCTGCTTGTCATGGTCGTGGCTCCGTTCTGGGTTAGTCACTCATCCGGGTCAGCCGGAGGTAGCTGTAGACCGGGACCAGGAAGATCGCCATCGTGATCACAGCGATGGCCGACGCCACCCCGAAGTCGTAGGTGGCGAAGGCGCGGTAGTACATGTCGATCGGCAGCACATCGACGGACACCGGGGGCGTGGACGGGAACATCACATACACGAGCGTGAAGTTGCCCAGGTGGTACAGGGTGGACAGCACCACGGCGAGCTTGAGGATCCCGCTGAGCTGCGGCAGCACCACCCGGCGCAGCGTCTGCGTGGGCGCGGCACCGTCCAGCACCGCCGCCTCGTACTGCTCGCGGGGCACCGACTGCAGCCCGGCCAGCGCCATCAGGTAGATGAACGGCCAGGACGCCCAGATCTCAGTCAGCGTCATCGCCCAGAACGAGTGCGCGCCGCCGAGCAGCCAGAAGGTGTTGACGTTGGCGATGTGCAGGGCGGCCAGCACCTTGTCCACCAGCCCGTAGTGATTGAGGAACATCAGCCTGGCCAGCAGCGCCACGACAAAGGTCGGGATGATGTAGGGGACCAGGTAGAGCGCCCGCACCACGGCCCGTCCCCTGAACGGCCGGTGCACGGTGATCGCCGCGAGCACGCCCACCGGCGTGATGACAATCGTCGTCAGCAGCGAGAACACCACGCTGAGCAGGACCGCCCGGCCGGCGCCGGTGCCGATCACGCTCTGCTGGGTGAACGCGTCGACGTAGTTGCGGATGCCGATGAACGGCGCGCTGAGCCACTCGTGCAACGTGAAGATATTGAGCTTCAGCAGGCTGAGCACGACAACGAGGATCACCGGGATGAGCACGACGACCGCCATCGCGATCGCGCACGGGATCAGCATCCACAGCGGCCGGTCAGCCGCGCGGCGCAGCATGGTCACGATGCCAGACGGCCGGGGTCGCGCCGTGGCGGCGGCCGCGCCGCCCGCCGGCTGGCCATCGGCGCCGCCGGGTGCTGGGACCGGTGTGCCTCGCCGGCCTCGGGTATGCGTTCTTGATCGAGTGCTCATGGTCGCCTACTCAGAGGACAGATGGGAGGTGACGTCGGATTGTTCAGCGGCGAGCTGTGAGGACGCGTAGCTGGCGCTGTAACTGTGTGTCGTGGCCAACTGGCTGGCGACGTGGCTCATGACCGTTTCCATGCCGTCCTCCACGTAGGACCACGCCGGGGTGATCGCTGTCGACGTCGAACCTTTTTCCGCAGCGATGAACGGCTTCACGGCCGGTCCGTCGGCGCTTTCCACTTCGCTGACTCCGGCGGTGGTGACGGGCATCCAGCCGAGGAGGTGGAACTGCTTAAGCTGCGCCGCCGGGCTGACGCTGATCTTGGCGAAGTCCAGAGCAAGCTGCATCTTGCTGCCCACGTACTTTGGGATCGCCCAGTAGTTGCCGGACACGATCGTCTCGGCGGGCCTGCCTCCGGCCGGCCTGGCGGACCTGCCGTACGGGACGCTGGGCAGCGCCGCGAAGCCGACCTTGCCCGCCACCGCTGTGCCCTCGGCGGCCACCTGCGTCCCGTAGTCGGCGAGCGGCATCATCGCGATCTTGCCCTCGGTGAATGCGGTGTTCATCTGTGCGCCGTCCCAGGTCAGCGCCTGTGGCGGCACGATGTGGTACTTGTACTCCTGCGCGAAGTAGAACGCCAGCGCCTGCTTCACCTGGGGGCTGTCCATGGACGCGGACTTCCCGTTCGCCGCGATAAACCGCCCGCCGAGCTGGAGGCTGTACGACCAGACGAACTTCCACGGGTCGGTCGGGTCCGCCGGGTCGAACCCAGCCCCGTACACCCCCGGGTTCGCGGCCATCACCTTTTTGGCGTCGTTGATGTACTCGGTCCAGGTGGCCGGCGGCGTGCTGATGCCGGCCTTGGCGAACATTCTCTTGTTGTAGGCGATGACGAACGGGATCGACTCGTACGGGATGCCGATGTCCGTGCTGGGGGTGTACCCGGAGTCCTCGAGCTGTGCGGCGACGAAGCTGCTCCGCCCACCGAGTTCCGTCCAGTCCGCGGACGTGAGCGTGCGGAAGCCGTCGATGGCGCCGATGATGCCGATATAACTGCTGCCATAGCCGATCATGTCCGGGCCACTGCCCGAGACCACCGAGGATTCAATGGTGGTTGTCTCCTGGGCTCCCGAGGTGTAGTACTGCCAGTTGATGGTGGCGCCGGTCTCCTTGTGGAATTGCGCCGACAGGTAGTTGTAGTACTCCTTGGTCTGTGTGGCCTCGGCCCCCGTGGGCGCACCGTCGGATACGGTCAGCGTCTGACCCTGGAAACTCTGCTTGCCCGACGGCGTCGCTGAGCCGCTGCAGCCGCAGGCCGCGAGCATCAGCCCGGCGGCCACTGCGGCGGCCGCCGCCACTCTTGTTCTAATCCACCGCCGCCCCCTTCCGGCGTTTGCTGCTCTGTGCATGTGGATCACCTTCCGTATTCCAGGCGCGCAAGCCAGCCGGCCTTTCGCCGCGGCCAGCGGTTACGCGCATATGGCTGCCCCTGGATCCCAGCGGTTGAATTTTCCGGGCTCCTTTCCGGCGAGACGGTCACGTGATTGTCGCCACGCGGCCCGCCATGACTCCCATCCCGCCACCGGGATTCCCCGGTCCTGCCCGCGGAGCAGGAAACTCGGGAACGCCGGACGTCCCGTCGGGACCGGCACGCTCTGGTAGCGGAGATCCAGGCTGAGCCGGACCCGGTCCGGTGTCACGTTGGGCATCGATGAATGAACCGTCCGGGAATGCATGAGAAGGACGCTTCCCCGGCGCATCGGCACTGGCACCGGCGTGCGGTCCGGCATCTGGCTCGGCGGGATCGCGAGCCCGCCGCCCCCCCGGCAGTGCGGGATGAGTTCGTGTCCCCGGCAGGTCGGGATCACCTGCAGGCAGCCGACCCGTTCGTCCACGTCGACGAGCGGGATCCACGCCGTCACGATGTCGACATCGTCGGCCTCCTCGAGCAGGACGCCGTTGTCCTGATGCCACGGGACATGGCCGAGCAGCCCGTTGGCCGCCGGGGCGATGCCGCTGGGAACCTTCATCCGGGTATGGCCGACCGGACTGAGCCAGATCTCCTCGCCGAGGAGCGGCTGCAGGACGTCGAGCAGGGACGGCGCGCTGAGCAGCCCGAAGACTTCCTCCGCGAGGAGCATTGGCGTGCCGGCCTGGATGCTGCCCTGGGGCAGGGAGATGTCAAGCGCCTGGGCGAGCCCGGGGATGCCCCGGCGGGCACATTCGATCAGCCGGTCCTCCAGCGGCCAGCCTTCGCACGTTCGCGGCAGCAGTCCACGCGCAACCTGTGCCCTCATCCACGAGCCGAGGTGACCCGCCATCACCGCAAGGACGGGATCCAAGATGGCGGCTGGGTCGAGCACGTCGTCGACCACCACATAACCGCGCTCGGTGAGTCTGGATACGTAGTCCGGCATGGTGGTCACCACCGCGGAATGACGTACCGGAAGCTGGGGTCGATCCTGCACATGTAGCCGGTGTCGTCGCGGACGCGCAGCCCGCACCGCAGGTACTGCTCGTGGAGGACGGCGAGCGCGTCGCGGTCCAGCTCGACCCCCAGGCCCGGGCCGGGCGGCAGTGACACCGACCCCGCGGTGAACGACAGGGCACCGGCTGCGATCACGTCCTCGCTCTCGTCCTTCCACGGCCAGTGGGTATCGCAGGCGTAGTCGAGGTTGCCGGTGGCGGCGGCCAGGTGGGTCATCGCGGCGAGGCTGATGCCGAGGTGGGAGTTGGAGTGCATGGACACCCCGATGCCGAACGTGCCGCAGATCCCGGCCATCAGCTGGCAGCGGCGCAGGCCGCCCCAGTAGTGATGGTCGGAGAGCACGATACCGACAGGGCGGTCGGCCACCGCAGCAGGCAGGTGCTCGAAAGCGGTGACGCACATGTTGGTGGCCAGCGGCATCGGCGCCTCGGCGGCGACCCGGGCCATGCCGTCGATCCCTGGGGTCGGGTCCTCCAGGTACTCCAGGACGCCGTCGAGTTCGCGCGCGACCTTGATCGCGGTCTCCGGCGTCCACGCGGCGTTGGGATCCAGCCGCAGCGGATGACCGGGGAATGCGGCGTGCAGCGCGCGGATCGCCTCGATCTCCTGCTCCGGCGGGAAAACCCCGCCCTTGAGCTTGATCGCGGTGAAACCGAACCTGTCGATCATCGTTCGCGCCTGCGCCACCATGCCCGCGGGGTCGAGCACCTGACCCCACGCGTCCTCAGGCTGCTCGGGATGCGCCGCCCACTTGTAGAACAGGTAGGCGGAGTACGGCACGGCCTGCCGGACGGCCCCGCCGAGCAGGTCGGCCACCGGCCGGCCCGCCGCCTTGCCCTGGACGTCCAGGCAGGCCACTTCGAAGGGGGCGAACACTTGGTCCACGGTGCGTGCCGCGGTCACCTCGCCGAACAGCCCGTGCTGGTTGGAGCCGGTCACACCGGCCAGCACGGATGCAACCCGCCGGCGGAGCTCACTGGTGGCGTGCACGTCCAGGCCGGTGATTTCGCCGGCGACGGCGCACAGCCACCCCAGGTGGGCGGAGTCGGCGTAGGTTTCCCCGAGACCGTGCAGCCCCGCGTCGGTCACCACCTCGATCACCGCGCGCAGCGCGAACGGCTCGTGCACGCCCGCGGCGTTCAGCAGCGGCGGGTCGCGAAATGCCACCGGCGTCACGGTCACGCTCGTGATGCGAATCGGCGCGGTCATCGAACAGCCACCTCCTCGGCCAGTGCCAGCCCCCCGTCGGTGATCCGTTCCAGCTCGGCGAGGTGCGCAGCGGTGGGGTCCACCAGCGGTGCCCGCACCGCGCCCGCGTCCAGGCCGCGCAGCCGAACCCCCGCCTTGATCAGTGACACCGCATATCCCGGAACCTGGTTACGCAGCGCCACCAAAGGATGGAAGAACTCCGCGAGGAACCGGTCCACCAGGGCGTCGTCCTGCTGGGTCACGGCGTCGTAGAAGGCCAGCGAAATCTCCGGGGCGAAGCAGAACACCGCCGAGGAGTACAGCTCCACACCGAGCCCCCGGTAGGCGGGCACGCTGACCTCCGCGGTGGGCATCCCGTTGAAGAACTGGAACGGCTTGCTGTCGCCGTCCAGCGCACGGCGCACCGTGGCCACGATCCGGGACATCAGGTCAATGTCGCCGAGGCCGTCCTTCAGCCCGACGACCTGCGGCATCCGCGCGAGCTCGGCCGCCGTCTCGGGGTCGAACACCGCATTGCCGCGCTGGTAGACGATCAGCGGGAGCGCACTGGCCTGGGTGACGGCGCGGGTGTAGGCGACCAGACCGGCCGGCGGCGCGGCCACCAGGTAGGGCGGCATCAGCAGCAGGCCGTCGGCGCCGGCATCGGCGGCCGCGCGCGCGAACTCCCGGGCCAGCGGAAGCGGACCGCCGGCCCCCGCGAACACCGGCACTGTCCCGCCGGTCACCGTAACCGCGCTGCTCACGACCTGCCGGTATTCCGCCATATCCAGCGCATGAAACTCGCCGGTGCCACAGGCGGCGAACACCCCGCCCGGCCCGGCGGCCAGTCCACGCCGCAGGTGCTCGGCGAGCGTTCCAGCATCGACCGCACCAGCCGCGGTGAACGGTGTGACCGGGAAAAACAAGACTCCGGCGAAAGGGTCCACGCTGATCCTTTGATTTCTAAGTGTTCACATACATGAACAATATTCACTACCTTGAACAAGTGTCCCGAATATAGAATCGGTGTGCGTCACTGTCAACGGTGTGACCACAGCCGTCAAGGGTCATCGCCCGGGAGCACCGCCAGAAACTGCGGCTAACCCGTCTCAGGTAGATCCCGACCGCGTCATGCGCGGCGTGGAAGGTGAACGGCGCGGCATGAAGCTGCCTGAAGCGCTTACGGCCTGGTCGGGACACCGGCCGCGACTGCAGCGCGAACACCGGCAGCTGCCTGCCGCACTGAACGGCGTGACCGGAAAGGACAAGGTTCCGGCGATGGCGACACGCTCGGCCCGGAATTCCTGGATCCAGATGTTCAGATATGTGAACAGCATTCGCATTGACGAACAACTAGACCCAAAATAGGATCCGTGATCGTCACTGTCAATGGTCGTGACCGTAACGGCCAAGGATCATCACGAACACCGGTCCGGACACCGTTCGGGTCGTGCCGGTCCGGACGGCCAGGAGGGGCAATGCCTGCCATCACCGAATCCACAGCACTGCATGACGGCGCCGACGGTCTGCCGCGCCGTGCGGCGCAGCGCCGCGGCGAGCCGGTGAAGTCGGCCTACCGGACCGTGGAGTTGCTCGAGCTGCTCGCCGACGCGCCGGAGCCTCTCACCCTGGGAGAGCTGCAGCGCCGCCTCGGCGTGCCGAAGTCGAGCCTGCACGGTCTGCTGCACACGCTGGTGGCGCGCGGCTGGGTAGACGAGCGCCACGGCGGTTACGTCATCGGCCTGGGCGCGCTGCGGATCGGCGCCGCCTACCTCGACCACGACCCCATGGTGCGGTCCGCGGCACCGCTGCTGGCCGGGCTGCAACGGCAGCTCGACGAGACGATCCATCTCGCCCGGCTCGACGGCTCCGACGTTGTGTACCTGGCCAGCCGGGAATCGCAGCACCATCTGCGGGTGATCTCCCGCATCGGCCGGCGGCTGCCGGCCCATGCCACCGCACTCGGCAAGGCGCTGCTGGCCGCCCGCACCACGGCTGAGGTCGACGGGGTGCTACCCGGGACGCTGGCCGCTCTCACATCGGACACCGTCACCGACCGGCAGGCACTGCACACCGAACTCGCCGAGACCAGGCGGCGCGGCTGGGCCTACGAAGCCGGCCAGAACACCCCGGGGCTGTGCTGCTTCGCGGTCGCCATCCCGAGCACCCATCCGGCGGCCTACGCGCTGAGCTGCTCGATCCCGCTGGCCCGGCTCACCGATGAGCACCGCCGCAGCGTCGTCACCGGCCTGACTGAGTGTGCCGACGAACTCCGCTACGCGGGCCGCCGGTGAGGCGCTGAACGGGAGAACGATGATAAACGTCGCCATCATCGGAGCGGGCGCGATCTCAAGCTCCCACATCGAGGGGTACCTGGCGTTCCCGGACCGCTGCCGGATCGTGGCCGTAGCTGACATCAAGCGCGAGAAGGCCGAACGCCAGGTCGCCAGGTACCATCTCGATGCCGCGGCCCGCTACGACGTCGACGAGGTTCTGCGCGGGCCCGGCGTGGACCTGGCCTCGGTGTGTACCCCGCCGGACACGCACGCCGAAATCGCCTCCAGCCTGCTGAACGCGGGAGTCCATACGCTGGGCGAGAAGCCGATGGCCATCTCGCTTCAGGAGTGCGACGCCATTCTCGCCGCCGAGCAGGCCAGCGGGGCGCTGCTGTCGATCGTCGCCCAGAATCGTTTCACCACGCCGATGATGCGCTTGAAGCGGGTGCTGGACTCGGGGCTGGCCGGCCGGGTGCTGCACGCCCAGGTCGACTCCCATTGGTGGCGCGGCCCCAGCTATTACGACCTGTGGTGGCGCGGGACGTGGAAGAGCGAGGGCGGCGGGTGCACGCTCAACCATGCCGTGCACCACATCGACGCGCTGCAGTGGATGGCCGGCATGCCGGTGGAGGTCCAGGCACTGTTCGGCAACCTCGCCCACGGCAACGCCGAGGTCGAGGATCTCTCCCTTGCCATCGTGCGCTTCGGCTCCGGCGCCCTGGGCCAGATCACCAGCTCGGTCGTCCATCACGGCGAGGACCAGCAGATCGTGTTCCAGACAGAGAAGGCCAAGATCGGGACGCCGTGGGAGGTCTACGCCTCCACGCAGAAAGCCAACGGCTTCCCCGAACGTGACCGGGCAGCTGAGCGGGCACTGACCGCCTATTACGAGGGCCTTCCCGCCCTGGCCGACGAGGGCCACACCGGCCAGATCGGCAATGTGCTGTCGGCCCTGGAGTCCTCCGGCGGGCGCATGCTGATCGACGGGCACGAAGGCCGCAAGACGCTGGAGCTCATCACTGCGATCTACAAATCGGCTATCACCAGCCGCCGCGTAGCCCTCCCGCTAGCCGCGGACGACCCGTTCTGTACGCGGGAGGGACTGCTCGCCGCGGCCCCGCACTTCCACGAGAAAACGGCGTCGGTGACTGAGTTCGCCGACAACGAGATCACGACGACCGGCCGGCAACGGTGACACCGCCGACCACGGAGAGGAGAGCATCGCAGTGCCGAACCAGGACGGGATGAACTACGCGCCAACCGGACGACCGCAGCCCGTCTGCTCGCCGGGTGATTTCGTGTTCGCGGCCGTCGGCCTCGATCACGGTCACATCAGCGGGATGTGCAACGGGCTGACCGAGGCCGGCGGCGAGCTCCGGTGGGTCTACGACAGCGACCCGGGAAAGGCGGCCGAGTTCTGCCGCCGGTATCCCGGTGCCGACGTCGCGCCGTCGGAGGAAGCCGTGCTGGATGACGACCGGGTGCAGCTTGTCGCCAGCGGCGCGATCCCCGCGCAGCGAGCCGGGCTCGGCCTGCGGGTCATGGAGCACGGCAAGCACTACTTTGTCGATAAACCTCCCATGACCACGCTGAGCCAGCTCGCTGAGGTGCGGGCTACGGCAGCCCGGACCGGCCGGAAGTACGCCGTCTACTTCAGCGAGCGCCTGCACGTGGAGAGCGCGGTGTTCGCCGGGCAGCTCATCGCCGACGGCGCGATCGGGCGGGTCCTGCAGGTGCTCGGAATGGGCCCGCACCGGATGAACGCGCCCAGCCGGCCCGCCTGGTTCTTCGACCACGAGGCCTACGGCGGGATCCTCTGCGACATAGGCAGCCACCAGCTGGAGCAGGTGCTCTACTACGGCGGCTGCGACGACGGCACCATCACATCAGCGCGGGTGGCCAACTACGCGCACAAGGACCACCCGGGCATCGAGGACTTCGGTGACGCCACCGTCGTGCTCGCCAACGGCGTCACCGGCTACTGCCGCGTCGACTGGTTCACCCCGGACGGCCTGAACACCTGGGGCGACGGCCGGACGTTCATCCTCGGCACCGAGGGCTCCATCGAGCTGCGCAAGTACACCGACGTGGCCCGAGAACCTGACGGCAACCACGTCTACCTGGTCGATAAGAACGGGGAGCACCACATCCCGGTGTCCGGCAAGGTCGGCTACCCCTTCTTTGGCGAACTGATCCTCGACTGCCTGGAGGGGACCGAGCGGGCCATGACCCAGGAACACGCCTTCAAGGCAGCCGAGTTGTGCCTGCAGGCACAGCAGCAAGCGATCCGCGTCGAGGGGGCAGCATGAGCGGGAACGGCGGAGCCGCGGCGTCGGTGTGCGTGCCGAGTGGGCTTGCACGCGGAGATAGGCATTCAGGTAGCCAAGGCGCGACGCTCGCGCGGCCCGGCCTTTCGGAGCGCGCAGAGTGCTGCGCCAGCCGCGGCGCGGCTGGCGCAGGCCGGTCTGGCAGACCGAGTGGGCGCCGGTTTTGACTTTCTGAGGTTTACCGAGCTCCGGCTGGGAAAGCGTTTGCCTAATTCCTTTCTGGAGGCGGCCTCATGGAAAGCGCCCTCAGGCACCAGCGAACTGTAGTCCTGGTGGGACTGACCGCCGGCGCGGTGACCACTTTCCGTCCGTTGCCGCTTTCCGCCAGCCGGTTTGCGGGTGGGCTGGTTCTGCGGACCGGCGATGCGCGCTACGCCGACCTCATCGAGCGGACTTGTCCGGCTCACGGCTATCCCGTATTTCGCCAGGGCCAACCGCGGGCCCGGTCCCAAGCGGGGAGCGGATTCCGCTGGACGTGCCCAGCGGCCACGGCTAGGAGGGTGACCTTATGCGTACCGGACACCGTCATCCGTTGACCGCCCGGCTTATTCCGCCCCGAGTGTGGCCACGGCCGCGTACACGGGCGTTGCTGCTATTGCCCGCGCTGGCGGCGGCGCTGGGCCTGGCCGCCTGCGCCGCCCCCACCGCCTCCATCAAGGTGACCACCCCCGGCTTCGGGAACGACGCGACAGGAGTCGTCCAGTTCTGGGACCGCAGCACGACCTCCCCCTTCGGCAAGCTGCTCGTCCAGCGTTTCAACGCCACGCACAAGAACCTCAAGGTCGTGCTGACTCCCGTACAGGACACCCAGTACGTGACCAAGCTGGCGACCGCGATCCGCTCGGGATCACCCCCGGACCTCGTCGGCATCGACGACATCAACTCCCAGCTGTTCATCTACCACAAGGTGTTTACCGATCTCACGCCGCTCGTCGATGCCCTTCCGGAGAAAGACAAGCTCAGCCCCGGGGCGCTGAATCTGACAACCGAGAACGGCCACTATTACGGCACCCCCTATGTCGCCGACATGTCGGTGCTCTGGTACAACAAGACGCTGTTCCGGCGGGCCGGCCTGAATCCGAACAAGCCGCCTGCCAACTATGCCCAGATCCTGAGCGACGCGCGGAAGATAACTGCCCTGGGTCACGGGATCTACGGGTTCGCCTTCGCCGGGCGCTGCGAAGGCTGCCTCGGCTTCACCGTGCTGCCGGACATCTGGGCCACCAAGACCCATCTGCTCAATGGGCAGCCGGGTCACGAAACAGCGTTCATCGAGGGCAACAAACCGCTCGAGCAGACGCTTACCCTTTACCGGCAGCTGTGGGCGCAGGACCAGAGCGACCCCGAGTCGAAGGTCGAGACCGGCGTGACCTGGGGACAGAACTTCCTCGCCGGGAAGATCGGCATGATGGCCTTGGGCTATGGCCCGATCGCCGCGGCCCCGGCCAGTTTCCGGTCCCAGATCGGGCTGACCCTGTTGCCCGCCCCCAGCAGCGGGGTGACCGCCACCTTCGACGGCGGCGCGAACTTCGGCATTCCCACCGGTTCCAAGAACCCCTCAGGAGCCTGGGAATTCATCAAGTTCGCCCTTCAGCAGGAGCAGCAGAGCCTCGCGCCCAGCGCCGGTTTTGAGCCGATCCGCAGTGACGTCGCCACCCCACAATTCCGGGCGAAGTATCCCTTCGTGACCGACATGCTGACCGGCCTGCCGCGCGGATATGCCCCAAAGACGATCGTCTACAACACGACCTTCAATCAGCCGGGCGGACCCTGGCTGAACATGTTTACCGAAGCCGTCTTCGACGGCAACGTGGCGGGCGCGATCCGCACCGGGCAGAGCGCCTTCACGACCGCCATCGACCTCGGGAAGTCCTAGCGGTAACCGACGGAGGTGAACGGCACATGACACAGGAAACAGTAGGCACGGTTCCGAGGGGGCGCCGGTCCGGGCTCGGCGCAGCGGACGCCACCCGATCCAGAAGGGGGCGGCGGACAGGAATAGTGCGGCAGCCGAAGATGGGCATGCTCTTTGTCGCGCCCGCCTTCGCGTTCGTGGCCGTCTTCGTCCTGTTCCCGCTCGGCTTCGCGGTCTACATGTCCCTGACCAACTGGCCACTGATCGGCTCGTATCATTTCAGCGGCGTGAGCAACTACGCGGCCCTGGGCAAGGACCCCGGTTTTATCCATTCGGTGCTGTTCACCCTGCTCTACACCGGGATCGTCACCATCCCGATCCTGGTCGTCGGGTACGCGCTGGCTGTCCTGGTCCGGTCGAACCGGCGCGGGTCGGTGTTCCTGCGGACCGCGTTCTTCCTGCCCTATGTCGTCGGGCTCTCCACGCTGAGTTACATCGTGCTGCTGGAGTTGCAGCCGAACTCGGGCGCCGTGAACTGGGTGCTCGCCCAGCTGCACCTGACCAATGGGTCGACCGCCTGGCTGGTGAACACCAACCTCGCCCTCGCCGCCACCTGCGTGCTGGTCGTCTGGTTCGCCTCCGGCCTGACCATGGTCCTGCTGGTCGGCGGGATGCAGAGCATCTCCGGTGATCTGTACGAGTCGGCCGACGTGCTGGGCGCCTCATGGTGGGAGAAGGAGCGGTACATCACGCTGCCGCTGCTGCGGCCGACCATCGCACTGAGCCTGATCATCTCGATCATCGGCTCATTCCTGGCCTTCAACCAGTTCTTCATCCTGACCCAGGGCGGCCCGGGAACGAGCACCTTCACGGTCGTCATGTGGATCTACCAGACGGCCTTCGTCCAGCTGCATGTGGGAGCCGCGGCCGCGATGTCCATCGTCCTGGTCGTCGTGGTCGGCCTCATCAGCGCGGTGCAGTTCCTGCTGCTTCGCAGTAATACCTGAAGGAGGGGTCATGGCCACCGTCACCCACACCGCCGGCCAGTCCGGGCAGATACGGGGCAAGGGCGGCCCGCCGGGCCGCTCCACCATCGTCTACGTGACCACCGGCACGGTGCTGGCCGCGCTGTTCCTGCTGCCCCTCGTCTGGGCCGTGCTTCGCTCGTTCCAGCCGCCGGCCGACATCACGGCGAGTCCACGCGCCAGCGACTTCACCCATCTGACCATTGCCAACTATTCCGGGCTGATCACCGGCAGCATCCACATCCTGCGCTACGTGGGGAACAGTCTCCTGGTCGCGGGCGGGACGGCGGTGCTGACCGCCGTGCTGGCCACGCTCGCGGGGTACGGCCTCGGGCGCGCCCGCTTCCGGTTCCGCGGAGCGAACGCGGTCTTCGCGCTCATCCTCGTCACGCTGATGGTGCCCTTCCAGGCCATCGTGACGCCGCTCTTCCTGGAGCTCAGCTTCCTGCATCTGCTCGACAGCCGGATAGGTCTCATCCTCTTCTACAGCACCTTCAACCTGCCGTTCGGCGTGTTCGTCATGCGCAACAGCTTCGTGGCGGCGCCGACCGAGCTCGAGGAGGCCGCGTACTGCGACGGCGCAACGGTCCTGACGACACTGCGCACGGTTCTGCTGCCGCTGGTCCTGCCGGGCGTGGCCACCACGATGCTGTACGCGTTCCTGTTCGCCTGGACCGAATTCCTCGGCGCTCTCACTTTTCTCACCAGCATCAACAAGCTGACCCTGCCCGTCGCCCTGCTGAACGTCGAGACCGGCACCTTCGGCACGGTCAACTTCGGCTTCCTGATCGCTGGGGCGGTGATCGCCATGGTGCCCTGCGCCGTGCTCTACGTCGCGCTCCAGCGCTTTTACGTCACGGGTATCACCGCCGGCGGAGTCAAGGGCTGACAAACCGGACCAGCCGGCCAATCTCACCGAAGGACTGACAATGGCTGAAATCGAACTCTCGAACATCGACAAGGTCTACGAGGGCGCCGACGCCCCGGCGGTGCACGACCTCAGCCTGCAGGTGGCCGACGGCGAGTTCATGGTGCTCGTCGGCCCGTCCGGCTGCGGCAAGACCACGGCCCTGCGGATGGTGGCGGGCCTGGAGGAAATCACCGACGGCGAATTGCGCATCGGGGGCCAGGTCGTCAACGACGTGCCGCCACGCGGGCGCGACATCGCCTTCGTCTTCCAGACCTACGCGCTGTACCCGCACATGACCGTCCGCGACAACATCGGCTTCGGGCTCAAGCTGGCCAAGGTGGACAAGGCCACCCGCGACAAGCAGGTCCGCGAGGTCGCCAAGGTTCTCGACCTGGAGGAGTACCTGGACCGCAAGCCGCGCGCCCTGTCCGGGGGCCAGCGGCAGCGGGTTGCGATGGGCCGCGCGATCGTCCGCCAGCCGCAGGCCTTCCTGATGGACGAACCGCTGTCCAACCTGGACGCCAAGCTCCGCGTGTCGATGCGGGCCGAGCTGGCCCGGCTACAGCGCGACCTGAACGTCACCACGATCTACGTCACGCACGATCAGACCGAGGCCATGACGATGGGTGACCGGATCGCGGTCATCCGCCGGGGCGAGCTTCAGCAGGTCGGGGCGCCCACCGAGCTGTTCGGCAGCCCACGGAATCTTTTCGTAGCGGAGTTCATCGGCAGCCCATCGATCAATCTGGTCGAATCCCGGCTGCGCGCGGAGGACGACTCGCTGTACGCCGACATCGGCGGGCAGCCCGTGCTGATCGATCCGGAGACGCTGAGCCAGCAGCCGGCGCTGCGCGGCTACGTCGGTAAGCCGCTGATCGTGGGCATCCGTCCGCAGGACTTCGAGGCTGCGGGGACGCCCACGGCACGGCGCGGTTGCCAGCTCCGGGTGAAAATCGAACTGGTGGAAGCCCTGGGCACCGAAACCAACGTGCACTTCTGCGTCGACGCGCCGCCGGTCATCACGGACGAGGTTCTCGAACTGGCGGCCGACCTGGGCAAGGACGAGGCCGCGCGGGTCGAGCAGCGGGCCCGCCGGGGCCGCAACGAGTTCGTCGCCCGCCTCGACCCGAAAAGCCAGGTCAGGACGGGCGACGTCATTGACCTCGCCGTGGACACGGCCCAGCTTCACTTCTTCGATCCGGCGACTGGTGGGGTAGTCAGCTAGCTATGTGCCTCTGCAGGCATGCCACCTGAGCTTCTGCTGTCGTCTCGGTGGCTCACGATCACGACCGCCAGCAGGGCTGGTTTCGCCGCATCATGGCTGCTGCTCCTGGAGAACGGAAAAGGTGGACAGGCAGAACGGGTGGCCGACCGGGTCGGAGTAGACGCGGCAGTGGTCATTCGGCTGGAAGTCGTACTTCGAGGCACCGGCGGCCAGCACCCGCGGCTCGGTTGTGTCCAAGTCGTCGACGTCGAAGTCCAGGTGGATCTGCTGCGATGAGGGCGCCCCGGGCCAAGTCGGCGGTGAGTAGCCGGGAGCGCCCTGGAAACAGATGGCCGAGCCGTCAGGGCATGTCATCAAGGCCCAGGAAGCACCCGGGACGGTAACCTCACCGCCGGTGATCTCAGCGTAGAACGCGGCCAGTTCCCCGGCGTTCGGGCAGTCGAGGGTGACCCCGCCGAATTTGATCGAGTCAGACATGAAGTCCTCCTGAGGTACTTGGTCATCTGGTGCTCGCTGAGGTACTTGGTCATCTGGTGCTCGTTCGCTTGCATCAACCGGGGGGTGGACTGCCCGGCAGGCTGAAAGTCATCGATCCACGGTTAGCCCTGAGTGGTCGTGGGTGACCGAGAGTTCGAGGGGTGTACGAATCGCGGGTATGACGGTGATGCCTTCGAGACGCTGCTGGAGATGGGCGGCGGCGGCATCGACAGCTGCCATGACGGCCTGGGCCAGCGTTTGCCAGGCAAGCGGCGCCGCCGACAGGGCCCGCCACCGTTGGCAGAAGACCCTCGCGCACTACGAGGACCTCGGCGCCTCCGAAGCCGGCCAGATTCGCGCCAAACTCAGCCGCGCGACCACGGCCACAGCGCACCGCTGATACCAACGCGGTGCGGATCACGCCAGGCCAGTCCACGCCCACCGGGGGCCCGCCCGGCGGATAGCCTGCTCCTCTCCACGGAGGTGAGCAGCGCACCACTCCCGGTGTGGTTACACTTATCGCGTCGTAGTTTTTCTGTGTACGTGGCTTGGGCCGCGCTCGCGGATGTACTTGCGGGCAGGTGCAGTCACCGGAGATGGTGTGCGGCCGTTGCCCGCCGCGGCGTCTCCGCAAGGTGCGGGGACAACTCATCTCCGGAAGGAGACCTGCCATGGCACAGGGAACTGTGAAGTGGTTCAACGCCGACAAGGGATTCGGGTTCATCAGCAACGATGACAACAGCGCGGACGTGTTCGTGCACTTCTCCGCCATCGAGTCCAGCGGCTACCGCAGCCTGAACGAGGACCAGCGGGTGGAGTTCGACATCACCCAGGGACCCAAGGGCCCCCAGGCCGAGCGTGTCCGGCTGCTGAACGCCTGATCACCGGCTGGCGCGGCACCCGGTATCACCGGGTGCCGCGCCAGACTCAGCAGTGATGTTCATGCGCTCATACAACCCGGTGACGACACCCCCGGTGGTGAAATTCACTCCTACAGCACGGCCAACATCGCGCCAGCAGACTTGAACTTCCTCATGCCCTTGATTCCTCACCTGTAGCCGGTACCAGTGCGTATCGAGAGGGGTCGCCGGGCCGGGTGGGGCCTTAAGGGCGCCCGTGAATGCTACGAGGTCGGGTGCACGGAGTTCGAGTTCGGCGGGACCTGTGCGTGGAAGACTTTCTGCGCTTCGGCGAGTTCGTGATGCCGATCCTCCGCGACCGGGCCCTGCTGGATGAGGCCGCCTAGCCGACGGAATGGGCGAGCAGGCCGTCGACGAACGCCCGCAGGCCCTCGGGGTAGATGTCACGCGCGGCCAGGGTGGGCCACCGGTCGCCGAGGGCGGCCAGGCGCGGCAGCCGGGAGCCGTCGAAGCCGCTGAAGTCGATGCCATCCCAGATCCGCCCGCTGGCCCGGCGGCGGGTGGTGTTCGCCCGGACCAGGATCTCGCCGACGGTGTAATACCAGAGGCTGCGGAACACGTCGACGGCCTGTTCCGGGGTGCATCCGTAGTCGATGGCCCCCGCCACGATGGCTTCGACCATCCACAGGGTTGGCTCGCCCAGCAGCCCGACGAAACCGTCAGCGGTGAGAACGTCGGCCGCCCAGGGCCAGGCCGCGAGGGCCGCGTGCTGGGCGAGGGCGGCGGTAACGATGCGATCGCGCGGAGCGCTGGGCAGCTCCGGGCGCGGTAGCTGCTCAACGTACTCGTTGAGCAGCAGGAGCAGCAGGGCGTCCTTGTCGCGGACGTGGTGATACAGAGTCGTCGCCCCGATGCCGGTCTCGGCGGCCAGGCGGCGGATGGTCAGCTTCTCCCAGCCGTCCCGGTCGATGAGCCGACGGGCCGCGGTCAGGATCTCCGCGCGGGAGGTCACTGGCGGCCGGCCGGTGCGGCCTTGGGAGGGGGCGGATCGAGGCACGGTCCCATCATGGGCTGCCGGCACCCGGTCGTGCCAAATCGGGGTGCCACCGAAATTCCTGTTTACGCCGGGCAAGTCGCTGAGGTACTTTAGGAACATGTTCCTAAAGTCTACTGAAACCGTTACCCGGCCCGCCCTCACCCTCGCCGCGGTGGCCGTCGTGCAGTTCATGGTGTCGCTCGACCTGTCGGTCGTGAACGTCGGACTGCCGCGGATCGCCGCTGGTCTGGGCTTCAGCGCGGTGGGCGTGGCCTGGGTCATCTACGCCTACGCGCTGACCTTCGGCGGCCTGCTCCTGCTGGGCGGCAAAGCCGCCGACCGCTACGGCCACAAGCGGATGCTGCTGGGAGGGCTCGGCCTGTTCGGCCTGGCCTCGCTGGCCGGCGGCCTCGCCCAAGCACCCGGCCAACTGATCGCGGCCCGCGCCGCCCAGGGCATCGGGGCGGCCGCGCTCGCGCCGGCCGCGCTGGCCCTGCTGACCGCCGCGTTCCCCGGCGGCCGGGCCCGGGTGCGGGCCTTCGGAATCTGGAGCGCGATGAACGCGGCCGGCGGCGCGTTCGGCGTGCTGTTCGGCGGCCTGCTCACCCAGTACGCCAGCTGGCGCTGGGTGATGTTCGTGAACGTGCCGATGACGGCGATCGCGCTGGTCTTGGCCGGGCGCGGGGTGGCCCGCGACACCGCTGCTCGCGGCGGCCGTCCGGACCTGCCCGGCGCGGTGCTGGCCACCGGCGGAGTGAGCCTGCTGGTATTCGGCGTGGTCCGAACCGACCGGTACTCGTGGGCCTCGCCGGTCACCCTGATCACGCTGGCCATCGCGGTCGCGCTTCTGGTGGCGTTTGTCTGCACCGAACGGGCCACCTCGGCCGAACCGCTGGTGCGGCTGGGCCTGTTCACCAACCGGGCGGTGGCCGGCGCGAACGCCTACAACCTGCTGGTCGGGGCGGCCATGGCGGGCGCCTTCTACTTCGCGTCCTTTTACCTGCAGCGGGTGCTTGGCACCGGACCAGCCCTGACCGGGCTCGAGTTCCTGCCGTTCGCGCTGGGCGTGGTGGCCGGCTCGGTGCTGGCGGTCAAGCTCGGTTACCGGTTCGCGCCGCGCATCCTGCTGATCGCCGGCGGCCTGCTGACCGCGACCGGGTTCGCCTGGTTCGGCCGGATCAGCGCCGGCGGCACCTTCGCCCTCGACGTGCTGGGGCCTTCGATCGTGGCCAGCGTCGGCTTCGGGCTGTGTCTCGGGCCGGTGGTCTCCATCGCCACCGCCGGGGTCGCTCCGCGCGAGACTGGGACCGCATCCGGCCTGCTCAACAGCTCACGCCAGATCGGCGCCTCGATCGGCCTGGCCGCCCTGACCACAATCGCGCAGCACCGGACCGGCCCGGCCGCCACGGCCCGCACCCTTGACGCGGGCTACGCGCTCGGCCTGACCGTCAGCGCCGCGCTGCTGATCGCCGCGGTCCTGATCGCGCTCACCATGCTTCCCCGGACCAGCCCACCTGCCCAGGCGGGGCGGCCCGAGGACCGCGACCTGATCGCCGCCAGTATCGAAAAAAACACAGTCTGATGATCATCTCTGATCACCAACGGCCCCAGCGGCCGGCCCTCGGCGCGTTGTACGCGGGCCTGGGCCTCACCGTCGTCGCGCTGCTGGTCCCCTATATCGACCACGCCACCGCCAACGTGCTGGCCAGCCACCTCCGCGACGGCTACCCCACCTACACCCAGCCGCGCATCGACGCGGCCGTCACCGCTTACCTGATCTACCTGTCCGCGGTCGGGGTGCTCGGCATCGTCAGCTGGCTCGGGGCGATCTGGGCGGTCAAGACGGGCAAACGCTGGGCCCGCGGGTCCGCGACGGTCCTGTTTGCGCTCGGCACCGGCATCGCCCTGACCGACCTGCTGATCAGGGACACCTCGGGGGCCGCCGGCCTGCCGCCGCTGCTGAGCTGGGCCGGGGTGCTCCCCTGCCTGGCCGGGCTGCTCGCCATCGCACAACTATGGAGGAAGCAATGATCTCAGCACGGGAAGCCCTGCGCCGTGACTTCCGCGGCGACGTCATCGAACCAGGCAGAGCCCGGTACGAAGGAGCCCGGGGGACGCTGCTGACCCGGGCAGCCCGGCCTGCGTCCTGCGGCCCGAGCGCGTCGGGGATGTCCAGGCCGGGGTCAGGTTCGCGGCCGGGGCCAGGCTCGCGCTGTCCGTACGCGGCGGCGGTCACGGCTTCGCGGGCTTCGGCACCAATGATGGCGGCGTGGTGATCGATCTCAGCCGGCTGGCTGTGGTGGAAATCGTCGACAAGGAAAGCGGTCTCGTGCGGATCGGCGGCGGCGCCACCTGGGGCCAGGTCGCGGCCGCCCTGGCCCCGTACGGCCTGGCCATCTCCTCGGGCGACACCAAGAGCGTCGGCGTCGGAGGCCTGACGCTCAGCGGTGGCATCGGCTGGAAGGTCAGGAAGTACGGCCTGGCCCTGGACAACCTGGCCGCGGCCGAGGTGGTCACCGCCAGCGGGGATGTTGTGCGGGCGAGCGAGACGGAGCACCCGGAGCTGTTCTGGGCTATCCGCGGGGGCGGCGGCAACTTCGGAGTCGTGACCGCCTTCGAGTTCGTGGCCCACCCGACGACCGACGTCTTCTTCGGCAAGATCGCCTTCCCAGCCGCGGAGGCGGCCACCGTGCTCGCGCGCTGGGCGGACTACCTGCGCGGCGCACCGGACGAACTCACGTCGACGGTCGAGTTCGCCAACCCCTTCACCGGTGGCGCCTTCGCGCCGGTTGAGATCTACGTGGCCTACGACGGCGATGACCCCGGGCGGGCGGCCGCGGCCATCGACCCGATCCGCCGGCTCGGCACCGTGATCTACGACGATGTGCTGCCGGTCCCCTACGCGGACACGCTGGAGGAGGGGGGCGCTCCCCCGCCGGGTATCCAGTTCCTGCCCCGGAACGCATTCGTCGGCCGCGAAGCGGTATCCGCCGTGCTGTCGATCCTGGACGAGGTCAGAGCGCCGGGGTGCCCGCTGTTCATCTCCGTGCGCGGCCTGGGCGGCGCGGTGGCCCAGGTCGCTGGTGACGCCACCGCCTACGCGCACCGGCGGGCCGAGCTGATGATCATGACGACGATCGCAGGCCCGGCCCCGGCCGTCGAGGCTGCCGTCCCCGCTCAGAAGGCGGCCTGGCGGAGGCTGGCCCCGCACGTGAGCGGCGCCTACGCGAACTTCCTGGCCACCGCGACCGAGAAGGACGTCGCCGCGATCTACCCGGCCGCAAGCTACGAGCGGCTGGCGGTGGTCAAGCGCCGGTACGATCCCGGCAACCTGTTCTCCCGCAACCACAACGTCCGGCCGCGGCCGGCCTGAGCCGGGTGGCTCGGCGTCCTGGTACCGCTCAGGCCAGGACTGCTTAGGCTGGTGGCGTGTTCGCGCAAGGTGGGGACGGGAGCCGGTGGCGGGTCGGGACCGACGCCGACGTCGCGTGGATTGCCGAGGGTACGGCGGCGGGCCGGTCCATCACAGCGGCCATCCCGCCGGTTTTCGAGGCGTACGCCACGGTGGTGCTGCCGGGCGAGGACGAGGAGCAGGAGCGCCACGACCGGGCCGTCCTCGGGCTCCTGAGCGGGCAGGCAGGTGACCAGTCATGGTGGCTGGGATTCCTCGACACCGGGGCCGATGACGTGGTTTTCCCCGGGTTGGCGAGGGTGACCTTGTACCCGGGGTGGCATTACGTGCTGGTCGAAGGGGGGCCGGACCAGGCCGCAGGCTGGCGCCGGGGCGGGCGCTGGTCGTTGCGGAAGGGCGTGCTGCCGGACCTGATGTTCCCGGCTGACCGGTCCTGGCTGGTGTCCACGCTGTGGGACGACGACTGGACCTGCCTGGGCGGCCCGGCCGGGCTGGTCAGCGAGTTTTTGCGGCATCCGGAGCTGCAGGCCCGGGCGGTAGCGCTCGATCAGGATGCCACCCCGCCGGGGCATCAAGCGCTCTGACCGGACGAGGAGTCCGGCGGCTGGCGGGGCGCAGGGACCAGGACAGCACGGTCAGCACGGTGAAGGCGGCCAGCAGGCCCACCTCGGCACGGTCGTAGCCGGTGGTCAGGTGGGAGGCGATCGCCCCGGTGTAGGTGAAAAACGCGCCCGCGTAGGCCCATTCCTTGAGCAGCGCCCGCCGCGGAACCAGGATCGCGGCCGCGCCCAGGACCTTCCAGGTGCCTAGCAGGACCAGGAAGTACGACGGGTAGCCGAGGTGCGTGACCAGGCCGGCCACGAAGGGAAGCCTGGCGATGTCCCAGATGCCGCCGAGCAGCAGCTCCCCGGCCACGGCCGCGGTGGCCAGCCAGTAGGCGGCCGATCGCCAGCTCAGCGGCCGGTGGCGGATGGTCGTGATCAGCGTGCCGGTGCTGATGTTCACGATGGTGTCCTTTCTTGCGTGGGCAGCACCTGGTCTTCCGGGGGCAGCAGCTGGCCGATGAGGATCCCGGTGAGCCATTGCTGGTAGCGCGCGGAGGGCCAGCGCCGGTCGACGGTGAGCAGCCGGTAGACCTCGGGTGACATGAGCGCGTGGATGATGTCGGCCGCGTCGCGCTCGCGCAACTCCGGCCGCAGGGCCCCGGCCCGGGCGAGAGAACGCGCGATCCGCGCCTGGCCCTGCTGGCGGTGCCGGGTCTGCTCCGCCAGCAGGGCGGCCGCGTCCGGATCGGAGTCCGCGGCGCTGAGCAGGATCCGGTAGACGGGCTCGGTCCTGGCCATGATCCCGGAGCTGATGCCGGCGAACCCCGCCAGCTGGGCGCGCGGGTCGGGGTCGGCCAGCAGCGCGCGGACGTGGGGCCGGTCCGGCAGCGGGACGTCCTCGTCGTCGCCGGCTATCGACACGTCGAGCAGGGCCTTGAGGATCCCGAGCTTGGAGGAGAAAAGCCGGTACACCGTGGCCAGCGGGACGTCGGAGGCGTCGCTGATCGCCCCGATCGTGGTGGCCGCGTAGCCGCGTTCGAGGAACAGGGTCCGCGCGGCTCCGGCGATCGCGGCGCGGGCCAGGCGGGTCCGCGCCTGGCCGCCCTGACGGCTTGCGCTGGTGGTCACATTTTTGATAGTAACACTCTCAAAATGAGAGTTCTAGTATCGATTAAAAGGTAAGCCGGCCGCTCGTGGCAGACTGGCGCAATGGCTGCCCGATTCCAGCTCGTCATCGACTGCCAGAACCCTGAGTTGCTGGCCCGGTTCTGGGCGGCGGCGCTGGGGTACGTGCTCGAGCCGCCGCCGGAGGGGTTCGCCACCTGGGACGACTTCTGGCGCGACCTGGGGGTGCCCGAGGGTGAGCTGGGCCTCGGCCCGGACAGCATCGCCGATCCCGGCGGCGCCGGGCCGCGCATCTGGTTCCACGCGGTGCCGGACACCAAGGTGGTCAAGAACCGCCTCCACTTCGACGTCCACGCCAGCGGGGGGCGACTGCCGCTGGATCGCGGCATCCCGCTCGCCACCCGCCGGGAGCGAGTCGACGCTGAGGCCCGGCGGCTGGCGGAGCTGGGGGCGACGATCACCGGGACGCTGGATGCCGGCGGCCTCGACCACTATGCGGTCGGGATGAAGGACCCCGAGGGCAACGAGTTCGACATCAACTGACCGGGGTCAAAGCGGCAGACGAACAGGCCGCTGTGGCTGGAACCGTGCGGGCAGCGGGAAAGCCGCCCGCGCGGCGTTCTGCGGGACCGGTCACGATGCGCGGCGCAGCTCCTGCCAGATCTCGGCCGGGTCGGAGCTGCTCCCTGTTTGCGAGGCAGCCCGGATCTGCCTCGCAAACAGAGCAGCTCACGGCGCGACCTCGCGCGGGACGGGCTGGTCCTGGTAGGCGCTCCCCCAGCCGAACTGAAGCTGGCCAAGGGCGTGCTGTGGTGGTTCGTCCATCGTCATCGTGGCGGTCTCCCGTGCCCGTCTGGTCACCGGTCAGCCCCGAACGGTAATCAGCGTGGCAGGCACGTGGCGCGCAAGGTGAAGCCCCGCACCAAGGGGTGCACTGTGCGCCCCAGAGCTACAGGGGCAGGCCGATGCTGCCGGCCAGGGACCGCGCCCTGCGGCTGACCAGGGGACCGCCGTTCTCGGCCACGTCGGCGGCGATCTGGCGGGCGGATGGCGAGTAGCGCACCGAGTCTTCGGCGGTACGGTATGCCTCTTCGAGCCAATGCAGCGCCCCGGGGTAGTCGTGGCGCTGGTGGTAGGCGCGGGCGATCTCCACCCCGAGACGGCCGCGCCGTTCCCGGCTGGGGATCTCGTCGGGGTCGATCCGCTCGGCCTGGTTGCGGGCCTCGGCCGACTGGGACAGGTCCGCGGAGATCGAGACAGCGTGCAGCTTGACGTTGGCCGGCCCGAACATGGTCCACGGGTGGAAGTAGCCGTCCGGCAGCCGGTCAGCGGTGGCGCTGGCGACGTCCCAGTGCCGCCAAGCGTCGCCTTCATGCCCGGCGCGGGCCGCTGTGGTCGCGGCGTGCAGGTGCAGCGCCCCGTACATGGCGCGCAGCTCGTCGCTGCCGTCCTCCAGCCGGGGCTCCAGCAGGTCGGCCGCCTCCACTGCGAGGGTCATCGCCGCATCGGTGTCCCCGCCTGACCGTTGCACGATGGCCAGCGTCCACGCTCCCCCAGCCAGCGCGATCGGTGTGTCAGCTTCCTGGGCGGCGGTCATCGCCCGGTCGGCCGCGATCCACGTCAGCTCGGTTTCCGACGCCCAGACGACCTCGTGTTGCACCAAGGCGTAGACATCGGCCAGCACAGCGTTCGCGGCCCGGCGGTCAGCACCTTCAGCGGTGCGGGCGGCGGTCCTGGCGTCGGTGACCAGGCGCGGCAGTATTCGGCCCACGTCGGTGCGGTGCTGTGGGGACTGGTGCCACAGCCGCCAGGCATCAGCGGTCCGGGCTTCCAGCGCGGATACGTCCGGCGCTTCCCCGGGAAGGACCAGCAGCGGGTCGCGGACGGCCTCGCGGATGGCGGGCACCGCATCGTGCGGGATCCGGGCGAACGAGGACACAGGCACCGACGCGGCCCCTAGGTCCATGTCGATGCCCGCGAGAACGGCCACGTCACCGACCGACAGCGCCTCGGCCAGCTTCACCAGCAGCGGCAGCCTTGGCGGGAGCCGGGTGCCGCGCTCGATGCCTTTCAGCCAGGACACGGACATGCCGACCAGCCCGGCCAGCACCGGGCGGGTCAGGCCCTTGCGCTCGCGCAGGATCTGGATACGCTCGCCGGTCCGCTTGCCGGCGAGGTCGTCGAGCATCAGCAAACCTCGTGGTGGTTCCGCGTCTACTGGCCAGGATAGGCGCCTGCGCGCCCGCCTGGTCAGGGAACCCAAGCCCCGTAGGCCGAGGTGATCAGGGAAGCTCTGGGTGACCAAAACGCCTGACAGGCGTGGCGATTTCTACGTGATCAGGCTGTAACGCGGCCGTCGCTGATCAAGGGCGCACACGGAGGTCGGTGAGCCGCCGGTCAAGCTGGGCGTGCCTGGTCAGCGCGCTCACCGGGGCGGGTGACGCCGAGCAGGCCGAAGCTGTCGCGCTCCGGTTCGCCGCCGACATCGCCGAGGTGAACCGATACGCCCGTGAGGAGCTGCTCGACGCCGCTGGAAAGCTGCACAGCGCCGGCGCCCCGCAGGCCGAGGTGATCAGGGGCGCTCTGAGCGACCGGTCCGGGCCGGGGCGGCCATGGCCTATCTGATGATGAATTCTCTCGACGCTGTCGCTACGTGGCGGCGGACGCGCGGCAGCGACTGGCCGGGTTCGGCGGCCTGCACTGGACACCGATGCGATGGCTGCACATGACCGTTTTCCTGGCCGGCCCGGCGGCTGACATCGGCCAGGACGCCCGGCGGGAGATGGTGGCCAGGGCGAGTTCGACGCGGCGCAAGCCGCTACCCGCGAGGTCACCGGCGGCTCGGGCGATGCCTCAGCGTGGATACCGCATCTGACGCTCTGCTACAGCACAAGCGAGCAGCCCGCCGCGCCTGTCATCGCCGCGCTTGGCAAAACGATGCCGCCCTGCGAGGTCACCATCGACACGCTCAGCCTTGTGGTCCAGAACGGCCCGGAACCGCTCTGGGACTGGCATCGCGTGGGGGACGCGCGTCTCGCGGAAGCGCAGCGGCGTTCCCGCCCTTTACGGCCCGGCCGGTCAGACCCCGCGGAGGTCCGGGTGCCCGCCCCGCCACCAGACCAGCATCACCTTGCCGATGACGGTTGAACCCCTGATCGGCCCCCAGTAGCGGCTGTCGCAGGAGATCGCCCGGTTGTCGCCCAGCAGGTAGAGCTCGCCGGCCGGCACCCGGTAGGGGTGCGCGCGGCTCGCGATCGGCGGCCCGAGCGGGTCGTCGGACGGCAGGTAGGGCTCGGCCAGCGGCCGGCCGTCCACGTAGACACGGCTGCCTGACGAGTAGATCGTCTGCCCGGGCAGCGCGATCACCCGCTTGACCAGGTCACCCTCCTGCGGCCCGGGGCAGTCATCGAGCGGCGGATGGCTGAACACCACGATGTCGCCGGCGTGGAGGTCATGCCAGCTGAAGAACGCCTTCTGCACCACGATGCGGTCTTTCACGGCCAGGGTCGGCACCATCGAGGCGGAGGGGATCCAGAAGGTCTGGAACACGAACGTCCGCACCACGAGGGCCAGGACCAGGGCGGCGATGATCGTGATGACCACCTCCGCCAGCCCCCGCCACCGCCGGCGGCGCCCCGGCCCGGCCGGGGCCGAGCCTCCGTCAGCCGGCCCGGCCGAGGCCGGGCCACCGTCAGCAGGAGCGGCCATGGCGGACGGCCGGGATGATGAGCGGCGGCCGGCCCACAGCGGGGGTCAGGCCGGGTGCGGTCTCCGGCCGGCCCGGCCCGCAGTGGGCGCTGACCCGGCTGGTGCTGGCCGCCCGGGCCGGGCCGGCCGAGGCCAGCAGCCCGGTCGAGACGCCCAGCGCACCGGCCGCGACCAGCACCGCGCAGGCGACCGCGCTCAGCCGGCGGCCGGGGCGCGGCGTCAGCCACTCGCGCCCGGCGCCGGCCAGATAGCTCCAGGCGATCAAGGCGGCCGGGGTCCCGTCCCGGATGAGCAGCGCGGCCAGCTCGGCCGCCTCGTCGCCGTGCCGCCGCCGCCAGCGGGCCGGGTAACACCGCAGCGCGGTGTGGACCAGCCGGGCCGCCCGGGGGCCGGCCATCAGATGCCGCCCAGCTGCAGCCGCAGCCGCCCGGCGGCGCTGACCCGCTCGAGGGAGTCGAGGTGCGCGCGCAAGGCCGTCGCTCCCGTGGCGGTGATGCGGTACGGATGGCGCCGGTCGTCGGCCGGCAGCGACTCGATCAGGCCGAGCCTCTCGAGCCGGTCCAGCGCGCCGTAGAGGGTGCCGGGCCCGAGCTCGACCCCGGCCAGCTCCTTGATGTCCTGGATCAGCGCGTAGCCGTGCTTGGGCCCGTCGGCCAGGCTGACCAGGATCAGCACCGACGCCTCACCGGCCCGCCGCAGCACGTCCGGCCCGGCCTCGCCGTCCCGCTTGCCTACGGCCATCCGCCCTCCTAATACGGCGGCCAATATATCAGTCAACGTAATATGGCACCAGGGCCGGACGGGCCGCTAGACGAACAGGGCGGCGGGCCGCTAGACGAACAGGGGGTCGGCCGCGGTCCGCTGGTAGAGGGCGCTCATGGTCGCCTCGTCCGGGGCTTCGGCCTGGCCGAAGCGGCTGGCGGCGTCGAGGACCTTGGGGAGCAGGTCGACGTCGCCGACGCTGCACAGGAACGTGCCGGGGCGGCTCAGCGACCACCAGACGGCGAGGTCGATGTCGTCCTGCGCCTGGAGCGGCTCGTACCAGGTGGCCGTGGTGTGCTCGCGTCCTGCCCAGGGACGCAGGGCGATCGACTTGATCGTCTGGACCGCGACCCGGCGCTGCTGGCAGGTGTCGTAGAGCGCGTTGAAGTTCTCGGCGTAGTAGCCGTTGCCCATGGTGACGAAGTTGTACGGGAGCAGCACCGAGTCGAAGTCGAACCGCTCCAGGCTGCGCCGGTGGGTGGCGGCGATCTGGCTGCCGTGGCCGGTCACCCCGATGTAGCGGATGAGCCCCTGATCCCGGGCCTCGAGGGCGGCCTCCAGCGCTCCCCCGGGGCTCAGCGCCACGTCCCACTCGATCGGGTCGGCCAGCGCGTGCAGCTGCCAGAGGTCGACGTGGTCGACGCCCATCCGGTCCAGGGACCGGTGCAATTCCTCGCGGGCGCCGGCCGCGGTGCGCTCGTCACCCTTGGTGGCGAGGAAGAACCGGCCCGGCTCGCGCTGCAGCCACGGCCGGATGCGCACCTCCGCCTCGCCGTACTCCGAGGCGACGTCCAGGTGGTTCACCCCGTGGGCGAGCAGCACGTCCAGCGTCTGATCGGCGGTCCGCTGGTCCACCTGCGCGAGCGACGCCCCGCCGAAGACCACCCGGGTGCTCTGGTGGCCAGTGCGGCCGAACTCCGCCAGTTCAATGGACATGAGGGGCCTCCCGGGTAGTCAAGGCTGATGCTTTTAGTCCGAATCCTATTATCAGGGGTGTGCCTGACGACGAGCTGCATGCCCTGACTGAACAGCTGACCGCGGGCCTTGCTGCAGCACTGGACAGCGTCCTGGTCGCGTTCTCGGGCGGGGTGGACTCCTCCCTGGTCGCCGCGCTGGCCGCCCGGGCGCTGGGCGACCGGGCCCTGGCCGTCACCGCGGTGTCACCGGCCCTGGCGGCCGGTGAGCTGGACGGGGCCCGGTCGGTGGCCCGGGCCGTGGGCATCCGGCACGAGGTCATCAGCACGGCCGAGCTGGACAACGACGACTACCGGCGCAACGACCGGTTCCGCTGCTACTACTGCAAAACCGAACTGTACGACCAGCTGGCCGGGCTGGCCCAGCGCCGGGGGTTCGCCGCCGTGCTGTCCGGGGCCAACGCCGACGACACCGGTGACTGGCGGCCGGGCCTGCGGGCCGCGGCCGAGCACGGGGTCCGGCATCCCCTGCTGGAGGCGTCGGTGGGCAAGGACCAGGTCCGGGCCCTGGCCCGCCACCTGGGCGTGCCCAGCGCCGACAAGCCGGCCTCGCCCTGCCTGGCCTCACGGCTGCCTTACGGCACCGCGGTCAGCGCGGACGTGCTGGCCCGGGTGGACCGGGCCGAATCGAGCCTGAAACAGCGCGGTTACACCGAGCTGCGGGTGCGGCACTTCGGTGATCTGGGCCGGGTGCAGCTGGGTGCGGCCGACCTGCCGCGAGCCGCCGACCCGGACGAGCACGCGGCCGTGCTGGCCTGCGTGCGGGCGGCCGGATACACGCGGGCGGAGATCGACGAGCGGCCGCTGCGGTCCGGTTCACTGAACCTCGAGATCACTCCGGTGAGCCATGGCCGATGAGACGACGGGGGCGGCCGGCGTCCCGCTGGGCGAGTTCGCGCTGCTGGACGTGGACCGGCGGCGGCGGACCGGCGTCCCCGAGGTGGTGTTCGGCCAGGGCAAGACCCCCGCGCAGATCTTCGCGCTGCTGGCCGAGCTGCGCGCCCGCGACCCGGAGGCACCGGCCCTGGCCACCCGCTGCCCGGCCGCCGTGCTGGACGAGGCGGTGACCCGCTTCCCCGGCGAGGCCGTGCAGGCCGATCACGCGGCCGGGACGCTCACCGTGGGGGCGCTGCCGCCCGCGCGCGGCCGGGTGCTGGTGGTGACGGCCGGCACCACCGACCTGCCGGTGGCCCGCGAATGCGCGGCGACGCTGGCCGTGCTCGGGGTCCGCGCGGACCTGCTGGCCGACGTGGGCGTGGCCGGGCTCGGGCGGCTGCTGGCCCGGCTGGAGGACCTGCGCGCGGCCGAGTGCGTGGTGGTCGTGGCGGGCATGGACGGCGCCCTCCCGAGCGTGGTCGCCGGGCTGGTCAGCGCGCCGGTCATCGGCCTGCCGACCAGCGTCGGCTACGGGGTGGCGGCCGGCGGCCTGGCCGCGGCGGCCAGCATGCTCGCCTCCTGCAGCCCGGGCCTGGCGGTGGTCAACATCGACAACGGGTTCGGGGCGGCGGTGCACGCCGCCAAGATCATCCACGCGGTGCACCGGTGACGGGCCAGCCCGGAGCGGCCTACATCGACGCGACCGCCGGGGTGGCGGGCGACATGCTGCTGGCCGCGCTGCTCGACGCCGGCGCGGACACCGGACGGGTGCGGGCGGCGATCGCCTCTTTGGGCGTGCCGGGGCTCGGGCTGCGGACCGAGGCCGCCCGCCGGGGCGGCCTCGCCTGCCTGCGGGCGGTGATCACCACGCCCGCCGTGACCGACCGCGAACGGCACCTGGCCGATGTGCTGGAGCTCGTCGGCGCCAGCGACCTGGGCCCGGCCGGGCGGGAACTGGCGGGCCGGGTGTTCCGGCTGCTGGCCGACGCGGAGGGGGCGGTGCACGGCGAGCCGCCCGAAAAAGTGCACTTCCACGAGGTGGGGGCCTACGACTCGCTGGCCGACGTGGTCGGGTCGGCGGCCGCGCTGGAGGATCTCGGCCTGCTGGGACCGGGCGCGGTGGTGAGCTGTTCGGCGCTGGCGGCCGGGAGCGGCTTCGTCACCAGCGCGCACGGGCGCCTGCCGGTGCCGGCGCCGGCCGTGGTCCAGCTGGCCGCGGCGGCCGGGCTGACCCTGGACGGGGGCGCCCCGGCCGGCGGCAGCCCAGCGGGCGAGCGCACCACCCCGACCGGGGCGGCCCTGCTGGCGGCGGCGGCCAGGCCGGGCGGTTTCCCGGCCATGACCGTGCGCGCGGTCGGCACCGGTGGCGGGGGCCGGGACACCCCGGACCGGCCCAACATCACCCGGGTGGTCGTCGGGGTCGCCGCAGGCGCGGACGCGCAGGCCGGGGCGGCCCAGGACCGGCGCGAGGAGGAGGTGACCGTGGTCGAGACCACGGTCGACGACCTCGACCCGCGGCTGTGGCCCTCGGTCCTGCAGGCGGTCCGGGCGGCCGGCGCCTGGGACTGCTGGTGCACCCCGATCACCGGCCGCCACGGCCGCCCCGGGCAGGTCCTCACCGCGCTGTGCGGCGAGCCGGTCCGGCCCGCGGTGGCGGCCGCGATGTTCGCCCACACCGGGACGCTCGGCGTCCGCTGGTCGCGGATGACCAGGATGACCGCCGCCCGGACGTCGGTGGCGGTGAAGATCGGGCCGCCGGCCAGCCGCCAGGTCGTCACGGTCAAGGTGGCCGCCACCACCGGCGCCGGTCCGGGCGCCGGGACGGTCACGGCCGAGCTGGCCGAGGCGGAAGCGGCCGCCCGGGTCCTGGGCTGGCCGGTCCGGACCGTCTGTGAGGCCGCCGTCGCCCAGTACCGGGCCCAGGCCGGAACGGAGCCAGATGCGTGACGACCTGATCGACGTCGACCTGGCCTACGGGCGCGAGGGGCTGCGGGTCTCGCTGCCCGCCGGCCGGACCACGGTGGTCACCCCCGCTCACCAGCGCGCCGCCCCGGACCCGGCGGCCACGCTGCGGGCGGCGCTGCGCGAGCCGGTGGCCGGGGCGCCGCTGCGGGCGGTGGTCCGGCCGGGGCAGCGGGTGGCGGTGTCGGTCTGCGACCTGACCCGGCCGCAGCCGCGCGAGGCCATGCTCCGGGCGCTGCTGGACGAGCTGGCCGGGATCGCCGGCGCGGACGACCTGACCGTGCTCATCGCCACCGGCACCCACCGCGGCAACACCCCGGCCGAGCTGGCCGAGATGCTCGGGCCCGAGCTGGCGGCCCGGCTGCGGGTGATCAACCACGACGCCCGCAACGAGGCCATGCTCAGCTGGTGCGGCGTGCACGGCGACGGGGTGCCGGTCTGGCTGAACCGGCACTGGGTGGACGCCGACGTGAAGATCACCACCGGCTTCGTGGAGCCGCATTTCTTCGCGGGCTTCAGCGGCGGCCCCAAGCTGGTCGCCCCCGGGCTGGCCGGGCTGGAGACCACGCTCACCCTGCACGACGCCCGGCGGATCGGCAGCGACCAGGCCACCTGGGCGGTGTGCGAGGGCAATCCGGTCCACGACGACGTGCGCGCGATCGCCGCCGCCACCGGGGTCGACTTCGCCTTCGACGTGGTGCTCAACCGCGAGCAGGAGATCGTGGCCGCGTTCGGCGGCGAGGTGCTGGCCATGCACGCGGCCGCCCGGGACTTCGTCCGCCAGGTCGCCATGCGCCCGGTGGACGGGCGGTTCGAGGTCGTGGTGACGACCAACTCGGGGTTCCCGCTCGACCAGAACCTCTACCAGGCGGTCAAGGGCATGTCGGCGGCGACCACCGTGGTCGAGCCGGGCGGCCTGATCATCTGCGCCGCGCAGTGCGCGGACGGGTGGCCCGACCACGGCTCGTTCCGGGCGGAGCTGGCGGCCGAGCCGTCGCCGGAACGGCTGCTGGCCGCGATCGCGGCCCGGCCGCGGACCGTGCCGGACCAGTGGCAGGTCCAGGTGCTGGCGCGGGTGCTGGCGCAGGCCCGGGTGGGCGTCCACACCTCCGGCCTGACCGACGCCGACCTGCGCAGCGCCCACCTGCTGGCCGTGCCGGACATCGCCGCGGCGGTGACGGCGGAGCTGGCCGCGGCCGGCCCTGGGGCGCGGGTGTGCGTGCTGCCGGAAGGCCCGCAGACGATCCCGTTCGTGACCGAATCGGTCAGTACCAGCTAGAGCGTCAATGCTGGCTAGAGCGCCACGGTGCGAGTCAGGTGGCGACCGGCCGGCCGTAGGTGACGGCCTGGCGCACCTCGGCGGGCAGCGCCCGGGCGAGGGCCCCGTCGGGCTGGGCGCCGAGGGCGTCGTTGATCGTGGAGAAGGCCAGCCGCAGCGCCACGAAGGCGGTGATCGCGAAGATCTGCCCATCGTCGAGGCCGTGATCACGGAGCGCCTGGATGTCGGCCTCGGTGGTGCCGTTCGGATTCTTGACAATTTTCCTGGCCCAGGCGGCCATGGCCCGCTCCTGATCGGTCAGCCCGGCATCGTCGCCCGCCAGGACACCCGCTGCCAGCGCCGGGTCCGACGCGTGACCCAGCTTGCCGCCCCACGCCAGCGAGCAGTACGAGTCGCCGAGGGCCGAGGCGGTCGCGACCACCAGGATCCCGCGCTGGCGGAAGCTCAGGCCGCTGGGCCTGTACGCCTGCGACATCAGGGTGAAGAGGCTGGTCACGGTCTCGGGCTGATGCGCCCACAAGCGGGTCACGTTCCAGACGTAGCCATCGTCCTTGAGGTCGTCGTCGAAGAGGGCCTGGACCGGCGGCGTCACCGGCGGTTCCCCCAGGAAGCTGCCTGTCACGTACCTCAGTCTCCTTCGGGTTTGCGGGCCAGGAAGGCCACCACGTTGAGCCGGGCCCGCAGCGGGAGGCCGTCGCGCACCTGGGCCCGGGCGAGCTCGACGGCGGCGCGATGGAACTCGTCCGGGCCGACGTTCTGGATGGCCTCATAGGCCGGGCCGCTGGCGGCCAGCGCCCGCGCGTACACCTCCGGGTCCGCGAACTCCCAGGCGAACGGCACGTCGATGCGCTCGATGGCGGCGAACCCGCTGGCCGCCAGGAATTGCTCACCCACACCCGGGCGCCCGAGCGACACCATCGCCGCCTGGTTGTCGACCTTCTCGGTCGCGGCCAGCCGGAGCGGGGCCAGCGACCAGACGCCGGGCGAGACCTTCAGGTGGCCCCACACGGTCAGCCCGGCCCGCCCGCCGGGGCGCAGCACCCGGTGCAGCTCGGCCACCGCGGCCGGGGTGGTGCCCCAGATCCCCCGGAAGCTGGTGACGACGTCGAACGAGGCCGGGTCCCAGGGCAGGGCGTTCATGTCGCCGACCCGGAGGTCGGAGCCGGGGTTGCGGTCGCGGGCCACCGCCAGCAGCCGGGCCGAGGCATCGATGCCCGAACAGTCGGCGCCGCGCAGGCGAGCCAGCTCGATCGCGAGCCCGGACCCGCAGGCCACGTCGAGCAGCCGGTCCCCGGCGTCGACACCGAGCCGGTGGTGCACGTAGACGTACTCGCGGCAGTTGCCGGGCTCGCTGAGGGTGGCGAAGTCCGCCGCCAGGCGGCCCCAGCCCTCGTCAACCGTTGTCCACTGCGCGGGATCTGTCGCCGGCGTCGTCATTGCTGCAGCCTTCCACGGCGGGTCACCTGCGTAAAGGCGGGATGGTGGGCTTCGCGGCGGGCCAAGCGTAGCCTGAGCTGAGATCCTTCCGCTTTTGGGTGACGCAGAGCGAGGTGAGGCCATGAAGATGCCCTGGCAGCGCCGGACGGCGGCCGGGTCCGGGGCCAGCCCCGGTGCCAGCGTCGGCCCCAGCGTCAAAGCCAGCCCAGCTCCCGCCCCGGTGTCACCCACCCTGGTCGAATGGGCCAGCGCCATCGACGCGACCTCGCTGGCCGCTGAGACGGTGAAGGAGGCCGAGCGTTTCCTGCGGACCTACCGGCGAATGACCATGCTCGACGTCCGCCGCGAGATCGCGTTCCGGCTCCGGTCGAAGATCGAGGAGCAGGTCAGCCCGCCGCCGCCCGTCAGCATCAGCAACATGGATGTCATCGCGACGGCCCTGACCATGCGACGGCGGCAGCTGGGCATCGGAGACGGCCCGTTCTAGGCGCGCTGGCTCGCAGTTGCCTGGCTGGCGTCGCCATTTATCACCCTTTCCGGTTTTCCCGGAAAAGGCACCCCCGCACCCGACGTCGTCAACCGGGCACGGCCTTCACCTGATCTGCACGCGCGCAGGCCAGTCAAGCAGTAAGTTCCGGTGGGGACTTTTCTGGTGTCATTGTCTGGCCGGGAGATGACGGGACGCATGATCACGAGACGCCGGGCGGTGCTGGCCGGGCTGGCGGCCGGCGGGCTGGCCGGCTGCGGCCGGGTCGTGAGTCCGGGCAGCGGTTCGGGTACTGCCGCCGCGGCCCCTCCCCCGCCCGCTTCCCCGATGGCGAGGCCGACGGCGACGGCCACCCCGGGGGTGCCCGCGCTGACCAGGGCCGAGGTCGTGGCCCGGTACGGCGACCTCACCCCGCGCAGCTGGGGGTTCGGGGGGCCGGGGGTCCTGCGCGACCTGCGCACCAGCCGGCGGGTGGTCGCGCTGACGTTCGACGCCTGCGGCGGACCCGGCGGCAGCGAGTACGACGCGGCCCTGATCAGCTTCCTGCGCCGCCGGGAGGTGCCGGCCACGCTGTTCCTGAACTCCCGCTGGATCGACGAGAACCCGGCCACCTTCCGTCAGCTGCGGGGCGAGCCGCTGTTCGAGCTGGCCAACCACGGCACCCGGCACCTGCCGCTGTCGGTCAGCGGGCGGTCCGCCTACGGCATCGGCGGCACCCGTGACGCGGGCGAGGTCTACGACGAGGTCGCGGGCAACGAGGTCAAGCTCACCCGGCTGCTGGGCGCCCCGCCGCGGTACTTCCGGGCCGGCACCGCGTTCTCCGACGACGTCGCCGACCGGATCGTCGCCGCCATGGCGGTCCGCCTGGTCACCTTCTCGGTCAACGGCGACGGCGGCGCCACGTTCACCCCCGGGCAGGTCCGCAGCACGGTGGCCGCCGCCCCCGCCGGCTCGGTCGTGCTCTGCCACATGAACCACCCGCGCGGAGGCACCGCCGCGGGCATCGCGGCCGCCGTCCCCCGGCTGCAGGCGGCCGGATACCGGTTCGTCCGGCTGTCGGACGGCGTGGCTTGAGACGATAGGCCGCATGGCTGAATCTGGTGTGATCCGGGCCGGGGTCCTCGACATGGCCTACGAGCGCCACGGGCAGGCCGGCGGCTGGCCGGTGGTGCTGCTGCACGGCTTCCCCCAGGACGTCCGCTGTTACGACCACGTCGCGCCGGTGCTGGCGGAGGCGGGTGCCGACGTCGTCGTGCCCTACCTGCGCGGCTACGGGCCCACCCGGTTCGCCAGCGCCGACACGATCCGCTCGGGCCAGCAGGCGGCGCTCGCGCACGACCTGCGTGAGCTGATCGGCGCGCTCGGCCTGACGGCGCCGGTGGTGGGCGGCTTCGACTGGGGCGGGCGGGCTGCCTGCCTGGTCAGCGCGCTGTGGCCGGACCGGGTGGCGGGGCTGGTCACGGTCTCGGGCTACAACGTGCAGAACATCCCGGTGTCCGGCCAGCCGCTGCCGCCCGAGGACGAGCGGCGGCTGTGGTACCAGTACTACCTGCACAGCGAGCGGGGCCGGGCCGGGCTGGCGGCCAGCCGGAGGGACTACACCCGGCTGCTCTGGCACGAATGGTCGCCGAACTGGCCGTTCAGCGAGGCCGAGTTCGCGGCCACGGCCACCTCGTTCGACAACCCCGACTTCGTCGACGTGGTGGTCCACTCCTACCGGCACCGGTTCGGCCTGGTCGCCGGGGACCCCGCCTACGAGC
This sequence comes from uncultured Actinomycetes bacterium, assembly GCA_963830385.1. Taxonomy (GTDB): domain Bacteria; phylum Actinomycetota; class Actinomycetes; order Streptosporangiales; family Streptosporangiaceae; genus Bog-532. The sequence goes on along the minus strand of CAWHMD010000011.1, from coordinate 95,135 downwards.
CGGCCGAAAAGGCGATTGAGGCCCAGCCGCAGATCACCGTGCCGACCGTGGTCCTCGACCCGGCCGAGGACACGCTGCACGAGCCGGAGACCCGAGCCGAGCACGAAAGCCATTTCCCCGGCCTGGTGGAGCTGCGGACGGTGACGGCCGGGCACAACCTGCCGCAGGAGGCTCCGGCTGACTTCGCCGCCGCGGTCCTGCGCCTGCGCCCGTAGCTGGATCAGCGCGGATCCAGCCAGTCGAGGGCGACGGCGGCCGTCCAGGACTGGCTGGCCGAGCCGAGCTGCTGGCCGGTGAACGGCTCGAAGTACTCACCGAAATCACCGGCCGCGACCTGGGCCAGTGAGTCCGCCCGCAGCCGGTCGGCCCGGGCGGTTTCGCCCAGCTGGCGCAGCGACCGCTCCAGCAGCCAGGTGATGACCGGCCAGACCGGGCCGCGCCAGTAGTTGCGCGGCTGGAAGGCCGGCTCGGCCGGGGATGTGCTGGGCAGCAGGGGCCAGCGCAGCCCGGGAACGGGCGGGACGGCGGTCACGTTCACCGAAGTTACCGGTCCCGGGGGCGTGTCTCCCGGTCCCGGGCGCGTGTCTTTGGGGCGGCGCGCGATGGCAAAGTTGTCGAGTACGACCCAGGGAGGGATCATGCCACCGACCGGAACGCCGGGAGCGGGCTACGGCGAGGGCGAAGGCCCGGTCTACGCGCTCAACCTGTTCGACCTGGCCGACAACGACGAGTACCTGGCCTACTCGCGGCGATCGGCCCGGGAGGTGGCGGCCCACGGCGGACGGGTGGTGGCGCTCGGGCGGTTCCGGGAGTCGGTCACCGGCGACATGACCCCGCGGCAGGTGATGGTCCTGGTCGAATGGGAGTCCCGGGCGGCGTTCGACAGCTACCGCGACGACCCGGCCCTGGCCGACCTGCACCCGCACCGGGAGGACGGGACGTCGGGGTACGTGTGGCAGCTGTTCGACCGGCTGGACGACCTGCGCGGCTTGCTGCTGAAGTAGCCCCGGCGAGCCGGGCTACCAGTCGAGCGGGGCGGCCAGGAAGGGGGTGTCCTCGGGGGCGGCCTTGCGGGCCGCCAGCACGGTCTCGGCCAGTTCGCCGACCGGGCTGCGGAAGGGCGCCGCGCTCCCCCGCTCCACCGTGGCGGCCACGGCGCCGGCGACTTCCTCGACGGTGATCGGCGCGGACCGGAAGCCGCCGATCTTGTCGAGCAATGGCCGGTAGGGGCTGGCGTCGTCCAGGTAGACCTGGGCGCGCTCGGCGCCGCCGGAGGCCACCGCGCCGGGCTGCAGCACGTGCACCGAGACGCCGAACGGGGCGGCCTCGATGGCCAGGGTCTCGGCCAGCGCTTCCAGCGCCCACTTGCTGGCTCCGTACGCCCCGATCAGCGGGATGACCAGCCGCCCCTGGATGCTCGAGACGAAGATGAGCTGGCCGGAACCCTGGGCTCGCATCCCCGGCAGCACCGCCTGGGCGACCCGCAGCGAGCCAAGGGTGTTCAGCTCGATGAGCTGTTGCACCGCGTCCAGCGGGACCGTCTCGACCGGGGCGCGGACCGTGGCCCCGGCGTTGCTGACCAGCACGTCCACCCGCCCGGCGGCCGCGATCGCAGCGTCGACCGAAGCTGGCTGGTCACGTCGAGGCTCAGCCTTTGCGCAGCCGGGACGTCGCCGAGGGCGGCGACGTCGCGTGCGGTGGCGATGACCTCATGGCCACGTTCGGCCAGCGCAACGGCGGTGGCGCGGCCGATGTCGCGAGACGCTCCGGTGATGAGTATGCGGGCCATGCGGGGACCTCCTTTTGGACGTATATGTTGGCCATCATACATAGTGGAGCGGAAGGTGAGGAGCGAAGGGTTAAGGCGCTGGGGCGTTGGCCGGGAGTGGCCTCAGGCCGGGGTGGAAGGACTCTTGCTGTTATCAGCGGTGGGGGGCGAGGGTGGCGGCGTGGGTGGCGAGGACGGCGCGGATGGCGTCGAAGGGGGCCGGGCTGCGGAGGGCACGCGAGGTCACCAGGGCGCCTTCGACGGCGGCGAGGACGGCGTCGGCCAGCTGGCGGGCCGCGGGACGGTCGAGGCCGAAGTTGACCAGGTGGAAGGCCAGGCGATCGGTCATCGCCGAGAACGCCCGGCGGCTGGCGGCGGCCAGGTCAGCGGACTGATCGGGCTCCTCGGCGGCGGCCTCGGCGACCAGGGGGGCGATGCCGCAGCCGCGGGAGTAGTCGCTGGCCAGCATGCCGTCGCGGGCGAGGTCAATGTAAGCCTCGACAAAGCCTGCGGCCGAATCGGCCTGCTCGGCGGCGTGGTCGATGTGCTGGACCTGCTGGTGGGCGTGGGACTCGGCGGCCTCGATGGTGAGCTGGGTCTTGCCGCCCGGGAAATGGAAGTAGACCGACCCCCGCGGGGCGGCGCTGCGCTCGAGGACGTCGGAGATCGCCGTCGCGTGATAGCCCCGCTCGCGAATGAGCTGCTGGGCGGCCTGCACCATCCGCTGCCGGGCGTCTGATCGCTGCGCCATGTCCCCACCTGACCTTCAGCCGAAGATGTATGCTGACCGACATACTATCAGTGGGCCTGGCGTGCGCGAGTGGGCCTGGCGTGCGAGTGGGCCTTCCGCGCGCGAGGGGTTCCCTCGCGCGCGGAGGCGTCTCGGCGGCAATCCGGTCGCCAATGTTGCGTGGCCCGGAGGTAAGGCAAAAAACGCCTTGTGGTCCCCTCGATCGGGGCTGACACTCCCAGACAGGGATTAAGTGACACGGGGGCACGGGGATCGCGGGGGCTGGCCGACCATCATGGCCTTACCAAGCGCGGCTTGCTGACCGGGATTTGTGCCCTTTCGCTGTCAAACGGGGGAAGGAAACAGCACAGTGACAACCGACGTGAAGGCAGCCACTGCCCAGATCAGACAGAACATGGTGAGCTACTGCAATTGGGCAGTTTCGAACCGCGCGAAAATCAGCTACGCGGAGGTCCGGCCGATCCCGAGGATTCCCAGGTATCACCTGCCGTTCACCACGGACTGCTCCGGCTTCGCCACGATCATGGCGCAGTGGAGTGGCGCCGATGACCCCAACGGCAACGGGTACAACGGCGACGGGTACACGGGCACGATGCTGGGCCATCTCCAGCACATTTCGAAGCAGCAGAGCCTGCCCGGCGACCTCGTGGTCTTCGGGCCGGCTCCGGGCGCTCACGTCGTGGTCCTCGTGCAGGCGGGGTCGGCCGGCGATCCGCAGGTGGTCTCGCACGGGCAGCCGGGGGACCCCCGGCGGCTTGCGTTGTCGGTGGAGATCGCGGCGCACCGGGGGACCCCCGGCGAGACGTTCCTGCGGCTGCAGGCCGGCGGTGCAGCGATCCCGGCCGGCCAGCCGGGTGGTAATCCGTTCCTCCCGCTGGCCGTCAACGGCAGCTTCTCGTGGCCGACGATCGAGGCGCTGCAGTGGCGGCTCGGCGTGGACACGGATGGGGATTTCGGTCCGGACACCAAGAAGGCACTGCAGCGGCACCTCAACGTGACCGCGGACGGCGACATCGGGCCGACGACCATCAAGGCCCTCCAGCGGCACGTCGGCGTGACCCAGAGCGGGATCTGGGGGCTGCAGACGACCAGGGGGATGCAGGCGTCGCTCAACGCGAAGAGGTTCTGAGGCCGGACGCGGGTTCTGAGGCCAGAGGTGGGCCGGGCGGGCCACGGTGGTGTCGATCGCCGCCGGACGCGGGCCGGGTGGGCCACGGTGGTGTCGATCGCCGCTGTGGCCCACCCCCTCACTGCTCAGCGCGTCAGGCCTGCCTCCTCGCCCCGGCCGGCTTTGTCCCGGTCGGCCTTGCCGATGCCGCCGGGCCACCAGGCACGCTTGCCGACCAGGGCGGTGAGGCTGGGCGAGAAGAACATCGCCATCACGAAAGCGGCCAGCGCGATGCCGGCCGAGACCGCGAAACCAACCTGCTCCAGGATCGAGTTGCCGGCCAGGGTGAGCGACGCGAACGTGCCCGCCAGGATCAGCCCGGCCGCCCCGATCGTGGGCCCCGACTGGCGGATGGCGTGGGCGGTGGCGTCGTGCGGGCTCATGCCGGACCGTGCTTCTTCTCGCAATCGGGAGATCATGAGGATGTTGTAGTCGGTGCCCAGCGCCACCACGAACAGATACATGTAGATCGGCAGCAGGAACACCAGGCCGGCCTGGCCCGCCAGGGTCTGGAACACCAGCACGGTGGCGCCCAGCGTCGCCACGAAGCCGAGCCCGACCGAGACCATCAGGTACCAGGGGGCGACCGCGCTGCGCAGCAGCAGCCCGAGGATGAGCAGGATGACCACCGCGGCGACCGGGAACACCACCGAATAGTCGTGGTTGACGGCCCGCTGGATGTCGGCGAACACCGCGGTGGTGCCGCCGACCAGCGCGTACGTGCCCGGCGGGGCGGCCGCGTGCGCGTCCGGCCGCAGCTTGTTCTTGAGCACGTTGACGGCGGTGGTGGAGTCCGGGTTGTAGGACAGCGTCACCGTGTACTCGGCCGTGGCGCCGTCCTTGCTCACGGTGGCCGGGGCCACCGCGCCGACGCCCGGCATGGTCTTGAGCTTGGCCCCGTAGGTGGTGAGCTCCGACGATGACAGTGAGCCGGACGTCGAGTGCAGGTAGATCTGGGTCGGGTCGGTCGCGCCCGGCGGCAGCCCCTTCTCCAGGGTCTTCAGCGCGGTCACCGACTCGGCGTTGGATGCGATCCCGGCCGAGGCCAGGTCGAACGTGGGCTTGAAGCTGAACGCCCCGATACCCAGGGCGATCAGCACCAGGCCGGAGACGAGCGCGAACACGGCGGGCCGCTTCCCGACGGCCCGGCCGACGGCGGCGAACCGGGCTGCCTTGGGCTCGCGCTGCCAGGTCTTGGATGGCCAGAACACCCGGCGGCCGAGCAGCGATACCACCGCCGGCACCAGGGTCAGCCCGGCCACCAGGGTGACCGCCACCGCGATGGCCAGCGTCGGACCCAGCGAGCGGAACAGGCTCAGGCTCGACAGCAGCAGCGCCAGGAACGCGACGATGACCACCCCGGCGGCCGAGGCGATGACCTCGCCGACCCGGTGCACCGCGTTCACCATGGCCTGTTTGGGGTCGTCGCCGAGCCGCAGCCGTTCCCGGTAGCGGAACATCAGGAACAAGATGTAGTCGGTCCCGATGCCGAACAGCACCACGATCAGCAGCGTGGTGACCGAGCTGTCGGCGTTCAGGTGCAGCGCGTGGTTGACGTCGCTGATCAGGCCGGTCGCGACCTGGGAGACGATCGCGATCACGATCAGCGGCAGGAACGCGATGATCGGGCTGCGGAAGATCACCAGCAGCAGGACCAGGATCAGGACCAGCGTGGCGATCGTGACGATCTTCTCGGCGTTGTTGCCGGATTGCTGGCTGTCCAGTTGCTGGGCCGCCGTTCCGGTCACGCCCTCGGTCAGACCACTCCCCTGCACCAGCGGTTTTATGTCCGCGCGGAGCACCTTGACCGCGTTGCCGGCCGCGGTAGACGTGCCGTTGAGCACGTTGTTGTCCATCGCCACGAGTGCCGTCTGCACGAGCTTGTTGGGCGAGGCCGGACCGGCCTTGACGGCCAGGATGTTCTTGATGTGCTTGCCGTTCAAGGTGGCCGAGATCGAGGCCACCTTGGCCTGGTCGGCGCTGGTCAGCTGCTGGCCGTCGGCCCGGGCGAACACGATGATGGCGGCGTCGGCGGTCACGTTGCCCGCCTGCGGGAACGCCTGGTCCTGCAGGCTGGCTGCCCGGATCGACTCGTAGCTACTGGGCAGGAAGCTGGATTCGTTGGTGGTGGTGGGCAGCGCGGGCGCGGTGGCGATGATCGCCACCGCCGCGATCACCCACAGCGCGATCACCCGCCACGGGTGCCGCACCACCATCCGCCCCAGGGCGGCGAAGAAGCCGGTCCCCTCCGGCTCCGGTCCCGCTTCAGGCCCCGTCGTGCGGCGACCGGTCGTCCCCGTCGTGTCGGACACGAGTTGTCCCCTTCAGCTCATGGCTTTCCCTCATCGCACACAATGCCGCACCCCCGAGCATGTGCATAACGCGTTTCTGGCCCGGCCCGCAGGCGGTGCGCGGGGTCAGAAAACCTGAATTGGTTCACCGGTCGAACTATTTGGTAGGTTGCGAGGGTGGACACCGAAGGTGAGCGAGCGGACGCGGAGCTCGAGGCGGTGCGGGCGCTGGCGCGGGCATCGTCGGTGCTCGACCGGTCGTCGGCCGAGCTGAGCCTGGGGCATTACCGGGTGCTGTCGGCCGTCGCGTCGGGGCAGGAACGGGCGTCGCAGGTGGCCGCCCGGCTGGCGCTGGGCAAGCCGGCGGTCAGCGCCGCAGTCGAGTCGCTGTGCGAGCGGGGCCTGCTGAGCCGGTCCGAGGCCGACGAGGACCACCGGGCCGTCACGTTGCGGCTGACCGCGGACGGCGAGCAGGTGCTGGCCCGCGTCGAAGCCGAGATGACCGAACGCATCCGCGACCTCTGCCGCCGCACCCCGGACGGTGACCAGCTGCTCGAATCGCTGGCCTGGCTGGGCCGGGCGGTCGACGAACGGCGGGCCGAGCGCTGGGCCCGGCGCGCGGCGGCCAAACAGCCCGGGGACGGCCAGCGGCCCGGGGACGGCAAGTGATCCTCTCCCCCGGCGGCGTCTCAGCCAGCCGGGCCGGGCGGTCCGGCTGGACGCGCCGGCTGTGGGGCTACGTCGACCGGCACCGGCGCGAGCTGGGCCTGTCGCTGATCGGCGCGGCCGTCGGCGGGCTCTGCCAGACCGCGATCCCGCTGGCCGAACGGCAGATCGTGGACGGGGTGATCGTCAGCCACACCTCGGCCCTGTGGCCCTGGCTGCTGCTGATGGTGCTGCTCTCGCTGCTCGGGTTCGGTGCGTCCTACCTGCGCCGGTACCGGGGCGGGCAGGTGGCGCTGGGAGTCCAGTACGACCTGCGCAACGCTATGCACGACCATCTGCAGCTCATGGACACCCAGGCCCTGAACGCGATGCCGACCGGTCAGCTGGTCGGCCGGGCGAGCTCGGACTCGACCCTGGTGCAGGGCATGCTCAACTACCTGCCGATCATGAGCAGCAACCTGCTGCTGGTCCTCCTGTCGCTCGTGGTCATGCTGTGGCTGTCGCCGCTGCTGGCGGTCGCCGGCCTGGTGGTGGTCCCGGTGGTGACGTTCCTGTCCTACCGGATGCGGACCCGGGTGTTCCCGGCCAGCTGGGACGCCCAGCAGCGGGAGGGCGACGTCGTCCAGATGGTCGACGAGTGCCTGAACGGCGTCCGGGTGGTGAAGGCGTTCGGCCAGGAGCTGCGGGAGCTGCAGCGGGTGACCGACGCCGCCCAGGTGCTGTACGGCTCCCAGGTCCGGGAGGTACGGCTGCAGGCGCGCTTCCAGCCGGTGCTGCAGGCGATGCCGGCCCTGGGCCAGGTCACGGTGCTGGCGCTGGGCGGCTGGATGGCCCTGCACCATCAGATCAGCCTGGGCACGTTCCTGGCCTTTTCCACCTACATGGCGCAGCTGGTCTCCCCCGCGCAGCGGCTGGCCAACATCATCACCGTGGCCCAGCAGGCGCGGGCCGGGGTGGAGCGCATCTTCCAGCTGCTGGACCTGCCGCCGGCCATCGCCGACCACCCGGGCGCGCAGGACCTGGGCCGGGCCCGGGGCGAGGTCACCTTTTCCGGTGTTTCCTTCGGCTACGACGAGGACGAGCCCGTTCTCGACGGTTTCGAGCTGGCCGTGGGCGCGGGCGAGCGGGTCGCGCTGATCGGGCCGAGCGGCTGCGGCAAGTCGACGGCGGCGCTGCTGCTCTCCCGCTTCCACGAGCCGCAGGCCGGGGCGGTGCTGGTGGACGGGCACGACGTGCGCGACCTGACGCTGGCCTCGCTGCGCCGCCAGGTCGGGATGGCGTTCGAGGACAGCTTCCTGTTTTCGGAGTCGGTCCGCGACAACATCGCCTACGCACGGCCGGACGCGTCCTTCGAGGAGGTCGAGGCGGCGGCCCGGGCGGCCGGCGCGCACGAGTTCATCGAGCAGCTCCCGCACGGCTACGACACCACCGTCGGGGAACGCGGCCTCAGCCTGTCGGGCGGCCAGCGGCAGCGGGTCGCGCTGGCCCGGGCGCTGCTGTACGACCCGGCCATCCTCGTGCTCGACGACGCCACCAGCGCGGTCGACGCCACCACGGAAGAGGCCATCCACGGGTCGCTGCGGGAATTGATGGCGGGACGGACGGCCATCCTCATCGCCCACCGCCGGTCGACGCTGCACCTGGCCGACCGGATCGTGGTCATGGACCACGGCCGGGTGGCCGACCAGGGCACCCACGAGGCGCTGATGGAGCGCAGCGAGCTGTACCGGAACCTGCTCACCGGCCTGGAGGAGCAGGCCGCGGCCGCGGTCGGGGACCGGATCGAGGCGCTGGCCGCGATCGGCGACGGGACCATCACCGCGGACGCCTGGGCCCGCGGCGAGGGTGGCAGCAGTGCCACCAGTAACGGGGCCGGGGCTGGGGGGCAGCGGGTTCCGGCATGGGGCGGGTTCGGCGCCCCCAGCCTGGGCATGGGCCTGGGCGGCGGCAGCAACTGGCGGGCCAACCTGGCGCCCACGCCGGAGTTCCTGGCCCAGGTGGCGGCGCTGCCGCCGGTGACCGACGTGGCCGGCATCGACCTCCCGGCCGAGTCGCGGCCGGACCCGAGGTTCAGCCTGCGGCGGCTGCTGCTGGAGTTCCGGCGGCCGCTGGGGGCCGGCCTGGTGCTGGTGGTGCTGGACGCGCTGGCCGCGCTGCTGGGGCCGCTGCTGGTCAAGTGGGGCGTCGACGGCGGGGTCCGCACCGGCTCGGAATCGGTGCTGTTCGCGGCCTCCGGCATCTACCTGGCGGTGACCCTGGCCGACATGGCCGACGAGATCGGCGAGACGTTCGTGACCGGCCGGGCCGCCCAGCGGATCATGCTGTCGCTGCGCATCCGGATCTGGGCTCAGCTGCAGCGGTTGTCGCTCGACTACTACGAGAGCGAGATGGCGGGCAAGATCATGACCCGCATGACGACCGACGTCGACCAGTTCGAGTCGCTGATCGAGAACGGCGCCCTGTCGGCCCTGGTGTCGCTGGTCACCTTCGTCGGGGTGGGCGCCGCCCTGCTGGCCATCAACCTCGAGCTGGGGCTGTGCACGCTGAGCGTGGCGGTGCCGCTGGCGATCTCCACGGTCGCCTTCCGCCGCCGGGCGGTGGTGCTCTACAATCAGGCCCGCGACCGCATCGCGATCGTCAACGCCGACTTCCAGGAGAGCCTGTCGGGCGTGCGTGAGTCGCAGGCGTTCGTGCACGAGGACCTGACCGACCGCCGGTTCCGCCGGCTCGGGCGCGCCTACCTGGACTCCCGGGTGGCGGCCCAGCGGCTGGTGGCCGTCTACTTCCCCTGGGTGCAGTTCCTGTCCGGGATCGCCAGCGTGATCGTGCTCGGCGTGGGCGCCGCCATGATTCACCAGGGCCAGCTCACGACCGGCGCGCTGATCGCGTTCGTGCTCTACATCGACCTGTTCTTCACCCCCATCCAGCAGCTGTCGCAGGTGTTCGACTCCTGGCAGCAGACGACGATCTCGGTGGCCCGGATCGGCGAGCTGATGCGGACGCCGACGCTGACGCCCAATCCCGTGGACCCGCTGCCGCTGGGCCGGCTGGCCGGCGACGTCCGTTTCACCGGGGTCCACTTCGCCTATCCCAAACCGGCCCGGGAACAGCCGGGCCAGGCCCGGCGCGGGCCCAAGGACGCGCGGCTGCCCGCCCCCGGCGGCCCGGCCCTGGCCAAACCGCCGGAGGCGCTGCGCGGCATCGACCTGCACATCGCGCCGGGGGCGACCGTGGCCCTGGTCGGTGAGACCGGGGCGGGCAAGTCGACCCTGGTTAAGCTGCTGGCCCGGTTCTACGACGTGGGCTCGGGCACGGTGACGGTCGACGGGAACGACGTGCGGCGGCTGGATATTCAGGGTTTCCGGGCTCAGCTCGGTTACGTGCCGCAGGAGAGCTTCCTGTTCACCGGGTCGGTCCGGGACAACATCGCCTACGGGCGGCCGGGCGCCTCCGATGCGGAGGTGGAGGCGGCCGCCCACGCGGTCGGGGCGCACGAGTTCGTGGCCGCGCTGCCCGGCGGCTACCTGCACCAGCTGGCCGAGCGGGGCAAGTCACTGTCGGCCGGGCAGCGCCAGCTGCTCGCGCTGGCCCGGGCGCAGCTGGTCGACCCGGCCATCCTGCTGCTCGACGAGGCCACCTCCAGCCTCGACCTGATGACCGAAGCGCGGGTCAACGCGGCCATGGCGCAGGTCTCCCGCGGCCGGACGACGATCATCATCGCCCACCGGCTGCAGACGGCCCGGGCGGCCGACACGATCGTGGTGCTCGACCGGGGCCAGATCGTGGAGACCGGCGGCCACGACCAGCTGCTGGCCGCGGGCGGCCGTTACGCCACCATGTGGAAGTCGTTCGAGACCGCCACCACCGGGGCCCGGTAACCGGGGCCCGCCGCGCCGTCACTCCGGCCGCGGGTCAGGGACAGCGCCCGGGCCCAGCGGGGGCGGTCCAGCCGCCGGTTCAGCCGCCGGCTCCCACGGGGGCTCGGCCGGGCTGGCCACGGCCGCCGCCTCCGGTACCAGCACGTCCGGCCCGGAACTGAGCCGGACGAAGTTGCGGAAATCCTGGCGATCCAGCAGCGGGGCGGAGACGGCCAGCTCCCTTTCGTGCCGCCCCTTGCAGCCCCGCCTCCGGATCGCGGTGCGGCACCGGCGCATCGCGCCGGGCAGCCACCGGTCGTGCCACTCGATGGCGGCCGTGGCCGGTGCGGCCGGGTCCCGGTAGGCGGCGAACCAGGCCGCCCGCAGCGCCGTCATCTCATCCAGAACGTCCGGGTGGAGGAACCAGCAGGCGCCCAGCCGGTCGTACATCTCCGGGTGCCGCACCCGCAGCACCTCGTCGACCCAGGCGCCCAGATTCTGCAGGGCTCGCGAGCGAGCGTCCCCAGTGGCCAGGTCGGGCAGCCAGGCCGCGGCCCCGGGGGCCTGGGCCGCGGTCCCGGGAGCCTGGGCCGCGGTCCCGGGAGCCTGGGCAGCGGTCCCGGGAGCCTGGGCCGCGGCCGCTTCGGCGCCAACCTGCGCAACGGCCGCGACCTCGGCCCGCAGGACGTCGACTTCACCCATGGTTTCGGCCAGGCCATCCAGGCGGCGCCGCACGGTCACCGGGTCGATAGCCGTCACTTCCCTGGCCAGGTCGGCCAGGATTTCACCCATCTGCTCGACGTACGCCCGCAGCTGGTCGAAGCCGGCTACCGAGCCGTTCAGCCGCTGCACGACCAGCGCCAGTTCCTCCTGGCGCTGCGCCACCATGCCAATCTGGGCGCTCAGCTCGGCTGGACGGGCGCTGCCATAGTCGAGCGTCCCGGCCGGTGTCAACTGCTGTGCCTCGCTCATCAGGCCTCCCCAGCATTCATCCGCCTGACCCTTACCCCAGTTACGGCGTTTTGACCAGGTTCAGGTCGCCAGGTTGCCGGCCGCCCCCATCGCCGGGACGTTTTCAGTATTTCGGCCGGAAAGATAGACAATCACTGCATGAGGTTCCAGCTGCTGGACATTTTGCCGAACATCGAGAACCCGGTGACCGGCCGCCTGGTCAGCACCGCCGACCGGCTCGAGCAGGCGGTGGCCGCGGCCCGGCAGGCCGAGCGGCTCGGCCACCACGCTGACCTCGGCCGAGCTGGCGGCGACGTGGGGCGACCCGCTGTTCAGCGCCAACGCGATCCAGCCGCGCGCGAACTACCAGGTGCTGATCGACCATTACCGGGCCGAGTACGCGCGCCACGGCCACGACCCGCGCTACGGCTACGTGGCGGCCGGCTCGGGCTTCCTGTTCCTGGCCGACACCACCCAGCAGGCGCGGGAGCGCTACGGGCCGGTCTACGAGCAGATGGTGGCGTTCTTCAACCGGCCCGGCAATCACACGCCCGGCAACGAGATGGTGTTCCGCGACATCGACCACGCGATCGCCGAGGGCCCGGCCCTGGTCGGCAGCCCGCAGCAGATCGTCGACAAGATCATGTACTTCCACCAGGCGTTCGGCCACGACCTGCAGTCGTTCAGCCTGCCCACCATGATCCCGCACGAGCAGCAGCTCGACATGCTGGAACGGCTGGCGACCGAGGTGCTGCCGGTGGTCCGCCGGGAGGTAAAGACCACGCTGTGGTCGGGTGCGGACCCGTACGGCGGGCGTCCGGCGTTCGCGGGGCGGACGGTGCCGGATGCGGCCGCGGTGATCGAAGGCGAGGTAGTTTGACGCGGTGACGAGGCTGGACCTGACGCGGGAGCAGATCCTGGCGTTCCGGCGGCACGCGGGCGCACTCGACGAGCGGCTGGCACCCGGGCCCGGTTCGCTGCGCCGGGCGGCCTGGGCCGGGCTGCAGGACAGTATGCCGCGGGCCGCGCTGCTGTCGATCCACGCCCGGGTGGCGGGCCGCGAGCCGTCCAGCTGGGAAGATCCTGCGCTGGTGCAGCTGTGGGGCCCGCGGTTCAACGTGTTCGTGGTGGCGGCGTGCGACCTGGCGGTGTTCTCGCTGGGGACGCTGCCCGACGACGCCAAGGGCCGGAAGCGGGCGGAGGACCTGGCCGGGCGGCTGCGGGCGGCGCTGGGGGACGCGCGGATGCCGTACGCGGAGGCGGGCCGGGCGCTCGGCGTCCACCACAATGCCCTCCGGTACGCGGCCGCGACCGGGACCGTGCTGATCCGCTGGGAGGGGGCGCGGCAGCCGGTGGTGTGGACAGTGCCGCCCCCGGAGACTTCCCCCGGGGATGCCCGGGCGGAGCTGGCGCGCCGTTACCTGCACATCTATGGCCCGGCCACGGCACTGGGGTTCGGGCAGTGGGCGGGGATCGGGCCGCGGGCCGGGGTCGCGGCCTTCGCCGGGCTGGGCGAGTCGCTGGTGCCGGTCCAGACCCCGGTTGGTGAGGGGTGGATCCTGGCTGAGGATGAGGCGGCCTTCCGGGCCGGGCCGAAGGTGCCCGCAGCCGCGCGGCTGCTCCCCAGCGGTGACGCCTTTTTCCTCCTGCAAGGTGACGATCGGGCGCTGCTGGTCCCTGACGAGGATCAGCGGGATGCGCTGTGGACGCCGCGGGTCTGGCCGGGGGCGTTGCTGGTGGCAGGCGAGATCGCCGGGACCTGGCGGCGGGCCGGCCACGTGGTCACCGTGCAGCCGTGGCGGGCGCTGACGGCGGCCGAGCGGGACGCGGCCGGGGCGGAGGCGGAATCGCTGCCGCTGCCCGGGGTGAGCCGGCGGATCGCGGTGAACTGGACGGAAACCGGTGCCAGCGCCGGAGGCTTAGTGAGTGTTTGGTAAGCCGTGCGGCCGGTAGGTCGCGGCGGCTGGGGCGGCGTGGCGGTCCGTGGATATGCCAAGCGTGGGCCCCATGATCCTGATGTGTGACGAACAAGACGGGGCTCGCGCGTGCCCGCACTACGCGGCCAGCCCGGGCTGGCCGGCGGTATCCCTCAGACCTGTCCGATGCGGAATGGGCGCTGATCGAGCCGCTGCTGCCCGGCCCGTGCCCACGCGGCAGGCCGCTGGTGCACGCCCGTCGGGTGATCGTGAACGCGATCTTGTACCTCAACAGGACCGGGTGCGCCTGGCGGTACCTGCCTGCAGACTTCCCGCCCTGGCGTACCGTCTACGGCTACTTCGCCGCCTGGCGCGATGACGGCACCTTGGCCCGGCTGCACGACCGGTTACGCGACCAGGCCCGGATCGCCGCCGGCCGCGACCCGCGGCCCACCGCGGCGGTGATCGACTCCCAGTCCGTGCGGGCCGCGGACACTGTGCCCAAGGCCAGCCGGGGCTGGGACAATGCCAAGAAAGTCAACGGCCGCAAGCGGCACATCGCCGTGGACACGATCGGGCTGGTCCTGGCCGTGGTGATCACGGCCGCCTCGGTCCAGGACCGCGACGGTGCCCGGCCGCTGCTGTGGAACCTGGCCCGCTGCTGCACCCGGATCCGGCTGGCCTGGGCTGATGCCGGGTATGCGGGTAAGCTCGCGGGCTGGGCCGCCAGCTTGAAGATCACGCTGGAAGTCGTCCGCAAACGCGACCCGCACGCCTTCGAAATCCTGCCCCGCCGCTGGGTGGTCGAACGCACCCTGGCCTGGATCAGCACGCACCGCCGCTGCACCCGCGACTACGAACGCCTGCCCGAAAGCCACGAAGCCATGGTCTTGTGGGCCATGATCGCTCTGATGACCCAGCGTCTCGCCGCCCAGACGCCATGACCCGCTCATCGGCGGCACGGCATGATGAGAACATGGCTTTGCAGCTAGCCCCGGAAGAGCCCGAAGCCGGACCGTGGCGCGTGGAGTTGCTGAGCACGGTCGTCAATGCGGTGACCAGGTGCAGACCGGACCACAGCGGTTCTGGCCGCCCGGCCGTGCTGGCCATAGACGGGCGCAGCAACAATGGCAAGACCACGCTGGCCGCCCGGATCAGCGAGCTTGTCCCCGGATCTGCTGTCATCCACACCGACGACATCGCCTGGGAACACTCCCGCTTCGGCTGGGCCGACCTGCTGATGGACGGGATCCTGGTGCCCGTGCACCACGGTCAGGCGGTCAGTTACCGGCCGCCGCGATGGGACGAGCACGGCCGGGAAGGATCTATCGAGGTCCCGGAAGGCTGCCCGCTGCTGATCATCGAAGGGGACGGTGCCGGGCGCCGGGAGGTAACGCACCTGATCGACACTGTGATCTGGGTGCAAACCGACGAGAGGGAGGCAGGACGGCGCGCCGCCGCCCGGGCAGCCAATCGCCCCGCGGCTGACCTGGCCAACAGCGCGGCTGATGGGACGCCGATCGACGAGGACGGATGGATGGCCGAGGAAATACCCTTCAACACCGCCCAGCGGACCTGGGAACGCGCCAACATTATCGTCTGCGGCACCCCGGAAATCCCCTACGACCCGAGCACCGAAATCGTCATCGCACCGCCTCCGGTTACATCCCCTCATTAGGGGCCGCCCCGGTCCCCGGTCGCTTAGCCGCATTGTGCTATCTATCCCGCCATGCATACGCGTCGGCCTTCCCCGGACCGCTACGACCTCCGGCCGCACGGCTTACCAAACATTCACTTAGTAACACCTGAACCTTGGCTGAGCCGTTCCTCTGGTGCTGGCCGGTCAGGCTTGACGACATGCCAGCATCAACGCAAGGTCACAGGTCGTCGAGCACGCTCAGCCGGATGTGGGACAAGCGCGCCGATCAGTGGCACGAGCACGTGACCTCGGCCGAATCGTTTGAGAAAGTGCTCGACCGCCTGCTGGCCTGCGCGCGGCCGCAGCCGTCCGACGTCTGTGTGGACCTCGGGGCAGGTACCGGGTTCGTGACGCTGGCGCTGGCGCCGATGGTCGCGTCGGTGACCGCCGTCGACATCTCACCGGAGATGACCAAGGTCCTGCTGGCCCGGGCGGCCGATGCCGGGCTGGTGAACGTGTCGGCCCACGAGGTGGACCTGATGGGTTTCCGTTTCCCGCCGGGCGGCGCCGACCTGGTCGTGACCAGTTACGCGCTGCACCACCTGGCCGACGCGGACAAGCGGGCGCTGGCCGCGCGGGCGGCGCAATGGCTGCGCCCGGGGGGCCGGCTGATCATCGCCGACATGATGTTCGGCCGCGGCGGAAGCCGCCGGGACCGCGCCATCCTCCGTCAGAAGGTGGCCGCGCTGGCCGCCAAGGGTATCGGCGGATGGTGGCGCATCGTGAAGAACCTGGCCCGGTTCGGCCTCGGCGTCGGGACCGAGCACCCGGTGCCGCCGGGGTTCTGGCAGCAGGCGCTGCGCGATGCGGGGCTGACCGGGGTGAGCTTCGAGCCGGTCGCCGCCGAGGCCGGCATCGTCTGCGGTACGCGGCCGCAGGAGCCGGCGGGGGCGGCGGGGGCGGCGGGGGCGGAGCGGCCGGAGGGGGCCGAGTTCTGAGAGCGGCGATCGGGCTCGTGGTGCTGGCCGCGCTGGTGGTGGCGGGGTGCGCGCGCTCGCCCGGGCGGCCGGCGGGGCCAAGCACGCCAGCCACCTCGGCGGGGGCTGGGACCGGGGCGACGGCCACGGCCCGGGCCAGCACGCCAGCTCCGGTGCCCAGCCGGACCGCGGTGGGCGGTTACGGCGACTACGCGGTGTCCGAACGGCAGCTGACCTTCACCGAACCGGCCCACCGCACGGCGGCCGGGGAGTCCGTGGGGCAGCGGGCACTCGTCACCCAGCTCTGGTTTCCGCAGGCCAGCGTCTCGGCCGGGCCGTTTCCGGTGCTGCTGTTCGCCCCCGGGTTCCAGCAGTGCGCCGACGACTACGCCGGCCTGCTGCGGGCCTGGGCGAGCGCCGGCTACGCGGTCGCCGCCGTTAACTTCCCGCGCACCAGCTGCGCGGCGGGCGCCGCCGCCTACGAGCCGGACCTGGTGAACCAGCCGGCCGACCTGTCATATGTGCTGACGGGGCTGCTGGCGAACAGCGGGCAACCGCACCGCGTACTCCCGGTCCGGCTGGACCCGGATGAGGTCGCGGCGGCGGGCCAGTCCGACGGCGGCGACACGGTCGTGGCCCTCGCGGCCAGCACCTGCTGCACGGATCGCCGGCTGAAGGCAATGGCGGTGCTCTCCGGGGCGGAGTGGCCGATGCCGGGCCGGTACTTCACCGGCCCGGCCCCGCCGGCGCTGTTCGTCCAGGGCGACGCCGACACGATCAACCCGCCGTGGCTGAGCCTGCAGCTCTACCGTGCCGACGACGACGGCGCCCGGTACTACCTGGACCTGTTCGGCGCCAGCCACCTGACCCCGTACCAGGGCTCCGCCCCAGTGGAGCAGTTGGTGGCCCGGGTGACGCTGGCGTTCTTCGACCGGTACGTGCTCGGCCAGGCGGCCGCCCAGCCGGCGATGACGCGCGATGGCGATGTCGGCGGGACCGCGACGCTGGTCAGCGGGGGTCACTTGCCGCCGTGAGAGGGGGCGGGCGTGTCCCGCGGTTGCGCCGCTCGGCCGGGATCTCCTGGACGAGCGCGATGAGCGCGGACCCGGCCACCCCGAAACCGATACCCGAGTAAAACGCGGCCTGGCTCTGGGCGTCGCCCGCGCCGAGGTCAACCGCCTTGAACGTCGGCGCAAGGCCATCGATGCTGTTGGCCTGCCATTCATAGTCCGAGTCGTTGGCGCTGCTGGTCGCGGGGTTCATGTAGGCCGTCTCGGTATTGCTCAGCGCGGGCACGATCTGCTCGACGACTTCGCTGTAGGAAGCCTGATAGTTGGGAACGGCGAAGTCTTCTTCGCGCTCCCCGGCGGAGATTTTCGGAGGGCTGAAGGACACCGCGCGGGGCCGTCCGGTGGCGGTGTCGTACTCCCCCATCAGCACCGCCAACGGCGGGTACAGATAGCTGTAGGCGCCGACCGAGGGCAGGTGGCCAAAGGTCGAGCCGTGGTCCTGGTAGATGAGGGGCACCGGGTCAAAGAGCGCGGTTCCGGACCAGCTGTGGCCCAAATCTGAGGAGAGGGCGAACCAGACCGCGTACTTGTCCGCCTGGCCCACATCGCCGCCCTGGACCCCGCCCTTGACCGGGAGAACGGCCACGGTCCCACCCACCGAGCTTGACCCGTAGACAGAGTCGTCGGCCGCCGCCTGCGGACGGGTGCTGGCAGAAATGATGATGGCACCCGGCGGCCCGTTCCCGGTCTGGGTCGCGGTGAAATCGACCCTTTCCGCAAAGTCGGTGTAGCCCTGCGGGCGCAGTTTCACCGGCCCGTACCGGTCGTAATTGACGTTGAAAAAGCCCTGGCCGAGAGTGACGGTGACGGTGATTTTGAGATTCGTATTGGATTCATACACGTTGACGTATTGCGGCGGCTGGCTGCTGAAGCTGGCCGGCTCGGTCGCGGGATCAGCCGCAGACTTGAAATGAAAGCCAGCAAACGCCGCGCCCGCCAGTATCAAAACGATGATGATCAGGCGAAGGGGCCGGTACGGTGACCGCACTGGCTCGGCCTGCGGCGCTGGCCCGGCCTGCGGTACTGGTCCGGGCGGGCCGGACTGCCTGGGGTCAGCCATTGCTCACAGCCTCCTCTGGGCGAGCGGCACGGTCTCGGCCACCACCAGCAGTGACCCGGGACGCCACCAGGCGGCCAGCGCGCGCAGGGAGCCGGCCAGCGTGCGCGGGCCCGACTCAGACACGCCGCGAGTCTAAAGGCGAGCGATGAGTTCGCGCATCCACGGTCGTCTGCCCTGGGATGGCGGTCCTGGTATGGCTGCCCTGGTACGGCTGCCCTGGTATGGCTGTCCTGGTGTGGGACGAAGCTCAGAGGAGATGATCGCGACCATGGCACAACCGGAAATCGTGACGACGGCGGAGTGGCAGCGCGAACGCGACGAGCTGCTGGTGGCGGAGAAGGAGGCCACCCGGACGCTGGACGCGCTGGCGGCGCGGCGACGGCGGCTGCCGATGGTCAAGGTCGGGGAGTACGAGTTCGACGCGCCCGGCGGCCCGAAGTCGCTGGTGGATCTGTTCGAGGGGCGGGACGAGCTGGTCGTGTACCAGTTCATGGACAACGGGCCGGATCAGTTCTGCCCCGGCTGTACCGCGTTCACCAACAACGTCACTGACCTGGACACACTGGCCGAAGAGGGGGTCAGCTGGGCCACGGTCTCGGAGATGCCGCTGGCGCAGATCGAGGGCTACAAGGCCCAGCAGGGCTGGACGCTGCCGTTCGTTTCCTCCCGCGGCACGTCGTTCGCCAAGGACTGCGGGGCCGACGGCGGATTCATGCTGAGCGTCTTCCTGCGGGACGGCACCGACGTGTACCGCACCTACAACACCACCAGCCGCGGTGTGGACCGGCTGATGTTCCTGCACAACATCCTCGACCTGTGCCCCTACGGCAGGCAGCAGGACTGGGAGGACTCTCCGGCCGGCTGGCCGCAGCACCCGACCTACGGGTGAGCTGGTTCGGCGGCCCCGGCGGCCCGGCCGGCTAGGCCGGGTGGGCGAACAGTGACTCCAGGACGCGCGGAACGTTTTCTTCCAGATCCTTGGCGGCGGTGACGTCACCGCCCAGGTGGCGTATCAGCGCGTGCTGGAACAGCCCGTCGAACATGGCGTAGGCCAGGGCCGGGGTCACCGCGGGCGGGTTCTCGCTGAGCTCGGCGAACCTGGTCACGACGCGCCAGATCATGTCCTCCAGGCTCTGGTCGATCTCGCGCGCGTCCGTACGGAACGCCTCCTCGAACTGGCTCTGGTTGCGCAGGTCGTACCAGAGCCGGTGCATGGCCGCGTCCTCCCGCAGCGTGGCGGCCATGGTGGCCCCGAAGCCGTACTTGAGCTCGTCGGCCGAGGTGGCGGTGGCCACGATGTGGTCGTAATGGGTCACGCACTCGGTCTTGCACTGCCGCACGCAGAACGTGATCAGCTCGAACTTGTCGCTGAAGTAGTAGTGCAGCACGCCGTGCGAGAACTCGGAGTTCTGGGCGATGTCCCGGAGGCTGGTGCGGGCGTAGCCCAGCTCGGCCAGGGTCTGCAGGGCGGCCACGGCGAGCTGGGCCCGCCGCTCGGCAAACTTGTCCACCTGCCGGCGCGCGACCCGGTCCCGGTTCTGCTCCTTCACCTCGGTCACTACACGTCCGATCGTTGCGGGGCCGTCACCCCAAAAATACCAGTCTGGTCTCGGCACCCTTCGGCGCTCGTTGTCTTGACGACGTTGTCTTGACGACTGGCCAGCTTTCTCTGGACCATCGTCAGACAATGTCTTGACAAGTGTCAAGACACGCGAGAAGGCTATGAACCACGTCACAAGCCTGTTGCCCAGCGGCGGCGCGGCCGCGGAAAGAGGTACTCGATGAGCGTGTACGACCTGACCGGCCGGAAGGCCCTGGTGACCGGCGGCGGCCGCGGACTCGGCGAGGGGATGGCCCAGGCGCTGGCCCGGGCGGGCGCGTCGGTGGTGATCGGGGACATCCGTGAGGACCTGGGCAAGTCGTGCGCCGACGCGTTGCGGGAGTCCGGGGCCAGCGCCGAGTTCGTGACGCTCGACGTCACCTCGGACGCGAGCTGGGAGCGGGCGGTACCGGAGGCCATCAGCCACCTGGGCGGGCTCGACATCGTGATCAACAATGCCGGGGTGGAGATCACCAGCCTGCTGGCGGACCTGGACGCCGACGACGCCCGCAAGATGCTCGAGGTGAACGTGCTGGGCACGGCGCTGGGCATCAAGCACGGCTTCCGGGCCATGCGGCCGGGGGGCCCGGCCGGCCAGGGCGGCGCGATCGTCAACGTCGCCTCGGTCGCCGCGACCATCGCCTTCCCCGGCATCGCCATCTACTCCGCGACCAAGTCGGCGGTGGACCGGCTGACCCGGGTAGCCGCGATGGAGGCCGGCAACCTCGGCTACGGGGTGCGGGTGAACTGCGTCTATCCCGGCCTGGTGCCGACCGAGATGGGCGCCCAGCTGGCCAACGACGTGGCGTCGATCGGCCTGTTCGAAAGCACCGAGGCGGCCGTCGGTGCGGTCGTCGGCCTGACCCCGCTGGGGCGGCTGGGCGAGGTGGCCGACATGGCCGACGCGGTGGTGTTCCTCGCTTCCGATGGGGCCCGGTTCATCACCGGGGCCGGCCTTCCCGTCGATGGGGGCATGGGCATGTAGCTCGGGGCTCGCGCTCGGCTCGGCTCGGCTCGGCAACGAGGAACACCAGCTTGGAGGGGTACCGCGCAATGCGACTGACCGACTACCTCGACAAGGGTGCCTCCCTCGGACCGGAGGCGCCCTGCCTGACCACGGCCGGGCAGACGCTGTCCTACCGCCAGGTCCAGCAGCTGTCCGGGCGGATCGCGGGTGCGCTGGCCCGGTCCGGCATCACCCCCGGGGACAAGGTCGCGATCTTGTCGGCCAACGACCCGGTCGCGTTCAGCTGTGTGTTCGGCATCTCCCTGGCCGGGGCGGTGTGGTGCCCGATCAACCCGCGCAACGCGGCGGCCGAGAACCGGGATCTGCTCGACTTCTTCGACTGCCGGTGCCTGATCTTCCAGGCCGGGTTCGGCCCGCTGGTCGCGAAGATCCTGCCTGACCTGCCCAAACTCACCACCCTGGTCTGCCTCGACGGCGACCTCCCGAACGCTACGTCATTCTGGGAGTGGATCGGCGCCGAGGCTTCCGAACCCGGGCCGGCCGGACCTCTGGAACCCGGTCCGGCCGGCCCGGGGCTGCCTGGGCGGGCTGACCCTGGGTGGGCTGACCCTGGGCCGGCTGATGCCGGGCTGGCCGACGGCGGGCTGCCGGGGCCGGGGCTGGCCTACGCCGGGCTGGCCGACGAGCTGGTCATGCTGGTCGGCACCGGCGGGACCACCGGGCGGCCCAAGGGGGTGATGCTCACCGGCCGCAGCATCGAGACGATGTCGGCGCTGACGCTGATGAGCTACCCGTTCCAGCCGCGGCCGCGCTACCTGGCGCTGGCGCCGCTGACCCACGCGGCCGGGGTGCTGTGCTTCCCGGTCCTGTCGCTCGGCGGCGAGATCGTGATCATGCCCAAGCCCGACCTGGCCGACTTCCTGGCGCTGGTCGAGCGGCACCGGATCACCCACACGTTCCTGCCGCCGACGCTGATCTACATGCTGCTCGACCAGGCCGCGCTGGACACGACGGACACGTCCAGCCTGCAGTGCCTGTGGTACGGCGCGGCCCCGATGTCGGCCAGCCGTCTGAAGGAAGCACTAGTGCGCATCGGGCCGGTGATGGGCCAGCTGTTCGGCCAGACCGAGGCGCCGATGATGATCTCTACGCTCGCTCCGGCCGACCACTTCCGGGCCGACGGCTCGGTGGCCACCGAGCGGCTCTCCTCGGCCGGGCGGCCGACCCCGCTGACCACGGTCGCGATCATGGACGACGAGGGGCGCCTGCTCGGCCAGGGCGAGCGCGGCGAGATCGTGATCCGCGGATCGCTGGTCATGGCCGGCTACTACAAGAACCCGGACGCCTCGGCCGAGGTGGCCCGGTACGGCTGGCACCACACCGGCGACATCGGTTACCTCGACCAGGACAGCTTCCTGTACATCGTCGACCGGGCCAAGGACATGATCATCACCGGCGGCTTCAACGTCTACTCGGCCGAGGTGGAGCAGGTGCTGCTGGCCCACCCGGCCGTGCAGGACTGCGCGGTCATCGGCCTGCCGGACGACAAGTGGGGCGAGCGCGTCACCGCCGTGATCCAGCTCCGTCCCGGGCAGGCGGTGAGCGGCCCGGAGGTACAGGCGTTCGTGAAGGAGCGGATCGGCAGCGTCAAGTCGCCCAAGCAGGTCGAGGTCTGGCCCGACCTGCCGCGCTCCAAGGTCGGCAAGATCCTCAAAACCGAGGTCAAAGCCCAGCTCAAGGACGAGGCGGGTTAGGGCTCGCGGCGCGCTCGGGCTCGCGGCGGGCTCGGGCTCGCGGCGGGCTCAGGCTCGCGGCGGGCTCAGGCTCGGGCTCGCGGCGGGCTCAGGCTCGGGCTCGCGGCGGGCTCGGGCTCGGGCTCGGGATCAGCCGAGCGGGCGCGAGGGGTCGTCCGCTCGGTGGCGCCAACGGGCGTGGCCTGGCGCACCCGATGACGCCATCGACCGCGTAGGTGCGGGCGGCGGTAACGAGCTCAAAGGCGCCAACGGGCCGGCCATAGCGAGCTCAAAGGCGCCAACGAGCCGGCGGGGTCGCGCCGTTGGTGAGACTCCAGAGCCCGGTGTGACTCAGGAGACTCCTCATCGCGGTAGTGGCCCGCGGCCTGCGGCCCGGGTAGGTACCGCCGCCGCTAGCCCGCGGTGGGCTCTGCGCCGCTGGCAGCGACCTCGGCGCCCGGGTCATCGGCGGCCCCGTTTGCGCGGGCCCGGGCCATCAGCTGCACGAGGTCCGGCGGGTCGGCGAAGTGGAGTCGTATCCACGCCCTCAGATACACCGGGGACGGGCTCCATTGAGGCGGGGCTGGGATCATGGGCTGGTGCACGACGTACTGAGCAGGGCGGCGGCGGAGCCGGATCACACGATTCGGTACGGGCCCGGGCCGGAGCAGGTGGCCAGCGTGTGGTGGCCGCGCCGGGGGGACGCGCGGGCGGCGGCGACCGTGATGTTCCTGCACGGGGGGTTCTGGCGGGCGGCCTGGGACCGGACCCACGCGGGGCCGCTGGCGGTGGGGCTGGCCGGGGCCGGGTTCACGGTCTGCCTGCCCGAGTACCGGCGGACCGGCGGGGGCGGCGGGTGGCCCGGGACCTTTGACGACATCGCGGTAGCCGTCGACGTGCTGCCGGGACTGCTCAGCGAGCTCGGCGGGGCGGCGGCCGGCGCCGGGGTGGTGCTGGCCGGGCACTCGGCGGGCGGGCACCTGAGCCTGTGGGCGGCGGCCCGGCCGCGGCTGCCCGCGGGCGCGCCGTGGCGGACCGCCCGGCCCTCCCCCATCCGGGCGGTGGTGGCGCTGGCCGCGGTCAGCGACCTGACGGCCGGTTACGAGGAGGGGCTCGGGAACGGGGCGGCGGGCGCGCTGATGGGCGGGTCGCCCGCGGCCCGCCCCGAGCGGTACGCGCTGGCCGATCCGGCCCGGCTGCTGCCGATCGGGGTCCCGGTCTGGCTGCTGCACGGAGACCGGGATGACCGGGTGCCCGCGGCCATGAGCCGGGGGTTCGCGGCCCGGGCGCGTGACGCCGGCGACGACGTGACGAGCCAGGAACTCGAAGGCTGCGATCACTTCGACCTGATCGACCCGCGGGCGGCCGCCTGGCCCGCCGTCCTCGGCGCCTTTTCCGCTGCGAATTCCACTGGGAGCAGGCCATCTGGCCGGAGGGAACCATCGTGAGCTTTGCCGACTACGAGCAACTGACCTTCACCCGGCGGGACCACGGCGTGCTGCTGATCACCATGGACCGGCCGGGCAAGTACAACGCCGCCGACGAGCAGATGCACACCGAGCTGGCGCGCGTCTGGAACGACGTCGCCGCCGATTCGCAGACGCGCGTCGCGGTGATAACCGGGGCCGGTAAGGCGTTTTCCGCCGGAGGCGACCTGGAGATGGTCCAGCGGATGGCCGGCGACTACGACCGGGTCAGCCATATGCTCCGCGAGATGAGCGACCTGGTCTACAACATCATCAACTGCGAGAAGCCGGTCGTGTCGGCCATCAACGGGGTCGCGGTGGGCGCGGGCACGGTGGTGGCGCTGCTGGCCGACGTGGCCATCGCTGCCGAGGACGCAAAGATCGGCGACGGCCACGTCAGGCTGGGCGTCGCGGCCGGTGACCACGCCGCCATCATCTGGCCGCTGCTGGCGGGGATGGCCAAGGCCCGTTACCACCTGCTGACCGGCGAGATGATCACCGGCGCGGAGGCCGAGCGGGCGGGCATGGTGGCCAAGGCCCTCCCCCGCGACCAGGTGCTGGACGAGGCCCTGCGGATCGCCGACCTGCTGGCCACCGGCTCGCAGCCCGCGATCCGGCTGACCAAGCGGGCGCTGAACAGCTGGCTGCGCACGGCCGGCCCCACCTTCGAGCAGTCGGCCGCCTACGAGATGCTGACGTTCCTGGGACCGGACGTGGTGGAGGGCTACACCGCGCTGCGGGAGAAGCGGCCGCCGCGCTTCCCCTCGGCTCAGGAGGACGACAGTGCCTAGCTGCCCGGCAGAATCTGCACCAGGTAGCCGTAGTTGGCCAGGGTGGGCAGCGGGCCCTGCCCCGGCGGGTTCACCATTTGGTCGAAGGCCGCAGCAGGATCGAGGTTGTACTGCTGGCAGAGCAGGGCCAGCTTGCCGGTGATCTGAGCGGCCGAGAACGACGTGCCCGCCCAGATGGCCCAGGCGTCCGGCCCGAACACCTGACCGGTGGGCTGCTCCAGGCCGGGTACGAACGTCGAGGCGACGCCCACGCCTATCGACGAGCACTGCACCCAGGGGCCGAAGCTCGACCAGTCCACCGGGGTCGGCTCGTCACCCGGTGCGGCCGGCGGGTTCAGCGCGCCCACCCCGATCACACCGCCGGACCCGATCACGCCGCCCATCGCGGCCGGGAACACCGGGATGTCGTCCCCGTTGTTGCCCGCGCTGGCCACGACCACCACCCCCGGGTACTCCGTCTGCAGGGTCGCCATCGCGGCGGTGAACTGTGCCGGCGGGTTGTCGTCCACGGTCTCGGTGCCGAGCGACAGGTTGATGATGTCCGCGCCGTCGGCGGCGGCCTGGACGATCGCATCGGCGATGTCCTTGCTCGTCCCCATCCCGTCGGTGTCCAGGGCCCGGTACACCCGGATGTCGCACTCGGGGTCGACCTGCTGCACGATCCCGGACACGAACGTCCCGTGGCCGGCGCTTTCATCGAGCGCGCCATCGGCCGGGAGGACGTCGAGCGGGTCCTCGTTCTGTGCGTTCTCGGCGACCGTGGTCAGCCACTGATCCGTCCGCTGCACCCGGTTGACGCCGGTGTCGATGACCGCCACGGTGATCGAGCGCTGCACCGGGTGGTCCTCGAACCAGCTGGGCGGGTACCAGGGGATGTCAGCCGTCGACATCGGGTAGTCCTCGCCCTTGGACAAGTACCCGCTCGTGCACACGTAGTTGAGATCCACTTCGGCGCCGGTCTCGCGCCGGACCTGGTCGCGGTCCTGCACCAGCTGTTCGGCGTCCCGGTCGCGGGTGAAGAACGTCTGGAAGGGCAGGGTGCCGCGGGGGAAGTCGTGCAGGATCGGCGCCCGGTAGCCCAGGCCGTAGAGCAGGCGGCTGGCCTGCTGCCAGGCGGGCTCGTCGCCATCGGGGCGGCTGGCGTCCATGTGCCTGGCAGCCGGAGTGGTCTCGGGGGGCACCAGCAGCAGCAGCTCGCCCCGGACCACGAGGACGGCGCCGCCGGCCTCGTCGCCCTGGCCCGGCCGGCGCAGGACTTCGATCGGGATCAGCGGGTCGCCCAGCTCGGAGCGGAGCTGCCGGCGGCGCGTCAGCAGCTGATTGACCAGGTCGCCGGCGTGGGCCCGCCGGTCCGCGTTGGAGCTGCTGAGCGCGGCCGACTGCGCAGAGGCGGCGGCCCTGTCGCTGCGGCGCTGGGCCTCATCACGGTGATCGGGATAGTCCGGGGTGCCGTTGGTGGTCATGTCGGAATTCTCCTTGGCGTCCGTACCGGCTACGATTATGCTGCCTGGCGGCCGACCAGATCGGGACTGTGATCATGGAAGCTCAGCCCGAGAACCTCGTGCCGGAAGCCGAAGCGGCATCTAGCGGAGTAGTCAGGGACCCCGCTAGATACGCCGCCAGAATCCCTAAATTGATCGCGCGCGCCAGGGCGGCCGGGGATACCGAGGCGCTCGTCGTCGCGCTGCGGGCCCAGGCCTGGGCGCAGCACGTGGTGCTGGACAACCAGGCGGCGAAGAAGACGCTGGATCAGGCGGCCAGGATCGCGCGCCGGGCGGGGCTCAGCCATCGGCTCGGAGACGTCCTGGTCGCCCGGGTGGTCGCGCTGCACGAGCTCGGCCGCCGGGCCGAAGCCCGCCGCGACCTGAGCCAGGCCGAGCGGCTGGTCGTGGAGGAGCGGCGGCCCGAGGTCGTCATGCAGCGCGCACTGCTGGAACACAACTCCGGGCGGCCCCGGGCCGCCGCCGCCCTCTACCACCAGGTGCTGGCCGACCCGCTCTGCCCGCCGGATGTGTGGATCAAGGCGGCCAACAACCTGTCGCTGGCCTACACCGAGCTGGGCCGGCCCCGGGCCGCGCTCGACGTGCTGGAGCGAGCGGCGGTGCTGGCCCGCGAGCACAGCCCGCTGCTGGTCGCCCTCATCACCAACAGCCAGGCCTATTCCAGCTTCCACGCCGGTGAGGTGGTGGAGAGCCTGCGCCTGTTCGATCTGGCCGGCCAGCTGCACGCCGACGCCGGCCTTCCGCTCGGCGAGCACTACCTCGACTACGCCGACGTCCTGGTCGACCTGCGGCTGCTGGACGAGGCGCTGACGATCTCCCGCTCGGCGGCGGCCGAGTTCGACGCGCACGGCGCCCGGCTGATGGCGGCCCAGGCCCGGCTGCGGTGCGCCCAGCTGGCCCTGCTGCTCGGTGACCGGGCCGCGGCCGGCGCCGACGTGGAGGTGGCGCTGGCCGAGTTCCGCCGGCAGCGGCGGACCGCGTGGACCGCGCTCGCGACCATCGTGGCGGTCGAGGTGGCCGCGGCGGACGCCGGTTACCGGCCCGACGAGGTGCGCCGGCTGGGGCGGGCCGCCACCACGCTGCAGCGCCACGGCATGCGGGCCGCGGCGGTCGGGGCCCACCTGGCGGCCGGGCGGGCGGCCCTGGCGGCAGCCGAGGTCCGGACCGCCCGGCCGCACCTCCGGGCGGCCGGGGAACTCGCCCGCGGCCAGGCCCTGCTGGTGCGGCTGCGCGGCCGCCTGGCCCAGGCGCTGGACGCCAGCACCGGCCAGCAGACCAGCGGGGCGCTGAGGCACTGCCGGACCGGCCTGGCCGACCTGGCCCGGCACCGGGCGGCGCTGCCCTCGATGGAACTGCGCGTGCTGGCCGCGGATCACGGCGAAGAGCTGGGCGAACTGGGCCTGAAAGAACTGCTCCGGACCGCGTCCGCGGGCCGGTTGCTCGCGTGGATGGAGCTGACCCGGACCGCCGCCCTGCTGAGCGTCGAGCCGCCGGTCGAGGCGGTCCAGGAAGACCTGACCGCGCTGCGGGCAGTCGACCAGGAGCTGCGGGCGGCGCGCCGCGAGGGCGATCGGGAGCCGGCCGAGCTGGTCGCCCGCCGGGCCCGGCTGGAGGCCAGGATCCGGCGAGCGGCCTGGACCGGGCCGCAGGCTCCATCGGCGCACGCCGAGGTGGTGAGCGGCAGCGAGCTGCGGTCGCTGCTGGACGGCCGTTACCTGGCCGAGTACGCGACCGTCGGAAACGACCTGGTCGCGGTGCTCATCGGTCCCGGCCGGACCCGGCTGGTCCAGCTGGGACCGGCCGAGCCGGTACACCGGGCGACTGACATGCTGTTGTTCGCGCTGCGGCGGCTGCTCCGGGGTGGCCGCCACGCCACCCAGGCGCGGGAAACGGCCGAGCACTTCCGGGCGGCGCTGCGGCGCGCGCTGGTGACCCCGCTCGGCGTCGGGGACGACGTCCCGCTGGTGGTGGTGCCCGCCGGACGGCTGCACCGGGTGCCATGGCCGGGGCTGCACCCGGCCGAGATCAGCGTGGTGCCGTCGGCCACCTTCTGGGCTCGCAGCCGCCGGGCGACGATCGCGGCCGAGGACGCGATCGCGGCGGCCGGTACGCCGCCACGTCTCGCCCTGGTCGCGGGCCCGGGGCTGCCGGGTGCGCTGGCCGAGGTACGGCAGATCGGCCAGGCGCGGGAGGCGGACCTGCTGTTGCCCCCGGACAGCAGCGTGCAGGCGACGCTGAAGACGATGGCCGGCGCCGACCTGGCCCACCTGGCCTGCCACGGGCAGCTGCGCTCGGACAACCCGCTGTTTTCTTCGCTGCTGCTCAGCGATGGCTCGCTGACCCTCTACGAGATCGTCAATTCCGGTGTCGTGCCGCGCCGGGTGGTGCTGGCCGCCTGCCACGCGGGCGCCGAGCACCGGTACGCGGGCGGAGAGGTGCTCGGCTTCGCCAGCGCGCTGATGGCCCGGGGAACCGCCGGGCTGGTCGCACCCACGATTCCGCTGCCCGACGGCGCCAGCGTGACCCTGATGACCCGGCTGCACCAAAACGTGGCGGGCGGCGCCACGCTGCCGCAGGCACTGTGGGAGGCCCGCGCCAGCACCGGCCAGGAGCAGCCGGAGAACTACGTGGCGTGGTCCAGTGTCACCGCCTACGGCGCCGCCTGAGGCCGGCCGGGCTCAGGCGGCAGGCCCCCGGGCAGGAGGGGGCGCATGAACGTGCGCTCGTAGCGCAGGACGCAATGGCTCTCGTCGCGGATGCGGTCGGCCGCGATGAAGTCCGGGTCGCGGCCGAACAGCTCACGGTACTGCTCGTCGGCGGCCAGGCTGGGGAAGCTGAACAGGGCCAGGGCCCTGTCGCTGGCACCCTCGCCGGGCAGGAAGTAGCCGTGGTGGGTGCCGCCGTGCCGGCCGACCAGTTCCATCCAGCGACGGGCGAACCGCTCGAAGGCGTCCAGCTGGGCCGGGTCGATGACGTAATCGACAACGCAGGTGATCATGCCGCACTGTAGCCCGGGAGCCTGGGCGCGGGGCGGTTGCGGCGCCGGAGCTAATCCGAGACTCGTGCGGATCGCACGCTTTTACATGTATTTGAAAAGGCTCATGGTCGGCTTGCGCGTTCAAGCGGCGTGGGAGTCTGACATTTAGGTGCGATTCGCATGTTTTTTGGCGAGGTCGACGGGTAGCGGGTGGGCATGGACAGTTTTACGACCAAGGGCCTGCTCGTCGTCGAGGCCGGCGCGGGTGAGCCGCGCTGGATCGGCGCCAGCCGGATCACGACCAAGGCGACGGCCGGCCAGACGCACGGGGGCTTCGGGCTGATCGTCTCCGAAGTCGCCCGGGACACCTCGTCGCCGCTGCACATCCACCACACCGCCGACGAGTCGATGTGGGTGATGTCCTGACGGGTGCGGGTGCGCTGCGGGGACGACGAGTTCCCGCTGGCGGCGGGGGCGTTCGCCTTCCTCCCGCGCGGGGTGCCGCACACGTTCATCGCCGAGGAGGACACCGCGATGCTCGGGCTGATCACCCCGGGCGGGACCGAGGCGTTCTTCGCCGAGGGTGGCCCGGTCGCGACCTCGGCCACCCCTCCCCCGCCGGACCTGGAGCGGCTGCAGCGGGCCGCCGGGCACAACCAGTGCGAGTTCGTCGGCCCCCCGCTGTCACCGTCCCGCTGAGCCGGCTCAAATTAGACTGCCGCCATGGCGGAGGACGTCGGCCCGGAGCTGACCCGGCTGCTCAACCGGCTGATGCTGCCGGCCAACCGGGGCGCGCTGTGCGCTCCGGTCATCGCGGTGGCGCCGGCCGGGGTCGACGCCCAGACCTACCCGGTGCTGAACACGCTGGCGTCGACCGGGCCGGTGACGGTGGCCAGGCTGGCCGAGCAGGTGGGCATCGACCGCTCGGGCACCAGCCGCTACGCCGACCGGCTGCAGGAGGCCGGGCTGCTCAGGCGCACCACCGATCCGCTCGACCGGCGGGCGACCCTGCTCTCGCTCACCCCCAGGGGCACGCGGGTGATCGGCAAGCTCAACGCCACGCTGACCGAGCACCTGCGGTCCCTGACCGCGGCCTGGCCGGAGGGGTCGGCCGAGGCGCTCGCCCGGGGCCTGGAGTTGCTGCTGGACGGGCCGGACGTACCGGTGGCGCGGCTCGGGGGCACGCCCGGTCCCCGGCGCGCGGGGCACGACGGAGCGGGCCGGGCCGGGCGAGCCTGAGGCCAGGGGCGTCCGGCATACTGCCGGTCATGATGATTGGCGTGGGGCTCGATGCCCGGCTCGGCCTGCCGTTCGACCAATTGCGAGTGGCCGCCCGGGAGGCCGAAAGGCTCGGGTTCGAGAGCTTGTGGACGCCGGCCGGCGGGGTCCCGGACTCGTTCCAGGTGTGCGCGGCCTGGTCGGAGGACACCGCGCTGCGGACCGGGATCTCGGTCGTGCCGGCCGCGCGGATGTGGACCCCGCCCAGCCTGGCCGCGCAGGCGGCCACGCTGGCGCAGCGGTCGGGCGGCCGGTTCGTGCTCGGCCTCGGGACCGGCGGTTACGGCCCTGAGTTCTGGGCGTCGGTGGGCCTGCCGAACCGGCCGATCGCGGTCATGCGGGAGTACGTGACCCAGGTCCGCGCGCTGCTGGACGGGCAGGCGGTCAGCGGTGGTTCCGCCGGCGGCCGGCCCGGGATCGGGGGCGGATCACCCGGGTGGCCGGCCTCGGCCGCGCTGGGGGTCAGGGACCTGCCGCCGGCCCCGGTCTACCTGGCCGCGCTCGGCCCGCAGATGCTGCGGCTGGCCGGTGAGACCGCCGACGGGGCGCTGCTGAACTGGGCCACCCCCGAGCGCATCGTGGCCAGCCGGGCCGAGATCGACACCGGCGCGGCGCGGGCGGGCCGCGGGGCCGGTTCGGTCCCGATGACCATGTACATCCGGGTCTGCATCGACGACGACGTGGCCGCCGCCCGGCAGGCGTTCGGCGCGCAGGTGCTCGGCTACGCGATGGCCCGGCCGGGGATGCCTAAGGACGCCGGCTACCGGGCGCTGTTCGCCGAGATGGGCTTCGACGCCGAGCTGACCGAGCTGGAAGAGCGGCGGGACCGGGGCGCGGAACTGGCCGAGCTGGTGGCCTCGGCGCCGGAGGAGATGCTGCAAGCGGTCGGGTACTACGGTCCGGCCGGCCCCGCGCCGGCCGCGTTCGCCCGGCTCAGCGCGGGGCTGGACGAGACCATCGTGCGGGTCATCACCGCCCGGGCCGGCCTTGAGCCGGTGCTGGCGGCGATGACCGCGCTGACCCCGGCGCTGATCAGGCGCGGGTGAACCGCGCGGTCACGGTGCCGTAGGCGGTGTTCGGCGTGATGCGCATCGGGCTCCAGGTCATGCCGAACTCGGTGCGATCGACCTCCAGCTCCGCATCGATCACGACGGACTGTGCGGTCACGTCCCTCAGATGAGCGGTGAAGGTGACCGGCCGGGAATGGCCGGCCGCTTCGAAGGTTCCCTCGCAGCGCAGTTCGGCCGGGCCCGCCGGGGTGGCCGAGGTCACGGTCAGGACGGCGTGCGCGTGGTTCTCGACGTCGAAGAAGTCCGCGGAGCGCAGGTGCTTGTCCCGCTGCTTGTTCTTGGTGTTGAGCGAGGCCGCTTCGAAGCTGATCCGCCCGGTCACCGTGCCGTCCGGGCCGACGGTGGCGTCGCCGGTCATCTGCTCCAGGACGCCGCGCACGGTCATCACGCCCCAGAAGTGCTTGATCCGGAACTCGGCCCGGGACCCGGCCGGGTCGAGCGTCCACTGGCCCGCGGCGGTCCCGTCGGTCAGCTGCGACGTGGCCCCGGACGGGGTGGCTTCGGTCATGCGCGATCCTCCCTGGCGATCGCTGGCGGTCCCCCGCCGACCATTGTCGGACAGGGCGGCCCGCGGCGGAAGATCGTTCCGGTAACGAAGCGTCCAGGGCGTCGCGGCGCAGCGGGCGCCAGCAGAAGGCGATGAGCACGGTCATGGCGATGGTGATGGCGAAGAACACCGAGCGGGGGCCCAGCGTGTCGGTGAGAGACCCGGTGGCGAACCCGGTGATCGGGCTCATGCCCGGCATCATCATGACCCACAGGCCACCTGGCGGGCGGGCCCGTCGAAGGCGTTGATCAGCCCGGACAGCAGGCAGAGGCCGTAGATCGCGGCCAGCGGCGGGCTCCGGTGCAGGCTGAGCACCCCGAGCGCGGCCCCCGAGGCCAGCAGCAGTTACCCGGAGATCGCGGCCGAGCTGTTCCTGAGCTCGCACACGGTCAAGAGCCACATCAGCCGGATCTTCGCCAAGACCGGCTCGGCCGACCGGGCCGCCGCGATTGGTTACGCGCGCGAGCACGGGCTGGGATAGCCGGGAGGGTTCGGGTTCACTTTCCCGCAGATGGTGCGGGAAAACGTACCCACATCCGAAGTACACACGCACTGGGGGGACGCGTGAGGCGGGTGGGGCTTGCGGGGTTACGGGGGCTGGGTGCGGCGGGCCTTGGGGGCCGTAGATTTCTTCTTGTGACTGGACCTTTGATCGACGTGGCCACGCTGGCTGGGCTGGTGGACGGCGCGCGGCCGCCGGTTGTGCTGGACGTGCGGTGGACGCTGGCCGGGGGACCCGGCGAGGAGGACTACCTGGCTGGTCATCTGCCCAGCGCCCGGTTCGTCAACCTGGACACCGAACTGGCCGATCCGGCGGGGGCGGGCGGGCGTCATCCGCTGCCGGGGCCGGAGCGGTTCGCGGCCGCCATGCGGCGGCTCGGGGTGCGCAACGACGGCACCGTGGTGGTCTACGACGCGGGGAACGCCACCGCGGCGGCGCGGGCCTGGTGGCTGCTGCGGCGGCTCGGCCACCCGGACGTGCGGGTGCTCGACGGAGGGTTCGCCGCCTGGCGGCGGGCCGGCCAGCCGGTGGAGACGGGCGTGCCGGCGGTCATCGAGGGCGACTTCACGCCCGGGCCGACGGGGGCCGGGGTGGTCGAGGTGGACGACGTGCTCCAGGCCGCCGAGGACGGTCTGCTGCTGGACGCCCGGGACCGGGAACGCTACCTGGGCGAGGTCGAGCCGGTCGACCCGGTGGCCGGGCACATTCCCGGCGCGGTCTCGGCTCCGACCCGGGACAACATGGACGCGGACGGGGTGTTCCTCGCCCCGGCGGCGCTGCGTGAGCGGTTCAGCGCGCTCGGGGTCACCGGCGGCCGGCCGGTCACGGTGTACTGCGGGTCGGGGATCACGGCCGCCCACGAGGTGCTGGCCCTGGAGGTGGCGGGCTTCCCGGCCGCGCTGTACCCGGGGTCGTGGTCGCACTGGATCACCGACCCCGCCCGGCCGGTCGCCACCGGCCCAGAGTGACCAGCACGCCCGGCCGGCTGCTCGCGGACGGCCGCGGTCGGCCAGGGAGCCCGCAGATGCGGTGGGGCATCCGCCACCTGTGAACGTTTTCGGGGTTTCCAAAAGGGACCTACGGGCGGTGACGCAGGGCCCGCTCCTTGGGGTCGGACGGCTCTTCCGGCGGGTGGAGCGAGCGCCACAGTAGCTCGGCGGCGTAGGACCGGTAGGGCGACCAGGCCTGGCCGCGGCGACGGACCTCGGCCAGTGACGGCGGCCGGTCCAGCCGCCACAGCCGGATGATCGCCTGGCGGATGCCCTGGTCGGCCGCGGGCCACACGTCCGGGCGGGCCAGGTTGTGGATCAGGAAGGTCTGGGCCGACCAGACGCCGATCCCACGGACGGCCGTGAGCCTGGCCACCACCTCGTCGTCCGGCACCGCTTCGAGGTGCTCGATGTCCAGTCCGCCGGACAGCTCGGCCTCGGCCAGCGCGACCGCGTACCCGGCCCGGGCCCGGGCCAGGCCGTACTCGTGCAGCCGGTCCGGGCCCAGGCCGGCGATGGCCCGGGCGGTCGGCGGCCCGCCGCCCGCGGCCGCGCTGATCCGGTCGTAGATCGTGAACGCGGCCGCGGCCGAGATTCGCTGCCCGGCCACGTGCAGCAGCATGGCCGCGAACTTGCTGGTACCGGTCCGGCCGCCGTCGTGCCAGGCGAACGGCTCCGGTGTCCCGTAGACGCCGATGACGCCGGCCAGGACCGGGTCCCGCCCGGCCAGCTCGGCGTAGGCGTGCGCGTCGTCCGGGGTCATCATGTAAGGATGCCTTCATGACGTCTGGTCAGCCGGTCCGGGTCGGGCGCATCTACGAGCCGGCCACGGCCGATGACGGGGCGCGGCTGCTGGTGGACCGGCTGTGGCCGCGGGGCGTGAGCAAGCAGGCGGCGGCGCTGGACGAGTGGTGCCGGGCGGTCGCGCCGTCGGACGAGCTGCGGCACTGGTACGGGCACGACCCGGAGCGGTTCGCCGAGTTCACCGAGCGCTACCGGCAGGAGCTGACCGAGCCGGAACCGGCGGCCGCGCTGGCCGGACTGCGGGACTGGCACCGGCGCGGGCCGGTCATCCTGCTCACCGCGACCAGGACCGTGGACATCAGCCACGCGGCCGTGCTGGCGGACATCCTCCGCTCGGGCTGAGCGGTTACTGGGTGCTGGTGGCGGCCGGCCGGATGAACAGGACCACCCGGTCGGCCGCGTCCGGGGGCGCCTGGTCGCCGCGCCCGTAGCGACGGGACAGCTGGCGGTAGAACGCGCCCTCGGGGTCGGGGTCGACGTGGTCGAGGACGCCGCGTACCTCCAGGTACCGGTACGGCTGGTCCGGATCATTGATGGAAAAGGCCGCGACCGGGTTGGCCATCAGGTTGCGGTACTTCTGCCGGGTGCTGGTGTGAGTGAACCGGATGAACTCGCCGTCGAACTCGAACCACATCGGGTTGACCTGCACCCCGCCGTCCGGGCGGATCGTGGCCAGGTGCCCGTACAGCGGCCGTTCGAGCAGGTCGAGGTGGCTGGCAGCGATCGGGCTGTTGGTCGTCACCCGTGCAGGTTAGCGCGCCGGTCAGGGCCGGGCCCCGGTCAGGGGGCGGGGCCGATGCGGTGGTGCGGCCACCAGCCGGTCAGGAAGACCAGGGCGGCGGCGGACAGCACGACCGCCGGCCAGTAGAGGAACCTCGGCAGCTTGGCGGCCGCGCCGATGAAGAGGGTGAACCCGGACCAGACGAAGCGGGGCTTGGTGTTCTGCCCGTAGGCGACCACCGACGACAGCACCACGAGCACGCCGAACAGCGTGACCGGCAGCGGCAGCCGGGCCGCCACGGTCAGCGCGATCCCGGCCACGGCGGCGATGAACATGAGCATGAGCACCAGGTTGAAGACCTGGTAGCGGGCGGTGGCCGGGTCGGCCCAGAACACGATGCGGAGCGTGTGCACCCCCCAGTCGATGTGCTGGTGCCAGCCGGCCTTCTCGACCTGGAACCAGAACTTGTAGTCGTGGTACCGGTGCCCGAGATAGCCGAAGAACGCGAGCATGCCGAGCGGGGTCAGGGCCGGGGCGAGCAGCGACCACCAGTCGCGGCGGGTCCAGATCGCCTGCAGGGCGGCGACCCCGGCCACCACGGCGAGGATGATCAGGGTGGGACGCTCGGCGGTGCCGGCCGCGCCGAGGATCCCGGCCAGCAGCCACCGCCGGCTGAGCAGCGCAAGCAGGGCGGCCGCGGCGATGGCGACGGCGAGCGGCTCGGAGTAGAGCATGCCGAAGGTCATCGCGCCGGGGAAGAAGCAGTACAAGATGACGGCCCGGTCGGCGACCCAGCGATCGCACACCCGGGCGGCCAGGGCCCAGACCCCGAGCGCGGAGGCGGCCCCGGCCAGCACGCTGACGATCAGCCCCGCGATCAGGTAATTTCCGCCGGTCAGGTAGCTGGCCAGCCGGACCAGCAACGGGAACAGCGGGAAGAACGCGACCCGGTTGGCGACCGGGCCGTTGATCCACGGGAAATGCACCCGCGGCGGGTAACCGTGCTCGGCGATGCCCAGGTAGTAGTCGGCGTCCTTGAACAGGAAGTGCCAGCTCCACGGGTGGCCCTGGCCGTAGATGGCGGCCGAGCCGTACCAGGCCGCCAGGATCAGCACCCAGGTGACCGCGAAGACGATCAGCGGGAAGGCCCAGGGCACCGGCAGCCGTTCGCTCAGGGCCGGGCCGGGCCGCGGGCCGCGGGGGCGCAGCCAGCCTCCTCGCGGCGGCTCAGTCGTCGATACCACGCGGCAGGTCACCCCCGCTCGGGCGCGAACCGGCCGCAGGCCCGGGCGGTTTCACCGGGGGGAGCATAACAGCCCGAGTCGCACCAGAGGGCGACGAAGAGGCCGCACGATGGTGGCGGAGGTGGACGGGAATCGAACCCGCCAGCGGCGCGGAGCACCGCTCACCGGTTTTGAAGACCGGGGCGCCCACCAGGAACGCGTACACCTCCACGGCACTGGCAGCCCACACTATCGGCGGGTACCGGCTGACCGTCACGTTCTGGGGCCGCCGTTCGTCATAGGGGCAGGACGATTCGAGGAGACGGACATGAACGATCAGCCAGTGCAGACGATGGCGGCGCAAGGCCTGGTCAACCGCGTCATGCGGGGTGTGCTGCGGACGCCGCTGCTGGCCCAGCTGGCCGGGCGGCGGCTGGTGACGCTGTACGTCGTCGGCCGCAAATCCGGCCGGCACTACGACATTCCGGTGGCCTACACCCGGGACCAGGGCGACCTGCTGGTCGGCACCCCGTTCGGCTGGAGCCGTAACCTGCGCACCGGCGAGCCGGTCGAGATCCGGCTCCAGGGACGCCGCCGCCCGGCCGACGTGCAGGTCATCGCGGACGAGCCGGGGGTCGTGGACGCCTACGCGGTGATGGCGCGGGACAACCGCAACTTCGCCAAGTTCAACCACATCGGCTTCGGCGCCGACGGTGATCCCCTCCCGGCCGACCTGCACCAGGCCTGGACGGCGGGAGCCCGGGCGTTCCGGCTGACCCCCCGCTGACCAGGGAGGCGATCGCCAGGCAGCGGCCGGGCCCGGCGGGTGATGTGATCCGTCACACACCGCTGGACGGAAAGAAATGAGGCAGTGACCTGCGTTTAGCCCAGCAGTAAAGCGCAGATACGCACTTCGCTTTCCCATGCTGGCTTCGTCCCAAGGGGACCTCATGACAACTCCGGACACATCGACGGCGCAGGCGGCGGGGGCCGTCGGCGCCACCGAGGACCCGAACTACGCCCGGCGCTGGATCATCCTGGCCGTCCTGGCGACGGCGCAGCTGATGGTGGTGCTCGACGCCACGATTGTGAACATCGCGCTGCCGCACGCCCAGGCCGCGCTGCACTTCTCCAACGCCGACCGGCAGTGGATCGTCACCGGTTACTCGCTCGCGTTCGGCAGCCTGCTGCTGCTGGGCGGCCGGATCGCCGACCTGTTCGGCCGCAAGCGGGTCTTCCTCATCGGGATCATCGGGTTCGCCGCGGCCTCCGCGTTCGGCGGCGCCGCCCAGAACTTCGGCATGCTGCTGACCGCCCGGGTGGTGCAGGGCGCGTTCGGCGCGCTGCTCGCGCCGGCCACGCTGTCCCTGCTCACGACCACGTTCCGCGACCCCACCGAGCGCACCAAGGCGACCGGCATCTACGGCGCGGTGGCCGGCGGGGGCGCGTCGGTCGGGCTGCTGCTGGGCGGTGTCCTCACCGAGTACCTGGACTGGCGCTGGGTCATGTACGTCAACGTGCTGATCGCGGCGTTCGCGTTCGCCGGCGGCGTGACGCTGCTCAAGCAGGTCCCCATCACCGAGCGCCCGAAGCTGGACCTGGTCGGGACCGTGCTGGAAGCGGTCGGCCTGTTCGCCGTGGTCTACGGGTTCTCCAACGTGGCCATGTCGCCTGGCAGCACCGGCTGGACCAAGCCCGCCACGCTGATCTCGCTGATCGGCGGGGCCATCCTGCTGGTGGTGTTCGTGCTGGTGGAACGGCGGGTGGCGCATCCTCTGCTGCCGCTGCGGGTCGTCACCGACCGCAACCGGGCCGGCGCCTACCTGGCGATGTTCCTGGCCGCGATCGGCATGTTCGGCGTGTTCCTGTTCCTGACCTATTACCTGGAGGAGACGCTCGGGTACAGCGCGGTCAAGACAGGGCTCGCGTTCCTGCCGCTGACGCTGATCCTGGTGGTGGTGGCGGGCGCCGGCAACGTGATCCTGCTGACCCGGGTCAGCCCGCGGATCGCGGTCCCGTCCGGCCTGGTGCTGGCCGGGGTGGGCATGGCGCTGCTGACCAACATCGGCCTGAAGGGCAACTACGTGGCTGACGTGCTGCCCACGCTGCTGCTGGTCGGGATCGGGCTGGGCCTGGTCTTCGCGCCCGCGTTCACTCTGGGCACCCTGGGGGTGGACCGGGAGGACGCCGGGGTGGCGTCGGCCACGATCAACGTGGCCCAGCAGATCGGCGGCTCGATCGGCACCTCGCTGCTGAACACGATCGCGGCCACCGCCGCGGCCGGCTACATCACGGCCCACGCGGCGTCGGTCACCTCGGCCGCGGGCAAGCAGCTGGTCGTGGCGAACGGGCTGATCCACAGCTACCACGTGGTGTTCTGGGTGGCGGCCGGGATCTACGCCGTGGCCGCGGTGCTGACCGCGCTGCTGCTCCGGTCGGGCGTGGCCATCCCGCGCGAAGGCTCCGGGGCCCAGGCGCCCGCGGTGCACGGCTGATGGCGATCTCCGCGGCGGACGCCGGGGAGCCGCGGCGGCTCCGGGCGGACGCCGCCCGTAACCGCCAGCGGCTCATCGACGCCGCCGCGGAGGTGTTCGCCGCCCGCGGGCTCGACGCGACGCTGGACGACATCGCCCGGCACGCGGGGGTGAACGTCGCCACCGCCTACCGGCACTTCGCCAACAAGCACGAGCTCGCGCACGAGTTCCTCGGGCAGTGCGTGGACCGGGCGGTCGCGATCGCCGAGGAGGCGGCGGCCGAGCCCGATCCGTGGGCCGGATTGACCCATTTCCTGGAGCGGTCGCTGGAGATGATCGCCTCCAACCGGGCGCTGGTGGACGTGCTGACCCGCGCCTACGGGGCCGAGTACTTCGCCGAGATGCTGCGCCGGTCGCTGGAGCCGCTGGAAGAGCTGCTGACCCGCGGCCGGGCGGCCGGGGTGGTGCGGGCCGACGTCGCGGTGACCGACCTGCCGCCCATCCTGGAGATGCTGAGCTCGGTCACCGGCCACGGCCAGCCCGGGCAGCCCGGGCTGCCGCACCGGTATATCGGCCTGATCCTGGCCGGGCTGGCGCCCAACCCGGAGCCGTTGCCGGGCGAGCCGGTCACCCAGCAGCGGCTGCTCGAGATCGTGGCGGCCAAAGGCTTACCCGCTGGGGGCCGGCGGCCCCGCCGCTGAGGCTCGCGGTCACGGGACTCGCGGTCACGGGGATCGCGGTTGACTTTGAGCGCACTCAAAGGGTGAGACTGGGCGGGTGACATCCGCTGAACTGACCATCGGTGAGGTCGCCGAGCGCACCGGCCTGACCCGGCACACCCTGCGTTACTACGAGCGCGACGGGCTGATGCTCGATGTCGGCCGGGGCGGCTCCGGGCACCGCCGCTACTCCGAACACGACCTCGGCTGGATCGAGCTGATCACCAAGCTGCGGGCGACCGGCATGCCGATCCGCGAGGTGCGCCGCTACGCCGAGCTGGTCCGGGCCGGTGACGGCAACGAGGACGACCGCCTGGCGCTGCTGCGCTCCCACCGTGAGCGTGTCCGCGCCCAGCTCGCCACGATGACGGCCTACCTCGACGCCATCGACACGAAGATCGGCTTTTACGCCGCGGCGAGCTGCAGGCTGACCTCGCGGGCGGCCGGGAAGCCGGCCCCGATCGTCGTGTAGCGCATGGGGACGACGGTCGCAGTTCGCGCGCGCTCGAAGTCAAGCCGGGAGTGCCTGGGGCTGGCTGGGTCAGCCGGCGTACTCGGTGACCTCGACCGGGTCGCCGACGCGGATCTGGCCCGGGGTGTCGGGGATGAGGTTCTGCCCGAAGACCAGCTTCTGGCCGAAGCGGCGGCGCTTGGCCAGCATCCGCAGCGGCTGGCTGCTGCGCTCGCCGGTGAACTGGTCGGTCGTGGTGACCACGCAGCGGCCGCAGGGCTTGACCACCCGGAACGAGACGTCCCCGATCCGCACCCGGCGCCAGCGGTCCTCGGCCCACGGGTCGAAGCCGTTCACCACCGCGCTCGGCCGGAACCGGTTCATCGGCAACGGCTCGTCCCCCTCGGCGACCAGCCAGTCCCCCAGCTGGTCCAGCGATGCCGTGCTGGTGAGCAGCAGCGGGTACCCGTCGGCGAAGCTGACCACGTCCCCGTCCCGGCCGAACTCGGGGTCCACCGCCCGCCGGGTCGGGTCATCGAGGTAGACCAGCCGGGCCGGCTCCCCCACGTAGGCCGAGAACCAGGCGTCGGCCTCAGGCCCGGCGGCGGCGGCCAGCATGGTCGAACTCCACACGCTGACCTTGAGCATCTCGTCCGGGCCGGGAACGGCCACCGACAACGGCGGATGGCCCGCTGACGACACGTCGATGCCGCCGTCGGGCCGTGGCCGACCACGACCCGCGCGAGCGAGGCATGCTCCCGCTGGCTGACGAAGCGGCAATCCGCGTCGGCCAGGAGCCACCGGCGGTCGCCCGCCAGCCCCCACGGCTCGACGGCCGATTCGCTGAGGTCCAGGCCCCGGCAGCCCTTCAACGGATAAACGTGGATCGATGTCAGCACCCATCCATCATCGGTCATGACGGCAAGGGGCTTGCCGCCGTGGCCGCGGGCCGCCGGGCCCGGCTCAGGACCTGGGACTACCCAGTCAGAGCCAGGCCTCTCCGTTGCGGAGGCCTTCTTCGCCCGGGTGGCGGATGAGGATTTCTTCGAGCGCAGCGACAATCCGGCCGGTGTCGGCGCGCGTCCGTCGGTAGGTGCCGGGCATGAAGATCATGCCGAAATGGCCAGCCCCGCAAGCTACAGAGGCAAGTGCTGGAGGAGGGGGAGGTAGGAGGGGTCAGCCAGGGTGAGGGCGGGTAGCTCCGCCGGGGTGAACCAGGCGATGGCGTCGTGCTCGTCGGGCTGGAGGTTGGCGATCGGGCCCTGCCAGTGGCGGGAGGTCCAGACGGTGAGGTCGAGGCCCGTGCCGGGGTCGGTACGGCGGATGACCGGGGGGCCGTCGACCGCGGTGAGGGTGACGCCCAGCTCTTCGGTGAGCTCGCGGCGGAGGGCTTCCCCGGGAGACTCGCCGGGCTCGAGGTGGCCGCCGGGGAAGTCCCAGACGTCGGGGTACCAGCGGCGGGACGGGGAACGGTGGCACAACAGCAGTTGGTCGGTACGGCGGAGGATGACCGCGACGACCTGATGCGCGGTCACCCGGTGAGCGGTCACTTGATGGCGAGGGCGTTGGGCGGGGAGGCGATGCCGCCCCGGCCGTTCAGCGGGGCGCTGGTCAGCAGGCACTCGTTGACGCCGTCGTCGGCGCAGTCGGCGGCGAGGTCGCCGAGCTGCCAGAGCTCGCCCAGGGCCATGCCGAACTGGCCGATGAGAACCCGGTGCAGGAATCCGAACGGGTAGGCCCCGGGGCTGATGTCGGCCGGCCACACCTCGACCGCGAAGGTGTCGGCGGCGATCGCCATCAGGCCGCTGTCCCACAGGTAGCGGGCCATCTCCTCGGTGTGCTCGACCCCGGGAGCCCGCAGGTTCGCGGCCCAGTCCGCCCGGCCGGCCCAGGGCAGGCCGGTGTACCAGCCGAGAAAGCCCGTGTGCAGGAGTACCACGCAGCCGGGCGAGTAGGACACCCCAGCCGCGGCGCGGGCCAGTTCCAGGTCGTCGACGGTGAAGGCGGTGCCCGAGCCGGGCCGGTACTCGCGGCCGCTGGCGGGCAGCGCGCGGGCCAGGTCGAGTACGACCGCCCGGGCGACGATGCCGCGGCGGGCCCAGTAGTCGATCGTGTTGCGCCGGCCGGCCAGCACGTCGTCCTCGGTGGCGCCGTTGTAGAACGTGCCGGGTGAGTAGGCCGCGTGCGCGAGCGAGTCCCACTGGCTCGACGTCTGCGGGTTGAAGTTGTCGTACACGTCGTCCAGGCCCTTCAGCCCCGGTCCGGGCGGGTGGAGCAGCGTGTGCCGGGGCTTGCCGCGGCGCGGCGCCAGCGGCGGGTCGACCGCGTCCAGCGCCGCGTCGAGCGGGAACACCGCTCCCCGCCGGACCAGCCGGGTGGCGGCCAGCACCGACTCGGGGGTCTGCTGGTTCAGCAGGCCGACCGAGTCGTCCGGGCCGAACAGGCCCCAGCCGCTGCGGCCGCCCCGGTCGGCGGCCGGGAGCTCGTCGTAGCGGGGCAGGCGGCCATCGGACTCGGTCACGGGGGCTCCTCGTCATCGGGGGCGGGTCGTCAACCCCATCCTGGCCCAGCCGCCCGCGGCCGTCGATCAGCGCAAGAGCCGACCAGAGCGATCAGCCGAGCTGGCCGACGTGGCGGATGACGTCCTCGGCGGCCCGGTCCCCCGCCAGCTGGATGTCGTCGATGACGGCGCCGTCGCGGAGCCGGATCAGCCGCTCGGCCCGGGCCGCGATCTGCGGGTCGTGGGAGGCGAGGATGATCGTCATCTCGTGCTCAGCCCGGAGCCGGGCCAGCAGGTCGAGGATCTCGGCGGCGTTGCCGGAGTCCAGGTTGCCGGTGGGCTCATCGGCCAGCAGCAGGGACGGGGTGTTGATCAGGGCCCGCGCGATGGCGATGCGCTGCTGCTCACCGCCGGACATCCGGGCCGGCAGCGATCGTTCGCGACCGGCCAGGCCGACCGCGGCCAGCAGCTCGCGGGCCCGGCCGCGCTTGTCCCAGCCGGTGCGGTAGGGCAGGACCGGCGCGATCACGTTGTCCAGGACGGTGAGCGCGGGCAGCAGGTTGTAGCGCTGGAAGACGAAGCCGACGGTGCGCCGGTAGTCGGCCTGGGCGGCCCCGCCCAGCGCCGTGACCTCGGTGCCGTGGCTGACGATGACGCCGGAGCCGGGCCGTTCGAGCGCGCCGATCATGTGCAGCAGCGTCGACTTGCCCGAGCCGGAGGCGCCGGTCAGGGCGACGAACGCGCCCGCCTCGACCGTGAAGCTGACGTCGGCGGCCGCGGTGACCTGCTCGCCCTGGCCGGTGCCGTAGCTCTTGCACACGCCCCGCAGCTCCAGCGCGGGGGCAGGGGTGGGTGTCATGGTCGTCACTCCTCGGCGAGCAGTTGGGTGGCGGGCAGCCGGCGCAGCAACGCGGCCGGTAGCAGGGTGGCCGCGGCGGAGACGATGATCCCGGCCGCGACCACGGCGGCGGCGATGCTCAGCAGCCGGACGGGCAGATGGCCGGCGAACCAGGCGGCGGCCCCCAGGCCGAGCCCAGCCCCGAGCAGCGAGCCGGTCAGGCCGATGATCACGCCTTCGGTGACCACCAGCCGGGCCAGCACCGTGTCCCGCCAGCCGAAGCTGCGCAGGGTGGCGAGCTCGGCGGCCCGTT
Organism: uncultured Actinomycetes bacterium; assembly: GCA_963830385.1. Classification (GTDB taxonomy): domain Bacteria; phylum Actinomycetota; class Actinomycetes; order Streptosporangiales; family Streptosporangiaceae; genus Bog-532. The sequence goes on along the minus strand of CAWHMD010000011.1, from coordinate 51,556 downwards.
CGGTGATGTTGAGGAACACCACGTCGGCCACGGCCAGCACGCCGAGGGCGACGGTCGCACCGGCCGCGACGTAGTCCACCCCCCGGACCTGGACCGCGACCGCGTCCCCGAGCAGGGAGCCGACGACGATCCCGCGGAAGGCGTCGGTGACCCCGGCCAGCATGGTCAGCGCGGCGATGCCGACGGCCAGGCTGACCACCCCGATCAGCGTCCGGCCGGGCGTGCGGGCCACGTTGAGCAGCGCCAGCGCGATGATTCCGCCGGGCTGGCGGGCCCGGCGGACCGCGAGGGCCGGCGGGCGGACCGAGCTGACCGGGTCCGCGTGGGCCGCCCGCCAGGCTGGGAACAGGCCGCCCACCATGGCCACAGCGACGGCGACCGGTACGGCCAGCAGCGCCCGCCCCGGTGCGACGCTGAGGCCGAGACCGGCCGAAATCGGAAGCGCGATCGCGCCGGCAACCAGCCCGGCCGCCAGCCCGAGCCCGGCCAGCTCACCGAGCACAGTCGCGAACAGCCGGGACGGGCGCCAGCCGACCGCCGCCAGTACCCCGAGCTCGCGACGCCGGCCACGCACCGCCGCAGTCGCCGCGTTGGCCACGAACAGCACGCACACCACGAGGATCAGCGTGAACAGGGCCACGCTGGCCTTGTCGACGGCGGACAAGATTGTCACCGCGACACCCTTTTTCACCCAGTCCTCGGTCAGGATCAGGGCCGGCGGCCCGTACCGGCCCGCGGGCAGGTTGATGGTCTTCGGCGCGGGCGAGGAACCGGCCACCACGTCCACGTCGAGCCCAGTGCGCTGGGCGATCTGCTGGGCCACGGCGTTGATGCGCTCCCGCGACAGCGCACCCGCCCCGGTGACGTCAGCGACCTTGACCCGGATCGAGCTGATCGGGTCGGCGGCGGAAACGCCCGAGTAGTCCTGGCTGTTCTCCAGCGCCGGCAGCGCCGACAGCGTGGTGATCAGGTTGACCGGCTGGCTGACCAGGCCACCCAGGTTCTGGCTGGGCTCCAGGTCGCCGCCGTTCAGCAGCTGGCGGCTGGCGGCGGTGGCCGGGGTCACGACCACCGGCTGGTAGGCACCGAGCGGCACCCGCGACAGCGGGTCGAATGCCTGGATCTTGGCCGGATTGAACCGCCCGCTGACGTCGATCAGGGCGGGGTTGGTGCCGCCGGCCTGGGTGGTCTGCAGCGTCGCCTTGGTGTGCGAGATCACCGTCCGGTACTGGCTGTCCTCGTCGTCCATGGCGACCGAGCCCCCGCTGCCGGTGAACCAGGCCGATGCCGGGTTGGTGACCTGGCGTGGTGTGAGCGCCCCGGACGGGCCGCGCTGGTAGCTGACCGGGCCAACGGACCAGTAACCGCCGACCGGAGTGTCGGTGAAGCTGCCGTTAGGCGTGCGCAGGGTGACGGTCCCGAGCTGCTCGAACGCGCCGGCGTAGGCCTGCTGGGCGGTGCTGCGCTCGGTGGCCACGGTGCGGCCAGGAGCCGAGGCCTGCGCGCTGGCCCAGGCCACGTCCATGTCCGGCATCCGGGCTGGGGCGGTCAGCTGCTGCAGGGCGGTCTGCGCGTACTCGTCCATGCCACTGGCGGCCGACGCCAGTACCGGGATCTGCGGGCCGCGGCTGGTGCCGTTCTCCGGCAGGTAGCGGCCGGAGATCACCGCCTGGTTCAGCCCGTCCAGCTTGGCCTCGGCGGCCGGGTCGATGGCGGCGATCAGGACCGGGAAGTTCCAGGAGACGAAGAAGCCGGCCTCCGGGTCGGGGCTGCCCGGCAGGTCGTACTGGTTCACCCGGGACCAGCAGCGGGTGGTGGACTGGGCGGCCGTACCGAACGGGTCCTGCCCCGGCTTGACGGGGATGTCACCGGTCAGCATGCAACCGGGCCCGCTGCCGTCGCTGGCCGGGATGCTGTTGTAGCCGCCGGTGAGCCGCTGCGGGGTCACGTAGAGGTAGGAGGGCGGCTGGGTGATCCGGCTGGCCCCGTTGTCGCTGACGTAGGTGGTGGAGAACCGGTAGAGCTGGCGACCGGACTCCTTGAGCGCGGCCGCGGGCACCGGCCAGAAGATGCCCGCCCCGAGCTGGGCGTACCCGACCATCGCGATCGGCGCGGCCACCTGGACCCCGGGGATCTGCTCGATCTGCTGCCACTGGGACGTCGTGATCCCGCCGTAGATGCCGGACAGGAAGTCGGGCTGGACCGTGCCGGTGGTGTCCTCCACCGCGGTCCGGGACCCTTTCGGCCGGACCAGGATGTCGTAGGCGGGCCGGAAGTTCGCCGTCACCTGGCCGACGGTGCGCAGCTGGGCGGTCCGCGACGCGGCCGTCAGCACGGTGAACGCGGTCGCCGCGACCAGCAGGCCCACCAGAAGGGCCAGCGCCCGGGCCGGGCGGAACCGCAGTTGTGACCAGGCGAGCCTGCCCATCACCGCACTCCTCGCTTGGGGCTGGCGCGGACCAGGAACTGGACTAATGCTCACGCCTTACCTAGTGACAATGCAAGGACGGACACTAGATCGTTACCTAGCGACAAGGTAACCCAAGTGGCAAGGTAGACGCATGCCCTTGCACCACGCGGTCCTGGCTCTGCTGTCGAACAAGCCCGCCCACGGCTACGAGCTCAAGAGCAGCTTCGAGGAAGCCGTCGGCGACCAGTGGGGCGGGCTGAACATCGGCCACCTGTACCAGGTGCTCGAACGGCTCGCCCGGGACGGCCTAATCGAGTCGCAGCGCCAGCCGCAGCAGGTCAAGCCGGACCGGGTCGTGCACCGGCTCACCCCGGCCGGCCGGGCCGAGCTCGACCGCTGGCTTGGTGAGCCGGCCATCCCCGCCCGTGGCTACCGTGACGACTTCTTCCTCAAGGTCATGGCGGCCGTCCGCTCGAACGACGCCGCCACCCTGACCGCAGTGCTCGGCCGCCAGCGCACCCACCTGCTGCGGCAACTGCACGCTCTGGCGGGCGCCCGCGGCAGCACCAGCACCTCGGTCGAGGATCTGCTGATCACCGCGGCCGAGCTGCACATCCGGGCCGACCTGGGCATCGTCGACGCGGCCGAGAAAACGCTCACCGTGGACCGGCCCGCCGCGGCCGGCCAGGAGTCGGAACCGGGCCCGGCGGCCGGGCGGAGCGCGGCGGGCTAGCCCAGGAACGAATTGACGGCCGACGCGAAGCTGGACCAGTCCTGCATCAGGAAGGCGTGCCCGGCGTCGGGGTAGAACTTCAGCTGGGCGCCGGAGATCAGGCTGGCCAGGACGCGGTCGTTGGCCTGCGGGTCGATCGTGTCCTCGGCGCCGTCGGCGACCAGCGTCGGGGCGGTGATCCGGGGGGTGTCGCGGCCGGCCGCGTCGTTGCCTACCCACCAGTCGGTCAGGGCGTCGATCTCCTGCCCCTTGGCCAGGCCAGAGGCGGCCGGGACGGCGGGGTACCAGCGGACCGCGGCCTGGTAGGCGCTGTAGGCGCCGCCCTGGTTGGCGGGAAAATCACGGCGCAGGCCGCCGGTGGTCTGGGGCGCGTCGTCCTCGCCGTTGCCGGGAAAGGTGGCGCACAGCACCAGATGGCGCACCTGGGCTGGGTGCAGGACGGCCAGGGCCTGGGCGACGGTGCCGCCCTCGGACCAGCCGAGCACGTCCGGGCGGCCGAGGCGCAGGGAGGTGATCAGCGCGCTGGTCTGGTCGGCCATGGCGCTGATGCTCTCCGGTACCGGCAGCTGCCGGGTGCGGCCGATGCCGGAGTTGTCGAACATCACCACCCGGTGGCGGGCGGCCAGCGCGTGCACCAGCCGCGGGTCCCAGGCCTGCATGGTCAGGCCGTAGCCCATGATCAGGACCAGCGGCGGGCCGCTGCCGACGGCCCGGTACCCGACCGCGCCGTCGCTGGTGTGCGCGACCCGCACCGGCGCCGACACCACCGCTTTGATGGCCGGGGTTTCCCTGGGCGCGGAGCCGCACGCGGCCAGCGCGGCGGTCAGCAGGGCCGCGACCAGCAGTAAGGCGCCCCCTCGGCGCGCGGTCATGGAAACCACGATACGCCCGGGAACATCTGGCGGTGCCGGCGTATTATTATAGATATATAAATGTAAGTGTTTAGGGAGCCAGATGAACGTGAGTGCGCGGCGGCCGTGGCTGATCCTGGCCATCTGCTGCATGAGCCTGCTGATCGTGGGCACCGACTCGACCATCGTCAACGTGGCGCTGCCGGCGATCCGGCACGACCTGCACGCCTCGCTGAGCGGCCTGCAGTGGTCGGTCGACGCCTACACGCTGGTGATCGGCAGCCTGCTGATGGCGTCCGGCTCGATGGCCGACCGGTTCGGGCGGCGTCGGGTGTTCCAGATCGGGCTGACCCTGTTCACGCTGGGGTCGCTGCTGTGCAGCCTGGCCCCCAGCATCGGCCTGCTGGTGGTGTTCCGCTGTGTGCAGGCGCTGGGCGGCTCGATGCTCAACCCGGTCGCGCTGTCGATCGTCAGCAACACGTTCACCGAGCGGCGGGCGCGGGCCCGGGCGCTGGGCATCTGGGGCGCGGTGTTCGGCATCAGCCTGGCCCTCGGGCCGGTGCTCGGCGGCCTGCTGGTCACCGACGTCAGCTGGCGGGCGATCTTCTGGGTCAACATCCCGATCGGGGCGGCCGCGATCGTGCTGACTCGGCTGTTCGTGCCCGAATCCCGGGCCGGGGTCGCCCGGCGGTTCGACCCGTGGGGCCAGCTGCTGGTCATCGCGTTCCTGGCCACGCTGACGTACGGCGTCATCGAGGGCCCGTCCGCGGGCTGGGGGTCGCCGCTGATCGTGGCCACGTTCGCGGTCGCGGCGCTCAGCGCGGTCACGCTGGTACGGGTCGAGTCGCGCCGCTTCCAGCCGCTGCTGGAGGTGCGGTTCTTCCGCAGCTTCCCGTTCAGCGGGGCCAGCATGATCGCGGTGCTGGCGTTCGGGGTGCTCGGCGGCTTCCTGTTCCTCAACACGCTCTACCTGCAGGACACCCGGGGCTACAGCGCGCTGCACGCGGGCCTGCTGACGCTGCCGATGGCCGTGCTGATCGTCCTGTTCGCCCCGGTCTCGGGGCGGCTGGTCGGCAGCCGCGGGCCACGGCTGCCGCTGGTGCTGGCGGGGCTGGCCATCATGGCGGCCGCGCTGATGCTGCTCCGGCTCAGCGACGGCACCTCGGTGGGCTGGCTTCTGCTGGCCTACGTGGTCTTCGGCCTCGGGTTCGGGCTGGTCAACGCTCCGATCTCGAACGCGGCCGTATCGGGCATGCCCAACAGCCAGGCCGGGGTGGCCGCGTCGGTGGCCTCGGCCAGCCGGCAGGCCGGGTCATCGCTCGGGGTCGCCATCACCGGTTCGCTGGTCGCGGGGTCGTCCAACGCGAGCCTGGCCACGGCCAGCCACGCCGCCTGGGCCCTGCTGGCCGCCTGCGGGCTGGCCATCGTGATCCTCGGCTGGGCCTCCACCTCACCGCGCGCCCAGGCCAGCGCCCAGCGGGTGCGTGACATGCTGGACCGCGAAGCTCCGGGCCGGGCGGGCCCAGTGGGGCCGGCGGCCCCGGCGGGCCCGGACCGGGAAGGAGAACCGCATGGCACGGCCGTCGAAGGCGGGTGACGACCAGGCCGCCCGGGTCTGGACGGCCATGCGTGACCTCGCGTCGCACTATCCGCCCCCGCAGCGGCTGCGCGACGCCCTCAACCTGGGCCGCGGCAGCGGCCGGGTCCGGGCACTGATCCAGCTGACCAACGGGCCGCTGTCGCTGACCGGGCTGGCCGAGGCGCTGGGGGTGGACGCCCCCTACGCCACCCTGATCGTCGACACCCTCGAAGAGCGCGGCCTGGCTGGCCGGCACCCGGACCCGGCCGACCGCCGCCGCAAGCTGGTCGAGCTGACCCCCGCGGGCCAGGAGGCCACGGAGGGCCTGCTGCGCATCCTGCACGAGCCGCCGCCCGGCTTCGCCGACCTCAGCCCGGAGGAGCTGGACGTGCTGGAAGGCCTGCTCAACCGGATCACGGCCCGCAGCCAGGCCGGGCCGAGCGGGACTCAGCTGGCGGGCGGTGCCTGGGAGCACCGAGGGCAGGAGTGACTGCCTTGAGTTGGTGCCCTCGGGGCGCGGGAGGTGTGTGGGGTCCGAGCGCGGGGCGAGCGGCCGATTTGGGTACGGTTTCCCGCACCATCTGCGGCAAAACGTACCCCACATCGGAAGTCCATACCGAGGGGTGGGGCTCGCCGGGCGCGCGTGACCTCGGGGTCGGTTGGGACGCACCTGGCGCACGAGGGTGGCAGAGGCGCTGGGCCGCGGGGCTACTTGCGGACGCGGAGGCCGTTGAAGGCGATGGCGCAGACCGAGTCGGCCAGGGACGAGGGGGCGCCGTCGGGATCTTCGGCTGGGCGGTACCACTCGATCAGGGAGTTGACCATGCCGAACAGGAGCCGGGCGGTGATCTTGGGATTGACGTCGACCCGGATGTCGCCGTCGCGCTCGGCTTCTTCGACCAGGGTGGCGACCAGGCTGTCGAATGACCGGCGGCGGTCGAGGGCGGCCCGTTCGGTGCTGGTGTTGCCGCGGACCCGCAGCAGCAGGGTGACGTAGGGCAGCCGCGACTCCAGCACCGCGACCGTGCCGCGGACCAGCATCTCGAGCCGGACGACGGCCGGCGCGTCGAGCGCCCGGGCCCGTTCGGCCGCCTCTGACCAGCCATCCAGCGCCCGGTCGAGGGCCAGCCGGAGCAGTTCCTCCTTGCCGGAGACGTGATGGTAGATCGCGGACTTGGCGATGCCGAGGCGCCGGGACAGGTCCTCCATGCTGGCCCCGTCGTAGCCACGCTCGTTGAACACCTCGACCGCGACCGTCAGCAGCGACTCCAGGTCGTAGCCGGGGCGGCCGCGGCGGCGGGGTGCCCCGGCCGGAATCGGGCCGATTTCTGCCGCTGACGCCTTTTCAACTGTCACCCTGCATAGTAAATTACCGAATGGTCGGTATGTAAATAGCTGAGAGTGGCCCGAGTCCGGCGAGGACGGGACCGAGAGGCGTGAGGGCCGAGAGGCATGAGAGGCCTGGCGGGCTCGTGAGGTGTGAGGATCGGCGAGGAAATGGAGAAGATGTCGTGACGGTTGTGCGCAGCTACGTCGAGGGCCGCTGGTACGCGCCCGGCAACGGCACCCCGGTCTACGACGCCGTCAGCGGGGAGACGGTCGCCGAGGTCTCCTCGGCCGGGGTCGACTTCGGGGCGGCGCTGGCCTACGGCCGGTCGGCCGGCGGGCCGGGCCTGCGCGAGCTGACCTTCCACGACCGGGCCGGGCTGGCCAAGGCGGCCGGCCAGCTGCTGCGGGAGCACCGGGACGAGCTGTACGAGCTGTCCTACCGGACCGGGGCGACGCTCTACGACGCCAAGTTCGACGTCGACGGCGGCATCGGCGTGCTACTCAGCTACGCCAGCAAGGCCCGGCGCGAGCTGCCGAACGAGCGGGGGTACGTCGAGGGGCCACCCGAGCAGCTGGGCAAGGCCGGGCAGTTCCTGGGCCAGCACCTGCTCACCCCCCGGCGGGGCGTGGCCGTCCAGATCAACGCATTCAACTTCCCGGTCTGGGGGCCGCTGGAGAAGCTGGCGCCGGCCCTGATCGCAGGCGTCCCGTCGCTGATCAAGCCGGCCTCGCAGACCGGCTACCTGACCGCCCGGGTGGTGGAGCTGATCATCGAGGCCGGGCTGCTCCCGGACGGGGCGCTCCAGCTGGTCAGCGGCAGCGCCGGCGACCTGCTCGACCACCTGGCCGAGCAGGACCTGCTGAGCTTCACCGGCTCGGCCAGCACCGCCCACCGGCTGCGGTCGCACCCGAACGTGGTGGCCCGGTCGGTGCGGTTCAACGCCGAGGCCGATTCGCTGAACATGTCGGTCCTCGGCCCGGACGCGACCCCCGGCACCGCCGCCTTCGACCGCTACGTCAAGCAGCTGGTCACCGAGATGACGGTCAAGGCCGGGCAGAAGTGCACGGCCATCCGGCGCGCGTTCGTGCCCGCCGGGCAGCTGGACGCGGTCACCGAGGCGGTGCGGGAGCGGCTGGCCAGGGTCAAGGTCGGCAACCCGCGCGACGAATCGGTGCGGATGGGCGCGCTGGCCAGCCTGGAGCAGCGGGAGGAGGTCCGCCGCTCGCTGAAGGCCCTGGAAGACGCGGGCACCATCGTGTTCGGCGACCCCGAGCACGTCGAGGTGACCGGGGCCGACGCCACCCGCGGCGCGTTCTTGTCCCCGGTGCTCATCCGGGCCGGTGACCCCCGGCGGGCCGAGGTGCACGAGGTCGAGGCGTTCGGGCCGGTCAGCACCCTGATCGGGTACAGCGGGACGGCCGACGTCATCGAGCTGGCGGCGCTGGGCAAGGGCAGCCTGGCCGGCTCGGTGGTCACCGACGACGAGGACTTCGCCCGGGAAGTGGTCCTGGGCGTCGCCCCGTGGCACGGGCGGCTGCTGGTGGTAGACGCCGACGCGGCCCCCGAGTCGACCGGCCACGGGTCGCCGCTGCCGATGCTGGTGCACGGCGGGCCCGGGCGCGCGGGTGGCGGCGAGGAGCTGGGCGGGATGCGCGCGGTGTTTCACCACCTGGAGCGGACCGCGATCCAGGCCAGCCCCCGGATGCTCGGCGCGATCACCGGCCGCTGGGTCAAGGGGGCGCCGCGCCGGGACGACGGCGCCCACCCGTTCACCAAGTCGCTGGCCGAGCTGCGGATCGGTGACGCCATCACCGGCGGCCCGCGCACGGTCACGCTGGAGGACATCGCGCACTTCGCCGAGTTCACCGGCGACACGTTCTACGCCCACACCGACGAGGAAGCGGCGGCCCGGAACCCCTTCTTCGGCGGCCGGGTGGCCCACGGCTACCTGATCGTCTCGTTCGCGGCCGGCCTTTTCGTGCAGCCGGACTTCGGGCCGGTGCTGGCCAACTACGGGATCGACAACCTGCGGTTCCTGACCCCGCTGAAGCCCGGCGACGCGATGACCGTGACGCTGACCTGCAAGCAGATCAGCCCCCGGGCCGGTGAGTACGGCGAGGTCCGCTGGGACGCGGAAGTGACCAACCAGGACGGCACGGTGGTCGCGACCTACGATGTCCTGACGATGGTGGCCAAGGAGTGGAACGCATGACGACCAGTACCGAGCCCGGCCGGCAGAATGAGCAGGACCAGGACCTGCAGGCCCACTTCGACAAGACGATCGCCCACGACCGCCGGATCGAGCCGCGGGACTGGATGCCGGACAAGTACCGGGCCACCATGGTCCGGCAGATCGCCCAGCACGCGCACTCGGAGATCATCGGCATGCAGCCGGAGGGCAACTGGATCACCCGGGCGCCCTCGCTCCGGCGCAAGGCCATCCTGCTGGCCAAGGTGCAGGACGAGGCCGGGCACGGCATGTACCTGTACAGCGCGGCCGAGACCCTCGGCTGCGGGCGCGGGGAGCTGACCGAGAAGCTGATCAGCGGGCGGCAGAAGTACTCGTCGATCTTCAATTACCCGGCCCTGTCCTACGCCGACGTCGGCGTCATCGGCTGGCTGGTCGACGGGGCGGCGATCTGCAACCAGGTGCCGCTGTGCCGGTCCTCCTACGGGCCGTACGCCCGGGCCATGATCCGGATCTGCAAGGAAGAGTCGTTCCACCAGCGGCAGGGTTACGAGCTGCTGATGACGATGATGCGCGGCACCGAGGCCCAGCGGGAGATGGTGCAAGACGCCACCAACCGGACCTGGTGGCCGGCGCTGATGATGTTCGGGCCGCCCGACAGCGACTCCCCCAACACCGAGCAGTCGATGCGGTGGGGAGTCAAGCGGCACACCAACGACGAGCTGCGGCAGCGGTTCGTGGACATGACCGTCCCGCAGGCGGAAAAGCTCGGCGTCACGCTGCCCGACCCGGAGCTGCGGTGGAACGAAGAGCGCGAGCACTACGACTTCGGCCCGGTCGACTGGGACGAGTTCAAGGCGGTGGTGGCCGGGAACGGCCCCTGCAACGCCCAGCGGGTGGCGCACCGCAAGGGCGCCCACGACGAGGGCGCCTGGGTCCGCGAGGCGGCGCTGGCCCACGCGGCCAAGCACCGCGTCCCGAACGAGCAGGCGTCGTGAGCGGCGGCGAGACGGCCCGGGACGACTGGCCGCTGTACGAGGTGTTCCTGCGGGGCAAGCGCGGGCTGAACCACGTGCACGTGGGCAGCCTGCACGCGGCCGACCCGCAGATGGCCCTGTACCACGCCCGCGACCTGTACACCCGGCGCAACGAGGGCGTCAGCATCTGGGTGGTGGCGGCCGAGGACATCACCGCCTCCAGCCCGGACGAGAAGGACCCGTTCTTCGCCCCGGCCGGGGACAAGGTGTACCGGCACCCGACGTTCTATGAGATCCCCGACGACGTCCCCCACATGTGAGGGCCTGTGAGCGAGCACGATAATCCCTACAACCTGCTGGGCGAGGACCACGACGACGGTCATCGGTGGGCGTTCGGCACCGGCTTCACCGACCCGCTCGAGGGCATCGACACCTCGGTGCCGGACGGCCTGGACCCGGTCGCGCTGGCCCGGTACTGCCTGGGCCTGGGCGACGACGCGCTGATCTACAGCCACCGGCTGCAGCAGTGGGTGACCCGCCTGCCCGAGCTGGAAGAAGAGACCGCGATCGCCAACATCGCGCTCGACCTGCTGGGCCAGGCCCGGATGCTGCTGGCGCGAGCGGGCGGCATCCTCGGCCGGGCCGAGGATGAACTGGCCTTTTTCCGTGAAGATAAAGAGTTCCGCAACGTGCGGCTGGCCGAGCACGAGGACCGTGACTTCGCCGAGCTGATGGGCCGCCTGCTGATCTTCTCCTCCTGGCGGCTGGCCCTGTTCGGCAAGCTGTCGATGGCCCCGGACCCGGTCCTGGCGGCCATCGCGGCCAAGGGGGCCAAGGAGCTCACTTACCACCGCGACTACGCCGCCCAGTGGGTGATCCGGCTCGGTGACGGCACCGCCCTGTCCCACGAGCGCATGCAGGCCGCGCTGGCCGCGCTCTGGCCACTCGTGGGTGAGCTGTTCCGGCCGGACCCCGACGCGCTGGCCCACGTCGAGCCCGCGGCCGTCGACGCGGTCCTGAACACCGTGCTGGCCACCGCCGGTCTCGACCGCCCGGACGCCCGCCCGCTGGCCGGGGTCAGCGGCCGTACCGGCCGGGACGGCGTGCACACCGAAGCGATGGGCTACGTGCTCGCGGAGCTGCAGTCGCTGGCCCGGGCCCACCCGGACGCGACATGGTGAACCCCCCATGGTGAGAACACAGTTCCACCCGCTCGTGGTGGCCGGGGTCGAGTCGCTCACCGACGACTCCGCCGCCATCACGTTCGCCGTGCCCGGCGAGCTGGCCAGTGCCTTCGTGTTCACCCCCGGGCAGAGCCTGACCATCCGCCGGGGCGACGAACGACGCTCGTACTCGATCTGCGCCCCGGCCGGATCGCCGCCGCGGATCGGGGTCCGCGAGGTGGCGGGCGGCGCGGTGTCCGGCTGGCTGGTCCGTGAGCTCAAGGCCGGGGAAACGGTGGAGGTCCAGGCGCCCAGCGGCACGTTCACCCCCGACCTCACCGTGCCCGGCCACCACGTGCTGATCGCGGCCGGCTCCGGCATCACGCCGATGATGTCGATCGCCGCCTCGGTACTGGCCGCGGACGGCAAGTCCACCGTGACCCTGCTGTACGGCAACCGGCGCAGCGACACGGTCATGTTCGCCGACGAGGTGGCCGACCTCAAGGACGCCTACCCGGCCCGGATGCGGATCGTCCACGTGCTGTCCCGGGAAGCCCAGGAGGTGGAGCTGTTCAGCGGCCGCCTGGACGCCGGCCGGCTGGCCGAACTGCTGCCGGTCACCGTGGACGTGGCCCGGGTGGCCCACTGGTGGCTGTGCGGCCCGATCGGAATGGTCGCCGACGCGACCGAGGTGCTGAAGGACCTGGGTGCCGAGGCCGGCCGCATCCACCGCGAGCTGTTCTGGGTCGGGGACGATCCCCCGGCGCAGGCCACCCACGACGAGGGGCCGCCCGGCGAGGGGGCGACCCTGACCGTCGTGCTGGACGGGCGGTCGTCCACGCTCACCCTGCCGGCCGGGACGGCGATCCTCGACGGGGCCCAGAAGACCCGGCCCGACCTGCCGTTCGCCTGCAAGGGCGGCGTCTGCGGCACCTGCCGGGCCAAAGTGACCAGCGGGGCGGGGACCATGCGCCGCAACTACGCGCTCGAACCGCACGAGGTCGAGGCCGGCTACGTGCTCACCTGCCAGACCGTGCCCACGTCGGACGAGATCACCGTTGATTACGACGCGTGAGGAGACAGCCATGACCGCGATCGCCAGCTCACCCGGCGACCTTGAGCCCATCGAGACCGCTTCGACGGATGAACTGCGGTCGCTGCAGCTTCAGCGCCTGCGGTGGTCCCTGCGGCACGCCTACGAGAACGTGCCGCATTACCGGCGGGCGTTCGACGCCGCCGGTGTCCACCCCGACGACGGCAAAGACCTGGCCGACCTGGCCAAGTTCCCGTTCACGGCCAAGGCCGACCTGCGCGAGAACTACCCGTTCGGCATGTTCGCGGTCCGGCGCGAGCAGGTGGCCCGGATCCACGCCTCGTCCGGCACCACCGGCCGGGCCACCGTGGTCGGGTACACCCACGAGGACCTGGACACCTGGGCCACGGTCATGGCCCGCTCGATCCGGGCCGCCAGCGGCCGGCCCGGGCACATCCTGCACAACGCCTACGGGTACGGGCTGTTCACCGGCGGCCTCGGCGCCCATTACGGCGCCGAGAAGCTGGGCTGCACCGTCGTCCCGGTCTCCGGCGGCATGACCGAGCGGCAGGTCATGCTGATCCGCGACTTCCGGCCCGACGTCATCATGGTCACCCCGTCCTACATGCTGGCCATCGTCGACGAGATGGAGCGCCAGGGCCTGGACCCGGCGGAGTGCTCGCTCCGGTACGGCATCTTCGGCGCCGAGCCGTGGACCAACGAGATGCGCGCCGAGGTGGAGGCCCGGGCGGGCATCGACGCCACCGACATCTACGGGCTGTCCGAGGTGATGGGGCCGGGCGTGGCCCAGGAGTGCGTCGAGACCAAGGACGGCCTGACCGTCTGGGAGGACCACTTCTACCCCGAGGTGATCGACCCGGAGACCGGCGAGGTGCGGCCCGACGGCGAGCCCGGCGAGCTGGTGTTCACCTCGCTCACCAAGCAGGCCATGCCGGTGATCCGCTACCGGACCCGCGACCTGACCCGGCTGCTGCCGGGCACCGCCCGGACCATGCGGCGGATCGAGAAGATCACCGGCCGCACCGACGACCTGATCATCCTGCGCGGCGTCAACCTGTTCCCAACCCAGATCGAGGAGCTCATCCTGCGCACCCCGGCCCTGTCCCCGCACTTCCAGCTGCACCTGTCCCGCAGTGGCCGGATGGACGCCATGACCGTGCACGTCGAGCGCCGCGCCGACGCGACTCCGGACGACGCCGGCGCGGCCGGGACCCGGCTGGTGGCGCTGATCAAGAACACCATCGGCGTGAGCACCGAGATCGTCGTGGCCGAACCCGAGTCGATCGAGCGTTCCCTGGGCAAGATGCGCCGCATCATCGACGAGCGCCCCCGCTGAACGGCCAGCCGTCGACCCGGCTGGCCTTGCCGTTACCCGCGTCCTAGCTGGCCAGGTAGCCTTCCTGACGTGGGTACTGGTGCGGGCCGCAAGGGCACGGGCGTTTCGGGTGACGGTGCTGCTGGCGGGCGGGGAGCCGGCCGGTCCATCGCGGCCCGGGCCGTCCCGGCTACGACCTCGAGTCCCTGCTCTCCGTCGCCGTCTCCGTGTTCAACGAGCGCGGCTATGACGGGACCAGCATGGAAAACCTGGCGCAGGCTCTCGGTATCACGAAGTCCTCTATCTACCACCACGTCAGCAGCAAAGAGGACTTGCTGAGCATGGCGCTCGACCGTGCACTGGACGGCTTGTTCGAGGCCGCCGCTGACGCCCAGGCCGCCGGTGAGCCCGCGGTCCGCAGGCTGGAGCGGCTGGTCCGCCGCAGCGTCGAGGTCCTCGCCGACCGCCTGCCCTACGTGACGCTGCTCCTGCGCGTTCGCGGGAACACCGACGTCGAGCGGCGTGCCCTGGACCGGCGCCGCGAATTTGACCAGATAGTGGCGGGACTCGTCAAGGAAGCCGAGGCCGAGGGCGATATCCGGGCCGATGTGGACCCCCGCACCGCCAGCCGGCTGCTCTTCGGCATGGTGAACTCGATCGTCGAGTGGTACAAGCCGCACGGCCAGGACAGCGATCTTCTCGCGAACGCCGTCTGCACGGTGGCCTTTGACGGGCTGAGGGTCCGCCCGGCATGATGCGTCGCCGCGGCGTCGCGGCGCATCGCTGAACACCTGTAACTGTCTCAGCCGACGTCGTCAAAACGAAGTCAAAGCATCTCTTGACCTCCCTGCCTGCCTCGATAAGCTACCGATCATTCGGTTGGAAATACCCTCTGCAGCGCCCAGAGCAGGGCCCTGGCAAGGAGAGTCACTATGACCACGGAATCGGTTAGTGATATAAGACACGTGCCGGCGGCAGCCGGCAGCCGCAGCATCGGTCATGCGCTTCCGGTGGGGCCGCAGGCTTCGCGTGGTGCTCGCTGGCGCTCGGCCTGTCCACTATCGGCGTGCCAGCCCCCGGCCAGCTTCCACACCGTGCTGGCGCCGGCCCCGCAAGAGCTGGCGAACCTGGCCGGCGGCGTCTACACGATCGAGCGATCCTCCCGGGCCGCCTCGTTCATCGACCTTCCCCTGGCATCGCCCGGTCAATTCACGGCGAGCCGGGTCGACTGGGGGCCGTCGTCATAGCCCCGCGCTGGGCGAATTGGCGCTGATCATGGTGCCGCCGGCCCGGGTGCGGGAGTAGAGCACGGAGCGCCCGGCCCGGCGGCGCTGGACCAGGCCCGCGTCGAGCAGGACCTTCAGGTGCCGCCCGACCGAGCCGAGGCCCAGCCCGGTCAGCGCGACCAGCTGGGTGGTGCTCTTCGGGGTGTCCAGCAGCATCAGGACCCGCGCCCGGCCCGGGCCGATCAGGGCGGCCAGCGGAGCCGGGGGCGGCGTCTGGCCTGATCCGGCCAGCACGCCGGCGGCCGGGTAGATCAGCGCGTAGCGGTGCGGCTCCTCCCACGAGGTCCAGCCGTGGGCGGGGGTGACCGGGACGAACAGCAGCTGGGCCCCGGAGATGTCGCGGGGCGGGTACTTGCGGGCGTTGATCTGCAGCCGGCCGGAGCCCAGCCAGCGGATGCCGGGCCGCATGCCGTCCAGCGCGCCCACCCAGCCGCCGGCGCCCAGCCGGGCCGACCGGGCCAGGATGTCGGCCTCCAGGACCCGGCGGCGGGCGGCCCAGTACGGCTGCACGCTGTCGTCCCACACCCACTGCAGCAGGCCGGCCAGCCGCTCGGCCACGTCCGGGCGCCGCAGTTCCCCGGGCAGCGGGCCGCCCAGCGAGACCTCCAAGTCGGCGGCGACCTGCCCGGGGGTCGCGGCCCGGATCCGGGCCAGCTCGGCCGCGAACGGCTGCTCCCCCGCGCCCAGCGGGGCGGGAGCGAGCATGTCGGCGATCCAGTTCCGGCCGAGGGCCGCGCGGACGGCGGCGGCCGCCACCGGGTCGGCGGCCAGGCGCTGCCGGTAGCCCGGCCGGTGGGTGCCCAGCCAGGCCCGCTCGCCCGGGTGGCTGGCCGCGCCCCGCTGCAGGGTCATCAGGCTGGCGGTCGTCTCGGCCAGCGGGGAGATCACGAACCGGCTGGCCGCGAGGGTGTCGGCGCTGACGATCCACCAGCCCATAGTTTCGCCTCCACGCGAAACTCTAGCCCGCCGCGGGCCTGCTGCCGACGCTGGAGACCATGCGCACCTACCGCGAGCTGTTCGCCGTCCGGGAGTTCCGTCCGCTGTTCTGGACGAGCTCGATCCAGGTGGCGGCGGCGACCATCAGCGGCCTGGCGCTGGCCACCCTGATCTACGACCGGACCCGTTCACCGCTGCTGTCGGCGCTGGCCATGTTCGGCTCGTCGCTGACCCAGCTGGTCGGGGCGAGCACGCTGCTGGCGGCGGCCGACCGGCTGCCGCCGCGGGCGCTGACCAGCGCGCTGGCGCTGGCGTTCGCGGCCGGGACCGCCGGCCTGGCCGTGCCGGGCCTGCCGGTCGGGGCCGCGTTCGCGATCCTGGCCGTGCTCGGGCTGGGCCAGTCGCTGACCGGCGCCGTCCGCTACGGGCTGCTCAACGAGGTGGTCGCGGCCGACGGGTACCTGATCGCCCGGTAGGTGCTCAACATGGCGGTCGGCGCCACCCAGATTGGCGGGTTCGCGGCCGGCGGCATCCTCGTCGTCACCCTCTCGCCCCGGGGTGCGCTGCTGGCCAGCGCCGGCCTGTTCGTGCTGGGGGCGGCGGTGGCTAGGTTCGGCCTGACCCGGCGGCCCGCGCGGGCGACCGGGCGCGCCTCGGTCCATGACACCTGGCGGGTCAACCGGCAGCTGTGGTCGAGCGCGCCCCGTCGTTACGTCTACCTGGCGCTGTGGCTGCCGAACGGGCTGATCGTCGGCTGCGAGTCGCTGTTCGTGTCCTACGCGCCCCGGCACGCCGGGCTGCTGTACGTCTGCGCGGCGGCCGGGATGCTGGCCGGCGACACCCTGGCCGGGCGGTTCATCCCGCCCCGCTGGCGGGCCCGGCTCGGCGCCCCGCTGCGGCTGCTGCTGGCCGCGCCCTACCTGGTGCTGGCGGCGCCGGTCCCGCTGGCGGTCGCGGCCGTCGCCGTGGTGCTCGCCTCGGTCGGCTACTGCGCCTCCCTGCTGCTGCAGGAACGGCTGATGACGCTCACCCCGGACGAGATCAGCGGACAGGCCATGGGCCTGGCCATGTCGGGCATGCTGGCCATGCAGGGGGTGGCGGCGGCGCTGGCGGGCGGGGTGGCCGAGCTCACCTCGCCCGGTACGGCGATGGCGGGGATGGCGGGCGCCTCGCTGGCGATCACGCTGACGCTCGCGCCCGGGCTGCGCCCGGCCCCGGCGCGGGCACCCGAGGAGGCAGCGGCGTTTTCAGGGTTTTCCGGCTCATGAAATACGGCGGTTCCGGCGCGGGCGGCGGCCGGCTGGCGCGGGCGGGCGGGCGGAGCGGGCGGCGCGCGGCTGGCGCGGGCGGCGTGCGGGCGGAGCGGGCGGCGCGCGGGGCGGCGCTACGATGACCAGCGTGGCCGACGACTTCGACGTCAACGTCCCGTCCATCGCGCGGGTGTACGACTACCTGCTGGACGGCAAGGACAACTTCGCCGCGGACCGCGCGGTGGCGGAAAAGCTGCTGGCCGTCGCGCCGCTCACCGCCGAGGTGACCCGCGAGAACCGCCAGTTCCTGGCCCGCGCGGTCACCTGGGCCGCCCAGCAGGGCGTCGGCCAGTTCATCGACCTGGGCTGCGGGATGCCGACCGTGCCCAGCACGCACGGCACCGCCCAGAGGGTCAACCCCGACGTCCGGGTCGCCTACGTCGACAACGACCCGGTGGTGCTGGCGCACCTGCGCGCGCTGGCCGCCCACGGCAATCCCGGCGTCACCGTGATCGACGGCGACGTGCGGGACACCGAGGCGGTGCTGGCGGGCGTGCGGGCGGGCGTGGATCTTGGGACGCCGGCGTTCCTGATGATGGGATTCCTGCTGCACTTCTTCCCGGCGGACGCCGCCCGCGAACTGGTGGCCGGCTACGTGGCGGGGCTGGCACCCGGCAGCTACGTGGTGCTGTCGGCCGGCCGCGGGGACAGCGACGAGGCCGACAAGGGGTTCGGCTCGTACTCCTCGGCCATCGAGGTGCACAACCACTCGGTGGCCGACTTCACCAGCTTCTTCGGCGACCTGGAAGTGATTCCGCCCGGCGTCGTGGACAGCCGGGAGTGGCGGCCCGGCTGGGACCAGCCGGTGCACCTGCCGCCCCGGCCGGGCCAGGTCATCGTGGGCGTGGCCCGGGTCCCGTAGGGCGTCGAAGGTAACTTCGCATCCCCTAGAGGGGCACCAAAGTTACCTTTGACCACCCTGGATTCTGGGTCACTTGCGCCAGAAGAGGTGGTGGGTGACGCCGCTGGGGCTGGGGACGACGTCCACGTGGTAGCGGTCGCGCAGGTCGTCGGGTGAGTCCCAGAGGCGGAGTCCGGTCTCGAACTTCATCGGCGAGACGACCACGTGCAGGGTGTCGACCAGGCCGGCGTCGAGGTACTGGCGGATCGTGGTGACACCGCCGCCGAGCCGGACGTCGCGGCCCTGAGCCGCCTCCTTGGCCATGGCCAGGACGGTGGCCGGGTCGCCGTCGACGAAGTGGAACGTGGTGTCGGACAGCGTGATCGACGGCCGCGGGTGGTGGGTGAGCACGAACACCGGGGTGTGGAACGGCGGCTCGTCGCCCCACCAGCCCTGCCACTCGTGATCGGCCCAGGGACCGCGCTGGGGGCCGAACTTGTTGCGGCCCATGATCTCGGCGCCGATGTTGCGGGGGTAGTCGCGGATCATGAGGTCGTCCAGCCCCCGGCTGCCGTCCGGGCCGCTGCCCATCGGCCAGCTCGCGGTGGCGGCGGCCCAGGCGAACAGCCGCCTCTGGTCGACGTGGCCGAACGGCCGTTCCAGGGTCTGGTCCTCCCCCGCGCCGATGCCGTCGCTGGAGACGTTGAAGTTCTGGACCCGAAGCAGCTGAGCCACGTTTTCCTCCCGGGGTTGGGTGCTCACAATAGGGGAGACGGCCCGGGCCGGGGAAACTCATCGGCGCGTCGCTTCTTGCTGTTATCACCCCTTGCGACTTCAAGTAGCCTGCAGGGAAATGACCTCCACGTTCGCGCCCGGGCCGGCCGTCTCGCGAGGTGCTCCGGCGGCGGCGCGGGCTCGCCCGGGGCTGGTGCTGGCGCTGATCGCGGCGGGCGGGCTGGCCGCGATCGGGCTGTGGTGGGACGAGACCCCGCCGATCAGCGGGCTGGGTGACTGGCTGACCAACGCGGGGCGGATCACCGGGCTGCTGGCCGGGTACGGGGTGGTCGTCCTGGTCGCGCTGATGGCCCGGCTGCCGCCGGTGGAGCGCGGGGTCGGCACGGACCGGCTGGCCCGCTGGCACGCGATGGGCGGCCGGTATGTGGTGTGCCTGGTAGTGACGCATGCGGTGCTGATCGTCTGGGGGTACGCGGTGACCGCGCACACCAATGTGATCAGCCAGACCAAGATCTTGCTGGTGTCGTATCCGGATGTGCTGGCGGCGACGGTGGCAGGCCTGCTGCTGGTGGCGGTCGGCATCAGCTCGATGCGGGCGGCCCGCCGGCGGCTGCGTTACGAGACCTGGTACTACCTGCACCTTTACACGTACCTGGCGGTCGCGCTGGCGTTCAGCCACCAGTTCGCGGTGGGCGCCGAGTTCATCTCCAGCCTGCCCGCGCGGATTCTGTGGGGCGGCCTGTACCTGGTCGTGTTCGCGGCCATCGGCTGGTACCGGTTCGTCACCCCGGTGCGCCAGGCGTTCCGGCACCGGATGCGGGTGCTGGCGGTGCAGCCGGAGGCGCCGGGGGTGGTGAGCGTGGTGGTCAGTGGCCGGCACCTGGACGAGCTGCGGGCCGAATCCGGGCAGTTCTTCCGCTGGCGGTTCCTGGCCCGCGGGCGGTGGTGGGTGTCGGCCCCGTACTCGCTGTCGGCGGGCCCCCAGGCGGACCGGCTGCGGTTCACGGCCAAGGCGATCGGGGACCACAGCCGGTCGCTGGCCGATTTGCGCCCGGGGACCCGGGTGGTGGCCGAGGGGCCGTTCGGCGCGCTGACCGCGGCCCACCGGCGGCAGCGCCGGGTGCTGCTGATCGCGGGCGGGGTCGGCATCACGCCACTGCGGGCGCTGTTCCAGACGATCCCGGCCGGTGCCGGCGACCTGACGCTGGTCTACCGGGCCAGCGAGGATGGGGACGTGACGTTCCGGCGGGAGCTGGAGCGGCTGGCCCGGCAGCGCCGCGCCACCCTGTGGTTCGTGGTCGGGCGGCGGGCCGACCTGGGCGAGGATCCGCTCAACGCGGCGGTGCTGAGCGCCAACATTCCGGGGCTGACCGGGCATGATGTCTATGTCTGCGGGCCGGCCGGGATGACCAGCGCTGTCATCCGCGAGCTGCGGGCGGCCGGGGTGCCCGGCCGCCAGATCCACTATGAGTCGTTCGAATTCTGAGTTCCGGGTTCTGGCGCGAAGGGAGGGCAGCGGTGCGGCGGGTCATTCTGGCGGTCGTCGCCACGGTCGTGGGCCTTGTGCTGCTGCTGACGTTCAAGACGCACAGCGTCAGCGGCGGGGGGACGCCGCCCGCGGCGCTCGGCACGCCGACGGCGGGGGCCGGAAGTGGCTCGAGTGGCGGAAGTGGTGCGGGTGGCGCGAGTGGCTTGAGTGGTGTGGGTGGTGTCGCTGGGGCATCGACCGTGACCGGGGCGGCGGCCAGCACGATCTACGGCCCGGTGCAGGTGCAGATAACGGTCAAAGGCGGCCAGGTCACCGCGGCCAAAGCGGTGGAGTACCCGCAGGGGACGTCGCGCGACGTCCAGATCAACACCTACGCGATCCCCGTCCTGGACCGGGAGGCGGTCAGCACCGGCCGCGCCGACGACGGCAAGATCGACATGGTGTCGGGCGCGACGTACACCTCCCAGGGCTATGTGACCTCGTTGCAGAGCGCGCTGGACCGGGCCAGGACCGGGTCGTGATCGAAGCTCCGGCGGGCCAGGTCAGAGGCTGTCCTCGCCGTCGGTGATGCCGAGCAGCGGCTCGTCGGGCGAGCGCAGGTCGGCGGTGGGCAAGCCGCCCGGGTACAGCCGCCGCACCTTGTCGGTCACGGCGATGGCGATCTCCACGTGCTGGCGGCGGCTGGCGTTGTAGAACTCCTGCGCGTCCGCGCTCAGCTTGGGCTGCGCGTGCAGGGGCTTGTCGCTGACCGCGAGCAGGGTGGCGGTCGGGATCCGGTAGCGGAAGCCGTTCGCGGCCACCGTGGCCGACTCCATGTCGACCGCCAGCGCCCGGGAGACCTGCAGCCATTCCTCGACCGCCGACAGGTGCAGTTCCCAGTTCCGGTTGGCGGTGGTGAACACGATGCCGATGCGGCTGGGCAGCCCGCGCTCGCTCAGCTCGCCGAGCAGCAGGTTGTTGAGCGAATAGTTGGAGATGACCGGCACCCTGAGCGGGAGCACGTCGTCCAGCACATGGTCGTCGCGCATGAACGCGGTCGCGAGCACCAGGTCACCGACGTTCTGGTGGTTGCGCAGGCCGGCGCAGTGGCCGATCATCAACACCAGATCGGGGCGGAGCACGGCCAGGTGGTCGGTCAGTGTCTTGGCGTTGGACGGCCCGACCCCGATGTTGACGATGCTGACGCCCGCCCGGTCGGGCTGCCGGTGGTGCCAGGCCGGCATCTGGCGGCCGTCGGTGGCGGGACCGACGCAGCCCGGCAGCGCCCGCCGGAACTCCTCGACGTGCCAGGCGTAGTTGGTGAGCAGCACATACCGCTGGAAGTCCTCGGCCGAGGTGCCGGTGTAATGCTCGAGCCGGTCGATGGACAGCGCCATCCGCTCCGGCCCGAACAGGAACAGCTTCTTGCGCCGCAGGTCCCAGCGGGTCTCGTCGACGGCCGGGCCGAGCCGCGGGTCGCGCAGGTCCATCACCTTGCGGCCGCGGCAGACCGAGATCCTGGCGCCCTTGGCCGCCAGCCGGCCCAGCTCCCGCTCCAGGTACCAGCGGATGGCGTCGGGGGCGGCGAACTCCCCCTCGAGCACGCGGTTGTCGACCGACCAGGGCCGCTCGACCGTGAGCTTCGGGTAGTGGCCCGCCAGGTAAGCCGCCTCCATGGCGTCGCAGAGCCGCGCGACCTCCGCGATGTGGCGGCCCCCCATCAGCTCCGAGAAATCCATCGTCAACGTCATGGAGGTCATGTTGTCAGTTCGCGGGGCGTCCGTAATTCAGGTGCACCGGGTGCGGGGTGGCGAGTAGGACTGGGCTATGCCGGAGCTGATCCTGCCCGACCCGCGCGTCCACCAGTCGCACCTGGCCGCGATGAAGGAATTCCAGGCCGAGGGCCGCGGCGGCCCGGACGACAGCTCGATGCTCGGGCGGGAGATCAGGCGCTGGGCGGGCCGGTGGGATGATCCATCTGAGTTCGCGGCCTACGTTGTGTGGCTGCGGGCCGACGCGGCTGAGGAGTCGCGGCGGCCGCCTGGTTTCGTACCCGGGACCTCGCTGTGGTGGGCCGACGGAGCTGAGTACCTGGGGCGCCTCACCATCCGGCACCGGCTGACGCCGTCGTTGCTGACGTTGGGCGGGCACATCGGGTACGACATCCGCCCGTCGGCCAGGCGGCTCGGCCACGCCACCGCGATGCTGGCGGCCGCGCTGCCGGTGGCCCACGGGCTGGGGATCGACCCGGTGCTGATCACCTGCGACGAGGACAACGTCGGCTCGCGCAAGGTCATCGAGGCCAATGGCGGGGTGCTGGAGGACGTGCGCCGGGGCAAGCTCCGCTTCTGGGCCCCGACCAGCTGAGGGGTGCGAGGCTTGCCGGGACACGGCGCCCGGCCGGAGATTTGGGTACGTTTTCCCGCACCGACTGCGGCAAAACGTACCCGCATCGGAAGTACACACAGAGCGGCGGGGTGCGTGTGACCCGGGGGTTCGGTGGGGCGCCTGGGGCATGTGACTTGAGGGGCTGGGGCGCCTCCATCCCGGAGCCCGAAGTGCCCCCGCTGGAGGCGAGCTACAAGCCTTCTGTGGCTCGTGCGACTTATGAGGCCGGCGCGCCGAGGGCGGGACGGGTCAGACGAGCTGGGCGACGTTGCGGGTCAGGAGGATGGCGGCGCAGAAGGAGCGGTAGACGGCCAGCGGGTCCTGCCCCGTTGCCCGTAGCTCGCGGGGGCCGGTGCGCTCGATGCCGCGGACCCAGGTGGCGGCTTCGGCGATGTCGGTCGTCCGCACCGTCAGCTCCAGGACCGCCCCGCGCAGTGGCGGTGGGGACGCCGACGCGGCGGCGCGGACCGCTTGCTCGGCGGTCTCGCGGATAAGGGCGCAGGCCCGGACCGGGTGCAGGCTGTGGGCGGCGACCCGGCTGACGGGTTCCTTGACCACGGCGGCGTGGACGCCGGGGATGAGAGCGGCGGTCTCCTCGCAGGCGCAGCGGTCGCCGGTGACCAGGACCACCGGGACGCCATAGTGGGCGGCCACCAGGGCGTTGATGCCGGCCTCGCCGGTCACCACCCCGTCCAGCCGGGCCTCGACCACGGCGCGCGGGTTGTAGGTGTGCGACAGGCCGGCCGGGGCGCCGACCGAGCCGTGGTAGGACACGAACAGCACCGCGTCGAAAGTGCCGTCCAGGCCCTGCATCATGTACAGCGGCTTGTGGCTGCCGGAGATGTAGCTGGCCTGGCCGGCCAGCTCGGCCGGCGGCAGGTTGCGCATGGTGGAGTGCGAGTCGTTGACCACGACCTCGGTCGCTCCGGCCGCCAGGGCGCCTTCGATGGCGGCGTTGACCTCGGCCAGCAGCAGCCGGCGGCCCGCGGCCGCTTCCGGGCCGTCGCCGATGCACTGGTCCCAGTCGACCACCCCGGCGGTGCCCTCCATGTCGCTGGACAGGAAGACCTTCAATCTCGTCTCCTCAGGCTGGGGTGTCCCAGTTGCCGCGGCGGACGACCTCGCCGAACGGGCGGCGGTTGAGCTTCGCGATCGGCGCCAGCGGTCGGTCGGACGGATAGCCGATCCCGAGCATGAACGCCGGCAGGTAACCCTCAGGGATGCCGAGGATCTCGCGGACCCGCTCATGGTCACCGATCGACGAATGGCCGGTGCCGATGCCGAGGTCGGCCGCCGCGATCATCATCGCGTAGGTGGCCTGACCAAGGTCGTAACGGTCAACGACCTTCATGCGCTCGTCGGCCGGCTCGGGGACGACCAGCACGATCGCGGCCGGCGCCTTGGCGATGTGGCGGGCGCCCTGCCAGGTCTTCGACAGCTCGGTGAGCTGCTGGGGGTCGGTGACGAGGACGAAATCCCAGTGCTGGCGGTTCGACGCCGACGGCGCCCGCCAGCCCGCCTCGGCGATGCGCAGCAGGTCCGCCTCCGGGATCGGGTCCGGGCGGTAGTCACGTACGTTCCGCCGCGACCGGATCGCGTCCCACGTCTCCATCAATTACCTCCGGGGGTCGAGCTCCGTTACTGCCCTCGCTGTGGCACCAGAGCCATCTTGCACCCGCCGCCCCGCCCGGTCCGCCGCCGGGACCCCCATCGGGTAGGCGCGGGCCGGGTGCCGCTGGGACGCGAGTGACGCAGTAAGACCGGGAACCCCGGTGATCAGGAGGCCGATGGGACTGGGGGTGGGGTCCAGCGGGCGATGGAGGCGCCGCCGCGCAGCATCAGGGACGCGGGTAGCAGGCGAAATACGGTGTTGCGGGCGGTCTGCCGCCAGCCGGGGCCGAGGTCGGCGCCGATGCGGGCGATCGTGATCCCGGTGCGGACGATCTGGCGGCAGCGGGGGCGGCGGGCCTGGTCGAACTCGGTCAGCGCGGCGGCCAGCGGCGTACCCGCCCGAGCCGGGGCCGCGATCAGGCGGCCGACGCAGATCGCGTCTTCCAGCGCCATGGCCGCGCCCTGGCCGACCGTCGGCAGGCAGGCGTGCGCGGCGTCCCCGATCAGGACGACCCGGCCGGTCGCGTAGGTGGGCGGGCCCTCCGGCAGGTGGTAGACGTCGTTGCGGATGAGGTGGTCGGCGGTCGTCTGGGTCAGCAGGTCGCGGACCCACGGGGCCCAGCCCGCGAAGCGGTCCCGGGCGGCGGCCAGCTCGTCCGGGAACACGGCCCCGGCCGGGTGCCGGAAATAGCCGTACCAGTAGGTCTCGTGGTCGCTCACCCCGAGCGCGCCGAACTCGGCGTCCGGGCCCCAGATCGCGGTGAACGGGCCACCGGCGGGGACGTCCGGGACCACCGCGCGCCAGCTGGTGCTGCCGCCGTAGCGCGGCTCGACGGCCGGGAACAGCTGGGTCCGCACCGCGCTGCGGACCCCGTCCGCCGCCACCAGCAGGTCGGCCCGGGCGGTGTAGGCCTGGCCGTCCCGCTGCCAGGTGACCTCGGCCCGGTCACCGTCCGCCTGGCCGGGCCGGACCGCGGTGACCTCGGCCCCGGTGATCAGCTCGATACCGGCCGCGCCGGTGGCCGCCTGGTACAGCACCGCGTGCAGGCGCTGGCGGTGCTGACCCCAGATCGTGGTGATGGCGGCCTGGCCATCCCGTTCGGGCGGCAGCCGGATGAGCCAGCGGCCCGCCGGGTCCTGGAAGCCGGCGCTGGCCGTCCGGTAGCCGGCCGCGCGGACCGCGTCGCCCACCCCGAGTGCGTCCACCGCGGCCATCCCGTTCCTGGTCAGCGCCAGGCCCGCGCCGACCTCGCCAAAGGCGGGCGCCCGCTCCAGGACGGTGACCCGCCAGCCCGCCTCAGCCAGCGCCACCGCCGAGGCCATCCCGGCGATCCCGCCGCCGGCCACGATCGCGTAAAGCTGCTCGGCGGCCATCTGCTCACCTCACCCGTCGTCCACTGCCCCATCCCAACTTACTACGGCTCGTAGTAGGACAGGAAGGGGTGGAGCCGGGGCCGGCGCGGGGTCGGCGCGGGGTCGGCCATGGAACCGCGGGGACAGCCGGGGAACCGCGGGGTCAGCCGTGGAACATGGCCAGGCTGATCGCGTTGGCCATGGCCTGGTAGCCGGCGTCGTTCGGGTGCAGGTGGTCGCCGCTGTCGTAGGCGGCCAGGATCTGCAGCGGGTGGGCCGGATCGCGGACCGCCCGGTCGAAGTCGATCACTCCGTCGAACCCGTGGCTGGTGCGGATCCAGTGGTTGACCGTCTCCCGCTTGGTCTCACCGGCCGCCGAGTAGTAGGCCGAGCCCTGGAACGGGGTCAGGGTCGCGCCGAAGATCCGCAGGCCGACCCGGTGGGCGGCGGCGATGATGTGCCGGTAACCGGCGATGATCTGGGCGGCCGACACGTTCGTGTTGGGCGCGGTGCACCCGGAGTCGGGGTCCTGGCTGAAGCCGATGTCGTTGATGGCCTCGAGCATGATGACGTACCGGGCCCCGCTGCGCTCGGCCACGTCGCGGAAGAAGCGGGACTGCGCGTTCACGCCGAAGCAGGCCGAGTCATTGAGCACCCGGTTGCCGCTGATGCCCTCGTCGGCCACGGCCCGGTTCTGGCCGGCGGCCGAGAATCGGCGGGCCAGGTCGTTGGGCCAGCGGGCATTGGCGCCGACCGTGGACTGGTAGCCGTCGGTGATCGAGTCGCCGAAGGCCACCACCCCGGCCGGGGCGGCGGGACCGGGCTGGACGTCCACGTCGTCCAGGAAGTACCAGCTCTGGCTGGTGGTGGTGAACGCGGTGGCCGAGTCACTGCGCGCCTGGTCGCCGACGGCGACGTAGTTCACCTGCTGGGCGTCGCTGTGATAGGTGGCCGGCCCGGTGGCGGCCGCGGTGAACAGGCTGACCGCCAGATCCGTCTGGGCCGGGACGTTCAGCGCCACCGGGTCGCTGACTGCCTCGGCGCCCGGCTTGATCGTCACCGCGGCGCGCCCGCCGAAGGTGACCGGGCGGCTGGTCCCGGCGGTGACGGCGCCACCGCCTGCGGACCGGCCGATGTCGACCTGGCGGAACGTGATGGGCTGGGTGCCGAAGACGTTCGAAAGGCGGATCCGGGCCGACCGGCCGCCCGCGCTCGACCAGACGACGTTCCGGATGGTCTGGTCGCTGAACCCGGCCGAGGAGAAGTCGGTGGCCGAGGTCAGGCTGGGCGGGGTGGCCGCCATTGGGCTTGCGGCCCAGGTGGACACCCAGCGGCCGCTCCCCGGCCCGCCGGTCGTGGCGGCGCCGGCCGCGGCCGCGGGTACGGCCAGACCGGCGGCCAGGGCCGTCATCGTGAGCAGCGAAAGACTGATCCGGGACCTGATCATCATCGGCGCTTCCTGATCTCGGCACTGAGACAGGAAAATCGTAAAACGTCAAACAAGATCAATCAAGGTCACCCAAAGTCAAGCGATGGGTGGTTCGGCCAGAGACAGCCCACGGTGGCAGGCGGGCGGGGTTCAGCTCTTGAACATGGACAGGTTGATTTTGCTGGCCATGGCCTGGTAACCGGCGTCGTTGGGGTGCAGGTGGTCACCGCTGTCGTAGGCGGGGGCCAGTTCGAGGGGGGCGGCCGGGTCGCGGACGGCCCGGTCGAAGTCGATGGTGCCGTCGAAGGCGTGGCTGGTGCGGATCCAGTGGTTGACCGCTTCGCGCTTGGCCTCGGCCGCCGCCGAGTAGTAGTCCGAGCCCTGGAACGGGGTCAAGGTGGCGCCGAAGATCCGCAAGCCTGCCGCGTGAGCGGCGGCGATGATGCGCTGGTAACCGGCGATGATCTGGGCGGCCGGCACGTTCGTGTTGGGGGTGACGCAGCCGGTGTCGGGGTCCTGGCTGTAGCCGATGTCGTTGATGCCTTCGAGCAGGATGACGTCGCGGGCCCCGCTGCGGCCGGTCACGTCGCGGGTGAAGCGGGACACCGCGCTCTGGCCGGAGCAGACCGAGTTGCTGAGCACCCGGTTGCCGCTGATGCCCTCGTTGACCACCGACAGCGGCTGCCCGGCGGCCCGGAGGCGGCGGGCCAGATCGTTGGGCCAGCGGGTGTTGGCCCCGAGGGTGGACTGGTAGCCGTCGGTGATCGAGTCGCCCAGGGCCACCACCGCCGCGGCCGGTGCCCGCACGTCGACGTCGTCCAGGAAGTACCAGGCTCCGGTGAGCCCGCTGAACGGGGCGGCCGGATCGCGGCCGGCGTGGTTGCCGCTCGCGATGTAGTTGGTCCCCTCGGCGTCGGCGTGGTAGGTGGCCGGGCCGGTCGCGGACGCGGTGAACAGGCTGACCACCAGGCTGGTCTCGGCTGGGACGGCCGACCGGACCGGGTCGCTGACCGCCTCGGTGCCCGGCTTGATCGTCACCGAGGCGCGGCCGCCGAAGCTGACCGGGTGGTTGGTGCCGGCGGCGACGGCCGCGCCGCCCGCCGCGACCCCCAGGTCGACCTGGCTGAAGGTGACCGGCCGGGTCCCGAACAGGTTGGACAGGCGGATCCGGGCCGACCGGCCGCCGGTGCTGGCCCAGACCACATCCCGGATCGTCTCGTCCTTGAACCCGGCCGCCGACACGTCGCCGGTCCCGGCCAGGCTGGGCGGCGTGGCCGCCATCGGGCTGGCGGCCCAGGTCGACACCCAGTACGGCTGGCCGGCCGCGGTGCTGCCGTGGGCGTTACCGGCGGGACTGGCCGTGGCCCCCGGCTTGGTCCCGCTGCCGCCCGTGCAGGCCGTGGCGAGAGCCACCGCCAGGGCCGTCACGGCCAGCAGCGCGGGCCGCGTCCACGGCCTGGTCTTCGCGGCCGCCCGGCCCGGCGGCGGTGGCCCCCCAGCCACGCTTAGTTCTGCTCGTAGGTGGCGATGATGGCGGCGCGGGCCAGGGTGTGGCTGAGCATGTTGAACATCAGGAACGCGGGCGTGGACCCCGGGTCGAGGTCCAGGTGGTCGGTGTCGAGCGCGTGCACCACGAACTGGTAGTGGTGGACGCCGTGGCCAGCCGGGGGCGCGGCCCCGATGTACTGCGACATGCTGGCGTCGTTGCGAAGGGTGACCGCGGTGGCGGGCAGGCTGATGCTGCCCGGGTCGCCCGCCCCGGCCGGCAGCTCGGTGACCGAGGCCGGGATGTTGAACACGGCCCAGTGCCAGAACCCGCTGCGGGTCGGCGCGTCCGGGTCATAGCAGGTGACGGCGAAGCTCTGGGTGCCTTCGGGGAAGCCGCTCCACGACAGTTCCGGGGAACGGTCCTCACCGCCGGCGCCCATCACCCCACTGGCGTGCGGTTGCGGCAGCGGGCCGCCGTCGGTGATGTCCGAGCTGGTCACGGTGAAGTTCGGGGCATCGGGAAGACCCTCGAAGGGGTTGAGCCCTGAGTCCGCCATTGGACCTCCTACGTTCGCGATGAATGGTTGAGCCAGAAAGTATTGTCCACCGCGCACCTGTCAGGGGGATGGATGGGGCGCGACGGGATGCCAGGGGCGCAGGTCACGGGCCCGCGGCGTCAGCCCGAGTAGCGGGTGCCGCCGTCGTAGTCGGAGGTGAAGGCCGATTCGATGCCGCTCAGCACCCCCGCGTCGGTGGTGATCAGGCCGAGCTCGCGGTTGTCGTTGAGGGAGTTGCTGGAGAAGTTCTCCGAGCCCGCGAACACCTTGGCCGTGGACGTGCCGCGGTCGGCCACGATGGCCTTGGCGTGAATGTAAAAGCCGGTCGAGGAGGAGTAGCCCTCGACCGTGCCGCCGGCGCTGATGACCTGCTTGAGCTCGGAAGAGTAGTCAGCCGGGTCCTCGACCACGACCCGGACCTTCACGCCGCGCTTCTCGGCCGAGACGATCGCGCTGACCAGCGTGCTGTCGCTGAACTCCTCCTGCTCGATGTCGAGGGAGGACTTGGCCCCGTTGATCACGCTGAGGATCCGGGTCTGCGAGTCGGTCGGCGACCAGACCAGGTCGTCGCCGTCCGAGGGCGTGATCGACTTGTGCGCGAAGTCGGCGTTGAAGGTGGCTACCACCGCGGTCACGTCGGCCGTGTCGGTGTCGAAGACACCGTAGTCCCGGCTGGTCGAGTAGTAGGTGGTGTCGAAGTTGCCGGTGGTGATGTAGGACTCGCGATTGTCCACGGTGAGCGTCTTCTGGTGGGTGTAGGTGAAGGCCGAGGACGACCACACCACGCTCACCCCGCCCTTGGTCAGCGTGCTGTACGCGCTGGAGTCGTAGGACTCGTGCTGCGGTCGAGGATGACCCGGACGTTGATCCCGGCCTTCTCCCGGGCCACCAGGTCGTTGACCAGTGTGGTGTCCTTCAGCTCGTACATGGTCAGGTCGATCGAGCTGGTCGCCGAGCTGGCGAAGCTGTAGATCGCGCTCTTCCCCTGGTCCGGCAGGACCAGCAGGGACAGGTTGCTGGCGGCGCCGGCCGGGACGGTCACCGCGATCGCGGTGACCGCGGCGGTGGCCGCGGTGACGAGAACGGACAGGACGGCGAGCCGTGGACGGCGCAGGCCGTTCCAGTGCATACGGGCCTCCAGGTGGCGACTGGCTGGACAGTTTTCACCGTTGCGGAACAGATCCGAACACAACTTGCGCGATGGGTAGCGCAACAGATCCAGTCCGTGAAGGCCGTGTGAACTAAGCGGTGCGGGTGACGGGCCGCGCCGGTGGGGTGTCGGCGGGGGGCGCCGGTGGCGTCGGCGGGCCGCCGGTGGGCCCGCGCCTGGCAGTGGGTAGCCGGTGGGCCCGCGCCGATCAGTGGGTCAGGGCTCGATGCCGTGGCTGGCGAGCAGGCGGCGCAGGCTCACGACCTGGTTCTCGTCGAGGTCCTTGGCGCTCCCGGACCGGTGCAGCACCTCGGTCTCCGAGTCCAGCGTCACCGCGATCTTGTCGCCGGGGCGGGCTTCGATGTCGCCGACCGCCTCCAGCAGCCCGAGGACGTCCTGCCACTCGACGTTGTGGCTGACCGGGTGCGCGAAGATCTTCTGCAGGGTGTCGCGGTGTCGGTTGTTCAGGTGCTGCGGGGGCATCAAGCCACCTCCGGGCCGGGGATCGATGACGCGATCCTAGTGTGGGGCCGACCCGGCCGGGCCGGGCCGGGTGACGAACGCCACCAGGCCGGCCAGGCCGGGCCGGTAGCCGTCGGTGGTGTCGGCCTCGATCCAGGGGACGCCGAGATCGACCCGGTCGAAGCTGCGCAGGCGTTCCAGCCAGCGGCCGGCGTCGGCTTCGGCGGGGTCGGCGTGCGCCCGGCGGTGCGGGTTGCCAGCGCTCCGGTCCAGGCTGCGGCGGAACGCCACTTCGGGGTCGACGGTGCAGTGCACGATGCGGATCCCGGCCAGGGGCAGGAGCGGTTCCAGGCCGGGGCGCCAGAGCCGGTCCTGGAAGGCGGCTTCGGCCACGGTGGTCACACCAGCCCGCAGCAGGGTCTCCAGCACGGCGAAGAACACCCGGTTGGTGGCCAGCGACAGCTCGTCGTCGCGGCCGGGGGTGAAGCCGGGGACGTTGCCCGCCATCCCCTCCTTGATCTCGTCCCGGGAGATCGCCGGGCACCCGAGGGCGCGCGCGAGCTGGTGCGCCAGCGTGGTCTTGCCCGACCCGGGCGGGCCGCTGATCACGACCAGCGTGGGCCGGGCGGGCGGCGTCACCGGTCGCCGGGCGTGTCTATGGCCTGCCCGGTGTCGCGGTCGCCGGTCAGCCGGGGCTCCCGGACGACGCTGGCCATGACGGTGGCGACGGTCCGGTGCACGGTGGCGGGCGCGGGCGGGGTGTCGCGGCCCGCGAACAGCAGGTGACCGGCGCCGAGCAGGGTGGGGGCGAGCGTGGCGACGTCGGCGTCCCAGGCCAGGCGGCCCAGGTCACGTTCGGCGGCGAGGTAGGCGGCGAGCATGGCGGCCGCCTCGGTGAGCAGCGGGACGCCGGCCGGCGTGGTCTCGCGCAGCCGGGCCCGCAGGTCATCGCGGAACGTGATGAGGGCGACGACGGCCACCGCCACCGAGCCGAACAGGTCGGTCAGCTCGGCGGTCAGGTTGCCGGTCACGGTGCCGGTGCCGGCCGCCTGGAGCAGGGCATCGGCCCGGGGGCCGAGCCGGGCGATGCGATCCCGCACCAGCCCGGCCAGGAAGTCATCGAAGTCCGCGAAGTGCCGGTGCAGCACGCCCTTGGCGCAGGCCGCCTCGGTGGTGACCGCGCGGCTGGTCAGCGCCTGCGGGCCGTCGCGCAAAAGGATGCGCTCGGCGGCGGCGAACAACTGCTCACGCGGATCGGAGATAGCCACCCCAGTCGGCACTGGACCTCCGGGCGCGTTGACGAGTGGGCACTTGCCCACTTAAGGTGGGCGTGTGCCCACTCTACCGGAATCGGGGCCGGCCGGGCCGGCGCGCAGTCGTCGGGCGCCGGCGTGGAACCGGACGGGGCGGAATCGGCCGAGGACGGTGCCAGCGCGCGGCTGCCCGGCTTCGGGTCGGAGCAGTTTCGCCAGGTGGCGGAGGGGTTCGGCGCGAACGCGGACCAGTACGACCGGGCCCGGCCCAGCTACCCGTCGGCGCTGGTGGAGCGGGTCCTGGCCACCAGCCCGGGGTCCCGGGTGCTGGACGTCGGCTGCGGCACCGGCATCGTGGCCCGGCTGTTCCAGGCGGCCGGGGCCGAGGTCCTCGGGGTGGACCCGGACGAGCGGATGGCCGCTCGCGCCCGGGCGCTCGGGCTCGAGGTCGAGGTGGCCCGGATCGAGGACTGGGACCCGCCCGGCCGCGAGTTCGACGCGGCGGTGGCCGGCCAGGCCTGGCACTGGGTGGACCCGGCCGCCGGTGCCCGCCAGGTCGCGCGGGCGCTGGCGCCCGGTGGCCGGCTGGCGGTGTTCTGGAACGCGTCCCGGCCACCGGCGGAGCTGGGCGAAGCCATGGCCGCGGCGATCCGGCAGACGCTGCCGGGCGCGCCGGTACAAGGTGGCCTGCCCGGGCCGGACGGGTACGCGCGGCTGGCCGGCCGGGCGGCCGACGGGATGCGGGCGACCGGGGCGTTCGCGGAGCCGGAACAGTGGCGGTTCGACTGGGAGCGCGGCTACACCCGGGACGAATGGCTGGACACGGTACCGACCTTCGGCGGCAACAACCGGCTGCCCGCGGACACGCTCAGCCAGTTGCTGGCCGGCATCGGGGCGGCCGTCGACGCGATCGGCGGCCAGTTCACCATGGGTTACACGACCGTCGTGGGCACGGCGGTGAAGGCCGCGGATTGAGTTGCGAGGCCGTGGGGATTGAGGCCAGAAACTGGCCGGAATGCTTTCTAGCGTGAAGGTATGACGACTTCGCAGAGCATCGACCCGTTCCGCATCGACGTCCCGCAGGCTGACCTGGACGATCTGTCCGCCCGGCTGGCCGCGACCCGCTGGCCCGGTGAGTTGACCGCGGCCGGTACCGATTACGGCATGCCGCTGGACCAGGTGCGGCGGCTGTCCGAGCGCTGGCGCGACGGCTACGACTGGCGTGCGCACGAGGCTCAGCTGAACGAGTACCCGCAGTTCACCACCGTCATCGACGGCCAGACGGTGCACTTCCTGCACGTGCGGTCGGCCGAGCCGGGCGCGCTGCCGCTGCTGCTCCTGCACGGCTGGCCGGGCTCGGTGGCCGAGCTGCTGGGCGTGATCGGGCCGCTGACCGACCCGCGGGCGCACGGGGCCGACCCGTCGATCGCGTTCGACGTGGTGGTGCCGTCGCTGCCGGGCTACGGCTTCTCCGGCCCCACCACCGAGCGCGGCTGGGACAGCGCCCGGATGGCGCGGGCGTTCGCCACCTTGATGACCCGGCTCGGGTACGACCGCTGGGGCGTGGCCGGCGGCGACACCGGGGCGCTGGCCGGCCGCGAGCTGGGCATCCTCGCGCCGGACGGGCTGATCGGCGTGCACCTGCTGCAGATCTTCGCGTTCCCGTCCGGTGACCCGGCCGAGGCGGCCCGGATGACCGGCGCGGACCGGGCCAGCCTGGGCGGCAGCACCGCCGACTTCCAGGACAAGGCCGGCTACCAGAAGATCCAGCAGACCCGGCCGCAGACACTGGGCTACGGGCTGACCGACTCCCCCGTCGCCACGCTGGCCTGGAACGCCGAGATCTGGACGGGCTGGGGTGACTACACCGGCCAGCTCGACGTGGACACCTACCTGACCCACGCCAGCATCTACTGGTTCACCCGGACCGGAGTCTCCAGCGCCCGGCACTACTACGAGGACGCGCACAGCGGCGCGGGCTACCGGGACCTGCCGAACAAGGTGCCGACGGCAGTCGGGGTGTTCCCGTACGACTTCCGGACGATCCGGGCCTGCGCCGAGCGCGCCAACAACATCGTCCGCTACACCGAGTACCCGCGCGGCGGCCACTTCGGCTACACCACCGACCCGGACCTGGTGACCGCCGACCTGCGCGAGTTCTTCGCCAGCGTGCGCTGACCGGTGGCCGGCTGGCCGGTGGCGTGACTGGCGGCGTCACCGGCCAGCGGAGGGTTTCGGATCTGAGCGGGGAGTGGATAACCTGGCCAATCTACGGAAACGGTCATACGGGGATGATGAGCCGTGAAGAGAATCCTGACGATGCTGGCGGCCGTGCTGGCCATGGCCGGACTGGCGGTGGGCGGCCTGTCGGTCGCGGCGGCAAACGCGGCCAGTACGGCTGGGGCGGCCGGGGCGGTCTACGCCGCGGCCGCCGCCCGCGGGGCGAGCGCGGACTCGCTGAGCAGCTGCCTGGCGCAGCACTCGGTGTGCGTGGCCAGCGACGCCCGCAGCGCGCTGTCGCAGAGCCAGCAGGACCAGCTCGAGCAGCAGATCGGCAGCGAGCCCATCTACGTGGTGGCCGCCGCCTCCGGGTCCGGCGGCTACAACGCCGCCATGGACCAGATCATCAGCGACCTGAGCAGCCACGATCAGTTCGTGGTGGGGTTCTACGACGTCCGGCTGAACCACTTCGGGGCCTACAACCGCGGGGTGCTGGCCGACAACGAGGCCGCGAAGATCGCGACCACGGCGGTGCAGGACCACGGCAACGACCCGGCGGCGGCGCTGACCGAGTTCGTTGACCAGGCCAAGGCGCAGGCGGGGAAGGGGTCCACGAGTGGCTCCGGGTCGTCGTCCTCATCGTCTGGGGCCTGGATCGCGGTGGTGGTCGTGATCGGCGTGCTGCTGATCATCGGCCTGCTGGTCGGGCTGCTGGTCGTCCGGCCGCGGCGGGCCCGCCGCGCCCGCGAGCTCAAGGACGCCAAGGTGGCCGCCCAGGACGACCTGCTCGCGCTCAACCAGCAGATCACCGACCAGGACAGCAACGTCGCCATCCAGCAGCACCCGGACGCGGCGGCCGCGCAGGCAGCGGCGCTGGCCGCCTACGAGCGGGGCACGGCCGCGCTGGATGCGGCCCGCAAGCCACAGGACATGATGGCCGTCAGCCGCAACATCGGCGAAGCGCAGTACCGGCTGGCGGTGGCGGACGCACTGGCCCACGGGCAGCCCGCGCCGGAACGGCGGCCGTCGTGCTTCTTCGACCCGCGGCACGGCATGTCGGTGGCCGACGCGCCGTGGACCCCGCCGGACGGCGGCCCCACCCGCGACGTGCCGGTGTGCGCCAATGACCTTCACAAGATCGAGCAGGGCATCGAGCCGGAGATGCGGACCGTGCAGCAGACCGGCTCACCGGCCCCGGTGTACTACGCCAACTCCGGGTTCGCGCCCGTGTACTGGGGCGGCTACGGCCTCGGGCCGGGCCTGTTCACCGGGTTCCTGCTGGGTGAGGCGCTGTCCGGGCCCGGCTGGGGCTGGGGTGGCCCGGGCTGGGGCTGGGGCGGCGGCCCCGGCTGGGACGGCGGCGGGGACTTCGGCGGCGGGGACGTGGGCAACAACAACTTCGGCGGCGGGGACTTCGGCGGAGGCGACGGCTTCGGCGGCGACGGCAGTGGCGGGGACTTCGGCGGCGGGGGCGACTTCAGTGGCGGAGACTTCGGGGGCGGGGACTTCGGCGGGGGCGACTTCGGCGGCGGGGGCGACGACAACTTCGGCGGCTTCTGACCGTCGGCGATGCCTCGGTGGTGCTGGCTGCGGTCGTCGTCCGCCGGCTACCCCGTGATCGCGCCCGGCGCCGGCGTGCTCAGGGCGCCGGGCGAGCGTGATCGAGCCAGTCCAGGGGAGCCTGCTGCAGGGCCTCGGCGGCGAGCTGGTGGGCGGTGGCGGTGCTCAGGCGGCTCAGCGCCGAGTCGATCCACGGCTGGACGTCGCGGTGGCCCTGGTCCTGGTACTCCCGGGCCTGCAGCAGCATCTCCAGCTTGTCCGCGTCCCGGGCGCAGCGGGCCTCGAGGGTCCGGCCGGCCTCGTACTCACCGACGGCGGCCCGGACCAGCCCGGCCAGCGCCGGCGGCAGCGGGCGGGTCTGGTCCTCGGTGACCTGCTCGTGCGGGACGGCCTCGACGTAGCGCTGGGCCAGGTGCGGCAGATCGGTGGTGCGGGTCTCCTGCGAGTCGTGCCACAGGGCCAGGAACGCGGCCCGCTGGGGGTCGGCCCCCTCGATGCTCGCGATCACCGCCGCGGCCACGCTGGCCCGGAACGAGTGGTCGGCGACCGACTCCGGGGTGCGCACGCCCAGCTGCAGCCAGCCCGTCCGCGGATAGCGCTTGAGCAGCCCGATCTCGTACAGGAACCCGGTGATCGCTCTCACCGGGCCATTGTGCCCGGTGGCTCAGTCCTGACTGAAGTCGACCTTGGCGGTCTCGACCGTGCCCGCGGTACGCCCCGGGGCGTCCTGGAAGCTCCAGTACAGGTTGGTGTGGGCGATGACCTGGTCGACCGGCGGCGCGCCCCAGCGGGTCTTGTCGCCGGCGGTGTGCGCGTCGCCGACCAGGGTGACGTCGTAGCCGCGGGTGAACGCCCCGTGCAGGGTGCTGCGGATGCAGGCGTCGGTCTCCGCGCCGGCCACCACCAGGCGGCCGGCACCCAGGCGGCCCAGCACGGACTCCAGGCCGGTGTCCTCGAACGAGTCGCCGTAGCGCTTGCCGATCAGCGGCTCGCTCTCGCCCGGGGTCAGCTCGGGCACGATCCGCCAGTCGTCGGTGCCCTCGATCAGCTCCTCGTCGGCTGAATGCTGCACCCAGACGACGGGCACCTGCTGCTGGCGGGCCTGCTCGACCAGGCGGGCGATGTTCGCCACCACGACGTCGCGCGCGTAGGCCCCGCCGACGACGCCGTTCTGCACGTCGACGACCAGGAGGGCGGTGTTGGGCCGGTCCTTCAGCGTGGTCATAGAGCAACGGTAGCGGCGGCCACCGACAGAACGGGACCTCGGCCTGGACGGGACCGGGCGGAGGTCAGGTCCAGTGGCCGGACAGCGCGGCGGTCGCCTGGTCGGCGTAGGCGTCGAAGGCGGCGGCCATGGCCTCGGGGCCGGGGCTGCCCTGTTCCTGCCACTCCCGGCTGGCCAGGAAGCCGATGGCGCCGAACATCGCGGCCAGCAGCCGCGGGCGGCGGTCGGTGACCGGGTCGATACCCTCGCGGGCGGCCAGCACGCCGACGAGCTCGTCCTCGTGGTCGTGCAGGAACCGGAAGTTGGCGGCCAGCAGCGAGGGCGTGGCCTCGATCAGGCGGATGACCGACAGGTAGGTCTCGACCTTCTCGCCGTCGTCTCCGGGGGTGCACGCCTGCTCAGCCAGCGATTCGTGGAACGCCTGGCGGATCGCGGTCAGCGGCTCCTCGGCGGCCGGCCGAGCGGCCAGGAAACGCACGAAGACCTCGGTGCGCTCGCGGATGAACGAGATCACCAGGTCTTCCTTGCTGGCGAAGTAGCGGAAGAACGTCCGTTCGGACACGTCGACCGCGTCGGTGATCTCGCGGACCGCGGTGTGCTCGTAGCCCTGCTGCTCGAACAGGGCCAGGGCCGCCTGCAGGAGCGCGTCGCGGGTCTGGCGCTTCTTGCGCTCGCGGCGGGCCGGCTCCAGCTGTTCGGCGGGCGGACTCATGGTGACAGCATACGTCAGCTGATGACCAGAGTCATTGATTGTCAAATGTCATTGAATGACATAATGTTGCCGCGGGTTCTGGCGGCGCGGGTTGGGCGCCGCCGGGCTCGGGTGCCGCGGATTCTGGCTGAGGGAGAAACGATGAGCGATTCGAGAGGGCTGGCCGTCGCCGCGAGGGCCGGCGAGCCGGGAACGGGCCGCCGCGGGCTGCGCGGCAACCCGATGCTGACCCTGCTGTCGGTCGCCCTGGGCGTGATGATGGTGGCCCTGGACGGCACGATCGTCGCGGTCGCCAACCCGTCCTGATCATCGCGTTCCGGGTGCTGCTGGGCATCTTCGGCGCGATGCTGCAGCCGACCGCGCTGGACCTGCTGCGGAACACGTTCCCGGCCCACCGGCTGAACGCCGCGATCGGCATCTGGGGGGCGGTACTGGGCGCGTCGACCGCGGCCGGCCCGATCGTCGGCGGACTGCTCGTCCAGCACATCAACTGGGAGGCCTGCTTCTACGTCAACGTGCCGGTCGGCATCGTCGCCCTGGTGGTGGGCGCGCTGGTGCTCAAGGAGACCCCGCCGTCGGCGGCCCGGTCGTTCGACGTGCCCGGCATCGCGCTGCTCTCGGTCACCTTGTTCCTGCTGGTCTTCGACCTGATCAAGGCCTCGGCCTGGGGCTGGGGCAGCGGCAGGACCATCGGCTTCTTCGCCGCCGCGGCGGTAGGCGCCGCGCTGTTCATCTGGCGCGAGCGCAGTGCCAGCGAGCCGTTGCTGCCCCTGCGGCTGTTCCGCGCGGTGCCGCTGTCGGCCGGGGTGGTCCTGGTCATACTGCTCATGTTCGCGCTGTTCGGGGCCATGTTCTTCATGACCTTTTATCTGGAAAATGTGCACGGCTACGACCCGGTCAAGACCGGCCTGTGGCTGCTGCCGATGACCGCCATGCTCATCGTCGGCTCGCCGGTCTCCGGCTGGGTGCTGACCAGGCTCGGCCCGAAGATCCCGCTCTGCGTGGGCATGATCTTCGCCGCGGTGGCCCTGTTCGGGCTGTCCCGGCTCACCGCGACCTCGGACCCGAAGGACACGATCGTGTGGTTCGTCCTGCTCGGCCTCGGGCTCAGCCCGGTCATCGTGGGGGCCACCGACGTGATCGTCGGCAACGCCGCCCGCGAACTGGCCGGGGTGGCCAGCGGGCTGCAGTCGACCGCCATGCAGGTCGGCGGCACCCTGGGCACCGCCATCCTCGGCAGCATCATGTCGGCCCGGGTAGACAGCCTGCTGCCGGTCCGCTGGAGCGCCGCCGGGCTGCCGCACCTGAGCGGGGCCGAGCTGGCCCAGGCCGAAAGCGCGGTCTCGGTCGGCGTGGCCCCGGTCCCGTCCAGCGTCCCGGCTCAGGTCGCCGAGGTCATCACCCGGGTCAGCCACGGCGTGTTCACCAGCGGCATGAGCACCGCCTTCCTGGTCGCAGGGGTGGTGGCGGTGGCCGGCGCGCTGGTCGCGCTGCTCACCCGCCGCCCGGCCGAGGAGGAGGCCGCTCCCCCGCAGACCCTCAGCGCCGAGCCCGCCGCAGCGGCGGAAGCGCCCTCCTGACCAAAACTTTTTCAGGTTTTTCCAGACCGCCGTCCTCGCTCCCAGCGGGGGCGGCGGCCCTTTTCGGTGTGATCAGCGCCTCTTGACTACGGCTGACACTTGCGATTAGGTATGCCTGGCCTTATTTAGGTAAGGCATACCTAATCTAATTCGCGGACACGGCATGGCGCGGCAGCGCGGCACGGTGGGTCCAGAGGGGACGCCGCCGATGCTGCCTACGTTCGTGATCGGCCTCCGGGAGGGTCTGGAGGCCGCGCTGATCGTCGGGATCATCGCCGCGTTCCTGGGGCAGCAGGGCCGCCGGGATGCGCTCCGGCAGGTCTGGGCCGGGACCGGGATCGCGGTCCTGATCTGCATCGCGATCGCCATCGCGCTCCAGGTGATTTCGCATGACCTGCCCCAGCGGCAGCAGGAAGGCCTGGAGACCGTGGTCGGCGCGCTGGCCGTCGTCATGGTCACCTACATGATCATGTTCATGCGCAAGCACGCCCGCGGCATGAAGAAGGAGCTGGAAGGGGCGGCCGCGTCGGCCCTCGCCTCCGGGTCGAGCCGGGCCCTGGTGATCATGGCCTTCCTGGCCGTGCTGCGCGAAGGCTTCGAGACCGCGGTGTTCCTGCTGGCCACCTTCAACGCCTCCGGGGACGCCACCACGTCCTGGATCGGCGCGGTGATCGGCATCCTGCTGGCCGCGGTGATCGGCTACGGCATCTACAAGGGCGGGGTCCGGCTCAACCTGGCCCGGTTCTTCAAGGTCACCGGCCTGGTGCTGGTGGTGGTGGCGGCCGGCCTGGTGATGACCGCGTTCATGACCGCCAACGAGGCCGGCTGGCTGAACTTCGGCCAGGCGCAGGCGTTCGACCTGTCCTGGCTGGTACGGCCGGGCACGCCGCTGTCCTCGCTGCTCACCGGGGTGCTCGGTATCCAGCCGTTCCCGAGCTGGATCATGGTCATCGCCTGGCTGGTGTACCTGGTGCCGATGGTGCTGATCGTGGCCTGGCCCGCCGGGCGGGGCCGTCAGCAGGTCTGTCAGCCGGCTGCGAAGCCCGCCCCGGCTACCCCGGCCGCCAGGACGGCGCCGGCTCAGGACCTTTCCGTTGATATCGAAGGAGCAGTCCCGCGTGAGCACTGACGGCCGGCGGAGCAAGATCCGCGGCAAGACCTCTCGCATCACCGGCCTGGCCGCACTCGTTACCGGCGCTGTCCTCATCGTCGCGGGCTGCTCAAGTTCGGGTTCAGGCAAACCAAAGACCGCCGCCGACTCCGGCAAGGCCACCACGGTCAGCATCGCCCTCACCCCGCAGGGCTGCCAGCCCAAGCCGGCCTCGGTGACCGCCGGTGACGTGCAGTTCAACGTGACCAACAAGAACGCCAGCGCGGTGTCCGAGGCCGAGCTGCGGACGGGTGACCTGGCCAAGATCCTCGGCGAGCAGGAGAACCTCACCCCCGGCCTGTCCGGCGGCTTCGAGCTGACGATCCAGCCCGGCAGCTACGAGATCAACTGCCCGGGCGCGTCCCGGCAGCACTGGACGTTCAAGGTCACCGGCAAGACCAGCGGCGGGACCTGGCAGTCCAACCCGCAGCTGGCCGCGGCCGTCAGCGGCTACCAGAGCTACATCAACCAGAACACCACCGAGCTGGTGTCCAGCAGCCAGACGTTCTGCAAGGCGGTCGACGCCGGCCACCTGAGCCAGGCCAAGATCCTCTACCCGAAGACCCGCGTCTACTACGAGCGGATCGAGCCGGTCGCGGAGATCTGGGGCTCGCTCGACACCGAGATCGACGGCCGCTGGGAGAACCCGGTCACCGTGCAGTCGCAGTTCATCGGGTTCCACCGGCTCGAGCAGCTGATGTGGTCGAACAACACGCTGTCCGGCGCGCCGGCGCTGTGCACGGGGCTGGTCCAGCACGAGCAGCAGCTGCTGACCCTGGTCAAGGGCGCCAGCTACAACCCGCTGGAGATGGCCAGCGGCGCCACCGACCTGATCAACGAGGCGGCGACCGCCAAGATCAGCGGTGAGGAAGAGCGTTACTCCAACACCGACCTGCCGGTGTTCAAGGCCAACGTGGACGGGGCGATGGAGGTCGTCTCGCTGTTCACGCCGTACCTGCAGAAGAAGGACCCCAGCCTGCTCACCCAGATCAGCCAGCAGCACACGGCCGTGCTGAAGGAGCTCAGCCAGTACCAGGCCAGCCCCGGCTACGACGACACCGGCTACGTCGAGTACTCGACCGTGCCGGACAGCGGCCGGCGGCAGCTCTCGTCGTCGGTGAACGCGCTGGCCGAAGCCCTGTCGAAGGTCTCGGTGCAGGTGGGGGCCGCCTGAGTGGACCGCGACGAGCAAGTGGAACAGGGCACAGAGCAGTTCACCGGGCACCGGCCGTCACGGCGGGGAGTGCTGGCCGGCGCCGGCCTGTTCGGGGCGGGCGCGGTGGCCGGCGGGCTCGGCGGCTACTTCGGCCGGGGCAGCAGCGCCAGCAGCGCGGCCGACGCGAACACGGTGGACGGGGACAACAACCTGACCGTGCCGTTCTACGGCGCCCACCAGGCGG
This sequence comes from uncultured Actinomycetes bacterium, assembly GCA_963830385.1. Classification (GTDB taxonomy): domain Bacteria; phylum Actinomycetota; class Actinomycetes; order Streptosporangiales; family Streptosporangiaceae; genus Bog-532. Next base: position 9,842 of record CAWHMD010000011.1, on the reverse strand, counting down.
GCATCGCCACCCCGGCCCAGGACCGGCTGGCCTTCGGCACCATGAACGTGGTGGCCGGGGTCAGCCGGGCTGAGGTGCGCGACCTGCTCAAGGACTGGACCACGGCGGCCGCCCGGATGACCGCCGGGCAGCTGGTCGGCGAGGACAACCGGGCCTACGCGCCGCCGGTCGACACCGGCGAGGCGGTCGGCTCGCCGGTGTCGCAGCTGACCATCACCGTCGGCTACGGGCCCTCGCTCTTCGACGGCCGGTTCGGGCTGGCCAGCCGTAAGCCCTCGGCGCTGGCCGAGCTGCCCCCACTGCCGAACGAGAACCTGGACCCCGACTACACCGGTGGCGACCTGTGCGTGCAGGCCTGCTCGAACGACCCGCTGGTGGCGTTCCACGCGGTGCGCAACCTGGCCCGGATCGGCATGGGCGTGGTCGAGCACAACTGGATGGAGCTGGGTTTCGGCCGGACCTCGACCACGTCCACCGACCAGGCCACCCCGCGTAACCTGCTCGGCTTCAAGGACGGCACCCGGAACATCAAGGCCGAGCAGACCGACCTGATGAACAGCTACGTGTGGGTCGGGAAGGAGTCGGACCAGGCCTGGCTGCGCGGCGGCAGTTACCTGGTGGCGCGGAAGATCCGCATCTTCGTGGAAAACTGGGATCGCGATTATCTGCAAGACCAGGAAAACGTCATCGGCCGGTCGAAGGTCTCGGGCGCTCCGTTGTCCGGCGGCACCGAGTTCACCACGCCGAACTTCGGCGCCAGGTCGGCCAGCGGCCTGGGCACCGCGATCCCGATGAACGCGCACATGCGGCTGGCCAGTTTCGAGCACAACGGCGGCACTCGCATCCTCCGGCGCGGCTACTCGTTCACCGACGGGATCGACCCGGTGCGCGGGACCCTGCTGGGCGGCCTGTTCTTCATCGCGTTCATGCAGAACCCGTCCCAGTTCATCAAGCTCCAGACCTCGCTGGCCTCCGACGCGCTGAACGAGTACGTCCAGCACACGGGGAGCGCGGTGTTCGCTTGTCCGCCGGGGTTGCAGCGGGGGCAGAGCTGGGGCGACGGCCTCTTCGACTGAGGCGCTGGCTCCGTGCGCGGCTGAGGGTGGCACGCCAGAACCCGGGCCGCGTTCGCCGAGCGCGAGAGGAGCTGGCCGGGTCCGCGGCGCGTGGTTAGCGTCGGGGGCATGGCTCAGCCTGCGCGATACGACGGGTACGCCGACTGGTACGAGGACTGGAACCGGCCGGCCGCCGACCGGCACGCCGGGCGAATCCGGGAGCTGTTCGGCCCGGGGAAAGGGCTCTGCCTGGACCTGGGCTGCGGCAGCGGCCATCACTTCGGCGCGCTCGCGGCGACCGGGCGGACCGTGGTCGGCCTGGACTACTCGGCCGACCAGCTGCGGGTGGCGCGGGGCCGGTCCCGGTCGATAGTCCGGGGCGACGGGGCCGCGCTGCCGTTCGCCGACGCCACCTTCGGCACCGTCGCCACCTTGTGGATCTCGACCGATGTGGACGACTTCGGGGTGGTGCTGGCGGAGGCCGCCCGGGTGCTGCGGCCGGGCGGGCTGCTCGGCTTCTACGGCGCCCACCCGTGCTTCAACGGCCCGCACATCGAATGGCTGGACGACGGCGGGGTGCGCGCCCACCCCACTTACCGGCAGGCGGGCTGGCAACCGGCCGCCGCGTGGTGGGGCAAGTTCATCCGGGTACGGGTGGGGATGCGGCAGTACCCGCTGGCCGATCTGCTCAACGCCTTTGTCCGGACCGGCCTGCTGGTTGAGCATGTTGCCGAGCATGGCGACCGGGCGGTGCCCACGATCCTCGCGCTGCGAGCCCGCAAGCCGGCGTGATGCCGATGGCCCGGTGTTCAGAGAGCGCGAGCTTTCTTGTGAGTCAGGTGCCTTGGATCAGGGCGGGGACGCAGGAGTCGGGGAGGCCCCAGAGGTTGCGGTCTTCGGTGATCCAGGACTGGCGGAGACGCTCCGGGCTGGGCGGGGTGGTGCCGGTGGCGGTACCCGGCATGAAGGCGGAGTTCGCGGCCGGAGTGGTGGTGCGGCTGGGGCGGCGCGTGGGGGCGGCGGGGCGAGCGGGCAGGGGGGTAGGGGTCGTCTGGACTTCTTCCACGGCTGCTGTTGTCGCTGCGGCTGGTGGGTCGGCTGGGGTGGCGGGTGTGAGTGGCGCGCCCGGACGGACGCGGGTCAGGGCCACGGCCGGCAGGACCAGAGACGCTGCGGAGGCGGCAAGCGGGACCGCGGCGGGGGCAGCCGGGACTGAGGGTGGGGCGGAGCTGGCGGTGGCCGCCGGGGCGCCGGGGGCGGGAGTGGGCGAGACGCTCTGCAGGTGGCTTAGGAGCAGTGTGTGGCTGGTGTTTCTGGCGGGGTGGGTGTGGCTGGTGCTGCCGACGGGAGCAGCGGTGCCCAGCTGGGAGGGGAGGGACGTGTCGGCTTGGATCAGGTCGGCGGTGAGCTGGGTGAGGAACTGGCGGGCCTGGGCGGGGTCGGCCGGGTGCTGGAACGCCGGCAGGACCTGGGTGCCCAGCCAGGTGAGCGCTGCGCCGGTCCGGCCGGCCTGCGCGGCCAGCGTGGCGGCCTGCTCGTGCAGCCGCTGGAACTGAGCCAGCGCGGCGTTGGCGGCGGTCCCGGACCAGTGGTCGGCCAGCGTCCCGGCCTCCTGGGCCAGATGGGCCGCTACCGCGCCGAGTTCGCGGGCCAGCTGGGTGTGGGCGGCGCCGGCGTCCTGCAGGGCCGTGGGGTCCAGGCGGGTGAGGATGCCGGCGATCTCGGCGGTCGTCAGGGGTCCGGTGCCGGCCGGCACCGCGTCCGGCTTGACCTGGTAAACGGTCATGGCACAGGTGCCCCGGACACGGGGACCGCCCGGACCGCGCGGGTGCTGTCCGCCTCGGCGGCGTCGTAGCTGGCGGCCGAGGCAACCAGGTTCGCGGCGACGGCCTGGTGCGCGTCGGCCAGTTCGCGGGCCAGTTCCACGGTGGCCTGGTGGGCGGCGGTCACGTGGCCGCCGAACACGTCACCGGCGGGCCAGCCGCGCAGCGAAGCGGCGCCGGAGCCGGCCGCCTGGACCCGGGTCACCGCCGCGTCCAGCGCGGCCAGGTCGGACCGGAGCAGGCCGGCGACCGCGCGGAGCACGTCGCGATGGACGGTCAGCCGCTCCACAGGGCGGTGTTCCGCGATTCGGCGTTCAGGTAGTTGCTGTTCGCCGTGCCGATGACGGTGGCCAGCTGGCTCAGCACCTGGGCCATGTTCGCCATCGCCGCGTTCCACTGCGCCTGGGCCTGGTAGTAGGCGGTCTGGGCGGAGCCGTCCCAGCGGGACAGCGAGGAACGCAGCTGCGACTCCAGCGAGGAGACCTCGGACTGGAGCGCGGAGTAGGTGCGCTGGAAATCGCCCTGGCCCTCCTCGAGCGTGCCGAACACGGCCATCGTGTATTCGCTCATCGCGTGCCCCTAACCGTTCAGCAGACCCGCGACCCGGGTCACCTGGCTGGTGTTCGTCTCTTCGGCGGCCTGATAGGTCCCGTGGGTGGCGACCAGCTTCTCCTGGATCGACTGGAGCGCGCTGCGCACCTTCGCGAAGTCGGCGCTGAACGCCTCGTAGGTGCTGGAGAACGCGGACGCGGCCTGGCCCTGCCAGCCGCTCTGCAGCTGGCTGACGTAGCCGTTCATGCTCGACTGGAGTCCCTGGATCACCGAGACCGCCTGCTCGACCTGGCTGGCCGCGGTGGCCATGGCCGCCCGGTCCACGGCCGATTCGCCGGTAGGCACCCGCGTCACCTCGCTTTCTGCGCTTTTTGCCTAATTTCCGTTACCGGACAACAACGGCATCACGCCGGCCACGGTTCACCCTTTTCCCAAAAATGATGATTCGGAAAACGCGATGAACCGTGACCGTGCCGGGACCGTGATCCCCGATATGACCGGACGCGGGAAAAGGTGACGGGATGGCGGACGGGTTCACGGTCGACCGGGCCGCGCTGAGCGAGACGGCCCGCGGGATCAACGAAACGATCACCGCGCTGAAGGGACTCGGCCTGGACGAGACGGCCGAGGTGGGGCGCGGCTTCTCCGGGGTTTCGCTGTCCGGGCTGCAGGCGGGCCACCCGGACCTGGCGGCCGCGTTCGGCGGGTTCTGCGACCGGTGGTCGTGGGGAGTGCGGTCGCTGGTCCAGGACGGTAACCAGTTCGCCGCCCGGCTGGGCCTGTCGGCCGGGATCTACGCCAGCACCGAGCAGTACCTGACCGGCGTGGCCAAGAACGTCACGGTCGCGGTGGCCGGGGACCCGCACCTGAGCGAGGGCCAGGCCGCGCAGGCGTCCTGGTCGCAGGACGCGGCCCTGGCCAGCGGGGAGCAGACCCCGGGCGGCCGCACCACCTGGACCCAGGCCGGTGACCAGGCCAGACAGCAGTGGTCGGCGGTGGGCCGGGACGAGCTGAAGGCCTCGGCGGCGGTCTACCACCGGCTGTCCGAGGCGACCGGCGGGGCCGGGTGAGCCGGGGTGGGTGACCTGTTCGGCTCGCTGTGGAACGACGCCAAGCAGACCCTGGGCGCCGGGCTCAGCGACGGCGCTCACCTGGCCGGGGACGGGCTGACGGCGGCCGGGCTGACCGGTGCGGCCCGGGCCGTCGACACGCTCGGCGACCAGGCTGGCTATCACCTGGGCGCGGACGTCGCCGAACTCGAGCTGGGCGAGACCTCCGACCCGGCCGAGCTGGTGCACGGCGACCCGGCCGCGATCCGGTCCTCGGCGACCACCCTGCGGACGTTCTCGGGCGCGCTCGGCGAGACCGCCCGGGGCCTGCGGGGGGTGGACACCGCGCACTGGACCGGGGCGGCGGCCGACGCGTTCCGGGCCAGGTTCACGCCGCACCCGGCTCAGTGGCAGGACGCCTCGTCGGCGACCAGCACCGCCGCCGGGGCGCTGGAGTCCTACGCGGGCGCGGTCGAGTCCGCCCAGGACCAGGCCCGGCAGGCCATCACCTGGTACGAGCAGGGGCAACAGGCCACCGCGCACGCCCAGGCCAGCTACCAGGCGCAGGTCGCGGCCTACAACCGCGCGGTCCAGGCCTACGACACCAAGCTGGCCGGCGGGACGGCGGCCGGCGGGAAAGTCGCCGGCGGGACTGGCCCGGGGAGCGCGCCCACCCCGCCGGGGGCGTTCGAGGACCCGGGGACGGCGCTGCGGCAGCAGGCGGCCCAGCTGCTGGGCGACGCCCGGACGGCCCGGGACGCGGCGGCGGCGTCGGCCGCCAGCGCGATCCGGCCCGCCACCGAGCTGGCCCCGGCCGAGCCGTCGCTGTGGGGCCGGCTCGGCGACGACGTCATGGACGGCCTGCAGGCCACGAACCTGGCCGACATCGCGTTCACTGGCGGCATCGTCGGCGGCGTGGCCGGCATCGTGAAGTTCGCGCGCGTCCTCGACCCGCTGGACCCGTGGAACGTGGACCACCGGGCCGAGTACGTGGCCGGGCTGTCCAGCACCGGCGCGGGCCTGGCCGAGGCGGGCACCGACCCGGGCAAGCTGGCGCGGGGGCTGGCCGGCACCGGCTGGTCGAGCGACCCGTTCCAGGCGGCCGGGCGGCTGCTGCCGAACGTGGCGCTGGCGGTGGGGACGGACGGGGCGGGCACCGCCGCCGACGCCGGCAGCGCGGCCGAGCGGGTGGCGCTGGGTTCGGGCGAGGACGCGGCCGCGACGGGCGCGGACAGCCTGGCCGGCAATCCGGCCGCCGCCGCAGGCCCCCGGACGACATCCCGACCGCGGGCGACCCGGTCGACGTGGCCACCGGCGACGTGATCCTCGCGCAGACCGACCTGACCCTGGCCGGGGTGCTGCCGCTGGTGGTGGAGCGCATGCACCGGTCCTCGTGGCGGGCGGGCCGGTGGTTCGGCCGGTCCTGGGCGTCCACCTTCGACCAGCGGCTGCGGATCGGCCCGGACCGGGTCATCGGGGTGTTCGGGGACGGGCGGGCGCTGATCTGGCCGCGGCCGGGAATGGCCGCGGACGGCGAGAGCCGGGAACCCGGCCGGGCCGGCGACACGGTGCTGCCGGTGACCGGGGCGCCGTGGCCGCTGCGGGCCGAACCGGACGGCGGCTGGACCGTGACCGACCCGCAGCAGGGCCTGAGCTGGCGGTTCGAGCCGCACCCGGCCTACTTCCGGACGGCCGACGGCCAGGGCGAGCTGCCGCTGGCGGCGGTGCGCGACCGGGCCGGGCACGAGCTGGCGTTCTGCTACGACGAGGCGGGCCAGCCGGCCTTGCTGTGCCATTCCGGCGGCTACCACGTCCAGGTGGTCATGGCCGACGGGCACATAGCGGGCCTGGCGGTGGAGGGCAGCCTGCTGATCGGCTACCGCTACGACGGCGACGGCAACCTGGCCGGCGTGGTCGATTCCTCGGGTCTGCCCCTGCGGTTCAGCTACGACGGCGACGGCCGGCTGACCGGGTGGCTGGACCGGAATGCCCACAGCTACGAGTACTGCTACGACGACCAGGGGCGCTGCGTGCGCGGCGACGGGACCGCCCAGGCGCTGTCCGGCCGCTACTGCTACGAGCCGGACGCGCAGGTCACCACCTGGACCGACGCCGGCGGGGCGGTGACCAGGTACCAGATCAGCGAGCAGGCCCGGGTGGCCGCGATCACCGACCCGCTCGGGCACCAGACCCGCTGGCAGCACGACGACCGGGGCCGGGTAGTGAGCTGCACCGACCCGCTGGGCCGTGTCACCCGCTACCGCTACGACCGCCACGGCAACCTCACCACCGTCACCCGGCCCGACGGCAGCCAGGCCAGCGCCGACTACGACGAACGCGATCTGCCGGTGCGGATCACCGACCCGGCCGGGCACGCCTGGGTGCAGGAGTTCGACGACCGCGGCCTGCGCACCGCGGTGACCGGGCCGGACGACGCCACCACCGGGTTCGGCTACGACAAGGCCGGGCACCTGGCCTCGGTCACCGACCCGGCCGGGGCGGTGACGCTGGTCGGCTGCGACGCGGCCGGGCTGCCGGTGCGGGTGACCGGCCCGGGCGGGGCCGTGACCCGCTTCCGGCGGGACCGGCTGGGCCGGGTCACGAGGATCGTGGGGGCCGATGGGGCTGTCACCGAGCTGGCGTGGACACCGGAGGGCCGGCTGGCCGAGCGGACGCTGCCCGACGGCGCGTCCGAATACTGGGACTACGACGCCGAAGGCAACCTCGCCCGGCACCTCAGCCCAGGCGGCAGCCTGACCCGGTACGATTACGGGCCGTTCGACCAGCCGGTGGCGATGACCGGGCCGGACGGTGTCTGCACCGAGTTCGTCTACGATCACGGGCTGCGCCTGACGAGCGTGCGGCGGGCCGGGCTGACCTGGAGCTACGGCTACGACGGGGCCCGGCTGGTGGCCGAGACCGACTGGAACGGGGCCACCAGCCGCTACGGTTACGACGCCGCCGGGCAGCTCACCAGCCAGGTCAACGGCTGCGGCCAGCGGGTGGCGTTCCGGCACGACCAGCTCGGCAACGTGGCGATGAGGATCAGCGGCGGGACCACCACGACGTTCGGCTACGACCTGGCCGGGCGGCTGGTCTACGCGCGGAACCCGGACGCGGAGGTGTGGCTCGACCGCGACCCGTGCGGCCGCATCACCGCCGAGACCTGCAACGGGCGCACGGTCAGCTCCGGTTACGACGTGGCCGGACGCCGGCGACGGCGGGTCACCCCGTTCGGGGCGGTCGCCGAGTGGGACTACGACGAGGCCGGCCAGCCGGTGCGGCTGACGACCGGGGCTGCCGGGGCAGCCGGGACGGCGGGGGTGCCCGGGGCAGCCGGGACGTCCGGGGCGGCGGGCGAGCACCAGATCCGGTTCGGCTACGACGAGGCCGGGCGGGAGGTCCGGCGCGAGCTGCCGGGCGGTTTGGTGCTGGCGCAGGAGTGGGACCGGCGGGGGCGCCTGAGTGTCCAGGCTCTGGGTGCTGGGGGCCCTGAGGGACCGGTGGTGCAGCGGCGGGTTTACGCCTACAACTGCGACGGGCTGGTGACCGGGATCGACGAGCTGCTGGGCGGGACCCGGACGATCGGGCTCGACCGGGGCGGGCGGGTGACCGCGGTCGAAGGCGCGGACTGGGCCGAGCGGTATGCGTACGACCCGGCCGGGAACCTGGCCGGAGGCAGCTGGCCGGCGGTGGCCACTGGGGCCTCGGGCGGAAGCGAGGGGCAGGGCGCGCGCGAGATCAGCGGGACGCTCCTCACCCGGGCCGGGAACGTCCGCTACCGGCACGATCGATGCGGCCGCGTCGTGCAGCGGCAGGTCACCCGGCTGTCCCGCAAGCCCGACGTGTGGCAGTACCAGTGGGACGCCAGCGACCGGCTCGTCGGCGTGACCACCCCGAAGCGGGTCTGCTGGCGGTACCGGTATGACCCGTTCGGCCGCCGCATCGCCAAGCAGCGCCTCGGCCCGGATGGCGAGGCCGTGGAGCAGACCGACTTCACCTGGGACGGCCCGGTGCTGGCTGAACAGTCTTCCTCGATCGTGGCTGGCCGGGGCGGCCGGAGTGGACAGGTGGTCACGTGGGACTACCGGCCGGGGAGCTTCACGCCGGTGGTGCAGGCCGAGGTGTCCACGGCCACCGGGCAGGCCGGCGAGGGATGCCGCGACCTGGCCGAGGCCCCCCAGGAGCAGATCGACCGCCGGTTCTACGCGATCGTTACCGACCTGGTGGGCACCCCCACCGAGCTGGCGGCGCCGGACGGGACGCTGGCGGGGCATCAGCAGCAGACGTTGTGGGGTACAACAGCCTGGCGCGGGGAAGCGTCGACGCCGTTGCGGTTCCCGGGGCAGTACTCCGATCCGGAGACGGGGCTGCATTACAACCAGCACCGTTACTACGACCCGGTGGCCGGTGCGTACCTGACGCCGGATCCGCTGGGCCTGGCGGCGGCGCCGAATCCGCATGGGTACGTGGTAAATCCGCAGGTTCTGAGCGATCCGCTGGGGCTGGCGCCGTACAACACGTCCCGCGAGCTCGGCATGGATCCTGGCACTGGTACGTATCGCCAGAATGAGTACGATACGGCTCTACGTGTCCAGCAGGAACGAGGAGTTGTACTGCAGCGGTCAGCCAGGCCAGGCGTCGATTGGATCGATTCGGCCGGAAATACCTATGACGCAGTGGGCAACTTTGACCCGAAGTTTTTCGATCGACAATGGCCTAATCTGCAGAATCGAATACTTGATCACATGAGTAAGGCAGATTTTGTTCCGATCGACGTGTCGAGTTTTTCGGCACAGCAGACTACGCAGGTCGAAGAGTTCATTCGCCCGCTCGGGCCATCCGTCTTTCTGGTAGGTCAATAATGGCGGGAACGGTCAGCTTGTCGCCCGATGTGCGATGGTCGGCGGCTTCGTGGCTCTTCGACTGGGTGCTCAGGGACATCGCTAGGGATACCGATGATGTCGAGCTTGCCGGGCATCTCACAGGAGTGGTGGGCGAGAATCTGGGCTGGTTCGGGCTTGACGACATAACCCCACGCCAGCGCCGCGAAGTCCGGCGCATCATTACCGAGCACTTGGTCGATGACGCGAATAAGAACCTTCCAGCAGACTTGCCCGGACGGCCAGAAACACTGGCACTTCTAAGCGAGCTGGCGGCAAAGTTTTCCGCGCTCGCCGAGGGCTGACGCATTAGTGTGGGCGAATTTCGCAGCCAGGACAGCAGCGGCTTACTCGTTACGGTGCCGCTTGATGGCGGCGAGAGCTTCTGAGTAGAGGCTCAGGCGGTTGCCGTCGGGGGCGGTGAAGTCGAAGTAGTCGACGGCGGCTTCGACGTGTTCGAGTGGGCCGGCGGGGACACCT
>CAWHMD010000010.1:0-291892 GCA_963830385.1 uncultured Actinomycetes bacterium | reverse complement strand
GGGGCGACGGCGCACATGTGTGCCCAGGCGGCCTCCGAGCGCAGCCGCTCCGGGTGGTCCCCGGCGGCGATCAGCAGCAGGGCGGCGGTGTCAGGGCCGATGCCGTAGATGGTGAGCAGGCCGGGAGCGCGGGCGGTGACGAGGGGGACGATGAGTTCGTCGAGCCGCCCGGTCTGGTCGTCGAGGAACTCCGCGCGGCGGCCCAGCTCGCGCAGCGCGACGCGGGTGGCGTAGCCGACGGTGCTGCCGGGACGGGGACGCAGTGATGCCAGGCCGGTGACCAGGGCGGCGGGCGTGTGCCCGCTGAACCGGGCCCGCAGGTCATCGGGGCCGGTTAGGACCAGGGCCCTGGCCTGGTTGATGGTCTGGGTCCGCTCGGAGCGGGCGCTGCGCTTGGCGACCATCAGCGCGCGGATCGCCTCGACGGCGCCGTCACGGCCCTTGGGCGCACCGCGGGCCCGCCCCGACTGTGCGGCCCGGGCGGCGCTGACCGCGTCGAGCGGGTCGGACTTGCCCTGGCGGCGGCGGTCCTGGCGGTCGGAGCGGTCGACTTCGACGACCCGGACGCCGGCGGCGGTGACGTGGCGGGCCAGGCCGGCGCCGTAGCTGCCGGTGCCCTCGATGCCGACCAGGGCGACGGTCCCGAACCCGCCCAGCCAGCCCAGCAGGCGCGCGTACCCACCCGTGGTGGCCGGGAACTCCTGCACGCCGAGCAGGCCGCCGATGGGGTCCAGCGCGGCGGCGACGTGCGAGCCGGCGTGAGTGTCCACGCCGCCAGTAATGGCACGCGTGTCTTCTACGATGGTCATGCCATCCCTTTTCTCTGGATGAGGGGGTGGCACGCACCCGCTGGCCGTCGGACCCGTGAACCCCGGCCTCTTGCACAGGACGGGCAGATCAGGCCGGCACGTCGGTGGGTGCCACAAAAACCTGGGCCCGGCCGACGAATCGTTAGCAGGACAGCCCGCGAGGGCGTCAACCGAATCGAAGGTCAGGCCGGACCCAGGCTCCCGAACCTACGCCCGAACCAACGCGAAACCGCAGAAGCAGGGCCGGGCCGGAAGCTATATCCACATCCTCCCTGCCGAATATTTGCTTGCGTTGGCATGGCGGCGTACTGGGTTTTCTGCGGCCAGATCGCCCGGTTCTGGCGCGCCAGCGTGCCCGGATGCCTGTGTATCGTGTCCGGCGGGTACTGTCCGCAAGAAACCATGTCCGCTGCTGCCCGGAGGGTCACCGGTGTGCTGTGCGGGAGCCACCCGCCCGGAATGGTTACGACGGCGCTGGCGTCCGTAGTGGCCTGAAGGCGTTGCGCAGGGTGTCGGCGAGCAGTTGTGGTTCGGCCACGGCGGGGAAGTGGCCGCCGCGGTCGTACTCGGCCCAGGTGGTGACGTTGAAGTAGCGCTCGGCCAGCTCGCGGGGCGGCTTGGGGAAGGGGACCTGCTCGCCGCCGAAGATGGTGATGGCGGTGGGAACGGGAGCCTGCTCGCCAGGCGGCAGGGCGCTGGCGGGCGCATGCCGGTAGACCCAGTAGGGCAGCAGGGACGAGGTGATCGTGCCGGTGACCCAGTACAGGGTCAAGGTCGCCAGCAGCAGGTCCCGGGGGAACGCGGGCTGGCCGTGCGCTGTCTGGCTGCTCCAGGCGATGATCTTCTCCCCGATCTATGCGGCAAGCCCGGCCGGTGAGTCGTGCAGGGCGGCGCCCAGGGTGGCGGGCTTAGTGGAGTGCATGTGTGCATAGCCGCCTTCCTCGCCGGTTCATGCGCCGGCCTCTGCAAAGTGGGCTTCTTCAGTAGGGCTCCAGGGTCTGGGCGCGGCCGCCAGCCCGGGGGTGGCCAGGTGAATGCCTGCCACGGCGCCGGGGTGGGCGCGCGCGAGCCGGGCGGTGATGCCGGCTCCAAGGTCACTGCCGTGGGCGGCGTAACGCCGGTAGCCCAGGCCGTCGCTCATGAGCCGGTGCCAGAGCCGGGCGACCGCATCGGCGGTCAGGCCAGCGGCGGGGGGCGGGCCGGAGAAGCCGAAGCCGGGCAGTGACGGCGCCACGACCGTGAATGCGTCGTCCGGATCACCGCCGTGCGCGCCGGGGTCGGTGAGCAGGGGCAGGATGTCGAGATATTCGCAGAAGGAGCTGGGCCAGCCGTGCGTCAGCACCAGCGGCAGCGGCGCTGGCCCGTGGCCGGGCGCGTGTACCAGGTGGATCACCTGCTCGCCCACGACGGCCCGGAGGTGAGTGAGCCGGTCCAGCCGGGCCTGGAACGCGCCGGTGTCGAACCGCTGCCAGCCGGCCAGCAGATCGGCCAGCCATGGCCGCGGAATGCCCCGCTCCCACCCGCCGCCGTCATCGGGGACCAGTCGCGAAGCTGCCAACCGCCGGCGTAGGTCGCCAACCGCCACGTCGTCAAGCTGCACCCGGACCGCTTCCACCGCCACCGGTGACCCGTTCACCGCTCCAGCATGCCCCGTCCAGGCGCCCGCCCGCCGGGCAAACGTTGCCTCGGCATCGCTACCGGTGGAGGCTGGCCAGCAGGATGTCGATGTCGGCCAGGCCGGTGGCGATCGTCTGGATCGGGCCGGCGGAGCCGTCAGGCCAGAGGGGGACGCGCAGTAGCGTCCCGAGCTGGGTGTTGCTGACCCGCACCGCGCCGTCGTGCAGCTTCAGCCCGTTGGCGCCGAGGCCGCCGTCGGGAGCCAGTTGCGGGCCGCGCCCAGGCTGAGACAGTGCCGTCGGCGATGGATACGGGCCAGATGACGCTGAGCAGGGAGTCGGCGACGTAGGTGAGGCCGTCGCGGTCATCCGGTGCCATGCCGCCGGGATCAGCCACCCGGAGGTAGCGATCCTCGGCCTGGGCCGGATCATCGACCGGGCCTGGGCTGTCGGCGGGCAGCTGGCCGCCGGCAAGGTGACCGAGCTGACGCTGACCTTCGACCACCGAGTCTGCGACGGCGGGACCGCGGGCGTGCGGCTCGCCCTCGTCGAGGTTGGCCCGCCAGCCCACGTGGCCGTTGGCCAGCGCGAACACCGACTCGGTCTGAGCCAGTAGGTCCAGGTCCAGGTGAGTCTCGTGCAGATTCCACGGCTCTACGGTGAATGCGTCTTGCAGTATCACTAGGTCTCCATCGGATCGAGAGCGCCGGCGGGCCAGGCCTCAGCGGGTGGGGGCGGTTCGCCGGATGCCGGCTATGGACATCACACTGACGGCGGCGAGGATGATGGGCAGACCAGGTTGGCGCCGACGGTCTCCCGCGTCCGCGGAGGCGAAGCCCACGCCCGCGCCGCACCGAGTCTCATCCTGGCCGACATGAAGAGCTCCCTGCCTGTCGTGAGCTCAGCCCGGGCGCCCGGCTCGGGTTTGCCTCAGGGCGGCCAGGTCGCCGGCGATGTCGGTGCGGGTGATCGACGGCCAGCCCATGCTGGACTCGCCGTGTCCGCGCAGGTCCGCGGTGACCACCCGGTAGCCGGCCTGGGCCAGCATCGGGGCCAGGAACCGGTAGTCCTGCCGGCGGTCGCCGATGCCGTGCGAGAGCACCACCAGCGGGCCGCTGCCGGTCACGTCGTAGGCGATCCGCCCGCCCCGGAACGTCAAGGAACTCGGTCATGTGAGCGTCCTTGGCTCATGTGCCCGGTCGAATGGGTGAGCCGCTGTCGCGTCATCGATGCGGTTGCGGGGCCGTGCTGGTCGCGGGTCTGCGCCGGCCGGCCCGGTGGCAGCCGTCGCAATTCCGGGGGCATGTACCCGGGCGGTTCGGATTGAATGGTGTTGATCTGCCGGTGCCGGCCTGGCGGCTTCCGGGCACGGCAATCACGCTTGTCCCGGTTCTGGCCGGTGTGCATCCGCTGGCTGGAGGGGCATGACCCGATGGCGGGTTTCCTCAGCCTCGGCCGGGTTCGGTGAGCTGGCGTCACCGGCCGCCGCCGGGTCTGCGCTGGACAGGTCCTGGCGGCTGACCCGCATCATGAACAGCGCGATGATCGCCGGAAGGAGCAGGACGCCCGCCGAGACCAGGTAGCCCCGGGAGAACCCGGTGGCCAGCGCGTGGTGGTAGGCCTGGGTCTGCAGCGCGGCCGCCTGGGCGGCGGACGGGTGCGCGCCGGCCTTCGCCGCCGCGGCGGCCGCGGCCTTCGCAGATTGCAGGCTGTTGGCCACCACGGTAAAGGCCACGGTGCCGATGACCGCCAGCCCGATCGACCCGCCGACCTGCTGCCCGACGTTGACCAGGCCGGAGGCCACGCCGGTGTCGCCGGGGTTCACCTTGGTCAGCCCGACCAGGAAGATGAGCACGAACAGCGGGCCCAGGCCGAGGCCGAGGAGCAGTTCGGGGCCGAGCATCCCGCCGGCGTACGTGCTGTGCTCGGTGATCCGGGAGGCCCAGAACATCCCGGCGGCCGCGACCGCGCTGCTGGCGATCAGCAGCGGCCGGGCGCCGATCCGGCGCACTCCCTGCTGCGCGGCCGCGGTCGTGGCCAGGACCGCCGGGACGAACGGCAGGTAGGCGGCGGCGGTCTTCAGCGGGCTGTACCCCCACACGTCCTGCACGAACAGGGTGAGGAAGAAGAACATGCTGACCAGCGCGGTGCCGACACACAGGCTGATCAGGTAGGCCCCGGACCGGTCCCGGCTGCGCAGCACCCGGAAAGGCATCAGCGGGTGGCTGCTGCGGGCCTCGATCACGACGAACGCGATGAGCAGCACCGCGCCGGCGGCCAGCGACGCGACGACCTTGGTGTCGCCCCAGTGCGAGACGCCGTCCTGGGTGGTCGCCGCGTTGGACAGCCCGTACACCAGCAGGGCGACCCCGGCCGTCGCGGTCAGGGCGCCGGGCAGGTCGAACCGCCCGGTGCCTCGTCCGGTCTCGGGCAGCACCCGGGCGGCCAGGGCGGCGACCACCAGCCCGATCGGCACGTTGACGAAGAACACCCACCGCCAGGACAGGTAGGTGACCAGCAGGCCGCCGGCGATCAGCCCGGCCACGATGCCCACGATGGCCATCGCGGAGTACACCGCGACCGCGCGGTTGCGCGGGCGGCCCTCGGGGAAGGTGACGGCGATCAGCGACAGCGCGGTGGGCGCGGCCATCGCCGCGCCGGCGCCTTGCACGGCGCGGGCGGTGATCAGCCAGGCCTGGCCGGTGGCCAGCCCGCCGAGCAGCGAGGCCAGCGCGAAGACCAGCAGCCCGGCGATGAGGATCCGGCGGCGCCCCAGCAGGTCCCCGGCCCGGCCGCCGAGCAGAAGCAGCCCGCCGAACGCCACCGCGTAGGCGTTCACGACCCACTCCAGGTTCGTCGGGGAAAAGCCGAGCGATTGGTAGATGTGCGGCAGCGCGACGACGACGATGGTCAGGTCGAGCACGACCATCAGCTGGGCCGTCGCGATGACGGCTAGGACCAGGCCCAGCTGCCTCGAAGGCTGGGCGGTGGTCGCGGCCGGGGCTCGCGGGGCAACAGTTCGGGCTTGCGGCGTTTCAGATGGCACGGTAATCTCCTCCTCCGCTCGATCAGGCGGGACACTGCCAGCCTGCAGGGGCGACTTGGCGGCCGCTCGGCGTCGGCTTGGCGCGAGTGCCGTGCCGGTCTTGCCGGTCCTTCCTCATGCGCGGCTGGCAGAGTGCTGTCTTCCTGGCCGCCATGACCTTCTCCTGCCGTTTGCTCGTCTGCGCTGGCCGTGTTACCAGGTGTCGGCCCGGAACTCCGGCTCCGTCATCTGGTCCACGAGATGAGCATCGGCGGAGGGTGGGTGACCACGCCTCACCTAGTCCGCGTGAGTCATCGCCGGCCCGCTGAACTTGCCGGCGCGCAAGCAGGACCGTGCCGAAGGTGCCGCGTCGAGGATGTTCAGTGCGCATCACGTGCCTGGCCAGGGGGATAGCCGGGGGTGCCGTGAGATTATCGTCGCTGTGGGATCTGCTGCGAGGTCGGAGTCCGCGGTCGGGGGCGGGGCTGGCGGCGGTCGGGGCGGGGTGGTGTCGCGCCGGGGGCTGTTCGGGCGGCTCGGGGGGCCGGCCAGGGTGAGTGTGGTGTCAGGGGCTGCGGGCAGCGGGAAGACGGTGCTGCTGCAGTCGTGGATCGGCGAGGCGGGCCTGGGGGGGCGCGCGGCATGGGTGGACGCGGGGCGGGGTGTGCGGGACCCGCAGCGCTTCTGGCTGTCGGTGGTCAGCGCCCTGCGGGCGACAGGCCCGGGGTCTGAGCTGGTGCGGGCGGTGTCGGCGGCGCCGGACCTGGACGGGTGGGCGCTGGTGGAGCGGCTGCTTGACGATCTCGCGCCGCTGGAGCAGCGGTTGTGGCTGGTGGTCGACGACGTCCACGAGCTCGGCCCGGACCAGGCGCTGCGGCAGTTGGAGCTTTTGTTGATGCGGGCGCCGCCGGGGCTGAGGTTCGTGCTGGCGACCCGGCACGACCTGCGGCTGGGCTTGCACCGGCTGCGGCTGAAAGGCGAGCTGGCCGAGATCCGCGCGGCGGACTTGCGGTTTAGCCTGACCGAGGCGGCGGAACTGTTCGAGGCGGCAGGGCTGGAACTGCCCGGCCCGGCGGTGGCGGCGCTGCATGAGCGGACCGAAGGGTGGGCGGCGGGGCTGCGGCTGGCCGCGCTGGCGGCGGCTGAGCACCCGGATCCGCAGCGGTTCGCGGCCGGGTTCTCCGGCACCGAGCGGACGGTGGCGGAGTACCTGCTGGCCGAGGTGCTCGAGCGGCAGGGTGAGCAGGTGCGGCTGCTGCTGCTGCGCACCTCCATCCTGGAGCGGGTGAACGGGGAGCTGGCGGGCCTACTGACCGGGGACGAGGGCGCCGAGCGGGTGCTGCAGGACCTGGAGGCGGCCAACGCGTTCGTGACCTCGCTGGACGAGGCACGGTCATGGTTCCGCTACCACCAGCTGTTCGCCGGACTGTTGCGGCTGGAGCTGCGGCGCACCGCGCCGGGCGAGATCGCCGGGCTGCACCGGGCCGCCGCCGGGTGGCTGGCCGGGCACAGGTACCCGGCCGAAGCCATCCGGCACGCCCAGGCGGCACAAGACTGGGCACTGGCCGCGCAGCTGCTGGCCGACCACTGGCCCGGGCTTTACCTGGACGGGCAGGCCGGCGCCATCCACGAGCTGATGGCCGGGTTCCCGGCCGGCCTGGCCGCGGCCGATGCCAGGCTGGCGGTGGTGGCCGCGGCCGATGAGCTGGCCCGCGGATCGCTGGAGGCCGCCGAGCGGTACCTGACCCTGGCCGAGCAGAGACTGGAGAGCGAGCCCGAAGCCGGGCAGGGACAGGCGCGGCTGCTGCTGGCGGTTGTCCGGCTGCTGCTGGCCCGCCAGCGAGGCGACCTGCCGGCCGCGACCGACCACGCCGCCCGGCTGCGGGACATGGCCGAGCACGCCGGCAGCGACGCGGTGGCACCCGGCCTGGGTGCGGACCTGAGCACCCTGGCGCTGATCAGCCTCGGTGGCACAGAGCGCTGGGCAGGCGCGCACGATGACGCGAAGCAGCACCTGGAACGCAGCGTCGAGCTGGCCCGCCGGAGCGGGCGGCCCTATCTGGAGTTTGTCGGCCTGGCCTACCTGGCCACCGGGATCTCCCGGTCCCGCTCGCTTATCTCCGCAGCTGATTGCAG
Organism: uncultured Actinomycetes bacterium; assembly: GCA_963830385.1. Lineage (GTDB taxonomy): Bacteria > Actinomycetota > Actinomycetes > Streptosporangiales > Streptosporangiaceae > Bog-532. The sequence continues at coordinate 284,306 of CAWHMD010000010.1, read as the reverse complement.
CAGGCAGGCGATCGAACTGGCCAGGCGGCATGGCTGGACCGACGACCCGGCCTTCGATGTCGCCTGCGCGATACTGGGAACGGTGCTGCTGACGCAGGGAAGGCGAGAGGAGGCCGAGCCGTGGGTCCGGCGCGCCGAGCGCGGTGTCAGGACAGAAACTGAGCCCGGGGCAAGTCTGGCGATCCGCCACCTCCGTGGCCTGTTCGAGCAGGCGCGGGGCCGTGACGCAGCGGCCCTGGCCGCCTTCCAGGCCGTCGAACCGCTGGCCCGGCAGATCGCCTCACCGCAGTACCTCCTCTCCCGGGCACGCGCGCAGCAGGTGCACTCCCTGGTGCGCCTCGGCCAGGCCGAGCGTGCCGGGCAGCTCCTGGACGGGCTCTCCGAGCAGGACCGGGACCATCCGGACATCCGGATCGCCGCCGCGGCGCTGTGTCTCGCCGAGGACAACCCAGGTGCCGCGCTCACTGAGCTCGCCCCGGTGCTGGACGACCCCGTTCCCGACATCGCGGGGTTCCGGGTGATTACGGCGTACACGCTAGAGGCGGTCGCCCGGGACAGGCTCGGCGACCGGGACGCCGCCGAACGCGCCCTGGAGAGGGCGCTCGACCTAGCCGAGCCCGACGAAGTGCTCACCCCCTTCCTGCTGTCTCCGGTGCAGGCACTGCTGGATCGCCACCCCCCGCACCGCACCGCGCACGCGTCTCTTATCGCCGAGATCCGCAGCCTGTACGCAGGAGCCAGGCTTGCGCCGCAGCCTCCCTCGCCAGGGCCGCTGGCCGAGCCGCTCAGCGGCAGCGAGATCCGCGTGCTGCGCTATCTGCCCACCAACCTGACCGCACCGGAAATCGCCCGCGAGCTGTCGGTCTCGCCGAACACGGTCAGGACCCATATCAAGAGCCTGTACGCCAAGCTCGGCACGCACCGCCGGGCCGCCGCCGTCGAGCGCGCCCGCGCCCTGGGACTGCTCGCGCCCTCGGCGGGGGCCGGGCGACACCAGCCAGCCCCGTACCGTGGCTTACCGACGGGGATCTCGTCGAGCTGTATGAGGCTGCCCGGCGCCACCCAGCTCGGCGTGCGGAGCAGTCTCACGACGATGGCTCCCCCGGCTCGTCTGACCGCAGCCGGCGGACCTCGATGAGCTCGAGGCCGAGCGCTTCGGCTTCGGCCAGCACACCGTAAACCGCGGGCTGATCGGCCAGCACCCCGGTCAGCACGGTGTCGCCGCCGTCCACCCGGGCCCGCAGGGCGGGAAACGCCGAACGGATCGTCTGGCCCAGCCGGCCGCGGACACGAATCTGATACCGCTGCGCCTGGGACTCGCGCTGCGCTCCAGTCACCGGTGCCCCGCGAGTGAGCCGGCGGCAGGCAACGACGTACGCTCGCGGCGGGTAGCGAACTTGATGATGGCCCTCCTCCTGTCGTCCCGGTCCTGGCTGGCGATCCTGGCCCCAGCCTTGGTGAGCGAGAATCACCTGGTCTGGGTGATCCCCCCCACCCCGGTCTAAGCAGATCTCAGCATGGCGACGCCGTTCACTATCGATGGGCGGTGAGGCGAGCCTCAGCGGAACGCGCCGACGTGGCGTTCGCACCAGTCGCGGAAGGTCGCGGGGGCTGTTCCGGTGATGTTCTCGACGTCGTCGGTGATGTTCACCGAGCGGCGGGCGCGGAAGACCTCGTTGAGGCGTTCCATGAGGTGTGCCTGCTCAGGCGGGGTTCCCTGCTGAATGGCAGCCTGGGCAAATTCGTGTGGGGTCACGTCCTGGAAGTCGATCGGGTGCCCGGTCACCTCGGCGATGGTCGCGACCTGCTCGCGCGCGGTCAGGGCCTGCGGGCCGGTGAGGAGGTACCCCTTACCTACATGGCCGTCTTCGGTCAGGGCGGCCACGGCGACACGTGCGATGTCTTCCGGGTCCATCACGGCAAGCACGCCGTCACCGGTCGGGTCGGTGACCTTGCCGGTCCGGATGGAGTCGCGCCAGGCGAAGGCGTTGGAGGCGAAGGCGCTGGGCCGCAGGTAGGTCACGCCAAGGCCGGACTCGCGCAGGATCTGCTCGCGAGCCGCGAAGGCTGCCCCCATGGGGTTGGCGTCCAGCGGCAGCAGGCGCGCGCCGGCGGAAGACAGCAGCACAATCCTGGGCACCGCCGCGTCGTGGGCGGCGGCGATCATCGTCTTGGTCTGCTCGGTCCCGGTTCCGACCTGCATCAAGAAGATGGCCTCGGCGCCGGTGACCGCTTTCGACACGCTTGCGGGGTCGTCGAGATCACCGACGGCGAGCTCGATGCCCGCCGGCAGGCTGGCCGCACGGGAAGGGTCGCGCACCAGCGCGCGGACGCTGTGGCCTTGTTCGTGCAGCTGCCGCGCGACGGGCCCGCCGACGTGGCCTGTTGCTCCAGTGACCAGATACATCTTCAGTTCCTTCCGGGCCGGTGGTGAATTACCAGGGCAGCTGTTGGCGAGCTCCCCTGGCGCAGCGAAACGGGCACTCGGATGAGGCAATGACGCCGTCCCGTCTACTTTCCGAAGTTCCCTTGGGGCTGGTGGTGCCCGTCAGGCGGCAACCTTATGGACGGCGTTGTCCTTGACGAAGCGGGCGATCCGGTCGAGGGCGGCGTCGCCTTCGTCGAGGAGCGCGGCGAATGCCTGGAAGACATGCGGGACGCCGGGGGTGATGTCCAGGATGACGGCCACATCGTCGGCTGCGGCCTTGCCCGCGAGGCGGGTGGCGTCGTCGAGGAGCACCTCATGCGATCCGGCCTGGATCAGCAGCGGCGGGAGTCCGGAGAGGTTGGCGAAGATGGGGCTGACCAGGGGGTCGGCCGGGTCTGTGCCGGCCAGGTAGTCCACGGCCCGGGTGCGGATGGCCTGGGCGCTGATGGCGGGGTCGGCGTGCGCTTTGCCGACGTAACTGCTGCCGGTCACAGTGAGGTCGGTCATCGGGGAGAGCAGCAGGGCGGCCGCGGGCATCGTCAGGCCCTCCGCCTTGCCGGCGATGAGGAGTTCGATGGCGAGGTTGCCGCCGGCCGACTCGCCAGACACGACAACGTGGTCGGCGCCGCCGGCCTGCTCGACAAGGGCGCGGTAGGCGGCGGTGACGTCCTGGAGCGCGGCAGGGTAGGGGTGTTCGGGCGCGAGCCGGTAGTCGACGGATACGGCGCGCATGCCCGTCTTGCGGGCCAGGCTGGACGCCAGTCCAACGGATCCCTCCGCGGAGCCGAGCGCGAAGCCTCCGCCATGAATGTGGAAGATGGTGCCGCGCGGCTCGACGTCGGCGATGTCGGTGAAGACCACGGGGAGGCCGCCCAGGTTTGCGGGCGTCGTTCGGACGTCTGCCGGCAGGGGCTGTGAGGTGAGCATCTGCTCGAGGAGGGGGCGCTGAGCGGCGACGTCCCCGCCGAGGTCGAACGGGGCGTTGCGGAGGATCTGGTCGATCATGTCGCGTTGCTGCGCGGTCATCGCCGTTCCTTTCACCGTGGCCGACCGCGGGGTACCCCTGGCGGCCTGGCCGAGTATGAGATTTTGATAGAAGCCTCGGATCCGCCTGAGTGAGCAGGCCTCACCTCGTTCGCGTGATTGTGGTGGCCGGGCGGCATGCGGTTTACCGCTTTAAAAACCCAGTGCACGGGCTGTGAGCTGCGGTTGCTGTCCGTGGGGAGGTGAGGCATGATCGCGGTCCGTGGTCTTCCGTCTGCTGTACTTGATCATGGTCCGGGTCTTCGGCTGGCTGGTCCTGCTGAGCCGCAGCCGGGCGTCCAGTGGCGATGGGGCGGCGCCGGATGTGCGAGACGGCGCGGTTCCGGGGCAAATGCCCCTGCATCGGGTGTCGGATGGGCCGTTTTGACAACCCCCGGATGGCTGGGCCGTGCGCGCGAGCATCACCAGCCCGGTTGTCAACCGGCCCCGGGCCCGGCGCCGAACCGGCCGGTGAAGACCATGCCGTTGTCTGACCTGGGAGTGCTCAGTCCACGTAACTAAATATTCGAACGGGACACGATCGGCGTGGTTGTGCTCGGCACCGTACTGTCGTCCGGCTACCGTGGCCGCGCCTAGACCAGCTGCCGGACGGCAGGCGTGACTGCTCGCGGCCGACGGGAATCACCTAAACCACGTGATTCCCGCTCATCCTGGCGGCAGCCAGGCTGGCTGTCATGCCAGATATCGCTGACAGCCAGCCGCGGGGTGGCCGCCGATGCGCCGCCAGCCCCCAGCCGGCACCTGGTGACCGGGTACGACGGTTCGCCGGCCGCCGACAGGGCGCTCGACGCGGCGGCCGCCCTCCTGCGGGCAGGCAGAGCAGTATCAATGTCGTCTACGTCGCCCACGTCCCGGCCGCAGACAAGACAGCCGAACTCGACCCGCGGGTCCGTGTGAAGATTGAACACGAGAACGCTCAAGTGATCTTGAAACTCGATCAACCTACCGCGTAACGAAGGCTGGCTGCAGCCGGGCTGGAAGGCCGCCCTGAACGCCTTCGACATCACCTTCGACGGTCGCCTCAGCGCGGGACGAAAGTAACAACAGAGACCGAAGTTACACCGTTAAGTTGACAGATCCGACTGCATACCAGTGTGCAGTGGAAGGTTGCGCTGTGCTTGGAAGCTCAGGAGAAGAGAAGATGGCCATGACCGAACCGACGCCGCCGGCCCCGGCCCTCGTCCGCCCGTTCACCGTCTCGATCCCGGATTCGGAGATCGGCGACCTGAAGCAGCGACTGGCCAGAACCCGGTGGCCGGATCCGGAAACGGTGGGCGACTGGTCGCAAGGGGTTCGCGTAGAGAACGCCAGATCTCTGGCCGGCTACTGGGAGCGAGGTTACGACTGGCGGCGCTTTGAGTCCGGGCTCAATCGCTTCCCCCAGTTCCTGACCGAGATTGATGGGCTGGACATCCACTTCATCCACGTCAGGTCCAACAATCCCAACGCGATGCCGCTGATACTCACGCACGGATGGCCGGGCTCGATCGTGGAGTTCCTGAAGCTGATCGGCCCGCTGACCGATCCGGTTTCGTCCGGAGGAGACGCCGCCGATTCATTCCACGTCGTCGTCCCGTCGCTGCCCGGGTTCGGGTTCTCCGGCAAGCCCACGCAGACCGGGTGGACTGTATCGCGCATCGCCAGCGCGTGGGTGGAGCTGATGAAGCGTCTCGGCTACACGAAATGGGCCGCGCAAGGCGGCGATTGGGGTGCCGTCGTCACCACCGCCCTCGGGGCCATGCAACCTGAGCTTGACTCTGTCGGGAATCTTGGTATTTGGCTGACTGCAGTGACCTCCGGGGCCAATCTTGCGGGGACATGAGTCCCGCGAGATCCCTGAGGAGTGCGCGATGTCGATCCGTCCCCGCCTGGGGGCTGAGGTCCCGGAACTGACCGCGCGGGTGGCGCGGGCCAGCAACCCGGCCGGGACGACGGCGATGTGGGTGCGGGACCGGCTCGACGGCCTGTGGGACGACGAGGACTTCGCCGGCTGGTATCCCCGGGACGGGCGGCCCGGGATCTCGCCGGCGCAGCTGGCCACGGTGAGCGTGCTGCAGTTCCTGCTCGATCTCTCTGACCGCGATGCCGCCGAGGCGGTGCGGTGCCGCATCGACTTCAAGTACGCGCTCGGCCTCGATCTCGACGATCCGGGCTTCCACCACAGCGTGCTGGGCGATTTCCGCGACCGGATGCTGGAGGACGGGCGGGCCGACCGGCTTCTTGACCTGGCCCTGGCCCGGCTGAAGGAGGCCGGGCTGGTCCGCGAGCGGACCGCCCAGCGCACCGACTCCACCCATGTCCTGGCGGCGGTGCGGGACCTGACCCGGCTGGAGCTGGTCACCGAGGCGGTGCGCGCCGCCCTGGAGGAAGTCGCCCGCACCGCCGGCCACGCGCTGGAAGGCCTGGCCGATGACGACTGGGGCCGTCGCTACGGCCGCCCGGTCCGCCTGGGCAAGAACCCCACCCGGCCGAAGACCAGGATGAACGAAGCCGGGGCGGATGCCCGCCGGCTGATCGAGCACCTGGCCGCCCGCCACCCGGACCTGCTGGCCGGCCCCCGGGTGGAGGCCCTGCGGCAGGTCCTCCTCCAGAATTACCACTGGGACTCCGCCGGGCGCCTGCGCTGGCGCGACGATGAGGCCGACGCCGGCCTGCCGCCGTCGGCCTCCCGCATCGTGTCCCCCTACGACCCGGCCGCCCGCTACTCCCGCCGGGGCCAGGTCATCCGCTGGACGGGATACCTCGCCCACGTGACCGAGACCTGCGCCGAAGACGGGCCCAACGTCATCACCGACATCGCCACCATGCCCGCCACCAGCGACGACAGGCAGGCCCTGGCCGGGATCCACTCCCGCTTGGAGCGCCGGGGCCTGCTCCCCGGCGAGCACCTGGTGGACGGCGGCTACACCTCCCTGGTGCACATGGAGCGGGCCGGGCGCGAGCACCGGGTCACCCTCACCGGTCCGCTGCCCGGAAACCGCACCCGCCAGCACCGCGTCCGGGAGGGCTACGCCCGCGACAACTTCCGCGTCGACTATGACCGCCGGGAAGTCACCTGTCCCCAGGGCCAGGTCAGCAAGGGGTGGCACGGCCCCTACCCCACGTCCTCGCCCGACGCCGCCCCGCTCATCGTGGCTCGCTTCACCAAGGGCCAGTGCCAGCCCTGCCCCGCCAGGGCCGCGTGCACCACCTCCGGCGACGGCAAGCGCACCGTGGGCTTTCCCCCGCACGAGCTCTACGAGCTGCAGGCCGCAACCGCGCCGACCAGCAGGACCCCGCCTGGCACAAGCGCTACGCCGTCCGGTCCGGCATCGAGGGCACCGTCTGCGAGTTCGCTCACGGCCACGGCATGCGCCATTGCCGCTACCGGGGCCAGCCCAAGGCCCACTTGCAGCACGTCCTGACCGCCATCGCCGTCAACATCGAACGCCTCAGCCAGCTGCCGCCCGGTGAGAGCACAACCACACGACCGCCGACGGCGTTCCAGGACTACCTTGACCAGCACGACATCAAACGCCTGCGCTCATGGCGAGCCGTCAGCTAAACCGCAGCGGCCAAGATTCCCGACAGAGTCAAGCTGAGGGGCTGCTCGGAATTCACCTGAACACCCAGTACGCCTTTCCCGCACAGATACCCGGCACCTTGTCGCCCGAACAGCGCTACGCCGTGGAGACCCTCGCCCTCTACACCGGCGAACTTGGTGGGGCGAACCACCTTCAGGGCACGAAGCCGGAGACTGCCGGATTCGCCCTGGCCGACTCTCCCGCCGGCCAGGCAGCCTGGATCTACGACAAGTTCCAGTCCAAGACCGACAACCACGGCCTCGCCGAGGACGCCCTCAGCATCGACGACATGCTCGACGCGATATCCCTCTACTGGTTCACCAACAGCGCAGCATCATCCGCCCGCATCTACTGGGAGAACAAATCGGGCACGTTCGCCGGCCCGAAGCTGACGCTTCCCGTCGCGGTGACCGTCTTCCCCAAAGACATCCCACGCCTGCCACGAAGCTGGATCGAAGACACCTACAGCAATCTGATCCACTACGGCGAGGCCGGCAAGGGCGGGCACTTCGCGGCCTTGGAACAGCCCGAGATCCTGGTCAGCGAAATCCGCACCGGCCTGCGCACCCTCCGTTCCTGACGCCAACGCGCGACCTTCAGATCAATGAAGCCGGGGGCCTGGTGTGAGGTGCCCGGAGTCGAGGACTGTCAGCTTGGGAATCTGAGCGATCCCGGCTTCTACATCGTCTGACCTGCGGACCTCGGCGTCCGTGAGTGACCGCCAAGGACCGTTCGTCGCCGGGGCTAAGGGCACGCCAATGGCACGCGAGATCAGTCTGGGAGGGCTTCGGTGTAGGGGAATACCTCGTTGGTCCAGATCCGGCGGTACGGATGACGGCCGCGGCCACGGTGACGCCGGTGACCGCCGCGACCGCTGGCCGGCCGCCGACGCGCTTGGCCAGCGGGTGAAAGCCGCCCATGGCGGCCACGCAGACCGCGCTCAGCGCGTGCCCTGCCTTCGCCATGGCCATGGGGCTCAGGCAGCGTTCCCACACCTCGATCGGGGCCAGCACCACGGGCTCGTACCGTAGCCGCCCGAGTTCGCCGGCCGGGCTAACGATGTGCGCCGACCCGACAAAACCCGGCGACCCCACAACCCGGCTAGGAAACAAGCGCGCCCCGGGCAGCGCGCGCCCTCTCGGCGCCACGACGAGCCGTTCCGCCTAACTAGATCAATGACTCGCTTGCCATCGTTACTCGGATTTCGCACTTTTCGGCTGGCGATCAACTGCACTCAGTTCGGCATGGTCGGGGTTCGCAGTCGCCCGCAGATGCACTCAGATCGTCCGGCTCTGCGCGGGGCACGCAGATCTGCCCATACGTCGGACGCAATGCATAACGGCTACTTGCGCGCTCGCGCGAGGGCGAAGACTACTCTCCGTGATCGACCGTCCGTCAGTCCACCTCGCCTGCCGACTTGCCGCATGGCGTAGCCACGATCCTGTCGTGCCCACGGGCTCGATCCTGTCGGCGGCACCCATAAGGGCCATCACTGTCAAGAGGGCGTACGGATCTGGCCCGGTGACTACGTGCGTTTCCGGGCTGGGCTGACTGTTCTTGTGGCTTCTTCCTCGCAGCTGCCCGGTCCCTTCCCGCTGCGCGGCCGGGGGGTCAAGCTGGAGCGCCCGCAGCCGCGCAGCGGCGAGGACGAACGAGCTTGAGGCCGGCTAGCGGCGGGAGATCATCGAGGGCGAGGAAGGAGCCGGTCACGGTATCGGGTTGTCAGGGGGTCGTGTGCTGGTTCCCGGCGCTGGTGTGCGGAGTGGTCTCACAAGCACCCATCCGGCGCCGCCCCGTGTGCGGGGGTGGCTGCCATGACCGTGTGTCCGGGACCGGGCTGCTCAGTCATGTGATCGAGCGCGGCGCGGGGCGCCGGCTCATGCCGCAGGAGCGAGCTTACCCGGGGCTTGGCGACCCTCCCGTTCTCATGGCCGCCGCAGCGGCGGCGTGCTGGCTTCGCCGGGTTCCATTTCGGCCAGCAGGTGCCAGGCGCGGGTCAGCAGCTTGCGGGCGATCGCGATGGTGGCGATCTTCTTCCCGCGCCGTTTGGTGATGGCCGCATAGCTGGCGGCGAACTCCGGGGACCGCTTGGCGGTCTGCGCGGCCTGGTTCATGGCCCACCGCAGCCACGCCGAGCCCTGCTTGGAGATGTTCCCGTGCCGGACCTTCAGATCCGAACCGCGCACGGTCGGGGTCAGCCCGGCCCAGGAGGCCAGCTTGCGGGCACTGGGAAACCGGGTGATGTCGCCGATCTCGGCCACCATGACCAGCGCGGTGAACTCCCCGGCGCCGGGCAGCGTGGTCAGCACCGTGACCCGCGGGTCGGCCTTGGCGTGCTGATGCAGTTCCCCGTCGATCCGGCCGGTCAGCGGCGCCAGGCCGTCGATGACCGCCAGGCAGTCGGTGATGATCTCCCGCGATGCCGGAGGCAGGTCCAGCTCGGCCAGCCAGCCGCGGCCCGGCCCGGTCCAGTAGCTGGCCGGCCGGTCATAGCCGTGGTCGGCGGCCACCGCGTGGATCCGGTTGCGCAGCTGGGTGCCGAGCCGGACCAGGCTGATCCGGTGCCGCAGCAGCGCGCGGAGCTGGCGGACCTTCACCGGGGCGATCCACGCTTCGGGCAGCAGGTCCGCACGCAGCAGCTGCGCCAAGATAGCGGCGTCCACCTTGTCGTTCTTCAGCCTTGCTGAGGCGATCGCCTTGCACCGCAGCGGGTGCACCAGGTGCGTCTGGAAACCGTAATCCTCCAGCAGATCGGCCAGCCAGCTCCAGCCGAACGCCGCCTCGAACGCCACCGGCGTCCCCGCGGGCAGATCGCCGATCAGCCGCAGAAACGGCTCCGAGCCGTTCACCGCGTTCTTGTTCACCTGCACCGCGCCGTCCCCGGTAACCACCGCCACCTGGGAGCGCTTGCGGTGCACGTCGATGCCGACGTAAACAGACATTGCCGGGTCTCCTCTCCCGAGCTCGGAATTTCTCACCCGGAGCGTCCTGCTACCGGGCTGAGCTGGGAAGGGGCCCGGCCCTTATAGGGTCATGTGAGGTCGATGTCGGGGCTGTGCCAGTGGACAGCGCTGATGGACGAACGGGCCATCAGCAGACCGCATCCAGCGGCGATCACGCATGTTCCCAGGCCGAATGGGGGCCGCCACGCAAACGCCCCCGTTACCCGGGGGCGAAGGCTGCGCACAACGGAGCGGGCGGGCACGCATTCGCCGCAATTTGGGACTTACACCGTATGGCTGCCAGGCTGCTGGCCGCGCTGGCCGTTCGGCCCGTTCCGTGGCACTATCAGCGCACCACGAGGCGTGAATGACGAACCACCCAGCGACGTGTACCCGGTTCAGGCGGCTTGCAGATGCCTCCGGCCGGATGATGACGTTGAGGCCTGATCCTAGTACCCGGCGAGGCTGAACGAGTTGTACTGGCTTCCTCTCCACGCCCGGCCGGTGGCATGAGCGCGCATTGTTCTGAGTAGGTGCGGCGGGTACCGGTTCGCGGGCTGTTCAGCCTTTCGCCGAGCCCTTCTTGCCCTTTCTGCGCGGATGCTCGATGATCGCGTCCGGGCCGGGGAACACCAGGCCCGTGTGACCGTCGTCGAAGCGCACCAGGTAGGGCGGCTTCCCGCCCGCTCCGCGGACCTCGATGATCTCGCCCGCCCGATCCGGGTGGCCCACGATGTTGCCATGCACGTGGAGCCGGTCCCCGACAACTGCCTGCATGCGCCCACCTCCTGGTCCGCGTTGGCTTGCGGCATGTCCGCGTTCCGGCGCTGCCGTGCGCTGGGGACACGCTCACCGTGTACCCAGACTGCCACGGCCAGCGTCCACCCGGCGCCGGAGGCTAGTAGCGGCTGTGTATAGGGTTCCCCCGCTCTTGCGCAGTTTCCCCGTTTCCTCAGCCCGGCGAATGGTCTGCTAAGCGCCTGCGAGGTGGCAATGGCGCGTCCCGGTTCGAGTCCGGTGCTGACCCCGGCACCGAATAGCACAGCGGCTGAGAGCCACATCCACACGAGGTAGATGATCACTACGGCAATGCTGCCGGGCGGCCGCAGTCCGGCCTGGGTGAGCCGGCCAAACGCAGCTCACCGGCACGATCGCCGGGCGGGCGTCGCCCAGGCTCGGCTGCCGGGGGTGGTTCGGTGTCCGCCTCCCGCGCGGTCATCCGGACGCGATTCTTCGGCGAAGACCTGCTCCGGCGCATGCGGCGCCCGCTGCCGCCCGGTGGTGTCGCTCGCCGCCCGGCTGGACACGCGCGTTCCGGCCAGCGTGGCCGCCGTTGTGCGCCTGTCCGGGACCGGCCCGCGGTGGTGCCGGCCCGCGGTTGCAGGCACAGCAAAATGACCGCCTCGTGCCCGTCCCGCCCGGTGCCCGCCCCGCCGGAGGACGGGCCGCCCGGCACTTACCCGCGCCCGCCCGCCGCCCGGGCGGCGGGCGGGCGCGGGAGGCGGCCGCCCGGCCGCTAGTGGGGCACGGGGACGTTCAGCCGCCGCCGCCCGTCCCGCCGGCCGGCGCCTCGCCCTGTCCGGCGGTGCTGCCCGAGATGGTGCGGCTGCCGCTGGCCGGATGGGTGATCTCGACCCGGCGGGCCTGGGCCTTCGGTGAGGCAGGGATGGTCACATGCAAGACACCGTCGGCGTAGTCGGCGGTGAGGTGCTCGGAGTCCACGCCCTCGCCCAGGGAAAGCTGCCGGGTGAACGACCCCTGGGGCCGCTCAGCGACGACCACCTGCTCGCTCTCGCCGTAGTGCGGGGCGCGTTCGGCCCGGATCGTCAAGGTGCTGTGCTCGAGAGTCACCTCGACGCTGTCCGGGTCGATGCCGGGCAGGTCGGCCTCAAGGTGGTAGCTGCCGTCCTGGGCGCGGTAGACGTCCATGGGCATGCCGAGCGGGGCCCGCGTCCCGCTCGCGGCCATGGAGATAAGCCGGTCGATCTCCCGGAAAGGGTCCCGGAAGGGCTCGAACCTGAGCACTGACATCGCTATCTCCTCCTTATGTAATGTCGGCACGGGAACCACGTACAGCCTCCGCCGACGCGGACCCCTCACAGGACAGGGTAGTTCTCGGGTCCCTCTCTTAATGCTTGCGCGCCTGAGTGAATATCCGCAGCTCCGCCCATGGTGGCGGAGCGGACAGGAGCATGGATGTCATCGCCCGCACAGCCAGCGCACCTCAGTAACCATCAGCGCAACACGCTACGCCAGATCTTCCAGCATCCCGCGGGCCACAACATCGAATGGCGTGCCGTGCTGTCGCTGCTGGAGGCGGTCGGCTCAGCCGAAGAGCAGCACGGCGGCAAAGTTGCGGTGACCATCGGGTCCGAGACCGAATACTTCGACCCGCCCCCCCACAAGGACATCGGCACCCAGGCAGTTGTCAACCTGCGCCGGATGCTAACCCAGGCCGGCGACGGAGCCGGCGCTGCGGATGCCGGAGCCGGCCGGGAGGCCTGACCCTTAGTACTGCAACGGCACTTGGCTGCCGGATGGGGTTACATCCGGATGACCGGGAGACTGCCGTGTTCATGGGCTCCGATGTCGCGGCCAGGGCTGCCGGGCTGGGTGGACTGCATTCGCGGCTGGAGCGCGGTCCGGGGCGGACGGTGCCGCACCGGCGCCCGCTGCAAGCCCGCCGCTGTCACTACCAGCCGCGACCACACCCACCGCCATAGGTACCTTCCAGTACCAATTCCGGCTAACCTCGGTCTCATCCGCAGAACCATGTCATGCGCATCGGTTGCCTGTGTGCTGCTGATGGTGGCCGCATGCGCCACGCACCGCGCCCAATCGCACAGATATGCAGCAGCACCACCAACCAGTCCTTCAACACCATCATCAGCCAGTGCCTCTGCGGTAGCTCCATCGGGCCAGGAGGCGCTGGCCCGCGCCGAGGCCGCTTTCCGGTCCGCCGCCAGCGTCACGGTCATGGTGGACTCGACGTCGGCGGGGGACGCCGCTCCGCCCTTCGGCCACTGGACCGAGACGATCACGCCCGGCGGGAAGACCACCAGCCCGCGATTTTCCCCGGAAGCCGCGGATCCGGTCGCGTGCGCCTCCCTCGCCTCCTGCGCGAGGTATTTTTTCGACCCGGCACACGGCTTCCCGCTGACAGTCAGCGGTCCGATCACGGTCGCCAGCCGGAAGGTCCTCTTCGTGTCGGCACGGGGGAGCAACGAGGGACTGCCCGGCTTCCCTGGCTGGAACGCCACCGTTGACGCCGCGACCTACGCCCCGGTCACCGTTGTCGACGGGGTCGCGTGCAGCCACTGCTTCTACCTCACCTACCACTTCCGTCTGACTCCCCGCCGGTAACGCCATACAGATCGGGGTCGCGGCATCGGCGCTCACGAGCACGGCCGTCTTCCGGCCGCTCAGTACTGCAACGGGGGCAGTTGTCGCTTGTGGGGCAGGATGCTGTGCGTGGTGGTGGAGCTGGCAGCTGATGAGCTGGATGCGTTGCTGGGGCGGGTCGCGGTCCGGTTTAGCCGGGCTGAGCCGCGGGGCCGGGTGCGGTCGTATGTGGCGGGGCTGACCGCGGGCCTGGAGCGCAAGAACGGGTGGACGCTGGCCGAGCAGGCCGGGGAAGTGTCGCCCGATGGGATGCAGCGGCTGCTGCGCTGGGCGGACTGGGATGTCGATGGGGTCCGTGATGACGTGCGAATTTATGTCAGTGAGCATCTCGGTGATCCCGGCGGGGTGCTGATCGCCGATGAGACCGGGTTCATCAAGAAAGGCACCCGGTCGGCCGGGGTGCAGCGGCAGTACTCCGGCACGGCCGGGCGGACCGAGAACTGCCAGATCGGCGTGTTCTTGGCTTATGCCTCCCAGCATGGGCACGCGCTGATCGACCGGGAGCTCTACCTGCCCCAGTCGTGGACCGATGATCCAGGCCGGTGCCGGGCGGCTGGCATCCCGCAGGATGTGGAGTTCGCCACCAAGCCGCAGCAAGCCCGGGCGATGATCGCCCGGACGATCGAGGCGAGGGTGCCGTTCGCCTGGTTCACCGGCGATGAGGTCTACGGGCAGGCCAAGTGGCTGCAGGCCTGGCTGCAAGAACAAGGCATCTTCTACGTGATGGCCATCCGGTGCAGCGACACGGTCACCACCGAGACCGGCCAGCAGCGGGCCGATGCGCTGATCGCCGCCCTGTCACCGCGGTGCTGGCAGCGGATCTCCGCGGGCGCCGGGGCGCACGGCCCGCGCGAGTACCACTGGGCCCGGATCCCGGTCCGCCGCCCGTGGGCACCGGGCCGGGGGCACTGGCTGCTGGCCCGCCGTTCCCTGCGCGATCCGGGCGAGATCTCCTATTACGCCTGCTACGGGCCGGCCCGTGCCAGCACCGCGACCCTGGCCGCGGTCGCGGGCAGCCGCTGGCACATCGAAGAATGCTTCCAGCAAGCCAAGAACGAGACGGGCCTGGACCACTACCAGGTGCGCACCTGGCGGGCCTGGTATGCCCACATCACGCTGTCGATGCTGGCCCTGGCCTGGCTGGCCGCCAGCCGGGCCCGGGCGGCAAAAGGGGCACCGGCACCAGCGACCCGGGCATGATCGGCTACACGCTAGCGGAAATCCGCCGCCTGCTCATCAAGATCACCCAGCAGCAGCCACCGGCTCCCGAACAGGCCTGGTCCTGGTCCCGATGGCGCCGAAAACGCCAGCACCAGGCCCGCGTCTGCCACTACCGCCGGCGAGGCTACATCCTCACATAACTGCCGTTGCAGTACTAATACTCCAGCAGCACTTCGTGATGACTGCTGTGGCATTGTTGTGCCATGACTGATGAAGATCTTGCTGCATGGATCGCGGGGCTCGATGACCTGTTCGCGTTAGTGGCTGGGCGGTTCTTCCGGGTCGAGCCGCGGCGGCGGGCGCGGGCGTATGTGCGGGGTTTGCTGGCTCCGCTGGCGGCCAAGAACGGATGGACGCTGGCGGAGGCGGCCGGGGATGGCACGCCGGATGGGATGCAGCGGCTGCTGAACGCGGCGGCCTGGGACTGTGACGGCCTGCGCGATGATGTCCGCGCCTACGTGAGCAGCCACCTCGGGTCCGCTGATGGCGTGCTGATCGTGGACGAGACCGGGTTCATCAAGAAGGGCACCCGGTCGGCGGGGGTGCAGCGGCAGTACTCCGGCACGGCCGGGCGGGTGGAGAACTGCCAGCTGGGCGTGTTCTGTGCCTATGCCACCGGCAAGGGGCGTGCGCTGATCGACCGGGAACTTTACGTGCCGAAATCATGGACCGCGGACCGGAACCGCTGCCGCGAGGCGGCGGTCCCCGATGAGGTGGAGTTCGCGACCAAGCCCGAGCTTGCCCGCGCGATGCTGGGCCGGGCGATCGAGGCCGGCGTGCCGGCCGCGTGGGTGACCGCCGATGAGGCGTACGGCCAGGACTATAAGTTCCGGTCCTGGCTGGAAGGCCGCCGGATCGGCTACGTCGTCGCCGTACCCTGCAACCAGGTCATTCCCGGCAGCACCGGCACCTCCCGCGCTGACGTGCTCGCCGCGCACGCCCCGCAGGAGGCGTGGAAGCGCCGCACCTGCGGCTCCGGCGCCAAGGGCCCCCGCCTGTTCGACTGGGCGGCCGCCTCGCTGCCCTGCCATGAGGACACCACCCCGGCCGGCTGGTCCCGGTGGCTGCTGGTGCGCCGCGCCCTGACAGCCAACGCCAAAGGCGAGCTCGAGCTGGCCTACTACCTGTGCTGCGCCCCCGCCGCCACTACCGATGAGGAGCTGATCCGGGTCGCCGGATCCCGCTGGGCCATCGAGGAATGCTTCCAGACCGCCAAGACCGAAACCGGCCTGGACCAGTACCAGGTCCGCCGCTACGACGCCTGGTACCGGCACATCACCTTGGCCATGCTCGCCCACGCCTACCTGGCCGTCACCGCGGCGACCACCCCAAAAGCCCTGGCAGCGGCCTCATCCCGATCACGCTCGGCGAGGTCCGCCGTCTCCTGGCACACGTGACCGCCACCGTCCCCAGCCGCGCTGCCATCTTCGCCTGGTCCCGCTGGCGCCGGCGCCACCAGCACCGCGCCCGAACCAGCCACTACCAGCGAAGACAGGCCTAATACAACGAAGTGCTGCTGGAGTACTAAGCGTAGATGAACAAGACGACCTTGGTATAGAACGTCATTCGCGGGGCCGTGATGTGCTGCCTGCCGGCAGGCTCATGCTTGCACAAGATCAGGGCAGGCACGCCAACCGGGAGTCCGGCGGCCCGGGATGGGAGGAGGGAAGCACACAAATGACCACTGCCGGAGAAACCGTCCAGTATTTGCGGTGGAAGAAGGACGTGGCCAGCCACGACTATGCCGCTGCCTCCAGCTACCTCAGTATCCGCTTCGGGGAGAGCCGGGCACAGGAGGTGTCGGAGAAACTGCAGAAGCTCCCGGTCATCCAGCGTCGCGCGAACGACATCCTGCGGGCCACCCGGCGCGACCCGCTGCCGCTGTCGGACCCTGGGGTGCTGAGGGACCTGCAGAAGGTGCTGGCTGGAGAGAAGCTGTCCCCGGTTCTCGTAGCGGAGGGGGATATCGCGGACGGCTACCACCGTGTCTCCCTCGCCTACGCGCTCGACCCTTACGCGGACGTGCCGCTCAAGCTCGGCTAAGGAACTGCCATGTCACCTGCCAGGTACCCAGCGCCAAGTTCGAAACCAGCCCCGGCCTGATCCTCGACGGCCTCCAGGCAGCGGCCGCCGGGCCGTGACTTGTGGACTCGCTCAAGTGCCGTTGCAGTATTAGCAAGCCGCACGCTCGGTGCCAGGCGGCTGGCCGCACCCGGCCGTCCGGCTCTGCATCGCCGACGTCAGCCTTCCCGGGCTCGGAGTCCTGGCGCGGCACAGGAGCCGCCGGTCAGGCCCGAAGACAGCACCGACGCAGAGCAGCGACCGGCACCCATCACAGGCACCTTCACCGACCTGGCCCGGGCCTCCTCTGCGGCCAGCTGAGTGTCGTCAAGTGTTTTGACCCCACCGGCCGGCGCGAGTTTCGGCCCCGCAGGTCATTGTCAGGTGGAGTTTTTGCCGCGGCTGGTGGTCTTGGTGGTGCGGAGCCGGTAGGACTGGGTGCCGGTCTCGAGGATGTGAGCGTTGAAGGCGACCCGGTCGACGATCGCGGCGACCAGGCGGGGGTCGGGGAAAATGGTGCCCCATTCGCTGAACGGGAGGTTGGTCCCGATCGCGATCGAGGCTCGTTCTTCCCGCTCGGTGATGACCTGGAAGAGCAGTTCGGCGCCTTTCGGGTCGACCTGGACGTAGCCCAGTTCGTCGAGGCAGAGCAGGTCGAGCCGGCCGTAGCGGCCGACCACGCGGGAAAGGACGCGGTCATCGGCGGCCTCGACGAGCTCGTTGACGAGGGCGGCGGTGGTGACGTAGCGGACCCGGCGGCCCTGCTCGCAGGCAGCCAGGCCCAGGCCGATCAGCAGATGGGTCTTACCGGTGCCTGAGTCGCCGAGCAGCACGACCGACTCGCCGTTGTCCAGGTAGCTGCCGGCTGCCAGGCGGGCCAGCAGGGCGGGGGTGATGGCCGGGACGGCGCTGGTGCTGAAGTCGGCCAGCCGCTTGATGCGCGGGAAGCGGGCGTCGGCGATGCGGCGGGCGCGGCGGCGGCCGGAGCGGTCGTCAAGCTCAGCAGGGAGGACTTCGGCGAGATAAGCCAGGTGGGTGTGGCGTTCCCGGGCGGCGATCTCGGCCAGCCGGGCGGCCTCGGCCCGGACCGTGGGCAGGCGCAGCTCGCGGGCCGCGGCGCCGATCGCGGCCTGGGCAGCGGTGTCGCTGACGGCGTTCATGCGCTGCTCCCGGTCAGCAGCTGGTCGGTAGGCGTCCAGGGCCGGGGCCGGGCGGTCGTAGCGGGCCAGTGCGCCGATCGGGATCACCGGCGCGGCCTGCCCGCTGGCCTGGCGGCGGGCCTCGATCACGATCACCTGCGGGTCCAGGACGCCGGAGCTGACGGCCGCGGTCATCGCCGCGGCCAGGGCCGCGGCGGGCAGGGTGCGGTGCGCGAGCAGCACCTCGATCAGCGCCCGGGTCTCGGCCGCGTCGCCGTGCTTGCGGCGGGCCGCGTCCCAGTACCGCTGATGGGCGGCGGTGAAGGTCCCGGCTGCCCGGCTGGGCCGGCGCGGTCGCCCCCGGGCAGCGCGCCGGGCTTGCGGCGCAGGACTTCCACGTAGTGGTCCAGGGCCAGGATCTCGGCGTACTTGCCGGCCGCGCGCTCGTGCCGGGCCACGGTCCGCGGCCCGTCCAGGACCTCGACGGCGGTAGCCGACAGGCGCACCGGCAGCCGCCGGCCGGCATAGCGGGCCGAGACGGAGTAGCAGTTTTGCCGCACGCAGACCCGGGCCCGGCTATCGACCCGGGCCAGCAGCGGCCGCGCGGGGTCGAACGGCTCATCGGGCAGCGGCAGCATGGCGGGCTGCTCTTCGGCGAACGCCGCGGCGATCGTGACCGGCCGGCCGGTGATCACCCGCCCGTCATCGGTCAGGTCACCCGCGGCGATCAGCTGATTCAGTGCGGCCAGGGACGCGACAGCGGGGACGGGAACCAGGTGGCGGCGGAATCGGCCGATCTCGCCTTCCACCCCGCCCTTCTCATGTGCGCCTTCCCTGCCCGGGGTGCAGAATAACGAGTCGAACCCGTAGTGGGAGCGCAGCGCGATGAACCGCTCAGACTCAGCCCGGTCCCGGCCGCGCAGGACCCGGACCACGGCGGGCTTGAGGTTGTCGTAACGGATCCGGGGCCCGGCACCGCGCCGAAGTACTCCAGCGCCAGGACGTGGCCCTCCAGGAACGCTTCCTGCGCCTGGGTGGCGAACGCGACGTGAAAGGCCCGGCCGGAGCACGACAGCCGCATCACGAACATCCACAGCTTGCCAGCACCCCGGCGACTACGGCGTGGAACTCCCCGAAGTCCACCTCAGCCTCCGCGCCCGGCAAGTGGGCCTGCGGCACCATGACCTGCACCTTGTCCAGGCCCAGCTCGGCCCGGCGCCGGGCGACATAGCGGGACACCGTCACCTCGGCCACGGCCGCGCCGTGCTCAGCGACCAGCCGCTGCCAGACCCGCCGGGCCGTATGCCGCTGCTTAGGCGGCACATCCCGGTCCGCCAGCAGCCACTCATCGATCACCGCCGCATACGGGCCGATCGCTGGCCTGGCCGCTGCGGGTACGTCTTCCGCGGCGGCGGGACCGCGCTGGCCAGGGCCTGGCGCACAGTCCGCCGGTGCACATGATGCCTGTCCGCAAGCTCCCGGATCGATGATCCTCCGGCTCGCCAGTCCCGCCTGATCTGCTCGAACAGCTCCACACGCGACCTCGCCATCCCCGACCTCCACGCCGACAACAACGACGTGAAGATCAGATCCAGGGTGGGGCCACAATTCACGACGACAGAAGGCCAAACCGGGGCCAGTTCAGGTGATCACACTCAGCCAGCACAGCCGCCGGGTGTCCTGGACCACATGCCGGCGGCCTGCACGTGCAGCCGGCTACGCTACGCGGCGGAAGTGATGGCGACGGCCGCCCGGCGAGCACCGACCGCGACAGCTGCCGATCCATCCGCTCATCAGCTAGAAGTGGACGTCTCCAAGCATCATCGACAGGCCAGAACAACCGGTTCTGCGCGCCTCAGCTGATGAGCGCAGCGCGGCCACTGGTCGCGCCGAACGGCGGATCCGGCGCGCTTACCCACCGGAGGCTCGACCACACTCGGTGACCAGCCGGGGGCGTCATCGATGGAGGTCCGGCGTGGTGCCGGGGACCTGACTTCGGGTCGGTGTTCCAGGCCAAGGCCACGCTAGTGCGGCGGGTCCGGCGTTGAGTGCGGCTGGCGGGGAGCAGGCGCTGAACATGACCTGAACGCCTGTCGTGCGGCAGCCGGCGGCTCCCCGGGTACGCGGCAGCGGCCGGTTGCGGACGGGTCGCCGCCAGGCAGGGAGCCGCGTACTTGGCAGTATGGTCTGGTGACCGAGGGCGAGGAGCTTCCCGAGAACGTTCTGGCCGTGTACGAGAGAGCCGCCAGAACTGATTTCCGGCTCGCCTGCGAGGTCGAAGTGGGCAGATTACTGGCTGCCCTCGCCGCGGCGGTCCCCGGCGGTGGCCGGATTCTGGAGATCGGCACCGGCGTCGGCGTCGGGCTGGCCTGGCTGGTCCATGGCCTGGGAGCGCGCCAGGACGTGGAGGTCGTCACGGTTGAGCTCGACGATGCGGTGCAGCAGACGGCGCTTTCGGCGCGCTGGCCGCCGTGGGTTCGCTTCGAGTCGGGGAACGGGGCCGAGGTCGTCGGCCGGCTCGGCCGGTTCGACCTGATATTCGCGGACGCGCCCGGCGGGAAGATCTTCAAGCTGCGCCGGACTGTGGCCGTGCTTCGCGAGGGTGGCGTCATCGTCGTGGACGACATGGACCTTGCCCGCCACGCCGATGAGCAGCTTCGGTCGGCCCTGGCCGTGGTGCGTCACCGTCTGCTGGACAACGCTGAGCTCGTCTGCGCCGAGCTGGGCTTCAGCAGCGGCGTCATCGTGGCCGTCAAGCGCCGGCCGTGACCTTCAGGCGCCGCGAGGCGGGGGACCTTCACCGCCGCGGCCACGCCCGGGCGGCGCATCTGGACGCGGATACCGCCGGCCGTGGTGAGGACCCATCGCAGAACTAAGCCACTGTGCGCCCCGCATGCCGTAGCAGAATCACTGACCGTCACGAACTCGCGGGAAGACGAAGCGCCGGATCGGAGCGGGTCGGTCGTTGACCGTGGGTGCGGCGGAAACCGCCCAGATCCTCCGGTTCGGCGCGGATGGGAGGTCCCGCTTCCATTGTGCTGCGCTCTCGCTCGGCTGCGCTCGGCGCTCGGCGCTCGGCGCTCGGCTCACCGGCGGCATACCGAGCCGGCTGGCTAGCGGGCGGCACCACACACTGGGGCCGGGGACCGGGTCCCGTTCGGTTTCCACGGCGCATGGATCCCGCAAGCGCCGGCCGCTGGCCGGTGAACCATCCAGCCCCACCACGATCACTGGCGCCGTGCCACCAGCGGCCCGGCCCGGGGGCTCCGCCAAGCCCATCGCAGCTCTGTCCTGGATCAGCTTCGGTGGTAGGGCACAGCGACGTTCAGTCGGCGCCGCGGCCGGTGCTGCGGGCGGGCGCCTCACCGGGCTCGGCCGTGCTCCCCGGCACGACGCGGCTGCCCCCGGCCGCATGGGTGACCTTCACCCGGCGGGCCTGGGCCTTCGGTGACGCGGGGATGGTCACGTGCAGGACACCGTCGGCGTAGCTGGCGGTGAGGTTCTCCGCGTCCACGCCCTCGCCAAGGGAGAGCTGCCGGGCGAACGAGCCCTGGGGCCGCTCGGCGGCTATGACCTGCTCGCTGTCGCCATAGCGAGGGGTGGGCTCGGCCTGGATCGTCAAGACGCCGTGTTCGACGGTCACCTCGATGCTGTCAGGGCGCCGGGCAGGTCGGCCTCGACATGGTAACTGCCGTCCTCGCCGCGGTAGACGTCCATCGGCATGCCGAGCGGGGCACGCGTCCCGCTCGTGGCCATGGAGATGAGCCGGTCGAGCTCCCGGAAAGGATCCCGGTAGGGCTCGAACCTGATCACTGACATCGCTGCCTCCTCCTGGGGTGCGATCGGCCCGGGAACCATGTACGGCCTCGGCCGACGTGGCCTTCTCACGACAGGATGGGTCCCCGGACGCTCCCCATTCCAGCCTGCCATCCGCCGTCGGACGTGAGAGGCGCTCATCGTGTCGCCGCTTCGGGTCGGCACGCCCCGGGCCAGGGTCCCTGGCCCGGGGAACCCACGTCCGGCAGTTACAGCTTCCGCCGGATACTGCGAGGCACTGCGAGCACCATGGGCGGCTCCCTCCGGGGTGACCCCGGGGCACCTTGGCCGCCGTCGGCGGCTGATCCCGGTGTCTGCCGTCAGTCTATATCCGCAACTAAAACTAGCAATAGATTTCTAGAAACTGACAGCATATGAGAGGTTTGAGAGCTGGGACGCTCCCGAGCGCCGATTCGGGGGCAGGATCAAGTGGCTGTGTTCTCCCCTCGCTGGACCAGTCGTCCAGTATCCGGGCGGCACAGCATGGCCGGGGCGGCCCAGGCGGTGCAGCGCCGCTGGTGGCGCCGGTCGGGTCGCCAGGCGCCGTCGGTCCCATCGGCGGCCGCCTTGCTCTCAAATCACCGCGGGCGGCGCGTCGGGCACCTCGTCGGGCTTGGGCACGCCCTTGAACGCGAACTTCGCGTCCGGTCCGGTGCCCGCCACATCGACCCTCACGATCTGGCCGGCCTTCAGCTCACCGAACAGGATCTTCTCCGAGAGATGGTCCTCGATCTCCCGCTGGATCGTCCGGCGCAGCGGCCGGGCGCCGAGAACCGGGTCGTAGCCCCGCTCGGACAGCAGGATCTTGGCGGCGGGCCGCAGCTCCAGCCCCATGGCACGGTCCTTGAGCCGTTCATCCACCTTGGCGATCATCAGATCGACGATCCTGACGATCTCATCCTGGCTGAGCTGGTGGAACACGATAGCGTCGTCCACCCGGTTGAGGAACTCGGGCGGAAAGTGCTGCTTCAGCTCCTCCTGCACCTTGGTCTTCATCCGGTCGTGCGAGCCCTTCGACTCATTCGACGTCGCGAAGCCGACAGAGACGCCCTTCGAGATGTCCCGGGTGCCCAGGTTGGTGGTCATGATGATGACCGTGTTCTTGAAGTCGACCACCCTGCCCTGCGCATCGGTGAGCCGCCCGTCCTCGAGGATCTGCAGCAGCGAGTTGAAGATGTCCGGGTGCGCCTTCTCGATCTCGTCGAACAGCACCACCGAGAACGGCTTGCGGCGCACCTTCTCGGTCAGCTGGCCGCCCTCCTCGTACCCGACGTAGCCGGGCGGGGAGCCGAACAGCCGGGACACCGTGTGCTTCTCCATGTACTCGCTCATGTCGAGCTGGATCAGCGCGTCCTCGTCACCGAACAGGAACTCGGCCAGCGTCTTGGACAGCTCGGTCTTACCGACACCGGACGGGCCGGCGAAGATGAACGACCCGCCGGGCCGCTTGGGATCCTTGAGCCCGGCCCGGGTCCGCCGGATGGCCTGCGACAGGGCCTTGATGGCGTCATTCTGCCCGATGACCCGCTTGTGCAGCTCATCTTCCATCCGCAGCAGCCGCTGGGACTCTTCCTCGGTCAGCTTGAACACCGGAATGCCGGTAGCGGCCGCGAGCACTTCCGCGATCAGCTCCTCGTTCACCTCGGCCACGGCGTCCATGTCGCCGGCCTTCCACTCCTTCTCCCTGGCATCCTTCTTCGCGATCAGCTGCTTCTCGCTGTCGCGCAGGGCGCCGGCCTTGTCGAAGTCCTGGGAGTCGATGGCCGTCTCCTTCTCCTGCCGCACGTCGGCGATCTTCTCGTCGAACTCGCGCAGGTCCGGCGGAGCGGTCATCCGGCGGATGCGCATCCGCGAGCCGGCCTCGTCGATCAGGTCGATCGCCTTGTCCGGCAGGAACCGGTCGCTGACATAGCGGTCCGCCAGCCGCGCGGCGGCGACCAGCGCGGCATCGGTGATCGACACCCGGTGATGCGCCTCGTAGCGATCCCGCAGGCCCTTCAGGATCTCGATCGTGTGCGCGATCGTCGGCTCGGCGACCTGGATCGGCTGGAACCGGCGCTCCAGCGCGGCGTCCTTCTCCAGGTACTTGCGGTACTCGTCCAGCGTGGTGGCGCCGATCGTCTGCAGCTCACCCCGGGCCAGCATCGGCTTCAGGATGGAGGCGGCGTCGATGGCGCCTTCCGCCGCGCCCGCGCCGACCAGCGTGTGGATCTCGTCGATGAACAAGATGATGTCCCCGCGGGTCCTGATCTCCTTGAGGACCTTCTTCAGCCGCTCTTCGAAATCACCCCGGTACCTGGAGCCCGCCACCAGCGCACCGAGATCGAGGGTGTAGAGCTGCTTGTCCTTCAGGGTCTCAGGGACCTCGCCCTTGACGATTTTCTGCGCCAGCCCCTCGACGACCGCGGTCTTGCCCACGCCTGGCTCGCCGACCAGGGCGGGGTTGTTCTTGGTGCGCCGGGAGAGCACCTGCATGACCCGCTCGATTTCCTTCTCCCGGCCGATCACGGGATCGAGCCTGCCTTCTCTAGCGCCCTGGGTCAGGTTCCGGCCGAACTGGTCGAGCACAAGCGAGGTGGAGGGCGCCGTCCCGGCCGACGCGACCGCAGCGGCCGGCTCCTTGCCCTGGTCTCCGTGCAGCAGCTGGATCACCTGCTGGCGGACCCGGCTCAGGTCCACGCCCAGCTTGACCAGCACCTGCGCGGCGACGCCGTCGCCCTCGCGGATTAGGCCCAGCAGGATGTGCTCGGTCCCGATGTAGTTGTGACCAAGCTGCAGCGCCTCGCGCAGGGCGAGCTCGAGGACCTTCTTGGCGCGCGGAGTGAAGGGGATGTGCCCTGAGGGCGCCTGCTGGCCCTGGCCGATGGTCTCCTCGACCTGCTGGCGCACCGCCTCCTGGCTGATGCCCAGCGACTCCAGCGCCTTGGCGGCCACGCCCTCGCCCTCGCGGATCAGGCCGAGCAGGATGTGCTCGGTGCCGATGTAGTTGTGGTTCAGCATCCTGGCCTCTTCCTGAGCCAGGACCACAACCCGCCGCGCTCGGTCGGTAAACCTCTCGAACATCTCGTCGCCCCCTCACCGAGCGGTCGGCGAGGCAACCATTAATCTTGCTCGTCCCTTCGCATGCTAGCCCGCGCGCCGGCCGACGTTGCGCATGCGGACATCGCACCAGTAAACGTCCCCCGCCGGCAGCGGTGTTCACCCCGTCCGGCCTGGGGCAACGGGGCAAGCGTTCACAGCTACGCCCGGAGCGAACGCGCGGCGGGCCGGCGAACACGCGGACCAGCGAACGTGGATGACGGCGAGCGCACCATGGACGGCCTTCCAAAGCAGTGATCACGTCCGCTCGGACGTCAATCCGCCCGCTCATAACCTCCCCGCAGTCACTTACCCGGGCAGATCACCCGGATCTGCACCATCGCCGACCTGTCCGAACTTGACTGCACAAGCCGTCCATAACGGCGGTACACGTGCGCGCTCTCGACGCACACCGATTACGCCTCGTGACCTGCTGGACCGCTTGCCTCGGGCCCGGCGGCCGTCAGAACACGGTCCTGATGCCGGCCGCAGGCTCGGGCATCCTCAAGACATGGAAACCGGCAGGCGACCAGACTGCGGCGTGTGCGCCGCAGTCGACGTGCATTACCTGAGCACCGGCGGCGCCTGGGCGGCAGCCGTCCTGGCCGCCGATGCCGCCTTCGCGGACGTGCTGGCCGAACACATCGCAGTGGTACCCCAGGTACCGCCCTACCGGCCGGGCGAGTTCTACCTGCGTGAGCTCCCGCCGCTGCGCGCGGTCCTGGAGGATCTGAGCGGGCTGGGCCTGCTGGTAGTCGACGGCTACGCCGATCTGGACCCTGACGGCCGGCCCGGCCTGGGCGCGCATGCGCACGCCGAGTACGGCATCCCGGTGATCGGGGTGGCCAAGTCCCGGTTCCGTACGGCGACCCACGCGGTGCCGGTGGTGCGCGGATCCTCGGTGCGCCCGCTGTTCGTCACGGCGGCCGGGATGCCAGCAGCCGACGCGGCAGACCTGGTCCGGCGAATGGCCGGCCGGTACCGGCTGCCCGACGCCCTGCGCCGCGCCGACACCCTCGCGCGCACAGGTCCGCCTGCAGCCACCATGACCGTCCACCAGCCCGGCTGATCTACGCAGACGCGCGGAACGCGGCATGACAGTGCTTGCGGAATGTATCAACGGTCGTGGGCGGTCCTCTGATCGGTGAAGGGCACGGCACGCAACGAGCACCGCCGACCCCGGGGAGGGGCATCATGCACCCGATGTTCGTGAAGCTGTTCATCGAGACCGACGCCGATGACCTGCTGGCCGAGGAAGAGGCCAAGCGGCGCCGCGCGCGCCGGTCCCGGCGCAATCGGCCGGCCGTAGCCGTGAAGGTCGCCTCTCATGATCGGAATCTCCAGCCGCGACGTTAACCATGGACCACCGGCCTGCTCAAGGTACCGGGGAAGTATGGCACTACACCCAGAGCGGCATGTGCGGATGTTCCTGCAGCTGGCTGGGGTTGCTCCGCCCCGGCAATTGATCCCGGCGGGGGTACAGCGGCTGCCTGCTGATCGCCTGTACGGGACCGGACCTGAGCTGGCGGCCGGGGTGGGTACTCCTGCATGCGGGGCTACGGTGAGAATGTGCCCTGGCTGGGCATGCCGGGAAGATGAACCAGGCGCAGGCGGTCGTGATCATCGCGGCTGAGCTAAGGCTGTTCCTGCGGCCAGGCCGCCGCAGCGCCCCGGTGGCTGTGGCCTTGGACGGGACCTCGTCGCTGGGTCACGTGGTGGAGTCGCTAGGCGTGCCGCTGACCGAAGCCGGCCGCCTGCTGGTCAACGGCGAGCCGACCGCGCCCGGGTACCGGCCGCGCAACGCAGATGTGGTGATGGTCGAGGCCGTGCGGCGACCGCAGCAGCTGGCGCCGGCACGTTTTGTTCTCTATGTTCACCTGGGCACGCTGGCGCGCCGGCTGCGGCTGGTCGGCGTGGACGCCGCCTACGTCAATGACGCCGGCGATGATGCCCTCATCGAGCAGGCGAACGCAGGCCGCCGGGTGCTCCTCACCCAGGACCGCCGCCTGCTGCGCCGCCGGGCGCTGTGGCGGGGCGCCTACGTGCGGGGTGCGCGCCCTGATGACCAGTTCCGGGACGTGCTGGACCGGTTCAGGCCGCCGCTGGCGCCATGGACCCGGTGCCCGGCGTGCAACGGGCCGCTGTCCCCGGTCCCCAAGGCAGCTGTGGCCCCGGTGCTGCCTCCGGGCACCCGGCGCACCTACCAGACGTTCTCAAGCTGCCGGAACTGCGGCCAGGTGTACTGGCACGGCGCCCACAGCAAGCGACTTGAGCAGGTCATCGACTCAGCAGTCCGCGCCGTCAGCGCTGGCGCAACCGGATAAGAGCTACCAGCGGCATGACCGGATGCTTTGTGCGTCGCGTTGGGCGCTGCAGCGTGCACGCTGCTGTCATCTGCCTGATGGCCGGAAATCGGGCAATATCTGGCGCGCGTAATAGATCTCCCGCGGTCCACTGGGAGCCTGGGCCGTGTATTGCCAGATCGGTTCACAATCAGCCAGCTGACAGCCGTCCTTTCCTGGGCGGCGTACCGCGCACGCCCACCGGCGAACTCCGCTACCGGGGGCCAGCGGCCCGCACCGATGGCCGCCGGAACCCGGGTCAGGTCACCCGGGTAATTCGCCAGCGGCAGGCCGGCCGAATCGACCGCGTCAACGTCGAAGTGCATCACGATCGCGCCGGCGGAGGCTCGACGTGCGCCCTGGCGGCCGCGGCGGCGCCGAGCGGATCGGCGGCCACGTGCTGACCGTCGGCGTGGCTGAGCGGCGGGCCGGGCAGGTACCGCTCCCGCGGGCCGATGTCGGCATCGTCGTAGCCGAGGATCGCCAGCCGCTGCGGCGACAGCATCGGCACCGCGCCGGCCAGGCCGGCATACCCTCGGCGCGACGGAGGCCGAGGTGGCGCGTGGAGGAAGGCTGTCCGGGACGAGGGGTTCTGCGCACCGCCTGGTAGGTCACGGCCGATCCGCATGCTCTATCGCTGGCGTCGTGCCGGCGAAGGTGCGCAGCTTGGAGCGGGCGCGGGTTGGGTCGATCTGCTGCACCGTCGCTGCGAGGTGCTCGAAGTAATGCTGATAATGCGGCGGCGTCCGCAGTTCACGCTCGCGCACGATGAACGGAGACAGGACGCGCCACATCCGCAGGGCGCTGTCTCCCAGGAACCCGGCGGCCAGCTCAGGGGCGAGGAGCCCGCGTGCGACCAGGACACCGAGGTTGTCCAGGTACTGGCCGACCTGAAATGCGGCAGCGGCGACGTCGTCGGGCAACCCGCGTATGCCGCTGGCCGGGTCCAGGTCAGGCAGCCGCTCAGTGAGTAGCCACCGGGCCTTCTCCATCTCGGCGCTGCGATACTCGCGGAATAGATCGATCGTCCCCGGGAGGGCGTTAGCCTTCCTGGCCTCGGCCACCTGCAGCGCGACGATGATCATCGTCAGCGCGGAGACGATGAAAGCGGCAATCGCGATCACGAGGCTCACGCCTAGATCCTATGGATCAGCTGATGGTTCTCCCGGCCCCACCCTCTCCCAGGCCATCAGCGAGCCGCCGAAGACACCCACAATAGAGTTGTTCTGTACCGGCAGCCACAGCGAGTCCACCATCGAGAGGCCGGCGCATAGCCGGCAGGCCTCGTTGTGCGTACACGACCACGGTGGCGCGGCAATCGCCATCCAACAGGGCTGCATTGCCTGAGCGATAAGTGACTATGTACTACGCGACGTTCCCCGCGAGCGCCGAAACGTCACTCGTGAGGAGCGAATGCGCGACAGCGCTGAGAGTGCAGGAATTTGACAAAAGGCGAGGACTCGTAGGCTTCCCGCCGATCGGGCAGGCTTGCGACTTGCCCGTATGGCCCGATCAGGTCCTCGCGAGGATTCCCTTGTCAAATTCCGGGGCGGCCGATCAGCACCATGCCGATGCTCACCACCAGTGTTGCCACCCTGCTCAAAGATCGTGGCAGGTAACAACTATGCCAGCCGCCACATAGGTATTCGGCGGCATAAACTTACTCATCTCGGCAGATCCGGGCGTCGGCTGACCGGACTGCGTGCGTAGAGGCACATAGGTCAACCGGCAGTCCCGGGCGTCTTGTCCGCTGCGAGCGCGGATCCATGCGCGTCAGCAACGTTTACGCACAGTAGCAGAATGCGGCAGTGGGTGTCTCGGGCGTGGACCGGTTCGTGGACCGGGTCGCCGGATAATCCCAGCGCCGTGAGTGCCATCCGTGCCATTGCCCGTGCTATCGGTGCAGGCAGCGCGTGTGCAGCCACGGCGCGTGCCCCTCGTAATGCGTAGGTCATCGGTTCGATTCCGATAGGCGGCTCCACCCACCACACCACCACTACCAGGCATTTCTGTCCGGGCTAGGTTCACCCGTCTCCCGCTCGGTGCGATCCGGGCGGCTCAGATGCCCCCGTGGTGCCCCTGACGATCTGTGCCGCTTGCCAGAGACTGCCATCGACCAGCCGCAGGTCATGCACGCGGAAGCCCTGGAGCCCGGCCGCTACGGTGGCAGAGCTCCAGCCGACCGACCACTTCCAGTTCGGCCCCCCGCCCGGAGCACCGCCGGGCCATACGCCCAAGCGGCGAAGATCAAACGCGGCTCAAAGCGTCACCCGGTCTGGTTCCCGTGCGTGCGCCGGTACTCGTCCAGGAGCCGGATCACCTGCTCACGCGCACCGTCCAGGTCGGCGCCCAGCTCCGACAGCACCTGCGCGGCCACGCCCTCGCGCTCAGCGATGAGCCCGAGCAAGATGTGCTCGGTGCCGACGTAGTGGTGACCGAGACCGCGGGATTCCTCCAGCGACAGCTGCAGCACCTTCTTCGCCTGTGGAGTGAACGGAATGTGGCCGGACGGCGCCTGCTCACCCCGGCCGATGACCTCCGTCACCCGCTGCCGCACCGCCTCCGGGCCGATCCCCAGCGACTCCAGTACTTTGGCCGCCACGCCGCCGATGGTCTCGTGGGTCAGGCCCAGCAGAAGATGCTCAGTACCTATGTGATCGGCGTCCAGCGTTCTGGCCTCTTCCTGCGCCCGGACCACAACCCGCCGTGCCCGGTCAGTGAACCGCTCGAACATGCTCCGCCGCCCTTCACCGTCATCCCCGCTACGCCTGATGCCGAGGATAGGCCGCGCGGTTCGCTGACTGCTCAGAGTATGCAGGGACTTCACCCGGCCCGGCCCCTCCACACGAGCACAACCCACTCGCGCGGAGACCTCTGCCAGTCCAAAGCATCAGGCAGCCGCACCTGACCTCCACTCCCGGCTCCACAACCTCGGCACCTATCCAGGTGAAGGCCCCAGGCCGTTCGCCCCTCTTGCGGCCGAGGCGGAAGGAGCAGGCGGGTGATTCTCCTCATGGCAGATCAGCCAGCAGGTACAGCCGACTGGGGCGGGCGATCCACCCAGTGTCAAAGGCCAGGTTGACGCCAACCGGCGACGGCGGCCGGTCGAGAACGACAGGATCGGGCTCGCGGCCGAGCTGGACGAGGCCATCGCCCAGGCCGTCATGGGCAACGGGAGGCCGGGTACTCGTGGGCCGAGATCGCGGCCCGGCTGGGCGTCTCACGCCAGGCAGCGCAGCAGCGATGCTGCCCAGCGGCAGAAGCGACTGGGGACAGGTTCGTAATGCGTAGGTCATCGGTTCGATTCCGATAGGCGGCTCAAGTTCAGCAGCCTCTTCCGATGGCAACCGGATCACCGTCGCCCGTGGCCGGGTCTTTGACGCGGATCACGTATGACTGGGTGCGCCCACGCTTCATGACGCGTCGCAGAGCCTGGGGCCGTCCTTCCCGGCGGCCTTGCGTCGGCGGGGTTGCCGTCGATGAAGGTGCCGAGTAGGTCGAGCAGGGCTTGGGCGGTGCCGGTGGGTGGGCGGCCGGCGGCGATGACTGCGCAGATGTCGCGGCGGATCGCTGGCGTGATGGGAACGGTCGCCACCTGTGCCGATACCGCTCGAACGCTCATGGGCGGGAGGACCGACACTCCGAGTCCGTGTTGGACGAGTTCGGCGAGGTACTGCATGTTCTGCGCCTCGCAGATGGTTCGCCGGGCCAGCCCGGCGGCGGCGCAGGCCACGTCAATCTGGGCCCGCAGCCCGGAGTCCGCCCGGTAGTCGACGAAGTCACGCTGGCGCAGGGCTGGGTCGCCGAGGCTGATGACGTCGCGAGTGGCGAGTGGATCTCCGGGCGGAACGGCAAGGACCAGATCGTCGTGGCCGAGGTCGATCCTGGTCAGTCTGGCCGGGTCGGTGGGGCCGTCGATGAAGGCGATGTCGAGCTCGGCGTCGGCGGCGGCGCGAGCCAGGGCCGGGGCTGCGTCGTGGCTGAGCCGGATGGTGACGCCCGGATGGGCGCGGCTGAAGGTGGTCAGCAAGGCTGCCAGGTCGATCACGCCGAGGGTCTGGATCGTCCCGACGTGCAGCTGGCCGCGCAGGACGCCTCGGACGCCGGCCACGGCATCGCGGCCCTCGTCAGCCGCGGCAAGTGCCTGGCGGGCCGCCGGCAGCAGGGCCCGGCCGGCCTCTGTGAGCGCCACCCGTCGGCTGTCGCGTACGAACAGGGGAGCATCCAGCTCACGTTCGAGGGCATGGATGGATGCGCTCAGGCTGGACTGGACCACATGCACCCGGGATGCGGCCCGGGTGAAGTGCAACTCGTCGGCGACCGCAAGAAAGTGTGCCAGTTGGCGAAGCTCCATGCATCGATTTTACCGATGATTGGCAGCGAGACTAACTGTTGGACCGATGCTCAGATCCCTGCCACGCTGAACGAACATCGACGCGAGGAAAGGGGAACTGACCAATGTCCTGCACTATCTCGCACGAGCCCGTGATCGTCCGAGCCGGCGAGGCCGAACACCTGGACTCCATCGGGCACGTGCTGCTGGCCGACAGCAGCGCGACTGGCGGCGCGCTGAGCAGCCACCGGGTGGCGCTTGGCCGCGGCGCCGACGGGGCCGTGCCGCATCGCCACGACAACTCCTCCGAGCTCTTCTACATCCTCGACGGCGCGTTCGACGTCCTGGTGGGTGAGACCGTCAACATCGCCCGCAGCGGCGATCTGCTGGTCATACCGCCTGGGCTGGCCCACGCATTCGCTGCCCATCGCGACTCAACCGCCGAGGCGCTGATCGTCGCCGCGCCCGGCATCGAACGGTTCGACTACTTCCGTCACGTCGTACGACGACGAGAAGGCAGCGAACCGCCCGAGGTGCTGGCCGGCCTGCAGGACCGCTTCGACACCCACTTCCTCGACAGTGCCGCCTGGCAGCTTGCCCGGATGTCTCACTGACGGGCGCCAGGACCACAAGCCAGCCATGACCAGCCGGCTCGCCCTGTACCGGATACCAGCCCCAAGGAGGGAACAACCACCATGGCCTTCACCCAATCCGAACTCAACTACCTGGCCTCCCAGCAACTGGGGCGGCTCGCAACCGTCCAGCCTGACGGCACGCTGCAGGCCAACCCGGTCGGGTTCTCCTACAACCCTGGCCTCGACACGATCGACATCACCGGCTACGCCCTGGCCGGCAGCCGCAAGTACCGAAATGTGGCCGATAACGGCAGGGTGGCGTTCGTGGTCGACGACGTTGTCTCGATCCAGCCCTTGCGAGTGCGCTGTGTGGAAATCCGAGGCCGAGGCGAAGCGGTCCAGGCCGATGAGGCCGGCCTGCCCAGTACGGCGGCTGGTATCGACGGCGCGCTTATCCGGATCCATCCGGAGCGGATCATCAGCTTCGGAATCGACTCCCCGGCGCCGTGACTGACCGGACAGCCATCGATGCACAGTCGGCCCCCGGGCGTCCCAGATGACGCCCGTCATTGAGCGATCGTCGGCAGGCCGTCT
Source organism: uncultured Actinomycetes bacterium (assembly GCA_963830385.1). Classification (GTDB taxonomy): domain Bacteria; phylum Actinomycetota; class Actinomycetes; order Streptosporangiales; family Streptosporangiaceae; genus Bog-532. The sequence goes on along the minus strand of CAWHMD010000010.1, from coordinate 251,768 downwards.
GCGCATAGGTACCCACGCGATCTTCAGCCCACCGCTGGGAGCCGCCCGGCGGCGTCCTCGAACCCGCCGAGTCGATCGAAGACGGCCTGCGCCGTGAGGTCCGCAAAGAGACCGGACTTGATGTCGAGCCCGCCGGCCCTGAACAGGCCCGATCCGGCCACCGTTCCACGTGTGCCGTAGCATTTCTGGCAGCTTGCGGTTTGCGCCTAGGGTTCCGCGTCAGTCCCGCTGTGAACGACGACAACCAGGGACTGACGGTCTGGACCGAGCGGCGCCAGGGCCAGCACGATCACGGGCCCCACACCTTACGGGACAAAAACCCCGAGGGCTTCTATCGGCATGCCCGCCGACTGGACGGGCGTAGTTCGAAGGGGTCTTCGTGATCAGCTCTCGTCCGACGGGTGCCGGGGCCGGGCCATCAGGTGCCCGGCGGTGACGCCTATCTTTCAGGCACTGGCTCTGCTGGGCGCGGGGATCGTGGCCGGGCTGGTGGGGACGGCTGGTGGCATCACGTCCCTCGTGTCCTACCCGGCGCTGCTGGCGGTGGGAATCCCGGCTCTGCCGGCGAACGTGACCAACATTGTCGCCCTGGTCGCCTGCTGGCCCGGTTCCGCGCTGGCGTCCCGGCCGGAGCTAGCCGGCAGCGGCTCCTGGCTGCGCCGCTGGGCGCCGGTGGCCGCGCTGGGCGGAGCGGCAGGCTCGGCCCTGCTGCTGTCCACCCCGTCCGGGCTCTTCACCCGGGTCGTGCCCTTCCTCGTCATCGTCGGCTCGCTGGCGCTGCTGGCCCAGCCCCGGCTGTCAGCCCGGCGCCAGCAGCACCCCAGACCGGCTAACCGGCTCGGCCTGCCCGCAGGACTGTTCACGTTCTCGGTCTACAACGGCTATTTCGGCGCTGGATCGGGAGTGATGATCCTCGCCCTGCTGCTGTTCACCACCGACCCTCAGCTGCCGAGGGCCAACGCGCTCAAGAACATGGTCATCGGCGCGGCCTCGGTGATCTCGGCGGCCGCGTTCGCCGTACTCGGGCCGGTCAACTGGGCTGCGGCCGCGCCACTGGCAGTGGGAATGTTCATCGGCAGCACGTTCGGTCCACGGGTGACGCGACGACTGCCAGCGAACGTCCTGCGCTGGTCAATCGTGCTGTTTGGCGTGGCTCTGGCCATTCAGCTGTGGGTCAGACCCGGCTTGTAGCCTTGCCGGCGGTCCGCGAGTCATTCCAGCGGCGTGGTGGCAGGGGGCCGGGTGACGGAAAGCTCCGGCGGGTCACCGCGGTAACGCTCGACCTCGACGAGCGACAGCTGGCCCGTGCAGCCCTGGCTGAGCGTCGAGGACGGCCGGTCGGCGGTGAGCACGTTGGGGTTGCCGTGGCGGCAGAAGCTGGGGTCGCCGGGGTCCGGGTCGTACCAGGCGCCGGTGGAGAGCTGCGCGACCCCGGGACGGACGGCCTCGTCGACGGCCAGGCCGGCCAGGCAGGCGCCGCGGTCGTTGAAGATCCGCACCAGGTCGCCGTCGTGGAGGCCGCGAGCGGCCGCGTCGCCGGGATTCAGCCGCACCGGCTCCCGCCCGGCGATCTTGACCGACTGACTGTGGGCGCCGACGTCCAGCTGGCTGTGCAGCCGGGACCGGGGCTGGTTGGCGACGAGTTGCAGGCCGAAGCGCCGGGCGGCGGGGGAGCCGAGCCATTCGTCTGGTTCGAGCCAGACCGGGTGGCCCGGGCAGTCCGGGTAGCCGAAGCCGTCGATCGTCGCCGAGAAGATTTCGATCTTCCCGGTCGGCGTGGCGAGCGGGTGCCCCTCCGGATCGGCCCGGAAGTCAGCGAACGCCACCTGAGGCTCGCTGGCCACCGGCAGTTCGAGACCGTCGCCAGCCCAGAACTCGTCAAAGCCCGGCACCGCCCGGAACCCCGGTACCGTCCGGCTCGCGCTTGTCCAGGTTGCCCTGCCACTCTTCGTACAGGTGGCGCAGCCAGTCCATCGCGGTGCGGCCCTCGGTGAAGTCCTTGCCGATGCCGAGCCGTTCCGCCAGCCCGGCGAAAACGCTGTAGTCGTCCCGGGCTTCGCCGTGCGGCCGGGTCAGCGACGGCATCGGGAAGAACATCCGGTCGTTCTGCCCGGAGCCGTAATCGTCACGCTCGATGGACATCGTGCTCGGCAGCACGAAGTCGGCGTGCCGGGCGGTCGCCGTCCAGAACGGGTCGTGTACCACCACCGTGTCCGGCCTGGTGAACGCCTCGCGCAGCCGGGCCAGGTCCTGATGGTGATGGAACGGGTTGCCGCCGCACCAGTACACCAGCCGGATGTCCGGGTAGGTCAGCCGCTGCCCGTCGTAGTCATAGGCCGCACCGGGATTCAGAAGCATGTCGGCGATCCGCGCCACCGGGATGAACGCGGAAACCCCGTTCCTGCCCTGCGGCAGCCGTGGCACCGGCACCTGGGTCGCGGGCTCGCCGACCAGGGATGTGGACCCGTAGCCGTGACCGAAGCCGCCGCCCGGCAGCCCGATCTGGCCGAGCATGGCCGCGAGTACCACGCCGAGCCACAGCGGCTGCTCCCCGTGCCGGGCCCGCTGCAGCGACCAACTGACGGTCACCAGCGTGCGCGCCGCCGCCATCTGGTGCGCGAGCTCCCGGATACGTGCCGCCGGCACCCCGGTGATCGCCGATGCCCAGGCGGGATCCTTGACGACGCCGTCGGCCTCGCCGCGCAGGTAACGGGCGAACCGCGGGAACCCGACGGTATAGCGCGAGAGGAAACCGGTGTCGGCCAGGCCGTCGGCGTCGAGTACCTGGGCGAGCGCGAGCATCAGCGCGGCGTCGGTGCCGGGCCGTGGCGCGATCCACTCGGCCTGCGCCTCGGCGACCGTGTCGTCGCGGAGCGGGCTCACCGAGACGAACCGGCAGCCCCGCGCCCGGGCGGTGCTCACCCAGCCGCTGGTGTTGTGCCGGGAGACCCCGCCCGGCGCCACCGCCGCGTTCTTCGGCGACAGCCCGCCGAAGGCGACCACCAGCCCGCTGTGCTCCGCGATCACGGACTTGGCGGTGGCCCGGTTCTCCAGCACGCTCACGTCGGCGATGACATGCGGCAGCAGCACCGCGGAGGTGCCGAGGCTGTAGCTGTTCACGTGCCGCACGTAGCCGCCGAGGCAGTTCAGGAACCGGTGCACCTGGCTCTGCGCGTGGTGGAACCGGCCCGCGCTGGCCCAGCCGTACGAGCCGCCGTACACCGCTTCCGCCCCGTGGTCCCGGTAGACCCGGCGCAGCTCCCCGGCCAGCAGGTCCAGTGCCACTTCCCACGGCACCGGCACGAACGGCTCGTCGCCGCGCCCCGGCGCACCCGGGCCGTGGTCCAGCCAGCCCTTGCGCACGTGCGGCACGGCGATGCGGGCCGGGTGATGCTGGGCGGAGGCGACGTTACCGATCAGCGGCATCGGCTCGGGGTCACCGCGCCACGGGCGGACCTCGGTCAGCCGCTCGCCGTCGCTGACCGCCTCGAATGTCCCCCAGTGGGTCAGATGGACGGCCATGCCGTCATCGTAACCGCCGGTCACGCGGTGAGACGTGGGCGACGGCTCCGCCGCTGAAGACGGTGGTGCTCACCGGCTCGATGGTGAGCGGGGCGGGGAAGAGCCGCTCGCCCGCACCCAGGCGAGCTGCAGACGCCACCACGGCCGGGAAGCCATCGGTGCCACCACTTCAGCCCGGCGGGACGACAATGCGCAGGCCGCTGATAATTTAATGGTCATGAATGGCGAAGGGACAATGGCCTGGCTAGACAAATACGCCCAAGATATTGAAAATTGGGCAAATAGAAACGGCGTGATACCGGTAAATGTTCTCAGTATTCTCCGGGCCTGTGTGACATATCCTTTTGGGCCGGCCGAAGATATCGCGGCGGCCCGGATCGACCTCGCCGTCAACAGCCTCGCGCAGGCCAGTGGCGCTGGCGACGGGGCGCACGCCGCCATCCGCAGCTGGCTCGAGTCCATCGAATTTCCCGCGGCAGTCGGCGAGATCTGAAACCGCCGGGGCGCGGCAGGCTCTGGTTCAGCCGTGCGCACGCTGGGCGTGCTTGGGGAGCAGGCCGACCAGCAGCAGGGTCAGCAGGTAAAGACCGGCGGCGATCGCGAAGACCATTCCGGCGGCGGCGAAGTACGAGTGGGCCGACGGGTGCCCGACGCGGGCGAAGAACACCGTGCCGAGGGCGGCGACGCCGATCGCGCCGGCGAACTGCTGGACCGCGTTGAGCACGCCTGCGCCGGTGCCGACCTCCTCGGTGCTGGCATCGCCGAGGATGAAGTCGAACAGCGGGACGAACACCAGGCCGGAGCCGAAGCCGGTGAGCACCAGCGCGGGCGCCAGCTTCCAGACGGTGACGTCCGCGCCCCAGTGGGCGGTCGACCACCACAGGGCCAGCAGGCCGGCGACGGCGATGGACAACCCGAGGTGCAGGCTGGCGCGGCCCAGCTTCTCGGCCAGCACGGCGCCGGCCAGCAGGACGGCGACGGCGGTACCGGCCGCCCAGGGGATCAGCGCGAGGCCGGTGTGGAGCGGCGTCCAGCGCAGGCCGAGCTGCAGCAGCAGGTTGATGACGAGGACGAACGCGCTCTGGGCGGCGAAGAACCCGGCCACGATGCCCAGGCCGACCACGAAGCTGCGCTTGCGGAACAGCGACGGGGCGATGACCGGGTGCTGGCTGCGCCGTTCGGAGACGACAAACAGGGCCAGCAGCACAGCCGACGCCGCCATCATGGCGTAGGTCCAGGCGGGCCAGCCGAGGTCGCGTCCCTGGATGAGCGGGATGATGAGCAGGGCCGAGGCGGCGGTGAGCAGCCCGACGCCGGTGAGGTCGAGCCGGGCGGCCCGGTCCTCCCCGCCGCGGCGGGGCAGGACGCGCCAGCCGAGGGCGGCGGCGATGACGCCGAACGGGATGTTGATCAGGAAGATCGAGCGCCACTGGCTGCCGAACAGGTCCAGGTGGAGCAGCCAGCCGGCCAGGATGGGCCCGGCCACGGTGGCCACCCCCATGATCGGCCCGACCGGGGTCAGCGCCTTGCGCAGGTGCTGGGGCGGGAACACGACCGTCATCAGGGCCAGGCCCTGCGGGATCATGACCGACCCGAACAGCCCCTGCAGCGTGCGGGCGACGATCAGGAAGACCACGTCGGGGGCGAGGCCGCAGGCCAGCGAGGCCAAGGTGAAGCCGGTCATGCCGAGCAGGAACAGCCGGCGGCGGCCGAGCAGGTCCCCGAGCCGTCCCGAGGTGACCAGGCCGAGCGCGAAAGCGGCGGTGTAGGCGCTGAGCACCCACTGCACGGTCACCTGGCCGCCGCCCAGGTCGGCGCGGATGGACGGGCCGGCCAGGTTGGCGACGCTGGAGTCGATCAGATCCATGATGTCGGCCAGGACCACGACGACGAGGACGAGCCAGGCGGTGCGCAGCGGCAGCGTGGTGCTGGTGGGTGCGGGGGAGAATTGCTGGTCAATGGACACGAACACTGTTCTATCTCAGATCAGTGTTCTGATCAATACGAACATTGTTCTTCGTGATGTAGAACACTGTTCGTATATTCGCTAGACTGCCCGCATGTCACCGACTCCGCAGCAGCGGCGCGCAGCGCGGCACCAGCTCGGCACCGGCTCGAGCGCCCCGGCCGCCCGGCGCGGGCCGTCCGGCGGCCGCAAGCCGCCGATCACGGTCGACGCCATCATCGACACCGCGTTCGCCATCGTGGCCGCCGAGGGATACGAGGCCCTGACGATGCGGCGGGTCGCGATCGCGCTGGAGACCGGGCCGTCGTCGCTCTACGCCCACGTGGTCAACAAGGAGGACCTGGACGAGCTGCTGATCGGCCGCCTGTGCGCCGAGATCAAGCTGCCCGAGCCGGACCCCGCCCGCTGGCGGGAGCAGCTCATCAGCGTCTGCACCCAGCTGCGCGACCAGTACCTGCGCTACCCGGGAATCTCCCGGGCGGCCATCGCGGCCGCGCCGGCCAATCTGGACACGCTGCGCGTCAGCGAGGGCATGCTCACGATCCTGCTGGCGGGCGGCGTCGACCCGCAGACCGCCGCCTGGGCGATCGACTCGCTGACCCTCTACGTCAACGCCTACAGCCTCGAGGTCTCGCTGGTCGAGAGCCGCCTCAGCCGCAGCGACGGCAGCTGGGTCGTCGGCCGCGACGAGCTGATGAGCCGGTTCGCCGCCCTGCCCGGCACCTTCCCCCAGACCAAGCGCTATGCCGCCGAGCTGACCGCCGGGACCAGCCATGACCGCTTCGACTTCACCCTCGGCCTGATGATCGACGGGCTCCCCGCTTCAGCCGATTAAAGGGTCACCAGTGACCAGAGCACCTGCACATCGAAATGGCCGCTCACCGGGTCGGGGTCACCGTAGATCTCCCAGTGCGGACCGGCCAGCCGGTACCCGCTGGCCGCGCTCCACTCGCGCACGGCGCGATGAGTCTCCCCGATCGTGGCGACCGGGCCCGTATGGGTAGCGGTGGCGACGAGGCCGCCGGGTAGCGCGGACGGGACGACCCGGCCGGCGGGCTCGAACGGCCCGCTCACCTGAACGCCGACTTCGACGTGGGGGACGTCATCCTGGTACAGCATGATGTTGTGCCCCTGCTGGTAGAGGCCCGCCGGAGCGCCGCCCCGGAGAAAGCCCCACACCTCGTCCAGCATCGGCCCCCACACCGCCGGGAACTCGGCCCACGTGGTCGCCGCTGCCACCACGGCCGTGGGCGTCGCCGCGACGGTTTCCGCCCTCACCTCGGCCGCCATGGCCGACTCCTGGGTTCCGCAAAACTGGATGATTTAGCCTGGCACACTGGACGGTGGCAGTAGGTCACTCGCCTTATCACGGCTGATCATTTTGGCGCATAGGTGTAACGAGATGCGCTCACAAGCTCTCCGTCAAGAGCATCGAGTAGCGGCGCGTATTGGTCCAACTGGGGGGCGACCTCCTCGTAACTAACTTCTTCGGCAGAGGCGCCGCCCATAACCGCGTGCCGGACAGTTGTCAGCCACCAAGACCCGAGGCTGGATTTGGCATAACCCCGCTGCAATCCGGATTGCTCAGATGTTATTCGCGCAAAATTGGCTGTCGCACTTTCTTGGAGTTCACGCAGCGCCGCACCATCCACCATGGCGCTAGATGCGCGCAGACGAGCCAGGATCGCGGCACCCCGAAGCTCGACTGAAGATTTTCCTGCGGTAATCCAGGAGTCAGCGATCGATTCGACAACGGATGAATCAAATGGCTGAGGCCTTTTCAACATCAAGCGTGCTGTTTCGAGCCGGGCTTTAAGGGCCAGAAAATCTGGCCTATCGATAATGTATCCCGGAAGTGAAGCAAGCAATCCCTCGATACTTTCATAGTTGCGCAAAGCTAGAAATGCTTCAGCCTTCGTATACAATGCGTCCACATTGGAGGGATTTATGCTCAGCGCATGATCTGCCTGACGTACAACCCGCTGAAGGGCAGCCAGGCGCTCCTTGCCCTTAAGCAAGAGAGCATGCTGAATATCGGCCCGCAACGCTGTGGGCGAAGGCTCAAAATCCTCTGCGCTTCGGACAGGAAGGCCGGTTTCTGTCGACCCGGCCTTGTCAGAAGAAGTGGTTACTCGCCCTGCTTCCTGCGCAGCCGAGACGCTATCTCCAGCATCTGGAGTGCCGTCTCCCGCGGACTCCTCTACGTCGTCCGGAAGGGTTGCTGGTTCGCCTTCTTGTGCCAGCGAGCGCTGTATGGACGCCAAGGCATTTTGGGCGGAAGGGTTATCGGGGAAGCGGCTGATGATCTCCTGGTACGCGGTTTCGGCTTCGTCGAGGCGGCCGGCCTGCCGTAGCACCATGGCCAGCCCGGTGCGTGCGTACTGGTTGTCGGGGAAGCGGCTGATGGCTTCCTGGTAGGCGGTTTCGGCTTCGTCGAGGCGGCCGGCCTGCCGTAGCACCTCGGCCAGCCCATTGCGCGCCACCGGATCGTCGGGGAAGCGGCTGATGGTTTCCTGGTAGGCGGTTTCGGCTTCGTCGAGGCGGCCGGCCTGCCGTAGCACCTCGGCCAGCCCATTGCGCGCCACCGGATCGTCGGGGAAGCGGCTGATGGTTTCCTGGTAGGCGGTTTCGGCTTCGTCGAGGCGGCCGGCCTGCCGTAGCACCTCGGCCAGCCCATTGCGCGCCACCGGATCGTCGGGGAAGCGGCTGATGGTTTCCTGGTAGGCGGTTTCGGCTTCGTCGAGGCGCCCGGCCTGCCGTAGCACCTCGGCTAGGCCGGTGCATGCCACCGGGTTGTCGGGGAAGCGGCTGATGGTTTCCTGGTAGGCGGTTTCGGCTTCGTCGAGGCGCCCGGCCTGCCGTAGCACCTCGGCTAGGCCGGTGCATGCCACCGGGTTGTCGGGGAAGCGGCTGATGGTTTCCTGGTAGGCGGTTTCGGCTTCGTCGAGGCGCCCGGCCTGCCGTAGCACCTCGGCTAGGCCGGTGCATGCCACCGGGTTGTCGGGGAAGCGGCTGACGGCTTCCTGGTAGGCGGTTTGGGCTTCGTCGAGGCGGCCCGCCTGCCGTAGCACCTCGGCCAGCCCGGTGCGTGCGTACTGGTTGTCGGGGAAGCGGCTGATGGTTTCCTGGTAGGCGGTTTCCGCTTCGTCGAGGCGGCCCGCCTGCCGTAGCACCTCGGCCAGCCCGTTGCGTGCCACCGGGTCGTCGGGGAAACGATCGATAGCCTCAAAGGACAGCCTCATCGCCTTTTCGAGGTCTCCCGAGGCTTTCGTGGCGGCGATAACGGTGGTCCAACAGTACGGGTTCCACGGCTCCCACGTAATTGCTTCTTCGGCCCAGGAAATTGCAGAGCGCTTATCCCTGTCGAGAATGATTGTGCTGAATCGGCAGAGCGTCCGTACAATGTAATAGCTGTTTCCGGTGTCGAGAGCGTATGAGCGCTGGCTCTTGAGCAACGCTTCCGCTTCTTTTCGAACGTTACCGCTAAAGCTCTTTCGAAGCCGTTCTGCGACAGTGGTTGCTCTCGCTGGCCATTTCGTAGCTTCTTCTTCCGCGTGCCTGTTCCATTGCCTGCGTTGTGCCGATGCAGGGAGGCGGAAAATTCTTTCGTCCCAAGTCGCAATTACCCATCGCTGTACCTTCAAAGGAAGGTCAGAATTGTGGGTGCTCCAGTACTCCCGCCAACGGTTCGGAAACGGGTAGCGTCGCTTAAGTCCCTGTGTCGCTTGTAGGGCAAGCCGATCTGCCTCCCGTTGCCCGATCCGCTGTTCTTCCATCTGCGTATGGAGGGCCTTCAGGTATTGCTCCAGGCCGGCGGCCGCTCTTGTGCGAAAGCCACCTCGATCATCACCCGGAGCCCGTTGCAGCCCGAGTAGGCCCCATTGGCCGTGGAACGCAGGAGTCCCGGGCACAAGGTTGCATAGTCTGAACCACTGCCAGACGAGGCTATCGTCAGCCTGAACGCGAGAGATTGAAGCCCAATACCATCCGAGTGGGTCGGTCGCGCGATTTTGAACGAGCGGACCAAGGTAGCTCACTGCACTAGTTCGCTTCGAAAAAAGCGTAGTTATTGCCTTATGCAATACTGAATCAGCCGTTGCGGTGACTCGAAACGCACGCTGCCACATCAGCCCAAGTGATTCGCCGCTTTTACTGGGCTTATTCCAGCGCAGTTCGATCCAGGTAGCTATTGCCGAGTCGAGCATCTCGTTGAACGACGCACTATCAATGGCAGCCGCCCAATCCAGTAGCAGTTCCTCTGGCTCAGTCATATTCAGTGAATCATGGTAAAAAGAATTGGTGAACAACTCGTCAAGCGCCTGCACGGGAGATGCTTCGAAAAATTCAATCCATCTAGGAGGAGCGTCGCTGAATGCCTGATCTGCTACGCTCATATCAGGTCCCCATCCACAGCATTGCAAAGATCATAAAAGTCTTGAGATGCGCTGAGGCAGAGCTTGATCATATGCAGTGCCCGGCTGTGAGCTAGATCAGTGGGTGGGCTGACAGTTAGAGTATCAACGGCCCATACATGGTTAGGCTTCAGCTCCACCGGCGGATGGATGACCTCCTGCCAGGGGTCGTCTTCGCGGCTTGCTAGATCAACAGCGCTGCCCACCCCCGGTGCCGGCGGGGGCTGTGCAAAAAGCCGCCGAAAGAGCTCCGTCCAGGATGGTTGGCCTCAAAAGTAGTCGCGGACTCGAACGATCGGGACGCGGAATAAGCCGGACTGGATAGCGGAAAACTACAACGTCCATCTCTCTGCCAGGCTTCCACGCGGGATCATAATGGAGCAGGCCTAGTCTATCACGTATTTCCTGTGCCCATCCGGGCTTGGGATCGGCGAGGATCGACTGCGCGTCCTCCCAATAAGCTGAGAAAACCGGTCTGTTGTCGAGAGAGTCGTGCCATTGCTGAAGAATGTCGACAAGAGGCAGCAATTTGGAATGGTCATTGTTGCCACCGCGATTATTCGTTGCGGCATCGTCCAGCATTCCGCGAAGCTCATTTTTTGATATCCCAGCGCGCCTGGCAATAAAATCAACATCTTCCGTCCTGGTGAGGAGGAGATTTTCATCTGAGTGTCCAAACTCATCAAGCTTTGAAGCTGTCCTGAATGACTCAGGGCAATCTTCTGAGGCTACATCGAATTTGGTTACCCTGGTGCCGATGTATACGAATTTCTCCACATAACGGTTATGTAGCATATTTAGCTCGCGGAATGCATCGGAAGCATCGGTGGTGTTGTTGAATGTTCCAACGATTCCTGCGTAATTGGCGGACCTTCTTGCCGGGATCTGATATTCAAGCCGAAAATTTCGGGCAGGAAATCTTCTGTTCCCTATGGAGCTCGTCTCGCTAATTAATAGGAGTGCATCTGCCAGCGCAGCTATCGTTGAAAAGGGCCAGCTGGATGCTGCCATTGGTCGGTCCCCCCTGTGTTTGTCCAGGGTGGACAGTCTAGTAGGTGCATCGCGTCACCAGGTCGAGAACGTACACCTTAAGGGGTTTTGCCTCGCAAGCTGATTCCTTTGCAGGGTTCGCCATCGGCTCGATTGCAATCGTCCGCTCTAGCCTCGATCTTTCGCGTCTGTGATCTGCTGGCCTGAGGTGTTCGGCTGGGGTTGGTTTTCAGGTGTCGGCCGCGCCTGGCTGCCCGGCTGTCGCGCCGGGTAGGCGGGGTTCCACGGGCCCCGCGTTTCTCCTTTCGTGTCGCTGGGAAGGTTGCGGCTGGTCAGCCGGAGGGGATGGCTTGCAGGCGGGTGACCGCGATGGTGATCTGCCCGGCCCAGGGCCAGTGCTGGGCGAGGCGGAGGCGGAGACGCCGGCCGCTGCGGGCCAGGCGCCCAGCGGCGGAGAACAGCCGCAGCCGCAGCCGTTTGGGTTCCCAGCGGCGCGCTTGCCCGGTCATGGCGAGCAGCTGGGTCCAGGCCAGCAGCTCGCAGGCCAGCGCGGCAATCTCGCACCACAGCTGGTTCTGGGCGAAGCCCTGCAGTGGCAGGTTCCGCAGCCCGGTGTCCTTCGCGTTCCGGATCCGGTCCTCGCAGCGGGCGCGCCGGCGGTGCCGCAGCTCGAGGTCCGCGAGCTGGCCTTTCCTGGCGTCGGTAGCGAAGGCGGTGAACCGGTGCCCGTCGAGGTCGGTGAACCGCAGTTGCGCCCCGGGGTGCGGGCGCTCCTTGCGGACGATGACCCGCATCCCGGCCGGCCAGGACGACAGGTCCAGCATCCCGGTGATGTCCGCGACCCAGGCCCCGTCGCGGACCTGCCCGTCCCCGTCGTACAGCCGGCGTCCAGGAACCGGCGGGGATCTTCAAGATGGCGGCCTGCATGTCCTCGGTGATGGTCATGCCCACCGAGTAGTGCAGCCGCCGCGATGACGCGGTCAGCCAGGTCAGGAACCCATGCGTGCCGCCGCCGGAGTCGGTGCGGACCAGCACCGTGCGGCGCAGCCGGCGGGGCAGCTGCGCCAGCGCCAGCCGCGCTGCCTCGATATGGTCAGCAGCCGTGTTCGACCCGGCGCTTCCCGTCCTGAGCACGATGGCAAGCGGCTCCCCATTCCCGCCGGCACCGTGGTCGGCAAAGGCGGCCATGGGATGAAAGCCGAATGTCTTCTTCCAGGTAGCAGCCGCTTTCTGCTTCTCTGAGTGGGCGATCACGATGGTGGCGTCCAGGTCGACGGTGACCAGCCCGCCGTCCGCGCCCGGCGCCGCCTCCCCCGCCAGTGCCCAGGCCCGCTCCCGGGCCACGGCCCGGGCGGACCGGATCGCCTTCAGCGACCGCGGCAGGTCTGCGGCCAGCTGGCTGACCAGCCGGGACACCACCGGGTCGGACGCGACCGGCCCGGCGAGCTGCGGCTGCTCCCGCAGCACCGCGATGTCGGCCAGGCAGTCCCCGCCCAGCGCGACCGCGGCGGCTAGGTCCGCGACGATCTTGCCCGGGTCGTGGACGGCCCGCGGTGCCCGCCACCGGGCAAGATTCTCCGACAGGCCCCGGCCCAGGCCGGTGACCCGCATCGTCTCCCACAGCAGGACCGCTCCTGCCTGGGAGACCAGGCCTTTCCCGTCAGATGACACGGCGACCCGGCTGCTGCGTACGTTATTCTTCACCTGAAAAGTGCCTTCGGCTGGTAACGGACAGGACCCTGGACAAGCCCTATCCTTCCAGGTCAGAGGCACTTTTTCATGCAAAAGAACGGCTGCCGGTAACGCCAGGCGAAAGCCCGAGGCTAGGCGGGGGGTTACTACTCAACGGGCAGCAACCCGGTCGGGCTGCTGCCGCCCGATCTGTGAGGAGACCCGGTGGGCGCCCTGGTGGGGCCTGCCGCTAATGACAGCATCCCCTGCGGGCCGGGCGGGCCAATTGGGATAATGGCGGCCTTGCCCGCGTGGATCGGGAGTTGCCGGTGCAGACCAGCGATAGGCCTTGCCCGCCAGAGCCCGGGGAACCAGTTCGGGCGGTGGGTTGAGCGCTGGTATCGCCCGCGGCGCCGCCGTGGTCGCCGGCCTGACGATCCTGTCCCGGCTGCTGGGCCTGGGCCGCACGCTGCTCTTCGCGCAGACGGTCGGCGCGAGCTGCCTGGGCACCGCCTACGTCACCGCCAACCAGGTCCCCAACCTGCTGTACGAGCTGGTCCTGGGGGGCGCGCTGACCAGCGCGATGGTGCCGATCCTGGCCCGCTCGGCCGAGCGCGCGGCCGACGATCCGGCCGAAAAAGCCCGGGTGGCAGGCATCACTTCCGCGCTGCTGACCTGGACCGTCATCATCCTCGTGCCGCTGGTCCTGATCATCGTGGTGGCCGCCGGGCCGATCGCCTCGCTGCTCAACCCGGCCAACGCCAACGCGCACTGCGTCCGGGCCGACGTCGTCGCGGCCACCAGCGACATGCTGAGGGTGTTCGCCCCCCAGGCACTGCTGTACGGGCTGTCGGTCGTGCTCTACGGCCTGCTGCAGTCCTACCGCCGGTTCGCCGCCTCGGCGCTGGGCCCGGGGATCTCCAGCCTGGTGCTCATCTCCTGCTATCTGGCCTTCGTCCCGCTGAACCACGGGCTCCCGCTGGCCCGGCTGCCGGTACGGGCCGAGCTGGTGCTGTCGGTCGGCACCACGCTGGGGGTCGCCGCCCTGGTCGTGGTGGCCATGCCGTCGACGTGGCGGTTGCACCTGCGGCTGCGGCCGGTGCTGCGGCTCCCGCCCGGGGTGGCCCGCCGGGCCGGTGGCCTGGCGCTGGTCGGGGTGGCGGAGCTCGTCGTCGTCGACCTGGCCGGGGTGGTCGGCATCACGCTGGCCAACGGGCGCGGGGAGACCGGCGCGATCGTCATCTTCAACTACAGCTCACAGGTGTTCAACGCCGTATCCGCCGTCCTGGCGCTGTCGATCGTGGTCAGCGCGTTCCCGGTGCTGTCGGCACGGGAAGGGCCGGCCTTCGACCGGACCAGTGCCGGCTCGACCCGGGCGGTCCTGCTCATGTCGTGGCTCGGCACGGCCGTGATCGCGGCGGTCACCGTGCCCGCCGCGCATGTGCTGGCCCGGCAGCCCGACCAGATACCGGAGCTGATCCAGGCGTTCGCGCTGCTGGCACCCGGCTGCGCGGGCACCGCGGTGATCGCGAACCTGTCCCGGGTGATGTTCGTCATCGGGCGGCTCAAGGTCGCGGCGGTCGCGCTGACCGGGAGCTGGCTGCTGGTGGCGGTAGCCGACGTGGTGCTGGCCGAGCTGGTCCCGCCCCGCCTGGTGGTCGCCGCGCTCTCGCTCGGCAACACCATCGGCCAGACCGTGGTGGCTGTCCCGCTGGTCCTGGTCACCCGTAAGATCTGCGGCCCGGCAGCCGTTCAGGGGGTCAGCCGGGCGGCGCTGGCCGGCCTGGTGGCCGGGGCGGCCGGCAGCGCGGCCGGGGTGGCCATCAGCCTGGCCATCCCCGAGCGTCACAAGCTGGCCGCCTTTGGCCTGGCGTTCCCCGCGGCCGGCGGCGCGATCATCGCGTTCGGGATCGTCGCCTTCCTGCTCGACGACGGTGACCTGCGCGCCGTCCTGGCCTGGGGCCGCCGGGCCGCAGACCGGCTGCGGCCATGACGAGGCCCGGCCCCATCGCTCACACCGCCGCGATGAAGCCGTCGGGGTCGTCAAGGCTGACGGTGAGCTGGTCGACCCGCGACGGGCCCAGGCCGAACAGGGTGTCGATGCTGGGGGAGATGGCGGCGGGCGGGTCAATCGTCAGCTCGACCAGGCCCTCGGCCGAGCCGTTGACCAGCCACCGGCCACGGCCGCCGTGCACGCCGGTCGTCCCGCCAACCCGGGCTCCGGACCGGCGGACGGAGCGGACGGAGGGGCGCGGGATATCCAGCTTGAAAGAGCCCATCCGCACCCGGATCTGGTCCGGGTCGACTTCGACGCCGGAAACTCCACGGCCAGCGCGGAACATCACCCGGTCCAGCGTGTCGGTGATCCGGCCCGACCAGGTGTCGCCGTAGCGGATCGCAAACCACTGCGCCTCGGGTGGCGGGGTGTGCCCCCCGGCCGCCTGGTGCTCCCGGATGACCGCGCGGCGGGCGGCGGCGTAGGACTCACCGGTCTCGGCCATGCGCTGTCGGGCGGCTGCGCTGATCTTGTCGTGCGCCATCGTGTCCTCGATCCAGTGGCCGGTCCCGGCGTCTGGCCACCATGAGAGGGATCACGATGAACGAAAGACGAACTCACGCGAGGGCTGGGCCGCTCTTGTCCTCGTCGCTACGTCCAGCGCCGGGCGGCCGCAGCTCGGATCGGGCAGGCGTGACTGCCAGCACCAGCATACGTCCGCCCAGGCCGCCGGAAACGTTACGATCGGGACCTTCGCCGGCCGCCGCGAGCTGATCTGGGTCAGGCCGCTACCGGGCCCAGCTGCTGCATCATGGCGACGGCGTCGAACTGGGTCCAGACGTCGGTCACGCGGCCGTCCCGCAGACGGTAGAAGTTCATGCCCTCGACCCTGATCGGCTGGCCGGTGGCGGGGATCCCCATGAAGTCCTGCTGGAGCGAACCGGTCACGACCCAGCGGGTGGCGACGGTGTCGCCGCTGGCCACGACGTCCTGCAACTCCTCCACCAGGTCGGGGAACATCGCCTTGAAGCTGGCCACCTTCTCCTTGAAGCCGGCCAGCGTCGGCTCGTGGCCGGGCGCCGGGTTGTGGTCGGCCAGGCCCGGGTCGGCCAGTTCGTCGATCGTCGCCCGATCGGCCGCGCGGAACGCCTGCTCGAAGCGCCTGATGATCCCGGTGTTGGGTGCTGCCTCAGCCATGGTCACTGCCCCTTATATAGCAACTCTTTAGTTGCTATACTATGGCAACTAAAGAGTTGCATCAAGCGCCGCGCCCGGGTCAGGCCTGAGCTAGCTGGACGGCTCGGAGTTGACGACGGCGGTGCGCAGGATCGCGACCGAGCGCGCCCCCGCGACCGGGCTGAGCGGCGTCATGATCAGGCCGGAGCCGCCGGCGTCGATGCCCTCCAGCCGGTAGGTCGACGGATTGAAGATCAGCTCAACCCCGGACGGGTCACCGGCCTGGCTGACCCCGATGCCCGGCCGGCCGGCCGCGTCGGTGACGTGGCGCATGGTGATGTGCGGCTGCTGCGACGCCAGCGTGAAGACGGCCGCGGCCACCTCCGGCGGCAGCACCGGGACGAACTCCACCAGCGAGGTGAGCTGCTGCCAGACGGACTGCGGGCCGCCGGACATCGGCAGTTTGCGCAGATAGGTCCCGAGCTTTCCAGCGGTCGTCGGAAGCTCACGGGCGGCGGCGTAGTTCGTGGGCAGGGAGGGGATCATCTTGGCGCCTTTCGGCAGCTTGAAGGGCAGACCGCCGCCCATCACACCGATCTCGCCGTCGGGCATCTTGAACTTGAGAGCCGCCGCGGACATCCGGGAGCCGCACGTCAGCGGGCCGAGTCCGCCGGGGCCGCCGGGCACCCGCTGGCACGGCCGCTGGTGGATCAGGTCGCCCGTCTTCCCGTCCACCGACGACCAGGTCCAGGTGGTGTAGCGGACGGTCTTGTTGCTGCGGGGTTCAGGCTCTCCGGGCTGATGCCG
Source organism: uncultured Actinomycetes bacterium (assembly GCA_963830385.1). Lineage (GTDB taxonomy): Bacteria > Actinomycetota > Actinomycetes > Streptosporangiales > Streptosporangiaceae > Bog-532. Next base: position 235,228 of record CAWHMD010000010.1, on the reverse strand, counting down.
GTCGCCTCGGTGTAGATGTACTGGCCGGCGCGGGGTACCGGCTGAGCCGCGGACACGGTGGCGGCGCGTGCCAGCAGCTCGGCCGCGCTGGCCGGCGCGCTGAGCGGGGCCGGGCCGCCGCCGGTGAGGCTGAGGCCGGCCGACAGGCCCGCCGCCATGACCACCACCAGGCCAGCCGCGACGGCCAGCCGGGTCCGCCGTGGTGCGAGCAGTTGCAGGTGGCCGCGCCGGCGTCGGCTGGCGGCGGCCACGCCGGCTGCCCACTCCGGCCGCGCGCGGACCGGGGCCCGGGTGGCATCGGCCCGCAGCACCGCCCGCAGCCGCACCTCGAGATCCTCCTCAGTCATGTTGGTCATCGGTCCTGACCTCCTCACGGAGCCGCGCCAGCGCGCGGGAAGCAAGTGATTTCACCGTGCCGGGACGGCAGCCGAGCACGTCGGCGATGTCGGCCTCGGGCCAGTCAGCCCAGTACCGCGCGACGATGACTACCTGCTGGCGATAGGGGAGTTTCTGCACCGCCCGCATCAGCTGCGGATCGGGCAGCGGCAGCTCCCACCGCTCCTCCCGCAGCCGCTGCTGCTTCCGGCGCCGGAACAGTTCGTCACGGTGCCAGCTCTTGCAGCGGTTGACCAGCGCGGACCGCAGATACCGGACCACGGGCTCGCGGGACAGCGTGAAGCGCGCCGGGTGCCCGTCCTTGTGCAGGTGAGAAGGGTGACCAGGTTGCCCTCGGTGGCTGGCTAGTCCAGGCTGTCCGTCGCCCGCAGGGACCTTGACCATGGTCGTCGGCCAGAACTGGATGCGGTCACTGGAAGCCGTACTCCGGCAGGTGAACGCGGGCGCCCACCGTAACGGGAGCGACGCTCCCGCCGCCGCCCGGCCACGATGGAGGCCGTGCCAGCTAGAAGCAGCGTGACGATGAGCGCGGTCACGCCGGCCGTCGACGAGGGGATCATGTGCACCTCCGGCCCAGCCATGATCAGGATCAGGCCGCGACGGCGCGTCGGCCGGTGCAACGGCTGGACTCCGAGGTTAGAAATCTCTTTCAAGGCTGACTCGAGTGACTGACCGGAGGGAAGGGAATCCAGATAAGACTGCCAATCCTGGCGGTCCTCGGTGAATGCCCGCAAATAGTCCAGGCAGAGCGCAGGGGTGATATGCTCCAAGCGCCCTACAGCTGCCCTCAGCGCCTCCAGTATCCGATTCTTTTCTCCAGCAATGGTTTCAGAGTAACCGTCCTGTATCATACATAGAATTGACTGAATGAAACGCTTTCTTTTTGCTATAAAAGAACGCCAATGTTGATAGTCCGCGTCGTTGATTGAACGGCCGTCGTCGAGCAGCCAGAAAGCGCCTTCGGCGAGCACGTCGCCGAGCTCTTCCGCCCGTGCTCGTTCCGGTGTGCGAAACGGTTCATAGGGGCGCTGGACTACGCTGCCGGTCATAGCCAGCGGCTGGATCCCGCTTTTATCATTCAGTAGATAGAACCAGTCTTCATTGTAAATATTCGGGAAGAACGACCGGTTCTGTGATACCCGGACGACCAGAGCTCCGCCGCCGATGAAAGTTTCCTGAGGGCCTTTTGCTGCGCGATACGCGTGACAGACGACAGAATTATCCGGGTAGCCGCCGATTGCCAGGCCGACTGCGTTGTAGGTGCCGAGCAGGGTGGACGCGCGAGCCAGATCGTAAGGATCCGGGACTTCTATGTCGTCGTCAACAAAGGCGATGCGATCCCAGCCGACCATGCGGCTGAGGGTCAGACCCAGGTTGCGTTTGACGCTGGTGTCGGTTCGCCGATCGAACCTGGTGCCAGTGAGCAGCATTGATGTTCTGAAGTTCGGGAGCCCCAGGCTGGTGTGGTCGGGCAGGTCAATAGCGATCAGATCAATGTCGGCGCGAAGTTCCTGCGCAGTGGCCTCGGGACTGGTCCATTTCCGGCTGTGCAAGGTGACCAGCGGGCATTTCAGCCGGGCCGCCAGGTTGGCGGCGGTCTTGAGATAAGCGGGAGAGCGAACCGTGGGGACGATGAGCGCATCTACTTTTCCGGGTGGGGGACGATCTGCGCCGTCGTATACGTGAAGCAGGCTGCTGTGCGAACCATGGTGATCCCGTGTCCCTGTCGCGGTCACGACTCGCTCCCCCACTGGAAGAGGACGGTCCCGGCGACATTCCAGTCAGGAGTCACCGCGACACTATCCTCAATTTTGACACGGGTTAGAATGCAAAACTCCTTTTTATCGCCGAAATTATCCCGTACAAAAGTGTTGTTCCTGTCTCGGAATTCCGCATCGGTGAGGGCCCGAACAGCCCCATAGGTGCCGTTTCCGTACATACCGTTGCAGACCGTGACTGTGCGCAATGTGTTGTAGGGATTCACGGCACGGGCAAACAGCGCGACGTCTGCCCGAAGCAGTGGTTCGTTAGCTTCTCCGTCGGCGTTGGCGGAATTGTCGAGCAGAGGCTTGTGGCGAATCTGCTTTCCATCGACCACTACTTCGAAGTAAGGCACTACGCCGGCATCCCAGTCCGTCACCTGCCGGACCGGCAGGGAGAGCTGGCCCAGGACTTGCCTGGTGGCCTTGTTCCAGTCAACTCCGCCGAGAACGACCAGGTGAGTCGTGTAAACATCGCTGGCGAGCTGATTTGCTGCGACCAGGTTGACCTGACTGCCGGGGTTGGCGGCACGGATATGACCGAAGAGCTCGAACAGCGAGTCCAAGTCGGCATAGGTGTAAAGCTTGATGAAGTCCGGATGCCTTGGATTGGCGTACTTGAACTCCTTTAGCATCCCTTCCGGGACCTGCGCGCAGACGATGGTGATTGGTGCGCCGTCAGGGAAGTGCCACAGGCCGGATGCGACTTTGCTGGCGGCGGGCGGCAGAGTTGCGGGATGGTCCGCGGTCGACGGCGGTTCTGTTATGGCGCGCTGAGCGTTGTTACGCAACGCCAGCAACTCCTTCCTCAGGTCTTCTCTTGCTTGCCGTTCCGTCTCTGTCATCTCACTGAGTTTCAAAAGCCTGGGTGAGTCACCCGAGAGCGACCGGCCGGTGGCGAAGAAAGTCGCGTAGGCGTCCACCCACTTGGACGGAATGATCACTTTGCTGTTCAGCGACTCCCAGGACGAGATGAGAGGCACGCTGATCGGCTTCCTGCCGCCGAACGCCTGTGCGAGTTCGGACTGTGTGACCTTCTCTGGCCAGTGGTGTTCTCTCAGCGAACGCAGCCGTTGCGCAAGCATCTGCCGTGAATCCCGAGGAGTATCCACCGTGAAGCCCTATTCACCTGAAGTTCAGTATTTGCATTAAGGCACACTTTAACGCCCTCTCACGCCGAAGCAAAGGACCTACCTAGCTGGGAGAACTATTTCAGGCCTGCTTCAAGTGATGACTTCAGTACTTAACTCGCTGAACTTTTGTCCAGTTTCAGGCCGCAAGTTCCATCTGAGTCAGGGAGGGTAGCATTTTTTCAGAGGCTACGAGCCAGTAAGACGGGCTGAACTTCAGCTGAATAAGTTAACAAAAGAGACGAGGCGGGCTACTCAGAAAGCCAACGCGAACTCGTGCCCGAGGAAGACGATCACCGAGCCACGAGGTGGCCACCTAGCTCCGAGCGTGGAGGTGGCGCCACAGCGACGCTGGGCCAGTGTTGCAGCACTGGCCCAGCAGCGTCGCACCGTCCTATTTCGACCTGTCCGGACCATAGGGATGTGGTGGACGTGTCTCACCGTACCACTCGTATTAACCGCGTCTACAGCCTTACCTTCACGCCGAAGCGGAGCGTGGCTCCCGCGGCACACCAGTCGCCTGCGGCAAGCGATAGCAGAGCACGGTGCCCTGAACCTGCGCTGAAAGAGCCAACGAGATGACCGCGAGCGTGGCGATCGCCTGCCTCGTCACCGGATGCATCATCGGCTGGGTGCTCAGGTCGGTGTTCGTCGAAGCCGAGATCTCCCGCATGCAGACGCGGATGCAACGCCAGGTGCGCCGGTGGCAATGTGAAGCGGCGCGAGCCCGGGCCCGCGCTGAGCAACTGGCCCGTCAGTTGGCCGCGCGCACGGGCGAGATCGCTGACGAAGATCCCCGGCATCCCGACAGCAGCGAGTAACGAAGGAGTGTTCAAGCTATGTCGATTGTCTTTGGCCTGCTCCTCATCCTCGCCCTTCTCGTCGGTGCCGCATCAGCATGGCTGCTGACCATGCGGTACTACGAGCAAGTCGCTGCCGAGCGAGACGAAGAAGAGCGAGAGATGGCCGAGTTCCAGGAGCTTTACGCGGCGTGGCTGACCTCGCACCGTAAGCGCTGACCCTTGGGCGGCTCGGTGAGGAAGTCATCTACCGGGAACGGTGATTCCCTGATGGTGGCTGGGCCCAAGGCATCGGTGGTAGCGCCGTGCATGTGAAGCAGGGCGCCACCACCCCGGCCCGTCGACGGCCAGCCTCGACTTTATGTCATAAAGTTCTTGGCCGATCCCCTTGACTTTATGCCATAAAGCAGCATCTACTTTATGGCATAGAGTCGATCGAGGGAGACACCATGAACCCCACATTCGACACCGCCGGCACCAACGGCGGCGACTTCGAAGCCCAGCAGGCTGCGGCTCTGCTGAACCAGACCACCCAGCAGACGCGGCGCCAGCTCGAGCCGTTCCCGCCCTGGCTCGTCGCCCTGCGGGCGCTCCTGGCCCTGGCCGCTTACGGCGCCATCTGGCTGTCGGTCCGCGGGCAGCATCCCTACATGTACCCGACGGCCGCGATCGGCCCGGCCGAGGCCGCGATCGGGATCGTCAACGTGATCGCGCTGACGGTCGTGGCCAAGCGGGCCACCACCGGGATCGTCGGAAGGTCCCGGTTCCGCCCGGGCGAGGTAATCGCCATGGTGGTGATCTGGGCCGCCCTGATCGCCGGCATGTTCGTCCTGGCCGGCTCCGGGGTGAGCAATTCGATCGCCTACGGGCTGTACCCGGCGGCGGCACCGCTGATCGTCTGCGGTCTGGCCTGGGCGGTACTGAAGGCGTTCCAGCGAAACCAGCGGGGCGTCATCACGGGTCTGGCGGCCGTCGTGGTCGGTGGCCTGAGCCTGCTCGCGGGACCGGCCGGATGCTGGGCGGTCTGTGCCGTCGGCCTGTGCGCCCTGCTCCTGATCAAGGCCGCTGTCACCGCCTGGCGGCAGCACAGTTGATGACGAGTCCTACCCAGATGGTGCAGACAGATGGCTGACGACGGGCTCGACCCGCTGATCCACGTCCCTACCCGGTTGCGGATCGTCGCGACGCTGGCGGCCCTGCCCGACGGCGACGCGCTGTCCTTCACCCGGCTGCAGGACATGCTCGAGCTGACCCCCGGCAACCTGATCATCCAGCTCCGCAAGCTGGAAGACGCCGGCTACCTCAGCAGCGAAAAGATCAAGAACGGGTCGGGCCAGAAAACCACGGTGGCCCTGACCGGCAAGGGCCGGGACGCGCTCGACGCCTACACCCAGGCGCTGCGCAACCTGCTCGGCGGCCTCGGTGAGCGCGACCCGCTCAGCGGCCGGTAGACGGAGGTAAGAACGATGAGCACCGACACCCTTAACCCGGTGATCCACGAGCCGGAGCGGCTGCGGATCGCGGCGGCGCTGGCGGCCCTGCCCGACGGCGACGCGCTGTCGGTCACCCGGCTGCAGCGCCTGCTCCGGCTCACCCCGGCCAGCCTGTTCACCCGCCTGCGGGAGCTGGACCTGGCCGGATACATCGACACCGGACCCACCGGCGACGACCAGGCTCCGGTCACCGTCGCCCTCACCCGCGACGGGCGGACCGCGCTGGACCGCTACGCCGCCGCGCTGCGCCGGCCGGCCGGGGAGCTGCCCGCCCCGGCCCCTGGCCTGCGGGCCGCCGACGCCGACCGCGACGCGGCGGCCGCCGCCCTGGGCGTGCACTACGCCCAGGGCCGGCTGACCCTCGAGGAGCTGAACGCGCGGCTCGACGCCACGCTGACCGCCACCACCCACGGCGACCTGGCCCTTGCCATGCGGGATCTGCCGGACCTGGAGCGGCCGCCTCGTAGGCTCAGCCGGCGACTGTCGTCCCCCTGTGAGAGGTTGACCGGGTGACCATGAAACCTGACGACGCCTTCTTGCAGGGGCTCGACTTCTTCGGCGCCGCGGTACGCCAGCTGGGCGCCGGGGACTGGGACCGGGCCTCGCCGTGCCAGGGCTGGCGGGCGCTCGACGTGCTGGGCCACGTAGGGCAGGCGACCCGCTTCGGGACCGCGCTGCTCCAGGGGGAGCGACCCGACTGGTCTCCGGTCGACCCGCCCGGCGCGCTGGTCGACGACGTCCCGGCCGCCTGGTGGACCGGCCTGGCGGACCAGGCCCGGGCCGCGGTCAGCGGCGTGGACCTGTCCCGGGAGATGGACTCACCGGCCGGGCGGCGCAGCGTCGGTGCGGGCCTCAGCTTCCCCGCCCTCGACCTGTACGTCCACGGCTGGGACATCGCCAGGAGCGGCGGGATCGATCTGGTCATCCCGGACGCGGCCATCGAGTTCGCGCACTCCGTGATCGACCCGGCGCCCGCCGGGCAGATCCGCAGCAGCCGGCTGTTCGGCCCCGAGCGGCCGGCCCCGGCCGGCGCGACCGACTCCGAGGCGTTCGTGGCCTGGACCGGCCGTGACCCGGCCTGGACCCCCTCGGCCTAAGGCCGCAACACCAGCCGCCCGTGGCCGTAGGCTGGCCCGGTGGCGCAGCGCGACTGGGTGGAATGGCACCGGGACTACGACGATCCAGGTTCCCCGCTCTCGCGGCGGGGGGAACTCGTGCAGGGGCACCTGCGCGCCGAGCTCGAACGTGCGCCCGCCGGGCACGTCCGGCTGATCAGCCTGTGCGCCGGGCAGGGCCGGGACGTGATCGGCGCGCTGACCGGGCATCCGCGCCGGGATGACGTGAGCGCCCGGCTGGTCGAGCTGGACGAGCGCAACGTCGCGATCGCGCGGCAGGCAGCGCGGGCGGCTGGGCTGGACGGCGTCGAGGTGCTGCAGGCCGACGCCGGGATCACCGATGCCTGCGCCGGCGCGGTACCCGCCCAGATCGTCGTGGTGTGCGGCATCTTCGGCAACATCTCCGGCGGCGACATCCAGGCCACGGTGGCCGCCCTGCCCAGCCTGTGCGCGCCCGGCGCGCTGGTCCTGTGGACCAGGCACCGCCGTCCGCCTGACCTGACTCCCGCGATCCGGTCCTGGTTCGGAGAGGCGGGCTTTCGCGAGGAGGCGTTCGACATCAGCCACGACGGTTTCATGTCGGTGGGCGCGCACCGGCTGGCGGGCGAGCCCGCCGCGCTGATGCCCGGTCAGCGGCTGTTCACCTTCGCAGCCACCATCTAGGGCAGCTTCTGGGCGATCTCCCAGATGTGGCCGCCGGGGTCGGTGAAGCTGGCCGTGCGGATACCCCAGGGCCGGTTCATCGGCCCGTTGAGCAGGGCCACGCCGCGCCGGGCCAGTTCGGCGCACGTCTCGTCCACGTTGCCGACCTCGACGGTCAGCTGGTAGCGGGCACCAGCCTCGCGGTCGGCGACCTTCCCGGGCTCGATCAGCTCATGGGCCGCGGGGATCCTGAGCAGGTTGATGATGGTCTCGCCGAGCTCGAACACGGCCGAGTTCCCGTCCTCGAACAGCATCGCCAGCCCGAACACGTCCTGGTAGAACGCCTTCGACCGCTCCAGGTCCTCGCTGAACATCGTGATCGCGCCGACGCCGGGGTTCTCGATGAGCGCACTCACGGGCACCTCTTTCTGCTCATTCCAGTCACGACCGTGCTGGCCGCGCGGACCACGCTGGCCGCGCCTCGTCCTGCTTCCGACGACCCGGGTTCCGCAAACTCATCGCCGGGCAGACTGATCCGATGGAAGTTCCACCCGGCGGCGCGCAGCACGCCGCCGCCCGCGTCTGGGAAACCCTGGACGAGCCCTGGCGGCAGGCCTTCCACCAGGCGTGGGCGGCGCTGCGGACCGGCAACATCCCGGTCGGCGCCTGCGCCGCCAGCCCGGACGGGCGGATCGTCCACGCCCGGCCCTCACCCCGGCTACGAACGAGCCTTGCGCGCCCTCGGGGAAGGCGCCACCGTCGACCTCGCGTACGAGCTGGCCGGCGGCGGCGAAGTGAGCCTGCTCACAGCGATGGAGCCCGACGCGGCCTTCGCCTACCTGTGGCCCCGGCTCCACCAGCTCGTGAACAGCCCCCAGACCTTCTGACCAGGAGCAGGCGCGGTCCCGCCGATGGGTCCTGGGCGCCCGGCGCAGGCGGTATATCTGAATGGCCGGCTCGGGGGACCGCTGTACCCCACGTCGCGCGGTAAGACACCAATCACCCTCGCGATACGTTGGGAAGGTCATGCCGGAACTGCCGGGCGCCGTCGAGGCGGAAAAGGCCGGCCCAATGCGTCCCAACCGCCGCAGGCCGAGCGGAATCGGCCTTCTGCTGCTCGCGATCGGCTGGCTGATCGTGGCCGGACTCGGGCTGCTCGCGCTGCTGCGGGTGGTGGCCTGGGACGACGCCGAGATCCTGATGGTCCTCAACTCCCTCTACCTGACCATCTACCTGCCGGCCTGGGCGGTGGCGGCGGTCGCGCTGATCGCCCGGCGCTGGTGGCTGGGCGGGACCGCCCTGGTCGTGGTGGCCGCCCAGGTGGCATTCGCGCTGCCGGAGCTGACCGCGGGCACCGCCCTGCCCGCCTGGACCAGGGACGCCGCCACGATCCGGGTCTTCGACGCGAACCTGGACAGCGGCTGGCAGCTCTACCCCGGCTACCAGCAGGCCGTCAAGCAGTTCGACCCGGACCTGCTCACGTTCGAGGAGTTCTCGCCGGGGGCCGAGCAGACCATGAAGGGCACCGGGCTGCTGGACCGGTACCACTTCTACTGCGACGAACCGGTCTACGGCGCTACCGGCTTCATGCTGGCGTCCCGGCTGCGGATGACCGGCTGCCAGTTCCACACCGTGCAGTGGGACGGTCAGGGGATGTACTACCTGGTCACCGCCACCGTGTGGACCTCCGGCGGCCCGATCCAGGTGCGCGTGTTCCACAACCTGGCGCCGTTGCCGTCCTCCTGGACCGAGACCCGGTCGGCCCTGGCCGCGGCCGGCCAGAACGTACGGGCCACCGGCCCCGCCCACCTGCTGATGGTGGGGGACTTCAACTCCTCGTGGGGTAACCGCGGGTTCGTCAACCTGCTGCACGACGGGCTGACCGACGCGGCCGCCGCCCGCAGCCGGCCCCTGGACATGACCTGGCCCAACGGGGCGATCGTGCCGCCGTTCGTGCGCATCGACCACGTGCTGACCGGATCGCAGCTGGCGGTCACCAAGATCACCGCTCACCAGGGCTTCGGCAGCGACCACAAGTACGTGGAAGCCACCGTCGCCCTCCACCGCTGACGGCTCGGCCCGTCACCCGCGAGGCGATCACCAGACGAACGGGATCAGCTTCTTCGTCCGCTCCTGGTAGGCCGGGTAACCCGGCAGCTCGCGGCTCAGCAGCTGTTCCTCGGCGGCGATGCGGCGCTGGTAGGCGCGGCCGAGCAGCCCGCCCACGAGGGCCAGCACCGGTACGCTGCGCGAGGTCAGCGCGAAGCCGGTCCAGGTCAGCAGCGAACCGGTGTACCCGGGGTGGCGGACCAGCCGGTACGGGCCGGCGGTGACCACGGCCTGCTCCTCCCCGGTCCGCAGCGTCCGGGTGTATGAGCCGCCCAGCGTGCGCATCGACCATGCCCGCAGCGCCAGCCCGGCCGCCTGCAGCATCAGCCCGGCCGGGGCGGCCGCGGGCGGCAGCTGCGGCGCCGGTAGCCGCCGGAGCAGCAACGGCAGCTCGGCCGCCGCCCCGTACGCGGCCACGATCATCCTGGTCGTGCCCTGATCGTCGGCCGAGGTCTCCAGGCTGGCGGCCCGGCCCGGCTGCCGGGTCAGCGCCTCCAGGGCCAGGAACCCGGCGATGCCGACGTAACCTGCCACGAACCAGCCCTGGCCGCCGCGGCGCCGGCGTCCGTCCCCCGGCGGTCGTTTCACCATGGCGGCAGCATTCCACACCGCCGGCGCGCAGCGGGCCAGGACGTCAGGGGACGACCCGCGGGAGGACGGGCCGTCCTTGATCGGTGAGCGTGTCACGGGCGCCGGGGTGCTGCGTTGTCAACCTGAGACACTTCTGTCCGGGGCCCGGCTGACCGGTCTGTCCGGGCCGGTCAACGGCCGGCGCAACGCTAAAGTCGCGCTATGAGCATCCAGGTTGAGGTCATTGCTGACATCACGGAGGAAGATCTGGCCGCGGTCAACCGGCTGATTCCGCAGCTGTCCCGCTCGGCGCCGCCGCTCACCGGCGCCGAGCTCGAGCAGATCGTCTCGTGGGACGGGAACTACCTGCTCATCGCCCGTGACGGCGACCACGCGGTCGGCATGCTGACGCTGGTCACGTTCCCGATCCCGACCGGGCTGCGAGCGTGGATCGAGGACGTGGTGGTGGACGAGGCCGCCCGGGGCCGGGGGGTCGGGGCGGCGCTCACCCAGGAGGCGGTCCGGCAGGCCCAGGCCGTGGGCGCCCGGACCGTGGACCTCACCTCGCGCCCCACGCGGCAGGCGGCCAACCGGCTGTACGAGCGGCTCGGCTTCGAGCTGCGGGAAACCAACGCCTACCGGTTCGCCACGCAGAGCTGACCGGCCGGGCCCGGCCAGCCTGACCAGCCCTGGGCGCCGGTCAGGCGGGCACCTGGCGCCGGATGCCGCTGATGATCGTGTCCAGGACCGTGCGCAGCGCCACCGTGTCGTGCCGGACCTGGGTCATGAGCAGCCCGCCCTCGACCGCGGTGAGCATGGCCAGCGCCAGCGCCCCGGGATCGGTGCCGGCGCTCAGCTCGCCGCGGTCGCGCATGGCCACTAAGCCGTCGCGGATGGCGGCTTCCCAGCGGGCGAAGCCGGCCGCCAGGTCCGCCCGCACCTCAGGGTCGTGGTCGGCCAGCTCGCTGGCCAGCGAGCCAAGCGGGCAGCCGCCCTCGAAGCGCCGGGACTGCTGGAGGTCGATGACGGCGTCCCGCCAGGCCTCCAGCGCCTCGAAGCTGTCCAGCCGGCTCAGCAGCGGCTGCTGAGTGCCCAGCACCGCCTCGGTCTGGACCGCGATAACGGCCTTGACCAGGGATTTCTTGTCACCGAAGTAGTGGTAGATCTGCGACGGGCTGATGCCGCCCGCGCGCTGCAGATCGTCGGTGGTGGTGCCGGCTACGCCGTTCCTGAACATCTGGGCGGCCGCGATGGCCAGGATCCGCTGCCGAGTAGCCCGCCCCTTGGGGGTCAGCTGATGCGGCTGCTTCGGCTCCATCGGAGCAGTGTATGCCGAAAATTGGAGCAAACAGTCTATTTTTCCGTAACTGCGCTGATGGTGAGGCTCCCGCGGTGTCAGCGTTTTCTGATTTTTAAAAAACGGAAAACGCCCTACGTGGCCGGCGTCAACCGGATGCCGGGCGGGCGCGACCTATAGGCAGCGGGTCGCTCCTCTGCGTCGCGCCAAAACTACTAAACGGAGTATTTGATGGTCAATACGGTCTGGGTGTCCTGGTCGGCGGCCTGACGGCCAGGCCGTACTGCCGGCACGGGTGGCCGGCTGAGTCGTCCGGTCCGGCTTGCGGGAAGGCTCGCAGCAGCTGGCGGCGCAGCACCCGGTAGTGGGTGGCGTAGCCGGAGGCGGTGGCGTGCTCGCGGTAGGCGATCGCGTCGTCCAGGGCGGCCAGCAGGTGCTCGAGCTGGGCCGGGGAGATCGACTGGGCGGGCGGCACGCACCAGGACAGCTCCACCTCGTGGCCGGCGTCGAAGCGCGCCCGGGTGCCATTGGGCGCCGGGTGGCCGCGCCAGTGCTGCCAGTCCTCGCCCGGCTCGAGGATGCCCACCCAGTGCCCGCACGCCGAGCAGTAGGGGGCGGCCTCGCCGTCCAGTGGGTGGCTGCGGACGGCGTCGCCGTCTTCGTGGCCGGTGTGGGCCGACGTGGTGCCGATGGTCATCGTCGCCGGGTTCCTCTCGCCAAGCGTTGGAATACGAATTAAAAGACGCTTTCATCCGGTCTGTGGTGCACAGCCAGCCGATTTGATGCGCAGACGTTACCGGCTCGCCGCCGTCAGCGGCGGGCATTTGACGAGCGTGTCAGCGGTTGCCGGGGGCGCGGCCGAGCGCCGGGGCGGGCCGTCCGGACGGCCCGGCCGGGTCCGGCGAGGTGGTCCGGCGGGCGGTCAGCGCGGTCACCCCGAGCACGGCCGCGACCGGGATCAGGGTGAGCTGAGGCAGCTGGTAGCGCCAGTCGAACGGCGCGAACGCGGCCGCCGCGACCAGCGTGGTCACCGCGCTGCCGGCGAACGCCACGTTCGCCGTGCGCAGGCCGCGGCCGCGGGATCGCCGCCCGGCCAGCGGGGTCAGGCCGGCCAGGGCGAGGACCAGGCCGGCCGCCAGGACCGGCCCCGGCACGTAGCCGTAGCGGCTGTAGCCGGCCAGGAACCGGGCCAGCTGCGGCTGCACCGACGGGCTGGTGTGCCCGTACTGGCGCACGTCCGGCCGCACCTCGGCGTACGGCAGCAGCTGGGTCTGGAACTTGAGGTAGGTGACCGGGTAGCGTTCCGGGCCGTTCCCGCGCACCGGGGAGAACCCGTACGCCAGGTCGGACCCCACCGCCTTCAGGTAGGCCTGCGGCTGGTGCTCGAGCACCCGGGTGCTGAAGTCGAACAGCACGCTCTGCCGGGTCTGGCCGGGCGGCGGTTTGAACGTCCACGCCGGTGAGTACACCGACCACATGTAGGCGTCGTAGTTGCGCTGGCCGGGTGGCTCCCTGGGGCACAGCGGCCGCTCGCCGGCGGGCAGCTGGAGCCCGCTGCAGTCGGCGAAGTCGACCACCCGCCCGTACAGGAACGTGCCGTTGTAGCCGGTGAGGCCGAACGACCCGTGCGCGCTCGCGTACCAGCCCGCGTAGCCGAGCACCGGCAGCAGGAAGCAGCCGGCCAGCAGCGCCCCGCGGGCCGCCAGGCGGCGCCAGGGGCGGACCGCGAGCGTCAGGTAGAGCAGCGCCGGCACGATCAGCGCCAGGTCCGCCACCCGGGTCACTACCGCCGCGCCGAGCAGCAGCCCGGCCACCGCGGCGGCCGCCCGGCCGATGCGCGAGCCCCGCCACACCAGGACCACCAGGGCCGCCAGCACCAGCAGGGCGGCGGCGACGTCGCTGAGCACGTACTGCTCGAGGTTGAGCTCGAGCGGGTCGAACAGCACCGGGACCGCGGCCAGGGCGGCCAGCCAGCGGCGGCTGCCGCGGTGCACCAGCAGGGCGTAGACGGTGGCCCCGGCAGCCAGCCCCAGCAGGTGCTGGGCCACCGGGATCGTGATCAGCGAGTGCAGGCTGGTGGCCGGGATGATGAGGATCGAGTAACCGCTGGGCCGGATGGTGTCGGGCGCCCAGTGGCCGGTGGCGAACCGCTCCGCGTAGCGCAGGTACCGGTCGCTGTCGGGAAAGATCAGGGCCGGCCGGTAGGCGGCCAGCACGACCGCACGCAGCGCCGCCGCCAGCACCAGCAGCGTGGCGATCAGCCAGTGCCGCCGCAGGCCGCCCAGTACCGCCGGGACGCGGCCGCGCGGGGCCCCCCGGTCGTCGTCAGCCATGCTTTTCGTGCAGCAGCAGGAGCGCGTAGGCGGCCAGCGTGGAGTCGTCGGTGATGACGCCCTCGCTGATCATCTGCTCGAACTCGTCCCGGGTGACAAAGGCCTGCCGCATGTCCTGTTCTTCCGGCTCCCGGTCGGGGGCGCCGGGCTCCAGGCCAGTGGCCAGGAACAGGTGGCAGCCCTGGCTGGTGGTGCCGTGCGAGCAGTGCAGGAAGCCGAGGCGGGTCAGCTCGCGGGCGGTGAAGCCGGTCTCCTGGCGCAGTTCGAGCCGGGCCAGGTCTTCGGGCTGGCCGGTCGCGCCGGCCGGGAAGCCGCCCTGCGGGAATGACCAGCTCCGCCGCTGGATCGGGTACCGGTACTCCTCGATCAGGTGGAACCCGTCGTTCTCGGCCGGGACGACCAGCGCGAAGTCCCGCTTCTCGACGACGGCGTAGGTCCCGCGCGACCCGTCCCGCCGCTCGATCTGGTCCTGCCTCAGCCGGATCCAGGGGTCGGCGTAGACGACCCGGGAGTCCAGGGTCCGGATGTCGGGTGGCTCGCTGGGCACGGCCCCCACGTTACTGGCGATCCGCCGGAACCCGGGTCCCGGCGGCCCTCGAGCCAGCTGCGGAGGGCCGCCACCCCGAGGGCGCCCCCGGTGGGCAGCGTGACCAGCGCGGGCAGCTGATACCGCCAGGAGAACTCGTACAGGTCGGCTCCGAGCAGCACGGCCACCCCCAGCCCGGTGGCCAGCAGGCAGACCATGGCGGCCGAGTTGTCACCACGCCGCCGGCCGACGACGATCCCGGCCGCCCCGGCCAGCAGCGTCACCAGCAGGAACGGCCCCGGTGTCCAGCCGCCGTGCAGCTGGTAATCGCGCAGGAAGGTGGCGAGCGCCAGGTCGGTCTGCGGACCGCCGCCACCGCCGGTGTTGTTGAACATGTCGACCGCGGTGGATTCGGTGACGGCCAGCGGGTACATCGGCCAGTAGGTCTGGAACTGCCAGCGGGAGATCGGGGTGTCGCCCGGGGACGTGTCGCGGGTCAGCGCGAACAGCTTGATCGCGTCCGTACCGATGGCCACCGCGACCCGCAGCGGCTGCTGCTCCAGGACCGCGTGCGCGAAGTTGTCCGCCACCACCCCGCGGTCCGAGCCGGGTGGCAGGCTGGCGGTGTAGACCGGGGACGTCGGGTCGTTGACCAGCCCGTCGACGCCGAACGAGCGCACCGCCGACGGAGACGGGCAGACCGCCCGTTCGGACGGCGTCAGGTGCAGGGTGGCGCAGTCGGCGGCGGCCGCCGCCCGCCCGTACACGACCGCGTCGCCCTGGTTGGACAGTTCGGGGCCGCCGCCCAGGACCAGCGACGAGTAGGCCATGTAGACCAGGATCGGCGTCGCGAAGCTGAACAGGGCGAGGGCGCCGGATCCCAGCCGGGCCCGCCAGCCCCGGGCGGCCAGCACGCAGAACAGCACGGCCGGCAGCACCAGGAACTCGCCGACCTGACGGATCGTGGCCGACGCCCCGAGGATGAAACCGGCCAGCGAGATCGCCACCGGCGACGGCCGCGGCCGCCAGGCCAGGATGACCAGCCCGGCCACGATGAACGCCTCGAACGCCACGTCGGGCATGATCGTCTGCTCGACCTGGAGCTGATAGGCGTCCAGCAGCACCGGCGCGGCGGCCAGCGCGGCGGCCCAGCGGGGAGCGTTCCAGCGGATCGCGACCGCGTAGAGGGCCACCGCCATGGCCAGGCCCAGCAGATGCTGAAAGCCCGCGACCATGGCCAGGTCGCCCAGCTTGGTCAGCGGGGCCAGCAGGATCCGGTACCCCTGCGGGTCGTACTTCTGCAGGCCGTCGATCAGGTACTTGGGGGAGTCGATGTAAAGCAGCGCGGGCCGGTACGCGAACTGGGTGACCACCCGCAGGCCCAGCCCGGCCACCAGCAGCACGGTCAGCAGCCAGTGGCGGCGGGCGAGACGGGCGGCGGCCCGGAGCGGCTGGCGCGGCGCCCGCGGGTGCGGTGCCCGCCGTTGCCGGGCATGCGTGAGGGAGGTCCCCAGGGAGCCGCTCAGGGTGTCCCGGGAGTCACCGTCAGCAGTCACTGCCATCCGACGCACTCACTCAAGTAAAAGGCACCGCCCCGCCGCTGTCCGCCTGTCTACACCGCCGGACCAGGCCACCCGCGCGATACGCCGTGCGTTGCTGCCGTCCCGGCCCCGGCGCGGGGCTGACCGGCACAAGCGTGCCCCCCATTCTGCCCGACCGGCCCGGCTGCCGGAGGCTGGTCAGCGGATCGTAATTTAGTCACATTCCGTGACAGAAAATCGGTAACCGTGCGTCACCGGGTCGCTAACCACTTGGCCGGGCGCAGCCCGCTCACTTGGGCGAATTCCCGGACCAACGCTCCCGCCTTTTACCGTTTCGGTAGCCAGGTAACTACTCTCGGTTCTATCTTTTTCGCCATGAACTCACCCGATGTAGCCGCGGCCCTCTCTGCGGGCGCCCCGGATGCGGCCGGGCAACTGTACGACGCGCACGCGGAAGCGCTGTTCCAGTACTGCTGGCTGACGCTCCGCAACTCCTCGCACGCGCAGACGGCGGTGTGCGACGCGCTCGTCCAGGCCGGCGCCCGGGTGGCCGAGCTGAGCGATCCGGGCACGCTACGGGCCTGGCTGTTCACGATGGCGCGGGCCGAGTGCCATCGCCACCCGCTGCCTTCACTCGGTGACACCGACGAGCCCATTGCCCGGCCGGAGCAGCCCGACGCCGCCTTGCGGATCATGGCGTGGAACTCCGTCATGTCCCTGGACCTGGTCGAACGGCAGGCGCTGGACCTGAACACCCGGCACGGCATGACCGCCGCGGAGATCGGTCTCATCCTCGCGCTCCCGCTGCCCGGCACCACCGAACTGTTGAGCGCGGCCAAGGAGACGCTGGAACGCGCGCTGGGAGCCGAGATCCTGGTCAGCCGGGACAGCCAGGAGTGCCCCGGGCGGACCGAGGCAATCCACGGCTGGACCGGCACGGTGACGCCGGCGTTCCGCGAGCGGCTGCTCAGCCACGCCGTCTCCTGCCCGGTCTGCGCGCCCCGGTTGCCGCGCAACGTGTCCGCGGGCCGGATCTTCGGCCTGCTGCCCGCCCCGCCCCTGGACCGCGAGGCCCGGAGCCAGGTGATCAGCCGGGTCGGCGAGCGGGTCCGGGCGGCCGCGGCCGATCGTGGGCCGGCCGAGGCCGGCGTGGCGCCGGCCCGTGGCGCCGTCGCCGCCGGTTCCCGAGCTGGAGCCCGTATCGGAGGCGGCCCCCACACCGCTCGACCCGGCGGCACCTGACCCGGTCGTCCCCGACCCGGCCGCTTCCGCTGGCGCGGCTTCCGCTGGCACCGCCTCCGCCGGTGCCGGTGAGCAGCTGCCGGTGCAGATCGGCACGCCCGAACTGGCCATCCTGCCCGCCGGCGTCCCGGAGACCCCCGTCCCCAAGGCGCGGCCTGCTCCCGCCCCCAGGGCGTCGCAGCCTGCTGCCGCCGAAGCGCGGTCCGCGCCACGAACGCCGCGCCAGCCCCAGAATCCGCGCCCGCCCCAAAAACCCCAGGAACCCCAGAAGCCCAGGAAGCGGCGCCACGGGATCCGGCTGTTCGCCGGGATGGGGGCCGCGGTGGCGGCGCTCGGGGTCGCGGCCACGCTGGCCTACGGCAGCCTCGGCGGCAACCGCGCCCAGCTCAGCGGTTCGGACACCCGCTACGTCCCCGGCTCGCAGGCCTCGCAGGCCGGGCCGCATGGCCCGCTGCCGAGCCCGTACGCGCCGTCGCCCACGCCCCGGACCTCCGGCCGGCCGAAGAAGTCCACGCTGGCTTCGCCCGCCGTCGGCGCCGGCCACGCGGACGCGGTGGCCAGCGGTAAGGCGGCCGGGCCGCGGGGGGCGACGATCGTGACGCACGGCCAGGGGCCGCACCAGACGGTCACCGTGGCCCTGCGGCCCGGCTCCAGCTCCGCGAGCAGTTCCGGGACCCAGACGCAGGCGGCCGCCCAGCTGACCGTGAGCCCGGCCAGCCTGAGACTGGCCAGCGGCCAGTCGACCGGCCCGGTCACGCTCAGCGTGTCCGGCGGCACGATGGCCTGGACCGCCAGCGCCTCGTCGGGGCTGTCGGTGAGCCCGGCGTCGGGCCGGCTCGGCAACGGGCAGACCGCCCAGGTCACGATCAGCGTGTCCGGCCCGCGCACCAGCGCCGGCAGCGGCGTCGTGTCGATCGACGGTGCCCAGGTGACGGTCAGCTGGGCGGCGAGCGCGAAGGCGAGCGCGAGCCCGTCCGCCCCCACCGGCGGGCCCGGCGGCTCGGGCGGGTCCGGCCAGCCCGCCCCGCCCGCGCGCGGCCGCCGCCATCACCGGCCGGATCCCGGCGGGTCACCGGATCCCGTCTCCTCCTGACCGCCGATCCCGGTGGCCGGCCAGCGGCGCGCGGGCTGGCCACCGGGACGGCCGCAGTCAATAAGGTGGGGGCGTGACCGTAACCTCCGAGTCGCGAACCGCGCTGGTCCGGCGCGCGCGCCGCATCAACCGGGTGCTGATCGAGCTCTACCCCGAAGTGCACACCGAGCTCAACTTCGGTTCGCCGCTCGAACTGCTCGTCGCCACGATCTTGTCCGCCCAGACCACGGACATCCGCGTCAACCTGGTGACTCCGGCTCTGTTCGCGCGGTACCAGACCGCCGCCGACTACGCGTCGGCCGACCGGGCCGAGCTGGAGAAGATGATCCAGTCGACCGGCTTCTTCCGGGCCAAGACCAACAGCCTCATCGGCCTGGGCCAGGCGCTGTGCGACCGGTTCGGCGGCGAGGTGCCCAACCGCCTGGCCGACCTGGTCACGCTGCCCGGCGTGGGCCGCAAGACGGCCAACGTGGTGCTCGGCAACGCCTTCGGCATCCCCGGCATCACCGTCGACACCCACTTCGGCCGGCTGGCCCGCCGCTTCGGCTGGACCACCAGCACCGACCCGGTCAAGGTCGAGGAGGAGGTCGGCTCGCTGTTCCCCCGCAAGGACTGGACGGACCTGTCGCAGCGGATGATCTGGCACGGCCGCCGGGTCTGCCACTCCCGGCGGCCCGCCTGCGGGGCCTGCGCGCTGGCCCGGCTCTGCCCCTCTTACGGCGAAGGACCGACCGACCCGGTGGTCGCGGCCAAGCTCGTCAAGACCGGGCCGTTCTCGTGACCTCCCGCGCGGCAGAGGCACCGGACGACCGGCCGACGGCCCCGCGCTGGCTCACCGACCTGGCCGCCAAAGCCGTCCAGATGGACGTGCGGCCGCCGCTGCAGCCACCCAAGACCGGCGGCCGCCCCTCGGCCGTGCTGGTGCTGTTCGCGGACGGCCCGGCCGGTCCCGATCTGCTGTTCATCCAGCGCAGCCACCGGCTCCGGCAGCATGCCGGGCAGCCGGCCTTCCCCGGCGGCGGCATCGAGCCGTCCGACGGCGGGCCGGCCGCGGCCGCGCTGCGGGAGGCGGCCGAGGAGGCCGGGGTCGGCCCGGACGACGTGGAAGTGCTGGCCACCCTGCCCGAGATGTTCATCACCCGCAGCGGCTTCCGGGTGGTGCCGGTGCTGGGCTGGTGGCACACGCCCGGCCCGGTGTCGGCGGTCAGCCCGTACGAGGTGGCCGCGGTGGAGCGGATCGGGGTCGCCGAGCTGGCCGATCCGGCCAGCCGGGTGACGGTCTGGCGGGCGGGTCGCCTGGCCGGACCCGGCTTCCGGGTCAAGGGCCTGCTCATCTGGGGCTTCACCGCCGCCCTGGTAGATCGCCTGCTGGCGCTGGGTGGCTGGGAGGTGCCGTGGGATCGCGGGGCCGTTTGTGAGATAACGGCTGACGGCGGACCCGGTGAAGTGTTCCCGGGCACTGAGGAACGCCCTATACCGTAAGGCTCGTGCACGCTGATTTGCTGGACCTGGCGCTGCTGGTGATCGCCGCCGCGTTCGCCGTGTCGGGCTACCGGCAGGGGTTCGTCGTCGGCGCGCTCAGCTTCGCCGGGTTCCTGGGCGGCGCGGTCGCCGGTGCCCTGTTCGCCCCCAGTATCTCCCGGGCGCTGGTTGGCGGGCAGAACCAGCAGGACCTGGTGGCGGTGATCATCCTGGTGCTGCTGGCCATCATCGGCCAGTTCGCCGCCTCGGCCATCGGCACCGCGGTGCGTTCGCACATCAACTGGCGCCCGGCCGCGTTCCTGGACAGCGTGGGTGGCGCCGGCGTCAGCGTGCTGTCGGTGCTGCTGATCGCCTGGGTCATCGGGTCGGTGCTGGTGGCTTCCCCCTTCAGCGGGGTGGTGTCGCAGGTCAACAACTCGGCGGTGCTGCGCACGGTGGACCGGCTGATGCCGAGCACCGCCCGGACCATGTTCTCTGACTTCCGCCGGCTGCTGGCCAGCGGGCCGTTCCCCGAGGTGTTCAGCGGGATCGGCGCCACCCACGTGCTGTCGGTGGCCCCGGCCAGCAACGCGGTGCTGAACAGCCCCGGTTACCAGGCCGCCCGCAGCCGGGTGTTCAAGGTCCGGGGCACCGCCCCCAGCTGCTCGCGGGTCATCGAAGGATCCGGGTTCGTCTACGCCCGCGACCACATCCTCACCAACGCCCACGTGGTGGCCGGGGTCACCGAGGGCCTGCAGGTCTTCTCCGAGAACGGCACCGCCCACCAGGCCACGGTGGTGTTCTACGACCCCCAGGTCGACATCGCCGTGCTGTACGTGCCCGGCCTGGACGAGGCCCCGCTCAGCTTCGCCGGCCAGGCCCAGGTGGGGGCGGACGCGGTGGTGGCCGGCTACCCCCTCGACCGCGCGTTCACGGCCGTGCCCGCCCGCATCGGCGACATCCAGGACGCGACCGGTCCCGACATCTACCAGACCAGCCAGGTCACCCGGCAGATCTACGAGGTCAAGGCCGACGTCGAGCCCGGCAACTCCGGTGGCCCGCTGATCGCGCCGGACGGCTCCGTCTACGGCGTGGTGTTCGCGGCCGCGGTGGGGGAGTCCGACACCGGCTTCGTGCTGACCTCGGCCGAGGTCGAGGCCGACGCCCACGCCGGCAGCACCGGGACCGTGCCGGTCTCGACCGAGGGCTGCGACTAGTGCCCGACGCCGGCGCGGCGGGCACCTGGCGGCTGGGTGACCTCAGCGTCAACCGGCTCGGCTTCGGCGCGATGCGGCTGACCGGCGACCGCCCGTTCGACGCGGGCGCGCCCAGCGACCGCCGCCAGTCGGTCGCCGTGCTGCGGCGGGCGGCCGAGCTGGGCGTCAACCACATCGACACCGCCGCGTTCTACTTCTCCGCCCTCCGCTCGGCCAACGAGCTGATCAACACCGCCCTCGCCCCCTACCCGGACGGCCTGGTCATCGTGACCAAGGTCGGCCCTGGCCGCGACACCTGGGGCGAGTGGACCGGCCCGGCGGCCCCCGGGCAGCTGCGCAGCCAGGTCGAGGAGAACCTGCGCCAGCTCGGCCGCGACCACCTCGACGTGGTCAACCTGCGCCGGATGCGCCAGGACTCCATCGCCGACCACTTCGGCGCCCTGGCCGACCTGCGGGCCGCCGGCCTGGTCCGCCACCTGGGTGTCTCCGACATCGAGGTCAGGCACCTGGACGAGGCTCAGGCCATCGCCCCGGTCGTCTGCGTGCAGAACCGCTTCAGCCTCGACGACCGCCGCCACGCCGGTGTCCAGCAGGCCTGCCGGGACCGGGGCATCGCCTTCGTGCCGTACTTCGCGATCGCCGGCGACCGCCGCTCGGCCGGCGGCCCGGGCGGTGCGTCGGCGGCGCTGGCCACGGTGGCGAGCCGCCACGGCGTCAGCGCGGCCCAGGTCCGGCTGGCCTGGACCCTCGCCCAGGGCCAGAATGTCCTGGCCATCCCCGGCACCGGCAACCCCGCCCACGTCGACGACAACGTGGCCGCCGCCGCCCTCCGTCTGACCGGCGACGACCTGGCCCTGCTCGACGCCCCGGCCTGATCAGACCTCAGGGCCGGAGGCGAAGGTCCAGCGCGGCGGGTGGCAGGTTGTCCAGCCCGTCACGACCGATCCGGGTGGCCAGGGCTTCGGCCCGGTCGGCCAGGCGGGTCGCCGGGACGCCGTACAGGCCGGCGCCGCCGTAGGGCCGGATGCGGGCGGCCGCCCGGCGCAGCAGCGTCACCGCCCCAGCCGGGTTGCCGCGGCGCGCGTGGGTCAGGCCGACGGCCAGCTGGGCGAGGCCCTGCCAGAAGTCACGCTCCTCGTCCGGTGCCGCCTTCCAGGACGCTTCCAGCACCTCATGCGCGTGGAACGGCCGTCCCTCGTCCAGCATCCGCTGCGCCAGCGCCAGCGACTCCTCCGGTGGCAGCACCAGGTCGTCGGGGACGCGCTCCACACCCGTGGCCCCTCGCGGCAGGGGGCGGCCGAGGCCGTCCCGCGGCCTTGTGTTGCGCGGACGTCCGGCCGCGTCACGGTCGCGGGCGCCCGGCTGGGTCATCGTTCCGGCTCGGGGTCGAGCAGCCAGCCGGTCAGCTCGTCGTCGAACCGGCTGACCTGCTCCTCGTGGGGGAAGTGGCCGGCGCCGTCGAGCATGCGCCAGCGGTAGGGGCCCTCGACGTGGCGGCCGGCGCCGCGGGCGGTGCCCGGCAGCACCCGGGTGTCCAGCGCGCCGTGGATCTGCAGGGTGGGCGCGGCGATCGGGACCCGCATCCGCTGGGTGTAGCGCAGGCCGTCCGGCCGCCAGGTGGAGCGGAAGAACCAGCGGTAGTACTCCAGGGCGGAGTGCGCGACCGAAGGGATCGTCATGGCCCGGCGGTAGACCAGCTCGGTCTCCAGGTCCGGCCAGCCCGGGCCGGACCAGTCGGTCAGCATCCGGCCGACCAGCTCGGCGTCGTTCTGGGTGAGCTGGCGCTCGGGCAGCATCGGCACCTGGAACGTGAGCAGGTGGGCGTTGCGGCCGCGGTGGCCGAGCGGCTCGGCGAACAACGCGCCGCGGGCCCGCAGCGGGTGCGCGACCGAGACCACCGCCAGCCGCCGGACCATCTTCGGGAAGTAGGCGCCGACCGTCCAGGCCACCAGGCCGCCCCAGTCGTGACCGACCACGATCGCGTTGGCCTCGCCCAGCGCGCGGATCAGGCCGGCCACGTCGGAGGCGGCGGTCACCAGGTCGTAGCCGCGTGGCGGCTTGTCGCTGCCGCCGTAGCCGCGCAGGTCGACCGCGGCCGCGCGAAAGCCCGCCGCGGGCAGCGACACCAGCTGCTCCCGCCAGGTCCACCAGAACTCGGGGAAGCCGTGCAGCATCAGCACCAGCGGGCCGTCCCCGGCCTCGGCGACGTGGAAGCGGGTGCCGTTGGCGCTGACGGACCGGTGGGTCCACGGCCCGTCGAGATGGACGGGTGACTCAGCCGAGCTGGTCATCAGGTTCGTGCTCACCGCTCGGTGGAAACGGTTATTTCCGGTTGCTTCTTGGCGCTACCGCGCAGCGAGGAGATGGTCTCCTGCATGCTCGTCCGGGTGGTGCGCAGCCCGCTCACCCCGCGGACCCGCAGGATCGCGATCAGCGCGGCCACGCCGATGAGCAGCAGGCACGTACCCGCCACGATCAGGAACGACGCCCAGTCCCAGATGCCCAGGGCTTGCAGCCCGTAGGCGTACGCAAAGCAGAGCAGCACGAGCATCAGGCAGCCGACGAAGGCCGCCATGCCGAGCAGCGCCGCGGCCACGCCGACCCGCTTGGCGTCCCCGCGGAGCTCGATCTTGGCCAGGCTGATCTCGCCCCGGATCAGCTGGGAGATGTCCCTGGCCGCGAGGGCTACGAGGTCACCCAGTGACTGGTCGCTTCCGGCCGGCGGCGTTCCGGTCTGGGCCATCGTTGTCTCTCCCGTCGTGCGCTGGCATTTCCCCGGCACCAGGCTAGCGGTCACGGTCGTGACCAACGGCGAGAGCCGCGCCGGATGCGATCATGCGAAGTAGATCATTATGCCGCATGGCCGATCCGGGTCCCGGCCCGCTGGCGGGCCGGGACCCCGGCGCCTCACTCCTCGGACTTGGCGGAGGGCAGCTTCTCCGAGATCAGGTCCATCACCGTGCTGTCGGTCAGCGTGGTGACGTCACCCAGCGACCGGTGCTCGGCCACGTCCTGCAGCAGCCGCCGCATGATCTTGCCGGACCGGGTCTTGGGCAGCTCGGCCACGACCATGACCTGTCGCGGCCGGGCGATCGGCCCGAGGGCCCGGGCCACATGGTCGCGCAGCTCCTTGACCAGCTCGTCGCCGCCCTCGGCGCCGTCACCGCGCAGGATCACGAACGCCACGATGGCCTGGCCGGTGACCGGGTCGGACGCGCCGACCACGGCCGCCTCGGCCACCTTGGGGTTCGACACCAGCGCCGACTCGACCTCGGTAGTGGAGATGTTGTGGCCAGAGACCAGCATCACGTCGTCCACCCGGCCGAGCAGCCACAGGTCGCCGTCGGAGTCCTTCTTGGCGCCGTCGCCGGCGAAGTACAGGCCGTCGAACTTGGACCAGTAGGTCTTGATGTACCGCTCGTCGTCGCCCCAGATCGTCCGCAGCATGGACGGCCATGGCTCCTTCAGCACCAGGAATCCGCCGCCGCCGTCGGGGACGCTCTGGGCCTGGTCGTCGACCACGTCGGCCACGACGCCCGGCAGCGCCCGCATGGCCGCGCCGGGCTTGCCCGCGGTGACGCCGGGCAGCGGGCTGATCATGATCGAGCCGGTCTCGGTCTGCCACCAGGTGTCCACCACCGGGCAGCGGCCGCCGCCGATGAACTCCCGGTACCAGACGTAGGCCTCCGGGTTGATCGGCTCGCCGACCGAGCCCAGCAGCCGCAGGCTGGACAGGTCGTACTTGGCCGGGATGTCCTCGCCCCACTTCATGAACATCCGGATCACGGTGGGCGCGCAGTACAAGATCGTCACCTTGTACTTGTTGACGATTTCCCACCACCGGCCGCGGTCCGGGGTGTCCGGCGTGCCCTCGTACATGACCGAGGTCGCGCCGTTGGCCAGCGGGCCGTAGACGATGTAGGAGTGGCCGGTCACCCAGCCGATGTCGGCGGCCGTCCAGAAGATGTCCGTCTCCGGCTTGATGTCGAAGACCTCGTAGTGCGTCCACGACACCCCGGTCAGGTAACCGCCGGTGGTGTGCAGGATGCCCTTGGGCTTGGCGGTGGTACCCGAGGTGTACATCACGTACAGCGGGTGCTCGGCGTCGTGCGCCTCCGGCGTGTGCTCGGCCGATTGCCGGGCGACCACGTCGTGCCACCAGACGTCGCGGCCCTCGGTCCAGTCCACGTCCTGCCCGGTCCGCCGGACGACCAGCACGTTGCGCACGTCCGGGCAGCTTTTCAGTGCCTCGTCCACCGCGGGCTTGAGCGCGCTGGCGTTGCCGCGGCGGTAGCCGCCGTCGGCGGTGATGACGAAGTGGGCGTCGCAGTCCTGGATGCGGGTGCTCAGCGCGTCCGAGGAGAAGCCGCCGAACACCACCATGTGCGGCGCGCCCAGCCGGGCGCAGGCCAGCATGGCCACCACGGTCTCCGGGATCATCGGCATGTAGATGGCGACCCGGTCGCCCTTGTTCACGCCGAGTTCGGTGAGCGCGTTGGCCGCCCGGCTGACCTCATCCTTGAGGTCGGCGTAGGTGATGGTCCGCTGGTCGCCGGGCTCGCCTTCCCAGTAGTAGGCCACCTTGTCGCCGTTGCCCGCGGCCACGTGCCGGTCCACGCAGTTGACCGATACGTTGATCTTGCCGCCGACGAACCACTTGGCGAACGGGGGGTTGGACCAGTCCAGCACCTGGGTCCAGGGCTCGTCCCATTGCAGCCGCTGGGCGGCCGCGGTCCAGAAGGCGAGCCGGTCGGCGTCGGCTTCCGCGTAGGCGTCGGCGGTGACGTTGGCGTGCGCGGCCAGTTCCGGTGGCGGGTCGAACCGGCGATTTTCCTTCAGCAGGTTCGAAAGTGTTTCCTTGGTCAACGCTGACTCCGATCATGCGACTCGCGGCCTTTGCGGCATTTAACTAGCGCGGGGCCGGCGGACAGCATCTCGCGTCCGCCGTGCCTCAACGTTGTTTGCTCGTCACAAGTTCATCGCTATCGTTCGCGCTACGCAAGAGTGACCCGTTCGCCATGATCGGAACGCCCCGATAGACGGGGCGCTACCGGGCCGGAGGGTGCCGCTGCGCGGCGAACTGATGGCACGAGTGTCTGGTCGTCGCCGGTGCGCCAGCCGGCCATGGGCCCGGGCATGCGAACGGCGCCCCCGGGAGGGCGCCGTCGCAATGCACTGTGTGCCGGGGTACCAGGCGTGCATCCTGCCAGTAATGGCTGGTCGCGCGTGGGTTCCCGACCGCCGTGCTCGGACTTGTGGGTGTCCGTGAGTCCTTTCTACGACGAACACCAGACCTTGGAAAGACCTGAGCCGTCACCAATTAGTGACGTCTATCCGTAGGCATGATCACATGCCGTGAACTGGTGGTTCGGCGCCCGTCGGCGGTGCTGCCCGGCGGTATGGCTCGGCGGTGAAGACCAGGATCGGCCAGCCGCGGTGGGCCGCCTCCCGGCGCAGCGCACGGTCCGGGTTGACCGCCGTGGGATGGCCCACCGCGGTCAGCATCGGCAGGTCGGTGATCGAGTCGCTGTAGGCGTAACAGTCGGCCAGCACGTAGCCGCGGCCGGCGGCCAGCTCACGGATCTTGGCCGCCTTGGCCTCGCCGAACGCGTAGAACGCGACGTCGCCGGTGTAGAGCCCGTCGGCCACCACCATCTGGGTGGCGATCACGGTGTCGGCCCTGAGCAGCGCTCCGATCGGGTCGACGAACTCGTGGCCCGACGCGCTCACCACGATGACGTCCCGCCCGGCCGCGTGATGCTCCGCCACCAGCGCCCTGGCCTCGTCGTAGAGGTGCGGGACGATGATGGTGTCCAGGTTGTCGCGGACGATCTCGCGCACCCCCTCGACCGGCCAGCCCCGGCACAGGCGGCTGGCCTGGCTGCGGATCCGCTCCATCCGCAGCTGCCCGGCCCCCGCCCGCTGGTACACCGCCTGGGCGAAGACACCCCGCAGCATCTCCGTGCGGGAGATCAAGCCGTGCTCGTAGAACGGGCGGCTGAAGGCCAGCGTGCTGGACATCGAGATGAGCGTCTTGTCAAGATCGAAAAAGGCAGCCGCGCGCGTCGTCATCTCTTCTTCACCAGCGCTGTCGGGATCGATCGCTCTACGCTCTAATTCTCTTGCTGCTCGGCGTGGCGGAATCGGCCCGCAAGCTCCAAGGGTGTCTTGGCGTGGGCTGGATTAGGCAAGCCCAATTTTGGATAAGCTTTACTAGAAGGCGGTTCGGCTCCTCCCCCCCAGGGCCGGGCCGTAAGGCGGCTCCCGCTCTCCCCCCCGGCGGGAGCCGCCCCTTTTTCGCTGCTCAGCAGGCTGTCCAGCAACGCCAGGGCCCCCTGCTTGGACAGCGGGGAGTTGCCGTTCCCGCACTTGGGTGACTGGATACAGGACGGGCAGCCCGCCTCGCACTCGCACGACGCGATTGCCTGCCGGGTGGCGGTGAGCCAGCGACGCGCCGCCTCGTATCCGCGCTCAGCGAAACCGGCCCCCCCTTCGTGCCCGTCGTACACGAACACCGTCAGCCGCCCGGTCGCCGGGTGCAGGTCGGTGGAGACACCGCCGATGTCCCAGCGGTCGCAGGTGGCGAACAGCGGCAGCAGGCCGATCGACGCGTGCTCGGCGGCGTGCGCGGCCCCCGGCAGGTCCACCCCGGCCAGGGCCAGCTGCTCGGCCTGGGCGTCCGAGATCGTCCACCACATGGCCCGGGTGCGCAGGGTGCGGGGGGGCAGGTCCAGCGGGGTCTCACGGCCCAGCGTCCGGCCGTTGTCGGTGCGGCGCCGGACGAACGACGTCACCTGCCGGGTCACCTCCACGTCGCCGAAGCACACCTGCGCCGGACCCCAGTCCATCCGCTGCCGGGTGTCGATCACCTCGATGTCGGTTACCTGCCGGGCGGACGTGACGTAGCCGGGGTCGGCCGCCCGGACCAGGGCCGCGCCGTCGTCCAGATCCAGCGAGCGGACCAGGTAGGTCTCGCCCTGGTGCAGGTAGGTGGCGCCCTGGTGCGCGAGCAGCGGCGCCGACGGCTCGTCCACCGTGCCGATCAGCCGCCCGGTCGCCTCCTCGATGATCCGGACCGGCTCGGCCCCCGCTCCGCGCAGGCTGGTCAGCCGGGACGCGTGCGCCCGGTGCGTCCAGTACCAGCCGGACGGCCGGCAGCGCAGCAGCCCGCGGCGGCACAAGTCGTCGGCCACCGCGCGGGCCGCGGGCCCGAACAGGGGCAGGTCGGCCTCGCTCAGCGGCAGCTCGGCGGCGGCCGCGCACAGATGCGGCGCGAGCACGTAGGGGTTGCCCGGATCGAGCACGGTCGCCTCGACCGGGTGGTGCAGGATCTCTGGGTGGTGCACCAGGTAGGTGTCGAGCGGGTCGTCCCGGGCGATCAGCACCGCCACCGCGCTGTCGCCCCGCCGGCCGGCCCGGCCCGCCTGCTGCCATAGCGAGGCCCGGGTGCCGGGCCAGCCCGCGATCAGCACCGCGTCCAGCCCGGTGATGTTGACCCCCAGCTCCAGCGCGGTCGTGGTGGCCACCCCGGTCAGCGCGCCGCAGGACAGGGCCTTTTCCACCCGCCGGCGGTCCTCGGCCAGGTAGCCGGACCGGTAGGCCGCGACCCGCTCGGCCTGGCGGGCCGCTCCCTGGTCGGCCAGCAGCCGCTTGGTGTGCAGGGCGACCGATTCGGCCCCGCGCCGCGAGCGGACGAAGGCCAGCGTGGCCACGTCCTCGCGGACCAGCCCGGCCAGCAGTTCGGCGGCCTCGGCGGTGGCGGCCCGGCGGACCGGCGCGCCCGCCTCCCCGCGCGCCTCGATCAGCGGTGGCTCCCACAGGGCGAACGACATCGGGCCGTGCGGTGAGCCGTCGGCCGTGACCTCCTCCGCGTCCAGGCCGGTGAGCATCCGGGCGGTGGCGCCGGGCTGCCCGGCCGTGGCCGAGGCGAGCACGAAGGTGCACTGGCCGTCCGGGGCGTGGTGGGCGGCGATCCGGCGCAGCCGCCGCAGCACGTGCCCGACGTGGGACCCGAACACCCCGCGGTAGCCGTGGCACTCGTCCACGATCACGTACCGCAGCCGGCTGAAGAACCCGGACCAGCGCCGGTGCTGCGGGAGCAGCACGTGGTGCAGCATGTCCGGGTTGGTGAGCAGGTAGCCGGCGTAGGAGCGGGCCCACGCCCGTTCCGCGGTGCTGGTGTCACCGTCCAGCAGGGCGGTGCGCAGGCCGGGCAGGCCGAGCTCGGCGACGGCGGTGTGCTGGTCGGCCGCCAGGGCCTTGGTAGGCGCGATGTACAGCGCGGTCCCGCCCTCCAGCACCCCGGTCAGCGCGGGCAGCAGGTAGCCGAGCGACTTCCCGGACGCGGTCCCGGTCGAGATGATCACGTGCCGGCCGGCCCTTGCATGGCCGGCCGCGGCCACCTGGTGCGACCAGGGGGCCTGGACGCCACGGCGGCCGAACGCCTCGATGACCGATTGGGGGGCCCAGTCCGGCCAGCTGACCGGAGCCCGGGCCGGCCCGGGATCTGCTCCAGGTGGATGAGCCGCCCGCTGCGCCGCCCCTCGCGGAGCATGCGCTCGGGACCGGCCTCGCCACCCGGCTGGCCGCCCGGCAACGACCGCAGCATCAGCCGCCGGGCGGCCGCCGCAGCGCCGGGTGCCCAGGCCGCGCGGGGGCCCGAGCCGCCTACTGAGTCACTCGGGACAGGCGTGATGGAAGCCACGGTTTTTCAGTGTCCCATCTGACGCCGGCGCATGCCGGGCACCTGGAATTCGTATAGACATGACACCGGAGCGTGGTTGAATGCCCCGAGGATCAACCCGAGTCCCGGGTCCGCTGGACCGCGCGACACGAGCGGGACGCCCCGACGACGACGGTACGGCGCTGGAGGATTTTGTGGAACTGAAGCTGGGTCACCACACCAAGGACGGCATCGAGGTCGTCGATGTTGAAGGCGAGATCGACGTGTACACCGCACCGCGGCTCCGTGAGCTGCTGATCGATCTGGTCAACAAGAACAATTACAACCTTGTCGTAAATATGGAGCGAGTCGAGTTCCTCGACTCTACCGGCCTGGGTGTTCTCGTCGGTGGATTGAAGCGTGTCCGCGCGTATGACGGGTCGCTCGATCTGGTCTGCACCCAGGAGCGGATTCTCAAGATCTTCCGGATCACCGGGCTGACCAAGGTCTTCGGCATCCACGACACCGTGGACGAGGCCATCGCCGCCCGCAAGTCCGAGAAGTAGGAGCGGCTGGCGATCACTGGTTATGGCCATGGCCACAGTTGAAGTCGAGTTCACGCCGCTGCCCGCTCACGTCCGCACGGCCCGGCTGGTCGCCACGGCGGTAGCCCGCCGCAGCGGCGTGGCCGAGGCCCTCCTGGACGAGGTGCGGCTGGCCGTGGGCGAGGCGTGTTCCCGGGCCGTGGAGGCGCACCGGCGGCACTGCCCGACCGAGCCGGTCAAGATCGAGCTGACCGATCTGGGTGAGCGGTTCGAGGTGGTGGTGACCGACGCCGCCCCACCCGACTCGGGTACCGACCCTGGTGGGTTCGCCCCGGTCATGGACACCGCCGCGGTGTCCGCCAACGGCGGCCACGGCGGCCGGAGGACCCACGAGGCTCCCTTCCAGCCGGTGCCGGCCGAGACCCGGGACGCGGCCTTCCCGGCCGCGTTCGGCCTGGCGGTGATCACCGGCCTGGCCGACGACGTGCAGGTGTCGTCCACCGAGTCCGGCCTCAGCGTCCGGATGAGCTGGCCGGCGGCGCCGTCGGGCCGGTAGCCGCCGTTCGTGAGTCATGGCCGTGGGCCAGGCGGGCCGTCACCGCCTGGCCCACGGCTCTTTGCGTTCTCCCTCATACCCGGACATATTGTGTCGGTGCGGTAGCGCTTATATAACGGAAGTGTCTCTAAAGTGTTAGGAGCGGCGTCGTCTTTACCATTGCCGTCCGCCCTGCGTAGACTCCCGCCACTGTGTTGGTGGCATTACTTCTCAGTAGGCCACCTGCCCGGCGCCGGGAGTGGCGGATCGCCGTCCCGGACGCGCCCGAACGACGTAGCCGGTGCGGTCAGCTCACGCACGGCCGGCGGGCGCGGCTATCGCCTGGTATGAGGGTCAAGGAGGACACGAATTGTCAAGCCTTAACGCCGTGGCCGCGGCGGCTGGGCCCGTCAGCGTAACCGGCGGGAACCTGGTTCTGATCATTGTCGCCCTGGTGGTGGCGCTGCTGGCGCTGGGTGTGGCGGGCACGCTGGTCCGTGAGGTGCTGGCTTCGAGCAAGGGCACCGAGCGGATGCAGGAGATCTCGAAGGCGGTCCAGGAAGGAGCGGCGGCCTACCTGCGGCGCCAGTTCCGGACCCTGGGCGTCTTCGTCGTCATCATCTTCTTCATCCTGCTGGTCCTGCCCGCCGCCGACACCGCCGTCCAATGGGGACGCAGCGCGTTCTTCCTGCTCGGCGCCCTGTTCTCCGGCCTGACCGGGTTCACCGGCATGTGGCTGTGCGTCCGCGGCAACGTCCGGGTGGCCGCGGCCGCCCGTGAGGACGGCTACAACCGCGCGATGCGGATCGCCTTCCGCACCGGCGGCGTGGCGGGCATGTTCACCGTCGGCCTGGGCCTGCTCGGCGCGACGATCGTCGTGCTCATCTACAAGGGCAACGCACCCGAGGTGCTGGAAGGCTTCGGCTTCGGCGCGGCCCTGCTGGCCATGTTCATGCGGGTCGGCGGCGGCATCTACACCAAGGCGGCGGACGTCGGCGCCGACCTGGTCGGCAAGGTCGAGCAGGGCATCCCCGAGGACGACCCGCGGAACGCGGCCACGATCGCCGACAACGTCGGTGACAACGTGGGTGACTGCGCGGGCATGGCGGCCGACCTGTTCGAGTCCTACTCGGTCATGCTGGTGGCCTCGCTGATCCTGGGCAAGGCCGCGTTCGGCAACTACGGCCTGGTCCTGCCGCTGTTCATCCCGGCCATCGGCATCGTCACCGCGATCATCGGCATCTTCCTGGTCCGCCCGCGGGCCGGTGACCGCAGCGGGATGACCGCGATCAACCGGGGCTTCTTCATCTCGGCGGCGCTGTCCGTCATCGGCGTGGCCATTGCCTGCTTCACCTACCTGCCCAGCAAGTTCAGCGCGCTGACGGGCGTCACCAACCTCGGCATCCGGCTCTACAACGGGGACCCGCGCTGGATCGCCTTCGGCGCCATCCTGATCGGTATCGCCCTGGCCAGCACCATCCAGCTGCTCACCGGGTACTTCACCGAGACCAACCGGCGGCCGGTCAAGGACATCGGTGAGAGCTCGCTGACCGGCGCGGCCACCGTCATCCTGTCCGGCATCTCCACCGGCCTGGAGTCGGCGGTCTACTCCTCGCTGCTGATCGCGGCGGCGGTGTTCGGCGGGTTCCTGCTCGGCACCGGCAACGCCACCGTCGCGCTGTTCGCGGTGGCCATGGCGGGCATTGGCCTGCTGACCACGGTCGGTGTCATCGTGTCGATGGACTCCTTCGGCCCGGTCACCGACAACGCCCAGGGCATCGCCGAGATGTCCGGCGACGTCGAGGGCGAGGGCGCGCAGATCCTGACCAACCTGGATGCGATCGGCAACACCACCAAGGCCATCACCAAGGGCATCGCGATCGCGACGGCCGTGCTGGCCGCGACCGCCCTGTTCGGCTCGTTCAGGGACACCGTGCAGACGTCGCTGGGCAAGGCCTCGGGCACGTTCAGCCTGTCGGTGGACCGGCCGAACGTGCTGGTCGGCCTCATCATCGGCGCGGCCGTGGTGTTCATGTTCTCCAGCCTGCTGATCATGGCGGTCGGCCGGGCCGCGCAGCGGGTCGTGCTGGAGGTCCGCAACCAGTTCCGCACCCACCCGGGGATCATGGACTACACGGAGACGCCCGAGTACGGGCGCGTGGTGGACATCTGCACCAAGGACTCGCTGCGGGAACTGGCCACGCCGGGCTTGCTGGCCGTGCTGACCCCGATCGCGGTCGGGTTCGCGCTCGGTTACGCTCCGCTCGGCTCGCTGCTGGCCGGCGCGATCGCTTCGGGTGTGCTGATGGCGGTGTTCCTGGCCAACTCCGGTGGCGCCTGGGACAACGCCAAGAAGCTGGTCGAGGACGGCAACTACGGCGGCAAGGGCTCCGAGGCGCACGAGGCCACGATCATCGGCGACACGGTCGGCGACCCGTTCAAGGACACCGCCGGCCCGGCCATCAACCCGCTGCTCAAGGTGATGAACCTGGTTTCCCTGCTGATCGCGACCAGCGTGGTCAAGTACAGCGACAACACCGGCCTGCGGATCGGCGTCGCGCTGGCTGCCGTGATCATCATCGTCGGGGCGATCTTGTTCTCCAAGCGCCGCGGGTCCGGGATGGACGCGGGCGACGGGGCCAGCACCGAGGTGGCTGGCTCGGCCGATGCCATCACCCCGGCGGCGGAGGCTCCGGCCCCCGCGGTCACCGAAACGGTCGAGGTCATCGAGATCATCGAGACCGTCCCGGAGGCACCGGAAGCCGTGAACGGTCAGGGCCCGTCAACGGTGCGGAAGGCACCCGGCACTGATTCCTGACCGGCAGTAACCCGAAAGGCGGGTCAGCACCACCAGGTGCTGGCCCGCTTTTTATTTTTTAAAGGGTCCTACGCCTCGGCGTCAGAGTCGGCCGCTTCGACTTCGTCGCTGGAGATGCCGAGCAGGTAGAGCACCGTGTCCAGGTAGGGCAGGCTCAGCGCGGTGTCGGCCGCGTCCCGTACCACCGGCTTGGCGTTGAACGCGATGCCGAGCCCGGCCGCCGCGATCATGTCCAGATCGTTGGCGCCGTCGCCGACCGCGACGGTCTGGCTGGCCGGCACCCCGGCCTCACCCGCGAACCGCCGCAGCGCCGCCGCCTTGCCCGCGCGGTCGATGACCGGCCCGGACACCCGGCCGGTGAGCTTGCCGCCCGCGATCTCGAGCACGTTGGCGGCCACGTAGTCGATGCCCAGCCCGGCCGCCAGCGGGTCGATGATCTGGGTGAAGCCGCCGCTCACGATGCCGCACCGGTAGCCCAGCCGCTTCAGCGTCCGGATCAGCGTGCGGGCCCCGGGGGTCAGCCGCAGCGCGTCGCGGACGCCGTCCAGCACGTCCTCGCTGAGGCCGGCCAGGAGCGCCACCCGTTCCCGTAGCGACGCCTCGAAGTCCAGCTCCCCGCGCATGGTCGCCTCGGTGACCTTGGCCACCTCGGCCGCGCAGCCCGCCCGGTCGGCCAGCAGGTCGATGACCTCGTCCTGGATCAGCGTGGAGTCCACGTCCATCACGATCAGCCGCATGGCCCGGCGCTGCAGGCCGCCCCGCTGGACGGCCACGTCCACGCGCCGCTGGGCCGCCTCCCGGGACAGCTCGGTCCGCAGCGTCGCCGGGTCGGCCCCCGACACGTCCAGCTCGACGCAGGTCACCGGGTCCTGGGCCAGCCGGGTGATCCGGTCGATGTTGGCCCCGCTGGCCGCGATCCGGCCGGCGATGGCGTTGATCGCCTCCGGCGACAGCGGGCTGCCGACCAGCGAGACGTGCAACCGCCCGCGCCGCCGCGGGGCGTCGGGCGAGCCGGTGGTGATCTCGGCGTCGAGCCCGAGGTCGGCGGCGAGCGCGCTGACCTTCCGGTGGATGGCGGTCAGGTCCGGCGGGCCGGCCGAGGCGCACAGCACACCGAGGACCAGGCGGCCGCGGATGACCACCTGCTCGATGTCCAGGACGCTCAGCTCATGCCCGGTCAGCGCGCCGAAAAGGCGCGAAGTAACCCCGGGCCGGTCCCGGCCGGTAAGGGTGATCAGCAGCGTGGTCCGCGTGGCATTCATCGCCCAGTAACGGTACCCGGCCCAGGTCACAGCCGGAGCGCCGCTCAATGGCGGGCCGGAAGCGTCGGAGTAACTTTTACGACCTGACGGGGCGGCCCGGTGCGATCCAAGGACTCCTGAGCTCGTGCGTTGGCGTCAGGAACGGAGGGTGCGCAGGCCGGTGCGGATTTCGCTGACCAGGATCTCGGGCTGTTCCAAGGCCGCGAAGTGCCCGCCCTTGCCGGCCTGGCCGTAGTGGATCAGATTGCTGTAGGTGTCTTCGATCCAGCTTCGCGGCAGGCGTGGGATGTCTTTGGGGAAGACGGTCACCGCGACCGGAAGCGTCAGCTTCGGGCCGGCGAACGTGCCCGATTTGTTCTCCCAGTAGATGCGGGCGGATGATGCTGCGCTGTTGGTGAACCAGTACAGGGATATCGCGTCGAGCATGTCGTCGATGCTGAGGGCGTCCTCGGCGAGGCCGTGGTTGTCGGTCTTGGACTGGAACTTGTCGTAGATCCAGGCTGCCTGGCCGGCGGGAGAGTCGGCCAGGGCGAATCCGGCAGTCTCCGGTTTCGTGCCCTGAAGGTGGTTCGCCCCACCAAGTTCGCCGGTGTAGAGGGCGAGGGTCTCCACGGCGTAGCGCTGTTCGGGCGACAAGGTGCCGGGTATCTGTGCGGGAAAGGCGTACTGGGTGTTCAGGTGAATTCCGAGCAGCCCCTCAGGTTGCATGGCCCCGAGGGCGGTGGTGACGACGGCACCCCAATCGCCGCCTTGCGCGGCCCATTTCGTGTAGCCGAGACGCTTCATCAGCTCCACCCACGCGCTGGCGATGCGCGATACAGTCCACCCGGTCTGCGTGGGCTTGCCGGAGAACCCGAACCCGGGCAGCGACGGGACGACGACGTGGAATGAATCGGCGGCGTCTCCTCCGGACGAAACCGGATCGGTCAGCGGGCCGATCAGCTTCAGGAACTCCACGATCGAGCCCGGCCATCCGTGCGTGAGTATCAGCGGCATCGCGTTGGGATTGTTGGACCTGACGTGGATGAAGTGGATGTCCAGCCCATCAATCTCGGTCAGGAACTGGGGGAAGCGATTGAGCCCGGACTCAAAGCGCCGCCAGTCGTAGCCGCGCTCCCAGTAGCCGGCCAGAGATCTGGCGTTCTCTACGCGGACCCCTTGCGACCAGTCGCCCACCGTTTCCGGATCCGGCCACCGGGTTCTGGCCAGTCGCTGCTTCAGGTCGCCGATCTCCGAATCCGGGATCGAGACGGTGAACGGGCGGACGAGGGCCGGGGCCGGCGGCGTCGGTTCGGTCATGGCCATCTTCTCTTCTCCTGAGCTTCCAAGCACAGCGCAACCTTCCACTGCACACTGGCGTGCAGTCTATTTCACTGCACACTGGTGTGCAACAATGGTGTCGTGCCCGCCGAGTCCTCCCGTGTGCGCTCGATGAACGAGACACGCGATCGCATCCTCGACGTCGCCCTCGATGTGCTGGGAGAGAACCCCGACGCCGGAATGGGCGACATCGCCTCCGCGGCCGGCGTCGTCCGTCGCACGGTCTATGGCCATTTCCCCTCGCGCCTCGACCTGATCCGGACACTCACCGAACGGGCCGTCACCGAGATGACAGCCGTGCTCACCGAAGTCAACGCCTCCGGCGCAGAAGCGGACGCGATGTGGGTCGAATTCATCGCCCGCGTCTGGCCGGTGGCGCACCGGTACCGAGTGCTATTGGCGCTGCGCCGTGGCGAGTACGGGGAGGCGATCCACGGCCTGCTCGGGCCAGTCGATGAACTCCTCGCCGACCTCGTGAAACGGGGCCAGGACAGCAACGTGTTCGCACAGCACCTGCCGGCCGGCATTCTGAGCCAGGTTGGCTACGGCGTCGTGTTCGCCATCGCGGACAGCGACCTGCCGTACGGGACCCTCGGCGCCCGGGCAGCGACGATCACGAGCCTGCTGATGCTGGGAGTTCCCGAGACGCGCGCGATCGCTCTCGTGGGCGACCAGACTTGACCCGCAGCACTCGAGCGGAGCCGCGGATCATCCTGCTCCGGACACGACGGATCGCGCTCGCTGAGGTCAGAAAATCGCGCGGCCGTGCGCCGTTCGTGGTAAGCGCGCAGGTCGAGCGCGTTGGCACCGGCGGCGGTGTCGGTCAGGGGAGGATCAGGTGGACGTCGCCGAACTCGTGCCACAGGTACTGCTCGGCGACCGCCGCCTGGTAGCAGCGGCGCAGCAGGTCCGGCCCGGCGAACGCGGCCAGCATCCGCAGGTGAGACGACCGTGGCTCGTGCAGCCCGGTGAGCAGCCCGTCGGCCGCCAGCAACGGCGTCTCCGGGGTGACCACGTGGCTGGTCCAGCCGGCTGCGGCCGCGACCATCCCGTCGCCGCCCGGCTCGGCCCGGGCCGCCGTCTCCAGCGCCCGGACCACCGTCGTCCCGGCCGCGATGACCCGGCCGCCGGTCCGCCGGGTCAGGTTGACCAGCCGGGCGGTGGCGGGCGGCACGTCGAACGGCTCCGGGTACGGCTCCTCGTCGCCCTCCAGCGAGGAGACGCCGGTGTCGAGGGTCAGCGGGGCGAACGTGATGCCCCGGGCGACCAGCCGGGTCACCACCTCCGGGGTGAACGGCCGGCTGGCGCTGGGCATCTCGGCGCTGCCCGGCCGGGTCGCGAACACGGTCTGGTAGGCGCCCAGCGGCCAGTCCTGCCGCACGTAGGAGTAGCGGATCGGAATGCCGTGCCGCAGTAGGTACGGCACTACGGCAGCCGACAGCCTTGTGTGCCACAGGCGGCCGGTGACCCGCTCGCCCAGGGTGAGGACCGCGCCCGCCGGCAGCTCGATGCGGTCCCCGGGGTTCCCGCCCGGATACGGAACGGTGGCCGGCCCGCGGCGCTCGCGCAGCTCGACCAGCCAGCCGCCGTCGGGCCGCGGGCCGGAGAAGTGCACCGCCAGCTCGGGTG
This sequence comes from uncultured Actinomycetes bacterium, assembly GCA_963830385.1. Taxonomy (GTDB): domain Bacteria; phylum Actinomycetota; class Actinomycetes; order Streptosporangiales; family Streptosporangiaceae; genus Bog-532. The sequence continues at coordinate 197,732 of CAWHMD010000010.1, read as the reverse complement.
CGCCGGCCGGCGCCGCGACCGCGGTGACCGCGGCGGGCAGCGTGCCCGAGGTGTTGACCACGACCAGGTCCCCGGGCACCAGCAGCCCCGGCAGGTCGGTGAACCGGTGGTGGCTGATCTGCCCGGTGGTGCCCCGGCTGACCAGCATCCGCACGCCGTCGCGGGCCGTGCCCCGGGCCTCCGGCGGGTCGTGCGCCTCCAGCTCGGCCGGCAGCGTGAATTCGATGGTCATGATGCCTCCTGGGCGCCGGCGCGGGCGGGCGCGCCGGGCACCAGCTCGGGCGCGCGGTAGCGGCCGCTCGGCAGCCGGCCGGTGATGAGCCGCAGGAAGCCGGGGACGACCTCTTCGGGCAGCGGCCGGTCAGAGATGTCCTCGCCCGGGAACGCCGCCTGGTGCATGCGGGTGCGCAGGTCGCCCGGGTCGACCCACCAGACCCGGACCGTGGTCTCCTCGGCCGCCAGGACGTTCGACGCCTGCTCGAGGGCGGCCTTGGCCGCGCCGTAACCGCCCCAGCCGGCGTACGCGCCGGTGGCGGCGTCGGAGGTGATGTTGCAGATCGCGCCGCCCCGTTCCCGCAGCGACGGCAGCAGCGCCTGGATCAGCGCGACCGGCGCCACCACGTTGGACTCGAACGCGGCCCGCAGCTCGTCCAGCGGGTAGTCGGCCAGCGCCGGCAGCGGGCTCGCGCCCAGCGTGCCGGCGTTGTTGACCAGCAGGTCCACGCCCCCGGTGCGGCCGGCCGCGCGGGCCAGGGCGGCCCGGTGGGCCGGGTCGCAGACGTCCCCGGGCACCGCGGTCACGGTGGCGGACGGGTACCGGGCCACCAGGGCGGCCCGGGCCGCCTCCAGCTCGGTGCCGTTCCGGGCGTCGATCACCACGGCGTAGCCGGCTCCGGCCAGCGCGGCGGCCAGGGCATGGCCGAGCCCGCGGGACGCGCCGGTGACGATCGCGGTCCGGGTGCGGTCTGGTTCGGTGCTGAATTCGGTGGTGTCCATACCTCGAACGCTAGGCAGCGGGCGGGCCGCGCACATCGGGCCGCCGACTGGCTGGGCCTGGGACGATGGTCCTAGGACCGCTGGCTGATGCGCGGCCGGGCCGCCGCGGGTAACGTCGGGCCGTGACCGCAGATCCCGCGCCGTGTGCGGATGAACCGGCGCCCGGCGGGCTCGACGAGCTGTACCGGGTCAGCCAGGTCGTGCTGTCGGTCACCCGGCAGATGTCGGTCCGGGACGTGCTCCAGGTCATCGTCCGGGCGGCCCGCTCGCTGGTCGGGGCCCGCTACGCGGCGCTCGGGGTCCCCGACGCGCACGGATCGTTCGCCGAGTTCGTGGTGGACGGGGTGTCGGACCGCCAGTGGCGGGCGATCGGGCCGCTGCCGCGCCAGCACGGCATGCTGGGCGTCCTGCTGCGCGAGGCCCGGCCGGAGCGGCTGGCCGACATCCGCGACGACCCCCGCTTCGAGGGCGGCTGGCCGCCCGCCCACCCGGACCTGTCCGGCTTCCTCGGCGTCCCGGTCAAGGACGGCGGCCAGGTGCTGGCCATCATCTTCGCCGCCAACAAAGTGACTCCGGTGGCGCAAGGGATTGATGGGATTGTCGAGGCTGACGTTCCTGAGACTTACGGGACCCAGTTCACCGCCCGCGACGAGGAGCTGCTGTCGTTGTTCGCCGCCCACGCCGCCATCGCGCTGACCAACGCCCGGCTGTCCGAGCGCAGCCGGGAGCTGTCGGTCCTCACCGAACGGACCCGGCTGGCCCGCGACCTGCACGACGCGGTGTCCCAGAAGCTGTTCAGCCTGCGGGCCCGGGCCCGCGCGGCCGCGGTGCTGGCCGACCGGGATCCGGCCCGGGCCGCGGCCGAGATGGAGGCGGTCGCCCAGCTGGGGGCGGAGGCGCACGCCGAGCTGCGGGCGGTCATCGACGGCCTGGCGCCCCCCGAGCTCGGCGAGGCGGGCCTGGCTGAGTCGCTGCGGCGGTACGCGGTGCTGGCCGGGCGGGCCCACGGGGTCGCGGTGGAGTTCGCGGCGACCGAGCTGCCGCCGCTGGACGAGCAGCAGGAGGCCGCGCTGTACCGGGTCGCCCAGGAGGCGCTGCACAACGCGCTGCGGCACGCCGGCGCCGGCCGGATCACGGTCGCGCTGACCCGCAGTCCCCGCCGGGTCATCCTCGAGGTGACCGACGACGGGGCCGGGTTCGTGGCCGGCGCCCCCGAAGGCCTCGGCTTCGCCTCGATGCGGGGCCGGGCCGACGCGGTCGGGGGGACGCTCACCATCCGGGCGGCGCCCGGCGCGGGCACCACCGTCCGGCTCGCGATGCCGCTGCGCCGCCACCCCGTCCCGGCCGGGGTGAGCAATGGCTGACCAGCTGACCGTGCTGATCGTCGACGACCACCCGGTCGTCCGGCAGGGCCTGCGGGTGCTGCTCGACGTGCACGACGGCATCGAGGTGGCGGGCGAGGCGGCCGACGGGGAGGAGGCGCTGGCGCTGGCGGCGGCGGTCGACCCGGACGTGATCCTGCTCGACCTGAAGCTGCCCGGCCTGGACGGTGTCGCGGTGCTGACCGAGCTCCGGGCCCGCGCCATCCGCGCCCGGGTCCTGGTCCTGACCAGCGCGAACGACCCGGCCCAGGTCGGCCGGGCGGTGGCGGCGGGTGCGGCCGGCTTCCTGTACAAGGACGTCGACCCGGACGCGCTGATCCGGGCCATCCGGGCCGTCAACGACGGGAACCTGCTGCTCGCCCCGGGCGCGGCCGGCACGCTGATGCCGGGGCCGGCCCGGCCGGAGGCGGCTGGCGCGGCCCGCCCCGCGGCGGGCTCAGCGCGCTCACCCAGCGGGAGCGGGAGGTGCTGGACGAGCTGGCCCGCGGCCTGTCCAACCGGGAGATCGCCCGGCGGCTGCACGTCTCCGAGAAGACCGTGAAAACGCACGTCAGCTCGGTGCTGGCCAAGCTCGGGGTGCAGGACCGGACGCAGGCCGCGCTCTATGCCGTACGTCACGCGGGCCGGGACTGATCCGGGTCCGGGTTCTGGGGTCCCAGTTCCCGCGTCGTAGCGTAGGTTCGGTTTGGGTAATCGCTGCTCGCCGCGTCGAGTTCGGCTCGCCACGCCGGCGTAGGGAGGAACTGGATGTCCGACGAGGTGTTGCGGTTGCGCGGCGTTGGGGTCCGGCGGGAGACGTCGATGCTGCTGCGCAACATCGACTGGACCGTGCACGAGAACGAACGGTGGATCCTCATCGGCCCGAACGGGGCCGGGAAGACCACCCTGCTCCAGGTGGCGGCGACCACCCTGTTCCCGACCGAGGGCACGGTCGAGGTGCTGGGCGAGCGGCTGGGTGAGGTCGACGTCTTCGACCTGCGGCCCCGGATCGGCATCGCCAGCGCCGCGCTGGCCGAAAAGGTACCCGGCGCCGAGAAGGTCATCGACCTGGTGCTCACCGCCTCCTACGCGATCCTCGGGCGGTGGAAGGAGGAGTACGAGTCCTCCGACGTGACCCGGGCGGTGGAGCTGCTGGACGCGCTCGGCTGCGCGCACCTGATCCGGCGCCGGTTCGCGACCCTGTCCGAAGGTGAGCGCAAGCGGGTGCAGATCGCCCGGGCGCTGATGCCCGACCCCGAGCTGCTGATGCTCGATGAGCCCGCCGCCGGGCTCGACCTGGGCGGCCGCGAGGACCTGGTCCGCCGGCTGTCCACGCTGGCCCGGGACAGCAAGGCACCGACGATGGTCCTGGTCACCCATCACCTGGAGGAGGTCCCGGACGGCTTCACGCACGCCATGCTGCTGCGCCGGGGGTCGGTGCTGGCGGCCGGGCCGCTGGCCGAGGTGTTCACCGACCGCAACCTGTCCAAGTGTTTCGGAGTCCCGCTGCAGGTCGAGTACAGGCACGCGCGCTGGGCGGCCCGGGCGGTGCAGCCCTGAGCGTTACGGCGGGGGAGGCGGTTGCGGTCTTCGCGGCCGGGATCGCGGCCGGCGGGATCAACGCGATCGTGGGCTCGGGGTCGCTGATAACGTTTCCCACCCTGCTGGCGTTCGGTGTCCCCGCCGTCACCGCCAACGTGTCCAACAACGTCGGGCTGGTGCCCGGAAACGTCAGCGGTGCCTACGGCTACCGCAAGGAACTGGACGGCCAGTGGAAACGGCTCCTGCGGCTGGGCAGCGCCTCCGCGATCGGGGCCGTGGCCGGCGCGATCCTGCTGCTCAAGCTGCCGGCCGGCACGTTCAAGATCATCGTTCCGGTGCTGATCCTGATCGCCTGCGTGCTGGTGATCCTGCAGCCCCGGCTGAACGGCTGGCTGGCCGAGCACCGCCGGGAGGGCAGCGAGCACGGCGGCCCGCTGCTGTGGGCCGGGGTGTGCGGGTCCGGTATCTACGGCGGGTACTTCGGCGCCGCCCAGGGTGTGCTGATGATCGGCCTGCTCGGCATCTTCCTGGACGAGCCGCTGCAGCGCATCAACGGCCTCAAGAACGTCCTCACGTTCGTGGTCAACGGGGTCGCGGCGATCGTGTTCATCTCGGTCACCCACGTCGACTGGATCCTGGCCGGCCTGATCGCGGTCGGCTCGACCATCGGGGGCTACCTGGGGGCCCGCTACGGCCGGCGACTGCCGCCGATGGCGCTGCGGGTCCTGATCGTCATCATCGGGGTGATCGCGGCCGTGAAGCTGATCTTCTTCTGAGGCCCCGGCCGCTTAACGTCTGCGGCTGGACCTGGACCGTCCCGCTCTCGGTGACCCGGCTCAGGAACGACGGCTGCCGGCCCGTCGCCGGCCCGTGCACCACCGAGCCGTCGCTGATCCGGAACGTGCTGCCGTGCCAGGGGCAGGTGACGCAGTCCCCGTCGTCCCCGGTGCCGGTCACCCGGCCCTGATGGAGCGGGCCGCCCAGGTGCGCGCAGTGGTCGGACAGCACGCTGACGTCGGGGCCGCGGCGCAGCACGAACAGGCTCAGGTAGCCGAGCTGGCGGCGCACCGGCCGCCCGTCCGGCAGCTCGTAGACCCGGCACACGTCGTGCCAGCCGAGCCCGGCCAGGTGGCCGATCGGCTCGGCGTGGCTGGCGCCCGCGCCCAGCCGCAGGGCCAGGTGGCCGCCCAGGTAGCCACCGACCGTGGCCGCGGTCAGGCCGCCGGCCGACAACAGCTTGCCCGCCTTGGTGAACCCGGTGACCCGGGCCAGCAGTGAGGCCGAGAACAAGGTGGCCGCGCAGGCCCCGGAGGCGGCGTGCACCAGCCCGACCCGCTGCTGGTGCCGGTGCAGGGCCGACCAGTCGGCCAGGCCGGTGGCGGTGGCCGGCACCGAGCTGGCGATCCCGGCCGCGATCAGCGTGCGGGCAGCCCGGTCGGTCCCGGGGAACAGGTCGAGCAGCGCCGCCGACGTCCAGCAGCCCAGCGGCAGCCGGACCAGCGCCGGATGGGCGGGCTGGCCGAACGGCACCCCGTGCAGCGCGTCCGCCCGCGGACCGGCGGGCAGCGCCCGGACTACGCTCGAGGACAGCGAGCGGACCGCGCCGTCGAGGGCGGGGGTCCGTTCGATGCGCTCGGCGACGTCGACCGGCCGGGGGATCGGGAAATGGCGGCGGGGGCTGTCCTCCGTGGACTCCGGATCAGCGGGGCCCCGGCTGAACAAGCGGGAGAGGGGTCGGCTCACACGCTTTCACTACCCGCATGACGGTCGCGTTTACCGCTCAATCGGGCCTCGGCCGGCGTGCGGCGGGGAGACGTGGCGGCGTTTTCCGTTCTTGCCGTTAATAAAACGCCTCCGGGGTAGCTGCACGTGACCTCGGAATACGCAAAAGAGGAGAGCAGTAGTGACACAGGATCAGGTGAAGCCGACGACCACCGATGCCGGCGCGCCGGTCGAGAGCGACGAGCACTCGCTCAGCGTCGGTCCCGACGGCCCGATTCTGCTCCAGGATCACTATCTGATCGAGCAGATGGCCAACTTCAACCGGGAGCGGATCCCGGAGCGGCAGCCGCACGCCAAGGGCGGCGGCGCGTTCGGCCACTTCGAGACCACCGGGGACGTGAGCGCCTACACCAAGGCGGCGCTGTTCCAGCCGGGGGTGCGGACCGATATGGTCGCCCGGTTCTCCACCGTGGCGGGAGAGCGGGGGAGCCCCGACACCTGGCGCGACCCGCGCGGATTCTCGCTCAAGTTCTACACGACCGACGGCAACTACGACATGGTCGGCAACAACACCCCGGTCTTCTTCGTCCGCGACCCGATGAAGTTCCAGCACTTCATCCGGTCCCAGAAGCGCCGGGCCGACAACAACCTGCGCGACCACGACATGCAGTGGGACTTCTGGACGCTGTCGCCGGAGTCGGCTCACCAGGTGACCTGGCTGATGGGCGACCGTGGCATCCCGCGCTCCTGGCGGCACATGAACGGCTACACGTCCCACACCTACATGTGGGTCAACGCCAACGGCGAGCGGTTCTGGGTCAAGTACCACTTCAAGACCGACCAGGGCATCGAGTTCTTCACCCAGGACGAGGCCGACCAGATGGCCGCGATCGACACCGACTACCACCAGCGCGACCTGTACGAGCACATCGAGAGCGGGGACTACCCGACCTGGACGCTCAAGGTCCAGGTGATGCCGTTCGAGGACGCCAAGACCTACCGGTTCAACCCGTTCGACCTGACCAAGGTCTGGCCACACAGCGACTACCCGCTGATCGACGTGGGCACGATGACGCTGGACCGCAACGTGACCGACTACCACACCGAGATCGAGCAGGCCGCGTTCGAGCCCAACAACCTGGTGCCCGGCATCGCCCTGTCGCCGGACAAGATGCTGCTGGCCCGCGGGTTCTCCTACGCCGACGCGCACCGGGCCCGGCTCGGAGTCAACTACAAGCAGATCCCGGTCAACTCGCCGCATGTCCCGGTCCACTCGTACAGCAAGGACGGCCACATGCGGATTCAGAACGTCTCCGACCCGGTGTACGCGCCCAACTCCAAGGGCGGCCCGGCCGCCGACACCGAGCACAACCCGGTGGCCGGCTGGTACTCCGACGGCGAGATGGTGCGGACGGCCTACACCCTGCGCGAGCAGGACGACGACTGGGGCCAGGCGGGCACCATGGTCCGTGAGGTGCTGGACGACGCCGCCCGCGACCGCCTGGTCGAGAACGTGGTCGGTCACCTGCTCAACGGGGTGACCGAGCCGGTGCTGGTGCGCGCGTTCGAGTACTGGCACAACGTGGACAAGAACCTGGGCGACAAGATCGAGCAGGGCGTCCGGGCCAAGGCCAGTGAGAAGGACCCCAAGGCCGAGCAGCAGGGCAACCCGGCCCGCAGCGATGCCCAGGAAAAGGCCTGACCTGGATCTGGGCTGACCCGCGAGCGAGGGCCCGGCGCACCGTGGTGCGCCGGGCCCTCGGCGCGTTCACCTGGCAGGCCGCCGCCGCGTGTCACATCCGCGCGGGCTGGGGCGTCAAACGGGTGAGGGCCGGGCACGGGGCCCGGCCACGGCTCACCAGGGGATGCTGTGACCACGAACAAGCTGGCCGGGACCGATGCGGCCCGGCACGGGGGCGGGGACGCCGACCTGACCATCATGCTGGCGGCGCACGAGGCGCTGCGCCGGGATCTGACCGGGCTGGCGCGGGCGGCGGACCGGGCGGTCCAGCGGGGGCCCGCCCGGTCCGCGGCGGTGGCGCGCGGCTGGGCGGTGTTCCAGCGGCAGCTGCACATTCATCACACGGCCGAGGACGAGCTGGTCTGGCCCGCCCTGCGCGAGCGGCTGGCCACCAGCGACGCGGCCCGGTCGGTGCTCGACGCGATGGAGGCCGAGCACCAGCAGATCGACCCGCTGCTGGCCGCGGTCGACCGCGCCATGACCCAGCCGGGCGGCGACGACGGGACGCTCGCCGACACCGTCGACGTGCTGACGATGGCCCTGCACGGGCACCTGGCTCACGAGGAGCGGGACGCGCTGCCGCTGATCGGCACCGCGCTGAGCGCCGCCGAGTGGCGCGCGGTGGGCCGCAAGATCGGCGTGCAGAACCTGCGGCGGGCGCCGGAGATGTTCGCCTGGATGCTGGACGGTGCCCCGCCCGAGCAGGCCGCGGCCGCTACTGGCCAGCTGCCGCCACCCGCCCGGGTCCTGTACCGGGCCGTGTGGCGTCCCCGGTTCGCCCGCCACGAGCGCTGGTAGGCGGGTGGTAGGCGCTGGCAGGCGCTAGTCGGCGGCGCCCTCGGCGATGGCTGCGTCCACCTCTTCGGCGCGGGCGGCGAACTCGGCCCGCTGCTCGCGGTCCATCCGCTCGGCGATCTCCTCGTCGTCGCGCATCAGGGCCTCGAGGTCGGACTTGGCCGCGTCGAGGACGCCGAGGTCGGCGTAGGCGTGCTGCACCTTCGGCCCCCACAGGCCGATGTCCTTGACGCAGGGCACGATGCGGCTGAACAGCAGCGTCCGGAACATCTGCTGGACCGGCGAGTTCTCGGTGAATTCGAGGCACTCGCCGACGTCGAAGCCCATGCGTTCCCAGACCTCCTGGGAGCGGAAGCGGTTGCGCATCAGGTAGCAGCCCTCGACCACGAACTCCTCACGGTCGGCCCGCTCGGCTGAGGTCAGCTCGGCGTAGTAGTCGCGCAGCGCCAGCCGGCCGAACGCCACGTGCCGCGCCTCGTCCTGCATGACGTACGCCAGCAGCTGCTTGACCAGCGGGTTGGTGGCGACGTCGCGGTGCACCCCGAACGCGGCCAGCGCCAGCCCCTCGATCAGCACCTGCATGCCGAGGTAGGGGAAGTCCCAGCGGGGGTCGGTCAGCGCGTCGTTGAGCAGCTTGGCCAGGTCGTCGTTGATCGGGTAGTACAGGTCGATCTTCTCCCGCATGAACCGGGAGAACAGCTCCACGTGCCGGGCCTCGTCCATCGCCTGGGTGGCGGCGTAGAACTTGGAATCCATGTCCGGCACCGACTCGATGATCCGGGCGGCCACCGTCAGCGCGCCCTGCTCACCGTGCAGGAACTGGCTGAACAGCCAGGACGAGAGGTGATGGGACAGCTCGTCGCGCTCCGCCTCCGACAGCTTCTCCCACTGGGCCGACCCGTAGATGGGATTCAGGTCGTCGGGGAAGCCCATGACGTTGGCCGGGTCCACCGGCAGCGACCAGTCGATCCGCTTGGCCGCGTCCCACTGCTTGTCCTTGCCGCGCTGGTAGAGGCTGAGCAGCCGGTCCCGGCCGTCGTCGTACTCCCAGCTGAACCTGGTGTGACCGGCCGCCGGGACGTCCCAGGTGCCTGGTGCGACGGGCGTGGTGTAGTGATCGTAGGTGCTCACGCAGCCTCCTCGGCGCGGGGTCCATTCCGGCCCTCTTAAGTCATTACTAGCCAGTAATGAGCGGGGGCGCAATGGCTGCGGCGGAGGGACTTCTGGCCGGGTCAGTTTCCCTCGGAGCGCTTCTTGAGGGCCTCGTTCAGCGTCTGGAAGCTGGCCTCGGTCCGGTCGAAGGTCTTACCGGACAGGGCAACCAGGAGGCCGCGGACGGTCTCGCTCTGCTCCAGCCGGGTGCCGCCGCCGTCGGCGGTCAGCGTGAAGCGGTGCTCACCGGTCATGATGCCGGGCAAGCTGGACACCCACCTCAGCTCCGTGCCCGGGTCCGCGACGGTGATTTTCGGCTTGACGGTCATCAGGCGGCCGTTGGCCGGATGGACGCTCCGCAGCGTGATCCGCTGGCCGACGGCGACCTGGCCCGTCGCCTCGCGGAACAGCGGGTTCCACTCCGGATAGCGGTCCAGGTCGGTCAGGACCGCCCACACGGCTGCGGGCGGGGCGTCGATCTGGATGGTGGCGGACATCGTCCTCATGCAAGGTCCCTCATCGTCGCGTGCGCGGCGGATGTGCCACAGCCTTTTCTTCGTGCACTGTACGTTGTTTCCCATACTACGTACATTGCACGAAGATAGGTAGGGTCGGCTGCGATGACCTCGTCGATCTGGGACCTCCCCGAGCGCGGGACCCGGGGCCCCAAGCCCCGGCACGACCGTGCCGCGATCGCCGCCGTCGCCGTGCGGATCGCCGACGCCGAGGGCCTGGAGTCCGCGACCATGCGCCGGATCGCCGGCGAGCTGGGCATCGCGGTCATGACGTTGTACAACTACGTCCCGGCCAAAGACCACCTGGGCCAGCTGATGACCGACCAGCTGGCCGGCGAGTACGTCTATCCCGGCGCACCCGCCCCGGACCCGCGTGCGGCCATCGCGGACCTGGCCCGGCAGGCCCAGGACATCGCCCGGCGGCACCCCTGGCTGGCCGGGCTGATGCAACGCCCGATGCCGCCCGGCCCCAATGGCCTGCGCTACCTGGACCAGTTCCTCGGCCTGCTGGCCACCTCCCGCCTCGACACCGGCGCCAAGCTGGAAATCATCGCCATGATCAGCGGCTTCGCGACCATGTACGGCGCGCTCCAAGCCGCTGTGGAACCAGCCGAAGCAGCCGGCGACCAGCAAGCCGCGCAGGTCCAGGCGTTCGTCCGGGCGGCGTCCAGCGGCCGCTACCCCAACCTCGCGGCGGCCCTCGCCTCGGCCGGCCCGCCCCGCAGCCAGGCTGACGTCTTCGGCTCCTGCGTCGACCGCCTCATCGACCTCGCCGGGCTGGAGCCGCAGTAGGGGCCTTGCCTCCAGCGGGGCACTGCTGGCTCCGGGATGAAGCCAGCCCGGCCCGGGGTGTGCGCCTGACGCGCGCCGCGGTCTGTGTGCTCAAAGGCGCCAACGAGCACGCCCTGGCCGGCTCAAAGGCGCCAACGAGCACGTAGGGGCCGGGAGGCTCCTGGGACTCCTGGGAAGCCAGTGACGCAGGAGGCTCGCGGGGCCCGTCAGAGCTGGAAGCGGTAGCCCATACCCGGCTCGGTCAGCAGGTAACGAGGCTGGGACGGCTCCGGCTCCAGCTTGCGCCGGAGCTGAGCCAGGTACACCCGCAGATAGTTGCTCTCGGTCTCGTAGGCCGGGCCCCAGACCTCCTGGAGCAGCTGGCGCTGGGTGACCAGACGCCCCCGGTTGCGCACCAGGATCTCCAGGATCTGCCACTCGGTCGGGGTGAGGCGGACGTCGCCCTGGCCGGGGCGGGTGACCCGTTTGGCCGCCAGGTCCACGGTGAAGTCGTCGGTGGCCACCACCGGCTCGTCGGGGGCGGGTGCCGTCCGCCGGACTGCCGCCCGCAGCCGGGCCAGCAGCTCGTCCATGCCGAACGGCTTCGTCACGTAGTCGTCGGCGCCGGCGTCGAGGGCCGCCACCTTCATGCTCTCCTGGCCCCAGACCGACAGCACGATGATGGGGATCGACGTCCAGCCGCGGACGCCGCTGATCACCTCGGTGCCGTCCATGTCGGGCAGGCCCAGGTCGAGGATGAGCACGTCGGGCCGGTCCCGGGCCACCGCGGCCAGCCCCGACGTGCCGTCCGCGGCCGTGCTGACCTCGTACCGGCGGGCGCTGAGGTTGATCCGCAACGCCCGCAAGATTGATGGTTCGTCGTCGATGACGAGGACCCGGGTCACTGGCCGGCTCCGAGTACCGAGCGGTCCTCGCTGTGCGCGACCGGCAGCGCCACCCTGATCGTGAGGCCACCGCCGGGGGTGTCGACCGCGGCGATGCTGCCGCCCATCGCCTCGGCGAAGCCCTTGGCCACCGCCAGCCCCAGCCCGACGCCGGCGTTGCGGTCGTCGAAGCGCTGGAACGGCTCGAAGATCCGCTGCTTGAGCTCGTCGTCGGGGACTCCGGGGCCGTGGTCGACCACCTCGAGCAGCACGGTCTCGCCGTGCAGGCAGGCCCGCAGCACCGGCAGCTGCGTCGGCGGGGAGTGCCGCAGCGCGTTGGAGAAGATGTTGGCCAGCACCCGCTCCAGCAGGCCGGGGTCGGCCCGCACCAGCGGCACCCCTTCCGGCACCACGATCTCCACCTCGCCGGGGGCGTCCAGACCGCGCAGGGCGACCGGGGCGACCTCCTCGACCGCGGTCGGGCGCAGGAACGGGTCCAGCGACCCGGTGTGCAGCCAGGCTCAGGTCGAGCAGGTTCCCGATCAGCGCGTCCAGCCGGTCGGCGTTCTGCTCGATGGTGGCCAGCAGGTCGGCTTCGTCGGCTGGGCTCCAGTCCACGTCGGTCTGGCGCAGGCTGCTGACGCTGGCCTTGATCGAGGCGAGCGGGGTACGCAGGTCGTGGCTGACGGCGGCCAGCAGCGCGGTCCTGATCCGGTTGCCCTCGGCCAGCGCCTCGGCCTGCGAGGCCTGCACGCGCAGCCGCTCCCGGTCCAGGGCGGCGGCCGCCTGCGCCCCGAAGCCGGCCAGCTGGGCGGTGGTCGCCGGGCTGGTCTGGCCGCTGGTGAGCAGGGCCAGCCCGGGCCGGGGGTGGATGCGGGTGCCCTCGGTGGCGGCCACGGTCCCGGCCTCGGCGCCGCCGCTGACCGCGACCCGGACCCACCGGTCGGCGGTGAGCTCCTGCAGCTCCGCGCGCCCGCCGAGCGTGCCGGTCAGGTGGTCGAGCACCGCGGTCGGGGTGTCGGCGCCGCCGAGCACGGTACGGGCCAGGTCGAGCAGGGAGGTGGTCTCCTCCCGGCTGACCGCGGCCTGCACGGCCAGCCGGGCGGCCAGGTGCACCACGCTGCTCACGGCCACCGCCACCGTCACGAACAGCACCAGCGCCAGCAGGTTGCGGGGCTCGCCGATGGTGAACGTGTGCAGCGGCGGCGTCAGGTACCAGTTGAGCAGCAGGCAGGCCGCCACCGCGGCCAGCACCGCCGGCCAGAAGCCGCCGATCACCGTGACCGTGACCACCGCCAGCAGGAACAGCAGCAGGTCGTCGGCGAAGTTGAGGTGGTCGTTGGCCGCCACCAGCAGCGTCGTCAGCAGCGGCAGCCCGATCAGGGCCAGCGCCACCCCGGCCACCCGCCGCCGGGTGTTGATCGCCCCGGTCCAGGCCGCGCGGCGCCGCCACCGGCCCGGCTGGTCCACCGGGCGCGGCTGCCGGGCCAGGTCTTCCCGGCCCGGCTGGCCCTCGTCCGCGCGTACGTCCACGTCTTCCAGTGTGAACCGCCGGGCGACCGGGCGGAACACCATCCCCGCCAGCGCGGCCCCGATCACGGTGGCGGCCAGCGTGATCGCGGCGGTGGTGGCCAGCGCGCCGGTCGGCCGCAGGTCCGCGTACGGCGGCCGGGAGAAGCCGATCACGGTCAGCCAGCCGATCACGCCCAGCGGGAGGGCGGCCAGCGGTTCGGCCAGCAGCGCGGTCGCGCCGGTGATGACCGCGGTCAGGACCAGCACGCCGGAGGCCGGCAGCCGGCCGTTCAGCGCCGCGGTCAGCGTGCCGAGCAGGAACAGCGCAGCGAAAGCGGCCGGCAGCGCGTACGGTGCCGGGATCCCGCCACGTCCCTCACGTCGAGTCATCGTGAGTTCATTCGACCCCCGCCGGCCGCCGAAATTAATGATCTTGACGAGGCCTTAACGCCGGCCCGGCCAGTCTTGACGCCGCGCTAGCGGATATCGCCGAGGCCAGCGCCTAGCCTTTTGACCTGGACAAATGCCGACAAGCAGAGGCGGAACCAGGTGGCGGTGCGCAGGGCGGCGGGGTTGCTCAGCCGGGGCGACAACGTTCCCGAGACGTTCTCGTACGGGCTGAAGCGGCGGCTGCTGGGCCCGCCGCTGGTGAACGACCAGCTCGGCGAGGAGCGGCTGTCCAAGCCGCTGGCGCTGGGGGTGCTCTCCCCGGACGGCATCTCGTCGTCGGCCTACGGCACCGAGGAAATCCTGATCGAGCTGCTGCAGCGGGGCCTGGGGCTGGCCGCCTTCACGGTGCTGCTGCCGATCACCGGGGTGGTGCTGTTCGTGCTGGTCCTGGTGGTGCTGTCCTACCGCGAGGTGGTCAGCGTCTACACCAGGACCGGCGGCTCCTACGTGGTGGCCCGTGACAATTTCGGCCCCAGGGTGGCCCAGATCGCGGCGGTGGCCCTGCTCATCGACTACACGGTCACGGTGGCGGTGCAGACCGCGGCCGGGGCGGCCGCCATCGTGTCGGCGTTCCCGGCGCTGGGGACGCTGAAGTTCATCAGCACGCCGGAGATGCTGACGCTGATCTCGGTCGTCGCCATCCTGATCATGGCCTACGGCAACCTGCGGGGCATCAGGGAGGCGGGCCGGGCCTTCGCCCTGCCGACCTACCTGTTCTCCGGCTCGGTGATCCTCATGATCGTCATCGGGCTGGGACGGGAGGCCTTCGGTCATCTGCCGGTCGTCGACCTCGCCACCCTGCACGGGACGTACTATCACGCCAGCCACGGCGATTCGATGCTCATCTCGTTCGCGCTGGTGCTCACCCTGCTGCGCTCGTTCGCCAACGGCGGATCCTCCCTGACCGGCATCGAGGCGGTGTCCAACGCGGTCAGCGCGCTGCGGCCCCCGGAGGGACGCAACGCCCGCCAGGTACTGGTCACCCAGGGCGTCATCCTGGCCTTCCTGGTCGGCGGTATTTCCTGGCTGGCGCACATCACCCACGCCACGCCCTACATCAGCGGCACGCCGACCGTCATCTCCCAGGAAGCGACGATGATCTTCGGCGGGGGCCCGGGCCGGATCCTGTTCTATTTCGTCCAGTTCGCCACCGCGCTGATCCTGTTCACCGGCGGCAACACCAGCTTCAACGGCTTCCCGTTCCTGGCCAGCTTCGTGGCCCAGGACGCGTTCCTGCCGCGCTGGCTGACCAAGCGCGGGCACCGCCTGGTGTTCTCCAACGGCATCATCGTGCTGACGGTCGTGTCGCTGGCCCTGATCGTGGCGGTCGGCGCCAACGTCAACGGGCTGGTGCCGTTCTACGCGATCGGCGTGTTCACCGGATTCTCGATAGCCGGGTTCGGGATGTCGAAGTACCACCTGCGCCGCAAGGAACGCGGCTGGCGGCGCAAGCTGGCCATCAACTTCTCGGCCGGGGTGCTGACCGCGATCGTGGTGCTGATCTTCGCGGTCGTCAAGTTCACCGAGGGTGCCTGGCTGGTGGTGGTGGTCGGCCCGATCCTGGTGTTCGTGCTGATCCGGCTGAACCGCGAGTACCGGGCCGAGGACCAGGTGCTGGAGAACATCGGGGACCGCCGGGCGGCCGGCATCGCCCCGCGCCAGCAGAACTACACCCGCCGGGTGGTACTCGTCCTGGTCGACAACATCGACCTGGCCACGCTGGCGGCGCTGCGCTACGCGCGCAGCCAGCGGCCGACCTCGCTGCGGGCAGTCCACTTCGTCATCGACACGGCCAAGGCCAACGGCCTGCGCGAGCGGTGGGTCCGGTTCGGGCAGGACATTCCGTTCGAGATGATCGACACCCCGGACCGGCGGCTCGAGCACGCCGCCCAGGAACTGGTCAAGCGGGAGACCGAACAGCCCGGCACCCAGGTCACGGTGGTCCTGCCCCGGCGCGGTTACTCGGCCCTGATCGGCCGGATGCTGCACGACCGGACGGCGGACAAGATCGCGGCGGCGGTCAGCCGGATCCCCAACGCGGCCGCCACCATCATCCCGTTCGACGTGGAGAGCCGCGTCCGGGTGCTGGAAGCCCGCCAGGCCGACCGGAACGGCCAGCCCAGCGCGCTGGTCGAGGTCACCGGGCCCACGGCGCCCGCGGCGAACGGCGGCGCCCCCAGCGGCGCCCCGGCCCGGGCCGCCGACGCCGACCGGGATCAGCGGACCGGCGTGGCCACCCTGCCCCGCCCGGACGAAGGAAACAAGCCCGCGAGCGCCGTCCCGTCCGGCCGTGGCGGGGTCAGGCCGCTCGGGTCGGTGACCGAGCCGGGCCGGGTGACGGTCGAGGGCCGCGTCGTCTCGATCGCCATCCGCCCGGTCGAGCAGAACTCGGTCCTGGCGGTGGAGGTCGGTGACGGCACCGGCACGCTGACCGCGCTGTTCTACGGGCGCAAGCAGATCCCCGGGGTGATCTGCGGCAGCAAGCTGCGGCTCCAGGGACCGGCCGGGTTCAAGGCCGGCCCGTGATGATCAACCCGCTGTACGAGCTGATCTCGCCGGAGCCGGAAACCGCGGACTAGGAAGCAGACTAGGAATCGGCGTCGGGGTCCGAGCCGATCAGCTCGTAGGCCGGGTTGATCATGACCGGGTGTCCGGCCTTGAAGCCGACCGGACCGCGCAGCCGCAGCTTGCTCCCGCAGATGACGCCCGCGATGTGCGACCGGCCGTAGAACAGCGCGGTCAGGTCGCCCGTGGAGTCCGCGATCTCGCAGGCCAGCACCGAGTTCTGCTCGACCGGGCGGATCTCCAGCGCCCGCACCCGGCCCTCGATGACGGCCTTGCCCGGCTCGGTCAGCGAGCCGATCGGCTTGACCCCGGACGAGGGCTTGGGCCGGTCGTAGGCCTTCGCCCCGGCGTCGCCGGTGGCGGCGTCCCTCTCGTCCCGCCCCTTGATCATGTCGCGAAGCTTGCGCACTGACCTCATCTCCTCTTCTGAGGGAGATTCCTGGCTGGCCGAGGCGGCCGGCGCCCCGGACGGCTCCGGCTTCCCGGCTTTCGCGGGCGGCTCGGCGCCGTTCGGCGACGTCGCCCGGTCCGGCTGCGGTTTGCGGTCGGGCCGTTCCGGCCGTGGCCCGCGGTCGGGCCGTTCCGGCCGGGGCTTGCCGTCCGGCCGGGGCTTGCGCTCGGGTCGCTGCCCGGGCCCGGAGTCGGCGCCGGAGACGCCCGGGGTGATCGTGGTACCGGGCGGGGTCCCGTCCGGCGCGGCCGATTCACCGCCCGGGACCACGTGCCGCTCCTGCAGCACCCGGACCCGGCTCTGGACGTCGTAGGGCACGATCGTGGCCGCCGACCGCGGGATCCGGCTCACCACCTCGGCGATCTTGTCCGCGGTGCGGTCGTGCAGCAGCCGGCCGAGCCAGGCCGAGTAGCTGCGCCGGGGCAGGATGACGGTCACGTGGGTGCCCGGGTCCTCCACCTCGTGGCCGACCAGTTCCGCGGCCGCGCGGGTCAGCCGCCGGTCGGGAACGTCGATGAAGTCGAGCACGACCCCGCGGTTGGCCCGGGTCCACTCTTCGCGCAGCTTCTCCGCCCGCGCGCTGTCGATGACGAAGTGCACCGCCCGCAGCGAGGTCGGCCGCAGGCTGCGGGCGTAGCGCAGCGCCGCCAGTGTGGCCAGGTCGAAGCTGTCCACGAATACGAACACGGTCCGCCGGGAGTAGTTCGGGGGTGGCGGGGGCTGGGCACCGGTGATGGCGGCCAGCACGTCCGACTCCATGGTGTACTCGCGGTTCAGCCGGATCAGGGCCGGGACGCCGATGGCGAACAGCACCACCACGATCCAGGCGCCCTCGGTGAACTTCACCACCGCGAAGATCGCCACCACGATCGCGGTCAGCACCCCGGCCGAGAAGTTGATCACGTACCGCCGGCGCCAGCCCCGTCCCCGCCGCCGCGAGTGGTACCGGGCCATCCCGAAGCCGGCCATCGAGAACGCGGTGAACACGCCGATCGCGTACAGCGGCACCAGGTTGTTGACGTTGGAGCCGCGGATGATGAGCAGTGCCACCGAGCAGATGGTGAGCAGGATGATCGCGTTGGAGAACACCAGCCGGTGCCCGCGCTTGAGCAGCCAGCGCGGCAGGAACGCGTCCCCGGCCACGTAGCTGGCCAGGAACGGGAACCCGTTGAAGCTGGTGTTGGCCCCGGTGTACAGGATCAGCGCGGTCGCCGCCTGGACCAGGTAGAAGAGGATCTGGCCGACGAACGTGTGGCCGAAGATCAGGTCGGCTTCCTGGGCCAGCACGGTCGGGTAGCCGGTGGTCCGCGGGGTGGCGTGGGTGGCGTGAGCCAGCCAGGAGATGCCGGCCACCAGGAATCCGAGGATGAGCCCTTCGGTGACCAGCACCTGTCGGGCGTTGCGCCCCTCCGGCGGCCGGAAGCCGCCCACCGCGTCCGACACCGCCTCGATGCCGGTCAGCGAGGCGCCGCCGTTGGCGAAGGCGCGCAGGAAGGTGAAGACGATCACCCCGAAGGTCAGGTTCGACAGGTGCGTCACCTTGATCGTGTCGTGCACGGAGGACACGTCCAGTACCGGCAGGTGGAAGAACAGCTGCCGGAACAGCCCGACCACGATCATGAGGACGACCGACCCGGCGAACAGGTACGTCGGGATGGCGAAGAACCGCCCGGCCTCCTTGATGCCCCGCAGGTTGCCCAGGCACATCAGCAGGACGACGCCGATCGTGATGTACCGGTCGTAGGGGCCGATCGCCGGGAACGTCGACGCGATGGCCGCGGTGCCCGCCGCGGTCTGTACCGCGACCGTGACGATGTAGTCGATGAGCAGGGCGACCGCGCACACCTGGGCGGTCTTCGGCCCGAAGTTCTGCCGGGCCACCACGTACGAGCCGCCGGGCCGGATGTAGACCATGACGACTTCGCGGTACGACAGGATCACCAGCAGCATGACCAGCAGGATCACCAGCGTGAACGGCAGGATCAGGGTGAACGCGAACAGGCCGAAGTACGGCAGCAGCTCGATCAGGATTTCCTCGGTGCCGTAGGCCGAGGAGGAGATGCCGTCCGGGGAGAGCACGCCCAGGGCGAGCGGCTTCGACAGCCGCTGCTCGCCGAGTTGCTCGTTCACGAGCGGCGGGCCCAGCAACCGGCGTTTCACCGAGTACAGGAAACCCTCGGGGAGGTCAGGCCCTCCCTCGAAGACGTCCACCGCCTTCCGAATGGCCACGAATTCGCGCCTCTCCTATTTGTAGGCTGACCTGGCCTTCATACCACCCGAGAAGAACTTGGTTAAACATGGTGGTCCCAGGAGGAGTTACCCAGACCGGGAGCCGGGTACGCGGGCGGGCGGAACCCGATGGTGACGCGGGGACGTCCAACTCATGGCTGACTGCTCGAAAGGAGCATCATGACCGGCCCCGCCCGCGACGATGGCCGCGTGAGCCTGCCCCGCCCGCGGCGGGCCGCGTGGTGGCCGGGACCAGCGGCTCTTGCCCTGCTGGGCGTGATCGCGCTGGCCGGTTGCGGGTCCGGATCCCCGGCCGGCGACGCCGCCGCGGGCCCGTCGGGGTCCGGCCCGGCGCAGAGCCCCGCCAGCTCCGCATCCGTCGGCGCCTCGCCCGGTGCCACGGTTTCGCGGGGTTCAAATTCCATGAATAAAGGGTCGGCTACGCAGCCGGCGCCGGCCGCGACCGGGAGCAGCCCCGGCCAGGGGCACGGATGTTCCCGGTGGCCGGCCGGGTCGACCAGCACCATCCTGCTCATCACCCAGCCCGGCAACGGCCAGCAGTACTGCGTGCAGCCCGGCCAGGCCGTTCAGGTGTCCCTGAGCGGCGTGCTCTCGCCGCGGGCCGGGTCCGAGCCACCCCGGCTGACCGGCACCGGGCTGGTCCCGTCGCCCGCCGGGCAGGCCCACCTGCTCCGCTCGCCCGCCGCGGCGTACCAGGCCGTCCGGCCGGGCCGGGCGGTGCTGACGATCGTCCGGCTGCCCTGCCACTCGGCCGAGCCCGCCCAGACCCCGGCGACAGGTTCCGGCGGCGCCTCCTCGCTGGGTGGCCCCGGCCCCGCGGCCAGCGCGAACGCCGTCGAGCTGGCCTACCGGGGTGGCGCCCCGGTCGGGGCGCAGTGCGCGATCGTGCAGGCGTTGCGGGTCACCGTCGTCGTCGGCTAGCGGTGCGGAAGCCGGTACCTGAGCCGGCTCCGGCCAGCCGGGACCCTTTTCTTTTACAAAATGCCGCCATTCGCTTACTTAGAGTGCGGTAAGCTCACGCTCCGAAATCAGAAAGTTTCGTAGCGTGAGAAAGGCATTTCCTTCATGTCACGAGTTCGTTGGTCCCGCCTGCCTGCGCTGGCCGCCCTCCCCGCCCTCGCAGCCCTCGCCGTGACGGGGTGTTCCGCGGGCGGTTCAACCGCGGCGCACGCCACCCAGTCGGCCGGCGCCCCGGCGCCCCAGGCGGCCAGCTACACCGCCACCCAGCTGCGCGGGGCGCTGCTCACCAAGATCAACGGGCAGTCGCCGACCGGGCCGGTGGAGGCCGGCCAGTACGGTTCGCTGGCCGAGGTCAAGGCGACCAGGAGCTCCATGAACGGGGTCAAGGTCAAGCCCGCGACCTGCTCCCAGACCACGGTGACCGGTTTCAACTCGCCGGAGTTCGCCACCGTCCCGGCCACCGTGTCCACCTTCAAGGTGGGCAGCAACGGCGTCTCCGAGGTGCTGCTGGCCCCGTCCACCGCCACCTCCGCGCTGGCGCTGAAGAACTCGATCCCGGCCAACTGCGCCAGGTACACCGCGACGGTGAAGGGCAAGACGTTCGCCTACACGGTCAGCGAACGGACCGTCAGCAACCTGGCCAGCGAAGCACGGGCCATGAACATCGAGGCCACCGGGCCGGAGAGCATCAACGTGTGGTCGGTGGTCTACCGGGCCAGCGACTTCGTCGGCGCGATCACGATCGTCGGCCCCAACGCGACGGCCACCGTGGCCACCACGCTGGCCGCCCAGGCCTACGCGCACGCGGCCAAGACCCTGCACTGAGGTTGAGGGGCACGGAGCGGGGCGTGCGAAACTGGACGGGTGAGTGAAGCGCCGCGGCTCCGCCGCATCCTCGACGACATGCCCGGATACAAGCCGGGAGCGACCGCCCAGGCCGTCGGGGGCCGGTCGTTCAAGCTCTCGTCCAACGAGAGCCCGTACGGCCCGCTCCCGTCGGTGGCCAAGGTCATCGCCGAGGCGGCGCTGGAGATCAACCGGTACCCGGACAACGGCGCCGAGCTGCTGACGGCGGCGATCGCCGAGCGCTTCGGCGTGCCCGCCGGCCACGTGGCGCTCGGCTGCGGGTCCGTCGGGGTGGCCCAGCAGCTGCTCACCGCGGTCGGCGAGCCGGGCGCCGAGGTGGTGTACGCCTGGCGCTCGTTCGAGGCCTACCCGGGGCTGACCGCGCTCACCGGGGCCACCTCGGTCCAGGTTCCGCTGCGGGACGAGCGGCACGACCTGGACGCGATGGCGGCCGCGATCACCCCGCGCACCCGGCTGGTCTTCGTGTGCAACCCGAACAACCCGACCGGCACCGTGGTCGACGCCGATGAGCTGGCCCGCTTCCTGGACCGGGTGCCGGGTGACTGCCTGGTCGTGCTGGACGAGGCCTACCGCGAGTACATCAGGGACGAGTCGGTCCCGGACGGCCTGGCACTGTACCGGGACCGGCCCAACGTGGCCGTGCTGCGCACCTTCTCCAAGGCCTACGGGCTGGCCGGGCTGCGGGTCGGGTTCATGGTCGGGCACCCGCCGGTGGCCCAGGCGGTCCGCAAGACCATGCTCACGTTCACGGTCAACAGCCTGGCCCAGGCCGCGGCGGTCGCGTCGCTGGCGGCCGAGGATGAGCTGCTGGAGCGGGTGGAGGCCACGGTCAAGGAGCGCACCCGGGTGCGCGAGGCCCTGCTGGCCGACGGCTGGACGGTGCCCGCCTCGGAGGCCAACTTCGTCTGGCTGCGGCTGGGCGGCCACACCAGCGACTTCGCCCAGGCCTGCCACGCGGCCGGGGTCAGCGTCCGGCCGTTCGCCGGTGAGGGTGCCCGCGTCTCGGTGGGCGAGCCCGAGGCCAACGACCTGTTCCTGGCGGTCGCCCGCGCCTTCCCGCACCGCGCCTGACCGGGCGCGGGCCGACCGGCCTCAGGACGGAGCCCGGGAGGCCTCCGGCTCCTCCAGCTTCTCGGTGATCAGCCGGTAGAACTGCCGCGGGCGCCCCGGCTGGGCGGCCCGGCTCGGCGGCAGCGGCCAGGCCAGGCCCTCGTCCACCAGGCCGCGGAGCAGCCGCCGGGCGGTCCGGGAGGTGACTCCCAGCAGGCGCCCGGCCGTCTCGGCGTCCACCACCAGGGCGGTCTCCGAGCCTTCGAGCCGGTCGGCCAGCCGGGACAGCGTCTCCACGCCGCGGGACGGCGCGGTCCGCACCGTGGGTGCCCGGCGCGGGGGCGGGACCAGCGGCTGGCCCTCCCGGGCGGCCGTGGCCGCGGGGGCCGACCGGGACCGGGCCAGGGCCGTCCGCGCGTAGGTCTCGGCCTCCTGGGCGGTGCGGCCGGTGCCCACGCCGACCTCGATCGTGATGCCGAGCTCGGCCCGGGCCCGCTCCTCGAACGGCAGCTCGGTGAAGTCCCTGGTCAAGGTGGACAGTGACCCGCGGGTGGCCGCGATCACGAACGAGTGGTCGTCGGCCTGGATGACCATGGCCTGGATGCGCTGGGCCTCGGTGGTCAGGAACCGGTGCACGGTCAGCCGCAGCTCATCCCGCGAATAGCGGGACAGCGCCCGGCGGGCACCCTCGCGCAGCCGCGGCACCTCGACCACCACCACGGCCAGCTGGGCGGCCTCCAGCCGGTGGTGGCCGCCGAGCAGGACCGCGTTCCACACCGCGGCCCGGATGGCCGCGTCGGTCGGCCGGATGCCGATGACCGGGACACCGGCCCGGGTCAGCCGCCGGCTCACCGAGTCCAGGCAGGTGAGCGCCACCGAGGTCTCGCCCATCCGCCACAGCCGTTCGTGGAAGGCGGCCAGTGCGGCCGGGCTGGCCGGGTCCTGCCGCAGCCGGACCCGTTCGGAGGAGATACCCAGCTCGGCGTAGGTCTCGTCGATGGCGCCGCGGTCCAGCACGTCGATGCTGATGCGCTCGATGTCGTGGCCGTGCTCGCGGCTGGCCCGCAGCAGCGCCGCGTACAGCGCGTCACCGTCCAGCCGCACGTAGGTGGAGGGCACCGAGATGGCTTCGGCCCGGCGCGCGTACTCGTACGGCACCGGGCTGGCGAACAGGCACACGTCGATGGCGGCCCCGAGCCGGGCGACCTTCTCCGGCGCCTCCCGCTCCCGCCGGTAGGCGGCCGCGATCAGGCGGCGGGGCAAGGTGCCGCCCGGCAGCCCCCGCGGCTCGTCGGCGGACCAGGCGGGCGGGCTGGGGGGCGGCGGGCTGCCGGCTGGTGATTCGGCTGGCTCGGCCCGGAAAGCCGGCGGCTCCGGCTGGCCGGGGCCGCCGGCCTCGTCCCGGGCTGCGGCCCCGGACAGCATGATCCGCTCCACCAGGTCGTAGGGCCCGACCACGCCGATGACCAGCTCACTGGGCAGGTGCCTGCGTACGGTCATCGGTCATTTCCCCTGCGGGCCGTTAACCCCGGGCAGCCCGTAAAGTCGCTGCTGACGTGCGTGCTCACCGTTCACTCCATCCGCATCCGGTAACCAGCTACCAGCCACAATTCGCTTAAACAACTCACCTCATCACCCCGAGTACTTGCCGGTCAGTACTTTTCGTAACTCATCCGGCTCAATTTGTGAAGAGGTGTTGTCAGCCGAAATCATCCCATCGGCTTGTCTCAAAACCGGTTGTTTACCCGCGGGCCGGCGTTTCACACACCGGAACGGCGTCGGTACTGGTGACGGCCGCGGGACCCCGGAGGGCCCCGCGGTCAGGCCCGGTGACCGGGCCGGCGTCAGGCCGAGAAGGCCGGCGTGTTCTGCTCCACCTGGATGTCGGCGCCCAGCGTGGTCAGCCGCTGCGCGATCGACGCGTGGCCGCGGTCGATCAGGTACCCCGGCGCCACCACCGTCTCGCCCTCGGCCGCCAGCCCGGCCAGGATCAGGGCGATGCCGGTGCGCAGGTCGTGCGCGACAACCTCGGCCCCGTGCAGCGCGCTGGGGCCGTGCACGATGGCCACGTTGTTGTCCATCTCGACCTTGGCGCCCATCTTGTTCAGCTCGCCCACCAGCGTGTAGCGGCCGTCGAAGATGGTCTCGCGGATGTAGCTCGACCCCTCGGCCAGGCAGGCCAGCGCCATGATCGGCGACTGCAGGTCGGTCGCGAACCCCGGGTAGGGGGACGTGATGACGTTTATCGGCCGGAGCGGGTGCTCCCGGCGCACCTGCAGGACCGCGCCCTGGGTGGAGAACTCCACACCCATCTGCTCCAGCTTCCAGCGCACCACGCCGAAGTGCTCGAGCGAGCCGCCGACCAGGTTGAGCTCACCGCCGGTGATCGCGGCGGCCATCGCGAACACGCCCGCGTCGATCCGGTCCGGCATCACCGTGTGCTCGACCGCGGTCAGCTCGTCGACGCCCTCCACGGTCACGAAGCCGGTGCCGCCGCCGCTGATCCGCGCGCCCATCTTGATCAGGAACGCGATCACGTCGAGGACTTCCGGCTCCTGGGCCGCGTTGTCGATGATCGTGGTGCCCGGGGCCATCGACGCGGCCATGATCAGGTTCTCGGTGCCGGTGTGGGACGGGGTGTCCAGGTACAGGTGCGAGCCGCGCAGGCCGTTGGTGCCGGCCTTGATGTGGATGACCGACTCGCCCTCGTCGACCACCGCGCCCAGCCGGGCGAAGCCCCGGTAGTGGAAGTCCAGGTTGCGGTCCCCGAGGTTGCAGCCGCCGATGCCCTCGATGTGCGCCTCGCCCAGCCGGTGCAGCAGGGCGGGCACGAACAGCACCGAGCTGCGGAACCGCCGGGCGATCTCGGCCGGCAGGACCGGGCTGTTCAGCCGGGAGGCGTCGACGACCAGGATCCGCTCGGACTCGTGAAACTCGACGATGGCCCCCACCGCCTGCGCCAGTTCTACGGCCCGGCGGACGTCCTCAATGGGCGGCACGTTACGCAGGACCGTCCGGCCCTTGGCGGCGAAAAGGGACGCTGCGATCATCTTCAGCGCGGCGTTCTTGGCGCCCTGCACGAAGACGGTGCCGTGCAGCGGCGCTCCGCCCCGTACGCGGTAACGGGTCTCAGTGCCCATCGTCATATGGATGCAACTCCTGTCGAGGGGTAGTGAAGGAATCCGGCGTGCAGCCGGGTCAGCAGGCGGCCGGAACCGCGACCGGCGCCCCGCGCAAATGCGGTGCCCAGTATTCCACCCGGCATGCCGGGGAGCGGCGGCTTGACACGATTTGCCGTCATCTGAGGCGCTCCAGCCGGTCGAACACCGGCCCCAGGCGCGTCACGTAGCGCTCGGGCCGGCAGGCCTCGTCCAGCCGCGCCTCGTCGATCGCCTGCCCGCGGGCGGCGGCCTCCTTGCGCAGCGTCTCCCGGAACGGGGTGCCGGTGCTCCAGGTCTCCATCGCCGCCGTCTGGACCAGGGCGTACGCGTCCTCCCGGGCCACGCCCGAGGCGACCAGCTCGAGGAGCGCCGCCGAGGAGTAGAGCAGCCCACCGGTGGCGTCCAGGTTGGCCCGCATCCGCTCGGCGTCCACCACCAGGCCCTCGATCAGGCCGGTGGTCAGGTGCAGCAGGTAGTCCACGCTGATGGCCGCGTCCGGCAGCGCGATGCGCTCCACGCTGGAGTGGGAGATGTCCCGCTCGTGCCACAGCGGGATGCCCTCCAGCACCGGGGTCACGTAGCCGCGGACCACCCGGGCCAGCCCGCAGATCCGCTCCGAGCGGATCGGGTTCTTCTTGTGGGGCATGGCCGAGGAGCCCTTCTGGCCTCGGCCGAACGGCTCGGCCAGCTCCCGGACCTCGGTGCGCTGCCCGTGCCGGACCTCCAGCGCCACCGCCTCGCACACGGTGGCCAGGATGGCCAGGGCGCTGACCCATTCAGAGATCCCGTCGCGCATCACGACCTGGGTGGCGACGTCGGCGGGCCGCAGGCCGAGCGCGGGCATCACCTCGGCCTCAATGGCGGGGGCGATGTTGGAGTAGTTGCCGACCGGCCCGGACAGCTTGCCGACGGCGACGGCCTCGCGGGCCCGGCGCAGCCGGTCCCGGCCCCGGGCGGCCGCGAACGCGAAGTCGGCCACCCGGTGACCCCACACGTCCGGCTCGGCGTGCACCCCGTGGGTGCGTCCGGGCCGCAGCGTCCCCCGGTGCGCCAGCGCGTGCTCGCGCAGCGCCGCGACCAGGTGGTCCGCCTTGGCCAGGAGGATGTCGGTGGCCTCGGTGAGCTGCACGGCCAGGGCGGTGTCGACCAGGTCGGACGAGGTCATGCCGAAGTGGACGTAGGCGGCGGCGCTGCGCGGTGAGGTGTTGTCCGCCCAGGCGGTGAGGAACGCGATCACGTCGTGGTCGGTGACCGCTTCCACCTCGGCCACGGCCTCCGGGGTGGGCGGCAGGGCCGCGCGCACCGGGTCCACGCTGTCGGCCGGCACCGTACCGGCCCGCGCGTGCGCCTCGAGGACCAGGGTCTCCACCCGGCACCAGAGCTCGTACTTGTGGGCCTCGCTCCACACCTGGCCCATCTCGGGCAGCGTGTACCGGCTGATCATGACCTGACCCTCCCTTCCGGCTGGCTGATCTGTGGCTGACTGATCTGGGGCTGGCGGTCGGTGGCGGCGATGTCGCGGCGGTACCAGCCGCCGCGGAAACCGATCTCGCCCGCCGCGTTGTAGGCAGCGGACCGGGCCGCTTCGATATTTCCCCCTGTACCTATGACGTTCAGCACCCGGCCGCCGTTGGCGCGAAGTTCGCCGTCCGCGCCGATCGCCGTGCCCGCCTGCAGTACATACGCGCCGGGGACCCTTCCGGCTTGCTCCAGGCCGGTGATGACGTCCCCGGTCACCGGGTGCTCCGGGTACCCGGCGGCGGCGATCACCACCGTGACGGCGGCACCGGGGCGCCAGCGCAGCGCCGCCGCGCCGTCCGGCCGGGCCGTACCGGCCAGGTCGCCGACGGCGGCCGCCTGCAGCAGCCCGGCCAGCGGCGTCTCCAGCCGGTCGAGGACCACCTGGGTCTCCGGGTCGCCGAAGCGGGCGTTGAACTCGATCACCCGGATCCCGGCCGCGGTCAGGGCCAGGCCCGCGTACAGCAGGCCCCGGTACGGGGTGCCCCGCCGGGCCAGGGTGTCCACCGCGGGCTGGATGACCGTGGCCATGACCTCGGCGGCCAGCCCGGGCGGGGCCCAGGGGAGCGGGGCGTAGGCGCCCATGCCGCCGGTGTTCGGGCCCTGGTCGCCGTCGTGGGCCCGCTTGAAGTCCTGGGCCGGGAGCAGCGGCACGGCCGTCCGGCCGTCGCACACCGCGAACAGCGACACCTCGGGACCGTCGAGAAACTCCTCGATCACCACCCGGGCGGCCGACGCCGCGTGGGCGCGGGCGGCCGCCGCGTCCTCGGTGACCAGCACGCCCTTGCCGGCCGCGAGCCCGTCGTCCTTGACCACGAACGGCGGCCCGAACTCGGCCAGCGCCGCGTCCGTCTCGGCCGCCGTGCTGCAGGTGCGGGACGCGGCCGTGGGGATGCCGCCCTCGGCCATGACCTGCTTGGCGAACGCCTTGGAGCCCTCGATCATCGCCGCCCCGGCGCCCGGACCGAAGCAGGCGATACCGGCCGCCCGGACCGCGTCGGCCGCCCCCGCCACCAGCGGAACCTCCGGGCCGATGACGACCAGGCCGGCCGCCAGCTGGCGGGCGAGCGCGGCGATGGCGTCCGGGTCGGACACGGAGACCGGGTGGGTGTGGGCGAGGGCCGCGATACCCGGGTTGCCGGGTGCCGCGTGCAAGCTGGTGATCGCCGGGTCCGAGGCCAGCGCCCGGACGATGGCGTGTTCCCGGCCCCCCGACCCGATGACTAGAACGCGCACGGCCGCGAGCCTACCCGGTGACCTCGTGGTCAGGCCGGCGCATCAGATCAGCTCGCGGATCTGGAGGGTCTGGTCGCGCCGGGGCCCGACGCCGACCGCGACG
Source organism: uncultured Actinomycetes bacterium (assembly GCA_963830385.1). GTDB lineage: Bacteria > Actinomycetota > Actinomycetes > Streptosporangiales > Streptosporangiaceae > Bog-532. Next base: position 170,130 of record CAWHMD010000010.1, on the reverse strand, counting down.
ACCGGCGCGCCGATCATGTCCTCGAGCGCCTGCACGTACCGCTGGGCGTTCGGGGGCAGGTCCTTGTAGGACGTGACCTGGGAGATGTCCTCCCACCAGCCGTCCAGGTACTCGTACACCGGCTGGGCGTGGTGGAACTCGGTCTGGGTGGCCGGCACCTCGTCGCAGCGCTTGCCGTCGACCTCGTAGGCCACGCAGACCGGCACCTTGTCCAGGCTGGACAGCACGTCGAGCTTGGTCAGGAAGTAGTCGGTGACCCCGTTCACCCGCGTCGAGTACCGCGCGATCACCGCGTCAAACCAGCCGCAGCGGCGTGCCCGCCCGGTGGTCACCCCGTACTCGCCGCCGGTCTTGCGCAGCCACTCGCCCTGCTCGTCGGTCAGCTCGGTCGGGAACGGGCCGGCCCCGACCCGGGTGGTGTAGGCCTTGACCACGCCGATCACCTTGGTGATGCGGGTCGGCCCGATGCCGGACCCGGCGCAGGCGCCCCCGGCGGTCGGCGAGGAGGACGTGACGAACGGGTAGGTGCCGTGGTCCACGTCGAGCATGGTGGCCTGGGCGCCCTCGAGCAGCACCACGCGGTCGTTGTCCAGCGCCTTGCCGAGGACCAGGCCGGTGTCGGCCACGTACTGCCGGAGCCGTTCGCCGTAGCCCAGGTACTCGTCGGCGATCGGGCCCGGCTCGATCGCGCGGCGGTTGTACACCTTGGTCAGCACCTGGTTCTTCTCGCGCAGGGTGAGCTCGAGCTTCTGCCGGAAGATGCCGGGGTCGAACAGGTCCTGCACCCGGATCCCGACCCGGGCGATCTTGTCGCCGTAGGTGGGGCCGATGCCGCGGCCGGTGGTGCCGATCCGGGCCGAGCCCAGGTACCGCTCGGTCACCTTGTCCATGGCCTGGTGGTAGGGCATGATCAGGTGCGCGTTGGCCGAGATCAGCAGCCGGGCGCAGGACACCTCCCGCGCCTCCAGGTCGTCGATCTCCTCCAGCAGCACCCGGGGGTCGACGACGACGCCGTTGCCGATGACCGGCACCACGTCCGGTGACAGCACCCCCGAGGGCAGCATGTGCAGGGCGTAGCTCTGGTCGCCGATGACCACGGTGTGACCCGCGTTGTTCCCGCCCTGGTACCGGACGACGTAATCGACCCGGTCGCCGAGCAGATCGGTCGCCTTGCCCTTGCCTTCGTCGCCCCACTGGGCGCCGACGAGCACGATGGCGGGCACGGGGCTGTCCCTTCGTCAAGGCACCGCTCTATCAGGCACCGCGAAGCCCCTGACCCGCTCGATCTCGCCGTGAGCGGCAGGGGCTCTTACGACTTGAGGGTACCCCAGGAAGATCAGGCCCTTTCGTAACCGGAGCGGTCGCGGCTCGCGGCGCGTCGTGCTACGTCAACCCCTGGATCACCTTTTCGGCGATCGTGTCCAGGGCGGCGACTTCCTCGGGAGTCAGCAGGTCGATCAGGTGGCGGCGGACGGAGGCGACGTGCGGCGGTGCGGCCCGTTCGAGGACGGCCTGCCCGCGCGCGGTCAGGCTGATGAGCGCCCCGCGGGCGTCGCCGGCCACCGGCTGCCGGGCCACCAGGCCGCGCTGCTCCATCCGCCCGACGTGGTGGGCCAGCCGGCTGGTCGACCACAGCAGCTGGGCCGCCAGGTCGCGGGCCCGCCAGCGCCCGCCGGGCTGCTCGGAGAGCGTCGACAGCACGTCGTAGTCGGTCTCGGAGAGGCCCGAGTCGTGGTTGAGGTCGCGCGCGATCTGCAGGTCAAGCAACGTGCGCATGCGCCGGTAGCGGCGCCAGGCGCGCTCCTGCGGCCCGGTCAGCCAGCCAGTTGATGCCACGGACGCGATCGTACCCATTGCTGACACGTCAGCAACTAGCTTAGAGTTGCTGACATGTCAGTAAAACCTGAAGTGGTGTTCGGGGTGAACGTGCCGGCATCGGCTGCGGCGGGCGACGACCCGGTCGCCCTGGCCCAGGCGGCCGAGCGGCTCGGCTATGACTTCGTCTCGGCCGCCGACCATCCGTGCGGCCGCGAGCCCAGCTACGAGACGGCGACCCTGCTCACCTGGATCGCCGCCCGGACCAGCCGGATCAAGGTCGCCAGCCGGGTGCTGGCGGTGCCGTTCCGGCGCCCGGCCATGGTCGCCAAGCTGGCGGCCTCGCTGGACCTGCTCTCGGGCGGCCGGTTCATCCTCGGGCTGGGGGGCGGGTACTCCGACGACGAGATCACCGCCCTCGGCGGACCGCTGCTGTCGCCCGCCGAGAAGGTCGACGGCCTGGCCGAGGCGATCGAGGTCATCCGGGGCGGCTGGACGCAGCCCGGTTACACCCGGCACGGGCGCCAGCACAGCGTCCGCGCGCTCGAACTGGAGCCGCGGCCGGCCCGGCCGATCCCGATCTGGCTGGGCACGTTCGGGCCGCGCGCGCTGGCCGTCACCGGCCGGCTGGCCGACGGCTGGATCCCCTCGCTGGGTTACCGCCCGGTCGGGGAGTTCACCGCCATGCGCCGCCGGATCGACGCGGCCGCCGAAGCGGCCGGACGGCGGCCCGAGGACGTCCGCGGCGTCCTCAACCTGGGCGTGCGCATCGATCCGGACGCCCCGCCCCGGCCCGATGTCGTCACTGGTTCGGCCAGGCAGGTGGTGACCCAGCTACAGGACCTGGCCGGCCGGTACGGCTTCACCGGCTTCAACTTCCTCATCAAGCACCCAGCTGACCTGCAGCGCATAGCCGAGGAGGTTCTGCCCGGACTCCGTCCGGGCGGATGACCCGCCGGCCCGATGACTCCCCTCCGGCGGCGCTCGCCTAACTCCAGCCCAGTTCTTTCGCGGCGGTTTCGCTGGAGTCAGCCAGGAACACCCGGCAACGCTCCGCTTCTTCTTCCTCGTTGATGGCGGCGGCCGACCTGGCCAGCATGTTCAGTGAGCGCAGGAAGCCCTGGTTGGGCTCGTGCTCCCAGGGGACCGGGCCGTTGCCGCGCCAGCCCGCCCGGCGCAGCTGGTCCAGGCCCCGGTGGTAGCCGGTCCGGGCGTAGGCGTAGGCGGCCACGTACTCACCCTGCCCGAACGCCCGCTCGGCCAGCGCGGCCCAGGCGGCCGACGACGCGGGGTGGCGGGCCGCCACCGCGGCCGGGTCCTGGCCGTCCGACAGCTCGTCGGTGGCCGGGTCGGCGGGCAGGTGGGTGGGCGCGGGCCCGGCGCTGAGGCCGGGACCCGCCAGCAGATCCTTGTGTTCCATTCGGTCCGTCCGTCGTCAGCTGAGCTTGGTGCCGGTGGACTGGAGGTCCTCGCAGGCGTGCACCACCCGGTCGGCCATGCCCCGCTCGGCCGCCTTGCCCCAGGTCCGCGGGTCATAGTCCTTCTTGGTGCCCACGTTGCCGTCCACCTTCAGCACCCCGTCGTACTTGCTGAACATGTGGCCCGCGACCGGGCGGGTGAACGCGTACTGGGTGTCGGTGTCCACGTTCATCTTGACCACCCCGTAGGAGATGGCCTCGCGGATCTCCTCCAGGGCCGAGCCCGAGCCGCCGTGGAACACCAGGTCGAACGGCTTCTCCCGGCCGTACTTGGAGCCCACCGCGTCCTGGATCTCCTTCAGCACGTCCGGCCGCAGCTTCACGTGGCCGGGCTTGTAGACCCCGTGCACGTTGCCGAACGTGGCGGCCAGGATGTACCGGCCGCGCTCGCCCAGACCCAGCTTCTCGGCCACCGCGAGCGCGTCCTCCGGGGTGGTGTAGAGCTTCTCGTTCATCTCGCCGACCACGCCGTCTTCCTCACCGCCGACGACGCCGATCTCCATTTCCATGATGATGTGCGCCTGGGCGCAGGCGTCCAGCAGCTCGGCGGCGATGTCGAGGTTCTCCTCCAGCGGGACGGCCGAGCCGTCCCACATGTGCGACTGGAACAGCGGGTCCAGGCCCTTGGCCACCCGCTCCTGGGAGATCTTCACCAGCGGCCGCATGTAGCCGTCGAGCTTGTCCTTGGGGCAGTGGTCGGTGTGCAGGGCGATGTTGACCGGGATCTTGGCCGCGACGACCCGGGCGAACTCGGCGAGCGAGCTCGCCCCGGTGACCATGTCCTTGACCGAGCCGGACAGGTACTCGGCGCCGCCGGTGGAGATCTGGACGATGCCGTCGCTCTCGGCCTCGGCGAACCCGCGCAGGGCGGCGTTGAGCGTCTGGCTGGACGTGACGTTGATGGCCGGGTACGCGAAGCCCTGCTGCTTGGCCCGGTCCAGCATCTGGGCGTAAATCTCCGGCGTAGCGATAGGCATGGTGATTGGCTCTCTCTCACGTTGCGTCGTGGGTTCCTAGTATTGCGAAGCCCCGGCCTGCTGTGTACCAAGGTCGACCTCGGGCGCCGCCATGATGGGGTACAACTAAAGGCCTATGGAGAGTTTCCTCACCTCGGCGGGCTATGGCGCGCTCATCCTGTTCGCGTTCCTCGAAGCGTGCTGTATCCCGATCTCCTCGGAGATTACGTTCGGCTTCGCCGGGGTGCTGGCGTTCCAGGGGCACCTCAGCCTGGTCCTGGTCATCATCATCGGGACGCTGGCCGAGCTGGCCGGGTCGTTCACCTCGTTCTCGATCGGCCGCTGGGGCGGCCGCCCGCTGGTGGACAAGGTCGGCAAGTACGTGCTGATCACCCGCACCGACGTGGACCGGGCTGAGCGGTTCCTGGTCGGCAAGGGCGCCTGGGCGGTGCCGGTTGGCCGGATGCTCCCGGTCATCCGGGCCTTCACCTCGATCGTGGCGGGCCTGATCGAGATGCCCCCGCTGCGGTTCACCCTGCTCAGCCTGATCGGCACGGTCATCTACGTCAGCGCGTTCTCGGCCATCGGCTACGCGCTGGGCAGCGCCTGGAACAGCGTCGCGCACGAGGTCTCGGTGGCCGGGTACGTGATCGTGGCCCTGGTCGTGGTGGCGATCGTGGCGTTCGTGGTGATCCGGCTGCGGGCCGTCCGCCAGGAGAGCCGCGAAGCCCGGGAGACCGCGGCGCCGGCGGCGTCGGACCCTTCGGCCCCGCCCGCCAAGGCGTCCCCGGCCGGGCCGCGCGAGCGGGGAGCGCACCGCGCCGACCGTGGCGACCGCACCTACAGCGATCGCAGCCACCGTGGCTGAATTCGGGATAAAGCCACCCGTCCGTCCGATTCGGAGTTAATCTCCCCCCGTGGGCCGCCATAAGTCAGATCCGCACGGCGCCGGCCGCTACTTCGCGGTAGGCGGCGGCATTTTCGTGCTCATTGTCCTGCTCGTGGTGGGAGGGCTGGCCCTGGTCGGCTCGCTCTGAGCCAGCCGGTCACACCCCCAGGTCGGCCTGCGCGAACGCCGCCCGGTAGGGGATCCCCAGCTCGGTGATGTGCGCCCGGGCTCCCCGGTCGACCAGCACCGCGACCCCGGCCACCTCGGCCCCGGCCTCCCGCAGGGCGGTCACCGCGGTGAGCACCGAGCCGCCGGTGGTGGAGGTGTCCTCGACGGCCAGCACCCGGCGGCCCGCCACGTCCGGGCCCTCGATCCGCCGCTGCAGCCCGTGGGCCTTCTCACCCTTGCGCACCACGAACGCGTCCAGGATCCGGCCGTCGGCCGCGGCCGCGTGCATCATGGCCGCCGCCACCGGGTCGGCCCCCATGGTCAGGCCGCCGACCGCGTCGTAGGCCAGGTCGGCGGTGGTCTCCAGCATCACCCGGCCCGCCAGCGGCGCGTACTTCCCGGCCAGCAGCACCCGCCGCAGATCCACGTACCAGCTCGCCCGCTGGCCCGAGGACAGCACGAAGTCCCCGTGCACCACGGCGTCGGTCCGGATGGCGTTCAGCAGTTCATCGCGGTCGCTCACGGCCGCATCTTAACTGGCGGCGTGGTTCTGGCCGCGGCGCCGTTCGCTGCGGGCCTCGTCCCCTCCGCGAGGCCCGCAGCGTCGGGCGGGCCGCCGGCACCGGGTCCCGTCCCCTCCACGGGGCACCGGCGCCGGCGGCGTCAGTGGGCCAGCCCGTCCAGGAGGCGCTCGGCGTCCTCCGGCTGGGGCGGCAGTTTGAGCATGCGGACCTCGGTGCCGAGGGCCGCCCGGATGGCCCGCCGCAGGCTGGTGAACCGGAACGTGAAGTCCTCGGTCGCCTGGACCAGCGCGATGGCGGGCCCGGGCCGGTCGAGGGCCAGCGTGTCCCCGCCCGGGAACGCGGCCCGGAGGTCGTGGCCGACCAGGATCACCAGCGAAATCCGGTGCCACGGGTCCGGCCGCTTGGGCAGGTCGACCACGACCAGCCGGTGCGTGTAGCCGGCGAGGAGCCCTGGTGGCGGGATTTCCGGTAGACCTCGCGCAGCCGGGTCCGCAGGTAAGCGAACGACACCAGCCCGGTCAGCGGGTCCTCACAGGTGGCGCTGGACATCCGCGCCAGCCCGGCGTCGGCCCAGCCCTCGGCCACCGCGGTGATCACTTCGAGCGGGGGCGTGCCCTCGCCCAGCACTCGGAACAGCGCACCGACGTCGGTCAGCGCCTCGTTGATGCCCACCCCGGCCTGGGCGCGGGCCCGGCCGAGCATCGTGCACGCCTGCCGCAGGCTGCCGTCGCGGCAGGCGGCCTGGGCTACCGCGTCCACCGCCGCCGTCCACCAGTCGTCCTCGGCCAGCCATCCGGCCGACAGGCTCTGCCGTCGCCACTCCGCCCGCAGCCGGCGCAGGTCGCTGGCCTGATCGGCATGCTCCTGCCCTCCGTCCTGCGTGCCGGTGTGCCGTGCGCCGCCGTCTGACCTCAATGAATTCGCCTCCGCGTGCCGGTTTCACTAGGGGAGACGGTGAAGAGGCCCCGTCGTGACGCGGTTTACGCCACAATCTTTCGTGACTCTATGAAATCACTTGGAGACTGTGAGTAATAATCCAACTCGCCGCGGAGCCGGTCGCCCCCGCTGACTCTGACCTGCTTCGCGTGATCCGATCCGGCGACACCGAGGCCTACGCCAGCCTCGGCGAGCGGTAGCAACCGGCCCGGCCTGTGACATCCTGGCCGTGGACCGGCGCTTTGTTCATTGTGGACCGATTCGTCACGATGACCGCTCCCGCCTCAGGCGGCCCGTTCGGGCGTCGTCTGGGCGGCAGGGAAAACGCGGAAAGGCAAACGTAGGAAGCCGATTTCACTACGCTATGACCGGAGCAGGGGACTGCGGCGGCCTATCCCAACGGCAGCTAAGCCTCGAGGAGTTCCCGCGCCGAGGGAAGGACGGTGTTGCGTGGATCGCTGCGCGCTGTTCGTAGACGCGGGCTACATGCTCGCGGACGGCGCGATGGCCGTCCACGGGACTCGCCGGCGGGAGTCGGTCACCTGGGACTACGAAGGCCTCCTGCAGCTGCTCGGCAACCTGGCCCGGGAGCGCACCGGCCTGCCGTTGCTGCGCTGCTACTGGTACGAGGCCACGGTCGAGGGCCGGCGGACCACCGAGCACGACGCGCTGGCCGACATGGCGGGGACCAAGCTGCGGCTGGCCAAGCTGCGGCCCGGCCGCCGCGAGGGCGTCGAGACGGAAATTCACCGCGACCTCACCGTGCTCGCCCGCAACCGCGCGGTCAGCGACGCCGTGGTGGTCAGCGCCGAAGAGGACCTGGCCCAGGTCGTGTCGGACGTGCAGGACCTCGGCATGCGGGTCACGATCGTGCACGTCACGGTGGACGGTAACTGGACGATCTCCCGGTCGCTGCGGCAAGAGTGCGACGACATCATGGAGCTCACCAGCGCTCACCTGCGGCCGTACGTGGACGTGATCCCCGGGGCCGAGCCGTCCCGCACGGACGAGCAGTACGCGGCGACCGCGCTGGTCCGGTCCACCTCCAACGGCCACTCGGCCGGCCACGGGGGCTCCTACCAGTTGCCCGCGGGCGGCCACTCCAGCCCGCCGTCCATCTACACCGCGCCGGTGGTCGCCGAGTACCAGCGCCCCGCGCAGCAGATCTCCCCGCTCCAGCCGGAGGAGCCGGAGCCGCCGGCCAGGGACGAGCCTGCCGCGCCGTCGGCCCCTCCCATGGTGTTCGGGCGGCCCGAAGCGCCGGCCGCCCCGGAACGCCCCGAGCCGTCCCGTCCCGACCCCGTCCGCGGTGACGTCTCGCGCGCCGACACGATGCGCGGTGACCTGCGCGGGCGGGTCGACCGGGGCCGCGGTGAGGCCGGCGTTGCGCCGCTGCCGTCGGCCGGCCGGGGTGACCTCGGCTCCGGCCGCGGTGACCTCAACCCGGTCCGCGGCGACCTGAATTCGGGTCGCGGTGATCTCAACTCCGGCCGGGGTGACCTGAACGCTGGCCGGGGCGATGTGACCCGTAACGACCTGGGCCGGAACGACCTCGGCCGGAACGACCTGAGCCGGAACGACCTTGGCCGCGGTGACCTGGCCGACAGCGACAACGGCGCCCGCCAGGACGTTTACGGGGCGCCGGTCGCGATGCCGTTCCGCACCGCCCCGTCCGGGCCGCCCAGCGCGGACGAGAACGTCAACCGGAACGACGGCGGCCACGGGCGGGCGATGCCGCAGAACGACCCGGCCCCGCGCAACGACCCGCGGAACGACCCCCGTAATGACCCGCGGAACGACCCGAGGAACGACGTGCCCGGCCGCGGCCGGTCCGCCCCCGGCGACTACCTGCCGCGCGGCCGTGCGGCCGACGAGGCTGGCTACGGCCCGGCGGGCACGCAGGACCAGTACCGCACCGAGGGGCTGGACCAGCACCGTGGGCCGTCGGCGCAGCCAGGGCCGTTCCGGCGCCCGGCCGTCAACCCGCCCGCGGGTTCGCCCGGGTCGGGTCAGAACGGCCCGGCCGGCCCTGGCGGACCGGTGCCGCCGGGACCGCCCGCCCGTCCGGGCCTGAACGGGCCCGGTGCCTCCGGCCAGATTCCGGGTGGGCCGCAGGCGCCCCAGGCGTACGTGCCCGCTCAGAACGGTCCTTACAGCGGGCCACAGCCCGCGGCGGGCCGGCCGTCGTCCTCGGCGCCGGTCTCGCTGACCGACGCGGTCCAGTCCGCGCACGAGGAGGGCAAGGACTTCGGCGAGTCGGTGGCCCGCGAGGCGCCGGCCCTGTGGCTCGAGGCCGTGCTCGCCCGCAAGCCGCGGATGCCCTCCGATCTCGAAGCCCGTCTGCTGCAGGGGTCAGCGCTGCCCATCGACTTCCTCCTGCACGACGAGGTTCGGCACGCCCTGCGGCGCGGTTTCTGGGACGCCCTGGAAGGTTCACGGCGCTGATCGTCGCGGGTTGGATCGCTGACCGGAACGTAGGTAACGACGGACGGGACAACTGTGAGCAATCCAGGCCGGGGGGCCGTTTCGGCCGCAGGCGACGCACCGGGTGCTGCTGCTGGCGAAGGGTTGGATACCGGGCACCTGGGTACGTCCACGAACGTGGTTGTCTTGACCGATGACCTGTTCGACGAGATCGAATTCGACGCCGCGCGTACCGGGGACCACCGGCGTGCTGCGCTGCGGATGAACCATCTCGCCGCAACGGCCGAGCAGGCGGGAAGCATGTCCCGGGCCGAGGCGTACCTGCGGGCGGGCGAGCAGTGGCTGCTGGCCGACGAGCCCGAGGTCGCCGCCGACAGGTTCCAGCAGGCGATGGCGGACGGCGGAGAGACGTTCGCCGACCCGCGGGCGCCGCTGGCCCGGGCCCTGTTCGCGCTCGGGCGGCCGGACGAGGCGCAGGCGCTGATCAGCCAGCTCGACCGGGAGGGCGACGGGGGTACCCGTGACCCGCGGACCTGCGATCTGGTGGCCGAGTTGCTCGCCGAACAGGGTGACATGGATGGTGCACTGCACTGGGCGACGGCGGGTGCCGACGAGTGCAAACGGCGAGGCGATACCGCCGAGCTTCGGTTGCTGCTGAGCTTGCGCTACCGGATCCGCCACGACCTGGGGATGCCGGAGGACGAGTACGACCAGCTGCTCGACGAGCTGACCGCCGACACCCGGAAAGGCCAGCACCTCCGGCCGGCAAAGCCGGCCGGAGGTACCGGGGATAACTAACCAGCTGGCAGGCTCAGGCCCGCGTGGCCACCTCGGCGGCGGGCCGGATCGTCAGCGCGTCCGCGCCTTCGTCCGTGTCCACCACCACGTGGTCGCCGTCGGTGATCTGTCCCGAGAGCAGCGCCCGGGCCAGCTGGTCACCGATGGCCGACTGGACCAGCCGGCGCAGCGGCCGCGCCCCGTACACCGGGTCGTAGCCGGTCAGGGCCAGCCACTCGCGCGCCGCCGGGGTGACGGTCAGCGTCAGCCGCCGGTCGCTCAGCCGCTTGGCCAGCCGCTCGACCTGCAGGTCGACGATCCGGCCGAGCTCGCTGGTGCCCAGGGCGTCGAAGACGATCACGTCGTCGAGCCGGTTCAGGAACTCGGGCTTGAACGTATTACGCACCACGTTCAGCACCGCCGCGCGCTTGGCCGCCTCGTCGGTCATGGCCGGATCGGCGATGAACTGCGAGCCCAGGTTGGACGTGAGGATCAGGATCGTGTTCCGGAAATCCACCGTCCGGCCCTGGCCGTCGGTCAGCCGCCCGTCGTCCAGCACCTGCAGCAGGATGTCGAAGACCTCAGAATGGGCCTTCTCCACCTCGTCCAGCAGGACCACCGTGTACGGGCGCCGCCGCACGGCCTCGGTGAGCTGGCCGCCCTCTTCGTACCCGACGTAGCCGGGCGGCGCGCCGACCAGCCGGGCGACCGAGTGCTTCTCGCTGTACTCACTCATGTCGATCCGGGTCATGGCCCGCTCGTCGTCGAACAGGAACTCCGCCAGCGCCTTGGCCAGCTCGGTCTTGCCCACGCCGGTCGGCCCCAGGAACAGGAACGAGCCGGTGGGACGGTCCGGGTCGGCGACACCGGCCCGCGCCCGGCGCACCGCGTCGGAGACGGCCTGCACCGCACTGGCCTGCCCGATGATGCGGTGGCCGAGCTCGTCCTCCATCCGGAGCAGTTTGCCGGTCTCACCCTCGAGCAGCCGCCCGGCCGGGATGCCGGTCCACGACGACACCACGTCCGCGACGTCGTCCGGGCCGACCTCTTCCTTGACCATCGGCTCCTCGGCCGGGACCGAGGTGTCCTCGGCGTCCGCTGCGCTCTCGGCCGCGGTCGCCTGGGCCAGCTCGTGCTCGAGCGCGGGGATCTCGCCGTACATCAGCCGTGACGCGGCCTCGAAGTCGGCGTCCCGCTGCGCGCGCTCGGCCTGGCCCTTGAGGTCGTCCAGCCGCTTCTTCAGCTCACCAACCCGGTTCAGGCCGGCCTTCTCCTGGTCCCAGCGCGCGATCAGCGCGGTCAGCTGCTCCTGCCGGTCGGCCAGATCAGCGCGCAGCCGCTCCAGCCGGTCCTTGCTGGCCGCGTCGGACTCCCGGGCCAGGGCCATTTCTTCCATCTTCATCCGGTCCACGGTCCGCTGCAGCTCGTCGATCTCCACCGGACGGGAGTCGATCTCCATGCGCAGCCGGGAGCCCGCCTCGTCGACCAGGTCGATCGCCTTGTCGGGCAGGAACCGGGCGGTGATGTACCGGTCGGACAGGGTGGCCGCGGCCACCAGCGCCGCGTCCGAGATCTGTACCTTGTGGTGCGCCTCGTAGCGGCCCTTCAGGCCACGCAGGATCGCGATCGTGTCCTCGACCGACGGCTCGCCCACGAACACCTGCTGGAACCGGCGCTCCAGCGCGGGGTCCTTCTCGATCCGCTCGCGGAACTCGTCCAGCGTGGTCGCGCCGACCATGCGCAGCTCACCGCGGGCCAGCATCGGCTTGAGCATGTTGCCCGCGTCCATCGCGCCCTCGGCCGCGCCCGCACCCACCACGGTGTGCAGCTCGTCGATGAACGTGATGACCTGGCCGTCGCTCTGCTTGATCTCGTCCAGGACGGCCTTCAGCCGCTCCTCGAACTCACCGCGGTACTTGGCCCCGGCCACCATCGCGCTCAGGTCCAGGGCAATCAGCTTCTTGTCGCGCAAGGACTCGGGCACGTCGCCGGCCACGATGCGCTGGGCCAGGCCCTCGACCACGGCGGTCTTGCCCACGCCGGGCTCGCCGATCAGGACCGGGTTGTTCTTGGTCCGCCGCGACAGCACCTGGATGACCCGCCGGATCTCGGCGTCCCGGCCGATCACCGGGTCCAGGGCGCCGTCCCGCGCCTGCTGGGTGAGGTCGACGCCGTACTTCTCCAGCGCCTGGTAGGTCTCCTCGGGGTTCTCGGAGGTCACCCGCGCGCTCCCGCGCACCTGGGTGAACGCCTCGAGCAGGGCCTCCGGGGTGGCCCCGGCGTCCCGGAGCAGCGTGGCGGCCGGGCCGCCGTCGGCGGCGAGGCCGACCAGCAGGTGCTCGGTCGACACGTACTCGTCGTTCATCTCCCGGGCCCGCGCCACGGCGGTGTTGATGACCGACAGCAGCGGCCGGGACATCTCCGGCGCACTCGCGGTCTGGCCGTTGACCCGCGGCAGGCGGCCCAGCCGGGTCTCGGCTTCCTTGGCCACCGTGGCCGGATCGGCGCCCACGGCCCGCAGCAGCGGCGCGGTGGTGCCGCCGTTCTGCGCGATCAGCGCGACCAGCAGGTGCAGCGGGTCAACCTGTGGGTTGCCGTCCGCGGCCGCGCGCCGGACCGCTGATGACAGCGCGTCCTGGCTCTTCCTGGTCAGTTTGTCGTCCATGTGAGGCTCTTAGCTCTCGTTCTCTTCGATTGTGTACCGGTCCGCGGCGCGCGGCTGAGCCGTGCCCTCCGAGGGGCTGCCGGTGGCCGGATCGGCGTCGCTCACCGGCTCCCAGACCGCCACCCGGGCGGTGCTGCGGGCCGGTACGATCCCGGCGCCGCCGCGCCCCCGCCGGAGCAGGTCCGCGAGCCGCGCGGCCACGGAGCGGGTGGATTCCAGCTCGATCCGCAGCTGCGTCATTTCGCTTTTGAGTTCGGCGATGATCCGCCGCGAGCGGTCCAGCTCGTCAGTCAGTTCCAGGATCTGCTTGATCCCGGAAAGGTTGACACCTTCGTCCTGCGAGAGGCGCTGTACTTCACGCAGCGCCAGTACGTCCCGCATGGAGTAACGGCGGCCCCGGCCAGTGCTCCGCCCGGGTGACACCAGCCCCATCCGGTCGTAGGTCCGCAGCGTCTGCGGATGCAGCCCGGACAGCTGAGCGGCGACGGAGATGACGTAGACCGGCGTGTCGTCGGACATGTCATACGGAGTTGTCATTGCCATCCCCCTTTCGCGCTCATCATCGTGTCTCCTTCGTACCGGCCGCCGCCCTCGCGGGCGGCGGCCGTTCGTTCCCTCTACCGCGTGGCTCGGCGCCTGGCCTGCCTGCTGGCCTTACGCGCTCTTGGCGCGCTGCAGGAGAGCTTCCCTGGGGTCCTCTCCCGCGGTGGCCTCGCGCAGGTCTTCCAGCGCCTGGCGGCCCTTGTTGCTGACGTTCTTGGGCACGATCACCTCGACCGTGACCAGCAGGTCACCGTAGGTCCCGTCGGACCGCCGGACACCCTTGCCCCGCACCCGGAAGGTGCGGCCGTTGGGCGTGCCCGCCGGGATCTTGACCGTGACCGGGGCACCCTTGTGCGAGGGCACCTTGATGTCGGCGCCCAGCGCCGCCTCGGGCACGGTCACCGGCACGGACACGGTCAGGTTGCCGCCCGACCGCCCGAACACCGGGTGCGGCGTGACGTGGATCCGCACGTACAGGTCCCCGGCGGGACCGCCGCGCTCGCCCGGGGCGCCCTTGCCGCGCAGCTTGATCCGCTGCCCGTCGGCCACCCCGGCCGGGATCCGTGCCTGAATCGTCCGCGTGCTGGTCGCGTGGCCGCTGCCGTTGCACGAGGTGCAGGGGTCGTCGACCACCATCCCCCGGCCGCGGCAGGTCTTGCACGGCTCCTGGAAGGCGAAGCTGCCCAGATTGCGGCTCTGCTGCCCGGTGCCTTCGCAGGTCGGGCAGACCTTGGGCACGGTGCCGGCCTTGGCCCCGGTGCCGTGGCAGACCGGGCAGGGCCCCTCGCCGGTCAGCTTGAGCGGGACGGTGGTGCCGTCGACCGCCTCACTGAACGACAAGGTGGCCTCGGTCTCCACGTCGGCGCCGCGGCGGGGCCGGGTCTGGGACCCAGCCCGGCCGCCGCCACCGCCGCCGAACACTCCGCCGAGGATGTCGCCGAGGCCGCCGCTGCCCGCTGTTCCCCCGCCCCCGCCACCGCCGCCAAACAGGTCGCCGAGGTCGAAGCCGAAGCCGCCGCCGGCCTGGCCGGGTGCCCGGCCGCCGGCTCCGGGAACCCGGAACCCGCCGCCGAACATCGACCGTGCCTCGTCGTACTCTTTGCGCTTCTTCTCGTCGGACAGGGTGTTGTAGGCCTCGGAAATCTCCTTGAAGCGTTCCTCGGCGTCACGGTCACCCTTGTTGGCGTCCGGGTGGTACTTGCGGGCGAGCTTGCGGTACGACGACTTGATCTCGTCAGCCTTCGCGGTCTTAGGGACGCCCAGGACCTTGTAATAGTCCTTCTCCAGATAATCCTTGGTGCTCATCTGGTGTGCTCATCGCTCCCCTCGCCGCTCAATTTCACTTACTGTCCTGGTCCTGCTGCGCTTGCGCGCCCGGCTCAGCCGAACCGTCCGGGCCGGTGGCGGGCTCAGCCACCACGACCCGGGCCGGACGCAGGATCCGGTCACCGACCTTGTAACCCGGCTGGAAAATCTCCGTGCAGGTGACGTCCGTGACGTCGGGTGAATAGGAGGTGGCCACCGCCTCGTGCACCTTCGGGTCGAACGGCTCACCGATCTCCCCGTAGGTCACCAGGCCCAGCTTGGACACCGCCGACTCGATGGTCTCGGCGACTGACTTGAAGCCGCCGGACAGCTCGTCGTGCTGGCGAGCCTGACCGATGGCATCCAGCGCCGGCAGCAACTCGGTCAGCACGTTGGCCAGCGCCAGTTCACGCATGGCGCTCCGGTCACGGTCGACCCGCTTCCGGTAGTTCGCGTACTCCGCCTGGAGCCGCTGCAGGTCAGCCGTGCGCTCGGCGAGCTGCTCCTTCAGTGTTGCCATCTCCTTGCCTTCACCCGTCGCACCGGACCGGCCCGCCTCAGCGGCCTGGCCGTTTCCGTCCCCGGAGCGGGTGGCGTCCGGGCCCGGGCTGGGTGCGGAGCCTTCCGGCTCCGCACCCGTTCCTGGCTGTGCGCCACCCTGGGAGCCGGCGGCGTCCGGCCGGGCGAAACCGCCCGGCTCGGAGGCCGCGTGCTTGCCCCGGGGCCTGTCCGGCTCTCTCACCTGACCGGTCACGGGGTCGATTCGCCGGCGATCGTTGATCACCGGCCCGTTGCCGTGTTCCTCAGGTGAGTTCATCAAGCAGCGCCGCCTTCGCGGGTGTCCGAGGAACCCTCGTCGTCGACGATCTCCGCGTCCACCACGTCGTTGTCGCTGTCCTGCGCCGCGCTGGCGTCGCCAGTCGCTGCGCCTTCGCCGCCGGCCGCCTGCTGCTCAGCCTGCGCCTGGGCGTAGATCGCGCTGCCCATCTTCTGGCTGGCGGTGGCCGCCTTCTCGGTGGCCTCACGGATGGTCTCGGTGTCGTTGCCCTCGAGCGCCTTCTTGACGTCGGCGATGGCGGACTCCACCTCGGACTTCACGTCGTCCGGGACCTTTTCGGCGTTCTCGGCGAGGAACTTCTCGGTGGTGTACACGAGGGTGTCGGCCCGGTTGCGGACCTCCGCCTCCTCGCGCCGCTGCCGGTCCTCCTCGGCGTACTGCTCGGCGTCGCGGACCATCTTGTCGATGTCGTCCTTGTTCAGCGCCGAACCGCCGGAGATGGTCACCGACTGCTGCTTGCCCGTGCCCAGGTCCTTGGCGGACACGTTCACGATGCCGTTGGCGTCGATGTCGAACGCGACCTCGACCTGCGGCACCCCGCGGGGAGCGGGAGCGATGCCGGACAGCTCGAACATGCCGAGCTTCTTGTTGTACGCGGCGATCTCGCGCTCACCCTGGAACACCTGGATCTGCACCGAGGGCTGGTTGTCGTCCGCGGTGGTGAAGATCTCCGACCGCTTGGTCGGGATCGTGGTGTTGCGCTCGATCAGCTTGGTGAAAATGCCGCCCTTGGTCTCGATGCCCAGCGACAGCGGGGTCACGTCGAGCAGGAGGACGTCCTTGACCTCACCCTTGAGCACACCGGCCTGCAGGCTGGCGCCGACCGCGACAACCTCGTCCGGGTTGACGCCCTTGTTCGGCTCCTTGCCGCCGGTCAGGTCCTTGACGAGGTCGACCACGGCGGGCATCCGGGTGGAACCACCGACGAGCACGACGTTGCCGATTTCGCTGGTGCTGATCCCGGCGTCCTTGATGACCTGCTGGAAGGGGCCCTTGCAGCGGTCCAGGAGGTCGGAGGTCATCCGCTGGAACTCGGACCGCGACAGGCGCGTGTCCAGGTGCAGCGGGCCCTGGTCGGAGTGCGAGATGTAAGGCAGGTTGATCTGGGCCTCGGACCCGCTGGACAGCTCGATCTTGGCGCGCTCGGCCGCCTCACGCAGCCGCTGCAGCGCCATCTTGTCCTTGGCCAGGTCGATGCCGTAGTTGTTCTTGAAGTCCTGCACCAGCCAGTCCACGATGCGCTGGTCCCAGTCGTCGCCACCGAGGTGGTTGTCGCCGCTGGTGGCCTTCACCTCGACCACGCCGTCGCCGACCTCGAGCAGAGAGACGTCGAAGGTGCCACCACCCAGGTCGAAGACCAGGATGGTCGCCTCGTTGTCCTTCTCCAGGTGGTACGCGAGGGCCGCAGAAGTGGGCTCGTTGATGATCCGGAGCACGTTCAGGCCCGCGATCTGGCCGGCCTCCTTGGTGGCCTGCCGCTGCGCGTCGCTGAAGTACGCGGGGACGGTGATCACCGCGTCGGTGATCGTCTCGCCCAGGTAGGCCTCGGCGTCCCGCTTGAGCTTCTGCAGAATGAACGCGCTGATCTGCTGGGCGTTGAACTTCTTGCCGTCGATGGTGACGGACCAGTCGGTCCCCATCTGCCGCTTGACGGACCGGATCGTCCGGTCGACGTTCGTCACGGCCTGGCGCTTGGCCACCTCACCGACGAGGACTTCGGAGTTCTTGGCGAAGGCGACCACGGACGGCGTGGTCCGCGACCCCTCCGCGTTAGCGATGACGGTGGGCTCTCCGCCTTCGAGGACGGCGACCACAGAGTTGGTCGTCCCAAGGTCAATCCCTACCGCACGTGCCATGAGCAATCCCTATGGTTGATAAGTCTGTGTGGTTGAGTCTTCCGGGCTCAAGGTTAGCCACGGCACTCAACCGCTGGCAAATGACTTGAGTCACTTAGGCTCAACTTTGCTGGGCCGGGTGTTGTTCCCGAGCGCGTGAAGAATTTTCGCAGGGCGGCCGTTTCGGGCGAATCCGCAGGTCAATGGGGCGCTTCAGCCCATCATGTTCAACCCATGGACGGCCCCGATAAATCCCGGCGGCAGAGCGGCGCGTGACCCCGCCGCGTGCCTCGGCCGCCATTCGTCACAGCTCTCCCGCCTGTCCCACTCTGGGAGTCTCGGCAGCGCCGGGGCCCCGCACGCGAGGGTCTGCCAACAGCATCGAAGGCGCCAACGATGTCGCCATACCAGCATCGAAGGCGCCAACGATGACCCAGTCATCCGGCCCGGCCCGCCCTCAAATCGACACCCCGCACCGCCGGGCTGCCCGCCGGCACGACGGCGCCATCAGTCCGGCCGACACCCAGCACCGCCCGGCTGCCCGCCGGCACGACGGCGCCACCAGCCCGGCCGTCATCCCAGCACCAGCCGTTCCACTGGGCTCACTGCGCCCCCGCGCCCCAGCTCGTCGCACACTCGTTGGCGCCATTGGGCGCGCTGTAGCAGCACCAAAGGCGCCAACGGGTGGGTACTCAGCCGTCATTTCCTGCCGTGCGCCGCGGTTCCCGGGCCCAGGCGTCGCAGTGGCCCCGACGCCCGAACCGTCGCCCGTGAGCCCAGCTGGCCATCCACCGCCAGCGGCCGGCAGATCACACTGGTCACAGCGCCTCAGCGATGTGCCAGAATCCCCATCTGAGATATTTTATCTTTGACCCCGACCGCCCAACGGATGCATCCGGTAGAGTGCCGGGCCCGAAAGTTACTAATTAGTAGGATGCTGGGCATCGCGTCAGGTCGCCTGCCCGAGCGGGCGAAGGCGGGCGGCGTACGCTGTCAGCCAACGCAGCAGGAGGAGGTCCCCGGTGGTCCTGAGAATCGTCCTTGGCCTGGTCATGACCGTGACGGCGGCCGGGCTGGCGGGCCGCCGGTTGTGGTGGCTGGGGCGTTTGGGCTTGTCGGGGCAACCGGCCCCAGAACGGATCGCCGCGGTGCGGTCGCATCCGGAGCGGGACGCTGAGGTGCAGGCCACTGAGGTGTTCGGGCAGCGGAAGCTGTTGAAGTGGACGATCCCGGGGGTGGCGCACTTCGTCACGTTCTGGGGTTTCATCATCTTGATCTTCACGATCATCGAGGCCTACGGGGATCTGTTCTCCCGCACGTTCGCGATCCCCGGCATCGGCCACAGCTTCGCGCTGGGATTCCTGGAAGACCTGTTCGCCGTCCTGGTCCTGGCCGGCATCATCACCTTCGCGATCATCCGCCTCCGCAACCAGCCGGAAAAAGAAGGCCGCGAGTCCCGCTTCTACGGCTCCCACACCGGTGCCGCCTGGCTCGTCCTGGGCTTGATCTTCCTGGTCGTGGCCACCCTCCTGCTCTACCGGGGCGCCCAGATCAACAGTGGCGTCTTCCCCTACCCGCACGGCGCGTTCGCGTCGCAGATCGTCGGCCACTGGCTGCACCCGCTCGGGTCCGGGGTCAACACCGTGCTCGAAGCGGTCTTCATACTCGCCCAGCTCGGCGTCATCCTCGGGTTCGGGGTCTTCGTCACCTACTCCAAGCACCTGCACATCGGCATCGCGCCGCTGAATGTGCTGTTCTCCCGGCGGCCGAACGCGCTCGGGGCGCTGGAACCGATGCGGTCCAACGGGAAGGTCCTCGACTTCGAGGAGGCCGACCCGGATGTGGACGTGTTCGGGCTGGGGAAGATCGAGGATTTCACCTGGAAAGGCCTGCTGGACATGGCGACCTGCACCGAGTGCGGGCGCTGCCAGTCCCAATGCCCGGCCTGGGCGACCGGGAAGCCGTTGTCGCCCAAGCAGGTCATCCTCGATCTGCGCGATCACGCCTTCGCCAAGGCACCTTTTATCCTGGCTGATTCGGACGACGCGCGAGCCAAGCTCCCCGCCGACGTCCTCGCCGAGGCCGACCGGCCGCTCGTGGGCGGCGCTGACGTGAACGGGGTGATCGACCCCGACGTGCTGTGGTCGTGCACGAACTGCGGCGCCTGCGTGGAGGAGTGCCCGGTCGACATCGAGCACATCGACCACATCGACGGCATGCGCCGCCACCAGGTCCTCATCGAATCCGCGTTCCCCGCCGAAGCCAGCACGCTGCTGAAGAACCTGGAAAACAAGGGCAACCCATGGGGGATGGGGGACAACAAGCGGACCGAGTGGATCACCGAGCTCGATTTTGAGGTCCCGGTCATCGACGGCCACATCGGCGAGGACATCGAGTATCTGTTCTGGGTCGGCTGCGCCGGGGCGCTGGAGGACCGGGCCAAGAAGACCACCAAGGCCATCGCCGAGCTGCTGCACACCGCGGGGGTGAACTTCGCAGTCCTCGGGCCGGCCGAGACCTGCACCGGTGACCCCGCCCGGCGGATGGGCAACGAGTTCGTGTACTCGATGCTGGCCCAGCAGAACGTGGAAACCCTGAACGAGGCTGGTGTGGCCAAGGGCTCCGGCAAGACGATCGTGGCCTCCTGCCCGCACTGCTTCAACACGATCGCGAACGAGTACCCGCAGCTCGGCGGGAACTACGAGGTGATTCACCACACCCAGCTGCTGGCGCGGCTGGTTGAGCAGGGCAAGCTCACCCCTGCCGGGGAAGTGAAGGAGAAGATCACCTACCACGACCCGTGCTTCCTGGGCCGTCACAACAAGGTCTTCACCCCGCCGCGGGACATCATCGAAGCCGTCCCCGGCACCCAGGCCGAGGAGATGCACCGGTGCAAGAACCGCGGCTTCTGCTGCGGCGCCGGCGGGGCCCGGATGTGGATGGAAGAACGCATCGGCAAGCGCATCAACACCGAACGCATCGACGAAGCCCTCGAGCTCAACCCGGACAGCATTTCCACGGCGTGTCCGTACTGCCTGGTCATGCTCGGTGACGCCGTCGCCGCAAAGAAGAGCAGCGGGGAAGCCAAGGAATCCCTGGAAGTCATCGACGTCGCCCAGCTCCTCGCGCGCTCGGTGGCTCTCCAGCGCCCCCCAGCCAGCGGCAACGGCTCCGCCGACGCGATCACCGCCGACGCCGAAACCGGCGTGGACGCCGCCCCACCCGGCGACGTGACCTCCGCCGCCGAAGGCAACCCCACCACCAGCGGCTCCGACAGCGAATAGTTCGCCCTGATCCGGAGGATCGGGCCGGGTGGCCCCTGCGCACCCGGCCCCGACCCCTTGACCGTCAGACCGGCCAGGTCATGCGTTCCGCCTCCGGATCGGGTGGCCGGTCAGGCGGACGCCGGATGACGTCCACGATGACCACGTGGGCGTGCCTGACGCTGCGGACGATGCGGATATCGGCCGCCCAGCACGCACCAGACCCGCTTGATCAGCAGCCGCCGTCCGTGTGGCCACACCCCGAACAGTGCGATCAGTACCAGCCAGGTCGCGATGAGCCACGCGGGCCCCAGCGCCTGGATGATCGCGAACGAGCCGAACCCCAGCCCGGTCAAGAGCCCGAACTCGTACCGCCAGCGCCAGGCCAAGACGATCGGATTGGGCCGGGACACCGTGTGCAGCGCGATCTCCAGGCTGGACAGCACGCTCGGGTTGTTCGGCTGGCGAGGACGTCCCCCGGTCATGGCGGTCAGCCATCGTGCGGGAACGGCGGCTGATCAACCGTGACCCGGCCGGTCCCCGAGCACTTGACGCACGAGGACTCATCCGGCGTGATCCCCCGCCCGCGGCAGTGCGGACAGGCAGCCAGCGTGTCAAACAACGGATTACGGTAGCGGCGGCTGAGCCCGGCGTACCGCCGTTCGATGGTCCAGCCGCGCCAGTAGGCTTCCTCGTCATTGGCCAGGAAAACGATGTCGCCGGCCGCGGCGATGAGCCCGGCGATCAGTTCCACGACCCCGGTGGGCCGGTCCCGCACACCGAGCAGGCCCATCAGCGCGGCCCTCGCCGCTTGGTAGGCGAGCCGGACCAGCCGGATCGACGTGTGGTGACCGAAAGTCCCAGTGGTGACGGGAATCGGGCCGGTCTGGTAACCCTCGGTAACCTTGCGGGGGTTGTCAATAGGCAGCAGAGCGCTACCCTTGGACAAAGTGACTCCTCTGGCTCGTACATGGGCAGTGAGGGTGTCAGACAGTTGGGCGGACGTGGCAGCGTCCGCCCAACGCCGTTTCCGGGTTCGGTGGTGGCAGCCAACCGAGCACAACGGCGGCAAAGCTGGTTTTCGGTGCGCGTGGCGAACTCGCGCCGACGTGCAGAGCAGTAAAGGCCGGGTCTGGTTCACTGGATCGCAGTGCCTCCTACTCCCTGTAGCAAGGTCCGGGATTAACGTCGCGGCCGACTTCACCGCGGATGGCCCGATGGCCCGCAATATCAGGCAGTGACCCCGAGGGTCACCGACGACCCCATTGTCGGCGGGTCGCTTTGGAGTAAATCCACTGCGCTAATTGCATGGTCCCCTTGGCAAACGACTTTGGCAAGTGCCAAAATCAAGTGCCAGAGGCACAACCTGCCTGGCACATCCCAATGACTGGTTTCAACCCACCAATTACACGTGTCAATCACTGAGACTCACGTGAAGGGAAGCGACCCCAGTGGCCGAGGGAAGCCCCACCGTCCGGAGGCGTGAGCTCGGTGCGCTGCTGCGCAAACTTCGAGAAGAGAAGGGCTTCTCCGTTAAGGACGTCACCGATCACCTTCTCTGCTCCCCCAGCAAAGTCAGCCGCATCGAAACCGGCCAGCGTGGCGCCACCCTCCGCGACGTCCGCGACCTCTGTGATCTCTACGGCGTAGAAACCGCTCGTGAAAGAGACCGGCTCATGACCTTGGCTCGGGAGGGCAAAGAGCAGGGCTGGTGGCAGTCGTACGATCTGCCGTACTCCGACTACGTCGGCTTGGAGCAGAATGCGGTATCGATCAGGCTCTACGACTCAGCCGTTGTGCCCGGGCTCTTCCAGACTTCGGAATACGCCCATGCGCTACATGAAGCCTCCATTCCCAAACAGGATCTGGAAGTCATAGATCAATGGGTCGACACCCGTACGACCCGCCAGCGCATACTTACGTCCGAGCACCCTCCGGTCCTCCATGCAATTATGGACGAAGCCGTCCTGCATCGGCCCGTGGGCGGTGCCCTGGTCATGCAAAGGCAACTGGAACGAGTTCTGGCGGTGGCCAGGTACCAATCAGTTAGCCTTCAGATAATTCCATACGAAGTCGGCGCTCATCCAGCCTTGGATAGTATTTTCACGATTCTGGAATTCGACAGCGATGCGCCCGGCGTAGTTTATGTGGAAGGATTGGTTGGGCACCTTTTTGTCGACCATGCCCGAGACCTGAATCGATATGATCAAGTATTTAAGCGACTGTCAGATATAGCGCTTGGAGTGCCGGAGTCGCTAACTCTTGTCGGGAAGATGGCTGATGAGTATGGCAGACGTAGTTTAATGCGCCAAGCACCGGCCATTGCTACCAATGAATCGCATGTGGCGTTCCGTGAGATTGGTGTTTGAGCCCGCAGCCATCCGGGCGAGCGCTCACCATCGACGCCCGCCCGGCCCCATCTTCGAAGCAAAGTGACGCAAACGTCAGCGTTGCTGGTCCCTGATGTCCCCGATGAATGCAGCCCACGCTTGAGGTGCGTAGGACAGGACCGGACTAGTGTCCCCGATCACGGAGTCGCGGACGCCCACGGCACCCGCCTGCGTGGCTACTTCTACGCATGCCCCGTTCCCGACGCTTCTGCTACTTTTGCGCCAATTCGAACCGGAAGCCTCGGACTCAGCACTCTTCACCAAATGCCCCTACGTTTGTCAGCGTCGCCGGAGATGGTGCGCTCCAGGAAGGCTCGCACCTGAACCCCTTACTCCTGAGACAGCGTTTTGCTCCCCCGTATCGTCACTTCCCGTGGCGAAGGAAATGCAAACTGTTAAGTGGGGTCGGGCGACCACAGGGATAAAGGGTGATTCGCCCTAACATTAGGGCTCATGATGGCCCGGTGTGAGTTTGATGTGAAACTCGACCTGGTCGAATTGTCCGTTATGAATCTGAAGCCCGTGCCCACATTCCAGTCGCATGCCAAAGGGCGGTAAGCTGCCGAGTTTCAGGATGCGGTCATCGGCTGAGTCTTACCGGACGGACGGTAACTCCGGGCAATATTTGCTAGGTCTAGACCTGGGTGCGGTAAAAGTTTTTGTATGACCGGCTTGGCGTCGGGCCGCGCTGGTCCTGGTAGCGGGAGCCGTAGACGGCCGATCCGTACGGGTGCTCGGCCGGCGAACTGGTCCGGAACAGGCAGAGCTGGCCGATCTTCATGCCTGGCCACAGCTTGATGGGCAACGTGGCCACGTTCGACAGCTCCAGCGTCACGTGCCCGGAGAAGCCGGGGTCGATCCAACCCGCGGTCGAATGCGTCAGCAGGCCCAGGCGCCCCAGCGAACTCTTGCCTTCCAGCCGCCCGGCGACGTCGTCGGGGAGGGTCACGACCTCGTAGGTGGAGGCCAGGACGAACTCGCCCGGGTGCAGCACGAACGGGTCGTCACCGGCGGTTTCAATCAGGCGGGTCAGCTCGGGCTGCTCCACGGCCGGGTCGATGTGCGGGTACCGGTGATTCTCAAAGACCCGGAAGTACCGGTCCATGCGCACGTCGATGCTCGAAGGCTGGATCAGCTCGGGCGCGTACGGTTCGAGCTTCACCCGCCCGGAGTCGATCTCTTTCCTGATGTCACGATCGGAGAGCAGCACGCTCGCAACCTACCGGGTCCGGTACTATGTCGGGGCGAACACCGCACGGCTCGCCGTGCATCGTCCGCGGGTGTAGTTCAATGGCAGAACATCAGCTTCCCAAGCTGACAGTGCGGGTTCGATTCCCGTCACCCGCTCCAGCGTAAAGGCCCAGGCTAGGACGTTAGTCCAGACCTGGGCCTCCTCACTCCATGAGAACCTCCAGCGCGTCGTGCAATTGGCGTGCAATTACTGCGCCCCAACTGCGCAGGGGTGCGGTCGCGGTCCATCTCGCGCTGTCGGCCAACCCCGGCTCGTACCGCACCGGCGCCCGCGGCTGCTGCACGCTGGAAGACGCTCGTACCGCCCGCCGCGCCGCCGACGTGCTGGGCATCCCCTTCTACGTCTAGGATATGGCCGAGCGGTTCCACCACGACGTGGTCGAGGACTTCGTAGCCGATTACGCGGCGGGCGCACCCCCAACCCGTGCGTCCGCTGCAACGAGAAGATCAAGTTCGCTGCGGTCCTGGACCGGGCCATGGCCCTAGGCTTCGACGCGGTGTGCACCGGCCACCACGCCCGCATCGAGAACGGCAAGCTCGTCCGCAGCGTCGATGCGGCAAGGACCAGTCCTACGTGCTGGCCGTCCTGACCCGCGACCAGATGGCCCATGCCATGTTCCCCCTGGGCGACACCACCAAGACCCAGGTCCGCGAGGAAGCCCGCCAGCGTGGCCTGGCCGTCGCGGACAAGCCGGACTCCCACGACATCTGCTTCATCGCCGACGGCAACACCCGCACGCTGCCGTCCAGCTCCATACCCATGGCGCCATATACGCCTTCGTGGCCACCTGGACGGCGACGGCCTGCACATACCCTGACCGAGCCGACCAGGGGCGTCGCCGCCGGCCAGCCTGCGGTCCTCTACGACGCCGATACCGTCCTGGGCAGCGCCACCATCACTACCCAGGCGGCTATTCCTGTTTACGGTCGGCGCGCAGTAGTGCCCTGCTTTGTCGGTTGCTATTGGGCGTCATACTCACAGATTTATGGCTAGTGCAGCGGCCGTCGCCGGAACTGGCGCTCCATACAGACCAGGGCCCGCCTGAGCAGCAGTACGCCATCGCCACTCAGACGGGTCTGGCTGCATAGATGCCTAGCAGTTTGTTACAGTGACGGTGACTTGGACATGAGTATCAGCTGCGCTGAGCTCATGATTTGCCCAGGTCATCGCCACCGCTGCGAGCGTAACCGTTAGCAGCAGTGCAGCGAGGCAGGCGGTCTGGCTTGAGCTTCCTAGGGCCTTCCAGACCGCCTGCACTGCTTTTGTGCGCCAATCCTGAGCGTCATTCCGAACCAGCCGGACTGCCTCAACGCTCCAGCCTTTCGTGTCGTCCCAGGTGGCTCGCATAGCTTCAATTTGCCAGCCTCCTAGATCGTTGTCAGTGTCTGACATTCCGCCTCACCCTCTCTGGGTGAGAAATGTCCGTTTAGTCTAGTTTTGCTAATTTTTCTCATGGTTTCCTCAGCCTCCAACGGCTCTGCACTTCGCCGGTTTCCGCTAAATAACCTCTAAACGGCTCCCAGGCGTCGTCTGGGGGCCGAAGGGCGCTCCACGTTGGATGGTTCTCATCCTCAACGCTCGGTCGCTCTACGTTGCTTTCAGAGGCTCGCGATCTGAGGTATACCACATACGGCGAGGATGCACGCAAGACCTTGCCAGGGGAATCAGGCACTTACCACAACGAAGCGGTGAATGTGGTCGTTTCGCTTAACTTTATTAAAACGTGTCTTGACCGTGACAATGAAGGTCGTGCGACTCTCGAACCTATAAACGTACCAAACAAAGGATGGGGCGCGAGTCAGGATACTGAAATTATCTATTCCATAACTTATGATCGAGTCCACTTGTTGGTATGACCGCCCTGCGGTATAACGCGCGCACGCGCATTAATTAGGGTCACTGTCGGCACGGACCCTGGTTGGACCTACAGTAAGTTGATGGTACTTGCGAGAACTTCGTTCTTATGGTACCTACGCGCGCACGCGCGCGCGTAGGTAAGTTGTCTAGGCACGGCGCTCAGCGTCGATCTGAGCATCGATGGCCCCGGTGATTCGGTGGTCTGCGCCGCGGGCCTCGTGCTGGTAGATAAGTGCCGCCCGCTCGCTGTCATGGCCCATCCGCACCATGAGGTCCCGGAGCCCGGCCCCGCTGGAGGCGGCGAACGTGTTGCCCGTGTGCCGCAGGTCGTGGACATGCAGCCCCTCGGCCCCGATCGAGCGCACCGCGTGCGGCCAGCCCGTCAGCTTGTTGAAGTTGCTGCGTCGCATAGGGCCGCCCTTGGGGCCTGGGAAGACCAGCGCGTCCGGCTCGGCCTGGACGAAGACGGCCAGATGGTCGCGCAGCTCGGGGATGATCGCGGCCGGGATGCCGACGATGCGGCGTCCAGCCCTGGACTTCGGCGGCCCGAGCAGGATCTCTCCCGTGGAGCGTTCGACGTAGGCGGCCCGCACCCGCACGCTGCCCGCTTCGAGGTCGAGGTCACAGCGCCGCAGTGCGATGGCTTCACCCCAGCGGAGGCTGGCGAAGGTGGCCACCAGCACGAACGCGGAGAACCGGCGATCATGGCGGAAGTCGGCCCGGCCCTCGGCGGCCAGCTTCCACAGCGCCCACTCGGCCGCGGTCCTCGTGTCGAATACCTCCGGTGAGGCGTGCATTTCGCCGTCTTTGGCAAACCGGAGCTGGTAGCCGCCCGGGGGCCGGTGCCGGATGTTACCGACCGGCCGACGGCCAATGCGCTCAGCCAGCGCGAAGGCCTGGGCCACCGTGAGGACCGGACGCTCGGCGGCCTTCTCGTCACCCGCGCCCTTGATCCGGCACGGGTTGCGGGGAATGATCTTGTCGTCCTCGGCCGCGGTCATCAGCACCGCCCGCAGGAGCCGGTACGCCTTCGCCGCCGTGGACGCGGACGCGCCGTTGCCGATCAGGGTTGCGCGCCACTGCCGAATGAGCGGAGTCGAGAGCTTGCCCACCGGCACGGCGCCAAGGTGCGGCGCGATGTATTTCCGGAGCAGCCAGCGATAGTTGTCGGCCGATCGGGGCCGAAGTCCCGGACGTTCGGTGATCCAGCTCTCCGCATAGTCAGCCAGCTTGACCTTGCCGCCCTCAGGGTCGGTCCACTCACCGCGCATCATTTGGCCTTCGATGATGGACAGCGCCCGGTCCGCGTCGTTCTTCCTCCCGTAGGTCTCGGGAGCGTTCCGGCGCTGCCCATCCGGCCCGAGGTAGCTGGCCTGGTAGCGGCCTGACGGCAGCTTCCGGATGTTGCCGAAACGCCGGTGTCCCGCCTTGTTTCCCTTCGCCATCACGCAACCCCTTTCCTGCCGTGCCGGAGGTTGGCCGCCGTCAACGGCTCAATCCGGCCCGCGTCGATGAACTCAGCTAGTGCGGCCTCGCTGATCCGCACGTGACGGCCGACCCGGACGAACTCGATCCGCCGCTCGGCGATCAGCCGTCGGATGAACCGGACGGACGTGCTCAGGTGTTCGGCCGCCGCCTCGACGGTGAGCAGCCGCCCCGATCCAGTGCTAGTGGTCATGCCGCCCTCCCGGTTGCCGAAAGATCGGGGCTGGGCGGGAGGGCGGCTCGGCGTCTCGCCTCAGCGAGCGAGGCTTGCCAGCGTTGGCGGTCGGCGACGGCATGCAGGAGGCGCCGGGCGTGTTCCATGTGGTCGGGGTCGCCGGGGGTGACCGGCTCCCAGGAGTAGCGAGCCGGATCGGTGGCAAGCTGGCCGAGGGTTTCCAGGAGCCAGGTTTTGCGGTCGGCGCGGTGGTCGGCCAGGGTCTTGCCGGGCCACTTGCGGGACACCAGGACGCGGCGACCGGCGTAACCCAGGTGGTCGCGGCGGTGGGCTTTGCCTTTGCAGGCGCCGGGGACGAGACCGGGCCGGACGTTCTTGGGCTGGACGCCGTACCGCAGCCAGTTGGCGCAGCGCGGCGAGCATGGTTCGTACCGCAGCACTTGGGCCAGTTGCTCGACATGAGCCCGCTGGGCATCACTGGTGGCCTGGTGGCAGTCGGCGACGTGTTTGGTGAGGTACTTGGTCAGGTAGCCGATGCAGCGGGCCGCGTCCTTGGACCCAGCGAGGACGCCTTGGGCGTCGAACCGGTCCCCGAACCGGGCCACGTGCAACGGTTCGTCCTGATCGCCGATGGCGTCGAGGGCGTCGTCCCAGGCGGGCAGGACTTCGCCGGTGGCGGGGTCGAGGTAGGTGGCGGTGTCCTCGTCCCAGACGGGGAGCTGGTCGCCGTCGAAGCGGACGACGGAGGTGTCGGGCCACCACACCTGGTGGTAGGTGGCGGCCAGCACGCGACGCACCTCGGCCCGGGACACCGTGCCGCGCATGGCCAGGTGAATGTGAGGAGCCAGGCGCCGCTGCGGTTCGATCGCGGCGAAGTACTGAACGTCGTAGCCGAGGAAGCGGCGCAGGTTCTGGATGAACCGATCGAACATCGCCGCGAAATGTAGCGCGTCCCGCGCCGCCTGCTGGTAGTCGTAGCTGGCCGGGTCGGCCGGTGTGCCGTCCTCGCGGACCCGGCCGTAGCTGGGGCAGGTCAGGGTGAGGAACATCGACGGCCGGAACATCTTGCCGTCCGGAGTTGCGTAGGTCTTGCCAATGGTCCTGGCGTCGATCGTCCGGCGTGGCAAGGCTGCTGCGTCCTGGCGTCGCCGGGTAGTGCGGTGCCGCCGTTGCGGCCGGGCCGGGAGGACATTCCCGCGTATGCCCGCCGCGGTGATCTCCTCGTCCAGCTCGCCGTTCAGCGCGTCCAGATCTTCGACGTCTTGTCCGTCCGGGTCGGCCTGGTCGCGCATGGCTTGAGTTTCGGCGCGCTTCTCCACCCACCACTTCTGATCCTCGGTAGCCGGGTCCGGGTCGAAGACCGGCTCGGCTTCCAGGTGCCAACCCTCCCGGCATTGGGCCGCCCGCAGCGTCTTGGCCCGCTGAGCGCAGGCCGGGCACACCGAGGCGAGGGTGTGCCCGCAGGGAACGAGCACCTGCTCGACAGCACCGGTGTCGAGATTGGTCCGGCGCAGCTGCACTGGGCGGATGCAGGCGCCGTGCTCGACGGCCAGGTCCTTGACGACCTCACGAGCGAGCGGCATGGCCAGCCGTTCGGCCCGTGTCGTGCGCGTGTTGGTATGGATCATCAACTACCTCCGTCCAGGTCGGTGTAGGTCAGCGGAAGAGTGAAGCCGCACAGGCGGCATTCGGCGCTCAGGCTGTCGAGGCCTTCGAGCACGAACAGCCTGGTGCCGCATAGTGGGCACGGTTCGTCGGTCCGCCAGCTCAGCTCTCTCATTCCGCCTCACTCCCCGCCGCCGCGAGTGCAGCCATGTCGCGGATATCGGCATCGGTGACGTGGCCCGCCCGAGCGCGTACCGGGTCGGGGGAGGCTTCCAGCCGGATATAGGCAACTCCGGCGCCGACCTTAGGCAGCGGCGAGATCTGGTCGGCCAGGGCGCCGCGGTCGCGGGCGCCGTCGTCGAGCACCATGTCCACCTGGTCGGACTCGTCCAGCCGCAGGGCGATCCGGGTCGGGAACAGGTTCCGCAGGTTGATGACGTCCTTGCGCGGGTCCTGCAGCGCTCCCACTACGGACACGCCCACCGAGCGACCCTGGCTGGTGAGAGTGGCTATCGCGGCCTCAGCACGCTTTCTCAGGTCGCGCTGGGGCTGGTAGGCGGTCAGGAACGCCAGCTCGTCGATCATCACGACCAGGAACGGGAACGCCACCGACACCGCGAACGTCCGGGTCTTGCCGCCGAAGTCAGCCGCTCGCCGGTGCATCTCAGCTATGGCAGCTTCGAGCAGCTCGACCATGGCCTCGGCCTGGTTGGCGTAGCGGGCGAACAGGTCTCGGCCGAAGGACAGTTCCATCCGCTTGGGATCGAGCGCCCATACCTGCACCCAGCCGCCACAGATGCCGGGCAGCATGGCCCGGATGATCGACCACAGCACCGAGCCTTTGCCCGCGCCGGTGGCCCCGGCGATGAGGACGTGCGAGCCGAGCAGCCGCAGCAGCCAGGGCGACCCGTCCTCGCATCGGCCGACCGGCAGTGCCGCCAGCTCCACCTGTTCGAGGACTGGCAGGGGCCGGGATGAGGTCGGCCAGCGCGTCCCGGCGCACCAGCTCGAGCACGACCAGGCCGGGCGCGACCGGCCGGACCCGGCACAGGTGCACTCGGAGCCCGTGCGCGATGCCTTCGGCGCGGTCGGCGAAGTCGGCCGGAGACTGACCTGACACCAGCCGAACCGAGACCTGATCGACCGAGCCGCCTGCATGCACATCAGCCAGCACCGGCAGGAGCACGCGGCCTTGGTAGACCGGCGCCAGGCCGGTGATGGTCATGACCGCGTGCCAGCGCCGCCGGTAACACCAGTACCGCTGACCATCACGCAGCGGCCCAGAGACGAACCGGCCGAACAGAACTGGCTGAGCCAGCCGGACGACGACGAGCACCAGGGCGATGAGCCCGCCCGTCACCGCCAGCCCCAGCCAGCCGAAGTTGAGGTAGTCGAGAATGGTCAGGCCCGCCACCAGGTCTAGCAGCGGGTGGCAGATCACGAACCAGACCGCCCGCCCGGCCAGGCGGACGAACTGGACGAGCCAGATGACGAATTCGGGGGTGCGATAGACCGGGGACCGCCACACCGGCGGTGCGAACGGATCGGGGTTGTTGACCTGGGCGAACGATTCGCCGGTCACCGCGCCTCTTCTGGACGAACGCATACGATAGGGTTCCTCTCCAATGTCATGCCTGAGGTTGGGGAGATGCCAGGGGCGGCCGGAGGTACCAGCTCCAGCCGCCCCGCCCTGCTCTTTGCTCAGGCCGCCGTGTCTGCGCCGTTGGCCTGCTGGTCGGCGTGCAGTCGTTCGGCTTCGGCCGCGAACCGTTCCGCGCCGCGGGCCAGCTCCCGGGCGAACACCACGAACTCGGCGCTGATCTGCTCACCGCCCAGACACACCACGACCGTTGTAGAGGCCGCGGTGATGTTCAGGATTGGGGCGGTGTCGGGATAGGTGCAGCACCACACGCGCCCGTCACGACCGGTGTGCAGACTGAGCTGGCCGAATGAGCCGCCGTCGCTGATCATGCCGCTGCCTCCTTGCCGTCAGCGCCCAGCCGGGGACCACCGTGACGACCAGGAGCACGGACCCCGGTTGCTTTGACCGAGTACGCCAGCCGCCCCGTGGACTGGTTCACGTACGGCGTCACCGTCAGCCCGGTGAACTCCACCGGCACGAACGGCGCTCCACTCGCTGCGGGCGGCAGCACCGGCTGATGCTGCGACAGCACTTTGACCTTGACCGTCCGGGCCCGTGCCTGCGGATCGGCATCGATGACCTCGACCGCCCACAGCGGATCACCGGTCGCCTTGTCCGCCTGCTGCACGAACCGGTCACCCTGCGACCGCTCGAAGTCCCGCACCGGCTCGAACGCTCCGGCCGCATACACGCCGTGCGGGAACACCATCCCGAACTCGACTGGAATCGGACCTTGCAACGCCACTTGGCTTCTCCTCTGCGCTCCGGCGAACAACCTGACTTATCAGGTCTAGCTACAAACTAGGCATAGCTACCTGACTTGTCAAGTTGCGAAGGTAAGTTACAGATGGAAGGACCGCGGGCGCCTAAACGAAGGGGTATGCGTCGTGGATGTCGTGCCGATCGCCCGGGAGCACGAGGTCGATGACCTGCAACGGCTGGGCCGTTGCGTCGTAAGCAGTGACTATGACGTTGAGCACTGGGACGTCGGCGGCGACCTGGAGAAGGGACGCTTCTTCGCCGGTCGGCCGCCGCGCTGAGATTCGCTCGACCGCATGGTCGAAGCGGATATGTTTCCTGCTCTGTAGGTGATGCCGAATGCTCTCATCAAGCAGGTTGGGTGAGGCTAGGTCGGTGCCGTTGGCCAGTTCCAGCGGCAGCCACGCCGACGCCAGCTCCACGGGCTCGCCGTCTTCGCTGATGATCCGCTGGCGCAGGAAAGCCTTGGCGCCTGTTTTCATGCGGAGCAGCGCGGCGACGTGCGGGGGAGCGAGCTTAACGCCCGCTTGGACGAGATCCCCATCCAGCTGAGCTTCGGGCAGGTCCAAGACGTTCTGCGCGGGCCGGGTGCGTTCCGCGTCGGTCAGCGCTGGGCGCCCGCGGACGAAGCTGCCCCTGCCCTGCTGGGTTTCGATCCAGTTCTCTTGCCGTAGCGCAGAGAGTGCCTTAACGATCGTCGGCCGGGATACGCCGAAGTCCTGGACGAGCTGATGTTCCGAGGGCAGCAGCGAACCAGGCTCGTACTCACCCTGCTCGATGCGCCGTTTGATCTCGGCGACCACCTGGGCGTACTTCGGTGGCGCGTAGTCGAATGCCATACCCTGACCGTCCGCTGTTGGACTCATGACTTGTCAGGTAAGGCTAGCTGTCGCGTCTGGCCTTGTCACGTCAGGTGGCGTGATTGGCTCTATTTCTACCTATTGGGCCGTCTTCAAACCGCGACGTGCACTTTCGGTCCGAGTTTCCTGCTACTCGCCCACGTAGCGGGTCCGGAGCCAATCACCAAAGGAAATCAGGTGGCGTTGATCACTTCCGGAGTACTGATTAGCCAATCTCAAGACATCATCGCTCGCGCGAGGCAGGTCGCCGGGAACCCACTGTAGTGATTGATCCAGCCTGCCGCGAACGAATTCAATGATTTCCCTAAGAAGGCCTTTGCCGTGAGCTGCCGCGACGAGGTTCGAAAGGTGCCCAGACGTAGGTGCGCGCAGGTATTGGCCATCGAATTGGGACACAGCCGCCCAAATACCTCCAGCGATCCGATCCGAAGGCCAAGTCGAAACATACGCCCAAGCCATTGCGTCTCGAGCTCCATAGGAAGGGTATGTGCCTGACGCTGCATTTGTAAGCGTGGCCCCTAGTGAAAAGTCGAGCTCCTGCCCTAGCGATTGATCGCGCACTGCAGGCGACAGATTGCAAAGAAACCATGCCGCCGGGTTTTGGCGGGCAAAATCTCCGGAGGAAAGTTCTGTCAAGATTCGGGGGGCAAGCATGTCGAGCGTCATTCCGTTGTTGATTAGAAATTCAAGGGAAGCAAGTTTGAAGTTTGCTTGCACGCGAGCTGCCTCGTCATCGATCAACACGCCCGTGCGAAGAAGCGGCGCGAGAAGTTGGACCGATAGAGGCGTGGGTGCATTGAGAGTGTCGGGTGACCCGAGGAGGGCAGTTAGGCAACGGCGTCTTGCTTCGGCTGAGCAACCACCCCACATGGTGGGGTCTGTCAGCAGCACGGCCATCCCCAACGGGACAGCTTTGATGGATTGCTCTAGAGACCACCCAGCCAGCCGGGCTCCTGCCGAGCGTAGAAGCTGCCGACCGAACCAGGCCAGCCGCCGCCAGATCAGTTGACCTGTATCGTTACTGAGTGCAGTTGCCACTGCTCGTAGAAGGTCGGAGAGCTCCGCATCTGCATACAATTCCGCTACGCTCCGAGCCAGACCCTCCGCCTCACTTTGACTATCGGCAAGCATGTCTACGTCGTGAATCAGATCGTGGGTTATCGCAGAAAGATCACTAAGACTAGTCTGATCTTCGGGATGTTGCCTCGGATCCCGAGCGGATTCCTCTGGTGCCGTGTCCGCTGTCCCGATGAGCGGGGTACGCGGCACGACCGCCGCTTCAGTCGCGACCGCAACTTTTGCTGGGCCTGACGACGCATCGGATCCTTCAGGAGTGTGCCGACTGCTCTGTGCAGTGCTATTCGGCATGTCGCGAAGGAGGTGGTGTTTAACGACTTCAGCGGTGCGATTACCTGGGTAAGCAGGGTCGAGAATGGAGAAGTGGTCTCCTGGGAGAACTGAAGCTCCAGGAAAAGCGCCTTGAGCAGAGGCGGCAGTAACAATTCCGTCAGAACCGCCAGCATATACATGAATGGGGATGTGACAGTGATGCTCGCTGACGTCAGTCGCGTTGACAATGCGCTGTATCACAGCACGCTCAGTGTCGGCGACTTGCCGTTTAAGCACTGTTAGGTTGCCGGCCTGAGGGTGATGGCTATATCCGAGGATCTGGCGGATGGATCGTAGATATTCCGACCCGTCATTAGGGCAGGCAAGCATAGTTATTGTCTTGATACGGGCTAGTTCCGCGCCTCGGCCCTGGTCCAGCATCCAGGTAAGAAATCGTTGGAGTATAAGGCCGCCCTGACTGTGTGTAACGACCGCGATGTTGGCTTCATTGGCCAATGCAACTGTGTACTCAACGGCCAACGCCTGGGCAATGTCTTCGTAATCTGGAATGCGTGTTGGAGAGAGGGGCAACCGGGGTCTTTTAGGTGATTGGTATCCAAAGGGGTGGATCCGCAGTCCACGCAGTTGTTCGTCCACAGACCAGATCGTGTCCAACTGCTCCCAGGTAGCGGGCGACGACCAGAAGCCGTGAATAGTCACTAGCGTCGCGTTGATCATCGACCGACGTCCGGTTCAAGAGACACGTGTACAGGCTAGTGTCCCCGGAGGACTAGCCTTGCTGAACCGGCGTCGGCACAGCGCGAAAGATGCGCACGTCGGCTAGAACTAGCTGGTAGATCGCGGGGGAGGCCCAGTCCTCGATCAGTCTCTCAACCAGAGTGGAGCAAGGTCCGGTACGAGTGACCGTAACCGCTAGCGGTACCTGGCCAATGCGCGCACAGTTTCCACCAGAGAAGCCGGAACTGAGGCTTGGACCACGCGGACGCTACATTGGCCACGATTGAGCGCGTACCAGCCGCCCGAATCTGTTCGCCCGAACCGCCAGGCGGGGAACTCCCTGGCCATGTCGCCGAGCGTCTGCCATTCGAGCGAGGCCGCCAGTTGGGTCGCACTCGAGGCGGAGACCATGAACAAGGGCGCTCCGTCCGACACATGGCCAAAGTAGGGCTCCTGCTCTTTCCTGTGAGCGTTCCAGCTCGCTGACCAAACGCTGTACCAAATATGCCAGCCGGAGAAAGATCTGCAGAGCTCCCTCGATGCCTCCCACGCGGCGCGGGCGGGAGTACGTAGCGGGACGACGACGTTGACGGCCTCGGTGTCGGGATTGTCGGTCACGCGGGTGTGAGCACGTAGGCGATCTTGACGGCTGCCTCGTCCACGTCGTTGATCGGCGCGAGCTGGTCGGCCCATGACCACCACAGCCACCATGACCCATCTTCGGCTGGCGCGGCATACACGGTATCGGACAGCCGGGAGATGGTTCGGTGCTGCACCAACAAGCGCAGTTCGTCGTCCGTTGCGAGCGTGCGGGCACTGAAGCCACGATGGCCCAGGTTGACGGCCAGATCCCGCAGCTGGTCGGCGGCCTCCGAGGCCGCGGTTTCCTCAGTGCTGACCATCGTCGCGCACCTCGTCGTCGTCCGCGGACACGACTGAGTCAGACAGCGGCGTACCAGTGCCCCGGCAGGCGAGGCATTCGACGCGTGAGTGCCGCAAGGAGGCACGCTCCCCAGCGTCGCCTGCGCTGGTCAGCGACCGCGGCAGCGTCAGCAACTTCCAGCCGCGCCCGCGGCAATTGGCGCAGCGCTGCCCACTCGTGCCCGTCATCGTGATTCCGCGTCTCCCTGCCCTCTCAAGTGGCCGGGCCAGCTAAGTCAGCTGCTTTACCTGTGGCCACTCTTCGATGCTGGGCAAGAGACGCGTTATGTCGCCAGACGCATCTGAGACGCGACGTTGCGCAATGTCGCGTGTTGTCTCTTATGCGCGTTGCGTGACGTTACGCTAGGGATGGGGGTCGAGAGCTGGGAGGCCACATGCCAGAGCAGGCCGTCATGCTCAAGGTGCTGTTGCGCGAACGGCACTGGCAGAACTACGCGACCTTCAGCGCCGAGTACGACAAAGCCGCGGCCAAGGTCGATGGCAAGCTCACCGGCGGGTACCCCAGCCGCGCCCAGCTGCACCGCTGGCTGTCCGGCGCCTGCGCGGGCTCCCGTACGCCGATCACTGCCGCGTGCTCGAAGAGATGTTCACCGGATGGACTGCTGAGCAGTTGTTCCAGCCCGCCACCAACGACGTCCTGTTCGCCAATGGCCAGCCCTACAGCGCCGCGGCCGGTGGCTCAGTCGCCGGGCCACCGGTGTTCGCGGCCCCATCGATCGGCTTGCGCCCGTTCATCGAGCAGGCTTTCACTCGCGAGCACGTGGTGATCGACTTCGCCGGATTCTCTGGCGAGACCTTGCACGGCGCGATCCAGGAGCCGCTGGACAAGATCCGCCTCGGACTCATCAAGCCCGAGACCGTCACCCTGCGTCTATTGCTTCCCGACACCAGCCGTCCGATGGTGCTGCCCTACCGAGTCGAAGACCTCAGCGACGATCCGGACTACCGGGCCCGGATGCACCAGCTGACGAGTCGGCACGCCTACGCCATCGTGGACTTGCTCCAGGAGCTCACCCGCTTGGGTCTTATCAGCGAGGCCAGTACGCAGATTCGGGCTCATCCCGCGCCGCCGATGTTCAAGCTGTACATCCTCAACGGCGAGGAAGTGTTCTTCGGCCTGTACCCGATCGTCAAGCACAACATCCCGTTCGCCAACGGCGACCGTGACATCTACGACCTAATGGGAAAGGATGCCGTGGTGTTCCACCACTCCATCCACAGCAGCCAGCCCGCTGGCCCGCGCCTGGTTCAACTCCATGTGGGACCACATCAGCTACGAGTTCCCCGCATGACCGATGCGCCTAAAGGCGGCGACGGCCTAGACGCCATCATCGCCCGCACCCGCTGGCTCCTAATCGACTTCGACGGACCTATCTGCTCGATCTTCGCTGGCCTCCCGGCGTCTACGGTCGCCGACCATCTCCGCAAGGTCGTCACTGAACTTTCGGTGCCGTTGCCGGAAGAAGTCGAGCGCACCCAGGACCCGATGGAAGTCTTCGCCTGGTCGGCCACCGTCAGCCCCGAGTTGGCCGAGCGCGTCGAAGGCGAGCTGACCGCCCAGGAGGTCACCGCGGTCGCTACCGCCGAACCAACGCCCTACATCCACGACGTCCTAGCCGCATGCCGCGAAGCCGGCCGGATTACCTCTGTCGTGAGCAACAACTCCGATCGTGCCGTCAACACCTACCTAACCCGCCATGGCCTCGCCGACCGCGCTGGACCCGTCTTTGCTCGGACCAGCCATGATCCGGCACTGCTGAAGCCAAGCCCGCATCTAATTAACATGGCTGTTCGAGCCATCAATGCTGACCCGACCTCAACCGCACTTGTTGGCGACTCCATCACTGACGTCGACGGAGCCCGCCTGGCAGGTATTGACAGCATCGGTTACGCGAACAAGCCTGGTAAGCGGGATCGTATGATCGCCGCGAGAGCCGGGAGCGTAGTTAACACGATGGCGGATTTGGCCCTGAGCATTCGTGCATCTAGGTCATTGTGATGCCGGTGCCCATTAAGATCAACGAAGTGACGACTGGTCGGAGTCTTGCTGGTATGGGCCCTCGAATCGTTGGTGTTGCAATGCCTGAAATGCTACTTTTAAGAGTATCCGCGCCGCTTGCGGCTGGATCTGCCTGCCGTCCATTGCATACCCACGGCAGGGCGCCGAGACGAATCCGGCCCGGGTCTTACCGGCATGCATCCTTGCGGAGCTTCTGAAATGTCCGGTAGAGGCGAGCCGGGCCAACCCGAGCTAGTCAGGGTTAGCCCCGCAAACGAAAAGCTCGTTAATACGATAATAAAGTTGGGTGACCAGAACAGCCGTACCCTGGGATTTATGCCGACGGCCGGGTATTGGCAAGCGGCTTCAAGTGGCACTCTAATCGCGGCCATGCATAAAGATCGCCTCGTGGGCTACGCCCTTTACTCTCTGCCTCGTCAAGTCGTAAGGCTAACCCATCTATGCATAAACACCCAGATGCGCGGCCAGGGCGTTGCCAAGAAGTTGGTAGACGAGATTAGTAGGCTTCACTGTGATCGTCTGGGCATAGTGCTAAGGTGCCGCAAAGACTTTAAAGAAAACAGTGTTTGGCCTCATCTCGGCTTCGAGCTCATGGGCGAGGTGCCTGGGCGCAGTAAGAAACGTCTTCCTTTGTGCATCTGGCGACGTGATCATGGCCACCCTGATCTCTTCTCCACCGTTGAATCGCTTGGCGTTCTGCAGGTGGCTCTTGACCTGAATGTATTCCTAGATATCGAAGAGCCAGATAAACGGCCCGGTGCCACTGAATCAAATGCTCTTACTGAGGATTGGCTCGCCGACCAAATCGAACTTGTAACTACTCCTGAGCTGTTGCGGGAGTTGGACCGAAAGGCATCTGAGCCAGCAAAGGCGAGACAGAAGAAGGCTGCCAGCCGCTATCACACATTGCCAACGCACGGTGGAGCGGTCGATGCTACCGCTCAGCGTATTACTGACTACGTCGCTAAACGGCAGAGTATCGACCTTTCCGCCGATCAAGGTGATGTATCCGACGTAAGGCATCTTGCAGAAGCATCACTTTCCGGAGTCACTGTTCTAGCGACTAGAGACGACGCGTTTCTTCGATGGTCAGTGGACGCTATTGATGTGTCCGGTGTACGCGTCATGCGACCCGCAGACGTTATTCTTCACGTTGATGAACTGTCGCGTGCTCAAGCATACAGGCCAGCGGAATTTCTTGACACAGATTACTATGTCTCACCCGTTCGGTCGGGATGGGATGCTCAGCTAGCGGACTTCCTTAACGACGCAGGAGGGGAGAGGAGGTCTGAATATATGGCTCGCGTGCACAACCTTGCCGCTCAAGGTCGCCACTGGAGCCGGATGCTGCTTCATAACCCAAAGCATGAGCCCATAGCATTTTATGTCACTGGCGTTGACGACGGCCAGATGTCGGTGCCGATCCTGCGGACGAAAAATAACCACATCGAAAGTACCATAATTAGACAGTTGCTCGCGCTCTTCCGAAGGCAAGCCCTTAAGGATAAGGCCTCCATCCTTAAGGTATCTGATCCGTCACTTTCCCAATCGTGCGAGCGGGCTCTCAATGATAACGGATTCTTGAAGATCAATGGCGCTTGGGTTGCATTTGTTGTACCTGTATGCTCTGATTCAGCAAGCGTGGATAAAACTGTTACACAGGCGGCCCAAAGAATTGGCCTGACGATACCCAAGCTTTGTCCTGGCCTATCACCCGTCGTCGCCGCCGATCTGGAGCGAACGCTGTGGCCGGCTAAGATCATTGATTCCGACCTGCCCACTTACTTGATTCCAATCAAAACCGTATGGGCTTCGGAGCTTTTCGGTGTCCCTCATACGCTAATGCCTCGATCGAGTCGTTTGGGCATGAGTTGCGAACACGTCTACTATCGGAGCTCGAAACCCAACGTTGAGCATGCCCCGGCACGTCTCGTATGGTACGTAACCCAGTCCAATGGCGGGCTGGGTGCGGTGATCGGCTGTTCACGGCTCGAAGAGGTGGTTTGTGATAAACCGACTGCGCTTTATCAGGAATTTCGACATCTAGGCGTTTGGAGACGCGAGCAGTTGGAAGCAGCGGCTTCGAACGGGAGGGCCCTCGCGCTACGGTTCGCGGATACAGAACTGTTCGACCACCATGTCTCACTGGATCGGCTTCGGGTGCTGGCTGCTAGAGAAAGTCAGGGGCTATCGCTACGATCACCGCAGAAGATCTCCGCACAGCTCTTCGCAGCCATCTACCTGGAAGGACACCCGGGCAAGTGAGCCAACTGGAGCGCGCCCTACTACTGTCCGTCCGTCCACGTTTTGCCGAATCCATCATGGACGGCTCGAAGGTGGCCGAGATTCGGCGGCAACGCCCGAATATTGCAGCAGGCACGCCAGTAATTATCTACGCGACCTTGCCTGTGGCCGCGGTGGTTGGTTCTGCCAGGCTCGGCGAAGTGCATCGAGGTCGCCCCGACGAGATGTGGTCGAATTATCAAGGCTTCATGGGGGTCACTCGTGTTGAATTCGACGAGTATCTTGCAGGTGCGGAAGCGGCACACATCTTGATGCTGGCAGACGTTCAGCGTCTCGAAACACCGCTAGCTCTAAGCCGAATGCGCGAGATCTCCAATTTCCGTCCACCTCGCAGCTATCGTTATATCGATCGCGAGTCACTGAGCGTGCTTGTCGATGGCCATCCGAGCGAGGACGTGTTGCTTTCGCTGCTTCCGTCGGTGCAGCCATACACTGCCGAATCTAGCCTTTTCTTATCAAGCGACATGGCTGCGCGGCGCCGTACCCGACCGCGCTCGCACCGGGCATGCGGCACCTCCGGCGCCGACCCGGTGCGGCGCGACGGGCCACAGGCGGCATTTATCGACTGGAGTAGCTTGTATCCCCTTGACCAACCGGCCGACAGGGCTGCGGGCGACTGCCGCGTTCCTCGACGTGTTTGCCGGTGGGCCCACCACACTAAGGGTACTTTCCAATGACTCATGTTGTCGCTTTGAAATCGTTGATTCGTTATGCGCTCAGAGCCGCCTATCAAGTAAGGTGAGCCCGTGTTGCTAGTTCCGTGACTGGCTAAACGACCTATTGGGGGGAAGATGCACGCATCGTTAATTGCTCTCACTGCAGGTAATTCAAGCGGTAGCGGTGCGCTATCTGAGGATTTGACTCAGAAGATTGGGCTAGCTTTCCTTAGTGCGATCCTGGGTTTTGGGGTAGCTCTCATCCTGGATTGGATGAGGAAGCGGCGAGAGGCTCGTGCGCAGATATCTTGGGAAGGCGAAACTTCTCAAGGTCTACTTTCAATCAAGACAGAAGTCCGCCAGCGAGTGCAGGTGCTATATGACCAAGGCCCAGTCGAGGGACTTTTCGCTGTTACGTGCCGCCTAGTCAACACGGGTAATCAAAATATTCGCAAGCACTCGTTTCGATTCGCATTTCCTGAGGAATCCAGGGTACTTGAGGCTTACTCCGATCCTGCTCCCGAACCTGAAATTGGACTAGCTGAGGTTACGGGTGAATCTCTACCCGCAACTCAACGAAAATACAGAATTGTCCAATTTCCCCAAGGGTCGGATCTTTCATTTAAATTCTTGATAGACAGTCAGGAACCACCAGTCTGGACGGTATATTCGTTCAGCGATGAAGGTGATGTCCAATTTCAGTCTCGCGAGGCTGGGCGCACGCGAGAAGACGTAGAACAATTGCGCCCTTTCCTCGTCCTCTTGTTCCTGCTGCTGGTTGTACCCCCCATTCTTGCCGATGTGCCCGGCGATTTGGGCAATCTCGCCAACGCGAGCGCTCGAATAGTATTGGTCGCTTGCTTGGCTTTTTATCTGCGTCCAGTATCAAAAATTATTGCCCTCCTAATTGTGGGTGCCATTAAACGTGCAGGTGCGATATTCCATATCGATGCTCGTGGCGCTCAAGGTGTTCAGGTTGGAGACGAGAACCGACAGGGCAACAGCTGGGGCAGGCATCCCGAGGAGGCGGATTGAGGACGGTGGACTGCCGAAGCTCGCCGACCTCCTCGCTGCTCGATGATCTCGACCGAGCCCACCGAGTCCAGGCCAAGCCGCTTCGCGGTCGCTGCGCGAGCTTGGACGCGGCAGCCGCGGCCTGAGGTCTGGCAGCTACGAGGAGGACGGGGGAGGACCACGAGGACAAGACCAGCCCAGGTCACCGACCCCCGCCGCCGTGCAACTAGCGTGCAATTAGAGGGGGTGACGAGGGGGGAGTCACGGGCACTCACGGACGCTCTAACTGCCAGGTCAGGGCCCTGAGACCGCCGCGTCGGTCCAATTCCCAAGCTGACAGTGCGGGTTCGATTCCCGTCACCCGCTCCAAATGATGAGGTCCCAGATCAGATGGCCTACCGGCCATGATCACTGCTTCCCTACCCTGACCATTGGGACGCCCGCGTACCCGCTACGTGCGACCGGGTGGCGAACAGGGGAGATTCAGGGTTAGCCAGGACGCTGATCATCCGCTGTACCCGTAACTCCTGAGCTGGTGCGCCGATGGGAGCAGGTTCCTGCCGTAGAACAGCACGAAGTTGGTGCCTACCCGGTAGATGCGTCTC
Source organism: uncultured Actinomycetes bacterium (assembly GCA_963830385.1). GTDB lineage: Bacteria > Actinomycetota > Actinomycetes > Streptosporangiales > Streptosporangiaceae > Bog-532. The sequence goes on along the minus strand of CAWHMD010000010.1, from coordinate 128,081 downwards.
GGCCTCCCGAAGGTAGCAAGCGCCTCGGACAGCGTGGGGTCGGGCGGAAGGTTATAGGTGAACCCGGCCGGGACGATGACGAAGTCGGCGTCGTGCTGACGCGGGTCATACCAGGAAGCTTGTGCCTCGATGGTCGGGCCCAAGCCCGCTCCCGACGGTGACGGTTGGATGGGCAGGAGCTGCGCCCGCTGCCCGCTGATGACGGTGACGCTGCTGCCCTGCCAGTAGCCGGAAAGGCCATAGTCGAGGTGGCGGGCCACCAGCCAGCCTGCCAGCTGCTGATTCGCCGTCGGCGTTGGCGGCTGCGCGGCTCCATAGCCCAGCGCAGCTACGTAGCCGAGCAGTGCCACCCCCAGTAGCGGCAGTAGCCTGGCGGAGATCAGCCTGGCGGAGATCAGCCTGGCGGCGAGCACGCGGCCCGTCAGGGCGGCGACACTCGGCAGCATGGGTGCCATGACCCGCCCGTCCGTGGGATGCAGACTCATCGCACGGCCACTGATTACCATGGCCGTCACAATGCCCAGCACGGCGATGAGCAAGATCTGCACCACCCGGTCCGTGTCGCGGGGGAACCGCCGAATGGCGACCGCCATCCCCCAGACTGCCAGGCCGAGCCCGACCAGATGGACGGCTACCAGTGCTGTCGCGGGCTGCGCGGTCAAGCCGAGGAAATCGGCGCCGAACAGCGCCAGCACATCCTCCAGCGTGCCAGTCAAGCTTCGCACCAGCGCATCGACGGGGATCATCTGGTGCGCAAGTGGAAGGAGCCCGTATCCGCCATGCGCGCGGATCAGCCGGTACGCCGCCGATGCTGCCGGAATGGCCAGTATCGCTGCCGCGGCAAGCGCCAGGTCGGGCCGGGCCGACGCAAGGGGCCGGCGTTCCACCGCCAGCTGGTGATAGGCCCGGGCCGCGCACGCCGCGGCAAGCGGCACCACGCCCGCCCACAACACCAGCGGGTCGGCCACCAGCGCCCAAGCGAGCAGGACTACCACGATCACCGGCGTCCACCAGCGCCGGTCTGCCAGTCGGTCCACCACCAGCCAGGTGACCAGAAGCGGCACGGCGGTCCCCGCATGATCGGGTGACAGCATGAAGATCGCGGTCCCTGGCCCGAGCTGCGGCGCGAGCATTATCCCGCCCGCTACGAGCATCCGCACGACCGCTTCACGACCGGTCGTCCGGCCTTTGGCCAGCAGCGCCGACGACAGCACCAGCAGCGTGCAGGTCATTGCCCCGGCAACGTGCACCACCGCAACTCTGAGCCCCATCACCGACTCGAGGAGCATGTACTGTGGCAGTTCGGTGCTCCAGAAAGACACCTGCGACAACTGCCAGCCGTGTAGCAGAACGTTGCCATGCAGCATGTCGTGAGCTTGCAGAATGTCCGCCGCCCCGTCCGAGTTCAGCGACCGGGTCCAGGACTGCCGTAGGTAGCACAGGAACAGCACGGCACCGGCCAGAGCCAGCAGCGAGCCGGTGATCAAGCCCGGCCGCCAGCGTGCCAGGACCGGACGGGGCTCATCGCGACCAGCACCCTCGCCGTCTACGCCGGAGCTCACCGCCGCGGCGGACGGAAGCGCCACCGCCTTTCGGGATATCGGCATCAGAACTCCGGCCGCAGTGAGTATCGGGGACCGGAGCAGCGGAATCCGGAGCCCCGGCCATAGGCAACCCTGCCACATATATGGAAACGTCAGCACTGCGCCAACGCGACGGACAACAGCTGACATTCGGCGACGGGCGCGTGCCGCACGGAGCCGGTCACCTGCGCCTGCTACTCGTTTGCGGTTCGGTACTGGTCGTCGGTGACGGGCTCGAGCCAGGTGGTGCCGTCGCTGGTGCCGTCGCCTTCGAGCATGGCGAAGTGGCACATCATGTTGTCGGCGGTGGCGCCGTGCCAGTGTTCTTCGCCGGGTGGGGTCCAGACGGTGTCGCCGGGGCGTATGCGGATGACGGTGCCGTCGCGGGTGACGACCAGGCCGATGCCGTCGGTGCAGTGCAGGGTCTGGCCGAGGACGTGGGAGTGCCAGTTCGTGCGCGCGCCGGGGGTGAAGCGGACGTAGCCGACGATCAGGCGTGACGGTTCGTCGGGGGTCTTGACCTGGTTGACGTAGACGTCGCCGGTGAAGTTCTTCGCGGGTGCTTTAGCGGTCGGGCTGACCGGCTTGAGCTCCATGCTTGTCCTTTCAGAACCAGGACGGCCCCTGGTTGACGTAGGGCTCTTCCAGCGTGGCGGCCTCGTCGTCGCTCAGGGTCAGCTCGAGCGCGGCGACGGCTTCGGGCAGGTGGTGCGGTTTGGTCGCGCCCACGATCGGCGCGGAGACGCCCGGGTGGCGGAGCACCCAGGCCAGCGCGATCTGGGCCATGGTGACGCCGCGGGCCTCGGCCAGTTTCTGCACCGCATTGACCACGGGCTCGTCGGTGGGGGAGTCGAAGGCCTGGACGACGTGGTCGGTGCTGGACCGGGTGGACTGCTGGCCCCAGGGGCGGGCCAGCCGGCCCTTGCCGTTCGGGGAGTAGGGCACCAGGCCGACGCCGGTGTCGGCGCACAGGGCCATCAGCTCCGGCTCGTCCTGGCGGCGGAGCAGGTTGTACTGGTTCTGCATGGACACGAACGGGGTCCAGCCGCCCGCCTCGGCGGCGCGCTGCAGCTTGGCGAACTGCCAGCCGAACATCGACGACGCGCCCAGGTAGCGAACCTTGCCCGCCTTGACCACGTCGTGCAGCGCCTCCATCGTCTCGGCGACCGGGGTCTCGGGGTCGAACCGGTGGATCTGATACAGGTCGACGTAGTCGGTGCCGAGCCGGGTCAGGGAGGCGTCGATCTGCTCGAGGATGGCCTTGCGGGACAGGCCCGATCCGCCGGGGCCGTCGTGCATCCGGCCGAATACCTTGGTGGCCAGCACGATGTCCTCGCGGCGTGAGTAGCGCCGGATGGCGCGGCCCACGACTTCTTCTGAGGTGCCGGCCTGGTAGACGTTGGCGGTGTCCCAGAAGGTGATGCCGAGCTCGACGGCCTGCGCGAAGTACGGCTGGGCGTCGTCGTCGCCCAGCGCCCACCGGTGCGCGCCGTCGGTGGTGGGGTCGCCGTAGCTCATGCACCCGAGCGCGAGGCGGCTGATCTTCAGGCCCGTGTCACCGAGCCGCGTGTACTCCATGGTGATCTCCTGTCCGGAGTCTGGTTCATGGGCGCAGCAGGGTCTTGATGGCGCGGCGCTCGTTCATGGCGCGGTACCCCCCGGCAGCCTGGTCCAGCGGCAGGGTCAGGTCGAACACCCGGCCGGGGTCGATGGCCCGGTCGCCGATCAGTTCGATCAGCTCGGGCAGGAAGCGGCGCACCGGGGCGGGGCCGCCGTGCAGGTGAACTGCGCTGGAGAACAGCTCCTCACCGGGTAGCTCGACGCCATGGGCGACGCCGACGAAGCCGACGTGGCCGCCGGGCCGGGCCGAGCGGATGGCCTGCAGCATTGATTCCTGGGTGCCGACGGCTTCGATCACCGAGTGGGCGCCCAGCCCGCGGGTGAGTTCCTTGATCGTGGCCACGCCGTCGTCGCCGCGTTCGGTGACGATGTCGGTGGCGCCGAATTCGAGGGCCAGCTTCTGGCGGGGCTCGTGCCGGCTCATCGCGATGATCCGCCCGGCGCCCAGTTGCCGGGCGGCCAGGACCGCGAGCAGGCCGACCGCGCCGTCACCGACCACCGCGACGGCCTTTCCCGGCCGCACGTCCGCGGCGACAGCACCGAACCAGCCGGTGCCGAGCACGTCCGAGGCGGCCAGCAGGCTCGGGACCAGGTCGCCGGAAGGCACCTCGGGGGTGGCGACCAGGGTCCCGTCGGCGAGCGGGATCCGGGCCAGCTCGGCCTGGGTCCCGATCGTTCCCATCAGCACGCGGTGGACACAGGAGCTCTGGTAGCCCGCCTGGCAGATCTCGCAGGTGTTGTCGGACGCCCAGAACGAGCCGATCACGAACTGGCCCGGCTTGACGTTCCGGACCTCGCCGCCGATCTCCTCGACGACGCCGACGTACTCATGGCCCATCGGGACCGGCTCGCTGACCGGTTCGATGCCGCGGTACGGCCACAGGTCCGATCCGCAGACGCAGGTGGCGGCGATGCGGATGATCGCGTCGGTGGGCTGCTCGATCTTCGGGTCCTGGCGCTGTTCGACGCGGACATCCCTGGGGGCGTGGAGGGTGACTCCTCGCATGATGATGTGGTCCTTTCAGTTGCTTTCGAAGACTTGCCTGGCCACGGCCATGGCCGACATGGCTTTGGGCCAGCCGGCGTAGAAGGCCAGGTGGGTGATGACCTCGATCAGCTCGGTCTCGGTGGCGCCGTTCCGCTGGGCCAGGCCGAGGTGATAGGTCAGCTGTTCGGTGTTGCCGCCCGCGGTCAGGGCGGCCACCGTGATCAGGCTGCGCTCCCTGGGCGACAGTTCCGGGCGGGTCCAGACCTGGCCGAACAGCACGTCGTCGGTGAAGCTCACGAACGCGGGCGCGAAGTCACCGAAGGCCTTCTGCGCACCGGACGGCTCCTTGGTGTTCTCGGTCATGTCTTCCATGCAACCGCCGATACCCTGGGCGCGGGAGGTTGCGTTGTCAGGGGTCATGACAGAACCCCCCTGGTCCGAGGCACCGGCCGTAGGCTCGGAGCGTGGACAACCGCAGTGAGGTGCGCCAGTTCCTGGCCACCCGGCGCGCCAAGATCACCCCGGACCAGGCCGGGCTGCCGTTCTACGGCGGCAACCGCCGCGTGCCCGGACTGCGCCGTGAGGAAGTGGCCATGATGGCCGGGGTCTCCGCCGACTACTACACCCGGCTCGAAAAAGGCAACCTGGCCGGGGTCTCCGACAGCGTCCTGCACGCCGTCGCCCGCGCCCTGCACCTGAACGAAGCCGAGCAGGCCCACCTGTTCGACCTGGCCCGGACGGCCAACACCGCCCCGGCCCGGGTCCCCCGCCGCCAGGCCGCGCCGAAGGTACGGCCCAGCGTGCTGCGCGTGCTGCACTCGATGACCACCACCGCGGCGTTCGTCCGCAACGGGCGCCTGGACGTGCTGGCCATCAACCAGCTCGGCCGCGCCCTGTACGCGCCGGTGTTCGACGACCCGGCCCGCCCGGCCAACATGGCCCGGTTCAACTTCCTCGACCCCCGCTCCGCCGACTTCTACCCGGACTGGGACGACGCCGCCGACACCTCCGTCGCGCTGCTGCACACCGAGGCTGGCCGCGACCCCTACGACCGCGGGCTGACCGACCTGATCGGCGAGCTGTCCACCCGCAGCGAGGCGTTCCGCACCCGGTGGGCCGCCCACGACGTCCGGCTGCACCGCACCGGCGTCAAGCACTTCCGCCACCCCGCCGTCGGCCGCCTCGACCTCACCTTCGACGCGATGGAAATCCCCACCGACCGTGGCCTGACCATGACCTGCTACACCGCCGAACCCGGCACGGCGTCGGAGGAAAACCTGAAGCTGCTCGCCAGCTGGGCCGCCACCCTGGAGCAAGCCGCCGCGGCACCCGACGACGCAACCGAGCGCCATCCCGCGCAGTAGAACGCTCAAGAGGAGCGGTACAGCGTTTCGCTCCGAAATTCACCGCGGAGCCTTTCGCGGTCGGCGCCGCTTTGGCCGTGCCCGCTGCGCAGTCGGCGCACTGTGCAGGTCAGTCCAGGCCACGTCGTCGCCTGGCGCAGGCCCGGGTGCGGACCAGTGATGTCACGGGCGCGGGCTGTTCACCCGATCCGCAATCTTAGACAGCGCCAACTAGTCCGCGGGCGCGGAAATAGGTGGTTGGCCTGGAACGCCGGGAGGATCCGCGGTCCGGCCGTCCAACGTCCTCAACCATCCAGGAGGTGGAGACTTATGTCCGACGAAACTGAAATCCGTGAGTTCCGGGTCGGCATGGCTGACGCGGCGATCGCCGACCTTCGCCGCCGCATCGACGCGACGCGCTGGTCTTCCCGGGAGCTGGTCGACGATCGGTCGCAGGGCGTGCAGCGGGCGGCGATGCAGGAACTGGCCCGCTACTGGACGGCCGAGTACGACTGGCGCGCGTGCGAGGCCGAACTGAACGCGCTGCCGCAGTTCACGACCGAGATCGACGGGGTGGACATCCATTTCATCCACGTGAGGTCGCGGCACCAGGACGCGTTGCCGCTGATCATGACGCACGGCTGGCCCGGCTCGGTGATCGAGTTGCTCGGGGCGGTCGGCCCCCTCACCGATCCGACCGGGCACGGCGGCTCCGCCGAGGACGCGTTTCACCTCGTGCTACCGTCCATCCCCGGGTACGGCTTCTCCGCCGAGCCCACCGAACTCGGCTGGCATTCCGGCCGCGTCGCGCAGGCGTGGGCGGAGCTGATGCGCCGCCTCGGCTACACCCGCTACGTCGCCCAGGGCGGGGACCAGGGCGCCGCCGTCACCGACGCGATGGGCCGCCAGGCACCCGAGGGGCTGGCTGGCATCCACATGAACTTGCTCGTGACAGCGCTGGGCGGCGGCGCCATGCCGGCCGAAACCGATCAGGAACGCGCGGCGCTCGAGCAGACCAAGACGTTCAGGGCGACCGGCTTCGGCTACTTCCTCGAGCAGGCCACGCGGCCGCAGACGATCGGCTATGCCCTGCTGGATTCACCCGTCGCGCTGGCGGCCTGGATGCTCGACCACGACACCGACGCTTACTACAAGATCTCCCGCGCCTTTGTCGACGGGCAGCCATCTGGGGGTCTGACCCGGGACCACATCCTCGACAACATCACGGTGTACTGGCTGACCGGCACCGGGGCCTCGGCGGCCCGGTCGTACTGGGAGAGCGGACAAGCCCAGGCTCGTGCGGCCGGGCAGGCCCCACCGCCGGTCAAGCTCCCGGTCGGCTTCACCACGTTCCCCGGCGAGATCTTCCGCGCCCCGCGCAGCTGGGTCGAGCTGGGCTATCCCACCCTCAGCTACTTCCACGAGGCGGCGAGGGGCGGCCACTTTGCCGCCTGGGAGGAACCCGAACTGTTCGCGACCGAGATCCGGGCCGCGTTCAAGCAGCTTCGCTAGCGACAAGCTGCGCCCAGGGAAGTGGGGAGTCGGCATTCGAGCCGGACCAGAGTCACGACGTGGCCAGGTCAGGCATTCTCGGGAGCGTCCGCACCGGCGGGGTGGCGGCCGGTCTTTTCGTGTTCAAGAGTGGCGGCCCAGCTGGCCAGCAGGCGCAGCCGTTCGTCGGATGGGCTGCCGGGCGTGGCGGTGAAGGTGTACAGGTGCCAGCCCGGGTCGACCTTCGCCGTCACCCGCCCGCGCCGCATGACCCTCAACGAAATCCTCGTACGGCCGACAGCGCAGGCTTAAGGGCACAGCAGAAACAGCGGGGCCGAAATGATGTCCTATGCCTGCAGATACGGAATGGCCGTCTCGCCCCAAAGCGGTTTGGGTATCCGGGCCTGGGTAGGCCGCGCGAATGGTATTCACATTCAGCAGATCCCGCTCAAGCCGGTCCGGCCGGGAACTGGCCGGGTCCATTGCCATCGGGGCCGCCGCCGGGATAACGACTGCGGTCGGTGTGATGTTCGGCCGCAAGGCGTTGACTCAGGCCAAGGTCGGCAAAGGACATCCGCTCAAGCACCGCGTGCTCGACCTGGCCTCCGGCGCCATCCAGCCGAAATACCCGGTCGACGCGATGAGCACCTATCTCAACGGCTTCCATATGTACGCCGACGAGCTGGGCCGCCAGGTCGAGGCATCCCATTTCTGCATTCACCTGCGTCACGACCTGCACCAGTGCGTGATCTTCGACCGCAACGCGCCCGATGCGCGCCTGATCGGGATCGAGTACATCGTCAGCGAGGAGCGCTTCCGCAGCCTTCCGGACGATGAGAAGCGGCTCTGGCACAGCCACCACTACGAGGTGAAATCCGGCGAGCTGATCGCCCCGGGAATCCCCGACCTGGCCGAGCACGCATACTTCAGCGACCTGGTCACGACCTACGGCAAGACGTTCCACACCTGGCAGTACGACCGGGACGACTTTCCCTACGGGATCCCGCAGCTGATGATGGGCCTGACCGAGGACGGGCAGATCAACGAGGCGCTGGTCCAGGAGCGTGACCGCAGGCTGGGTGTCGCCATCGCGCACAAGCGGCAGAACCGGGCTGACATCCCGACCCCGCAGGTGGTGCCGGGCGCCAACTCCTGGGAGAGCGGCCGGACCGTGCAGACCCGCCTGGAGGAGATGGAATTCAAGCGGTAGGACCATTCCGGCAGACGAGTCGAGGGCTCTGATGCAGGTGAGCCTGGCGGCCCGTCGGCGCTGAACTCGGCGAAGCCTGGGCATCGGGGCCGGGGCATCAGGTCGGCGCCCCGGCCCCGATACTGCGGATGGAGACTATGCGGTGACGGCCTGCTGGTGGTCGCTGCTGGTGACCTGAATGCTGCGGGGCTTGGCCGCCTCGTGGACCGGGATGGTCAGGGTCAGCACGCCGGCGGCGTAGTCGGCAGCGATTTTTTCGGCGTCGAGGGTCTCGCCGAGGAAGACCTGCCGGGTGAAGGTGCCGTAGGGTCGCTCGGCGACGATCATCTCGGCCCCGTCAGCTTTCACCGGGACGCGTTCGGCGCGGACGGTCAGCACGTTCTGCTCGACGGTCAGGTCGATGGACCCAGGATCGATGCCGGGCAGGTCGAATTGGACGTAGAAGCTGTCGCCTTGCCGGTAGGCATCCATGGGCATCGCGGCGGGACGGGCGGCGGTGCCGAGCACCTGCTGAGTGAGCCGGTCCAGTTCGCGGAACGGGTCGGTGCGCATGAGCATGATGGGTGCCTCCTTCGCCAGATCGGTGTGCGTCACGCTCACGCCATTTAGATAACATGCACGACGATTTCTTGACAAGAGCAGACTGAGATTTTCTCATGGAGTGAGGAAAGAGATGCTCCATGCTCAGCGAAAGCAGGTGGCGGTGATGGGCACTGCAGATCCCGGTGGTCCGGGCCTGGATCTGTACCAGCTGCTGGGGGTGACCCGCGGTGCTCCCCGGGAGGACATCGTGCAGGCCTGGCGGCGCCGGGCGCGTGCTGAGCATCCCGATTCCAGGCCCGGCGATGCCGCCGCGCCGGCCCGGTTTCGCGCTCTGGCCGGGGCCTGGCATGTCCTCGGCGACCCGGCCCGCCGCGCTGCCTATGACCGGGCGCTCGCCGACACGGAGGCCGTGGCTCCCGTATCGCGGCCGCCGGAGCCGGCCGTCATGATGCCGATGGCCCGGATGACCGGCTCGCCGCCGCTGTGGGCGGGACCAGTTTGGGTTGAAGCTTCGCCTCAGGCATCGGGACTGAGCCGGAGGGACGAGGCGGAGGTCAGGTTCGCCGTACTAGCTGAACTGGCCGCCCGCGTTGTCTTCGGGGACCGGGAGTGGCCGTGGTGAACCCTGCATGGGCGGACCTGGACCGCGGCTTGTTCGGCATCTCGGTCGCCGCCGAGCTGGCTGGGCTCCACCCGCAGACGCTACGGATCTACGAGCGGGAAGGACTGCTCGAGCCGGCCCGTACGGCGGGGGGCAGCCGCCGCTACTCCCGCCGCGACATCGGCCGGCTCCAGGAGATCTGCGCGCTGACCGCCGACGGGCTGAACCTGGCCGGCATCCGGCGGGTCCTGCAACTGGAAGAGGAGACCCGTCAGTTGCAGGCCGAGCTGGCCCGGCTGCGCGAACTCACCGGCGAGCGCACCGCCCCGGCAGCACGGAGCCAGAAACCCCGAAGCCGGCCGCACGCCGACGGCGGGGCGGAGTCCGGGGGCCACCCCCATTAGCGCTCGTCCTGCCGGTCCCGACCAGCGAGCTGTTCGTGCAGGCGGGCGGTCAGAGCCCGCTCGGTGGCCAGGTCGTCTTCCAGCGCCAGGATCCGCAGTGCGGCAGCCAGCGTGTGGTTCTGGTCGAACAGCTCCCTGATCCGGCCGGCGAAGACGAGCTGCCGGCGGCTGTAGCGGCGGCGGCCGCCGGCCGTGCGCTGCGGGGTGACGGCGCCCGCAGTATCCAGGGCGCGCAGGAACGCCTGCTGGACACCCAGGACCTCGGCCGCCCGGCCGGTGGTGTAGGCCGGGTAGTCCGGGTCGTCCAGGTCATCGAGCCTGGCGGTCATCGTGGCGCCTCCTGAGCCGGACGCAAATCGTCCCTGACACAATCCTTGACAGCTTCATGCAGTCCGCGCTATATAAAAAGTGTATCGGTCATAGACCTGGTGATGCTACCGCAGGTTTCCGGAGAGTGATCGGCATGAACTTGGCCACTTGTGACGCGGACACGGCATTCGCGGAACTGATCTGCACCGACGCGCAGTGGCTGCGCGAGGAGTTCGACGCACTGATCGCGGCCTCCTTCGGCCAGCCTCCCGCCGCTCCGCCGCCCGCCCCACCACGAGTCCCGCCACGCCGCCGCCCCCCGGCCCCGCCACGCTGGCGGAAGCCGCAACCCCGTCCCCCCGCTGCCACCGGCCGGGTCACCGTGCCGGGACAGCGTCGGCAGCGCTCACCTCCGGCCTGACCGGTCGCGCCCGGCGGTCCAAGCCGCTCGCCTGCCAACCCGCTGCACCTTGGACACCGTTCAGACCCACATATCGGAGAGGAGACCACAACCACCAATTCGCATCAGATGAACCAGCTGTGGCCGGGCTTCCTGCAGGAAGCCCGGCCACAGCCATTGGTGATCTGCTCCGGTCAGGTGAGCTTGTCCTTGAGCTTGCCCACCGGGCCGGTATCAGTGCCGAGCTTGGGTCCCTTGGGCTTGCCCAGGCTGCCGTCGTAGGTGGCGAACAGCTTCGGGTCGGGCGGCGGGACCGAGGCACCCTCGCCGAGCGGCTCCGGGTCGAGCAGGTAGCCGAACTCGTGGGTGCCGTCGGGCTGCGGCCCCTGGGCCCAGCCGCCCGTGGCGCCGTCGTGGGCGTCCAGCTTCATCAGCAGCCGGCTGACGTGCGTCTTGGCCGTGGCCGCCGAGATGTGCAGGCGCTCGCCGATCTCGGTGTTGGACCAGCCACCGCCACCTCGGCCAGTACCTCCCGCTCCCGGGCCGACAGGGTTTCGAGCAGCGGCCTCGGCCCGGTCCGGGGAAGGAACGGTAGGCCTGCTCGGCGGGATCCTGCTGGTGATCTACCGAGTCTCGGACGCCATCGCCGCGCTTTCGACCTGCGGGCGGGACGGTCTGATACCTGCTGGCCGCGCCGTGGCTGTCGTGGACAGGCCGCCCTCGGCGATGTCCTCGGTGATCCTGGGCAGTGTCGATCGGCCGTGCTAGTGTCAGAACATGCGTTCTGATAGTAGTCCGACCGTTCGGCAGCCGACCTTCACGGAGGAGGCGCGGCGCGCGCAGATCATCGGGTGCGCGATCGAGGTGCTCGCCGAGCTTGGGTACGCCCAGACGTCGTACGCGCGGATCGCGGAGCGAGTGGGCACCAGCAAGAGCGTCATCTCCTACCACTTCGCGGGCAAGGACGAACTGCTCGAGCAGGTGGTCCAGTCGGTGTTTGCCGACGCTGCGCGGTACATGATCCCGCGGGTCAGCGCGCAGCACTCCCCGCCAGCGGTGCTCGGCGCGTATCTGCGGTCAAATCTGGAGTTCATCCGGGACCACCGTACGGAGATCGACGCGGTCACCGAGGTCTTCCTCAACGTGCGCAACGGGGACGGCTCACGGCGCTTCGCCGGGGGACCTGGCGGGATGGAGTCGAGCCTGAAGCCGCTGCAGGAGATCTTGCAGCGCGGGCAGGATGAGGGCGCTTTCGGCGAGTTCGACACGCGCACCATGGCGTGGGCGATTCGCAATCTGGTGGACGGCGTGACCAGGCAGCGCGCCCTTGACCCGGAGTTCGATTTCGACACGTGCATCGACGAGATGGTCGCGCTGGCGGACCGGGCGACGAGGAAGGGCACATCGTGAAGACGGACGCCAGCCGTGCAGCGCGAGCGGGTGCCGGACAGCCACCCCGTAAGCGGCCGGGGATTGCGGCGCTGCTGATCCGGCTGACGATCAACCTGGCCGCTCCGGTGCTGGCCTATGTCCTGCTGCGCCCGCACGTGCACAGCGACATCACCGCCCTCGTCGTCGGCGCGGCTGTACCCGCCGCCTACACCGTCGGGGTTGCGCTGTGGCGTCACCGCCTGGACGCGATCGGTGTCTTCGCCGTCGTGTGCTTCGTGATCGGCCTGCTTCTGGTGGTAGCCACCGGCGGGAACGAGCTCGTGTTCAAAATCCGGGAAGACCTGTGGACCGGGCCGCTCGGGCTGGCCTTCCTGATCTCCGTGGCGGTCCGCCGGCCTCTCCTCCTGGTGATCCTGCAGCGCGTGGCGCGCCGCAACGCGGAGATCGCCGAGCGGCTCGGCGACCCGCAAGCACGGCGGATACCCACCGTGGCCACCGGGGTCATCGGGCTGATCTTGCTTGTGCACGCCGTGATCGTGGTCGCCCTCGCCCTGACCACCAGCACCACGGCCTTCCTGGCCCTCAAGGAACCTGTGAGCCTGCCGATCGTCGTCGGCGGCCTGGCCGCGCTGGTGTGGTGGATCCGCCGCCAGTACCAGGGCCGGCGAACCCCAGCCCGCCCACGACCAGGCTCCCGGACCCGCAGGACCCGCAAGCGATCCAGGACCAGCGGAAGTAACACACATTCCGTACCGTCAAGGAAGGAGCGACGACCATGCCCACCGTCACGATTCCCAGGACCGACATCACCAGCGAACAGATCGGCGCGGCGTTGCGCGACGGGCTTGATGACCGCTACGACGTGCTCCCGGGGATGCGGATGACCCGCATTCCCGTCGGCAGCCCCCGAGCCGCCGACCCCGACGAAATCGTGGTGGGAAAGGGGCCGAGCCCCATGGTCCGGGCCCAGGTGACGATCATCCGCCGGGCCGACCGCACCGACATCCGCATCACCCCCGGTGGGGTGGCCGGAGACCTCCTGATGAACACCTTCGGAATCGCCCGCAAGATCCGTCACGTGCTCCTGGACGCACCCGGCCTCGGGTCGTAGGCCCGAGCAGAAACCCCAGCCAGACGGCCACGGTCCAGCGGCAGGGGATCGTCAGCCCCGGGTATGAGCCGTCCGCCCCCAGTCGCAGCCGAAAATCGACGCGGCCGCCGATGCGGCCCGTACGGCCCGCCAAGTTAGCTGGATGCCATGGAGAGCAACCCTGACCTGACGGAGGGAACCCACGATGATCGAGGCACGGGGGCTATCGAAGCGCTACGGCGACAAGGCCGCCGTGGACCGTCTGTCATTCACGGTCCGGCCGGGCCGGGTGACCGGCTTCCTGGGGCCGAACGGGGCGGGCAAGACCACCACGATGCGGATGATCCTCGGGCTCGACCGGCCGACGGCCGGGTCGGTCACCGTCAACGGCAAGCCGTTCGCGCAGTTGTTCAGTGCCATGCGCGAGATCGGCGCGCTGCTGGACGCGAAAACGGCGCATGGCGGCCGCAGCGCGGCCAAGCACCTGCTGTGCCTGGCGCAGACCAATGGCATCCCGCGCCACCGGGTTGATGACGTACTCGGCCTCGTAGGGCTGGCGGACGTGGCCGGGAAGCGGTCCAAGGGCTTCTCGCTCGGTATGAGCCAGCGACTGGGAATCGCCGCGGCCTTGCTGGGGGACCCGGAGATCCTGATGTTCGACGAGCCGGGCAACGGCCTGGACCCCGAGGGCATCCGGTGGATCCGGCTGCTCATGCGGTCCCTGGCCGCCGAGGGCCGCACGGTCTTCGTCTCCAGCCACCTGATGGCGGAGATGGAGAACACCGCCGATCACCTGATCGTGATCGGCCGCGGGAAGCTGATCGCTGACTGCCCGGTCGGCGAGTTCGTCACCGGCGGTACCGCCGAGGCCGCGGTGGTCAGAACCACCGATGGCCAGCGGCTGGCCGAGGTGGTGACCGCGGCGGGCGGCACGCTGGAGGGGGCCGGTGGCGACGAGTTGACGGTACGCGGCCTGTCCGCCGAGCGGACCGGGCAGCTCGCGCTGGCCAACGGTATTGGCCTGACCTATCTGGCCCCGGCCAGGGCGTCCCTGGAAGAGGCGTTCATGGACCTGACTGCGGATGACACCGAGTTCGAGGCGAAGGCGGAGGGCTAGGACATGGCAACGGCAACAGCATGGAACAGGCCGGCCCGGGCCCGTGCCGTCCCGCCGGCGGCGCGCCGGCCCGGCCTGCCGGGGGCCCTGCGGTCGGAGCTGACCAAGATCTGCTCGGTCCGGTCCACCTACTGGACGCTGCTCGTGCAGGCGGTGGCGTCCGTCGCCTGGGCGGTCCTGTTCTGCGCGGCCGCAGTCTCCCACTGGGCGACGGAGTCGGCAGCATCACGCGCGGACTTCAACGCGGCGGGCGCCAGCCTGGCCGGGCAGGTGGCGCTGGGCGAGCTGATCATCGTGGTGCTCGGCGCGCTGGTGATCACCTCGGAGTACTCCATCGGCATGATCCGCGTGTCTCTGGCGGTGATGCCGCGCCGGGGCGTGCTGTACGCGGCCAAGGCGATGGTGTTCGCGGCGGTCTCATTCGCGGTCTCCCTGGTCACCAGCTTCGCGGCCTTCTTCACCGGGCAGGCCATCCTGGCCCGCCAGCACATCGGCGCCACGCTGGCGCAGCCCGGCGTGCTGCGCGCGGTGCTGCTCTCGGCGGCCGTCGTGACCGTGTTCGGGCTGCTCGCCTACGGCGCCGGCGCGGTCATCCGGCATACCGCAGGGGCCATCACCGCGATCTTCGGGCTGATCTTCCTGCTGCCGGCGCTGGCCCAGGCGCTGCCCGCCAGCTGGTACCAGGACATCGCGCGGTGGCTGCCCGGCGCAGGGACGCTCGGCCCCATCTCCAGGTCCGCGCCCCCGCTCTCGGGCCACCTATTCTCCGCCTGGGGCGAGTTCGCCGTGTTCTGCGCCTACGCAGCGGCCCTGCTCGCCCTGGGTGCATGGTCGTTCCTGCGCCGTGATGCCTGAACTGACGGCACCAGGGCACGGCCGCCCTGCGCACGTGGAACGGCTCTACGGCTGGCTGCGCCGCCACCCGTGGCTAGCCGACGGCACGCTGGCGATCGTGCTGCTGGGCGGCAGCGCGAACGAGTTCGGCAACCCGGCCGTCCTGCCGGCCAGCCTCGCGCTGGCCGGGCTGGTATCGGTGCGCCAGCGCTTCCCGGTCGGTGCCTACACTGCGGCGCTTGCGATCGGCATCGCCCAGGTAATCGGCGGTATCGGGCCAACCTTCACCAAAAGCCCGCTGCAGCCGACGTTTGCCGACGCTGGGATCCTGGTGCTGCTGTACACCGTCGCGGCCGACCGGCCCAGGCGGATCTCGGTGCCGGGCCTGGCCGCGTGCATGACGATGTTCGCGGCCGCGGTGGCCCGGTGGAATCCCGGATCCGGGGCGCGGGCCCACCCGGTGGAGTTCGCCCTCGTGACCGGCGTGTTCTATGTCCTGGCCCCGGTGACCGCCTGGGTGCTTGGCGATTCGATGGCGTACCGGCGTGCCCGCCTCACCGGGCTGGAGGAGCGCGCTGTCCGGGCCGAGCGCGAGCGGGACGTCCAGGCGCAGATCGCCGCCGCGGCGGAGCGGGCCCGGATCGCCCGCGAGCTGCACGACGTGATCGCGCATAACCTCAGCGTCATGGTGGCCCAGGCCGACGGCGCCAGGTACGCCTTCGACACCCAGCCCGTGCGCTCCCGGCAGGCTCTGGCCCAGATCGGCGACACCGGGCGTCAGGCGCTGGCCGAGATGAGCCACCTGCTCGGCGTGCTGCGGGCCGACGCGGAGGCGCCCGCGCTGGCCCCCGCGCCCGGCGTGGCGGAGATCGCGCAGCTGGTGACGCAAGCCCGCGAAGCCGGCATGTCTGTCAGCTACACAATGGAGGGAGCCTCCCGGCCCCTGCCCGTCGGCCTGTCCATGGCCGCATACCGGATAGTGCAGGAGGCGCTCACCAACGTCCGCAAGCACGCCGCCCCGGGGACGCCGGCGCAGGTGACACTCTGCTACGGCCAGGACGAACTGCTCGTCCGCGTCGCCGACGACGGTCTCGGCCCCGCTGGGCGGCCGTCCAGCCTGCCGCGCTACGGGCCGGCCCGGATCGCCGGCCCCGTGCGGCCCGGCGGCGACAGGGGCCAAGGGCTGGCCGGGATGCGGGAGCGGGCGGTGATCTACGGCGGAACAGTCCAGGCCGGGCCGCGTCCCGGCGGCGGCTTCGAGGTGAGCGCGCGGCTGCCGCTGCGGGCTGGCGCAACGCCAGCCGGGCCGTTCCACGCCGGCCGTCCCACGTCGCAGGATGCTGTATGACGATCCGGGTGCTGCTCGTCGATGACCAGGATCTGGTTCGGGCCGGATTCGCCATGGTCCTCGGCAGCCAGCCCGACCTTGAGGTCGTGGGCGAGGCGGCCGACGGTCGCGCCGCGATACGGCTAGCCCGGGAGCGCCCGGGCGACGTCATGGTGATGGACGTGCGGATGCCGGGACTGGACGGCGTCGCCGCGACCCGGGAGATCTGCCAGGCTTCCGAACGGCCCAGAATCCTGATCCTCACCACGTTCGATCTGGACGAATATGCGTTCGCTGGGCTGCGGGCGGGTGCCAGCGGGTTCCTGCTCAAATCGGCGCCGCCGGAGGAACTGCTGTACGCCATCCGCTGCGTGCACAACGGCGACGCGGTGGTGGCTCCCTCGACCACCCGCCGCCTGATCAACCGCTTCCTGCCGCAGATGCCTCCCGCCCACCTTTCGTTGCCTCTTGCTGACCCGCCGCCCGGCCTGGCCCAGCTGACCGCCCGGGAGCAGGAGGTGCTGGCCAAGGTCGGCTCCGGCCAGTCCAATACAGAGATCGCCGCCTTGCTGCACATCTCTGAGGCCACGGTCAAGACCCACGTCGGGCACATCATGGCCAAGCTCGGCTTGCGCGACCGGATCCAGGCCGTCGTCTATGCCTACGAGAACGGCCTCATCGCCCGCGGCCGCCTCCACGCTGACCCCTAGGCCACAGTTTCAGGCGGGACGTTGAAAGGCGTGATCACCTGGATGGGGGCGGGCGCAGTAGAGATCGTGCCGTCCAGCGCGCCGTGGGCCTGCATGATGATCTGGCAGGCGCGGTGCATGTCCCGGCGCAGATCGTGGTACAGCACGGCCGACAGGCGGCCAGCGCCCAGCAGTTCGCGGTTGTCTGAGTCCAGATCGTGCCCGATGAACGCCCGGCAGGGCCGGCGACGCGAGTCGAAGGCCTCGAGGATGGCCCGGTTCCCGCCCCCGATCGAGTAGACGGCCTCGATGTCCGGGTGCTTGTCCAAAGCGGCGAGCGCCAGCTGGTACACCGAGCTGTCCAGTCCGTCGCTGTCAGTGATTTCCGCCAAGGTGCGGTGCGGCCAGCGCTCCCGGATGGCCGCCCGGAAGCCTATTTCCCGCTCCTCCTCGCCACGGAACACGGTCCGGCTGAGCGCAACCAGGATGCGGCGGTCGCGCTCCCCGAGCAGCTGGTCGATGAGGTAGGCCGCCGTGGTCCCGGCCGACCTGTTGTCCATGCCGACGTAGGCCACCCGCTTGCTGAACGGCAGGTCGGTGACCAACGTGACGACCGGGATGCCGGCCTCGGCCAGACGCAGTACCGCGGTGTTGACCTCGGGTGCTTCGGGAGCCTTGAGAATCACCCCACGTGAGCCCCGTCGCGCGATCATGTCCAGCGTGTCCGCGATCTCGCGCGGATCGCCTTTCTCGCGGAAGTCGAACCGGGACCGGATCACCGCGGGCCGCAGCGACGGCAGCTCCTGCTCGAGCGCTGCCTTGACCGCGCTGGAGAACCGGTCGGGCGCTTGCATGACGATATCGATCATGAAGACCCGGCCGTTGAGCCGCAGCTGGCTGGATTGCCGGTCCAGGTCGGCGATGGCTTGCCTGATGTCGTTGACGGTGCTCGGCCGCACGCCGCCACGATGGTTCAGGACCCGGTCCACGGTGGCCTCGCTGAGACCGGCCTGGCGGGCGATCTCCCGGATCGGGTAGGGGTGGGGCATGAGGCCATCCTGACGGATTCTTGATGCTTCTTCTGGAAAGATACGCTAGCCGATCCGTCGCTGACCAATTCTCCGATGCGGTTCACATAGAAGCTGGTCGCCGATCCAGTCTCCCTCCTCCTCCGGTCAGAGCCATCAAAATGATGGTTTTTTGATAGATCAGAAAATGTTGACTTGCGCGGTCGCGTCATGCACCGTCGAGATCATTGGGCAGATGACTGCCCCGACAATGCTGACGGGCTGGTGCTTGGGCGATGGAAATGCTGATCGGCGGGACCTGGCGGCCGGCCGCGGACGGCCGCGCGGAAGATGTGACCTCGCCGTTCGACGGGACGGTCGTCGGAACGGTCCCGGTCGCCGGCCCGGATGATGTGCGTGCCGCACTCGACCGCGCCGAGGCCGGCGCCGCCACGTGGCGGCGGACCCCGGCTCACGAGCGGATGCGGGTCCTCTTGCGAGCCGCTGACCTGGCCGACGAGCGCGCCGAGCAGACCGCGCAGATCATCAGCGCCGAGGCCGGGAAGACGATCACCGAGGCCCGGGGCGAGGCGTCCCGCTCGGGCGACCTGATCCGGCTGGCCGCGTTCGAGGGCACCCAGCTGTACGGCGACGGGCTCCCGCTGGACGCCAACCGCGGCACCGGCCTGGACAAACTCGGGTTCACCATCCACCAGCCGGTCGGCATCGTGGTGGCGATCACCCCGTTCAACTACCCGGCCCTGCTGGTCATGCACAAGCTGGCCCCGGCCCTGGCCGCGGGCAACGCGGTGGTGCTCAAGCCGGCCAGGACCACCCCCCTGACCGCGCTGGCCCTGGCCCGCTGCTTCACCGACGCCGGGCTGCCCGACGGGGTGCTGTCGGTGATCACCGGCTCCGGCGGGAGTCTGGGCGACGCGCTGGTCACCGACCCGCGGGTCCGCAAGGTCTCGTTCACCGGCTCGACCGCCACCGGCGAGCACATCACGCAGGTCGCGGGGATCAAGAAGCTGTCCCTGGAACTCGGCTCGTCCTGCCCGGTCGTGGTCCTGCCCGACGCGGACATCGAGCTGGCGGCCAGCGCGGTCGCGGCCGGCGGGTACATCAACGCGGGCCAGGTCTGCATCTCGGTGCAGCGGGTCATCACGCATCCGGCCGTGGCCGGTGACTTCCTGGACGCCCTCACCGCCAACGTGCAAGCCATCACGACCGGCGACCCTGGATCGGAAAAAACGACCATGGGCACGCTGATCACCGGCGGTGAAGCCGAACGGGTCGAGCAGGCTATCCAGCAGGCCGTCGCCGACGGCGCCAAGCTGGTGACCGGTGGCGAGCGGGACGGCGCCATCATCTCCCCCGCGGTGGTCGCGGGAGTTGATCCGGACTCGCCGTTCAGCCAGGACGAGCTGTTCGGCCCGGCCGTGGCGGTCAGTTCCGCCGAGGACTGGGAAGACGCGATCGCCCAGGCCAACAGCACGCCCTACGGGCTGGGGGCCGGGATCTTCACCTCCGACGTGTCCGGCGCCGTCCGGGCCATCCGCGAGATCGACGCCGGAAACGTGCACATCAACTGGACTCCGCTGTGGCGGGCCGACCTGATGCCCTACGGCGGCCTCAAGGCCAGCGGCATCGGCAAGGAAGGCCCCCGTTCGGCGGTGGCCGAAATGACCGATACCAAGACCGTCATCCTGCACGGCCGGCCCTGGTAAGCGCCCGGGAAATGGGCGAGCAAAGGAGCACCCGACCATGACCACTCAGACCGTGCGGTTCACCGTGGCCCAGGCCATCGTGACCTATCTGTCCCGGCAGCACTCGGTGGCCGACGGCAACCGCCGCCGGCTGATCCCGGCCACCCTGGGTATTTTCGGGCACGGCAACGTGGCCGGTCTGGGCCAGGCCCTTGATCAGCTGAGCGACACGATGCCATTCATCCAGGGACACAACGAGCAGGCCCTGGTGCACGCGGCCACCGCCTTCGCCAAGCAGAGTCAGCGCCACGCCACCCTGGCCGTCACCTCCTCGATCGGCCCCGGTGCCCTGAACATGGTGACCGGGGCCGCGCTGGCCACCGTCAACCGGCTGCCGGTCCTGCTGCTGCCCGGGGACACATACGCGACCCGCCATCAGGGCCCGGTGCTGCAGCAGCTGCAGCACCCGCTGGAGGCGGATGTGACCGTCAACGACGCATTCCGCCCGGTCTGCCGGTTCTTCGACCGCATCACCCGGCCCGAGCAGCTGCTGACCGCGCTGCCCGCGGCGATGCGGGTGCTCACCGACCCGGTGGAGACCGGCGCCGTGGTGATCTCGCTGCCGCAGGACATCCAGGCCCACGCCTACGACTTCCCGGCTGAGTTCTTCGCCGAACGGGACTGGAGCATCCGCCTGCCCCAGCCGGACCCGGCGGAGATCGACGCCGTACTGGCGCTGCTGGCCGCCGCGACGAAGCCAGTGATCATCGCGGGCGGCGGGGTCATCTACTCCGGGGCCACGGCCGAGCTGGAGCGGCTGGCCGGCTCGGCGGGCATCCCGGTGCTGGAGACCTTCGCCGGCAAGGGGGCCGTGCAGCAGGAGGCCTGGTGGCAACTCGGCGGCATCGGGCTCGAAGGCACCCCCGCCGCCAACACGCTGGCCCGTGAGGCCGACCTGGTGCTGACGGTGGGTTCCCGGCTCACCGACTTCGCCACCGCCTCCCACTCGCTGTTCGCCAACCCGGCGGTCCGCTTCGCCAGCATCAACGTCAACCCGCGCGACGCCGACCGGCTCGGCGCCACCGGGGTCATCGCCGACGCCCGGCTGGCGCTGGCCGCGCTGGCCGACGGGGTGGCCCGCACCGGCATCCGGACCACGGCGCAGTGGCGGGACCGGGTCGAGGAAGTCAACGACGAATGGGCGGTGGCCCGGGCCGCGGCGCTCGACCCGGACCAGCCGTTCGACCCCGGGACGGCCGGCCCCGACGTCGTGACGACCACCGACGCGGTGCTGACCCAGGGCCAGGTCATCGGGGTCCTGCAGGAGCAGGCCCGCCCGGGCGACGTGGTGATCGCCGCGGCCGGCGGACCGCCCGGCGACCTGCTCAAGGTGTGGGACGCCACCGGTGGCCGCCACTGTCATCTGGAGTTCGGCTTCTCCTGCATGGGGTATGAGATCCCGGCCGCGATCGGCGTCCGGCTGGCCAGCACCGAGCCGGGTGCGCGGGTGGTCTCGTTCCTCGGTGACGGGACGTTCCTGCTGGCGCCGACCGAGCTGGTCACCGCGGCCGCCGAGGGCCTGGCCATCACCCTGGTCGTGCCGGACAACCACGGCTACCAGGTCATTCACCGGCTGCAGATGCTGCGCAGCGGCCGCGAGTTCGGCAACGAGTTCCGCTACCGGCCCGAGCCGCTGCAGCTGGCCAGCCGCGAGGTGGCCAAGACGGGCCGGCTGGACGGTGACTACCTCCGGCTGGACCTGGTGCAGACCGCGGCCGGTCTCGGCGCCCGGGCCAGCCGGGCCACCACGGCGGACGAGCTGCGGGCCGCGCTGGACGACACCCGCGACCACCCCGGCCCGGTGGTGATCGTGGTCCCGGTCGTCCCGCACGCCGACCTGCCCGGCGCCGGGGTCTGGTGGGACGTGGCCCCGGCCGAGGTCTCCACGACCGGCGTTACCGCAGGGCTGCGGGCCGAATACGAAAGTGACCGCAAGGACCAGAGGTGGCTGGGATGAGCGACCTGACCGGCCCGGTCGGCCCGGGGCCGCTCAACCACGGGGCGCTGGCGGCGGTGGTGCGGGCCGGTACCCCCACCCTGGGCACGTTCATCGGCGGCGCCTCGCCGGTAGCGGCCGAGGTCTGCGCCGCGGCCGGCGTGGACTGGGTGCTGCTCGACCTCGAGCACGGCGCCGGCGGCGAGGAACAGGTCCGCGACGTGGTGCCCGCCGCCGGGAGCTACGGTGTGCCGACCGTGGTGCGGGTCGAGTCAGCCGCCCGCATCCGGGTGGGGCGGGTGCTGGACAGCGGGGCGGCGGGCGTCATGCTGCCCCGGCTCGACAGCGCGAGCGAAGCCGCCGCGGCAATCCGGCATCTGCGCTACCCGCCCGACGGGGACCGGGGGGTGGCCACCTACAACCGGGCCTGCCGGTTCGGGCTCGACGCGGGCGCCCTGGACCGGGCCAATTCCGAGGTGCTGGGCGTGGTCCAGATCGAGTCGGCGGCCGCGGTCAGTGACGCGGGCGCCATCGCCGAGCTGGACGGAGTGGACGTGCTGTTCATCGGCCCGCGCGACCTCAGCCACGATCTCGGCGTCCCCGGCGACCTCACCGCGCCGGCGTTCACCGAGGCCGTCGAGCAGGTGCTGGCGGCCGGCCGCCGTTACGGCAAGGCCTGCGGGCTGCTCGTCACCGACGGCGCCGCGGCGGCCCGGCGGCTGGAGCAGGGATTTTCGTTCGTGGCCATCGGTTCCGACTCGACCCTGCTGGCGGCCGCGGTGACGGCCGAATTCGGCTGCGCCCGCGCGGTGACCAAGACCCACTGACAGGAAGTTCGCCATGAAAATCACCGAAGACGGATACCTGGAGCCCGGCGTCGGCCTGATCAGCGTGGGCTGGATGGGCAAGCTGCACAGCCGCGCCTACCAGGCACTCCCGCTGGTCTACCCGGAGCTGAAGATCCGGCCCCGGCTCGTGCACGCCGCCGATACCGCCGAAGACCGGGCCAGCTACGCCCGTGACATCCTCGGATACGAGCGGGCCACCACCGATTACCGGGAGGTGCTGGCCGATCCCGAGGTGGACGTGGTGTCCATCTGCGCGCCGAACATGCTGCACCGGGAGATCGGGGTCGCGGCCGCCCGGGCCGGCAAGCCGTTCTGGATCGAAAAGCCGGTCGGCCGGGACGCCGGTGAGACCGCGGCGGTCGCGGCCGCGGCCCAGGCGGCCGACCTGGTCACCTCGATCGGCTACAACTACCGGCACGTCCCCGCGGTCGAGCAGGTCCGCGAGCTGATCGCGGCCGGCCAGCTCGGCCGCATCACCAACGTGCGCGCGGTGTTCTTCAACAGCTACGCGTCCGAGCCCAACGGCGCGCTGTCCTGGCGGTTCCGCCAGGCCGAGGCGGGCAGCGGCGCCCTGGGCGACCTGCTCAGCCACGTGATCGACCTCATGCAGTACGTCGTGGCGCCGATCACCGAGGTCACGTCGCTGCTGTCCACGGTCTACACCCAGCGGCCGGTGCTGCCGATGGGCTCGGCCGACCACTTCGCCGTGATCGAAGGCGGCGAGCTGGGTGAGGTCGAGAACGACGACTACGCCGCGGCCCTGGTCCGGTTCGCCGGGGGGCCGGCGTCCGGGGCGGCCGGCACGCTGGAGGCCTCACGGGTCAGCGTCGGCCCGCAGTGCGGCCTCGGCTTCGAGATCTACGGCACCGACGGCTCGGCGGCGTGGAACTTCGAGCAGATGAACGAGCTGCGGCTGTGCCTGGGCCGCGGCGGTCCCGCGCCCGGCTACACCACGGTCCTCGGCCACCCCGGTATGGGTGACTACGGCCGGTTCCAGCCGGGCCCGGGCCACAGCATGAGCTACGACGACCTGAAGGTCATCGAGGCCAAGAAGTTCCTGGTCGCGGTCGGCGGCGGCGAGCGGCACAACTCGACCATCTCCGAGGCGCACGCCGACGCCGAGGTCGCCGCGGCCGTGGCCGCCTCGGCCCGCGACGGCGCCTGGCACAAGGTGGCCCCGGTCCCCGGGGCGACCTTCGGTCACGCCTGATGGGCGGCGACCTGCCCGTCGTGGTGGGGCTGGGTCCGGTCGACCCGGCGCTGGTGTCCGGGGTGCTCGCCGGGCACGGCCGGTTCGTCGCCGATCCCGGTGAGGCGGACCTCACCGTCGCCGTGGGCGCCATCGCCCGGGCCGACGCCCGCATCGACCGGGCGCTGCTCGGCCAGATGCCCGCGCTCCGGGTCATCGCCCGGACCGGCGTGGGTGTCGACCTGGTCGACCTGACCGCCGCCACCGCCCGCGGCATAGCCGTGGTCATCACCCCTGGAGCCGGTACTGCAGCAGTAGCCGAAGGCGCCATCGGCATGGCGCTGCACCTGGTCAAACGGTTCGGTCCGCTCACCACGCTGGTCCGCGAGGGCCGCTGGGCCGAGCGCGCCGCGGTCCCGGTCAGTGACCTGGACGGCGCCGCCCTGGGCGTGGTCGGCTACGGCCGCATCGGCCGGCGCGCCGCGGCGCTCGGTACGGCGTTCGGGATGCGGGTCCTGGCCTACGACCCGGTCAGTGAACCGCCGGCCGACCAGCGCTGCGCCAGCCTCGGCGAGCTGGCCGCCCGCAGCGATGTCATCACGCTGCACCTCCCGCTGACCGACCAGACCCGCCATCTGGTCGACGATGCCTTCCTGGCCCGGGTCAAGCCGGGTGCGGTACTGGTCAACTGCGGCCGCGGCGGCCTGGTCGACCCTGACGCGGCCTGGCGGGCGTTGACCGGCGGCCGGCTGTCCGGGGTGGGCCTGGACGTTTTCGACCCCGAGCCGCCCGCGCCCCACCCGCTGTATCAGCACCCGGACGTGGTCCTCACGCCGCATCTGATGGGGCTGAGCAGGCGGGCCACCGCGGCGACCTTCACCGCCGCCGCCCAGGGTGTCCTCGACGTGATTGACGGCCGCGAACCCGCGGCCGTGGCCAACCCAGGCTGGGAGGGGGCTCGGCGATGAGCGAGCCAGAAGGACGCGGGCTGCTGTCGGACCGGGTGGTGCTGATCAGCGGCGGAACAGCCGGTCTGGGCGCGGGCATCGCCCGGGCGGCGGCGCGGGAGGGCGCCCTCGTCGTGGTGACCGGCCGACGTCGTGAGCCGGGCGAGGCGATCGCCGCCGAACTCAGCCGTAATGGCGCCAAGGCCCTGTTCGTGCAGGCCGACGTGGGCGACGGGACCCAGGCCCAAGCCTGCGTGGCCACGGCAATCGCCGAGTTCGGCCGGGTGGACAGCCTGGTCAACGCGGCCGGGCTCACCACCCGGGGCACGCTGCTCGACACCACACCGGAACTGCTCGACGCGCACATCGCGGTGAACCTCAAGGGACCGTTCTTCCTCATGCAAGGCGTGGTCGCTCACCTCGTCGCCCGCCAGGCCCCGGGCACCATCGTCAACATCGGCAGCACGTCGGCGTACGGCGGCCAGCCCTACCTGGCGCCGTACGTGGCGGCCAAGGCCGGGCTGGCCGGGCTGACCCGCAACGCCGCCTACGCGCACCGCTGGGACCGGATCCGGATCAACAACCTGGACATCGGGTGGACCGACACCGACGGTGAGGACGCCACCCAGCGGCGGTTCCACGGCGCCGGCGACGACTGGCGGGACAAGGCCGCCGCCTCGCTGCCGATGGGCAAGCTCGGGCAGGTCGGCGAGATCGCCGACTTCGTGGTGTTCCTGCTGTCGGACCGGTCCGGCGTGGTCACCGGCTCGGTCATCGACTGGGACCAGAACGTACAAGGAGGAATGGGCTGATGAGGCTCGGACTGCTCGGGGTCGGCCGCATCGGCGCGTTTCACGCCGGGACCCTGGCCGGCCTGCCCGCCGTCGAGGAACTGGTGCTCAGCGACCCGGCGTCGGCGCTGGCCAGGGAGGTCGCTGAACGCGCCGGCGCTCAGGTCGCCGAGAGCCCGGAGGCGGTGCTGGCGTCCGGGGTCGACGGGATGATCATCGCCGCTCCGACGACCTTCCACGCCGAGCTCATCGAGCTGTGCGTCGCCGCGGGCGTGCCCACGTTCTGCGAGAAACCGGTGGCACCCGACAGCCACGACGCGGCCCGGCTGGCCCGCCGGGTCGCTGACACCGGTGTCCAGGTCCAGATCGGCTACCCTCGCCGGTTCGACCCGGCGTTCGCCGCGGTCCGGGCGGCGGTGGCCGACGGCGACCTCGGCCGGGTGCGGACAGTCCGGTCCACGACGCTCGACCCGGCCCCGCCCCCACGGGCCTACCTCGCCGTGTCCGGCGGGATCTACCGTGACAGCGCCGTGCACGACTTCGACGCCGTCCGCTGGGTGACCGGACAGGAGGTGACCGAGGTTTACGCCGCGGGCACGACCCAGGATGAGGAATGGTTCGGCGAACTCGGCGACGTGCACACGGCCTCGGCCGTGCTGACCCTGGACGACGGCGCCCTCGCAGTCGTTTCCAACACCCGGTACAACGCGCGCGGCCACGACGTGCGGCTGGAGGTGCACGGCACCACGGACAGCCTGGCGGCCGGGCTGGGGCCCGGGCTTCCGCTGCGATCAGCTGAGCCGGGTGTCTCGTTCCCGGATGGCAAGCCGTTCACCTTCTTCATGGACCGGTTCGCCGAGGCATTTAACAACGAACTCACCGCCTTCACCGAGGTGGTGGCCGGCCAGCGCCCGTCACCCTGCACGATCCAGGACGCGGTCGAGACCGGCTGGGTCGCCGAGGCCTGCACCCTGTCGCTGCGTGAGCACCGCCCGGTCCGGATCGACGAAGTACGGCTCTCCTGATCGCGCGGCGCGCCGGTTCAGGCGATGAACCAGGCGATCGCGACGAACTGGCAGACCGCGGCGGCACAGACGTAGACGTGGAAGACCTCGTGAAAGCCGAACACCGAAGGGAACGGGTCCGGCCAGCGGTGGTGGAACGAAAGCGCTCCGGCCGTGTAGAGCAGGCCGCCGATGAAGAGCAGGACCGCGGGGGCGACGCCCGCGTGGATCCACACCCAGGGCAGCGCCAGCCCGGCGGCCCAGCCCAATCCGATGAACGTCCCGCCGACCAGCAACTCTGGTGCGTTCATCCACGTCAGGTGGATCAGGGCCGCGGCAATCGTCAGGGCCCACATCACGCTCAGGCAGACCAGCCCGAAGGTGCCGGGCGTCCTGAGCACGAAGGCGGGGGTCGCCGTACCGGCGATGAGGAAGAAGATCATCGCGTGGTCCAGCCGCTGCAAGCGCTGCCGCCACGCCTCCGTCCAGGTGCCGCGGTGATACAGCGCGCTGACCCCGAACAGGCCGCTGACGCTGGCTGAGTAGACGGCGGCCGCCGCCAGTTGCGCCGCTCCATGGGCGTGGACCAGCAGGAACGGGCCGGACACGAGGGATGCCGCGAACCAGATCAGGTGCATCCAGCCGCGGAGCACTGGCTTGGCGTAGTAGATGCCGCGCCGGGAATCGTAGAACCGCGCCGCGGTTTCGGAGCCCGTGGCCACCATCGGCCTCCATCTCATGCCGGGTCTCCGGACCGGCCAGGCCGGTTCCGATAACTGCGCCTACCCGGGGTGCGCTGGCCCACACATGAGAAAGCCCTGGATCTCTGCTGTTCCGGCCGTTGGACGGGGGCGCAGCTTCCGAGGTCCAGGGAAGCACCCTCACCCTACGCGAATCCCGGCCGGCAAGGTAGATGCACGACAGCGCGACCGTGGATCACCGGCGCCTGACTTCGGGGCTCGCCTTTTACCGTCGGAATACCGTCGGAATACCGTCGGACGGGGATGTCACAGGCGGGGGCGAGAGGCGCAACTAGGGGACATGAGGATTGAGGCAAGTGCACCGGTGAGGACGATGCGGGAGCGGCCAGCCTCGGTGAGCGGGCGGTCGCGGGGGCGGCCGCCGGACTCGCCGCTTGAGGAGTTCGAGCAGGTCTACCTGCGCAACGTCGACGTTCTCATGGGCTACTTCGCGCGGCGGTGCCGTGACCCGCACACGGTCGCCGATCTCACCTCCGAGACGTTCGTCCGGGCGGTGGACGGCTTCGCGAAGTTCGATCCCCGGCGGGGGACGGACCGGGCCTGGCTGTTCGGGATCGCTGCCCACGTGTTCGCCCGCTACTGCCAGCAGTCGGCCGGTGGCCGGGACGCGGTCGCCCGGCTCGGCGGCCACCGGACCCTCGACGAGGACGAGATCGAGGAGCTCGCCGGGCGGATCGACGCCGAGCGCGAGGGGACCGCGCTGATGCAGCGGTACGCCCGGCTGCCCGCGGTCGAGCGGGCGGCGATCGAGCTTGTCGACCTGGAGGGGCTCAGCCCGATGGAGGCGGCGCAGGCCCTCGGCGTCTCCCGGGTCGCATTTCGAAAGCGCTTGTCCCGGGCGAGGTCCCGGTTGCGGAAGGAGCACGAGAACGATGACTAAGTTCACCGACAATCTGTGGCGCGACATCGCCCGGGAGCACGGCCCGGCGCTCGCGCAAGCCGAGCGGCCCGGGCCGGGCCGGACCTCTCTCCTGCGGCGTCCGCACGTCCTCGCGGGCGGCACGCTCGCGCTGGCGGCGGTGGGCACCGCGCTCGCGTTCGGCCTGACCGCGCCGGGCAGCACGCCGGCCGCGACCGGGGGAGCCAGGCGGGTGGTGACGGCCGCGTACACCATCACGCAGAGCAGCAGCGGCACCGTGGTGGTGCAGATCAACCAGGCCACGTCGCTTCCCCAGGCGAACGCCAGGCTCACCGCGATGGGGATCCACGAGCAGGTCACGATCTACATGCAGTCCGGGGCGGCCGCCGTCGCGGGCCCGGTCACCTGCACCCCGGCACCGGGCGCACCGGGGCCGACGCTGAAGGTTCTCATCGGCACGAACGGCACGGAGGTCATCAAGCCGGGCACCACTGGCGACAACACCGGCGTGGGGACCTGGAGCCTGAACAAGTGCACGACCTTCAAGACAGGTGACACCGGGGGTACCGGCAACACCGGGAACACCGGCGGGTGATCCGATGACGGCCGCCGGCGCCCGGCCGGGGAGGGCGCCGGTAACCGCGCGGCCGGTGGTCCGGCCCCCGCATGGTGGCGGGGGCCGGGCCGCTGCGTGGTGGCCGTGGTCGATCGTCGCGGCGGCGGCCGGCTGGAACCTGGTGAGCCTGCGGGCGCTCACGTTCAAGGTCACCTATCTCGACGACAGCACCCTGCACGAGCAGATGGTGCGGTTCGCGACCGCGCAGCTGCGGGCCGGGCACCTGCCGCTCACCAGCTGGTTCCCGTTCCTCGGGGCCGGGTCGCCCCAGTTCCTGCACTACCAGAGCCTCCCGGCGATGCTCACCGGCGCGCTCGGCCTGCTGATCGGGCCGGACGTGGCGTTCCGCTGGTCGCTGTACCTGCTCCTGTCACTGTGGCCGATCAGCGTGTATCTGGCGGCCAGGGCGTTCGGGGCGGGCCTGGCCGCGGCCGCTTCCGCCGCGATGGCTCCGTTCCTGATGAGCGCCGCCGGGGTCGGCTACGAGCAGCAGGCCTATCTGTGGACGGGGTTCGGGGTCTGGACGCAGCTGTGGGCCTCGTGGACGCTGCCGCTCGCCTGGGGCTGGAGCTGGCGGGCGATCCGCGACGGGCGCGGCTACTTCCGCGCGGTCCTGCTGACCGCGCTCACCGTCGCACTGCACTTCGAGACCGGCTACCTCGCGCTCGCGGTGCTGCTGCTCTGGCCGCTGGTCGCCGGGCGGCCGCTCGTCACCCGGTTGCGGCGGGCGGCGATCCTGCTCGGCGGTTCGCTGCTGGCGTCGGCGTGGGTGATCGTCCCGCTGGCCGGGCAGCGGCGGTGGGCGGCCGTCAACGAGCCGCTGCAGGGCACCGGGCTGGTCAACGGCTACGGCGCCCGGCAGGTGGTCGGCTGGCTGGTCACCGGGCAGTTGCTCGACCACGGCCGGCTGCCGGTCATCACCGTGCTGGCGGCGGTCGGGCTGGCGCTGGCGTGGCTGGCCTGGCCCGCGGACGCCGACGGCCGCGCTCTGCTGGCCGCGCTCGCGGTGTGCCTGGTGTTCGCGTTCGGCCGCACCACGTTCGGGTCGCTGGCCGACGTGATCCCGGGCGGCGCCGACCTCTTCTTCCGCCGCTTCATGATGGGTGTGCAGCTGGCCGCGCTGCTGCTGGCCGGCCGGGGCGTGGCGTGGCTGGCGGGACGCTGCGGACGGCTGCTCGAAGCCCGGGCCCACCGTTGGCCGCCCGCCCTGTCCCCGGCCGCGATGCTGGTCGTGGCGGTTGCGGTGCTGGCCCCGGCGTGGCTTCAGCTCGGCGCGTTCGATCGTCACGACGCCGCCGCGATCGCGGCCCAGCGCCGCGCGGACGGTACCCAAGGTGCCGACGTCGATCGCCTCATCGCGGTGATCGAGCACGACGGCGGCGGGCGTACCTACGCGGGGATGCCCTCGAACTGGGGGCAGGACTTCACCGTCGGCGCGGTCCCGGTGTTCAAGTACCTGGAGAGCCGCGACGTCGACGAGGTCGGCTACACCCTGCGGACGGCATCGCTGATGACCGACCCGGAGTACTACGTCGACGAGCACGACCCGTCGGACTACCGGCTGTTCGGGATCCGCTACCTCATCCTGCCCGCCGGCCAGCAGCCGCCGGTACCCGCGCGGCTGGCGATGCGCTCCGGCCCCTGCTGGCTGTGGACGATCGACGGCGCCGGCTACGTCCAGGCCGGTCAGATCGTCGGTGAGATCGCGGCGAACCGGACGAACGTGGGTACCCGCAGCGTCCGGCTGCTCGGGTCCGGGCTGGCCGCCGACGGCGCCTATCTGGGCGTCAGGTACGGGTCCAGCGGCGGCGCGCCCAGCCACTTGCCGAAAGCGCCCAGCCCGCCCCCGGCCGGCCAGGTCAGCGCCCAGAGCGCCGGCCTCAGCGCCGGGGCGGCGACGGCAACCGTGCAGATGCGCCGCCCCGGTGTGGCGGTGCTCAGCGCCTCCTACGACCCGGGCTGGACGGCCACCGTCAACGGCCGCCCGCAACCGACCCGGATGGTGGCCCCGGCCCTGGTCGCCGTCGACGTCCCGGCGGGCACCGACCACGTCGTGTTCCGCTTCCACGGGTACGGCGACTACCCGGCCCTGCTCGGGCTGAGCGGCCTCACCCTCGCCCTGCTCACCGTCGGGCCCAGGCGCTTGCGGGCCCGGTCAGGGAGCTGAGCGCACTCATCCTCCTCCCCGGCGTTCGCTCCCGGGGACCGCAGCTGGCAGGGTTACACCTAGTCAAGCTGGGGGGAGCCAGTATGGCGGTTCGGCTGCGAAGGTGGCTGGTGGCGGGGATCACGGCCGCGGCCGCGCTGGCGGGGTGCGGCGCCACGATCGCGGCCGCCCCGGTGGCCGCCCAGGCGGCCAGCCAGGAGCCAGCACCGCCACCCGGCCGGACGATCGTCGTGGACGGTAACCGGCCGGGACCGGCCTTTGACGGCATCGGCGCGCTCAGCGGCGGCGGTGGCAACTCCCGGCTGCTGATCGACTATCCCGCCCCGGAACGCGCGCAGATCCTCGACGACATGTTCAAGCCCCACTACGGGGCGTCGCTGCAGCTGCTCAAGCTGGAAATCGGCGGCGGAGGCTTTTCCTCCGATGGCTCCGAACCGTCGGTGGAAGCGGTCAAGGGCCAGCTGAGCTGCAACGCCGGTTACGAGTTCTGGCTGGCCCGGCAGGCTCTGGCCCGCAATCCGAAGATCAAGCTCTACGGCCTGCAGTGGACCGCCCCGTCCTGGGCGCGGGACCGGGACGGGCGGATCTGGAGCACCGCGGACGTGGGTTACGTCGTCGACTGGCTGCGGTGCGCCCGGAAGAACGGCCTCACCATCAGCTACGTCGGCGGCTGGAACGAGCACTACCGGGGCACCCGGGCCGAGCGGGACTGGTACGTGAACCTGCGCAAGGCGCTGGACGCCGCCGGGTTCACCCGCACCGAGATCGTCGCCGCCGATCAGACCCCGCAGTTCGACGAGGGGCTCGGCAAGCCGCTGGGGTACTTCCCGCTGTTTGCCTGGCGGACCGTCGCCGACGACATGGCCGAGGACCCGCCCTTCGCCAAGGCGGTCAGCGTCCTCGGCATCCACGACACCTGCGGGCTGCCCACCACCGGGTTCCGCTGCCTGGTGGCCGTCCGGGCGCGGGAGATCGCGGCCCGCCTGGGCAAGCCGATGTGGGAGTCCGAGCTCGGAGCCACCCCCGACAGCCAGCCCGACCTCGCGCTGGCCGGGCCCGGCGGGCTCGCCCGGGCCATCAACGCCGCCTACGACCAGGCCCGTATCACCGGCATCATCATCTGGCCGCTGCTGGACGCCATCCCGCCGGACCTGGATTTTGAGAACCGGGGCCTGATCCAGGCGGACCAGCCCTGGAGCGGGTCCTACCAGGTCACGGCGCTGACCTGGGTGATCGCCCACACCACCCAGTTCACCGAACCCGGCTGGCGCTACGTCGAAGGGGCGAACGCCCTCCTGCCCGGCGACGGCAGATACGACACCTACGACACGTACATGGCCCCCAACCGGTCGGCCTGGACGATGGTGGCGGAGACCTCGGCCGCCACCGCCGCGCACCCGGAAACCATCCACGTCACCGGCGGCCTGCCCGCCACAACGATCCACGTGTGGGCCTCCAGCCTGCGCGGGCCCGGCCAGTTCCTGAAGCTGAGCGACATCCACCCCCACGACGGCACGTTCACCACCGTGCTGCGGCCCGGGTACCTGTACACGTTCACCACTACCGCCGGGCAGTCGCGGGCGGGCGGCCAGCCCGCCGCGGTCCCGGCCGCAGTATCGGCCGCCGGGCCGATGCCGCTCCCGTACACCGCCACCCCCGACGGCGCGGGCATGGCCACCATGCTCGCCCCGATCGAGGGGTCGTTCGGCTACGTCCACGGCACGCTGACCCAGACCACCGTGGGCCAGCCGGTCGAATGGCACTACCTCGGCCCCGGTATCTCCCCGTACGCGATCGTGGGCGACAACACCTGGGCCAACTACACCGTCTCGGCCCGCGTGGTGCTGCCGCGATCCGGGACCGGGGCGCCGCCCGGCGCCGGGCTGATCGCCCGGTTCCAGGGTTTCGGGGGCCTGGTCAGCCAGTGGCGGGGCTACGAGCTCACGGTCGACCGCACCGGCGCCTGGCAGCTGACCGCCCACGGCCCGGCGCCGGTGACGCTCGCATCGGGAAGGGTGGCCGCCCGGCCCACCTACACGATGAGCCTGACCACCCGGGGCACCACCATCTCCGCCCGCATCGACGGCGTGTCCGTGGCCACCGTCACCAGCCACGCCTACACCAATGGCCCGGCCGGGCTGGCCAGCCTCGGTTATTACCCGGTCCAG
Source organism: uncultured Actinomycetes bacterium (assembly GCA_963830385.1). Lineage (GTDB taxonomy): Bacteria > Actinomycetota > Actinomycetes > Streptosporangiales > Streptosporangiaceae > Bog-532. The sequence goes on along the minus strand of CAWHMD010000010.1, from coordinate 95,081 downwards.
TACTCCCGCTTCAGCGCCGGCTAGGTCAAGTCCCCGAAGTCCTGCCGCTCTTGACGCGGCCGAATCCAGTGCTTACTGTCCTAACTATGGCCGGTTCACCTAATCGCGATAGGAAAGCCGAACGTCGTGAGGCAACTCGGCGGGAGATCCTCGCGGCCGCGTGGGAGGTTGCCCACGAGAGCGGCCTGACCAGCGTCACGCTGCGCGAGATCGCGGCCCGGATCGGCATGCGGCCACCATCGCTGTACTCGCACTTCCCGTCCAAGAACGCGATCTACGACGCGATGTTCGCGCAGGCCTGGGACGAGTTCCGCGCCGTGCTGGAGCAGGCGGTCGCGGCCTTCCCGGCCGATCCGCGGGGGCGGCTGCTCGCCACGGCGACCACCTACTTCGACTTCGGCGTCAGCGACCTGGAACGGCACCAGCTGATGGACGTGCCGATGCTGCCGGACTTCACACCGAGCGAGGAAGCCTACCGGTCCTCGATCGCCTGCTACGGGCTGATGCGGTCGGCCCTGAGCGAGATCGGCATCGACCGCCAGGCCGATCTCGACCTGTACACCGCGCTGGTCGGCGGCCTGGTCAACCAGCAGCTGGCCAACGACCCGAAGGGTGATCGCTGGCGGGTGCTGCTGCCCCGGACGCTCACCATGTTCGCCGATGACCTGGGCCTGCCGCCCAGCCGCACCCACCGAGGGGGAAACAGTGAAACCTAGAACACCGGCCCTGGACCGCCGGACCGCCATGCGCCTGGCCGCCACCGAGTATGGCCGCTGCGCCGAACTGCTGGGGTCACTCGGCCATGACGACTGGGCGGCGCCGACCGCCTGCCCGGACTGGGACGTCCGGCAGCTGGCGGCGCACATGCTCGGCATGGTGGAGATGGCCGCGTCCATGCGCGAAGGCAGCCGCCAGCGCCGGGCGGCCACCGTCAACGGCAACATCGACATCGACATCATGACCGCGCTGCAGGTCAGCGAGCGGGCGACCTGGACCGGGCCGGCGATCGCGGACCGGTTCGGGCGGCAGGCCGCCAAGGCGGTCCGGGGACGGCGGCTGACGCCGGGCTTCATCCGCCGCCGGACCATGATCGGCGGGGTGATCAACGGGGTCGAAGAGCCGTGGACGCTCGGCTACCTGATCGACGTCATCCTGACCCGCGACCCCTGGATGCACCGGCTCGACATCTGCGACGCGCTCGGCCGCGCGCCGCGGCTGACGGCCGACCACGACGGGGTCATCGTCGCCGACCTGGTCAGCGAGTGGGCTGATCGGCACGGCAAGGACTTCTCCCTGCGGCTCACCGGGCCGGCCGGCGGGACCTGGACGGCCGGCTCCGGTGGGCCGCACCTTGAGCTTGACGCGGCCGGCTTCTGCCGGGTGGTTTCCAAACGATCCGGACCGGTCGACTTCGCCGACCTCATGAGCACCGAAGTCCCCTACTGACGAGGGCGGGCCGGCCGCCGGTGCTGGCCGGCCGCAGTGCTGGCCGGCCTCAGGACCCCAGGTAACGGAGGACGGCCAGGACACGGCGGTGGTCGGCGCCGGAGGGGGGCAGGCCGAGCTTGCTGAAGATGTTGGCCACGTGCTTCTCGACGCCCCGTTCGGAGACGACCAGGCAGCCGGCGATCGCGCCGTTGGAGCGGCCCTCGGCCATCAGCGTCAGCACCTCGAGCTCGCGGGCGGTGAGGGAGGACAGCCCGCCGGCCCGGCGGCTGGCGCCGAGCAGCTGGGTGACGACCTCCGGGTCGAGGGCGGTGCCGCCGGCCGCGACCCGGGTCAGCGCCTCGATGAACTCGCCGACGTCGGCGACGCGGTCCTTGAGCAGGTAGCCGACGCCGGCGGCGCCGCCGGAGGCCGCGCCGAGCAGGTCGGCCGTGTAACGGGTCTCGATGTACTGGGAGAACACCAGCACCCCGACCTTGGGGTGGGCGCGGCGGATGGCGATCGCGGCCCGCAGGCCCTCGTCGGTGAAGCCGGGTGGCATCCGCACGTCCACCACGGTGACGTCGGGCCGGTGCTCATCCACCGCCGCCAGCAGGTCGGTGCCGTTGCCGACGGCGGCGACCACCTCATGGCCGCGGTCGGCCAGGATCTCGGCCAGGCCCGCGCGGACGACGGCCGAGTCCTCGGCGATCACGATCCGCATGGTCAGGTCAGCTCCCGTCGGTCAGGGCCGGGCCGGCAGCTCGACGGTCACCGTCGTCGGGCCGCCCGGTGGGCTGGTGAGCTGCAGCCGGCCGTCCACGGTGCGGATCCGCTCGGCCAGGCCGGCCAGGCCGCCGGCGGCCTCGACCCGGGCGCCGCCGGCGCCGTCGTCGGTGACCCGGATCCGCAGCCGGCCCGCCTCGCTCACGACCTCCAGGGTGGCACGCCGGGCGCCGCTGTGCTTGGCCACGTTGGTGAGCAGCTCGGCCGCGCAGAAGTAGGCGATGGTCTCGATCGCCGCCGGCGACCGTTCGGGCAGATCGGTGACCAGCTCGACCGGGACGCTGCTGCGCGCGGCCAGCGTGCTGAGCGCGGTGCCGAGCCCGTGGTCGAGGACCGAGGGGTGGATGCCACGGGCCAGCTCGCGCAGCTCGGTGATGGCCTCCTTGGCGCCCCGGTGGGCCGCCTCGATCAGCTCCAGCGCCCGGGCCACGTCGGCGGCCCCCGCCGCACCAGCGGTGTCCGCATCGGTGAGCTTCTCCCGGGCCAGGCCCAGCTTCATCGCGACCGCGACCATCTGCGCCTGCGGCCCGTCGTGCAGGTCGCGCTCGATCCGGCGCAGCCGCGTGGCCGCGTCGTCCACCACGTGGTCGCGGGACCGCTCCAGCTCGCGCACCCGCTCAGCGGTGTGCCGCTGCACGTAGTACGCGGTCCAGAAGATCAGGGCCGACCCGGCCAGCGGGATCAGCGCCAGCCAGTAGAACCGGTAGGCGAGCAGCAGGATCCCCAGGATCACGTTCCAGATGCCGGCGATCATGCGGAAGGCAAGCCAGGCGCTGGGGTGGCGGTACTCCCACCGCCTGATCAGCAGCCGCTCGAAGAGGGGCCGCGGCGCACGGCCGTTGCTCGCCGGGGTGAGGTGCATGCCGTCCGTCAGCCGCCGTGGACCTTGGTCCAGATACGGTGGGCGGTCCAGAAGATCAGGGCCGACCCGGCCAACGGGATCAGCGCCAGCCAGTAGAACCCGTAGGCGAGCAGCAGGATCCCGAGGAACGCGTTCCAGATGCCGGCGAGCATGCGGAAGGTGAGCCAGGCGTCGGGGTGGCGGTACTCCCACCGCCTGATCAGGAACCGCTCGAAACGCGATGGTGCCGGAGGAGGTGTGGGATGAGCCGATGCGACCATGGGATACCCCTTGTGAGCTGCGGTGCCGGCCGTTCCGGTCACCTGCACCTCAATGCTCGCCGCGCGCGCCCTCATGATCCACCGTGCGGCCACCCGAGTTCAAGGTACGGCTGGCACGAACGTCAGTGGCCGGCCAGGCCGGGCTGCTCGGGGCCGTGCGGGATGTCGAACCGGCCCTCACCGGTGCGCAGCAGCCGCAGGACCACCCCGGCCACGTAATCCGGGCTGTGGGCGACCATGCCCGGCCGCGGCGAGACGCCGAGGGTGAACGCGCTGTCGTTGAACTCGGTCGCGGTGATCGAGGGCAGCAGCAGCGACACCCCGATGCCGTCGGGAGCCAGCTCCTCCCGCAGCACGTCGCTGAGCATGTTGACGGCGGTCTTGCCGGCCGCGTAGGCGCCCATGCCGACCGCGACCCGCTGGGTGGACCCGGAGCTGACGTTCACGATCCGGCCGGATCCCTGCTTGCGCATCGCGGGCAGCACCGCCTGGGTCACCGTGAGCACACTGACCACGTTGAGCTGCAGGCTCCGGCCGAACTCGGCCGGGTCGATCCGGTCCAGCGGCCCGTGCAGGCTGGCGCCCGCGTTGTTCACCAGCCCGTCGATCCGGCCGTGCCGGTCGAGGGTGGCGGCCACCAGATCAGCTACCTGGCCCGGGTCGGTCACGTCGGTGGGCACGGCCAGCGCCCCGCCGAGCTCGGTGCTCAGCTCGGCCAGCCGGCCGGCCCGGCGGGCGGCCAGCACCGGGTAGGCCCCGGCCGCGTGCAGCTGGCGCGCGGTGGCCGCGCCGATGCCGGCCGACGCGCCGGTGACGATCACGGTCTTACCGGTCAGGTCCATGAGATCGGTCATGGGCCACGTATACCAGCGGGCCGCTGCCCCCGCCCCGAGCGGGCCGCTGCCCGCCGGAAATGCCTGGCCGGGCGGGCAGCCGGCTCTCTAGCCTGAGCCGGTGAAGGACCGGCCGGAGGGCGTCAGCGAGCGCGGGCTGCGGCGAGCGCTGGCCGCGGGCTGGGGCATCCGGCCCGCCACCCTGGCCTACGCGCCGGTGGGAGCGGGCAGCTACCACTGGGTGGCCGGCGATCGCTGGTTCGTGACCGTCGATGACCTGGACCACAAGGGGTGGCTGGGCCAGACCCGGTCCACCGCTTTCGGGGGGCTGCGGAAAACCCTGAAAACGTCACGCGCACTACGGGATCAGGCTGGGCTCGAGTTCGTGGTGGCGCCGGAGCTGGCGGTGGACGGTCAGCCGGTGCGACGTTTTAATCCGAAATATGCGCTGGCCGTGTACCCGCTCATCGGCGGCGTGACCGGCGAGTTCGGCGGCGAGCTGGCGGCCCCCGCGCGGGCCCGGCGGCTGGACCTGCTGGCCGCGCTGCACCAGGTCCGGCCAGTTGGGCTCAGCTGGCAGGTGCCGGTGGCCGATCCCGCGCTCGCGCTGCGCGGGGACCTGGAGGCCGCGCTGGGGGACCTTGGCGGGCCGTGGACCGGCGGCCCGTTTGCCGAACCGGCCCGGACCCTGCTGGCCCGCTCGGCCGGGCCGATCCGGACGCTGCTGGCGGACTTCGACCGGCTCGCCACCCGCGTCGCGGCCGCCTCCGACCTGGTCATCACCCACGGTGAGCCGCACCCGGGCAACCTGCTGCAGACCGATCACGGCCTGCTGCTGATCGACTGGGACACGGTCGGACTGGCCCGGCCCGAGCGGGACCTGTGGTCGGTCCTCGACCCGGCCGGCGACGAAGCGCGCCGTTACACCGCGGCCACCGGCCGGCCCATCGACCCGGCCGCGCTGTGGTTCTACCGGATCCGCTGGACGCTGGACGACCTGGCGGCCTTCACCCAGCAGCTCCGGGCCGGGCACGGGGACACCGACGATGCCCGGGAGGCGTGGCAAGCCCTGACCGAGCTGGCCGCCGACGCCGCCGATCAGGCCGGCGGCCACTCACCCAGCGGCTTACCGATCTCCCACTCGTGGCCGAACGGGTCGATGATCCGCCCCAGCCGCCAGCCGTGCTCGTCGGCCATGGGGGCGGCCTCGACCGCACCGGCCGCCCGGGCCCGCGCGAAGCTGCCGTCCGGGTCGTCGACGACCAGCAGGTAGCGGCCGGTCCCGCCGCCCAGCGCGGCCGGGTTGAACCGCTTGGCGTCCACATTGGCGGTGGCGATCCAGAACGCGGCGTCCCCCACGGCCAGCTGGGCGACGATGTCGTCGCCGTCGCCGGCCTGGTGCAGCACGGTGACGCCGAACGCTTCCTGGTAGAACTCGACGGCCGCCCCGGCGCGGTCGACCCACAGCTCGGGCTGAATTCCGGTCATGCCGGGACCATAGCGCCCCCGGCCGCCGGTCAGGCCAGCTCGCGGGCGATGGCGCGGCCGGCCTGGCGGCCGGAGAACAGGCAGCCGCCCAGGAACGTGCCCTCCAGCGACCGGTAGCCGTGCACCCCGCCGCCGCCGAAACCGGCCACCTCGCCCGCCGCGTAGAGGCCGGGCACCGGTTCGGGGGCGGCCCCGGGCCCGGCCGGAGCCGCCAGGACCCGGCCGGACAGGTCGGTCTGCAGGCCGCCCAGCGTCTTGCGGGTCAAGATGTTCAGCCGCACCGCGATCAGCGGGCCGGCCGCCGGGTCGAGGATCTTGTGCGGGGCGGCGGTCCGCATGATCCGCTCGCCGAGCGCCCGGCGGGCGTTGTGGATGGCCATGACCTGGGCGTCCTTGGTGAACGAGTTGTCCAGCTCGCGGTCCCGGGCCACGATCTGACGCTCCAGCTCGGCCAGGTCGATGAGCGGCTCGGCGGTCAGCTTGTTCATGCCCTGCACCAGCTCGGGCAGCGTGCCGGCGACCACGAAGTCGGCGCCGTGGCGTTTGAACGCCTCGACCGGGGCGGGCGCTCCGGCCCGCGCCCGGCGCAGCAGGCCGGCGATGTCCTTGCCGGTCAGGTCGGGGTTCTGCTCCGAGCCGGAGAGCGCGAACTCCTTCTCGATGATCTTCTGGGTCAGCACGAACCAGGAGTAGTCGTAGCCGGACCGGCAGATGGCCTGCAGCGTGCCCAGCGTGTCGAAGCCGGGGAAGTTCGGGGCCGGGAACCGCCGGCCGCGGGCGTCGAACCACATCGAGGACGGCCCCGGCAGGATGCGGATGCCGTGCCGGGCCCAGATCGGGTCCCAGTTCTGGATGCCCTCGGTGTAGTGCCACATCCGGTCGGGGTTGACGATCCGTCCGCCGGCCTCGGCGGCGATGGCCAGCATGCGGCCGTCCACGTGCTCGGGCACCCCGCAGATCATCTGGTCCGGGGCCGGCCCGAGGTCGGCCGTTGGCCAGTTCTGCCGGACCAGGTCGTGGTTGGCGCCGATGCCGCCCGAGGTGACCAGCACCACCGGCGCGTGCAGCTCGAACTCACCCGCCTCGGCGCGCGAGCTGCCGTAGCCGCGCCCAGCCGAGCTGGGCTCGAGCAGGGTGCCGCGGACCCCGTCGACGGCGCCGTCGGTGACGGTCAGCTCGTCCACCCGGTGCCGGAACCGGAACTGCACCCGCCCGTCGGACACCGCCGCCCGCACCCGCCGCGCGAACGGGGCCACCACCCCCGGCCCGGTGCCCCAGGTGACGTGGAACCGTGGTACCGAGTTGCCGTGCCCGTCGGCCAGGTAGCCACCCCGCTCGGCCCAGCCCACCAGCGGCAGCCAGCGCAGGCCGAGGCCGTGCAGCCAGGAGCGCTTCTCGCCGGCCGCGAACTCCAGGTAGGCCTCCGCCCAGCGGTAACCCCAGTAGTCCGGGCCGGCCGGGTCGTCGATGCCGCGGTCGAAACCGGCGCTGCCCAGCCAGTCCTGCCGGGCCAGCTCGAGCGAGTCCTTGATGCCGGTGCGGCGCTGCTCGGGCGAGTCGACCAGGAACAGGCCGCCGAACGACCAGAACGCCTGCCCGCCCAGGTTCGCGGCCGGCTCCTGGTCCAGCAGCAGCACCCGGCGGCCGCTGTCGGCCAGCTCCGCGGTCGCGACCAGGCCCGCCAGCCCGGCCCCGACCACGATGACGTCGCTGTCGGCCATGCCCGTCCGCCTTCCCGATCGTGTCCCCACCGCATTATTTGTTACTGGCGAGTAATTCGCCAGCGGTTCGCGATCACTCCTGCGGCAGCAGGCGGTCCAGCTGGTAGCGGAGCACGGCCCAGGCCTGGGCCGGGTCGCGGTCACCGACCAGGACGCTGTTGCTCAGGCCGGCCGACAGCGCCAGCAGGCTGGTCGCCTCCAGGTCGGCGTCCAGGCCGGGCGGCGCCTGGCCGGCGTCCTGGGCGGCGCGCAGCTGAGCCGCGATGACCCGGCCGACCGCGTCCGCATCCCGGCCCAGCGGGCCCATGTCGAGCGCCGGGTCGGTCAGCGACAGGGCCAGGTACGACGTCCAGATGACGTGGAACATCCGGCCGTCCTCGTCGTCCGGCAGCGCCTCGGCCAGGATCGCCTCGATGATCGCCCGCGGGCCGCCGCCGCCCGCCGCCCGCACCCGCGCCATCACCCGGTCGCTGAGCTGGACGGCCAGCTGGTGGGTGGCGTAGAGCAGCAGCTGTTCCTTGGTCCCGAAGTAGTACTGGATGAGCCGGACCGACAGCCCGGCCTCGGCCGCGACCTCGCGCAGGCCCGCCTGGTGCAGGCCCCGGGCCGCGGCGACGCGGAGCAGGGCCCCGGCGATCTGCCGCCTGCGCTCCTCGTGGTCAACCAGCTTCGGCACCCGCTCACCGTACTCGTCACCTGCCGCTTTCCTTCTTTATGGTACAGCTGTATCATTAAAACGTCACCACGGGAGATGAGGAGACGTGATGCTGGCACCCAAGGCCAAGCCGGGGACGTGGGTGAGCGACGCGGCCCGGGACAAGTTCATGGCCCGCTACGACCGGGCCTTTGCCCGGTGGCCGCAGCCCTACGAGGAGTTCGACGTCGAGACCGCGACCACGACCACGCGGGTGCACGCCTACCGGCCGCAGGCGGGCGGGCCGCCGATCGTGCTGCTGATGGGGGCCGGGTTCAACGCCTCGTACTGGTACCTGCACGCGGCCGCGCTGGCGCAGGCCGGCCCGGTGTTCGCGATCGACACCCCCGGCGACCCGAACCCGAGCGTCGCCCGCGTCCCGATCACCTCGCCGGACGCCAGCGCGGCCTGGCTGGACGAGATGCTCGGCCAGCTCGCCGATCGGCCGGCCCATCTGGTCGGCGTGTCCTACGGCGGCTGGATCGCGATGAACCAGGCAATCCGGGCGCCCGGGCGCGTCGCCTCCATCACCCTGCTCGACCCGGCCGGGCTGACCAAGCTGGACGCCCGCTTCTGGTGGTGGCTCTCGATCAGCGGCCTGGCCACCAAGACCCCGATGCCGCTGCGCCGCCGCCTCGCCCGCTGGCTGGACAGCCCGTTCATGCGGGAGCGGGAGCTGATCGACCTCATGTGGGCGGGCAGCCGCGGTTTCCGGATGGAGCCGAAGTTCCCGGCCGTCCTCACCGACGACGAGCTCCGCACGATCACCGTGCCGGTGCTGCTGATCACCGGGGCCCGCAGCGCCTTGCTCACCCCGGCCGAGGCCCACGCGAGGGGCAGCGTCATGCCGCAGGCGGAGGTCGCCATCGTCCCCGGCAGCCACGGCGGCTTCGACCGGGTCGATGAGCTCAACCGGCGGATGGTGGCGTTCATCGGCGCCCACTCGGCCGCCCGGGCGCCCGAGCCGAATTGACTGGCGCGGCCGCCCGGACCCCGGCAGACTCACCCCGTGTCACGCTTCGAAGAGCTGCTGGCCGAGGGTGAGTCGGTCCCGGTCGAGGGCTGGGACTTCTCCTGGTTCGAGGGCCGGTTGCCCGGGAGCGACCGGCCCCGCGCCACCGAGGAACGGCCCCCCTGGGGCTACGCTCGGCTGCTCGGCCAGCGGCTGGCGGCGCTGGCCGGGGTGCCCGGGGCAGGCGCCCTGGACCTGCAGACCGGCGGCGGCGAGGTGCTGGCCGCCGCGCTGGAGTCTGCCCGCCTGCCCAACCCCCCCGAAGGCGCCAACGGGCGCGTCACAACCCCCCCGAAGGCGCCAACGGGTGCGCTGCCCAGGCTGGCCGCCACCGAGTCGTGGCCGCCCAACGTGGCCGTGGCCCGGCGCAACCTGGCCGCCTACGGCGCCCAGGTGGTGGAGCTGCCCGGCGCCCACAGCGACCTGCCGTTCCCGGACGCCACGTTCGACCTGGTGAGCAGCCGTCATCCCCTGTACGTGCCGTGGGACGAGGTGACCCGGGTGCTCAAGCCCGGCGGCCGCTACCTGTCCCAGGACGTCGGGCCGGGGTCGGTGGCCGAGCTGACCGAGTTCATGATGGGCCCGCCCGAGCCGTCCCCGCCGGACCCGCCGCACCGCGACCCCAAGTGGTCGGTGCTCGGGGCCGAGCGGGCCGGCCTGACCGTGACCGGACTGCGGGAGTTCCGCGGCCGGATGGAGTTCAGCGACGTGGCCGCGGTCGTGGTGTTCCTGCGCAAGGTGATCTGGATCGTGCCCGGCTTCACCGTGGCCGCCTACCGGGACCGGCTGCGGGCGCTGCACGAGCAGATCGAGCGGGACGGCCCGTTCCTGGCCACCAGCGTCCGTTTCCTCTTCGAGGCGGGCAAGGGATTTCCTCGCCCGGTTCCCGTGTTATAGCGGCGTGACATTAGACTCGCCCGGGTTGCCCCCGCGTGCGAGGCGACGCCAGACGACGAAGGAGAGCGGCCGCAAGTGACGGTGGTCGAAGCAGGAGAACAGGCGTACCAGCGTCCAGCCGGGACCGAGATCGTGACGGAAGCGGGCCGGCGGCGGGCGTTCGCGGTGATCAGCCACCCGGACGCGGGCAAGTCGACCCTCACCGAGGCGCTGGCGCTGCACGCGTCGGCCATCACCCAGGCCGGGGCGGTGCACGGCAAGGCCGGCCGCCGGGGTGTGACCTCGGACTGGATGGCGATGGAGCGTGATCGCGGTATCTCGATCACGTCGGCCGCGCTGCGCTTCGACTACGACGGCATGGTGCTGAACCTGCTCGACACCCCCGGGCACGCCGACTTCTCCGAGGACACCTACCGGGTGCTGGAGGCCGTCGACTGCGCGATCATGCTGCTGGACTCGGCCAAGGGCCTGGAGCCGCAGACGCTGAAGCTGTTCGACGTGTGCCGCAACCGGCACATCCCGGTCATCACGTTCGTGAACAAGTGGGACCGGCCCGGCCGGGAGCCGCTGGAACTGCTGGACGAGATCGAGCAGCGGATCGGGCTGCGGCCGACCCCGCTGAACTGGCCGGTCGGCGTGGCCGGTGACTTCCACGGGCTGGTCGAGCGCAGCACCGGCGAGTTCACCAAGTTCACCCGGACCCCCGGTGGGGCCGGCCGCGCGATGGAGGAGCACCTGAGCGCCGAGGAAGCGACCGAGCGCGAGGGCGAGGCCTACACCACCGCGATGGAAGAGCTCGAGCTGCTGACCGAGATCGGCGCCGAGGTCGACATGGAGTCGTTCCTGGCCGGGGAGTCCTCGCCGGTGCTGTTCGGGGCGGCGCTGCCCAACTTCGGCGTCCGGCGGCTGCTGGAGAGCCTGGTCGCGCTGGCCCCGGCCCCCGCGCCGCGGGCCGACATCAAGGACGAGCCGCGCCCGGTCGACGCGCCGTTCTCCGGCCTGGTGTTCAAGGTGCAGGCCAACATGGACCGCAACCACCGCGACCGGGTGGCGTTCGTGCGGGTGTGCTCGGGCCGGTTCGAGCGCGGCATGGTGCTCACGCACGCCGCGACCGGCCGCCCGTTCGCCACCAAATACGCCCAGAGCATGTTCGGGGCCGACCGCGAGACCCTCGACGTGGCCTACCCGGGTGACGTGATCGGGCTGGTCAACGCCACCGCGCTGCGGCCCGGCGACACCCTCTATGACGGCCTGGCGGTGGAGTTCCCGCCGATCCCGAGCTTCGCGCCGGAGCACTTCGCGGTGGTCCGCAGCAAGGACGCCAGCAAGCACAAGCAGTTCCGCAAGGGCATCGACCAGCTCGCCACCGAGGGCGTGGTGCAGGTGCTGTCCTCCGACGTGCGCGGTGACCAGGCCCCGGTGCTCGCCGCGGTCGGGCCGTTGCAGTTCGACGTGGTGCTGAACCGGCTGGAGCACGAGTTCGGGGCCCGGGCCGAGCTGGAGCACCTCGGCTACACGATGGCCCGCCGCACCGACCCCGAAGGCGCCGCCGGCCTGGCCGGGGTGCGCGGCAGCGAGGTGCTCACCCGCCGCCTCGACGGCGCGCTGCTGGCGCTGTTCACCGACAAGTGGCGGCTGGCCGGCATCCAGCGCGACCACCCCGGCATCCTGCTCGAGACGCTGGTCGCCGGCACCGACTGAGCCGGGAGCGGCTGAGCCGGGAGCGGCTAACCTCCCTCGGCCGTCTCCGGGGCCCCGGAGACCTCGAAGCCGGGATGGTCGTCTTGTACAAACACGGTGACGTGCTGGCCCGGTTGCAGCCGCCCGTCCAGGAGCTGGGCCGACAGCCGGTTGTCCACCTCCCGCTGAATGGTCCGGCGCAGCGGCCGGGCCCCAAACGCCGGCTGGAAACCACGCTGAGCCAGCCAGTCCACCGCCTCCGGGGTGAAGTCGACGCTGATGTGCTGGGCGTGCAGCCGGCGCTTGGTCTCCTCCAGCAGCAGGCCGGTGATCTGCCGCAGCTGGGTCTGGTCCAGCTGGCGGAAGATGACGATGTCATCGATCCGGTTCAGGAACTCGGGCCGGAACTGCTCCCGCAGACGGCTCATCAGCCGGTCCCGCAGCGACTCGTCGCCGGTTGGGCCCGAGTCGCCCGCGGTGAAGCCGGTCGCCCGGCGGCCGGCGATCAGGTCCGAACCCAGGTTGCTGGTCATGATCACGACCGTGTTCTTGAAGTCCACGGTCCGGCCTTGCCCGTCGGTCAGCCGCCCGTCGTCCAGCAGCTGGAGCAGGATGTTGAACACGTCGTTGTGCGCTTTCTCGATCTCGTCCAGCAGCAGCACCGCGTACGGGGTCCGGCGCACGGCCTCGGTCAGCTGCCCGGCTTCCTCGTAACCGACGTAGCCGGGCGGGGCGCCGACCAGACGGCTGACCGTGTGCCGCTCCTGGAACTCGCTCATGTCGATCCGGATCATCCGGTCGTCGCTGCCGAACAGGGCCTCGGCCAGCGCCCGGGCCAGCTCGGTCTTGCCCACCCCGGTGGGGCCGAGGAACAGGAAGCTGCCGATCGGCCGGTCGGGGTCACCCAGCCCGGCCCGGGACCGCCGGACCGCCTCCGCCACCGCGGCCACCGCCTCGTCCTGGCCGATGACCCGGTCGTGCAGGTGCTCTTCGAGCCGCAGCAGGCGGTCCTTCTCCTCCTGGGTCAGCTGGCTGACCGGAATGCCGGTGGACCGGGCCACCACCTCCGCGATGTCCGCCGCCGTTACCTCGGACACGACCTGTTGGGCGCGGCCGTCGTTGGCCCGGCTCTCCAGCTGGCTGATCTCGTCCCGCAGCTGGGAGGCGCGCTCGTAGTCCTCGGCCGCCACCGCCTGGTCCTTTTCCCGGCGGCGCTCCTCCAGCTGGCGTTCGGCCTCGCGCCGGTCCCGGGCTGGGGTGACGCTGCGCAGCCGCACCCGGGCGCCCGCCTGGTCGATCAGGTCGATGGCCTTGTCGGGCAGGAACCGGTCGGTGATGTAACGGTCGGACAGCTCGGCCGCCGCGACCAGGGCCTCGTCGGTGAACCGGACCTGGTGGTGCGCTTCGTACCGGTCCCGCAGTCCGCGCAGGATCTCGATGGTGTCGCTGACCGACGGCTCTGGCACCATGATCGGCTGGAACCGCCGTTCCAGCGCCGCGTCCTTCTCGATGTTCTTGCGGTACTCGTCGATCGTAGTGGCCCCGATGATGTGCAGCTCACCTCGGGCCAGCGCGGGCTTGAGCATGTTCCCGGCCGACATCGAGCCCTCCGCGCCCCCCGCGCCGACCACCGTGTGCAGCTCGTCGATGAACACGATCAGCTCGTCGCTGTGGTCGCGGATCTCGTCGATGACCTTCTTCAGGCGTTCCTCGAAATCCCCGCGGTATCTGGTCCCGGCGACCAGGCCGCCGAGATCCAGCGCGACGACCCGCCGGTCTCGCAGCGTGTCGGGCACGTCCCCGTCCACGATCCGCTGCGCGATGCCCTCCACGATGGCCGTCTTGCCCACGCCCGGGTCACCGATCAGTACCGGGTTGTTCTTCGTCCGCCGGGACAGCACCTCGATGGTCTGCTCGATCTCGTCGTCCCGGCCTACCACCGGGTCCAGCCGGCCCTCCTGGGCCAGCGCGGTCAGGTCCCGGCCGTACTCGTCCACGGTCGGCGTGCTGGTCGCCGGTGGCCGCCCCGGGCCGCCGGGTCCGCCTGGCCCGCCGCCCGTCACCGCCTGCTGCAGTGTCTCCGGGGTCACATGGTTCGACCTCAGGACCTCACCGGCGTGCGACTCGGGGTTGACGGCCAGCGCGAACAGCACGTGCTCCGGCCCGATGTAGGAGGAACCGATCGCCCGCGAGATCTGGTGGGCGTCCAGCAGGGCCCGCTTGGCCGCGGGCGTCAGCGTGGGCGGCCCTTCGCGGCCCGGTTCCCGCCGCGGGCGGTCCCGGATGGCCTCCTGCGCGATCGTGTCGGGGTTGGCCCCGGTCGCGGCCAGCAGCCGGCGGTCGGTGTCCTGCCGGGCCACCGCCCACAGCAGGTGGTCGGTGTCCAGGTCCGGGTCGCCGTCTTCGGCGGCCTTGGACGCGGCGTCGCGCAGCAGGTCCTTGGCCTGCTCGGTCATCAGCTGGGTGATGTCCACGCGCCGCACGGGCCCCCGGGAGCCGCCCGGGCCGGAGCCGAAGAAGCGGCCGAACAGGTCGTCGAAGGGGTTATCGCTGAAGTCGCCTGGTCCGGTCGGGCCGTATGTCATAGTCCTGCCTCCCCGTGGGGTCGGACGTCAGAAACGGTGCCTAAATGTCACCGTAGATCCACGTCCGCCGTACTCCGCGCGCGGGGGCGATTCAGGACGAATGCGCCGGCGATAACGACGAGGGCGCCGACGATTCCTCGAGCTGCTCCAGGACCTGCCCGTAGGCCAGCATCACGAGCTTGGCCACGCTGTCGTGCGCACCCAGCGGCGCCGCCGAGTCCGCGCCGATGGCCGCGCAGGCCGCCTCCAGGTCACCGGGCCGGGTCTCCGGGCCGATGATGCAGGGCGCGATCGCGATCCGGCCGACCCCCATCTGGCGCAGCTGGGCGGCCGCCTCACCGATGCTCGGGCTGCCGTCCAGCGCGGCCGCGAACACCGGCAGCGCCAGCCGGGCCGCCAGCAGCACCGCGGTCGGGGTGGCGGCCGCGGCGGCGTGGCTGCCGCCGACGGTGGCCACGATGATGCCGTCGGCCGAGGTCGGGATGCTGAACATCCGCACCCGGTCGGCCCGGGCCAGCCGGGCGTCGGCCAGCCGGATGTGCAGCGCCTCGGCGAACGTCAGGCTCACGTTGAACGACTCGGCGATCAGCGCGTTGACGCCGCTCTGGGTGATGTCGTAGCGGATCGCGTCGGTCACGGCCGGGTACGGCAGCGCCAGCAGCGGCACCACGATCGCGGCCGGCTGGTCGGCCGGGCGGCCGGCCGCGACGGTGTTGAGCACCGCCGGCAGGCCCTCGGGATCGTCCCGGCCGACCCGGACCCGGGCCATCCGCACGTCCACGCTCGGGTTCTCCACCCGGACGATCGAGGTGACCTCGGCCGCCACGTCCGGCGTACCGGTCTGGCCGGCCACGGCCACGATGAGGGCCGGTGCCTCCGGCGGCAGCTCGTTGGGGACCGGCCGCCGATGGCGGCCCGTCGACATGCCGGGCGGCCCGCTGCGGGGCCGAGGTGCCTGCTCGCTCGGGTCGCGCGATTCGCGCTGCGGCACCGGGGCATGGGAGGGCGCGGGCTGCCTCTTGGGCAGCCCGGTTACTGGTTCCCGCAGATCGGCCACAGGGTGAGCGTAGTCGCGCACGCTGCGGCATGCCTTAAAAGTGTAGAAACACGACAGCAGGTCGTGTTGCGGTCCGGGTCGCGTAGCGGCCACCCCGGGACGCCGGCCGGTCATCAGCCCGGGCGCGGGGCAGGCGTCAGCCGGCGCCCGGCTGACGTCAGCCGCAGGCGTCCTGGGCCGCCGTCTGGCCGGACGGCGAACCGCTGCCCGACGCCGACGGCGACGCGGCCGGCCGCCCGCTTGACCCGCCGCCCGGCCCGGCCGGATGGCTGGCTCCCGGACGTGCCGTAGCGGTGGGCGTGGCCGGCGTCAGGTCCTGGTCATTCTGCAGCTTGCTGAACAGCGCACCGGCCGCCGCCTGGTTCCACAGCACCGCGTCCTGGCCGTCCGGCGTGTGATAGTCGGTGCTGGCCAGCGGGACCGTCATGAACCGGACGTCCTGGCTGCTGATGCCCTTCATCTGGTCGGCCAGCGCCGACACGTTCAGGCTCTTGTCCACGGTCAGCGCGGACAGCGTGGCGCTGATGAAGCTGGACAGCTTCACCGGGTTGGCCAGCAGCCCGGAGTGGATCGCCGAGGTCAGCGCCGACGAGATCAGCTTCTGCTGGTCCTGGATGCGGGCCAGGTCGGAGGTGGCGAACGAGTGCCGGTCGCGGGCGTAGGCGAGCGCGGTGATGCCGTCCACGTGGTGCTCGCCGGCCGACAGCCGCAGCCCGCTGTAGCTGTCGTCGACCGGCTGCGGCAGGCAGATGTTCACGCCGCCGAGCGCGTCGATCACCTTGACGAAGCCCAGGAAGTTGACCTCGACGTAGTCGTTGATGGTGACCCCGGTGGCCTGCTCGACGGTCTGCACCATCAGCTTGGGGCCGCCCAGGCCGTAGGCGGCGTTGATCTTGCTGTCGCCGTGCCCGGGGATGCCGACCCAGGAGTCGCGGGGGATGCTGACCACCGTCACCCGGCTCCGGTCGGCCGACACGTGCATCAGCATCAGCGTGTCCGAGTTCGTGCTGACGTCGCTGCCGACGTGCAGCACGACCTCCTGGTGGTGGGTGAGCCCGGTGCGCTGGTCCACCCCGGCGACCAGGATGTTCAGCGGCCCGGTGGTGCTGGCGCCGGACGTGCCGGCGTCCACCCGTTTGATCGTGTCGTTGATGTAGCCGGTCAGCCCCCAGGCGCCCCCCGCCACCAGCAGCACCAGCGCCGACATCACGCCGCAGATGACCAGCCCGAGCCGCCGCCGCCGGGCCGTGCGGCTGGTCGCCACCCGGGCCGCCAGCCGGCCCTGGGCCTCCGAGTGCAGCTGCGGGCGCGGCGGCCGGCGCCGGAGCGTTTCGCCCCGGCTGTCGTCACGCCCGTCGGTCATCAGTGCTCCTGCTCGCTGCCCGTCCGCACTGCCCAGATCGCCGCAGTGCCAGCTTCTGGCCAGGCTATCCAAGCGGGGAGCCGTTCCCCGGTTGCAGCGCCGGCCGCCCGGCCAGCTGTTCCGGTGGTGTGGGGCCCGGGCGGGGGCGGCCGTCCGCGCCCCCGCCCCGCTGGCCGCCTTTCGGATCGTCGGTTATAGTTACCAGCGAGTAGCTTGTCGGTGGCCGCCTGGTCGGGCAGACAGCCGGGCAGGCATGAGACGCGCTTGAGGTTTGGATGAGCCACTACAAGAGCAACCTCCGTGACATCGAGTTCAACCTGTTCGAGGTGCTCCGCCGCCAGGACATCATGGGGGCCGAGCCGTACCAGGAGTTCGACGAGGAGACGGCCCGGGGCGTTCTGGACGAGGTGAACCGGCTGGCCGAGGGCCCGCTGGCCGAGTCGTTCGCTGACGCCGACCGGAACCCGCCGGTGTTCGATCCGGCCGACGGCTCGGTCACGATCCCCGATTCGTTCCGCCGCTCGTTCAAGGCGTACATGGACGCCGAGTGGTACCGCCTCGACCTGCCCACCGAGATCGGCGGCTCGCACGCGCCGCGGTCGCTGTACTGGGCGGTGGCCGAGCTGATCCTCGGGTCCAACCCGGCCGTCTGGATGTACTCCAGCGGTCCCGCCTTCGCCCACCTGCTGTGGAACATCGGCACCCCGGAGCAGAAGGAGTTCGCGGTCCAGGCGATCGAGCGCAAGTGGGGCTCGACGATGGTGCTGACCGAGCCGGACGCCGGCTCGGACGTCGGCGCCGGCCGGACCAAGGCGATCGAGCAGCCCGACGGCACCTGGCACATCGAGGGCGTCAAGCGGTTCATCACCAGCGGTGAGCAGGACATGACCGAGAACATCTTCCACCTGGTGCTGGCCCGCCCCGAGGGCGCCGGCCCCGGCACCAAGGGGCTGTCGATGTTCCTGGTGCCCAAGTTCTTCGTCAACGAGGACGGCTCACCCGGCGAGCGCAACGGCGTCCGGGTCACCAACGTCGAGCACAAGATGGGCCTGAAGGCCTCGACCACCTGCGAGATGACCTTCGGCGGTGAGACCCCCGCGGTCGGCACGCTGGTCGGCGGGGTGCACGACGGCATCCGGCAGATGTTCCAGATCATCGAGCACGCCCGCATGGTCATCGGGGTCAAGGCGATCGCCACCCTGTCGACCGGCTACCTGAACGCGCTGGAGTACGCGAAGAACCGCTTCCAGGGCGCCGACCTGACCCAGATGCTGGACAAGGCCGCGCCGCGGGTGACGATCACCCACCACCCCGACGTGCGCCGGATGCTGATGCTGCAGAAGGCCTACGCCGAGGGCATGCGGGCCCTGGTGCTGTACAACGCCACCGTCCAGGACGACATCCAGCAGGCCGTCGCCGCGGGCCGGCCCGACCCGGCCACCGTGGCCCTGAACGACCTGCTGCTGCCGGTGGTCAAGGGCCTCGGCTCCGAGCGCGCGTACGAGATGCTGGCATTGTCGCTGCAGACGCTGGGCGGCTCCGGCTTCCTGCAGGACTACCCGATCGAGCAGTACATCCGGGACGCCAAGATCGACAGCCTGTACGAGGGCACCACCGGCATCCAGGGCCAGGACCTGTACTTCCGCAAGATCGTCCGCGACGGCGGCGCGGCGCTTGGCGGCGTGCTGGCCGAGATCCGCGCGTTCGCGGCCAAGGACGGCGGCAACGGGCGTCTCAAGTCCGAGCGGGCCGCCCTCGCCCAGGCCGCCGACGACGTCGAGGCCATGGTCGCGGCGATGGGCGGCTTCCTCGGCCAGATGGGGGAGCAGCCGTCCGAGATCTACCGGGTCGGGCTCAACACGACGCGGCTGCTCCTGGCGCTGGGCGACCTGCTGGTCGGGTGGCTGCTGGCGCGTCAGGCCGAGGTGGCGCTGGAGCGGCTGGATGAGATGGAGCTCGGGTCGGCTTCCAGGGACCGGGACTTCTACACGGGCAAGCTGGCGGCCGCCGGGTTCTTCGCGGCGACGGTGCTGCCGCGGCTGAACGCCGACCGGCGCATCACCGAGGACACCACCCTGGACCTGATGGAGATCCCCGAAGCGGCGTTCTAGGCGGCTCGCGGATGTGGGTACGTTTTCCCGCAGAATGTGCGGGAAAACGTACCCGAACCTCCGGCCGAGGCCCGCGCCTCAGTACTCGAACTGGACCGCCGAGCGCTTCTCGACGATCGGGTTGATGTGCTCCTTGATGATGGCCTGGTGGGCCGGGTCGTCGCGGTAGGCCAGGTAGCCGTCGACGTCGTCGAAGTCGGCGGTGACGACGAACTGGTAGTTGCCCGGGTTGACGCCGATGTCCGGGCCCATGACGTAGGCGCGGATCGAGGGGACGACGCCGGGGAGGCGCGACAGCTCTTCCGGCACGCGCTTCTTCTGCACCTCGGTGGCGTCAGCTTTCCAGGTGAACATGACCGTGTGCCGGATCATCAGAGCCCCATATCGTCGAGTTCTTTGTGCAGTGCCGCCCGTGGGTTGTCCTTGGTCACGGTGGCTCTCGGCGCAGCGGCGACCGGGCGTCCCGCAGCCGGGCGCCGCGCAGCCGGGCGCCGCGACCGCAGCACCCAGCCGGCCAGCACGCCGCCGGCCAGCCCGCCGGCGTGGCCGATCCAGCTGACGCCCGGCGTGCCCGGGATCGCGACGGTCAGGATGCTGAAGTACAAGACTCCGGCCAGGACCCCGGCCACGATGTCGATCACGTTGCGGTCGAACAGCCCCCGCACCAGCACGTAGCCGAAGTAGCCGAAGATCAGCCCGCTCGCCCCGACCGTGAGCTCGGTGCTGGACTGGAAGAACCAGACGGCCAGGCCGCTGGTGATGGCCACGATCAGGGTCACGCAGATGAACTTCATGATGCCGCGGTAGGCGGCCAGGAAGCCCAGGACCAGGAACGGGATCGAGTTGCCTTCCAGGTGCTGCCAGTTGAAGTGCAGCAGCGGGGCGGTGAAGATGTCGCCCAGGTGGCTCTCGTGGTGGGGCAGGATGCCGAACCGGTCCAGGTGGTAGCTGTCGGCCCAGTTGATCAGCTGGATCAGCCACAGCAGGCCGAGGAAGCCGGTCATGAAGATGGCCGCCCGGATCGCCTTGCCCACCGACGGGCCCTGCCGCCAGGCCGCTGGCCTGGGGTCATCGAGGTCGTTGCCGGTCAGCAGGCCAGCGGTTCGGCGGTCACGCATCGTGATTCTCCACTCGTTCGCGATCAGGCCCAGGCCAGCATGCGGACCGGGTCTTCCAGCATCTGACCCACGTCACGGAGGACAGCCGAGCCCAGCTCCCCGTCGACGACGCGGTGGTCGAACGACAGGGACAGCGTGGTCACCTGGCGCACGACGAGCTGGCCGTCATGCACCCAGGGTGCCTCCCTGATCCGCCCGAAAGCAAGGATGCCCACCTCGCCCGGGGTCAGGATCGGCGTGCCGGCATCCACCCCGAACACTCCCACGTTGGTGATCGTGATCGTGCCGCCGGTCAGATCGGCCGGGGTGCTGCGGCCGTCCCGCGCGGTCGCGGTCAGCGCGGCCAGCGCCCGGGCCAGCCCGGGCAGCGACAGTGCGTGCGCGTCCTTGACGTTCGGCACCAGCAGGCCGCGGTCGGTGGCGGCCGCGAAGCCGAGGTTGACGTAGCGCTTGACCACGATCTCCTGGGCCTGCTCGTCCCAGCTGGAGTTGATCAGCGGGTGCCGGGCGGCCGCGACCAGCAGCGCCCGGGCCACCAGCAGCAGCGGCGAGACCCGCACGCCGTCGAACTCCGGCAGCGTGCGGATCCGGGCCAGCGCCGCCATCGTCGCGGTCACGTCGACCTCGAGGAATTCGGTCACGTGGGGGGCGGTGAACGCGCTGCCGACCATGGCCGCGGCGGTGTGCTTGCGCACGCCCCGGACCGGGATGCGTTCCTCGCGGGCCGCGTCGGCGCCGCCCCGCACCGGCTGGGCCGCCGTAGCGCCGGTGACGGCCTTTTCCGGTTTATCCGGGATTGAAAACGTTTCCGGGTGGTCTACCGCGCGCTGGATATCCTGCCGGGTTATCGATCCGGCGGGCCCGGTGCCGCTCAGCTGGCTGAGGTCGACACCCAGGTCCCGGGCCAGCTTGCGGACGGGAGGTTTGGCCAGCGCCCGGCCGCCGCCGTTCTGTTCCCGCACGGTCGGTGCCGTCGGGCCTGAATTGACTGGCGTTGCGGTCGCGGGCGCTGGGTCTGTGGAGGCCCCCTGGGGCATCTGAGGCGCCTGAGGCGTGCGGGGCGCCTGGGTCGCCTGGGGTGCCTGAGGCGCGGTGGACGCGGCCACCGGGGCCATCGGGGTGGTCTTGCGCGGGCGTCGCTTGGTCGATCCGGCCTTTACACCGTAACCGACCAGGACCGGCTGACGGGCCGGGCCATCCGGCGCCGAGGCGGCCGGGGCCGCGGCCGCGGGAGCCGGGGCGGCGGTGTCGCGGGCGGGCGCCGCCGCGGCGGGACCGGCCGGGGCCGGGCCGCCCGCCGTCGCCGTGTCCACGGCGATGATCGGGGTGCCCACGTCGACGGTCTGCCCCTCGTCCACCATCAGCTCGGCGACCACGCCGTCCCACGGGGACGGCAGCTCGACGACGGCCTTGGCCGTCTCGATGTCCACGATCACCTGGTTGACGGTCACCGGGTCGCCCGGCTTGACCCGCCAGGTCACGATGTCCGCCTCGGTCAGGCCTTCCCCGACGTCGGGGAGCCGGAACTGCTTGCGTTCGGTCATCGGGCTCCCTCCTCAGTACGCGAAAGCGCGGTCGACGGCGTCCAGCACCCGGTCCAGGTCCGGCAGGTAGTGATCCTCGTTCCGGGAGGCCGGGTACGGGGTGGAGAACCCGCCGACCCGCAGCACCGGGGACTCCAGCGAGTAGAAGCACTCCTCGGTGACCCGGGCCGCGATCTCGGCCCCGAGGCCGGCGTACACCGGCGCCTCGTGCACGACCACGCAGTGGCCGGTGCGGCGGACCGAGGCGGCGATCGTGGGCAGGTCCAGCGGGGACAGCGAGCGCAGGTCGATCACCTCGACGCTGCGGCCGTCCTCCCCGGCCGCGGCGGCCGCGTCGAGGGCCACCTTGACCATCGGGCCGTAGGCGAGCACGGTCACGTCGGTGCCCTCGGCCACCGTCCGCGCGGCGTCCAGCGGCAGCGCGCCGCTGACCGGGGCCGCGGTGTCGACCTCGGCCTTCTCCCAGTACCGGCGCTTGGGCTCGAAGAAGATGACCGGGTCGTCGCAGCGGATCGCCTGCTGGACCATGGTGAACGCGTCCGGCCCGCTGGAGCAGGCCACCACCCGCAGTCCGGCGGTGTGCGCGAACAGCGCCTCGGGCGATTCGCTGTGGTGCTCGACCGCGCCGATGCCGCCGCCGAACGGGATCCGGATCACCACCGGGAGCGCCACCTTGCCCCGGGACCGGTACCGCATCTTGGCCAGCTGGGACACGATCTGGTTGAAGGCCGGGTACACGAAGCCGTCGAACTGGATCTCACAGACCGGCCGGTAGCCGCGCAGGGCCAGCCCGATCGCGGTGCCGACGATGCCCGACTCGGCCAGCGGCGTGTCCACCACCCGGCTCTCGCCGAAGTCCTTCTGCAGGCCGTCGGTGATCCGGAAGACGCCGCCGAGCTTGCCGACGTCCTCGCCCATGATCAGGACCTTGGGGTCGTCCTCGAGGGCCCGGCGCAGCCCTTCGTTCAGCGCCCGGGACAGTGTGAGCGTGGTCATACTTCCTCCCCGCCACGAGCGAACGCCTGCGCCACCGCAGGCTGGACCTGCGCCTCGCCGGGAGCCGGGTCCGGCTCCGGGACAGACGCGTCCGCGAACGAATCGAGGTAGGCGGCGTAGACGTCGCGCTCGCCGTCCAGGATCGGCTGGGGCCCGGCGTACACGTGCTCGAATATCTCCCGCGGGGCCGGGTCGGGCATGGCCCGGGTGGCGTCCCGCAGCCAGGCGCCGAGCTGGTCCGCCTCGGCGTCGACCTGGTCGATGAAGTCGGTGTCGGCCGCCCCGGCCCGCAGCAGGTAGGCCTTGACCCGCTCGATCGGGTCGCGCAGCTTCCAGGCCTCCAGCTCGGCCGCGACCCGGTACCGGGTCGGGTCGTCGGTGGTGGTGTGCGCGCCCATCCGGTACGTGAACGCCTCGATCAGCGTGGGGCCCTGGCCCTCGCGGGCCGCCTTCAGCGCCGCCCGGGTCACGGCCAGGCAGGCCAGCACGTCGTTGCCGTCCACCCGCAGGCCGGGGAAACCGAAGCCGCGGGATCGCTGGTAGAGCGGGACCCGGCTCTGCCGCTCGAGCGGCTCGGAGATGGCCCACTGGTTGTTCTGGCAGAAGAACACGACCGGCGCGTTGTTGACCGCGGCCCAGTTGAACGCCTCGCTCACGTCGCCCTGGCTGGTGGCGCCGTCGCCGAAGTAGGCGATCACGGCCTCGCCGCCGTCCCCGTTGGTACCGTCGCTGGTGGCGCCGTCGCGCTGGATGCCCATCGCGTACCCGGTGGCGTGCAGCGTCTGGCTGCCGATGACGATCGTGTACAGGTGGAACTTGTGATCGGCCGGGTCCCAGCCGCCGTTGCTGACCCCGCGGAAAAGCTCGATCAGCTTGAGCGGGTCGACCCCGCGGCACCAGGCCACGCCGTGCTCCCGGTAGCTCGGGAACGCCATGTCCTGCGGGCTGAGCGCGCGGCCGGAGCCGACCTGGGCCGCCTCCTGGCCGAGCAGCGACGCCCACAGGCCCAGCTCACCCTGGCGCTGCAGGGAGATCGCCTCGGTGTCCAGCCGCCGGACCAGCACCAGGTCGCGGTAGAGGCCCTGAAGCTCGCGGGCGGAGACGTCGAGCGGGTAGTCGGAGTGCCGGATGCGCTGGCCTTCCGGCGTCAGCAACTGCACCAGGTCTTCGGCCGCCCCGGCGGCCGGGGCCAGGCCGGCCGCGGCGGCGGGCGCGGACGCCAGCGGCGGGGCCGAGGCCACGGCGGGCGAAGGGCCGGCCGAGGGCATGACCTCATCTGCGGCGGACGAACCGCCGGCTTCGACGGACACGTGCCACTCCTTGATCCTCAGGGCCAGCCCGGGATCGCCAGGTCCGGCCGGTCGGTGTGCATTGTCGCCCGCTTGTGGCGGGCGCCCCTAAGGGGGGTAGCACGATGAAGTTGTGCATCTGCCGGCCCGGGCTGCCGCGAGCGTGGGTCTCATCGCGTACGCTGCGGCCCTGGCGCAGATGCATGTGAGCATATGTGCCCCGGCAGCCCGGGGAGGATACGTGGCCCGCGTCGTTATTGACGTCATGCTGAAGACCGAAATTCACGACCCGCAGGGGGACGCGATCGCGGACTCGGCGCACCGGCTCGGCTACGGGGAGATCCTCGGCGTCCGCCAGGGCAAGCGGTTCGAGGTCGAGATCGACGGCCCGGCCGACGACGCGGCCCTGGAAAAGGTGGCCAAGCTGGCCGGTGACCTGCTGGCCAACCCGGTGATCGAAGAATTTACCGTGCATCCGGGCTGATCCCCATCTGACCGGAAACGGGAAGATAACGGACCGGTGTAACACTGGGATTTCACGATTATGACTGACGCCGGCGGGAACCTTCGCAGGAGGGGACCGGAGATTCGCCACCGCAGCGGTGGCGGACCCCGATACGCGGAGGCGGGTGCGTGCGCAGGTGACTCAGCCGAAGTCAGCCGCAGGCGTCAACACGGGTGCGGGCGGGGCCGCGCCGGTGACCGCCAGGTTCTGCCTGACCTTCCAGCGTGAGCCGCTCAGCGTCCCGGTGACCCGGCACGTGCTCGGCACCGTGCTGCATTCGGTCGGCATGGCCGACGACAGCGTCTCCGACCTGCTGCTGGCGTCCACCGAAGCTTGCTCGAACGTGCTCCGGCACGGTGGCCCGCGGGTGACCGGTTACGCGGTCGTCGTCACGATCGGGCCCACCCGGTGCGAGGTCGAGATCGCCGAGGATCACAGCTTCGCCGGCTCCGAGGGGACCGTCCCGGCCCCGTCCGCGCCGCGGGCGGTGGGCGCCGGGCGGCTGTCGCGCCCGTCGGCCGGCCTGACCCTGGGCGGCGGCCGCCGCCGGTCCGGCCACACCTTCCGGCTGCCGGCCCGCAAGCTGAGCTGGCGCGGCGCCCCGGCCGGTGGACCGGCCCGGGGCGACAGCGCCGCCGGTGAGCGGCGCCGGGCCGCCCGCGAGCCCGACGTGGCCACGCTGGCCGAGTCCGGCCGCGGACTGGACATCATCCGCGCCTGCGTCGACGACCTCAGCCTGCGGACCCGGCCGGGCCGCGGCACGGTCGTCACCCTGCGCAAGCGGATCGACTGGTCGGCCGACGCGCCGATGACCTGGATGCGCGCCGCCAGTTGAGGCGCTGGTAGCCGGTAACCTCGGGGCGTGCCCCTCATCTGCTTTTTTGACGGTGCTCTGTGACGGCGCGAGTCGGTGTGATCACGTTCCCGGGCTCGCTGGATGACGGCGAGGCGGCCCGGGCCGTGCGCCGGGCGGGCGGCCAGCCGGTCGCGCTCTGGCACGACGAGCACGACCTGCACGGCGTGGACGCGGTGATCCTCCCCGGCGGCTTCTCCTACGGCGACTACCTGCGGTGCGGCGCGATCGCGCGGTTCTCCCCGGTGATGGCGGAGCTGGGCGACGCGGCCAGGGCCGGGCTGCCGGTGCTCGGCATCTGCAACGGCTTCCAGATCCTGTGCGAGGCGCACCTGCTGCCGGGCGCGCTGACCCGCAACGCGGGCCTGCACTTCGTCAGCCGGGACCTGCGGCTGCGGGTGGAGAACACCGGCACCCGGTGGACCCGCGACTACACCGGCGGCCAGGAGATCACGATCCCGCTGAAGAGCGGTGAGGGCGCCTACGCGGCCGACGACGGCACGCTGGCCGCGCTCGAGGCGGGCGGGCAGGTGGTGGTCCGCTATCTGGCCAACCCGAACGGTTCGGCCCGGGACATCGCCGGCGTCAGCAACGAGGCCGGCAACGTGGTCGGCCTGATGCCGCACCCCGAGTACGCGACCGACGGGCTGACCGGGCCGGGCACCGACGGGCTGGGCTTCTTCACCTCGGCCGTGTCGGCGCTGACGGAGGTGGCCCGGTGACCGCTCCGGAGACCACGGCCACGGCACCGGGCCAGGACACGGTGACGCGGGCGGCGGACAGCCCGGACCAGCCACAGCCGTACGCCGAGCTGGGCCTGACCGGCCCGGAGTACCAGCGCATCCGCGACCTGCTCGGCCGCCGTCCGACCGACGCCGAGCTGGCCCTTTATTCGGTGATGTGGAGCGAGCACTGCTCCTACAAGTCGTCCAAGGTGCACCTGCGCCAGTTCGGTGAAAAGGCACCGGCCAGCGATGCGCTGCTGGCCGGGATCGGGGCCAACGCCGGGGTGGTCGACGTCGGCGGCGGCTGGGCGGTCACGTTCAAGATCGAGTCACACAACCACCCCTCCTACGTGGAGCCGCACCAGGGCGCGGCCACCGGCGTGGGCGGCATCGTCCGCGACATCCTGGCCATGGGCGCGCGCCCGGTGGCGGTGATGGACGCGCTCCGGTTCGGGCCGGCCGACGCCCCGGACACCCGCCGGGTGCTGCCCGGCGTGGTCAGCGGCATCTCGTTCTACGGCAACTGCCTGGGCCTGCCCAACATCGGCGGGGAGCTGGCCTTCGACCCCTGCTACGCGGGGAACCCGCTGGTCAACGCGCTGTGCGTGGGCGTCCTGCGGCACGATGACCTGAAGGAGGCCATCGCCGAGGGGCCGGGCAACCAGGTCATCCTGCTCGGCTCGCGCACCGGCCCGGACGGCATCGGCGGCGCGTCGGTGCTGGCCAGCGCCACGTTCGGGACCGAAGGGGGCTCGGCCAAGCGGCCCAGCGTCCAGGTCGGCGACCCGTTCCTGGAGAAGCTGCTGATCGAGTGCTGCCTGGAGCTGTACCGGGAGGACCTGGTCACCGGCATCCAGGACCTGGGAGCGGCCGGCGTGGCCTGCGCGACCACCGAGCTGGCGGCGGCCGGGACCGGTGGCATGCGGGTGCGGCTGGACGCGGTGCCGCTGCGCGACACATCCCTGGGACCGCCGGAGATCCTGATGAGCGAGTCCCAGGAGCGCATGATGGCCGTGGTCACCCCGGCCGACGTGCCGCGCTTCCTGGCCGTCTGCGCCAAGTGGGGGGTCCAGGCCACGGTGATCGGCGAGGTGACCGGCACCGGGCGGCTGGAGATGACCTGGCACGGGGACACCGTGGTCGACATCCCGCCCGGCACCGCCGCCGACGAGGGCCCGGTCTACCAGCGCCCGCTGGCCCGCCCGGCCAGCCAGGACGCGCTGGCGGCCGACGACCCGGCCGCGCTGCCGCGCCCGGCCGGCGGCCCGGCCCTGCGGGACACCCTGCTGCGGCTGCTGGCCGCGCCCGGGCTGGCCGACGCCAGCTGGGTCACCGAGCAGTACGACCGGTACGTGCGCGGCGACACCGTGCTGGCCATGCCGGAGGACGGCGGCCTGCTCCGGATCGACGAGGAGTCCGGCCGCGGGGTGGCGCTGGCGACCGACGGCAACGGCCGGTACACGCTGCTCGACCCCTACGCCGGGGCGCAGCTGGCGCTGTCCGAGGCGTACCGCAACGTGGCCGCGACCGGGGCCCGCCCGCTGGCCGTCACCAACTGCCTGAACTTCGGCTCACCGGAGGACCCGGGTGTGATGTGGCAGTTCGCGGAGGCGGTCCGCGGGCTGGCGGACGGCTGCCTGGCGCTGGGGGTGCCGGTGACCGGCGGCAACGTCAGCTTCTACAACCAGACCGGCCAGACCGCGATCCAGCCCACCCCGGTGATCGGGGTGCTCGGCGTGCACGACGACGTACGGAGGCGGCTGTCGATCGGCTTCACGGCCGGGGACGAGGGCGCCCCGATCGTGCTGCTCGGCCGGACCGGGGACGAGTTCGGCGGGTCGGCCTGGGCGCAGGTGGTGCACGGGCACGTCGGCGGCCGCCCGCCGCGGGTGGACCTGGCCGCCGAGCAGGCGCTGGCCGGGGTGCTGGCCGACGCCGCCGCGGCCGGGCTGCTGAGCGCCGCCCACGACCTGTCCGACGGCGGGCTGGCGGTCGCGCTGGCCGAATCGTGCCTGCGCGGCGGGGCCGGGGCCCGGGTCACGATGCCCGGCGACCCGTTCACGAGCCTGTTCAGCGAGTCGGCGGCCCGGGCGGTGGTCGCGGTCCGGCCCGGCGCCGAGGTGGAGTTCGCGCGGCTGTGCGCCGAGCGGGACGTGCCGGCCGAGACGATCGGCACCGTCGGCGGCACCGGCCTGGAGGTGGCGGACTGCTTCACGGTCCCGCTCGGCGAGCTGGCGCGGGTGCACCGGGGCACGCTGCCCGCGATCTTCGACCGGGCCAGTACCGCGCCCGCCGTCACCAGCTGACCAGCCCAGCTGACGAGCCCGGTCAACGAGCCCAGCTGACGGACACAGACGGACGGAGCGAGATGCCAGCCCGGCGACCCAACCCGGACGACGCGGCCTACGTGACCGAGGTCACCCGCGCGCTGGACGCCGGGCAGGACCCGCCCCCGGCCGCCCTGCGCTCCGCGGTGCGCTACCTGCTGCTGACGCTGGCCGACCGGGTGCCGGGCAAGGCGGTCGAGGTGCGGGTGCCGCCGATCGCCGCGGTGCAGTGCATCCCGGGCGTCCGGCACACCCGCGGCACCCCGCCCAACGTGGTCGAGACCGACCCGCTGACCTGGATCCGGCTGGCCACCGGGCGGTTGGACTGGGCGGCGGCGGTGGCCGCGGGCCAGGTCCACGCGAGCGGCTCGCGGGCCGATCTGAGCCCGTTTCTGCCGGTTGGCGGGGTGTGAGGGCGTCTGGCCGGGTAGCGCAGCGCGAACTCCTCACTAGACTGGGACCGTGCCAAAGCCCGACGGCCGCCTGACGGATGATCTCGATCCCTCCGACCGGCCGCCACAAGACGCCTGCGGTGTGTTCGGAGTCTGGTCGCCGGGTGAGGAGGTCGCGAAGCTCGCCTACTACGGTCTGTACGCCCTCCAGCACAGAGGCCAGGAGTCGGCGGGCATCGCGGTCAGCGACGGCGACCGGATGGTGGTCTACAAGGAGATGGGCCTGGTGGCCCAGGTCTTCAACGAGGCCACCCTCAACAACCTGCGCGGCTACATCGCCGTCGGGCACTGCCGGTACTCCACCTCCGGCTCCTCGGTGTGGGAGAACGCCCAGCCGACGTTCCGGCCGATCGGGGACGGCGGCCTCGCCCTGGCCCACAACGGCAACCTGATCAACACCCTCGAGCTGGCCGGGCTGCTGGACGACAGCCCCGGCTACCAGAGCCGGATGCCGGTGGCCACGTCCGACACCGACGTGCTGACCGAGCTGTTCGCCCGGCCGGCCACGGCCGGGCCGGCCGACGCGCGCCGGGACACGATCGAGGAGATGGCGGTGGCCACGCTGCCGCGGGTCCGGGGCGCCTACTCGCTGGTGTTCGCCAGCGAGCGGACGCTGTACGCGGCCCGCGACCCGCAGGGCTTCCGGCCGCTGGTGCTGGGCAAGCTCGCCACCGGGTGGGCGGTGGCCAGCGAGACGGCGGCGCTGGAGATCATCGGGGCCAGCTTCGTGCGCGAGGTCGAGCCGGGCGAGCTGATCACCATCGACGAGCGGGGCGTGCGGTCCCGGACGTTCGCGGCCGCCCAGCCCCGCGGCTGCCTGTTCGAGTACGTCTACCTGGCCCGGCCGGACACCACGATCGCGGGCCGTAACGTGCAGGCGACCCGGGTCGAGGTCGGCCGCCGGCTGGCGGCCGAGTACCCGGCCGAGGCCGACCTGGTCATCCCGGTGCCCGAGTCGGGCACGCCCGCGGCCATCGGTTACGCCGAGGGCAGCGGCATCCCCTACGGCCAGGGCCTGGTCAAGAATTCCTACGTGGGCCGGACCTTCATCCAGCCCAGCCAGACCATCCGCCAGCGCGGCATACGGCTCAAGCTGAACCCGCTGACCGGGGTGGTGGCCGGCAAGCGGCTGGTGGTGGTGGACGACTCGATCGTGCGCGGCAACACCCAGCGGGCGATCGTGGCCATGCTGCGGGAGGCGGGCGCCGCCGAGGTGCACGTCCGGATCTCCAGCCCGCCGGTGAGCTGGCCCTGCTTCTACGGCATCGACTTCGCCAGCCGGGCCGAGCTGATCGCCGGGCACGAGTCGGTGGCGGAGATCTGCGCCTCGATCGGGGCCGACTCGCTCGGCTACGTCTCGCTGGACGGCCTGATCGAGGCGACCACGATCCCGGCCGCCCGGCTGTGCCGGGCGTGCTTCGACGGGCAGTACCCGATCCCGGTCGCCGACGCCGAGCGCGGCAAGTACGTCCGCGAGAACGGGCGGCCCCTGCAGGAGGCGCGCCGGTGACCAGCCAGCCCGATGGCTCGGGCGGCGGGGACGGTCTCAGCTACGCGGCTGCCGGGGTGGACATCACCGCCGGGGACCGCGCGGTCGACCTGATGCGGGCCTCGGTCGCGGGCACCGCCCGGCCCGAGGTGATGGGCGGGATCGGCGGCTTCGCCGGCCTGTTCGACGCCTCCCGGCTGGCCACCTACCGGCATCCGGTGCTGGCTACCTCGACCGACGGCGTGGGGACCAAGGTCGTGCTGGCCAGCCGCCTCGGTGTCTACGACACGGTCGGCGTGGACCTGGTGGCGATGGTGGCGGACGACCTGGCCGCCTGCGGGGCCGAGCCGCTGTTCATGACCGACTACGTGGTCTGCGGCGCGGTCCAGCCGGAACGGGTGGCGGCGATCGTGTCGGGCGTGGCCCGGGGCTGCGCCCAGGCCGGCTGCGCCCTGCTCGGCGGGGAGACCGCTGAGCACCCCGGCCACTTCGGCCCGGAGGACTTCGACCTGGCCGGCGCGGCCACCGGGGTGGTGGAGGCGGACGCCATCCTCGGGCCCGAGCGCGTCCGGCCCGGCGACACGGTGCTGGCCCTGGCCTCATCGGGGCTGCACTCCAACGGGTACTCGCTGGTCCGTGAGATCGTCCGGCACGCGCGCCTGGACCTGGAGCGGGACCTGCCCGAGGTCGGCCACCCGCTCGGGGCCGAGCTGCTGGAGCCGTCCCGCATCTACGCCCTGGACTGCCTGGCGCTGGCGGCCGGCTGCGAGGTGCACGCGTTCGCGCACATCACCGGCGGCGGGCTGGCGGCCAACCTCGCCCGGGTGCTGCCCGGGCAGGTGGACGCGGTGCTGGACCGCGGCAGCTGGTCACCCCCGGCGATCTTCGGCGTGCTGGCCGGAGCAGGCGGCGTCCCCCGCGCCGAGATGGAGCGGGTGTTCAACATGGGGGTCGGCATGACCGCCGTGGTGGCCCGGGATGCCACCAGCCCGGCGCTGGACCTGCTGGCTGCGCGCGGAGTACCCGCGTGGGTCCTGGGCGAGGTGGTACCCGGCGCTGGTGAAGCCCGCCTGACCGGGACGCACTGAAAGACGTACTGGAATCCGGCGTGCTGAGTCAGCCGGATGCTGGCCCCCGGCTGAGCCCAGGCAGTGTCCAGCCTGGGCTCAACCGGGGCGCTCAGCGCTCGGTAACTCCGTCAGATCAAGCCGCGATGCGGGGTACCGGACTACTCAGGAAGCCGACCATTCGTCGTCTTCCTCGTCCTCTTCCTCAGCGTCGTCATCGTCGCGGTCCACGCCCACCGATTCGTGCTGGTCGTGGTCTGCACCTACGCTGAGCTCCGCACGCAGCCGGTCAAGGTCGGTTCCGCCGCTGTTGTACTTGAGCTGGCGGGCCACCTTCACCTGCTTGGCCTTGGCTCGGCCGCGCCCCATTGGCTCGACCCCCTCGAACGTCCGGAGCCCATGGGGCCCCTCGATGTATGCATGCGCTGGCTTTCCGCACAACAAACGGACCCGTCGAGCTCTCCTTGCGAGAGCGCGGCGCGCACCAGCTTCCGTACAGGTCTAACCGTACCCGCTTTGTGGCCTCCATGCCTACGCTCGGGCCCTCGACAGCGGTCGCGTCTCGCCCGAAATGCGCGGTTAGAGGCTGTGCTAGCCCGGGGGGGCGACCCCCCGGAACCCCCCGATGTGCGCTTCGCGCACGTTAGTTACCAAGCCAAATGCCCCGCAGGCGTCCCACGTCAGACATGCGCTGCTCGGCCAGCCGGTCGGCCGCGGCCGACGGTGGCACCCCATCGGCATCGGCGATCTGGAAGATGCGGGTGGTGGTGCCGAAGATCTGCTC
The DNA here is from genome assembly GCA_963830385.1 of uncultured Actinomycetes bacterium. Taxonomy (GTDB): domain Bacteria; phylum Actinomycetota; class Actinomycetes; order Streptosporangiales; family Streptosporangiaceae; genus Bog-532. The sequence continues at coordinate 63,158 of CAWHMD010000010.1, read as the reverse complement.
CGCCCGCGCCCGTGCTCGCTCGAAGCTGAATCCGGCCAGCTCGTCGGCGACCTGGATGACGCCGCCGGCGTTCACCACGTAGTCCGGCGCGTACAGGATCCCCCGGTCGGCCAGCAGCTTTTCCACGCCGGGGTGCGCCAGCTGGTTGTTGGCCCCGCCGCAGATGATCTTGGCTTCCAGGGTGGCCGCCACCCGGTCATCCACCGATCCGCCGAGCGCGCAGGGGGCGAACACGTCCAGGTTCGCGGTCAGCAGCTCGGCCGCGCCGGCCACCACCTCGACCTCGGGGTACCGGGCGCGCACGCCGTCGGCGGCGGCCTCGCTCACGTCACAGATCACGACCTCGGCGCCGTCCTCGATGAGGTGGCCGACGAGCTTGCGGCCGACCTTGCCGACGCCCTCGACGCCGACCCGGCGGCCTCGCAGGCTGGTGGAGCCCCAGACGTGCCCGGCGGCCGCCCGCAGCCCGGCGAACACGCCCAGCGCGGTCAGCACCGAGGAGTCGCCGGCCCCGCCGTAGGCCGGGGTGCGCCCGGTGACCCAGCGGCTCTCGCGGGCGATGATGTCCATGTCTTCGCTGTAGGTGCCGACGTCGCAGGCGGTGATGTAGCGCCCGCCCAGCGAGTCGATGAACCGGCCGTAGGCGCGCAGCAGCGCCTCGCTCTTGAGCTCGTCCGGGTCGCCGATGATGACGGCCTTGCCGCCGCCGTGGTCCAGCCCGGCCAGGGCGTTCTTGTAGGCCATGGCGGCCGACAGCCGCAGCGCGTCGGCCAGCGCCTCGTCCTCGCTGCCGTACGGGTAGAACCGGGTGCCGCCCAGCGACGGCCCCAGCGCCGTCGAGTAGATGGCGATGATCGCCTTCAGGCCACTCCGCGCGTCCTGGCAGAATGCCACCTGCTCATGACCGGTCCGCTCGGTGCTTTCGCTGCCCTTGTAGGGCGTCGTGAACACATGCGTCACTGTAGTGACTCTTCCGATCGTGCCCGGGCCGTGGTTGGCACCGGGATCTATTGCTCAGCTTAGGGCGGTCGCCCGGCCCCGGACGGTCACGGTCCCAGGCGCGCCGGGCAAGACCCTTCTTGCCGCCGGACGACGTGATAAAGGGCGCCTGCGCCGCTTGCGCGGTGCTTGCGGCGGAGATGCGGTGAGTGATGATGTCGTTATCGGCCTGGCCAGCTTTGGTGGGCGGTTGTATGTCACCATGCGGTTGTGCTGCCTTACGCCTCGTATCTTCGGGTCTACGAGCCGCTGTCTGCGTTCGAAGAGCCCGAGTTGTCGCGCTGGGTGGCTTACGCGGCGTCGCCGCACCGCCCGCGGCGGCGGGAGGCCCTGGAGGCCGAGTACGCGGAGGCGTTGCACCGGGCCGCGGCGGTCCCGCCGATCGTGGTGCCGGACCGGGAGAGCGAGCACGCCTACGTCCGCTGGGCGGACGGTGTCATCTATATCTGCCCCTGGCAGACCCGGCTACGGTCCTGGCTGGCCCTCGGCCACCTGCGCGCGACCGCCCGGCCCCCGCTGGCCGACGCGTTCTCCCCGGCCCAGGCGGCCGAGGCGGCGCGGGCGTTCGCGGCCAGCTACGGCGAGGGCGTCTCGCTCCGCACCTATATACAGACCAGCGCCTGGTCGGTGCCGCTGCCGTGGTTCGCGATGTTCAGCCCGGCCGAACGCTGGCTGGCGCTCGGCTCCCCGGACGAGGAACCCAGCACCACGCCGAACGCCACCACCTCGGCCGTGCGCACCCTCATCTATGCCACCGCGATGGTGCAGGCCCGGCGCCGGCTGGCGCGCAGCCTGGCCGCGGTACGCCGGGGGCTGCGAGGACCGCTGGGCGAGTCGGAGACCGTGCGGCGGCGCTCGCTGGCAGTGACCGCCGAGCTGGAGGACGTCGGCCGCTGGCTGGAGGACTTCCATCCCCAGTCGGTCGTCGAGCTCGACTACGGCGGCCTGGTCAACCTGCTCACCGACGAGGCCCTGCGCGGTGACCAGTCGGTGGCGGAGATCCGGGCCGCGATCAGCGGCCTCAACCGCGACGAACCCGAGCTGGCCATCGCCATGTACCGCCGCGCCGCCGACCGCTGGCAGATCCTGCAGGAGACCGAGTCCGCCAACTGACGCGGCCCGGCCGCGGCCGGCCGTCGCACCGGCTGGTGCCACGAGCGTGTCCCACCGCAGCTATTGTCCCGGTACCAGCGGCAGGCCGGACGCGACGTCCAGGACCACCCGGGTGCCGAGCGGCCGGTCAAGACTCACGCGAGCCGTGCGGATCACGCCCACCGCCGGGCATGCCCCGTTGCCGGTAGAGGGCCGCTCCCATGAGCCAACCACCACCGTGCTCGCGGTCTCGTACCGGTACGCTCCCCAGGCCGCCTCGCACGCGCCGGCGGGAAACCTGAGGGTCAGGACGCGGCTGTTCGTGGTGACCGCGGTCAGCCCGCCGACACCGGGCGTGTTGCGGCCTGCGGACGGGAGGGGACCGTAGCCGGGCAGGACGACCAGCGTGTTGCGCGCCATCGCGACCTCGCTGACCTGCCAGCCGAGCCCGGCCACGGTGAAATGCCAGGCGGGCACGCTGGCCAGTCCCCGGCTGGTGCGGACGGTCACCACCCCTGGCTCTGCGCCGGTCACGGCGAGCTGGCCGCACGCGTCCGGACCGCCGCACGGGCGCTGCGCGGCCAATTCGGCGAACGCGGCCCCGGCGGTCAGCAACGGGAGTTGCAGTGTGGCGCCGTCGGTCCAGCGGACCAGCCCGGACAGCGGCCGCCCGGGTAGCGTCCCCGCCAGCTCGAAGTGCCCCGAGCTGAACGCGTCCTTCTGCCGCTCACTGCTGAAGGCCGCGTTGGAAGGGATCGGGGTCAGCTCCGACGGGTCCATCAGGACAAGCCCGGCCCGCCAGGCGCGGGCCGCCCGAGATCGGTCCCACTGGGCCGTCACCTGTCGCGCCCGGCTGACGAAGGAGGCCGGCCCGTCCTGGCCCGCCGACGGGGGCGCGACGTGGGAGGTGACGGGCGGTGTAGCGCGCTGCCCAGCGCAGGCCGCGACGGCCAGGACCGCGATGAGAAACGCCGCGGTGCGGGACCCGATGAGCCGCATCATGACTCCCCGAAGTGGACTCATGCTTAAGACGCCGCAGGACGGGCGCGGGTTGCGGCGGTCGGCTCGACCGTGAGCACAGCCGATCACGTGGCGGCCGGCCGCCACGCGCCGGGCCACGCATCGTCCCAGCACCACCGGCCTCAACGACGTTACGGCCCCCAGCGGATGCAGGGCGTGACCGATCGAGGGACCCGATTCGGCGCGTAATAACTGAGAGTAATCATCGAAGCCAGGAAACTTTGCTGGCAGAACGTGGTTGTGTGCCTACCCAACGGCGTCAACGTGAGGTAAGTTTGTAACACATGGGTGAACTTAGGTCACTATAAGCCACCAACCAGGTGACCGGTTTAGCCGTCTGGCGAGGGTTGCGGCTTCTGCCGCGCTCGGTCTCCTGGCGGCTCCGGTCGCAGTATTTCCGAATCTGCCATGATGCAACTCTAAGTATCGCTACACTTACGCTCAGTGACAGAGAGACGACGGTCGCAGAAGTACCAGATGGAAAACTTTGCGCCGGGTGGTCGACTTGTTACCCCTGGTGATGGCAATATGGTCTCTGTACACCATATGGGACATCAACGGCAGGCTCCGGATGGAGCTCCACGCAAGGTAGGAACGCAGGATCGTAAGTTTCGGTCCAGGAGGAGAGGCCGCAAATGGCTGCACGTACACCCGAGGCAGAACCGCTGCTTACGCCGGCGGAGGTTGCGACGATGTTCCGAGTCGATCCGAAGACCGTTACTCGTTGGGCCAAGGCTGGCAAGCTCACCTCGATCCGGACGCTCGGCGGGCACCGCCGCTACCGGGAGACGGAAGTCCGCGCGCTGCTCGCCGGCATCCCGCAGCAGCGTTCGGAGTGACGGCCGCCGCATTCGCGTGGCTTTGCCTTGCGCCAGGGGGGCAGTTGACTGCCGGGCGCACCGCACGCGGCGGCAGTCTCACAGCGGGTAGGGGGGTCGGCCCCGGTGGCTTGAACGCCACTTTGGGCCAGGTTTCACCGGCGGGCGTTTCGGGCGCCGCGTCTCGCGGGCACGCACTGCCGGGGCCGATCCAGTAAGCACGTAAGCACGAAGATCAGTAAGCAACTAGGAAAATGATCCGGGGAACACTGCTGCCTCAGGCGGCTACAGTGAGTAGTGATATAGAGTAAATCTGTAATCATGCCTGCTGAGCGGCGGTGTCCGACATACTGGTTAGCGTCCACAAGAACGGACGTAACGCGCAGTCGGCGATCCTCGGTCTGGGGATGCGATCGTGAGTCGCGTCCATGGGGAGGGATCGCACGATGCGTGATCCGGAGTTGGTCGCGCGTGCCGGTTACGCCGCTGCGCGGCTGGAACAGGCATGGGAGCGCTGGCGAGCGCTCCATGGCCTGGGGGGATCGGCCGACCCCCTGGCCAGCTACGTAGGTTATTCGCTGAAGGAGCCGATGGGGCAGCCACGCGTGGTGATTGGCGTGGACGCCGCCGAGGCCGAGTTCTTCGCTGACTTCCTGGACAGCCACGACTGCTCGGCTCCGGGCACCGACGGCGGCCTGGCCGCCGACGTCCGCCCGGCGCCCGGCGCCGCTCATCCGCCGGTCAGTGGTCCGTTGCTGCCGCCGGTCAGCGGCCCGCAGCGGGTCATGGCGAACGGGCCGGGCCGGACTCCGGGCTTCACGCCCATCTCCGGCCCCCTCAGTGCCAGCTCGGTCGGGGCCAGCTCGGTCGGGGCCAGTTCGGTCGGAGCCAGTCCGGTCGGGGCCAGTCCGGCGGCGCCCGAGCCGGCCGGCCCGGCGGCCGCCGCGGCGGCGCACAACGGCGGCCCGGGGGCGACTCCGGCACCGTGGGACGTGCCGTCGGAGCCGATGGCCCGGCTGCTGGACGGGACGGCCGATCCCGGCCCACGGCCGGCTCCGCTGTCCGACCCGGCGGGCCCGCTGGCCGCCCCGGTCGGCGCGGAGTACCCGGGCGCGGAGTTCCCGGGGGCCGGTCCGCTGGCTGCACCCACCCCGGTCACCAGCGTGTTCCCGGCGATCCAGGCGAGCCTGCCGGAGTACCCAGGGGCGGGCGAGCCGATGCCCGGGCTGGCGGAGCCGCCGGACGCCATCGCGGCGGAAATGGCGGGCTGGTCCTCCGGTGAGCTGCCCGGCCAGGCGTCGGAACAGCTGGCCAGCTGGGTCGCGGGTGAGTCCGGTGCGCGGCGGCTGCGCCGTTCCCGCTCGGCCCGCTGAACTCAGGCCCGCTGTACCGCGGTCACCGGTCACGTCAGGCATGGGGAAGTGCCTGACCGGAGTGGCCGCCGCGAACGGCTGGGTTCCTAAGAGGTTCTACAGCTTTGCCTCAGGCTGGCATCAGGTAGAGGGGCGAAATTAGTAGCCACGAGGGCAAGCCCTCTTCTCCCCAAGACGTCTGGGCCCGGCACGGCCAGGCCCCGGGCCGGGCCCAGACACCAGGGAATTCCTCTCCCGCCCGCCCCACTGGGGCAATTTGCGGATACACAATCGGCCCGAATTGGACGCCAGCAGCCCTGTGAGCTGCAGGTTAATTCCTGGGGTCATTGTGACGGCAGTGGCCAGATTGAACCCTTTGGTCCTTGGCTACCGTGATCCGAACTTATATGGTCAGCATCCGGCATGTGTACACGCCGATCATCGTTTTGTGACTCCCGGGAAGCCCGGGATCTCCTTAAAGGAATGTGCGGATGCTCAAGGGGTTCAAGAACTTCATCATGCGGGGCGACGTGGTCGTTGTCGCGGTGGGCCTGGTCATCGCCCTCGCGTTCAGCAACCTGGTCAACGCGTTCACCACGAACGTCATCAACCCGATCGTGGCCCGGTTTCAGGGCAGCAATTCGCCGAATGGGCTCGGCGTCAACATCGGCAAGACCCACGCCACGTTCATAAACTTCGGCGCCCTGATCTCGGCCATCATCTACTTCCTCGTCTTCATGGTGGTGGTCTACTTCATCATCGTGGTCCCCTACCGCACGATTCAGCGGCGCCGCGGCATCACCGTGTTCGGCGACCCGCCGCCGGTCAAGACCTGCCCGGCCTGCCTGTCGGCCGACCTGCCGGTGGCCGCCACCCGCTGCAAGTACTGCGGTATCGATCTGCCCACCGCCACCGCCGACGCCGTCTGAGCATTCCGCCCCAGCACGCCGGCCGGGTGTCCACCCGGCCGGCGTCGCTGTTGCCCGATCAGGTCAGCGTGGGCGACGGCTGGTTCTCCCGGGTGGCGAAGGACAGCCGCCACTCATCGTCGGCCTGGTCGTCCAGCTCAAGCACCCAGGTGAACCGGCCGCCGGGGGACAGCTGGAGGACGGTGTTGAAGGCGACCGGGACGTTGATCTCGGTACCGGGAGCCAGGCCGGCCGGGCGCCCGGCCTCGAACTGGCCGCCGGCCCGGACCTCCTGGGCGCCGTTCGGGCCGGGCTGGATGACCGGTGAGCCGTCCTCGTCCAGCAGCTTGAGCGTGAACGAGATCTTCTCGTTCGTCCGCTGCCATGGGATGTGGAACAGCACCGCGACCCCGCAGGCGACCGGGCCCGGTCCGCAGACCGACCAGCCGCCGCCGGAGATGAACAGCTTGCCGTCGGCGACCTGCGCGTGGTCAGCCAGCATCATCGTGACCCTCATGGATCAGTTACCCCTCAGACAGAAAAATTAGAAGGAAAAAGTATCCTGGCCTGCGTCAGCCGGTCCAGCCGGCGGTCCAGCCGGGCGTGCCCGGCGTCCGCTTGCGCAGGTCGTCACGGATCTCGTGGCCCAGCCGCCGGGTCTCCCGGCGGTTGAGCAACGCTCCGGCGGCGGCGCCGGTCAGCAGCGGGCCCAGCGACACGGCGCTGCGGCCGGCCCGGGCGGCCAGGCGGCGCTGCAGGCGGCGGGCCAGCGGGGAGCCCAGCACCAGCGCCAACCCGCCGGGGGCGAGCGCGACGCCCCTGCGGTTCGCCCAAGCGCCCACGTAGGAGGTCATCCGGCCGGCCAGGTCGCCGGGCGGGCGCATGCCGTACACCTCGTGCAGCTCGGCGATGAGCTTGATCTCGATGCCGACCAGGGTCAGCGTCTCGGTGACGATCTCGGCCGGGAACGCCGGCGCGATCGGCAGCACCGACCAGACCCCGATGGTGGCGCCGACCGCGGCTGATGCCCGGGATGCCCCTTCGATGAGCGCATCGGCCGTCTCGTCCGGCGACCTGCCCGGGAACTGAGCCCGCAGCCTCGCCTGGTCGCGGACCGGCAGTCGCGGGGCCAGCATGACGACCTCATGGGCCATCCACCGCCAGCCGGACCGCCAGCCGAACCGCCTGCCGCTGCCGGCCGCCCGCGGGGCGCGGTCCGGGCCGCGCCCGGCCAGCCGCTTGCCGGTCTCCGCCCCCCGCCGGGCCAGGCCGGCTCCCGGGGTGCGCCGGGCCAGGCTGGTCCCGCTCCGCCCGACGGCCGCGCCGCTGCGCCGGACCCGGGCCAGCGCCGACCGCGCGACGTCATTCACCGCCCGGCTGGATGACGCTTGCTCGGCGGACTCGCTGACCTCGCCGACGGCGCGGGCCACATCATCCACAGGTGGCGCGTCATAGACCGGTGTCGTGTCGTCCACCTGGGTCTGGTCAGCCGGGTTTTCGGGAGCGGTGCCGTCCATGCCCCCACCCCTACCCCCCCCGGGCCCGATCCCACATATCCCGGGTCACGTCTGGTCGACGGCGGGCTCGGGATGCTCGGAGATCAGCTTGAGGACCGCCTGCTCGGCCTGCCCGTTGGTGGCGACGTCACCGAACTCCTGTCCCTGACCCAGGTCGGTGAGACTGGGCGCGATCGTGATGCCCCGCTCGTACAGCGAGATGATGCGCGGGTCTATATAAGAAGCGCGGGCCACCGCCGGGGTGTTGCCCAGGTACGCCGCGACTTCTTTCACCACCCGGGCCACGGCCCGCTGGCGGGCGGAGTCCGAAGTGTCCGCGCCTTCGGACACGGCCAGCCCGACCGCGGCCAGCACGGTCGCGTGCCAGGTGCGGAAATCCTTGACCGAGTAATCCCCATCCGCCACCTCGCGCAGGTAGTCGTTGATGTCAGCCGCGCTGACGTCGCGCCAGCGCTGGCCGCTCCGGAAGGCCAGCAGTTCGTCGTCTGGCTCGCCCCGGCGCCGCTTGAGCTTGTTCACCACCGTGCAGACCTGCGGGTCGGCCACGTACTGCTCGCGGTGCTTGGAGCTCTTGCCGGTGTAGTCGAAGACCAGCTGCCCGTGGTGGCAGGTCACGTGCTCCTTGTGGATCGTGGCCAGGCCGAACGTGCCGTTCTCGGCCGCGTACTCCTCCCCGCCGGCCCGGAAGAAGCCCAGGTCGATCAGTCGGACGGCAGCCGCGAGCACCCGTTCGCGGGACAGCTTGTCGCCGGCCAGCTGCCGCTCCACCACCTCGCGGACCCGGGGCAGCACCCGACCGAACTCCAGCACCCGGTCGTGCTTGGCCTTGTCCCGCTCTGCCCGCCACAGGTCGTGGTACCGGTACTGGCGACGGCCGGCCGCGTCGGTTCCCACCGCCTGGATGTGCCCGTCGGCCAGCGGGCTGATCCACACGTCCTCCCAGGCGGGCGGGATGACCAGCGCCCGGACCCGGTTCAGGGTCTCCGGGTCGGTCAGCCGGGTGCCGTCGGCCGCGTAGTAGCAGAAGCCCTTCCCGCAGCGCCGGCGGCGGATGCCGTCCGCGGTCAGATCGCTGCGGATCAGCCCTTCGATCGCGTCCGTCGCAGTCATGATGCCCTCTCCGCTTCGACCGGGGTGAGGATGTGATGCTCAAGCACCGCCTCGGTCAGAAGTTCCTTGTAGCCGACCTCATCGAAGAAGACGGTGATCCGGTCCCCTTCGTCGGCCAGCACCACCCCGCGACCCCACTCCCGGTGCTCCACGCGCATGCCCGCGCCGAACGAGCCATGGCCGCCGCCCGCCGGGGTCGACCGGCCGGCGTCGCAGTTGTCGCAGCGGAGGCACGGGTCATCCGCGCCCTGACCGAAGTACCGCAGCAGGAACCGGCGCCGGCAGTCGGTCATGTCGGCGTAGCGGCGCATCATCTCCACCCGGGACCGCTCGACCGCGCGGTACTGTTCCGCGATCTGCAGGGCCCGGGCCGCGGCCTCGGCCGGCCCGGGGCCGTCCGGGACCGGCTCGATCTCGTCGTTCAGTTGCTGGCCGTTCGGACGCACCGCCCCGGCCGCCTCGAGCAGGTTGAGCAGGCCGGTGAGCCGCCGTTCGGACAGGCCCGATCGCTGCGACAGGTCGTGCAGGGTGATCGGGGTCTGGGTGACGGCCGCCACCTCGGCCAGCAGGGTCTCGTCCGGCAGGCCACCGCTGAAGAACTGGTGCAGGCTCAGGTCTTCCGGTCGGTAGAACAGGATGGCCTGGGCGGGCTGGCCGTCCCGCCCGGCCCGGCCGACCTCCTGGTAGTACTCGTCCAGTGAGCCCGGGACCGAGGCGTGCAGCACGAAGCGCACGTCGGGCCGGTCGATGCCCATGCCGAACGCGCTGGTCGCGACGATCGACGCGCCCTTGGCGAAGCCCTCCTGGTTCGCGTCCCGCTGGGCCCGGGACAGGCCCGCGTGGTAAGGCCGCAGGCTCAGCTCGCCCGCGTACTGTTCGGTCTCGGCCCGGGTCGCCGCGTAGACGATGCCGGTGCCCGCGAGCTCCCCGGCCGTCTCCAGCACGGCGGCTTCCTTGTCCTCGGCCTCGTGGAACAGCCGGACCGCCAGGTGGATTTCGGGCCGGTCGAAGCCCCGGACGATCTGGGCCGGTTCGGCCAGGCCGAGCCGCCGGACGATCTCCTCCCGGACCGGTGGCGCGGCCGTGGCGGTCAGCGCGGCGACCACCGGACGCGGCTCCAGCACCTCGATAACGTCGATGATCCGCAGGTAGTCGGGCCGGAAGTCGTGCCCCCAGGCGCTCACGCAGTGCGCCTCGTCCACCGCCAGCAGCCGGGGCGGGGCCGCCGCCAGCACGGCCCGGACGTCTTCCCGGGCCAGCTGTTCCGGGGCCAGGAAGACGAACGCGGTCTCGCCCGCGCGCAGCAGGTCGTACGCGGCCGCTCGCTGGCTCTCCGACGTGCTGCCGTTGACGGTGGCGGCGGTCAGCCCGTGCGCGGTCAGGTGCTCGCGCTGGTCCCGCTGCAGCGACAGCAGCGGGGACACCACCACCGCCGGGCCGCCCAGCGCGATCGCGGCCAGCTGGTAGATGGCCGATTTGCCGGCGCCGCTGGGCATGACCGCCAGGCAGTCGCGGCCGGCCGCGAGCGTGGTCGCGGCGTCCTGCTGCCCGGGCCGCAGCATCCGGTAGCCGAAGACATCGGCGGCGATCCGCGGTATGTCGGTGGTGCTGGACACGGCGGACTCCTCATGCTGGCGCGACGTGGAGCTTCCCCGCGGTCACAAGCTCTAACTCGTGACCAGGATTACCTCAACAGATTGTCAAGGTAATGGGTGATGGGCGCGAGCCCAGTATCCCGCCAGGCCAGGAACAGCAGGGCCGCGGTCAGCAGCGGCGTGACGATCCAGTGCTCGGCGAACTTGCCGGTGGTGAACTGCAGCTCCCGCGGCAGCAGGTGGAACTCCTCGCGGCTGACCGGGTAGACCACCGGGCAGCCGCCGTGGGTGAGCATGTCCCCGGCGATGTGCGCGGCCGCGCCGAGCGCGATACAGAGCGGGGTCAGGGCCAGGCCGACGTGGAAGTAGATGGTCGCGGCGGCCGCCGCCACCCCCAGCGCGTCGCCGTGGTGCCCGCCCACGTGCAGGGCAGCCAGGGCGGCCGACAGCAGCAGGCTCAGGAACACCCCGAGCGCGATCTTGCCCGCCAGCGTGTGGTCGAAGTGCACCGCGGCCCAGGCGCCGGCCGTGAACACGATCACGCCGATGACGCTGTGGGTGCCTTTGCGGTGCCCGCCGCTCAGATGATGCACGATCCAGGCGAACGTCTCGGTCAGGAACCCGTAGGAGCGGGCGATCGTGGAGCCGGGCTCGTCGATGTCCGGCAGCACTCCCGCGCCCGCCGTCAGCACCAGGCCAGCCAGCAGCCCGGACCCGGTGACATGCAGGAACGGGGCCACCGCGGTGAAGGCGACCGCCCCGGTCAGCGCGTGATCGTGACCCAGCATGACCGATGACCCCCCGGCCGGCAGCGGAAGAGAAGCGACTGTCATTGTGAACAAAGCGGCCGCCAGGGTCACGGTGACACGCCCGGCATCCGTGAGTTCGGCCCGGATCGATCGGGAAAGCTGAGCTCCGTCAGCTACAGGAGGAATGATCATGGCCTCAGACCACAAAGCGACGTGGAAGCCGCCGTCCGAGAGCAAGCAGAGCGGCGGCGACCTGGACGCCGCCGAGCGCAACGAGCTGCCCGAGTCCGCCTACGCGTTTCCCCGCCAGCGCAAGGAGCCGCTGAACTCGGCCAGCCACGTGCGCAACGCCATCGCCCGGTTCGACCAGGTGAAGGACGTCAGTGACGACGACCGGGCCCAGGCCTTCGAGAACATCAAGGCGGCCGCGTCCCACTTCGACGTCGACCTGACCGAGAAGTCGTGGCACGACCTGATGCACTGAGCGCCGCCCGGGAGGGGGCGGGCGGGTTGGCTGGGGAGACAGCGCGGATCGAGTGGGTGCGCGACAGCTGCCGGCTGCTGCGCGCCATCGCCGCCGAGTTCACCGGCACCCGCCCCTTCGACGGCCTGACCATCGGCACCGGCATCCACCTGGAGCCGAAGACGGTGGCCCTGCTGCTGACCCTGACCGCGGGCGGGGCGACGGTGGTGTCGACCGGCAACCTGTCCAGCACCCAGCCGGGCGCGGTCACGTACCTGCGGGCCCACGGCGTCGAGGTGATCGGCGAGCGGACCACCGACCCGGCCGAGCACGACCGTTACCTTCATCAGGTGCTCGCCCGGCAGCCGGACCTGCTGCTGGACAACGGCGGTGACCTGTTCGCCCGCTACCTGGCCGCGCCCTACCCGGGCCTGCTGGGCGGCACCGAGGAGACCACCTCCGGGCGGATCCGGCTGCGGCCGCTGGCCGGCCAGCTGGCGCGGCCGGTGCTGGTCATCAACGACAGCCCGATCAAGCAGTTCGCCGAGAACGAGCACGCGGTCGGGCAGAGCGTGCTCGAGTCCTATCTGCGCATCACCAACCGGATGACCAACGGCCGCCGGGTCACGGTGTTCGGCTACGGCGCCTGCGGCCAGGGCGTGGCCGCCAACTTCCGCAACGCCTACGCCCAGGTCGCGGTCGTCGAGGTCGATCCGGTGGCCCGGCTGCGGGCCAGCCTGGACGGGTTCGCGGTGCCGGACCGGGCCGAGGCGCTGCGCCGGGCCGACGTGGTGGTCACGGTGACCGGCGCCGAGTCGGTGGTCACCGAGGCCGACCTCGGCCTCCTGCGGGACGACGTGATCCTGCTCAACGCCGGCCACTTCCCGCGGGAGATCGCGGTCGATTCGATCGCCGCGTCCAGCCAGGTGGCGGGGCAGGCGGAGGCGGCCGACGGGATCACCACGTTCCGGCTCGCCGACGGCCGCCGGGTCCACCTGCTGACCGGCGGGCACATGGTCAACCTGTCGGGCCCACGGCCGCTGGGCAACACGGTCGAGTCGATGGACCTCGGCTTCGCGCTGCAGTCCCGCTGCCTGGAGGCGGTGGCCCGCCGGACGGCCGGCGCCGAGCACGCGGTGGTGCCGGTGCCCCGGCCGATCGACGAGGCGGTGGCCACCGCGTTCCTCGACCTGTACGGCGCGTCGGCCCGGACGGCGTGACCCGCCGCTGATCCGGCCCCGGGCGTCCGCCGCCCGCCCCGCGCGTCCCGCCGCCGGCCCGGCTATGACCCTGACCTGCATACTCGGTGTCCAGTCGACTCCCGCGCGCGCCGCAACCCCAAGATCCAAAACGCCCTTTCAGTATGAAAAGGCGATTAAACGTCGTTTTAGGTCTTGACCGGACGTTAGTGGACATTTAGCTTCCAGATTATTCCTGAATGTCAGGATTTAATGGGAGGCCACAGTGGCGACGCTGCCACAGGAGAGCACTTCTGCCCCGCACGTCTCGGCTGTACCGCGGGTTGTGGCCATCCCGAACGCTCATATCGACCCGGTCTGGATCTGGGACTGGCGCGAGGGCCTGCGCGAGGTGATCGCGACCTTCACGGCCGCCGCCGACCGGCTGGACCAGCATCCCGACCTGTACTTCGCGGCCAGCTCAGCCTGCTACTACGAGTGGGTCGAGGAGATGGACCCGGCCCTGTTCGCGCGCATCCGCGAGCACGTGGCGGCGGGCCGCTGGGAGCTCGTCGGCGGTGAGTGGATCGAGCCCGACTGCAACCTGCCCGCCGGTGAGTCGGTCTGCCGCCAGCTGCTGTACAGCCAGCGCTACTTCCAGCGGGCCTTCGGCACCACGGCCACCATCGGCTACAACATCGACTCTTTCGGTCATGCCGCATCCCTGCCGCAGCTGTACCGGAAGGCCGGTCTGCGGGCCTACATCATGATGCGGCCCGGCCCGCACGAGAAGGAGCTGCCCGCCTCGCTGTTCCGCTGGGAGGGTGTGGACGGCACCGCCCTGCCGACGTACCGGATCAAGGACGCATACCACACCGGGCTGCACGACGAAGAGCCGCCGGCCGGCGGCGCCGAGCGCCGGCTCATCGAGACCCGGGCGGCGAGCCTGCTGTCCGACGCGATCAGCGAGCACGCCCCGGCGATGTTCTTCGTCGGCGTCGGCGACCACGGCGGCGGTCCCACCCAGGTCGCCATCGACGCCGTGCAGCGGATCCGCGCGCGGACGGCGGGCGACGTGGCGTTCGGCTCGGCGGCCGGCTACTTCGACCGGATCAGCCGGGAGCTGGCGGCGGGCGGCACGCTGCCGCCGGTCCGCGGTGACCTGCACATGCACGCGGTCGGCTGCTACACGGCGGTCGCCTGGATGAAGCGGGAAAACGCCGCCTGCGAGGCCGCCCTGGTCGCGGCGGAGAACCTGGCCGCGGTCTGCGAGATGGCCACCGGGGTCCGCCTCGACGTGCAGGCGACGCTGCGTTCGGCCTGGACCCGGGTCCTGTTCAACCAGTTCCACGACAGCCTCGGCGGCACCTGCACCGAGGAGGTCTGCGACGACCTCCGGCAGTTCTACGGGTATGCCCGGACGCAGGCCGACACCGTGCTGACCAGGGCCACCCAGCTGCTCGCGATGCGGGCCGACACGGCCATAGCCGGCACCGCCACCGCCGAGCGCAACCAGTCGCTCAACCCGTTCGTGGCCCACTTCCCGGTGCCGCTGGTGGTCTTCAACCCGCTGTCCCGGCCGGTCCGGGTGCCGCTGGAGCTGCCGCACCCGGCGACCTCGGTGACCGTCGGCCACGACGAGCCGGTGCCGGTCCAGCCGATCGCCTCCCGCGAGGGGACCCGGTACGCCCACCACGGCCTGGTGGTGGCCGACCTCCCGGCGATGGGCCACCGCGTGTACTGGCTGCGCCAGGACGCCGCCGACGCCGCCCCCGCCGACGCCGTCGGCGGCACCGGCCCGCGCCCGGACCCGGCCGCGGCCGGCCAGCTCGAGAACGGCGACCTCGTGGTGGCCTTTGACCGTTCGGCGGGCGTGGTCACGTCGATCACTTCCAAGCAGGGCGGCCGCCAGTGGCTGGCGCCCGAGGGGCTGCGCCCGGTGGTGCTGCCCGACCCCAGCGACACCTGGTCCCATTTCGTGGTCCGTTACGAAGAGCCCGAGCAGGCCTGTTCGCTGGCCGCCGCGGAGTTCGTCGAGGCCGGCCCGGTGCGCACCGTCGTCCGGCTGCGCTACGTCTGGGACGCCTCGACGATCTGGATGGACCTGATCCTCTACGCCGGCCTGCCCGAGCTGGAGGTCAAGCTGCGGGTCGACTGGCACCAGCGGCACCAGCTGCTGAAGCTGATCGTCCCGCTGGCGGTGGACCGCCCGGCGATCGACGCGGGGGTGCCGTACGGGACCGTCGAGCGGGCCGCCGACGGGCGCGAGGAGGTCCTCAACCACTGGATCGGCGTCCGCGAGCCGTCCGGCGCGGGCGTGCTGTGCAGCTCCGACGTGGGCTACGCCTACGACGCCGACGGTGGGCGGGTCCGGCTCACCGTGCTCCGGAGCCCGCGCTACTCGGACCACGGGCGCCCGTGGACGACCGACGACCCGATCGCGCAGCCCGCCACCGATCAGGGCTGGCACGAGGTGTCCTACCGGTTCCGCTGCTACGACCAGGCCATACCGGCCGGGGCGGGCGCCCGGCAGGCCGACCTGCACACGACGTCGTTCCCGTACGTGACCGAGACCTGGCACCCCGGTCCCCTCGGGCGCGAGACCACCGCCGTCGAGGTGACACCGGGCCACGTCAGCGTCCCGGTGCTCAAGCGGGCCGAGGCGGGCGGGGGCTGGGTGCTCCGGGTGTGCGAGCAGGCCGGCCTGCCCGCCACCGCCACGATCACGCTGCCGCTGGCGGGCAGGAGCTGGACCGGCCCGCTGCGGCCCTACGACGTGGTGACGCTGTTCGTCCCCGACCAGTCCGGCCAGCCCGTCCGGGAGATCGCCCTCACCGAGCTGGAGGCCGAGCCGGACGCCGAGCCCGACGCCGACGAGGCGGAGGCCCGGTGAGGCCGGCGCTGCCCGCGGAGGGCAGCTGACGTGCGGCGGCGACAGGCGTCCGCCGAGCCGTCCCCGCAGGCCCGGCTGCGCCGGGAGCACGAGCGGGCCATCCTCCGGTCCCTCATCTCCGGTGCCACCATGTCCCGGACCCAGCTGGCCGCCGACCACGGCCTGTCGGCCCAGTCGGTCGGCCGCATCGTCCGTGCCCTGCTCGACGCCGGGCTGGTCGAGGAGGTCGGCACCGACCGGGCGGCCGGCCCGGGCGCACCGCGGATCGGCCTGCGGATGCGGCCGGACGGCGCTTACGCGCTGGGCTTCGCCTTAGAGCGGGACCGGCTCACCGGCGTCCTGCTCGACCTCCGGGCCCACGCCCGCTGGCGGATGTCGATGGCCACGCCGCCCGGTCAGCCCGCCGCCGAGGTACTGCGGCGCATCGCCCGCGAGGTGCGCTCGGTCCTCGGCCAGCCCGAGTTCGCCGCGGCCCGGTCCCGGCTGTTCGGGGTCGGGATCGCCGCGCCCGGCCCGATCGACTGCGCCACCGGCTCCATCGTCGGCGCGCCGAACTTCCCGCACTGGCAGCACGTCGACGTGGCCCGGGAACTCGGTCACGGTCTCGACCTGCCGGTCGTGATGGAAAACGACGCGACCGCGGCGGCCATCGGCATCCGCTGGCAGCTGCACCGGGGACTGGACCCCTTCCTCTACTGCGACTGGGGGGTGGGGATCGGCGGCGGCCTGGTGGTCGACGACGAGGCCTACCTGGGGATGACCGGCAACTCGATGGAGATCGGCCACGTCGTCGTCAACCCGGGTGGGCGGCGGTGCGACTGCGGGGGGTCCGGCTGCCTGGAGGCCGAGGCGTCGGTGGCCGCGATCATGGCCGACGCGGCCAGCTACGGCGAGTTCGGCAGCGTCGACGCGGTCGTCGCCGCGGCCCAATCCGGCGCACCGCCCGGCCCGCTGGCCAGCCTGCTCGCCCGCGCGGCCGACCGGCTGGCGACCGCCCTGCTGACCGTCGTCAACCTGGTCGACGTCGACGAGGTCATCATCGGCGGCGAGCACTTCCACGCCGTCGAGCAGATCTTCCTGCCCGTCATCCGCGACACGCTCCGGACCAGCGCGTTCCGGCGCCCCATCGCCGCCACCAAGGTGACGGTCAGCAGCCTGCAGACCGCCAACGCGGTCGGCGCGGCCGCGCTCGTGTTCCACACGCTGCTGCGCTCGGGCGCGCTGCCACCAGCCACCGGCCCACCAGCCACCGGCCCACCGGTCACCAGACCACCCGCCCCCCGGCGTCCCGCCAGCATGGCCGCCGTCCGGGCCGCCCGCAGACGCACCACCGGCTAATCCACCAACACTGCCAGCAAAGGTGAGGGGTTCGAGGATGAAAACCTTCCGGACAGCAAGCCGCAGACGCACCACGATTGGTTTGACCGGGATCGCCCTGGCCGCCGCGCTCGCCGCATCAGCCTGCAGCGGGTCATCCGGCAGCAGCAGCGGCGGGAAACAGACGCTGGTGATCACCGGGCAGTACAGCGGCCCGACCTCCAACACGCTCGTCAACTGGTGGAAGGCGGCCGCCGTCGAATTCAAGAAAACGCACCCCGACGTGACCGTCAAGATCAACAACATCGTCACGACCAGCGAGTCCACCTACTACTCCAAGCTCGACCTGCTGGAACGGAGCTCTTCGACCAGCCCCAACGTCGTCTACGAGGACTCGTTCCTGGTGCAGTCGGACGCCGCGGCCGGCTACCTGGCGCCGATGCCGCAGCTGAAGAACTTCAGCGAGTGGAAGAACCTGTACCCCACCTTCCAGAAGGTGACGGAGTACAACGGCACCCCCTACTCGATGATGACCGAGACCGACGTCCAGCAGATCTACTTCGACAAGGCGCTGCTGGAAAAGGCCGGGCTGCCCGCCAACTGGAAGCCCAAGTCGCTGAACGACGTCCTGACCGCGGCCGAGGCGGTCAAGGCCAAGGACCCCGGCGTGATCCCGCTGTGGGTGTACACCGGCACCCCGCTCGGCGAGGCGTCTTCGTTCCGCGGCTTCCAGGTGCTGCTGCTCGGCACCAACAGCCGCCTGTACGACAACGCCACCGGTAAGTGGGAGACCGGCGGACCCGGGTTCAACCAGGTCTTCAACTTCCTGGCCGACCTGCACAGCAAGGGCCTCGAAGAGCCCACGGCGGACTGGTCCAACCCCAACGCGGGCACCGTCCTCAACAGCCAGCTCATGCCGAAGCAGAAGGTGGCCATGGCCATCGACGGCAGCTGGGTCAGCACCCAGTGGCTGCCGGGGCAGGCCGCGCCCTGGAGCGCCGGGTTCAGCACCTACTCGGTCGCCGACCTGCCCACCGCCAACGGGCAGGCCCCGGGCGTCACCAACCTGTCCGGTGGCTGGAGCCTGGCCATCCCGGCCAAGAGCAGCAACCAGTCCCTGGCCTACCAGTTCATCGAGACCGCCAACAGCCCGGCCCTGCTGGCCAAGTACACCGCGGTCAGCGGTCAGCTCCCGGTCGAGGCGAACGTGGCCAACAACTCCATCTTCACCAACGGCATCAAGGCCGACCCGCTGTTCCAGGAGGCCGTCAAGTACGCGGCCACCACCAACTACCGGCCCTCGTTCGGCCCGTACAACGAGCTGAGCACCGACATCGCGGCGGTCACCGGCCAGATCTCGCTCGGCCAGCTGACGGCCGCGCAGGCCGAGAAGACCTGGGCCGGTGACGTCAAGCAGGCGGCCGGCGCCGGCAAGACCGAGGGCTGACCAGGCCACCGGAAGGAGTGGCGCAACGTCTGCGTAAAGGAGCCATCGTGTCCAGCACCGACAGCGCGATCGTGGAGCCCCGGGCCGGGGTGACCCCCCGCCCGGACGGCGGCCGGAACCGGCCGAGCAAGAGCAGGACACGAAGACGCAGACAGCTGCTGGCCGGGACCGTGATGCTGGCTCCCTTCACGGTCCTGGTCGGCCTCCTGCTCGGCTGGCCCATCGTCTGGACGTTCCTGCTCTCGTTCACCAACGAGCAGCTGACCGGGCCGACCGCGCTCAACCACAAGTACATCGGCATCACCAACTTCAAGAACCTGCTGACCAGCTCGGACTTCCTCAGCTCGCTCTGGCACAGCATCGAGTACCTGGTCGGCTCGGCCTACATCGGGCAGGTCGTCCTGGGCTTCCTGCTGGCCCTGCTGCTGCGCCGGTGCAGCCGGCGGACCCAGGCGATCGTCGGCGCGGTCGTCATCACCAGCTGGATCGTCCCGGAAGTCATCGCCGCGTTCATGTGGTTCGCCCTGCTGGGCCAGAACGGCGTGCTCCAGCAGGCCCTGCACGGCGTCGGGATCAGCTACTCGACGATCTTGACCACCCATCCGATCCTGGCGCTGAACCTGGCCAACGCCTGGCGCGGGGTGGCGTTTTCGATGATGCTCTTCATGGCGGCGCTGACCGCGATCCCCAGGGAACTCCTCGAAGCGGCCATGCTGGACGGGGCGTCGGCCTGGCGCCGGGTGGTCAGCATCATCCTGCCGCTGATCAAGGGGTCGATCCTCGTCGATGTCGTCCTGGTCACCCTGGCCACCCTGAACGACTTCACGCTGATCTTCACGCTGACCGGCGGCGGCCCGGGCAACGCCAGCCAGGTGCTGTCGACCTACATGTATCAGCAGGGCTTCGTGAACTACCAGATCGCCTACGGCACCGCCGTCTCGGTCATCCTGCTGCTGGTCGGCGTGGTCCTGTCCATCTTCTACGTGCGCGCCCTGAGGAGGTCCTGACTATGGCCCAGGCGATCAGTGTTCGCGGTAACGAGTCCCGTCCGGGTCAGCCCGGTAGCCCGGCCGAGAAAAAGCCCGCCCGGTGGCGCTGGAACGTGGTGGCCCTTCTCGTCGGGCTGCTGTTCCTCGTCCCGTTTTTCTGGCTGATCCTGACCGCGTTCGAGAAGTACGGCGGGCTCAACCTCACCGGCGGCGGCGGGTTCACGTTCAGCAACTTCAGCAGCCTGTTCGGCAAGACGACGGCGTCGGCGGACATCGGTGAGGGCGTCGGCACGGCGCTGCTGAACTCGATCTGGATCTCCGCCGGCACGATGATCATCACCACGGTCGTGGCGCTGATCGCGGGCTACCCGCTGTCCCGGTTCAACATTCCCGGCCGCAACGCCATCGTGTACGCGATCGTGTTCGTGACCGGGCTGCCGATCCTGGCCATCGTCATCCCGACCTACGACATCTTCGTCACCTACAACCTGGTCAACTCGCTGCCCTGGACGATCCTGTTCCTCACGTCCACGTCGCTGCCGTTCGCGGTCTGGATGGCCAAGAACTTCATCGACACGGTGCCACTGGAACTGGAGGAGGCGGCCGCCACCGAGGGGGCGAACATCTTCAACACCATGCGCCGCGTCACCATCCCCCTGGTCGCGCCGGGGGCCACGGTGATCGCGTTCTACACGTTCATCCAGGCCTGGGGGAACTTCTTCGTCCCGTTCATCCTGCTCCAGTCGCCCAAGCTGCCCGCCGGGGTGACCATCTACCAGTTCTTCGGCGAGCACTCCACCAACTACAGCGGCCTGGCCGCGTTCTCGATCGTGTTCACCGCGGTCCCGGTCATCTTCTACGTGATCATCTCCAAGCGGAACGGCGGTGAGTCCCTCTTCGCCGGCGCCATCCGCGGCTGACGCCGGAGGTTGCCTCCGGCGGGGAGTCTCAAGATCGATCGCTCGGTTACGTTCTCAGCGCTATTCGCTGACAACGCAACCGAGCGATGGATCATGACTGCTGTGGCCGGCTCAAAGGCGCCTTTGAGCACGTGACACCCCGGCGAAGTCCCGGCCGTTCGCTCCGCCTCTGCCGCCGGCACCGGTGCAACACGTAACGTGGCCCCGTGGTGATCGTTTTTGCCCTGCTTGCGGCGTTGTCCAATGCGGTCAGCGTCACAACCCGGCACGTCGCCAGCGTGAGTGATCCGCACCGGTCGTCGGGCTTGCGGCTGATCCTCTACCTGCTGCGTAACCCGTTGTGGCTGCTGGGCTGGGCGGCCCAGGCGGCCGCGTTCGTGTTCCAGGCGCTGGCGCTGCACAACGGTGAGGTCTCGGTGGTGCAGCCGCTGCTGGTCATCGAGCTGGTCCTCACCCTGGTCCTGCGCCGGGTCTGGATCCGCCAGACGATCCGGCCCGCCGCCTGGACCGGGGGCGGCCTGGCCTGCCTCGGCCTGGCGGTGTTCCTGGTGGCCAGCGAGCCGCAGGGCGGGAATCTGACCCCGGCCAGCGGGCACTGGGCCGCCGCCATCATCGCCTGCACCGTCGTCATCGCGGCCCTGATGGCGGCCGGGCGGGTGGCCGGGCCTGGTCTACGGGCCGGGTTCTGGGGGTCCGCCGCGGCGATCGCGTGGGCGCTGGAGGCGACGTTCATCAAGGCCACCACCGACACGATCACCCAGTTCGGCGCGGGCGGGATGTTCACCCACTGGCCGGTCTACGCGCTCGCGGCCGGCGGCCTGGCCGGGGTGCTGCTGGAGCAGTGGGCGCTGCAGGCAGGCCCGTTGCGGGTGTCACAGCCGTTCCTGGTCATCGTCGATCCGCTGGTCAGCATCGTGCTGAGCATGTGGTTGTTCGGGGAGCACTTCGTGCCGGACGCGCTCACGGTCGTGGTCGCGGTGCTCGCCTTCGCGGTGATGTGCGCCGGGGTGGTGGTGCTCACTCAGACCGCCCCGGCCACGATGGAGCCCGCGGCAACGGTTGACTGAGCGCCGAGACTAGCGTTTTCATCCATATGCAGCGCTTTTGGCTGAGGCGCGTGGACTTTGTGGCGGCACCGGGTGGCTGACACTGGGGCGGGAGCGAGGTGGGCGCGTGGGGGACCGGCAGCCGCCGCTGGAGGTCTTCGTGGGCCGGGCGGCCGAACTGGCCCGGGCTGCGCAGGTCGTCGCCATGGTCGAGACGGGCCAGCCGTGGCTGGTGACGATCGAGGGCGAGCCCGGCGTCGGGAAGACGGCGCTGGCCCGCCGGGTCCTGGCCGGCGACGGAAGCGTCGCCTGGCAGTTGCTGTCCGCCCGGGCCGATCAGGCCGAAACGGACCTGGACTTCGGGCTCGCCGATCAGTGGCTGCGAGCGACCGGGGTGACGTCCCCGCTGACCGGACCGCCGGGGTCGGCGGACTCGGACATCTCGTCGTTCGCCGCCGGCGCGCAGCTGCTCGAGGTGGTGAGCGGGCTGCTGGCGGCGGGACCGGTGGCGATCTTCCTCGATGATCTGCAGTGGGCCGACCGCAAGTCGGTGGAGGCGCTGATGTTCATGCTGCGGCGGCTGTCGGTCGACCCGGTGCTGACGGTGGTCACCTACCGCGGACCCCACGAGCGCCTGAACGGGGCGGCCCAGCGGATGCTGGCCAGCGCGGAGAACCGGCTGCCGGTGACGCTCGCGGGCCTCGGCCCGGACGAGGTGGCCTCGCTGGTCAGCACGCTCAGGCCCGATTCGGCGGACGACGGCGTGGTCGACCGCCTGTACAAGGACACCGGCGGTCATCCGCTGTACCTGCGCACGCTGCTCAACGACGGGGCCGCGCTGGCGGCGCGGGGGCACGAGCCGCACGCGCTGCCCCGGTCGCTGGCCGCCGCCGTCGGCGATCAGCTGCGGGGGCTGCCGCCCGAGACCCGCACCATCGTGGAGATGCTGGCGGTGCTCAACCAGCGAATGCCGCTGGCCCAGCTCGGCCAGGCGGCCCAGGCCGGCTCGCCCAGCACGGCGATCGAACCGGCGGTGGCGGCAGGCCTGGTCGACTGGTGGCCGGAGGACCCGGTCTGCCCGGTGGAGCTGCGGCACCTGCTGGTCCGGGACGCCATCTACGCGCGCATCACCGCTACCGAGCGCGGGCGGATGCACGACCGGGCCGCCTCGGTGGTCGGCGAAGCGGCCTCGTGGGAGCACCGGGTGGCCGCCCTCGACCAGCCCGACGAGGACCTGGCCGCTCAGCTGGAGGCGCTGGCCGGACACGAGGCCGCCGGTGGCCGGCTGGCGCTGGCCGCCACCCACCTGCAGTGGGCCTCCAGCATCTCGCCGGGCCGGGCCGGCCGGGAACGGCGGCTGCTGACCGCGGCGCTGCACCTGATGCTGGCCGAGGAATCCCGCGGCGCCGCCCTGCGCGAGGCGGTGGAAGCGGCGTCGCCGTCGCCGCTGCGCAGCTGCGTGCTGGGCGCGATGGCCTTCGCCCGCGGTCAGCTGGCCGAGGCGGAACGGCGGTTCAGCGAGGCGCTGGCGCAAGCGCAGCAGCTGGACGGCCCGGACCGCCTGCCGCTGATTGCCCTGATCGCCAACCGCCTGTCCGGTACCTACACGCTGCTCGGGGAGGGGGAGAAGGTGATGGCGTTCGGGCACCAGGCGCTGGGCACCGCGTCCCTGGACCCGGCGGCCGCCAGCCAGACCCGCACGCTGGTCGCCATCGGCGCCGCCCAGGTGTCCGGGCCCGGCGCCGCCCTGGCCGAGCTGGCGCAGCTGCCGGCCGACCCGGCCCGGGTCAGCCGGATCGACATCGACGGCCTGGCCTTCCGCGGCGTGTACCGGCTGATGGCCGGTGACCTCGACCCGGCCATCACCGACCTGACCGCCAGCCTCGGGCTGGTCCGCCAGGGCGCGACGCTCACCCTCGGCCTGCGCGCCTATTTCTACCTGGCCATGGCCCAGTACCTGGCCGGTGCCTGGGACGACGTGCTGCTCACGGTCGAGCAGGGATTCTCGGCCCTCGCCATCCACTCCCGCCAGTTCGAGCTGCCGCTGCTGCACCTGGCGGCCGGCTGTGTGCCGGCCGGGCGCGGCGCGACGGCCGAGGCGGAGAGCCACGCGCGGCTGGCCACCGACGCCGCCGCGCGGGTGGACTACGGCCAGGAGCGGGTCTACGCGGCGATGGCCCGGGCCCTGGTCGGCCAGGCCGCCGGTGACTACCTGGGCGTGGCCGACGCGCTCGGCCCCTGGCAGGACGCGTCGGTCCTGGACGGCCGCAGCCGTGTGTACGCGGTGCTGTGGCGGCCGCTGCTGGCCGAGGGCCTGATGGGATCGGGCCAGCTGGAAAAGGCATCCTCGGTGCTGAGCCAGCTGCGGGCCGACAGCGGCCAGGTCGGCTACCTCGCGCCCGCCCTGGCCTGGCTGGAAGGCTGGCTGGCCGAGCAGCGGGGCGACCCCGAGCGGGCGTTGAAGCTCTACGAGGCCGGCGAGGCGGCTACCACCGGCGAGGCGGGCAGCCCGGTCTACCAGGCCCGGCTGCAGCTGGCCCACGGCCGGTTGCTCCGGCGCACCGGCCAGCGACGGCCGGCCGTCGACCGGCTGCGGCGGGCCGACCAGGCGTTCCAGGCGCTACGCGCCGCCCCGTTCATCACCCGGACCGAAACGGAGCTGGCCGCCTGCCGCCTCCCGGCCAGCCCAGGCAGCGCAGGCAGCGCGGGCAGCTCGGCCCGGAAACGGTCGGCCCTGGCCCTCACCAGCCGGGAAACCGAAGTGGCCCACCTGGTCGGCAAGGGCATGTCCAACCCCGAGATCGCCGCCGAACTGTTCGTCAGCCGCAAGGCGGTCGAATACCACCTGGGCAACATCTACGCCAAGTGCGGCCTGCGCGGGCGGCAGCAGCTACGGCGCTTCGTCGAGAGCTGGGCCCGGCCGGCCGCCATCTAGCTGCACAGCTTGGCGGCCTTCAGGGCGACAACGGCCTGGGCGGTGGTGTGGCCCTGGAAGGCTGACATGTTGGGCGGGACGTACCACCAGCGGCCGCCGCTGTAGGTGAAGCTGGCTTCCTCACTGCCCAGCTTGGACAGGGCGCCCTGGATCGCCACCCGGACCACGCCCGTCGTTCCACTGACTTCCGGTTGGGACACGTCGTACGCCAGCTGGGTGGAGTGGTTGATGCACGCCTGATACGCACCCGCCCAGGTCGACTCGCGGACCGTGGCCCGGGCGGACGGGGACAGCAGCTGGTACGTGGTGGCGTACTGCCCGGCTGCGTAGAAGCCGAAGTAGGCGTCCGCTGCTTTCTGCACCCGAGCCGCGGTAGCCGGTTCGGCCGGAGCGATCGGCGCCGAGGTGGCGAGGGTGTGGTCCCGCCACGGCAACGGGTGGCCCTGCCACAGCAGCATCGCGGCACCACCGAGCCCGAACGCGACGATCACGCCCAGGGCGCTCAGGGTGATGCGCAGGCCGCGGCCGCGAGCCCGTTCCGGCCGGTGCTGTGGTGCTGTGGCTCGCTGCGCGCGGATGGAGGTGGGCGGCAGCGGCGTGGCCCGCTGCGAGTGGAGAGAGGCTGGGCCCGGCGCGGCCGGCGGGAACGAGTCCCATCCGGTGTCACGCGCCTGATCCACCGGGACAAAACGTGGCTGTCTGAGCGGGTCATCCGGGTATGTCACCGCAGGCCCTCCCCTCGGAGATTCACGCTGTTCATACGACGCAGCAGCCCACCGGCCGGATGACACCGGTTACACCCATCTTGTCCATACATCTGCCCGCGCCCGGGCGTGAACCGAGGCGGCCGGATACCGTCGGGTCGTGGAGATCATCGAGGCGGCCGGCCGCTACACCGATCCCGGCGAGAACGGCGCCAGCTACCTGGAGCACCTGCGCCGTCCGGACCTGAGCGTCGGCACGTACTGCCTGCGGGCCGGGGCCGACGACGGGCAGAGCCCGCACGCCGAGGACGAGGTGTACGTCGTCACCTCCGGGCGCGCCCGGTTCACCTCGGGCGGCCAGACCATCGACATCGGGCCGGGCACCACCCTGTTCGTGCCCGCGCACGAGGTCCACCGTTTCCACGACATCAGCGAGGGCCTGGCGTTGCTGGTGTTCTTCGGCCCGGCCGAAGGCTCGCGGAGCGAACAGCCCGAAGCGGAAGCTTCAGATTGAGCAGGCCCAGCGTTGGTCAATCGTGCAGGTGGAGGTCCTCGACGTCGTGGGCCAAGGCGTGGCCGATGTCAGAGCCAGCGTCTTCCCAGGCGGGGACCTTGGTTGTCTCGGCCTGCACGTTGTGCGGCGAGAGATCGGGAACTTCGGCGTTGCTCTCAGACTCTTCATTAGCAGCCTCTAGCTTCTCGCTGCAATCCGAGGTGCCCTTCCAGATGCCGACGTCTGACGAAAGATCTTTCTGGATATCTTCCGCTGAGAGCGGCTGTTGTGCCTGGCTATTACTCTGAAGTTGCTGCCCGAAATCGTAACCGGCGGATACGCACGTGGCTACGGCCTGACTCAGTTTGCTGCCACTATCCTCCAGAGTGGATTTGAGCTGGTCGCCTCCTTTATCTGTTGCTCGGGCGAGCAGCGACGAAACTGCCCAGGCGGACTGCAGGCCAGGGGCTTCCTGAACCTTTATGTCGGCCGGTTCCACGGGATACGTCTGGTAGACGCCGGGCTCGATCGTGCTGGAAGAGTTTGAGGAATTGAAAAGGTAAGATCTAAAGAACAGGCTCGCCAAGGGCAGATTTTCATTGAAATCCTGGTCGAGAGTCGGGTTTGACTCAGCGGGTTGTACGACAACCCACACGACGTCTGAGGTCTCACTGTTCGTGATCGTAGTTTCCGACTGGTCGCTGTTCGTGCACCCGGTCAAGCCCGGTGCGCTCGCGCCAGTTGGAAATGAGAAATACACCGGAGTGGCAGAACTGCTGTCGCAATCAAGGCCGCTGCCGGTATTTGGTGCCGGGGAAGAGGCGATGAATGAGGGCTGTTCGGACGCCGAGAAGGACGGCTCGCTCGATCCACTGGTATCAGATCCGGCCGACGAGTCGGATGAAGGTGTGGAGGAACATGCCGCGACGAAGACGGTCGCTACGATGGCTCCGAGGGTGAGTATCGGCCTGATTAAGTAGTTTTGTCGGTTTACCCGTGACATGACGGCCCCCCTGCTTTGTGCTGTACATAATGCATTTATGAACAGCGCTTGGCAATAAATAGGGAGATTCGTTCCGCTGGGTCACCAGGTGAGCAAATGGTTAGGCCAAGCGGGCCCCATCCAGCCTCCGATGTCCGGCTGAGCGCCGACCGTCTGGCCAGCAGCGCCGGGCAGCCCAACTAGACGTGCTGATACTGGTGGGGCGCCAGGGACTCGAACCCTGAACCCACGGATTAAAAGTCCGCTGCTCTGCCATTGAGCTAGCGCCCCGGCGGCACACGGGTGTGTGCCACCAAGAAGAGTACCGACCAATACGGATGAACGCAGCGGCCGAAGGTCCCGCGCCCGTCTCCGCTCAGCGGTAGGCGGAGATCCCGGTGATGGCCTGGCCGATGGCCAGCGCGTGGATCTCCTCGGTGCCCTCGTAGGTCAGGACCGCCTCGAGGTTGTTGGCGTGGCGGATGACGGGGTATTCGAGGGTCACACCGTTGGCGCCGAGGATCGTGCGGGCTTGCCGGGCGATGTCGATGGCCGTTCGCACGTTGCTCATTTTGCCCACGCTGACCTGCTCCGGTCGCAGCCCGCCGGACTCTTTCATCCGTCCCAGGTGCAACGCCAGCAGCTGCGCGCGCCCGAGGTCGGAGGCCATCCACGCCAGCTTGCCCTGGGTCAGCTGGAAGCCGCCGATCGGCCTGCCGAACTGCTCACGGGTCAACGCGTAGCCGACCGCCGCCTCGAAGCAGGCGCGGGCGGCCCCGGTGACGCCCCAGAGGATGCCGAACCGGGCCTCGCTCAGGCACGACAGCGGGCCCTTGAGCCCCTGCACCCCCGGCAGCATCGCGGCGGCCGGCAGCCGGACGTCGTCGAAGTGCAGCTCGGAGGTGACGGACGCGCGCAGCGCCATCTTCTTGTGCATGTCGTTGGTGGTAAAGCCGGGCGTGCCGCGGGGCACCAGGAACCCGCGGACCCCCTCGTCGGTGGAGGCCCAGACCACGGCGATGTCGGCGATGCTGCCGTTGGTGATCCACATCTTGGCGCCGGACAGCAGCCAGTCCGGGCCGTCCCGGCGGGCCCGGGTGCTCATCCCGGACGGGTCGGAGCCGTGGTCCGGCTCGGTCAGCCCGAAGCAGCCGACGGCCTCGCCGGTGGCCATCTTCGGCAGCCACTCCTCCTTCTGCTCGTCCGAGCCGTACTTCCAGATCGGGAACATGGCCAGCGACCCCTGGACCGACACCATGCTGCGCAGCCCGGAATCGGCCGCCTCCAGTTCCCGGCAGGCCACGCCGTAGGCGACCGCGCCCATCCCCGCGCACCCGTACCCGGTCAGGTGCATGCCCAGCAGACCCAGCTTGCCCAGCTCGGGCATGAGGTCACCGGGCACGGTGCCCGTCTCGAACCAGTCCGCGATGTGCGGCTCGATGCGGTCGGCGGTGAACTCGCGCACCGTGTCGCGGACCAGCCGTTCGTCGGAGGTCAGTTGGTCATCGATGCGCAGCAGGTCGGTTTCGGCGGCGGGGGAAGGCATCGGCACGTCCTCTCTCGGGCTTACTGGCACCAGGGTAATAACCGGGGAAAATCCCTATGTCGGAACCTCCGCACAGCGGGCATGATCGAAACCATGAGTGAGAACAACGGCCATGGCGCCACCCCAGCCAAGCAGTTGGTCCGGCCCCGTGAGGGGAGGATGGTGGCCGGCGTCTGCGCGGGCCTGGCCGCTCACTTCGGGATCGACGTCAACCTGATCCGGCTCGGTTTCGCGGTGTTCACGATCTTCTGGGGCCTGGGCGCCCTGATCTACCTGATCGCGTGGGCGGTGATCCCGGAGGAGGGCGAGAAGTCCATCGTCGAGAACCTGGTCAGCAAGCAGCAGCGCTAGCCGTCGGCGGCGTGGGCCCGTACGGCCGAGATCACCTCGCCGCGGCGCAGCGTCCAGCTCATGGCCAGCAGGGCGGCGGCGCACAGCCCCAGCAGCCCGGCCAGCCCGACCGCGACCGGCGCCCCGGTGAAGTTGGCCACCGCGCCGCCGGCCAGGATGCCGAGCCCCTGCACGGCCAGCAGGCCCGACTGGGCCAGCCCGAACGCCCGGGCCCGGGACGCCGGGGTCAGGTTCTGCACGAACGCGGCCGCCGCGGCCAGCTGGTAGGCCTCGCCGGCGCCGGCCAGGCCCCACAGCAGCAGCACCGCCCACAGCGGCGGGGAGAACGCGCTGCCGATCAACGGCGCACAGGACGCCATGGCCAGCCAGCCCATGATCCGGATCCGCCCCGAGGGCGTGAACAGCCGGCCGAATGCGAACGAGCCGGCCACCACCCCCAGCGGCATGGCCGCCATCAGCAGCCCGACGGTCAGCGCGCTGCCGTGCAGTGAGTGCGCGTATGGCGCCGCCAGGCCCTCGGGCACGATGCAGAAGCCGGCCAGCCAGCCGAACAGCAGCAGCGTGCGCAGCACCGGGTTGCCGAACACCGTGCTCACGCCCTCCCGCGAGATCGCCCACAGCGACGGCCGTTTGCCCGGCTCGCGGTGCGGGGACGGCCGCGGCCTGACCCAGCCGGCCACGATCACGGCCGACAGCACGAACGTGATCGCGTCGGTGCCCAGGGTCCCGTACGGGTTGAGCACGGCCACGACCGCGGCCCCGGCCACGAAGCCGAGGATCTGGCTGGCCTGGAAGCTGATGTTGCCGATCGCGGAGCCGACCACGAACTTGTCCCCGGGCAGCACGTCCGGCAGCAGCGCCGACCGGGCCGACGAGAACGGCGCGCCGAGCAGCACGGTCAGGAACAGCAGCCCGCACAGCCCGGCGAACGGCATGCTGGGGATGGCCATCAGCGAGACCAGCCCGGCCCGGATCAGGTCGCAGACGATCATCACCCGGCGGCGCGGGAACAGGTCGGCGAGCCCGGCCAGCAGCGGCCCGCCCGCGATCGGCGGCAGGTAGGTCAGCGCGTACGCGAGCGCCGTCAGCAGCGCCGACCCGGTCCGGTGGTACACCAGCACCGCGATCGCCACCTGCGCGAACTGGTCGCCGGCGTAGGACAGCACCTGCGCGGACCACACCCCGCGGAACTCGCGGATCGCGAACACCTCACGGTAGGTGGCCTGCTTTTCCGGTGCCCGCCGGTGCCGCCCCGGCGCCGGTTCCCCGTCCGCGCCCGTTCCGTTTTTTTTGAAAACGTTCCCAGGGGGAGGGCCAGCCGGAGATGGTGCGGTGGCCCCCCGCTCCCCGTCCCCGGTCTCCCCGCGCCCGGCCTCCCCGCGCCCGGTCTGCGGCCCGCGCGGGGCGACGGGCGCGGTGGCGTAGGCGGCGGCGTCGTCGGGCCGCGGGGCGGGCGGTCGCCCGAGCGTGCCCGGGCCGGGCCGCCTGTGTGGTGACACCTGCCCTACCCGCGCTCCCCGTAGGCCTGCATGAGCTGTTCCCCCGCTCCGGATGGGCTGCTGTGAGTTACCTCTCTGTTGCTTACCGTGGCCAAAGATAGACGCATTTGCAAGGGGATCAGCGTTCTGGTCCCCGAAGATTCCCCGTCATGCCCCCGTGACCTGCAGTGTTCCCTGACCACGGCGCGCCCAAGCGTTACCGGGCCGTGATCGTTGGCTAGCCCCGGCGAGCCGCACCGGCACCCCGGTAAACTAGCGACGTCAGCCGCTGGCCCCCATCGTCTAGTGGCCCAGGACACCGCCCTTTCAAGGCGGCGGCACGGGTTCGAATCCCGTTGGGGGCACCGTTCTCGCCGGGTCGGCCGCATCTCAGCCGGGGAAGTCAGATTGACCGGCGGGAGGCGGAAGACGGACTCAACCACCATGGTGCCGGTGGTACTGTAAGCAGGCGCTGGAGATACATGGTCCTGTAGAGCAGCTCGGAGTGCTCGCCACCCTGTCAAGGTGGAGGTCGCGGGTTCAAATCCCGTCAGGACCGCTCTGGGGAGAGCGGCGGTACCGTCAGCCCCCACGGTCAGGTAGCTCAGTTGGTACGAGCGTCCGCCTGAAAAGCGGAAGGTCGGCGGTTCGACCCCGCCCCTGACCACAGCCTCTGACAAGCCAAACGCCCGGTGCAAGATCGCGACCGGGCGTTTCTTCGTGCTGGGGTCTCAGTTT
The DNA here is from genome assembly GCA_963830385.1 of uncultured Actinomycetes bacterium. Classification (GTDB taxonomy): domain Bacteria; phylum Actinomycetota; class Actinomycetes; order Streptosporangiales; family Streptosporangiaceae; genus Bog-532. The sequence goes on along the minus strand of CAWHMD010000010.1, from coordinate 32,518 downwards.
GGGGCCAAGAAGCAAGCAGACGATAGGCGGCTCCCTTGGTAAGGGGAGCAGGCCAGGCCGATAGGCCGACAACATCGTCGAGCAGGGCGTAGGGGCAGGCTGCTGCGAGCCTGTACGCGCAGATCGCCGATTTAGCGCCCCGGTTTGCCGGCGGACTGCCCGTGGCGGCCGGGGAAGCTGCACGCCGGAAGGGGCTGGCTAGACGAGCGTCAGGTGGACGCCCTCGGCTTCGAACGCGGCCAGCACCTCGTCGGGGGCGTCGGGAGTGGTGATCAGGTGCGCGAGGTCGGCGGCGTCACCGAACCGGAAGTTCGAGGTCTGGTTCAGCTTGGCGCTGGTGGCGACGAGGATTGTTTTGCTCGCTACCTGGATGCTGGCACGTTTGAGCTGTGCGTCTTCATAGGTGGCTGAGGTCAGGCCGCGGGTGGCCGAGATCGAGCAGGCGCCGAGCAGCATGACGTCGGCGCTGATGCCGCGGACCGCGTCGATGGCCTGGCTGCCATATAGCGCCAAGCGCCCTGTCCGCGGCACCCATAAGGGCCATCACTGTCAAGAGGGCGTACGGATCTGGCCCGGTGACTACGTGCGTTTCCGGGCTGGGCTGACTGTTCTTGTGGCTTCTTCCTCGCAGCTGCCCGGTCCCTTCCCGCTGCGCGGCCGGGGGGTCAAGCTGGAGCGCCCGCAGCCGCGCAGCGGCGAGGACGAACGAGCTTGAGGCCGGCTAGCGGCGGGAGATCATCGAGGGCGAGGAAGGAGCCGGTCACGGTATCGGGTTGTCAGGGGGTCGTGTGCTGGTTCCCGGCGCTGGTGTGCGGAGTGGTCTCACAAGCACCCATCCGGCGCCGCCCCGTGTGCGGGGGTGGCTGCCATGACCGTGTGTCCGGGACCGGGCTGCTCAGTCATGTGATCGAGCGCGGCGCGGGGCGCCGGCTCATGCCGCAGGAGCGAGCTTACCCGGGGCTTGGCGACCCTCCCGTTCTCATGGCCGCCGCAGCGGCGGCGTGCTGGCTTCGCCGGGTTCCATTTCGGCCAGCAGGTGCCAGGCGCGGGTCAGCAGCTTGCGGGCGATCGCGATGGTGGCGATCTTCTTCCCGCGCCGTTTGGTGATGGCCGCATAGCTGGCGGCGAAGTCCGGGGACCGCTTGGCGGTCTGCGCGGCCTGGTTCATGGCCCACCGCAGCCACGCCGAGCCCTGCTTGGAGATGTTCCCGTGCCGGACCTTCAGATCCGAACCGCGCACGGTCGGGGTCAGCCCGGCCCAGGAGGCCAGCTTGCGGGCACTGGGAAACCGGGTGATGTCGCCGATCTCGGCCACCATGACCAGCGCGGTGAACTCCCCGGCGCCGGGCAGCGTGGTCAGCACCGTGACCCGCGGGTCGGCCTTGGCGTGCTGGTGCAGTTCCCCGTCGATCCGGCCGGTCAGCGGCGCCAGGCCGTCGATGACCGCCAGGCAGTCGGTGATGATCTCCCGCGATGCCGGAGGCAGGTCCAGCTCGGCCAGCCAGCCGCGGCCCGGCCCGGTCCAGTAGCTGGCCGGCCGGTCATAGCCGTGGTCGGCGGCCACCGCGTGGATCCGGTTGCGCAGCTGGGTGCCGAGCCGGACCAGGCTGATCCGGTGCCGCAGCAGCGCGCGGAGCTGGCGGACCTTCACCGGGGCGATCCACGCTTCGGGCAGCAGGTCCGCACGCAGCAACTGCGCCAAGATAGCGGCGTCCACCTTGTCGTTCTTCAGCCTTGCTGAGGCGATCGCCTTGCACCGCAGCGGGTGCACCAGGTGCGTCTGGAAACCGTAATCCTCCAGCAGATCGGCCAGCCAGCTCCAGCCGAACGCCGCCTCGAACGCCACCGGCGTCCCCGCGGGCAGATCGCCGATCAGCCGCAGAAACGGCTCCGAGCCGTTCACCGCGTTCTTGTTCACCTGCACCGCGCCGTCCCCGGTAACCACCGCCACCTGGGAGCGCTTGCGGTGCACGTCGATGCCGACGTAAACAGACATTGCCGGGTCTCCTCTCCCGAGCTCGGAACTTCTCACCCGGAGCGTCCTGCTACCGGGCTGAGCTGGGAAGGGGCCCGGCCCTTATAGGGTCATGTGAGGGCATCACAGAGTGCAATTCTTCGAGCTGGTATCTGGCGCGTCGGCCCGCGACAGATCGCCGATTACGCGCTGCTGTGAGCGGCCTTGGGTCATCAGTGCGACGACTCGCAGGTCAGCCTGTTCTGGCTTTCCCGGGAAGGCCGCACTGCCCTGCAGGTGCGGGCGATGGAGGGGCGGAAGTCAGGTGTGCTACCCGAGTAGCCGGTGACGTATAGGGCAAACGTCTTCGCGCTGGCAGTAAGTGGGAGACCGCGGGCAAACGCCCGGGTGCACGCGGGAACATCGAAGGCCGCCGGCGCGCTTACCTAGCTAACGCAGGACTTCGACCTCATGGCCGGCGGTGCGCCTGCTGCGGTTCAGGGAACGTGGCGGTGGCCCGGCGCAGGGCCAGAAGCAGTTCGGCCGAGATGCCGAGACCTACGGCATGCACGGCTGGCTTGGGGGACAACGGCTTCCCCGGGGGATCCCAGGTCTTGCGCATGTCCTGCGATGAATCCAGGGGCGCGGGAGAACCAGTGCGCGCTCGCGCGGCAAGCTGTGCGACGCCGCAGCCATAGCAATGAGGAGAATCACTAAGTGCCAAGAGCTGACTTCATCGAGACCGAGGGCACCATTGCCCGGCTGCGCGGGCACGGCTTCTACACCGTGGTACTCGCCAACGGGCACGAGGTCCTCGCGAGGATGTCGGGACGGATGACGAAGAACCACATTCGCGTCATCCAAGACGACCGCGTGCTGCTGGAGATCAGCCCGGCGGACTGGTCGCAGGGCCGCATCGTTTACCGCTATAAGTGATTCACGCCCTTAGCCGGGGAACAAGGCCCGCTAAGTCACTCACTTTCCCGCGGGCGGCAGCGCCGCCCGCGGCGCGGGCCTGAGCGCCCTCTCCAACCTGCATTACGTTCGTTCGGTGCGGCACTGACCAGCCTCTTGAGGGTCAGGCCGCCCGACCATATCGAGTCCTCTTTGCGGCTGCTGTCAAGTGGTTGCCGGGGTTTTCTTTGATGCCTGCTTGGACGGTGAGGGTGTGGCTGCTCTGGTGCCGGGCCGTATCGTGGTGCCCAGGTCCGGGAGTGGCTTGTCCGAAGAGCTGGCGTTCGGGGTGTGAGCTGGCCGCGCTGGAGTCAGAGTCGTTCCCCGGTTGCCCTCCCGGGCCCTTCGCGCTGGCCGCTGGGCGGGTGTCGGCTAGGAGGCAGGCGAAGATGGCGTCGCTGATCCGCCGCTTGAGGGACCGGAGAGCCTCTTTGTGCGTCTTACCCTCGGCTACTTTCTTGTCGTAGTAAGCGCGGCCTTCGCTGTGCTTGTGCCGGATCTGGGTGATCGCGGCCATGTGGATCGCGTGGTTGATGCGGCGGTTGCCGCGCAGCGACAGGCGGTGGATCTTGCGGTTCCCGGAGGACACCTCGACCGGGGCAGTGCCGTTATAGGCGGCGAAGTGGCCGCGGCCGGGGAAGCGGGACACGTCGGCGATGTCGCCGGTGATGGTGCCGGCGATGACTGGGCCGACGCCGAACACCTCGGTGAGGGTGGTGCCGGAGGCCCTGACCGCGGCGGCGAGTTTCTTGCGGGTGCCGCGCAGCTGGGCATCCAGGCGGCGCATGTCCTCGAGGAACTCGGCGGCCAGCTCGGCGCGGGCCCGGTCAACAGCTCCTGACGGCGAGGCCTGCTCCAGGATCTTGGCGGTCTGAGCTGCGGAGATCTCCTTCGAGTGGCCGCCGGGGACCAGGTCGCAGAGCACGGCATGCAGCCGGCAGGCGACCTGGTTACGCAGCCGCGCCAGGTCACGGTGCCGCTTGGACCACACTTTCAGCACCGCCGGGTAGTCCTCGGCCATCACCGGCCGCGCCGTCTTGGACCGCAGCGCCGCGACCGCCACCGACAGCGCATCGTTCGGGTCGTTCTTATTTGTGTCACCAGCCTGTAGCAGCCGCACCCGGGCCGCCAGCTTCGGCTGAACGTCCAGGACCCGTTCGCCGGCGGCAACGAGCTGCTGGGCCAGCAGCTGGCCCAGGCCGCCGGCGCCCTCCACCGCCCAGGTCCGCTCCGGCCAGTCCGCTGCCCACGCCACCAGCTTCTCCGCCTGACCGGCCGATGCGCGGACCCGCAACTCGCCCAGCGGCTCCTCCGCCGGGCCGATCACCACCGCCGTGTGCGTGGCCTTATGCGGGTCCACGCCGATCATCACTGCTGTCACGGCACGCTCCAAGTCGTTCGTCCGGGAAATGGAGAACGTGGCGGGCATGCCTAATTACGGATCTGCTAGCGCTCGCACCTCTTTCGAGCCACGCCACGGCGAGAACCGGCAGGCCGGCACCTCGATATAAAGCCAGACCGCCGCCACGCGGTCGGCAGGCGGTTCGGGAGCCAGCCCATCGGACCTCACGAACGCTACGGCACCACCGCAGCGCCCTCAGGAACAATTAGGCGGCTCGGCGCGCGGCTGACCTCAATGAGTCGGTCACGTTCCGCGGTCGGCTCGCCGGCCGGCGACGGAAGCTGATATGCGGTGGCCTATGGTGCGCTGGCGGTGGCTATGACCCGGCGGACCATCCCGAAGATTTGCAGGGAGCGTACGCCCTCGTCGTGGAATGAACGCAGCGCCGGGTCGTCAGCGGGGTCGAGTGCCGTGGCTTCCTGCCACATGGCGTGCTCGCTGGCCCGCCAGCTGGGGCGGTCGCGGACCTCGACGGCTTCGAACCCGGCCGCTATTAGTCCCGCCTCAAGGTCGACCCGCCGCAGCCGGCCGGGCAGCCGCTGGTCGTCCCATACCAGGGGCTGCCAGCTGGTCAGCACAGCGCGCCCGCCAGAGACCAAGATCCGCCGGATCTCGCCGTAGGCGGTGGCTGGCTCCGGGGCGAAGTGGATCGCGTCGATGCACAGGACGGCGTCGGCCGAGCCGGCGTCTAGCCCGGTCGCGGCGAGGTCGCCGATGCGGAAGTCAGCCTTTGCGCCCGCTCGCCGCGCCTGCTCGCGGGCCTGGCGCACCGCCTCGGCGGAAAAGTCGACCCCGATCAGCCGGGCCCCGGTGCGGGCGGCGATCTCAAGGCCGTAGCCGCCCCGGCCGCAGGCCAGGTCGGCCAGCGTGCCGCCCGGGACCAGGCGCAGTCCCGCGGCGGCCTCGGCGATCCCGTCCCAGCCGAGCAGGCTCGTGGACAGCAGGTGCGGCGGCAGGCCCAGATAGCGCCGCTGGATCTCGTCTTTGACCGGCGACCCGGTCATGTCGGCGTACCACCCGTCGAAGTACTCCGCCAAAGAACCAGGCTCAGGCTCCACCTGATCAGTATGACCCGGCCCGGCTGTGCCTTGCCTGAGGTGACACCAGACCTCCGAACACATCTGACCGCCGCATTCCCGCGCGCAGACCATCACAGATGGCCTCCGGTCAAGCGCACTCAGCGCCACCGGCCAGATGCCCTTCACCTTGCGACCATGGCGGCACCCACCGAACACCCGGTTACGCGCGCCTGCCACCTAGGCAAGCCCGCCGCCGAAGGCCGGGCAGGCTAGGCGATTATCGATGGCCTGACGCGAGGACAGTGCGGACTACCGTCCGCGGCGGGCCGACGGTTGCGCTTCACGCCAGATCGCCGACTCTGTTTCTTTAGCAACAGCGTGCCAATGGACTGTGCGCCGCGCACAGAATGTCCAGTTCTAGCTCACGCTGTTTTCCGAGGTGGCCTTATCGCGGCATTCGGTACAGGGCGCGATCCAGGATGGGGCACTTCCGACCTGCCTGGCCGCCGGTAGCAACCCGACCCCGCGGCCGCCGCCTGCCGCGGCGCGCTCCGCGGCCGGTTCCCGCTCTTGCAGCACGCGGGCCCTGACCACGGTGCTGGCGGGCGCTTCACCGGAGGCCGGGGTGGTGGGCGGCCCCGTCCGGCTTGTTCTCATCAGGTCCTCCGGGCCGGCGGGATAGGTGTCTGTGTCGCGGGGCTCGGTGGCGCCCGGCCGCGGGGATGGCCGTCCGGTCGCTGGATGGGCGGCGCCCGCGGAATGGGTTACCGTGGCGGTGCCGGCCCTGGCCCGGCACCGCCCTTTCCTCGTCAGGCCCCGTCTACGGTGGTGACCTCGTGCGCGGCCTGGGTGATCATGTCGGGCTGACCGGGAATGCCGAGTTGGCGGAGTCCGGGCAGGATCCGGGTCTGGACGAAGGTGCCAAACAGCTCTTCGCTGTCCCACACGTCGGTCATGCGCAGAACGCCGTCGCCAAACGAGGCGACATGAAAGCGCATCCCGGCGGGCACGTCGCGGTCCCAGCCGACAGTCTCGCGGAGCGCGTCGTACTGGCCGGGCGTGATGCCGTCCCACGTCTGCATGATGACGGTGGCCATGATTTTCCTCCTGGTGGTGATGTGGTGGTGGTGTGGCGGTAATAGGGGATTACAGGGGCAGCGGGTTGCTGAGCACGCCGCTGCCTGGCCAGCGGCCGGCCAGCGTGCGAATGAAGTCGATGGCGTCGATCTCGACGTGCTCGCCGTCCTGGCCGTGGCGGAAGGTGCCGCCGGCCGGCCCGTCAAGCACCAGGTCGAACGGCTGGCCGTGGAGCTGCGCCCATTCGGCTACGATGTCGGCGACCAGCCGGCCGTCGTGGTCCGGCTTGAGGTCCATCGGCCGGCCCGTCGCGTGGCAGATGTCGATCCGGTGGCACCACACGTCGCGGGTGAACCCCACGTCTAGCAGGTACTTCAGCGGCCGCCAGCCAATGGGAGGTCCGAACGGCAGCGGGGTGAGCCGCATCGGCGGCGGGGTTCCCCAGCGGCCCTTGACCGCCTTCGGGCCGACAGTCTTCAGCTGCCCGACGAGCTCCGCGTTGGACAGCTGCTCACGCTCGCGGACCTGCAGCTCGTTCAGGCCGTCGACCCAGTGATGCGAGTCGATCTGCTTGTTCAGCGGCAGCCCCCGGCGCAGCTGGTGCGCGAACTCAGGCACCGAGGCCTGCGCGTCGGCCGAGCCGAGCACGTGCAGAGCGATCTTGCGGACGTCCCACGCGGTGCAGTCGGTAGGCATCGCCCACTCCTGTGGGGTGAGCGCGGCGGCCAGTTCCGCGAAGCGCTGGAACTCGTCCTCGGCGAGGCGGCGGGCTTCCGCGCGGCCGATACGGTCAGTGTTCATTGGATCCTCCCCCTTGCGATGACGTCGTCGACCAGCAGGTCGACGAGACGGTTGAGATGCCGAAGCCAGCGGTCACCGCCGGGATCGTTGCTGATCTGCGCGTCGGTCACGCCAGCGGTGATGGCGACGATGCAGTCCATGTCGCCCTGCTCTGTTACCCCGGCCGCCCGCATCAGCGTGTACGCGCCGCCGAGTACCTTCTCGGCCAGCGCGTACGACTCCGCCGAGGGCCTGAAGCCGGGGATGGGCCGGTGGAACAGCAGCTGGTACAGCTCGCTGTCCTCGCTGCCGAACGCAGCGAACGCATGCAGCCACTGCTTGAGTGCCTCGCGGGGCTCCGGGGAGAGCGTCATGGTGTCCAGGCGCTCAAGGAGCCGCCGGTTGCCGTCGGCGAACATCGCGTCGTACAGCGCGAGCTTGGAGTCGAAGTACACGTACAGCGAGGGCTGACGCATACCCACCACCCGCGCCAGGCCGTGCAGTGTCACCCCGGCGATCCCGTCCGCCCGGGCCAGCGCCCAGGCGGACCCGACGATCTCCGCTGTCTTCTCCGTACGGCGCTTCGCGACCGAGTTCGCCATCGTGAGCCGATCAGATCGCCAGCGGCCCGTATGCCCGCAGCGCGAGGGCGGCCGGCCGCCGGACCACCGCCGGTCGCCGTCCCCAGCCGGCCACCCGCAGGGCGAACTGCAGGGCGAACTGGTGGACAGCGCCGGGCCTGGCGGGCACCGACGCGATCAGCCGGCGGTGCTCCGCCTCGGCGAGCAGTTCCTTGTGCCGGCCGTCCGCCAGTCCGCGAGCCACGTAGATCGTTCCCATCTCGGTCCTCCCTAGCGGGTTCCTATCGTTGATAGGAGATTAACCTATCGCTGATAGGAACAAAAGAGCCTATCGTTGATAGGAGAAATCTTTTTGCTCGGAGCCGGAGACCGTGCAGGCCGGGCAGGTTGCATGACAAGATCACCACGCATGTCGGCGGAAAGGCCGGGCCTGCGGGGATCCGCCGCACGGCGCTTGCCCCGGACGCCATCAGCCGCGTGCCAGCGGGCCGCCCTGCACGGGCCCGGCGACTGGCATCATGCGGCCCCGGACGAGGTTCCCTGGATCGTCCGACCCTGGCTGCGGGGCCACCCGCAGACCCCAGACGAGTTGCGCGCCGATACCGTCCAGGCCTCCGCCGGAAGGTCCAATGACTCTCGCCCTTGTTCAGATGCCCGTGCAGATAAGGCAGTTAGGCGCGCTGTTCTGGGCTGGTCGTCCCACTCATGTCGTTGAAGAAGGCTGCGATGTCGCGGCTGAGCAGGTCGGGTTCCTCGGCGGATGGGAAGTGGCCGCCGCGGGGCATGGGCGTCCACCGGCGGATGTTGTACAGACGCTCGGCCCACTCGCGGGGCGGCGTCCCGTCGTCAATGAACTGGTGACCAAAGGCAGCTACTGCGGTGGGCACCGTAACCGCGTCGGCGGGACCCAGTTCGGCGGCCAGCCGCCGGTTGTCCGCGTAGTCCTGGATGGAGGACGCGATCGTCTGGGTGGCCCAGTACAGGGTCACCACGGTGAGCAGGAAGTCGCGGGAGAAGGCGGCGTCGATGTCCCCGCCGGAATCGGCCCAGCCCCGCCATTTTTCCAGCACCCAGGCCGCCAGGCCAGCGGGCGAGTCGTTGAGGCCGTAGCTGACCGTCTGAGGCCGCGTCGACTGGATCGCGCCGTAGCCGCGGTCCTCCTCGCGCCACCACTGGTACTGGGCCAGGTAGGCGCGCTCGGCGGCGGACAGCGGCCGTGACCCTGGCCCGGTATAGGGCGCGAGGTCAAGGTTGGACAGGTGAATGCCGAGCATGGGCGCTGGGTCATCCAGCGCCATAAATGTCGTGACGGCGGACCCGAAATCGCTGCCCTGCGCCCCGTACCGCTGGTATCCCAGGCCGCGCATCAGGCGGTGCCACAGCCCTGCCGTATACCGGCAGGTCACCCCCGCCCGGGCCGGCCTCTCGGAGAATCCGTAGCCAGGCAGGGAGGGGATCACCACGTCAAAGCCGGGCCCGCCGATGCCATGCGCGGCCGGGTCGGTCAGCCGCGGCACCAGCGGCAGGAACTCCGCGAAGCAACTCGGCCAGCCATTCGTCAGGATCAGCGGGATTCCCTGGCCGCTGCGGGCCCGCTCGTGGACAAAATGCACCCGGACACCATCGATCTCGGCCCGGAAGTGACCGAACCCGTTCAACCAGCGCTCCTGTGCGCGCCAGTCGAAGCCATCCGCCCAGTACCCCAGCAGGTTCCGCAGGTAACCGAGGTCCGTGCCGCGCTCCCACGGCGCACCCGGCGCCGCCCCCGGCCATCGTGTGCTCCAGATCCGCTCCCTCAGGTCGGCGAGGACCTCGTCGCCCACCCTGACCTTGAACGGCTCCGCCCGGAAGGTAGTCACCCCGTCAGTTTCGCATTTGCGCCGACACCACAGAGCGCCCGCGACGGCCAGCCGGCGCAACGGCGCCCCCACACGCCGCGCGCGCGGCCGAACACAAGGGCTGACCACGGCGGGGCAACCGGCCACGCACCGCCTCGTCGGGTGGTGCCAAGATCGACCTCATCTGCGCGGCGCCAGCCAACAGTCGACCACGCCATTTGAGAACACAGAACGGCGGATATCGCGCGTGTGGCCCCTGGTGGACCCGCCCCTGACCACCCGTTTCTTACTGCTCGGTCGCGTAGTCGGCGTGCCGATGGACGACCTTCCACTCGCCGCCCTCACGGCGATAGACCTGGGTGGCTCGCAAGGTGAAACTGCGCGGCTGTCCGTCCATGGAAACCGAGACGTGCTCAAAGCCGGAGGTATAGGCCATCTGGCCCACCACGTCACACGCCTGCAGCTCGAAACTGTAGGCCGTGCAGTCGGAGAACATCTGCTCGAGGAAAGCAAATACCTCCTCCACTTCCCGCTGTCCGCAGGCGTTGCGCGCCGCCCCCAGGATGCTCACGGGCTCGTTGCGGGACCAGATGGCCCGGCGCGGGCCCGCGTCGCCGTTGTGCAGGGCGAGCTCCGCTTGGTACAGCACAGTCCTGACCCAGGTGATGCTAATAACGCACGGTTAAGGCATGCCAACAGGGTGACTCGGGACCTGCAGCTTTCAAGGCCGCTTTTGTGTGCTCCTCACCCAGCAGAACGGTCCGCGATCGGCCGGCGGCGCAGGCTCGGGTTGAGGAGGGCGGGCGGCAGGTAGGCCTGGTCGAGGGTGCCGACATCGGTGCCGGGCGGGACGATCTCGTCGATGCGGTCGAGGATGTCGTCCGAGAGGGCGACGTCGACACCGGTCAGGAGGCCGTCCAGTTGTTCCTCGGTGCGGGCGCCGAGCAGGGCGCTGGTGACGCCGGGGTGAGCGATGGTGAACGCCATGGCCAGGTGGATCAGCGGCATCCCCGCCTGCTCGGCGACGGGGATGAGCTGCTCGACGACGTCGAGGCGGCGCTCGTCGCTGAGGTGCCGGACCAGGGCGGCCCGGCGCAGGTCATTGTGCTGGCCCTTGCGGACGCGGCCGGTGAGCAGGCCCTGCCCGAGCGGTCCCCACACGAGCGTCCCCAGCCCGTAGCGCTGCGCGACCGGCAGCACCTCGCTCTCGATCCCCCGGTTGAGCAGCGAGTAGACCGGCTGCTCGGTGTGGAAGCGTTCCAGGCCGCGGCGCTCGGCGGCCCACTGGGCCTCGACGATCTCGGACGCCGGCGTGTTGGACGACCCGATCGCCCGGACCTTGCCGCTGTGGACCAGGTCCGACAGCGCCGACAGCGTTTCCTCGACGTCGGTGGCCGGGTCGACCCGGTGCACCTGGTAGAGGTCGATGTAGTCGGTCTGCAGCCGGCGCAGCGAGTTCTCGACCGCGGTCATGATCCACCGGCGGGACGTGCCCCGCTGGTTGGGGTCTTCCCCCACCGGACGGCCGAACTTGGTCGCCAGCACGACGTTCTCGCGGCGCCCCTTGAGCGCCTGGCCGACGACCTCCTCCGAGTCGCCGTAGGCGTCGGCGGTGTCGACGAAGTTGATCCCGGCGTCGAGCGCCTTGTGCAGGACGCGGGCCGAGTCGGCCGGGTCGAGGTTGCTGATCGAGGTGGCGAACATCAGCGTGCCGAGCGCGTACGGGCTGACCTTGATGCCGGTCCGGCCGAGGGTGCGGTACTGCATGACGGTTCCTCCTGCCGTATGGTGGAAGTGAAACGGAAAGCTCTTCCGTTAATATACGGAAAGGCTTTCCGCTTATGCAAGTGATGGGCCGGGCGGAAGTGGCCGGTGAGGCGGTGCCTGACGTCAGGCGAGCGGCGAGGGTGAGCGGAGAGGGTGAGGAGAGGGTGAGCGGAGAACTGTGGTGACGGAGACCGCGGCGACGCGGCGGCGGCGGGCCGACGCCCAGCGCAATCTCGACGCCCTGCTGGAGGCGGCCAAGGCCGTCTTCGCCATCTCGGGCGTAGACGCTCCCGCGAAAGAGATCACCGACCGGGCCGGGGTCGGGGTGGGGACGCTCTACCGGCACTTCCCGCAGCGCTCGGACCTCGTGCTCGCCGTGCTGAAGCACGAGATCGACGCCTGCGCGGACGCGGGCGTGGCCCTGAGCGCAACCAATCCGCCGGCCACAGCGCTGGCCAAATGGATCCACCGGTACACCGAACTGGTCGCCACCAAGGTGGGCCTGGCGTCGGCCCTGCAGTCGTCCGACACCGCCCACCAGGCCATGCGCGAACACTTCTACCAGCGCATGGAGCCGGTGCTCGAGAACCTGATGGCGGCCGCCCGCGCCGCCGGCGGGATCCGGGCCGACGTCAGCGCGGCCGACGTGCTGCACGCGGTGGCCCTGCTGTGCCAGCCGGTGCCGGGGGAGGGACCCGACTACGGTCAGCACCTGGTCGCCATCTTCGTCGACGGCCTGCGCCCCTGACCGCCGTCGACATGATCATCTCCTGGCGCGAGCTCACCCCAACGGCCTGTCTCCCCTGACATGCTTGGGGGCCATGGATGAAGCGCAGACGCCGGTACGCGACCTGACCGACTCCGAGCAGAACGAGGCGGTGCTCGACGCGGCCGGCCCGCTGATCAAGGACGAGGGGGCGTTGGCGCAGGTCGTGGCCAATCACGGCCCGGCCGTGGCGGCCGAGGCGATGGCCGTGGCGCGCTCGCGGCAGCGGCTGAGCGAGCTGACCGGGCCGATCCACCTGACCGTGGTCTGGGCCATGTACGGCGAGACCGGGCGGATGGTTCCCCGCACCGTCCACCCGCACGGGGAGGACTTCGTCCGGGCCAAGGTCCGCCAGCTCGACTGGCTGACCGGCGACCTGCCCGGTGTCACCTGGAGCATCATCGCCTGCGACGACGGCTGCCCGGATCAGCCCAGCAGCGCCGATCTGATGGAGGAGATCGCCGCCGCCGAGGGCTACCCGGCGGAAGGCCACCGCAGCGTGAAGGTGCTGAGGCTGGCCGAGCTGATCAACGGTGCCGTTTCCATCAGCCCCGCGTTCGACCGGCTGACCTCGACCGATGAGTCGCGCAAGGGCGGTTCGATCCTGGCCGCGCTGGCGACGGCGGTCCGGACCGGTCCGGCCTGGGCGGACGGCGCCGGCCGTCATGTCGTCGCCTACACCGATGCCGATCTGTCCGCCAACCTGGCTCAGCTGGGTTCCCTGGTGGCGCCGGTGGTGTCCAGTGACACGGTCACCGGCGCGCTCGGCCAGCGTTACGGGCTCGCCGGCGCCGTGCTGATCCGGCCGGACGGCCCGGTTACCGAGCCGCAGAGCACGGGCGGCAAGCCGGACAAGATCATCGTGCTGTTCCGCCACTTCGTCCGGGCCACGCTCATCCCGGCGCTGGCCCCGGTGCTCGACACCCAGGCCGGCTTCAAGGCGTTCGACGCGATCGCTCTCGGCCCGGCGCTCGGCCAGATGTCATCGTTCAACGAGACCTTTGACGTCGAGCTGCTCATCCATCTCGCCCAGCTCTACGGGCCCGAGGCCCTGGCCGTCGAGCCGATCGTGTTCACCGAGGACTTCGCGGCGACGAAGTTCCCTTCGGTCGATCCCGGCCAGCGCCACCTCGCGATGATCCAGCAGATCGTGGACGTCTACGACCGGTTCGTCGCCCCGGTCGACCCGGTCACCGGCGAGGCGGCCGACCTGCTCGCCCTGGTCAGGAAGCTCGACCTCGACGGCTACGTGACCCTGATCGAGCAGCTACGGGCCGAGGACCGGGGCGACCCGACCCTGTTCGACCGGCGCTGGCCGGTGTCGCACCTCCACGACATCCTCGGTCGCTGACTCCGGCTTTCCGGCCAGCGCGGCGGCCGGAAGGGCAGCCGGGTTGCCCACCAGCCGGCCCGCTCGGCTGGGCGCTGCTGCTCCGCTCGGCAGGCCCAGCCCGAGCCTTACCAGGTCACTCGACCTTGAGGCCGGCCTCCTTCGCGAGCCCGGTCAGATAGCTGAGGGCGGTCAGGTACTCCTCCTCGAAGCCTTCGGTCGCCACGTCGTTGCCGTGATAGGCGCCGTGCGTGTGCCGGGGACCGCGGGAGACGCCGGGGATGTCCTCGAATTCGAGTGAGATGACGCCGTCGAAGCCGGTGTCGGCCAGCGCCTGCATCAGGTGCTGCCAGTTGATCTTGCCCATGCCCGGACGCCAGTGGACGTTGGTCTCGCCGTCGTTGTCGGAGAAGTGGCAGTGCAGCACCCGGTCGCCGAGCCGGTAGACGGTGACGTGCGGCAGGTCGCCGACCGGGAACAGGTGGCTCGGATCCACGTTGACGCCCAAGGCCGGGGAGCCCACCTTCTCAATCAGCCGCAGCAGGCCCTCGGTGTTGGCGCCGTACCGGAACGGGTGCGGCTCCAGGCTGTAGCGGATGCCGGCGTCCTCGGCCGCGCGGGCGCACTCACGCAACCCGGCCACGTAGTCCTCGTAGTTCTGGGCCCAGTCCAGATCCCGGGGTACCTCCTGGGAGAACATCTGCACCAGCGGCCGGTCGGCCAGCTGCGGGAACGGCATCGCGAACGGGAAGTGGACGACGGTGTTGATGATCGGCGACCCGAGCGCCACCGTCTTCTCGACGCCCTGCTTGAACAGCTCGACCGACGCCGCGCGACGGGCCGGGTCCGGGCTCGACAGGTTCGGCGTCTTGACCACGAACTGGGACAGGACCATGCCCTCGCCGTCCAGGATCGCGCGCAGCTCCCGAACGGTCTGGTCGGTGAAGTACGTGGTGAAGGCGTCGTCGTCCCAGGCGATGAGCTCGGTCGACCGGAACCCGGCCCGCCCTATCCGCTTGATCGTTTCGTCGTAGGGCTTCTCCCACTTCCACGGCCATATCGACGCTCCGAAACGCACCGTTCAACACCTCCGCTGATGGTCAATTGTGGCCATATGATTACAATTAAAAGGTATCATTTGGTTCACTTTTCAGGAAGACCCAGCCGCACGGCGAAAGGCGATGAGGATGACGAGCGGCGTGGGCAGCATGGTGGCCGACGCCGGTGACCCGGCCGCCGCCTGGGAGACGTTCCGGGCCGAAGTCCAGGCGTCGTTAGTTCTGGCTGTCGAGCGGGGGCAGGACGCCCGGACGGCCGGTCCACCGCTCCAGGTACCCCGACAGCGCCTGGCTGAAGATCCCGATCAGGTCGATGCTCGGGTCGAGCAGCCACTGGAGCTGGAGGCCGTCCATGGTGGCGAACACCGACCGCACCTCGGCGGTGATCTTCTCGTCGCTCATCCAGACGGTCTCGCCGTCGTCCCGGGCCTCCCGCAGGTGCTGGACTCCGTGCCCCACCACGTGCCGGTAGCGCGACTGGATGAACTCCCGGGCCGGGTGCGAGGCGTTCGTCGACTCGGCCGACAGGGTCAGGAAGAGCTCGATCAGGCCCCGGTTGGCCTGGTTGTAGCGGGCGGTGTCGCGCAGCCCGATGAAGTAGTCCAGCCCGCGGATGTCCGCGGTGTTCCTGATCTCCGCGTCGCGGTCCCAATTGGCCAGGACCGCGGAGAGCAGGCCCTCCTTGTTGCCGAAGTGCCGGGTCAGCGCGGCCGGCGTCACCCCGACCTCGTCGGCGATCTGCCGCAGCGAGCCGCTGGTGAATCCGTAGGCCGCGAAGATCCGCGAGGCCGATTCGATGATCTCCCGGCGCCGCCGGATGCCATTCTGGTACGGGCCGCGGCGCGTGGTCGCGTTGGGCGCCTTGACGTCGGTCAACGTGCTCACATCCCGTGATCGCCGGCCTAGAGCCCGGTCAGGTAGCAAAAAGTTACGAGAACTATACCTTTCGAAACCGGACAGTTGTGACCCCCGATCCGAGGAGCCCGGTTCAGCTGTCCTTGAACCTGCCCCAGCCGTGCCAGCCGTCGACGGCGATCCAGGCGCTGACCCGGCCGCGGTCGCGCTGGCTGTACGGGTTGCCGGTGTAGTGCCGGGATATCCGGTCGATGTCGGCCAGGTCGGGGTCGTCGCGCAGCTCGTCGACGTGGCCGGTGATGCTGATGTGGGTGTACCAGTCGCTCTCGTCGAGCACGTCGAGGGCGACCCGGGGATCGCGGCGCAGGTGCTCCAGCCGCCTGCGGCCCTCGTCCATGTTGACCAGGATCCGGCCGTCCTCCCACAGGTACCAGGTGGCCACCGTCACCGGCGCGCCGTCCCGCCGCAGGGTCGAGATGACCGCCGGGTTCGGCTTGCCCAGCATGACCACGGCGGCCTCGGGCAGCGGAGGTTTCGGCATCGGCGTCTCCTGAAGTAGGGGGTGTGCTCTGTCGATCATGCTCCTCGCGTCCCGGTGCCCTGCGCCGGCCCCTGCCCCGGCCCCCGCCCCGCTTAGGGTGGAGAGCATGTTCGACGTACCGGAGCTGGAAGACCTGCCCGAAGACCTGCGATCGCGGATCAAGGAGATCGAGGAGAAGTCCGGCTTCGTCCCGAACATTTTCCTCGCGCTGGCCAGGCGGCCCGCCGAATGGCGGGCGTTCTTCGCCTACCACGACGCGCTGATGGACAAGGAGACCCCCGCGCTCAGCAAGGGGGACCGCGAGCTGATCGTCGTGGCCACCAGCGCCGAGAACCACTGCCTGTACTGCGTGGTCGCCCACGGTGCGATCGCCCGGATCCGGACCCGCAACCCCCGGATCGCCGATCAGGTCGCCACCGACTGGCGCAACGCCGAGCTGGACGACCGCCAGCGGGCCATCATCGAGGTCGCGGTCAGGCTGGCGGTCGAGCCGTGGACCATCACCGACGAGCACCTGGGTGCACTGCGCGCGCACGGGCTGACCGACGAGGACATCTGGGACGTCGGCTCGATCAGCTCGTTCTTCGCGATGTCGAACCGGCTGGCCCACTTCACCAAGACCATGCCGAACGAGGAGTTCTACCTGATGGGCCGGGTGCCGCGGACACCCTCCTGACCGGTCATCCGGCCGATCATCCGGATGACTGGTCACCTGGTGCCGAGATAGGTGATGACGACCGGCACCCGGCGGTGGATGTCGGGTGAGGCGGGAATCTCGAGCCCGCCGAAGATGTGCCGGATGTGCTTCTCGACCGCGCCCACGGTGATCCACAGGGACTTGGCCAGCCCGCGTCGGGTGGCGGACCACCCGGGTAGGCCCGCCAGCCATACCGCGGACGGACCGTTAGCCCCAGCTACAGCGGGTCCCGGGGCGTGCATTGTTGATCAGGCGATTGCGTCCTCGGAAAAACCCTGAAAACGTCACTACCTCCGGAAGCAAAGGGAGTGTGCCGTGTCCCACCACCTCGACACCCCGCTGGCGGCCAAGACCGGCCAGCTGTACCTCGACGACCTGTACGTGTTCCCCGGCGAGGGCAGCACGGTGCTCGTGATGGACGTCAACTCCAACGTCAACGGGCTGTATTCGAAGCCGGGCTTCCACCCTGAGGCGCGCTACGAGTTCAAGGTCCACTTCGACGGGGCCGACTTTGAGGGCCTGACCTACCGGATCTCCTTCGCCGAGCCGGACCCCGACGGGCACCAGGCCCTGGAGCTGCACGCGCTGACCGGGGCGGCCGCGCGCGACGACGCCGCCCCGGGCGGGCTGGTGCTGGCCGGCCGGACGGGCGAGGCAGCCAGCGCGGGCGGCACCCGGCTGTGGGCCGGGCGTATCGCCGACTCGTTCTACATCGACCTGTCGCTGCTGGCGCTGATCAACGGGGCGGTGGCCAGCGGTACCGCGCCGGATCTATCTGGCTGGCAGCCGGACCACGCCCAGAACAGCTTCGCCGGCAGCTTCGTGTACTCGATCGTCCTGGAGGTCCCGCACTCCGATGCCCTGCTGCGGCCGGGGGCCCGCACCGGCGTGTGGGCGGCCACCAAGCTGGCTACCGACGCGGGCGGCTGGCGGCAGATCAACCGGGCCGGTCACCCGATGATGTGGCCGATCTTCTGGCCGGACGACACGGACTTCTCCAACCCGGCCAACACCCGGCACCCGTCCGAAGACGTCAGCGCGGCCGCCAGGTACATCGGCGACCAGGTCGCGGCCGTCGTGGCGGCCAGCGGGACCTCAGCCGACCCGCAGAGCTACGGGCAGACCGTGGCCGGCGACCTGTTCCCGGATATGCTGTCCTACGTGGTCGGCACCCCGGCGGTCTACGGGTTCGGCGCCCGCAACGGCCGGACCATGGCCGACAACGCCCCTGAGGCGATGCTGTCCCTGGTCACCAACAGCGCGGTGCCGGCCGGGCTGAAGCCGTCCACGGCGCAGGGCCAGCGCAGCGCAAGCTTCCCCTACGTCGTTCCCGGCTGACCGTCGCGGAGGTCGCGGACCAGGGCGGCGATCTCCGGCTCCAGCCCGCGCCGGGCCTCCGGCCACTCGTCCACCCGGTCCCACCAGTACTCGCGGGGCGTGCCCGGGTACCGGGGGACCAGATGGACGTGCAGGTGCGGCACGGCGTCGCCGATCACGGCCGCGTAGACGTGCTCGGCCCCGGCCGCCTCGCGCAGGGCCCGGCTGGCGCGGGTGCACCACCAGCCCACCCGCTCCGCCTCGGCGTCGGTCAGGTCGGCCAGCCCCGGGGCGTGGCGGCGCGGCTCCACGAGCAGGTGCCCCAGGTAGACCGGCTTCACCGGCCGCCCGGGCAGGTACGGGCTCAGGTGGGAGACCACGACCAGCTCGTCCTCGCCCACCGGCCCGCCGGGCAGCAGCGATCCCCGTGCCCGGTGCTTGCGGCAGACGAAGCAGTCCGGGTCAGCCGGCGCCGGCATCGAAGACCTCCGGGAACCGGGCCTCGGGGCCGAGCCTGTCCAGGGCGGCTCCGATCCGGCGCTCCTCGAAGCTGAAGTGCGACTCGAGGATGGCGGTCAGCCCGTCGAGCTGGCGCCGGAGCGTCGCCGGGTCTGGTGCCGACGCCGGCAGGTCCTGCAGCTGCCGGAGGATCCCCGCCACCAGCGTGTGGTCCTCGGCCAGCTTGTCGATGACCGGCGCCAGCTCCGGGTCGGCCGCCCGCAGGGCGGGGAACAGCTGGTCGTCTTCGCCGGTGTGGTGGGTATGGACGGCGGCACAGAAGCCGAGGCAGTGACCGAGCAGGTCGCCGGCGTCCGGGCTGAGCCCGGGGCCGTCGGCCGCGGCCTGCCGGCGGAGCGCCGCGAGGCGCTCCCGCAGGTCCTGGTGGACACCGATCAGCTGCTCGCTCAGCGCCGTCATGCGATGGGGCAGCACGGCAACATACAACCGCTCCGCCGGCGCCGAATCAAACGGCCGGCGGCCGGGGTCACAATCCGGGCGTTATTGGCGCCGCGCGGCGGGCCGCGGCCGGGCGCGGGCGCTTAGATGACGGCATCATGGTCGGCACATTTCAGGCGCTGGGCGTGTTCCTGCTCGCCATGCTGCCCGGTGCCCTGTACGTGTGGGCGTTCGAGCGGCAGGCGGGCGGCTGGGGCCTGAGCCTGTCCGACCGGCTGCTGCGGTTCATCGGCACCTCGGCCGTCTTCCAGGCGCTGGGCGCCCCGGTCATCTACGTGCTCTACGGCGACTACGTGCGGACCGGGCGGGTCGCCCGCGGCGGGGCGCTCCCGTGGTGGCTGTGGGCGCTGGTCATCGCCTACGTGGTGGTGCCGACCGCCTGCGGGCACGTCGTCGGCCACGGCACCCGGCGCCGGCGGCCGTGGGCGCTGAAGGTCACCGGCCCCTCGCCCGCTCCGCGAGCGTGGGATCACCTGTTCGGCCGGGAGGGGCTGACCGGCTGGATCCGGCTGCGGATGAAGGACGGCGGCTGGATCGTCGGCGCCTACGCCCAGTCCGACGAGGGCGGGCTGCGCTCGTACGCGGCCGGGTATCCCGAGGAGCAGGACCTGTTCCTCATCGAGACGGCGGAATGCGACCACAAGACCGGGGCGTTTGTCGTGGACAAGCGGGGCGCACCGCGGCTGCGCGGCATCAGCGTGCTGGTCCGCTGGGAGGAGGTCGCGTACCTTGAGTTCATACCGGCTTGATGGAGGGGCGATGGCAGACCCCAGTGACGAGGAGCGCGGCGGCTACGGCGCCGGCGACCGCAAGGTGTCCGAGCTGGCCAATCCACCGCGGTCGCTGACCACGCAGAAGCCATCCTCCCGGGACGGCGAGGACGGCGGCAAAGCCTGACCCGGTCCGGCCGGTGTGACCGGACCGGTTTCCGGCCGCACGACCTCAGACCTCGGTGAGGTCGACCACCGCGCCGTGCACCTGAGCCGTCAGCTCGTCCCCGGGCGGCAGCACCCGGTCGCAGCGGGCCGCCGTATCGGACAGCAGCGCCCGTGCGTCGCCCAGCCGGCCGACTTCGCTGAACGCCAGCGCCAGCCGGTAAGACGTGAGCAGCGTCCGCCGGTTGTCCGGGCCGAGCGCGCGCTCGTACCCGTCGCGCGCCTGCTCGTAGGAGAACACGGCCGAGGCCATCTTGCCCTGGGCGTGGTACGCGGCCCCGAGCTTGCCGTGCACCTCGAGGGTCTGCAGGTCGTCCCGCCCGAGCTCCTTCTCCCGGCCGGACAGCACCTTCTTGTACGCGTTGATCGCATCCTTGATCCGGCCGTCGGCCAGGCTGGCGTCGGCCAGGCCCTGCCGGGTGATCAGCGTCTGGACGTGCCGGGCGCCCTGCACCCGCTCGCGGCCGGCCAGCGTGCCCTTGTACAGGTCGGCCGCTTCGGCCGGCTGCCCGATGGCCAGATAGGCGGCGGCCAGCTCGTCCCGCGCGCCCAGCGTCTCCAGGTTGTCCGGGCCGTACAGCCGAGCGGTGTCGTTGGCCAGCTGCTCCAGCACGCCGATCGCGTCCCGCAGCTGACCCGCGGCGACCAGCGCGTGCCCCAGGTCGCGGCGGGCGGCGAGCACGTCGCGATGGTCCCGGCCCAGTGTGCGGGCGCGCCGGTCCAGCACCCACTGCACCCACCGCACCGCGTCGGTGGTGCGGCCGGCCGCCAGGTAGGCGGCGGTCAGCTTCTGCACCGCGGCCAGCGTGTCCGGGTGATCGGCCCCGAGCAGCCGTTCGCTGGCCGAGGCCAGCTCGTGCCAGTAGTCGGCGGCCGGGCCGGTCAGCTGGCAGCGGTCCAGGCTGTCGCCCGCCCGCATCAGCACCGGGTGGCAGCCGCCCGCCCAGAGCAGGTCACCAGCCGCCTGCCACAGGCTGGAGGTGCAGGCCCGCAGGCTCTCGGCCAGCCAGCCGGCTCCTCGGCCGGCCAGGCCTCCACCAGCGCGTCCGCCGCCGACCGGGCCGACTGCTCCAGCATCCCCTCCGGCATGGTGCCGCGCAGCGCGCCCTGCAGCACCGTGCTCATCCTGATCAGCGGGGGCGTGGTGGTGCGGTCGATGGCCACCAGGCCGGACCGCTCCAGCATCAGCAGGGTCCGGCCGGCGCTGTCCCGGTCCGGGCGGGCGCCGCCACCGTAGTTGGCCAGGTAGTCACGGGCGGCGGGGGCGGACAGCACGCCCGCCGGGATCGCATGCCCGTCCAGCAACGCGACCAGAGCCAGCAGCGCCTGGGCGGGCACGTCCGGTGACAGCCAGTCCGCCTGCTCGAAGCAGAAGGTCCAGCTGACGGCGGCGGCCGGCTGCTTGGCGGCCCCCCCGTCGGCCATCTGCTCCCGCCGCCGTGCGAATGCTTCCTGGTAGTCGCGGCAGGTCCAGGCCGAGCTGGTGATGACCGAGCAGGCCTGCGCGAGCGCCAGCGGCTCGCACCTCAGCTCCTGGACCAGGTCGATGGCTCCCAGCCGCCGGTCCGGGTCGGCACTCAGCCGGCCCATCAGGTAGTTCAGGGCCTCGCGGCTGCTGAACAGCCCGACCGGCACGGTCCGGGTCCCGCGCGGCGTCGCCGCGGTCACCGTCGCCGCGTCGGCGGTGGTGACCAGCACCCGCCCGGCCGGGCCGGCCACAGCCCGCGCAGGTCGGCCGATCGGGACAGGTCGTCGAACACCATCAGCCAGGGCCGGCTGGTCTCGCTCAGCCAGCCCATGAACCGGGCCGCCACCAGCTCGGCGGTGCCGACCGGGGCCGAGCCGGTGATGGCGGCGGCCGCCTCGCCGTAGGTGGTCAGCACCGACGCCCGGCTGGTGGCGGTGACCCACACCAGCAGTTCGACCTGGCGGGTGTGCCAGAGTGCCTCGGCGGTGGCCACCGCGAGCTGCGTCTTGCCCGACAACCGGGCCCAGTCCGGGCCCGCGGGCCCATCGGCCCGGCCCGAGACCAGGGCGACCGGGACCCCCGGAGCCAGCTCCGCCGCCAGGTTCGGCGCGGTCTCCGGCCGCGGACTGAACTCACCGGCCTGGGCCGGTGCCACCCCGACCCGGAGCGGCCAGCGGACCTCGGCACGCCGCGAATCCGCCAGCTCGGAAGCCGGGGTTTCCGGGGGGGCCATGGTGTGGATCACCTTCCGTACATCTTTCCCGCGCTCGAAGCGCTCTTTTCACGCACCGTATCGTCCCCGACCGGCCGCACCAAGACTCGTTTTCCGGGGCTTGCCGATCACTGAGCGTAGTTACATCGACCAGGCTGACGCTGGGCTGCACCCCGGATCCGGGTGGCAAAATGCCGAAACTCGACGGAAAAAAACGGTCAGAAAGCCAAATCGGGACGGCCGGGGGATCAAGCTCCTGCCCTCTCATTTGCGGTCGGCATTGATGACGTACAAGTAATCAGGTCGTCGGTACCGATGGTCCGATAAGGGCTGAACGTTATCAATCAGACGGTGAAAAGTCACCAACCCGGCCGGCCGGCTGCGCGCCGGAACCCCGGCCCCAGACCGGAACCCCGGCCCCAGACCGGAAGCCGGGCCGGCCGTGGTGTCGAAGGCCACATAATGGCCACCAGCCAGTGGGTTCCGGGGGAAATGGAACAAGCCAGCTGTGCGGTCGTGCTCTTTGGCGTCGGTATCCGGTAGCAATGGAATGGACGGCGCTCGCTCAACGGATAACAAAGCGCTCAGGTCCGTGATGGTATTTGAGTAATGACACGGGGGTCATGACCGTTGCCGGTCTTCCGGTACCTCGGCATGGACCTGGCTGCGCCAGACCCTGGGGCCCTCCGCTGAGGTCCGGGGGATCTCCCCGCGGTCGGCCGGGCCTGCCACTGGTCGCGCAGCCGGTCCAGCTTGTGCCGTTAGCGGCGCGCCCGCCAGCGCCGCCGCAGCACCCCGCCGAGGGCCCAGCCGAACAGCGCCGAGCAGGCCAGCGCGGCCGCCAGCAGCAGCCAGGGCAGCACCGGCCCGGTCGTCACCGCGAAAGCGACCCAGAACACGACCGCGGCCAGGCCGGGGATCACCGAGAGCAGGATGCGCGCGGTGTCCCGCCAGGATCGGCCGGCCACCCAGTACCGGGCCCGTTCGATGACCCACCGCTCCTGGAACTCTTCCCAGGACGTGGCGTCCTCCGGGCGCAGCAGTTCCTGCTCATGATCGGCCATGGTGGCCCTCTACCCGTGACGGCCCGGTATAGCCGTGGCCGGCCATTGCCTGGTCCTGGCCGGCCTCGTCGCCCTCATCGCCCACATCGGGCTCAGCCGGCGCCCCCTGCGATCGGCCCTGCGACCGGCCCGGTGACCGAGGCTGCGACCTGCGCCGGATCCGGCGGAACGCCTCTACCAGGGCGCTGATGACCAGCGTGATGCCGACCGACAGCAGCAGCCCGGCCCAGATGTTGTCCTCGAACGCCTTGCCGCCCAGCCGGCCGATGAAGAACGAGTAGGTGGCCCAGGCCACGGCGGCCACCGCGGTCGCGGGCACGTACCGTCGCCGGGGGTAACCAATCAGCCCGCAACACAGTGTGACCGCGGTCCGGCCGCCGGGGATGAACCGGCAGACGATGATCAGCTGGGTCCCATACCGGTCCAGCGACCGCTCGGCCCAGGCCCGCTGCCGGGCACCACGGGCCGAGGAGAAGAACCGCCGTTCCGCCCGGGGCCCGAACCGCCAGCCGATCAGGTAGCACAGGTTGTCACCGAGGAACGCCCCGAGCGCGGCGCACCCGACCAGCAGCGCGATGCGCGGGTCGGTGCTGCCCGCGGTGGCCACGCCCAGCGCGATGACGGCCGTCTCGCTCGGCAGCACCGGGAAAATCGCGTCCAGGGCCGGGATCACGATCGCGATCACGTACGACAGAATCGAGTCGGGCTGCAGGCTGGTGAGCGCGCTGCTCAACGTCATCGGGCCCCCGAGCGGCGGTTGGGCTCACCCGGGGGTCCGGCCTGCTGGTCCCGGGTCGTCTCGGCCTGACTGTCCTTGTGTGCCCCGGCCGGCCGGTCCCGGCGAGCCCCGGACCGCCGGGTCCGGCGCAGCCGGAGGAAGATCACAGCCAGGGCGCCACCCAACAAGACCCACGGGGCCCACGGGGCCAGTGTGATCAGGTCCATGCCGCCCTTCCCCGTCGTCTCAGCTGCCGATGTGATCAGGATCAGTGCACCCGATGCTGGTGACCACGTGGTGAAGTTGACATGGTGACGGTGTGGAGACCGATGGCGGGAGGGTCATGGCGACGGTGCTGGTCGTGGAGGACGAGCGCAAGCTGCGGGATTTTGTCCGCTCTTATCTGGAGCGGGCCGGGTTCACCGTGCTCTCGACCGGATCGGGGGCGGAGGCCATCACCATGGCCGCCGACGGTGCCCCCGACCTGGTCGTGCTGGATCTCGGGCTGCCCGACGTGCCGGGCGAGACCGTGGCGCGGGAGTTGCGGGCGGGCTCGGCCGTGCCGATCCTGATGCTGACGGCCAAGACCGCCGAAGAGGATCGCATCCGCGGGCTGGAACTCGGGGCCGACGACTACGTGACCAAGCCGTTCAGCCCGCGCGAGCTGGTGCTACGGGTCCAGGCCATCCTGCGCCGGGGCAGCAGCGGGTCCGAGCAGGGCGTGTCCAGCTTCGGGAACGGCGGGCTGATCATCGACGAGCCGCAGCGGCTGGTCACGGTGCACGGCCGGACGGTCGGCCTGACCCCGACCGAGTGGGGAGTGCTGCTGGCGCTGGCCACCGTCCCGGGCCGGGTCTACTCGCGGTTCGAGCTGATCAACCGGGTCCGGGGTTACGAGTTCGAGGGGTACGAGCGCACCGTCGACTCGCACGTCAAGAACCTGCGCCGCAAGATCGAGAGCGATCCCGCCCAGCCGCAGATCGTGCAGACCGTGCTGGGCGGCGGCTACCGCCTGGGCCTGACCCGCGATGACTGAACCGGGCGGCGGCCGGTCCGACACGCTCCGGCTGCGCCTGGCGCTGGCCTTCCTGGGGGTGGCGCTGGCGGCGGTGGCGCTGCTGGCGGGCCTGGTCGCGGCGTTCTCGGCCACCGACTTCGCGGACCTCGCGACCCGGCAGCGCACCGATCTGACCAGCGCGATCGCGGTCGCGGCGGGGGCCGCCTGGGACCGCAAGGACAGCTGGACGGCCGCCGACCTGTCGCCGGTGCTCGACCTGGCCGCGCGGACCGGCGCGGTCGTCACCATCCGGGACCAGTCCGGGCAGATCGTGATCGCCTCCGATACCTTTTCCGCTACTACCGGGCCGCAGTCCCAGGCGCCGATCACCGTGCGCGGCCAGCGGATCGGCGAGGTGCAGGCCCGGTCGACCGGGACCGGGCTGGGCGCGGCCGACCGGACGCTGGAGAACGCGCTGCTGCGGGCGATCGCGGGCGCGGCCGGGCTGGCCGCCCTGCTGGCCCTGGTCACCGGGCTGACCGTGGCCCGGCGGATCACCCGCCCGGTCACCCGGCTGATCGCCGTGACCCGGGCCATGGCCAGCGGCGACCGGACGGCCCGGGCCGGCGGCATCCGGGCGCCCGGTGAGCTGCGCGACCTGGCCATCGCCTTCGACCAGATGGCCGCCACCCTCGACCGGCAGGACCAGCTCCGCCGTGACCTGGTGGCCGATGTGGCCCACGAGCTGCGCACCCCGGTCGCCATCCTCCAGGCCGGGCATGAGGCGCTGCTCGATGGCCTGGCCGAGCCGACCCCGGCCGAGCTGACCTCGCTACGGGACGAGGTGCTGCGGCTGGCGCGCATGATCGGCGACCTGCAGACGCTGGCCGCGGCCGATGCCGCCGCCCTGCAGCTGGCCCTGCACCCCGGTGACCTGGCCGGCATCGCGGCGGCCGCGGCCGCCAGCCTGGCCCGCCGGTTCGAGGAGGCCGGCGTCACCCTGGACCAGGATCTGGCACCGGCGCCGGTCCGGGCCGACGAGCGCTGGCTGCACCAGGTCATCACCAACCTGCTGACCAACGCGCTCAAGTTCACCCCGGCCGGCGGCCACGTCGCCATCCGCACCAGCCAGCGCGGCGCGAACGCGGTGCTGGAGGTCAGCGACACCGGTGTCGGCATCCCGGCCGAGGACCTGCCGCACGTCTTCGAGCGGTTCTGGCGCGGCCGGTCGGCCGCCTCGATCTCGGGCAGCGGTATCGGCCTGGCCATCGCCGCCGAGCTGGCCCAGGCTCACGGCGGCGAGCTGACCGCCCGCAGCGAGCCCGGCCAGGGCGCCGAGTTCACGCTCACCCTGCCCGCCACCTGACCGGGCACGCCCGGTTCAGTGGGCGCGGAACGAGTCCCGGTACGCGTGCGGGCTGGTGCGCACCGTCCGGCTGAAGTGCTTGCGCAGGTTGCCGGGCGTGCAGAAGCCGGCCTTGACCGCGACCGCGTCGATGGACAGGTCGGTGGTCTCCAGCATCCGCTGGGCCAGCCGGACACGCTCTCGCACGATCCACTGGTAGGGGGTCACGCCGGTACTGGCCAGGAACCGCCGGGCGAACGTGCGGGAGCTCATGGCCGCCCGGGCGGCCAGGTCGTGCACGGTCACGGTCTCATCGAGGTGTCCCTGCAGCCAGGCGAGCGTGTCCGTGAACAGGTGCTGCTCGTCCAGCACCGGGATCGGCGTGTCGATGAACTGAGCCTGGCCGCCCTCGCGGTGCAGCGGCACCACCAGCTCGCGGGCCAGCCGGGTGGCCACCTCGCGGCCGAAGTCTCGCTGCACCACGTGCAGGCACAGGTCGATGCTGGCGGCGCTGCCGGCCGAGGTGAGCAGGTCACCCTCGTCCACGTAGAGCACGTCCGGGTCCACCGTGACCTGCGGGTAGCGCTCGGCCAGCTGGGCGCACTCGGCCCAGTGGGTGGTGGCCCGGTGGCCATCCAGGATCCCGGCCGCGGCCAGGATGAACGCCCCGGTGCAGAGGGACAGGATGCGCTGGCCCCGCCGCCGGGCCGCCCGCAGCTCGTCGAGTACCGCGGCCGGCACCCGGTCGGCCTGCTCGGTGGGCATCACCACGACCGTGCCGGCCGTCCGGATCGCGGCCAGCCCGGACGGCACCTCCATCCGCGGGCCGATGTCCAGCCGGACCGACGGCGTGGCCGCGCAGATGGTCAGCCGGTACCAGGGGACACCGAAATCCCGCGCGAAGTCCCCGCCGAAGACGTCGCAGACCACGCCGACCTCGAACGGCGCGACCCCGTCGTAGAGCACCATCGCGACCGATTCCGGCGCGGCCGCTCCGGGCTCGGCCGCCCGGGCCGGCGCGGGCTCAGCGGGTGCTTCGGCCACAATGGCAGCATTGTCGCGCATGTTGTCAATGATGCCACTTACCCGGGCGCGCGTCAGCGCCGATGATGGAGGAATGAGGAGCAGAACCGTCCTCGTACTGAGCGATCAGCCCGGTTCGGGGCACATGATCATCCGCCCGGCCAGTGTCACCGGCCGGCTGCTGGCGCGACTGTTCGGCGCGTCCCTGGACCGGCGGCTGGCCGCCGGGCACGCACCCGAGTCGGGCCGCCTGCTCGCCATCCGGGCGCAGCAGATCGTCGCGCTGCCCTGGCGGCGGGACCTGGCCTGCCACTGGGAGCACCTGCTGGAAGTGGCCGCCCGCGAGCCCCGCCCCAGCATCCCGGCCGCGTTGTGCCGGGACCGCATCCTGGCCGCGGCCGGCGATGTCCGCGACCTGGCCGGTCTCCTGCGGGCCCCGCTCCCGGTTCCGGTGGCGGGGGTCGCGGCCGCCCAGGTGCTGCTGACCGACGCCGCCGGGCCGGTGTACAACCGGCGGAACGGCGCCTCGCTGCCCGGCCAGCTGCGTCAGATCAGCGCGCAGCTGGATCCCGGGCTACCGCTTCAGCCGCTGGTGCGCTCGAAGACGTAGAGGTGGTTCAGGCCGAGCTGGAACAGCCGGTGCTTGTGCAGCCGCCAGTCCGGCGGGCTGAAGATCGACTCCAGGTCGGCGGGCTGGAACCCGTGGTGCTGGTGCGCCTCGATGCCCGCGATCAGGTGCAACCCCATCAGCACGTGCAGCATGTGGTCGACGGTCGGGGCGGGCACGGTGATGACCACCCGCCCGCCGGGGGCGATCAGGGCGGCCAGCGACTTGGCCCAGTTGGCGAGCTCGTCTTCGGGGATGTGCTCGAGCACCGCCAGGGCGGTCGCCGCGTTGAACAACTCGCCCGGCTGGGGCGGCAGATCGTCCGGGAAGAAGCCCTTGACCATCGTGACACCCGGCATCGGGGCCACCTCGATGAGTTCGGGGTCGATGCCGATACCGCTCGCGCCGGTCAGCCGGAACAGGGTCCCGTCGTGGGTCCCGATGTCCAGCAGGCGGGTGGCCTTGGGCAGTACACGGATCGCCATCCGGATCCGGTAGCGCTGCAGGAAACGGTCGAGCCAGGTAAGCGGCTGCGGGGCAGCCTCGTGTGCCTCAGGCACAGCTCACGCACGCCGGGTTCATGGCAGGGCCTCTTCCGATTTTGGGGGCAGGGAGTAATTCGTGGCCGAGATCGACTGGCCGGCTGCTACACGCCGTCCTTCATCGCTGGCTCCAGAAATTCGCTGGAAGACCTCTGAGTAAGGTCGGAAAGTATCATAAGGACCCGCGGGCGGTATAGAGAGCCATTGCCCGTAAAACGGCGGTTCGTGTCGGCCGGCGCGCCGTCTGTAACGGAAACTCAACCTGACCGAGGCCCGTGATGCAAATCGGGCCGGGCGGGAACCGGCAACGCCGGCCCCGCCGCGGCCCAGGTCAGGCTCCTCACGCCCGCCGTATCCGTCGGTCAGTGCACCGATCCGAGGGTGACGGTCAGCAGGCTCGGGCTCCCGCTCGACACCGCCCCGGACTGGTCAGTGCCCCCGGTCGGCGCCACGTCGTCGTAGGGGAACGCGTAGCCGCGGTGGTCCTGTGAGGTGGCGTGCACGATCCGCGCGTAGTGGTTGGTGATCGCGTTGGCGTAATAGTCGGCCGGGTTCTCCCCGTCCGGCTGATTGGTGTCGGTCAGCAGCGTGCTGCGATTGAACGCCGCGGCCAGCCGGGGCAGGATCGCCAGCATCTCGCCGCTCATCCCGGCCGGGTTGAACGGCCCGCTGTTGCAGCCAAATATGTCAGCCGCCGACGGCTGCCCGAACGAGCCGACGCCGCTGAACGTCAGCGCGCCCCCGCTCACCTGGCCGGTCACGGTCCCGTAGGACGCCTGGGTGTCGACGCTCAGCGTGGCCGAGGAGTACATCGACCAGACCTGGTTCACGTAGCCGTCGTAGTAGCCCGAGAACAGCGACGAGTTCATCACGATGCCGTTGGTCGGGCTGAGCGCCCGCAGGTTCTGGCCGCCGCTGGTCACGATGAGCTGGTCCCAGCCCTGTCCGTCGGCGTTGGACTGGGCGGTCAGCCCGGAACAGATGGTGTCCAGGCCGCCGTTGGGCAGGCCCGGCGCGCTCTGCTGCCCACCGGACGAGTCGGCCAGGCTCAGCCCGATCGGGATGCAGGCGAAGTCGACCATGCTGATGTTGGCGAACAACTGGGCGGAGTTGTAGGTCAGCTCGGCGAAGTCCCACTGGGTGTTGATGTTGGGGTCGGACGGATTGGTCACCGACGGTTCGACCAGGGCCGGTCCCGGGTTGAGCTGGAACGTGAGCGGCGACCCGATCGAGAACCAGATCCGGGCGCCCGCCAGGTGCGGGATCGTGATCTGCTTGGCCGCCCCGCCCGATCCGTTCAGCGGGATCGCGCAGTTCACCGGCACCGGCTGGTTGGTGCCGGACGGCGACGACGGGTAGTACGGGGTCTGGCCGTCGGCCTCCAGCAGCATCAGCGCGTTGTTGTTGTCGATGGCCAGCCCGGTGACGTGGGCGTACACGGTGTCAGCGCCGGTGTTGTTGACCAGCGCGACGGCCAGCGTGGACGCGGTGGCCTCGCTGGCGGCCGGGCGGAGCCGCACGCTGCGCCCGCGCTCCTCGGTGACCAGCTTGGCCGCCACGGCCGGGACGGCCAGCGCGGCCAGTGAACCAGTGACGAATTTCCTGCGGGAGATCACTGCTGCTCCTTTGCCTCGTGTTCCATCCCCCAACGTGCCGGCCGCCCGCGGCCGGGTCCGCGCGTCGCCGCGACAGCACGGCAGCCGCCGCCGTGGCGAGCCCCGCGGCGCATGGCCACCGCAGCCGCGACGGCCGTAGCCACCACGCGCGATGACCGCGTGGCCACCGTTGTCACGGCGGCCGTTCAGCCGCCACAGCCACGATGACCGCGTGGCCACCGCGAAGCCGGCGGCCACTCAGCCACCGCAGCCCCGACGGCCGCGTGGCCGCCGTAACACGACGATCCCCAGGTGCCCGCGAGGCTAACACGCTTTTCTGGCAAATTTCGGCGGAATCTGGTGATGTAAGCGGTTACGAAGGTTGGTTAGAAGCTCTTTAAATGATTGAAAATGTTGAAAAGACTGTGAAGCTGATGCGAGAGCGTCCGGCTTGTCAGGGTTTAAGGCATGTCACCCGGGTCGCGCGCATCATCCGGACGGAAAGCCACGCAATCCATCTCCACCAGCGCCCCGAGGGCGAGCGCGGTGCAGCCGACGGTGATCCGGGCCGGCGGCCCGGCCCCCAACACCGCGAGGTAGGCCTCGTTCATGGCGGCGAAGCTGCCCATGTCGGTGAGGTAGACGTTCACCTTGGCCACGTCGGCCAGCCCGCACCCGCAGGCGGCCAGGATCGTCTCGACGTTGCGGAGCGCCTGCGTGGTCTCGGCCGCGATTCCGCCCGGGACCAGCTCCATCGTGCCATGGGCGGCGCCCAGCATCCCGGACACGAACACCTGGCCGCCGGCCACGGTGGCGTGGGCAGAAGGCGGGCAGCCGGGCCACGCCGTCGACGTTGATCTTCCGGACGGCTGGCATGGTCGCCCTCTCGGCCTCGGCGGCAGCTACGTCAGGTCGATGACCCAGTGGTTGCTGTGTATCAGACGACCGGCGAAGGTCACGTCCCGCTCACCAGCGAACCTGAAGCCGACCGAGCGGCAGATCCCGTTCGACGGCTCATTCGACGTCGCCGGGAAGGCGTGCACGAGCCCCCACCGGCCATCGTCGCGGGCCAGGCCGAGCAGCATCCGGACGGCCCGCTTGCCGAGGCCGCGGCCCTGGAACTCCGGCAGCACCATCCAGCCGATCTCAGTCATCGGCTCGCCGTCTTCGTCGTGGGACCACATCACCACGTTGCCCGCCGCCGCATCGGGCGCGGCCTCGTCGGGCACGATCATCTTGATCCAGTCGGTATCGGCCGCGGCCGCCCGCACGTCGCGGGCCACCTTGGCCTCCATACCCTCGCGCGGCAGCGGCCCACCCAGGTCGGCCATCATGACCGGATCGCACCGCATCCGCACGTAGGCATCGACGTCGCCCAGCTCGACATCGCGCAACTGCACCCGGCCCTCCTGTATCTGATCAGCCCTGGCCTGCACCGGCAGGCCGGAAGGTGGCGGCGAAGGCCTGGAAGTAGTGGTAGTCCGTGGTCCAGTCACTATCCGGCGCGGACCAGTAGAGCGCGTACGTGTGCGTCGCGTTGGCCAGCACGTTCCGGTTCAGGATGTGGACCGTGGTGCCGTCCCGGTCGTAGGTGAACTCCCAGTCCGCGGCCTGCTTGGCCTGCGGGTAGGCCACGGGCTGGATCCGGATCAGGTGGTAGCCGGGGTAGCTGCCCTGCCGGGCCTCGGCCTGCTGTTTCCAGTCGGCCAGGGCGTTCGGCTGGGGCTGGTCCGACTGATCGATGAGCAGGAAGATCCCGCCGTCGGCGGGGTCGCGGATGTAGACGTAATGCCCGTCGTGCGAGATCTGCCAGCCCTTGGGCACGCCGATCGAGAACCCGGTCGAGTTGGTGAACCGGTAGTAGCCGGCGGGTACGGCGCTGGTGGCGCCCGAGGCCGCGGCCGAGGGCGAAGGGCGGGCCGAGGCGCTGGCCGACGGGCTGGACGAGGGGCTCGACGAGGGCCGAACGGATGGCGAGACGCTGTGCGAGGTCGCGGGCGGCGCGGCCTGGTGACGCCCGGACGGTCCGTTCGCGGTCAGCACCAGGCTGACCACCACCGCCGCGACCACCACGACCGCCGCCGCGGCCGCCACCAGGATCCGCGTCCGGTTCCGCCCCCGTCCGGCCGGGCGCCCGGCCGGGCGGCCGGCCGGGGGATGGGTGACCGCCGCCGATAGCGGCCCGGTCTCTCCGGGCCCCTCGGTGCCCTCAGCAGCCGGAGCCCCGTCGGCAGCCGCTGCTTCGTCGGCAGCCACGGCCCCGTCGGCAGCCGCAGCCCCGTCGGCAGCCGCAGCCCCGTCGGCAACCGCAGCCCTGTGGGCAGCCACGGCCCCGTCAGCAGCCACGGCCCCGTCGGCAGCCACGGATCTCTCAGCCACCGCTCCCTCAGCAGCCACGGCCCTCTCAAAAACCTCAGAACTCCCGTCAGCCCCAACCTCTCCGTCAGCCCCAGGCCTATCGGCAACCTCAGATTCACCGACAAGCTCAGGCTCACTGGCAACCTCAGGCACCAGGGAGGACTCTGGCATCGCTTCCGTCTTCGGCGTGGCCGCCAGCACCTCGGCCGCGTCACCCTCGGCCAGCTCCTGCAGCATCGCCTCCACCTCGTCGGCGTCCAG
>CAWHMD010000009.1:0-910448 GCA_963830385.1 uncultured Actinomycetes bacterium | reverse complement strand
CGGTGGCAGTGAGCAGAGCGGCGGAGGGCAGCGGTGTCCGCGGAGTCCGTACCAGCGCGGACACGGCCGTGATGTGCAGGGCGAAAAACAGCGGCACGGTCGCTGTCGGGATCAGCGCGAGCGGCAGTTGTGTGATCGGCGCGCTGGACGGGTGGACGTTGAGCAGGTGGAATGCGGTGAGGGCGCCGAGGGTCAGGGCCACGACCAGGTCGGTCATGCCGAACGCGTTGAACCACAGGCCGGCGCGACGGCCGGTGCCGCGGGCGAGCCTGCGCGCGACCAGCGGCGCGGCGATGCCGGAGGCGATGTCCCCGAGGCCCGCGGGCAGGGCGAACAGCGCGGGCAGATGGCCCAGGGCCAGATAGAGCAGGAAGACCACCCCGACCACTCGCGGTGTGTGCGGATACTCCAGGCGGCTGGCCGCGCCCGGCGCTGCCAGGGCACGCGCCACCATCGGGATCCGGCGCAGGGCCAGCAGGACGCCCAGGTACCCGATCACCGCGAGCGGGAACCAGGGCAGCGTGCGGTACCAGCCCTGCCCCGCGATCACCGCGCTCGCGGTGAGCCAGCCGCCGAACACGACGGCTGCGGCCCCGGCCAGCAGCGCCGCGCGCCTGCGGCCCAGGCCCGCGCGCACCGCGCCGCCGTACAGCACGTTGCAGATCAGGGCCGCGACCGCGGCGGGCCCGGCGATGGTGATCACCCATAGGTAGGCGGGCGGGTCGTACATGACATCCTCCAGGAGCAGATGGAAAGCCCGGCTCGTCAAGGGAACGGTACGAATACAGGCCGCCGGGTGGCGTCACCTGAAGGTGCCTGCCGGGTGGAATGTCGCCGCGCGGCGATCCCTCACCCGAAGGTGGTACCGGGGCCGGACGGGGGCGTGAGCGATGCGCTGGTTGGCTCAGTGTGCCTGGACGGCTGTTCCGCATTCGGGGCAGAGGAACGGGCGGCGCTGGGCGGCGCTCCGCCAGATGGCGTAGACGACGAAGGGGAATCCGATTTCCGGGATCTCGCGCGTTGCCTGGACTCTTCCGTGCGTGGGGCATCGTCCGGCTTGGGTCTGGAGTTGCTTGGCCATGGTCTTCCTCCTGCGACGGTGGGTGGGTGGGTGCGTAGCTGTGCGGGTTTAGCGTCCGAGCGGCAGCCAGCTGAACGTGCGGACAGCGATGAGGAGGCCTGCGGTTCCCCAGGCCGCCACGATCAGCAGGTCCCGGCCGGCGAACCCCAGACCCGTGGTGTGCGGGTTGTAGGCGACGAGCAGCGCGTCGGCCAGGTGGCGGACGGGGAAGAGTTCCCCGGCGTCTGCCAGCCAGTGCGGCAGTGCCGCGATGGGGACGAACACGCCAGAGACGAAGTACAGCGGCAGTGTGATCGCGGTGGTGGTGGGCAGCGCGGCATCGTCGTTGCGGATGAGCGAGGTGAGCGCGTAACCCAGGCAGCAGAAGGAGGCGGCGCCGGTCACTATGGTGACCGCGAGCGCCAGGGCGGTCCGGCCGGGGACGTGGGCGCCGTAGGCGGCCCAGCCGATGCCGAGCAGGACGGCGGCCATGACCACCGCGACGACGGCCGCGGTGAGCACGCGCCCGGCGATGACCGCAGCGGCCGGGGCGGGGGTTGCCCGCCGCCGCTTCAGCACGCCGCGTTCGCGCTGCGCGGTCACCGAGGCCACCAGGTTGCCGAAGCACGCCGCGATCACCCCGAGGGCGATGATGCCGGGCACGTAGTACGCCGATGTGCCGATCTGGCCGCCTGCGACCGCGGTGGTGTGCCCGCTGCCGCCGAACACCGACGCGAAGATCACCAGGAACAGCACCGGCAGGGCCAGGGTGAAGAACTGCCACTGCCGGTTGCGGGCGAAGGCACGAAGGTCGTAACCGGACAGGTGCAGGGCCATCTTGATCATTGCTGATCCTTCGTGCCCGCGGGCCCGGTCAGGAAGAGGTAGACCTCCTCCAGGGTCGGCCGGTGCACGTCGAGATCGGGCAGGTCCACGCCGCGGCCGAGCGCCCAGTTCCCGAGCAGCTGCAAGTGGATCAGCGGGCTCTGGCTGCGCAGGACCGTCACTCCTCCCGGCCCTGGCTCGGCCAGCGGGCTCAGCCCGGGTGGCAGGTCACGCGCGTGCAGGTGGTCCGGGAGCGTGAAGCTGATGGCGGTGGTCATGCGGTCGCGTCCGCCCAGCGTGTCCGGCGTCCCCTCAGCCACGATGTGGCCGCCGGACAGCACCGCTATCCGGTCGGCCAGGTATTCCGCCTCGTCCATGTAATGCGTGGTCAGGAAAATGGTCTTGCCGAGTAGCCGGAGTCCGGCCACGACCTGCCAGGCGGCCCGTCGGGCGGACGGGTCGAAACCAGTGGTCGGCTCGTCCAGGAAGATGAGCTCCGGATCGCCGATCAGGGCGAGGGCGAAATCGAGCCGCCGCCGCTGGCCACCCGACAGTCTGGTGCCGAGCGTGGCCGCCTTGCCGGTGAGACCGACCAAGGCGATGGTCTCGTCGATATCCCGCGGCGCGCGATAGATCCCGGCGTACAACGCCAGGCATTCCCGCACGGACAGGCCGGGCTCGGGCTGCGACTCCTGCAAGACCACGCCCACCCGGTTCCGCCAGGCGCCGCCCGCCATGGCCGGGTCGTGCCCCAGGACAGCAACGTGTCCCGCGGTGCGCGGCCGGAAGCCTTCGAGGATCTCTACCGTGGTGGTCTTGCCTGCGCCGTTCGGGCCCAGGAAGGCGAAGATCTTTCCCCGTCGCACCTCCAGATCAATGTCCGCCACCGCCTCGTGGCCGCCGTAGCGCTTGACCAGGCCGCGCACGCTGACCACCGGTTCAGACCGCGCCGGGCCGGCGGCCCGGTCGACGGTGTATTCCTCGCTGGTGCTGTCCATTTCGCTCCTCAGGTCTATGGGCCCGCCGCACCGCACGCAGCTCCAGCTCTTCAGGAGACGGTACGGATTCCGGCTGCCGTGGGGCGTCACCCGAAAGTGGCTGCCGGGTGGAATGTCGCCGCGCGGCGATCCCTCACCCGAAGGTGGCACCGGGCAGGCTGGGGACAGTATTAGGGGATCAGGCCAAGCTGTCGGGCCCGGTCGGCGGCCTCGGTGCGGTTGGCGGCGCCGAGCTTGGCCAGGATGTGGGTCACGTGCTTTTTGACCGTGTCGAGCGCCACCACCAGGTCGTGGGCGATGCGCTGGTTTGACCTGCCCGCGGCGAGCAGCCGCAGCACCTCCAGCTCGCGGCCGGTCAGCGGCTCGGCCAGGCTCGGCGGCGCGGCGCCGGCCCGCCTGTGCGGCTGCCCGGCGTCCCCCGGGCCGCAGGCGCGCAGCAGCGCGGCCAGGTAGCCGGGGTCGATGCGGCCAGCCGCGTGCCGCTGCCCCGGCCGGGCAGCAGGCAGGCCGGCGAGCAGAGCGAGCATCGGCGCGCCCTCGTCGGCCAGGACCCGCATGTAGCCGTGCCTTCCGGCGAGCGTAACCGCTTCGGTCAGCGCGCCGGCGGCGCCGGCATGATCACCGTGGGTGGTCAGCGCCAGGGCCCGCAGCACCTGGATCTCGATGACGCTGCCGGTCCGGCCCTGGCTGGCCGCGGCGCCGAGCAGCCGGCCCAGCAGCGTCAGTGCAGGCCTGCGGTCGTGGTGGGCGAGCAGCCCCCGAGCCAGCACCAGATACGCCGGCTCCCGCCCGTAATCGGGCTCGTCGTCTGGGCTGAGACCAGCGGCCGTTGCCCACTGGACTGCCGCACGGGCGTCGCCCTGGGTCAGCAGCAGCCGCGCCCGCTGCGACGGCACCGGGTTGAACAGCGCGATCACCTGCGGGCCCGGCCCGGCCTGCCCGGCCTCGCCCATCGCCTCCGCGGCCCCGGCCGCGTCACCATGCGCCTGCCGGATCCGGGCCACGACAGCCAGGCCAGCGGCCAGCGACGGGGTGGAGGCAAGCTGCCGGCACAGTGCGGCACCCTCGGTGGCGTGGTCCAGGGCGGCGGTCAGCTGGTCCCGCTCGTACAGGACCTGGGCCAAGCCGATGTGCGCCAGGCCCAGGTGGGGGGCCCGGCTGCTCCCGCCGGCCTCCTCCAGCGCTTGCTGGTAGGTGGCCTGGGCCGCATCCAGGTTGCCCCGGACGCGCTGCACCTGGCCCAGGTCGTAGCGGACGCGCATGGCCAGAAAGCCCGCGAAGAACTCCGCGCCGCCTTCGACCGCACGGAGGACCTCCGTGGG
Organism: uncultured Actinomycetes bacterium; assembly: GCA_963830385.1. Lineage (GTDB taxonomy): Bacteria > Actinomycetota > Actinomycetes > Streptosporangiales > Streptosporangiaceae > Bog-532. The sequence goes on along the minus strand of CAWHMD010000009.1, from coordinate 906,243 downwards.
CTCGCCGCCTGTGCGGCGGATCGCTTCGCCGGCCCCCCGCAGCTCGGCGAGCACCTCGGCCAGGTCCCGCTCGGCTGACCCGACCCGGCCTTCCAGCCAGTCGGTCACCGCCTGATTCCAGCGCACGAAACAGTGCAGCAGCCAGTCGTCCTCGCCCAGGTGGTCCAGGGCCTGCCGGTGATAGCCGACCGCCAGTGCGGCGTCGCCGCGCAGCCGCGCGAGCAAGGCACGCAGGAACGCGATCGCGGCCGGGACGTTAGCCAGGACGCTCGCCGGCCGCCCAGCGGGATCCCAGTACGGTTCGTCGCCGCTGGCCGCGAGGCCGCGCTCGGCGTCATCGAGCAGGGCCTCGAGCGTTTCCAGCTGGAAGCCCTGGGCGGCCGTATAGGCCTGGGCCAGGCACAGGCGCGGACGATCGCGGACCGACTCGGCCGGCAGCGCCGACAGCCAGCGGCGCAGGGTCGCGCCCTCGCTGCGGCCGAGCAGCGTCTCGACGTGCCGCTCCACCAACCGCGCCGCACAGGCCGTTTCCCCGGCGGCCAGCGCGTGCCGCACCGCGTCATCGGCCAGGTCATGCTGCTCGCACCAGGCGGCTGCGGCCCGGTGCAGCGCCTGCACACGGCTGGGCTGCTCATCCTGCAGCCGGGCACGCAGCAGATCGGCGAACAGGTGGTGGTAGCGCCACCAGCCGCGCACGTCATCCAGCGGCACCAAGAACAGGCCCGACCGCTCGATCTCCTGCAGCATCACCTGGCTGTCGGCCCGGCCGGTGACCGTGTCACACAGCTGTCCCGACAGCCGCTCCAGCACCGAGGTCTCCAGCAAGAACGAGCGCACCGGCCCGGGCTGGCGGTCAAGGACCTCATCGGCCAGGTAGTCCAGCACGAATCGGTGGCTGCCGCTGAACGCCGCCACAAATTCGCCCGCATCCGCGTGCCCGCGCAGCGACAGCCCGGCCAGCTGCAGCCCCGTCGCCCACCCCTCGGTGCGGGCCGTCAGCGCCGCTACCGCCGCGGCCGGCAGGGCCGGCCCAGCCATCTCGGCCAGCAGGTCCGCCGCCTCCTCAGCGGTGAAGCGCAGGTCGGCGGCGCGCAGCTCGGTCAGCTGGCCGCGGGCCCGCAGCCGGGCCAGCGGCAGCGGCGGGTCAGCCCGGCTCGATACCGCTACTCGCAGCCCCGGCGGCAGGTTCTCCAGCAAGAACGCCACCGACTGGTGCACCGGCCCGGAATCGACCAGGTGGTAGTCATCCAGGACCAGCAGCACCTCCTCCGGGCCGGGACCGGCGGCCAGCTCGTTGATCAGGGCTGTCACCAGCCCTTCAGCCGAACCCAGGGCTGGCGGCCCCACCCGCCCGGCCAGCCCCGGCCGGGCCTGGTCCAATGCGGCCACCACGTAGCGCCAGAACCGGGCCGGGTCGCTGTCGCCGCTATCCAGGCCCAGCCACGCCACCGGCCGCCCGCGGCCGCGGACCCAGGCGGCCAGCAGCGCCGTCTTGCCGGATCCGGCCGGAGCACACACCAGCATCCGGCCTCTGGCCAGCCCGTCACCGAGCGCCTGGACCAGGCGCGGACGCGGGACAAAACCCGGCGGCGGCCCGGGCGCATGCAGCTTGGTCGCCAGCAAGGCATCCCGCCGGGACACCGCGACCCCCGCCACGGCCGCGATAGAAAGATCAGCCAGCGGTGACCGGTCACTCAGGCCAGCGGGCCTATCGGGTGGAAGCGTGCCGCTGTCGGTCATCTGGTGTCTCCACGCGGCCCGGCGGCGGCTCGGGGCTGTGAGTCCTCGTCAGGCCAGCCGCACACCAACAGATTACCGTGTGCCAGCCCGCTCGCCGCAGACCGTATCGCCGTAGGTGACTGCCGGTGTTCAGCGGCGGGGGCTCAACTGGCCGGCGTCGCCGCTGGCCGGGGGGATGGCGGGCCGGGTGGGCAGGCCCGCGGCGCGCCAGGCCTGGAACCCGCCGTCCAGATCGGTTACCTCGTGCAGGCCGAGACGGCGCAGCGAGGTGGCAGCCAGGGAGGACGCGTACCCTTGCGAGCACATCACGATCGCGCGGATGTCGGGCCGGGCCAGCGCAGGGATCCTGGCCTCGCTGCGGGGGTCGAGCCGCCACTCCAGGACGTTGCGGCCGATGATGATCGCCCCCGGCACCTCGCCCTCGTTGTCCCGCTGTTCCTGCGGCCGGATGTCCACCAGCACCGCGCCATCGGTGATGGCCGCAAACGCGGCTTCAGGCCGCAGCCGGGTCAGCCCGCTGCGCGCCTCGGCGAGTAGCTCGTCGATGCCGGGTGCGCTACCGGGCAGGGCGTCGAAGGTCATCCGGGCCGCCGAAGCGGTGGCCTGGGCCAGAGCGGTATCGGCACCGCCACGGCCACGGGCGCCTTCGGGGCCGTCGATGGCCACGGTTTCGCGGGCGATCAAGCCATAGTCGGTGGCCGAGTAGTAGGTCATGGCCGACAACGGCGGCGAGTAGGCGTGGATGCTCGTCGCGGAGTAGCCGCCGCCGTGCGCGACGTCGTGCACGTGGCCGGGACCGAACGCCACCGCCTCGCCCAGGGACAGCTGCCGGCGGGCCAGCCGGCGGCCGCTGGGCACCCGGTACTGCTCGATCAGGCTGCCGTCGGCAACCGCGAATGAGCCCGAGGACCCGCCGTGGTCATGCCAGTCGGTATCCTGCCCGCGTTCCCAGGCCAGCAGCCACACGTCGCACGCGTTCGACCGGTGCAGGGGCAGGTACCAGCGCACATCCGGGTCGTGCACGACCAGATCGGCCCACAGCTCACGGTGGCCCGACAGCGCGACCGTGATCGCCCGCAGCCGGGCCGGCGACAGCCGGCCGCTGTCCGGCGCGAGATGACGCAGCGTCTCGGCGATCTGCTGCTGCCGACCGGGACTGACACCCCAGCCGGGCTTGAGCCCCGTCCCCGAGCCGTCGTAATCGGCGGCACGCTGTCTCCCGGCGCCAGTTCCCCCCGGCACGGCAGTGACGGACATTCGACCTCCTGTCAGCTGACGGGCCTCACGTGCTGGGCTCCATCAGCATTATGCACCTCAGACGCGGGCATGGCGGGTGCTGTGAGCCCGCGCGACCAGGCGTTCATGCAGTTTGGGCCGTGACCAGCCCGGCCACGCTGGGCAGGGTCGCGTCACCTCGCGATGCGTACGCCACCAGGCGGTCCAGGACTTGGTTGGCCAACTCGTCGGCTGGGGCTGGGCTGAGCCCGGTCAGGACCTCTCTGGCGCTGGGGAAGGTGCGCTCGTACTCGGGCACGTCGTCGACGTCGCGGCCGATGAGCATCGGCTCGTCCGCCTCGCGAACCCGAAGGTAAAGAAGGGGTTCTCATCGCGGGTGCGCTCCTTGTACGCACTGCTGCAGTCTGGTCCTGCTTCGCAGTCGATACCGCGACGCCATGGAGTTCATCACCGATCGGCCTGACGGAAAGGAATGCCTTCCCCTGGCCGCTGCCATCTCGAGCATCGGCAATAGCCGGGGACCGCAGAGGACCTTCTGTGGCGCTGCGGAAGGAACCCGCGGGCGAACGGGACAATGCTCAACCGCCAGCTTGACTGTTGCCGTACCGTCACTATAGTCAAGTATGTGCTTGACCGTTTGGATGCTCTCGACCGCGCCTTCCATGCGCTGTCCGATCCCAGCCGCCGGCAGATGATCGACCGGCTCGCGCAGGGGCCGGCCTCGGTCAGCGAACTGGCCCGGCCGCTGCAGATGACGCTCGCCGCGGTCGTGCAGCACGTGCAGGTGCTCGAATCGAGCGGGTTGATCGAGTCGCGCAAGACCGGCCGGGTGCGCATGTGCTCGATCAACCAGGACGCGCTGCGCTCGACCGAGCAGTGGCTCACCGACCGTCGCACCGTCTGGCAGCGCCGTCTCGACCGGCTCGGCGCGGTACTGGACGAGCAGGCACCACACGACGCCACCGGCGACACGGAAGCGAGGACCTAGCAGATGAGCGTGGACAACAGCAGCTGGAGCATCGAACGCGACTACCCGCACCCACCCGAGCGGGTGTTCACCGCCTGGGCCGACCCGGGCACCAAGGTGCGCTGGTTCGACCTGTCTGGCCACGACGACCCCGACTATCACGGCGACTTCCGCGTCGGCGGCATGGAACACTTCCGCACTCCCGCCGGCACGCGCCCAGCTTTCACCTACGACGCCCAGTACCGCGACATCGTCGAGAACGAGCGGATCGTCACCACCTACGAGATGTCGATGGACGATCAGCGGATGTCGGTGTCGGTGGCCACCGTCGAACTGCACGCCACGCCGGCCGGCACCCACCTGGTGTACACCGAGCAGGGCGCCTACCTCGACGGGCTGGACAGCTCGGAGTCGCGCCGAATCGGCACGACCTCTCAGCTCGACAACCTCGCCACCGTGCTGAAGGAGCAGGCATGAACGCCGAGCAGGAATTGCGCGACCTGGTCGACGAGCGGGTGCGCGCGGTCCGCGGGCGGGATAGCGCCACGCTGGCCGCCCGGCCAGCCGAGGATGTCATTACCTTCGACGTGCTGCCGCCCCTGAATGCGCGCGGCAGCCAAGCCACCGTCGAGCACCTGCAGGCCTGGTTCGACGGCTACGACGGCCCGATCGACTACTCCGCGCATGATGTGCAGGTCAGCGCCCAGAGCGACCTCGGCTTCTGCTCATTTCTCTACCACGTCGGCGGAACGCTCAGGACCGGCGGCAAGGTCGACATGTGGGTGCGCGCGACGCTGTGCTGCCGGCGTATCGACGGACGCTGGCGCATCGTGCACGACCACGAGTCGGTGCCCTTCGATCCCGCCACCGGACAGGCCCTGACCAGCCTCGAGCCGCAATAGACCGCCGGCACTATCGCTGGTGGCGGTGCAGGAGGTAGCCGAGTGCGCAGCCGGCGGGAATCAGCGCGGCGGGCACCAGGTTGAGGGGGACCCCGGCGACGCGAGGCAGATGGCCGGGTTCGTCTTCGACGTCGGCGCCGGAGATGACCAGAGCCGGGAAGAACGGTATCCACGCGATGGTGGACAGCAGCGCGGCTGTGGTCACGGCCATGTCGTGGTCGCGGGGTTGCTGGCCGGGACGCCACAGCAGCCAGAGGGCAAGGATCTGGGATCCGGCCACCGTTCCCCACCCGGTGGCGTTGTGGAACCGGGCGTGCGGCGGCCAGGCCGGGTTGAACACGTGGGTGGAGTTGAGATCGGCCCGCCCGGTGCCGATGATCGTGCCGAGCGCCGCGCCGCTGAGGATGAGGCGGCTAATTCTCATGCCCTCGCCCCTCCTGGCCGGCCTGGCGCATTGGCTGTGTTCCGGATTTGTGTGGCGGATCGGGCTGCCTGGCGGCGGGACAGCTCGCGCGGGAGCAGCGGCAGTGCCCGCATCGCGATCCGGTAGGCGCGACCGGGGAAGACCAGTGGTGCCCCGCGGTCAAAACCCGCCACTGCCTCCCGCGCACACTGCGCCGCGCTGATCCTCAGGAACTGAGGCGGTCCGCCGGTCATCCCGCCCGCCGAACCGGCGACCTGATCGAACTCGCTGTCCACCGGGCCGGGGCACACCTGGGTGACGACCACCCCGGTACCGGTCAGATCAGCGCGCAGTGCCTCGCTGAACCCGTCCATGAAATGCTTGCTGGCCGAATATGCGGCCGACGCGGGCATCACCGTCAGCCCAGCCCCCGAGCCCATGTTCAGCACTCCCCCGCGCCCGCGCTTCACCATCGCGGGCACCAGGGCCGTGGTCAGTTGCGCGACCGCCATCACGTTCGTGCGCAGCAAATTCCGGACTCGGGCCCAGTCGGCCTGGTCGGCAAGGATCTGGTCGCCGACGCCGGCGTTGTTCACCAATACGTCCACGGCACCGGCCTGCTCACCCGCCGTGGCCAGGGTCCGGTTCACGTCGTCCTCGTCGGACAGGTCGACGGTCAGAGTCAGCACCTGGAGCCGGGGGTGCCTGGCCCGCAGGCTGGTGCGCAGCTCTTCCAGCCGCTCAGCGCGCCGCGCGAGCAGGATCAGCATTCTGGCCCGCGGCGCGAGCTGCACCGCAATCTCGCGGCCGATCCCCCCCGAGGCGCCCGTGATCAGGACGGTGCCATCATCGATGGGAGGATGTGGTTGCGTGGCCACGATCACACTTCCGTCTGCTGGTCGTGCCCCGAGCCTACCGATTACCTGATTACAAGGCGAGTGCACGGTCGCGCACCGCGATCAGCCCCATCGTGCAGGGCGGGGCGGTTGCAGGTGGCGAAGTTGTCCATGAACGTGGCCGGCCGCAGCACCGTCGCCGGCAGCCCTGTCCGCGGCCAGCCCGCAGTTCCGGCAGTGGTGGATGGAGTACCCGATCCGCGAGTTCCGGCCCGCGACCATCCACGATCTCCGCCGGGTCATCGGGCTCCAATCGGGACGCGGTCCACGGTGGCGGGACGGCGTTGAGCATTATTGGCTCATGGTTTCTGAGATCTTCGATCCCGGGCAGTGGCGTGCTGTCGAGGGGTTCTCCTTCACCGACATCACCTACCACCGGGCGGTCGGCTCGGGCACCGTCCGGGTGGCGTTCAACCGGCCGGAAGTGCGGAATGCGTTCCGGCCGCACACCGTCGACGAGCTGTACCGGGCGCTCGACCACGCGCGTATGAGCAGCGATGTGGGCTGCGTGCTGCTGACCGGCAACGGGCCGTCCCCCCGGGACGGCGGCTGGGCGTTCTGCTCCGGTGGTGACCAGCGCATACGTGGCCGCGACGGGTACCGGTACGCGGAAGGTGAGACGGCCGAGTCGATCGACCCGGCCCGGGCCGGGCGGCTGCACATCCTGGAGGTGCAGCGGCTGATCCGGTTCATGCCCAAGGTCGTCATCTGCGTGGTGCCCGGCTGGGCGGCCGGCGGCGGGCACAGCCTGCACGTGGTGTGCGACCTCACCCTGGCCAGCGCCGAGCACGCCCGGTTCAAGCAGACCGACGCCGACGTGGGCAGCTTCGACGGCGGGTTCGGCTCGGCCTACCTGGCCCGCCAGGTAGGCCAGAAGTTCGCCCGGGAGATCTTCTTCCTGGGCGACGTCTACGACGCCGAGGCCGCGCACCGGATGGGCATGGTCAACGCGGTCGTGCCGCACGCGAAACTGGAGCAGACCGCGCTGGACTGGGCGGTCAAGGTCAACGGAAAGAGCCCGACCGCCCAGCGGATGCTGAAGTACGCGTTCAACGCGATCGACGACGGGCTGGTCGGCCAGCAGGTGTTCGCGGGCGAGGCCACCCGGCTGGCCTACATGACCGACGAGGCGGTCGAGGGCCGGGATGCGTTCCTGCAGAAACGGCCCCCGGACTGGGAACGCTTTCCCTATTACTACTGAGCGACCGCCGTCAGCTGGTAGGTCACCCCGGTGAGCTGTTCGGAGCGGTCCCACAATGCCTGCTGGACGTCCTGATCATGGGCGCGGGCGATGGGCTGGGCGTGGTCCGGGTACCCGGTCCACTCCTGCCAGCCGCCCGGGCCGTAGTACTCGCCGCCCCGCACGGCTGGGTCGGCGGCGGCCCGGGCTATCGGCAGGGCGGCGATCTCGGCCGGCTGGAGCAGCCAGAACGTCAGCGCCCGCAGGCGCGGGCTCAGCACCGCCCGGGCGGCCGCGGGCATGTCCCGGCCGAGGCCGGTGCGGGCGTTACCGGGGTGGGCGGCCACCGCGATGGCGGCCGCCCCGGCCGCGCCCAGCCGTCGCTGCAGCTCGAAGGTGAACATCAGGTTGGCCAGCTTGGACTGGAAGTAGGCCTGCTGCCAGCGGTAGCCCTGGTCGAAGTTCAGGTCGTCGAGGTGGATGGCGCCGCGCCGGTGGCCGACGCTGCTCACGGTCACGATCCGCGCGGCGGGCGCGGCCAGCAGCCGGTCCAGGACCAGCCCGGTGAACGCGAACGGGCCGAGGTGATTGGTGGCCAGCGTGGTCTCGAACCCGTCGGCCGAGCGGCCGGCCCGCGGGTTCACCCCGCCGGCGTTGTTGATCAGCAGGTCCAGGTGCGGGTACTCGGCCCGCAGCCAGCGGGCCGCCGCCCGCACCGAGTCCAGCGAGGCCAGGTCCAGGTCCAGCGTGCGCACCTGGGCGCCGGGGATCTCGTCGCGGATCCGGCCGGCCGCGGCGGTCGCCTTGGCCGGGGTCCGGCAGGCCAGCACCACGCCGGCGCCACGGGCGGCCAGCAGCCGGGCGGTCTGGAAACCCAGGCCGGTGTTGCCGCCGGTGACGACCGCGGTCCGGCCACGCAGATCGGGCAGGTCGGCACTGGTCCACCGCTGGCGCTGGGTCATGGCTGCCCTCCGATTTTCCGATGAAAAAGCGGGATACCCATCCCGGTTACTATCCGGGATGGGCGTCCCGCTTGTCAAGGCTGGACGGGCTGGGGCGGGCGGGCTGGGGCAGGGTGCTTACCAGGCGACGGTCTGGCCCTGGTAGTCGAGGTACTGCAGGCCGCCGTGGCCGCGCTGGGCGTCGATGGCGGTGACAAGGCTGGGGATGCTCTCGCCGATGGTGAGGCGGGCGCCGGGGCCGCCGAGGTCGGTCTTGACCCAGCCGGGCGCGGTGAGCAGCAGCGTCCGCGGGTCGTCGCGGTGCCGGGCGGTGTAGCTGCGCATGAGCTGGTTGAGGGCGGACTTGCTGGCCCGGTAGATCTCGAAGCCGCCGCGCTCGTTGTTGGCCACGCTGCCCTGCCCGGAGGACATGATCGCGATCGTGCCGTCGGCGGGCACGAGGCCGCCGAGGGTCTCGATCACCCGCATCGGGCTCAGCGCGTTGGTGACCAGCAGGCGGGTGAACTCCGCGGTGGTGACGTCGGCGGCGGTCGTCTCCGGGTCGTGCTGGGTGACGCCGGCGTTGACGAACAGCAGGTCGAACGTCCGGCCCGCCAGCCGGTCGCGCAGCGCACCGACCTGCTCGGGCTCGTTGATGTCGACATGCTCGATCTCCAGCCGGCCGTCCGCCCGGTCCTGCAGGTCGTCGAGCCCGGTGCGGCCGGTGCCGCGGACGGTCGCCACCACGTGCGAGCCGCGGTCGAGGTACTCGGCCGCGATCGCGTGGCCGAGGCCGCGGGAGGCGCCGATCAGCAGCACGGAGGCGTTCGGGGAGGTGGGGTTCACGGTTGCTCCTGGTCCCGGGCGGGGCGATCGGGAGGGTCTGGACGTCGACGCCGGCCGCGTCCATCGCCTTTGGCTCATGATTTGTTGAGCGAAAACCAGCATGCTCGCTCAACAGCTGTAGAGTCAAATCCGTGAGCCAACCAACCAGCCGGGCGGCCAAGCGGGCCGCCAGCGCCCAGCGGATCCTGGAGGCGGCCCAGGCCGAGTTCGGCGAGCGGGGGCTGGAGGGGACGACCGTGCGCGCGATCGCCCAGCGCGCCGGGGTCGATCCCTCCCTGGTCATCCAGCACTACGGCTCGAAGAGCGACCTGTTCGCGATCGCCGCCCGGCTGCCCGCGATGAGTACCGGCGACGATGTGGCCGGGCACCTGTTCGACGTCCTCGACGTCCGGCTGAGCGAGCCACCGCCCGAAACCCGCGCGCTGGTCCGGTCGATGCTCACCGCGCCGGAGGCGACCAGCGCCATGCGCGACTTCCTGAACGAGCGGGTCGCCAACCTGGCCCGGGCCAGCGACCGTGACGACGCCGAGCTGCGGGCGGCGCTGATCGTGAGCAGCATCCTCGGGCTGACCGTCGCCCGCCACTTCCTCAAGCTCGACGCGCTCAGCGCCGAGATCCCGGCCGAGCAGGTCGAGACCGTCCTGCGGCCCTGGCTCACCGCCGCCCTCGGCGGCGACAGCGGGCCGGAGCAGCCCGGGCTGGCAGGATGAGGAGATGAACGACGGGCAAACCGGCCAGGCGGCCGAGCCGAGGCTGCGGGCGGACGCGCGCCGCAACCGGGCCCGGATCCTGGCCGTGGCCGTGCAGGCGTTCGCCACCGAGGGGCTGTCGGTCCCGGTCCAGGAGATCGCGCGCCGGGCCGGCGTCGGGACGGGCACCGTCAGCCGGCATTTTCCCACCAAAGAGGCGCTGTTCGAGGCGATCCTGCTCAGCCGGGCCGGGCAGCTGTCCGAGGAGGCCACCGCACTGCTGTCTGACACCGACCCCGGCGCGGCCTTTTTCGGCTTTTTCAGCAGGCTCATCGGCGAAGGGGCCGCCAACCTGGGCCTGGCCGAGGCGCTGACCGGCGCCGGTTACGACCTGGACGAGGCGGCCCGGCGCGACGGTGTCGACCCGATGACCGCGCTGGCCCGGCTGCTGGACCGGGCGCAGCGCGCGGGTGCCGTCCGCCCGGACGTCGACGTGGCCGACGTCAAGGCGCTGATCGGCGGCTGCCTGACCCGGGCGGGCGATCCGGCCGCGCTGGACCGGATGGTCGCGGTGGCCCGTCAGGGCCTCCAGCCTCCGGCCTGACCCTCAGCCGCCGGCCTGGCAATCAGGCTTCATCCGCGCGCGGAAATAGCCAGATAAGTAGGATCGGGTATTCCAATCGCCGCCACCGGGCCTGAGCCGACGGGGAAGGCAGACGGGTGTCACTGGACAGCGAAACCGGCACCGACGGGACGGCTGCCGCCGATCCGGACGAAGCCGCTCCCCCGGACGGACGCGAGCGGCGCCGGACCGGCCTGCTGGCAGCGGGCTGCGCGGCCGCGATCGTGCTGCTCTACCTCGCCTACCTGGGCCAGTCCCGGTCGCTGGGGACCGACTCAGACGGCGCCGGCAACGTGCTTCAGGCCTGGGACATGCTGCACGGCAACCTGCTGCTGCGCGGCTGGTCGCTCTCGGACGTGTCGTTCTACACGACCGAGCTGCCCGAGTACATGCTGGTCGAGCTGTTCCGCGGGCTGAACGCGTCGGTGATCCACCTGGCGGGCGCCGCCACCTACACGCTGCTGCTGGTGCTGGTGGCGCTGCTGGCCAAGGGCCGTTCGACCGGCACCGCCGGGCTGACCCGGATGCTGGTGGCGGCCGGGATCATGCTGGCCCCCGGCCCCACGTTCAGCGCGGGCACCCTGCTGTCGTCACCGGACCACATCGGCACCCAGGTCCCGCTGGTGTTCATCTGGCTGCTGATCGACCGGCTACCGGACCGCTGGTACCTGCCCGTCCTGGTCGGCCTGCTGCTCACCTGGGTGGAAATCGCCGACACGATGGCCGTGTACGTGGGGGCGCTGCCGGTCATCATCATCGCGGTCATCCGGCTCCTGCAGCGGCGGCCGTCGTGGCGGATCGACGCGGGCCTGCTGGGCGGGGCGGCCGCCTCGGTGCTGGTGGCCACGGCCGGGCTCAAGCTCATCTACCGCGTCGGGGGCTTCCACGTGGCCCCGACCAAGGCCGTCTTCATCCCTTCGGCGCAACTGCCGCACAACGTGTCGCTGACCATCGAGTCGGTGCTGACGCTGTTCGGGGCCGACTTCTTCAACCAGCGGCTCGGGATCACCGCGGTGGTCGCCCTGGTGCACCTGGCCGGGGTGGCGCTGGCCGCCTGCGCGATCTGGGTGGCGGGGCGGCGGCTGCTCTCCAGCTCCGACCGCGTCACCCCGATTCTGTTCCTGGGCCTGGTCATCGACCTGGCGGCGTACATGTTCAGCACCCAGGCGATTGACCTCGGGGCCACTCACGAGCTGGCCGCCGTGCTCCCGTTCGGCGCGGCCCTGGCGGGACGGCTGCTGCCCGGCACACCCCGGCTGCGGGCGCTCCGCCCGGTGCTGCTGGCCGTGCTGGCCTGTTACGCGGGCGCGCTGGTGTACAACGCCACCCGGCCCGCCCAGCCGCCGATCACCCAGTCGGTGGCGTCCTGGCTGACCAGCCAGCACCTCACGGCGGGGATCGGCGACTACTGGGCGGCCAACATCACCACCGTCGCCACCGGCGGCCAGGTCCAGGTCAGGCCGGTGGTGTCGTACTGTGGCCGGTTCACGCCCGACACCTGGGAGTCCAGGGATACCTGGTACCGGCGGCCGAACACGGCCAGCTTCCTGGTGCTCGGCCTGACCAGCGGGGCGGGCATGAGCGGCACCGCCGCCCAGGCCGCGGCCCAGTTCGGCGCGCCGGTCCAGACCGCCCGGGTGGGGCTCTACGAGATCCTGGTGTGGAACCACAACGTGATGCCCGCGCTGCGGACGTTCGGTAGTGCCTGCCGTTAGCGCTCCGCTGGCGGGTGGTGCGGGCTCCGGCTCGGGCTCGGGCTCCGGCGCCGGCTAGCGCGCGGGCCAGCGGCCGGCCGCGGCGGCCCGCGCTATAGCGACGGCCAGGCTGGCCACGATCGTGGGGTAGGCGGCGCGGGCGGCCGTGTTCAGCTCGACGCTGGCGGCCGGGCCGACGGTGACCACCAGCCGGCCGTCGGCCAGGCCCTTGGTCAGCCGGGCGTCGGCGTCGGCGGCGTCGGCGGCGTCGCGGCCTTCGGCCTGGGCGGCCAGCACGTCCCGGAGCGCCCCGCGCAGGCGGACCAGCGCGTTGTACTCGTTGTTCATCAGCCCACTGCCGGCGGCCAGCAGACCCTGCTCCCGGAGCCAGGCGACTGCCTCCTCCCGGGTCGCCAGGGTGTCGGCGCCTTGCGTCGCCCCGGTATCGGCGAACGCCTGGATCAAGGCCAGCGCCTCGTCGACCGGATCCGCTGGGTGCTGGCTACGTGACTCTTGGTGAAGAGTAGGCATCCCCGAAGTATCCGACATCCTTGCGGGAGGGCGCTATGGCTTTGCGCTAGAGGGTCGCGGTGCTTCTTGCTGTTATCGGGGGGCGGAAGGGGGGCGGGCGACGGACCACCAGGCGACCTGGGTGCGGGAGGTGAAGCCGAGCTTCTGCAGGATGTTGGCGACGTGGCGGGCGGCGGTGGCCGGGGTGATGGTCAGCTCGTCGGCGATGGCCTTGTTGCTGTAGCCGCGCGCGATCAACGCCACCACCTCGCGCTCGCGGGGGGTCAGCGGGTCGTGGGGCGGGGCGGCCGGTAGCTGGCCGGCGGTGTCCGGGCTGTTCTGGACCGGGACGGTGGCCAGGGGGACATCCTGCGGCGCGCCGGCCAGGGGCGGGGCGTTCAGGGCGAGGGTGACGGCCGCGTCGGAGTCGAGGACCCGGCCCTGGGCCCAGAGGCGGTCGATGTCCGCCTGGTCCAGGCGCTCCCGGGCGACGTCCAGGAAGCGGTCGAGTTTGCCCACGCGGATGGGCGGCAGCCCGGCCGCCTCGCGCAGGGCACTGGCGGCGGCGGTCAGCCGGACCACCCGGTCCGGCTCCTTCTCGCGGACGGCCAGGGCGGCGAACGCCTCCAGCGCCCGGATGGTCCCGATCCGGGAACCGGTCGACCGGCTGAGCCGGATGCTTTCGGCCAGATACTCGCGGGCCTCGCCGGGCTCGTCGACGTCGAGGGCGGCGCGGCCGAGGCCAGCCAGGCAGCGTGCGATCTGCGGGCGGGAGTCGATCTCGCGCAGGATCGGCAAGGCCTCCTCATAACGAACGTGGGCGTCGCGGAGGTCACCGCGCAACCGGGCCAGGTCGGCCAGGCCGAGCAGGCCGCGGGCGACACCCCAGCATTGGTCGATGCTGCGCATCGCGTCGATCGAGTCGTGGGCCAGCTGGCTGGCTTCCCGCAGCCGGCCGTGCGCGGCCGCCAGCGCGGCCTGGGTGCCGAGCGCGTAGCCCTGGTGCCAGACGTCGCCGACCTGCTCGGCCACCGCCAGCGCCTCGTCCGCCCGTTCGGCCGCTTCCGGCAGGTTGCCGGCGTGCAGTGCGCTCTCGGCTAGCAGGTTGAGGGCGGCCGCGGTCCAGAAGTCCTGGCCCGCGGACCGGCACAGCTCGAGCCCGGCCCGGGCCGGGGCGTCGGCGCTGACTGGGTCGGCCGGCAGTGCCAGCTGCGCCCGCGCCACCAGCGCGGGGCCGCGGACCCCGGGCGGGACGGTGCCCCCGGTACCCGGCGGGCCGGGCAGAGCCAGGAACGCGTCCAGCCACTCGCCGCCCTCGGCGAACGCGCCGCGGACGATCCAGGCGGGGCTGATCGCGGTGCAGATCCGCAGCCCGGTCCCGGCGTCGTCGGCGGCCAGGCAGCGGGTCAGCACCTGCCACACGTTGCCCATCTCCGCGTCGTAGCGCCGGAACACGTCGACCCGTTCGGGCCACGAGGCGGACACCCGGGCCATGCCGGTGTCCAGATTCCGCTCAGCCACCCGGACGGTGTAGTCGCGCAGCCGGCGCTGGAAGGCCTCGGCCTCCCCCGCCGCGTCCAGGCGGGCGGCCGCGTACTCGCGGATCGAGTCCAGCAGCCGGTAACGGGCCTGCCCGAGAACCTCCCGCTCCCGCGCGACCAGCGACTTGTCGACCAGGGCGGACATCACGTCGAGGACGTCCTCGGCCGGCAGATGAGAGTCGGAGCACACCTGCTCGGCCATTTCCAGTGACCAGCCGGCGAACACCGACAGCCGCCGCAGCAACATCCGCTCGGGCTCGGTGAGCAGGTCGTGGCTCCAGTCGATGGTGGCCCGCAACGTCCGGTGCCGGGCCGGCGCGGTGCGGTCCCCGGTGGTCAGCAGCCGGAACCGGTCGGCCAGGCGGGCGCCGATCTGCTCCACCGACAGCGCCCGGACCCGGGCGGCGGCCAGCTCGATGGCCAGCGGCATCCCGTCCAGCGCCCGGCACAAGGTCGCGACCGCGCCCGCGTTGTCCGGGCTGACCGCGAACCCGGGCAGCGAGGCCGCCGCCCGTTCCGCGAACAAGGAGATCGCCTCGGACCCGTAGGCCGCCTCGCCGACACCGACCGCCAGCATGTCGTCGGCGGTCATCGTCAGCGGGGGCACCGACAGCGGGGGGACCTGCCACACGTGCTCGGCCGCCACCCGCAACGGCTCCCGGCTGGTCACGATCAGCCGCAGCCCGGGAGAGGCGGCCAGCAGCCGCTGGCACACCAGCGCGCAGACGTCGATCAGGTGCTCGCAGTTGTCCAGCGCCATCAGCAGCATCCGCGAGGCCAGCGTGTCGGCGAGCGTGTCCAGCAGCGGGCGGCATGGCTCCTCGCCGATGCCGAGGATCGACGCGATCCGGAACACCACCAGGTCGGGCTGGGTCAGGTCGGACAAGTCGACCACCCAGGCCCCGTCCGGGAACTCCTCCGCCGCCTGGGCCAGGACGTGCAGGGCCAGCCGGGTCTTGCCGATACCGCCGGGACCGCACAGAGACAGCAGCCGGGGAGCCAGCGCCCGCTCCCGCGCCACCAACTGGAGCAGTTCGGCGACTTCGCGCTGACGGCCGATGAAGCTGTTCGGTGCCTGGGGCAGGTTGGTGCGAATCGCTGGTACCTCATCTGGAACCCGGTCGCTGCATGGTCAGGATAAGCCGGGCCCTACATAGTTACGCGGAATCGCCACTTGAAAGATACATAACCGTCTGCATATTTCTGCCGATGTGGCCGGCCGGGCCGCGCCATACCGTCGTGGAGCAAGGGCTCCTGGATGGGGAAACGTTGGGAGCTGCGCCCGGCCGGGCGACCGTACTGAGAGGGGTCAGCACGGTCGCCGGCTGGGGCACTTGCCCGGCCGGCACGGCCGCAAACGTAGAGACAGAGTGCTGATCGGTCTCCGGAAAGAGAATATCGTCGGGGATCGCGGAGCTAACCTATCTCCCGCGTAGCGGCTCCGACCGGAAGAGGATCCCGATGACAGCACGGTCCCGGCCAGCCGTCGTGCCGGACGCCGCCGGGGACGGGGCGCCGGGCGCGCCGGACCGGCTGACGCGGGTGCTGGCCTGGTTCGCGGGGCTGGCCATCGCCGCCGCGATTCTCGTCATGATCTTCGTGTCGGTGGCCGGCCCGAGCGCCGGTGTGGCCCGGATGCCACGGCCCGGGGGCGGGCCCCCGTGGTGGAACAGCTTGAACCTGCCACCCGGGCACGTGCTCGCGCTGCTGTGGGCGGCCGCAGTGGCCGGGGCGATCGGCGTGGGCGCCGGGCTGGTCGCGGTGGCCCGCGGCGCCCGGCCGCCAGTGCGGCTGCTCCTGGCGGGGTCGCTGCTGGCAGTGGCGGCGCTGACCGTGCTGCCGCCCGCCGGGTCGACCGACGCGGTCAGCTACGCGATCAACGGCGAGATGGTGGTGAAGGGGCACAGCCCCTACGTGGAGAGGCCCGCGCAGTTCCGCCGGACCGGCGACCCGGTCGCGCAGCTGGCCCCGCCCACCTGGGTGAACCAGCTGTCGATCTACGGGCCGCTGGCCACTGGCGAGGAATGGGCGGCGGCCTCGCTGGGCCATCAGTCGGCCGCCCGGATCACGTTCTGGCTGAAGCTGTGGAACTCGATCGCGTTCGGGGCCGTGGTGCTGGCCCTGGACCGGACGCTGCGCAGGAACCCGGCCCGGCGGGCCCGGGCCCACCTGCTCTGGTCGCTGAACCCGCTGCTGCTATGGGGCATGGTGGCCGGCGGCCACATCGACGCGGTGGCGGCCGCGCTCGGCTTCGGCGGCCTGCTGCTGCTCCGGACCGGGGCGCGGGCTCCACGGTCGTTCGCGGCCGGGCTGCTCATCGGCGCCGCCACCGCCTGCAAGATCACCTTCGGCCTGTTCGGCGTGGCCGCGGTCTGGGCGACCCGGAAGTCACCGGCCGCGCTGGCCGGGGTGGTGACGGGGATGCTCGTGGTCCTGGTCCCCGGGTACCTGCTGGCGGGTAAGCCCGCGGTCAAAGCGCTGGCGGGCCGGGCCCAGGGCGCCACCATCGACAACTTCTACCAGCTGATCGACCCGTCGCTGCGGAACACGGCCACCGCCACCTCCTCCTCGTCCGGGCTGGTGGTGGTGTCGGTCATCCTCACCGTGGCGATGGCGGCGCTCCTGTGGTGGCGGCTGCCCGACCCCGCCGGTTTCGAGGACCTGCCCGCGATCCGGCCCGCGCTGGCCCTCAGCCTGGCCTGGCTGTTCGTCTACCCGTTCCAGCGGCCCTGGTACGACGTGATGGCCATCTGCCTGATCGCGCTGTACCCGCTGTCCCGGCTGGACTGGGTGGTGCTGATCCGCCTGCTGTTCCCGACGACCGTCTTCATCCTGGCGACCGACGAGCGGATCTGGCCGGCCTGGCTCAACACCGCGTTCGGCTACGACTGGCACTACGTGTCCCCCGCGATCCGGCTGGCGGCGGTGATCGCGCTGGTGTGGCTCTGCCTGCCCGGCCAGCTCCGGGCCCGGACAAATCAGTTACAGATAACGATCTATCCGCTACCGGGTGAAACAGGATGACATCGGCCGCGAGCACGACCGTGCTTTCCTATAATTTTGCGGGTCCAGATGGGGGAACGACTCGACACTGACGAGGCCGGCCGAGTGACCGTAGAAAGTGCCGCCGACAGCGCGCCGCCGACCGCACGGCCGGGCGTCCGCCGCCTTACCGGCCGCCTGACCGGCGTCCGGCTGGTTCACGTGGCCGGGGTCGGCCTGGTGACCGCGATCATGGCCGTCGGCTACTCGGTGTTCGCGCTGGTGCTGAACTACCGGTTCCAGACCTCGTCCTACGACCTGGAGATCTTCGACCAGGCCATCCGGTCCTACGCGCATTTCCATCCCGGCACCTCGCCGGTCAAGGGCCTGCACAACCACTTCGGGCCGGGATTCTCCATCCTCGGTGACCACTGGTCGCCGATCCTGGCGTCGCTGGCCCCGCTGTACTGGATCCACGACAGCCCGACGACCCTGCTGGTCGCCCAGCCGGTGCTGTTCGCGCTGGCCATCCCGCCGCTGTGGGTGTTCACCCGGCGGGCGTTCGGCGGCGGCCGCCGGGCCGCCGTGGCCGCCTACCTGGTGTCGGTGGCATACCTGCTGAGCTGGCCGATCGCCTCGGCCGAGGTGTTCGACTTCCACGAGGTGGCGTTCGCCCCGGTGCTGATAGCGATCGTGCTCGAACGCCTGCAGGCGGGCAAACTACGGGGCGCGCTGATCGCGGCCGGGCTGCTGCTGCTGGTCAAGGAGGACATGGGCCTGCTGGTGGCCGGGATCGGCGTGTACCTGCTGGTCTCCGTCCCCAGCACCGTGCGGCGGCAGCGGATCGTCGCGCTGGGCATGATCGTCTTCGGGCTGGTCGACACCTGGATCGCCACCTATCTGCTGATCCCCGCCTTCGGGGGCCACGCCAGCTACTACTGGGCGTACGGGGCGCTCGGCCACAACCTCCCGTCGGTGGCGGCGAACGTGGCCGCCCACCCGCTCAACGCGGCCAAGCTGATGATCACCCCGCGGATCAAGCTCGACACCATGCTCTGGCTGCTGGCCCCGTTCTGCTTCCTGCCGCTGCTGTCCCCCATCACCCTCGCGGTCATCCCGCTGCTGGTCGAGCGGATGATGCAGGACCAGTTCGCCAACTGGTGGGTGACCAGCTACCACTACAACGCCTACCTGGTCATCATCCTGGCCTGCGGCGGCGTCGACGGCGCGGCCCGGCTGGGACGCTGGCTCGGCCACGCCTACCGGGCCAGCCGGCCCCGGGACGGCGACGAGGCCCGGGCCGCCCAGCTCAGCAGCAGCGTGGCCACGGTGGGGATGGTCGCCGGGGTGCTGATGGTCGCCGTCGCGGTGTACGCGGTGCCGAAGTTCGCGCTCGGCCAGGCGTTCCACCGGTCGTTCTTCCACCGGACCGTCTACGAGACCATCGCCGAAGAGGCGGTGTCGGCGGTGCCCAGCGGGGTCACCGTCGAGGCGGCGAACTACCTCGGCCCGCAGCTGTCCCCCCGGGACAAGGTGCTGCTGTGGGACGGCGACGGCGGCACCCCGATCTACGCACCGTGGATCATCGCCAACGTCAGCACCCAGCAGTTCACATTCCGCGGCGGGATCGCTGAACAGGTCCAGCGCGTCGCGCTGCTGAGGAAACACGGCTACCAGACCGTCTTCGAACGGGGAGGCTACATCGTGCTGAAGAGCCCGTCGGCGGGGACCTCCGCAGGGCACAGCGGATGAGCGTGGGTGCTGAGGCGGAGACCACCGGCCCGTTCGCCCGGCCGGAGCCGGGTGACGGCGACCCGGGCGCGCGTACCCCGGACCCGGCCGGGCGGGTGCTCGCCTGGCTGTCGGTGCTGCCCACGCTGCTGGTCACGGCCTACCTGCTGGCCGGGTTCGTGCTGCTCTACCTCGGGCACTTCACCCCGGTCCTGACGGTCACGCTGTCCGTGCTGGTGGCTATCCCGGTCGTGGTGCTGGGGCTGCGCTGGCTGCCGCCGGTGACGGCGCCCCGGGTATGGACGGGCCGGACGCCAGCCGGGGCGGCGGCCGGGACCGCGGCCAAGACGCCGGGCCAGGCCCGGACGCCCTGGTGGGCGGTGGCGGGGGTGGTGGCCGTGGCCATCGCGTTCGCCGGCCTCCAGGCCGCCTATCACTCCCAGTTCATCATCGTGATGCGCGACCCCGCGTCCTACTTCCAGTTCGCGGAGTGGATCTCCCATCACGGGTCGCTGCCTATCCCGCAGGACCGGGCGGCGTTCGGGCATTCGCCGGGCCACCTGCTGACCTTCAACAGCTTCGCCTATTACCAGGTCGGGACCCACGTGGTCCCCCAGTTCATGGCCGGGCTGCCGATGGTGCTGGCCGCCGCCATGTGGGCCGGCGGTTCGCACGCGGCCCTGCTGGTGGCGCCGGCCCTCGGCGCCCTCGGCCTGATCGCGTTCGGCGGGCTGACCGCCCGCCTGGTCGGGCCGGGCTGGGCCCCGCTGGCCTGCCTGGCGCTCGCGATCGCCATGCCGCAGCAGTTCACCAGCCGGTCGAGCTACAGCGAGCCACTGGCGCAGATCCTCTTCCTCGGCGGGCTGTGCCTGGTCGTCGACTGCATCGCCCGGGAACGGCAGTCCGGTGACCGCATCATCGCGGCGATCGGGGGCCTGGCCCTGGGCGTGACCGTGCTGGTGCGCATCGACGGGATCAGCGACGTGCTGCCGCTGGTCCCCTACTGCGCCCTGCTGCTGGTCGGCCGGCGGCGGCAGGCCCTGCCGCTGGCGGCCGGAGCCGCCGTCGGGGCGGCGTTCGGCCTGGTCGACGGGCTGGTGTTCTCCCGCCCCTACCTGTCGGCCAACAAGGCGTCGCTGAAGCTGATCGCGGTGGCCGTCGTGCTGGTCGTGATCGTGACGCTGGTGGCGCTGCCGGTGCTCTGGAAACGCGGCCTGCCCCAGGTCAAACGAGCCTGGCTGCCGAACACGGCCGCAGTCCTGACCGTGGTGGCGGTGCTGGCGTTCGCGGTCCGCAACCACGTGCAGACGGTCCGCACCCCGGCCATCAAAGCCACGATCAACAGCATGAAGGCCTACCAGAAGGCCAACCACCTGCCGATCGACCCGACCCGGACCTACGCCGAGTACAGCCTGCACTGGGTGTTCTGGTACATCGGCGTGCCCGCGGTCATCCTGGGCACGGTCGGGGCCGCGATCCTGATCCGCCGGGTGCTGCGCGGCCAGGCCCCGCTGTGGACGCTGCCGCTGGCCACGTTGCTGTGGGCCCTCGTGACCTTCCTCTACCGGCCGTCGATCACCCCGGACCAGCCCTGGGCGAGCCGCCGCATGGTCCCCACCGTGCTGCCGGGCGTGATCCTGCTGGCCGTCTGGGGGTGCGCGTGGCTGGTCGGCTGGGCCCGCGCCCGGGGCACCAGCTGGGAGTGGGGAAGCAGGCTGACCCGGGTGTCCGCCGGCGCGACGGCGGTGGTCCTGGGCGCCGCGATCCTGGTGCCGACCGCGATTCCCACGTTCGGGCTCGGCATCGCCAAGGGCGGTCCCGTCGGTTACCGGCTGACCGCCGACGGGATGGCCTTCAAGGTCACCTACTGGGGAGAGCTGGCCGCGATCGAGAACCTGTGCGCGAGCATCCCCAAGAACGCGACGGTGGTGTTCATCGACACCCCGGCCGCGGACCGGCTGACCGAGGTGGTCCGCGGCATGTGCGGGGTCCCGTCCGGGCGCATCACGCCCGAGCACAAGTCGACCGGGGTCTCCCAGGTCAAGCAGACCATCCAGTCCATCGAAAAGATCGGCCGCAAGCCGGTGCTGCTGGCCGGGACCCCCGGCGAGCTGCAGTACTACACCGGCGGGACCGTCAAGGAAGTCATGCGGCTGAAGACGGACATCGACGCCAGCACGCTGCTGTACGTGCCCCGCACCACCACGATCTACCGGCTGAACATCTACCGCTGGGAGCCCGCGTCGTGACCGCCTTTCCGGACGCCAACCAGACCACCCCCGCCCCGCTCGGCACCACCGAGCCGGCGGCCGAGGCCGGGGCCAGCCCCTACGTCTCGATCGTGCTGCCCTGCTACAACGAGGAAGGGCACGTGGCGGCCGAGGTGGCACGGATCTGCGCGGCCATGGACGCCAGCGGGTACCGCTACGAGCTGCTCGCGTTCGACGACGCCTCCTCCGACGGGACCCTGGCCCGGCTGTACGAGATCGCGCCGCAGTACCCGAACATGGAGATCATCCCGTTCCAGCGCAACGGCGGCTCCGGCACCGTGCGCCGGATCGGCAGCCAGCGGGCCCGGGGCCAGATCGTAGTGTGGACCGACGCCGACATGAGCTACCCCAACGAGCAGATCCCCGATCTGGTCCAGATGCTGGAGCTGGACCAGAGCGTGGACCAGGTGGTGGGCGCCCGCACCAGCGAGCAGGGCACGCACAAGTTCCTCCGGGTCCCGGCCAAGTTCGTCATCCGCAAGATCGCCGAACGGCTGACCAACTCCAAGATCCCCGACCTGAACTCCGGGCTGCGGGCGTTCCGGCGCGAGGTCGCCCTGCCGTACCTGCGGCTGCTGCCGCCCGGGTTCTCCTGCGTCACCACGATCACGGTGGCGTTCCTGGCCAACCAGCACGACGTGCGCTACGTCCCGATCGACTACGCCAAGCGGGCGGGCACGTCCAAGTTCAAGTTCGTAAAGGACGCCTACCGGTACATCCTGCAGGTGCTGCGGATGGTGATGTACTTCAACCCGCTCAAGGTGCTGATGCCGGTCGCGCTGTTCCTGCTCGGGCTGGGCATCGCCAAGGGCATCTACGACATGGTCGTGCACCCGTTCTACTTCGCCATCAACACCGTGCTGATCTTCGTCACCGGGCTGATCATCGCGTCCCTGGCCCTGCTGGCCGATCTCATCGTCCGATCCAGAGGAGACGTCTGACCGCGTGAACATCGACGACAACGGGACTGCCGTCCGCATCACCGTCATCGGGGCCGGGTACCTGGGCCTGACCCACGCGGCGTGCCTGGCCGAGTTCGGGCACGAGGTGCTCGCGGTGGACACCGACGCGGACAAGATGGCGCAGGCGGCGAGCGGCCGGGTGCCGTTCTTCGAGCCCGGGCTGGAGGAGCTGCTGCGCAAGCAGGTGGAGGCGGGGCGGCTGCGGTTCACCACCAGTCACGCCGAGGCGGCGCGGTTCGGCGACATCCACTTCCTGTGCGTGGGCACCCCGCAGTCCCCCGACGGCTCGGCCGACCTGTCCCAGCTGCACGCGGCGGCCGACGCGCTGGCCCCCCACCTGACCGGCCGCTGCCTGGTCGCCGGGAAGTCCACCGTGCCGGTCGGGACGGCCCGGGCGCTGGCCGACCGGATTGCCGCGGCCGCGCCGGCCGGCGCGGAGGTCGAGCTGGTCTGGAATCCGGAGTTCCTGCGCGAGGGCACCGCGGTGCCGGACAGCCTGCGGCCGGACCGGATCGTGGTCGGCACCACGTCCGGGGCGGCCGCCGAGCGGCTGCGGCAGGTGTACGCGGTCCCGCTCGCCGAGGGGGTGCCGTGGCTGGTGATGGGCCTGGAGACGGCCGAACTGGTGAAGGTGTCGGCCAACGCCTTCCTGGCCACCCGGCTGTCGTTCGTCAACGCGCTGGCCGAGGTGTGCGAGGCCACCGGCGGTGACATCGTGGCGCTGACCGGGGCGCTGGCCCGGGACGAGCGGATCGGCAGCAAGTTCCTGACCGCCGGCCTGGGCTACGGCGGCGGCTGCCTGCCCAAGGACGTGCGGGCGTTCGAGGCGGTGGCGAGCCAGCTCGGCATCGGCTCACTGGCCACCCTGCTCGGCGAGGTGGACACGATCAACATGCACTGCCGCACCCGCACCGTGGACCTGGCCCGGCAGCTGGCGGGCGGGTCGCTGGCGGGGGTGCGGATCGGCGCGCTGGGGGTAGCGTTCAAGCCCGGCAGCGACGACGTCCGCAACTCGGCCAGCCTGGACGTGTGCGGCCGGCTGGCGGCCGAGGGAGCGTCGGTGACCGTGCACGACCCGGTGGCCACGGCCAGCGCCGCCCGGGTCCGCCCCGACCTGGCCTACGTCGACTCGCCGGTCACGGCGGCCACCGGCGCGGACCTGATCGTGCACCTGACCGACTGGGACGAATACCGGCTGATGGACCCGGAGGTGCTGGGGGCTGTGGCCGGCCAGCGCCGGGTCATCGACACCCGGGCGGCCCTGGACGAGCGGCGGTGGCGGTCGGCGGGCTGGTCGTTCCACGCGCTCGGCCGGCTCGCGGCGCCGGCCGTGGCTGACCGTTCCGCGCTGATCGCCAGCCTGGCCGGCCGCTTGGCGGGCATCGCTCAGCGGGTCCTGCGGAGCCGCTTGGTCCGGTACGGGTTCGTGGTGGTGGCGCTCGCCCTCGGCGCCTGGGCCGTGGCCGACGAGTGGCACGGCGTGCACCTGGCGCTGCACCGCATTGGCCTGCTCACGGCGGCCGGCGCGCTGGTGTGCGTGCTGATCGCGATGGCCGGCACGATGCAGTCCTGGCGGGTGCTGCTGGCCGCGATGGGGTCTCCGCTGCCGACCAGGGTCGCGGCCCGGATCTTGTTCTTCGGCCAGCTGGGCAAGTACCTCCCGGGATCGATCTGGCCGGTCCTGGCCCAGATGGAGCTGGGCTCCACGTACCAGGTGCCGCGGCGGCGCTCGGCCAGCGCGTCGCTGCTGTCGATGGTGGTGTCGGTGCTCAGCGCCTTCCTGGCCGCGCTGGTCACGCTGCCGTTCGTGGCGGGCGGTAAGCACACGCCCTACCTGTGGGCGTTCCTGGCCGTCCCGGTGCTGCTGGCCTGCCTGTACCCGAAGGTGCTCAACTACGGGCTGAACCGCCTGTTCAAGCTGGCCCGGCGGCCGCCGCTGGAGCACCCGCTCCGTGGCAGCGCCATTGTGGCCTCGATCTCCTGGTCGATGGTGTCCTGGGCCGCCTACGGCCTGCAGCTCTGGCTGTTCGTGATCCGGCTCGGGGGGTCGGCCGGCACCGGCCTGGTGCTGAGCATCGGCACGTTCGCGTTCGCCTGGGGCATCGGCTTCCTGGCCGTGTTCGCGCCGGCCGGCGCCGGGGTCCGCGACGTCCTGGTCGTGGCGCTGCTGGCGCCGGTAGTCGGGACCGGCGCGGCCACCGGGGTCGCGGTGCTGTCCCGGGTGCTGACCGTCATCGGCGACCTGCTGGCGGCCGCCGTAGTGGCTGCCACCACGCGCGGTTCGCCCGGTACCAGTCCACCGTCTCCGCCAGCCCCCGGGCAAACGGAATCCGTGGCCGATACCCCAGAGCCCGCAGGCGATCGTCGTTGAGCGCGTAACGGCGATCGTGGCCCGGCCGGTCCGGCACCCGCCGGACCATGTCCGGGCCGGCCCCGCACGCTTCCAGGAGCGCCCGGGTCAGCTCCCAGTTGGTCAGGTCGGCGTCGCCGTTGACGTGGTAGACCTGCCCGGCCTGGCCGCGTTCCAGCACCAGCTGGATGCCACGGCAGTGGTCGTCCACGTGGATCCAGCCGCGGACGTTGCCGCCGTCGCCGTACAGCGGTACCGGCTCCCCCTGCAGCAGGTTGGTCACGAACAACGGGATGACCTTTTCCGGATATTGAAAGGGGCCGTAGTTGTTGCAGCAGCGGGTGATGCGGACGTCCAGGCCGTGGGTCCTGGCGTAGGACAGCGCGATGAGGTCACCGCCCGCCTTGGCCGCCGCGTACGGGGAGTTCGGCTGGACCGGTGACTGCTCGGTCCACGCGCCGGACGCGATGCTGCCGTACACCTCGTCGGTCGAAACCTGCACGAACTGGGGGGTACGGGCGGTCTGGGCGGTCCGGGCGGTCCGGGCCCTGAGGCAGGCCTGCAGCAGCACCTGGACGCCGGTCACGTTGGTGGCCACGAACGGCGCCGCGCCCTCGATCGACCGGTCCACGCTGGACTCGGCGGCAAAGTTGATCACCGCGTCGTGGCCGGGCACGAGCTGGCTGACCAGGGCGGCGTCGGTGATGTCGCCGTGCACGAACCGGAGCTGGGGGTGGCTGGTGACCGGGGCCAGGTTCGCCTTGTTCCCGGCGTAAGTCAGCGCGTCCAGGACGGTGACTCCGGCGTCCTCGTAGCCGGGGTAGCCGCCGGTCAGCAGCGTGCGGACGTAGTGCGAGCCGATGAACCCGGCTCCGCCGGTCACCAGAATCCTCACGCAGTCACTCCTCGTGCGCTCCTCGTGGCCGGGCTCGTCACAAGTGGTTCGGCTCATCGCCGGCGCCTCAGGCACAATGGGACCATGAGCGCCAACCTCGATGAGCTGCGCCGGCTCCGCCGGGCCCGCGACCGGATGGATCGCGAGTACGCGCAGCCCCTCGACGTGCCCGCGCTCGCCCGGACCGCGCTGATGTCGACCGCGCACTTCAGCCGCCGGTTCCGCGAGGCCTACTCCGAGACCCCGTACTCCTACCTGATGACCCGGCGGATCGAGCGGGCCAAGGCGCTGCTGCGCCTCGGCGACCAGAGCGTGACCGACGTCTGCTTCGCGGTCGGCTGTGCCAGCCTCGGTTCGTTCTCGGCCCGCTTCACCGAGATCGTCGGCGAGACCCCGTCCGACTACCGGGCCCGTTCCCACGAGGAGTTGCGGGCCATGTCGCCCTGCCAGGCAATGGTGGTGACCCGGCCCCGCCGCGACGGCGGCTCCGCCGAACGCTACAGCGATCCCGCGAAACAAGTCAGAATCTGAGAAGCGGCTGATTGGGCGCCTGCCTAACATCAGGTCATGAGCATTTCACTGTGTGGCGTGCACGTCACTGTCGACGACATCGACGCCGCTCTCGCCTTTTACCGTGACACCCTCGGGATGACCGTGCGCAACGAGGTCGCCGACGGCAGCTTCCGCTGGATCACGCTGGCCATCGACAGCCAGCCTGAAATCCAGATCGTGCTGTCGGAGCCGCACGCGGGCCGCTCCCAGGAAGATGGCGACGCGCTGGCCGCCCTGCTGGCCAAGGGCGCGCTGTCATTGATCCAGCTCCGCACCGACAACCTCGACGCGACCTTCGACAAGCTCGCCACCACCCCCGGCGTCGAGATCCTGCAGGAGCCCGCCGACCAGTTCTGGGGCGTCCGCGACGCCGCCGTCCGCGACCCGGCCGGCAACATGGTCCGCATAGAGCAGGCTTAGGCCCCGCTGACCGGCCCCGGTCCCTCGCGGAGGCTTGGGGTTGCGGCTGCGCCGGCTCGGGTTGCGGCTGCGCCGCTTCTTGCTGTTATCAGTGCTGGGGTGAGCGGGCGGGACGCCTCGGGGACTGGGCGCCCAAGGGCCGGCGGCGTCACGCTCATCGCTGGCGGCTATCGAGTTTCAAGATCTATTGCTCGGTGACGTTCTCAGTCGTATTCACTGGAAACGTCACCCGGCAATGGATCATCGGTTCGGCCGGCTGTGCTTCTTGCTGTTATCAAGCCGGGTGCGATGGGTGGAACCTGGGTCGCGATTACTGTGCTTAGATCACTTGACGCCCGGATTTGCGGTGCTGGCTGGTTGGCGACGGGAGGGTGACGTGCCGGAGTTGCCGGAGGTGGAGTCGGCCCGGACGGTCATCGAGCGGAACGGGCTGGGGCGGCGCATTGTCGACGTCGATGACAGCGACACCTTTGTGTGCCGGCCGCATCTGCCGGGGGAAATCCGGCATGCGCTGCTGGGGGGTGAACTCGTCAGCGCGATGCGGCGCGGGAAGAGCATGTGGTGCCTGACCGGGCCCGAGACCGATGAGGTCACGCTCGGCATTCATCTGGGGATGTCGGGCAAGATCGTGATCGCCGACGCGAACGGGACCGAGGTCGACGGCGGCGACTACTGGGAAGGCGGCCGCAAGCCCGGCGATTACCGATGGGCCCGTTTCACGCTGAACTTCGCCGACGGCGGGCGGCTCATGCTGGTCGACCCGCGGCGGCTGGGCCGGGTCCGGCTCAACCCGCCGATCGAGAAGCTGGGGCCCGATGCCCAGGTGATCACGCCCGCGCAGTTCCGGGCGGTGCTGACCGACAGCACCGCACCGGTCAAGGCCCGGCTGATGGACCAGCACCGGATCGCCGGCATCGGCAACCTGCTGGCCGACGAGATCCTGTGGCGCGCCCGGGTGCACCCGGCCCGGGCGGTGGACAGCCTCACCGCGATCGAGCAGAACCGGCTGCTCCGGGCCAGCCGCGACTCGATCAGGCTGGCGCTGCGCGAGGGTGGCGTGCACAACCTGACGATCATTCCGTACCGGCGCCGGGGCGGCACCTGCCCGCGCGACCACGCACCGATGCAGACCGCCCCGGTCGACGGCCGGACCAGCTGGTGGTGCTCGGCCGAGCAACTGCTGGCGCCGGGCACGGCCGCACCGTCGTCGATTTCCGCGGCTTAGGACTGAGCGGCGCTGGACACCAATGAGGCCGCTGCCCGCTTCTTGCTGTTATCACTCGGCGGAAGTGGAGGGCCGGGGCGCGGGGGCCGGGGCGGCGGCTTGACGCAACTAGGGGGTTGCTATAATATTGCAACCAATGAGTTGCTATCAAAAAAGGGAAGGGATCGGTGTGGGGTTTCCGGATCGGGTGGAGCGGACGGTGGAGCTGGCGCATCCGCGGGAGGCGGTATGGGCGGCGCTGACGACGGCCGAGGGGCTGGGCACGTGGTTCGGTGACCGGGGGGCCAGCATCGACCTGCGGCCGGGCGGGGCGGCCGAGATGACGTGGGCCAACGGCTACACCGTGCACATGCGGGTCGAGCAGGTCGAGAAACCGTCGCTGTTCGCCTACACCTGGCAGATCAGCGGGCTGCCGGAGGACGACACACGTCGGACGTACGTGGAGTTCACCCTCGAGGCGGCCGGCGACGGTACCCGGCTGACCGTGGTCGAGACCGGGTTCGCGCAGCTGCCGGACGAGGTGTACCACACCGAGTACGACAGCCACGCGAAGGGCTGGGTCAGCGAGCTGGGTGAGCTGGACCTCTACCTCGATGGCCGCTGATTCCGCGGACACCGGCCCCCCCGGCATCGAGGCGGTCGCCGAGCAGGTGTTCGTCGCGCTGGCCGATCCGACCCGGCGCACCATCCTGGCCGCGCTGGCGACCGGGGGCCCGGCCACCGCCACCGACCTGGCCGGGCGGCTGCCGATCACCCGGCAGGCCATCGCCAAGCACCTGGCCCTGCTGTCCGAGGCGGGGCTGGTGACGGCCGAGCCGGGCGAGCGGCGCCGGGTGCGCTACCGGCTGCATTCGGCGCCGATGCAGGTCGCCCAGCAGTTCCTGGCCGCCCTGGCCCGTGACTGGGACGGCCCGCTCGATGCGCTCAGGAACCACCTGGACCAGCAGAAGACAGGAGAAGGGACGTAAGCCATGACGACCACCAAGGACATGAAGACTCCCCCCGTTGTCACCGCGCAGGAATGGGAGAACGCCCGGGAGCGGCTACTTTTTCAGGAAAAAGAAGTGACCAGGGCCCATGACGCGCTGGCAGCGGCCCGCCGCCGGATGCCATGGCTGGCGGTCGGCAAGGCGTACGCGTTCGACGGCCCGGACGGCCGGGTGAGCCTGGCGGAGATGTTCGCGGGCCGAAGCCAGCTGGTCATCTACCGGGCGTTCTTCGAGCCGGGGGTGACCGGCTGGCCCGAGCACGCCTGCCACGGCTGCTCGATGATGGCCGACCAGGTCGCGCCGGTGGTGCACCTGAACACCAGGGACATCACGTTCGCTTACGCGTCGCGGGCGCCGCAGGCCGACATCACAAGGCTGAAGGAACGGATGGGCTGGACCCACCCCTGGTACACGATCACCGACGACTGGGACGTCGATCACGGCGTGGACGAGTACCACGGCACGAACGTCTTCTTCCGTGATGGCGACCAGGTGTACCGGACCTACTTCATCAACAACCGGGGCGACGAGGCGCTCGGCAGCACCTGGAGCTACCTGGACCTGAGCCCGCTCGGGCGCCAGGAGACCTGGGAGGACTCCCCCGACGGTTACCCGCAGACCGCGCCCTACAACTGGTGGAACTGGAACGACGAGTACGACCACCCGGAGATGGCCCAGGGTCCGATGAAGGGCTGGTCCGACGTCAGCGAGGCGACGGCTGGCTGCTGCCACGGATCGTGAGCTGGTAGCCGACCTGGTGCGAGGCGGCCGGGGCGGTCTGGTCCTTGAGCCGCGCGAACAGCTGGGCCACCGCGCAGCGGGCCAGCTCGCCCTTGTCCGGGCAGATCGTGGTCAGAGCGGGGAACGCGTACCGGGACTCCTCGATGTCGTCGAAGCCGACGATGGCGACGTCGTCCGGGATCCGCAGGCCGCGGCGCAGGACCGTGTGCATGGCCCCGATCGCCAGCAGGTCGTTGTAGCAGAACACCGCGTCCGGCACCGTGGGCTGGTCCAGTAGCCGGTCCATGGCGCCGGCGCCGCTGCCGCGGTGGAACGAGGACGCCGGCACGACCAGGGACGGGCGGTAGCGCAGGCCGCCCGCTCGCAGTGCCTCCCGGTACCCGGCCGACCGCAGCTGCCCGGTCTCGCCCGGCGAGTGGCTCTGGTGGCCGATGGCCGCGATGCGCTGGCGGCCCAGCCCGATCAGGTGAGCGGTGGCGTCCCGGGCGGCGGCCACGTTGTCGATGCCCACGTGGTCGAACGCCCCGTCCTCGATGTGCTCGCCGAGCAGGACGACCGGGATGTCGCCGGCGTAGCGGCGCAGCTCGGCCTGGCCCAGCCCCAGCGGGCTGAAGATCAATCCGTCGAACAGGTGACCCCGGTCGTTCTGGTGCAGCAACTGCTGCTCACGGCCGGGGTCGCCGTCGGTCTGCTCGACCACCACCGTGTAGGAGTGCCGCCGGGCCTCGGCGATGACCAGGCCCGCCAGCTCGGAGAAGTACGGCACCGACAGCTCGGGGACGGCCAGCCCGATCATCCCCGACCGGCCCTGCCGCAGGTTGCGGGCGACCAGGTTGGGCTGGTAGCCGAGCTCGTCGATGGCGCGCTGGACGCGCTGCCGCAGCTCGTCGGAGACCAGCGGGAACTCATTGACGACGTTCGAAACCGTCCGCGGTGACACCCCCGCCCGGCGCGCGACGTCCCCCTGGGTCACCGGCACGTCGGCCCTCCCGGACAGGTCAACTGATTGCGAAACAGGCTATTGCACGGCAGCTTGCCACGTGGCATGCTACGTCGCAAGTTCAGTTTCCCGTTCAGCTTTTCCCAGTTCTTCCAGCTCGAGGAGGGCAATCCCGCGTGGCCGTCATCAAACTCGATCTCGATCGCGTGCTCGGACCCGTCGACCGCCGGATCCTGGGCGGCTTCACCGAGCATCTGGGCCGGTGCATCTACGGCGGCGTGTTCGACGAGGGCTCGCCGCTGTCCGACGCCGAGGGCTTCCGCACCGACGTGATCGAGGCGGTCCGGCGACTGAAGCCACCGCTGCTGCGCTGGCCGGGCGGGAACTTCGTGTCCGGCTATCACTGGGCGGACGGCATCGGACCGCGCGACCAGCGGCCCCGCCGGCCCGACCTGGCCTGGCACGGGGTGGAATCGAACCGGTTCGGCACCGACGAGTTCATGCGCTACTGCGAGCTGGTCGGCACCGAGCCCTACCTGTGCGTGAACATGGGCACCGGCACCATGGACGAGGCCGCCGCCTGGGTCGAGTACTGCAACGGCACCGACGACACCTACTGGGTCGGCCAGCGGCGGGCCAACGGCCACGAGGAGCCGTACGGGGTCAAGCTGTGGGGCCTGGGCAACGAGATGTACGGTCCGTGGCAGATCGGCCAGCTGTCGGCGCAGGACTACGTCAAGGCCGCCCGGCAGTACGCCAAGGTGATGACCTGGACCGACCCCAGCATCGAGCTGGTCTCCTGCGGCGAGACCGGCTGGGCCGACTGGGACCGGGTGGTGCTGGAGGGGCTGGCGGAGTTCGTCCGCTACCACAGCGTGCACATCTACACCGGCAGCGACGACTACTGGACCGACGTGCTGATGCCGCACCAGGCCGAGCGGGCCATCCGGATTACCGGCGCCCTGATCGAGCAGGTCCGCTACAACCAGAAGATCAAGCACCCGATCCGCATCGCCTACGACGAGTGGAACGTGTGGTTCCGCGAGCGCGAGGGCATCGAGGGCCTGGAGGAGCGGTACACGCTGGCCGACGCGCTGGCGGTGACCACGTTCCTGCACGGGTTCCTGCGGCACAGCGCACTGGTCCCCATCGCCAACCTGGCCCAGCTGGTCAACGTCATCGCCCCGATCGTGACCAGGGACGACGGTCTGTTCTTGCAGAGCATCTACCACCCGCTGCGGCTGTTCGCCGACCACCTGGGCGAGCAGTCGCTGGACGTCTTCACCTCGTGTGACACCCACGAGCTGGTGCAGTCCACCGACGACGAGCCGTGGCCGTACCAGGTCGCCGACCTCGGCCCGTTCCCGGTGCTGGATGCGGCGGCGACCTACTCCCCCGGCCGGCGCCAGGTCATGCTCAGCGTGATCAACCGCGACCCCGAGCACGACGTCAGCACCGAGTTGCAGTTCGCCCAGTCGTTCGAGCCGGTCACCGCCACCGTCGAGGAAGTCAACGGCGACAGCGTGCTGGCCACCAACGACTTCGACAAGCCCGAAGCGGTCACCGTCACCGCCGGCACGATCGAGAAGTTCGGGTCCGGCACCACCCACACGTTCCCCGCCCATTCCCTCACCGTTTTGACGTTTCAGATCTGAATCAGCGCCACCTAAACCAGGGCCGTCCAAAGGAGGAAGGCACACATGAGACTTCGGCTCATCGGCGCAAGCCTCGCCGCCGCGACCACGCTCGCCGTGGTCGCCGCCGGCTGCTCATCGGGGGGCTCGTCCAGCTCCTCGAGCTCGTCGGGTTCGTCCGGCCACGTCACCCTCACCTACTGGAACGGCTTCACCGGCCCGGACGAGCCCGCGGTCAAGGCGCTGGTGGCCAAGTTCAACCAGACGCACCCGAACATCACGATCAAGATGACGATCATGCCGTGGGACGTTTTCTACGAAAAGCTGCTGCCCGCCTACGCGGCCGGCAACGGCCCCGACGTCGTGGCGATGGACACCCAGCAGCTGCCGCAGTACGCCGCCAAGAACGTGTTCGCCCCGCTGACCAGCTACTACAGCAACTCCGCGAACAACACCGGCTCGCTGGTGAGCGCCGCCACCGACGCGACCAAGGTGAAGGGGACCCAGTACGCGGTCCCGGCCAACTTCGCCCCGCTGATGCTCTACTGGAACAAGACGCTGTTCTCCAAGGCGGGCCTGTCCGGGCCGCCCGCGAACTGGGCCCAGTGGCAGGCGGACGCGGTCAAGCTGTCCAAGGGCGGCTCGTCCCCGCAGTACGGCATCGCGCTGGCGGAGAACAACACGATCGCGATGTGGCCGATCCTGATGTGGGAGAACGGCGGCGGGGTGACGAACTCCGACGCGACCAAGAGCATGCTGTCCGACCCGGGCACGATGAGCGCGGTCGACCAGTGGTCCAAGCTCGTCATCAAGGACGGGATCGCGCCCAAGAACATCACCGGCGCCGAGGCGGACAGCCTGTTCACGGCCCAGAAGGCCGCCATGGAGATGAACGGCCCGTGGGCCACCACCGGTTACCAGACCGCCAAGGTGGACTTCGGCCTGGCGCCGATCCCGGCCGGCCCGAAGAAGACCGTCACGCTGGCCGACGTGGTCGGCATGTCCGTCAACGCCAAGGACAGCCCGGCCCAGCAGACCGCGGCGGAGACGTTCTTCACCTGGTGGAGCACCGTCAGCAGCCAGACCTACTACGCCGTCCACACCGGCTTCGTACCCACCAACACCGGGGTCACCGCGGCCGACCTCAAGGCCAACCCGGACGTGGCCGACTTCCAGAGCGTGTCCAAGAGCGCGCAGGCCTACGAGCTCGGCACCCAGTACACCAACGTCGAGACCAACACCTGGGAGCCGGCGATCGAGAAGATCCTCCAGGGGGCGCCGGTCACCTCGACCCTGAACGCCGCCAACACCCAGGTCAACGGCTACCTGGGCGGGTAAATGGCTGCCTCGCCGCTGACGCGGCCGGCCGGGCGCGTGGCGCGGATGAAAGCTCCGTTCGCCACGCGCTCGCGCCGGCGGCGCATCCTCGTCGCCTACGCATTCATGCTGCCGAGCCTGGCGGTCATGGGCGTGTTCATGTTCTATCCGCTGATCAGAGCGGCCATCTTGTCGTTCACCAACTACTCGGTGTTCGGCGTGGCCAAGTACGTGGGGCTGGCCAACTACACCACCTTGCTGCAGAGCCACCAGTTCTGGGGCGACCTGGGCAACACCGTGTACTACGCGGCCGTCACCACCCCCGTCTCGGTGGCGCTGGCGCTGGCCCTGGCCCTGCTGCTGAACCGGCGCGGGCTGCCCGGCCGCGGCGTGCTGCGGACGGCGATCTTCCTGCCCGCCGTGGTGTCGCTGGCGGTCGCGGCGATCCCGTTCCGGCTGATGTTCACCCCGTCGATCGGGCTGATCACCTACTGGCTGGGCTCGATCGGTGTGCACTCGACCGACTGGCTGGACAGCACCACCCTGGCCATGCCCGCCGTGATCATCGTCGGCATCTGGAAGGACGTCGGCTTCTACATGGTGATCTACATCGCCGGGCTGCAGACGATCCCGCCCGAGTTCTACGAGGCGGCCCGGATCGACGGCGCCTCGGCCTGGCAGCGGTTCCGCAACATCACCTGGCCGCTGCTGAGCAACACCACGATGTTCGTCACGATCATCGCGCTGATCGCGTCGTTCCAGGCGTTCGACCAGATCTTCGTGATGACCCAGGGCGGGCCCGCGTTCAGCACCGAGACCCTGGTCATGCTCATCTACCGGCAGGGTTTCCAGAACTTCCAGATGGGCTACGCGTCCGCGATCGGCTACGTCCTGGTGCTGATCATCCTGATCTTCAGCCTGTTCCAGATGAGGTACTTCAACCGCCGTGCCATCCGTTACTGAGTCCTCAGTCGTGGCCCGGGCCGGGGTCTCCGCGCCGGCCCGGCCGTCCGCCCCGCGCGCCCGCCGGCGCCGCATCCTCGGCACCGGCTGGGCGCTGGCGGTGGCCGTCGCCGCCGCCCTGGTCATCGTGTTCCCGCTGGTGTGGATGTTCACGACCTCGATCAAGCCGGAGAGCGAGATCATCAGCGCGCACCCCGGCCTGTTCTCCGCCACCGTCACCGGCAGCAACTACGTGCAGGCGTGGCAGGCGATCGACTTCCCGCGGCTGTTCATGAACACAGTGATCTTCGCGGGCGGGGTGACGATCTTGTCGCTGGCCTTCGACTCGCTGACCGCCTACGCGCTGGCCCGGCTCGACTTCCCGGGCAAGAACGTGATCTTCGTGCTGGTGCTGATCACGCTGATGCTGCCGTTCCAGGTCAACCTGGTGCCACTGTTCCTGCTGCTGACCAAGCTGCACTGGGTCAACACCTACCAGGGGCTGATCCTGCCGCGAGCCACCAACGCGTTCGGGATCTTCTTCCTGCGCCAGTTCTTCATGTCGATCCCGAAAGAGCTGGAAGACGCGGCCCGGGTCGACGGCGCGTCGGACTTCAAGATCTACCGGACCATCATCCTCCGCATGTCGGTGCCCGCCCTGCTCACGCTGGGCCTTTTCCACTTCATGTACAACTGGAACGACCTGCTGTGGCCGCTGATCGTGTCCACCAACAGCTCGATGTACACGCTGTCCTCGGGGCTGGCGTTGTTCCTGGGGCAGCACGTCATCCAGTACGGGCTGATCATGGCGGGCTCAGTGCTGGCGATCGTGCCGATGGTGATCGCGTTCCTGTTCGTCCAGCGCCGGTTCGTGGAGTCGATCGCTACGTCCGGGCTGCGGTAGGGCCAAGCAGCACGGATCCTGCCATGATGTCCGGCCCTTGGGTGGTCACAAGCGACTGGTGCGCGCGATCACCTGGCTGGCGAAGTCGAGCATCTGGTCAAGGCTGGGGAACGCTGCGAAGGCATCCACGAACGCCTCATCAATACCGGACCCGGCGAGGCGTGAGAGCTTGCCGGCCAGCGAGTCAGCCGACGTGCCCGGTTCGAGGTTGATTCGCATGGCCGTCTTCAGCGCGTCGGGATCGCGGCCGGCGTCCTGCGCCGCCCGGCGGGCGATCGACCACAGGCGGCCGGCGACCTCGTCCGGCAGCCCCTCGAACCCGAGCCAGCCGGTACCGCTGCGGCCGACCCGGCGCATCGCGGCCTCGCTGGCACCACCGACCCAGATGGGCGGGCCGCCCGCCTGAACCGGGCGCAGGTCGGCGTGGACCGGCGGCAGCGAGAAGAACTCGCTGTCCCACGACACCGGAGTGGCCGTCCACCACGCGTGCAGGAACGCCAGCAGGTCATCGAGCATCCGCCCGCGCCGGTGCCAGTCCGCCCCGCGGGTGATGTCGTACTCGTCCTTCATCCACCCCAGCCCCACGCCGACGTCGAGGCGGCCGTCGCTGAGCACGTCCAGGGTGGTCAGCAGCCGGGCGAGGTGCGGCGGCTCGTAGTAGAAGGTGCTGAGCGTGCTGGCGTTCAGCCGCACCCGGCTGGTCGCCGTCAAGGCGACGGTCCACAGCAGCAGCGGATCGAGGTACCGGGTCATCTGCGGCGGGTACGGCTGCTCTCTGCCGGGATAGGTGCTATGCATATCAACCGGCGTGACCAGGCGATCGCCGACCCACAGCGTGTCGTAGCCAAGGTCCTCGAGTCCGCGGCAGAACGCGCTCAGGCCAGCGGCGCTGCTGACAGCAGACCCGACTATGGGAAGTGCGAAACCGAGCTTCATCGGGGAATCCTCTCCGGGCAGATCATCGTCCCGACAACGTGATCTCCGGCGTTAGTGGGTCATTTCGGTGACGCCGAGGGCGAAGTCCCAGTTCCCCACCCCGTGGCGGGCGAGGCCCATCACGACCACGCCCGCTCCTTCCAGCCAGTGCGCCATCTTCAGGCCGCCGACGTCCAGCGGGCGCAGCCCGAGGCTCTCGATGAATGCCTCCAGGGCCGCCTTGGCCTGCGCATCGTCGCCAGCGATGAAGACGTCGAGCGGCCGGCCCCTCTCCAGGACATGGCCGAAGATGGTGTTGAATGCCTTCACCACGCTGGCGCTGGCCGGGGCGGCCTTGGCGGCTTCCTGCGCGATTGAGGTGTCCTCGGGGTGAGCCAGCCCGTCAGCCGTGGAGTTGAAGGGGTTGCTGATGTCGACGATGACCTTGCCCGCGAGGGCGTCTCCATACCGGGCAACGACCGGAACGACACTGGCGTAAAGCACGGCCACGATGACGATGTCCCCGGCCGGGACGGCGCCCCACTCTCCCGTCGTGGCGCTGCCGCCGAGAGCCTTGGCCAGGTCAGCGGCCTTGGACTGATCGCGGCCCATGACCTCGACGGCGTTGCCGCCTGCTACCGCCAGCGTGCCGATGGTGCGGGCCATGTTCCCGGTGCCGATGATGCTGATGGTGCTCATGAGGTGTCCCGTCTCGACTGTGTTAAGTACACTAATCTGTGTGCTTAACGTATCGGGCGGCCAGCCGGAACGCAAGCTATGTACACCGGTCGTTACCCAACTGGGCTATGCTGGAGGCATGACGGAGTTGGAGAAGGGTCCCCAAGGCCGACGCCGCGGTAGGGGCGCGCGCGAGCGCATCCTCAGCGCGTCACAGCAGCTGTTCCGCGATCAAGGGATCAACGGCACCGGCATGGACCAACTCTGCGCGGCGGCCCAGGTATCGAAGCGCACGGCCTACCAGCACTTCACCGGCAAGGACGAACTCGTCGCCGAATACCTGCGCCGATTCGATCCCGACGTCACGGGCGGAGTGTTCGACCGCACCGACCTCACGCCCCGCGAACGACTCCTCGCCGCCTTCGAGGTCCCCGCGACCGGGGCACAGGACATCACGCCCATGTGCCCCTACATCGCGGCGTCCATCGAAATCCACAACCCTCAGCACCCCGCACGCCAGTACGCACGCGATTACAAGAAAACCTTCGCCGCCCGGTTCGCCGAAACCGCCCGCGAAGCCGGCGCCGCCAACCCTGAACAACTCGGCGAACAACTGGCGCTGCTCCTCGACGGTGCCTCGGCCCGCACCCGAGTCCTCAACACCGAATCCTTCCCCACCGCCGCCGCCATCGCCGCCGTCCTCATCGACAACGCCATCCCCACGGCAGCCGAACGATGACCGCAGTTTGATGACTCGTTTCCAATGCTGCGCTACATCATCTCGGTGATAGCCGGGCGGCGCTGCTGAGGCTCTGGCAGCTGGTACGTCCAGGAGGACCGGGCGTGGCTCTGCCGGCCAGGAAGTGAGGGCGGCAGGACCCATCCGGCCGGCCGCCCACGAGGCAATCGTTTGCCGGTCCCCCACGGGGGTACCTGTCAGCAAATTCCGCCGCTGCGGCGCGAGCCGTACGTAGGTCTGAGACGGGTATCGCATGAGCAGTGCCCCGAGCGTTCCCGACGTCGAGGTCGGCGCGTCCTGGTCATCGAGCTGTACGGCCCGCAGGTCGTGGCCACGACGCTGGCGCGCACGGGCGAGCCGATGCCGGTCGGACGCCACCTCGCTGACGCGCTGGACGAGCGTCGGCACGCCGGTCGGGCACAGCACCCGGACGGCCGCTTTGACCCGGTAGCCCCTCCACGAAGGAGTACGTCCATGCTCGCCGACTACCGGCAGGTTTATGACCCGCTCGGCAACTCGCTCGGACTGTCCTCGATCGTGGCGGCCCTGCCGCTGATCACGCTGTTCGTGCTGCTCGGTGCCTTGCGCATGCGTGCATGGCTTGCGTCGATCATCGGGCTCGCCGTTGCCCTGATAGTGGCGGTGGCCGTGTATTCCATGCCGGTCGGCGACGCCGTGAACAGCGGGCTGCTCGGTGCCGCCTTCGGGTTCTTCCCGATCATGTGGATCGTCATCAATGCCATCTGGGTCTACAACCTGACTGTGGAGACCGGCTACTTCGACACGCTCCGCCGGTCATTCGCCTCGATCAGCGACGACCAGCGGATCCAGGCCGTCATCATCGCCTTCTGCTTCGGAGCCCTGATGGAGGCTCTCGCGGGTTTCGGCACGCCGGTGGCCATCAGCTCCGTCATGCTCATCGCACTCGGGTTCCGGCCGCTCAAGGCAGCAACAGTCGCGCTGGTCGCGAACACCGCGCCGGTCGCCTTCGGGGCACTCGCGGTGCCGATCACAACGCTCGCGACCGTCACGAAGCTGCCGGTCGGCGACCTGGGCGCCATGGTCGGCCGCCAGACGCCGATCCTCGCGGTATTCGTCCCGCTGGCCCTGGTGTTCATCGTCGACGGGAAGCGCGGCCTTCGCCAGGTATGGCCCGCGGCGCTGGTGTGCGGCGCGACCTTCGCCGTCTTCCAGTACCTCGCGTCCAACTTCTGGTCCGTCCCCCTCACCGACATCATCGCGTCGCTCGCCTCGGCGCTGGCCGTCCTGGCCTTCACCCGCGTCTGGCACCCGAAGGAGGGCTACGTGGAAACGGCCGACGATGCGCCCGCGCACCAGGAGCCGGCGCGGCACCAGGCGCACGTCTCCGGCGACCCCGGGGAGGGCTCCCCGGCCACGCCCGCCCCGGCCTCGGACGGCACGGTCCGGGACACGCCCGTCGATGTCTTCAAGGCCTACGCGCCGTACCTGATCATCATCGTGATCTTCGTGGTCGCCACCCGCGTGCCGGCCATCACCGGCGTAGCCCCCACCAAACCCGGCGCGGGCGGCACCGGCCTGGAGTCAGCGACCCGCATCTACGACTGGCCAGGCCTGCACATCGCCAGCGGCACAGGGAAAGCCGTAGTGACCACCTTCAAGCTGAACATCCTGTCGGCCGCCGGCACCCTGCTGCTGCTGTCCGGACTGGCCACGATGATCGTGCTGAAGATCGGGGCCGGCCGGGCGCTGCGCGCCTACGGACGCACGCTCGCGCAGCTGAAGTTCGCGATCCTCACCGTGATGACCGTTCTGGCGCTCGGCTTCGTCATGAACGAGTCCGGCCAGACCACGACGCTGGGACTGTGGATGGCCGGGGCCGGAGGCTTGTTCGCCCTACTGTCCCCGATCCTGGGTTGGCTGGGCGTAGCGGTCACCGGCTCGGACACCTCCTCGAACTCGCTGTTCGGAGCCCTGCAGGTCACTGCCGCGGCGCAAGCTCACCTATCGCCGACGCTGCTCGCCGCGGCGAACTCCGCTGGCGGCGTACTGGGCAAGATGATCTCCCCGCAGAACCTCGCGATCGCGGCCGCCGCCGTCGGGCTCGAAGGGCGCGAGGGCGACATCTTCCGGCGCGTGATCGGGTGGAGCATCGTATTTCTGGCCTTCATGTGCCTGCTCGTCTACCTGCAGTCGACCGCCGTGTTGTCATGGATGGTCATCTGACGGTGCCGGATCGCCTGACCATCTCTCCGGATCGGGTGGCGCGGCAGCCGCGAGGTCAGGTATCTGCAGCCTCGCTGCTGGTGTGCTTACCTCAGCCGCTAACTACTCTGGCCGGGCCGGACGAGCTGGTGCTCGTAGGCGAACACCACTGCCTGCACCCGGTCGCGCAGGCTCAGTTTGGCCAGGATCCGGACTACGTGGGTCTTGACCGTGCCCTCGCCGAGGAAGAGCTCGCGGGCGATCTCCGCGTTGGACAAGCCGCGTGCGATCAGGGCCAGCACCTCGCGCTCGCGTGCGGTCAGCCGGGTCAGCTCCGGTGGCGCGGGCCGGTGCGGCGGCGCCCCGGCTACGTACCGGTCGATCAGCCGCCGGGTGATTTCCGGTGCCAGTAGCGCCTCACCGCCCGCCACGACGTGTACCGCGTCGACCAGCCGGGGCGGGGAGTCCATCTTGAGCAGGAAGCCGGCCGCCCCGGCTCGCAGCGCCTCGTAGACGTACTCGTCGGCACCGTAAGTGGTCAGCACGAGGACCTTTACCCGGGGGTGGTCACGGGCCAGCCGCCGGGTCGCCTCAATGCCGTCGAGCACCGGCATCCGGATATCCATCAGCAGCACGTCCGGCTTGAGCCGTCCGGCCAGCTCGATGGCGGCCCGGCCGTCGGCTGCCTCGCCGGCGACCTCGATGCCCGCCGCCTCCAGGATCATCCGTAGCCCGCCGCGGACGATGCCCTGGTCGTCGGCGATCACCACGCGCAACGCACCGGACGGTCTGCCGTCCGGGCCGGCTGGCCCGCGGTCGGCGGGCTCGCTCATCGGGCTGCCGGGAGGGTCGCCGCCAGCCGCCAGCCGCCCTCCGGCCGGGGCCCGGCGTCGAGCTGGCCGCCGAAGATGCCCACCCGCTCGCGCAGCCCGATGAGCCCGCGCCCGCTGCCGCGCGGGCCCGGGTCCGTTCCCGGCCCGGCCTCGTTGACCACCTCGACCAGCACGTCCTGCTCGCGGTAGCTGATGCCGATTCGGACCGGTGCCGACGGCGCGTGCCGCATGGCATTGGTCAGGCCCTCCTGCGCGATGCGGTAGAGGGACAGTTCGACCGCGGCCGGCAGCGGCGGCGGGTCGCCGCGCACATCCAGCTCAACCGCGACGCCGGTGTCGCGGGCCTTGCGGGCCAGCGTCTCGATGTCGGCGGCCCGGGGCTGGGGTTCCCGGCCGGCGACGCCGTCGCCGCGGATCAGGCCCAGGATGGTACCCATCTCACCGACCGCTCCAGGCCCGCCGCCCGGATGGCCCGGAACGCCTCGCGGGCCTGGCCCGGGTCGCGGTCGATGAGCTGCTCGCCCACGCCGGCCTGGAAGACCAGCACGCCGAGGCTGTGCGCGACGATGTCGTGTAGTTCCCTGGCGATGCGCTGCCGTTCGGCCTCGGCGGCCGCCTCGGCCCGTTCGGTCTGGGCCTGCTCGGCCGAACGGGCCGTGTCCTCTGCGGAGACCACGCGCTCGTGCCGCCACCGGGTGGCCAGGCCGACGCCGAAGAACAGCCCGGCGAAGACCCAGTCCCACAGGTGCTCACCGAACGTTCTAATCGCCGGGTCGTGGGCGTCCCGCAGCCAGATGCCCACGGCCATGATCCCGGCGGCCAGTGGGACCGAACTCGCGTAGGCGGCCGCCGAATATACAGCGATCGCGGCGACGAACACGTTCGTCGAGGTCTGCGAGGCACCGTAGGCGAACCCGAGCCCCACCATGGCGGCGAGCACCCCGGCCAGCACCGTTAGCGGGAGTCGGCGCCGCCAGGCCAGCAGCAGCGCGGCGGCCGGCACCACCAGGCCGTTGACCAGCCGTGGCCCGCGCCACTGATCGAGCCACTGGAACTGCCCGCTCAGCACGGTGTCGGCGAACCCGAAGACGGCCAGCACCATAGCCAGCACCAGGTCCCCGGCGGGCGCGCCGGCCACCTGGACGCCGCGCATCCGGGCGGCCGAGCTCATCACCCCTCAACGGTAAGCCGCCGCACCCCCGCTGGCCTCTACCCGGCGATGTGATCTGCCTGTATCGCGCGATAGACCAGCCGGCACCGGACAGCAGACGCGCCGCCGGGTCCCCATTCCTAACGTCGGTCATACCTGCAACCGAACTCAGGAGCATGCCATGTCCGTGCTTTCCGACCCTGTCCGCTTCCGCAAGACGATCGCCGG
Organism: uncultured Actinomycetes bacterium; assembly: GCA_963830385.1. Lineage (GTDB taxonomy): Bacteria > Actinomycetota > Actinomycetes > Streptosporangiales > Streptosporangiaceae > Bog-532. The sequence continues at coordinate 864,495 of CAWHMD010000009.1, read as the reverse complement.
CTCGGCCCTCATCGGCGCCCCGCTGGCCGGTTTCGTGTACTCCCTGACCGACTCCACCGAAGGCCTCGGCCAGTCTGGCGCGACGCTGTACGCGACCGCGGCCGCGGACAGCAGCCGGATCTGGATCGCCGGGCTGATCTTCATCGCCTCGGCCATCCTCACCGTCCCGGCCGCCCTTGGCCTGGCCCACCTGCTCCGCGCCCGCGGCGCCGTGCTCGGCCACCTCGGCGCGGCCTGCCTGGTCATCGGCGCGTTCGGGCACATGGGCAACGCGGTCTGGCAGCTCATGGTGTCCCGGGTGCCTGGCCCGGGCGCAGCCGCACTGACCGCTTACCTGAACCGCACATCGGCGCTCGCGCTGGTACTGGTGCCGCTGATGGTGCTGCTGGACATCGGGCTGGTGCTGCTGGCAACTGGCCTGCTCCGCGCCCGCGCGGTGCCCAGCTGGGCGCCCTGGCTGACCATCGTCGCGGTCGCCGCCGACTTCGCGGTCCAGTTCACCAGCATCACCGCCACCTGGCCCGTCACCGCGGTCTGGAGCATGCTCCTGGTCTCGTTCGGCTCCATCGGCCTGCTGATCCTGAAGATGCCGCCCGCGGCCTGGGCGGCGGCTGGCCAGGCGCCGTCCCCCGCGCCCGGCACCGTCCCGGCTTCCGTGCCTGCCTGACCGCAGGCTCCCTTCATCACTAACGGCATCCATAAACCATGGCGAGCGGAGCCCCGTTGCGGGGACGAAAGCAGTGGACGGGAGCGCCGCGGAAATGCGTGGCGGAACCCTCCATCTGGTCATTAGGGTGCGGCCAGCGGCGGAGGCGGCGTGGACCTCAAGGAGGGGGGCGCATGGATCTGGTGACGGTGACGGTAGCCGAGCGGCCCGATCTGGCGCACCTGCTGGACGATTTCAACTCGTGGCCGCGGTTCATGCACCAGGACCCGGTTGGTTCGCTGTACTACGCCGACCCGGTAGGCATGTACCCCGAGTTCGTCCAGGTCGCGATCGACCGGGACCACCCCGGCCAGCTCGTGGCCAAGGCGTACAGCGTCCCCTTCACTTGGGATGAGGATCCGGCTGTGTCGCTGCCCGGCGATGGCTGGGATGGAGTGATCCTGTCCGCGGCGCTCGACCGCCTCACCGGCCGCCGCGGGAACCTGATCTCGGCGCTGGAGATTTCTGTCCGGAAGGATCTGCGGGGCAGCGGACTGTCCCGGGTCATGCTCGGAGCAATGCGGGAAAATGCGGCCGTGTTGGGGTTTTCCAGTCTCGTCGCGCCCGTGCGGCCGAGCGAGAAGCACCTTAGGCCAGCGATGTCCATCGCGGAGTACGCGGCCCTGCGCCGGGCCGACGGCCTGCCGGCCGACGCCTGGCTGCGTACGCACGTCCGGGCCGGCGGGACGATCGTCGGCGTCTCGCCGCGAGCGATGATGATGGCCGGCTCGGTCGCCGAGTGGCGGGAATGGACCGGTCTGCCGTTCGACACCACCGGGCCAACGACCGTCCCAGAGGCGCTGGTCCGGGTCTATTGCGACCTCGCCCAGGACTACGCCGCCTACTGCGAACCATGCATCTGGATCCATCACCGGCTGACCTGAACAGCCCGTCCCGCCTCGCAGCAGGCCGCAGACCACCCGGCCGGCCAAGAGGTTGCCACAGCCATCCGTACAGCGAGAAAGACTCAGGTTGCTCTCCGTGACGGGAATCGGCGGTGGATCAACCTGGGTGGGAGCGCGGGCCCATCCCGTCATTGACGGCACTGCGCGCTACTTAGCTCACTTTGTGTTGGTGCGTATCAGACCGGTCTGGCCGGTCCTCTGAGCAGGTGAGGGGCCAGGATCGCGGGGGGAGCCACGATGGCGACCACGACCGGTAACACCCATAATCGCCGCCCGGCGGGTCAGGGGCGAACCAGGCATGTCCTGCTCCAGGACGATCTGGGGCGCCTGATGCTCGGGCGGCTGCGGCCGTGGCACCGCGTGCTGGCCCGTTGTGCCGCCTCGCGGCTGGACCGCGAGCTTGCCGACGGCGCCAGCCCCGAGGGCAGCGCGCCTCTGGCGGCGCGGGCCGTGCAGCTGACGTCGATGAAGACCCGCCGCAACCTGGCCGCGGGCGTGCGGCGGATACTCGCCGCCGCCGGGGATCCGGCCGCCGTCGCCGTTATTACCGCCCGTCCGGCACGATTCCCGCTGGCCCGGGCGGCGATCCGCCAGTCGGCCGGGCCGCTCGCCGTGCTGGCTGGCTACCTGGCTGGACCCGGCCCGGTCCCGGCCCGGGGCGTGGCCATGGTCAGCCTGCTGCTGACGGACGGCGCCGGCCCGCTTTACCGCGAGGCCAGCGCCGAGGACCTCGGCGACCTCATCGACAAGGCCACGCGGGCCCTCACCCGGTAGCCTCCGCGGCCCGCCCGGAGCAGCAGTCCCGAGGCGTCGAAGCAGCCGCCGACGGACCGCCCCGGACGCAGCGATAACCCGGCACCGAGCGGGCCTGCCAGCACGCCGCAGCTATCGGGCCCGGGAGCGGCGGCCTGCGCGAGCTCCCCACTCCCCTCACCGGCGACGTGATCAATGCCACATCCTTCACCGGCGCTCACTGCGCCCCGGCCAGGCACCCTGGCCCGGCCAGGCACCCTGGCCCGGCCGGCGCCGCCGACGACGAGCTCGCGACCTTGCGCAGCGCGGCTAGCGTTCCATGGCGTGGGCGTGCTGCCGGTCCGGCGCCGTAGCGCGGGTACCGGGCTGCGGTCGAGCTGATGGCATGCCGGTCACGGGGCCGGCGGCGGAGACGAAGAACGTGCGCAGTGGCTCGAAGCCGTTGAACCACACGGTGGAGTAGGACGCGGTGTACGCGCCGGCCGACATCAGCTGGAGCTGGTCACCGATCCGCAGGCCGACGGGAAGCTGGTAGCCGGACTTCTCATACAGCACATCGGCGCTGTCACACGATGGCCCGGCCAGCACGACTGGCCCGGGACCGCCCCGGCCTGGCGGCGCTCCGATCCGGTACCGGATCGCCTCATCAAGGGTCTCGGTCAGGCCGTTGAACATGCCGATGTCCAGGTACACCCAGCGGGTCTGGTCGCCGGCGGCTGGCGGGAGATCAGCACGACCTCGGTCTGGATCACGCCGGCGTCGCCCACCAGGTAACGTCCGGGCTCGGTCAGCACTTCGCCGGCGAAGTCCTGTCCCAGGTGCCGGGCCAGCGCCCGCTGGATGGCCTGGCCGTAGGCGCAGATGCCGGCGATCGGCTCCCGGTATGCGCACGGCAGCCCGCCGCCGAGATTGACGCCCGCCGCCTGGTAGCCCTCCTGGCTCAGCGTCCGGACCAGCGCGCCGGCATCGGCCAGAGCCCGGTCCCAGGCCGTGAGATCGCGCTGCTGGGAGCCGACGTGAAAAGACACGCCGAAGCTGAGCCCGGCCTGCGCGGCCTTGCGCAGCAGCCCGAGCGCGTCACCGGGGCTGCACCCGAACTTGCGGGACAGCGGCCAGTCTGCCCCGGCCCCGTCCGTGCTGATGCGCACGTACACAGTCGAGCCGGGAGCCTGACGGATCACCTTGTCCAGCTCAGCCCGGGCGTCCACGGTGAAGACGCCCACTCCGCAGCTACGGGCGTAGGCGATGTCGCGCTCCTTCTTGACGGTGTTGCCGAACGCCAGGCGCGCCGGATCGATGCCGAGCTTCAGGCACCGGTCAATCTCGCCGGGACTGGCGACGTCAAAGCTGGATCCAAGGTCAGCTAGCCGCTGGAGCACTTCGCGTGCCGGATTCGCCTTGACCGCATACAGGACCCGGGTCCGGGGCATCGCCACGGTCAACTGGCGATAGCGCGCCTCGACCACATCGAGGTCCAAGACCAGGAACGGCGTCTGCAGCTCCGGGTTAGCCGCAAGGAACCGCCTGGCTGCCGGCGTGAGCCCGGCCGGGCTATGCCACTCACGGATCTGTGCTGCGCTCATCTGAATGCGTCCCCCTCAGAGCCGGCCTGGTGCCGCCTCTTCCAAGACGGAGCGCGCCAGCGTGATCTTGATTCACCAATGAAGCGCGATTACATTCCGCGCTCACGCCGCGACTGACCACCTGGAACTCTTGCCCGCCAACAGGCCAGTAGCAGAGGTCCTTTCAGGCAGTGCCGTACGCGCTCCAGGTCAGGCGAGCGGCCAAGGTCGCCTCAGCTGAACGGGTAGACGGAGGCGGACGTTCCAGCGTTGCCCCACTGGATGGCGACGGCGCTGCCGGGCCAGGGGACGTTGTGGAACGTCGCCAAAAATGTGTAGGTGTGACCTGGCTGAACGGTCACGGTCTGCCCGGGATCCTCGCTGCAGCTGGTGCTTCCGGCCGAGACCATCCCGTCATCGCCGTCCCCTCCGGACATGTGTTCGGCGACGTAGGAGGCGTCGGCCCAGTCGCCGGGGCAGCCCAGTTGCAGGCTTGCCGACGAGACGTTCGTGTAGGTGATGTAAGCGCTCCAGTAGAGCGGCACCCCGGATGAGTACGGCTGCACAACCGACTCGGTCCAGACGACTTTGAAGCCGGTGTAGTCGCTACTGATCAGCGCGTTCGGCCCAGCGTAGGTGCCGGCCCTGGTGCACCCAGTTCCATCTGACTCGCACACGCTCGCGGAGGGCTTGGCCGGCTGCGGCGACGGGCCGCCCACCTTGGCCGGTCCGCTCGGGTGGCCCGTCGGCTCGGGTTGGCTCTGGCCGGAGCCGGTCTGGGGACTGGCTGAGCCGATCGACGGGCTGACGGAGTTGGCCTGCGGGCTGGCAGAGCCCGTTTGCGGGCTGGTGGACCCGATCAGCGGCATGGTGGATTGGGCAGGGAGTTGCGTCGGTCCGCCCGGCCGGCTGGTGGGATGAAGCGAAACCTGCTTTACGGCGGCCGCGGGGTGGTTGGTGACGGTCGGTGCGGGTGAGCCACGGGTGACGGCCAGCGCCGTCCCCGCCGCGGCGACCGCGATCACTGTGCCGGCGGCGACAGCCGCCTTGACCGCGGTGACATGCCCGAGTTTGAGGCGGCGCCCCAGGGTGGTCTGGTGGACGGCCGTGCCCTGGACGGTGGGTGGCGGGCCGGATGGCCAGAGCGCGGCGAGCAGCAGCGCCGCTTCCCCCAGGTGCGACCGGCCTCGCTCGTGCCAGCGCCGGCCGTATGCGCTGGTGGCGGCGGCCGTGAGCTGGGCGACGAAGCTGACCGCGTCGGTGGGGCGCTGCGCGGTGTCCTTGGCCATCCCGGCGGCCACCAGTGGCCGCAGCGGTTCGGGTACCGGTTCTAGAGGAACCGGTTCGGAGCGGTGCTGGCGGAGCAGGTCGTCGGGTTCTCCGATAAAGGGTGGCCGGCCGGTGAGGCACTCATAGAAGGTCGCCGTGGCCGCGTAGATGTCGCTGGCCGGAGTGGCCAGGCCACCGGACATCTGCTCGGGGGCCGCGTAGGCCAGGGTGCCGGCCGGGATCGCGGAGGAACCGGTGCGCGCGGCGATGCCGAAGTCGGTCAGCTTGCTGGCGCCGTTCCCGTCGACGAGCACATTCTCCGGCTTGTAGTCCCGGTGCACGACGCCGCGCCGGTGGGCGGTCGCCAGCCCGGCCAGTGAGCCGTGCAGCACGGTCAGCGCCGCTTCCGCAGTGGTCTTGCCCTGGAAGGTCAGGACCTCGCGCAACGAGACGCCAGCGACCAATTCCATGACAATGGCCGCGCCCGACGATGACTCGACGTACTCGTACAGCCGGACCACGTGCGGGTCGTCCAGCGAGGCCAGTACGGCCGCCTCGGTACGGAACATCTCGGCGAATTCGGTCTCGGCCAGCAGGTCGTGACGCAGGTACTTGATCGCCACCAGGGTGCCTGACGCGTCGTGCCGGGCCAGGAACACCTCGCCGAACCCACCCGAGCCGAGCCTCTTCAGCTCGGTGTAACCGGGCACCCTCCACTCCGGCATGCCGATCCCCTCTCATGGGCAACTGACCACTACCGCGGCCGACGCAGCTTGCGGATGGACGCCGAGGACCTGCAAGGTGACCGTCTGCGACGTGCTGCCATGGCCCTGGCCCTGCACGGCGACAGTCACGAAGGCGGCCTGCTGTCCGGCCTCCACCGACTGATCCAGTGCCTGGGGTGACTGCGGATCGGAGCGGAAAAGCCATTCATACGAGACGGTCCCGGCCGAGCCGTTGGTGTTGATCCGCCCGGTCACGTCCACACCGCACCCATTTCTCGTCTGCTGGGTAATCGCCACGGCAGTCACGCGGAACGGCTCATGATGCAGGCGCAGATACAGCAGGACGCCGCTGGCCGCCAGCAAAATCACGGTCAGCGCCGAGCCGGACAGCCGGGCCAGCCGACCCCAGCCCCGGGACGATCTGCCCCGGGCGCCAGTCCGCCAAGCGCGCTCAGCGGTCAACTCGGGCCGGCTCGCGGGCGGGATCGCCGGAATTCCAGGGCCATACCTGCGGACATCCGGGGACCCGTCGGCGCGCGTGGACCGCTCAGACGCGGGGTGGCCGGGCACCAGCCCGGCCTGCGCAGCCGACACGGTCGGCGCGTGCGTGGGCAAACCAGCTGGATCATGCGGCGGAGGCCCAGTTTCGGCTGAACCAGGTGACGCCGCGGGATCAGGCTTGGATGATCCGCTCGGCATCCGGATCACCCAGCGCTTAACTGACGAGGTGTCCCGGCATTACGACAAGCAGGGACTCCAGATCCGGCCATAAATGCCGTCCCCCCAGGCCGTCCTCACGGCCGCTCAACGTTTCCTGCCGTGCTGAAGTACCTGAGTGTTCCACTGCGGAGATCATCGGGTCAATGGCAGCCAGGTCAAGCAGGGACGCCTGGGAGGCGCCGGGCTTTGCCCGGTCCTGGCCGCTGCTGCGAGCTCAGCTCACCGAAGGAACGCCCGGACGGGGTAGGAGTATGGGGCGTGTAGGCAGGGGCGAGTGTCCGGGGATGGTGGTGTGGATGGGTGATGAGCCGGATGTCCGGGCGTGGGTCAATGCGGACCAGGCCGCGGGGGAGTTCCGGGTCAGGTACGCCGAACTGTTCGATGCCGAGGCGCGTCTGCATGAACAGCGGCTGCATGCCGCCGCCAGCGTCGGTGCCGCCGAGCATGTGCTCGATATTGGCTGCGGGACGGGCCGATCCACCCGCGCCGCCGGGCGCGCCGCGGCCGCGGGAACCGTCCTCGGCGTGGACATTTCCGCGCCCGTGCTCGAGCTGGCCCGGCGGCTGACGGACCGGGAAGGCCTGCGCAACGTTTCCTACCGGCTGGCCGACGCTCAGGTGGACAGCCTGGGGCCGTCTCGTTATGACGTGTGTATCAGCTGTTTCGGCGTGATGTTCTTCGCCGACCCGGTGGCGGCGTTTACCAACATCGGGCGCGCGCTGCGCCCCGGCGCGCGGATGGCGCTGCTGGCCTGGCAAGCCCCCGAGCGCAACGAGTGGTACAGCGAGATCGACCAGGTGATCGGCGGCGCTTCTGCCCGCAGCGCCCGGATGTTCTCCCTCGCCGGCCAGCAAACGACGGCCGGGATACTGGCTGCGGCCGGGTTCACCGACGTCGCCTTCACCGACGTGCGCGAGCCCGTCTATTACGGCGCGGACAGCGCGCAGGCCTACGATTTCGTCACCGGCCTGCAGGCCACCAAAGACATGGTGGCCAGCCTGGATCCGGCCGCCGCCGACGACGCGCGGCGCGAGCTGCGCGTCACCCTCGCCAGCCACACGACCGGCGACGGCGTGCTGTTCGGGGCGCGCACCTGGATCATCACCGCGCGAACACCGCCCCGGCCGGGCGGCCGCGCACCACACCGCGAGGATCTCGGCGGATAGGGCAAGAGCGCGGCGGGGCGACGCGGCGGCCCGGCGGCCCGGGAAGCGGCGGCCCGCTTGCTGGGCGGCGACCGGAGTCCCGGAGCACTCGCGGCCTGGAAGGCACACGCCATGCCCCTCTACGGGAGTGCCTCTGACGGTGACATGGCCGCGCGCGCGGCCCGGGCCATGGTGAACCGCGAGGTGCAAGCCCGCTTCGGCCGGGGCGAATGTGGCCCGTTGAAGGTGACCGCCGAGGACTTGGCCAAGGTCACCTGCCCGGTCCTCATCCTGGCCGGTGAATTCGCACGCCTCCGCACTTTCGTCACCGCGCTGAGCGACCCCGGCAGCTGAGCCTGGCGACGCCCGGCGGCTCGGTGCGCAATACGGACGCGCTGTCTGCCGCGATGGGGGTCAAGCGAACTCGTCCAGTTCGGCCAGGGCGATGTCCAGATCGTCGGCCACACCCAGGGCGACAAGCCGGGTGAACAGCGGATCCCCGGTAGCCGCCAGGCCACGGACACCAGCGGCGTGAGCGCAGATACGGGCCCGGACAACCTCGAGGAACTCACCGGTCGTGCCGGCCCAGCCGTATTCGGCCAGCAACAGCCGCAGCCGGGCCGGCCGGGAACCGAAATCGGTGAATCCCTCCCGCGCGACTACGTGGCGGGCGTGCAGCGGCACCCAGCTGAACGCGGCGAACGCCAGGTCCCAGGCCGGGCTCACCGGGCCTGCCATGTCCCAGTCGATGAACCCGGCCAGGTGCCCGGGCCGCCACACGGCGTTGTAAGGAGCGGCGTCGTTGTGCCCGATGATCAGGCCGGGACGCCACTGGCCGCCCATCCGCCAGACCGCCCCGTCCGGCGGGACGAAATCTGCCACGGCCTCGTGGTAGCGACGCATCCAGCGGGCCACCTGAGTCAGCGTGCGCTCGGTGTGGGTCCAACCTGGCCAGGGCAGCGTGCTACCCACCGTCTCACCCTCCACGAACGTCAGCACCTCCCGGCCTTGACCGTCGACGCCCAGCGGGCGGGGACTGCCCGGGAAACCGTTATCGGCGAGATGCCGCAAGAGCGCATGCACGGCAGGCGTCCACGGCCCCGCGGACCGCCGGACCGTCTCACCCACCCGGACGGCCCCGCCAGCATTGCCTCCGTCCAGCCTTTCCTCCATCACGGCAGTCTTTCAATGCCGCAGCCGGCGTCCAGCCCGCCGGCGGGCGGATCGGGTGTCACGCGGTCAGCGCGTGGGGCTGGCGACGGCGAGCTTGGAGCGGACCAGCATCAGCGGCGCCTGGGGGTCGTGCGGCTGGGGAATGGCCGTGAGGGCGAACTCGGCGATCGCGCCGGGGCGGAAGACCAGGCAGTGGGTCGAGCCGCCGTACTGGAAGTAGCCGAGCTCCTCCCCCTTGGCGACGTGGTAGCCGGGCTTGATCTTCGGGCCGATCAGGCAGGAGGAGACGTCCGACATGCCGACGGCCACGAAGGCCAGCTGGCCGATGACCGGGTCGTCGGCTTCGATGATGACGATGGCCCGGGCCGCGACGTGAGCCAGGTAGGACTGGGAGTTCATCGGCTCGACCGCGTCGGCGCCTTCGGAGTCGGGCTCGGAGTAGTAGGTGCCCGGCTGGACGAACGCCCGGACGATCGTCCCGGCCACCGGGCTGTGCCAGCGGTGGTAGTTGGTCGCGCTCAGAAAGGCCTGATAGACGGTGCCGCCGGCGAACTGATCGACTGATTCGTCGTTGGCCAGCATGTCCTCCAGCGAATAGGGCTGGCTCTTGATCCAGAAGCGGTCCTGGCGTTTGACGTCGGTGCTGATGCCGTAGGGCGTGGACTCGCAAGCGCTGACGATGACCTTGTCGTCCCCGGGAGAGGCCACCGGGCGCTCGCCGTCCTTGAACCGCCGGGTGAAGAAGTCGTTCCAGGAGGTGAAGCCCCAGTGCTCGTCCTTCGGGTCGTGTTCGTACTGCTCGATGCCGATCGCCTGCCGGGCCTGGGCGCTTTTCCAGCCGGTCGGCGAATCGTTGAGCGCGTAGAGAGATTCGCTGCCGCTGAGGAACTCGGCCCAGGCGTTGAGGATCTTCCTGAGCATCGCGTTGATCCGCGGGTCGCGGTAGGCGGCGAAGCCCGCCCGGGTGCCCATGGTCCAGTCCAGGATCGCGCCGAGCGGCGTGGCCACCTGATCGCCGCCAAACTCAGGCGCGCTGGTCAGCACCTCGTTGATCAGGCGCAGCAACTGCGGCACGCTCTCCAGGTGCCGCTTGCGGTACGGCTTGGTCCCCGGCACCTGGGCGATCATCTGGTCGATGTACATCCGCACCACGGGATCGGTGTTGATCAGCTCCTGGAATTCGGTGAGCACGGGATGGAGCACGACCTGCTCGCCCCGGGCCTCCGCCCGTTCGCGGTGGCCGTCCAGCCAGGCCTCCAGGTCGTCCTGGTTTGCCGGGAGCCAGCCGGCCTGGCGCCATACGTCCATCGCGTGATCAGCAGTGGTCATGGGCAACACCTACCGGCGCCAGCCCCGCGCAAACCTGCTCCGGCCTGGAGTTAGGCCGGGGTGTAGATGGAGAGCTTGAGGGCTGGGTCGTCGTTGGCCTGGAAGGTGGCGTACTCGAAGCGGAGCGGGTCGCGGCCCAGGCGGCCTTGGCCGCCCGGGTAGTAGAAGGTTTTGACGCCGGCCATGCTGCGGCGGATGTCGTGTGCTTCCCACCAGGTGGCGAACTCGGGGCTGGCGGCGCGGAGGCGGGTCATCAGCTCCTCGAAGGCGGGGTCGCGGGACCAGAGGTCGTGGGTGGCGCGGAACTGGGCCACCATCCGCCGGGCCTCGGCGGCCCAGCCGGGGCCGAAGCGCTCGCGGCCGAACGGGTGAGCGAACATCAGCAGCAGGATGTTGCGGTCGGGCTCGGGGATCTGGGCGAAGCCGGTGACAACGTCGGCGGCGGCGGCGTTCCAGGCGAGGACGTCCCAGCGGCGGCCGGTGACGTAGGCGGGCTGGTTCAGGCCCTCGACCAGGCGGCGGATGGTGGCCGGCACGGTCTCGCGGGCGAACGCCCGGTGGCGGGGGCTGCGGGCCAGCGTCCGCAGGTGGGTCCGCTCGGCCGGGTCCAGGCGCAGCACCTGCGCCAGCGCGTCGATGGTGGCCACCGAGGGGCGGACCGCCCGGCCCTGCTCCAGCCGCACATACCAGTCCACGCCGATGCCGGCCAGCTCGGCCACTTCCTCGCGGCGCAAGCCCGGGGTGCGCCGACGGCGGCCGTCGGGCAGGCCGAGCTCGGCCGGGGTGAGCCGTTCGCGGCGGGAGCGGAGGAAGTCACCGAGTTCGGTGCGGTCTTCGGCGGTGGCGGGCATCGTCCGCTCCCTAGCTCGGGCCAGGCCGGGTGGCACTCATTGGTCCTAGGATAGTACTAGGCCTTCATCAGGGGCCGGGAGCGCGGTTGAGTGGAGCCATGAAGGCTGCACTGCTCAGAGAATTCGGGTCGCCGCTCGAGGTGACGACCCTGCCGGACCTGGTGCTGGGCACCGGGGAAGTCATCGTGGACGTGGTGGCGGCGCATGTCCTGTCCTACACCGGCGAGGTGCTGCGCGGGGAACGCAACTACGCGATGGAGTTGCCGCTGGCGCCAGGCACGGCGGCGGTCGGCCGGGTCCGGGCCACCGGGCCGGACTCGACGCGGCTCAAGCCGGGAAACTGGGTGCTGTGTGACATCACCGTGCGCTCACGCGACAGCTTGAATGCCCCGGACATCGTGCTGCAGGGCTGGAGTGCGCGCGGTGAGGGCGGCCGGCAGCTGATGCGGCACTACCGGCACGGCGCGTTCGCGAGCCAGATGATGATCCCGACCGAGAATGCCATTCCGCTCGGGGAAATTGACGAGGCCGATGCCGCGCGGTGGTGCGCGATGGACCTGCTGCTGGTACCGTTCGGGGGCTTCGTCGCCGTTGGACTTCAGCCGGGCGAGACGGCACTGGTCAGCGGGGCGACCGGGAACTACGGCAGTGCGGCGGTAACGGTCGCGCTGGGCATGGGGGCGGCCCGGGTGGTCGCGCCGGGCCGGAACGAGGCCGTGCTGGACGATCTGGCCCGGCGATTCGGGGACCGGGTTCGGACCGTGCGACTGACCGGCGAAGCTGGGGAGGACCAGCGGCGCATGCGAGCAGCCGCAGACGGGCCGATCGACGTGGTGCTGGACATGCTGCCGCCCGAAGCGGGCACGGCGCCGGTCCGGGCCGCGGTCATGACCGTACGGGAATCCGGCCGGGTCGTACTGATGGGCGGGGTCGGCATGCTGGGCGGCGAGGACCTGGCGCTGCCCTACCCGTGGCTGATGCGCAACGGCATCAGCGTTCGCGGGCAGTGGATGTTCCAGCGGGCGGCCGCTCCCCGGCTGATCAGCCTGGCCAAGGCCGGCCTGATCGATCTGAGCCAGTACCAGGTGACCGAGTTCCCGCTGGACGAGGTGAACGAGGCCGTGGCCCACGCGGCCGGCGACAAGCCGTTCGGCCTGACGGTGGTGGGCCCGTAGCAGCCGAGAGCTTCGCCCCGACCGAACGCCGTCCGACGCTCGGGATCGTTGACACCCTCCCGCCGCCGCCCTAGCGTTGGATCGCTCCAACACCGACGGGAGGGTGCGTGGCGACCCCGGGCACGAAACGAGACCAAGGCCGGCCGACGCTGGAGACGGTGGCGGCCCGGGCCGGGGTGTCCCGGTCGCTGGCCTCGCTCGTGCTCAACAACTCCCCCAAGGTCAGCCCGGCCAGCCGGGACGCGGTGCTGCGGGCGGTGGCCGACCTCGGTTACCGGCCCAACGCCGCCGCCCGGCGGCTGGCCGAGCAGCGGTCCCGCACGGTCGGCGTGCTGCTCAACGACCTGCGGCAGCCGTGGTACGCGGACATGCTGGACGGCCTGACCCCGGTCCTGCACGGAGCGGGCAAGCACATCCTGCTCGGCGACGGCCGCATCGACCAGCTGATGGACGACACGTTGACCTGGTCGTTCCTTGACTTCGGGGTGGACGGCCTGGTGCTGGCAGGGTCGATCCCGATGACGGAGGCGGTCACGTCGGCCGCCAGCTCGATCCCGACCGTCGCGGTCGGCGGGCGCGGCCTGGACCTCGGCCTGCCGCACGTGGACGTGCTGGCCAACGACAACGAGCGCGGCGCCACCCTGGTGGTGGAGCACCTGACCGGGCTCGGGCACCGGCGGATCGCGCACATAACCGGCCTGCCGAGCCTGGCCGGGCGGCTGCGGATGCAGGGGTACCAGGACGCGATGCGCGTGGCCGGCTTCGGCGCGGACGTGCTCATCGAGCACGGCGACATGAGCGAGGAGGGCGGCTACCGGGCCACCGTCGCGCTGCTCAGCCTGCCGGACCGGCCCACCGCGATCTTCGCCGCCAACGACCTGACCTGCGTCGGCGCCCTGTCCGCGGCCACCGCCCTGGGCATCAAGGTGCCGGACGAGCTGTCGCTGGCGGGCTTCGACAACTCGCTGTTCGCCCGGTTGCGGGCGCTGTGGCTGACCAGCGTGGACGGCACCGCCTACCCGATGGGCCAGCTGGCCGGCCAGATGCTGCTGAAGCGGATCGAGGATCCCACCGCGCCCGCGCAGACCCGGCTGCTGCCGCCCCGGCTGGAGGTGCGCGGCTCGACCGGCCCGGTCCCGGCCCGCTAGCCCTTGACACGGCGCGGCCCGCGACTGATGATAACGAAGTTGGAGCGCTCCAACGCATCGTAGCGTGCGGAAGGAACGGCATGGGCAGGGAACGGCTGGAGCGGTACAGCCTGGCAGGGCAGGAGAACCAGGCGGCGGTGGACGCAGGGCTGGCGGGCGCGGCCTGGTTCCGCAGCGCGGTGCCGCGCAAGCGGATGAAGGAGCTGATGCGCCGGTCCGACTACCCGGCCGTGCGCGACACCATCATCTGGTTCGGGCTGCTGTTCACGTTCGCCGGGCTCGGCAGCGCGCTCTGGATCGTGTGGGACAGCTGGTGGGCGGTGCCGTTCTTCCTGGCCTACGGGGTCCTGTACGGGTCGACCTCGGACTCACGCTGGCACGAGGCCGGGCACGGGACCGCGTTCAAGACCCGCTGGATCGACGAGGGCCTGTACCAGGTGGCGTCGTTCATGATCATGCGCGACCCGACCACCTGGCGCTGGAGCCACACCCGGCACCACACCGACACGCTGATCGTGGGACGCGATCCGGAGATCGCGGTCATGCGCCCGGCCCGGCTGGCCAGGCTGCTGGCCAACTACTTCGGCCTGGTCGACGTGCCGACGGCGTTCATGCTGCTGTTCCGGCACGCGGCCGGGCGGCTGAGCGCCGCCGAGGCCGACTACGTGCCCGAGACCGAGCGCCAGAAGGTCTACCGGACCGCCCGCGTCCACCTCGCCATCTACCTGGTCACGATCGCGCTGGCCATCATTTTCCGCACGTGGCTGCCAATCGTGCTGATCGGCGGGCCTCGTATCTACGGCGCGTTCATGCTGCAGGTCTACGGCTTCACCCAGCACGCGGGCATGGGCGAGAACGTGCTCGACCACCGGCTGAACACCCGCACGGTCAAGATGTGCGTGGTGAACCGGTTCCTGTACTGGAACATGAACTACCACGTCGAGCACCACATGTTCCCGATGGTGCCGTACTACCGGCTGGCCGAGCTGCACGAGGAGATCAAGCACGACTGCGCGCCGGTGTACCCATCGCTGTGGGCCGCGTACAAGGAGATCATCCCGGCCGTGCTGCACCAGCTGCGCGACCAGGAGTACTACGTGCGCCGCGAGCTGCTGCCCGGCGCGGCCCAGTTCAACGAGCCCACGCCGGCCAGCGACGGCCGGGCGCTGCCCCTGACCAGCGCGACCGCGGCCTGAACCGGCCAGTACCGAGGAGGACCTGTTGGCTGACTGGATCGCCGCCTGCGCGGCAGACGAGATCGACCCCGAGGACGTCATCCCGTTCGAGCACGGCGGCCGGGACTACGCCATCTACCGCTCGCCCGAGGACGCTTACTTCGCCACCGACGGGCACTGCACCCACGAGAAGACGCTGCTGTGCGACGGGCTGGTGGAGGACGGCATCATCGAGTGCCCCAAGCACAACGGCCGCTTCGACTACACCAGCGGCAAGGCGCTCGGCGCCCCGGCGCTGGTCGACCTGCGCACCTACCCGGTCAAGGTCGAGGGCGGCACGGTCTACGTCGACCTGGCCTAGGTCGGCCTTAACTCTGGTCAGCCCCGGCCGGCGGGGAGTCGCCCGTTGTGAGGTGGAGCTCAACGCGGGCCGCGGGGATGCGTTCCTGCTCGCGGGCCAGCAGGGCCAGGGCGCGGGCATCGGCCGCGGTGGGGTGGTTTACGTCCAGGGCGCGCGGCCAGAGCCGGGCATAGCGGACGGCGGCGACTTCGGCCGCGTACACCAGGGCCTGGCCGACCAGGTACAGCAGAGCGAACATGCCTGCCACGGTGGCAAAGCTGCCGTAGACCGGGCCGGCCTTGGTCACCAGCCTGGCCAGCAACGGCGGCCCGGCATTGAGGACGACCGTCACCGCCGCCGCGCCCAGGACCGCTCCCGGCCACAGGGCCCGGACCGGGGCCGGCCGCACCAGCAGCAGCTTGGCCCCGAGCAGCAGCACGGCGAAGACGACCAGCGCTGAGCCGAGAACAGCGGCCGCCCGTTCCAGTCCGGGCTGGCCGGGCAGCGCGGTGGCCACGACGGTGAGCGCACCCGTCGCCAGCGCCCCGAGCAGCAGCATCGCCAGCACGACGAGCACCCGGACGTACCGGGAGAAGAAACCGGCCCGAAGGCGATAGCGGACCGCTGCGACATGGTTCAGGGTCTGGTAGGCGGAGAACACCACACCAGCCCCGGAGAACAGCAAACCGATCAGGCCGACCGCGAACGGGATCGTCGCCGTCGGCAACGTGGCCAGCGAGTGCTCGACGGTGGATTGCAGCGCTTCCGGCACAATCGCGGTGACCAGTCGCTGACGCAGGTCCGGATGATCGGCCAGCACCCGCGACAAGATCGCCACCCCGAGCAGCAGCAGCGGGAAGATGCTCAGGAAGCCGTAGTAGGTGATGAGCGCCGCCTGCCGGCCGCCCGCATCGTCGTCGTACTTCTTGATGACCGCGTAGGGAAAGCCGAGCACACTATGTTTGCGCTGCAGCCGGTCCGCCCAGGCGGTGATCCGGTCGAAGAGGCCAATCAGGCCCTCCAAGCTCATGGCCCCACACTGCCTGGAGCCGCCCTGGGTCGATTCACCCTGGCCGGACGAGGGGGCAGCGCCCGGGACGGGAGATGCTTGGCTGAACCGGCAACGTAAAGTCCCGGAACGAAGGAGCTTGGCATGACGACAAAGGCCGCCTTTTCACCCGAGGAATGGAAGACGGTGCTGGAAGGGCCTCCAGCCGCCGGAATGATCGTAATCACCGCGACGCGCGGTGGAACGTTCCGCGAGACGTTCGCGATGTCGAAGGCTTACGCGGAAGCCCGGGCCGCGCATGGCGACAGCGAGCTCCTCGATGAGATCGTGGCGGCCAAACCCCAGGTGGACCACACCAGGTACCACTCCCCCGAAGAACTGCGGGACAACGGGCTCAAGCACCTGCGTGACGCGGTGGCACTGGTCGACAGCAAGGCGGCCACTCAGGAACGCGATGACTACCGCCGCTTCGTCCTCGCCCTGGCCGACAAGGTGGCGACCGCGCACCGGGAGGGCGGGCAGAGCGTGAGCCCGGCCGAGGCCGAAGCCATCGAGCAGATCACAGCGGCCCTCGGCCCGGCGGGCACCTGACCCTGTTATCACCTGAAAGGGATGAACCGCAGCGCGGCTGGGCCGGCTTTGATGACCGCATGGTGATGATTTTCGGCTTCGGGCCAGGCCACCCGGAGGATCTGGGCGAGGTCGCGCTGTGCGCCTGTCCGAACTGTCACAACCAGGTGTTCCTCCACCACGTCCGGTCGAAGAAGTCGGTGCGCCTGTATTTCGTACCCGTCGTGCCCTACGGGACGGACGATTACCTGATCTGTCCCGTATGTAGCCGGGGCCTTCAGGTCAAGCACGCCCAACTGCCCTACCTGCGCTCTATGTCCGACGCGACCGCATCGCTGCGAGCCGGGCGGCTCACCCAAGCCGGGTACGCGGCGCAGCTCGAGCGGTTCTGGCGTCAGCTCGGGGTAAACCTCGCGGGCCAGCAGCCCTCCTCTCCGGCCGGCCCCGGCGCCCCGGCGGCCGCTCAGCCGGCCGTTCCCGCGACGTCACCCAGCCCGGCCCAGCCCCCGGACGCGGACGCAGATGACCAGCCAGTGTGGATGTCGCACTTGCGCGAGCTGGCCCACCTGCACGACCAGGGCGTGCTTTCCGATACGGACTTTGCGGCGGCCAAGCGGCGGATCCTGGACCAGCAGGCCTGAGCCGGTATGGGCTCGCTCCGTGGGGACGGCGCGGAGATCGTATGGAGATGATGTGGAGGTGGCACCGAGAAGAATCGCAGCTACCTTCCAATGTGCCATGCTGACGCCGATCGACTGGCCGTCTGCCCGGGGGGCAGTCTGCACGGCCTGATCTCCGCTGGCGGCGGCCTGTCCGGTCCGTCGCGCCGCACCGAAGCGGCGCGATTCGTACTGGGGAGGAGCAACAATGCAACGCTTTGCAGTGACCGCCCTCGCGGGGGCAGCAGTACTGGCGGGGGTGGCCATTCCGGCGACCGCGGCCGGGGCATCATCGGGGCCCGCGGTCAGCGTGGTCCGCAGCGGGCTCAACAATCCGCGTCACCTGACTCTCACCGGGGACGGCCTGTGGGTGGCGCAAGCCGGCGCGGGCGGCCCGGCCGGCAAGTCCAACTGCGTGACCGGCCCGTCGACCGGCGGGACCGGCAACACCAAATACTGCGTGGGCCTGACCGGCGCCGCCTCGCTCATCCGGCATGGCCACATCGCCACCTCGGTCAGCCTGCCGTCGGTGATCCAGACCGACAGCAGCGAGGTCGCAGGCCCGGCCGCGGTCGCGTTCAGCCACCGCCAGTCGGCCGTGGTCATGCAGGATGTCCTGGTCAACAGCAAGGGTGTCAACGCGCTGCCCAAGCCGGCCGGGAAGCTGTTCGGCCAGCTGCTGGTCCGGTCGGGCCACCACCTCGCCACGGTGAACCTGGCCGCCTACGCGGCCGCCCACCCGCAGTCGGCCTTTAGCCTGGGCACCGTCCCCGGTGAGACCGCCTACGATTCCGACCCGTACGACGTCATCCCCTACCACGGCGGCTGGGTGGTGGCCGACGCGGCCGCGAACTCGCTGCTGCAGGTGTCTTCGTCCGGGAAGATCCACCTGCTGGCCCGGTTCCCGGCCGTCAGTGAGACGGCCCCGGCCGGGGTGCTCGGCCCGAACCCGGTGACCGTCAAGGCCCAGGCCGTGCCGACCTCGATCGCGGTCGGACCCGACGGGGCGCTGTACGTCGGCCTGCTCCGCGGCGTCCCGTCGGTCCCGGGCACGGCCTACATCTACCGGGTCGTTCCCGGCCACCAGCCGAAGATCTGGGCCCGCGGCCTCACCGCCGTCACCGCCATCGCCTTTGACGGTCACGGACGGCTCCTGGCCACCGAGTACAGCACCGGTGGCCTGCTGTCTCCGCCCACCACCCCGGGCGCTCTGGTCCGGGTCAGCCACCACGGGCACACCGTGACCACGCTGCCGGTGAGCGGCCTGTTCCAGCCGACCGGCGTGGCCGTCGGGTCCAACGGTGCCGTCTACGTGTCCAACTACGGCGGCAGCACCGCGACCGCGGCTCACCCCGGCGAGATCCTCAAGATCACCGGTCTGCACTGATCTGCCGCTAGCGCCCGGCCCCCACCACTGGTGGCCGGGCGCTAGCGCGGCCGGGCCGCCCGGCCGCTAGCCCGCCCGGGCGCTCGCCTGGGCGGCCCGTCGCAGAGCGAGCGCGACCACCAGCGGAAACAAGGCCTGAACCGCTGATGTCAGCCGCTCGGCCAGACCCAGGTCACCGGCGCCAGTTTGGGCCGCGATCAGGAGCCAGGAAGACAACCCGGCGAAGACCGCGGTCATCGCGGCCGCACCATAAACACTGACGATCCACGATGGCGCCGGGGCGCGCCGGGCGACCAGTACGGGCCAGACCGCGGTCGTGACGACGCAGCTCACCGCGAAGGCGAGGTGACGCGACGTCGGGCCCGTGGCCAGTTCGGGAGTGGCGGCGACGCCGAGCGTGGAAAGGCCGGTCACGATCAGCAGCAGGCGGGCAGGCAGGCGGACGGCCGTCAGGCCCGCGCCGGTCGCGACCTGAAAGCTGCCCACCAGCAGCAGGGCCGCCGTCATGACCCACCGGTCGGTCCCCGTATAACCAGCCAGGACGCTGATCGTGTCCCGCATAGGAAGGTAAGAGCTTGGCTGAAGCGCGCCGGCTATCAGCCAGCCCGCGACCAGGACCGCCGGCCCCAATGCCGCTGTACCTATCACCCAGCCGGGAACGGGCGGGCCAGCGCTCAGGTGATCTCGTCCTGATCGGCTGCGCGCAAGGTCTGGACGCGCAAGCTGGGTCATGCCACCTCCAGGGCCACATCGACGCGGCTCAGCCTTTCGGGCAGCACAACCAAGCCCCGCGCTATTCCCAGGGAAGATGGCGTCGTGGAGCGCTTTACTAACGCGACGTTCAGCTTTGACGTCAGCGACACCGGGCCGGCTAGTAACGCGGCGCGGGCCAGTGCCGCGGGGCCGCCCAGCGTCGTCATCCTGCTGCACGGGTTTCCGCAGGACCGGCGGTCATGGGATCAGGTGGCGGCCGCGCTGGCCGGAGATGGCTACCGGGTGCTGGCGCCCGACCTGCGGGGCTACTCCCCCGGGGCCCGGCCGGCGGCCCGGGCCGCGTACCGGAACTCCGAACTGGCGGCGGACGTGCTAGCGCTGGCCGACGCGGCTGGGGCGGAACGCTTCCATCTGGCCGGGCACGACTGGGGGGCGGCGCTGGCCTGGTACGTGGCGGGCCGTTACCCGGAGCGGGTGACCTCGCTGGCGGCGCTGTCGGTGCCGCACCCGGAGGCGTTCGCGCGGGCACTGGTCTCCAGCAGCCAGGCGGTCCGCTCGTGGTACATGGCCGCCTGGCAGCTGCCGTGGCTGCCGGAACGGCTGCTCGGCCGGGGCGGCGGGATCGTGTTCCGCGACACCCTGGTGCGGATGGGCCTCGATCCGGCCAGCGCGGAGCGTTACGCGGCCCGCGCCCAGGACCCGGCCGGGCTGCGCGGCCCGCTCAACTGGTACCGGGCCATGCCGCTGCGGCTGCGCGAGCCGGCCGGCCCGATCCGGGTGCCGACGATGTTCATCTGGGGCAACCAGGACCGGTTCGTCGCCCGGGCCGCCGCCGAGCGGTGCGGCCGGCATGTCGTCGCGTCGTATCGCTTCGCCGAGCTCGGCGGTGCCTCCCACTGGCTGCCCGAACGGCACGCGGACCAGGTGGCGGCGCTGCTCACGGAGCACTTTGGCGGGACACCGTAACCGGCCGATTACGTGGCCGTGGCCGTCAGCCCGGGCCGGGTTTGCGGGCGAGGACCAGGCGGGCCCGGGGGCTGCCATCCTCGCGCTGGCCCAGCGCGGTCAGCGGGACCGTCGTGACCGCGAAGCCAGCGGCGGTCAGGTCGGCGCGGAGGGCGGGCAGCGGGCAGGTGCGGTAGTACATGACGAACGGCGGCCGCCACACCGCGTTGCGGGCCCGCATGGCCAGGTCGAAGCCGAGCAGGGCCCAGTACCAGCGGGAGCCGACGGGCGGCGGGCCGACGACCGGGACGGCAAAGAGCCCGCCCGGGCGCAGCGCGCGGTGCACGCCGGCGAAGAGCGCGGGCCGTTCGGCGGGCAGGAAGTGCCCGAGCGCCCCGAAGCTGACGGCCAGGTCGAAGGCGCCGGTGAACGGCAGCGCCCGGGCGTCGGCCCGGATCAGCTCGGCAGCGGGGTATGCGGCGCGGGCGCGGGCCAGCATGCCCGTACTGAAGTCGACGCCCGCGACCTGGCCCTGGCCGGCCGAGCTGAGGACCCGCAGGCCTGCGCCGGTGCCGCAGCAGACGTCCAGGCCCGATTCGAAGGGGCCGAGCGGACGCAACGCCTCGGCGGTCGCGTCGAGGACGCGGCCGGAGGTGCGGAACGGCGTGTGATCGAACTTCGGAGCCAGCCGGTCGTAGCCACCCTCGACCGAGGACAGCGCCTGCATGGTCAGCTCACGCCACGACGGGCCCTGCGGCGAGAACATCGGCTCAGGGTACTGCCAGCGGCATGACGGCGGATCATCTCGAGGCGGAGTATTCGGGTACGTTTTTCCGCAAATGCTGCGGTAAAACGTACCCGTATTGAGAGTCGGGCCCGGGCAGCTAGCGAGCCGCGGGCCTGGCGTAGAGGCTGTCGATGGCGTCGGCGTACTTGGTGTGGATGACGCGGCGTTTGAGCTTGAGGGTGGGGGTCAGCTCCTCGCTGTCGGCGGTCCACTCGGTGGGGAGCAGGCGCCAGGCCTTGACCTGCTGGACGCGGGCCAGGCGCTGGTTGGCGGCGGCCACCGCGGCGGCGACCTCGGACAGGACGTCCTGGTGCTCGGTCAGCTCGGTCAGTGAGCCGGGTGCCAGGCCGCGGCTGCGGGCCCAGGCGGCGGTCAGCTCGGGGTCCAGGGTGAGCAGCGCGACCAGGTACGGGCGGCGGTCGCCGTAGGCCAGGGCCTGGCCGATCAGGGGGTGCGCGACCAGCATGTTTTCCACCAGGGCGGGTGACACGTTTTCGCCGCCGGCGGTGATGATCAGCTCTTTCTTCCGGTCGACGACCCGCAGGAAATTGTCGTCGTCGACGGCGCCGATGTCGCCGGTGTGCAGCCAGCCGCCGGCGTCGAGCAGTTCGGCGGTCTGGTCCGGCAGGTTCAGGTAGCCGGGGGTGTTCAGCGGGCCGCGGGTGAGGATCTCCCCGTCGGCGGCGATGCGCAGCTCGGTGCCGGGCAGTGGGCGGCCGACCGTGCCGAGCCGGAACTCGTGGTCGTTGTTGGCGGTGAACGCGCCGGTGGTCTCGGTCATCCCGTAGACGTCCATGATGCGCAGGCCGAGCCCGGCGAAGAACGTCCCCACCTCGGGCGGCAGCGGGGCCGCGGCGCTCATCACCACCTCGGCCTCGTCGAGGCCGAGCAGTGAGCGGATCGGCCGCAGGACGCCCTGCTCGGCGCGGGCGAACGCGGCGGCCAGGTCGGGCGGGGTCTGCTGGCCGTACTGGGTGCTCTGCACGTAGCGCAGGCCGACCTCCATGGCCGCGGCGACGGCCGCCTTCCTGCCCGTATCGGTCTCGGCCGCCAGCCGGGCCTGGATCCCGGCCTGGATCTTTTCCCACACGCGGGGCACGCCGAAGAACCCGGTCGGCCGGACGGCCGCCAGGGCCGGCAGCAGCCCGGTGGTCGCGTCGGGGCAGAAGTGCACGTGCCAGCCGCCGTCGAGGGCCAGGTAGAGGGTGAACATCCGCTCGGCGATGTGGGCCAGCGGCAGGTAGGACACCCAGCGGGTGTGCGGCCGGGCGTTGCCGGTGGACCGGACCGCGGCCAGCTCGTAGACCACGCTGGCGTGGGTGGTGACCACGCCCTTGGGGGTGCCGGTGGTCCCCGACGTGTACAGCAGGGTGACCGGATCTGCGGGGCCGATGGCGGCCACCCGGGCCTCGACCTCGGCGGCGCCGGCGGGCCACTCGCTGGCGCTCAGGGCGGCGAAGTCGGTCCAGGTCCGGAACGGCCCGGCTACCGGGCAGCAGGCCGGATCCCGGACGATGACGTGCTGGAGGCCGGGCAGCTGTTCCAGCACCGGCTGCCAGCGGTCCACCTCGGCCGCGCCGTCCAGCACCGCGATCCGCGCGTCGCAGTCGGCGGCCTGGTAGGCGATCTGCTCGGCGGTGAGCGTGGGGTAGAACGTGACCGGCACTCCCCCGGCGTGCACGGCGGCCAGGTCGGCCAGCACGTGCTCGAGGCGGTTGGGCAGCATCAGCGCCACCCGCTCGCCCGGCTGCAGCCCCAGGGCGATGAAACCTGCGGCCAGTTCCAGGACCTGATCGCGGGTCTGGCTCCAGGTGATCGTGGACCAGTCCCCCGGCCCATCAGCCCGGCTGGAGTAGGCGGGCCGGTCCGGCCACTCCCGGGCCGCCGCCGCCAGTTCGGCGCAGATCGTGCCGCCGCGGGTCTGTCGCCACAGTGCATCCCGCTGGGCATCCCGCTGGGCGGCCTGCTGCTCGCTTGCCATGGTGGCATTGTCGTCCGCCCGCATCACGGTGACCAGGGTGCGCCGGCCCTGGTATGAGAGGGCCATACCGGGTAGCTGGCGCGCTCGCAAACGAGACATCGAGATGTGAGGACGATCATGAGCCAGCCCCGGCAGCAGCAGGACGTGCCCGGCAGCACCGCGAAGATGAACCCCAAGCCCGACCACGGCGAGGAGAGCTATCGCGGCTGCGGCAAGCTCGAAGGCAAGAAGACCATCATCACCGGCGCCGACAGCGGGATCGGCCGGGCGGTGGCGATCGCGTTTGCCCGCGA
The DNA here is from genome assembly GCA_963830385.1 of uncultured Actinomycetes bacterium. GTDB lineage: Bacteria > Actinomycetota > Actinomycetes > Streptosporangiales > Streptosporangiaceae > Bog-532. Next base: position 841,174 of record CAWHMD010000009.1, on the reverse strand, counting down.
AGGCGCGGACGTGCTGATCAGCTACCTGAACGAGGACGACGACGCGCGGGAGACGGCCAAGTGGGTCGAGCGGGCCGGCCGCCGGGCGGTGCTGGTCTCCGGCGATCTGGCCGATCCGGCGCACTGCCGCGAGGTGGTGAACCGGGCCGTCCAGGAGTTCGGCCGGGTCGACGTGCTGGTCAGCAACGCGGCCTTCCAGGCCACCCACGAATCGATCGAGGACATCTCCGACGAGGAGTGGGACCACACGATGGCCACCAACCTCAGCGCCTATTTCCACCTGACCAAGGCGGCGGTCCCGCACATGCAGCCCGGCTCGGCGATCATCGGGACGACGTCGGTCAACTCTGACGACCCGGTGCCCACGCTGCTGGCCTACGACACAACCAAGGGCGGCATCGCGAACATGACCGGCGCGTTGGCCGGGATGCTGGCCGAGAAGGGCATCCGGGCCAACAGTGTCGCCCCCGGCCCGATCTGGACTCCGCTCATCCCGGCCACCATGCCGGCCGAGCAGGTGGAAGGCTTCGGGCAGCAGGTCCCGCTGGGGCGGCCGGGACAGCCCGCGGAAGTAGCGCCGGCCTACGTGCTGCTGGCCTCGGACGAGGGCAGCTACATCTCCGGTGCCCGGATCGCGGTGACCGGCGGCAAGCCCATTTTGTGAGGACCGCGCGGGTCAGGTTCAGTGATCCACTAGCCTGGACAGGTCAGATGATGCCCTGACGTGGAGGATTGCCTCCCGAACCGCCGTTCCACGCGGCTGATGGCTTCTTCCGCAGTCCCGATGTGGAGGGAGCTTGAGCATTGTCTGACGCGCGCGAAATCGGCGCGATCTTCGCCGGCGGCGCGCTCGGCACGCTGGCCCGGGCGGCCCTGGCCGAGGCGTTCCCGCACTCGGCGACCGCGTGGCCGTGGCCGACGTTCGCGGTCAACGTGGTGGCCGCGTTCCTGCTCGGTTACTTCGTGACCCGGCTGCAGGAACGGCTGCCGCTGTCCAGCTACCGGCGCCCGCTGCTGGGCACCGGGCTGTGCGGCGGGCTGTCGACGTTCTCCACCATGCAGGTGGAGATCCTGAAGATGATCGACGCGCACGCCTGGGGGCTGGCGGTGAGCTACGCCGCCGCCAGCGTGGCGGCCGGGTACGCGGCAGTCATTTTGGCCACCGCCGCGGTCCGCCGGGTCAGGATACGGGTGCGCGCGTGAGCGTGCTGGTGTGGGTTGCGGTGGTCATCATCGGCGGGGCCGGGTCGGTGCTGCGCTTCCTGGTCGACCGGGCGGTCGCGTCCCGGACCGGGAAGGACTTCCCGTTCGGCACGCTGGTGATCAACCTGTCCGGCGCGCTGATCCTCGGTTTCCTGACCGGCCTGGTTCTCGGCAAGGATCAGGCGCTGCTGGCGGGCACCGCCGCCGTCGGCTCGTACACCACGTTCTCGACCTGGATGTTCGAGACCGAACGGCTGGCCGAGGAACGGGAGCTGGGCTGGGCGACCGCCAACGTGGTGGTCAGCCTGGTGCTCGGGGTGGCGGCGGCCGCGCTCGGCCGGTGGGCCGGGGGGCAGCTGTGATCAGGGGGCTGCTGTGATCACCACCCCCGGCGCGGCCGGGACCATCGAAGCGCTGAAGCTGACCAGCTATTTCGGGGAACGTCAGCGGGCCGGCGGCCAGTTCGTGGCGGACGCCCTGCTCGGCCTCTACGGGCAGCGGGCGGTGGCCACCAGCATCCTGCTGCGGGGAGCCGAGGGATTCGGGCTGAAGCACCGGCTGCGCACCGACCTGTCGCTGAGCCTGTCGGAAGACCTGCCGCTGACGGCGATCGCGGTGGACCGGCGGGAACGGATCGAGGCGCTGGTCCCCGAGGCGGTCCGGCTGACCGGCTCCGGGCTGGTCACGCTGGAACGGGCCCGGCTGCTGAGCGGTGACCTGGACGCGGCCGCCGCCTCCGGCAACGGCGGGGCGGCGAAGGTCACGATCTACCTGGGACGGCAGGAACGGGTGTTCCGGGTGCCGGCGTTCGTAGCCGTGTGCGACCTGCTGCACCGGCGCGGCATCGACGGGGCGACCGCGCTACTCGGGGTGGACGGGACCGCGCGCGGCCAGCGCGAGCGGGCCGCCTTCTTCAGCCGCAACGCCGAGGTCCCGATGATGATCATCGCGGTCGGCGCCGAGGGCCGGATCGCCCGGGTCCTGCCCGAACTGGGCGGGCTGCTGGAGCGGCCGCTGGTGACGGTGGAGCGGGTGGTGGTGGCCAAGCGCGACGGCCAGCTGCTGACCGCACCGCCCGCGCCGGACAACGGGAGCGGCTGGCAGAAGCTGATGGTGTACACGTCGGAGGCGGCCCGGCACGACGGCCAGCCCGTGCACCGGGCCATCGTCCGGCGGCTGCGCGCGGCGGGCCTGTCGGGGGCGACCGTCCAGCGCGGGATCTGGGGCTTCCACGGCGACCACGCCCCCCACGGCGACCGGCTGCTGCAGCTCAGCCGGCACGTGCCGGTGGTGACCAGCGTGATCGACCGGCCGGAGCGGATCGGCACCGCGTTTGCGATCATCGACCAGCTCACCAGCGCCGTCGGCCTGGTCACGTGCGAAACCGTGCCCACCCGGTTCCGGCGCGGCGCCCGGCAAGACCCATGACTGGGGATCATATTTTTCATTGGAAAATGTCATTGGACGCATGGGTTCACCGTCGGGCACGCTGAAAGCGCCGCCCGACCGAACGGAGAGAACCTGGTGACGGTTTCAACGTATGGACCCGACGTCCGGCGCATCGCGCTGGTCGCGCACGACAACCGCAAGCAGGACATGCTCGAGTGGGCCGCCTACAACCGGGCCACGCTGGCCCGGCATGATCTCGTCGCGACCGCTACCACCGGCCGGCTGCTCGAGGATGAACTCGGCCTGGAGGTGACGTGCCTGCTCAGCGGCCCGCTGGGCGGCGACCAGCAGATTGGTGCCCGGATCGCCGAAGGTGAGATCGACCTGCTGATCTTTATGTGGGACCCGCTCGCGCCGCACCCGCACGACCCGGACGTGAAGGCGCTGCTGCGGGTGGCGGTGGTGTGGAACGTCCCGGTCGCCTGCAACCGGGCCAGCGCCGACTTCATGGTCTCCTCGCCGCTGCTGGCTCCCAGCCAGCCGGCCGCCGCCGCCTGAATGGAGGCCCGGACACCCGGCCTTACGCCCGGTCTTACGCGCGAGATCCCGGCCGGCCAGGATGGCGATCATGTCCATGGATCGCGCGATCTTGTTCCGGCTGGCCACCAGCGAGCGGCTGGAGCGGGCCGTACGCCGTGCCCCCAGCGGGGAACGGCTGGCCTGGCGGGCGGCGTCCCGGTACGTGGCCGGACCGGACGCGCCGGCCGCGGTCCAGCGGGCGCGGGACCTGGCCGCGGACGGCGTAGCGGCCAGCCTGGACCTGTTCGGCGAGCTGGTACAGGACCCGGCCGAGGCCGACCGCATCACCGCCGGCTACCTGGACCTGGCCGGTGAGCTGACCGGCCTGCCCGAGCAGACCTGGCTGGCGGTGGACCTGTCCCATCTGGCTCTGGACACCGATCCGGCCGGGTGCGCCGACCGGCTGGCTGCCATCGCGGGCGCGCTGCCGGAAGGCCGCCGCCTGCAGGTCGGGGCCGAGGACCACGGCCGGGCCGAAGCCGTGCTGACCTGCGTTGAGACGGTGGCCGGGCGCGGCCTGGCCGGGCGGCTGGGCGGCACGGTGCCGGCGAACCTCCGCCGCACCCCGTCCGACCTGGAACGGATGGCCGCCGCCGGGGTGCACGTCCGGCTGGTCAAGGGCGCCTACGTCGAGCGGGCCGAGGTCGCCTGGCCCTACGGGGAGCCCACTGACCTGGCCTTCCTGCGCCACGCGCACTGGCTGGCCGAGCACGGCGTGCCGTTCGCGCTGGCCACCCACGACGGCGTGCTGCGGGAGGCGCTGCTGCTGGCGCTGGGCCCATGCCCGGTGGAACACCTGCTCGGGGTCCGCCCCGACGTGCTGGCCGGCCTGGTGGCCCGGGGCGTCCCGGCACGCGTCTACGTGCCGTTCGGCGCCGACTGGTTCCGCTACTGGATGCGCCGGGTGGCCGAGTCCCGGGGGGCCTGAAGTGCCAGGGCGCCCCAGCCGGGCCCCGGCCTATTCGACTTCGCTCAAGATGCGCTGCAACTGCTCGACCCGCTCCCGCAAGGCGTCGACCTGCACGCCGAGATCGGTGAGCCTCAGATCGACGTGTTCCTGGGTGGTGATCGCCATGTCACTGAGACGCCGAAATTCGTCAGCCAGCGCGCGGTATTCACGACCGGCGGTCAGCTCGACCCGGGCCTGCCGGGCGGCGCCGAGGTGCTGCGTCGCCAGCGAGGCAAGGATCACGACCACGACGGCCAGAATCACGACCAGGACCATGATGTCACCCGCAGACATCACCGCACCTCCGCGTTCAGCTCGCTGTTCGCGGGCAATGTCCGCACGGCCGCACTGATCGACTGCGGCGTCAGCCGCAGCGCAAACGGCGTCACTTCGTAGTACTTCATGGCCTTCCCGTCCGGTGAAACTTCGACGTCCGCCGACACCAGCCCGGCCGCCTGGAGCTTGCGCAGATGAACCTGCAGTAGCGCGCGGCTGATGTCCAGGTCACGGGCCAGCTGGCTCACGTAGTTGCGCTCCGCCGCCAGGGCCGCGACGACCCGGAGGCGATGCGGGTTCGCCAGCGTGGCCAGCACCTGCAGCAGCTCGCCGCCGGTCAGGTCCGAGGTCTCCACATGGTGCCCTTTCTAGCATGTGCAAAGAAAAGTTAGCACCTAGGTGCGGCGGTGGTCAACGAATGAGCGGCTCAGGTCCTCAGCGGCGGGACCACTCCTCGGCCAGCAGGCGGTAGGAGCGCACCCGGTCGGCGTGGTCGTGGGTGATGGTGGTGATGATCAGCTCGTCGGCGCCGGTGGCCTCCTGGAGCTGCTCGAGCTGGTCCGCGACCTGCTTGGCGGACCCGGTGAACTGGGTGTCGACCCGGTCGGTGACCAGGTCACGGTCGGCGTCGGTCCAGGTGTACTGGCGGGCCTGCTCAGGCGTGGGGAACTGGATCGCGCCCGCCCCGGTACGGATGCTGCGCACCCAGGCGCCGTAGCCGGCCGCCAGCTCCTTGGCGGTGGCCTCGGTGTCGGCCACCACCACGTCGGCCGACACGCTCACGTACGGCTCGGCCAGGTCGTCGGACGGCACGAAGGCGGCCCGGTAGCCCTGCGCCGCCTCCAGCACGGTGGCCGGGCTGACGTGGTAGTTGGCCGCGAACCGGAGCCCGTTGTCCCCGGCCACCTGGGCGCTCTCGCCGCCGCTGCTGCCGAGGATCCAGACCTGCAAGCCAGCGCCCTCGCCGGGGACGACGTGGGCCTCCACCCCGTCGCCGGTCCGGTAGGTGCCGCGCAGCAGCGCCAGCACGTCGCCCACCTGCTCGGTGTAGTCCTGCGACTGGGCCCCGGGCAGCTGCAGCAGCTTCTTCTGCATGGCGAACCGCGGCGACTTGAACAGGTGGCTGAGCGAGGGCCGCTTGGGGATCAGCAGCCCGTTGCCGGTCCGGTAAGCCTCAGGGGGAGCCGCCGTGCTCCCGGCCCCGCCCGGGGGCCGGCCGCCGGACCGGCCCAGGCCGAGGTCCAGCCGGCCCGGGTACAGCGCGTCGACGAGACCGAACTCCTCCACCGTGGCCAGCGCGGTGCGGTGCCCCATCTGCACCGCGCCGGACCCGATGCGGATGGTGGACGTGGCCCCGGCGGTCAGCGCCAGCACCACGGCCGGCGAGGTGCCCGCCACCCCGGGGTTGAGGTGGTGCTCGGCGAACCAGTAGCGCGTGTAGCCGAGCTGCTCGGCCTGCCGCGCCAGGTCCATGCTGTTGCGCAGGGCCTCGGCCGCGGTCGACCCGGTGCTGATCGGCACCAGGTCCAGCACCGCCAGCGGGACGCCGCTCATGAAATCACCGCCTCGTCGCCTGCCTGGCCGCTCGCCGGGCCACTCGGCAGCGGGTCCAGGCCCAGGTGGGACCGGAGCGTGGTCCCCTCGTACTCGGTCCTGAACACCCCGCGCTCCTGCAGCAGCGGGACCACCGTGGCGGCGAACTCGTCGAGGCCGCCCGGGGTGATGTGCGGGACCAGGATGAAGCCGTCGCTGGCGTCGGCCTGCACCAGGCGGTTGATCTCGCCGGCGATCGTGGCGGCCGAGCCGACGAAATTCTGGCGGCCGGTGACCTCGATCACCACCTCGCGCAGGGACAGGTTCTTAGCCGCCGCCAGGGCCCGCCACTGGGCGGCGACGGCCAGCGGGTCCCGGTGCATCCGGACGCTGGCCCGGCCCCGGGAGACCGTGTTCTCCCCCGGCAGCGGGTCGACGTCCGGCAGCGGGCCGTCGGGGTCGAGAGCGGACAGGTCGCGGTTCCACAGCTGTTCGGCCAGCATGATCGCGGTCTGCCCGCTGACCTGCTGGAAGCGGACCTCGCGGGCGATCTCCTGCGCGTCGGCGTCGGTGTCCCCGAGCACGAACGTGGCCGCGGGCAGGATCAGCAGCTGGTCGGGGGTCCGGTCGTACTTGGCCAGGCGGCCCTTGACGTCGGCGTAGAACTTCTGCCCGTCTTCCAGGGTGCCGTGGCGGCTGAAGATCGCGTCCGCGCTGGAGGCGGCGAACTCGCGGCCCTCCTCGGAGTCACCGGCCTGGAAGATGACCGGGCGCCCCTGCGGGCTGCGCGGCGCGTTGAACTGGCCGGCGATGTCGAAGTGGGCGTCGGTGTGCGCGAACCGGCCGGCGTCCGGGTCGGCCAGGAACACCCCGGACTCCTTGTCGGCCACGATCTCGTCCCCGCGCCAGGAGTCGAGCAGCTCCCAGGTGGTCTGCAGGAACGTCTTAGCCCGCTCGTAGCGGGCGTCCTGCGGCAGGAACCCGCCGCGCCGGAAGTTCTCGCCGGTGAACGCGTCCCAGGAGGTGACGACGTTCCAGGCGGCCCGGCCGGCCGACAGGTGGTCCAGGCTGGCGAACTGGCGGGCCACCTCGTACGGCTCGTTGAAGGTGGAGTTGATCGTGCCGGCCAGGCCGAGCCGGTCGGTCACAGCCGCCAGCGCGGACAGCACCGTGAACGTGTCCGGCCGCCCCACCACGTCCAGGTCGTAGATCTGGCCGCCCTGCTCGCGCAGCCGCAGGCCCTCGGCCAGGAACAGGAAGTCGAACTTGGCGCGCTCGGCCGTCTGGGCCAGGTGCGCGAACGAGCTGAACTCGATGTGGCTGCCGGACCGCGGGTCGCTCCAGACCGTGGTGTTGTTCACGCCCGGGAAGTGCGCGGCGAGGTGGATCTGCTTGGGCATCAGTTCCTCCCGGACCCGGCGGCGGCCGGTGCGTAGCGGCTGGCGGGGCGGCTCATCCCGAGCAGCCCGCGCAGCGTGCTGGCCTCGTAGGCGGTCCGGAACACGGCGCGCCGCTGCAGTTCGGGCACCAGTTCGCGGGTGATCGCCTCGAGGTCGTCGGGGATGACGGCCGGGCGCAGCCGGAAGCCGGCCAGGCCGGCCTGCCGCCAGTCCAGCAGCAGGTCCGCCAGCTGGCCGGCGGTGCCCGCGAAGATGTGCGCGTCGCTGGTGTACTCCCGGCCGGACCGCTCGTCCAGCCGGGCCCGGCGGCCCTGCGCGGTGGCCGCGTCCGGTCCGAGGAACACCACCAGGTCGGCCAGCACCGGCAGCGGCTCGGCGCCTCGGCCGGCCGCGGCCTGGGCGGCGCGGATCTCCTCGATGATGGCGGCCGCGCCGGCCCGGTCGTGCGGGGTCACGTAGCCGACGTCGGCGGACCGGCCGATCAGCTCGTACGGCACGGTCGCGTGCCCGAGCGCGCTGACGACGGGCTGCCCCTGGGGCGGGCGCGGCGTGATCGACGGCCCCTTGACGCTGAACTGCTCGCCGACGAAGTCGATGTAGTGCAGCTTTTCCCGGTCGATGAACCGCCCCGTGCTGACGTCGCGGATCTCCGCGTCGTCCTCCCAGCTGTCCCACAGCCGCCGCATCACCTCGACGTAGTCGGCCGCCTCGCCGAACAGGCCCCCGATCAGCTCCTGGACGGCTGGGTTGCCGCGGTCCTGCAGGCTGAGCTGAGGGAAGCTGCGGCGGCCGAAGTGGGCGGCCTCGTGCGGGGCGGCCGACACCCGGACCCGGACCCCGGCCCGGCCGGTGCTCACGTAGTCCAGGGTGGCGATCGCCTTGGAGGCGTGGAACGGCTCGGTGTGGGTGACGATCACCGTCGGCACCAGCCCCACGTGCCGGGTCAGCGGCGCCACCCGGGCGGCGATCAGCACCGAGTCGAGCCGCCCGCGCACCTGGTCGGTCCGCCCGTCGGGAGCGCGGAAGCGGCTGGACTGCAGGCTCAGCCCGTCCTCGATGGTCAGGAAGTCGAGCAGGCCGCGTTCGGCTTCGGCCGCCAGATCGGCCCAGTAACGGCCGGTGAGCAGCTCTTTGGGGCGGGCACGGGGCTCACGCCAGGCGGCCGGATGCCAGCCGGCGCCGTCGAGAGCCACGGACAGAATCAGGTTTCGGGTTGGCGCGGTGGTGCTCAGGACATGCTCCCGTCCCTCGAGTCCAGCTACTCGTAAGACTAAGCCGCAAACTAGATTATTCCGGTAGGGATTAATGGATAGAAAGGCGGCCGGAGCTGGGCGCGCCACCGCGGCCGGGCTCACCGGATGGCCGGGCTCACCGGCCCCACGCGGCCGGGCATAACCGGGCCGCGGGCCGGCTTCTACCCAGCGGAGCGACGGCGGACAGGGAGGCGGCATGAAGGCGTACGTCTACAACGGCCACGGCGGGTCCGAGACCGAGTCGCTGGCGGACGTGCCGCGGCCAGAACCGGGACCCGGCCAGCTGCTGGTCGCGGTGGACGCGGCCGGGGTCAACCCGGCCGACTGGAAGCGCCGGACCGGGACGATGCGGGCGCCGGACAGCCCGCCCGAGCAGTTCCCGCTGGTGTTCGGGCGCGAGGCGGCTGGGCTGGTCGCCGCCGTCGGCCCCGGGGTGGACGGGTTCGCGGTGGGCGACGCGGTGTTCGGCAACAGCGACGGGGGCGGCTTCTCGGAGTACGCGGTGCTGGCGGTGCCGGTCACCGCGCACCGGCCGCCGGGGCTGGCGGCCACCGATGCCGCCACCCTCCCGGTCGCGGCCGCCACCGCCTACGACGGCGTCCGGCAGCTGGGCCTGCCGCCCGGCGCCACCTTGCTGATCACCGGGGTGGGCGGCGGCGTCGGGTCGGCCGCTGCCCAGATCGCCCGCCACCAGGGGCTGACGGTGATCGGCACGGCCAGCGCAGGCAAGAAGGACTTCGTCGAGTCGCTCGGCGCCACCCACGTCGAGTACGGCCCGGGAGTGGCCGACCGGATCCGGGCGGCGGCCCCGGCCGGCGTCGACGCCATCTTCGACCAGGTCGGCGGCCAGGCGCTGGAAGAGGTGGCCCCGCTGCTGGCCGGCCGGCGCAAGCTGGTCAGCGCGGGCGACCGGGCCGCGGTGGCCCGGCTGGGCGGCTCGTTCGTGGCCCGCGCCCGGAACCAGGAGGTACTGGACGCGCTGGCCCAGCTGGTCCTCAGCGGTGCGCTCCGCCCGCACGTGACCCACACGTTCCCGCTGGCCCAGGCGGCACAGGCGCTGCGCCTGGTCGAGGACGGGCACGCTCGGGGCAAGGTCGTCATCGAGGTCGCCAAGTGACGCACCCGCTCGACAATCCGGTGCTGTCCTCGCTGACCGGTGGCCACGCGAGCTTCGCTGAAAAGCACGGCAACGCGCTGCGGTACCCGGTTGACGTGGTGCCGTTCGCGGCGCTGCCCGGCAACCCGGGCCCGGCCGACTGGGCCGACCTGGCCGCGCTGGCCGGTCCCGGGACCAGCCTGGCGCTGGCGGCCGAGCGGTCCGGGCCGCCAGGGGGCTGGCAGCTCCTCTGGGGCGGCGAAGGGGTCCAGCTGATCGACGCCGGGGTGGACGCCGGGGCGGCGGCCGCCGAACCAGACGGGGACGTGGTCCGGCTCGGACGGGCCGACGTGCCGGAGATGCTGGACCTGACCGCCCGGACCAGGCCCGGGCCGTTCCTCCCCCGGACCTACGAACTCGGCCTCTACCTGGGTATCCGGCGGGGCGGGAGGCTGGTCGCGATGGCCGGGGAACGGCTGAAGCCAGCCGGCTGGACCGAGATCAGCGCGGTCTGCACCGACGGCGCCTGGCGCGGCCACGGGTTCGCCAGCAGGCTGATCCGGATGCTGGTGGCCGGGATCCGGGCCCGCGGTGACACCGCGTTCCTGCACGCGGTGGCGACCAATTCGGGCGCCATCCGGCTGTACGAAGCGATGGGCTTCCAGTTGCGGCAGGCCACGATCTTCCGGGCCATGGAGACGCCCGAGGCCCCGGTCCGCTGACTGCGGTCCGTTGACGGCGGCCCGTTGACTGCGGTCGGGGTCGTCCGCGACGCTGGCTGGCATGTACCCGGGGACCTACGCGGCGACGTCGCCGCAGCAGCCTGCCGTGATCATGGCCGACGGCAGCGAGACCCTGACCTACGCGCAGCTGGAGGACCGGTCCGCCCGGCTGGCCCGGCTGCTGTACGACCGCGGGCTGCGGCGCGGCGACAACGTGGCCCTGCTGTCGGAGAACAGCCCTCGCTACTACGACGTGTACTGGGCCGCGCTGCGCAGCGGCCTGTACCTGACCGCGGTCAACCACCACCTGCAGCAGGCCGAGATCAGCTACATCCTGAACGATTGCGGAGCCAAGGCACTGATCGTGTCGGCTGGTAAGGCCGAGCAGGCGCTGGCCGTGGCCGGCGAGACCCCGGGGATCGAAAGCCGGCTCGCGTTCGGCGGGCCGGTGCCCGGGCACGAGGACTACGAGCAGGCGCTGGCGGGCAGTTCGCCCGAGCCGCTGGCCGACACCCGGGTCGGCGCCGACATGCTGTACTCCTCGGGCACGACCGGCGTGCCCAAGGCGATCAGGCTGCCGCTGCAGGACCGGCGGGTCGAGGAGCCGGGGGACCCGCTGGTCACCGTGTTCGGCACCATGTACGGCTTCGACCGGGACACGGTGTACCTGACCCCGGCCCCGCTGTACCACGCCGCCCCGCTGCGGTTCGGCGCGTTCGTCCAGGCGCTGGGCGGCACCGTGGTGGTGCTGCCGTCGTTCGACCCGGTACGGGCGCTCCAGGCCATCGAGGAGTTCCGGATCACCCACAGCCAGTGGGTGCCGACGATGTTCGTCCGCATGCTCAAGCTGCCGGACGAGCAGCGGCTCGGCCACGACCTGTCCAGCCACCGGGTGGCGATCCACGCGGCCGCGCCGTGCCCGGTCGACGTCAAACGGGCGATGATCGACTGGTGGGGCCCGGTCCTGCGCGAGTACTACGCCGCCACCGAGGGCAACGGCGTCACGTTCATCGACTCGGAGCAGTGGCTCAAGAAACCGGGCTCGGTCGGCCAGGCCGGCCTGGGCACGCTGCGCATCTGCACCGAGGACGGCACCGAGCAGGCCGCCGGGGAGATCGGGCTGGTCTACTTCGAGCGCGACAAGGTGCCGTTCACCTACCACAACGACCCGGCCAAGACCCGGGAGGCGCAGCACCCGCAGCACCCCACCTGGACCACCACCGGCGACATCGGCTACCTGGACGACGACGGCTACCTGTTCCTGACCGACCGGCGGGCGTTCACGATCATCTCCGGCGGGGTCAACATCTACCCGCAGGAGATCGAGAACGTGCTGGCCCTGCACCCCAAGGTGTTCGACATCGCCGTCATCGGGGTGCCCGACCCGGAGATGGGCGAGTCGGTCAAGGCGGTGGTCCAGCCCGCCCCCGGCGTCACCCCCGGCCCCGACGTGGCGGCCGAGCTGGTGGCGTTCCTGCGGGTGCGCATCGCGCACTACAAGGTGCCGCGGACCGTCGACTTCGTGACCGCCCTCCCCCGCACCGCCACCGGCAAGCTCCAGAAGGGCAAGCTCCGGGCCCAGTACACCAGCGGACAGGGAGTCTCGTGATCATCGTTCCCGGGCGGCCGGACCGGCCCACCGAGCAGCGCGGCCAGACGTTCACCGGCCCGGTCTACGCGGACGCGGTGCTGCCGCCGACCGACGGCGCGGCGGTCAACACCGTGTACTTCCCACCCGGCTCCCGCACCTACTGGCATCAGCACGAGCGCGGCCAGGTGCTGCACGTGCTGGCCGGGGGCGGGCTTGTCTGCGCCGACGGCGAGCGGCCGCACGAACTGCGGCAGGGCGACGTGGTGTGGAGCCCGCCCGGCGAGCGGCACTGGCACGGCGCCGGGCCCGGAACCTTCCTGGCCCACCTGGCGGTGTCGCTCGGCATCACCGAGTGGGCCGGCGAGGTAAGCGAGGCCGACTACAGCGTCGCGCCGGATCGTCGCGGCTCAGGGCCAGGTAAGTAAGGGCTTACCTCAGGGGCGTCATCGCGACCCGTGCATTGTGGCGGCGTTCGCGTGGCCATTGCACTGAGCGCTGGCCGGGCGGTCCCGTGAGTGGCGGGACCGCCCGGGCAGAACGTCAGTCGGGGACGATGGTCACCGGGCAGTCGGCGTGGTGCACGATCTGGCTGGTGACCGAGCCGAGCATCAGGCGGCTGAAACCGCCGATGCCGCGGCGGCCCACCACCAGCTGGTCGGCGCCCTTGGCCTCGTTGAGCAGCTGCTCGGCGGGCTGGCCGAGCACGGCCTTCACGGTCACCGAAGCAGGCGCGTCGGCGCCCAGCGCCTTGGCGGCGTTGGCGACCGCCTCTTCCGCGGCCTTCTGTGCCTTGTCCCGCAGCTCGAAGTCGGCTCCGTACACCTGGCTGCCGCCCCAGCCACTGGCGACGACGACCTCAACGGTGACGACGGTCAGCGGTGTGTTACGGGCCGCCGCCGCCCGCATGGCCCAGTTGAGGGCGGCCATGGAATGACGCGACGCGTCGATGCCAACAACGATTCCGGACATTGGTCTCTCCTGCGGTTAAGTGGTGATCAGAGTCACACGGTAGAGTGCGACCGGACAACGATCAAGGTCGGAGCGGCGGGGCGCCCTGACGGATCAGATAATGCCAGCTCAAAGGCCTCCCGCTCCGGATGTCGAGCGGCTCGCCGGCCAGGCCCGCCAGCACTGCATCGCCGACCTCCTGCGCCGCACCGCCCAGCGCGCACCGGACAAGATCGCGATCGTCTACCGCGACCGGCGCCAGACCATTCTCCTGCATCGAGCGACAGGGTCAGCTTGTTAAGCGGTAAATATCGCTTTCGTATCGGCTGTGGTGATTCCGCCTGAGTTGCTGTTATAAAAGCGGCTGGGGAGGGGATCTGTTATGACTGCTCTAGCAGATCGCGGTGCACGTGCCGGGCGCTCGGCGTGCTGGGAAGTACCCAGGACGAGGCGGCGAACCTGGCCCAGGTACACGGCGGATTTGTGCTCACCTCGGCGGCCCGAACGAATTGGCGCTCGCGCCGGAAGGTGACACCTACACCGCATTCACCGGTGAGCTGCTGAACCTCCTGCGAAATGGCGATCCGAATGGACCGCCCCAGCTCACCTTGCGGACCGTTTACGAGTATCTTTCCCGGACCCTGCCCGCCCACGGCGGACCCGAACTGCCCTACGCGCCACCCTGCGGAGGCTGAGCATGGTCAGCGAACTGGCGATCACGATGACCGGCGCGGACGCGGACGAGCTGCGCTCGCTGCGGAACTGGCTGGTCCAGGAGGACGAGCTGCGCGGCCATGTCGTGCTCGTCTCGGACCGGCCTGCCCCGGGCACGCTGGGCAGCGTGCTGGAGGCGCTATCGGTCAGCGTCGGCTCGGGCGGGGCGATCAGCGTGCTGCTGACCGGGACCGTCGCCTGGCTGCGGCAGCGCCACGGGCACCGGCACCCGCTGAGCACGACCAGGATCAAGATCCGCCGGCCGGACGGGACGGCGATCGAGATCTCGGCTGCCACCACCGGAGCCTGGAGTCCGGCCGACGTCGTCACCCAGGTGCGGCGGCTGACCGAGACCCTGGAGGCCGGGCCGGCGGCCGATCCGCGGCCGGAGGGTGCCGCTGGCCAGCACCACCCCGGCTAGGGCGAGGGCGCCGCCGGCCAGTTCCAGCGGGCTCGGGACCTGCCCGAGCCAGACCAGGGCGATCAGCACGGCCACCACCGGCACCAGGTACAGGGCGGTGGTGGCGCGGCCGACGTCCATCCGGGCCAGCGCGTAGGCCCAGAGGACGAAGCCGGCCGCCGATGGCGCGATGCCCAGGAACACGGCGGCGCCGATCGCGCCGGCGCTGGCGTTGGGGAGGGCACGCGCCAGGCTCCCGGTCCAGGGCAGGACGAACAGGGTCCCGGCCCACATCGCGTAGACGGTGACCTCGAAGCTTGTGTAGCGGGCGAGCAGCGGCTTCTGCGCGGTGTGGAACACGGCCTGGACGACCGCCGCCGCCAGGACGACGAGCGCGGCCGCGCCGAACCCGAGGCCGTGCGACACCGCGATCACCGCCGACCCGGCCAACGCGATCGCGCTGCCCGCCCACCGCCGCCGGCTGGCCCGTTCCCCCAGGAACCAGGTGGCCAGCAGGCTGGCGTAGACCGGCGCGGTCGCCACCAGCAGGCTGGCGGTCCCGGCCGGCACCACCCGCTCCCCCAGGTTGAGCAGCAGCTGGTAGGCGGTCATCCCGGCCAGCCCGCACAGGCCGATCAGCGGCAGGTCGCGGGCCCGCGGCCGCCGCACGCCGGCGAACGGTGCGGCCAGGGCCAGCGCCGCCGACGCCACCGCCAGCCGGGCCACCGAGAGCCCGGCCGGGCCGAATTCCGGCACCGCCACCGAGATCGCCGGGAACGCACTCGCCCATAGGACGACCGTTGCTCCTGCGGCGGCAGTCGCGGCGGCGGAGCTTCCGGTCCGGGATCGTTTCACCCCACTGAGCCTGGCCGGCCTCAGTGTTTGGGTCTAGTTCAGATTTTCCAAAAGAATGATAAGTATTACTTCATGCTCGATGTGAGACGACTACGGGTATTGCACGCGGTCAGCGCGTACGGGTCGGTGACGGCGGCCGCGTCCGCGCTCGGGTACTCCGCGCCCGCCGTGTCGCAGCAGCTGGCCGCGCTGGAGCGGGAGGTCGGGCTGCCGCTGACCGAACGGGCGGGCCGGGGCATCGCGCTGACCCCGGCCGCCACGTTGCTGGTCGCGCACACCGACGCGCTGCTGACCCGGCTGGACGCGGCCGAGGCCGATCTGGCCGCACTGCGGGACCAGGTCACCGGCCGGGTCGTGCTGGCCGCCTTCCCGTCGGCGGCCGCCACCGTGGTCGCGACCGCCTGGGCGGAGCTGGCCCAGTCGGCGCCGCACGTCCAGCTCGGCCTGGAGGAGCTGGAGCCCGAGGAGTCGCTGCCCGCGGTGCTGCGGGGCGAGGCCGACGTCGCGGTGGCGCACGAGTACGACATCTTCCCCCGGCCGCTGGACCCCTTGTTCGAGCGGCGCGAGCTGCTGACCGACCCAGTCTTCCTCGCCGTGCCGGATGGCCACCCGGGGGCGGACGGCCCGGTCCCGCTCGCCTCGCTCGGTGACCAGCCGTTCCTGGCTCCGCGGACGGGCACGGCCTGCGCCGAGATGATCCAGCGGGCCTGCGCCGGGCCGGCTTCGTGCCCCGGGTGGTGGCCCGCGCCACCGACTTCGCCGTGCTGCTGAGCCTGGTGGCGGCCGGGGCCGGGGTGACGCTGGTACCGCGGCTGGCCGCGCTCTCGCCGCCCGCGGGCGTCCGCCTGCGGCCCCCGGCCGAACCCGTCACCCGGAAGATCTTCACGGTCAGCCGCCGCGGCGGCGACCGCCAGCCCGCGGTCCGGGTGGTGCTCGATGCCCTGCTTGACGCTGCCGCTACGATACCCCCTAGGGGTATTTGAACGCTACTGTGACTCAGCAGAAGGAAGGCGGCCAGCATGCATGCGATCATTCACGCCCTGTCGATCGCAGGATCGATGACGTGGGAGATCGCCTGGGCACTGATCCTCGGGTTCGCGCTGTCGGCGGTCGTTCAGGCCGTGGTGCGGCGGTCGACGATAGTCCGGCTGCTGGGCGACGACCGGCCGCGCACGCTGGCGGTGGCGGCCGGCCTGGGGGCGGCCTCGTCCTCGTGCTCCTACGCGGCGGTGGCGCTGGCCCGCTCGCTGTTCCGCAAGGGCGCGAGCTTCACCGCGGCCATGGCGTTCGAGATCGCCTCGACCAACCTGGTCATCGAGCTCGGCGTGATCCTCGCGCTGCTGATGGGCTGGCAGTTCACGCTGGCCGAGTTCACCGGCGGGCCGATCATGATCGTGGTGCTGGCGGTCGGCTTCCGGCTGTTCCTGCGGGAGAAGCTGCTGCGCGAGGCCCGGGAGCAGGCCGACCACGGGCTGGCCGGGTCGATGGAGGGCCACGCGGCCATGGACATGTCGGTCCAGGGCGACGGCTCGTTCTGGCGGCGGCTGCTGTCCCGCGACGGGTATACCGCGGTCGCGCACGTGTTCGTGATGGAGTGGGCCGCGATCCTGCGCGACCTGGTCATCGGCCTGCTGGCCGCGGGCGCCATCGCCGCCTGGGTGCCGGACTCGTTCTGGCAGGCGTTCTTCTTCGCCGGGCACCCGCTGGCGGCCAAGGTGTGGGGCCCGCTGATCGGCCCGCTGGTGGCGATCGTGTCGTTCGTCTGCTCGATCGGCAACGTGCCGCTGGCGGTGGTGCTGTGGAAGGGCGGGATCAGCTTCGGCGGCGTGGTCGCGTTCATCTTCGCCGACCTGATCATCCTGCCGATCCTGAACATCTACCGGAAGTACTACGGCGCCAGGATGGCCGCGTTCATCCTGGCCAGCTTCTACGCCACCATGGTCATCGCCGGTTACGTGGTCGAGCTGGTGTTCGGCGCCCTCGGGCTGATCCCCAGCCGGGCCGTCGCCACCATCCCCGACAAGGGCATCAGCTGGGACTACACCACCTGGCTGAACATCGCGTTCGGGCTGCTGGCGGTGGCGCTGCTGGTCCGGTTCGTGCGCACCGGCGGAATGGCGATGCTTCGCATGATGAACGGCCCGGCCGACGCCGAGAGCCACGACCACTCAGCGCACTCGGCCGCGCACTCCCGCTAGCCGGCCGCGCGCTGCTACCTGGCCGCAACCCGGCTACACCCCGGGTTGCTACGGCCACTGCCGATACTCAGGTCATGGAAAACATGCGGAGCATCGGCCCCGGCAGGATTCTCGTGATCGAGCGTGACCTCGCGGTCTCGCGCTTCGTCGAGTTCGTCCTGGGGAACTGGGAAGCGTTCGACGTCTCCCCGGAAAGCGACCCGGCGCTGGCGCTGGGCCGGGCCAAGCACGAGCTCTGGGACCTGATCCTGATCGACTTCGAGCTGCCCGGCGAGCTGCCCGCCGCGGCCGGCGCGGACGGCGCGGGCGGGCAGCGTGGCGCTGGTGCGCTGGAGCTGCTGTCCGCCATCCGGGCGGCCAGGCCCAAGCTGCCGGTCGCGATGATGACCGCGTTCGAGGTCACCGGGGCCACCGCCGACCGGCTGCAGGCGGCCGACGGTCACGTCACCAAGCCGATCATCCCGTCGCACCTGATCGGGCTGGCCACCGGCCTGATCGAGCACTCGCGCCGGGCCGAGCAGGCCAACGGCCTCTGATCAGCCCCGGCCGGTCAGTTCAGCTCGGCCTCGGTGGCCTGGTCCTCGGCCGCCCGGGCGAACGATTCGGCGATGATCCGCTCCGCCGCCACGCGATCCTGCCAGCCGCGGACGTCGGTGCCCTTGTCCCGCTCGAGCTCCTTGTAGACGTCGAAGAAGTGCCCGATCTCCGCGGTCACGTGCTCCGGTACATCGTTCAGGTCGGTCAGGGCGGTGTACCGGGGATCGCGAGCCGGAACGGTGAGGATCTTGGCGTCCGGGCCCTTCTCGTCGGTCATCCAGAACACGCCGATCGGCCGGACCGCGATCTCGCAGCCGGGGAACGTCGGCTCGTCCAGGATGACCATGGCGTCGAGCGGGTCGCCGTCCTCGGCCAGCGTGCCGGGGATGAACCCGTAGTCGTGCGGATACCGGGTCGAGGTGAACAGCATCCGGTCCAGCCGGATCGCGTTGATGGCCGGGTCCCACTCGTACTTGTTCCGGGATCCCTGTGGCACCTCGACGATGATGTCGAACTCCACGCGCCCAGTCCCTTCGTCCTGCTCGCTCATGAGGCGGCGATGACCTTCGCGGTCTTGCCGAGGACCTTGGCCAGGGCCCGCTCGACCTCGGCGGCCAGCTCCGGGTCGGGGGATGCGGGGATGGACTCACCGGACGTCCCGGCGGTGCGGGCCGCGGGGATCGTGCCGGTCAGCCGGATGAGGCCGCAGTCGCGGCACTCCACCTCGTCCAGCCGCCGCACCAGGTGGGAGCTGCCGCACCGGCCGCAGCGGTCCAGGTCCGCCGTCCAGTCCCGCTGCGTCTGGCAGCCGGGGCAGACGAGGATTTGGTGATCGTTCAGCAGCCCCCGCCCCCAGGGGCTCGGCCCCCGGTCCGGGTCGACCTGCCGGGTACCACAGTGGAAGCAGGGCATCCCCGCCATCTACTCCAATCCCTACCGTGCACCCGCCCGCACGGGCGGGCAAGTCAGTCGAGCGCCGCGAGCGCCTTCTGGTACTCGCTGATGTCACGCGCCTGCGGGATCGGGTTCACGACCTTCCACCGCACGACACCGGACTTGTCGATGATGAAGGTGCCGCGCGTGGACAGCCCCCGGTCATCGTCGAAGACACCATAGGACCTGGCCACGTCGCCGTGCGGCCAGAAATCCGACAGCAATCCGAAATTGAAATGTTCGGCCTCGGCCCAGGCCCGGTGGGTGAACATCGAGTCCACCGAGACGGTCAGCAGCTCCACGTCGTCCCGGGTGATCTCCGGGAAGTCGTCGCGGATCGCGCACAGCTCACCGCTGCACACGCCGCTGAACGCCAGCGGGTAGAAGACCAGCACAACGTTCTTCGAGCCGCGGAAATCCGACAGCTTGACCGGAGTGCCATGCTGGTCGGTCAGCTCGAAGTCCGGAGCCTCTTCGCCGATCTCAGCCGCCATGCCTGGGGTCCTCTCCCTAGTGGATACCTGGCCTCACCGCAGCGAACGCTGCGCAAGGCCAAGTCTGCCACTACTGGGACACTGTGAACTCAGCGGCGGGCGCGGGGCGCCACCAGCCGGGAACCAGACCAGTCACGGGCCGCGCTGATGCTCGACGTCTGGGACAGGCCCGCGGTCGGGGCTGCCTCGCCGATGTCACTCGGCTCCACGTGCCCGTCCCGGCCTGCCTTCGGTGTCAGCAGCCAGATGTATCCCCCGTCGGTGAGCGGCGTCAGCGCGTCGACCAGGGCGTCAACAAGGTCTCCGTCTTCGTCCCGCCACCACAGCAGGACGACGTCGACCACGTCGTCGTATTCCTCGCCGACCAGCTCCACACCGTCCACGTCGCCGATCGCGTCGCGCAGATCCTCGTCGCAATCGTCGTCATAACCAATCTCCTGCACCACCTGGCCCGGCTTGATGCCGAGCCGTTCGGCCTGGCCGCGTTGGTCCTGGGCCTGGCCCGCGGTCGCGCTCACTGACGTCCTCCTGCACCCTCCCCGCGCCATCGCACCCTTGGCCGGCCCGTAGATCCACGGCCCCTTACCGTGGTCCCGTGCCGGGGCGATGACCGCGTCAGCACTACTTGTTGGGACAGTTCACACGCCGATCGCCCGGCGCGCAAGTGCCAATCGCCACTACTGAGCAATCTGCGGTCACAATTTGCGCCGGACGCGGCCTCGTTTTACGCGCAGGGCAGTCCCGTTTCAGGCCCAAAACAGCCCTGCGGGCGGCCACGGACCGGGCACGCCGAGGCCCGGTTACCCTGCAGTAGAGATGCATTCACGGGCCAAACGCAGGACGATTGGTCTGGACATCATCGAAACATCGCGGCGGACAGCCGCCCTGAACTAGCGGAAGGCGAGGCTACCCCGTGGCTTCCGGACGCCAGCGCTTCTCGATCATCAATGACGGGCTCCCGACCCAGCTGCCCGACATCGATCCGGACGAGACCAAGGAATGGGTCGATTCCTTCGACACGGTCGTGCAGACCCGCGGCCGCGGCCGGGCCCGTTACGTCATGCTCCGGTTGCTGGAGCGGGCCCGTGAGCAGCAGGTCGGCGTGCCGGGACTGCGCAGCACCGATTACATCAACACGATCACGCCCGAGCGCGAGCCGTGGTTCCCGGGCGACGAGTACGTCGAGCGCCGGATCCGCGCCTACATCCGCTGGAACGCGGCCGTCATGGTCTCCCGCGCGAACCGGCCGGGCCTGGGCGTCGGCGGCCACATCGCCACCTACGCGTCGGCCGCCAGCCTGTACGAGGTCGGCTTCAACCACTTCTTCCACGGCAAGGACTACGGCGAGTCCGGCGACCAGGTCTTCTTTCAGGGCCACGCGGCCCCGGGCATCTACGCCCGCGCGTTCCTCGAGGGCCGGCTGAGCGAGCAGCGGCTGGACGGGTTCCGCCAGGAGCTCTCCCACCCGGGTGGCGGCCTGCCGTCCTACCCGCACCCGCGGCTGATGCCGGACTTCTGGGAGTTCCCGACCGTCTCGATGGGCCTCGGCCCGCTGAACGCCATCTACCAGGCCCGCTTCAACCGTTACCTGCTGGCCCGCGAGCTGCACGACACCAGCCGCTCGCACGTGTGGGCGTTCCTCGGCGACGGCGAGATGGACGAGCCCGAGGCGCTCGGCGCGATCGGCCTGGCCGCCCGCGAAGAGCTGGACAACCTCACCTTCGTCATCAACTGCAACCTGCAGCGGCTGGACGGGCCGGTCCGCGGCAACGGCAAGATCATCCAGGAGCTCGAGGCCTACTTCCGCGGCGCGGGCTGGAACGTGATCAAGGTCATCTGGGGCCGCGACTGGGACCCGCTGCTGGCCCAGGACACCGACGGCGTGCTCGTCAACAAGATGAACACCACGCCCGACGGGCAGTTCCAGACCTACTCGGTGGAAAGCGGCGCCTACATCCGGGAGAACTTCTTCGGCGGCGACCCGCGGCTGCGCAAGATGGTCGAGCACCT
Source organism: uncultured Actinomycetes bacterium (assembly GCA_963830385.1). GTDB lineage: Bacteria > Actinomycetota > Actinomycetes > Streptosporangiales > Streptosporangiaceae > Bog-532. Next base: position 820,094 of record CAWHMD010000009.1, on the reverse strand, counting down.
GTCCGACGACGACCTGCGCAACCTGTCCCGCGGCGGGCACGACTACCGCAAGGTCTACGCGGCCTTCAAGTCCGCCCGCGAGCACGTCGGCCAGCCCACCGTGATCCTCACCCACACGATCAAGGGCTGGACGCTGGGGCCGGACTTCGAGGCCCGCAACGCCACCCACCAGATGAAGAAGCTCACTCACGCCGAGCTCAAGGAGTTCCGCGACCGGCTCTACCTGCCGATTTCGGACAAGGCGCTGGAAGCGGATCTGCCGCCTTATTATCACCCGGGCGAGGACTCCGACGAGATCCAGTACATGCAGGAGCGGCGGGCCGCCCTGGGCGGCGTGCTGCCCAAGCGCGTCGTACGGGCCAAGCCGCTGCCGCCGGTACCGGACAAGACCTACGACGAGCTGAAGAAGGGCTCCGGCAAGCAGCCGATCGCCACCACCATGGCCTTCGTACGGCTGCTCAAGGACCTGATGAAGGACAAGGAGCTGGGCGCCCGGTTCGTCCCGATCATCCCGGACGAGGCCCGCACGTTCGGCATGGACTCGCTGTTCCCGTCGGCCAAGATCTACTCCCCGCACGGGCAGACCTACGATGCCGTCGACCGGAACCTGCTGCTGTCCTACAAGGAGTCCGAGAAGGGCCAGATCCTGCACGAGGGGATCAGCGAGTCCGGCGCGATGGGTTCGATGATCGCGGCCGGCACGTCGTACGCGACGCACAGCACCCAGATGATCCCGGTCTACATCTTCTACTCGATGTTCGGCTGGCAGCGGACCGGCGACCAGATGTGGGCGCTCGGCGACCAGCTCGGCCGGGGCTTCCTGCTCGGCGCGACGGCCGGGCGGACCACGCTGACCGGTGAGGGCCTGCAGCACAACGACGGCCACAGCATGCTGCTGGCGTCGGTCAGCGAGGCGTGCATCTCCTACGACCCGGCCTGGGCGTTCGAGATCTCCTACGTCATCAAGGACGCGCTGCGGCGGATGTACACCTCGACCCCGGATCACCCCGAGGGTGAGAACATCTTTTACTACCTGGCCCTCTACAACGAGCCGTACCCGCAGCCCGCGGAGCCGGCCAACTACCCGGGCGGCCCGGCCGCGCTCGAGCGGGGCATCCTGCGCGGGCTGTACGAGTACGCGCCCGCGCCTGCGGTTCAGCCCGACGGCGGCGGGGATCACCCCCAGACCCAGATCCTCGCGTCGGGTGTCGCCGTGCGGGCCGGCCTCCAGGCCCAGCAGCTGCTGGCCGACGACTGGGGCGTGTCCGCGTCGGTGTGGTCCGCGACCTCGTGGACCGAGCTGCGCCGGGACGCGATGGCGGCCGAGGAGTGGAACCTGCTGCACCCGGAGGCGGACCAGCGGGTCCCGTACGTCACCCAGGCGCTGGACGGCCGGCCGGGCCCGGTCGTCGCGGTCAGCGACTGGATCCGGGCCGTCCCCGACCAGATCGCCCGCTGGGTGCCGGCTTCGTACACCTCGCTCGGCACCGACGGTTACGGCTTCTCCGACACCCGGGCCGCGGCCCGCCGCTTCTTCCACGTGGACGCGGAATCGATCACCGTGGCCGTGCTCAGCCAGCTGGCCAAGCGCGGTGAGGTCAAGCCGGACGTGCTGACCAAGGCGATCGAGAAGTACAAGCTGGACCTGCCGGTCAGCGAGGCCCTGGCCGACCCGCAGGCCACGGTCCAGGCCAACGTCCCCGACCGCCCGGAGACCGAGAACCAGCCAGAGGTGCGCGGCTAGGCCCGGAACTCAGCCAGGATCGGCGCGGGTTGCCGCAGACACTGCGGATCACGTAAACCCGCGCCGATCCGTGGGCCTTCCGGCGGTTCAGCTCCGGCTGGGCCGCCGGATCGAAGTCGCCCTCCATCTACGATCCCCCTCTTGAGGCAGGAAATGGGCTGAGCTCGACGTCGGTGAGCGCGGTGCCTGAACGGTGATTCATGTGCAGCAGGCGTTCGGGACGTTGGTAAATGTTCCATCCGGTCCCTCATCCCCGTTGCCGGGATCGTAATCATCAACAATCTCGCACACATCGCCCCAAGATGGGGCCTTTACCACCCGCTTGGGTGGCGACAATCGGGCACTGATCTGCGCCGGGCAGGTCTCGATAACTGCCGCGGCGTAGATCATCATGAGACCCATGAGCGATGCAGGGCGGCATCCAGTGGTCCAGCTCGGTGACGGGGCCGTTCGCGGCCTGGCCGAGGACGGCGTGGCAGCGTTCCTGGGGGTGCCGTACGCGGCGCCGCCGTTCGGCCCGAACCGGATGCGGCCACCGCAGCCGGTCGCTGGCTGGACCGGGACCCGGGACGCGACCGCGTACGGGCCCACCGTCCCCAAGGGTGACTACCCGCCGCAGTACCAGCCGCTCTTCCCGGAGGTGGTGATCCCGGGTGAGGAGAGCCTGAACCTCAATATCTGGACCCCGGAAAACGTCCTCGCGGGCGGGGGTTCTGGCTCGGGCGGGGGTTCTGGCTCGGGCGGGGGTTCTGGCTCGGGCGGGGCCGGGGGTGCCGGCTCGGGCGGGCTGCCGGTGCTGGTGTGGATCCACGGCGGCTCGTTCATGAACGGCTCCGGGTCCCTCGCCGAGTACGACGGCAGCGCGTTCGCCCGCGACGGCATCGTGTGCGTCACGATCAACTACCGGCTGGCCGCCGAGGGCTTCCTGTTCACCGGCTCCACGGGCGAGTCCGCGGCCGGAGACGCCGCGGAGAGGGACGCCGCGGACGGGGACGCCAACCTCGGGCTGCTCGACCAGCTCGCCGCGCTGCGCTGGGTGCAGGACAACATCGCGGCCTTCGGCGGCGACCCGGCCCGGGTCACGGTGGCCGGTGAGTCGGCGGGCGCCATGAGCGTGACCACGCTGCTGTCGATGCCCCGCTCGGAGGGCCTGTTCGCGCAGGCCATCGCCGAGAGCGGCGCCGGCGCGCACACGATCACGGCCGAACAGGGCCAGATGGTGGCCGGTTACCTGGCGGCCGCGCTCGGCGTGCCCGCCGACCGGGAATCGATCAAGGCGGTGCCGCTGGAGAAGCTGGTGCAGGCGGCTTCCGACCTGGTGGTCGAGGTGCAGACCACCCCCGATCCGGCCCGCTGGGGCTCGCTGGCGCTGAGCCTGCTGCCGTTCGCGCCGACCGTGGACGGGACGGTGCTGCCCGCCGCCCCGCTCACCTCGATCGCGACCGGCCAGGGCCGCGACGTGCGCCTGCTGATCGGGTCGAACCGGGACGAGGCCCGGCTGTTCCTGGTCGCCGCGGGCACGATCGGCCTGATCGACGACGCGGCGCTCGAGGCGGTGGCGGCCGGGTACGGCCTGTCCGGCGACGGGCTGACCATCTACCGGTCCGGCCGGTCCGGGGCCAGCCCCGGCGACCTGCTGGCGGCGGTGATCACTGACTGGTTCTTCCGGGTGCCCGCCATCCGGGTGGCCGAAGCCCGGGACGCCGGCGGTGCTGGGGCCGTGACCTGGATGTACCGGTTCGACTACCCGGATCCGGCCGACAACCACGAGCTGGGCGCCTGCCACGGCGTGGAGATCCCGTTCGTGTTCGGCACCGCTGGCCGGGCCGAGCTCGAGCCTCGTCTTGGTGCCGAGCCGAGCCAGGCCATCGCCAGCCAGGTACACAGGGTGTGGGTGGACTTCATCACCGGCGGCGACCCTGGCTGGACGCCCTACGACCCCGCCCGGCGGACCACCGGCCTGCTCGGAGAGGAGGTCGCCGCGGCCGCCGACCCGGACGGCCGCGAACGGGCCGCCTGGGACGGGATCCGCTAACTCCGGGGGGCGCGGCGCGGGGCTCAGGCCAGCGCGTCGTAGGCGGCGGCCTGAAACTCGGTGTACAAGGCTTCCGGCTCCGGGCCGGCGAACATCCTCTGAGTCAGCATCAGCACGGTCAGGTCGTGGCCCGGGTCCATCAGCCAGGTCGAGCCGAAGCCGCCCGCCCAGCCGTAGGCGCCGTCGTTCTGCACGGCCATCCCGAAGCCCCAGGACTTGTCTTTGAAGAAGTCGGGGCCGAGCCCGCCGCGAGCCCTCTGCTCGGCGGTGAGCTGGCCGGTGGTCATCTGTCCGGCCAGCTCGGCGGGCAGCACCGGCGACCCGCCGCCCAGCAGCATCCGGGAAAAGGCCAGCATGTCGTCGGCGGTCGACACCAGATCAGCGGCGCCGTCACCGAACCGGGGCGGGTGGCTCCACGATCCGTCCGGCTCGTCCCACACGACCAGCCCGGTCCCGCTGGGCTTGTAGGCGGTCACCAGCCGGCTGGTCTGGCCGGTCCACAGGCCGGTGTCGCGCATGCCCAGCGGCTCGAAGATCCGCGTCCTCAGCACCTCGCCGAACGGCTGCCCCGCCGCCCGGGCGGCCAGTACCCCGAGGACCGAGGCGGCGGTGTTGTAGAACCAGCGTTCGCCCGGCTGGGCCAGCAGCGGCAGCGAACCGAGCCCCGCCATCCAGGTGTCCGGGTCCGGCTGCCCACCGCGGTTCGGCGTCCCCAGGGTCTCCAGGTGCGCCTCGTTCGCGGCCGCGACGACCGGCCACGGCTCGGCGGCGAAGAACATCTCCACCGCCAGCCCGAAGCCGAACGTGAACGTCAGCAGGTCGCGGGTGGTGATCGCCCGCTGCGCGGGCACGGTGTCGTCCAGCGGCCCGTCCATCCGGCGCAGCACCCGGCGATCGGCCAGCTCCGGCAGCAGCCGGTCCACCGGCTCGTCCAGCTCCAGCCGCCCCTCCGCCACCAGCGCCAGCACGGCGGCAGCGGTGATCGGCTTGGTGTCGGACGCGATGCGGAAGATCGTGTCGCGGCTCACGGGCGCGCCGCCGACGGCCATCGCGCCGAGCGCCTCCACGTGCACGTCACCGCCCGCTGCGACCAGCCCGACCAGGCCCGGGACCTGGTACCTGCCCGGGTCCTGGCCGTCTCCGATGTACCGTCCCGCCACCTCGTGCAGCCGTTCGCGACCCGCGCTGGTCAGCCCTGTACTCACGATGTCCTCCCGGCGCCAATTGGCCTGCTCGTCGCTGTCCTGCGGCCGTCGCTCCTCCGTGGGGGTGTCGCGCGGCCGCCCCGCCGCAGGCAGTGCGGCCACGCCACCGCCGCGCACACGAATATCCCGCGCTCACCACAATCCGGCGCTCACCAATATCGTGCGCACCAATTTCCGGCGCTCCTTGTGTGTGTCGTTTCCTGCGCTTCTCGCCAGTTGTGACGCCGCGCCGACTCACGACTCATCGCCACGAGACCCTTTCATTAAAAAAATGACAAGCGGACCTGGCGTACGTGATTGTCGACGTTGAGATCGACCAGCGCGATCGACTGCCAGGTGCCGAGCGCGATCCGGCCATTGACCACCGGAATCGTGGCGTATGGCGGCAGGAACGCCGGCAGCACGTGAGACCGGCCGTGGCCGCGCGAGCCGTGGGCGTGCTGCCAGCGGTCGTCGGCGGGCAGCAGGTCGGCCAGCACCGCGAGCAGGTCCCGGTCGCTGGACGCCCCGAGCTCCATCACCGCGAGGCCAGCCGTCGCGTGCGGCACGAAGACGTTAAGCATTCCGTCGCCGCCCGCAGCTGCGCCGGATACGAAACTCTGGCACTCAGCGGTGAGGTCGAAAATGCCTTCACGGCTGCCCGTGCGGACCTCGATGATCTCAGTCTTCATAGACGTGACACTCTAGGCGCATGGCCACCAGCGAGCAGACCGGCTCCCCACGGCGGCTGCGCAAGGGCAGCAAGCGACCCCCCGAGGCGTCCGCCGCCGCGGCCGCAGATACGCCTGGTGCCGATGAGTCGGCTGTAACTCCTGATGCCGGCGCTGGAACCGCAGACGTCACCGATGAGTCGCCTGATACCGCTGTGACTGATGGTCCTCGTGATGCGGCCGAGTCCAATGCGGTTAGCAAGACCGCTGATGCTAACGGTGCCGAAGAGGTTGCAGATGCTGAAGTGCCTAACGGTCTTATCGGTGCTGATGCGGCTGGCGAGGCGAACGGTCTTGACGAGTCTCTTGGGGCTGGCGGTGCGGGCAGGGCGGCCGACGCGGTTGGAGCACTGGGTGCCGTCACTGCCCTGAGTGGGCATGGGGCCCCGGGTATCGACGATGCCGGTGGCGCCGTCAATCCTGGCAACTCTGCGGGTTCTCGTGCCGGTCGCGGTGTGCGGGGTCGCGGCGGACGCGGTGGCCGGGGTGCTCGCGGCGGCCCAGGAGCAAGTCGGGTCAACGAGGAGACCATCGCCCGGATCGAACGGTCCATGGGCAACCTGGGCACGGCCGCCATCGCGTCCATGGACAAGCGGCTGCCGTGGTTCCGGGCCATGTCCGCGGAAAACCGGTCCTGGCTCGGCCTGGTCGCCCAGGCGGGGATCGCCGCGTTCGTGGACTGGGTACGGCATCCCGAGCGGACCCGGCCCGCGGTAGCCGGTGAGGTGTTCGGCACCGCCCCGCGCGAGCTGGCCCGGGCGGTCAGCCTGCAACAGGCCGTCGAAATGGTGCGCGTCATCATCGACGTCGTCGAATCGCAGGTCGACGAGCTGGCCGCGCCTGGCGGCGAGGTCGAACTGCGCGAGGCCGTGCTCCGCTACACGCGCGAGGTCGCGTTCGGCGCGGCCCAGGTCTACGCGCGCACGGCCGAGGCTCGCGGGGCATGGGACGCCCGGCTGGAAGCCCTGGTCGTCGGCTCGCTGGTGCGCGGTGAGACCGAGGAATCGCTGAACTCGTGGGCGTCGGCGCTGAGCTGGACGTCCTCTCCCGTCGCGGTGATCGCTGGCACACTGGACGCGCAGCCGGATGGGCGGGCCGGCAGCGAGGAGTCCGGCGCCCTCATCGACGATCTGCGCACCGACGCCAAGCGGGCCCGCCTCGACGTGCTGGCCGGTGTCCAGGGCAACCGCCTGATCGTCGTGCTCGGCGGCACCGACGACCCGATCAGTGCGGCCGAACGCTTCGCCGGCCGCTTCGGGGCCGGGCCGCTCGTCGTGGGCCCGGTGGTGCCGGACCTTCGTTCGGCCGCCGGATCCGCCCGCGCCGCTCTGGCTGGCCTGCGCGCCGCCGCCGCCTGGCCGGACGCACCCCGCCCGGTCAGTGCGGACGAACTCTTGCCCGAACGCGCCATGGACGGCGACACCGACGCCCGGTCGCGCCTGATCAGCCAGGTGTACGAGCCGCTGCTGGCCGGCGGTTCGGCCCTCGTGGACACGCTGACCACCTACCTGGAGCAGGGCTCGTCGCTGGAGGCCACCGCCCGGATGCTGTTCGTGCACCCGAACACGGTGCGGTACCGGCTTCGGCGGGTGACGGAGCTGACCGGCTACGCACCGTCGGACGGCCGGGACGGGTTCGCGCTGTGGGTCGCGATCGTGCTCGGGCGGCTGACGGCCGACCGGTAACGAACGCCGCCCACCCTCCGGCCAGATCAGCCGACGACCAACCGCCCGGCCCCGCCGTCCGGCCCACTCGCCAGCTGGCCACCGGCCGGACGACCGCCCCGCCTGGCCCGGCGAATGGTCACCAAAAAAGAAAAGTGCACACGAAATCTCCTCTCCATGTGCGCTTTTAGCATGTATTGCCGAATGGCTTGAATTCGATATCGGAGTTCGATATTATGTTCGATAGATGATTCACGGCGGCGTCAGCTATTGAAGGAGGCGGCCGCGATGATTGAAAACGCTTCGGGCGGCCTCCCGCCGGACGATCCCGGCGACACTTCTGCGGCGCCGCCATCCACCGGGGCCAGCGCCACCGAGCCAGGCATGTGGCTCACCGCGTCGGCCTGGCTGCCCGCCACCCTCCTGGAGGCGCTGGAGAGGGGCGCTTCGGAGGACAACGATCACGCGCTGGAAGCTGCGTTCCGGCAGGCTGGCCCGCTCGATGAAATGCCGCCCGGCCCGGTGCTGACCGCGTTCCTGTCTGAATGCAGCGCGCCCGCCGCCAGCGAATCGGGCACTTCCGATGATGAGCCCAGCCAGCCGGACGCTGAACCCGGCCCGACCAGCTCAGCGTCGGGCGGCGCGGCCCGGACTGGCGCACCGGAGCCGCTGGCGGCGAGGATCTCGAGTGGATCAGCGCTGGCTCAGCGCGGGGACAATGCCCTGCTCGGACTGATCCGGGGGTGGCGGAAGGTCGCATCTCTGGCCGCCGCCGCTGAGCTGGCCGCGGTATCGGAGTTCAGCCGGCGGCGGCAGGAGCAGGCCAAGACGGACGGCGCCTCGGACAGCACCGCCATCGACGCGGCCGACGTCGAGCTCGCGGCGGCGCTGACGCTGACCACTCGGGGCACTCAGCTGCTGATGGACCGCGCCGCCATGCTGCACGAGCTTCCGGCCACGGCGATGGCGCTGGCGTCCGGGCGCGTTGACTGGCCCAAGGCGCTGGTCCTCATCAACGGCCTGAGCGGCCAGGACCCTGACCTGGCCCGGCGCATCGAGGCCCAGCTGATCGGCCGGGCCCCGCAGCAGACCACCGGGCAGCTGCGCAGCGCGCTGAACCGGGCCCTGCTGGCCGCCGACCCAGACGCCGCCGAGCGCCGGCGCCAAGACGAAGAACGGCACGCCCGGATCGAGCGGGGACCCGAGCCCGGCGGCGTCACCGCCCTGCTGGCGGGCCGCTGCCTGCCCGTCACCGACACGGTGACGGCCTGGAACCGTATCACCGCTATGGCTCGCCAGCTGCGGACGGCCGGGGCCGAGGGCAGCCTGGATGACCTGCGTGTGCACGTCTACCTCGCGCTGCTGAACGGCGACACGGTAGCCGCACCCACAGCCAACGATGCGCTGGGCACGGACCACGAAGGCGACGACGGCGACGGCGACGTCGCGGCTGACGAGTCAGAAGAGCAGCACTCCCCTGGCTCTGATGACCGGAATGCACCCAGCACCTTCCCGGCCAAACTCCAGCGAAGCGGCGGCCTGTGTGGCCGGCTGAACCTCACGGTCCCGCTCAGCACCGTGATGGGGATCGGTGACGGACCAGGTCACCTGGCCGGATTTGGGCCGGTGACCGGCCATTCTGCCCGCCAGCTCGCGGCTGGCGCGCTGGGTCAGCCCGGCGTCCACTGGTGCATCACCGTCACCGGCGAGCACGGGCAAGCCGTTGGCCACGGTTGCGCCACCCGAATCCGGCCCGTTGGCGGCCCACCGGGTGGCTCGGGTTGGTTGTTCACCGTGAAACTATCCGCGCTCGCCGGGCCCGAGTGTGCCCACGACCGGGCAAGCCCTCACTACCGGCCTCCGCCGTCTTTGTGGCACCTGATTCAGGCACGACATACCTGCTGTACCGCTCCCGGGTGCCGGATGCCCGCGGCCGCCTGCGACAACGACCACACCGTCCCATTCGATCAGGGCGGCCGCACCTGCGAGTGCAACCTGGGCCCGCTCTGCCGGCGCCATCACCGGGTCAAGCAGGCCCGCGGCTGGCGGCTGGAGCAGCCCGAGCCCGGCGTGTTCGCCTGGGCCACCCCGTCCGGCCGCTGCTACATCACCGGCCCGGCCGAGCATCCCGCCTGACAGCCTCGCGGGCCGGCACGGCCCGGTTCCCCCACTGACCGGGGTCTGAGGGCGGCTGATCGGAGCAGTCAAACGTTCAGGAGAAATGCGTCCTCGGCCGGGGTAGCGGGCGGCCGTCGACCTCGATGTCGAGCTTCTCGTTGTAGAAGGCGACCATCCCGGCGATCGGCAGCAACTGGCGGGTCGGGAAGTCATAGGCCCAGGCCAGGTCCTGATGTTCGCGGCGGACCGTCCCGCCGCCGGCGCCCGGGTCGAGCGTGATCGACCAGTAAGCGCTGGTTATCCCCTTGTACGGGCAGGCCGTCCGGGTCTCGCTGGGCACCAGGTGAGTGAAGTCGACGTCGGTGCGGTCGATGTAGTAGCGGGTCGGCAGCCCAGTCTCGAACACCATCACCGGCGAGACTGTCTCGGCCAGGATGACGCCGTCCAGCGAAACCCGGACGCTCCGGTGCGATCGGAGCGCGTCGACGCGGGAGTAAGGGCTACGGGGGTGGACGAAGACCTGTTCGTCCTCCTCGTACCAGGCGTCCAGCGCCGCCCAGTCGAAATGGGCGGTCCCGGCCACGCCCTCGATCGCATCGGTGCCGTACACGCGGACGGCGCTGCGACGTTCCATCCCACCCGCGCTAAGCCCATGCCGACGGGCGGTCCCGCGGCGGGTGCTCTGCTCGGCGTTCTCGTCGACCAGGAACTTCGAATCGATGTCCGCGAGCGGGATGTAGTACTGCGGGTAATACGGGATTTCCCACACATATCGTGCGCTGGTGGTGTCGAAGATCAGCTGGTTGCCGAGGAAGCCGCGGACCCGGCGGGGCGCGGGCTCGACATGGTTGACCGGGACCGGCGTCTGCGGGTAGTCACGCTCAGCCACACCCGGTACCGCTGTGTGCGCCGGGGCCTGCGCTGAGGCACCGGCTGACGCCTGGGCTGAAGCCTGGGACAGCGACCCGGCCGCAGCGGGGTCCGGGATCTGGCCGGTTCCTGCGCTCATTTCGTCTCACTTCTCTGGGCGGCGGCTCCAGCCCAGTATTTCGCGGTCAAGGTGACGAGTGCCGAGCGACCTGGGAATGCGGGGTTCACAAGGCGCTGGTCAATGCCGGGCTGAACGACGACGGCCACTGCGGGGCTCACACCCGGCGTTCGGCGGCATGCACACAGCAACATGCAACGGTCTGGTGACCCCCAGGTGAACGCTATTTGTCGGAACGGTACAAAGGCGGGGCCGGAAAATTCGTCGTCTCCGTGGTAGGTGTGGCGAACTTCTACAGTGCACGCTAGGACGGTGCTCGTCATAACCGCTCCTGGGCAGGGGGCCCAGACCCCCGGCTTCCTTTCGCCATGGCTCGATGTCCCCGGTGTCGCCGAACGGCTCGCCGAGTGGTCCGAGCTGGCCGGCTGCGACCTGATCCGGTACGGCACGACCGGCACCGAGGAGGAGATCAAGGACACCGCGGTGGCGCAGCCGCTGCTGGTCGCGGCGGCCCTCGCGGCCGCGACGGCGCTGTTCGACGACGGCCTCCCGGCCAGCGGCCCGGGGCTGGTGACGGCCGGTCACAGTGTTGGCGAGCTGGCGGCGGGCGCGATCGCCGGGGTGCTCAGCCCCGCGGCCGCGCTGCGCCTGGTTGCCGTGCGGGGCCGGGCCATGGCGGCCGCCTCGACCGTGCAGCCGACCGGGATGACCGCGCTGCTGGGCGGCGACGAGAAGGAAGTGCTGGCCTCGATCGAGGCTCACGGGCTGACCCCGGCCAACGTCAACGCGCCCGGGCAGATCGTGGCCGCGGGCACGCTCGAGCAGCTGGCGGCGTTCGCGGCCGACCCGCCGCCCAAGGCGCGGCTGCGGCCGCTGTCGGTGGCGGGCGCCTTTCACACCGTGCACATGGCCCCGGCGGTGGATGCGCTGCGCACCGCGGCCGGGACCGTCAAGGTCAGTGACCCGCAGATCGTGCTGCTGTCCAACCGGGACGGCGCCGTGGTCGCGACCGGCGCCGACTGGCTCGACCGCATCGTGGGCCAGGTGGCCGCGCCGGTCCGCTGGGACCAGTGCCAGCACACCCTGGCTGACCTCGGCGTGCAGGCGCTGATCGAGCTGCCGCCGGCCGGGACGCTGACCGGTATCGCCCGCCGGGCTCTGCCGGGCGTGACCCTGCAGGCGGTCAAGAGCCCGGACGACCTGGACGCGGCGCGCAAGCTCATCGCTGAATACGGCAACGACGCCGGACCCGACTCGACCGGCCCCGCGGCGGCCGGATCCGCCGAGGCCGGATCCGCCTCAGCCAACCCCACGGAGGGATTATGACCGTCTCCATGCCCGTCGGCCCCATCACGGCGGGGGTCGCCGAGGAGTATGACTGGGACGCCGAGTCCGCCTTCGGTGTCGGCGGCGACGTGCCCGAGTGGCGACTGGTCGTGGCTCCGGCCCGGGGCATCTTCCACGCCCCCGACCTGACCAGCGAGCCGGCCCCTGCCGACAGCGAAGCGGGCCGGACAACGCTCGGCTTCATCGAGGCCCGGCGCGACCAGCAGCCCATCGTCGCCCCCTGGCGCGGCGCGGTCATCGAGTGGCTGGTGCAGGACGGCGACCCGGTCGGCCTCGGCCAGCTGGTGGCGCGCCTGGTGCCGGACGACGTCGAAGCCAGCGCCGTGCCCGGCGCCGTATGACGGGCGGTTGAGACCAAATGCACCTTCCTGCACCCGTCGCCGGCGCCCGGATCCTGGCCTTCGGTGGTTATCAGCCCGACAACGTCGTGACCAATGACGACCTCGCGCAGGTCATGGACACCAGCGACGAATGGATCCGCAGCCGCGTCGGCATCATCAGCCGGCGGATCGCGGGTCCGGACGAGACCGTGGCGGACATGGCGGTGGCCGCGGCGGGCAAGGCGATCGCGGGCAGCGGGGTCAGCCCGGCCGAGATCGACCTGGTCATCGTGGCCACCTGCAGCACCGAGGCGCCGATCCCGAACGCGTCGGCGACGGTGGCCAGCCGGCTGGGCATCAACGCGCCAGGGGCCTACGACCTCAACGCGGCCTGCGCCGGGTTCTGCTACGGGCTGGCCAACGCCAGCGACGCGATCCGGGCCGGCAGCGCCAGGAACGTGCTGGTCATCGGGTCGGAGAAGATGTCCGCCTGGGTGGACCCGGACGACCGGTCGACGCGGATCATCTTCGCCGACGGCGCCGGGGCGGCCGTGGTCGGCCCGGTGGCGGACCCGGCCGACGAGCCGGGCATCGGCCCGGTGGTCTGGGGCAGCGCCGGGGCCATCGCCGACCGGATCGTGATCAAGGACCGGACGTCGTTCCTGTACCAGGAGGGCCAGTCGGTGTTCCGCTGGGCCACCACCGAACTGCACCCGACCGCGCTGGCGGCCTGCAAGCAGGCCGGGGTGAAGGTCGAGGACCTCGAGGCGTTCGTCCCGCACCAGGCCAACCTGCGCATCGTCGAGGCGCTGGCCCGCAAGATCGGCGTGCCGCGGGAGCGCGTCGCCGACGACATCCAGTACGCCGGCAACACCTCGTCGGCGTCGATCCCGCTGGCCCTGGCCCGGATGACGGAACGCGGCGAGCTGCAGTCCGGCAGCCCGGCGCTGCTGATGGGGTTCGGCGCGGGCATGTGCTACGCCGCGCAAGTGATCACGGTACCCTAGCCGGGCTTCCGACCAGCGTGGACGAAGCTGTGCGGCAACAAACCAAAGTGAATGGGAGATAGCAGAGAGATGGCACTGACCGAGCAGGAGATCCTCGCGGGTCTCGGGGAGATCGTCGACGAGATCGCGGGCGTGCCCGCCGACGAAGTGACCCCGGAGAAGAGCTTCGTGGACGACCTCGACATCGACTCGCTGTCGATGGTGGAGATCGCCGTCGCGGCGCAGGACAAGTTCGGCGTGGAGATCCCCGATGACCAGCTCAAGGACCTCAAGACGGTCCAGGACGTCATCAACTACGTGCACAAGAACGCCAGCTGACGCATCTGTCAGCCAAGCGGGACGACCCGCCGGTGCCTGACCACCAGGCCCGGCGGGACGAGAACTGAGGAGCCGATCACAGTGGGCACAGACGACAAGACCGTCGTCGTCACGGGACTGGGCGCAACCACACCTCTCGGCGGCGACGTCGCATCAACCTGGTCAGGAATGCTGGCCGGGAAAAGCGGAGTCAAGGCGCTGACCGAGGACTGGGCGAAGGACCTGCCCGCGCGGATCGCGGGGGTCGCCGCCGTCGACCCCGCGCAGCTCGTGGGCCGGGTCCAGGCGCGCCGGATGGACCGTTGCGAGCAGTTCGCGGTGGTCGCCGCCCGGGAGGCGTGGGCCGACGCGGGCTCACCCGAGGTGGAGCCGGAGCGGCTCGGCGTCTCGGTGACCAGCGGGATCGGCGGAATCGGCTCCACCCTGGCCGCCTACGACGTGCTCAAGGAAAAGGGCTGGCAGCGGATCGTTCCGTTCACCGTGCCCATGCTGATGCCGAACGGCTCGGCCGGCCTGATCAGCATCGAGCTGGGGGCGCAGGCTGGGGCTCACTCGACGGTGAGCGCCTGCGCGTCCGGGGCCGAGGCGATCGGTTACGGCATCGACATGATCAGGGCGGGGCGGGCCGACGTGGTGGTCGCGGGCGGCACCGAAGCGGCGATCATGGCCCTCAACCTGGGCGCGTTCGCGGTGATGCGGGCGCTGTCGCTGCGCAACGACGAGCCGGAGCGGGCGTCCCGGCCGTTCGACAAGGGCCGGGACGGGTTCGTGCTCGGCGAGGGCGCCGGCATGGTGGTGCTGGAGTCGGCCGAGCATGCGGCCGCCCGCAACGCGAACGTCTACGCGATCGCGGCCGGGGCCGGGTACTCCTCCGACGGCCACCACATCGCGCACCCGCACCCGGAAGGCACCGGCATCAAGCTGGCCATGGCGCGCGCGCTGGCCAACGCCGGGGTCTCCCCCGACCAGATCACCCACGTCAACGCCCACGCCACCTCCACCCCCGAAGGTGACGTGGTCGAGTCCCAGGCCATCAGGACCGCCCTGGGCGAAGCCGCGGAGCGAGTGGTGGTTTCCTCCACCAAGTCCATGACCGGCCACCTGCTGGGCGGTGCGGGTGCGGTGGAGTCGGTCGCCGCCATCATGGCCCTGAAGGACCGGGTGGCGCCGCCCACCATCAACCTCGAAGTTCCCGACGACGGTGTCGAGGTGACCGTGTCCAGCGAGCCGCGGCCACTCAGCACGGCTGGCCGTGAGCCGATGGCGGTGCTGAACAACGCCTTCGGCTTCGGTGGCCACAACGTCTCCGTTGTCTTCGTCGCGCCGTAAGCCGCCGGGAGGAGAACTCAGGTGACGATTCTGGATAACTCACGCCCTTCTCCGGGGGCAGGCAGCGCAGACCCGGGCACGGCGCCCGCATCGGGCACCGCCCGCGTTCCGGCCCAGACGCAGTCGCAGGCGGCTGACCCGAACCTGCCGCGCGACCCGATCGTGCGGATGGAAGCACTGTTCGACCCGGGCACGCTCGACCTGATCACGCCGGACGATGGCAGCGGCGCCATCGCCGGCACCGGCCTGATCCACGGGACCGGTGCGGTGGCGTTCGCCTCCGACCCGCGCACCCAGGGCGGCGCGATGGGTGAGGCGGGCTGCGCGGCGATCGTGGCCGCCTACGACGAGGCCGTGACCCGCGGCGTGCCGGTGATCGGGCTGTGGCACTCCGGCGGCGCCCGGCTGGCCGAGGGGGTGGCCAGCCTGCACGCGGTCGGCGCGGTGTTCGCGGCCATGACCCGCGCCTCCGGGGCGGTGCCGCAGATCTCCGTGGTGCTCGGCCCGGCGGCGGGCGGCGCGGCCTACGGGCCCGCGCTCACCGACATCACGATCCTTTCCGGCCACGGCCGGATCTTCGTGACCGGCCCGGACGTGGTGCGCAGCGTGACCGGCGAGGACGTGGACATGGCCCGCCTCGGCGGTCCCGAGCCGCACTCCCGCCGGTCCGGGGTGACCGCGATCGTGACCGAGAACGACGCCGAAGCCATCGCGCATGCCCGGGGGCTGGCCAGCCTGCTCGGCGACCACGGCAAGGTCTCCGGTGAGGTCGCGGCGGCGGACTTCGCCGGCCTGATGCCGGAGTCCGCGCGCCGCGCCTACGACGTGCACCCGATCATCAACCAGCTGCTGGACGAGCCCGGGATCGAGCTGTTCCCCAAGTGGGCGCCGAACATGGTCACGGTGCTGGGACGGCTGGGCGGCGGCACCGTCGGCGTGGTGGCCAACAACCCGCTGCGGCTGGGTGGCTGCCTCGACTCGATCTCGGCCGAGAAGGCGTCCCGGTTCGTGCGGATGTGCGACGCGTTCGGGATCCCGCTCGTGGTGCTGGTGGACACCCCCGGTTACCTGCCCGGAGTCGGGCAGGAGTGGGACGGCGTGGTGCGCCGCGGCGCCAAGCTGCTGCACGCGTTCGCCGAGTGCGTGGTGCCCCGGATCACCCTGGTCACCCGCAAGTCCTACGGTGGCGCCTACATCGCCATGAACTCGCGCTCGCTGGGCGCTACCAAGGTCTACGCCTACCCGGACGCGCAGGTGGCGGTGATGGGCGCGGTGGCCGCGATCCGGATCCTGCACCGGCGCACGCTGGCCGCGACCGAGCCGGAGAAGCTGTCCGAGACGGAGGCCGAGCTGGCCGCCGAGCACGAGCGGACCGTCGGCGGCCTGCAGCGGGCCCTCGACCTCGGCGTGGTCGACGAGGTCATCGACCCGGCCCAGACCCGGCAGATGATCGCCCGGGCCATCGCCGAGGCTCCGCAGGCCCGCGGCGGGCACCGCAACATCCCGCTGTAGGGCTGGCACTGCCGGGGGGTCGCGGCCGGGGTGACCTGCCTGCACATCGGGTCGGCGATTGGGGTGCTGGGCAACCCGCCGCCGATCCGCCACCGCGGTTAGGCGGTGACGTCCACCGCGGCGGTGGCGATCGCGGCCAGCCGGACCGTGCACCGCCGCACCGCCGCTGGCCGATGATCATTTTTAAAACGTGTGACGACCCGGGGCCAAGGAGAGGGCGGGCGGTCAGTCGGGGTCGGTGGAGGTGCCTGGTGAGGGGTTGCCGTCGTCGGGGGCGGAGGGGCCGATGGCGGTGTCGTCGCCGGGGGCGCCCGCCAGGGGGTTGCCGGCAGGCGGAGGGGTGTCGCCGGCGGCCGGGCGGCTCCCGGAGAGGAGCTCCTCCAGGCGGGCGCCGGACAGGCGGCGGAACGTGCGGTGCGAGCGGGTGCGGTCGAGGACGGCCACTTCGAGCTGGCCGGCGGCCAGGTCGGGGCCCTCGGCCCCGTTGGAGCTGGGGGCGCTGAGGGCGGCCAGGGCGGCCGACAGGGCGTCGGACAGCGACAGCTCGGGCGAATAGCGGTCCTTGAGGGCGGTGGACACCTGGTCGGCCTGGCCGCCGATGGCGGCGAAGCCGTGCTCGTCGGCCACCGAGCCGTCGAACGTGATGCGGTAGATCTGGTCCGCGTCGATGGTCTCGCCGACCTCGGCCACGATGATCTCGACCTCGAACGGCTTGCTGCTCTCGGTGAAGATCGTGCCCAGCTGCTGGGCGTACCAGTTGGCGATGCCACGGGCGGTCACGTCGCGCCGGTCGAACTGGTAGCCGGTCACGTCGGCGTAGGTGACGCCGGCCTTGCGGAGGTTCTCGTACTCGTTGTAGCGGCCCACCGCGGCGAACGCGATCCGGTCGTAGATCTCACTGATCTTGTGCAGGGCCCGTGACGGGTTCGGGGCGACGAACAAGATGCCGCCCGCGTACTGGATGACCACTCCGCTGCGACCGCGCGCGATTCCCTTGCGCGCGTAGTCGGCCTTGTCTTTCATCACCTGTTCAGGCGACACGTAGAACGGCATGGACACCGCAGACGCTTCCTTTACTCCGAGATGGGCGGACGGGAGGTGGGGTTACTCGATCGGTGCTTTCGGGCCGTCCGGCGACTGCAGGCGCTCCTCGACCACGGACCGGGCGACCTGAGTGGCCTCGGCGTCGGACAGGCGGCTGAAGCCGTCACCGTTCACCACCGCCACGATCGGGAAGATCTGCCGGCTCAGGTCGGGGCCACCGGTGGCCGAGTCGTCGTCGGCCGCGTCGTAGAGCGCCTGCACGCAGACCCGCACGACCTCCTGGGCGGACCGGCCGTCACGGTAGAGCTTCTTCAGGGCGCCGCGGGCGAAGACCGAGCCGGAGCCGATCGAGTGGAACCGGAACTCCTCGTACGGGCCGCCGGCCACGTCGTAGCTGTAGATCCGGCCCTGGGCGGTGTCCTCGTCGTACCCGGCGAACAGCGGCACCGCGACCAGGCCCTGCATGGCGGCGGCGATATTGCCGCGGATCATCGTGGCCAGCCGGTTGGCCTTGCCCTCGAGGGACAGCGCGCGGCCTTCCATCTTCTCGTAGTGCTCCAGCTCGACCTGGAACAGGCGGACGAACTCCAGGCCCACGCTGGCCGTGCCGGCGATGGCGATGGCGGAGAACTCGTCGCTGCGGAAGACCTTTTCCACGTCCCGCTTGACGATCATGTTGCCCGCGGTCGCCCGGCGGTCGCCCGCCATCACCACCCCGCCGTCGAAGGTCGCGGTGACGATCGTGGTCGCGTGCGGCAGATCGGTCAGCTCGCCGCCGGCCGCTGGCGACCGGTGCGCCGCCGAGCCCGGCAGCAGGTCGGGGGCGTAGCCGGCCAGGAAGTCGGAGAACGACGAGATCCTGGGGGCCATGAACGCTCCCGGACGCCTGAACCCATCGAAGTCGGAGCCCACGCGGATCCTTTCATAGCTGAAAGTCGATGAAGTTGACCCTACTGTGTCGACCCTACTGGGGGGCCAGCAGTAAATACGAAGGCTGACGCGCCAGACGCGTCAGCCTTCGGCGAATTCCGGACGAGTGGTTACTGACCGCCCTTTTGGACGTAGGAGCGCACGAACTCCTCGGCGTTCTCCTCGAGCACCTCGTCGATCTCGTCCAGGATCGCGTCGACGTCGTCGCTGAGCTTCTCGTGCCGCTCCTGGACCTCCTCGGTCGACCGAGCTTCGGTCTCCTCGGCTTCCTCGGTCCGCCGGCTTGTCTGGCGCTGGCCGCCCGTGTCCTTCGTTGCCATCGGTGTACCTCCGTCGGTCGGGGGTGTTCCCTGCCCCAAAGCTATCTTCGCCCGCGAGCGGCCTGTTCAACCGTGCTTCGTGCTACTCCTGCGGCCCCGTGCCCTGCTGGCCGGTCAGGGCGGCGACCAGATCGGCGGCGGTCCTGGACCGCCGCAGCAGGTCGCCGACGTGCTTCTTGGTGCCCCGCAGGGGCTCCAGGGTGGGCACCCGCTGCAGCGACTCCCGGCCGGGGATGTCGAAAATGACCGAGTCCCAGGACGCGGCGGCCACCGACTCGGCGTACTGGCGCAGGCAACGGCCGCGGAAGTAGGCCCGGGTGTCCTCGGGCGGCTCCTCGATGGCCCGGCGGATCTGGTTCTCGGTGGCCAGCTTGACCATCCGGTCCTTGGCCGCGAGCCGGTTGTACAGGCCGCGGGACTGCCGCACGTCGGAGTACTGCAGGTCGATGAGCTGGAGCCGGGGCGCGTCCCAGGCCAGCCCGTCGCGGGTCCGGAAGCCTTCCAGCAGCTCCAGCTTGGCCACCCAGTCCAGCTCGCGGGACAGCTGCATGGGGTCGTCGGACAGCCGGTTCAGGACCGACTCCCAGCGGTTCAGCACGTCGGTGGTCATCGAGTCGACATCGGAGCCGAACTTGTCCTCGGTGTACTTGCGGGCCAGCTCCAGGTACTCCATCTGCAGCTGGATGGCCGTCATCTTGCGGCCGCTCCGCAACGTGACCAGCTTTTTCAACGATGGATCATGGGAGATCGCGCGCAGATCGGCGACGGGGGCCTCCAGCGACAGGTCGCCGTCCAGGGCCCGGTCCAGGAACTTGTCCTCGATCATCGACAGCACCAGGGCGGTGGTGCCGACCTTGAGGTATGTGGCGACCTCGCTCATGTTGGCGTCGCCGATGATCACGTGCAGCCGCCGGTACTTCTCCGGGTCGGCGTGCGGCTCGTCACGGGTGTTGATGATCGGCCGCTTGAGCGTGGTCTCCAGGCCCACTTCGACCTCGAAGAAGTCGGCCCGCTGGCTGAGCTGGAACCCGGTGCCCCGGCCGTCGGCGCCGATGCCGACCCGGCCCGCGCCCACCATCACCTGGCGGGTCACGAAGAACGGGGTCAGGTGGCGCACGATGTCGGCGAACGGGGTGGCCCGGCGCATCAGGTAGTTCTCGTGGGTGCCGTAGGAGGCGCCCTTGTTGTCGGTGTTGTTCTTGTAGAGCTGGATCGGCGCGGCGCCGGGGATGGTCGCGGCCCGCTCGGCCGCCTCGGCCATGATCCGCTCCCCCGCCTTGTCCCAGATCACCACGGACAGCGGGTTGGTGCACTCGGGGGTGGAGTACTCCGGGTGGGCGTGATCGACGTAGAGCCGGGCGCCGTTGGTCAAGATGACGTTGGCCAGGCCCAGGTCCTCGTCGGTCAGCTGGGTCGAGTCCGCGTTCTCGCGGGCCAGGTCAAAACCGCGCGCGTCACGGAGCGGATTCTCCTCTTCGAAGTCCCACCGGGCCCGGCGCGCCCGTGCCGCCGTCGCCGCCTGGTAGGCGTTGACGATCTGGGACGAGGTCACCATGGCGTTGGCCCCTGGCTGGCCGGGCACCGAGATCCCGTACTCGGTCTCGGTGCCCATTACCCGCAGCACGCTCATATTTGCCAGCCTATGCCCGCCGGATGACAGCTACGCCGCAGTTGCACGACGGGCAGACCCACAGCGGCTGGTCACAGGTACTGACCGGTGTTGGCCACCGTGTCGATCGACCGGCCGGCCTCCGAGCCCTGCTTGCCGGACACCAGCGTGCGGATGTAGACGATGCGCTCGCCCTTCTTGCCGGAGATACGGGCCCAGTCGTCGGGGTTGGTGGTGTTCGGCAGGTCCTCGTTCTCGCTGAACTCGTCCACGCAGGCCGAGAGCAGATGCGCCACCCGCAGGCCCTTCTGGCCGGTGTCGAGGAACTGCTTGATGGCCATCTTCTTGGCCCGGTCGACGATGTTCTGGATCATGGCGCCGGAGTTGAAGTCCTTGAAGTACAGGACCTCCTTGTCGCCGTTGGCGTAGGTCACCTCGAGGAAGCGGTTCTCCTCGGACTCGGTGTACATCCGCTCGACGGTCCGCTGGATCATCGCCTCGACGGTCGCATCCGCCGAGTCGCCGTGCTCGGCCAGGTCATCGGCGTGCAGCGGCAAGCCGGACAGGATGTACTTGGAGAAGATGTCCTTGGCCGCCTCGGCGTCCGGGCGCTCGATCTTGATCTTCACGTCCAGGCGGCCGGGCCGCAGGATCGCGGGGTCGATCATGTCCTCGCGGTTGGACGCGCCGATCACGATCACGTTCTCCAGGCCCTCGACGCCGTCGATCTCCGACAGCAGCTGCGGGACGATCGTGTTCTCCACGTCGGAGGAGACGCCGGAGCCGCGGGTACGGAAGATCGAGTCCATCTCGTCGAAGAACACGATCACCGGCATGCCCTCGCTGGCCTTCTCCCGGGCCCGCTGGAACACGAGCCGGATGTGCCGCTCGGTCTCGCCGACGTACTTGTTCAGCAGCTCCGGGCCCTTGATGTTGAGGAAGAAGCTGCGCCCGGCCGAGTCCTTGCCGCCGTCGGCCGCGGTCTTCTCCGCGACCTGCTTGGCCAGCGAGTTCGCCACGGCCTTGGCGATCAGCGTCTTACCGCAGCCGGGCGGGCCGTAGAGCAGCACGCCCTTGGGCGGCCGCA
The DNA here is from genome assembly GCA_963830385.1 of uncultured Actinomycetes bacterium. Classification (GTDB taxonomy): domain Bacteria; phylum Actinomycetota; class Actinomycetes; order Streptosporangiales; family Streptosporangiaceae; genus Bog-532. The sequence goes on along the minus strand of CAWHMD010000009.1, from coordinate 798,807 downwards.
GCTGGTGCTCACGGAACAGGTCCGCGTGCAGGTACGGCAGCTCGACCGCGTCCCGGATCTGCTCGATCTGCCCGGACAGGCCGCCGATGTCGGAGTAGACGATGTCGGGGACCTCTTCGAGGATGAGCTCCTCGACCTCGGCCTTGGGGATCCGCTCGAAGACGTACCCGGAACGGGGCTCCAGCAGCAGCGAGTCGCCGGGGCGCAGCGGGTGGTCGCGCAGCGGGTCGGCCAGCCGCACCACCCGTTCCTCGTCCGAGTGGGAGATGACCAGGGCGCGCTCGCTGTCTTCGAGCAGCTCCTTGAGCATCACGATCTCGCCGGCCGTCTCGTACCCCTCGGCGACCACCACGTTGAGCGCCTCGTTGAGCACGACCTCCTGGCCGGGCTTGAGCTCATCGAGCTCGACCGCGGGGCTCACGTGCACCCGCATCTTCCGGCCACCGGTGAACACGTCGGCGGTGTTGTCGCCGGTAGCGCTGAGGAAGATGCCGAAGCCCGACGGCGGCTGCGCCAGCCGGTCGACCTCTTCCTTGAGGGCGACGATCTGATCCCGGGCCTCCCGCAGCGTGCCCGTGAGCCGCTCGTTCTGAGCGGTCACGGCGGCCAGGCTGGCCTCGGTCTCGCGCAGCCTCTCCTCGAGAAGCCGCGCCTGGCGCGGGGAATCCGCGAGCCTGCGACGCAATGCGGCGATCTCCTCGTCCAGGAAGGAGATCTGCGCGGTAAGGCCCTTGACCTCATCGTCGTGCCGTGAGGCGCGCGAGCTGTCGTCCCTGTTACTCACGGCCATCACCTCCTTCCGCTGGCTGAACTACCTAGACCCTACCTACCTGAGAGCCATTCGTAACCTGATGGCCCGCGTTAGGCCAAGCACATTTGCTAGTGGATTAATGCCCGTCTCCGGAAACCTGAAGCGGCCGAGGCGGCTCATCGTTACGGTTTAGACACATTTCGTTAGTGTTAACGGGCGTCGCCGTCCTCGGGGTGGGCACCCTTGGCCGGACGCCGGCGGCGCGGCGGCGGGGTGACTCCGTCGGCCAGCCGCCGGGCGGTGACGAGGAACCCGGTGTGCCCGATCATGCGCTGTTCCGGCCGCACCGCGAGCCCGTCCACGTGCCACCCGCGGACCATGGATTCCCAGGCTGCGGGCTCGTCGTAGCGTCCGGCGGCCCGCAGCGCCTCGACCACGCGGGACAGCTGGGTGGTGGTGGCGACGTAGCAGCAGATGACCCCGCCGGGCACCAGCGCGCGGGTGGCCGCGTCGAGGCTGTCCCAGGGTGCGAGCATGTCCAGGACGACCCGGTCGGCCCGCTCCGGGCGGCCGGCCGACGCCGAAGAATTAACCGGGACGAAATTTTCCGCCGAGGGCGGAAGGGCCTCGGCGGGCGCGGGGGTCTGGGTAGGGCCCTCGGGGCTGGTGAGGCCGCTGGTGCTGGTGGGGTCGGCGGGGCTCAGGTCAGCGGTGTGCGGGTCGGCGTGGCCCGGGCCGGCGGCGTCCGGTTGGGCGGGGCTCAGGCCGGCGGGGTCCGGTCCGGCGGGGGCCAGGCCGGCGGGGGCCAGGCCGGCGGGGTCCGGGTCGGTGTCCTCCTTGCCGCCGAAGTCGCCGTTGACGAGCCGCCAGTTGGCGGGCGGGCCGCCGTAGAACGTCTCCACGTTGCGCTGGGCGATGGCGGCGAAGTCCGGGCGGCGCTCGTAGGAGGTCACGGTCCCGGACTCCCCCACCGCGCGCAGCAGCCAGCAGGTGAGCGCGCCCGACCCGGCGCCGGCCTCGATGACCCGGGCGCCGGGGAAGACGTCGGCCATGGCCACGATCTGGGCCGCGTCCTTGGGGTAGACGACGGCCGCGCCGCGCTTCATGGCCAGCGTGAAGTCCGCCAGCAGGGGCCGCAGGGCCACGTACGGCGTGCCGCTCGAGGAGGTCACCACGCTGCCGTCCTCCTGGCCGATCAGCTGGTCGTGGCTGATCGAGCCGCGGTGGGTGAAGAACGACTTGCCGGGAGTCAGCACGACCTGGTGGTGGCGGCCCTTGGGGTCGGTCAGCTGCACCTGGTCCCCGGCCTCGAACGGGCCGCGGGGCGTGGAAATCATGCCCGCAGGCTATCGGCCCAGACCGGCAACCCAGACCGGCAACTCAGACCAGCAACTCAGACACCGGCGAACGCGCCGTCCAGGTCGCTGGCGGCCAGCACCCCATAGACCTGGCCGGACGGCTCCACCACCAGGTACTCGCTGGCGGGGGCCTTGCGCACCGCGTCCAGGAGCGCCATGCCGGACAGGTCGGCGGGCAGCACCAGGCTCGGGCCGAGCTTGCGGGCGAGCGTGCCCGCCTCGATCCAGGGCCGCCGCTGCGGCGGCACGGCCATCACCGCGGACTCGCTGACGATGGCGATCGGGGCGTTGTCGTGGTCGACCACGACCAGCGCCCGGGCGCTGGTCTCCTCGGCCCGGCGGACCGCCTCCGACAGCGGCAGGTCGGCCGGGATGGGGATGGCCTTGCGGGCCAGCCGACGGGCCTGGATGCCGGGCAGCCGTTCCCGCACCCGGGTGGCCTTGATCGCCTGACCGGCCCCCATCCACATGAACGCGGCGATCGCCACCAGCCAGATCACGCTGGTCAGGTCGAAGTTCTCGCCATGGGACAGGGTCCAGCAGACCGGCAGGGCGACCAGCGCGACCGCGATCACCCGGCCCGCCCAGGCGGCGGTGATGGTGGCCGCGCCGGGCCGCCCGGTGAGCTTCCACACCACCGCGCGCAGCATCCGGCCGCCGTCCAGCGGCAGGCCGGGCAGCAGGTTGAAGAACCCGACCACGATGTTGGCCCAGCACGCCTGGCGGATGATGATCCAGACGACGCTGCCCCCGGGGACCACGTGCTCCAGGCCGAAGAAGATCGCGGCCAGCACGAACGACAGGAACGGCCCGGCCGCGGACACGGTGAACTCCCGGACGGGGGTCTGCGGCTCCAGCTCGATCTCGGAGACCCCGCCCAGCGGGTAGAGCAGGATGCGGCGGACCGGCAGCCCGTAACCGCGGGCCACCACCGAGTGGCTCAGCTCGTGGATCAGCACCGAGACGTACAGCAGGACCACGAACACGGCGGCCACCACGTACCGGATGCCGCCGCTGAGCGTGCCCGCCAGGTCGTTGGCGTAGAGCACGATGAACACGCCCGCGATGACGAACCAGTAGGGCGAGACCTGGACCGGGATGCCGAACGGGCGCGCAACGATGATCCCGGAGGCGGACACCCGCGCGGGCCGCTGCTCACGGTCCCCGGGCCGATCACCGGGCGTCATGCCTGCCACATGACCGATGCTACGTGCCCAGGCGACCGCCGGGGCCGTTCCTCCGTCCGCCTTCAGCGCGAAATCGGCCATACTGTCAGCCCTCTCCCCTAGGGTCGAAGCATGGAAGACACCGCCGCGCCGGAAGCCACCGTACCCGGCCCGGCTCCGGCCCCCACCGGGGAAAGCACCGCGGAAAAGGAGCGGCCGCGAGGTCCCGCCCTGTCCCCGTCGCGGGCGGCCGACTTCATGACCTGCCCGCTGCTGTACCGGTTCCGGGTCATCGACAAGCTGCCCGAGCCGCCCAGCCCGGCCGCCGCCCGCGGCACGCTGGTGCACGCGGTGCTGGAGCGCCTGTTCGACCATCCCCGGGCCGAGCGGACGCCGGACGCCGCGCACGCCCTGGTGCTGCCGGAGTGGGAGCGGCTGGCCGCGGCCGAGCCCGAGCTGACCACGCTGTTCGACGGCCCCGAGGAGCTTCAGACCTGGCTCAAGGACGCCGGCGCGGCGGTCGACAGCTACTTCCGGCTGGAGGATCCGCGCCGCCTGGAGCCCGCCGACCGCGAGCTGTACGTGGAGGCGCTGCTGGACTCGGGGCTGCGGCTGCGCGGCTACATCGACCGGCTGGACGTCGCCCCGGCCGGCGACATCCGGGTGGTGGACTACAAGACCGGCAAGGCGCCGCCGCCCGACTTCGAGGCGCGGGCTCTGTTCCAGATGAAGTTCTACGCGCTGGTGCTGTGGCGGGCACGCGGCACCATCCCCCGGCTGCTGCAGCTGATGTACCTGGGCGACGGCCAGGTGGTCAGGTACGCGCCCGACGAGGCCGACCTGCGGGCGACCGAGCGCAAGGTGATGGCGCTGTGGGCGGCCATCGAGCGGGCCCGGGAGGCCGGCGACTGGCGGCCGCGGCCGGGCCGGCTGTGTGACTGGTGCGCGCACAAGGCGCTGTGCCCCGAGTTCGGCGGCACCCCGCCGCCGCTGCCGGCCCCCCAGGAGCTGGACGCGGCCATCGCGGCCACCGAGGATGCCGTCACCGGGGAGAACGCTTAAGCTCAGGCCATGGCGTCCCCGACCCCGAAGCCGATGATCCGCCCGGCCCCCGGAGGTACGGCCGAGGCGACGGGCGAGCGTGAGGTTTTCCGGCTGAACGCGCCGGTGGTGATCTTCTGGATCTGGCTGGCGTTCGCCGCGCTCAACGTCGTCGACCTGGCCCTGCAGGCCACGCCCCGTTTCGCGCTGGTGGTCGGTTTGGTCGTGCTCACGATCACCGGTGTCGCCTACGCCTGCGGGCTCCGCCCCCGGGTCATCGCCGATGCCGGCGGGCTGACCGTGGTCAACCCGGTCCGGACCTTCCACCTGCCGTGGTCCTCGATCCGCGAGGTCGACATCCGCGACTGGGTGCGTTTCTCGTGCGGGCCCGCGGGTGACGCCGGCACCGGACCGCGCCGGGTCATCGAGAGCTGGGCGCTGTTCGCCACCGCCCGGGTCAAGCGCAACTTCACCCAGCGGGCCCAGAGCTATACGGCCAAGACCCCGGCCACCAACCGCCTCCCGGACGAGGCTCGGCGGCTGATGTCCCAGCCCGCGGTGGTCGTCATGGCCCATCGCATCGAGCAGCGCATTCGCACCGAGCAGGCCGCCAGCGCCCGGGCCGCCAAGGCCGCGGGGAAGTCTGGGGAGCCCGGGGCGGACGGGTCTCCCGGGGCGGACGGGTCTCCCGGGATGGCTGGGACTTCCGGGATGGCTGGGACTTCCGGGGCGGCTGGAGACTCGACGGTGGCTGGGACGTCGGGGGCTGGGGTGACCAGCCGCTGGGCCTGGCTGTCGATCGCGGGCATGGTCGCGCCGGCCGTCGCCCTGGTAATCGTCATCCTGGTCTGAGTCCGCAGGCCGAGCCTGATGTGACCCGGGGCTGAGTGATGACCCGGCTCGGCCCATCCGTCAGGTTTTTCCATGGAAAAGGCAGCCGGGCCGGGGGGTATCCGGGCGGCGCCGGCGGGTTGGCGCTCGGGGTCCGTCTGTTTTTTGTGGCTGGTGACGAGTGCCGGGGCAACGCGAGCGCCGGGCGCGGTGGGGCGCCCGGCGCTGCGGGAGTTGAGCTGGGGGTGGCTGGCTACGCGATGCGGACTCTGGGGTCCAGGAGGGCGTAGCTCAGGTCGACGATGATGTTGGCGACGACCACGAAGGCGGCGGCCAGGACGACGAAGCCGATGATGACCGGCAGGTTGTCGGTGTCGATGGCCTGGACGGAGACCTGGCCGAGGCCGTTGAGGCCGAAGACCGATTCGACGACGATGACACCGCCGAGGAGCTGGCCGACGTCGACGCCGAGCTGGGAGACGACCGGGGTGAGGGCGGCGCGGACGCCGTGGCGGAAGATCACCCGGTGTTCGGACAGGCCCTTGGCGCGGGCCATCCGCATGTAGTCCTCACCGAGGACGTCGAGCAGCTGGCCGCGGGTCAGCCGGGTGTAGATGGCGGCCTGGACGGCGGCGAGCGTGATCCAGGGCAGGATCAGGTGGCCGATCCAGTTGCCGATGCCAGTCGAGGGGCCCGCGTACTGGTCCTGGATCCAGTGGAAGCCGTGCTGGTTGAGCGGCACGAAGACGATCAGCAGCAGCAGCTGGCCGATCACGAACGTGGGCAGCGAGATGCCGATCAGCACCGCGACCGCGGAGAACCGGTCGAACAGGCTGCGGGCCCGGGTGGCGCTGATGATCCCGACGGTAAGCCCGGCGGCCAGCCACAGCACCAGGCCGCCGAGCACGAGCGAGGCAGTCGGTGGCAGGTCCTGCTTGAGCATCTGGTTCACCGACTGCTGGGTGTAGAACGAGTAGCCCAGGTTGAAGTGCAGCAGGTGGTCGAGGAAGTGCCAGTACTGGACCATGATCGGCTGGTTCAGGCCCAGGTTGGTGATGACCTCGTTGATCACCTGCGGGGTGGCGGCGCGGCCGGCCAGCTGGTGGGCCACGGTGTTCACCGGGCGGGCGAAGAACAGGAAGAAGGCCGCGGTGGAGACCAGCCACAGCACCACGATGCCGGTCAGGATCCGGCGGACGAGAAAGCGTGCGATTGCCATGTCAGTCAGGCCTCACCGGGGGCGGAAGCAGCGGGCAGGTCACCCTGGCCGGAAGGGCCGGCCTTGCGCCGGGACCGCGCCGTCTTGCGGGCGCGGGAGGCGGCGAAGATCCGTTCGGTCCGCGGATCCATCGCGTCCCGGATGCCGTCGCCGAGCAGGTTGAACGCGAGCGTCGTGATCAGCAGCGCGGCGGCCGGGAAGACCACGTACCACCAGGCCTGCTGGTAGAAGTTCTGCGCGTCGCCGAGGATGTTGCCCCAGCTGGGGGTGGGCTGCTGGATGCCCAGGCCCAGGTAGGACAGGGTGGCCTCGAAGATGATGGCCTGCGGGATGTACAGCGTGGCCAGCACCAGGACGGGGGCGAGCAGGTTCGGCAGGACGTGCACGAACATGATGCGGAACGGGCCCGCCCCGAGCGAGCGGGCCGCTTCGATGTATTCCTTCTCCTTGATGGACAAGGTCTGGCCGCGGACGATCCGGGAGATGCCGGCCCAGGAGAAGAACGAGATCACGCCGATGATCACCGGCAGGCTGGGGCCGAGCACCACGGCCAGGGCCAGCGCCAGGACCACGTAGGGGAAGGCGAGCACGGCGTCCACGAAGCGGGACAGCACCGTGTCGATCACGCCGCCGAAGTAGCCGGCCACCATGCCGACGGTGACGCCCGCGACCGAGGCGATGACCGTGGTCAGCACGCCGACGAACAGCGAGATCCGGGCGCCGTACAAGATGCGGACGAGCAGGTCCCGGCCGGTGCCGTCGGTGCCGAGCCAGAACCCGTGGGTGCCCGGGCCGACCGGCAGGCCGGCCGCGTTCTCACCGCTGTTCGGGTAGGCCGCGTTGGGCGGGTGACCGGTCAGCGCGGCGAACGCGGGGGCGGCGATGGCCAGCACAACCATGATCAAGATGATGATCAGGGACACCACGGCCACCTTGTCGTGGCTGAGCCGCCGCCAGGTCAGCTGCCACTGGCTGCGGCCCTCGATCGCCTGCTCGGGCGCGGACTCGGCCGCGGACGCCTCGAACTCGAGCTCGGTGATGCTCACGCTGACTCCCTGCTACCGGCGACGCTCGCGGCGGCGCTACCCAAGGACACGAGCTTCTCGCCGTCCTGAACCGGGAAGTGGCACGCCGCCTGGTGGTTGTCCGGATCACCCAGCTTTACCTCGAGCGGCGGGTCTTCGTGCTGGCACAGATCCTGTGCCTTGGGGCAGCGCGGGTGGAACCGGCAGCCGGATGGGGGGTCGATGGGAGACGGGACGTCGCCGACCAGGATGATCCGCTGCCGTCCGGCGGCGGTGCGCGGGTCGGCGGCGGGGGCGGCGGACAGCAGGGCCGCCGTGTAGGGGTGCCGCGGGTGGTCGTACACCGGGTCCTTGGGGCCCTCCTCGGCCAGGCGGCCGAGGTACATGACCGCCACCGCGTGGCTGACGTGCCGCACGACCTCCAGGTCGTGGGCGATGAACAGGTAGCTCAGCCCGAACTCGTCCTGCAGGTCAGCCAGCAGGTTGAGCACCTGGGCCTGGATCGACACGTCGAGCGCCGACACCGGCTCGTCGCAGATGATCAGCTTGGGCCGCACCGCCAGCGCGCGGGCCACCCCGATGCGCTGCCGCTGGCCGCCGGAGAACTCGGCCGGGAACCGGTTGAAGTGCTCCGGGTTGAGGCCGACCCTTTCCATCAGTTCCTGAACGCGCTTCTTGCGATCGGTCCCGTTGGCGATGTTGTGGATGGCGAACGGCTCGCCGATGATCGATCCGACCCGCTGACGGGGGTTCAGCGACCCGTACGGGTCCTGGAAGATCATCTGGATCTGGCGGCGGAACGGCTGCATCTGCCGGCGGGACAGCCCGCTGATCTTCTCGCCCTCGAACGTGATCGTGCCCGAGGTGACCGGGATCAGGCCGGCCACACAGCGGGCCAGCGTGGACTTGCCGCAACCGGTCTCGCCGACCAGGCCCAGCGTGCGCCCGCGGGGAATGGCCAGCGACACGTCGTCGACCGCGTGCACATGGCCGACGGTGCGGCGGGTGAAGCCGACGCTCCTGATCGGGAAGTACTTCTTGACGTTCTCGACGCGGACAAGGATGTCATCGCCGGAATCCGGAGCCGGGGGCTGCTGCCCGTTGGCCTGCTGCGCCGCCGTCGGCTCGATGTCGGGGACGCTCATCAGATCACGCTCCCCTCGGACTCTGGCGCCGCCGCGATCTCCTCGGCGATCTGCTCGGCCGCCTCGGACCGCTCGGCGCGGACCGTCTTCTTCCGGATCTCCTCGGCCTGTTCGGACAGGCCGGCCGCGGCCGTGGGCAGCCAGCAGGCGGAGACGTGGTAGCCATCGTCACCGACCGGCCGCAGGCTGGGCTCGTCGCTCAGGCAGCGGTCCATCACGTACCCGCAGCGAGGGTGGAACTTGCAGCCGGACGGCAGCCGGATCAGGCTGGGCGGCTGCCCAGTGATCGGCTTCAGCCGGTCACCACCGGCCGAGCTGTTCGGGATGGATTCCAGCAGGCCCTTGGTGTAAGGGTGGTGCGGCCTGTAGAAGATGTCGTCCTTGCCGGCCCGCTCGGCCGCGCGGCCCGCGTACATGACCATCACGTCGTCGGCGATGTCGGCGACCACGCCCATGTCGTGGGTGATCATGATGAGCGCGGTGTCGGACTCCCGCTGCAGTTCCAGCAGCAAGTCCAGGATCTGCGCCTGCACGGTCGCGTCGAGCGCGGTGGTGGGCTCGTCGGCGATGATCAGCTTGGGTGACAGGGCCAGCGCCATGGCGATGATGGCGCGCTGGCGCATACCGCCGGAGAACTGGTGCGGGTAGTCGTTCACCCGGGTCTCCGGGCGCGGGATCCCGACCCGGCGCAGCAGGTCGACGGCGCGTTCGTGCGCCTCGCGTTTGCTGACCGACTTGTCGTGGGCGCGGATGAGCTCCGCGATCTGCCAGCCCACCTTGTACAGCGGGTGCATGCTGGTCAGCGGGTCCTGGAAGATGACCGAGATCTGCGCGCCACGTACCTTGCGCATCTCGTCTTCGCCCAGCGTCAGCAGGTCAACGCCGTCAAAAAGGGCGTTGCCGGTGATCTCACCCCCGGGCGTCAGGCCCAGCAGCGTCTGGGTCATGACGCTCTTGCCGCTGCCTGACTCACCCACGATTCCGAGCGTCCGGCCGGCGTCGACGGTGAACGACACCCCCCGGACAGCCTGGACCACACCGTCAGCGGTGGGGAAGCTGACTTTCAGGTCCTTTACTTCGAGCAGGGTCACTGCATTCCTCCCGCCGCCCGTGGCGGACCGGGGGCTACCGGCCCGCACACGCTAAGCGTCGCACTACACAACTGTTTTGGCCACGTTAAGGTTCCAGGTCCGTGGCACTGGCGGCCATCGTAGAACCGGCCGGGTACGACGTGCGCACCCGGCCGGCTCCTACTTCAGACCTCTAGTTACTTGGACAGCCAGACGTTCGTCAGGTCCGGGTCACCGATGGTCGGCGAGAAGATCGCGGTCGGTGCACCGGCCTGCTTCACCCGGGTGCTGGCGTACAGCGGGAAGTTCTGGCTGGCGATCGGCACCATGGCCGCGTCCGACATGATCTGGTGGTCGGCCTGCTGCCAGTAGGTACCGGCGCTGGTGACGTCGGTCGCCGCCTCGGCCTTGGTGATCAGCGAGTTCACCGTCGAGTTGTTGTAGCAACCGTAGTTGACGGTGTTGACCACGCAGTTCGGGCCCTGGAAGAGCGCCTGGATGACGGTGCGGCCGTTGTTGCCGAACCAGTCGGGGATCCAGGCCGGCATGGCCATGTCCCAGGTGCCGGACTTGTTGTTGGACGGGGCGTTGCCGATGTCGGTGAAGAAGCTCGAGCCCGGCTCGGGCTTGCCGGACAGCGTGATGCCGCAGTTCTTCAGGCTGGCCTGGATGGCCGTGAAGGCGCGGGTGTTGGACGAGTCGTTCTGGTACTCGAAGCTCAGCGACACGCCGTTCGGGTAACCGGCCTTGGTCAGCGTGCTCTTGCACTCGGCCACGTTGCCCTGCCCGGCGTTGTCCGGGTAGAGGTTCGTGTTCTTGTAACCGGCGTTGCCCGGCGGGATGACCGTGTTGATGATCTGGGCGACCTGCGGGCCACCGTAGGCCTTGACCACGGCCGACTTGTCCAGGCCGAACTCGACCGCCTGGCGCACCTGCAGCTTCTTCATCGCGTTGTTGCCGTCGGGGCTCTGCAGGTTGAAGATCAGGTACGGCTGGGTGCTGGACCACGGGTAGATCTTGAAGTTGGCCGGCTTGCTGCTGAGCAGGCCGGGGATCGACGGCGGGTTCAGCGGGGTGTCGTTCGGCAGGTCCTGGGTGCCGGCCTGCATGTCGGCCAGCTGGGTGGCCGCGGAGGTGACGCCCTCGGTGACCACGATGCTGCTGACGTAGGCCTTGCGCAGCGAGTCGGTCGAGGCCTTCCAGGCCGGGTTCTTGGCCAGCGTGATCGACTTGCCGGGCTGGTACGAGGTGATCTTGTACGGGCCGTCCGACAGCGTGTTCTGGTCGAGCTGCAGGCTGTTCGGCGCGTACTTGTCGTACTCGACCGGCCGGGCCGAGGCGAACGGCATCGCCATCATGTACAGGAAGTCGCTGGCCGGTGCGGTCAGGTTGATCTGCAGCGTGGAGGCGTTCGGCGCGGACAGCCCAGAGATGTTGTGCGAGTTCTGGAAGTTCGCGATGTTGGTCGCGGTCGGCGCGTGCGCCTTGCTCGAGAAGTACGCGGTCTCGGCGTTCGAGTAGGCGGTCAGGCCGGCGATCGTGCTCTCGTAGTAGCTGGGGTTACCCACCGGGCTGACCGGGTTGAAGAAGGCCTTGAACTCGCGGATGAAGTCGTCCGCGGTGACCTGGCGGGCCGGGGTCGAGTCCCAGTCCACGCCCTGCTTGATGTGGAAGGTGTAGGTCTTGCCGCCGTTGGTGATGCCGCCGTTGGACGTGCTCGGCACCACGGTCGCCGCGTCAGCCTCCGGTGTGACGTCCTTCTGCCAGCCCGCACTGCTGGTGCTGGTGGCATCGACTGTCGGGTAGGACAGGAGCTGCCGGGTGTACGCCTTCTCAAGTTCATAGTCCGCGGTGTAGTACGCCGGGACCGTGTCGATGTGGTCAGGACCGCTGGCCGCGACGACGTGCAGCGTCCCGCCGTAGACCGGCTTCCCCGAACTCGACGACGAATTCCCCGAGCTTGACGATGACCCCCCGCACGCTGCGATGCTCATGGCGGCTATACCCGCCATCGCCAGCACGGCGTAACGTTTGGGCAAAGCTCTCATGAGCATGCTCCTTTTGCCATAAATGTGAGCACGGCGGCCGGTGAAGAATTACCGGGCTCGCCGTTAGCTTTGCACGGAAACCTCTTGTCGGGGTTCTTCCGGGCAGAAGCCATGGTAAGGCACGGCCGGGGTCCACGATAAGGCCCCCCGGTCATGCCCACCCGGCACCAGGAATGGCCGGGAATTGATGTGGAGTAGCGGCTAATTGCAGCGTAAGGCGCCGGCAAAAGGCCCGGCTTGCCGCAAATGTCACCATCGGTGACCATGTAAATACTCGCAGGTGGAGCGGGGTGCACGCCGTCCGGAGTGACACGACCAGTCCACGCCGAAGAAGCCGGCCGAACTCCTTCGGAAAACAAACGGGGGACGCCGAAGTCCGGGGCGGCCTTGGCTTCCCTCCCGCGCACTTCACACAGCACGACTAGCGCAGCCATCCACTCCTGCTGACTTGGTTGCGTTTGCTAAGGGTGTCATCCGGCCCGACTCCTGTTGTTCCCAGGCGTCAATGACGTAATGCGACCTCTGTTAGAACGGCATTCTACACATTTGCGGCAGGAGTCCAGGTCCGTGTCGAAGTCGTAGCTTAATCGTGACTGAATTAACCGGGACCGTGAGGTGCGGTAACACAGAAGTGACAGTGCCGCCGGGTGCTGGGGCAGCCGGGTCGTGTGCTGGGGCGGCCGGGGCCGGGTGACTGGCGGGGTTGATGACAGTGCGGGGGTGGCTCACGTGCCAGGGGTGACTGGGGTCACGACCTGGGCTGCGTTTGTTAGTTGATGCCGCGGCGGCGGAGGATCTCTTCGATCTCGCGCATGTCGTCGTCCGGCTCGGGGGTCTTGGCTTTCCTGGCCGGGCGGGACTGGGTGGGCTCGAGTTGCTTGCTGCCGTTGCCGTTGGCGGCGGCGCTGGCCCGCTCGGGCACGGCCGGGCGCTTGGTGCCGGACTCGGTCGCGGCCGGGTCGGTGTCATCGCCGCCGGACTTGCGGAGGCGGCGGCGACGGCGCTTGGCCGGGGCGGAGGCGATGAACAGGACGGCGGCCAGCGCGGCCACTCCCACGCCGGACCAGACCTTGGGTGACAGCACCAGGTGCGCGGCGAAGTTGCCGATCGCGGTGCCGATCTTCCAGAACATCTCAATGCTGCCGGTCAGGTACGCGGCCAGCGGCAGCAGCGACCAGGCCGCTCCCCGCAGCCCAGCGCTCAGACCTCTCCGGCGGAACGCAAACCAGCTGGCCACCAGGCCCAGTCCGGTCAGTCCCGCACAGAGCGGAAGCCATGCGATCGAGTTGTAAGTCGACATCTGCCCACCTTGACGTCGCTCGGGTCCCCTTCCCTCCATCGTGGCACAGGCTGAGGACCGGATGAACCAGCCGATACCTCTCAGTCGGTGCCGGTGGGGCGGGCTTCGGCCAGATGACCCTCGGCCCAGGCGTCGCGCAGCCAGGCGATATCGACGCCGCGCAACGACGTGCGCACCCAGCGTCCGGGACCGGGCTCGATGCCGCCGAGGGTGGGCACCGCGACCACGAAACAGCCGGCCGCTTCGGCCGCGGCGACACCGGTGATCGAGTCCTCCAGCACCAGGCAGCCGGCCGGGGCCACTTCCAGGCGGCGGGTGGCCAGCAGGTACGGCTCGGGATCGGGCTTGCCCCGGCTGACGTCGCTGCCGGTCACCACGACCGGGAACCGCAGGCCGGTGCGGGCCAGCACCGCGTCCACGAACCGGCGCTGGGAGGACGTCACCAGCGCGTACGGCAGACCGGAGGCGGCGACGGCGGCGACCAGCTCCATGGCGCCGGGCATCACCTTCACTCCATGCTCCAGCACCTTGGCCACGATGCCGCCCACCATCCACTCGCCCACCTCGGCCGGGTCGGCCGGGACCTTGGCCCGCTCCATGAAGTAGCGCACCGACCGGTCCAGCGAGCTGCCGAGCAGCGCCTCCTGGTCGGCCGGGCTCCAGGTGCCGCCGAGCCGGGTCATCACGTCGGTCTCGACCTCGAACCAGAGCGGCTCAGAGTCGATGAGCAGGCCGTCCATGTCGAACAGGACCGCCCGCAGGGATTCGTGGGTCACGTGCTGAAGTATTTCGCCTCGGGGTGATGGACCACGAGCGCGTCGGTGGACTGCTCGGGAACAAGCTGCATCTCTTCGGTGAGCTCAACCCCGATCTCCTCAGGCCGCAGCAGCCGCGCCACCTTGGCCCGGTCGGCCAGGTCGGGGCAGGCCGGGTAGCCGAACGAGTAGCGCGCGCCGCGGAAGCCGAGCCGGAAGAAGTCCTCGATGTTGTCCGAGTCCGCATCCCCGATGCCGAGCTCACGCCGGACCCGGGTGTGCCAGTACTCGGCCAGCGCCTCGGTGAGCTGGACGGACAGGCCGTGCAGCTCCAGGTAGTCCCGGTAGGAGTTCTTGGCGAACAGCTCGCCGGTGACCTCGCTGACCCGGCGGCCCATGGTGGCCAGCTGGAGCGCGACCACGTCGGTGCGGCCGGACTCGCGGGAGGCGAAGAAGTCGGCCAGGCACAGGTGGCGGTCCCGGCGCTGACGCGGGAACGTGAAGCGCTCCCGCTCCTTGCCGTCCTCGTCCAGGATGACCAGGTCGTTGCCCTCGCTGACGCAGGGGAAGTAGCCGTAAACCACGGCCGGCTCGAGCATTCCCTCGGTCCGGGCCCGGTCCAGCCACATCCGCAGCCGCGGGCGGCCGTGCTCCTCGACCAGCTCCTCGTAGCTGACCCCGCCGGCGCCGCGGGACGGCTTCAGCCCCCACTGGCCCATGAACGTGGCCCGCTCGTCCAGGTAGGGGGTGTACTCGGCCAGCGAGATGCCGGTGACCGCGCGGGTGCCCCAGAACGGCGGCTCGGGCAGCTCGGCCAGCTCGGCCACGTCGGACCGGGTGGGCGCGGAGCCGTCGCCGTCGCCGCCGAGGTCGAGCGCCCGCAGCGGCCGCCGGACCTTGCGGGTCCGGCGCTCCGGCAGCGCGGCTCCGTCCTCACCGCGCTTGACCGCCATCACCGCGTCCATCAGCCGCAGGCCCTCGAACGCGTCCCGCGCGTACCGGACCTCGCCGTCGAACAGCGCGGCCAGGTCCTGCTCCACGTACGCGCGGGTCAGCGCGGCCCCGCCGAGCAGCACCGGCCAGCGGCCGGCCAGGCCGCGGGAGTTCAGCTCGGACAGGTTGTCCCGCATGACCACGGTCGACTTGACCAGCAGGCCGGACATGCCGATGGCGTCGGCGTCGTGCTCGTCGGCGGCGGTGATGATCGACGAGATCGGCTGCTTGATGCCGATGTTGACCACGTCGTAGCCGTTGTTGGACAAGATGATGTCGACCAGGTTCTTGCCGATGTCGTGCACGTCGCCCTTGACCGTGGCCAGCACGATCTTGCCCTTGCCGTCGTCGTCAGTCCGCTCCATGTGCGGCTCCAGGTAACCGACCGCGCCCTTCATCACCTCGGCCGAGGCCAGCACGAACGGCAACTGCATCTGGCCCGAGCCGAACAGCTCGCCGACCGTTTTCATGCCGTCCAGCAGCACGTCGTTGACGATCTCGAGCGCGGGCCGCTGGGTGAGCCCCTCATCCAGGTCGGCTTCCAGGCCGCTGCGCTCACCGTCGATGATCCGGCGCTTGAGCCGCTCCCACAGTGGCAGCCGGGCCAGCTCGGCCGCGCGGCTCTCCTTGACCGCCGCCATGTCCACGCCCTCGAACAGTTCGAGAAACCGGCTCAGCGGGTCGTAGTCCGGCCGACGGCGGTCGTAGACCAGATCGAGGGCCACCTGCCGCTGCTCGTCCGGTATCCGGTTGACCGGCATGATCCGCGACGCGTGGACGATGGCCGAGTCCAGGCCGGCCCGGACGCACTCGGCCAGGAACACCGAGTTGAGCACGGCCCGGGCGGCGGGCTTGAGCCCGAACGAGACGTTGGAGACGCCCAGGGTGGTCTGCACCTCGGGGAAGCGGCGCTTGAGCTCGGCGATGGCCTCGATCGTCTCGATCGCGTCCCGCCGGGTCTCCTCCTGGCCGGTGGCGATGGGGAAGGTCAGGCAGTCGACGATGATGTCGGGCAGCCGCATGCCCCAGTTGCCGGTGAGGTCCTCGATCAGCCTGGTGGCGACCGACACCTTCCAGTCGGCGGTGCGGGCCTGGCCCTGCTCGTCGATGGTGAGGGCGATGACGGCGGCGCCGTGCTCGCGGACCAGCGGCATCATCTTGGCGATGCGCGAGTCCGGGCCGTCGCCGTCCTCGTAGTTGACCGAGTTGACCACCGACCGGCCGCCCAGCAGCTCCAGGCCGGCCTGGATGACCGGCGGCTCGGTGGAGTCCAGCACCAGCGGCAGGGTGGCCGCGGTGGCGAACCGGCCGGCGATCTCCCTCATGTCGGCCACGCCGTCCCGGCCGACGAAGTCGATGCAGACGTCGAGCAGGTGGGCGCCGTCGCGGGTCTGGGCGCGGGCGATCTCCACGCACTCGTCGTACCGGCCGGCGGCCATGGCGTCGCGGAACGCCTTGGACCCGTTGGCGTTGGTGCGCTCGCCGATGGCCAGGAACGTCGTGTCCTGCTGGAACGGCACGTGCGTGTAGAGCGAGGCCACACCCGGCTCGGGGCGCGGCCGCCGCCAGCTCAGCTCCCGGCCGCCGACCCGGTCCACCACCGCGGCGATGTGCTCGGGAGTGGTGCCGCAGCAGCCGCCGACCAGCGACAGCCCGAACTCGCTGGTGAACCGGTCGTGCGCGTCGGCCAGCTGGGTCGCGCTGAGCGGGTAATGGGCGCCGTCCGAGGTCAGCTCGGGCAGGCCCGCGTTGGGCATGCAGGACAGCGGCACCCGCGCGTGCGCGGCCAGGTACCGCAGGTGCTCGCTCATCTCCTCGGGGCCGGTCGCGCAGTTAAGCCCGATGGCGTCGATGCCGAGCGGCTCGAGCGCGGTCAGGGCGGCGCCGATCTCACTGCCGAGCAGCATGGTGCCGGTGGTCTCGATCGTGACGTGCGCGATCAGTACGACGTCGCGGCCGGTCTGCCCGGCTGCCTCGGTGATCGCGCGCCGGGCGCCGATGATTGCGGCCTTGGTCTGCAGCAGGTCCTGGCAGGTCTCGACGATGAGCGCGTCGGCGCCGCCGCGCAGCAGCCCGGCCGCGTTCTGCTGGTAGGCGTCGCGCAGCCGTGCGAACGTGACGTGGCCGAGGGTCGGCAGCTTGGTCCCGGGCCCCATCGAGCCGAGCACCCAGCGCGGATGCCCGGGGGTGGCGGCGGCGTCGGCAGCCTCGCGGGCGATGCGCGCCCCGGCCTCGGACAGCTCCTCGATCCGGTCGGCGATGTCGTACTCGCCGAGGTTGGCCAGGTTGGCGCCGAACGTGTTGGTGGTGACGCAGTCGGCGCCGGCCGCGAAGTAGGCGTCGTGCACGGACCGGACGATGTCCGGCCGGGTCACGTTGAGGATCTCGTTGCAGCCCTCATAGCCGTCGAAGTCGTCGAGGCTGGCGTCACTGGCCTGCAGCATGGTGCCCATGGCGCCGTCGGCCACCACGACCCGGCTGGCCATGGCCGATCTGAGGGTGTCCCCGTCGTCACTCGTTGCTTTTACAGTCACAGGCGCGCTCATCGTCTTCAGTGTACGGATCCGTAGTTGTGCACGCTCTTAAGAGCGCGGACAGACAGGCAGAAATACCGTGTCTGGCCGGCCGTCCGCGGCGCGGCTTTCGGCTCATGCTGCTGCCAGGGTCGCAGGGCACGTAGGCTGGAGCCGCTATCCAGAACTCAGAGGAACCGAATTGGGAGGAGGGGGGAGCCATCGAGTTTGATCGGCTGGGGAAGCTCAACTCGCCCGTCGCCATAGCCGCCTTCGAAGGGTGGAATGACGCCGGGGAAGCCGCCAGTGGCGTCATCAGCCATCTTGGGATCGCGTGGCAGGCGACACCGATCGCCGCTATCGAGCCCGATGACTTCTACGACTTCCAGGTCACGCGGCCGGTGGTCGAGATCACCGACGGCCAGATCGAACGGCTGGTCTGGCCGACCACGCGGCTGTCGGTGGCCCACGCCAAGATGCCCGACGAGGCCGACGCGGCGACGACCGGGCGGGCGGCCATCGGTGCGGCCGAAGACGGTGAGGACGAGGAGACCGCCGTCACCGGCACCGGACTGGACAAGGACATCGTGCTGGTGCACGGGATCGAGCCCAACATGCGCTGGCGGGCGTTCACCAGCGAGCTGGTGCAGGGCCTCACCGACCTGGGGGTAGAGTCCGTCATCCTGCTCGGCGCGCTGCTGGCCGACGCGCCGCACACCCGCCCCGTACCGGTGTCGATCGGCGCCTCCGACCCGAAGCTGTCGGCCAACGTAACCGCGCCGTTCTCCGACTACAAGGGCCCGACCGGGATCCTCGGGGTGGTGCAGTACCAGCTGGCCCAGGCGGGCATCCCGGCGGTGTCGCTGTGGGCGTCGGTGCCGCACTACGTGGCGACCCCGCCCAACCCCAAGGCCACCCTGGCCCTGCTGCGGGGCGTGGAAGACATCCTCGACGCGCCGCTGCCGCTGGCCGACCTGGCCGAGGAGGCGCGGGCCTGGGAACGCGGGGTGGACGAGCTGGCGCAGCAGGACTCCGAGGTAGCGGAGTACGTCCGCACGCTGGAAGAGGCCAAGGACGCCACCGACCTGCCGCAGGCCAGCGGGGACGCGATCGCCCGCGAGTTCGAGCGGTACCTGCGGCGGCGCGGCCGCCGCGGTGAGCCGGGGCCGGGCGGCCTGTAAGTGATGTTTGGTAAGCCGTGCGGCCGGTAGGTCGCGGCGGCTGGGGCGGCGTGGCGGTCCGTGGATATGCCAAGCGTGGGCCCCATGATCCTGATGTGTGACGAACAAGACGGGGCTCGCGCGTGCCCGCACTACGCGGCCAGCCCGGGCTGGCCGGCGGTATCCCTCAGACCTGTCCGATGCGGAATGGGCGCTGATCGAGCCGCTGCTGCCCGGCCCGTGCCCACGCGGCAGGCCGCTGGTGCACGCCCGTCGGGTGATCGTGAACGCGATCTTGTACCTCAACAGGACCGGGTGCGCCTGGCGGTACCTGCCTGCAGACTTCCCGCCCTGGCGTACCGTCTACGGCTACTTCGCCGCCTGGCGCGATGACGGCACCTTGGCCCGGCTGCACGACCGGTTACGCGACCAGGCCCGGATCGCCGCCGGCCGCGACCCGCGGCCCACCGCGGCGGTGATCGACTCCCAGTCCGTGCGGGCCGCGGACACTGTGCCCAAGGCCAGCCGGGGCTGGGACAATGCCAAGAAAGTCAACGGCCGCAAGCGGCACATCGCCGTGGACACGATCGGGCTGGTCCTGGCCGTGGTGATCACGGCCGCCTCGGTCCAGGACCGCGACGGTGCCCGGCCGCTGCTGTGGAACCTGGCCCGCTGCTGCACCCGGATCCGGCTGGCCTGGGCTGATGCCGGGTATGCGGGTAAGCTCGCGGGCTGGGCCGCCAGCTTGAAGATCACGCTGGAAGTCGTCCGCAAACGCGACCCGCACGCCTTCGAAATCCTGCCCCGCCGCTGGGTGGTCGAACGCACCCTGGCCTGGATCAGCACGCACCGCCGCTGCACCCGCGACTACGAACGCCTGCCCGAAAGCCACGAAGCCATGGTCTTGTGGGCCATGATCGCTCTGATGACCCAGCGTCTCGCCGCCCAAACGCCATGACCCGCTCATCGGCGGCACGGCATGATGAGAACATGGCTTTGCAGCTAGCCCCGGAAGAGCCCGAAGCCGGACCGTGGCGCGTGGAGTTGCTGAGCACGGTCGTCAATGCGGTGACCAGGTGCAGACCGGACCACAGCGGTTCTGGCCGCCCGGCCGTGCTGGCCATAGACGGGCGCAGCAACAATGGCAAGACCACGCTGGCCGCCCGGATCAGCGAGCTTGTCCCCGGATCTGCTGTCATCCACACCGACGACATCGCCTGGGAACACTCCCGCTTCGGCTGGGCCGACCTGCTGATGGACGGGATCCTGGTGCCCGTGCACCACGGTCAGGCGGTCAGTTACCGGCCGCCGCGATGGGACGAGCACGGCCGGGAAGGATCTATCGAGGTCCCGGAAGGCTGCCCGCTGCTGATCATTGAAGGGGACGGTGCCGGGCGCCGGGAGGTAACGCACCTGATCGACACTGTGATCTGGGTGCAAACCGACGAGAGGGAGGCAGGACGGCGCGCCGCCGCCCGGGCAGCCAATCGCCCCGCGGCTGACCTGGCCAACAGCGCGGCTGATGGGACGCCGATCGACGAGGACGGATGGATGGCCGAGGAAATACCCTTCAACACCGCCCAGCGGACCTGGGAACGCGCCAACATTATCGTCTGCGGCACCCCGGAAATCCCCTACGACCCGAGCACCGAAATCGTCATCGCACCGCCTCCGGTTACATCCCCTCATTAGGGGCCGCCCCGGTCCCCGGTCGCTTAGCCGCATTGTGCTATCTATCCCGCCATGCATGCGCGTCGGCCTTCCCCGGACCGCTACGACCTCCGGCCGCACGGCTTACCAAACATTCACTAAGCTTGACTCTGTCGGGAATCTTGGCCGCTGCGGTTTAGCTGACGGCTCGCCATGAGCGCAGGCGTTTGATGTCGTGCTGGTCAAGGTAGTCCTGGAACGCCGTCGGCGGTCGTGTGGTTGTGCTCTCACCGGGCGGCAGCTGGCTGAGGCGTTCGATGTTGACGGCGATGGCGGTCAGGACGTGCTGCAAGTGGGCCTTGGGCTGGCCCCGGTAGCGGCAATGGCGCATGCCGTGGCCGTGAGCGAACTCGCAGACGGTGCCCTCGATGCCGGACCGGACGGCGTAGCGCTTGTGCCAGGCGGGGTCCTGCTGGTCGGCGCGGTTGCGGGCCTGCAGCTCGTAGAGCTCGTGCGGGGGAAAGCCCACGGTGCGCTTGCCGTCGCCGGAGGTGGTGCACGCGGCCCTGGCGGGGCAGGGCTGGCACTGGCCCTTGGTGAAGCGAGCCACGATGAGCGGGGCGGCGTCGGGCGAGGACGTGGGGTAGGGGCCGTGCCACCCCTTGCTGACCTGGCCCTGGGGACAGGTGACTTCCCGGCGGTCATAGTCGACGCGGAAGTTGTCGCGGGCGTAGCCCTCCCGGACGCGGTGCTGGCGGGTGCGGTTTCCGGGCAGCGGACCGGTGAGGGTGACCCGGTGCTCGCGCCCGGCCCGCTCCATGTGCACCAGGGAGGTGTAGCCGCCGTCCACCAGGTGCTCGCCGGGGAGCAGGCCCCGGCGCTCCAAGCGGGAGTGGATCCCGGCCAGGGCCTGCCTGTCGTCGCTGGTGGCGGGCATGGTGGCGATGTCGGTGATGACGTTGGGCCCGTCTTCGGCGCAGGTCTCGGTCACGTGGGCGAGGTATCCCGTCCAGCGGATGACCTGGCCCCGGCGGGAGTAGCGGGCGGCCGGGTCGTAGGGGGACACGATGCGGGAGGCCGACGGCGGCAGGCCGGCGTCGGCCTCATCGTCGCGCCAGCGCAGGCGCCCGGCGGAGTCCCAGTGGTAATTCTGGAGGAGGACCTGCCGCAGGGCCTCCACCCGGGGGCCGGCCAGCAGGTCCGGGTGGCGGGCGGCCAGGTGCTCGATCAGCCGGCGGGCATCCGCCCCGGCTTCGTTCATCCTGGTCTTCGGCCGGGTGGGGTTCTTGCCCAGGCGGACCGGGCGGCCGTAGCGACGGCCCCAGTCGTCATCGGCCAGGCCTTCCAGCGCGTGGCCGGCGGTGCGGGCGACTTCCTCCAGGGCGGCGCGCACCGCCTCGGTGACCAGCTCCAGCCGGGTCAGGTCCCGCACCGCCGCCAGGACATGGGTGGAGTCGGTGCGCTGGGCGGTCCGCTCGCGGACCAGCCCGGCCTCCTTCAGCCGGGCCAGGGCCAGGTCAAGAAGCCGGTCGGCCCGCCCGTCCTCCAGCATCCGGTCGCGGAAATCGCCCAGCACGCTGTGGTGGAAGCCCGGATCGTCGAGATCGAGGCCGAGCGCGTACTTGAAGTCGATGCGGCACCGCACCGCCTCGGCGGCATCGCGGTCAGAGAGATCGAGCAGGAACTGCAGCACGCTCACCGTGGCCAGCTGCGCCGGCGAGATCCCGGGCCGCCCGTCCCGGGGATACCAGCCGGCGAAGTCCTCGTCGTCCCACAGGCCGTCGAGCCGGTCCCGCACCCACATCGCCGTCGTCCCGGCCGGGTTGCTGGCCCGCGCCACCCGCGCGGTCAGTTCCGGGACCTCAGCCCCCAGGCGGGGACGGATCGACATCGCGCACTCCTCAGGGATCTCGCGGGACTCATGTCCCCGCAAGATTGGCCCCGGAGGTCACTGCAGTCAGCCAAATACCAAGATTCCCGACAGAGTCAAGCTAAGGCCTGTAAGCCATAAAAAACCGGGGTGCCCGCACGGCGGGCGCCCCGGTTTTTCGTCTGCCGGCGCCTAGTGCAGGCGGACCCGGGGGTCGAGGACCGCGTACAGCGCGTCGACCACGATGTTCGCCAGCACGACGGCGGCCGCGGCCACGATGACCACGCCGATGACCACCGGCAGGTCCTGCTGCTGGATGGCCTGGACGGCGGTGAAGCCGAGCCCGGGCATCCCGAACACCACCTCGGTGATGATGGCCCCGCCGAGCAGCACGCCGACGTCGATGCCGTACTGGGTGACGACCGGGGTGAGCGCGGCCCGGAGCGCGTGCCGGAAGATCACCCGCCGCTCGGGCATGCCCTTGGCCCGGGCGGTGCGGATGTAGTCCTCCCCCATCACGTCCAGCATCGAGCCGCGGGTCAGCCGGGTGTAGGTGGCCGCCGACACCAGCGCCAGCGTGATCCACGGCAGCACCAGGCCGCGGAACCACTGCCACGGGCTGACGGTGATCGGCGTGAAGCCGGACCCGGGGAAGGCGTGGATGCCGTGAATGGTCAGCTCGTAGTAGAAGACCAGCAACAGCAGCAGCCCGAGCACGAACGTCGGCATCGAGTAGAAGATCAGGGCCAGCAGCGTGAACGTGCGGTCGAGCAGCGACCGGGCCCGGACCGCCGACAGCACGCCGCTCAGCACGCCCAGCACGATCCACAGGATCGCCGCGCCGATGACCAGCGACAGCGTGATCGGGAAGGCCGCGGCGATGATCGAGTTGACCGACTGCTGGTGGTAGAAGGAGTAGCCGAGGTTGCCGTGCAGCAGCAGCCACAGGAAGTGCCCGTACTGCACGTAGACCGGCCGGTCGAGCAGCAGCCGGTGGGAAACCTCCGCCACCACCTGCGGGGTGGCCGACTTACCGGCCAGCGTGCGGGCGACCGCACCGGGCCCGGGGCCAATGTAGAAGATCAGGTAGACGCCGACCGTTACCAGCCACATGACCAGGATTCCCTGGAGGATGCGGCGAATCAAAAACCGTGCCACAGGGAGCTCCTAGACGAATAGCTGGTCGCCGCGCGGGTCGAACGCATCGCGGACGCCGTCACCGAAGATGTTGAAGGCCAGCGTGGTGATCAGCAGGGCGAGGCTGGGGAACACCAGGTACCACCAGGCTCCGTACTGGTACACGCTCTGGGAGGCGCTGATCATCTGCCCCCAGTCCGCGGTGGGCGCGGGGATGCCGACGCCGAGGAAGGACAGCGACGCCTCGGTCACGATCGACAGCGGGATCAGCAGCGTGGAGTAGACGATGATCGGCGCCATCACGTTGGGCAGGATGTCGACGAACATGATCCGCCAGGGGCCGGCCCCCAGGGCCCGGGCCGCCTGGACGAACTCGCGTTCCTTGATCGACAGCACCTGGCCGCGGACGATACGGCCGACCGACGCCCAGCCGAAGAAGCCGATGACGATGATGACCACGGTCAGGCCGGGGCCGATGATCGTCACCAGCGAGATCGCGAACAGCAGGAACGGGATGGCCAGCAGCCAGTCCATGAACCGGGCGAGGATCGAGTCGGTCACCCCGCCGAAGTAACCGGCGATCAGGCCGACGATGGCACCGACGGCCACGGTGAGCGCGGTGGCCAGGACGCCGACGATGAGCGAGATGCGGGCGCCGTAGGCAATCCGGACCATGATGTCGCGGCCCTGGTCGTCGGTGCCGAGCAGGAACGTGGCGTTGGGTCCCTTGGGCTGGCCGATCGCGCTCAGGCCGATCAACTGGAACGTCTGGTTGGGCCCGTGACCGGTGATGGCCGCGATCACCGGCGCGAAGATCGCGACCAGCACGATGATCACGATCACGCCGAGCGAGATCATCGCGGCCCGGTCCCGGAGCAGCCGTTCGAGACCGAGCCGCCAGGGGCTGCGGCCCTCGATCTTCCGGGCGGGCGCGCCTTCGGCGCCGCCGGCGGGCGGCTCGGTCGGCGGCGGCTCGACGGAGGCAAGGCTCTGGCTCATGCTTCCTCCTTCGTGTCCATGGGGAGCGCGTCGGCCAGGCTGACGTCGCTGCCGCCCAGGATGCCGGTCTCGACGACGCGGTTCTCGGCGCTGATGGTCGGCTTGGCCAGCGAGATGTCCTCCCCGTCGGCGACCGGGAAGTGGCACTTGGTCAGGTGCTCGGGGCCGTCGCCGAGCCGCGCGATCAGCTCGGGCTCGGTGTCCACACAGGTGGGCGCCGCCTTCGGGCAGCGCGGGTGGAACCGGCAGCCGGACGGCGGGGCGACCGGGGACGGCACGTCGCCGACGAGGATGATCCGGTCCCGCTGGTCGGCCCGGTCGGGGTTGGGCACCGGCACCGCCGACAGCAGGGCGTCGGTGTACGGGTGCCGGGGGTGGTGCCACAGCTCGCTGGTGGGGGCGGACTCGGAGATCTGCCCGAGGTACATGACCGACACCCGGTCGCT
Organism: uncultured Actinomycetes bacterium; assembly: GCA_963830385.1. Lineage (GTDB taxonomy): Bacteria > Actinomycetota > Actinomycetes > Streptosporangiales > Streptosporangiaceae > Bog-532. Next base: position 774,330 of record CAWHMD010000009.1, on the reverse strand, counting down.
CACGTGCCGGACCACCGACAGGTCATGGGCAATGAAGATATAGGTGAGGCCGAACTCCTTCTGCAGGTCGGCCAGCAGGTTGATGATCTGCGCCTGGATCGACACGTCAAGCGCCGACACCGGCTCGTCACAGATCACCAGCTTGGGCCGGAAGGCCAGCGCGCGGGCGACGCCGATGCGCTGGCGCTGGCCGCCGGAGAACTCAGCCGGGAACCGGTTGTAGTGCTCGGGGTTGAGGCCGACCAGCTCCATGACCTCCTGGACCTTCTTCTTGCGGTCCGCGCCGTCGGCGATGCCGTGAATCGCGAACGGGTCGCCGATGATCGACCCGACCCGGCGGCGCGGGTTCAGCGAGCCGTACGGGTCCTGGAAAATCATTTGCATGTCCCGCCGGAACGGGCGCATCCTTCGACGGGACAAGGTGCTGATGTCGTGGCCGTCGAAGGTGATCTTCCCGGAGGTGAGGTCGTACAGCCGCATGATGCAGCGGGCCAGGGTGGACTTGCCGCAGCCGGTCTCGCCGACCAGGCCGAGCGTCTGCCCGCGGCGTACCTCGAGGCTCACGTTCTCGACCGCGTGCACGAAGTCGCGCTGGCGGCTGAACAGTGAGGTCGAGGCGACCGGGAAGTACTTGACCAGGTTCTCCACCCGGAGCAGGACGTCGCCTTCCTCGGCGGCGCCGGCTACCGGGCTGGCGACCGGGGCCTCGGTGGGCTGGTTGCTCATGCTTCCCCTCCGGCCGTGTCCGCCGCCACCAGCTCTTCGGCCGGGGTGGGCAGCGCCTGCCCGATCACGTCCTTGCGCCGCGCGTTACGGGCCGACATGTCGTGCGGCAGCCAGCAGGCGGACAGGTGGGTCACGTCGCCGCCGACCGGGGCCAGTTCGGGCACGTCGGTGCGGCATCGGTCCATGACGTAGGCGCAGCGCGGGTGGAACGGGCACCCGGACGGCAGGTTGATCAGGCTGGGCGGCTGGCCCGCGATGGGCAGCAGCCGGTCCCGGTCGTCGCCGTAGGCCGGCAGCGACTGCAGCAGGCCCTCGGTGTACGGGTGGTGGTTCTCGTAGAAGATCGTCCGCCGGTCGGCCCGCTCCATGACCGCGCCGGCGTACATCACGATCACCTCGTCCGCGATGTCGGCGATCACGCCGAGGTCGTGGGTGATCATGATGATCGCGGTGCCGAACTCCTCCTGCAGGGTCTTCATGACCTGGAGGACCTGAGCCTGCACGGTCACGTCGAGCGCGGTGGTGGGCTCGTCGGCGATCAGCAGCTTCGGGTTCAGCGCCATGGCCATCGCGATCATCGCCCGCTGGCGCATGCCGCCGGAGAACTGGTGCGGATAGTCGTCGACCCGCCGGTCCGGCTGCGGGATGCCGACCAGCCGGAGCAGTTCGGTGGCCCGCTTGCGGGCCTGCGCCTTGGAGACACCCTTTTCGTGCTGGCGGATCATCTCCCCGATCTGCCAGCCCACCTTGTAGTACGGGTGCAGGCTGGACAGCGGGTCCTGGAAGATCATGCCGACCTCAGCCCCGCGGATCCGCTGCAGATCGTGGGAGCTCATGGTGAGCAGGTCCCGGTCCTCGAACAGCGCGGTGCCGCTGACGCGGGCACCGCGGACGAGGCCCATGATGGTCTGGGTCGACACGCTCTTGCCGGACCCCGATTCGCCCACGATACCGAGGGTCTTCCCGGTGTCGACGTCGAACGAGAGCCCGCGGACGGCCTGCACGATGCCGTCCGGCGTGCCGAATGAGACACGGAGGTCGTTGACCTCGAGGAGCGCCACGCGCTACCTACCCTTCGCACGAAGACACTGCACGAAGACACTGCGGGGTACGCAGTGTCACTGCACTTGCCGACGAATGTAACCCCAGCAAGTTCTGAGCGGTAACCCCAGCCAGGGACGGGCCCGAATCCGGTCAGGGTGGGCGCGCCGCGAGATCCGCGGGCACGCCCACCCTGGTCCGGGCGTTAACCGGTCAGCTACCGGGCGAGCTCAGCCAGACGTTGGTCGGGTCGAACCCCTGGTAAGCCGTGATGAACACGGCGTTGTGAACGTAGCTGGCGTGGTAGTTCGGCTGAAGCTGGTCGGTGATCGGGTAGATCGGCGCGTCCTTCATCACGGCCTGGTCCAGCTGGACCCACTGCTGGTCGGCGGATGACACGCTGCCGGTCGCCGCCGCCTTGTTGATGGCCGCGGTGACCGTGGGGTCGTTGTAGAACCCGAAGTTGCTGCCGACCGGCGGGTACGACGCCGGCCCGGAGAACAGCGGGCTGAAGAACGACAGCGCGCCCTGGCTGTACCAGTCCGGCGCCCAGCCGCCTACCGCGATGTCCCAGACGCCGCGCTTGGCAACGCTCGGGACCTCCAGGTACTTCGTGTAGAAGTCAGCCGACGGCGTGCTCAGCAGCTTGACCTTGACCCCGATCTTGGCCAGGTCGGACTGAGTAGCCTCAGCGATCGCGGTCGAGACGGTCGAGTCCGGCCGGTAGAGCATGGTGAGGCTCAGGCCGGACTTGTACCCGGCCGCGGCCAGCATGGACTTCGCCTTGGTGGGGTTGTACGGGTACGGGTTGTAGCCGGACGGTACCGTGGCCGAGCCGGCCAGGCCGTCGGGGAGAACGTGCGTCAGCGGCGGGTTCACCACCGGGTTGATGACCTGGCTCAGGTGAGCCCGGTTGATCCCGTAGCTGAGCGCCTGCCGCACCGCGGTCTTGGCCAGCGCGCCGGTGTTGTTCGGCGAGACCTGGTTGAACACCAGGTACGGGTTCGACGACAGCGACGTGCCGAGGTTGAAGTTGTGGTTCAGCCCGGACTGCATCTGCTTGATCAGGCCCGGGATCGACTGCAGCGGCGGGTACGCGTCCCACTCCATCGAGGCGCTGGCCGAGTTGGTCTGCAGCTGCTGCTGGATGCTGGCCTGGTTGCCGGTCTCGCTGACCACGATCTTGTTGACGTAGGCCTTGCGCAGCGGGTCGCTGCTGGCCTTCCAGGCCGGGTTGCGGGTGAAGACGATCTGCCGCGCCGGAGTGTAGCTCTGGATCTGGTACGGGCCGTCGGCGATCTGGTGCTGCTGGGCAGCCGCGCTCGCGGGCACGTAGTTCAGCGACTCGATGGGCGCCGGGGAGAAGGCGTCCAGGGCCAGCATGCCGGTGAAGTAGGACGCCGGGTGGACCAGCGTGTAGGTGATCGTCTGGCCGCTGGCCTTGACGCCGGACGGCGAGTGCGAAGCCAGGTAGGACTTCATCGCGGCCGGGGTCGTCGCCTTGGCGAAGCCGGTGCAGAACGAGGAGTAGCCCACGATCAGCGACTCGAAGTCGGGCAGGCCGCCGAACGGCTGGACGCCGTTGCACGAGCGCTCGAGGCCGCGCAGCGCGTCGGCGGCGGTGACCTGGCGGGCCGGGGACGTGTTCCACTGGGCGCCGGTGCGGATGGTGACCGAGTAGGTCTTGCCGCCGTTGCTCACCACCGGCGCCGCGGTGGCGAGGTCCGGCTCGGCGTCGGTCGTCGTCCCCGGCGTGGACCCGTAGCTGTACAGGCCGCGCTGGTACATGCGCTGGCCGTACTCGCCGACCGAGTAGTAGCTGATGTTGTAGTCAATGTAGTCAACGTCGCCCTGGCCGAGCATGTACAGGGTGCCGCCCGACTTGGGGCTACCCGAACCCGGGTTAAGGCCCTGAGTACCGGAACTCAGCGACGTCGAGCCACTGCCCGACGACTTGCCAGAGCTGCCGGACGACGAGCTGCCACCGCAGGCGGCTATCGCCGTTGCCAGAGCTGCCACGCCGACGACGGAAGCAAACGCTTGAGAGCGTTTCCGCATCGACTCTCTCCTCTCCCTTTTCGTGCCGCCCGTGAAGTTGTCCACGGGGCGTAATGACCGGGGGCCGATTCAGCCTCCGGGCGTGACGACGTGCCAGCCTCGGCAGGCCGTCGCATTATCGTAGAGATGCGTTCTGTTGAATGTGAACAGCCACAATTACCCTGGGGGGAATTGTGACTTGACGGTAACCATACCGGGGCATTTACGGCATATACGCCGTAACCTGGGGTTCCGCCCGCCGAGAGGCCCACAATAGACCCCACCGGCTTCCACCTTCAGTACAGGGGGGTATCAGTACGGGGGCCACGGGATGGCGGGCCAGTCCTCCGGCGGATACGGGTGCGCCCGGTGCTTGAGCAGCTTGTCCACCCGGATGGTGGTCGCCTCCAGCTCGCCCGGCGACAGCCACTGCGACAGCTCGTCGGCCAGCTCACCGCCGTCGAGCAGGCCGTGCAGGCGGCGCAGCGCGTCCACGTCCCGGCGGGGCAGGCTCTTGCCCCGCCACTGCCAGAGCACGGTCCGCAGCTTGTAGTCCTCGGCGAAGCAGACGCCGTGGTCACAGCCGTACAGGTGGCCACCGCGGACCGGCAGCAGGTGCCCGATCTTGCGGTCGGCGTTGTTGACCACCGCGTCGAAGGTGGCCAGGTCCCGCAGCCCGGGATGGTCGCTGCGGCGGGCCAGCTCGATCAGGTCGACCTGGGGATCGACCTCGATCCAGAGCTGGCACATGCCCGGGCCGAACGGCCCGTCCCGCATCACCGTCGGCGGCACCACGTTCCAGCCGGCCGCGCGGGAGATCACGTAGGCGGACACTTCGCGGCCCGCGAGCGTGCCGATCGGGAAGTCCCACAGTGGCCGCTCGCCCGAGATCGGCTTGTACACGCAGGCGGCCTCGTAGTCGCCGGAGCTGACCGCGCAGTACCAGGTCTCGTTGGAGGCTTCCACCAGGCGGCCCAGCACCTCCAGGCTGCCCTGGCTGAGCAGGTCGCGGGCGGCCTGATCCGCTTCGGGGGTCAGCGCCCCCGAGCCGCCGTCCGAACCGGCGCCGCTGCCGCCGTCGGCTGGCTCCTGGCCCCGGTCCCGCCGCCGGGACGACCCGGCCGCACGCCGGCTGCCGCCGGATGAGCGGCGCGGGGGCGGGGACGCGAAGCCGTCAAGCATGACTGACGCGATGCCCGTTCTGACGCGGGCACACGTGCCCGTCGGCGTTGAGCGGCAGCCCGCACAGGGGGCAGGGGGGCCGCCCGGCCGCGACCACCGCCAGCGCCCGCTGGGCGAACGCCCGGGCCACGCCGGGGGTGATACGCACCCGCAGCACCCCGGGACCGTCGGCCGGAACCTCGTCGGCCAGCGGCTCGACCGGCTCCTCGGTCGCCTCCTGTGCCTCGATGACGACCCGGTTCTCGTCGCCGTCCCAGGCCAGCGCGATCGCGCCGACCCGGAAGTCCTCCTCCAGCGGCGTGTCCAGCGGACCGTCGTCCTGCAGTCCGCGCGGAGCGGCCGCCGGCACCTCGGGCGACCCGCCGCTGCGCTGCAGCACCTCGTCGAGCAGCTCGTCGAGCCGCTCCGCCAGCAGGCTGACCTGGAACTTCTCCAGCGAGACGCTGGTAACCCGCCCGTGGGAGGTGGCCTGGAGGTAAAACGTCCGCTCCCCCGGCTGCCCGACGGAACCCGCCACGAACCGCTCGGGCGGGTCGTACATGTAGACCGGCATGGTCCTATCCTCGCGCCTTCGCTGAGTCGTCGTGAACCGCACCCGCCGCTGCGGCCCCCGCCCCGGCGCCACCGCCGACCATCGCGTCGCTTTCCTGCTCGCCCTCGGCCGTCTCCTGCGGGCGGGGCAGCAGGTCCTCGACGCCGCCGCCGGTGTCGTTCATCCGGAGCAGGAATGGCCGCAGCGGGGTGTACCGGATCACGGTCAGCGAGCATGGGTCGGCCACGATGCGCTGGCTGAGGTCCAAGTGCAGGCCGAGGCAATCGGCGACCAGCGCCTTGATCACGTCCCCGTGCGAGCAGACCAGGTAGGTGGCCTTCTCACCGAGCCTGGCGTTCCAGTCGCGCACCGCCGTCACCGCCCGGTGCTGCATGTCGAGCATGGCCTCGCCGTCCGGCCCGGGGAACCGGACCGCGCTCGGGTGGGCCTGGACCACCTTCCACAGCGGGTCCTTGGCCAGCACCTTCAGTTCCTGGCCGGTCCAGTCGCCGTAGTGGCACTCCCCCAGCCGGTCGTCGGTCTGGACGGCGGGGCGGCCCTTGGTTCCGGCGATCCCGGCCGCGGTCTGCTGGCAGCGCTCGAGCGGGCTGCTGATGATCGCGTCCAGCGGCAGCCCGGCCAGCCGGGCCGCCAGCGCCTGGGCCTGGGCGGTGCCGCGCTCGTCGAGCGGGATGCCCGGAGTCCATCCGGACAGGGTGTGGCCGGTCGCGGCGGTCAGGCCGTGGCGGACCAGCAGAACGGTCGTCACCTGCCCGACTCTAGCCGGGCCGTACGGCGCCCTGACCGCGCTCACCGGTGCAGACGATGAACGCCGCGGAGCCGAACATCACGTGGTCACCGGGCTGGACGGCCACCGGCTTGCGGACCCGCCAGCCGTTCACGCGGGTGCCGTTGGTGGATCCGGTGTCGGCCAGCAGCCAGCGGTCCGCCTCCCGGTCCAGCCGGGCGTGGAAACGGGACACCGAGGCGTCCTCGATGAGCAGGTCGCAGGCGCCGTCCCGGCCGACGGTGAAGCTGGTCCCGGACCCGGCGGGCGGGAAGTAGAGCGCCCGGGGCGGCGGCTGGCCGGGGGCCGGGGGCCGGGGCGGCCGCAGCCCGGCGGGCGCGCCCGGTTCGCCGGGGCGGCGCAGCGGGTCCACCACGGCCTCCCGCACCGCGTCGCGTAGCGCCCGCAGCGCGGCCCGCCGCGGGCGGTCCTGACGGGGCAGGTCGGTGAACAGGCCGTCCAGCTGCCGGCGGTCGCGGGCACCGAACGCCTCACCCACCCGGTGCATGAACGTGTCCTGCGACATCCGGCCCTCGGCGAACCGTTCGCGCAGCTCATCGACTGCGTGATCGCGCTCAGAATCGGACGCCCGGATCACGGCGTCCGGATTGGTGGGCGCATCCGCCGAGGAGGCAGCCATAACAGGAGTATCGGCGGCCTGGGCAGCCACGGCAAGCGAGTCGGTCCCGGCTGAACGTCACCGGGCTGGGCTACGCTGACCGGGATGTCCACCGTGAGCGACGAATCGGCGACCCGGCTGTTCGGCGAATTCTGCGGCGCCGGGCTGTGGCCGGGCGTCGGCCGGGCCATGGCGGAGAAGCTACAGGCAGCCGGGATCACCAGCCCCGGCGACGTGACGGCCGGGCGGCTGGAGCTGGTCCAGGGCATCGGGCCCAAGCGGGCGGTCCGGCTGGCGGCAGCGTTCACCCGCGCGCAGCCCGTGTACGAGACGGCCGGGCTGCTGACCAGCTGCCGGGTGCCCGCCAGGTTCGCCGGGCAAGCGGTCGCACTGCTCGGCCCGCTGGCGGCCGAGCAGCTGCGCGAGGACCCCTGGAAGCTGCTGACGCTCCCGCAGATCAAGCCCGAGCAGGCGGACTGGTTCGCCCGCCAGCTGCTGGCCGAGGGCGCCACCCCGCAGGACCCGCGGCGCGGCCGCGCCCTGGTCGTGCACCTGCTGAACAAGGCATCGCGGGACGGCCACACGGCCGCCCCGGCCGAGGCGGTGCTCACCGCGCTGGGCCGGTTCGGCGTGGGCGACCCGGGCAGCGCGGTGGTGGCCGCGATCGACGACGGCTCGGTGCTGCCGTTCGGGGCCCGCAGAGGCGCTGAGGCTGAAGAGGCTCTTGATGCTGAAGGGGCTGAAGGGGCTGAAGGGGACGAAGGGGACAGCCTGGACGGCGAGGGGCCGGAGGAGACAGACGGGCTGGTTACCCCCGGCACGCTGCTCGCGCTGACCCAGTACGCGATCGCCGAGGACGCGGTGGCCGAGGGCCTGCAGCGGCTGGCGGCGACGGCCGAGCCGCTGCCCGGGACCGGCGACCCGCTGGCGGCGGTGACCGACGCCGAGCTGGACGACCGGCAGCACGCGGCGGTGGCGGCGGTGGCCGAGCACGGGGTGTCGGTGCTCACCGGCGGCCCCGGCACCGGCAAGAGCCGCACGGTGGCGGCGGTGGTCTCGCTGGCGTCCCAGCGCGGCCTGCGGGTGGCGCTGGCCGCGCCGACCGGCCGGGCCGCCAAGCGGCTGGAAGAGCTGGCGGGCGCGCCCGCCACCACCTTGCACCGGCTGCTCGGCGCTCAGGGCCACGGGGTGGCCCGGCCCGGCGCCGACGGCCAGGGCGGACCGGACAGCCTGTTCAGCGACGGCCCCGACGCCGCCGCGGCCGGCGGCTTTCCGGGCGGCGACGCCAGCAGCGGCCGCGAGGGCACCTGGGTGTTCGCCCGCGGCGAGGAGTGGCCACTGGACGCCGAGCTGGTGGTGGTGGACGAGAGCTCGATGCTCGACGTGGAACTGGCGGCCGCGCTGATCGAGGCCTGCGCCGACGGCACCCGGCTGCTGCTGGTGGGCGACCCGGCCCAGCTGCCCTCGATCGGCCCGGGCCGGGTCCTGGCCGACATCATCGACTCCGGCGCGATCGGCGTCACCGAGCTGACCACGCTGTACCGGCAGAAGGACGGCGGCACCATCGCCAAGCTGGCCACCGCGGTGCGCGGCGGCGACCTGCCCGGGGTGAGCTCCCCCGAGCACGAGGTGGTGGTCGTGACCGCCCGCGGCAGCGCCGAGGCCGCCCACCGGGTCACCCAGCTGGTGACCGACTCGATCCCCCGGGCGCTGGGGATCGCGGCCGAGGAAATCCAGGTCGTCACCCCCGTCCACAAGGGGCCGGCCGGCACGATCGAGCTCAACCGGGTGCTGAAGGCCAAGCTCAACCCGGGCCCCGGCGAACACCGCGGATTCGACCCGGGTGACCGGGTGGTGGCGGTGGCCAACCACGCCGACGACGGCTTCGCCAACGGCGAGGTCGGCACCGTGGTGACCGCGGACGGCGAGGGGCTCACGGTCTCGTTCAGCGGGCTGCCCGTCACGGTCCCGTTCCGGCTGCTGGCCGACCTGCGGCACGGCTGGGCCATCACCGTGCACCGGGCGCAGGGCAGCGAATGGCCGGCCGTGGTCGCGGTGTTCCCCGGCGAGGCGGGCACGATGCTGTCGCGGCCGCTGGTCTACACCGCTCTCACCCGCGCGCAGCACCACCTGTCGGTGGTCCACGCGGCAGGCCCGGCGCTGGCCCGGGCGGTGCGCACGGTCGGCGAGCGGCCGCGGGAGACGCGGCTGGCCGGCCTGCTCACCGAGGGCATGGCGGACCTGGCCGGGAGCTGACCGGCGATGCCGGAGACGGGAACGCGGGCCGCGCGGAAAATCCTGGTCTGGGTGAGCGAGGAAACCTGGCAGGCGGCCGTCGACGCGGTGGCCGAGCTGGCGCCGGAGCCGTCGTCGGTCACGCTCCTGCACGTCACCCCGACCGACCCGCCGGACCTGGCTCATGCCGCCTACCTGGGCCTGTTCGGGCGCGGGGCGGCCGCCCGCGATCCACGGCCGCGGATGGCGGACGTCTCCGCGACCTCGGCTGCCGAGTTGCTGGAGGCGGCGGCGCAGCGGCTGGGCCGCCCGTGTGAGCGGATCGCCCGGACCGGCCGGACCGAGCGCGAGGTGGTGGCCGCGGCGGCCGGCGCCGACCTGCTGATCATGGCCCGGGACGGGGATCGCTCCCGGCTGGGGCCGAAGAGCCTGGGCCGGGACACCCGGTTCGCGGTCGACCACGCGCCCTGCCCGGTGCTGCTGGTGTGGCCGGAGCCGGCACCGGCGGTCGAGACGATCCCGCCGCCACCGCCGCACCCGCCCCGGCACCCGCCGCCGTGAGACCTTTTCAGAATTTCAAAAGGGCATTGATCACCCGCCGATAGCGTGCGCTCCCCCGTCCACGTGGACGATCTCGCCGCTGGTGGCCGGGAACCAGTCCGACAGCAGCGCGACGCAGGCCTTGGCGGCCGGTCCCGGGTCGGTGATGTCCCAGCCGAGCGGGGCCCGGTCCGACCAGACGCCCTCGAACTTCTCGAAACCGGGGATGCTCTTGGCCGCCATCGTGCGCAGCGGGCCGGCCGACACCAGGTTGACCCGGACCTTCTCCGGGCCCAGGTCCCGGGCCAGGTACCGCGAGCAGGACTCCAGGCCGGCCTTGGCCACGCCCATCCAGTCGTAGCCCGGCCAGGCGTGGCTGGCGTCGAAGTCCAGGCCGACGATCGAGCCGCCGTCCTTCATCAGCGGCAGCGCCGCCATGGCGAGGGCCTTCAGCGAGTAGGCGGACACCTGGACCGCGGTCGCCACGTCCTCCCAGCTGGTGTTCAGGAAGTTGCCGCCGAGCGCGTCCTGGGGCGCGAACGCGATCGCGTGCAGCACCCCGTCGAGCCCGTCGACGTGCTCGGACGCCCGGGCGGCGAGGCTGGACAGGTGATCGGGGTCGGCCACGTCCAGCTCGATCACCGGCGCCGACTCCGGCAGCCGCTTGGCGATCCGCTGGACCAGGCTCATCCGCCCGTACCCGGTCAGCACCACGGTCGCGCCCTCTTGCTGGGCCACCTTGGCCACGTGGAACGCGATCGAGGCGTCCGTGAGCACGCCGGTGACCAGAATGCGCTTGCCCGCCAGGATTCCCATGGTCGTCAGTGTCCCATGCCGAGGCCGCCGTCGACCGGGATGACCGCCCCGGTGATGTAGGCCGCGTCGTCACCGGCCAGGAACCGCACCACGGCCGCGACTTCGTGCGCGGCCGCGTACCGGCCCAGCGGCACCTGAGCCAGGATGGCGGCCTTGCGCTCATCGGACAGCGACGCGGTCATGTCGCTTTCTACGAACCCGGGGGCGACCACGTTGGCCGTGACGCCGCGCGAGCCCAGCTCCCGGGCGGTGGACCGGGCGAAGCCGACCAGGCCGGCCTTGGACGCGGCGTAGTTGGCCTGGCCGCCCGAGCCGAGCAGGCCGACCACCGAGGAGATGTAGATCAGCCGCCCGCGGCGGGCCCGGATCATGCCCCGGACCGCCCGCTTGGTGACCCGGAAGGCGCCGGTCAGGTTGGTGTCGAGCACGCTCGTGAAGTCGTCCTCGCTCATCAGCGCGAGCAGCTGGTCGTGGTTGATCCCGGCGTTGGCCACCAGCACCTCGACCGGGCCCTGCTCCTGCTCGACCTGCTTGAAGGCGGCGTCGACGGAAGCGGTGTCGGTCACGTCGCACTGGGCCACGCTGAGGCCGTCGACGGGCTCACCGGATCGCGAGGTCACCGTGACGCTGTCCCCGTCCGCGGCCAGCCGCTGGGCGATGGCCAGCCCTATCCCCCGGTTTCCTCCCGTCACCAGGACCGATCGTCCCATCTGGGTTCCACCTCCACGTCAAAGTGCCCTGCCAGGTGCCCTGCCAGCGTGCCGTCAGACCGGGGGAAGCGTATCCGGTAGGTTGCTCGGGTGACTCATGGTGGCCAGCATGAAGTGGATTCGGTGTTCACCGCGCTCCCGCTGCGGGAGCTGGCCGACGCGGCCCGGCAGCAGGCCGCCGACCTCGGAGCCCAGCACGCCGACTTCCGGGCCGAGCAGATCCGCAGCCAGCAGATCGGCCTGTCCGACGGCAACCTGGAAACGCTGTTCGACGCCGACGACATCGGCCTCGCGGTGCGGGTGGTGGTCGACGGCACCTGGGGGTTCGCGGCCGCCGTGGACCTGACCGCCGACGCCGCCGCCCAGGCCGCCCGGGAGGCGGTCGAGGTGGCGCGGGTGTCCGCGGCCATGAACACCGAGCGCATCGAGCTGGCCGCCGAGCCGGCCCACGGCGAGGTGACCTGGGTGTCCGCCTACGAGGTGGACCCGTTCAGCGTGAGCGCGGCCGACAAGGTGGCGCTGCTGAGCGACTGGAGCCGGAAGCTGCTCAGCCGGGACGGCGTGGACCACGTGGACGCCTCGCTGTACCAGGTGCGCGAGTGCAAGTTCTACTCCGACGGAGCCACCACCGCCGTCCAGCAGCGGGTCCGGCTGCACCCCACGCTGACCGCGGTCGCGGTCGAGAAGGACGGCCGATTCGAGACGATGCGCACGCTGGCCCCGCCGGCCGGGCGCGGTTATGAGTACCTGCAGGGCACCGGCTGGGATTTCGGGGCCGAGCTGGACCAGCTGCCCGCGTACCTGGCCGAGAAGCTGGCCGCCCCGACCGTCCGGCCCGGCCGCTACGACCTGGTCATCGAGCCGTCGAACCTGTGGCTGACCATCCACGAGTCGATCGGGCACGCCACCGAGCTGGACCGGGCGCTCGGCTACGAGGCCGCCTACGCGGGCACCTCGTTCGCCACCCCCGACCAGCTGGGGACCCTGCAGTACGGCTCGCCCCCCATGCACGTGGTCGGCGACCGGACCACCGAGCACGGCCTGGCCACCGTCGGCTACGACGACGAGGGCGTGGCCGGGCAGTCCTGGGACCTGATCACCGAGGGGGTGCTGTCCGGCTACCAGCTCGACCGGCGGATGGCCGCGCTGCGCGGGCTCGACCGGTCCAACGGCTGCTCGTTCGCGGACTCCCCCGGGCACATGCCGCTGCAGCGGATGGCGAACGTGTCGCTGCAGCCCGCCGCCGACGGCCCGTCCACCGAGGAACTGATCGCCGGGGTCGAGGACGGCATCTACATCGCCGGCGACAAGAGCTGGTCGATCGACATGCAGCGGTACAACTTCCAGTTCACCGGGCAGCGGTTCTACAAGATCACCGGCGGGCGGCTGGCGGGCCAGCTGCGGGACGTGGCCTACCAGGCGACCACCACCGACTTCTGGAACTCGATGGCGGCCGTCGGCGGCCCCCAGACCTACGTGCTGGGCGGCGCGTTCAACTGCGGCAAGGGCCAGCCCGGCCAGGTCGCCCCGGTCAGCCACGGCGCTCCTTCGGTGCTGATGCGCGGCATCCGGATTCTCAACACGGCGGAGGAAGCGTCCTGATGAGTGAGCTTGCTGGGCGGCCGGTGCCGGGGCGGCCGCAGGACGTGGTCGAGCGGGCGCTGTCGCTGTCGAAGACCGACGACTGCATCGTGATCGCGGACGAGACCTCGAACGCGAACCTGCGCTGGGCGGGCAACACGCTCACCACCAACGGGGTGGCCCGGTCCCGGCGGCTGACCGTGATCGCCATCGACCGGCGCGGCGACGGGGCGGCGGCCGGTGTGATCTCCCGGGCCGGCGTCGGCGAGGACGAGATCGAGGGCGTGGTCCGCGCGGCCGAGCAGGAAGCCGCGCAGAGCAGCCCGGCCGAGGACGCCGCGCCGCTGGCCGGCCCGGACGAGACCGGTGCGGCCGGGGCGGCCGGGGCGGGCGCGGGCTGGGCGGGCGCCGACTGGGCGGACCCGCCCGGGCGGACCCAGATCGGCGTGCTGGCCGGTTTCGCGGCCCAGCTCGGCGCGACCCTGCGGGCGGCCGGTTCCGCCGGGCAGAAGCTGTACGGGTTCGCCGAGCACGAGCTGACCTCGACCTACCTGGGTACCTCGTCCGGCCTGCGGCTGCGGCACGACCAGCCCACCGGGAAGGTCGAGCTGAACGCCAAGTCGGCCGACCTGTCCCGGTCGGCCTGGGCGGGCGAGGCGACCCGGGACTTCGTGGGCGTGGACGTCGAGGGGCTGGCGGCCGGGCTGACCGAGCGGCTGGAGTGGGCGCGCCGCAAGGTCGAGCTGCCCGCCGGCCGGTACGAGACCCTGCTGCCGCCCACGGCCGCCTCGGACCTGCTGACCTACCTGTACTGGTCGGCCGGGGCCAAGGACGCGATGGACGGCCGGACCGTGTTCAGCCGGCCGGGCGGCGGCACCCGGGTCGGCGAGTCGCTGTCGTCGCAGCCCGTGACCCTCCGCAGTGACCCGTTCGCCCGCGGCATCGGGTCGGCGCCGTTCGTGGTGGCCCACGCGTCGAGCCGGGACTCGTCGGTGTTCGACAATGGCCTCGTCCTCGGCCCGACCGACTGGATCCGCGACGGCGACCTGGCCGCGCTGATCCAGACGCGGTACTCGGCCCGGCTGACCGGCCTGCCGGTGACCCCGGCGATCGACAACCTGATCTTCGAGACGGCCGCGCCGTCGCCGCCCGGCCTGGCCGAGATGATCGCGAGCACCGAGCGCGGCCTGCTGCTTACCTGCCTGTGGTACATCCGCGAGGTCGACCCGCAGACGCTGCTGCTCACCGGGCTCACCCGGGACGGCGTCTACCTGGTGGAGAACGGCGAGGTGACCGGGGCGGTGAACAACTTCCGCTTCAACGAGAGCCCGGTCGGCATGCTCAGCCGCCTGGCCGAGGTGGGCGCCAGCGTTCCCACCCTGCCGCGCGAATGGGGCGACTACTTCAACCGGGTTGTCATGCCGCCGCTGCGGGTAGAGGGCTTCAACATGTCGTCGGTCAGCCAGGCCAGCTAGCCCTCGGCGGCTAGGCACTGATCCCGGCTGTCTTAGGGCTTCGCTGACGGCGCAAGGCCGGGGGCGGCCCGGGGTGATAAGTGCGGTTGTGAAGGCATACCGTGGAGGCATGAAGATGGCGCGGCGCAACGACCGTAACGTCCAGCTTGTCACCCAGGCTCGGCGTCCGATGTCCGAGGACATCGCCTACCGGCAGCGCCGCTACCTGATCATGATGTCGTTCCGCGCGGTGTGCTTTGGGCTGACCATTCTGTTGTTCGTCAACCACCTCGGATGGGTCGCCGCGATTCCGGCAGTTTTTGCGATCTTCGTCCCATACGTGGCCGTGGTTTTCGCAAACGGAGGCCGCGAGCCTGACAACGTTCGCGGATTCATGGAGTATCGCTCAAATCTTCCGGAACGGCGTGTCCCGCCTAGTCAGCCGGGCTCAGGAAGCACCCAGCAAGGCTTCAGCGACCCGTCGGCCCATACATAACGCACGGGATCCGGGAACTGCACCCGCACTGACCCGAGATGGGCTCGTAATTGGGTCTTGACACATACGGGGGGGTTTCCGTGTAGCATTCATATCGGTGCTCTGGTCCCCCGTCGGGGCACCGTGACCGGCGTTCCGGGCCCCCGTCGGAACGCCGATGAATGCGACGCCGGGTGGTTTGCCCCCGTAGCCACCCGGCGTCGCTCTATGTCTGGGGGCCATTCCTCTGGCCCATCCCGTCACCCGTGTCGCTCCCGGCTGATGGTTCACCGTGGCTAACGGCTTCACCTGCGCGGACGTGCCCGGCTGGCGGGCGCCGCGGCGCCCTGGGCGGTTGGCGCGGTACGCGGCTGACGGGCGCCGGGCCCTGCGACGCCGTAGGCGCGCTCTGTTCGCACGGGACGGGTGCGCGGGCGGCTTCGGGTGCCCGCGACCGCGACGGGCGCGCCAGGGCTCTCCAAGGGGCCGCGGGCGACGCAGGGATGATCGTGAAACCATGCTCCGTATTGGTTGGCAGCTGGCCGGTGGTGGCTGTCCGTAACCCATTTCCTGCTCGCGACTAGCTATTTGTGTTGCCTGCGAGAAGGGAGAGCTTTGGCCCATCAATTGACCGCGACAGCGCCAGCACGTTGTTTCTGCCCGTTTCGGTATTTCCGTAGCTGTCTGTAGTCTCGGTCACGATACGTTGCCGCCTTTTCTTTCTGCTGGGACGGCTTCCTCAAAGACAACGTTGACAAGCAGTCTCAGTGAGACAAATCCCGGGTGATGCTGTGACTCCTACAAACCGTAGGAGGTTCGGCCGCGGGGTGTGACTCCTGAGTCTGATGGGAACGAGCGGGCTGGGTGAGTTGTGTGGGGTGCCGGGCGGATGGCACCGATGGGACCTTAGGGCGCGCCAAAGCAACGCCGAATGCGCCACTGGCGGGGCGGGCCAGGCGGCGGCCCGGCGGCGGCCCTCCGGCGGCGGTGGTCCGGCGGCCCCTCCCGCGTGCGGGACGGGTTCGGTGAGCATGATCTATTGCTCGGTTGCGTTTTCAGTGAATAGCGCCGTCAACGTAACCGAGCGATTGATCTTGAGACTCCTGTACCCCCGCCGGAGGCAAGACCCGCTACTCGGTCTTGCTGAACTCGGCTATGGCTATGGCGACCATGATCAGGCCCATGAGGGCCACGATGCCCAGCGACAGGCCGAGCGGGACGGTCCAGCCGCCCCAGGAGACGCCCGGCGCCAGCTGATGGAGGGCGGCGGGGCTGATGTTCAGGTGGCTGAACACGGCCCGGCGCATCGGGGCGACGATGTAGGTGAGGGGGTCGATGCGGGTCAGCACGGTCAGCCAGGCGGGCAGGCCGGTCAGCGGGTAGAGCGCGCCGGACAGGAAGAACAGTGGCATGACGAGCATCTGGGTCAGCGCCATGAACGCCTGGAACTGCTTGATGCGGGCCGCCATCATGACGCCGAAGGCGGTCAGCGTGAAGGACAGCAGCAGCAGCTCGCCGATCAGCGTCAGGATCAGGACCGGGTTGTAGGGCACATCGGCCAGCCCGGCCAGGATCAGCACAACGATGCCCTGGCAGGTGGCCACGGTCGCGCCACCCAGGCACTTGCCGAGGACGATCGCGGCCCGGTTGACCGGGGCGACCAGCATCTCCCGGAGGAAGCCGAACTCGCGGTCCCAGACGATCGAGCCGGCCGAGAAGATCGCGGTGAACAGCACGCCCATCGCGACGACGCCCGGGTAGATGAACGTGCGGAAGCTGATGCCGGCGGGCAGGCCGTGGCCGGCCAGCGAGCCGAGGCCGGTGCCCAGCACGAACAGGAACAGCACCGGCTGGATCAGCGCGGTGACCGCCCGCAGGCGGTCGGTGCGGAACCGGATCCACTCGCGGCGCCAGACGATGCCGGCCGCGCGCAGGTCCTGGCGCAGGCCCCGCTCGGGGACCGCGACCCGGATGAGGTTGGTCAGGTCCGGCGGCGCCGGGGCGGCGGGCTCGGTGGTGGTCGTAGCCACAGCTCATCGCCTCCCGGCGCGGAAACGCTGGACCATGGCGCGGTTGGCGTCCGCGCTGGTGGCCTCGGTGTCACGGATGGTCCGGCCGGTGTAGGACATGAACACGTCGTCCAGCGAGGGCCGGGCCACGCTGACCGAGCGGATGGACACGCCCAGCTCGGCGAACAGCCGGGGCACGAACTGCTCCCCCGACTCGACCGAGAACGTGACCAGCCCGTCGTGCATCGCCGCCTCGAGACCGAACCGCTCGGCCAGCTCGGCGATGGCGGCCTGGTCGTCGCTGGTGCTGATCTGCACCCGGTCCTTGCCCACGCTGGCCTTGAGCGCCTCGGGGGTGTCGATGGCCACGATCTGCCCGTGGTCGATGATGGCGATCCGGTCGCAGTGCTCGGCCTCGTCCATGTAGTGGGTGGTGAGGAAGATCGTGATGTCCTCGCGCTGCTTGAGCTCGTTGATGTACTGCCAGATCGACGACCGCGTCTGCGGGTCGAGGCCCACGGTCGGCTCGTCCAGGAACAGTACGTGCGGAGCGTGCAGCAGGCCACGGGCGATCTCCAGCCGCCGTTGCATGCCACCCGAGTAGGTGCGGACCAGGCTCTCGCGCCGATCCCAGAGCCCCACCATCTCCAGCACCTGGCGCATCCGGGGCGCGACCGCGGCCTTGGGCACTCCGTACAGGTCGGCGTGGAAGCGCAGGTTCTGCTCGGCGGTCAGGTAGGTGTCCAGCGTGGTGTCCTGGAACACCAGGCCGATATTACGGCGCACCGTGTCGCGCTCGCGTACCACGTCGTGCCCGGCCACCGTGGCCCGGCCGGAAGTGGGCTTGACCAGCGTGCAGAGCATGCTGATGGTGGTGGATTTGCCGGCCCCGTTGGGGCCCAGGAAACCGAACGTCTCGCCGGTGGCGACCTCGAAGCCGATGCCGCGGACCGCCTCGATCTCCCCGTAACTCTTGGTCAGCTCGCTGACGGTGATTGCCGTGCCCCGGTTGCCGGAACCTGTGCTGGCTGACACCGTGCGGGCGGACGCCGCGTCGCCGGTCTGTACGGCCACTTAAGTGCCTCCCTGTGCGGACTCAAGCCGAGCCTACGTCGCTGCGGCCCGCACCCGTACGGGCACGGGCCGCAGCCTCACAACCGGTCACTCCGCGGACTGCTCGGGAGTGCCCTCTTCCTCGTCCTCGTCGGCGGCGAGGATCCGGTACAGCGAGCGCCGGGTGTCGTTCAGCACCTTGCCCGCCTGCTTGACCTGAGCCGCCGAACCGGCCTGGCTGACCTGCGAAACGGCCACCATGACCTGGCGGATCAGCTGGCGCAGCTGCACCTCGCCGTCGTCGACGCTGCCGGTCACCGCGTCCCAGGACGCGGCCAGCTCGTCGGCGTGCGACTCGGTGTAGGCCCGGCCCTCGTCGGTCAGGGCGAACGCCTTGCGGCCGCTCTCCCCGGTCTCGGCCCGGATCAGCGCCTCATCCTCGAGCTGCTGGAGCGCGGGGTAGACCGAACCCGGGCTGGGCCGCCACACCCCGTCGGTGCGCTCACTGATCTCCTGGATGATCTGGTACCCGTTGCGGGGACCCTCGGTCAGCAGCGACAGCGCCGCCGCCCGGACGTCACCCCGGCGGACCCGCGGCCCGCGGGTGAATCGCGGCCCCATCGGGCCGCCGAACGGCGGGCCGCCGAACGGGCCGGGACCACCCCGGCCGCCCCGGCGACCGCGCGGGCCACCCGGGCCACCCGGGCCCTCTTCGAAAAACTCCGGCGGCGGGCCAGGCCAGCCGCGCTTCGGGCCACGTCCGTGACCCCGATGGCCGCCTCGGCGGCCCCACTCTTCCTGCGACATTTTCTTTCTCCTTGATCGATGGTCGGCAGTGGCGCCAGACAGGAGGACATCGCCCCCGTTGAGCGATCTCTAGGTATCCTCGGTACTGTCTAGCTATGTCAAAGATATATCGGCGAACTTCTTTTGACAAGTCGGGCGAAGGAAAATCTCTAGGGTGAATCAAGGCCGGTGCGGGAGGATCAGCGCCATGACGGAGTTCACTGATGTTCCCAGCGCCTTTGCCTACGGCGACTCGCTGCTGGCCGGCGAGCGGGTGCGGTTGCGCGGCGTCCGCGAGGACGAGGTGGCCACGCTGGCCCGGTGGGAGATGGACGCGGGACGGTCGGTCACGCTGTCGGACCGGGTGGCCCCGCCCTCCGAAGCGGCCGCCAAGGAGCTCATCGCCAAGTGGAGCGCCAACGACGGCGACACCATCGGCTTCGCGATCGAGACCCTGGACGACCCGCCGGTGCTGATCGGGCACGTCTTCATGTTCAGCATTCAGGGCAAGGACCGGAACGCCGCGCTGGGCATCGCCCTCGGGCGGGAGCACCTGGGCCGCGGCTACGGCACCGACGCGATGCGCGTCATCGTCGGTTACGGGTTCCGCGAGCTGGGGCTGCACCGCATCGCCCTCAGCGTGTCCCCGTTCAACGAGGCCGGGATCCGGGCTTACGAGAAGGCCGGGTTCACCGAGGAAGGCCGGCGGCGCGAGAAGGTGCTGCACGACGGGCGCTGGTACGACGAGGTGATGATGTCCATCCTGGACCGGGAGTGGGCCGCCCGGAAGGATCCCGGCGAGGCCGGGAGCGCGGCGGGAGCGGGAGCATGACCGGCATCACCGATGTGGCTACCGCGTTCGCGTACGGCGACTCGCTGCTGGCTGGCGAGCGGGTGCGGCTACGGGCGCTGACCGAGGACGACCTGCCGGCGCTGGCGCGGTGGGAGATGGACCCCGGGCGCATGGTCACACTGACCGACCGGGTGGCCCCGCCGTCGGAGGCCAGGGCCAGGGAACGTTTCACCCGGATGTGCGCGAACGACGGCGAGGCCGTGGGCTTCTCCGTCGTGGCCCTGGACGATCCGCAGCCGCTGGTCGGCACCGTGAGCATGTTCGGTATCGGTGGCAAGGACCGGTCCGGCACGATCGGCATCGCCCTCGGGCGCGAGTACATGGGCCGCGGCTACGGCACCGACGCGATGCGCCTCATCGTCAGCTACGGGTTCCGCGAGCTCGGGCTGCACCGCATCGAGCTGACGGTGGCGCCGTTCAACGTGGCCGGGGTGCGCGCCTACGAGAAGGCCGGGTTCACCGAGGAGGGGCGCCACCGGGAGACGGTGTGGCACGACGGGCACTGGTACGACGAGGTGGTGATGTCCGTCCTCGAGCAGGAGTGGGCGGCCCGCCGGGCACCCGGCCAGTGACCTAGCGCGGGGCCGGGATCTCGAGCGGGAGGTCGTAGACGCGGCGGATGCTCGAGCCCAGGCGGGCCAGGTCCGTCCCGTAGACGTGCATGGAGACGGCGATGCCGTCGCCCGAGTTGCGGACCCGGTGGATGTCACCGGGCGGGGCGAAACCGGCGACCGTGCCGGGCGGGTTCTCCCGGCGGGTCACGGCGGCCAGCGACCCGCCGTCCGCGCTGAGGCTGAAGATCTCCTCGTACTCGATGCCCTGCAGCACCCCGGTGACGCACCAGGAGACGTGGTCGTGGACCGGGGTGAGCTGGCCGGGCAGCCAGACCATGGCCGCGATCGAGAACGACCCGTCCGGCTCCACGTGCACCGGGTGGGTCTGGTAGCGCGCGGGGTCGCCCGCGAGCTGGGCGGTGGTCAGCAGCCGATCCGGGCGGGGCAGGTGCCGCGAAACCGCGGCCGCGACCCGGTCGGCCACCTCGGCCGCGGGGCCGCCCGCGCGGACCGCGGCGCGCACAGCGGACGAGAGTACAGCCGGACAGGTGGGATGAACGGTGATGGCGGGCACGGGGGTCACCTCCGGGCATCGGCAGTGGGCTTCTACCACCTGGATACCCGGGTCTGATCTATAGGACTAATGCCAAGATCGTCAGTTACCCATAGGCGGGGCTGATGAGTCTGGGCCGGCGTTACGGAGACGGGAGCCGCTGAACTCCACCGTCGACTCGATCACCCGGTGCCAGAACGGCCAGATCGACGGGGTGACACGCAACTCGATGCGGGCACCGGCGTGCCCGGCGAGAAGGTCACCGCAGTCGATCCGGTCCAGGGCGTCGACCGGTTCGCGGGAGACCCAGTAGCCGCCGACCTCGTGCCGGGTGAACGGCCCGGCCGGCAGCCGGTAGGCGTACAGGCGGCAGGCCCGTATGCGTTCCAGCCAGGCCGACTCGATGACGTGGACCCGGCCGGACGAGGTCTGGCCGAAGAACCGCTCGCGATCCTCGGCGGTGGTGGCGGCCGACGGCCAGATGCAGCCGCGCGGGCAGTCGCGCGGGAACCAGAAGCTCGGCGCGTGCCGGGTGTCGATCGCCCAGACCGCCGGGGCGCCGGCCGGATCGGTGACCGGGCGGGGATCGAACCGGCCCAGGGACGGGTCCTCGCTGAAGTGCCAGAGCGCGAACGGCCCCTCTCCCCGGTACGGTGGCGGCGGCTCGCGCATGGCCGGCGATCGGCGGACGCCGGCGGCGTCAGTCGGTGACGGCGGTGTAGGCGACGACACCGCGGCGGATGGCGTCGATGGCGGCGCGGGCCGTCTCGGCCACGTGCTGGCTGGCGCGGCCCGAGCTGGGGGCGGCCGCGATCTGGTCGAGCAGGTCGATGAGCTGCTTGACCGCGCGAACGAAGTCGCCCGGGGTCAGGTCGGAGTCGGCCAGCACGTCCTCCAGCCGGGCCCCGCCGGCCCACTCGTACGCCACCGCCGCGAAGCCCAGGTCCGGCTCGCGAAGGAACGAGACGTGGTTCGCCTTTTCCAGTTCATCCAGCTGGCCCCAGGTGCGCACCATGCGGGTGAGCACGTCGCGGACCTTGGACGACGGCAGCCGGGGACGGGCCGCGTCCTCGGCCTGCCGGGACTCGAACGACAGGGCGGACACGCAGGCGGTCAGCTCCTGGGTGTCCAGGCCGTCCCAGTAGCCGCGGCGCAGGCATTCGGCCGCCAGCAGATCCAGCTCGCTGTACAGGCCCCCCAGCATCCGCCCCTCCGCGGTCACCGTGTCGCCGGTCAGGTAGCCGAGCTCCTCCAGCACCGCGCACACCCGGTCGAAGGTGCGGGCGATCACGTGGGAGCGGCTGGCCACCTTGCGCTCCAGCCCCTCGGTCTCCCGCTGCAGCCGCAGGTAACGCTCGGCGTAGCGGGCGTGCTCCTCGCGGTCCGGGCAGCCGTGGCTCGGGTGCTGGCGCAGCCGGCGGCGTAGCGCGGCGATCTCCTGCTGGCCGGCCTGGCCGCCGCCGGCCTCGACGGGGGTGTCCCAGTCGGCGGCCCGCTGGGGACCGGCGATCTCCCGGCCAGCCAGCCGGTTGCGCATGCTGGCGGCCAGGTCACGGCGGTGCTGGGGCGACCGGACGCTGAACGACCCGGGGATCTTGATCCGGTCGACCGCCTCCACCGGGACCGGGAAATCAGCCAGCGACAGCCGTTTGACCTGCCGGTTGGCGGTCAGCACGAGCGGTCCCTGCCCGGCCATGGCGGCCAGCCGCGCGCCGTCACCGAACCCGCCGGTGGCCGGGGCGAGGTTCGGGCCGTGGCCGCCGGGGCCGTTCGAGCCGCGGGGGCCCGGCTCGAGCACCACCGCCATGCCGGCCCGGCGGCCGCCCGGCACCCGGATGATGTCGCCGCGCCGCAGCGTCTCCAGCGAGCGGGCGGCCTCGGCCCGGCGGGTGGCCGCCTTGCGGCGGGACTGGTCCCTCTCCAGGTCCGACAGCTGCCGCCGGAGGTCCGCGTACTGGGAGAAGTCGCCCTGGTCACAGGCCATCTTCGCGGTCAGCTCGGCCATCTGGTCCTGATTCCGGCGGAGCTGCCGGGCCAGCCCGACCACGCCGCGGTCGGACTGGAACTGGGCGAACGACGACTCCAGGAGGGTGGCGGCCTTGGCCCGGCCCACCCGGCCGGTGAGGTTGACGGCCATGTTGTACGACGGCCGGAAGCTGGAGTTCAGCGGGTAGGTACGGGTACCGGCCAGGCCGGCGACCGCGTCCGGGTCGGTGCCGGGCTGCCAGAGCACCACCGCGTGACCCTCGACGTCGATACCGCGACGCCCGGCCCGGCCGGTGAGCTGCGTGTACTCCCCCGGGGTGAGCTCGGCGTGGGTCTCACCGTTCCACTTGTCGAGCTTTTCGATGACCACGGTCCTGGCCGGCATGTTGATGCCCAGGGCCAGCGTCTCGGTCGCGAACACCACCCGGACCAGGCCGGCCGAGAACAGCTCCTCCACGATCTCCTTGAACGTGGGCAGCATCCCGGCGTGGTGGGCGGCGATGCCGCGCTGCAGACCGGTCAGGAACTCGCCGTAGCCGAGCACGGCCAGGTCCTCCTGCGGGATGTCGGTGCTGCGCTGCTCGACGAACTCGGTGATGGTGGCGATCTCGTCCGGCTGGGTCAGCCGCAGTCCGGCCGCCAGGCACTGCTGCACGGCCGCGTCGCAGCCCGCCCGGCTGAAGATGAACTCGATGGCGGGCAGCAGCCCCGACGAGTCGAGCCGGGCCACCACGTCCGGCCGGTACGGTGGCCGGGCCCGCACCGTGCGGGGGCCGCCGCCCCGGCCCCGTCCGACGCTGGCCCCGCTGCGCCCGCCCGGATGGCCGCGGCGGCCGCCACGGCCGGGACGGCTGGTCCCCGTCATCGCGACCTGCTGCTGAGCCCACCGGTCGCGCTGGGCCAGCCGGGCCAGCTCGGGGTTGACGCGGGTGCCGGCCGGGTCGGTGAACAGGTCGTACATCCGGGTGCCGACCATCATGTGCTGCCACAGCGGCACCGGCCGGTGCTCGTCCACGATGACCGTGACCCCGCCGCGCACGCTGTCCAGCCAGTCGCCGAACTCCTCGGCGTTGCTGACCGTGGCCGACAGCGCCACCAGGGCTACGGACTCCGGCAGGTGGATGATGACCTCTTCCCACACCGCGCCGCGGGAGCGGTCGGCCAGGTAGTGCACCTCGTCCAGCACCACGAAACCGAGGCCCTTGAGCGTGGGCGACCCGGCGTAGAGCATGTTCCGCAGCACCTCGGTGGTCATGACCACGATCGGCGCCTCGCCGTTGACGCTGTTGTCCCCGGTCAGCAGGCCGACCGTCTTGCTGTCGTAGCGGCGGACGAGGTCGGCGTACTTCTGATTGGAAAGGGCCTTGATCGGCGTGGTGTAGAAGCACTTGAGGCCGCGTTCCAGCGCCAGGTGCACGGCGAACTCACCGACCACGGTCTTGCCGGAGCCGGTCGGGGCGGCGACGAGGACCCCCTCGCCGTCGTTCAGGGCGGCGCAGGCCCGGAGCTGGAAGTCGTCGAATTCGAAGTCGTACAGACCGCGAAAGCTGGCCAGCTCGGGGTGGGCCTGCCGGTCGCGGAACGCCGCGTACCGCTGAGCAGGGGTCCGTGCGGAGATTTCCGGAGAGTCATCGTCTCCCCGGTCGAGCGCAGGGGCCATGACCCCAGGTTAGTTCGTCAGTTCAGATGACTGGTGTCGGTTGGGCTGGTGTCGCTCATCTCCAGCGGAGACACCTCGTCGTCGGACAGGCCCGCATACGGGTCGGGGATGGCGGCCCGGCGCCGGTCGTTGAAGTAGATGACGACCTCGGCCACCTCGACCAGCACCACGCAGGGCACGGCCAGCAGCAGCATGCTGATCGGGTCCGGGCTCGGGTTGGCGATGCCGGCGAACAGGAACGCCCCGAACAGCATCAGCCGCCGCCACTTACGGAACCGCTCGTGGGTCAGGATGTGCGCCATGTTCAGCATGACCATGGCCAGCGGCAGCTCGAAGGCGATCCCGAAGCCGAGGATCATGCCCTGGAAGTAGCTCAGGTAGGTGTCGATGCTCGGCAGCACCAGCACCTGGCCGGGGGCCATGCCCAGCAGGTAGCGCAGGCCCCGGCTCATCACGAAGTAGGCCAGGACGGCGCCGGCCGCGAACAGCGGCGAGGCGATCGCCACGAACAGGTAGGCCCAGCGCTTCTCCCGCCGGTACAGGCCGGGGGCGATGAACGCCCAGACCTGGTACAGCCACACCGGAGAGGACACGATCAGGCCGCAGAAGAAGGCGACCTTGACCCGCAGCATGAACGGGTCGAACACCCCGCTGGCCACCAGCTGGTCACCGACGACGTGACAGCCGGTGTGACCGTTGATGTTGGCCGAGCAGAACGGGTGACTGACGAAGTTCCAGATCGGGTGGAAGAAAACGAGCCCGAGCACCATGGCCACGACCAGGGCCAGGGCCGCCTTGACCAGCCGGTTCCGCAGCTCGCGGAGGTGGTCGATCAGCGGCATGCGACCTTCGTCGTTGTTCTTTTTGGACGCATCGATCAGGCGCGAGCCCGCGATGCGCGCGCCGTTGACCGTTTCGCCGAGTTTGGCCATGGTCCGGAACTAATCGGGTCAGCGCGGCTGCTGGTCCGCGGACACCGCCGCCTTCTTGTCGGCCGAGTCCTTGAGGTCGCGCAGCTGCTGCTCCAGGTTGTCGATCCGGGCCTGGTGAGCGGCGCCGTCGACCACCTCATCGATGGTCCGCTGCGGAGCGGGAACCTCATCGATGGTCCGCTGCGGAGCGGGCGCGGTCGCGGTGAGCTGAGCCGGGGCCGCCACCGGGGACTGGCCGTCCTTGTCCTCGTCGTCGTGCATGCTCGACACCTCAGACTTGAGGATGCGCATGGACCGGCCCAGGGACCTGGCCGCCGCCGGCAGCTTCGCAGAACCGAAGAGCACGATGATCACGATGGCGACGATCAGGATCTTCCACGGACTGTCAAACAGGTCGCCTATCATTTCCGTCCTCAGGAGCGGGGATGAAGCCCCCCCGCGGTCGGGGCATTTCTTTTGGCGAGTGTACACGTCAGATCTCTCTCACCGGGAGATCTGGTCAGCCGCGTGCTGCTTGCGGAAGGGTGAACTTTCGGACTCTTTTGCCGCTTTGAGCGCGCTCTGGCGGGGAAAGAAACCGGAGCAGGCATGGTGACGCCGGCAGCCAGCCGGGCGCTGTATGGGGATGATCGGCCATTCATGTCCCCTTCGGCGCGGGAGGAACGTTGCCATCTGGGCGAGACCGGCCCCCGGTGCCATCGATGGACCCCGAGCAGCGGCGGCAGGCTCAGTACCTGCGCCGGCTCGGGCGGATTCTGACCGCCAGCGCGGACGGGGGCCTGACCTGCGACCTGCGCTGGCAGGAACGGCGGCCCTTCCTCCCCTACCTGCTGGTGAAGGACGTCCCCGTCTGGGTCGTGTCGACGTCGACCGGCTGGCGGTTCCTGTGGAACCGTTACCGGTCGCACACGGTGAACGACGCGGCCGGGGCGGCCCAGGCGATCCTGGGTGACGTGGACTACCCGCCGGTGTAGCCGGCGGGTGTCAGCTCGCGTAACCGGCCAGCGCGGCGGCGGCGTCGTCGCGGATCTGGGCGCGCAGCTCGTCCGGCGCGACGATCCGGCCGTCCTCCCCCAGCCGCAGCGCCAGCCGGCGCACCCACCGGGTGTCCGGCGTGCGCAGCTGGACCCGCAGCCGACCCTCGCCCAGCTCGGTGACCGACTCGGTCGGGTAGTACTCCGCCACCCAGCGGCCGTTCGCCGAGACCTCGAGCACCACGTGCACGTCGTCATCGGACGGCCGGAACAGACCCTGGTCCACGTCGACCGGCTGAGCGTCGGCCGGCACCTCGGCGGGCACGTCCAGCACCTCGATACCCAGGATCCGGTCCACCCGGAACAGCCGCACGCCCTCGGCGCTCCGGCACCAGCCCTCCAGGTAGGCGCGGCCCTCGACGACCAGCAGCCGCATCGGGTCCACGTCGCGCTCGGTGGCTTCGTCGCGGCCGGGCACGTAGTACCGCAGGTGCAGCCGCCGTCGCCGGGCCAGCGCGTCCCTGATCTGGGTCATCGCCTCGTCCACGGCGGGCCGGTCGACCTGGACCGCGACCTGCGCGCTGGGGGCGGCGGCCTCACCGGCGGCGGCCTCCAGCTTGGCGATGAGCCGGCTGAGCGCGGACCGGTCCTCCAGGCCGGGCACGTCGGCCAGCATCCGCAGCGCGATGAGCAGCGCACTGGCCTCGTCGACGGCCAGCCGCAGCGGCCGCCCGATCGACTCGGCCTGGCTGACCACGATCTCGCCGCCCTCGTAGGACAGGTCGATCGGGCAGTACGGGTCGGGATCGCGCAGCTCCACGCACCACAGCAGGTTCAGGTCGTCGACCAGCTCACGCTCGGTCAGCCCGAACGCGTCGGCGGTGTCGGCCAGTCCCACCGCCTTGCGGCTGACCACGTAGGGGACCAGCGCCAGCAGCCGCTGCAGCCGTTCGGCCGAAGTCGGCGCCTGCCCGCGGGCCCGGGTCTCGTCGCGCCGCTTCACGCCAGCACTCCCTTGAGCCGCCGGATCACCGCGTCGCGCAGGTCGGGCGGCTCGATCACCACCACGTCGGCGCCGAACGAGGCGACCTGGTCGGCGAAGAACGTCGAGTCGGAGAACGGCACGCTGATCGTGTCCCAGCCGTCCGTGTCCGGGGTGGCCGAGGCGTCCGGCGTGGCCGGGGCCAGGGCGTAGCGGCGCAGGCCGTAACCGGCGCCGTCGCGGACCCGCAGCACGGCCGTGTTCTCCCGGGCCGGCGCCGAGTCCATCGTCCGCACGGCCTCACGCACGTCGGTGCCGGGCGGCACGGTCACGCTGCCCGGCGGCCCGGAGAACCGGACCGGCCCGGCGATGCGGCTGAGCCGGAATACCCGGGCGGCGTCCCGGGCGCGGTCGCGGCCCGCCACGTACCAGCGGCCGTGCCGGTTCACCACACCCCACGGCTCCAGCTCACGGGCCTGCGGCTCGCTCCGGCCGGCCGCCCGGTAGGTGAACGTCACCGGCCGGCGGTCCCGCACCGCCTCCCACAGCGGGCCGAAGGCCGGCTCGGTGGTGTGCACGCGCGGCTCGATGCCCTGGCGGGTGTCCGGGCCGGCGTCGTTGGTGTCGATCCCGGCCGCCCGCAGCTTGAGCAGCGCGCCCGCGGCGGCCCCGGCCAGCTCGGCGTTGTGCCAGACCCGGGCGGCCAGCCCGAGCACGGCCGCCTCGTCCGCCTCCAGCACCAGTTCGGGCAGCTCGTAGGCTTGGCGCTGCACCCGGTAGCCGGTGTCCTCGCCGTCCAGCGGGCTGATCGGGCCGGTCTCCAGCGGGATGCCGAGCTCGCGCAGTTCTTCCTTGTCTCGCTCGAACATGCGCTTGAACGCTTCCGGCTGCTCCGGATAGCCGGCCACCGCCTGGCGGATCTGCTCCGCGGTGAGGTAGCGCCGGGTGGACAGCAGGCAGACCACCAGGCTCAGCAGCCGCTCGGTCTTCCGCCGTGACATCGGCACCCTCCTCCCCGTTCCATCTGACATTCTCGCCTACCGAGGCGAGTGAGAGTGCATTATTCAGGCCCGTGGCGGCCGCTACTCTGCCGTGGTGATCACTTGGCGGAACGGCACGGTGGCCCGGCTGCGCCGGGAATGGGCGGGTGCGGCCGAGTTCGAGGTGATGGTGGAGGACACCGGTGAGGGCCCAGACGGCAGCACCGGGCGCCCGGTGCGGGCGCTGGCCTACCCGGCCCTGACCGGCCGGCCCGAGCCTGGCGACCGAGTGCTGCTCAACACCACCGCCCTCGACCTGGCCCTCGGCACCGGCGGGTACGCGCTGGTGGTGGCGGTGCCCGACCGGCTGCCAGCGGACCGCAGCGGGCCCGGCCACCTGGTCAAGGCCCGGTACACCCCGCTCCAGGCGGTGGTGCTGGGCGCCGACGAGCAGGATTCGCCGCACCACGACGTGCTGCGCGAGGCCGACGACCTGGACGGCCTGCCGGTGGTGGTGGCCGACCTGCACTCCGCGCTCGCCCCGATCCTGGCCGGCCTGTACGCCAGCGCGGGCCCGGTGCGGGCCGCGTACGTGATGACCGACGGCGGGGCGCTGCCCGCCTGGTTCTCGCGGACCTGCGCCACCTTGCGCGAGACCGGCTGGCTGGCCGGGACGGTGACCGTGGGCCAGGCGTTCGGCGGCGACCTGGAGACCGTCACCTTGCACACCGGGCTGCTGGCGGCCCGGCACGTGCTCGGGGCGGACGTCGCCGTGGTCGCGCAGGGCCCCGGCAACCTCGGCACCGGCACCCGCTGGGGATTCTCCGGGGTGGCGGCCGGTGAGGCGGTGAACGCGGCCGCCGCGCTCGGCGGGCGGCCGATCGCCTCGCTGCGGATCAGCGACGCCGACCCCCGGGAGCGGCACCGCGGCATCTCGCACCACAGCCTGACCTCCTACGGCCGGGTCGCGCTGGCCCGGGCCGACGTGGTGGTGCCGGACCTGCCGGGCGAGTTCGGCGGGCTGGTGGCCCGGGCGGCCGAACCGCTCGCGGCCCGGCACACGCTGGTCACGGTGGGCCTCGAAGGCCTGGACGAGGCGTTGCGGGCCAGCCCGGCCCCGCTGTCCACCATGGGCCGGGGACTCGACCAGGATCACGCCTATTTCCTGGCCTGCGCCGCGGCGGGCCGCCACGCCGGCACGCTGCTACGCGGTGCAACAATCGGATCATGAGACTTCCGGTGAAATGGCGGCACGTACCGCAGCGCGTGGTGACCGGTGCGTTCATCCTGCAGTCGGGGATCGGCAAGTTGTCGGCCGACGAAGCGACGGCCCAGCAACTGCACGGGTTCGCGGCCGGCACCTATCCGTTCCTGGCCAAGCTCAAGCCCGAGGACTTCGTGAAGCTGCTGGCCGGGACCGAGATCGCGCTCGGCACCGCGCTGCTGCTGCCGTTCGTCCCCTCGGTGGTGGCCGGGGCCGGCCTGACCGCGTTCTCCGGCGGCCTGCTCGGCCTCTACGCCCGGACGCCCGGTATGCGCAAGGAGGGCACTCCGCTGCCCACCCAGCAGGGCACGGCGCTGGCCAAGGACGTCTGGATGGCCGGGATCGGGTTGGGCCTGGTCATCGACGAACTCACAGATAGCGACTGAATAGACACTAAGAGTTAGATACGCTGTGCGGCGTCCTTAGGCCGGCAGTGGGCCGGCCCCTGGGACAGGAACCGGGGGGAGGCCACACGTCGATGACGCTCGCATCGGCTACCGCGGGCCAGGCGACGCTGCCGCATCAGCGGCCCGGGTGGCGCACGGCGGCCAACCGGGCCTACGTGCCGGGCCTGATCGCCGGCGTGCTGGCGGTCATCGAGATCGCCGTCCGGACCGTGGTCAAACTGCACGGCCAGATCTCCGGGCTGGCGCTGATCGGTGACGTCTACGGTCACCCCGGCCATCTGCCGGCCGGGACCGAGGTGTTCGGCTACCCCGGTTACGACGGGCAGTTCTACTACCGGATGGCCCTGGCGCCGGCCAGCCTGCAGCGGACCATGTACGGCATCAGCATCGACAGCACGTACCGGTTCGTGCGGATCGGCTACTCGGCGCTGGCCTGGCTCGGCTCGGCCGGCCAGCACGCGGCCGTGCCGTGGGCGCTGGCCGCGATCAGCGTGCTGTCTCTGGCGGCGATCGCGACCCTGGGCGGGCTGTTCGCCCGGGAGGCGGGCCGGCCCGCGCTGTGGGGCCTGCTGCTGGCCGCCTACTTCGGCTTCGCGACCAGCGTGGCCCGCGACCTGACCGAGCCGCTGGCCGCCGCCTGCCTGCTGGCGGCCCTGCTCGCCTACCGGCGCCGGCGGCTGCCCGCGGCCGCCGGGCTGTTCGCGTTCGCCGCCTTGACCCGCGAGACCGCCCTGATCGCCCCTCTCGCGCTGGCCGTCACCCGGCTGGCCGGCATCGCGCGCCGCCGCATCCCGCCCGGCCGCGAGGACCTGGTCTGGCTGATCCCGGCCGCGGTGTTCGTGGCCTGGGAACTGGTCCTCAAGCTGGGCACCGGCGAATTCCCCATCGTCCAGGACAGCGGGAAGAACGCCGGCGCGCCGTTCGTGGCCGCCATCATGGCCATCGGCCACAACTTCAGCCACCTGGCCACCTCGGTGCACGGCGCTCCCGGCGCGGTCATCATCTGGGACCTGGAATTCCTGATCCTGATGGTGTTCGCGGTGGCGGCCCTGCTCGCCCTGCGGACGACCGCCGTCCCGGTGTACGAGCGGGTGGCGCTGGTGCTCTACATCGTGGAGATCTTCTGCCTGTCCCCCACCAACTGGGACGGCTACGCCGACCTGCGCTCATTCGCCGAGGTCTTCCTGCTGGCTACCATCGTCCTGTTCGCCGCGCCGCGGAAGCTATGGTGGCTCGCTGCCTCGGCCGCGCCGCTGTTCCTGACCGTCGCCGTTTACCGGATGCTGGTTTTGTAACAGCATCGCCCTGTTTGCGCGGCCATCCGTCCCATCGGCCATGATGGGAACCGAGAGGAGGCCGCCAACGATGAACGCTGCACCGACCGCAGCCACGGAAACAAACGTCACAAGGGCGCGGCCTGCTCTCCGGGCCCGCCTGGCAGCTCTCCGCACCCGGCTGGACCGGCCGGTCGTGGCCGGGATCATCGCCGTCGTCGCGATGACCGCCGAGGTGGTGGCCCGGGTCCTGGTCCGGCTGCAGGGCAACGTGTCCGGGCTGGCGCTGATCGGCGACGTCTACGCCTACCGGTGGCTGCTGCCGGGCGGGGTCGAGGTCCAGGGCTACCTCGGGTACGACGGCCAGTTCTACTACCGGATGGCCCGGAACCCGGCCAACCTGAGCTGGTCCGCCTACGGCATCGGCATGGACGCCTGGTACCGGTTCGTGCGGATCGGCTACTCGGCACTGGTCTGGCTCGGCTCGGCCGGCCAGGTTCCGGCGCTGCCGTGGGCCCTGGTCATCATCAACGTGCTGGCCGTCGGCGCCATCGCCGTGCTCGGCGGCCAGTTCGCCCACGAGGCCGGCCGCCACGCGCTGTGGGGCCTGCTGCTGGCCGGGTACTTCGGCCTCGCGACCAGCGTGGCCCGCGACCTGACCGAGCCGCTGGCCGCCGCCTGCCTGCTGGGCGGCATCCTCGCCTACCGGCACCGCCAGTGGCTGGCGGCGGCCGGCCTGTTCGCGTTCGCCGGCCTGACCCGGGAGACCGCCCTCATCGCCCCCTTCGCGCTGGCGATCGTCCGGCTGGTCGCGATGGCGCGCCGCCGCGCCCGGCCCGGCCGCGAGGACCTGGTCTGGCTGATCCCGGCGCTGATCTTCGTGGCCTGGGAGGTCGTGCTCAGGCTGGCCTCCGGCGTGATCCCGATCTTCCAGGACAGCGGCAAGAACGCCGGCGCACCGTTCGTGGCCGCGGTCATGGCCATCGGCCACAACTTCGGTCACCTGGCCGCCTCGGTCCCCGGTGCCCCCGGCGCGATCATCATCTGGTGCCTGGAGCTCCTGGTCCTGACGCTGTTCGCGGTGATGGCGCTGTGCTCGCTGCGCGCCACCACGGTCCCGGTCTACGAGCGGCTCGCGCTGGTCCTGTACGTCGTGGAGATCTTCTGCCTGTCCCCCACCAACTGGGACGGCTACGCCGACCTGCGCTCGTTCGTCGAGGTCTATCTGCTGGCAACGCTCATCTTGTTCGCAGCCCCGCGCAAGCTGTGGTGGTTCGCCGCGACCGCCGGCCCCATGTTCCTGACCGTCCTGATCTACCGCACGATGGTCCTGTAGGCCCCGGAGCAAGTATCCCCGGTCATGATCCATTGCTCGGTTGCGTTATCAGTGAATAGCGCCGTCAACGCAACCCGGCGATTGATCTTGAAACGCACGGGACCAGAGCGCTGGGAGAGGCACGCAGCGGGCGACGGCAGGCCGGGCGGGGTCAGCTGACGCTTTGCTCCCATTGGTGGAGGGTCAGCAGGAGGTTCTTGTGCCAGACGAGGATCGTGTAGGGGCCGGTGCGGTAGGTCTCGGCGGGGGCGCCGAAGACACTTTTCACCTGCTGGGCGGGGGTCCAGTCGTTGAAGTAACCGGGCTGGTCCTGGAGCACGACGAAGTTGGCGTACTGGGTCTGCCAGTCGTACCAGGATGGCTTGTCTTCCCAGTTGTAGGGGACGACGCCGCTGAAGTGGCCGGCGATCGCGCGGACGGTGACGTGATCGCGGCTGTCGACGGTGGTGCTGCTGGCCTGCCAGTAGCCGCTCAGGCCGTGGGTCAGGTGGTGGGCCGCCAGCCAGCCGGCCAGCCGCGCGTTGGCGGCCGGGACGGTGGGCTGGGTCAGCTGGTAACCGAGGCAGGCGGCGTAGCCCGCCAGCACCAGGGCCAGCAGCGACGCCGTCAGGCGACGGCGCCGTGGGGGCAGGCGTCGTGCGCGGAGCTGAGGGACCAGCCACGGGGCCAGGGTGCGGCCGGCCAGGGCGGCGCCGGCCGGGAGGACCACACCGATCTCCCGGGCGTTGAGGATGCCGCTGGAGAAGTTGCTGACCAGGTAGAGGACCACCGCGGGCACGATCGCGACGGCCAGGATCTGGTCGACCAGGTCGCGGCGGAAGAACCGGCCGGCGGTCAGGACCAGGGCCAGCGCGGCCACCGCCACCCCCACCAGGTGCAGGGCCGCGAAGGCCACCGCGGGCTCGCCGTGGGCGCCCTGGAAGTTCGCGCCGAACAGGGCCAGCAGGCTCAGCCCGGCCGTCCTGGCGTGCGGGCCGAGCGTGGACCAGGCGTTGAGGCGGAACGGCACCTGGTGCACCCTGTACCCGCCGAGCGCGCGGATCGTGGGCGCGGAGCCGGCCCAGATCCCGGCCGCGGCCCCGGCCGCCGCCAGCAGCGACAGGTGGTAGCAGACCGGCCGCCAGCCCCGGCGGCCGGGCAGCGCGGCCACCACCCGGACCAGGGCCACCGCGGCCAGCGGGGCGACCCCCACCAGCAGCACCAGCGCGTCCGCGATGGCCGCCCAGGCCAGCAGCAACCCGGCCAGGACCGGCACGTACCAGTGCGGCCGGGCCCGGTCCAGCACCAGCCAGGTCACCAGCAGCGGCACCGAGGTGCCGAAGTGCCCGACGGTCAGCAGCAGGACGAACACCCCGACGCCGAGCTGCGGGGCCAGCATGATGCCGCCCGCCAGGAGCGCCCCGGCCAGCCCGCGGCCGCCCGTGGCCCGGCCCTTGCCGAGCATGACCGCCAGCAGCAGGGCCAGCGTGTAGGTCATCGCCGCGGCCAGGTGGAACGTGCCCGGGTTGAGCCCGTTGATCAGCTCGAGCAGCAGGTACTGCGGCAACTCGGTGGTGAAGAACGACACATCGGACAGCACCCAGCCGTGCAGCAGCAGGTTGCCGTGCAGCATGTCCCAGGCCTGCAGGCCCAGGTTGGCCTGGTCGGAATCCTCCGGGTAGGTGTTGCTCAGCCGCAGGTACGCGAGGAACAGGACGGCGGCGGCGACGGCCAGACCGGCCGGCCACACGAGCCGCCGCCACCAGCGCGGCCCGTCCACCTCCGGCGAGAGCCTGTCAGAGGTGGACGGTTGCCCGTCCGGGGCCGGCCCGGCCGAGGCCGGGCCGGGCACCGGACGGCCCATCGCCGAACGCCGGGTCAGCTCGTGGCGTTGGGGCTGACCGCGCCGACGATATCGACCACGAACACCAGCGTGTCGGTGCCCTTGATGCCGGCCTGCTGCTGGCCCGCGCTGCCGTAACCGTCCGACGGCGGGATGATCAGCAGCACCCGGCTGCCCACGGTCTGGCCGACCAGGCCCTTGTCCCAGCCGGGGATGACCTGGCTCGGGGAAGCGCCGATCTTGAAGCTGTACGGCAAGCTGCGCGACCAGGACGAGTCGAACACCGTGCCGGTGCGCCAGTTGACCCCGGTGTACTGCGCCACCACGTCCTCGCCCTTGGTGACGACCGGGCCGGTGCCCTTGATCAGGGTCTTGGCCACCAGCGTCTTGGGCGGGGTGGCCTTCTTGGAGATCGTGATCTTAGGCGCGCTGCCCTTGGCGTCGCTGACCGTGGGCAGGCTGCCACCGCCGCTGTAGGTCTGGGTGCCGGTCGCGCCGACGGTGCCGGACGAGTACTTCTGGATCAGGTCCATCACGAACACCAGCGTGTCGGAGCCGGTCACGCCCAGCTCGGAGTTCCCGCTGGAGCCGTAGCCCTCCTTGGGCGGGATGACCGCCAGCACCCGGCTGCCGACCTTGGCACCGGTCACCGCGCTCTGGATGCCGGGCAGCAGCGAGGCCGGGAGCACCTGCGGCGAGCTGGAGTAGGTGGAGTCGAGCAGCTTGTTGGTCTTACCGCTCCACACGTAGATGGTGAAGTTGGACAGGAACAGGTCCGACTTCTTGATCGCCGCGCCCTGGCCCTGCACCAGCGTCTTGACCGCCAGCGTGGTGCCCGCCTTTTCCTTCGGGATCGTCACCTTGGGCGACGAACCGAACGAGCCCTTAGCGGTGACGGACGCGTTCGGTGACGCCGGTTTGGACGAGCCACAGCCCACCAGCGCCAAGCCGGCGATCAGCGGTAGTACGAAAAGCGCAACGATGCGTCGCATGGTGTATTGACCTCGCTATGGGCGGTTAGAGCCACGCCAGCCTACTGGGAGCGTCGCCCTACCGAATGGCGGCTAGCAGATTCCGATGCCAAACCAAGACGGTGCAGCCGTCGGGGTGCAACGTGCGGGCTGGACGCCCGAACGTGCGCACCGCGCTCCACCACTCCGCCGTCCAAGCCCCGGGCCGAGCATCGTCTACCACCATAAAGGTGGCCCGGTAGTGGTCGGGGTCGTACCAGTCGCTGCGGTTGCCCCAGATGTGCGGAGGAATCAGCCGCCAGTTGCGGTCGATGGAGACCTGCCGCACGGTGACCCGGCCGCCGGCCGCCAGTGTAGTGCTGTTGGCCATCCAGTAGTCGGTGGCCAGCCCGGCGGTCAGCCCGTGGGTGACCAGCCAGTTGGCCAGCGCCTGGTTGTCGGCCGGCCGGGCGGGCCGGGTCGCGTGGTAGCCGAGCACCGCCAGGTTGAGTACCAGCGCGGTCGCCAGCCCCGCCAGCAGCGCCGCCCGTGCCCGCGGCAGCAGCCCGAGCAGCGGCCCGGCCAGCTGACGGCCGGCCAGCACCGCCCCGAACGGCAGCACGGCGGCCATCTCGCGGGCGCTGAGCAGGTTCTGCGCGTACGGGGTGACCACGAAGGCGACCACGTTGACGACGATGGCCAGCGCCAGCCCGGCGGCCATCAGGTCACCGCCGATGCTCGCTCCGGCCGGCCGCGCCCGGCTCAGCTGGGCCAGCGTGAGCAGGACCGCCAGCACCGCCGCGACCAGGCCGGGCAGGTGCACCAGCGCGGCCAGCAGTTCCGGACCGGTCCTGGCGGCGGCCACCGGCACCCCGAACAAGGTGGCCAGGCCCCCGGCCGTGAGCTTGACCACGTGCGGCAGTTCGGCCGGGCGGGTGAAGGTGGTGGACACCGGCTGCAGCACGTACCCGCCGCTGACCCGGATCAGCACCTCGGCGCCGTGCGCGAGCGCGGCCGAGGCGCCCGCGGCGGCGGCCAGGCTGGTCTCCAGCCACGGGAACGGGCCGGGCGGGCGGCGCCGCCGGACGCCGAAGCGCGCCGCGCAGGCCACCGCCATCGGCACCACCCCGGTGAGCAGGACCAGGCCGTCGGCCACCTGGCCCCAGGCCAGCAGCAGCGTAACCAGCACCGGCAGCAACCACCGGAGCGAAGGCCGGCGGCCCACCGACGGGGCCAGCCGGTCCACCGCCAGCCAGGCCAGCAGCACCGGTACGGCGCTGCCGAGGTGGTCGGGGGTGAGCAGCAGGGTGGGGCTGGCGGCGGCGGCCGGGGCGACCATGATCGCCACCACGATCAGCACCCGGACCAGCGCCTGCCGCACGCTCTGCTCCCCGGCTCGCCCCTTCGCCAGGAACGCGGCCAGCACCAGCAGCAGCGTGTAGGTCATGGCGCCGCCCAGGTGGACGACGCCGGGGCCGAGCCCGCGGACCGCTTCCAGCAGCGCGTACTGGACCAGCTCGGTGCACCAGAACGACACGTCGGACATGTGCCAGTGCCGCAGCAGCACGTTCCCGTGCAGGATGTCCCAGGCCTGCAGGGCGACCGAGCCGCCATCCGAGCGGACTTCCACCGTCCGGGACTGCAGGTAATAGCAGCCGAACAGCACCAGCGCACCGAGGCCCGCGAGCAGCGCGAGGCCACATCGGATACGGAGAGAAAATGATCGGATACCTGGAGTGACGGCCGTGGGCCGCACGTCATCTGGCGCGGTTACGGCGGATGCGGCGGCATACCCGCGTCCGGCCGCCCCCACCTGGTCATAAGGGCTCAAGACGAGATGACGATAGCGGTCCGTACCAGCGCGTTGTCGCTTATTGCGATTAATAGATAACAGAAAGTGGTCGCGCAGGGCTGGCGGCTCGGGTCAGCCAGGGCCGGCCGGTGCGGTCCCGGGCAGCTTGGTCAGCAGGTTGAACCGCCACACCAGCACCGTGTACCCGGCCGGGTGCAGGGTCTGGGCCGGTGACCCGAACGTGTGGACGGCGGCCGCCACGTAGGCGGCGGCGTTGGGGCGGGCCAGATCCACGGCCACGAACCGGGGGTCGTTCCCGGCCGGGGTGTACCAGCTGGACTTCAGCTCGCGCGGCTGCGGGAAGTACAGGGTCTGGCCGCTCGGCGCCACCTGCCGGACGGTGACCCGGCCGCCGCTGTCGACGGTGGTGGCGTTGGCCACCCAGTAGTCGGGCGCCAGGCCCGCGGTCAGCTGGCGGGCCGCCAGCCAATCGGCCAGCGACTGGTTCTGGCCGGGCGCGCTCGGCTGGGCGGCCTGGTAGCCGAGCTCGGCCGCGCAGACCAGCACGCCCGCCGTCAGGACGGCCAGGGCGGCCAGGGCGGCGCGCTGGGTAGCCGGGCGGTGGGTGGGCAGGAGCCGGGCGGCCAGGATCGCGCCGAACGGCAGCACCGCCGCGATCTCCCGGCTGCTCTGCAGGTCCTGCACGAACAGGCTGGGCACGAAGGTCACCAGGTTGAACACGATCGCGACGGCCAGCCCGGGCACCACCAGGTCATCGCCCCGGCCGAGCTGTACCAGGGCCAGCACCAGCGCCACCGTCACCGCCAGCACCCCGATCAGGTGCACGGCTGCGAAGGCCACCTCCGGCCCGGACTGGGGGCTGAAGAAGTCGGCCCCGAACAGCGTGAGCAGCCCCTGGCCGGCCAGGACGAGGTGATGCGGCAGCGCCGCCAGCCCGGAGAACGCGGTCCCGACCGGCTGTTCCCCGTAGCCGCCGGCGTGCTTGAGGAGGGTGGTGACAACCCGGGCCAGCCCGGTCGAGACGATCGCGGCCGCC
This sequence comes from uncultured Actinomycetes bacterium, assembly GCA_963830385.1. Taxonomy (GTDB): domain Bacteria; phylum Actinomycetota; class Actinomycetes; order Streptosporangiales; family Streptosporangiaceae; genus Bog-532. The sequence goes on along the minus strand of CAWHMD010000009.1, from coordinate 736,371 downwards.
ACCAGCCAGGCGTCGTCGGCGCCGCCGTCCCGCCGCCAGAACCGGGCCCCCGCCCGGGTACCGGCCGCGACCACCACCGGGGCCACGCCGGTGACCAGGATCAGGCTGTCGGAGACCTGGCCCCAGGCCAGCAGCAGGGCAACCAGGGCCGGCCGGTACCAGCGGCCCTTCCCGCGCGAGACCGGCAGCCGGTCGATGGCGAGCCAGGTCAGCAGCACCGGCACCGTACTGCCGTAGTGGTCGGGGCTCATCAGCAGCGTGTAGTCGGCCCCGGCGGCCGGTGCCAGCATGATGAACGCCACCGCCAGCACCCGGGCCAGCGCCGCCCGGCCGGTGACCCGGCCCAGCGCTAGCCAGCCGGCGAGCAGGATCACCAGGGTGTAGGTGATCGCCCCGGCGACGTGCACGACGTCGGGGCTGAGGCCGCGTACCGCTTCGACCAGGGCGTACTGCGGCAGCTCGGTCAGGTAGAAGGACACGTCGGAGACGGTCCAGCCGTGCAGCAGCAGGTTGCCGTGCAGCAGGTCCCAGCCCTGCAGCGCGATCGACGCCCCATCCGATCCGGCGGCGACCTGCCGCGACTGACGCAGGTAGGCCAGGAACAACAGCACGGCCAGCCCGGCGACTCCGGCCGCCCATGCCAGCCTTCGGCCCCAGCGCGAACTCATCGAGCGGATTCTGCCACCACTTCCGATACACGCAACCGGCCGAGGACGAGACCCGGTGAACCGGGCGCGTCCAGGCCGAACTGGGCACCCGAGGCAATCTGCCGCGGAGTGCAGATGAACTGGCTGGTCAGCATGAACTCCCAGGAAGACTGCTGGACGCAGGCCCGGATGTGGGTCCGCTCGGCCTGGACCAGCAGCCCGGTCGCGTCGGCCCAGGCCGGGTGGGCGTCGAGGGACAACACGATCTCACGGCCGCCGCTGCGGGCGGCCAGCGCCGCCACCACACCCGGCAGCTGCGGATCGTTGTCGTGGATGCTGGTCCGCGTGGCCGGCGCCACCGCGAACGCCACCAGGGCCGCCACCGCGCCCGCACTGACGAGGGCGGTCCCGGGCCACCGCCCGAGCGCCTGGCCGATCCCTACCGCGCTGACCAGCAGCAGCAGGAACGGCGCGGCCCAGTAGAAGAAGGCGATGTAGTACCCGTCGAGGCTGTCGATGCCGACCGCGGTGTAGATGCCGACCGCCACCGACCCGACCAGGTCGACGAGGATCGTCATGGCCAGGAACCGGCGGAGCGGGCCGCGGGCGAGGCCGAACGTCACCGCGAGAGCGGCCACCGCCAGCAGCACCGGCGCCAGCCAGGCTTTCCCGTGCGGCCACCAGAACCAGAGCGTGTAACGGGTGATCTGGGCCGCGGTGTGGTCGCCGGCCTGGCTGGACCGCCCGTAGGTGGCGTACTTGACGAACTCACCCGGCCAGTGCAGGACCAGGTTGACCACGATCGGCAGCGCGAACACGGCGCTGATGACCAGCACCGGCACCCAGACTCCGCGCCGGTGGCCCAGACGCCGCAGCGCGGCCCGCGGCGCGTGCCGGTGCAGCGCCAGCAGCGCGACCGCGACGGCGACAAGGACGGCCGGCACGATGAACAGGAAGCAGGCGTGCCCGTGGATGAGGAACCAGCCGGTCAGGGCCAGGATCCAGCCGTCTTCGGCGTGCCCGGCCGCGACCGACGCCGCCGCCACGCAGAACACCGCGAACATGGGCACGTACAGGTCTGGCATCCAGCCGGAGTTGAGGGCGTCCGGATGCACGGCCGCGAACACCGCGACGATCGCCAGGCAGGCGGCCGCGCCGCGCAGCGACCGGGTCCAGCCGTAGACGACGAGCACGGCCAGCCCGGCGACCGCGCTGTCGAGCACGAACACCCCCAGCAGCTGGGCGTTCCACGCGGTCGGCACCACGTGCAGCCCGTAGTAGAACAGCCACTGGCCGAATGCCTGGACGTACAGGTAGGCGGGGCCGGGGTGGTTGAAGTGCTCACGCGAATAGTTGCCAACCAGCAGCGTGAAGTGCATGGCCCGCTGGATGAGGATCGAGTTGGCGCCGGAGTCGCCCGCCTCATACAGCTTCCGGCTGAACAGGAACCCGTTGCGCGCCAGCAGCAGCCCCAGCAGGATCGCGAACGGGCCCGCCCAGATCCACCACGGACGCAGTGTTGCCCGCTCGCCTTCAGGCCGCTTCAAGGCGGCCTTCGGCTCGCTCAGATGGTTCCGGCGCCGATCGCGTCCCTGATCCACGGGATGACCTCGTCCAGCATCTCGTCCAGGCTGGTGGTCGCCTCGAAGCCGAGCATACGCTTGGCCTTGCCCACGTCCGGGATGCGGCGCTGCACATCGTAGGTGAACGGCTCGTCGTGCTCCAGCCGCAGCGGCACGTCCGCGCCCTTGACCTTGCGCCAGATGACCTCGGCCAGCTCACGGACGGTGGTGCTCTCCGGGGTGGACAGGTTGAAGTCCTCGTTGGTGGCGTCCGGGTGCTCCATCGCGGTGACCACGCCGGCCGCCAGGTCGCCGCCGTAGGTGTAGTGCCGGACCTGGTCCCCCGACCCCAGCACGTGCAGCGGGTCCTGGCCCTTGAGGACCTTCTGCACCAGGTCGGGCACGACGTGGCTCATGGCCAGCTTGACGTTGCCGGACAGGATCTCCTCGTCGCCCAGCGCGCGGCTCTCGCCGATCCCCACGCAGTTGAACGGGCGGGCGATGGTGAACGGCAGCTGGTACTGGTCCCAGGCGGCCCGCGCGAAGTACTCCACCGCCAGCTTCTGGAAGCCGTAGGAGGACAGCGGCGGCGGGATCTCGTGCTGCTGGCCCTCGTGCGATGGCCAGTCGGCGGCGCTCTCGAACACCATCGAGGACGACATGTAGGTGACCTTGCGCAGCCGCCCGTCGCGATGCGCCGCGATGGCGGCGTCGCAGGACGCGGCGATGATCCGCTCGTTGGCGGCCAGCAGGTCGTAGGGGTAGGTGTGGAAGTAGGAGATCCCGCCGATCAGCGCCGCGCCCGCGATGAAGTGGTCGCAGTCCGACAGCAGACGGGTCATCAGGTCCACGTCGCGGGCGTCGCCCTCGGTCAGTTCGTACCGCGGGTGGTCGTCGTAGGACTTCCTCACCTTGCCGTACTTGGAGAAGTTGTCCACGCCCACCACGGCGTACCCGCGCCGCAGCAGTTCCTCGACCACGTATCCGCCGATGAAGCCGGCCGATCCGCTGACCAGAACTTTTTCCATCACTTCCCTCGGGTTTCTTCTGATGTCGGGTCCCCGGCGGCGCGAGCGCGCAGTTCGTCCGCGGTCAGCCGCGGCCCGAACGCGAACCGGTACCAGCGCAGGTAGCTGGGGATCCACTTGGCGACCTTGAAGTTGGACACCCCGGCCTGCCGGTCCAGCCAGATCGTGGGGATCTCGGCCACCGGCAAGCCGAGCCGCTTGGCCTTGGCGGTCAGCTCGATCCCGATCTCGAAGCCGTCCCGGGAGTCGATGCCGACCTGCCGCACGAAGTCGGTGGCGTAGGCCTTGAACGAGTTGGTGGCGTCCCGGGTCCCGACGTGGGCCAGCATCCGCAGCGACCGGCCCGCCATCCGCGACATCGTGCCCTTCAGCACCGGGCCGCCCACCTGCTGGCCGCCGGCCATGTAGCGGGACGCGGCGGCCACCGCCACCCCTCGTTCCACCAGGCGGGCCAGCTCGTCGATCTGGCGCGCGTCGTCACAGCCGTCGGCCATCGTCACCACGGTCACCGGGGCGGCGGCCGCGTCGATGCCGAACCGGATCGCGTTGGCCGGGCCGGGCCCGTAGGTGTTGATCAGGCAGCGCAGCCGTGGCTCCTTGGCCGCGTACTCGTCGACCACGCCGATCGTGGTGTCGCCGGGTGTGTCCACCACGACCAGCACCTCGCACGGCAGCCGGACCGACTCGAACAGCCGGTCCAGGATCGGGACGATCTGCTCATCCTCGTTGTAGGCCGGGATGACGACCGATACCCGCGGACGCTCCCCGTTCATATCCGGACGCCCTCACCCAGGATGTTCCAGATGTCGGCGATGGGCTTGGCCGTCTTCAGGCCCCGGTAGCCCGGATGCGGGGTGGCGATCACCAGCAGGTCGGCCTGCTCGACCACCTCGTCCAGCGGCCGCAAGGCCGGGTCGGTGGTCACGTACGGGTCGGTGCACAGGACCGCACCGGCCTTGAAGGCCAGGATCCGCTTGAGCTTGTAGGACAGGCTGGACCGGGTGTCGTCCGAGCCGCCCTTGAAGGCCATGCCGCAGATGCCGACGGTCATCGACGCCAGGTCGTACCGCTGTTCCAGCCGGTGAACCAGGTACAGCGGCAGGCCCTCGTTGATGGCCATCGCGGTGTGGCCGAGGGCGAAGTTGTTGTTGTTGAACGCCGCCAGCTGCATGGTGTCCTTGAACAGGCACGGCCCGGCCGCGAAGCCGGCCGCCGGCATGTCGGCGGCGCGCGGGTAGTCGGCGGCCAGGCCCTGGCGGATCCGCTCGAAGTCCAGGCCCTGGTCGTTGGCCATCATGTACAGCTGGTTGGCGGTGGCGAACTTGATGTACCGCCACACGTTCGTGAACAGCTTGGCCAGCTCGGCTTCCTCCGGGCTCAGCACGACCAGCTGGCTGGTCAGCCGCCGGAACAGCGCGCTGGCCCGGTCCACGCCCTGCGGGGTGCGGGCCGAGATGATCTGGGGCAGCTCGAACAGCTCGGTCATCGCCTTGCCCTCGGCGATGCGCTCGGGGCAGAAGGCCACCTCGAGGTCGACGCCGAGCCCGGCGATGGTCTTCTCCACCAGCGCCGTGACCCCCGGGTAGACGGTGCTGCGGAGGATGAGCAGCTGCCCGTCCCGCAGATACCCGGCGCAACCGCCGAGCGCGTTCGGGATCGCGGCCTGGTCGGGGTTGAGGTACTCGTCGACCGGGGTGCCGATGACCACGATCACGTGCTCGGCGGTGGCCACGATGGCCGGGTCGGCCGATGCCCGCAGGGTGCCCGCGGCCACCGCCGTCGCGAGCGGCTCAGCCGCCCCGGGCTCGGCGAACGGGAGCTGACCGGCGTTGACCGTGTCCACGGCCGCCTGGCTGACATCGAAGATGCCGACCTGCGCACCGCGGCTGGCCAGCGCGATCGCCAGCGGGAGCCCGACGTGGCCACCGCCGCCGATGACCACCGCATCGAGCTCGAATACGCCTTTGGTCACCGGTGCTGTCCTTCCGTGCGGGCGTGCCGAATATACCGGCAGCGTATTTTCCGGCTGGGCCCCGCGCGGGCATACGGCAATACCGTTATGGCCACGATGCTCGCGGCCGGGGCGGCGCGGCCGGCTTCACCGCGCTGAAGGTGGCTACATACCCGCGATGAGCTTTTCGACCCGCTCGTCGACCGAGCGGAACGGGTCCTTGCACAGCACCGTGCGCTGGGCCTGGTCGTTGAGCTTCAGGTGCACCCAGTCCACGGTGAAGTCGCGCCGCCGCTCCTGCGCCCGGCGGATGAACTCGCCCCGCAGCCGGGCCCTGGTCGTCTGCGGGGGGACCGACTTGGCCTCGAAGATGTCCAGGTCGCGGGTGGCCCGGTCGACCGCCCCGTTGCGCTGGAGCAGGTAGTACAGGCCGCGGCCGCGGTGCACGTCGTGGTAGGCGAGGTCGAGCTGGGCGACCCGGGGCGAGGACAGCGGCAGGTCGTGCTTGGCCCGGTACCGCTCGATCAGCTGGTATTTGGTCACCCAGTCGATCTCGCGGGCGACCTTGTCCAGGTTGCCGCTCTCGATCGAGTCCAGCGCCCGCTCCCACATGGCCAGCACCCGCTCGGCGGTGGCGTCCGCGCCGTTGCGGCTGGTGAACTCCAGCGCCTTGTTCAGGTACTCGCGCTGGATCTCGAGCGCGCTCATCTCCCGCCCGTTGGCCAGGCGTACCCGGCTGCGGCCGGTCATGTCGTGGCTGACCTCGCGGATGGCCCGGATCGGGTTGTCCAGCGTCAGGTCGCGCATGACCGTGCCGGCCTCGATCATCCGCAGCACCAGGTCGGTCGAGCCCACCTTGAGCAGCATCGTGGTCTCGCTCATGTTCGAGTCGCCCACGATCACGTGCAGGCGGCGAAACCGCTCGGCGTCCGCGTGGGGCTCGTCCCGGGTGTTGATGATCGGCCGCGACCGGGTGGTGGCCGAGGACACGCCTTCCCAGATGTGCTCGGCCCGCTGGCTGACGCAGTACACCGCGCCGCGTGGCGTCTGCAGCACCTTGCCCGCTCCGCAGATGACCTGCCGGGTGACCAGGAACGGGATCAGGATGTCGGCCAGCCGGCCGAACTCACCGTGCCGGCCGACCAGGTAGTTCTCGTGGCAGCCGTAGGAGTTGCCGGCCGAGTCGGTGTTGTTCTTGAACAGGTAGATGTCCCCGGCGATGCCCTCTTCGCGCAGCCGCTTGTCGGCGTCGACGAGCAGCCCCTCCAGGATCCGCTCGCCCGCCTTGTCGTGCGCGATCAGGTCGGTGACGTTGTCACACTCGGGCGTGGCGTACTCCGGATGGCTGCCGACGTCCAGGTACAGCCGGGCGCCGTTGCGCAGGAACACGTTGCTGCTCCGGCCCCAGGAAACCACGCGGCGAAACAGGTAGCGTGCCACCTCATCCGGTGACAGCCGCCGCTGCCCACGGAAGGTGCACGTCACGCCGTACTCGTTCTCAAGCCCGAAGATGCGCCGATCCACAGGCCAAGGCTACGTCCCGCTGAGGCTCACGGCGACACAGGGCGCGGGGTCGGCCCCGATTTTGCTGCATCACCCGTCACACTCGCCTCACCACTGTGCGGCGATGTACTTGGTTTCCAGGTACTCCAGCAGTCCGTCGTGGCCGCCCTCGCGGCCCAGGCCGGACTGCTTGACCCCGCCGAACGGGGCGGCCGGGTCGGACACCAGGCCGCGGTTCAGGCCGACCATGCCGGTCTCCAGGGCATCCGAGACCCGCAGCCCGCGCCGCAGGTCCTGGGTGTAGACGTAGGACACCAGGCCGTACTCGGTGTCGTTGGCCCACTGCACCGCCTCGGCCTCGTCGCTGAACCGGATCACCGGCGCCACCGGGCCGAAGATCTCCTGGCCGGCGATCGCGGCCGAGGCCGGCACCTGGTCGATGACGGTCGGCTCGTAGTAGAACCCGCGCCGGTCCGGGGCCTGGCCGCCCAGCACGACCTGGCCGCCGTCACCGGCCACGCCGTCCACCAGCCCGGCCACCTTGCTGCGGGTCGCCTCGTTGATCAGCGGGCCGACGTCGGTGGACTCCTCCAGGCCGGGGCCCAGGGTCAGCTTGCCGAACCGGTCGGCCAGCCGGGCGGTGAAGTCCGCGGCCACGGCCTCGTGCACGTAGAACCGGTTGGCCGCGGTGCAGGCCTCGCCGCCGTTGCGCATCTTGGCGATCAGCGCGCCTTCGATGGCGGCGTCCAGGTCGGCGTCCTCGAACACGATGAACGGCGCGTTCCCGCCCAGCTCCATCGAGCAGCTCAGCACGGTGTCGGCGCCCTGCCGGAGCAGTTGCCGGCCGACCTCGGTGGAGCCGGTGAAGGACAGCTTGCGCACCCGCGGGTCGGCCATCATGGCCGCCACGACCGGGCCGGGCCGGGATGCCGGGACCACGTTGACCACCCCGGCGGGCACGCCTGCCTCCTCCAGCAGCGCAGCCACTGCCAGCGCGGTCAGCGGGGTCTCCTGGGCCGGTTTGAGCACCACCGAGCAGCCCGCGGCCAGCGCCGGGCCGAGCTTGCGGGTGGCCATCGCGGCCGGGAAGTTCCAGGGCGTGACCAGGATCGAGACCCCGATCGGCTGGCGGCTGACCAGGATCTTGTTGCCCGCGACCGGGGCGGTGGTCAGGTTGCCGTCGATCCGCACGGCCTCTTCGGAGTACCAGCGGAAGAACTCGGCGGCGTAGGTGACCTCGGCCCGCGCGTCCCGGAGCGACTTCCCGTTCTCAGCCGACATGAGCTTGGCGAACGCCTCGGCCCGGCTGGTCATCAGGTCGAACGCGCGGCGCAGGCACTCGGCCCGCTGCCGGGGCGGGGTGGCGGCCCATTTGGGCAGCGCCTGGTAGGCGGCGGCGACCGCCTCCAGCCCGTCCTGCTCGGTGGCGTCGGCGACCTCGGCCAGCGTGCCCTCGGTGGCCGGGTCGATCACGGCCAGCTGGCCACCGCCGCCGCTGGTCCACTCACCCCCGATCAGCAGGCCCGTGGGGACGTCGATACCGGTGAGGGAGGCAAGATCACTGCTCATAGGGTCAGGCTATTCCCGGGTCAGCGTGACCGGTACCCGGTGGGGGGCGGCCACGTGCTCGATGAGGCGGTGGGCGAGCATCCCGTTCGGCACCATTTCCAGGCCGACCCAGTGTTTGCCGCGGCCCCAGGGCTTGGGGTGCACGTAGAGTCCGCGGCCGGGACCGTGAGCCTGCCCTCGGCGTCCAGGTCACCCTTGGCCGGCCGCCGCCGTTCCAGTTCACCCGCCACCGCTCAGGCCTTTCGCGACGTTATGCCGGGATTAAACCAGCTACGTTCCGCCCCTGGTAAGGGATTGCGGGGTCAGGCGTCTCGGAGCCGGAGCACCAGGCCGCCGGCGAGCAGGCAGCCGGCCGCCCAGGCGGCCAGCACGCCCAGGCCGGCCCAGGGCTGGATGGGCAGCGAGGACAGGCCGGTGGTGGCCTGGATGGCCAGCCCGGCCGTCATCGGGCCTGCCTGCTCCAGGTGGCGTTGCCACTGCTCACTGACGGCCACGTGGGCGATGATCGGGAACAGGAACAGCAAGCCCAGCACCAGCCCGATGGCCACCGCGGGCTCTCGCACGGCGGTGGCCACGCCCAGGCTGAGCAGGGCGATCAGCACCAGGTAGAGCACCGACCCGGCCGCCGCCCGCAGCACCGGCCCGTCGGTCAGCGACAGCGGCGCGAAGCCGTGCGCGGCGGTGAAGCCCCGGCCGGGCAGCAGCAGCCGCCCGGCCAGCACCGAGCCGAGCACCCCGGCGGCCCCGGTCACCAGCGCCAGGCCGGCCACGGTGATCGCCTTGGCGGCCAGCACCGTGGTCCGGCGCGGCGTCGCGGTCAGCGTGGTGCGGATCATCCCGGTGCTGTACTCGCCGCTGATGGTGAGGACGGCCAGGATGGCCAGGACCAGCTGCCCGGCCTGCACGCCGGTCAGGCTGGCCCGGGCCGGGTCCTGGCCGCAGCCGATGGCCGGGCACCGGGCGGCCGCGGCCGTGATCGCGCTGAGCGCGCCGGTCGCCGCGGCGGCGGCCAGCAGCAGCCAGCCGGTGACGGCCACCGTGCGCTGCTTGGTCCACTCGGCGTGAAGGGCCTCTTTCATGCGTCCCGCCGCCGGATCAGCAGCACGGCCACGGCGAAGGCGAGTGCGGTCCAGCCGCCCAGCACCGCGAGCCCGGCCCAAGGGGCCAGCGGGTAGTACCCGGTGGTTGGCAGGTACAGGTTGTCCACTTGCGGATAGGCCGGGATGCTCTGCTGGATCGCAAAGGCCGCGGCCGGGCTGACCCGCAGCACCCACTGGGCCGCGCCGCCGGGCAGCACCGAGGCGACGCCGAGGATGTAGGGCAGCACCAGGGCCACCACCGCCACCGTGACCGCGGCCGCGGTGCGGCGCAGGATGGCACCGGCCGCCATCGCCAGCACGGCCGCGACGGCCAGCAGCAGGGCAGTGCCCACCACCACCCGGGCCCAGGTCAGCCCGGTCACCGGGAACACGTAACCAAACTGGCTGTGCACGATCGCGACCCCGCCGATTACCGCGATGGCGGCCGCGATCAGCCCCGCCACGAACGTCACCGAGCCGATGACCAGCGCCTTGGCCGCCAGGACGTGACCGCGCCGCGGGCTGGCGGTCAGCGTGGTGCGGATCAGCCCGCGGCGGTATTCCGCGGTGATGAACAGGACCGCCACCACGATGACCGCGATCAGCCCGGCGAACACGCCGATCAGGTGCTGCTCGATCGTCTGGTAGCGCACGCCCGAGGCGGGCACCAGCGGCGCGATGTCCCCCGACCCGCGGACGGTGAACCGGCCAGCCGCCTGCTCGTAGCCGACCTGTTCCAGGTTCCGGCCGTCGACGGCCGTGCCCTGCCAGGGGCCGCCTGCCCACGACCCGGAGGCCCGCACCTGGTCCAGGGCCGCGGTGGCCAGGCTCGGGCCGCCCTGACCGGTCTCCCCGCCGCCGAAGTTGGTGGTGCTCTGCTGCCAGTCCGGGGCCGCGGCGAACAGCCCGGCCCGGGCGGTGGCGGCCAGTCCCGGCAGGCGGACGGTGCCGACCGTGGCCCAGTGCACGCCGTCGGCCGAGTCGTAGCCGGTGACCGTGTCCCCGGTCCGGGACAGCCGCAGCCAGCGCGGGGCGGCCGCCGTGGCCGGGCCGGTCAGACCGGCCGTGTCGCCGGTGTAGTTGTCCTGCATCCGCACGCCGTGGCCGGGGGTCACCAGCATGGCCGCGTAGGCCGCCCCCGGCCGGGTGCTGGCGGTGATGATGATGCCGGCCTTGGCCCACGGCACCGCGCCCGGCTGCAGGCTCACAGACTGCCCCTGCGGGCCGGACGGGACGCCCAGCTCGGTGGTCAGCGAGGTCACCCGGGTAGTGAGGGTCCCGTTGCCTGTCAGCGCCCGGCCCACCAGGTAGTAGGTGTCGTTCACAGCCTCGCCGCCCGGCCCGGCCGGGACCTTCGGGATGCAGGCCGCGCCGCTCTGCGGTTTGGCCCCCGGCCCGGTGATGCAGTCGACGTGGCTGTAGCCCCCGCCGAACACACCGAGCAGGTCCGTCACCACGATGGCCAGGACGAGGCCGATGACCCAGCCCCGCACGGTCCGCAGCTTGGTCCACTCGGCGTGGACCAGCTGGGCGAAGCCGTCCCGGCCGGCCGGCCGCGGCGACTGGTAGGAGGTGACGGCGGCCACGGGCGCGCTCACCGGGCCACCCCCGCACCCCGGAACTCGGTCACGTCCCGGGTCAGCTCCATATAGGCCTCCTCGAGGGTGGCTCGGTGGGCCGACACCTCGGCGAACGGCACCGCGCTCTCCCCCAGCAGGGCCACGACCTTCTGGGCGGGCAGCCCGGAAATGGTGACCGTGTCCCGCCCGGTGGCGGCGACGGTGGCCCCCGCGCTGGCCAGCACCGTCATCGCCGCCGAGCGGGCCTCGGTCCGCAGCGTGACCCGGTCCCCGGACGCGGCCGCGATCAGGTCGGCCACGCTGGTGTCGGCCACCACCCGGCCGCGGCCGGCCACCACCAGGTGATCGGCCGCGTCCTGGAGCTCGCTCATCAGGTGGCTGGACACCAGCACGGCCCGGCCCTCGGCGGCCAGGCCCCGCAGGAACCCGCGCATCCACACGATCCCCTCGGGGTCCAGGCCGTTGAACGGCTCGTCGAGCATCAGCACCGGCGGGTCGCCGAGCATGGCGGCGGCGATGCCGAGCCGCTGCCGCATGCCCAGCGAGTAGCCGCCGGCCTTGCGGCGGGTGGCGCTGCCCAGCCCGGTCAGCCCGATCACCTCGTCGACCCGGCCGGCCTGCAGCCCCTGCGAGTGCGCCAGCCACAGCAGGTGGTGCCGGGCGCTGCGGCTGGGCTGCAGTGCGCCCGCGTCCAGCAGCGCGCCGACCCGGCTGAGCGGGTGCCGCAGGCTCGCGTACGGCCGGCCGCCGATCAGGGCCCGGCCCTCGTCGGGGGCGTCCAGGCCGAGTATGACCCGCATGGTGGTGGACTTGCCGGCCCCGTTGGGCCCCACGAACCCGGTGACCTGGCCGGGCCGGACCGTGAAGGTCATGCCGTCCAGGGCCAGGGCCGGACCGAACCGCTTGTGCAGCCCGTCCACTTCGACAGTTGCTTCCATGCCCGGCACGCTAGGCCGCCACCGGGCCCGGCGTCGTCACGCCTGAGAGGGGTCTTCCGGGCCGGTCCGTCTCCCCCGTGCGGGGGACGCCAGCGCCCGGCCCAGCGGCGACAATGATGGGGTGGTATCGGTCGTCACCGCGGTGCTGCTCGGCCTGCTGGCCGTGGCCGAGGTGATCGTGCGCGCGCACGGCGTGACCCCGCCGGCGCTGTTCCTGAGCGTGCTGGCGCTGGGCAGCACGCTGCCGCCCGCGTTCCTGCCACCGGCCGCCGCGGCCATCGCCGTGCCGGCGGCCGGGCTCCTCGCGCTCACGCTGTTCCAGCTGCTCCCGGTGGCCAGCGTGGCGGCCCTGCTGCTGGTGACCGCCCAGCTCGGCCGGCGCGGCCCGCAGGGGTGGACGGTGTGGCTGGCGGCCGCCCTCGGCCTGCCCTTCCTGGCCGTGGCGCTGGCCGGCCCGGGCCCGGACAGCGAGACCCGGGTGGTCACCCTGCTGGCGGCGGCGCTGGCCCCGGTGGCGGCGGGCGCGGGCCTGGCCTGGCGGGCCCGGTCCGAGGCGACCGAGCACACCGCCACCCGCGCGGCCATCGCCGGCACCCTGCTCGAGCACACCGCGCGCGGGGAACGGGCGCGGATCTCCCGCGAGCTGCACGACGTGGTGGCCCACCACATCTCGATGATCGCGGTGCAGGCCGAGACGGCCCGGCTGACCGCGCCGGACCTGCCCGCCACGACCGCGCAACGGCTGCGCACGATCGGCGACACCGCCCGGGCCGGGCTGACCGAGATGCGGCGGCTGCTCGGCGTCCTGCGTGAGGACACCGGGGAGGAATCCGCCGGCCGGCAGCCGCAGCCGGGCCTGCGCCAGCTCAACCAGTTGCTCGACGACGCCCGGGACGCCTCCGGGGCGGGGACCCGCCTGATCGTCAGCGGCGTGCCGGTTTCGCTCGACCCGGGCGTGGAGCTGGCGGCCTACCGGATCATCCAGGAGGCGCTGACCAACTCCCGGCGGCACGCGCCGGGCGCCGCGGTCGACGTGGAGTTGCGGTACGGCGATGACGGCCTGCGGCTGCGTATCCGCGACAACGGCCCGGGCCCGCCGGGCCAGGCGGCCTCGGCCCCGGTGCCGGCGGGCGGCCACGGACTGCTGGGCATGCGCGAGCGGGCCGCCGCCGTCGGCGGGGAGCTGACGACCGGCCCGGCCGGCGGGGGCGGGTTCGCCGTCACCGCCCGGCTGCCCGGGAAGGCGGAACGGCCGTGACCGGGCCGCCGGTCCCGCCGGCTTCGATCCGGGTGGTGGTGGCCGACGACCATCAGGTGGTGCGGACCGGGTTCGCCGACCTGCTCGGGACCCAGCCCGACTTCACCGTGGCCGGTACCGCGGCCGACGGGGCCGAGGCGGTCAGGGTCTGCCGGGCGGTGCGGCCCGACGTGGTGCTGATGGACGTGCGGATGCCCGGGACCGACGGCATCGAGGCCACCCGGCAGCTGGCGGGCGCCGGCCCGGCCGCTCCCCGCGTGCTCATCTTGACCACGTTCGACCTCGACGAGTACGTGTACGACGCGCTGCGGGCGGGCGCCAGCGGGTTCCTGCTCAAGGACGTGACCGCGGAACGGCTGTTCGACGCGGTCCGCGTCATCGCCGCGGGCGAGGCGCTGCTGGCCCCCACCGTCACCCGCCGGCTGATCAGCGAATTCGCCCAGCCGCGGGCCCGGGCCGGGCAGGCCGCAGCCGGGCCGGTCCTGGCCGCGCTGACGCCGCGCGAGACCCAGGTGCTGCGGCTGATGGCCGAAGGCCTGTCCAACCCGGAGCTCGCGGCCCGCCTGGTGATCACCGAGGAGACCGTGAAGACCCACGTCAGCCGGGTGCTGGCCAAGCTCGGCCTGCGAGACCGCACGCAGGCGGTGGTGACCGCCTACGAGAGCGGCCTGGTCGTTCCCGGTTCTGCGTCGCGGGCGCAAGAGCTGTGAACTTACTGAGCGTTTACATCAGGGTTCGGTGGAGGCCCTGACCAAGATCAAGACCTTCACCAGGTTCGCATTCAGCGCAGATGGTGCTTGCACGTGGGCGGCCAAGACTCGGCAAAAGTCAACCGGTCCCGCCCGCACCAACCGCCTGGAGGAATCCATGACCCCCGGTCAGCACGGCACCACCATGGTCATCGACACCGGACTGCCTACGGGCGCGTTCACTGACGTGATCGAGAGCCACGGGCACCTCATTGACCTGGTGAAATTCGGCTGGGGGACGGCGCTGGTCACCAAGGACATGGACCGCAAGGCGGCCGTGCTGAAGAACGCCGGAATCGACTTCTACTTCGGCGGCACGCTGTTCGAGTACTACGTGTGGACGAGGCAGCTGGCGGACTACCTGGCCATGGTGGAGCAGTTCGGCGCCACCCACATCGAGGTGTCGAACGGGACGATCCCGCTGGACCAGAACGGCAAGGCGGACTACGTGCGCCGCCTGGCCGGGGTCCGCCCGGTGCTGTCCGAGGTCGGTTACAAGGACGCGGACCGGTCCGCGCTGCTCACCCCGGCCGACTGGGTCGGGGCGCTGAACCAGGACCTGGCGGCCGGCGCGTCCATGGTCATCACCGAGGCCCGGGAGAGCGGCCGCAGCGGCATCGCCCGGGCCGACGGGCACCTGCGCGACGACGTGCTGGGAGCGGTGCTGGAGTCGGTCGATCCGAACCTGGTGATGTTCGAGGCCCCCACCAAGGACCTGCAGGTCGAGCTCATCCGCACCCTCGGCCCCACGGTCAACCTGGGCAACGTGGCCACCGGCGACGTGATCGGGGTGGAGACCCTGCGCCGCGGCCTGCGCGGCGACACCCTGCTCGACAGGACCACCGGGGTCAGTGCCAGCTGGACCGGGCCAGGCCCGCTGTCGCCAGCCCGCGCCACCCGGCCCGCCGCGGCCTGAAAGGACCTTCAGCATGCGCGACATTCACGACGCCTGCCATATCGCCATCCCCGCCCGCGACCTGGACGAGGCCCTCGAGTACTACGTGTTCGGACTGGGCGCCAAGCTCGCCCGCCGCTACCACGATCGCATCACGCTCGACTTCTTCGGCGACCAGCTGGTCTGCCACCTGAGCGATGACATCCCGGATGAGCCGGTCATGTATCCACGGCACTTCGGCGTGAGCTTCGCCAAAGCTGAGGACTTCGACCGGCTGCTGCGTTTGGTCGAGCACCGCAAGCTGAAGGTGCTGGCCGGGCCGGCGCTTCGGTTCGAGGGCACGGCCGAGCAGCACCGGACGATCGCGCTGGCCGACCCGTCCAACAACGTGATCGAGTTCAAGAACTACGACGACCCGCGGCTCCAGTACTGATGCGCCCGGCAGCCCTGTGGCTGGTCCGGCACGGCCAGAGCACCTGGAACGTGGCTGGCCGGATCCAGGGCCAGTCGTACCGGGCCGGCAGCCTCACCGCCACCGGCCGGCTCCAGGCCGAGCAGGCGGCCGCCGAACTGGCCGCCCACGCGCCCGGCGCGTCCGTGATCGTGGCCAGCGACCTGCCCCGGACGGCCGAGACCGCCGCCATCATCGCCGGACGGCTCAGCCTGCCGCTGGAGTTCGACCCGGGCCTGCGCGAGCAGCACCTGGGCGCGCTGGAGGGCACCAGCTCGGTGCGGGCGGGCATGGGTGACGTGCTGGACTGGTACTGGGACGACCCGAACCGGCTCCCGCCGGGCGGCGAGAGCGTGGCCGGCCTTTACGACCGGGTGCACCGGACACTGCGGCGGCTGGCCGCCGCCCGGCCGGGCGGTGAGCTGATCGTGGTGACCCACGGCGGCCCGGTGCGGGTGGCGACGGCGGCCAGTCTGCCGCCGCCCGGGACGCCGCTGACCCGGGTCGCGATCGGGAACGCCTCGATCACGCGGTGGCCGCGGCCGGTCCGCGCCGAGCTGGCGGCCCGCTGACTCACACGGAGATCGTGGCGCCCTGACCGTCGAACGCGTGGGCGGCGGCGTCGTCGAACCAGTGGCCGCCCTCGGCCAGGTACCGGAAGCGCAGCGTGCGACCGGGAGTGGTGGTCACCACCGTGCTCCGGGTGCCGTTGGACCGCTTGCGCAGCGGGTGCGCGAACGGGTCCCAGTTGTTGAAGTCCCCGACTACGGACACCGCCCCGGCGGGCTCACCCGCGGGCAGCGCGAACGTGATGCGGACGGACCCGTCGCGGACGGTCTTGGTCACCTTGATCATCGAATCTCCACCTGATCTTGCTCACTATAAGTAATGGAGTGAACACCCTCTGCTGACGGAGAGTGTATCGCGGCCCGCCAGTCGACACTATGTTCGCATAAACGATCAAATTGTCGATACTGTGTTCGGGCTAAGTACGTGGACAGGCGATGAAGCTTCGGCGCTGGCTCGGTGCCGGCAAGGCGACATCGATGACCGGGGCTCCCGCGGCGGCTGCGGCGCGGGAGCCCGCTGGGCGAACCCGCAGATCAGCCGGTGGCGTGCAGCCAGCGCACCGGGGCGCCGTCGGCGCCGCAGCGGAAGGCGTCGAGCTCCTCGTCCCAGGAGCGGCCGAGCAGACGGTCCATCTCCCGGCGCAGGTCGGAGTCGGTCTGGGCCATGGCCATGGCGGTCCGCAGCCGGCCCTCGGGGACCAGGATGTCGCCGTTGCCACCGGTCACCGCCGTGAACAGCCCCAGGGTCGGGGTGTAGCTGTGCCGCACACCGTCACAGCCGGGGGTCGCGTCCTCGGTGACTTCGAAGCGCAGCCGGTTCCACCCGGCGAGAGCCGAGGTGATCGCGCCCGCGCTGCCGGGGCGGCCCTCCCAGGCGAGTTCGGCCCGCAGCGACCCGGGGGACGCGGGCTGGCCGGTCCACGGAAGGTCTACGGGCACGCCAAGAATCCCGGCCACGGCCCACTCGATGTGCGGGCACAGCGCCGGGGGCGCCGAATGGACATGCAAAACACCCTGAGCCAACACTGTTCCTCCTGGCAGCCGACGAGGTTCGCCTTCCCCTGCGTCCTCGCGCCTGCCGCGGACAACCAACGTCCGGAGCAACCGTCAGCCGGGCACGTGCAGCCCACTTCCTGAATCGTATTCTGCCGTATCCGCGCCGGTCGCACCACCCTTCCCGGTACGCCGGCCCCGCAAACGCCACAGTCCACCGAGCCCGGCCGCCGCCGCGATCCCGGTGGCAGCCCAGGGAACGTAGTCACCAAGCTGGTCATAGATGGTCCGGGACGAGGTGGCGGGCAGGCTGAGCCGGACCGTGGTCACCCCGCGCTGGGTCTGGCTCATCCAGGCCAGTTGCCGGCCCCGGCTGTCGAACGCGTCCGAGTCGCCGGTCAGCGCGGCCTGGACCACCGGGCGCCCGGTCTCGGCCGCCCGCAGCGCGTCCAGGGCGGCGTGCTGCTCCAGCGCCCAGGTGCCCTGGAAGGTCGGGTCGGCGGTCTGGTAGACGATGACCTGGGCGCCGTGGCCGGTGTCGACCCGGGACATGTCCGGGAAGGCGGACTCAAAGCAGATCAGCGGGCCGATGGTCAGCGGCTGTCCGTCCGGCTCGGTCACCCGGAGCACGTGCGCCCCGGTCCCCGGCACCATGTTGACCGGGGCGGCCCGGCTGATGTCGGTCAGCCAGGACAGGGCCGAGCGGAACGGGATGTACTCCCCGAACGGGACCAGCCGGGTCTTGGTGTAGGTGCCGGCGATGCCGTCCGCGCCGACCAGCACCGCGACCTTGGACTTCTGGTCGTCGTGGAGGGAGTCCTGGTTGACCAGGATCTGGGCGCCGGCCCGCCGGGACAGCTGCTCAATCGTGCGCAGCAGCGACTTGTCGCTCTCCAGGTGGTAGGCGACGCTGCTCTCGCCCCAGACGATGAGGTCGGGTGCGCCCTCGGCGGCGGCGGCGCGATCCCCGATCAGGTCCGTGGTCAGCCGCTCGCTGGCGCTGGAGCTGGCGTCGATCCCGGGCTGCACCAGCGCGATCGTGGCGGTGCCGGTGACCGGGGCGGGCGCGGTCAGCGCGAACACCACCGGGCCGGCCGCGACCACCGCCGTGGCCACCGCGGCCGCCGCGGCCCGGGCGGTCCACCGCCGGGTGGTCGCCGCGACCACGATGGCCACGTTGGCGGCCACGAGCACGAAGCTGACCAGCCAGACCCCGCCGACCGAGGCCAGCGCCAGCACGGCCGGGTGCTGCCACTGGCTGGCGCCGAGCACCGCCCACGGGCCGCCGAGCGCCTGCCAGGATCGCCCCCACTCGGCCAGCAGCCAGCAGCTCGGCACCACGACCAGCGCGCCCAGCGCCCGGGCGGCGGTCAGCGGCGGCCGCAGCAGCGCCCAGGCCGCCACCCCGAACGGAGCCTGCAGCACCCCGAACACCGCCGCCACCAGCAGCACGGCCGGGCCGATCTCCGGTGCCAGCCAGTACATGGCGGCCACGATGTACCCGCAGCCGAGCCACCAGCCGCGGACCGCGGCCTCGCGGGCGGACGGCGCCCGCCGGATCAGCAGCAGCCCGGGCACCAGCCCGAACCACGCCACCACCGACAGGTCTGGCGCCGGGAAGGCCAGCAGCGGCACCGCTCCCGCCACCAGCGCCGCCCACCGGCCCGGTTGCCGCAAGGCAGCCGGGGTCACGGGACGGCGCAAACGCATAACCCAATTCTCCGCCCGCACCGCCGTTTTCGACCAATCTCCAGTTGACGTTCAGCCATTGACCGTTGCCTCCGTCAGCAATATCTTTGACTTAGGCAACCAATACCCTTTTCAATATCTGGAAAAGGAGCGACGATGGCGGCGACGGAAGCAACGGTGCGGCGGCCAGCCACCGAAGACCTCGGCGGCCCGGTCGCGGCCGTACGCGCGTTCAACCGGCTGTACACCAACGTGATCGGCCTGCTGCGCGGCAGCTATCTGGGCACGCCCTACTCGCTGACCGAGGCCCGGCTGCTGTTCGAGCTCGGCCAGCGCGACAGCACCGAGGCGAGCGCGCTGCGCCGGAGCGTCGACATCGACGCCGGGTACCTGAGCCGCATTCTCAGCCGGTTCGAGGCCGACCAGCTGATCACCCGGAGCAAGTCCGGCGCGGACGCCCGGCGCCAGGTCATCACGCTGACCCCGGCGGGCCGGGAGCTGCAGCAGCGGCTCGACAGCGGGGCCGCCGAGCAGATCGGCGCGCTGCTGGCCAGCCTGAGCGAGGAAGCGCAGCGGCGGCTGGTGACGTCGGTGCGGGAGCTCACCCAGGTCCTCTCGGACGCGCCGGCGCCGCGGTCCTACCTGCTGCGGGCTCCCCGTCCCGGCGATTTCGGCTGGGTGGTCCAGCGCCAGGCGGCCGGCTACGCGGCCGAATACGGCTGGGACCAGACCTACGAGGCACTGGTCGCCCGGATCGTGGCCGACTTCGTGGACCACCGTGACCCTGCCCGCGAGGCAGCCTGGATCGCCGAAGCCGACGGCGAGCGGGTCGGCTCGGTCCTGTGTGTGCGCGAGTCCGACACCGTGGCCCGGCTGCGGCTGCTCTACGTGGACCCGGCCGCCCGGGGCCTTGGCATCGGCTCGAGACTGGTCGAGGAGTGCATGCGGTTCGCCCGGTCCGCGGGCTACACCGAGATGACCCTGTGGACCAACAGCGTGCTGGCCGAAGCCCGGCGGATCTACCAGCGAGCGGGTTTCACCCTCCGGGACGAAGCGCCGCACCACAGCTACGGCGCCGACCTCGTCGGCCAGAACTGGTCACGGCCGCTCTGAGCCCGCCACCGCTCAGCCGGTGGAGAGGGTGAGCAGCGGGACCAGCTGGTCGGCGGCAACCAGGGAGCCGTGCATGCCGGTCAGCGCGGACTCGCGGGGCTCGGTCTCGGTCGCGACGATGGCCCAGTTGCCGACCGGCGCGGCCACCACGTCGCCGATGCGGGGGGCCATCTCCGGGTCGACCGGGCCGAACCAGTTCTCCTTGATCGCTTCCTCGCGGGAGACGACCCAGGCCCGGTTGCCGAGCACCCCGCGCCAGGCGGCCAGCACGTCGGCGGCGGCGCCGGGCCGCGCGTAGACGTGCCGGGCACGCGGCTCGCCGCCCAGCAGCGACACCCCGGCCCGCAGGTCGGGCTGGTCGTCGGCGTCGACACGGTCTTCGGCGGACACGTCGACCATGCCGTGGTCGGCGGTCACGTACAGAGTGGTGTCGCTGGGCAGCGCCCCGGCCAGCTGTTCGGCCAGCTTGTCCACGTGCGCCAGCTGGTAGTACCAGGCGTCCGAGCCGACGCCGTGGCCGTGGCCGGTCCCGTCGAGATCGCCGTGGTAGGCGGTGACCAGCACCTCGTCGGCTTCGCGGAGCGCGATCCCGGCCTCGCCAGCCAGTGCGCCCATGCTGTCGGCCGGCCAGTACCGGGCGCCGCGCGTGGCCGCCCGGGTCAGGCCGCTGTTCCGGAAGCCCCGGGGCGCCACGTAGTAGGCGGCCACGCCGGCCGCCTCGGCCCGCTCGTAGATCGTCGGCCGGGGCTGCCAGCGCACCGGGTCGATCCGGTCGTCCCAGCGCAGGCCGTTCAGCAGCTTGTGCTCACCGGGGATCGCCACCTGATAGCCGAGCACGCCGTGCTGGCCGGGCGCGCTGCCGGTACCGAGGGAGGTCAGGCTGGTGACCGTGGTGGCCGGGAAACCGGCCGCCAGCGGCTGGGCGTTCATGGCCAGCTCGTTGAGGAACGGGGCGGCGGCCGGGTGGTCGCGCAGCAGTTCCCAGCCGAGCCCGTCCACCACCAGCAGGCAGACCTTGCGGGACGACGGCAGGCCAAGCGTATTGACGCCGGAACCGCCGAGCGAGGCGAGAATGGACGACCCGAGCTCCGCGAGCGTTCCGGAGCCGTAGGAGGGCAAAAGCGGCGCAGTTCTAGGCTCCGGTGTCATCCGGAACATCCTGTCACTTACGCAATGGTTACGGCAATCTGCTGGCCCGCGTTACCGCCCGGCGCCGGCGGTGCCAGCAGTCGCGTCGGACAGCGCGGCGGCGAACGACAGCACCTGGCGGACCCCGTCCTCCCCGTCGGCCGCCTCGCTCATGCGCAGGGTCAGGTCGTCGGCCGTGATCGTGCCCATGTAGCCGTGGTCGGCTTCGCAGTTCTCGTCGCCGCAGTGGGCGGGCTCCAGCTCCACGTGCGACAGCACGTTCCAGCCGATGGTCAGCACCACCTCGCTGGGGGTGGTGACCCCGGCCACGTAAGAGGCCGGATCGGGCACCACCCGGGTCAGCGCGACCGACGACACCCGGGAGAACCGCACCGCCTCGGTGCTGGTCTCGGCCTGGGGCCGGCCTTCCGGCTCCTCGGCCGGGTGCTCGTCGGTGTGGGAGTAGATCAGCCGGGTCGGGGTCAGCGCCAGCACGGTGATGTGGCGGCGGACCTCCATGCCGGGGTCAAAGATCGCATCGTGCGTGACGACGTAGGCCGTGACGGGCTCTGCCCCCAGCGACGACCAGACGGCGTCGGTAACCAGCCCCGGGTAGTAACCCGTGCGCTCGATCGCGGCGCGCAGGTCATCCGCGGTGACTCGCGTATCCCTCATGTACCCATCCTGCCCTGTGCCGGCCGGTGGATTCGCCGCACCCGGCAAACGGCACACGGAGCTGGGCGGACGGGGCCGGTTACGAACCGGGCGAAGCCGGGTCACCGGCCGGGCGGGGCCGCCTCGGTCAGGTCCAGGACCTTCTCCTCGGCCGGCTCGGGCCGGGCCAGCGCGTCCGCGCTGGGCTTCGGCCCGCGGCGCCGTGGCCAGCGGGAACCTGACGCTCCGCCGCGTCCCCGGTAGACGATCAGGCCGTTCACCGGGTCCGGGGCCGCGTCGAGGGCGGCCCGGACGGCGGGCAGGCTCCGGTACGCCTCCCAGGCCTCGTCATCACGGAACTCAAGCTCGAGCACCACACCGGTGCGGTGCTCATGCCAGACCCAGTTGAGCGCCCCGCGGGCCACCGCCGCTTCGATCAGCGCGTCTTCATAGGAACTTTTCCACTGCCGGGCCGACAGGTCGGCGTGGAAGACCTCGATCGACCACCATTCCGCCATACTTGAGATAGTACGTGTCTGTTGTGACCCCGGAAAGGCGCCGCCACGGCGGTCTTGTTCGCCCTAAGGTGAACACCCATGAGCCGTGATGGGCTGAGGCTATCGGTAACGCTGCTCAGCATCCTGCCGGAGTCCATCGTGCCCGCGGCCCGGCCCCACGAGTCACAGCCCCACGAGCAGGGTCCCGGCCCCGGCCGGGCCGACCCGGCCTGGTCCGCCCGGGCGAGCCGGGCCACGGTGCCGGCCACGGCCGATGGGCCGGGCGAGCCGACCGGACCTCCCTGGCCGGACGCCGAGCCGCCGGTGCCCGAACCGCTGGCCGGTAGCTACGGGCCGTCGGCGGGGCCGACACGGGCGGCGGCGGCCGAGGCGATGCTGTGGGCGCCGGCCGTGGGGCTGGTACTCGGCCTGATCGCGGCGGCCGTGCTCTACGTGGCCGGGCATCTGCTGCACACCGGCTCGCTGGTGGCGTCGGTGCTGGCGGTGGGGTCGCTGGTGGTGCTGAACCGCGGCCTGCACCTGGACGGGCTGGCCGACCTGGCCGACGGGCTGGGCAGCCGGCGGCCGCCGGCTGAGGCGCTGGCGATCATGCGGAAGTCCGACATCGGGCCGTTCGGCGTGGTGACGCTGGTGCTCACGCTGCTGGTTCAGGTGGCGGGGCTGACCCAGGCCGACAGCTCCGGGCGCGGGGTGCCGGCGGTCATCGTGGCCGCGGTGACCGGGCGGCTGGCCATCACCTGGGCGTGCCGCCGGGGCGTGCCGCCGGCCCGGCCGGACGGGCTGGGCGCGATGGTGGCGGACAGCGTCGCGCCGGTCACCGCCGTCCTGGTCACGGCGGCGGCGCTGGCCGTGACCGTAGGCGGGATCTTCCTGGCGGCTGCGGTGGCGGACGTCCCGGTGGAGTGGATCCTGCCCGTCGCGGTGGCGGCCGGGCTGGTCGCCGGGGTCGCGCTGGGCGAGCGCGGGGCCCGGCGGCTGGGCGGCATCACCGGGGACGTGCTGGGTGCGGTGTCGGAGGCCGCCACCGCCGCCTGCCTGCTGGTCACCGCGATCAGCTGACGGCGCGGCGCAGCGACCAGCCAAGCGCCGCGACCACCGACACCGGCAGCAGCCACCAGGCGTTCACGTGGGCCAGGTGCACCAGCAGCGCGGTCACCACGAGCGCCAGCACGACCGCGACGGCGCCGCGCCAGTCGTCGCCGACCACGAAGTCGTAGGCGAAGTCCCAGGCTGAACGGAGACGGCTCATGAGCTCAGTACCTCCTGTCGGGAATGGCCGCGGAGCAGCAGCACGTAGCCGAGCGCCACCACCAGCATCACCGGCACCAGCACGAGCAGCGCCGCGTCGTGGCCCGGCCAGTTGACGCCGGCCCCTTCGGCGCCCCAGAACGTGCCGAACGAGGTCAGCATGACGCCGACCGCGAACTTCATCGCGTTCTCGGGGACCTTGGCCAGCGGGGCCCGGACGGCGACGCCCACCCCCGCCACCACTAGCACCGCGGCCGCGGCGCCGATCACCGCGGGCCAGATGCTGCCCTGGTTGCTGCCGAAGGTGACCACGATGAACACGACCTCCAGGCCCTCGAGCAGCACACCCTTGAACGACAGCGTGAACGCGTACCAGTCACCGACGCCGTGCCCGGCCCGTCGCTCGGCGGTCTCGGCGGCGGCCACCTCGCGCTGGTAGGCGCTGGCCTCGTCGTGCAGGGCCTTGTGACCGGTGGCGCGCAGGATCGCCTTGCGCAGCCACTGGATGCCGAAGATGGCCAGCAGCGCGCCCACCACCAGCCGCAGCGCGCCCAGGGGAATCAGGGTCAGGGCCGGCCCGAGCGCGGCGGAGATCGCCGCCAGCACGACCAGCGCGACGGCCATCCCCTGGAAGGTGGACCGCCACTCCCGGGTCAGGCCGGCCGCCAGCACGATCGTGAGCGCTTCGACCGCCTCGACGCCGCTGGCGACAAAGACGGTAAGGGCGAGCGGGAGAGCGTTCACCGATCCTCCAGGACAGCGGCGGGGTGGGCGACAATGGCTGGGTGACCGACTCTGACGAGCGAACCGAATCGCCGGGCTGGCTGGTGCTGATCTACCGGGTGCCGTCCGAGCCGACCCGGCTGCGCTCCACGGTGTGGCGCCGGATCAAGAGCCTCGGCGCGATCTACCTGCAGAACTCGGCGGCGGCGCTGCCACGGACCGCTCCCGCCGAACGCTCGCTGCGCAAGCTGCGCCGGGAGATCGTCGACATGTCCGGGTCGGCGGTGCTGCTGTCGTGCGACGTGCTGGCGGGCGAGCCGGAGGTGCGGGCGCAGTTCCAGGCGGCCAGGAACGACGAGTACGAGGAGATCGTCGACAAGTGCGCGGACTTCCTGCAGCAGATCGAGAAGGAGTACACCGCGAACCACTTCACCTACGCCGAACTCGAGGAGAACGAGGTCGACCTGGTGAAGCTGAAGAACTGGCTCAGCCGGGTGCGGGAGCGTGACGTGTTCGGGGCCGAGGGCCGCGCCGCCACCGAAAAAGCGCTGGCCACGTGCGAGCAGGCGCTGGAGGCGTACGCGTCGCGGGTATACGCCGAGGCGGACGAGGGTCACTGAACACTCCGCTGGAACGTCATGACTGCTGGAGGTAACGATTGTTAAAATGAAAATATAACAGTGGTTAGAACGATCGATGACCTGGGCGGGCGCGAACCGGGGCAGGACACAGATCGGCACAGTTAGGCCGCCGGCGGGAAATTCAACGTCATCGGTGAAATAAGGTCTATTTCAAACATCCCGCCAGTCATCTCGCCGAGTGTGCGCGCCTCTGGCCTCGTACGGCCTGGAGCAGGCAGGACGCCTCAGCGAGTTGTCGGGCGCGCACCGTCCAGGCACTAGCATCGGCAGGGTGACGATGACGATTCACACCAGCGAGGCGTCGGCGCGCGCCACCGAGGCCGACGCCCTCATCGTCGGCGTGGTCCAGGGCGAGGACGGGCCGCGGCCCGCCCCCGGGGCCGCAGATGTGGACGACGCGCTCGGCGGCACCCTGACCGACCTGCTCACCGCGCTCGACGCGACCGGCCGGGCCGAGGAAGTGACCAAGATCCCCGCCGCGGGCAAGCTCCCGGTGCCGGTGATCGTGGCGGTCGGCCTCGGGCCGGCCAGCGACGGCGGCGCCGACGGCACGGGCGACCAGGCTCGGTTCGAGCCGGAGAAGCTGCGACGGGCGGCCGGTGCGGCCGTCCGCGTGCTCACCGCCGGGCGCAGCCCAGCCGGGCTGAACGGTTCCCGGCCGGCCGGGGGCGCGGACGCCGTCCGCGGTGAGAAGCGGCACATCGCGCTGGCGCTGCCGGCCAGGGACGCCGCCGAAGCGGGCGCGGTGGCGCTCGGCGCGCTGCTCGGCGGGTACGCGTTCCGCCGTTACCGCACCGCCGGCACGGCCACCGACGGCGAGCTGACCCTGCTGACCGCGCTCCCGGCCGACGAAGCCGACAGTGCCGCTCAGCGCGCCCAGGTGCTGGCCGACGCGGTGACGCTGGTCCGCGACCTGGTCAACACCGGTCCGTCCGACCTGGTGCCGGCCACGTTCGCGGCCGAGGCCGAGCGGGTCGCGGCCGCCGCCGGGCTGGACATCGAGGTGCTGGACGAGCACCAGCTGGCCGAGGGCGGCTACGGCGGCATCCTCGGCGTCGGCCAGGGCTCGGTGCACCCGCCGCGGCTGGTCCGCCTGGCCTACACCCATCCGGACGCGACCCGGACCCTGGTACTGGCGGGCAAGGGCATCACGTTCGACTCCGGCGGCCTGTCACTGAAGCCGCCCAAGTCGATGGAGTGGATGAAGTCCGACATGGGCGGGGCCGCCGCCGTGCTCGGCGCGCTGCAGGCGATCTCGGTGCTGCGGCCGGCCGTGAACGTCGTCGGCTACCTGTCGCTGGCCGAGAACATGCCGAGCGGGTCCGCGCAGCGGCCGTCCGACGTGATCACGATCCACGGCGGCAAGACCGTCGAGGTGCTGAACACCGACGCCGAGGGCCGCCTGGTGCTGGCCGACGCGATGGCCCGGTCCGCCCAGGACTCCCCCGACCTGCTGGTCGACATCGCCACCCTGACCGGGGCGCAGCTGGTCGCGCTGGGCTCCCGGCTAGCAGGCGTGATGGCCAGCGACGACGCGCTGGCGGCCGGGGTGGCCGACGCGATGACCCGGGCCGGCGAGCCCGCCTGGGCCATGCCGCTGCCCGAGGAGCTGCGCAAGGGCCTGGACTCCACGGTGGCCGACCTGACCAACGTCTCCCCCGACCGCAACGGCGGCATGCTGGTGGCCGGCCTGTTCCTGCGCGAGTTCGTGCCGGACGGGGTGGCCTGGGCCCACCTGGACATCGCCGGGCCGTCCTTCAACGAGTCGGCGGCCTGGGGGTACACCCCGCGTGGCGGGACCGGCGCGGCCACTCGCGCGCTGGTCCAGATCGCCGAGGACGTGGCGGCCGGGACGTTGCCCACGGAATGACCGGTCCGGGCCGATTGCTTTGAATAAAGGCGCTGCCGCCCACCGGGGCGGCGGCGCCTGCGTGGCCGTGATCATGCTGGGTAAGCCCCGGCGATCGTGGGCAGACTCACTTTCGCGAGACCGTCTGCGTGGGCAAACTCGCCTCCGAAGCGGTCCGCTGGAGTGAAATGATGAACGCAGCGACTTTGAATTGACAGATAGGGAGCTTTCCGTGGCAGAGGGCAACGCCGCCTATGACATCGTGATCCTGGGTGGCGGCAGCGGAGGGTACGCCTGCGCACTGCGTGCGGCTGAGATGGGCAAGCGCGTCGCGCTGATCGAGAAGGACAAGGTCGGCGGGACCTGCCTGCACCGGGGCTGTATCCCCACCAAGGCGCTCCTGCACTCCGCGGAGATCGCCGACCAGGCCCGCGACAGCGAGACGTTCGGCGTCAAGTCCAGCTACGACGGCATCGACATCGACGGCGTGCTGTCCTACAAGGACAAGGTGGTGGACCGGCTCTGGAAGGGCCTGCAGTCCACTCTGGCCAGCCGGAAGATCGACACCATCGAGGGCTCGGGCCGGCTGATCTCGCCGACCCAGGTGCAGGTGGGCGACACGATCTACGAGGGCGAGCACATCGTGCTGGCCACCGGGTCGGTGCCGAAGAGCCTGCCCGGCCTGGAGCTGGACGGCGAGCGGGTCATCTCCAGCGACGAGGCGCTCCGCTTCGGGCGGGTGCCCAGCTCGGTGATCATCCTCGGCGGCGGCGTCATCGGCGTCGAGTTCGCCAGCGTGTGGCGCTCGTTCGGGGCCGAGGTCACGATCGTGGAGATGATGCCCCAGCTGGTGCCGCTGGAGGACGAGTCCAGCGCCCGGCTGCTGCAGCGGGCGTTCCGGCGCCGCGGAATCGGCTTCGAGCTCGGCGCCCGGTTCGAGAGCGTCAAGCACACCGACACCGGGGTCCAGGTCACCCTGGCCGGCGGCAAGACCCTGGACGCGGAGATCCTGCTGGTCGCGGTCGGCCGCGGCCCGGTCTCCGCCGACCTCGGCTACGAGCAGGTCGGCGTGGAGGTCGAGCGCGGCTACGTGAAGGTCGACGAGTACTGCCGGACCTCGGTGCCGACGATCTCGGCGGTCGGCGACCTGATCGCCACCCCGCAGCTCGCGCACGTCGGGTTCGGCGAGGGCATCCTGGTCGCCGAGCGGATCGGCGGCCTCGAGGTGCACCCGATCGACTACGACGGCGTTCCCCGGATCACCTACTGCGACCCCGAGGTGGCCTCGGTCGGCATCACCGCCGCGCAGGCCGCCGACCGGGGTATCGAGATCGTCGAGTTCACCTACCCGCTGGGCGGCAACGGCCGGAGCGTGATCCTGCAGACGCAGGGCGCCGGTAAGGTCATCGCGGCCAAGAACGACGACGGCAGCCCCGGCCGCGTCCTCGGTATCCACCTGGTAGGCAGCCGGGTCGGCGAGCTGATCGCCGAAGGCCAGCTCATCTACAACTGGGAAGCCGAGCCGTCCGACGTGGCACAGCTGATCCACCCGCACCCCACCCAGTCGGAGATCATCGGCGAGGCCATGCTGGCGCTCGCTGGCAAGCCCCTGCACGTACACGCCTGACACGGACACGCGTGCGCTTATAAAGGAGTCACGAGAACAATGTCGGTCTCGGTATCCATGCCTCAGCTCGGTGAGAGCGTCACAGAGGGCACCGTCACGCGCTGGCTCAAGAAGGAAGGCGAGCGCGTGGAGGCGGATGAGCCGCTGCTCGAGGTGTCGACCGACAAGGTCGACACCGAGATTCCCTCCCCCGCGGCCGGCGTCCTGCGCCAGATCGCCGTCGGCGAGGACGAGACCGTCGAGGTCGGCGCCCAGCTCGCGGTGATCGAGGAAGGCGACAACGCCTCCGGTGGCGACACCCCCCCGGACGACGGCGGGCAGCCCGCGCAGGCGGCCGCTCCCGCCCAGGAGGCGCCGGCGCAGCAGCAGGCGCCCGCGGCTACGCCGGACGGCGACTCGGCCGGGTCGACCGCGACCGGGACCAACGGCGCAGACGGGGCGGCGGCTCCGGCGCCGGAGCCCGCTCCGGCCCCGTCCTGGTCTCAGCCCGCGCAGCAGGCTCCCCCGGCACCTCCGGCTCCGGCACAGGAGGCTCCTCCGGCACAGGCGGCCCCTGCACCCCAGGCGCCTCCTGCGGCTCCCCAGGAGCAGGAGTCCCAGCAGCCCGCGACCGGAGACGGCCCGTACGTGACCCCGCTCGTCCGCAAGCTGGCGGCCGAGCACGGCGTGGACCTCGAGTCGGTGGACGGCACCGGAGTCGGCGGCCGGATCCGCAAGCAGGACGTGCTCGACGCGGCCCGCGTGCGGCGCGATCAGGAGGCGGCCGCCCAGGCGGAGCCCGCTCCGGCAGCCACCGCCCCGGCCGCCCCGGCCCAGGCCCCGCCGGCGCCCGCCCAGGCCCCGCCGGCGCCCGCCCAGGCTCCAGCGGCCGCCCCGGCGGGGGCACCTGCGGCCGCGGCCGGCGCCCAGCCGTCCGCGCCGTCCCGGCCGGCGGTGGTGCCGTCCGCGCTGCGGGGCACCACCCAGCGGATGTCGCGCCCGCGCCAGGTCATCGCCCAGCGGATGGTGGAGTCGCTCCAGACCTCGGCCCAGCTCACCACCGTCGTCGAGGCCGACGTGACCGCGATCGCGCGGCTGCGCAGCCGGGCCAAGCAGGACTTCGAGGCCCGTGAGGGCGTCAAGCTCAGCTTCCTGCCGTTCTTCGCGCTGGCCGCGATCGAGGCGCTGAAGGTGCACCCCAAGCTCAACGCGGTCATCGACACGGCCAACAAGCAGATCATCTACCACGACACCGAGCACCTGGGCATCGCCGTGGACACCGACCGCGGCCTGATGGTCCCGGTCATCCACAACGCCGGTGACCTCAACCTCGGCGGTCTGGCCCGGAAGATCTCCGACCTGGCCAACCGGACCCGGTCCGGGCAGGTCGGGCCGGACGAGCTCTCGGGCAGCACGTTCACGCTGACCAACACGGGCAGCCGGGGCGCCCTTTTCGACACCCCGATCATCAACCAGCCGGAGGTCGGCATCCTCGGCACCGGCACCGTGGTCAAGCGCCCGGTCGTGGTCGACGACCCCGCCCTCGGCGAAGTGATCGCGGTCCGTTCGGTGGTCTACCTGGCCCTCACCTACGACCACCGCCTGGTCGACGGCGCCGACGCGGCCCGCTTCCTGGTCACGGTCAAGGACCGCCTCGAAGAAGGCAGCTTCGAAGCCGAGCTCGGCCTCTAGCCCCCGGGTATCAACGGCCCGGCTCCCCAGGCGGGAGCCGGGCCGTTTCGTATGTCCCGGGCGGGCGGCGGCGCCTTACCCGTCGGAGCCCGGCAGGTTGGTGGTGACCGCCCTGGGTACCGGCGGGGGCTTGACCTTGTGAGGGAAGACGGAATGGACGAAGTGGGGCCAGGCGTGGGTGGCGAGCGGGGGGCCGACCAGGAGGGCGGCCGACAGCGTCACCAGGATGCCGCCCGCTATCAGTTTGGCACCGGTTGAGATCCGCTCCGCGCTGATCCGGATCTTCCCGTCGCGCACCTTCCGGCCGAAGTACAGCCCGGCCATGAGGGCCAGGAACGACTGGACGACGATGGCGATGATGGCCTCGGGCGCGGTGAAGTACTGGCTGTACCCGATGGTGAAGCCCACGATCAGCTCGTCGATGCTGATGCTGAGGCCGAGCCCGATGATGGCGCGACCGCGGGCCGCCACCAGGGCCCTCGCCTTCTCCACCTCATCGTCGTCATCGTCGTCGTTGAAGGCCTCGTCCAGCATCAGGAGGCCAAGGACGCCGACGATCACCGGCACGACGAACGGGACGATGTACCGGCCGACGAAGGTCAGGTCGATCACGTCGGCCAGGTGGGAGTGGTAGGCCCCTTGAAGTTCCTTGAGCTCGGCCGGGCTGCCGAGCTGATAAGGGTCGATGTTGATATGGGGAGGACCGGCGATCAGGTGAATCAGCGGCGTCCCCAGCCCCAGCCCGATCAGCGGCATTATGGCTTCAAATGCGATGAACACCACCGTGACGCGCACCAACTGCGCGCGCGTCAGCCGAATTTCCCCCAGGACGGCGAATGCAATAGCAAAGTTGTCAAGGCACAAAGGCAGGGTGAATGCGAGCAGCCTAAGCATCTCCCACCCTTTCGCTACCCGGAGTAACCACTACACCTACAGGGGGTTGACCTCGCATCACGAGGAGGTGTCAGCCCGGATGATCCCACCAGGCAGAGGCGAGCGCAGGCTTTTCAGAGATGTGTAATAAATAGTCGCACTCGGCCACCAGTGAATGAGCCCCAGACGTTTGTCCGGCGTATCTCAGGACCATCACTTCGCTATCACCTTACAATCAAGCACTTCGGCGGAGACGCCAGAAGTAGAAATTCCGAATTTCCCGCGTCATGTCGCCTGCCTCGTCTAGCCTTTGCCTCCGGGAGCGGAATGCGCGGACCGGGAGGTGGAGCGAGTGCGCACTGGGCGTCGGTCCACTTGGCGGCGCCGCATGCGGGAAACTGGCATGTCGCGTGTGGCCAGCCAGCTCGCTGCTCCCGCGGCGCTGGGGCTGGTGATCGGGGTGGTGCTCGCGTTCCAGTCGGGCACGAGCAATTCAGGCCTCACCCAGATTCCTCTCGGCACGTATGTGACCCCGACTGCCTCCAATGCCGCGGCGGCACTGGCGACGGCTGCTCCATCGGCGGGCATGAAATCCAATACCAGCTGCGAGATCATCGTTCCGGCCAACCCGCTGAGCGCGCGGGGGCTGGCCACTCCCTATCAGCTCACCGGCCCCAAGGGGAAAACGCCGGCTCAGTCCGGATGCACGATGAGCAACGGAGCCAAGCTGGGCGCCTTCGTCCAGGCCACGATCCTGGATCCGGCGACTGGGGCGCTGTCGGTCTATGAGCCGCTGGTGATCACGAAGGGCACCAGGCCGGACACGCCCGGCATGAAGCTCAATCCGCCCGCGATACCGGCCGGCGCGGTCGTGACGATCGACTTCGGGTTCAACGGCACGGACCTGGTCCAGGTGGGGGCGACCCCGGCCACGCTCGCGGACGCCCACTGTG
The DNA here is from genome assembly GCA_963830385.1 of uncultured Actinomycetes bacterium. GTDB lineage: Bacteria > Actinomycetota > Actinomycetes > Streptosporangiales > Streptosporangiaceae > Bog-532. Next base: position 704,912 of record CAWHMD010000009.1, on the reverse strand, counting down.
TCAGCGGCCAGGCTGGATCGGCCTTCGGGAAGACGTCGTTCTGCAACGGGGCCAACTTCTTCAGCGCGGTAGAGCAGGCAGAGCGAGCGGGACGGCTCAAGGTGCCGTCCCCGGGTACCTCGGACGCGATCGTCCCGTCGGGCGGCGACCTCGGCACGGGCAAGTCGTGCCCGGTGATCACCAACTTTGAGGTGGCCGGCCTCGACCCGGGCCCCAGCGTGACCACCACCTACCTGCTCAACCCGCTCACCGGCCAGACCGCGCCGGACAACGCGACCTACCGGGACTACGTCGAAGGAGCGACGCTGCTGCACGGCGTCAGCGCAAACACCGTGCTCGACCAGTACGTTGACCCGATCCTCGGGTGCAGCCCGTTCGAGGCGCCCGACCTGTCCAAAGCCAGCGAGCCGGCTTTTTCCGAGGCACTGGACGAGATAGCGGGGGGCGCGTACCAGCCGAAGACCGCGGCGCTGATGCCGGAGAACAACACCGCGGTAACGGACCGCGGCCAGTCCGACCCGGCCAAGACCGACCGGTACCGGCAGGAGCTCGGCCAGCCCCCAGTCAGCGCGGAAGCCAGCAGATCCAGCAGCCCGGCGATGTACTGCCAGAACCTCGTCGACATCCAGACACCGTTCCTGGCCGCCAACCAGAAGTTGCTCGCCACCGGGCAGTCGCCGGTGACGGCGACCGCCGACAACCTGCTCACCTTCATGGCCAGCGACCTGAGTGCGTCCTTCACCAGGCTCGGCTGCCAGCAGTTCCACCTCACGAATCCCGTCACGCTCAAGCGGAACAGCGCTGGCGTGGCGATCACGGCGACGTTCAGCACCGCTGTGCAGACGGCAAGGTGACCAAGGGGTCAGACCATGGATGTCCAGGAAGTAGGCGAAAGCGGACAGCACACGCACTCGGACGACGATGACGATGACCGGGTCGTCCCGGAAGCCTGGCGGAGCAAGCCCTTCAGGCTCACGGTGATGGCGGTGGTGGTCATCCTCATGGCGGGGGTCGGCTTCGGCGGCGGCAAACTGACCGGGGCCGGCAACAACGTGGTCCGCGCGGACATCCCCAAGCCGGAGCGGACCGCTGACCCCTTCATCGAGGGCTCCGGCTCCATCGCCGACAACAGCCACGCGAACATCCTGTCGACGACGGCGCCGGGCATGGTCCACATCCTGGCGGGCGGGAAATCGGCCGGGATCGGCTTGGTGCTCACGGAGTCGGGGAAGGTGCTGACCACCTACCAGCCTGCCCGGGGCGCGCAGAACCTGTCGGCCAAGTACGTCCTGTCCGGAGCGACCTTCAAGGCCACCGTGATCGGGACGGACCCGGCCGCGGGCCTGGCGCTGCTTCAGATGGCGAGCCGTCCCGGGTGGCCGTTCGTGACGGTCGAGGTCGGGAACTCCGACAAGCTGGTCCACAACGCGGACATCTCCAGCTTCACGTCCTTCCATGTGCCGGGCAAGGTCTATGACACCGCGGTCGGCACCACGGGCACGACGGCCAAGGTGACCATCGACGCCGGCACCCTGACCGCCACGAACGTGACCGTCGACGTCGCCAACAGCAACGAAAGCCGGAGCGGGCTGATGGCGTCGGCGCTGCAGTCGGACACGCCGTCGGTGCTCGGCGGCCCGCTGGTGGACCTCAACGGTAAGGTCATCGGCCTCACCATCGGCGGTTCGGGGAGCAGCTCCGACGTCACCGGGTACGCGATCCCGATCAACACGGCGCTCGCGGACGCCCGGCAGATAGCGGCCGGCAGCTTCCAGCGGTGAGCTGAAGTCCGGCCTTACAGCCAGTCCAGCGCCATCGCGCCGGCGAGGCAGAGCAGCAGGATCCCGGCTACGATCTCGCCCCGCTCGCCGGTCACCAGACCCAGCTTCGCGCCCAGTTCCAGCCCGATCAGGGTCAGAACGGCGCTGAAGACTCCGAACGTGATCACCGCCGCGATGATGGGGACGGCCAGCGTTCCGAGCGCGAGCCCCACCGCGAAGTCGTCCAGGCTGAGCGCGGCGCCGCTGACCAGCAGCCGCCATCCGCGCCAGGCCCGCGGGGCGTCGTCGTCGCCGCGCACGGCCTCGACCAGTCCCCAGACCGCAGTCGCGGCCAGTACACCCGCACCGGTCCACCGGGCGGCGCGCCCCAGTTCGCCGGCCAGGCCGTGGCCGATGAGCAGCCCGGCAGTGGGCATCACGACGTCCCACAAGCCGAAGACCGCGGCCACCTTCAGTCCGGTCAGCCGGTTAACGCCGCTGACCCCGATGGCGATCGCCGCGCCGAAGTTGTTCAGCCCGAGCGCCAGGGCCACGACCAGCAGAGTCACCATGACGACGGAACGCCTCCCGACATGAACAACCCGGGTCTCGCCAACCTTAATGGCGAAACCCGGGCTGCGTAGTTGATCAGGTCAGCGACGGCGTGCAGGACGCCGACGCTGACGATCATGAGCCTTGCGGTGCCAGAGTGGCGGTCCCGCTTGGGGACAGGACCGCCACTCCGTGAGCGGGAGCAAGCCGGTGGAGCGGCTACATCCCGGCGGGGTTCATCAGCGGGTGGTGAGGACGGCCCCTGCGGCGCCACCCACCGTGCCTCGTCGAGCCCGACGGCGTGGCCGAGGCCGATGCCGGGGCCGATGCTGACGCCGAGGGCGACGCCGGACCGGTTGCCGTTCCCGATGGCGCGGTCGTGGGCGGTGGCGTCCCCGTGGTGTTGGTGACCTTCTGCGGCGCGGTGTTGAAGGTTGCCGCGGTCGCCACGCCGTTACCGTCCAGAGTGACCGTGACCGGGTTGGTCAGGCCGAAGTTCTGGCAGCCGAGGTTGGTGAAGGACATGCTGAGCCGGTTCGCCAGGAAGGTGAACAGGTTGTTGCCCGTCCCCGCCACCGGTGTCGCCCCGGTCGCCAGCAGCGTCTGGTTGGCGGCCAGGAACGGGGTCTGGATGTTGACCATGTTCTGGCAGTACATCGCCGGGCTGCTGGTCCGGTTGTTCGCCGCGCTGACGGGCGGCTGGCCGACTTCGGCCCGGTACATGTTGGTCTTGGCCAGATCCATGTTCCCCTGGGCGTCCAGCGTCATCTCGTCGTTCTCCGGGACCAGCGCCGTGATCGCCGGCGAGTTCTTCGCGGCGGAGAGCTCGTCGAGCGCCTGCGAGGTCGTCGGCTGGTTGTTGTTGGCCAGGTCCGGAGCCATGAACGGGGTGCAGCCGAGCGTCGGGTCCAGGAACGCGTCGACCAGGATGTTGTCACTGCCGTTCGCGATCTGCGTGGCGCCATTCATGTTGCCCGCGTTCGCCGTGGTGTTCTGCGCGGTCTGCCCGGTCGCCGGATTGAGCAGGTACACGGAGGTCACGTTGTCCGACTGGTCCTGGTCGATCATGTCGAAGTTGCGGGTGGTCGGGCAGGTCGTGCCGGTACCCAGCTGGCCGCCGGAGGCGACGATCTTGTTGGAGGTCCCCGCCGCCGGCACCCGCAGCCTGCCCTGGCGCTCGAGGTTGAACGCTGCGTTGAAGAAGTTGGTGCCGTTGCAGAACGACACCTGGCCGAACGCCGAGGCTCCCTGGCCGTTGACGCAGTTGCCCTGCTGAAGGGCGTTGGCCGTAGCGCCGACCTGGGTGAGGGTCGTGCCGTTGAACCCGAAGTCGATCGTGGCCACGTAGTTCGCCGGCAGCGTCGGTACCTTCGGTGCGACGGCCGCCGTCGTGCCCTGGGTGATGACCAGCGGGTCGTAGACCGAAAGCTGCCCGGTTCGGGTATTCACGATCGTCGCCTGGACGAACGCACCCAGGTTGGCCGCGTTGGCCATGGTGCAACCGGACTGCGCCGGCGTCATCCCGTTCGGGCCGGTCAGCTGGTACGGGGTGGCCATACCCTTCGCCGACAGCGGGTTCGCCGGGACGATGATGCTGCAGTTGGTGTTGGCCGCCGCGGTCGTCGCCGGGGCGGTGCCGGTCCCGCTCGGGCACGGTGCCGCTGACGCCGTCGTGGTCGGGGTCGCTGAACCTGAGGCGGCCGCCGTCGGGGCGGCCGAGCCAGAGGCAGCCGTGGTCGGAGCGGTTGAGCCAGAGGCCGCCGCGGTCGGGGCCGCCGAACCTGACGCAGCCGTCGTCGGGGCGGCGGCACCGGAGGCAGCCGTCGTCGCAGCGGCCGAACCTGAGGCGGCTGCCGTCGGGGCCGCGGCGCCAGAGGCGGCTGCCGCCGGGGCGGCCGAGCCAGAGGCAGTCGACGACGCGGACGCGGCCGACGAGGCGCAGTTAGCCAGCGCGGAATTACTGAAGTGCGAAGTGAAGCCGTGGCTGAAGGCGAGGACAGCCCCCATCACTACGGCCAGTGCCACCGGGATGCTGATGGCCACCGCCCAACGCCGTCTCGCCTGGCTGTCCTGCCGACGACGCCACGCGGACCGATGCCTCCTCGGCATTCAATCCACCTCCATGCCATAGGGAATATGTCGAGTTCGTCTTGCTCCCGACAGCAGACGGTAGACCTCACGCACGTCGCATATAGGCAATTTCTGAATTTGCAGGCTCTGGAGCGCACCGACCGTAAGACTTCTTACACAGGACCCCTGGCCGGTCACATAACGTAACGATAAATAGCACACAAAAATATCGGACGAACATCGCGAAACCGCCACGCTCAGAGCCCCCTGATACGAGAGTGAATGGCAGCAATACGCAGGTCAGAGCCCCGCAGGCCGCCGCTCCTGCCAACCGGGCCGCATGGGCCCTCCGGGAAGAGCCTTACGAGGTTATTACGAGCCGCCTGTTATCTGGGCAGCACGGCCAAGGTCCCGGCTGGCGACACAGGCCGGCCGCATCGAATTTCTGGCTCGCACCAAGAGTCCCGCTCGCATGATCAGTTTGTGATGGGCGGCTTCGGTCCCATGAAATGCCGCACCCATACACTCTCAGTAACCGAATTGCGAACCTGTGGTAACTAAATATTTCCTTGGGCTTACGAGATGATCGCGAGCTGCGGGAATAAGCAGGACTCTCACGTCACGGCGGTGTCAAAGACACTTGGAGAGCCTGAGGGGTCTCGCATCCGGAGCATACACAAACAACTCCGGGACGCATTGCGGAATGCTTACGAAACCGGGACAGCCGCCCGCCGTCTGATGCTGGGCTGCACCGGCCTTGAGGCGCCCCGCGACTCACGTGCCACATGTGACTGGGGGCTTCGGCCGACCCGGGAGCGGCGGGCTGGGGCGGACGGCCCCGGGAGCGGCGCCCGCGTTCAGGTGAGCTGGGAGCGGGCTTCGGCGGCCAGGGCGGCTTGGCGGCGCCAGTCTCCAGCGGCGATCTGGATGATGGTGCGGTGGACGCCTGCGTCGGCCAGGCGCGCCAGGTGGCTGGCCAGGCCGGACGGGGGCCCGGTCAGGACCGCGCCGGCGGCCTGGGCGGGCGGGATGCCGAACATGCCGTCGGGATCGGTCAGCAGGCTGAGCAGCGGGCCGGGGCCGGGGACGCTGGGGTCGCCGTCGAGGGCCACCATGACGCTGGTGGTGATCGCCGGGGCCGGGCGGGTGAAACGGGCGGCCTGCTCGGCCGCCTTGGCCTGGAAGTGCGGGACGTCGTCCGGCCCGGCCAGGATGAACCACTCGTCGCCGAACTCGGCGGCGCGGCGGGCGGCCGCGTCGGAGTTGCCGCCGATGACGATGGGGGGCACGGTGACGCCGGGGCTCAGCACGACCTGCTCACCGTCGGAGGTGAGGCGGGCCGGCTTACCGGCGATCAGGTCGGGCAGCACCTGGAGCGCCTCGTCGGTACGGCGGCCACGCTCCCGCCGGGGGACGCCGGCCGCGTTCCAGGCGGCGTCGTGCCGGTCACCGCCGGCGCCGATCCCGAGCAGCAACCGGTCGCCGGACAGGTACTGGACGGTGGCGGCCTGCTTGGCGATCCAGGCGACCGGGCGCAGCGGGGCGATGAGCACTCCGATGCCGAGCCGGATCTGCTCGGTCACCGCCGCCGCCGCGGCCAGCGCGGTCAGGCTGTCCAGCACCGGCACCCCGGTCCCGGCGACGAGCTGGTCCACCACCCAGGCCGACTCGAACCCCAGCCCCTCCGCGTGCCGGGCCACCGCGGGAATGTCCCCCGGCCGTCCGTCCCGCCGCGACATCGACGGCAGCACCACGCCCACTTCCACGAGTCCTCCGCAGGCTCGTAGTTACTTTTTGTTAGTGACAACCTTTTCAGTAAAAATAGGGCTCATGGAAGACGGCACAGTGAAGTCAGTTACGCACATCGATGTGTGTGACACGACCTCGTGCGAGATCCGCGATCTGCTGGACCGGCTCGCGGACAAGTGGTCACTGCTGGTCATCGAGCTGCTCGGGTCGGGCACCCGGCGGTTCACCGAGCTGCACCGCGAAATCGACGAGATCAGCCAGCGGATGCTGACCCTGACCCTGCGCCATCTGGAGCGCGACGGCCTGGTCACCCGGACCGTGCACCCGGTCGTCCCGCCGCGGGTCGATTACACGCTCACCGATCTCGGCCGCAGCCTGCTGGTCGCGATCGAAGGGCTGGTGGCCTGGACCCGCGCCCACCGCCAGGAGATCGCCGACGCCCGGTCCGGTTACGACGCGCGGCGCTCGTCTTCGGGCTGAGGGTCACCGTCGGCGTCGGCCCCGGGCTGGCCGGTGCCGGCGGTCTGGCCGGGCTCGTACCGCCAGAACGAGCGGACGCTGAAGCCGGCGACCAGGACGACGGCGAAGCACACCGCGGCCGTGCCCGACCAGGCAACCGTCAGGCTGGTGACGGCGGCCATGGCCCCGGCCCGCAGGTCACCGAGGCGGGGGCCGCCGGTGACCACGACCGTGAACACGCCCTGCATGCGGCCGCGCATCTCGTCGGGGGCGTAGGTCTGCAGGATCGTCTGCCGGTAGACCACGCTGACCAGGTCGGCGGCGCCGGCCACGGCCAGCAGGACCACGGCCAGCGCCAGGCTGCGGGCCAGGCCGGCCGCGAACACGGCCGCCGCCCAGCAGGCCACCGCGACGGTCAGGGCCGCCCCCTGACGGCGGATGCGGCCGATCCAGCCGCTGAACAGCCCGGCCACGATCGAGCCGATCGCGATCGAGGCGTAGAGCAGTCCCACGCCGCCGTGGAACCGGACGGCGGCCGCCTCCGGGAACAGCGCCCGGGGCATGGCCAGGGTCATGGCCGCGATGTCGAGCCCGAACGACATGATCAGGATCGGGTGACGGGCGATGAAGGCGATGCCCTCGGCCACCGACCGCAGCCCGGCTCTCCCAGCTACACCCCGGCCGGACGCCCCGGCCGGGCGCAGCGAGGGCAGCCGGAACGTCGAGTACAGCGCGGTGCTGAACAGCAGCGCGTCGGCCCCGTAGGCGTAGGCGAACCCGTGCGGCAGCCCGACCAGGACGCCCGCCACCAGCGGTCCGAGGATCTGGCCGATGTTGCCGGCCGTGTAACTGAGCGTGTTGGCGGCCGGGATCATCGGCACCGGGACGATCGAGGGGATGATCGCGCCGCGGGTCGAGGAGGACACCGCGAAGCCACCCGATTGCACCACCACCAGGGCCAGCAGCAGCCCCACCGACCGCAGCCCGAGCACCGCCTGGGCGAACAGGATCAGCGTGACCACCCAGGTCACCACCGACGACCACAGGTAGAGCCGGCGCCGGTCGACCGCGTCGGCGACGGCCCCGCCGTAGAGGCCGAAGACGGTGATCGGGACCAGCCCGGCCAGCCCGGCCAGGCCCACGTACAGCGACGAATGGCTGTCGGCGTAGATCTGCACGGGGACGGCGACCTCGGTCACCATCGTGCCGATGTAGGAGGCCCCCTGCCCGGCGAACACCCGCCGGAACGGCGGCACGCTCAGCGGCCGGGTGTCGAGGGCCAGCTGCCGGAGCCGGTCCCGGCGACGGGACGCATTCGTCTCACTCACAGGAGACCATCATGTCAATCGTTTGCACGTCCGGCTTGCTGACCCATCCCCACACCAGCGAGTTCCTCCACCAGCACGGCCCCGGCGCGGTCATCCACCGCCACAGCCATGACTATCACCAGCTCATTTACGTGAGCACCGGGTTCCTGGCCATCCACACCGAGCAGGGCGCCTGGGTCGCGTCCCGGGACCGGACGGCCTGGGTGCCCGCGGGTATCTGGCATGAGCACCGGGCCTACGGGCCCACCTCGGTGCACACCATCGGCTTCGACGCGGCTACGGGTGTTCCACGCCATGATCGAGCTGGCCGACGGCGCGACCGTGACCGAGACCGCGCACGCCTGCGGCTGGGCCACCACCAGCGCTTTCGTCGACACGTTCACCCGCACCATGGGCCAGATCCCCGGCGCCTACCGGTCGGGGTCAGCGAGGTCAGCGGCCTCAGCGGGCCGGGTGCCAGCCGAGGGCGGGGCCTAGCTTTCCGGCCATATCGGTGAGGATCTGCACATAGTCCTCGTGCTCGAAGGTGAACGGCAGCGCGAACGCGACCTCGGTGACGTCGCGGAAGCCCGCGTGGGCGTAGAGCTCCTCGGCCAGTTCGGAGGAGGTGCCGACCAGGTCCCGGGCGAACAGCATCCGGGCCGGTCCCTGCGGCTGGGTGGTGCGCGGGGTGCGGGCGGCCACGTAGGCGGCGTACTTGTCGCGCTGGGCGGGGGTGGCGCTGTCGGTCGGGATCACCACCAGTCCCTGGGACACCCGGGCAGCGGCACCGTCGGGGTGGGCGGCCCGGAACGCCTGGATGTGGGAGTGCTGGATCTCGGCGAAGCCGGACGGCGCCCCGGCGTCTTCGGGGCCCTCGGCCCGGACGACGCTGCTGGTCAGGAAGTTCATCTGGTGCTCGCCCGCCCACTGAGCCGAGCTCAGCCCGGCCCCGCCGTACCACATACGGCCGCGCAGGCCCGGAGAGTACGGCTGCACCTGGTCGGAGAACTCCTCAAAACCCACGGTGCCGCTGAACTGGACGACCGGCTCGCCGCCCACCATCCGCAGCAGCCGTTCCACCCGCTGGTAGCTGAAGTCCTCGCGGTCCCCGCTGTCCGGGTACAGCGCCTCCCGGACGTCCTCGTAGTTGCGCGGCGGGCCGACGGACAGGCCCGGGTTGAGGCGGCCGCCGGACAAGACGTCCACGGTGGCGAGGTCTTCGGCCAGCCGCAGCGGGTTCTCCCAGCCGAGCGGGATCACCGCCGTGCCGAGCTCGATCCGGCTGGTGCGCTGGGACGCCGCCGCCAGCACCGCCACCGGTGAGGAGATCCCGTACTGCAGGTGCCGGTGCCGCACCCAGGCGCTGTCGAAACCGAGCCGCTCCCCCAGCTCGATGACCTCCAGTGTCGTCTGGTGGCCGGGCCCCGGATCACCGCCGTCGAACAAGCCGATCGTCAGGAAACCGAGCCGCTCCAGCGCGACCCCCGGTACTGGCATCCGGCACTCCCTCGCCCGGCGATCATCTGGCTACCCGAGAACGCTATCGGGGTAGGCCACGCCGGCGTCGCCGAGCCGGCCGGGGTCGACGGTCCGGCCCGCCGCCATGAGCGGCTTGATCTGGTCGACGACGTCCCACACGTTGACGTTCATGGCGGCCTTGAGGCGGCCGCCGGCCAGCCAGAACGCGACGAATTCGCGGCTGGCCAGGTCCCCGCGCACGACCACCTGGTCGTAGGAGCCTTTCGGTGCGTGCCCGATGTACTCCATGCCGAGGTCGTACTGGTCGCTGTAGAAGTAGGGCAGCTCGGAGTAGGAGGCCGGCTCCCCGAGCAGCGCCGCCACCGCGACAGCGGGCTGCTTGAGCGCGGTGGCCCAGTGCTCGACCCGCACGCGGTGACCGAGGACAGGGTGATCGTGGTTGGCGATGTCGCCGACGGCGTAGATGTCCGGGTCGCTGGAGCGCAGGGAACCGTCGACCAGCACGCCGTTGTCCAGGTCGAGCCCGGCCGATTGGGCCAGGGCCAGATCGGGAGCCACGCCCACCCCGACCACGATCCCGTCGGCCGCGAGCGTGGTGCCGTCGGCGAACTCGACGCCGGTGGCCCGGCCGTCGCCGGTGGTGATGGCCGCGATGCGGGCGCCGAGCCGGAGGTCGACGCCGTTGGCCCGGTGCAGATCCGCGAACACCTGCGCCAGCTCGGGCCCGAGCACGGTGAGCAGCGGCAGCGCGGCGGCTTCGAGCACGGTCACCTCGGTGCCGGCCCCACGGGCGGCCGCAGCCACTTCCAGGCCGATCCACCCGCCGCCGATGACGATCAGACGTTTCCCATCCCCGAAGCAGGAGCGGATCACGTCCGAATCTTCCCGGGTGCGCAACTGGTGCAAGCCCTCGGCGTCGCCGCCCGGCACGGGCAGCCGCCGGGGCACCGCGCCGGTGGCCAGCACCAGCTTGTCGTAGCCGATCGCGTCGCCGCCGGCCAGGCCCAGCCGATGACCGCGCGCGTCGATCGCGGCGGCCCGGGTACCGCGCCGTAGGTCGATCCGGTGCTCGCGGTACCAGCTCTCCGGGTGGACGACCGCCTCATCGAAGGAGGCCTTCCCGGCCAGGTAGCCCTTGGACAGCGGCGGCCGCTCGTACGGCAGGTGCGGTTCGGCCGCCAGCAGGGTGACGTCGCCGCCGAAGCCCTGGGCGCGCAGGGCTTCGGCGGTCTTCGCGCCGGCCAGGCCGCCGCCGGCGATGACGACGTGCTGGGGTGTGCTCATCGGATTCTCCTCACTGACCGGACGCTGGGTGCTCAAGAACCGCCTGAAGCTCGCTGGCGAGGTCGCGCCAGGCCGCGTCGAACTTGCTGATGCCGTCCTCCTCGAGGTGGGTGACGACGTCGTCGTAGTCCACCCCGGCGGCCGCCAGCCGGGCGAGCACGTCCTGGGCCTGCCGGTAGGTGCCGCGGATGGAGTCGGCGGGGATGACGGCGTGGTCGGCGACCGCCCGCAGGGTCGCCTCCGGCATCGTGTTCACCACGTCCGGGGCGACCAGGTCGACCACGTAGCGGGTGTCCGGGTAGGCGGGGTCCTTGGTGGAGGTGGACGCCCACAGGGGACGTTGCGGCCGGGCCCCGGCCGCCGCCAGCGCCTGCCAGCGCTCCCCGGCCAGCAGCTGCTCATAGCGCTGGTACGCGAGCCGGGCGTTCGCCACCGCCGCCTGGCCGCGCAGCCGGGCCGCCTCCTCGGTGCCGATCTTGCGCAGCCTGGCGTCCACCTCGGTGTCGACCCGCGAGACGAAGAACGACGCCACCGAAGCCAGGCGGTGCAGGTCACGCCCGGCCTGCCGGGCCTTTTCCATACCGTCGAGAAAGGCGGCCATGACCTGCTCGTACCGGGTCAGCGAGAAGATCAGCGTCACGTTGATGCTGATGCCTTCGGCCAGGCAGGCGCTGATGGCCTCGAGCCCCTGCCGGGCGGCCGGGATCTTGATGAACAGGTTGGGCCGGTCCACCGCCCACCACAGCGCGCGGGCCTCGGCGATCGTCGCCGTGGTGTCGTGGGCGAGGCGGGCGTCGACCTCGATCGAGACGCGGCCGTCGACCCCGTCGGTGGCGTCGTACACCGGGCGCAGCACATCGCACGCCCACCGCACGTCGAACGTGGTCAGCGCCCGCAGCGCCTCGCCGCTGCTCACAGCCCGGGCGGCCAGGCCGCGCACCTGGGACTGGTAGAGCTCGCGCTGGCCGATCGCCTTGGCGAAGATCGACGGGTTGGTGGTCACGCCGGTGACGTGCTGCTGTCCGACCAGCGCGGCCAGGCTCCCGGAGGTGAGCCGCTCCCGGCTGAGGTCGTCCAGCCAGATCGACACGCCAGCCTCGGTGAGCGCGGACAGGCGATCACTCATGCCGTCACCCCCGCCAGGGAAAGGAACTCCTGGCGCGAGCGGGGATCGCTGCGCAGCCTGCCGAGCAGGGTGGAGGTCACGGTGCTCGATCCGGTGGCCTGCACGCCCCGCAGGGTCATGCAGGAGTGCTCGGCCGAGATCACGACCCCGACCGCCCGGGGCGCCAGCTGGTCCTGCAGCCAGTCGGCGACCTGCTTGGTGAACCGCTCCTGGGTCTGGGGGCGGCAGGCGAAGTGCTCCACCACCCGGGCGAGTTTGGACAGGCCGAGGATCCGCTCGCCCGGCAGGTAGGCGACGCAGGCGTGGCCGGTGAACGGCAGCAGATGGTGCTCGCAGACCGACCGGAACGGAATGCCGCGGGCCAGCACCAGCTCGTCGTAGTCCTCCTCGTTCGGGAACGTGGTCAGCTCGAACGGCCGCGGCGTGAGCATCTCCGCCCACGCTCGCGCCATCCGTCCGGGGGTGGCCCGCAAGTGCTCGGAGTCCAGGGTGATCCCGAGGGCGCGCAGGAAGTCAGCCGCGGCCGCTTCGGCGGCGGTGAGGTCCATCTCGCCGGCCGGGCTGACGGCGCGCAGCGGTGGCCAGGCCGCGACTGGCCGGGGCTCGGTGTGGGCGGGTGTGGGCGTCATGCTCCGCTACCTTCTATTGATAATGGCGATGTGTTTTAGATTGAGGTCCCTGCCCGATATTTGTCAAGTTTCATTAGTGATAGAGTTCGGCTCGTGGACACGGACCCGGGCGAGCCGAACGAGCTGTCCAGCCTGTCCGCGCTCGCCGATCCTGTCCGTCGTCAGCTGTACGAGTACGTGGCCAGCCAGGATTGGCCGGTCCGGCGGGACGACGCAGCCTCGGCGGCCGGGATCAGCCGTACGCTCGCGGCCTACCACCTGGACCGGCTGGCCGAAGCTGGCCTGCTCGCCATCAGCTACGCCCGCCCGGACGGGCAGGGCGGGCCCGGGGCCGGACGGCCGGCCAAGCTGTACCAGTGCGTGCAGGACGAGGTGTCGGTCACGGTCCCGCCGCGCAGTTACGGATTGCTGGCCCATTTGCTGGCCGACGCGGTAGCGGCCGACGAGTCCGGGGGCGTGCGTTCGGCTTTGCTGGCAACGGCGGAAAACGAGGGAAGGAAAAGCGCGGCGGAAGGCACGGGCCTGCTAGCGGCGCTCCAGCGACGTGGTTACGAACCCGTCGTCACCGGCGGCGGTGACGTCGACCTGCGGAACTGCCCCTTTCACCGGCTGGCCGAGCGGCACGTCGAACTGGTCTGCGGGCTCAACCTCGCGCTCCTGCGCGGAGTCCTGGGCGGCTGCGGCGAAGACCCGGGCCGGGCCGAGCTGGCTCCTCGCAGCGGGCGCTGCTGTGTCACCATCCGCCCGGCCGCGGACGCCGGGCGTCAGCCGCTGCCGGGTAGCTGAAGCTTCAGGCCTTCGTGCGAGGCCACGAAGCCGAGCCGTTCGTAGAAGCGGTGCGCGCCGGCGCGGGATTTGCCGGTGGTGAGCTGAACCAGGGTGCAGCCACGGCGGCGGGCCTCGTCGATGACCCAGCTGAACATGGCCTGGCCGAGGCCCCGGCCCCGGTGGGCGGGCGAGACGCGGACGGACTCGATCTGGGCGCGCAGGGCGCCGCGGCGGGACAGACCGGGGATGAACGACAGCTGCAGCGTGCCGACCACCCGGCCCTCAACCTCCGCGACCACCAGGAGCTGGGCGGGGTCACGGTCGATGGCCGCGAGCAGGTTGACGATGGCGGGCAGGTCAGCGCGCTGCGCTCGGCGTAGCCGGACGGCCGGCTCGGCGGGCAGCCCTGCCGCACAGGGCAGGGTCACGTCGCCGGGGTGAGCTTCAGGTAGGTGACACCGTTGTCGTAGAGCGCGGCGTCCGCCCGCTGCCACCGGCCGGACGGCCCGTCCTCGAACAGCCGCGGCCCGGTCCCCCGGACCACCGGATAGACGAACAGGTGCAGTTCGTCGACCAGGCCGTCGGCCAGCAGCGCCCGGACCAGGGTGGCGCTGCCGCTGACGTATAGCCCGCTGGCGCTGTCGTCCTCTTTCAGCCGCTGGATCTCCTTGGCGTCGTAGCGCCCGATGATCTGCGAGTTGCGCCAGGTGGTCTCGGTGAGGGTCGAGGACACGACGTACTTGATCGTGTCGTTGAAGAACGGTGCACCCGGGTCGTCGTCGACCGTGCGGACCGACCAGGCCGGCTCGAACATCTGGTACGTGGCCCGGCCCAGCAGGATGCCGTCGCTCCCGCTGGTGACCTGCCCGATCACCTCGCCCATCCGCGGATCGAAGCCGAAATCGGCGGTCCAGGACGGAGCGTCGATCACCCCGTCCAGCGTCACGAATTCGTGCACCCGGATGCGGCCCATGCGTACTCCCCTGCTGATCGGCGTCTCAATTTGATCAGCTTAATCGGGCAGTGGTCCTACCCCTTAGTCCAATTGCCGGTTCATATCGAGGTCCAATCACGGCCCGGCCAAGTAGTTTGCAGACGTGGATCTCGACATTCCGTTCCAGACGGGGATACCGCTGCGGCGGCAGCTGGAGGACGCGCTGCGGGTCGCGATCCGGTCCGGCCGGCTGGGGCCGGGCTCGGTGCTGCCGCCCGGCGCGGGTCGGGCAGCCGGGTGGCCGAGCTGCGCAGCGCCATCGCCGGGTACCTGGCCCGGATGCGCGGGGTGGTGGTGGAGCCCGACCAGGTCGTGATCTGCTGCGCCACATCCCAGGCGCTGACGGTGATCGGCGACGTGCTCCGCCGCCGGGGGGTGCGCCGGGTCGCGATCGAGGATCCCGGCTGGCGCTGGCAGCGCTACACCGTCGAGCACGCGGGCCTGGAGGCGGTCCCGGTCCGGGTGGACGCGGACGGGCTGGTGGTCTCCGAACTGGCCGCGGCCGATGTGGACGCGGTGGTGACCACGCCGGCCCACCAGTACCCGACCGGGGTGGTGATGACCGCCGAGCGCCGGTCGGCCCTGCTCTCCTGGGCACACGAGCGGCAGGCGCTGATCATCGAGGACGACTACGACGTCGAGTACCGGTTCGGCCGCGAGCCGGTCGCCTCGCTGCAGGGACTGGCACCGGACCGGGTGATGTTCGTGGGCACCACCAGCAAGACGCTGGCCCCGGCGCTGCGGCTGGCCTGGATGGTGCCGCCGGCCGGGCTGGTCGACGAGGTGGAGAGCGTGCTGCGGATCACCGGGGTCACCCCGCCGACCCTCGATCAGCTGGCCCTGGCCTCGTTCATCGGGGACGCGGCGCTGGAACGCCACCTGCGGGCGATGCGCCGCCGGTACCGGGCCAAGCGCGATGTCCTGGTCGGCGCGCTGCGTACGTACCTGCCCGAGGCCCGCGTCACCGGCGCCCCGGCCGGCCTGCACGAACTGCACCGGCACTGCACCAATGTCGCGCCGTTCCCGCCGGCGCTGCTGCTGGGCTTCGCTCTGCCGGGCGAGCCCGATCTGGCCGCCGCGGCCCAGCTGCTGGCCGGGGCAATGCGTTAGCCTCCCGGCATGACCGTGACGCGCATTCAGCCGGACCAGGTGGAGACGTTCAGCTTCGACTGGGGCACGATGAAATGGTTCGTGTCCCCGGTGACGATCCCGGGAGCGGCCAACTCCCAGGGCGAGGTGATCATCAACCCCGGCCAGGGCCACGTGCGGCACCTGCACGAGCGCGCCGACGAGCTGATCTACGTGATCTCCGGCACCGGCACCCAGACCGTCGGGGACGAGGAGTTCCCGATCGCCGAGGGCGACGCGGTCTACATCCCGATGAACACCCTGCACTCGACCATGAACACCAGCTGGCGGACGCTGCGGCTGATCGTCACCTACACGCCCGGCGGTGAGGAGCAGGCGCTGACCGCGCTGCCCGACTTCACCCGCCACCCGGCCGGGGAGATTGTCGGCTGGGAGCGCCCTTAGCCAGCCGCCCAGCGCCGGCCTGTGGGCGCACTGATCAGGCCGTGAGGCCGCCGAGCCAGTTTTGCCACGCCTCGGTCTCGGCCGACGGGTCGCGGTCGTCGAAGTAGTGCGCGGTCGCGAAGACCATGTCGTTGTAGCCGTGGATCAGCATGTACATCGCGTCGCTGGTGCGCATGCCCACGAAACTCGGAGAGCCCACGAACTCCACGATGCCGTCGGCCGGCTCGATCCCGGGCACGCTGAGCCGGGCGGCCTGACCGTCCTTCGCGTCCGCGCTGACGCCGACCGCCGCCGTCATGGCCGCCCACGAGTCCTTGGTGATCGGCCCCGGCAGGAACAGCGAGTTCTGCGCGGTACGCGGGGCGAAGTGCTCCAGGTAGACGGCGAGCTTCGTCATGTAGGCGCGGTCGCCGACGGACAGGCCATTGTATTCGGCCTCCCAGTCCTCGCCGAGCAGGCCACTGTGCACTACGCGCACCACCGCGCCGCCGCCGTCGCGCGACTCGATGAGCCACTCGAAGGCCATGAACGTGCCGTCCGGGGCCTTGTCCTCCTGCGTCTCGTAGCGATGGCCAGGTTCCCAGACCGTGATGCGGGAGGTGGACACCTCGCCGAACATGTGGAACGTGCTGGTCTTGCTGTCGCTATCGATTTCGGTGCGCCCCATGAGCCAGGAGTCGACTCCTGGCCCCGACGTGATCGCCGCCCATACCTGGTCCGGCGTGGCGTCGACGGTGAACTCGTTGCGTACCTCGAACGGATGTGTCATGACTGCTGCTCCTCTACTGGCGGGTCGGCGTCTTCGGTGATGCTCGGGTGCACCGCGACGATCAGGCGGTGCGGCCGACCAGTTGTGGTCTGGTACTTACTGATAAGCCCGGCGAGTGCGTCCGTGAGCTCACCCACGAACGCGGCGCGATCGGCGGGTCTGGCGAACCGCACTTCGGCATCGAGCCCGTACGTGGCGAGCGGCTTGTTGGCCCGCGCCGCCCCGTTGATGAGCGCGCCCGTCTCCCGCACGAGCCGCGCGGCGAGCGCGAGCAACCAGCGCGCGGACAGCCGATCGGGCGACCGGGCCGGATCGGGCGCGACCGCGGCGAGCGCGGCCGGCGAGATCACGTAGGCCGCGGCGGAAGCCCGCACGACCCGCTCGGTCATGTTGCCCTTACGGCGCTCCTCGACCAGCTCCACCAGGCCGTGCTGCTCCAGGGCCTTGACGTGGTAGTTGACCTTCTGCCGGGCCAGCCCGAGCTGCGCCGCGAGGGTGGTCGCAGTGTGCGGCTCGGCCAGTTCCGCGAGCATCCGAGCCCGGATCGGATCGAGCGAGACCTCGGCGGCGGCGGCATCCTCGATCACGGCGACATCTTGCATGCGGTGATCCTGTCACCGACAACTTTTATTGTCAAGACAATAAAAGCTGTCCGGAGCATGCTTCTTTCCCGCTGGCGGGCCGCCTGGCCCGGCCGCCTGGGCAACTGCCTCTGGGCAGGCTGCTGAAGATCATTTAATGTCGTGAGAAAGGGTTCTTACCGGGCGGAGGCTTGATGACGCGGCAGGGCCAGATCCTTCGGGTCATCGAGCGCTACATCGCCGACCACGGCTGCTCCCCCAGCAACCGGGAGATCGCGGCCGCGGCCGGGCTGAAGAGCCCGTCCACCGTGCTCCGCCACCTCAGGCAGCTCAAGGCCGACGGGTACGTGACCTATCAGCCCGGGGTGCCGCGCACCGTGCGGGTCCTGCGGGCCGCCCGGGCGCCGCGGATCCTCGACGCCGGGGACCCGGACCAGGTGGTGTGGGCGCACTTCGTGGGCCAGGTGCCGCCGGACATGGCCGCCGCCCACCAGGAGCTGTGCCTGCAGCGGGTCGCAGCGGACACGATGACGCGGCCGGGGGTCCGGCCGGGCGACTGGGTGGTGATCCGGCGGCCGGCCGGGCAGCCCGGGCACAGCCAGGTGATCGCGGTCCTGCGCCAGGTCTAGCCCGCCCGGGCCGCTGGCCTGGGCAGGACTAGGTTTGACGGGTGGAACATCGCACACTGGGAACGCAGGGTCTGCAGGTGGCCGCCATCGGCCTGGGCACGATGGGCATGACGTACGCCTACGGCCCGGGCGACGAGACCGGGGGCATCGCCACGATCAGGCGGGCGCACGACCTCGGCGTCACGATGATCGACACCGCCGAACTGTACGGCCTCGGCACCGGAAGCAACGAGCAGCTGGTGGGCCGGGCGGTGGCCGGCTTCCGCGACGACATGGTGCTGGCCACCAAGTTCGGCTTCGTGCTACCGCGCGGCTCGGACCCGAACCGCCAGTTCGACAGCCGGCCCGACCACATCCGCGCGGTCACCGACAACAGCCTGCGGTACCTGCGCACCGACCACATCGACGTGCTCTACCAGCACCGGGTCGACCCCGACGTGCCTATCGAGGACGTGGCCGGGACGGTCAGGGAGCTGATCGACGCGGGCAAGGTCCGCTACTTCGGGCTCAGCGAGGCGGGGCCGGACGACATCCGGCGGGCGCACGCCGTGCAGCCGGTCTCGGTGCTGCAGACCGAGTACTCAATCTTCGAGCGGGTGGTGGAAAAGGAGATCCTGCCCACGACCCGCGAGCTCGGCATCGGCTTCGTGGCGTACTCACCGCTCGGCCGCGGTTTCCTGACCTCGCAGGTCAAACCGGCCGCCGAGTACAGCGAAGACGACTGGCGGCGTCACGACGAACGCTGGCAGCCCGGCAACTACGAGCGCAACGTCGCCGCGATCGAGCAGCTCACCGAGCTGGCCCGGGCCAAGGGCGCCACCGTGACCCAGCTGGCGCTGGCCTGGCTGCTGGCCCAGGGTGATGACATCGTGCCGATCCCCGGTACCCGCAGCCCGGACCGGCTGGCCGAGAACGTGGGCGCCGCCGACGTGCGGCTCACCGCCGAGGATCTGCGGCGGGTCGCCGAGATCCTGCCCGGTGGCTCGTTCGGGAGCCGCTACTCCGGGGCGGCGATGCCGGCCTGGGAGCGCGGCTGAGCCCGGGCCGCTGATGAGCCCGGGCCCGGGCCGTCAGCGGACGGTGACCGCGCAGGCGGCCTGGCCGCCCTTCTCCAGGTAACGCTGGTGGTACTCCTCGGCCCGGTAGAACGCCGAGGCAGGCACGATCTGGGTGACGATCGGCCGCTTGAGGGTTTCCTGCGCGGCGTCACGGGACTCGATCACCGTGGCCCGCTGGGCCTCGTCGTGAACGAAGATCGCCGAGCGGTACTGGCTGCCGAAGTCGAGCCCTTGGCGGTTGCGGGTGGTCGGGTTGTGGATGTTCCAGAACGTCTGCAGCAGCTCGGCGTAGCTGACCTGCACCGGGTCGAACCACACCTCGACCGCTTCGGCGTGGCCGGTGCGGTGCCCGCACACCTTCCGGTAGGTCGGGTCGGTCGTGTGCCCGCCGGTGTAGCCGACGGCGGTCTGGAGGACGCCGGGGATGGCCCGGAAGGCCGCCTCCACGCCCCAGAAGCAGCCCGCCGCGAACGTCGCGCGCTCGGCCCCGTCCGGGCCATGGCCCTCGAACGGCGGGGCCGGGGCCGGGTGGGTCTCGGTTGAGCTCCTGAGCTTCAGCACGTCACTCCTCCTTGGCGCCCGGAGAGGGCTCGGCCGACGGTGCTGGCTCGAAGGCCAGCGCGGCCGAGTTGATGCAGTAGCGCTCGCCGGTCGGGCGCGGCCCGTCGCGGAAGACGTGGCCGAGGTGCCCGCCGCAGCGGCGGCACAGGACCTCGGTGCGGCGCATGAGCATGCTGTGGTCCGAGCGCAGCTCGACCGCGTCGGCCACGGCAGGCTCGTAGAAGCTCGGCCAGCCGGTGCCTGAGTAGAACTTGGCGTCCGAGCGGAACAGCTCGCTGCCGCAGCCCGCGCAGCGGTAGGAACCGTCCTTCTTGTTATGGAGCAGCTCGCCGGTCCAGGCCATCTCGGTATGGCCGTGGCGCAGCACGTTGTACTGCTGACGGGTCAGGTCGTGCTTCCACTGCTCGTCGGGCTTCTGAATCTCATGAATCTCGGCCGTCGACCCCTTCGGGGCCCGGTTCTTGGAGCGGAACATCGTTTTCTGCCTTTTCCGTTGGCTCCTGTACTTAGTACAACAGCCAGCCGGGCCAAATCGATGCCGCTCAGACGGTGCTGGTCAGATCTGGCCGATCACGTGCTTGGCGTAGGTGTCGAGGGTGGCGTCGGTGTCGTCATGCATGAGGTAGACGCTGAAGTTGTCGGCGCCGATCTCGCGCAGCTCTTGCAGGCGGTCCAGGTGCGCCTCGACCGGGCCGAGCAGGCAGAAGCGGTCCACCACCTCGTCGGGCACGAAGTCGGTGGTGGGGTTGTCGGCCTTGCCGTGGTGTGAGTAGTCGTAGCCCTGGCGGGCCTCGATGTAATCGGTCAGCGCCCGCGGGATCATCTCCCCCGACCCGCCGTAGCGGGCCACCAGGTCGGCGACGTGGTTGCCGACCATTCCGCCGAACCAGCGGGTCTGGTCGCGCTGGTGGGGCAGGTCGGTCCCCACGTATGCGGGCGCGGCGATGCAGATCGTGACGTCGGCCGGGTCCCGGCCGGCGGCCGCCGCGGCGGCCCGCACGGTGCCGATCGTCCAGCTGGCGATGGCCGGGTCGGCGCACTGGAGGATGAAGCCGTCGGCTTCCTCCCCGCACAGCTTGAGCGCCTTGGGGCCGTAGCCGGCCATCCAGAGCTCGAGCTTGCCGTCCCGGACCCAGGGGATGCGGACCGGGGTGCCGTCGTAGTCGACCTCGCGGCCCTCGGCCAGGTCCCGGATCACCCGCATGGCGTGCGACAGCGTGGCGAGGGTGGCGGGCTTGCGCCCGAGCACCCGCAGAGCCGAGTCTCCCCGGCCGATGCCGCACACCGTGCGGTTGCCGAACTGGTCGTTCAGCGTGGCGAACAGCGACGCGGTGACCGACGGCTCGCGGGTCAGCGGGTTGGTCACGAACGGGCCGACCATGACGTTCGAGGTCTGCGCGAGGATCTGCGAGTAGACGACGAACGGCTCCTGCCACAGCACGTGCGAGTCGAACGTCCACACGTGGCTGTAACCGCCCGCGTCGGCCCGCCGGGCCAGCTCGATGACGTGCTGGGCCGGCGGGTCGTTCTGCAGCACCAGGCCGATGTCCATGGTCCCCCTACCCCAGGTACTGACAGGTCCCGCGGGCCAGGTACTTGCCGCGCCCGGCGGAGCCGTGCCACTGTCCGTTCTCGATCAGGATGTCACCCCGGGACAGCACGATCTTGACCTGACCCTGCACCTCACGGCCCTCGTAGGCCGAGTAGTCCACATTCATGTGGTGGGTCGCGGCGGACAGCACGTGCTTGGCGCTGGGGTCGTAGAGCACGATGTCGGCGTCGGAGCCGGGCGCGATCGTGCCCTTGCGCGGGTACAGCCCGAACATCCGGGCCGGGGTGGTCGAGTTGACCTCGACCCAGCGGGCCGGGGACAGCTCGCCGTCGGCCACACCCTGGTGCAGCAGGTCGATCCGGTGCTCGATCCCGGGGATTCCGTTCGGAATCTTCGAGAAATCGCCGCGGCCGAGCTCCTTCTGCTCCTTAAAGCAGAACGGGCAGTGGTCGGTAGACACGATGGACAGGTCATTGGTCCGCAGCCCGCGCCAGATGTGCTGCCAGTGCTCCTTGGGCCGGACCGGTGGGGAGGCTACGTACTTGGCGCCCTCGAACCCCGGCTTGTCCAGGTCGTCCTGGGACAGGTAGAGGTACTGCGGGCAGGTCTCGGCGAACACCGGGCGCCCGCCGTCCCGGGCCTCGGTCACCGCGTCGAGGGCCTGCCTGGCCGACAGGTGCACGATGTACAGCGGGGCCCCGGCCACCTGGGCCAGCCGGATCGCCCGGGAGGTGGCCTCGCCTTCGAGCTCCGGCGGCCGGGTCCGGCCGTGCCAGCCCGGATCGGTGTGACCGGCCGCCAGCGCCTGCCGGACCAGTTCGTCGATGGCGATGCCGTTCTCGGCGTGCATCATGATCGTGGCGCCGTTGCCGGCCGCCCGCTGCATGGCCCGCAGGATCTCGTCGTCGGT
Organism: uncultured Actinomycetes bacterium; assembly: GCA_963830385.1. Classification (GTDB taxonomy): domain Bacteria; phylum Actinomycetota; class Actinomycetes; order Streptosporangiales; family Streptosporangiaceae; genus Bog-532. The sequence continues at coordinate 683,139 of CAWHMD010000009.1, read as the reverse complement.
CGCGTAGAACACGCCCGGGTACGCCATGAACATCTTGAAGCTGGTCACGCCCTCGCCGACCAGGGCGTCCATCTCCTTGAGGGTCGTGTCGTTGACGTCGGAGACGATCATGTGGAAGCCGTAGTCGATGCTGGCCTTGCCGCTGGCCTTACCGTGCCAGGTGTCCAGCGTCTCGGTGAGCGTGCTGCCCTTCTTCTGCACCGGGAAGTCGACGATCGTGGTCGTGCCGCCCCAGGCGGCGGCCTGGGTCCCGGTCTCGAAGTCGTCGACCGAGAACGTGCCGCCGAACGGCATCTCCAGGTGGGTGTGCACGTCGATCCCGCCCGGCATGACGTACAGGCCCGCCGCGTCCAGGACGCGGTCGGCCGTGCCGGCCAGGGAGTCGGTGTGCGCGGGGTCGAGGAGCGCCGCGATGGTCTCCCCGTCGACCAGCACGTCGGCCGGGAACGTTCCGGTGGCGGTGACCACCGTGCCACCGCGGATGAGGGTCTTCACCGGTCCTCCTTACGGCTCGACGAGAGGACCGTAGGAGTCCGGACGCCGGTCCCGGTAGAACTGCCACTGATGCCGGACCTGTTCCAGCAGGTCCATGTCCAGGTCGCGGACCACGACCTCCTCCTGGTCATCGGACGCGGTGCCGCCGATGATCTGCCCACGCGGGTCGGCGAAGTAGGACTGACCGTAGAAGTCGTTGTCCCCCAGCGGCTCGATCCCGACCCGGTTGATCGTGCCGACGAAGTACTCGTTGGCCACCGCGGCCGAGGTCTGCTCCAGCTTCCACAGATACTCGGACAGGCCGCGGCTGGTGGCGGACGGGTTGAAAACGATCTTCGCCCCGGCCAGGCCCAGGGCGCGCCAGCCCTCGGGGAAGTGGCGTTCGTAGCAGATGTAGACGCCGATCCGGCCGACCGCGGTGTCGAACACCGGGTAGCCAAGGTTGCCCGGCCGGAAGTAGTACTTCTCCCAGAACCCGTTGACCTGCGGGATGTGGTTCTTGCGGTGCTTGCCGAGGTAGCTGCCGTCGGCGTCGATGACCGCCGCGGTGTTGTAGTAGACGCCCTCCTGCTCCACCTCGTAGACCGGGACGACCAGGACCATGCCCAGTTCACGGGCGACGTCCTGCATGAGCCGTACCGTGGGGCCGTCCGGGACCTGCTCGGTCCACGAGTACCACTGCGGGTCCTGGACCTGGCAGAAGTAGGGGCCATAGAACAGCTCCTGGAGGCAGGCGACCTGCGCCCCCTGGCTTGCCGCGTCGCGCAGGCCCGCGACGGCGTTCTCGATCATCGAATCCTTGTCACCGGTCCATTTGTGCTGAACCAGTGCGGCGCGAACGGTGGTCATGGTCGCTCCTTTCGTCTCTCAGCTCGGCAGCTCGGCGAGGACGGCGGCGGTGCGGGACAGGCCGAGCCGGGTGGCGCCGGCCGCGACCATGGCCAGCGCGTCGGCGGCGGTGCGGATCCCGCCCGACGCCTTCACCCCCAGCCGGGTCCCCACCGTCCTGGCCATCAGCTCGACGGCGGCGATCGTCGCCCCGCCCGCCGGGTGGAACCCGGTCGAGGTCTTCACGAAGTCGGCCCCGGCGCTCTCGGCCGCCTGGCAGGCGGCGGCGATCGACTCGTCGTCGAGTACCGCGGATTCGATGATCACCTTCAGCACGGTCGGGCTGGGGATCTCACCGCGGACGGCGGCGATCTCCTGCTCGACGTCCTTCCAGCGGCCCTCCCTGGCCAGGCCGAGGTTGATGACCATGTCGACCTCGGCCGCCCCGGTGGCGGCGGCGATCGAAGCCTCCTGGGCCTTGAGCCCGGCGCTGTGGGCACCGGACGGGAACCCGGCCACGGCCGCCACCTTGATCTCCTGACCGGGGAGTTGCTGGGCGGCGGTGGTGACCAGCGTGGGCGATACGCACACCGCGTACACACCGAGCTGGCGCGCCTCGGCGCACAGCGCGACGATGTCCTTTTCCGTGGCTTCCGGGGCCAGCAAGGTGTGGTCGATCATCTCGGCCAGCTGGCGGCGAGTCAGGGACTCGGTCACAGGTGCAGCACCTCCGATACTTCCTGACGCAGGTCCGCCAGCCGCCGGGCCGCCTGAGCCCGGATCGGGCCCGCCGTGGACAGGTCGCCATCGTCCGCGACGGGCAGCACTACCTGCAAGTAGATCTTCACCTTAGGCTCGGTGCCGCTCGGCCGGATAGCCACCCTGCTCCTATCGGCCGCGCGCCAGATGATCGCGTCCTGCCGGGGCAGGGTCAGCGGGTCCTTGGTGCCGTCGGCCCGGGTCCGCAGCCCCAGGCCGAGATCGTCGACCGCGACCAGCGGCTGGCCCCGCAGCGACAGTGGCGGCGCGCTGCGGGCGGCGGCCAGCAGCGCGGCGCCCGCCTCCGGCCCGCCGGACAGGTCGACCGAGAACTGGCTGGTCACGTACAGGCCGAACCGCCGGGCGATGTCGTCCAGCGACCCGGCCAGGGTCTGGCCGCGGCGGCGGGCGGCGGCGGCCGCGGCCGCCAGCACCAGCGCGGCCGACATGCCGTCCTTGTCCCGCACCAGGTCGGTGACCGCGTAGCCGAGGGCCTCCTCGTAGCCGAACAGGAACTCGTGATCGGGGACGCCGTCGGCCGCCCGCATGATCCACTTGAAGCCGGTCAGGGTCTCGGCGTAGGCGGCGCCGGCCGCGGCCGCCAGCTCGCCGAGCAGGCCGGCCGACACGATCGTGGTGACCAGCAGCCGGCTCTTCTGGTCGGGAGCCTGCCGGAGCAGGTAGTCGCCGAGCAGCCCGCCGATCTCGTCGCCGGTCAGCACCCGCCAGCCGCCTGGCGTATCCGGCCCGGGCGGCTCGGGCAGCGCCACCGCCAGCCGGTCCGCGTCCGGGTCGTTGGCCAGGGCCAGGTCCGCCCTGGTGCGGGTAGCCTCGGCCAGCAGCAGGTCGAGCGCGCCCGGTTCCTCCGGGTTGGGCTTGGGCAGGGTCGGGAACGCCCCGTCGGGCTCGGCCTGCTCGGCCACCACGGCGGGCGGGCCGAAGCCAGCCTGGGCGAACGCCCGCAGCATGGTGGCCAGCCCGACCCCGTGCAGCGGGGTGTAGGCGATGCGGAGCTGCTGGCGGGCCGGGTCGCCAGGGCCGTCCGGCGGCACCGCAGCCACGATCGCGTCCAGGTAGGCCTGGGTGACCTCGTCGCCCAGGGCCTCACCGGGCGGTCCCAGCGGCAAGTCGCGGAGCGGGCCGGTGGCTTCGGCAGCGGCCGCGATGCCAGCGTCGACCGGCGGCACGATCTGGCCGCCGTCGGTCCAGTAGACCTTGACGCCGTTGTCGTCACGCGGGTTGTGGCTGGCGGTGACCATCACCCCGGCTATCGCCCGCAGGTGCCGGACGGCGAACGCCAGCACCGGGGTGGGCACCGGGCCGGGCAGCCGCAGCACGCGGTGCCCGGCGCCGGTCAGCACCCGGGCGGCCTCGTCGGCGAACTCCGGGGAGCCGCGGCGGGCGTCGTGACCGATCACCACCGGCTGGTCCGGGCCGCCCGGCTTGGCCCGGTTGGCGCCGGGCACCGGTGCCCGCACCTGGTCCAGGTAGCGGGCCAGGCCGGCCGCGACCCGGCGCACGGTGGCGCGATTCATCCGGGCCGGGCCCGCACCCAGCGGTCCCCGGATCCCGGCCGTGCCGAACGTCAGCGGCTCGCCGAACCGGCTGGCCAGCGCGCCGGTGTCGCCGGCCTGGAGCAGGGCGGCCAGTTCGGCCCGGTCGCCCGCGTCCGGGTCGTCCGCGATCCAGGCCTCGACGGCGGATCGCAGCTGGCCGTCGGCGTCAGCGTGTTCTGCCGTCAGCGGTCAGCCTCGCTGCCCGGCGTACGACGCGTGACGGGCCGGTGCCCGCTTCGCCGAAATCATCGTCAGCCCCCAGTAGAGAATGATGGCCACCGCGAACCCGACCACCCAGTTGTAGTTGTACAACGGCTTCAGGACCGGGATCAGGCCGGCCTGCGGGAACGGCCCCTGCCCGGGAGCGGACCAGGCTCCGCCCACCGCCAGCAGGGCCCCGACGCCGAACGCGACCACCGCCCGCCAGTTCCAGCCACCGTTGTACCAGTACGCGCCGTGCGGACGGTAGAGGTCGACCAGCCGCAGTTCGGTGTTGCGGATCAGCCAGTAGTCAGCGATCAGGACGCCCGCGACCGCGCCCAGCAGGCCCCCGTAGAAGCCGAGCCAGACGTAGATATAGACGTGCGGGTTGGCCAGCAGCCGCCACGGCTGGATGAGGATGCCGATCACCCCGGTGATGATGCTGCCGGTGCGGAAGCTGACCAGCTTGGGCAGCAGGTTGGAGAAGTCGTAGGAGGGGCTGACCGTGTTGGCCGCCACGTTGACGCTGAGGGTGGCCACGATGATCGTGAACAGCGCGAACGCGACGACCACCGGGTTGCTGAACTTGCCGGTGAGCTGGATGGGGTCCCAGATCGGGGCGCCGTAGATCTTCTCCGACGCGGCGGTGATGAACACCGCCAGCAGCGAGAAGAACGTCATCGTGGTGGGCAGGCCGAGCGCCTGGCCGACCACCTGCTGTTTCTGCCCCCGGCTGAACCGGGTGAAGTCCGGCATGTTCAGCGACATCGTGGACCAGAACGCGATCATGCCCATCAGCGAGGGGAAGAAGACCGGCCAGAACCGGGCACCCCAGCCCAGCTTGGCCGGCTCGGACAGCACCGAGCCGAAGCCGTCCGCCTTGATCACGATGTAGATGAACAGGGCGATCGCCGCCACCAGGACCAGCGGGCCCGCCCAGTTCTCGAACCGGCGCAGCGTGTTCATGCCCCGCACGATGATGGCCATCTCCAGCACCCAGAAGATGGCGAACGACAGCCACTGGGTCCACGGGTACCCGCCCCAGGCCGGGGTGGCGGCCGTCCAGCCGTGCCCGGCGATCGAGCCGATCAGTATGTAGAAGCCCTCACCGCCGATCCAGGTCTGGATACCGAACCAGGCGCAGGCGATCAGCGCCCGCAGGACAGCGGGCAGGTTGGCCCCGCGCAGCCCGAACGAGGCCCGGGCGAACACCGGGTACGGGATGCCGTACTTGGTGCCGGCGTGGCTGTTGAGCAGCATCGGGACCAGCACGATGAGGTTGGCCAGCGCGATCGTGATGATGGCCTGCACCCAGTTCATCCCCACCGCGATCAGGCCCGAGGCCAGCAGGTAGGTGGGGATGTTGTGCGACATCCCGATCCACAGCGCCGCGTAGTTGTAGGTGGTCCAGGTGCGGCGGGCGAGCGGCAGGGGAGCCAGGTCACCGTTGGCGTATCCGCTGTCCGCGATCTCGTCGTTGCTGGCCAGAGTGACCCGGCCGTCGGGGTGGTGGACTTCGTCAGCGACCGGCGACGTCACCATGCCAAGCGCCTCCCTACTGCGGGTAAAGGGAACACACCGTGATGCACAGCTTCTGTCCCGTTTGAATCGACGTCAACCATTGGGCTCCTCCCCCGATGTCGGGCGCTTAAGGCGAGGTGAACGGTCAACTGGATGAAACGTGCAACCGATTTATTGCATAAGGTTGATCGACGTGCAATTGTTGAGTTGCACGTAGGAGTTTCACGGTGCGCGACATCGGAGGTACGAACATGGCTGACCGCATCGAGCAGGCCATCGAGATCCAGGCGCCCCTGGACCGGGTGTGGGCGCTGGTCAGCGAGCCGGGCTGGTGGGTGCCGTCGGCCGTGACCGCGCCGGTCGACCACACACCCGGCCATCAGGTCGTCCGCGAGAGCGAGCGGTGGGGCCGGTTCCCGGTCGAGGTGGTCAGGGTCGAGCCGCAAAGCTACGCCGCGTTCCGCTGGGCCAGCCAGGCCCCCGGCGCGGAGCTGGCGCCGGGCAACACCACGCTGGTCGAGTTCCGGCTGGAGGTGGCCGGGGACGCGGTGCGGGTGACGGTGGCCGAGAGCGGGTTCGCCGCCCTCGACGTCCCGGCCGCTCAGCGTGACCAGGCCCACCGGGACAACACCGGCGGCTGGCGGGAGGAACTGATGGACCTGAAAAAGCGTGCTGAGACATGAGTGTTGAGCTGGTGTGCGCGGCACTGGCCGACCCGACCCGGCGGCAGTTGCTGGAGACGCTGAGCCGGTGCCCGCCCAGCAGCGCCACCACGCTGGCGGCCCAGGTACCGGTGTCGCGCCAGGCGGTCGTCAAGCACCTGCAGATCCTGCGCAACTGCGAGCTGGTCAGCAACCACCGCGCGGGCAAGGAGGTCCTGTTCGAGGTCCGCCCGGGCCAGCTGGCCGCCACCGCCTCGTGGATGACCACCCTGGCCACCACCTGGACCGAGCGCCTGGCCCGGCTGAAGGAGCAGGCCGAGTCCTAGGCCCGGGCGATGCCTAGGCCGGGGTGTGCAGGAGGTCGAGAGCGCGGTCGATCTCGGCCGGGGTGTTGAACAGGTGGACCGACAAGCGCAGGTTGCCTTCGCGATAGGCGGCGTCGACGCCGGCTTCGGCGAGGTGGCGGTGCCGGGCCTGGGTGCGGCCGTCGCGGCGGGCCAGCAGGACCAGGGTGGAGCGGGCCGGGCCGGAGCGGGGGCTGACCAGGTCGTACTGGCTGGGGTCGAGGCCGCTCAGGAGCCGTTCGGCCAGGCGCTGGTCATGATCGGCGATCGCGGGCAGGCCGGCGTCCAGGAACAGCTGGAGCGCGGCGATCCAGGGCAGCGTGGTGGTGAACGCGGCCGGGCAGAAGACGTCGAACGCGCGCACCCCGAGATCGTCGCGGACGGTGGTGCCGCGCATCTGGTCGAGCCCGCGGCCGGCCTGCATGGCCAGCCAGTAGGCCTGCTGCGGGTGCAGCCGATCGAGCAGGTCACGGTCGAGCCAGGCGAAGCCGGTGCCGTAGGGGCCGCACAGCCATTTGTAGCCGCAGCTGACCACGGCGTCGACCGGCGTGGCGGCGACGTCGACCGGGCGGGCGCCGAGGGCCTGCGAGGCGTTCACGATCAGCAGGACGCCGGCCCGGCGGCACACCTCCCCCAGCCCGTCCAGGTCGAGGGTCCGCCCGGTGAACGAGTCAACCCAGGTCACCGCGGCCAGCCGGGTACGCGGCCCGATCTCGGCGGCCAGCTGCCCCGGGGTCAGCAGGCTGGTCCCGGGGTGGACGGCCCGGACCTGGACCCCGCGCGGCTCCAGCCGCCGCCACGGCAGCACCGTGGCCGGGTAGTCGCCGTCGATCGTGAGCACCTCGTCGCCGGGCTGCCAGTCCAGCCCGTTGGCGATCAGGTGCAGCCCGTAGGAGGTGCTGTTACCCAAGACGATCTGCTCCGGCGAGCCGCCGACCAGGTCGGCCAGCAGGCCGCGCAGGCGTTCGGGCACGTCCGCGAAGTCCTCGTCGCGGATCAGGTGCGGGGCCGCCTTGAGGTGGGCCGCGTGCTGGGCGGCGGCGACCGCCGCGCGGGGCAGGGGCCCCTGGTGCGCGGTGTTGAACCAGGCCCGGCCGCCGAAGGGGCCGAACCCGGCGGCGGCCTCTGGCAGCGTGATCAGGCGGGGGCCAGCGCGATCTGGATGTCGGCCAGCCGGAACGGGTTGCTGACCTGGTAGCGGGCGGCCTGCTCGGGGTCGTCGACCTCGTTGAACTCGGTGATCAGGCTCTTCTTGACCGCGAAGACCGCATCGGAGTCGATGTATTCGGTCCCAGCCACGAAGATGTGGGTGGTCAGCGTCTGATACCCGTCGGCCGCCACGATGAAGTGGATGTGGGCGGGCCGGTAGGGGTGGCGCCGGGTGGCGGCCAGCAGCTCGCCGACCGGCCCGTCGGTCGGGATCGGGTAGTAGCTGGGCACGATCGTGCGGAACCAGAACCGGCCCTGGCCGTCGGCGGTGAACAGGCCGCGGCCGTTGCCGGCGGGCTGCTTGCCCGGCTCCTGCACGTCGTAGGCGCCGTGGTCGTTGGCCTGCCACACGTCGAGCATCGCGCCCGGCAGCGGGCGGCCGTCGGTGCCCACCACCCGGCCGGTCACCACGCACGGCTCACTCTCGGCGACCAGGTCGATGGTGTCGCCCAGCGCGCGGACCGGGGACTTGGTCATGTGGAACGGGCCGAGCACGGTGGACTGGGTGGCCCCGGCCGCGCCGCGCTCGCTGATCGTCTCGACCAGCATCGAGATGCCCAGCACGTCGGACAGCAGGATGAACTCCTGCCGGACGTCGGTGCACTTCTGGCCGGTGGCGGTCAGGAACTCGATCGCCTGCTCCCACTCCGCGATGCTGGGCTCCACCTCACGGACGGCCGCGTGCAGGTGCCGGACCAGGCTGTCGAGGATGGTCCGCAGGCGTTCGTCGGGTGTGCCGGCGAAACTGTCGATGACCGCGTCGGCGGCGCCTTCTTCGGTGAAATCGGTGGCCATGTGCTGAGGCTAGAGCCTCCGCCCGGCCGGGGTCACGCCCGGGCGGGGCTCACTGGAGGTGGCGCAGTTTGTCGGGGTTGATCACCGACCTGATCGCGATCACCTGCCCGTCGGCGTAGTCGAAGGTGATCACGCCGAAAAGGTTCCCGTCGGGACCGTAGGCGAGCAGCCCGGGCTGCCCGTTGACCTGCGCCAGGCGAACGTCGGTGACCCACCGTTCGGCCGTCCGGGCCAGCCCCCGCAGCAGCCGGGCGACCTGCTCACGGCCGTGGATGGGGGTGCGGGCCGCGGGGGCCTTGCCGCCGCCGTCGCCATACATGACGACGTCGGGGGCGAGCAGCTCGATGAACCCCTCCATATCGCCACCGCTCAGCGCGGCCAGGAAGCGCTCGGTCAGCTCGGTGCCCTGGCGGCGCTGAGCGTCGAACCGCGGCCGGCCCTCGCCGATGTGCCGCCGGGCCCGCGCGAAGATCTGGCGGCAGTTCGGCTCGGACTTGCCCACGGCCTCGGCGATGTCGCCGTACTCGTAGCCGAACACCTCGCGCAGCAGGAACACCGCCCGCTCGACCGGCGACAGGCTCTCCAGCAGCACCAGGAACGCCAGCGACAGCGAGTCGGACATCTCGGCCCGCTCGGCCGGCCCGGGCGCCGGGTCGGTCACCAGCGGTTCCGGCAGCCAGGTGCCCACGTAGGACTCCCGGCGGACCCGGGCCGACCGGAGATGGTCGATGGCCAGCCGGGTCGTGGTGGTGGTGACGAACGCCCGGGGCGATTCGACCAGCGTGCCCTGGCTGGCCGCCCGGTAGGTGCGGATCACCGCCTCCTGCACGATGTCCTCGGCGTCGCCGACGCTGCCGGTCATCCGGTAGGCGATGGAGAACATCAGCGGCCGCAGCTCGTCCAGGTCGAGGTCCATGGCTCAGGCCGCCTCGGTGCGGGCGGCCAGGCCGAGGCCGGTGGCGAAGCCCTGGCGCCAGCTCGGGTAGGCCAGGGTCCAGCCCAGCTCGCGCCGGGCCTTGGCGTTGGACGAGCCACGGCTCCGCGTCATCATCTGCACCACCGAATCACCGGCAAGGAGACGTCCGGCCCAGGCAGGCACCCGCCACGGCGGCCGCGCGCCCAGGCAATCGGCCAGGTACGGCAGCCATTCAGCCACCGGGGCGGGCTCGTCGTCAACCGCGTTGTACAGCCCCGGCGGGCCACCCGCGGCCGCCGCCGCGGCCGCCGACGCGGCGTCGCTGACGTGCGTGAACGACCAGATGCCGGTGCCCCCGCCGATGATCGGCAGCTGCCGCTTGCGGGCCGCCTCGATCAGCTCCTCGCTGGTCGAGGGGCCGTAGAGGATGCCGTAGCGCAGCACCAGGCCTTCCGGGACGCCGGCGGGGACGACCCTTTCCAGATGCTGGATGGCGCGCAGGCTCTCGGCCATGGTCGCCACCGGGTAGGGGTCGAGCGGGTCCTCCTCGGTCTTGACCGGGCCGCCGATCGGCTGGTTCGGCCAGCCAGTGAAGCTCTGGGCGACGAACCGCCGGGTCCCGGCCGCCTCAGCCGCCTCCAGCAGGTAGTCGGTGGCCCGGGTGCGCAGCTGGTTGGTGACGGCGAACGTCCGGTCAAAATGCTTGAGATCGCCCTGGCCCGCCAGGCCGGTCAGCTGATGGATGATCACCTCCGGCCGGGCGGTGGTGACCGCGCCGATGACCGCCTCCCGGTCCAGGCCGTCGACGACGACGGGAGCGGCGCCCAGAGCTCGTAGCTGGGTGGTCTTGGCCTGCACCCTCGTGGTCGCGGTGACCTGGTGGCCGGCGGTGACGAGCATCGGGATCAGGTTCCGCCCGACAGCTCCGGTCCCGCCGGCGACGAATACTCGCATTGGGTGACTCCTCTCCTGTAGTCACCCGGTTGACGAGGTTGCGCTTGGGGCTGTGACACCTACCGTCCTTTGGTTTGGGAAAATTTTCACGAGTGAAATGGATCTTGCGACGGATGTGGATGGAGCGTTACTCGACGGTGGCGTGGGCTTGAGGCTCCTGCTCGCGGGGGTCGCTGCGGTAGCGGGCGGGAAGGATGGTCTCCAGGCCCTCGGCGAACAGGGGGATGCGCCACAGCGCGGGGACCGGGGCGTCGATGCCTTCGAGCTGGATGATGATGCCGACGCTCAGGCGGTGCAGGCGGCGGGCGGCGTTGAACATCAGCAGGGCCAGCGGGATCTCGGCCACGGCGGCGGTGAGGACGCTCGTCCAGAACTCGTCGGTGCCGATGTCGAGGATGAGGTCGAACCAGGCGTCGCACAGCAGCAGGGTGCCGGTGACGGTCAGGCACAAGATCAGCACCTGGCGCTGACGCCACGAGGCCCAGGCGGTGGCGGCGAACGCCGCGAGCAGGCCGAAGTCGAATCCCACCCAGGCTCCGCGCCAGTGGGTGGCGTGGAAGTGCTTGGGCAGGGTCACCGCGAGCACCCCGATCCAGGCGGCCAGTACCACGCAGCCGCCCAGGACGGTCAGCAGCGCCAGGCGCCGGCGCCAGGAGTACCGCCGGTCCCGCAGCACGTGCGGCGCGTCGATGGTGGCCAGCAGGCGGGCGAGGTGCCGCCGCTCCTCCTGGCTCAGCTGCCGCAGCTCAGCTTCGTCTATCACGCTCCCATTAAAAGTCTCGTGATTAAGAAATGGCTAAGGGGTTCCCCGTAATACGCCGAGCCGGGCCTGGGCGCACCCGGAGCAAGCGCGACGTACGCTGGCAGGGTGAACGATGAGCTGGTCTTCGCACACGTTGGCTTCGGCCCCGCCGCGGTCCCCTACCTGCCCGCCTGGGAGCTGCAGCGGGCCGTGCACCAGCGCCGGGCGGACGGGGAGATTCCCGACACCTGCCTGATGCTGGAGCACGAGCCGGTTTACACGGCCGGCAAGCGGACCGAGCCGGCCGACCGGCCGATCGGGGATGCGGGCGCGCCCGTGATCGACGTGGACCGGGGCGGCCGGATCACCTGGCACGGGCCCGGGCAGCTGACCGGGTACCCGATCATCAAGCTGCGTGAACCGGTCGACGTCGTCGGCTACGTCCGGGCGCTGGAGGAAGCGCTGATCCGGGCCAGCGCCGATTTCGGCGTGCGGGCCGAGCGGATCGACGGGCGCAGCGGCGCCTGGGTCACCGGCGGCGGCCGCCCGGACCGCAAGGTCGGCGCGATCGGGGCCCGGGTGGCCCGGGGCGTGACCATGCACGGCTTCGCCCTGAACTGCGACTGCGACCTGGGCTGGTTCGGCCGGATCGTGCCGTGCGGGATCAGCGACGCCGGGGTCACCTCGCTCACCGCCGAGGCCGGGCGGCCGGTCACCGTCGCCGAGGCCCTGCCGCTGATGGAGGGCCACCTGGCGGACGTGCTCGGGCACGGGAAGTTCACCATTACCGAGGACATCGGGCTTACGGCCGCCCAATGAGCTAATCGGCCGAGCTAATCGACCATGTTTTCGAGCCGGGTCTGCCCATCGGCGGCGGAAGCGGCTATCCTGGACCTGTGACCACCGAGCAGACCGCCACGCTCCGGGCGCCGCAGCAGGCGCGCCGGGGTCGTCGCGCGCTCGTGGCCGCGGACCTGGCCGGGCTGCACGGGCCCACCGCAGGCTCGGTCGAGCTGCCGTTGCGGCTGTTCTGGTGCGCCGATCGCACGTTCGACCTGGACGCGCCGGGGATGCTCGACTGGATGTACCAGACCGTGCTGCGCGAGGCCACCCGCCCCGAGGACCTCACTACGTTCCTGGACGGCGGCACGCTGATCGCGCGCTGGCCGGAGCTGTTCCTGCCGCGCGACGTCCGCGCGGCCTGGGAGGCCCGGCACCCGGTGCTGCGGACGGAGGCCACCGTGGCCACCACGGCCATCAAGGCCTGACTCAGGGGCCCATCCGGTTACCTGATGCCGATCAGCGGGCTGCAGCGCGAGGTCGCAACCATTGCCCTGCGGGTGGCCGCCCGGTACGGCTTCGCCCTGGCGGGCGGGAACGCCCTGATGGCGCACGGCGTCATCGACCGCCCCACCGAGGACGTCGACCTGTTCAGCGACCAGGAGACCGGGGTGGCGGCGGCCGCCGAGGCGGTGCAAGCCGCGTTGCGAGCGGCCGGGTTCACCGCCGACCGGCAGGACGGGGTCAACGACCTCGGCGACATTTTCGAAGGCATGGGTGAAGGCCTGGCCGAGTGGCTGATCACCAGCCCCGGCGGCCAGCAGACGATGCTGCAGATGGCCTACTTCGACCGGGTGCGCGGGCCGGTGACCATGGACGTCGGCCCGGTGCTCGACCTGGAGGACCTGGCCGGCTGGAAAACGGTGGCGCTGGTCAGCCGCGCCGAACCGCGCGATTTCGCGGATACCTCAGCCGCCCTGCAGTACTACACCGTCGATCAGCTGATCAGCTTCGCCCGACGGCTGGATCCGGGCCTGGAGAACCGGGACTTCGCCGATGCGGGCCGACAGCTCGACCGGATGCCAGACCGGGTATTCGCCCGCTATGGGCTCGGCCCGGAGGACGTGGGACGACTGCGGGATCGGTTCACCGCTTGGCCGCGGGCCTGACCCCCAACCGTCAGGATTGGACAGCAGTTCGCAGGATCGCACGGAATATGTCGTTATAATCCGTTTCGTGGCGTTGCAGACTCCTGTGGTTCGCGGGCTTCCCGTCCTGGGCAACGCGCGGCGGATGGCCAAAGACCCCGCACAATTCTTCGTGGACTGCTATCGACAGTACGGCCCGGTCTTCCGGGTTCGGATCCTGAACAGGGAGTACGCGGTCATCGCTGGCGCTGAGGCGGCCAGCTTTCTCGGTACCCAGGAGGGCCGGGAGAGCTTGCGCTCCAAGGAGTTCTGGCAGGGCCTGGTGGATGAGTTCGGCGCCACCCGCACGATCACCGGTGAGGATGGCGCCGCGCATAAGCAACTACGCGACATCATGCGGCGCGGTTACTCGCGCGAGGCAGTCGCCGGCCGGCTCGACGAGCTGGCGGCAATCACCGACCGCAACGTGGTGAAGACCTGGCGGCCTGGCAGCACGGTCCCGGTGGTCCAGAGCATGCAGTATCTGGTGACCGACCAGCTCGGCGAGCTGCTCACCGGCGCGTCCCGTCCGGAGTACGTGGGCGACATCCGCATCGCCACGCGGTACATACTCAACGTGCTGGTCACCAAGCAGCGGCCCAGGATCATGCTGCGCGACCCGCGGTACACCCGGGCGAAGGCGCGAGTCGCCGAGCTGAGCCACATGATGATCGCCGACTACCGCGAGCAATCCGGCTCTCCGGCAATCTTGGTCAATGACATCATGTGTGCCCACCGGGACAATCCGGCTGCCATGCCCGCCAATGACCTCGTCCTCAGCCTGACCGGGCCATATGTCGCAGGGCTGGACACGGTCGCGAACACGCTCGCCTCGTTCGTCTACGCCGTACTCAAGAATCCAGAGGTGCTGGCGCGCGTGCGGGAAGAGGCCGACGAGCTGTTTGCCCAGGGCGATATAACCGCGGCGGACCTGCGGGGTATCCCAGCGATCCGGGGCGCATTGATGGAGACGATGCGGCTCTATCCGATCGCGGTAGCGCAGATGCGCACGGCTACACGCGATTTCGGCTTTGCGGGACATCTCATAGCCGAGGGTGAGACCGTCTACATCGGCACGAGCGTGCCGCACTTCCTTGACGAGTACTACCCGGACGCCAAGAAATTCGACATCGACCGGTTCGAGAAGCCGCGGGCCGAACACCTGCAGGCGGGGGCGTATTCGCCGTACGGGCGCGGGCAGCACGTCTGCCTGGGCAAGACGCTGGCGGACATCCAGATGCTGGTGACGATAGCCCGGATCTTTCACAAGCTGGACCTGAGCCTGGACCCGCCGGACTACACCCTGGTCCGCAAGACCGCCCCGGTACCGGGACCGGCTCTGTCGTTCCGCGTCCGGGTCAACGGATATCGCAACTAAGTCCTGACCGGGCCGCTCTTGCCGCCCTCACCTGGCCCACGGCTCCGCGCTGCCGGCGAGTCGGGCTGTTCGCCCGTTACGGTCTCGCCCCCGCCGACGTCGCCGCGCCACCTGAACGCCTTGTCGGTCGGCTCCACGGTGCCGGTCTTCACCCGGCCCGCAGGTGTGCAGTCACAGCGCAGGTAGCCCTTCTGGAGCAGCAGCCGGATCGCCCGGTGCACTCCTGACTTGCTGGTCTGCTGCGCGTCTGCGATGTCGTCATAGGTCGGAACCCGGTGACGCCGGCCCCAGACGTCGAGCACGAACAGCAGCAGCTCCCGCTGCCGGTCCGCGTCATCTAGCTCACTGCGCACGGTCGCCCCCAGTTCCGCCATGAGCGCGCGTTGATAGAACAAGAGTTCGAGTCTGTTGACTTGACAGGGTCTATCGTAGCCTCTTATCGAACACGTTTTCGAAGAATTGGAGGAGAAGTGCGCGCCCTCAGTTTCTGGACGGGCGTAGTGGTACCCATGGTCGCCACGGGCGTAGCGGTGACGATCGTCTGGGCCGCCCTGTTCGGCAGCGAAGAACGAAGCAGGCGAGCTTTCCAGCTGCTCCGTTACGTGATCAGCTTGCTGAAGAAGACCGGCGGCCGCTGACCCGATAACCGGGCCCCGAACGCCGGGCAACGGCGCAGCGAGCCGGCTCAGGCGGGCGGGACCGGGACCGCGAAGCAGGCGAGCACGGCCGCGGTGCTCATGTACCGGCCGATGAGGTTGACCAGGGCGATCAGGGGCTCGGTGCCGAAGGCCGAGTGTGCCTCCGCGTACAGGTCGTCGCCGACGGCGTGATCGACGGCCAGGGCGAGGGTGAGGCGGTGCGCGATCTCGGCCGGCTTGGACAGCCCGGCCGGCGGCTGGCCCGCGACGATCGCGTCGACGACGCTGGCCGGGACGCCCGCGTGGCGGGCCTCGGCCGCGTGCGCGTACACCTCGTAGTCCGAATGCCAGGCCGCGCCGAGCGTGAGGATCGCGACCTGCTGCACGTCGGCCGGCAGGCCGTAGCGCTGGATCTCGGCCGCCCACTGCCGCAGAGCCTGGAAGATCCCCGGCACCCGCAGGTGGGCGTTGAACGGGCCGGCCACCTCGCCGCCCGGCAGCTCGAGCAGGAACCCGGCCGCCCGGGCATCGGCCCCGCGGGTGGCCACCAGCTGATCGCGCAGCCGGGCCTGCTCCGGGTCGAGCTCGGCCGGAGTGAGCACCGGCAGCCGGCCGCCCAGCCGGCTGTAGTCGGGGTTGGCGTCCCCAGCGGGCTGGGCCGCACTGGTCATGTCAGCTCCTCGGGGGGTTGGCACTGGGCGGGTTGGCGAGCTCGCGTTCGATCCAGCGGCAGATTACGTCGACCACGTAGCCGCGCTCTTCGCGGGTCAGCTCGTGTCCCTTGGCGATCTGGTGCCATCGCTGCAGGCAGCTCCGACAGCAGGTGGCCGTCGCGTGCTGGGCCACGAACACCGGGTGCCCCCGATAGGGCGTCTGCTTACCGTCCTTGTACGGCTCGGCCGGCGCCAGCCGCTGGGCGATCAGGTCGCGCGCGTGCAGCCGCAAGGTGGACGGGGCCTTCTGCTCGGCAGTGGCCCGTTCCCGCCCGCGCAGCTGAAACTTCGCCCGGAACGGCTGACGCGCGAGGGCGTCCAGCTTTTGGTCAAGTGAGTCAGGCAGCGTGGGCCTCGCGGTCAGCTGGCCGGTGGATGGTACTGGGCGGTGACGAACACGCCACGGAGCTGGGGGCCGCCGGGTGGCTGCCAGGTCGCGGAGACGCCGGCGCCGGGGCCGGTGCCGGGGCCTGGGCCTGGGCCGTCGCCGGGGTGCAGGAGGCGGCTGATCTGGAGGACGACCGAGCCGCCGGCGGCGACCGGGACCTGGACCTGCGTGTGCTCGCCGGTGGTGGACACGGTGGCGGAGCCGGCGCGGACCAGCGGGACGCCGGCGGCGGGCGGGCCGGCGGTCACGGTGGGGTCCGGGGTGTCGCTGACCCGCTGGGCCTGGGGTTCGGCCCGGCCCTGGATCAGGGCGATGAGCTGCCCGATGAGGACCGGGTCGTGGGTGCCGTCGTAGACCCAGCGGCGGCCGAGGACGCCATGCTCGGCCGTGGTGATCAGGGCATGGTCCGCTCCGGGGAGGGCGGCGGCCCGGTAGGTCAGTGGCACCAGGTAGGCGGGGCTGCCAGGCCCGTCGGTCACCACCATGAACTCGATGCCGACCTCGCCGTCCGGGTCGTCCAGCCGGAACCCGCCCGCCCGGTCCAGGGCCGGGCCGCCGTCACGGCCGCGGTACCACGGCTGGCTGGGCAGCCACGCGGCCAGCAGTTCGAGCTTGCCCGGGGTCAGCGTGGCGTTGTGGTGGATGACCGCCATAGTCCGGCACCGTAGCAGCCCGCGCCCGGGGCCGGACTCAGCGCGCCTGGGCCTGCTCCCGGTAGGAGGCGAACTGGTCGACCAGGCCCTGCGGGGCGTCGCCGGCGAACAGGATGGCCATGTTGGCGGCCGACTCGGCGGCCGCGGCTTCGCTGCGCGGGAACAGCGTGCGCTCGTAGGCCGCCAGCGCCGCCTCGGGGTCGCCGGGGTGCGCGGCCAGGGCCAGGCCCAGCTCGGCGCCGTCGAGCATGGCCAGGTTCGCCCCCTCACCGGCGAACGGGGACATCAGGTGGGCGGCGTCGCCGAGCAGCGTGACCCCCGGGGTCCGGTCCCAGTGGTGGCCGGCCGGCAGCGCGTGGATCAGCCGCGGGATCAGCGCGGTGTCGGAGTCGGTGATCAGCGCCTGCAGGCCGGCGTCCCAGCCGGCGAACTCGGCCCGGACGGCGGCCCGGGCCCCGGCCGGGTCGGCGAAGTCGATGCCGTCAGCCCAGCCGGCCGGGACCCGCAGCGCCGCGTACACGTGCAGGCGGCCGCCGGGCTCGCGGTGGGCGAGGAACCCCCGGCCCGCGCCGAGCGCGAACAGGATGCCGCCGCCGACCACCTGGGCGCAGGCCGGGTGGCGGGTGTCGGCGTCCAGCAGGCCGGTCTCCACGAAGCTGATGCCGGTGTAGGCGGGCGTGGCCGCCGAGACCAGCGGCCGGACCCGCGACCAGGCGCCGTCGGCCCCGACCAGCAGGCCGGTGGTGAACGTCGCCCCGCCGTCCACGGTCACCTCGTGGCGGCCCTGCCCGGCCGGGCGGACCGCGGTGACCTTGGACCCCCAGTGGACGGTGCCGGCCGGCAGCCCGCCCAGCAGCAGGTCACGGAGCTGGCCGCGCTCGACTTCGGGCCGGGTGCCGCCGCCCTCGCCGGCCTCCTCCAGCCGGGCGACACCGGCCGAGTCGAGGACGCGCATGGCCTCGCCGCCCGGCATGATCAGCGCCTGGAACTCGGCGAACAGGCCGGCGGCGTGCAGCGCGACCTGGCCGGAGTCCTCGTGGATGTCGAGCATGCCGCCCTGCGCGCGGGCGTCCGGCCCGGCCTCCAGCTCGAACACGGCGGCCTGGATGCCGTGCGCGTGCAGCACCCGGGCGAGGGTCAGGCCGCCCAGGCCGGCGCCGATGATCGCGATCGGGTGGTGGGTGGTCATGGTCATGCCTCCGGGACTGGGGTGGTCGTGATGCCGTTCAGCAGGGTGTGGAAACCCCAGGTCAGGCGCTGCTCCGGTGCGCCCGAGACCAGCTGGTGGGCCAGCCCGGCCACGTGCGGGTGGGTGGCGGCCGAGGTGCCGCGGACGGTCGCGAGCAGAGCGTCCCACTCGTCGTCGCCGTCGAGCGACTCCTGCCGGGTGCCCTGCTCGGCGGCGGTCGCGGTGCCCCACTGGAGCAGCAGGTCCAGGCCCCAGGCGGCCTGCCCGGGCGGCACCCCGCCCTCGTCCAGCAGGGCCAGCATGGTCTCCACCAGATCCAGGTAGTGCTCGCCGTGCGGCCTGGTCACCAGGGCCGACCGGGCCAGGCTGGGGTGCTCGAACAGCATGACCGTGTAGTCGGTCAGCACCTTCTCGAGCCGGTCCCGCCAGTCGCCCCCGGCTGCGGGCAGCGGCACCGTGCCCAGCAGTTCGTCCAGGATCGCGGCGTGCAGCTCGGCCGTGTTCCGGAAGTACACGTACAGCGAGGCCGCGCCGGTGTCGAGGTCCTGGGCCAGGCGGCGCATGGTGACCTTGGGCAGCCCCTCGGCCCGCATGATCTCGACGGCCACGGCGACGATGCCGGCCCGGGTCAGCGCGGGCTTGGCCGGGCGCTCCCGCCGGCTGCGCGGCTCTCCTGACTGAGCTCTCATGCCGCCACCTTATAGAACGCGTTCGTAACAAACAAGTTCGTCGCGAACTTGTTCCTAACGAACATGTTCGTCAGCTTGGTAAGAAAGGGCAGGCGTGTCGGCCGAGCTCATCGGCGGATGAGGGCGATCACGAAGCAGAGCCCGGCCGCGACCGCGGCCGCGCCACGCAGGTGGTTCCACAGGGTCCAGTGGGTCAGGAACGAAGCCCACTGGGCCTTGGCGCCGGCGGCGCCGGGGTTCAGGCCGGCCAGCGAGTTGTTGAGCGGCACGTTGGCCACAATGGTGATCACGATCGTGGCCAGGTAGGCCAGGCATCCAGCCAGCGCCCAGGACGCGGCCGGCTCACCCCAGGACCGCAGCGACCAGATGCCCACCACCACGCTGAGGATGGCCGTGCCGAACAAGGCCAGCATCAGCGGTGGCGTGACCGCCGTGCGGTTGACCGCCTGCATGGCGCTGATGCCCTGGGGGGCGGGCAGCTGCCGCAGGGCGGCCAGCACGAACCCGGAGAAGGCGAAGAACACTCCGCCGATCAGGCCGGCCCCGCGGCGCCGGCGACGGTAATTCCCTGGATCGTTCCGCTCATCGTCATGCCACCAATGGAATCGGCTCGCGGTCAGACAGCCCATGGTCTATGAGCGCAGAAACATACGCGATCGTCTTAAAGTGTTCCCGTGGACGCGGTAGCCGGCCTGCTCGACGGACCCCGGGCGCACGGGGCGTTCCTGCTGCGGTCCCGGATGTCGGCTCCGTGGTCGCTCCGCATCGAGGACGCAGCCCCGCTGACCGTGGTGGCGGTGGTGCGCGGGCACGCCTGGCTGGACGCCGGCGGGCCAGCGGCCGGGCCGCCGGGCAAGATCGTCCGCGGCGATGTGGCGGTGCTGCGCGGGCCCGCCCCGTACACGGTGTCGGACGAGCCCGGCCGCCCGCCGCAGGCCGTCATCCTGCCCGGCCAGCTCTGCGCCGCGCCGGGCGGCGGCGAGCAGACCGTGATGGGCGATCTCGGCATCCGGACCTGGGGCAACGACGTCAACGGGGAGACCGAGATGCTGACCGGCACCTACCCGGTGCCGCGGGAGGTCAGCCAGCGGCTGCTGCGGGCGCTGCCGCCCGCGCTGGTGCTGTTCGACGGGGAGTGGGACTGCCCGCTGATCCCGCTGCTGGCCGGCGAGATCGTGAAAGACGAGCCCGGCCAGGAGGCGGTCCTCGACCGGCTGCTGGACCTGCTGCTGATCGCCGTGCTGCGGGCCTGGTTCGCGCGGCCGGACGCGCACGCACCGGGCTGGTACCGCGGCTACTCCGACCCGGTGGTCGGGGAGGCGCTGCGGCAGATCGACCACGCGCCCCAGCAGCCGTGGACGGTGCAGAGCCTGGCCAAGGTGGCCGGGGTGTCCCGGGCCACGCTGGCCCGGCGCTTCAGCGAGCTGGTGGGCGAGTCACCGATGACGTTCCTGACCGGCTGGCGGATCGCACTCGCGGCCGACCTGCTGCGCGAGCCGCAGGCCACGCTGGAGGCGGTGGCGCACCAGGTCGGCTACGCCAGCCCCTACGCGCTCAGCATCGCGTTCAAGCGGCTGCGCGGGGTCAGCCCGCAGCAGTACCGAGCAACGGCGCGTAGCCCGGCTTGATCACACCGTTGATGATGTCGAGGCGGCCGTCGAAGTGCAGGAACGCGCTCTTCATGGCGTTGATCGTGAGCCACTGCAGGTCGGGCCACCCGTAACCGAACGCCTCGGTCAGCGCCTGCAGCTCGGACGAGAGCGTGATCCCGCTCATCAGCCGGTTGTCGGTGTTCACGGTGACGCGGAAGTTGAGGTCCCGGAGCAGCCCGATCGGGTGCTCGGCGATGGACGGGGCGGCGCCGGTCTGGACGTTGGAGGTCGGGCACAGCTCCAGCGCGATCCGGCGGTCCCGGATGAACGAAGCCAGCCGCCCCAGCGTGGCCAAACCATCCGGGTCGGTCTTGATGTCGTCGACGATCCGGACGCCGTGGCCGAGCCGCTCGGCGCCGCAGAACTGGACCGCCTCCCAGATCGACGGCAGCCCGAACGCCTCCCCGGCGTGGATGGTGATGTGGAAGTTCTCCCGCTGCACGTACTCGAAACTGTCCAGATGGCGGCTGGGCGGCCAGCCCGCCTCGGCGCCGGCGATGTCGAAGCCGACCACCCCCAGATCGCGGTAGCGGACGGCCAGCTCGGCGATCTCCAGCGAGCGGGCCGTGGTCCGCATCGCGGTGAGCAGCGCCCGGACCACGATCCCGTTCCCGGTACTCCCCCGGCGGAAGCCCTCCAGAACGGCCTCGACCACCTGGTCGAGCCGCAGCCCGCGGTCCAGGTGCAACTCGGGCGCGAACCGGACCTCTGCGTAGACCACCCCGTCGGCCGCCAGATCCTCGGCACACTCGGCCGCCACCCGGGTCAGCGCCTCGGGCGTCTGCATGACCGCGACCGTGTGCCGGAACGGCTCCAGATACAGCTCCAGGTGCCCGCGCCGGGCGGCGCCGGTCATGGACCGGGCCAGCGCTTCGGGGTCGTAACTGGGCAGGTCGTCGTACCCGATGGCCTGGGCCAGCTCGACGATCGTGGCCGGCCGCAGGCCACCGTCGAGGTGGTCGTGCAGCAGCACCTTGGGCACGGCCCGGATCTGCTCGATCGGCAACGTCATTCGATCATGGTACCGCGCGCCGAATCCTGGGCTATTTCCGCATTTACCCTTTTGGCAACAATTCTTGAATGGGCTCCTTTTTCCATTTTTTAAAAGGGTTCCGGCGGCTGGAGTTTGATTCAGTACGGCATTTTCGGGGAACAAGCTTCTTGCATTTTCGTTCCCTCGAAAGGTGCCATTAATGATCAAGAAAATTGGCCTGCTCAGCGGCGTAATGACGGCTGCGGCGATGGCCGTGGCCGCCGCCGTCCCCGCCAGTGCCAGCCAGGCCGGCCCGGCCACCAGCGCGAGACCGGCCCCGCTCCCCGCCCCGTCCGGTTCGCAGGCCCAGTACACCCAGGGCGCGCCCGGATACGGGGCGAGCAACGCCAGCGGTTTCGAGCAGGCCACCGAGACCACGACCCTGGTCCGGGGTAACCAGTTCAAAAGCAGCTACCAGCCGTTCATATCGCTGGAGAACAGCACCACCAGCACGTCCACCCCCGAGGTGGAGCTGATCCCGACCACGAACAGCTCCACGCCCACCAGCTCGTGGAGCCCGAACGCGGACGACAGCACCAGCGGCAACAGCGCGTCCTACTTCTGGGTCCACCCCCGGCCGTACCCGGCCAGCAGTCCCTGCGCTGGCAGCACCGATCAACGCGGCTGCTTCTACGCCGGGGAGACGGTGACGCTCACCGTGTCGTACAACACCGGGTCGAACACGGCGTACATGAAGATCGCCGACCCCAGCAACGGGGACGAGTACGTGGCGTCCCTTCCCTACAGCGGCGGCCCGCTCGGCATAGCCCACCTCGGTGACGTGTGGCTGGCGGCCTATAACGGCCAGCCCTACGTCGCGCCGATACATCCTGAGCAGCTGAACTCGTTCTCGGACGTCACGCTCACCGATACCTCCGGGCGCACCCGGGCACTCGGGGACTGGACACATTTTCCGCGCATAATGACCAGCAATGGGCAGTCGACCGGGCAAGTGGAAATAGCGCCCAGCCCATTGGGCTGGGATGGTAAATCGTTCGGCCTCACTGTTAAATAACCACCCCGAAATAAACCGGGCTGACGGGTCAATTCCGCCCCCTGCGACCCGTCAGCCCGGTTCGGCGGGCTGACGGGTGTCGACGCCGCGGCCGTGCCCCGGGTGATTCGCGGCCACGTGGACCTCGCACGAGCGGGCGCGCGCGACGTACAACTGCAGGGTGCCATCGCGCAGTTCGGCGAGGGTGAACCGCCGGGCGCCCGCGGTGGTGCGGAACGCTTCCCCGATGACGGACTCCAGTTCGCCGTCGGGGACCTCGGCCGCGGTGGCCGAGAGGTAGACGGCCTCGCCCTGGTTGGCGGGTGCGGTGGAATCGAAGATCACGATCTCGGTCTCGGGGCGGTCCGCGAGGTTCAGCGAGTGCTGGGCGCCGGGCGCGGAGACCCAGTAGAAGTCGGTGTACCGGGCCGGGGTGTAGTACACCGGCGACAGCCGCGGCCGCCCGTCGGGGTCGGTGGTCCCCAGGGTCATGTAGTGGTTGCCGTCGATCACCCGGCGGGCCATCTCGTCGAGGTCGGCGTGGGTCCGGGCCGCCGTGGCGGGACGGGACGGGACCCGGCGGTAGGTCAGCGCGAGGTCCGGTTCCCAGGTGGATCCGTCCCGGCACATCTCGCCCTGGCCGGTGATCGTGTCGCCGTCGTCGCTGAAGACGCCGGTGAACCGCTGGCCGAAGCCGGGGTCGTCACGCCAGAACCGCCACCGGTCCTCGTCCAGGCTGACCGCGTACACCCGCGAAACGCCGCGGCGGTCGAAATAGTGCATGGACGGCTGCCCGCCGGCCGCGTCGATGATCGTGATCGCGTCGGGGATGTCCGGGTGGTCGTAGTGCGAACGCTGGATCACGAACTGCCGCCCGGTCAGCCATTCGAACGTGACCTGCCCGCGGATGACGTCGCCCGGCAGCAGCGGGTGAGCGCCCTCGACGGCCCACCGGCCGATCAAGCGCGACCAGCCCGGCGGGCCTGGGGTCATCGTCACGGGAGGCCGGCCGCTTTCAGGTCGGCGCGGAGCAGGTGCTTCTGGATCTTGCCGGACGGGTTGCGCGGGATGGGGCGGACCACCACCAGGTGCGGGGCCTTGTAGTCGGCGATGCGGTCGCGGGTCCAGGCCCGCAGCGACTCGACGGTCGGCTCGGCGCCGTCGGCGGGCTGGACCACCGCGACGATGCTCTCGCCGTAGTCGGGGTGCGGGACGCCGACCACCGCGACGTCGAGCAGGTCCGGGTGCCCGGCCAGCGCGGCTTCGACCTCGATCGAGTAGACGTTGCGGCCGCCGGTGATGATCAGGTCCTTGATCCGGTCGACCAGCGTGATGTAGCCGCCGGCGTCCAGGACCGCGAGGTCCCCGGTGTGCAGCCAGCCGTCGCGGATGGCCTCGGCGGTGGCTTCGGGCTGATTCCAGTAACCCTTCATGATCGTCTCGCCGCGCAGCACCAGCTCTCCCACCTCGTCGGGGCCGGTGTCGGCGCCGTCGGCGGTCACCACCCGGGCCTCGGTGTTGGGCAGCGCGTAGCGGCCCATGGCGTCCGGGCGGGCCAGCACGTCCTCCGGCCCGGCGTAGATCCCGCCGGGACCGGCTTCGGTCTGCCCGCACAGCTGGAACAGGGCCACCCGCGGGAACGTCTTCACCAGGGCGCGGGCTGAGTCGGGCGGCATCGGGGCCGCCCCGTACATCCCGACCCGCCAGGCTGACAGGTCCCGGTCGGCGATGTCCGGCAGCCGCAGCAGGAACTGGTACATGGTCGGCACGCCGAACAACAGCGAGATGCGCTCCCGCTCCATCGTCGTGGCCACTTCGGCCGGGTCGAACCGGGGCGCCACCACGTGCGTCATGGCCAGCGCGGTGCCCGCGATCAGCACCAGGACCAGCTGGGCGGCATGGTAGAGCGGGGCCACGTGCAGGGTGCGGTCGCCGTCGCGGTAGCCGGTGGTCCCGGACACGTTGACCGCCACCCACAGCGCCCGGTGGTGATCGAACAGCGCCCCCTTGGGCGCGCCGGTGGTGCCCGAGGTGTACAGCAGCAGCGCGTCGTCGGACTCGGCGGGCTGGTGGGTGACGGGCGGGTGGGGCTCGCTGGCCTCGGCGGCCAGACCGTCCAGCGGCAGGACCTGCGGGGTGGCCCCGCTGGCGGCGACCCCCCGGGTGACCACGTCGGCCAGTTCCGGCGCGTACAGCACGATCATCGCGCCGGAGTCTCGCACCAGATGCGCGACCTCGGGCGGGGCGTTACGCGGGTTGCCCGGCACCAGGATCGCGCCGGCCCGCAGGATCGCGTAGGCCGCGACCACGAAGGCGTCACTGTTCGGGGAGATGAGCAGCACCCGCTCCCCGGGGACGACGCCCCGGCCGGCCAGGGCCGCGGCCGCCCGTTCGGTCTCCTCGTACAGCTCCCGGTAGGACCGCCGGGCGGCGCCGAACACCAGCGCCTCCCGGTCCGGGCAGCGGGCCGCGGCGGTACGCAGGGTCTCAGGGATCGAGGGCATCGTCGCTCCTCCGGCCGGTTTGCTCAGTGAACCACCGTGGCGGACGCTGAGGAAGAGGCGCGGAGGCAGCGCAGGTTCAGGTCGGGCTCGAGGTGCCGGCCGGCCAGGCCACGCCGGCCTGGTCGTTTAGCGCGCGTAGGGGTTGGCGGGCAAGGTGTTGCTGCTGGTGATGGACTGGTAGAGGTCGTAATTGGTTTCGCCGGCGGCGCCGGTGCTCTTGCTGGGCGGGGTGACGAACAGCGACTCGAGCACCGTGCCGGTGGCGGGGTCCTCGAACGTCGAGGTGGTCTCGCCTTCGGGGTTGTCGACCCGGCTGATCTCGGTCGCGGGGCGGCCGCTGAGGTCGTGGGTGCGGGTGCGGACGACCACTCCGGGGGTGCCCGCCAGCACCTTGTACAGCGCGGACCGCAGGGCCGGTGCCACCAGCGGGTTCCACAGCGTGTCGGTGGCCTGCTCGAAGACCAGGTCATCGTCGGTCTCGCCCGCCGTGGGGTTGGTGGCTATGACCTTCTTGTGCCGCAGCTTGGCCGGGAGCCGGCGCAGCTGCTGCTGGAACTCCTTCTCGGCCTGGGCGTTCTCCTTCCTGGCCTGGGCCAGCAGCACGCCGCGGAGCTTGGCCGGGTCGGTGGTCCAGCCGGCGAACTCGGCCGCGGTGGGCGAGTCGTGCCGGGCCACCGGCAGTTCGGCCGGGACCCCGGCGCCCTGCTGGTAGGTGTAGACGTCGCCAGTCTGGCGGTCCAGCACACTGGTCCGCTTCACCCCGCCGTTCTCGCGTTCGGTCAGCGTCACGTAGCGGCCGGACGGTGCCGGGGTCGCCGCGGCGGCGTCGCTCAGCTGGTAGAGCTCGTGCTGGGCGGCGGTCAGGTGGGCCGGGGTGCCGCTGCCACCTGGTCCGGGGGTGCCGCCCTGGCCGGCCACGACCACGCCGGCCACGGTCCCGGCCGCGGCGCCGGTCACCACCGTGGTGACCGCGCGGTTCCGCCAGCGGCGGTGGCGCTGCCGCGTCAGCACCCGGGCGGTGACCGCGGGCGAGGCGTGCAGGTCGTGGGTGGCGCGGCCCATCAGGTCGCGCAGGATGTCTTCGTCAGTACCGGGCATGGTGGTCCTCTCCGATGGTGCTGGGGGCGGGAGTCCGGGCGGGGCCGGCGACGCCAGCGGCGTCGGCGGCGAACAGGGCGATGAGGCCGGGCTGGGCCCGGAGCTGGGCGACGGCCCGGGACGCGGTGCTCTTGATCGTCCCCGGCGCCACCCCGAGCAGGTCGGCGACCTCGTTCTCGCTGCGGTCGTCGAAATACCGCAGCACGACGATGACGCGCTGCTGCGGGGTCAGCGTGTTCAGCGCGGCCAGCAGGGCCGGCCGGAGCTCGACGGCGGCGGCCGGGTCACCCGACCGTGGGTCGCCGCGGTCGTGCCCGCTGGCCAGGCCGAGCTGCCGGGGACGCCGCCGCCGGGCCCGGGCCTGGTCGATCACGATGTTGTGCATGACCCGGCGGCAGAACGCCATCGGGCTGGCGACCCGCGCCCACCGGGCCGCCAGCCGGTGCAGGGTCTCCTGGTACACGTCCTCGGCCAGGCCCACGTCCGAGGTGAGCAGGATCGCCATCCGCAGCAGGGTGTCGCCTGACTCGGTGACGAAGCCCTCGAAGGCCCGCGTCTGCTTTCTGTCCACATGTTCCCCTGACTGTCGTGGTCACCCCCATAGACGACAGCCCGTCCAGTTGCGTTGAGCGGCCGGACGGTGAAAGGGCCCAACCTGGACGCGGGTAGCGGCGTCCCAACCGGTGCCGGAAGAACAGCAACGGGGATGCCGATGGGGGTTTCACCAGTGAACAGGATGAAGTTGGTCTCGGGGGTTTCCGCGACGGCGGCGATCGCGGCCGCACTGGCCGGATGCGCGTCCGGCGGATCGGGAACGGCCAGCGCGTCCGGCAGCAGCGCGGCGGTGTTGCCGACCAGCGCCCCGTGTGCCACCAAGGACCTGTCGCTGCAGGTGATCCAGGGGCCGCAGGAAGAGGGCAGCACCACCGGCAGCTTCTACGCCGAGCTCACCAACGTCTCGGCCTGGACCTGCACGCTGTACGGCTTCCCGGGGGTGGAGCTGATCGGCGGCGCCGGGGGGACGCCGAAGCCGCTGGGAATGAAGGACGTCTGGACGGCCAAGCTGGCCACCGGCGGCGAGAAGGCGCAGACGCTGGCCCCGCACACGGCCAGCGCCGCGTTCGTCAACTTCAGCACCCGCGACCCGGGGGCTAGCGCCGATGTGCCCCGGGTTGAGCAGGTCCAGGTCATACCGCCGAACCAGACCACCGCGCTGACGGCCAGGATCGACAACGTGGACGCCGGCTACGTCACGCCGCTGGTCACGACCAGGACGCTGACCGTCGGCCCGATGGACGCCGACACGGTGCCGCACAAGTAGCGGCCCGGGTCAGCTTGCAGGGCCTGAGCAGCCGATTCAACCTGGGCGGCGTCGGACTGCACGGTGGCCTCGTCGGTATTCGCGTCGCCCCCGCTCTCCAGGTCATCGGCCAGCTGGTTCATTGACACGGCCAGCGCGGCGCCCGCTCCGATCAGGATGTTCCGTTCGCGGTGGGCCGGGCGCGGCGGCCCGGGCGGCGGGTTCGGTGGCGGTGGGTTTGGCGGCTGGGGCGGGAAGCCCCCGGGAGCGGGGGGCCCCGTAGCCGCCCGGTGGCGGTGGCTGGTACGGATCGTGGGGCTGGTACGGGTCGCCCGGCTGCCCGGTCATCAGACGCTCCCCCGTTGGTCCTGCGCCGCTGCCTGGCCGCGGCCGGTGCCACCTTCGCCGACGTGGTCAAGCTCAACTTCTACGTGACCGACGTCGGCTACCTGCCGGCCATCCGGGTCGTGCGCGACGAGTACGTCGACACCGAGCGGCCGCCCGCCAGCACCGCGGTCCAGGTGGCGGCGCTGTTCCGCCCCGAGCTGGTGCCGGAAGTGGAGGCGCTGGCGCTGATCCCCGAGGACTGATCGCAGTCGCGGTCAGCAAGGGTCTTCGGTGCACGGGCTCGCGGTCTCCGGGCAGTTCACCAGGCTGTCGGTGATGCCGCGGGCGGCGGCGGTCAGGGCCTCCATCTGGGCCGGGGTCAGCCCGTCGATCACCAGCCGGCGGACCGCGTCGACGTGGCCGGGGGCGGCCGCTTGCACGACCTCCCAGCCGCTGTCGGTGAGCCGGGCCACGGTCGAACGGCCGTCGTGCGGGTCCGGTTCGCGCCGCAGCCAGCCGCGCTGCTCAAGCCGCTTGGCCACGTTGGACAGGCGCGACATGGAGCCGTTGGCCAGCCGGGCCAGCTGGCTCATCCGCACGGTGCGGCCGGGCTCCATCGACAGCGAGCTGAGCACCAGGTACTCGTACAGGCTGAGGCCCGAGTCCTGCTGGAGCTGAGCGTCCAGCGGGCCGGGCAGCTGCAGCATCAGGGCGGCGACCGCTTTCCAGGCCTCCTGCTCCGGCGGGGTCAGCCAGCGCGGTTCCGCGGCGGGGGCAGGCGCGCTGGCCGCCGCGTCCGGGGTCGCGGTCATGACGCCGAGCATACTTCGCCCGTTTCCCTCCCGGAATACTTCAAGCGTGAAGTAGCTTGTGCTACGTTAGTTCACGCTTGAAATACCTGATTCTCATCCATGAGGAGTCTCTGCCATGACGCTCTACCGGCTCGACGCCAGCATCCGCGTCGACGGATCCGCCAGCAGCGAGCTCGCCGACATCGTCGAGCAGGAGTGGCTGGCCGCTCACCCGGGCGACACCGTCGTCCGGCGGCACCTGGGCACCGACCCCATCCCAGCCGACGCCTGGCCGCTGGCGGTCACCGCCGGCCGCACCCCGGAGCAGGACCGCAGCCCGCAGCAGGGCCAGGCGGTGGCGCTGGCCGCCACCCTGGTCGACGAGCTGCTGGCCGCCGACGCGATCGTGCTGGCGGTGCCGCTGTACAACTTCGGCGTCTCCCAGCACATCAAGGCCTGGATCGACCTGATCGTCACCGACCCGCGGGCCGGGGCGGGCGCGCCGCCGCTGCTGGCGGGCAAGCCCGTCGTCCTGGCCACGGTCCGGGGCGGCGCCTACGGCCCCGGCACCCCGCGCGAGGGCTGGGACCACTCGACCGGCTACCTCACGCACTTCCTGGGCACGGTCTGGGGCGCCGACCTGACCGTCGTCGAGCGCGAGTTCACGCTGGTCGGTGTCAACCCGGCGCTGGACGAGTTCACCGACCTGGCGGCCACCATGCATACCGACGCGCTCGATTCCGCCCACCTGGCGGGCAAGACCCTGGCGGCCGCTCGCTGAGCGTGGCAGGGCGCTAAACCGGGAGCGCGGCGCCGCGGATCAGGGTGGCCCGGGAGTGGGCCAGGGCCACCCGGGCGGCGCAGGTCGCTGGCGGCGGGGGGCACGGCCCGCAGCCAGGCGGCCTGGATGGCCAGCTCGGGCCCGAACCGGCCCAGCACGTTCAGGTTCAGCCAGGTGAGCGCGTCCAGTTTGGCCAGCGCGGTGGCATCGGCGGCCAGGACGGCGTCGTACCCGGCCGACAGCTGGTCGTGGAAGGCGTTCATGATCGACCCCAGCAGGGCTTCCTTGGTCCCGATCAGCCGGTACACGCTGCCAGCGGCCAGACCGGCCGCGGCGGCGATGTCGCGGACCGTGGTGGCCTCGTAGCCGTGCCGGGCGAACTCGGCCCGGGCCACCGAGCGCAGCGCGGCCCTCTTGTCCCGCCGGCCCGCGCCGTCCGGCTCACCCCAGGCGTGGATGGCGGCGTCGGCGGCCGCGGTGGCGGCCGACCGGTCCAGCTCCGCGTCGTCCGGCGGCTGGGCCGCGATGCCATACAGCAGCAGGTCGCAGACGGCGGCCGCGACCTGCTCGGGCGGCCCGCCGAGCAGGATGGCCAGGGCGACGTGGCGCATACTCTCGGCCAGTTGCCGGGCGAGCACGGCGGTATCGACGCCGGGCCCGAGGTGGCCGCGGTCCTGGGCTCGCCGCAGCAGCCCGGCCATGGCCAGGTCGACCGCCCCGGGGCCGCGCTGGGAACAGGCCGCGAACTGCGGGCTGGCCCCGGCTGGCGGCTCGTACAGCGTCAGCTGCAACGCGGCCCGGTGCCGCCGGGCGATCCCCGCGATCGTATCGGCCAGCTCCATGACCTGCCCGAACGTCGCGCCGGGGGGATCGTCGCGATCGAGCCACGCGAGCGCGGCAGCCCCGGCGGCGTCCAGCTCGCGCTGGTAGCCGACCAGCAGCTCGAGCAGGATCGCTTCCTTGGACGCGAAGTGGTGGTACAGGCTGCCGGGCAGGATCCCGCACGCCTCGGCGATGTCCTTCAGCGAGGTGCCGATCGACCCGGACGACGCGAACAGCTGCGCCGCGGAGGCCAGAATCTCGCTCCGGCGCGCGCCGTCGGCCGTGACCGCGGGGCTGCCGCCGGCCAGGCCACCTGGCCGGGGCTTCGCCCGCAACCGATGCTCCCTGGGCGTCGTCGCGGTTCCGCCGCGATCCGGACGTTACCAAACGTTTGTTCCAGCGTAGATAAACGGGGCCGGCCGGCGCAAGCGAAACAGAGGTGGCGCGCGCAAGCGAAACCCGGGACGACGGGCGCAAGCGAAACCCGGGACGACGGGCGCAAGCGAAAACCCGTCCAGCAGGCGCGAGCCTTGCCGGGTCCGCCGCCAGTTGTTACCGTGAGATCGAACGTTTGTTATCACTCGCGATTTGGCGTCAAGGTGGCGGTGGACTGTGTCGGTGATCGAGATCAACGGTGGCAACGTCGTGTACGACCTGATCGGCGACGCGGGCGCGCCGCTGATCGTGCTGACCCCGGGCGGGCGGTTCAGCAAGGAGATCCCCGGGCTGCGGCCGCTGGCCGACGCGCTGGCCGCGGGCGGGCTACGGGTGCTGTTGTGGGACCGGCCGAACTGCGGCGAGTCTGACGTGCAGTTCTACGGTCAGACCGAGTCTCATATGCGGGCCGAGACGCTGCACGGACTGCTCACCGCGCTGGACGCGGCGCCCTGCATCATCGCGGGCGGCTCGGGCGGGGCGCGCGACTCGATGCTGACCGTCATGCTCTACCCGGAGCTGGCCACCAAGCTGGTGGTGTGGAACATCGTCGGCGGCGTGGTCGGCACGTTCAGCCTCGGCGCCTACTACGCGCTGCCGAGCATCCGCGCGGTCCGCACCGAGGGCATGCCCGGGGTGCTGCGACTGCCCGAGTGGGCGGCCCTGACCGAGGCAAACCCCAAGAACCGGGACCGCATCCTCAGCCAGGACCCGGCCGAATTCGAGCGGACGATGACCCGCTGGCTGGGCGCGTTCGTTTCCAAGCCCGGACAGACCATCCCCGGGGTCGATGACGACCTTTTCCATAACATCACGGTGCCGACGCTGATCATCCGCGGCGGGGCCGGCGACATCGACCACCCCAAGCGGACCTCGCTGGAGGTCAGCTGCCTGATCGACGGGGCCGAGCTGATCGACCCGCCGTGGCCGGAGGACGCCTGGGAGCAGGCGGCCAAGGACCGCGCGGCGGGCCGGGTCGACCACTACAACATGTTCGACACCTGGGTCCAGGCCGCCCCGTCGATCCTCGGCTTCGCCGGCCAGCCCTGAGACCGCAGAAGTGGCGACGCCCGCCAGCTAACTAGAGGGCCTGGAGGCCGTTGAGGACCTTCTGGAGCAGGCCGGTGTCGGTGACCGGGCCGGCGTCCGGCGCCTGCTCCCGCACCGACACCAGGCCGTCGCCGACCAGGTCGGCCACCAGCACCCGGACCAGGCCGAGCGGGATCTTGGTGGCCGCGGCCAGGTCGGCGACGGTGATGGGACGCTGGCAGAGCCTGAGGATCTGGGCGCGCTCGGGCGTGACCAGGTAGCCCTCGGCGGACTTGCCGGTGCGGATGATGTAGTCGATCAGGTCGATGCGGGTGCGGCCCCGCGGGCGGGTCCGGCCCCCGGTGAGCATGTAGGGCCGGGCCACCGGGCCCGCGTCACCGTCTACCCAGCTGCTTCCGTCGGAGTCCATGGCCGCGACGTCACCCCGTGCCCGTCTCCGGGACTGCGGCCCGCAGACTCGTCCCCAGATGCTGCCCGAGCCGCTTGACCAGCACAGTCATCTCGTAGGCGACCTGGCCGGCGTCGGCGTCGGAGTCGGCCAGCACCGCCAGGCAGGTGCTCGTCCCAGCGGCCGTGATGAACAGCAGGGCGGCGTCCATCTCGATGATCGTCTGCCGGACGTTCCCGCCGTGGAAACGCTGCCCGGCCCCACGGGCCAGGCTCTGCACACCGGCCGCGAGCGCGGACAGGTGCTCGGAGTCCTCCCGCCCCAGCTCCGGCGAGGTGCCCATGACCAGGCCGTCGGCGGAGAAGATGACCGCCTGCTGGACGTGATCGACGGTCGAGGTCAGGTTGGCCAGCAGCCAGTCAAGGCCGCCCGGCACGGTCGGTGCGCTCATGACCCGCTCCCACTGGATCCGTGCTGATCATCGGCGGGCGGTTCACCCGGGTGGCTGCTCCCCTGCTTGTCGGCCTGTTCGGCGGCGGCCTGGCCGCTGCGCCAGCCCTGCTGGACCGATGAGATCAGCGAGCGGGCCTGCTCGGCCGACCGGCCCGCAGGCGCGTCGTCGCCGGGCGCCGGGGGCTGGCCGTTCGCCTGGTGCATCCGGCGGCCGCGTGAGGTCTCCCGCAACTGCGGCGCCATGCTGGCCTGCCGGGTGCGCCGGGGCAACCCGGCACAGGTGCTGGAGCCGGCGTCCTCGCCGGATCCCAGCTCGTCATCGGGGGTGCTGGGTGCCGTCGGGGGCATCTCCGGGTACGACGCCATCCGTGGAGAGGGGGCCGCCGGATCGGCGGGGGCGGCGTTCATCGTCGGAGCCTGGCCGGCGGCCGACCTCGCGCGGGCGGGGGTCAGGTCCGGGAACGGCACCCAGCGCGAAGCCGTGCCAGTCTCCGGGGCCGGGCCGGGCTCCGCCTGGGGTGACATGCCGGCCGGGACCACCAGCTTCTTCGGTATCAGCACGATGGCGGCGGCCCCGCCGTAGGCGGAGCTGCGCAGCGTCACCCGGATCCCGTGCCGCCGAGCCAGGCGGCCGACCACCAGCAGGCCCAGCTGGTCGCTGTCGGCCAGGTCGAACTCGGGCGGGTGGGTCAGCCGCTGGTTCAGCTCGTCCATGGTGGCGGCCGGGATACCCAGGCCGCGGTCTTCGACCTCGACGATGAAGCCGCTGGCGCCCCAGCCGGTCTTGACCTGGACGTGGGTCTGCGGCGGCGAGTACTGGGCCGCGTTCTCGATCAGCTCCGCGAGCAGGTGCGTGAGGTCGGCCACGGCCGACCCGGCCACCAGGTCCTCGGACTCGGTCGACAGGTCGACCCGGACGTACTCCTCGATCTCGCCGGTGGCGCCGCGCAGCACCTCGATGACCGGCACCGGCTTGTTCCAGCGGCGCCCGGGGGTGGCCCCGGACAAGATGATCAGGCCTTCGGACTGGCGCCGCATGCGGGTGGTCAGGTGGTCCAGCCGGAACAGCTGGGCCAGCGCGTCCGGATCCTCGGTGCGCCGCTCCATCTCGTCCAGCATCCGCAGCTGTCGCTGCAGCAGCGACTGGTTGCGGCGGGCGAGGTTGCGGAAGATGTTGCTGACGCCACGGCGCAGCTCGGCCTGGCCGACGGCGGCGGTCACGGCCGTCCGCTGGACGACCGAGAAGCCGTCGGCGATCCGGGCCACCTCCAGCGTGTTGGTCTGCAGGGCCAGCGGTGACGTCTCGGACTCCGCGTCCACGTCCACCTCCTGGCCATCGGACAGCCGCTGCACCAGGGACGGCAGCCGTTCCTCGGCCACCGACCGGACCGTCCCGTAGAAGCCGGTCAGCTCCCGGGTCAGCCGGTTGCCGAACCGCACCAGCAGGAACGTAACGATCACGACCGCCGCCAGCCCGGCCCCGCCGACCACGATGAGCCGGATCAGGATGCCGTGGCCGACCCGGGCCGAGCTGGCGGTGATCGCGTCGGTGGCGGCCAGCTCGATGTCACCGTAGGACCGCAGGGTGGACTGGATTTCCGCCTGCCAGACGGTCGGGTCGAACGGGATCTTGCCGCCTGGACCGGCCGCCACCACCTGGTTTTCCAGCGAGGCGAGCTCCTGGTAGGAGCTGGACGCGTAGAACGACCGGAACGGGTCGGGGGTGAGCGGCCAGGACTGCGGTGAGTTGATCGTCTGGATCAGCAGCCGCTGCTCGTCCAGCGCCTGCACGAACTGCTGGTAGTCGGCCGCTGACACCTTGCCCCCGGCCGCGAGCGCGCCGCCCACCACCGCGGCCTCCCGGCCGAGCATCTCCAGCGCCTCACCCGAGGCGATGACCGCCTCGCCCTGCTGGTAGAGGCCGATCGAGGTGTCGGTCACCAGCTGGGTCTTCACCCACTGGAAGTACACGTCGACGATGTGGTTGTAGTTCGCGAACGCCGTCAGCGGACTGATCGAGCCCGCGTCCACCTGGGTCCGGGTGGTGGTCAGGCCGCCCATCGCGTTGATCAGCGTGGCGGCCGCGGCCGTGGCGGCGGTACCGCCGATCCCGGCCGTATGGGCCAGGCCAGCCTTCAGCTCATTCGTGGCGGAGTCGGTCGCCGCCCGCTGGCTGGTCAGCGTGGCCCGCGACACCGCGCCGTGCGCGGTCTGGAACGCCAGCGTGTCCGCGCGCTCCTCGGCCAGCTGGGCCAGGAACTGCTCGCTGGACGGGCCCACCTCGCGGTTGAGCGTCTGGCCGTTGCGCTGGGCGAGGTACGGGCCGATGGTGGTGGTGGCGGCGTAGGCCCACAGGACCACCATCGCGATCACCGGGATCGCCAGCAGCAGGGTCATCGTGCGCCGGATCGGCCACTGCCGGCGCCGGCCGGGCCGACCGGCCGGACGGGACCTTGGCGAGCGGCCCGGGGGCGAGCCCGCGGAAGACCGATGATGTCCCGGGCCTCGCACGGGGTCGGGACCACCAGCTGGTGTCCCCACGTCGCCCCCCGGCTCGGCCGGGGCTGAATTGCGAGCAGTAGTCACCCGGCTCATCGCGTTCCCTGTCGTCTTCGGCACACATAGGGCATTGCGGTCGTGACCGTACGCACGGTGAATCGGCCGACCTGTCCCACCCGTGTTTCAGGAACGCACCCGTTTTTTTGCGGAACGGTTTAGCCGAACGGCCACGTGACGGGGGTCGCCCGCAGCTAGCCGACCGGTGGTCAACGATTGATTACGGTAGCAGTTTTATCAGGACGTAGCCGATAAAAAGCCCATAACGGGCCGGCCACGAAAATGGCGGGGAGAAGGCCGAAACAGCGTGAAGTCATACACACGATTGCGCTCATTTGAGCGGTTGCAGAATCGAGGCCCGATTCGCTAACGAGCCTGCCGCGAGTGGAGCCGCCAGTTCGTCCATCCACACCGTTCCGGCCGGAAACGGCAACAGCGGCACGCTAATAAACGTACAGGTCAGCGCCGCTTTCCGCTGGCCCCGGTCCGCTTCGGCGGCTGAGCCTCAGCCTGCGCCGGCCGGCGAGCCGAACCGGATCATGTTGCCGTCGGGGTCGATGAGCACGCCCTCGTGCTGACCCCAGTCGGTGTCCTGCGGGAGCCGTACGTCCCCGCCGGCCGACGTCCAGGTCCGGGCGAGCGCGTCGGCGTCCTCGACGAACAGGTACGCCGTGGCCCGGGGGCGCGCGCCGGCCGCGAGGTCAGCGTCCACGCCAAGATGGATCTCCACGCCGTCGAAGGTGACGAAGCCGTACCCGCCACCACGCCAGCGGCGGACACCGAAACCAAGCCCGCGGTAATAGGACAGGGCGGCGTCGATGTCTGCGACCGGGAAGATCGGCGCGACGCGGGTGCTCACCCCGCCAATCTATCCTCGCCCGCAGGCGCGGCCGGGGCGGTCAGGCGCTCGATGATCGCGTCCACCGGGCAGTCGAGAATCGCCCGGCGGACCTGGGGCTCCAGGGCTTCCGGCACCTCGGCCGAGCCCGCCAGCGACGCGTACCCCCACTCGTCCAGGGAGAACACCGACGGGGCGTGCTCGGCGCACTTCCCGAACCCGTCACACACCGTCCGGTCCAGCTTGATCTTCATAGCGCGGTCTCCTCCACGGTTTCGGCGTAGGCAACGACGGCGAACGGCGGGGTGCGGGCGCTGAAGTCGACCTCGGCGCACTGCCCGCAGCGGTCCCGGACGTGGGCTTCGACCTCGGCCGGGAACTCGCGCAGGAGGCTGCGGGCGACGTTGGCGGCCCCGTCCAGGGTGGCGCAGGCACCCCGTCCGGGCAGGAAGGCTGCCCAGGACTCGAGCCGCTGCACGTCGGCCGGGCCGGCCAGGCCGGAGGCCAGCGCGGTGGTGACGCCGCTCATCGCGGCCGTGCCGTTGAAGCAGGACCCGCACTGGCTGGCGTTGTTCCGGTCGAAGTAGGCCATCACCTGGGCGGCGCTGCCGACCGGGCAGTCGGCCGGCCCCAGCACGATGACCGCGCCGCAGCCGAGGCCGCTGCCCTGGTCGCGGAACACGTCGTAGTCGAGCGCCAGGCCGTGGCCGCGGCTGTTCAGCAGCCCGGCGAAGTACCCGCCCATCAGGTAACCGCGCGGCGGGCCGGCCAGCCCGCCGAGGGTCTCGGCGGCCTCCCCCAGCGGGCCGCCGAACGGCACCTCGTACAGGCCGGGCCGGGGGCAGCTGCCGGTCAGCGTCAGCAGAAACGTTTCCCGGCCGGGGCCCGCCCGATCGAGGCCAGCCTGATCGGGGCCGGCCCGGCTGGCCGCGATGCGGGGCAGGTTGGCGATCGTCTCCACATTCGAGACCAGGGTCGGGCAGCCGGCCACGCCCTCCTCGAACGGCCGCGGTGGCTTGTCGGCGGGCTTGGCCGGGCCGCCGTTGATGGCCCGTACCGCGGCGGTCTCCTCACCGGCCACGTAGCTGTGGGGCACGGTCCGCACGTGCACCGGGACGGGAAGCTCGTCCAGCTCAGCCAGGGCCGTCCGGACGCTCTCGGCGGCCAGGCCGTCGGAGACGTACACGTACGCGGTCACCGCCCCGATGGCGGAGGCGGCGCGCAGCGCCCCGTCGAGGACCAGGTGCGGCCGGGTGCGCAGCAGCCAGCGGTCCTTGACCGACGCGGGCTCGCCTTCCTCCCCGTTGACCACCAGCACGTGATCACCGGGCTGGCCGGCCACCGCAGCCAGCTTGACGCCGAGCGGGAAGGCGGCCCCGCCCCGGCCGCGCAGGCCGGTCCCGGCCACCGCCGAGATCAGGTCCTCCGCCTCGAGATAGCCGTTGGGGCCGCCGGAGTAGCCACCCCGGGCTTCGTAGGCCGCCCGGTCCTCCCGGCCCTGCGCGCCCGCGGGCAGCATCAGCCGGGGAGTCACCGCGGGATGAATGCCGGTATTCAGCGATGGCATGCGGTCTCTTCTCCTTTTGAATGGAGTATGTTCTCTTTTATGAGAACTGCGGTTATCAGAGTTAATCTGGACCCGGCCGGACGTCTTTCTGCCGACGATCTGCAGCACGCCATTGCCGACCTCCGTTCGCGCGGAATTGAGGTACTCGTGCCCTCACTGGAAAAGCTTCCGGCGCACGCGCGGGAAATTGAGCTGATTGTCCCCGGTGACGACCCGGACGCCTTGCGGAAATGGGCGCAGACCACCTGCGGGCCGCTCGCGGCCAGCGGCGAAGCGCAGGTCAGCGTGCCGACGTTCCTGAGCCGGGGTACCGACGAGGACGCGCTCGGTGTCGTCCGCGGTTTCGGCATCAGCGCCGAGCTACAGCGAACATATGAAAACGACGAAGAGGTTGCTGTCTTTACCGTTTCCCCGGCTGATATCAGCCATGTGGGAGAGAGCCGGCTGCACACGGCGCTCGAGGCGGCACTCAATTGTGAAGTGCGCATCATCGTCGCCTGACCGCAGTTCCCGGCTCTCCCCGTGGCTATCACCTTTTATTCGTTGCCTACTCCGGGGCCAGCAGCTTGTCGGCGGCCGAACCCTCCGGCACCGCGCCCCCGGCTTCCTTGCCGCGGGCAAAGAGCCGGGCGCTGGGCCGCGCGGCGATGGCCACCACCACGCCGACCAGAAGCAGGCTGGTGATCAGGTAGATCGGGATCTGGTAGCTGTTGGTGTGGTCAACGATCTGGCCGGTGACCCAGGGACCGAGACCGCCCATGGTGCCGGCCAGGATCTGCCCCATGCCGAACGCCCTGGAGAAGTCCAGCGCGCCGAAGTACCGGCTCAGCGCGACCGGGATGGTCGGGACGGTCAGGCCGTAACCGGCCCCGAACAGCGCCGAGTAGACCCACAGCAGCACCGCGTTGTGCGCGTTGAGGAACGCTATCGAGCCCAGCGCCATCAGCGAGGTGGAGAAGATCAGCACGTAGTAGGGGCTGGACCGGTCGCTGAGCCGGGAGAACACGATGCCGGAGACCGCGGCGATACCTGCCGCCGCGCCCAGGGCACCGGACGAGGTGAGCGAGCCGACGCCGATCGTCTTCAGGTAGAGCACCTGGTCGGCGGCGTAGACGCCCAGCGCCCAGGACTCGATGCCGAAGATCAGGAAGATCATCCAGAACAGCGGGGACTTGGCCATCTTGCTCAGGCTGGCCTGCACGGTACCGATCGCGTCGGCCCGGCCCTGCTCGGGGATGACGCGCCCTTCCACGCCGTCGACCCACTGCCCGACCTCCCGCGGACCGCGCTTCAGCCAGATGGAGGGGATGCCCAGAACGAGGATGATGGCAGCCAGCACGTACAGCGCGTGCCGCCAGCCGAAGTTGCCGACCAGCACCGACATGAGCGGGGCGAAGATCAGGCCGCCGAAGCCCGCGCCGGAGTTGACCAGGCCCATCACGACGCCGCGCTTGCTCATGAACCACTTGTGCACCACGGTCGTGGCCGGGATGAACCCCATGAACGAGTCCGCGACGCTCAGCGCGACACCGAAGATGAACCCGAACTCCACCGGGTTGCTGACCGTCCCGGTCAGCGCGGTGAACAGCGCGGTGAACACGGTGCCGATCATCACAATGGGCCGGACTCCGTAGCGGGCCACCAGCCAGCCGGTCAGCGGGGCGACCGGGATGCTGAGCAGGCCGCGGATCAGCAGGGCGGTCGAGACGACGCCCAGGCTCCACTTGACGTCGGGCAGCATGGCCGCGAACAGCGGCGCCACCACGAAGTACACGGCGCCGGTCGCGGTGCCGTACAGGAGGAAGCCGATGGCGCCCTGCTGGTAACCGCGAAACGTGATGAGGTCGCTGGGCTTGAACTTCGGGTCTACTGAGGCAGGAGTAACTGTTGTTTCGGACACGACGGCCCTCCCTTGGGCGCCTGTTTCGGGCTTCGTGGCTACGCGTTCTGGTGGCTGGCGGCTGGTGGCCGGAGGCCGGAGGGCCGGTCAGGCCGTGACGATGACCTTCTTGTCGAGCACCTTCACCGGGTAGGTGCGGATGCTCCATTCGGGCTTGACCGCAGTGGTGCCGGTGGCCAGCTCGAAGCCCCACTGATGCCAGGGGCAGTAGATGAACTCGCCGTCGCGAACCACCCCGGCTCCGCCGGGGGCCTGGTCGGCGACCACGCTCCGGCCGTGCACGCGCCCGGTGCACAAGGGACCACCCTCGTGCGGGCAGTAGTTCGCGATCGCATAGAAGACGCCGTTGACGTTGTAAACCCCGACGCCGTGCCGGCCGATG
This sequence comes from uncultured Actinomycetes bacterium, assembly GCA_963830385.1. Taxonomy (GTDB): domain Bacteria; phylum Actinomycetota; class Actinomycetes; order Streptosporangiales; family Streptosporangiaceae; genus Bog-532. The sequence continues at coordinate 643,671 of CAWHMD010000009.1, read as the reverse complement.
GGAAAGACGCGATGCTCGCCGGGCGGGATCTCGTCCTCCGTGCAGACCACGTGCTCCCTGCCCTGCGGCAGCGAGTGGGACTGGCCGGGCTGGGTGACCGTCATGCACTGCCCCCTAGTAGACGAACTGCTGGCCGTCGAGCTTGGGCACGGTGCGCGGCACGTTCAGGTAGGTCTCGATGCCGTTCTCATGCATGATCCGGTCGCGCATGGCGTCCGGCAGGTGCTTGATCAGCCAGCGCGGGTCGTCGTAGGTCCAGTGCGGGTAGTCCGAGGAGAACAGCAGGATCTTGTCGGCCTCCATCCACTCCATGGCCCGGGTCAGCTCGAGCTTGTCCTCGGGGTAGTCCAGCGGCTGGGTGGTGAACTTGATGTGGTCCTTCACGTACTCCGACGGCTTGCGCTTGAGGTCCGGCACGTCGCCGCGGCGCGCGGTGTAGATGGCATCCATCCGCCACATCAGCGGCAGGATCCAGGTGAAGGCGTGCTCGACCAGGACGATCTTGAGGGTCGGGAACCGCTCGAACGTGCCGTCGAAGACCAGGCTCATGACCTGGTTCGCGGCCAGCATCGAGTAGGTGACCATGAAGTCGTGGTTGTAGCTGGGCAGGCCGACCGGCGGGGTCGGCAGCTCCTCGTGGTAGCCGCGGGACAGGTGGCAGCTGACCGGGAGGTTGTGCCGGACCGCGGCTTCCCAGATCGGGTCGTACCTGGGGTCGCCCCAGGCGGGCCGGGGCTCGGCGTTGATCAGCACCTGGGACATGTAGGGGTGCCCGGCCCAGTGCTCGATCTCCCGGGCCGCGCCCTGCGGGTCCTCGACCGCCACGCAGATCGACCCGCGCCAGCGCTGGTGCCAGTTGTTGGTGCTGTCCAGCCAGTGGTTGGCCAGCCAGTGGTTGGTCGCGATCTTCAGGCCCTGGGTGACCTCGGGGATGAAATGGTTCCGGGCGCCCGGCTCGAGCACACCGATGTCCGAGCCGGCGTCCATGATCAGCTGCTTGAACGCCAGCTCGGGGTCGGAGCCGGGGAACCCGCCGTCCGCGGGGAACGTGTCGGTCCGCATGGCCTTGGCGAAGGCGTAGTCCGGCGCATCGTAGTTGATCGTGTCGCCGATCTTGTGGTTCAGGTAGTGCTTGCGGGTCACGTCGGGGATGTAGGGGGCGAACTCGGCCGCTCGTGGCACCGGGTGGACGTCGGAGTCCACGACCCGGACGGCGACCCGTTCGGTGCTGGGTACGCGATCGTGCGTCTCGATCATCGTCATGACGGTTCTTGTCTCCCTCTCACGTGGGCAGGACGGCCTGCTCCAGGCCGTAGAGCCGGGCGGCGTTGCCGAACAGGACCTTGTCGCGCTGCTCGGCGGTCCAGTGCGCGGGCAGCGTGTAGGGGTCGCTGGTGTGCCAGTGCGGGTAGCTGGACCCGTACATGAACATGTCCTCCTTGCCGGTCATCGCCAGCCACTCGGCAGCCATGTCGGCGTCGCCGGGCCCGTCCAGCGCCCCGAAGATGAAGTGCGTGTGGCCCGGCAGGTAGTCGCTGGGGATGTCGGGAGCCCACGGGGTCTGCTCCAGGTGCGGCCGGCCGAACGTGTCCATCCGCCAGATCAGCGGGGTGAGCAGGTCTCCCCCGCCGTCGGCGAACACCACCTTCAGGTGCGGCAGCCGCTCGAACACGCCTTCGGCGATCATGTTCAGCAGGTGGTAGATGTAATTCAGCCCCATGAACCCGACGTACTGCGGATAGGTCCGCGGCGGCCCGGAGGGGGTGGGCGCGCTGTCCACCCCGGTCCCGGTCTCGATGTGCACCGCCACCGGCAGGCCCGCGTCGGCGGCCGCCTCCCACAACGGCCAGAACTGCGGCTTGCCGTAGAGCGCGTGGGACTGCAGCGGCACGCCGATCTGCACCATCCGCGGGTGATCGCGCCAGCGCTCCAGCTCCTGCAGGGCGCCCTCGATGTCCTCGGGATTGAGCCGGATCGTGCCGCGGAACCGCTCGCCGTAGGCCGGGTGATCAAGCCACCGGCTGGCCAGCATCTCGTTGTGGGCGGCCAGGACGGCCGACACCAGGTGCCGGTCCGGCCCGCAGCCGCGGGTCATCGGGTGCAGGATCGCGAGGTCCACGCCCCGGTCCCCGAACAGCTGCTGGCCGGTGAAGTCCGGGTCCGACCCGGGGTACATCTCCGGGCGCTCGGCCCAGGGCACGTACTCGCCGCCGGGTGCGCCGTACCAGTCCATCTCCACGTCGGGGATGCCGCGGCTGGCGAACGGTTCCCGCATGTGGGCGCGCAGGTCATCGTTCGACCGGAAGAACACGTGCACGCTGGCGTCGATCACTCGGCCCGGTGACGCTGCCTGCTGGCCGGATGCTTCCATCGCTGGCGTTGCCCCTTCCTGGTTCGCCGCTGCCTGGCGGTCCGCTGCCCAGCTGCCTAGCTGCCTAGCTGCCTGGCTGGTCCGCTGGCGTGGCTGAGCATGGCGCCGCCTCAGCTGCGATTCCGCGTCGTAGCTGATCATCGAAGGTGTGTTACCTAACGTTTGTTACCGGGACCGTAACACCGGCACCTACCCGAATCAAGGGGTCAGTGTGGCCCAAAACACCCGGTCACCGACTGGTCCCGGGGGCGAGTCCCGGTGGGGCGGGCGCGTGGCAGGAGGACGGGCAATGGCGCCTTTGCGCGTCCTCTTACACGGGCAATGGCGCCATTGCGCCTGTTGCCGCCGGAGGGCGGCGGGGCTAGCGGGCCAGGCCGGAGAGGACCGACTGGCGGTGGAACTGGCGGACGCGCTGGGGCGAGATGTGCACAAGGTTGCGCATCGGGGCCCACATGATCTCGCGGAGGCAGGAGGCGACCAGGGCGGGGTCGGCGATCTGGTTGAGCTCGCCGGCGGCGACGCCGCGGGCGATCAGGTCGGACAAGAGTGCCAGCCGGGCTTCGGCGCCCTCGTGGTAGGTGTCGGCGACGCCGAGGGTCATCAGGCGGCTGAACGTCTGAAGGATCTCCACTTCCCGGCTGAAGTGCCGGCCGGCCTGGTTGAGCAGCCACAAGATCGCGTCGAGGGTCTGGACGGTGCCGGCGCTGGCGCGGATCACGTCGCGGTAGGCGGCCAGCAATTGCTCGGAGAAGTTGCCGAGGATCTCCCGGATCATCGAGTCCTTGGACTCGAAGTACCGGTACAGGTTGCTGGCCTTGACCCCGGCCGCGTCGGCGATGTCGCGCACGGTGGTGGCGTCGAAGCCCCGCTGGGCGAACTCGGTGCGGGCGGCGTCCAGGATCTGGCCGCGGCGCTGGGTCCGCTGCTCGGCCGCCTGCTCGTTCCAGCGGATCCGGGCCTCGTCCACGATCCGGGCCGGCTTGGACCGGTCCTCGCAATCGTCGGCCGAGCTGGCCAGGCCGTCGAACAGCAGGGCCAGGATGCAGTCCGTCACCGCGTCCGACCCGGCGGTGTAGTCCCAGGCCAGGCCGACCCCGACGATCGTCCGGTTGAGCACGTGACGCAGGATCCGGCTGTCCACCGAGGGCTCGATCGCGTCGGCGGCGACGGCCGCGCTGATCAGGCGGCGCCAGTAGCGGTCGACGCTGGCGGGCTCGGTGCGGACCACCGTCCGCAGGCTGGAGCTGGCCGTGCCGGGCGCGTCGAAGACGCTGATCGTCAGCGCGGCCTGGTGCTGCCAGGAGGCGTCGGCGATGTCGCGCGCGAACCGGTACAGCGAGGCCAGCGGGTCGGCCGGATCGGGCTGCGACTCGCGGACGACCCGGACCAGGTCGGCGTGGTACTCCTCGACCAGCTCGACGGCGATGGCTTCCTTGGACTCGAAGTGGTGGTACAGGCTGCCGGGGAGGATGCCCGAGGCAGCGGCGACCTCGCGCATCGAGGTGCTGGCGTACCCGTCCGAGGCGAACAGGCCGGCCGCCGCCCGGAGGATCTCGTCGCGCCGGCGGTTCCTGGCGGCGAGAGGTGTCTTGGGCGCAGAAGATGGCGACACGGTCACTCGGCCATTATGCGGGAGGCCGGGCGGCACGTCCGCATTTGGCCGACGGCGGGGTGCGGCGCGGCTACGGTGGGCGATCCTCCGCTGGTCACCCTTGCCTGTACCACTTCCAGGCAACTAGACTTGTACCTAACGTTTGTTATCAGTTGAAGCTTGTGAGAAGCGGAGGCACGCGCATGGCCAAGGGCGTCTTCCTCGCCTGGTCCAGCCCGGTTTCGCCGGATCAGCTGGGCGCGTTCGACGAGTGGTACGAGAGCACGCACATCCCGCAGGTGCGGGCCGCGGTGCCGTCGATCAGCGGCGTGGCCCGGTACGAGCTCGTCGATCCGGCCGCGGACGGGCCGGGCTACCGCTATCTGACCGTGTACGAACTGGACGACGCCGACATCCCGGCCGCGGCGGCGGCGATGAACGAGAGCGCGGCGGCCGGGAAGCTCGACCTGAGCCCGGCCATGGACCTGGCGCAGCGGCCACCGGTGGCGCAGTGGTACCGCGCCCATCCGAGCTGACCACGGCCGCCCCGCGCCTCAAAGCGAGACGACGGAGAATGAAGAACGGGGAGAATGGTAGGCGCTGCACCCGGGGACCAGGCCCCGGCGCGCGGCCGCGCTCACCATGCAGACGGTCATGTTCATCGCCCAGACCAGCGGCGTCTCGGTTGATGAGAGCGACGATCCGGTCAGCGCCGAAGAGGTCTGGGAATTCTGCTCGGCAGGTTTTGCGGAAAGCCGCGAAGCCCACCCGTGACGTTTTCAGGTTTTCCTGGACGAAAGGCCTTTGACGACACCTGCGTTCAGGGAACGTGGGGCATGCTCAGCCACCCAGGATCGGCAGCACCGGGACGCAGGGCACGGCCTGCGGGCGGGCGGGGTCGAGGGCGTTGAGCACCAGGTGCAGAGCCACCGTGTCGTCGGCGATGCCGATGTGGTCGGTCTGGTCGAGCGGGCAGACGTTCTGCAGCACGATATTGGTCACGTTCGGCCCGGACAGGAAGGCCGAGGTGTAGGGGGTGACGATCTCGTCGTTGCGGGTCTCGATGACCGTGTAGGTGGGGCCGGCCACGGTGTCACCGCCCGCGTTGAGGCTGGTCATGAACGACGAGCCCGCGATCTGCTGGGCGCACGCCTGGCAGGCGCGGCCCAGCGCCGACGAGATGCCCGGCAGCACGGTGGCCAGCTCGGTCTCGAGGGTGGCGAGCCCGTCCAGGGTGGTGCCGTGGTTGGACGGGGCCAGCCCGACCAGCGTCTGGACCTTGGGCGCGCCGCCCAGGAACTTCAGGTAGTAGCGCGGCATCATGCCGCCCTGGGAGTGGCCGACCAGGTCGACCTTGGCCGCCCCGGTGGTGGCGAGCACCTGGCTGACGAACGAGGCCAGCTCGGCGGCCGACTGGGTGATGTCGCCGGTGCCCTGGAGCAGGTTGCCGGGGCTGCCGCCGAAGTTGGCCGCGAACACGCAGTAGCCGTTGTCGGCCAGCAGCGGGGACAGCGCGCTGAACCCGTCGGCCATGTCCTCACCGGTCCCGTTGACCAGCACCACCGGGTACGGGTGGGCCGCGCTGGGCTTACAGGACCAGTCGTCGGCGCCGGGCGGGGCGGCGTTCGGGTTGGCCAGCGCGGCCGCCACCCCGGCCAGGAAGTTGTAGGTCACGGGGAGATTGGTGCTTGCGATTCGTGTGAGGTGAGAGGTCTGCGTGGGGCTCGCGGCGGCCGGGCCGGCGGGCAGGACGGCGGTGAGGGCCAGCGCCACGGCGGGGGCAGTTGCGGCGGCGGCCAGCCAGCGGCGGCGGGCTCGGATGACACGGAGGGCTCGGCGGGCGGGGTGCGGGGCAGGCATCGTCGGTCTCCCACGGCTCAGGAATGTGCTGCGCGTCACAGCGCGATGTAGCTGATGGTGAGGCCGGGATGACAGTTCGGCTATGTACCGCATGCTCGGTCGCGAGCCGGGTTTTTGTCCGTGATGCACAACAAGCCCCGGTGGACACCGCCGAACCGCGAAGTTAACTTGGTAGTAACTTCGGGAGCGGACCGGGGAGCGGACGCCGCCCGCCGGGAGCCGCAGATGAAGCACGCACCGGGCACCACCTGGCCCGCGGTCCCGCCTGGCGTCGCGGACCAGATCAGGCCGCTGGTGCCGGACCTCGCCGAGCAGATGGTGGCCGAGATCAGCGCGGCGGTGACCGAGTACGCGCGGCTCGGCGACCCGGTCTACGCGAGCAACCTGCGGCTGGGCGCGGAGACCGCGATCGCCGGGTTCGCGGACCGGATCGCCTGGCCGCACGCGCCGCGGCAGCGACTGGCCGACACGTTCTACCGGATCGGCAAGGTCGAGGCGGCCGAGGGCCGCAGCCTGGAGATGCTGCAGTCCGCGTTGCGGACCGGGGCGCGGGTGGTCATGCACTGGCTGACCGGGGCCGCCTACCACGCGGTCATCCCGGCCGAGGCGCTCGGGTTGCTGGCCGAGGCGTTGCTCATCCACATCGACGAGATCGCCGCCTACTCGGCCGCCGGTTACGACCAGGTGCAGCGGCGGGCGGCCGAGGAGACCGCCCGGCGGCGGCAGCGGCTGATCACGTTGCTGCTGACCGACCCGGCCCCGGCCGACGCCATCGCCGCGCAGGCCAGCCTGGCCGGGTGGCGGCTGCCACGGCTGGTGTCGGTGGTGCTTGTGAGTGTTAACAGGGTTGGAGGGGCTGATGGGACGGGGGTGCGGAGGCTGGCGCTTCCGGCCGAGGTGCTGGCCGACCTCGAGCGGCCGCAGCCGTGCCTGATCGTCCCCGATCCGGACGGCCCGGGCCGCCGTCGCATGCTCGACCAGGCGCTGGCTGGGGTGCGGGCGGCGGCCGGGCCGGCCGTGCCGGTCACCGCCGCCGCCACCTCACTGGCCTGGGCGGCCGAGACGCTGGCGCTGCTGCCCAGCGGCGCCGGGACCGGCCATCACCAGGTGCTGCACTGCGACGAGCACCTGACCGAGATCGTCCTGCGCCGCGGCCACGACGCGCTCGGCCGCCTCAGCCGGGTGCGGCTGGCCCCGCTCAGCCGGGTCGCCGGGCCCCGCCGCAAGACGCTGGCCGACACCCTGCTGACCTGGCTGGAGACCCGCAGTATCGGCCAGACGGCCGACCAGCTGCACATCCACCGGCAGACCGCGCGGTACCGGATGAACCAGCTGCGGGCCATGTTCGGCCCGGCTCTCGATGACCCGGACGTGCGGTTCGAGCTGGAGTTGGCGCTGCGGGCCCGGGACCTGCCCTCCGTCCGGTGACCATGCACGACGGGCAGCTGGCGGTACCGGTCGCCACCGTGCGGACGCTGGTGGCCGAACAGTTTCCGGCCTGGCGGGGGCTGACGGTGCGGGCGGTGCCCTCGCCGGGGACGGTCAACGCGATCTTCCGGATCGGCGGTCGGCTGGCGGCGCGGTTCCCGCTGGTGGCGGCCGAGCAACAGAAGGTCCGGGCCGAGCTGGAGGCCGAGGTGGCGGCCGGGCGCGAGCTGGCCGGGCGGACGCGGTTCGCCACCCCGGAGCCGGTGGCGCTGGGCGAGCCGGGCGCCGGATACCCGCTGCCGTGGTCGGTCCAGACCTGGCTGGCCGGGGTCACCGCGACCACGGCGGACCCGTCCGGGTCGGTGCCGTTCGCCGGTGACCTGGCCGAGTTCATCGCCGGGGTCCGTGGCATCGCCACCGGCGGGCGCGTCTTCCACGGGTCGGGCCGGGGCGGTGAGCTGCGGTCACACGACCAGTGGATGTCGACCTGTTTCGACCGCAGCGAGGGGCTGCTGGACGTGCCGCGGCTGCGCGCGCTGTGGTCGGTGATGCGGGAGCTGCCGCGCGGACCGGAGCCGGACGTGATGAGCCACCAGGACCTGATCCCCGGCAACGTCCTGGTCTCGGGCGAAGGTGACGGGGCGCGGCTGGCGGGGGTGCTCGACGTGGGCGGGCTGGGGCCGGCCGACCCGGCGCTGGACCTGGTGGCGGCCTGGCACCTGCTGGCCGACGAGCCGCGGGAGGCGTTCCGCGAAGCTCTGGCCAGTGCCAGCCAAAACAGCGGCGACCAGGAGTGGGCGCGCGGCCAGGCGTGGGCGTTCCAGCAGGCTATGGGCCTGGTCTGGTACTACCGGGACACGAACCCGCCGATGGCGGCGCTGGGCCGCCGCACGCTGGACCGGGTCCTGGCCGCTACCGCTCGGTCCGGGCCGGGTTGAGCCGGACCAGCCGGGCGGTGCTGGTGTCGTCGAGCTCGGCGACCGATTCGCGTGACTTCACGAAGTCCGAGAACGAGCGGTAGCCCAGCGCCCTTTCACTGAACGACGGGTCCATCCGCCGCATCTGGCTCTTCACGGCCGAGCTGTGCAGCCAGTCCGCGTCGTCCTTTTCCTGGCCGAGGCGCAGCGCCCGTTCCAGCAGCCGGGTCGCCACCAGCTGCGGGTCCTCCGCGTCGGCCTCGTCGGGCTCGGGCTCGCTGTCAGTCCCGGCGGCGATGTCGTCGGGCGCCTCGGCCGGTGGCCGCCTGGACCGCCGCGAGGTGCGCGTCCGGGTCGTGCTGGCGACCGGCTCGGGTGCGGCCGGTTCGTCGGCCGGGCTGATGCCGGGCAGCGCGTCGTAGGTCACCAGCTCGTCGCAGGCGGCGGCCAGCGACCGGCTGGTCGAACCGGCGACTCCCACCCCCACCACGTACCGGCCCAGCCGCCGGCAGCGCTGGGCGAGCGCGATGTAGTCGGAGTCCCCGGCCACGATGACCACGTGGGTCAGGTCGGGCAGCCGGAACATGTCCTCGACCGCGTCGACGGCCAGCCGGATGTCGGCGCCGTTCTTGGCGTAGGCGGCGGCCGGGAACAACTGCACCAGGTCGACCGCCCGGCTCACCAGCTGCCCGCGGTAGTCGGCGTTGACCGGCGCCGACCAGTCCGCGTAGGCGCGGGTCAGCACCAGCGTGCCGAACGACGAGGCGAAGTCGATGACCGCGCCGACGTCGACCGTGGCCCGCCGGAGCTTGTCGGCGATCTCGGGATCGGCCGACCGGTCGGCCGGGCTGAACCCGCGCACCTTGTCCCGCTGGAACTGGTTCCGGCCGTGGACCTGGTCGTACCGCGAGATGACGATGTTGTCGAAGTCGATGTAGACCGCGACACGGGTACCGCCAGGGTCGTTCATCACTGCCTTTCCTCACAGGTCAGCCGCCGTGGGCAGGACCCGGGACGAACGAGTCCACGGTCTGCGTGACCAGGGCGTCGTACCGGGTCTGGCCGGCCGCCGGATAGCTCCACAACAGGGTGTAGATGACGGCCGGATAGATCACCTCTCGCTGGTAGAACACCATGCCGTGCGGGGTCGTCCCGGACACCGCGATTACATCATCTTTGAAAAAGCGGTACGTGATGGTGTCCCGGGCGGACTGGTACGTCTTGACCACGGCGGCCATTTCCTGGGCTGGGGACCGGCTGAGCGCGTTGTTGCCGCCGTAGGCCGAGACGGTGGCGGTCCTGGCCGGGCTGGTGAAAATGAGGCCGTCGCCGTCGGTGGGCGGGGTCCCGGCCCGGTAACCGGCCGGGACGTTGAACGAGAAGCCGAACCGCGGGTTGGTGTAGCGGCTGCCGCTGGGAGCAGCGGGGGTGGCTGGCGTGTCTGGTGATGCTGTTGTGGCTGATATTTTCGGTGTGGTTGGAGTGACTGATGTGGCTGGTGTGACTGGAGTGACTGGCGTGGCTGGCGCTGTCGGTGTGGCCTTGGTGGCTGAGACGGAGCGTGCGGAGGCGCGGGCCGAAGCCTTCTGTACCGCCTTCTGCACGCCGGCGGCGATCACGGCCACCGCCATGATCAGCAGGACCGCGACCATCGTCTTGGCACTGCGGCTCACGCCGCTCAGCGTACGAAGGCCGCCGAACGCTGACTAGAGTCGCCGCATGGAACGGGCCAGCGGCCAGACTCCGGCCGTCCGCATCGCGGTCACCGATCCTCGCGATCCCGGTGCCCGCCACTGCCTGCAGGCGTACTTCGCCGAGCTGGGGCACCGGTTCGACGCCGGCTTCGACCCGGCCCTGAGCATCCCGGCCGACGACGCGGACCTGACCCCGCCGGCCGGACTGCTGCTGGTCGCCACCGTGGACGGGGACCCGGCCGGCTGCGGGGCGCTCAAGTTCCACCCGGACGACGACATCGTCGAGGTCAAACGGATGTGGGTCTCCCCCGCGGTCCGCGGCCTCGGTCTCGGGCGGCGGCTGCTGGCCGAGCTGGAAGCCCAGGCTGCCCTGCACGGCGCGGGCCGGGTGCGGCTGGAGACCAACCGGAACCTGGCCGAGGCCATCGCCCTGTACCGGGCGGCGGGCTACCGGGAGGTGCCCGCGTTCAACGACGAGGCCTACGCCCACCACTGGTTCGAGAAGGCGCTCGCCGGCGGGCGATGACTTTCCCCGGTGCCTGCCGTCTACCGATCACACGGAACAGACCCAAGGCAACGGGAGAGGTATGAGCGAGCAGACCCCCCTGGCGGCGCCGGCCGTGACCGACCGGGCCAGCTGGCAGGCTCAACTGGACGAACTGCAGGTACGCGAGAAGGCCCACACGCATGAGGGGGACGCGATCGCGGCCGCCCGGCGGCGGCTGCCCATGGTCGAGGTCGACGGGGACATCCCGCTGACCGGGCCGGAGGGCCCGGTGCCGCTGCGCCAGGTGTTCGAGGGCCGGCGGCAGCTACTGGTGTACTTCCACATGTGGCACGACGGGAAGCCCGCCGACGGCCAGTGCGAGGGGTGCACGTTCTTCAACGGGCAGGTCCGGGAGCTCTCCTACTTTCACTCCCGCGACGTCACCTACGCCACGTTCTGCCAGGGCCCCTACGCCGAGAGCGTGGCCTACCGCGACTTCATGGGCTGGGACGTGCCGTGGTACTCGGCCCGCGACTCCGGCGACGCCCTGCTGGCCGGGCGCTGGTTCGGCATGCAGGTGTGCTACCTGCGGGACGGGGACCGGGTGTTCGAGACGTACTGGACCAGCGGCCGGGGAGCCGAGGCCATGGCGCCGGTCTACCCGCTCCTCGACATGACCGTCTACGGCCGCCAGGAGATCTGGGAGGACTCCCCCGAAGGCTGGCCGCGGCGCTACCGGACCGACGGCGACCAGTTCCGCACCGACGGCCGGCCCACCGCCCAGTGGTCACGGCTGGCGGCTGGCCTCTCCGACGCCCTCGGCTAGCCGGCGGGATTGTGCGTACTCGGCCAGCCACTGGCCAAAGGTCTGGTCGCCGCGGGGGCCCGGACCTGTGGGCAGCAGCGCGCCGTGGGCGAGCCGCGTCCCGGTCCGGCCCGGCGGGCGGACCGGGACGACCAGCCCGCGGCGGCCGAGCGCCCGCATGACCTGGCGGACCTGGGTCGCCAGCGGATGGACCTCGGGTCCGGCCAGGTCCGGGGCGTGACCCTGCGCGGGGCCGGTGGCCAGCGCCAGCAGGAATACCCGGGCACCGTCGGGGTCGAGCGCCGCCGCACTCGTCCCCGGTCGCGTCAACCGGCACGGAAGGAACAACAACCGAGCGGACCTAGCGCCGGCGGCGACGCCAGCGCCGGCTCGGCCGCCTGACACCCATCGAATACGAGGCAATCTGATCAGGCCGCACACGCCGCCTGGACCACTCAACCCCGGAGTCAACTAAGACGGGGTCAGTCCCGTTCGCTCACGCGCTCCTCCAGAAGGTTGACAGGTGGTCGTTTGAAAGGCCCCCGAAGTGGGCGGCCGGGAGGTGCAGGAGAGGCCGCCGCCCGGTCAGCGTTGGCTCTGGCCGACCTCGATCAGGTGGCCGTCGGGGTCGCGCAGGTAGCAGCGAATCTCTGCGCCGCGGTCGATGGGCTCGGTGAGGAAGTGCCCGCCTTTCGCCGACCAGTCGGCGTAGACGGCAGCGATGTCGGCCACTCGGATGTTGAGGAACGCGCTCACCCGGTCTGGATCAGTCGGGGCCTGGAGCACGACGGACGGCTTGTCGTCAGTCGGGCCACCGCCGGTGTTGATGATGATCCAGCTGTTAGCGAGTGCGACGATTGAGGGCTCACCGTCCATAATTGCCTCGCCGCCGAGCACGTCGGTGTAGAAGGCTCGTGAGCGGGCGACATCGTTTGCGACGATGAATTGGGTGAGGACTATGCCCTCGGTGGGTGCGGGGAAATCTGCCATGGGTTTGGTCCTTTCGAGTTGATGAGGGCGCGAGCGTTGCCGCACCGGCTGTGCTGGCGATAGCCGGCTGGGGCCGCTTCAGTTGTGGATGCGCAGTTCGCGTTCGGTCTGCTCGTACACCCGGTCCTGAGCGTCATGGTCACGAGACTTCTTGGATGACCTCTTGAGCTTGGCCGAGCTGTAGTAGCCGCCGGTGGCGGTGGCGAGGCTGGGATCGGCCATCAGCCGGACACAGCCGCGCGAGCCCTTCTCCGGCGGCCCGGCGAATGGATTGGTCAACGCCTGAATCGTTTTGAACGGGCCGCCGGCCTTGCTGCCGAGACTGGTTTTGACCGCGCCCGGGCTGACTGCGTTGAACGTCAGGCCGTCGCCCTCATGGCGGCGAGCTTGGGCGTAGGTGTACATCAGGGCCAGCAGTTTGGCATCGGCGTAGGCCTGGATCTGCTTGTACTTACCCGGGTAGCTCCAGTCGGTGATCGGCTTGCCCCGCGACTCGATCAGGGCGGTCATGTTGACCACCCGCGAGGGCGCGGCGACATCATCAGCGCCCTTCCGGAGCAGGTCGAGCAGCCCGTCAGTGAGCGCCGCCAGCGCGACGTGATTGATGGCGATGGTCCGCTCGTACCCGTCGGGTGACAGTGCCTTGCCGGAAAACGCGGCGCCCGCGTTGTTGACCAGTCCGTTGAGTCCCTTCGGCGCTGCCTCGTGAACAGCGTCGACGAGTTCCCGAACACCCGCCAGAGATCCTAGGTCTCCTGCTACGGGCAGGTACCGGCCGTTGCCGTTGCCGTTGTTGACCAGTAGGTCGACGGCGCGTTGGGCGTCGTCGGCACGGCGGGCGTGCACCAGCACAGTCGCCCCACTATTCCCAATGCCTTGGGCGGTTTCGTGGCCGATACCGCCCCTGGCGCCGGTGACTAGCACGGTCTGACCGTCCAGCCGACCCGCGAACTGGGCGTCGGACTTGCTCATACGCTTCTCCCATCGGGTAAGTCCTGCCTGCCAGGGCACTTCGAGGGCGTCGTCTCGCGAGCGGCCCGTACGGCGGTCATCCCGCCGCCGGCCGGCAGGGCCGCTCCGGTGAACGTCGCTGTGCTGCGACTGGTGCTACGTCGCCACCCGGCCCCCGTCGACCGCGAGAGTGACGCCGTGGACGAAGCTGGCGTCATCACTTGCGAGGAAGACGATCGCCGCGGCAAGTTCCGCGGGCTGAGCCACGCGGCCTGCCGGCGCCAGTGCCGCGAGCTGGTTCACCATCTCGTCGGGCATGGCTTCCATCATCGCGGTGCGCGTCGGGCCGGGGGCGACGGCGTTGACCCGGACGCCACGAGCGCCGTATTCGGCGGCCCAGGCCTTAGTGAACAGTTCGAGAGCCGCCCGGCTGGCGCCGTACAGAGCCATGCCAGCCTGTCCGAAGCTCGCGACCATCGTGCTGACGTTGACGATCGAACCCCATCCGCGTTCGGCCATGGCTGGCGCCAGTGACGCGACGAGGAAGAACGGAACCTTGACGTTCAGCGCGAAGGTCTCGTCGAACTCTGCCTCGGTGGCTGCGCTGCTTGGCCCGAGCAAGGCGACGCCGGCGTTGTTGATCAGGATGTCGACGTGGCCGTCGCCCGCCTCGGTGGCCCACTGGACCAGGTTCCGGGCCGATTCGAGGTCGCTAAGCGTGGTGAGCCGGAACGTTGCGCTGCCGCCGCTGCCTTCGATCTCGGCGACCACGTCTTTGGCTCGTTGCTCATTGCGTCCGACTACCAGGACGCGAGCGCCGCGGGCGGCCAGGGCGACGGCCGTGGCCCTGCCGATCCCGCTCGTCGAGCCCGTTACCAGAGCTGTCTTGCCCTTTAGGTCAGTCATGCGATGAGTCGTCCTCTCGCTCCAAAATGGGTTGCACGACTCACTCTGGCGGTTTGGTACTGGGTTGTCAAACTCAGAATCTTGCTAACATTGGTGCATGGTCGACGAGACGAGTGACCGGCCGAGGCTCACCTCCAAGGGAGCACGCACCCGGGCGCGAATAGTGGAGGAGGCCGCCGCCCTGATCCATGAGCGCGGGGTGGCGGGCACCACCTTGGAAGACGTCAAGGTGGCGGCGGAAGTCAGCGGCTCCCAGATGTACCACTACTTCCCCGACAAGAACGAGCTCGTGCAGGCGGTCATCGACTACCAGGCCGACACCATCGTCACTCACCAGGGGCACGTGCTCAGCAGCGCGAACGGAATCGAAGCCTGGCGGGACATGGTGATCACCGCAGCGAAGCTCACCAAAGCAAAGGGGGGCTGCCCACTCGGCTCGCTCGGTGGTCAGCTCGCCGAGAGTGACCCCGAGGCCCGAGCGCTCATCGCGGCAGGGTTCGATGAGTGGGCAGCCGTCATCGGCGAGGCACTCAGATCCCTTCATGCCGACGGGAAACTCCCGCCCGGCATCGACCCGGACGACCTCGCCACTACTCTGCTCGCCACGCTCCAGGGAGGGCTTCTACTCGCCCAGGTCCATCGGAGTGCCCGCCCGTTCGAAACTGCGGTGGATACCGTCCTCGCCCTTGCCATCGGCAGGTGAGCCCAAGCCCGGTTCGTTCACAGCCATCGCCGAGGCCGGCTCAAGGCTCTTGGATGATGCACGTGCTTCCACACGATGCGCTTGCGACCCGCTGCCGTTCGTGATGCGGGACACCTCGCCACGCCCAGTGGGTTGCTCCGGGCGGGCGTTCCGGAAGCTCACCCCGCCGACCCCGACTGCCCGTGCCTCTTGGACGTGGACCGGTCTCGCCAAGACGGATGAAACTTCATGACAGCTCCTCGCCCGGAGGGAAATGTTCGACCTCGACGGGACGGCGATCGCCGGCCGCTACATTGAAGTCGACGCCAAGGCGCACTGGTGGCGGATCAGCGCCGCGGCGAAGCCCGTGACCTGTGACCTGCACAGTTGTAGCGCCAGTCGGGCTGCCGCACACGGACCACATGCAGCCCCCATCCTCGTATGGCCCGCGAGCGGGTCACACGACAGCGGTTACGCCGCTGACCTGGCTGGCTAAGAGCATTAAGAACTGAAGATTCAAGATCAAGGTCAAGAGCGTGGAGCACCTGCGGACTGGCCATCGGGTATGCCAAAGGCGCCAGGTTCGAGGTTCTCCCGAACCCCCTCGTGGCTCTCGGCCGAGGATCAAAGCCATCGGCAAGCCCGGTCGTTTATCTGGACGGCAGAGGCGTCTGCAGATTAGGCGGCCTACTCACCTTCTTTGCAGAAGATTTTCTGGATCTGCTCGATAAGCCAGTGAATGGTATCGAGGTTGTCGACGCAGGTCCCGAGGGCCTGCTGAAAGCTACTCTGGGCATTGCTGATGACCGTAGCCAGATCGCTCGGCGCGGAGTTGCTGTAGGTATTCGCGAGGCCATTGAGATAATTGACGACCTGCGTCAAATTACTGTAATAGTCGAGTGCGTTGCCGAATTTCTCGTTCAGATCGGCAATCGATGTGCAGATGTCCTGATCGTAGGTGTCGTCGCCGTCGTCGAGCGCGGTGAGGTCATCAGCGAGGAGCGACGTCACCTCATCGGCGGATACTTCGTTCGACACGGTCTGCAGGTCGGCCTGGTTCTGCGCTTCCTGATCCGCCACCGATTGCGAGAATTGCTTTTCCCGGTCCGCCCAGGTCTCTTGCTCGCCGGCATTTTCGCCCGGCGGGCGGGCCTCATCGATGATGTCGATGTCCGGGTCTGGAATTTCGACCGGGTCGGGAAGCTGGACCGCCGCCAGTACCGGCTGGCCGGTCGTGAGCGACGCGCGGCCGCGATACCGGTACGCCGCCGAGGCGCAGCTCGATGACGGCGATCCCGCCGCCGCGGGTGAGCCCGGCGACCCGCCCCCAAATCCCGCTGAGCCGGAGGACCCGCCGCCGGAGGAGCCGCAGCCGCTCACCGTGAGACAGACGGAGAGGCCGGCCACGCCGGCCAGGGCGGTCAGCCCCAGTGAATGACGTCTCATTTTTGCGTTCCCGTGGCAAGGCCCGATAAGCCCATGGCGTTCTCCTTTGAGCTCACGTTGACGGGATCGTACAGCTCGCCGGACTTCCGTACTAGGCTCTCAAAAGAGCTGGGCTTAGAGGTCTTTCAGGGCTTCGTATACCCGGCGCAGTAACGCGGGATCGTGGATCAAGCCGGCCTGGTTTCCAGCGGTGGCGGAAGCACCGGGCTCGCGGCGCGGCAGCCCGGCCGGGGCCGGCAGCCCGGCCGGGACCGCGAGTTCGGCCCAGACCACTTTGCCGCCAAAGGTCTCCAAGATCGAGAACGCCCGCGTCTCCGTACTGCCCCGGGACGTGCGGCACCTGCTGACGGTCTACGGCATCGGGGACGGCGATGAACGCGAGGCCCTGCTGGCCCTGGCCGCGCCCTTCACCCTTATTTCCCGTGACCGGCCAGGACCCCGCCGTACTCCGGTTGCCCGCTCCCGTAACGGCCCGCTCATCCCAGCCCGGTCGCTGCGGCCTGCCGCCCCGGCACCCGCCCGTGCTGGCTGGCGAGCCTGCCGAGACACCGGTATCGCCGATGCGGTGGCCTGGGCATTGCCGAAGGGCTGGCCGGGACGGTGAAGCTGACCGAGCGGGACATCACCGGCCTGACCCTGGTCGCCGACAGTACGGCATCGACATCCCGGTGTTCATCGCCCACGGCGACGACGACCAGATCGTGCCGATCCACGCCGCCGCCGAGCAGTCGGTCAAGCTGCTCCCACAGCCGGGCCTGAAGGTGTACCACGGCGCGCCGCACGGCATCTCCAACGGCTACGAGGACGCCCTCAACGCCGACCTGCTGTCCTTCCTGACCACCGGCCAGTTCCCGGCCTGAGGCCGGGTCCGCTGGTCACCCGGCAGCCACCGGTCAGCTCCTGGCCGGTGGCTGCCTTTTCCGTTCTTACATTGTTAGTTAATTAGCTATCTGCCATATTTAAGAGGTGCTGGATGTGGACCTGCTCAAGGCGCTCGCCAGCGAAAAGCGGTTGCTGGTGCTGGAGTGGCTGCGCGACCCGGTGGCCCACTTCCCGCCGCAAACAGACGGCGACCTGGTCCGGGACGGCGTGTGCGCGCTGTTCATCGCGGACAAGCTGGGGGTCAGCCAGCCGACCTGCGGGGAGCACCTCAAGCTGCTCAGCCGGGCCGGGCTGATCCGGGGCACGAAGATCAAGCAGTGGGTCTTCTACCGGCGGGACGAGGACCGGATCGCCGAGGCGAAGGAGATGCTCAGTGATGGCTGGTGACGGTACGGAGATCACCCCGGACGACATCGAGCGGAACTACCAGACGATCCGCCCCTATGTCCGGCGGACGCCGGTGCTGGAGGTGGCGCCGGGCGACCTGCTGGGCGACGAGGCTCCAGCGCCGCCCGGGCGGCTGGTGCTCAAGCTCGAGCAGCTGCAGTGCGGGGGGTCGTTCAAGGCGCGGGGGGCGTTCACCAACCTGCTGCGGCGGGAGGTGCCCGCGGCCGGCGTGGTGGCGGCGTCGGGCGGGAACCACGGGGTGGCGGTGGCCTACGCGGCCCACCGGCTCGGGGTGCCGGCCAAGATCTTCGTGCCGTCGATCTCGTCGCCGGCCAAGATCGAGCGGATCCGCGGGCTGGGGGCCGACCTGGTCGTCACCGGAGATCGGTACGCGGACGCGCTCGCGGCGGCCGAAGCCTGGATCGCCACCGCGGGCGCGATGAGCGTGCACGCATTCGACCAGCGGGAGACGCTGCTCGGCCAGGGCTCGCTGGCGCTGGAACTGACCCAGCAGGTGGCCGAGCCGGGCGGCGGGCTGGACACCGTGCTGGTGCCGGTCGGGGGCGGCGGCCTGATCGGCGGGATCGCGGCCTACCTGACCAAGGACGTCCGCGTGGTCGGGGTCGAGCCGGACGGGGCGCCCACGCTGTACCGGGCGCGGGAGCAGGGACATCCGGTCGACGCGCCGGCCGGCAGCATCGCGGCCGACGCGCTGGCGCCCCGGCGGATCGGCGAGCTGGTGTTTCCCATCACCCAGGATTACGTGGACGACGTCGTGCTGGTCAGCGACGACGCGATCCGGGCCGCCCAGACCCGGCTGTGGCAGGAGTTCCGGATCGCGGCCGAGCCGGCCGCCACGGTCGGGGTGGCCGCGCTGATGGCCGGCGCCTACCGGCCCGCCCCGGACGAGCGCGTCGGGGTGGTGATCAGCGGCGCCAACCTGACCCTGCCGGAACTGGAGGAGCTCAGCCCCACGTAACACCGCGCACGCCGCCTCCTCCTGTCCAGGATGCCCGGGTTTGTGCCCAGGTTGTCGAGGTCAGAATGGTGTGTTCAGCGGTAAACATCAAGGTTTATCGCTAAACACGGCGATACGGACCTATTTCGGTCAGCCGATGTGGTCGATAATCAGCGGGCTCGGTGGTGGGGGCTCGGGTCCGATCTCCACCGCTCCGTCGAGGGCGGCGTGGGCGCCGACGAGGACTGCTTCGCGGTCGGCGCGCAGCTCGAGCAGGGGCTGGCCGCCTTCCACCCGGTCGCCGGGCTTGGCGTGGCAGAGGATCCCGACGGCCGCGCTGACCGGGTCTTCCTTGCGGGCGCGGCCGGCGCCGAGACGCCAGGCGGCCACGCCGACGGCGCGGGCGTCCAGGCGGCGCAGCCAGCCCGAGGCGGGCGCCGGCACCCGATCGGTGACGGCGGCCTGCGGCAGTTCGGCGTCGGGATCGCCACCCTGGCCCGCGATCATCGCCCGGTAGACCGCCAGGGCCCGGCCGTCGTCCAGCGCGGCGGCCGGATCGGCGTCGATCCCGGCCAGCGCGAGCATCTCCCGGGCCAGCGCCAGCGTCACCTCGACCAGGTCGGGTGGCCCCTGGCCGCGCAGCACGGCCACCGACTCCTCGACCTCCAGCGCGTTGCCGACGGCCCGGCCGAGCGGGACGTCCATCGCGGTCAGCAGCGCGCTGGTCCGCACGCCCTGCTCCGACCCGAGCATGACCATGGTCCGGGCCAGCTCGCGAGCCGATTCCAGGTCGGTCATGAACGCACCGCTGCCGACCTTGACGTCGAGGACCAGGGCGGACGTGCCCTCAGCGATCTTCTTGGACATGATCGAGCTGGCGATGAGCGGGATCGACTCGACCGTGCCGGTGACGTCGCGCAGCGCGTACAGCTTCCGGTCGGCCGGGGCCAGGCCGGCCCGGCCGCGCAGATCACCGCGCCGACCGTGCTCAGCATGGCCGCCATCTCGGCCGGCGACAACGCGGCCCGCCAGCCGGGAATCGACTCCAGCTTGTCCAGCGTGCCGCCGGTGTGGCCGAGGCCGCGGCCGGACAGCTGGGGCACGGCCGCGCCGCAGGCCGCGACCAGCGGGGCGAGGATCAGCGACACCTTGTCCCCGACCCCGCCGGTGGAGTGCTTGTCCACCGTGGGCCGGCCGACTCCGGACAGGTCCAGGCGTTCCCCGGATGCGATCATCGCCGCGGTCCACTCGCGCAGCTCGGCCGGGGCCAGGCCGCGGAAGAAGATGGCCATCAGCAGGGCCGACATCTGCTCATCGGCGATGTCGCCGCCCGTGTAGGCGCCGATCAGCCAGCGCACCTCGGCGGCCGACAGCGTCTCCCCGTCCCGCTTGGCGCGGATGAGGTCGACGACGGCCGGCCCGGCGGGCGCGGGCTGCGGGTCAGCCACGGCCGGGCAGGTCGGTCTGGGTGAACGCGGCCGGCAGCAGGCGGTCCAGCTCGACTGGGCCGTCCTCGGTGTCCACCAGCAGGCCGGGTCCGCCCGCCTCCATCAGCACCTGGCGGCACCGGCCGCACGGGAGCAGGCACTTGCCGTCCGGGGTCCGGACGCTGACCGCGGTGATCGTGCCGCCTCCCGACGCGTGCAACGCCGACACCAGGCCACACTCGGCGCACAGGGTGAGCCCGTAGGACGCATTCTCCACGTTGCAGCCGACGATGACCCGGCCGTCGCCGACCTGGCCGGCGGCGCCGACCTGCAACTTTGAATAGGGCGCGTGCGCGCTCGCGGCCGTTTCCGCGGCCAGCGCGCGCAGGGCCGGCCAGTCGATTTCCACTCGCCATCCACCTCCGCAGGCGGCTACCGGGGCCGGTCTTCCGCTCTGAAAAGGAACGATAACAGCGCAGGTGAGATGGGAAGATCTGGCCGTCCTGAGCGGCCTTGGCGACGGCCCGATTGCGATTTGGCAACACGTGTAAAGCCGGGACCTCCGCTTCTTCCCGGACGGGCACATCGGGGCTAGCCTGCGATGATCCAGACGGTCGAATCATCACGGCGCGCAATGCTGGAAAAGGCCAGCGAGGGGATGCGCGGGGTAATAACGGGCCCGATCGGCCCGTGTCAGCGTGAGTTCCGGGGCGAGGGGCGGGCGACTGCCCATGAACAGGCGGCAACGGTGCCCCGCGAAACAGGAGGTAACCAGTGAAGAAGACCCTTGCGGCCAGCGCCGTGCTGACCGTAGCGGGCCTGCTCGCCGCGGCATGCGGGAGCAGCACGTCGAACACGAGCGGGTCCAGCTCGGCGTCGGCCAAGCCCAGCGGAGGCAGTTCGTCAGCGTCAGCCGCGGGCAAGTTCCTCGGCTGCATGGTGACGGACACCGGCGGCATCGACGACCGGTCGTTCAACGCCTCGTCGTGGCAGGGCATGCAGGAAGCCCAGTCGGCTGACCCCAGCAAGATCTCCGTCACCTACCTGCAGTCCACCACGCAGAGCGACTACACGCCGAACATCAACACGTTCGTGGGCAAGAAGTGCGGCATTATCGTCACGGTCGGCTTCCTGATGGCCCAGGCCACCCAGACCGCGTCGAAGGCCAACCCGAGTGGCAAGTTCGCCATCGTGGACAACGCCTACACGCCGCCGATCAGCAACGTGGACGCGCTGCTGTTCAACACCGCGCAGGACGCGTTCCTCGGCGGGTACCTGGCCGCGGGCATGTCCAAGACCGGCAAGGTGGCCACGTTCGGCGGCGAGAAGCTGCCCACCGTGACCATCTACATGGACGGCTTCTACGACGGGGTGCAGTACTACAACTCCAAGCACGGCACGCACGTGTCGGTGCTGGGCTGGAGCGAGAAGACCCAGAACGGCTCGTTCACCGGTGACTTCACCAACCAGACGAACGGGCAGAACCTGACCCAGACGTTCATCACCGAAGGTGCGGACGTCGTCTTCCCGGTGGCCGGCAACGTCGGGCTGGGCGCGGCCAAGGCGGTGCAGAACGCGGACGCCTCGGCCGGCAGTCAGAAGGTCAACATGGAGTGGGTGGACACCGACGGCTGCGTCAGCGCCGCCCAGTACTGCAAGTACTTCATCACCTCGGTAACCAAGGGCATCCAGACCGCGGTGAAGAACGCGGTGACCACCGCCGCCAACGGCAGCTTCAAGGGCGGCAACTACGTCGGCACGCTGGCCAACGGCGGCGTGGCGCTGGCGCCGTACCACGACTTCGCCAGCAAGGTCCCGTCCAGCCTGCAGTCCGAGCTGAACACGATCAAGCACGGCATCATCGCCGGCACGATCCCGGTGGCCACGAAGAGCCCGGCGTAACCGCCTGACCGACCAGCCTGATAAAAGGGTTTCCGGCCCGGGACGCGTGATCTGCGTCCCGGGCCGGAATTCAGCGTTAAGGCGCGATAAGGGATGAGGCGGGCGGGTGAATCTTGAGCTGCAGGGCATCACGAAGCGTTTCGGCAGCCTCGTGGCCAACGACCACATCGACCTTTCCATCGCCCCGGGCACCATCCATGCCCTGCTCGGTGAGAACGGGGCGGGCAAATCCACACTCATGAACATCCTCTACGGGCTCATCCAGCCCGATGAGGGCCAGATTCTGGCCGACGGCCAGCCGATCACCGTTCATTCACCGAAAGACGCGCTGGCCGCGGGTATCGGCATGGTGCACCAGCACTTCATGCTGGTGCCGGTGTTCACCGTGGCCGAGAACGTGGCGCTGGGGCACGAGGAGACCAAGCCGCTCGGCTGGCTCGACCGCCGCCGGATGCGGGCCAAGGTGCGCCAGCTGTCTGAGCAGTACGGGCTGCGGGTCGACCCGGACGCGCTGACCGAGGACCTGCCGGTCGGCGTGCAGCAGCGGATGGAGATCCTCAAGGCCCTGGTCCGGGACGCCCAGGTGCTGATCCTGGACGAGCCGACGGCGGTGCTCACCCCAGGCGAGACCGAGGACCTGTTCCGGATCATGCGGGAGCTGCGGGCCAGCGGCAAGGCCATCGTGTTCATCTCCCACAAGCTGAAGGAAGTCCAGGCCATCGCGGACACGGTGACGATCCTGCGCCGCGGCCAGGTGGTCGGCGAGCGGCCGCCGAGCACCAGCGAGGACGAGCTGGCGGCGCTGATGGTGGGCCGCAACGTCCAGCTGCGGGTGAGCAAGCCGGAGGCCAAACCGGGCCGGGTCGTGCTGGACGTCAAGGACCTGGTGGTGGCCGCCAACCAGGTCGGCGTGCCGGGCGAGGAGCAGGCTCCCGCCGTCCACGGGCTCACGTTCCGGGTCCGGGCCGGGGAGATCCTGGGCATCGCGGGAGTGCAGGGCAACGGCCAGACCGAGCTGTGCGAGGCGCTGATGGGGCTGCTGCCGGTGACCACGGGCACCGTGCAGCTGGACGGCCGCGACATCACCGGCGCCAGCCCGCGGCACCGGCTGCGGGCCGGCGTGGGCTACATTCCCGAGGACCGGCAGCAGGACGGGCTGGTCAGCTCGTTCCCGGTGGCCGAGAACATCGTGCTGGACACCTACGACCGGCCGCCCTACGCGTCCGGGGTGGCCCTCAAGCTGAGCGCGATCCGCGAGACGGCGACCGAGCGGATCGCCGAGTACGACATCCGCACCCAGTCCATCGACACGCCGGTGGGCACCTTGTCCGGCGGCAACCAGCAGAAGGTCATCCTCGCCCGTGAGGTGGGCCGCGACCTCACGCTGTTGCTGGCGAGCCAGCCGACCCGCGGCCTGGACGTCGGGTCGATCGAGTTCGTCCACCGGCGGATCATCGAGGAACGGGACGAGGGCGTGGCCGTCATTCTCGTCTCGTCCGAACTGGACGAGATCTACGCGCTGTCCGACCGGATCGCGATCATGTACGAGGGCCGGTTCACCGGGTTCCGGCCACCGGACGTGCCGGTCGAGGAACTCGGCCTGCTGATGGCGGGCATCGACGGCTCCAGTACGCCGGAGGCCCCCCGGGCGGAACCTGAGACGCCTGAAGCCCCTGAAACACCGGAGGGCCCGGAGGCGGAGGCCAAATGAGCGAGTCACCGTCGGCCCCGGCCGCGCCGCCGGAGTCCACCCCGGAGAAGCAGCCAGAGGAAAAGGTCTCGTTCAGCCGGGCCATCCTGGACGCCATCCTCGAGGGCAACTCGGTAGTGGTCACGATCTTGGCCATCGTCGCCGCGGTCGTGCTCGGCGGCCTGCTGATCGCGTTCACCACGCAGAGCGTGCTGCACGCCTGGGGCGACTTCTTCTCCAGCCCCGGCAACGCGATCGCGCAGGCGTGGGACGCCGCGTCCGGCGCCTATGTGGCCATCTTCGAGGGCTCGATCTTCAACCCGCACACGGTCGGTGCGCTGTTCCAGCAGGCGTCGATACCGACCGCTCTGCACGACGGCGCGCTCAGCGCGGTCTTCAACCCGCTGTCAGAAACCTGTGTCCAGGCCACCCCGCTGATCCTGGCCGGGCTGTCGGTGGCGGTCGCGTTCCGGGCCGGCCTGTTCAACATCGGCGCCCAGAGCCAGCTCATAGGGGGTGCGATCCTGGCCACCTGGCTCGGCTACGGGGTCAACCTGCCGATCGTCATCCACGTCGTGGTCTGCGTGATCGGCGCCTTCGTGGGCGGGGCCGTGCTGGGCTGGATCGTCGGGCTGCTCAAGGCCCGGACC
Organism: uncultured Actinomycetes bacterium; assembly: GCA_963830385.1. GTDB lineage: Bacteria > Actinomycetota > Actinomycetes > Streptosporangiales > Streptosporangiaceae > Bog-532. Next base: position 619,647 of record CAWHMD010000009.1, on the reverse strand, counting down.
GGCGCGCACGAGGTCATCGTCACGATCATGCTCAACTACATCATGCAGTACCTGCTGGCCTACCTGCTGGGCAAGCCGAAGCTGCTGGGGAAGCCCGGCTCCAACGGCCAGCTGATCAGCCCGAACATCGACAGCAACGCGCACCTGCCGCTGCTGTTCGGCACCCACCTGCGGATCAACGCCGGGTTCCTGCTCGCGCTGGCCTGCGCGGCCGGCGTGTGGTGGCTGCTGAGCCGGAGCACGCTGGGCTTTGAGTTCCGCACCGTCGGCGCCAACCCGAACGCGGCCCGCAGCTCCGGCATGAGCGTGACCCGGACCTGGATCCTGGTCATGCTGATCGCGGGCGGCCTGGCCGGCCTGTCCGCCTCTACCGTCATCCAGGGCACCGACTTCAGCCTCAACTTCCAGAGCTACGGCACCTACGGGATCGACGCGATCACGGTGGCGCTGCTCGGCCGGTCCCGGCCGGGCGGCGTGGTCTGGGCCGCCCTGCTGCTCGGCGCGCTGCACGCCGGGGCCCCACTGATGCAGGCCTCGACCCAGGTACCAGTCGACATCGTCCAGGTCATCCAGGCCCTGATCGTCATGTTCGTGGCTGCGCCGCCGCTGGTCCGGGCCATCTTCCGGCTCCGCGCCGCGCGAGCACGCGGTACCGGCCAGGTCCTGTCCAAAGGATGGAACTCATGACCACGCTCGCCGTCGCCGGACGGAGCTCGCTCAGCATCGGCCGCCGCTGGGTCGCGCCCGCGGTTTTCCTGCTGCTGGGCCTGATCGACATCTTCTACTTCGCTCACTACGCTCACCCGGGCGACGCCACGCTGGCCTTCTCCCAGCCGTTCGCCAAGGTGACCGTGCCCAACCTGTCGCTGCCGGGCAAGCAGACCGCGTACGCGATGGGCGCCGCGTCGATCGCGCTGGCCGTGGTCCGGGTATTCGACATCGGCAAGGTGTGGCGCCGGGTCACCATCGGGCTGGTGCTGTTCTTCTTCGTGATCGCGCTGCTGTGCTGGGCCTACGCCGGCTCGACCAACACGTTCAACGTGATCAACCTGTTTCAGGGCACGCTGGCTGACTCGATCCCGCTCATCCTCGGTGCCCTGGCCGGCTGCCTGTGCGAACGGTCCGGCGTGATCAACATCGCGATCGAGGGCCAGCTGCTGCTGGGCGCATTCGCCGGGGCGGTCTTCGCCAGCGCCTTCGGGGTGCTGTGGCTCGGGATCATCGCCGGGTCGGCGGCGGGTGGCCTGATCGGCCTGCTGCTGGGCGTATTCGCGATCACCTACCTGGTGGACCAGGTCATCCTGGGCGTTGTGCTGAACGTGTTCGTGTCCGGGCTGACCGGCTACCTGTACGACAAGCTACTGGTCCCGTACGCCAACACGCTGAACTCGCCGGGGACCTACCTGCCGATCAAGATCCCGCTGCTGGGCGACATCCCGATCATCGGGCCGGTGTTCTTCGACTCGACGCTGTTCCTGTACATCACCTACATCCTGGTGGCAGCGGTCCAGGTCGGGCTGTTCCAGACGGCCTGGGGGCTGCGGGTGCGGGCGGTCGGCGAGCACCCCACCGCCGCCGACACGGTCGGCATCAGTGTCAGGGTCACCCGTTACCGCAACGTGGTCCTGGCCGGGCTGATCGCCGGCATCGGCGGGGCGTTCCTGACCATCGGGTCGGTCGGGTCGTTCGGCAAGGACATGTCCTCGGGCCGGGGCTACATCGCGCTGGCCGCGGTGATCTTCGGGCGGTGGACCCCGATGGGCGCGGTGGGCGCGGCCCTGCTGTTCGGCTTCACCTTCGAGCTGCAGTCGATCCTGTCCACCATCAACGTGCCGATCGGCTCGTACTTCCTGCTCATGGTGCCCTACGTGGCCACCATCATCGCGGTGGCGGGTCTGGTCGGGCAGGTCCGCGCGCCCGCCGCCGACGGCCGGCCTTACGTCAAGGCGTGACCCTCTGGGAGACTGCTGGCGTGGATGAGGGGGATCCGTACGCGGAAGCAGCGAAGAGCGCGGAGCGGCTGGCCGAGCTGACCGGGGTGGACCGGCACGAGGTGGCGGTGGTGCTCGGGTCGGGCTGGGCACCGGCCGCTCAGGCCTGCGCCGACGCGCTGGGCGGCGAGATGACCGAGCTGCCCGTGACCGAGCTGGGCGGTTTCGCCCGGCCGACGGTGGCCGGCCACGCGGGCACGGTGCAGTCGCTGGTCACCCCGGACCTGCGGGTACTGATGTTCCTGGGCCGCACCCACCTGTACGAGGGGCTCCCGGTCAGCGCGACCGTGCACGGCGTCCGCACCGCGATCGCGGCCGGCTGCCGGGTGGTGGTCCTGACCAACGCGGCCGGCGGCATCCGCGGCGGCTACTACGTCGGCCAGCCGGTGATCGTCCGTGACCACCTGAACCTGACGGGGCGTTCGCCGCTGACCGGGCCGGAGCCGCCGCCGGGCTATCCGGCCCGGTTCGTCGACCTGACCGAGGCCTACTCGCCGCGGCTGCGGCGGCTGGCCCGGGAGGCGGACCCGGCTCTCGGTGAAGGTGTCTACGCGGCGCTGCCCGGCCCGCACTACGAGACCCCGGCCGAGATCGCCATGCTGCGGACGATGGGTGCGGACCTGGTCGGCATGTCCACCGTGATGGAGACCATCGCCGCCCGCCACCTGGGCGCCGAAGTGCTGGCCATCTCGCTGGTCACGAACCTGGCCGCCGGTTTGTCCGGGGAACCGCTCAGTCACCTCGAAGTCATCGAGGCCGGGCGGGGCAGCGCCACCCGGATGGGCGGCCTGCTGGCCAGCATCCTCCCGGGGGCGGTGCGCTGACTCAGCGGAGTGGTTGATTTCAACGGGGCGTTACCGCATTTGGGCCGGTTGGCCGGAGCGTGCGCCGGACGCGGGTGCAGGGCTCGCCGATCCCGTAGCCGACCTGCCTGGCGGCCAGCCGACGGTGGACATTCGCCGCTGTCTGCTGTCTAGTCGAGAGAGGTGGAAACGGCTGGTTCACCGGGCCTTTCGAAGGCGAGCACCGAGACCGGCGGGGGGCACATCGTGAGCGACGCGCACCTGGACGATTCCGGGACGGCCAGCTTCAGGTTCGGCGAGGTATCGAGCCTGGCCCCGGCCGAGGCGGCGACCTCGCCGGATCCGCCCCTCGGGCCGCTGGAAGCCTTTACCGGCACGTTCAGGGGCAAGGGCTTCAACACGATCTTCCGGCCACACGACGCGGGTCTGCCGACGAACCTGCCGGCGCCGGCCGAGGCCACCAACGTGCTCGAACTGAACCTGACCGAGGAGACCCTGTCGTTCTCACCGCCACTGGGCACGGTGCCCAACCGGGCGGAAAGCGGGCCTGACATCTTCCTCAACGGGGTGCCGTACCTCCAGGTGGTCACCGATGTCACGTTCCCGGTGCGCAATCCCCGCATCCACGTCGAGCCAGGACTGTGGATGACCGTCCCGCCCGCCAGCCACCCGGCCGGCTCCGGCTCCCTGGTGCGGATGGCCTCGATCCCGCACGGAACCACGATCGTCGCCCAGGGCGGTTCATCGCCTGTCAATGGCCCGCTGGACATCCCGAAGATCTGTATCTCGCCGTTCAACAGCACTGGCGACGTGATCAAGCAGGGGAGCCAGTTCACTGATGACGAGTCCAATGTGTCGGCGCGGATCCCGCAGGACCTGACCCCGTTCCTCGTGGCCGGGACCATCACCAAGCCGATGCTCGATGACCCTGCCACCTTCATCCGCAACCACAGCCAGCACCAGACCATGACCGCGATCACGCGGATCAAGGTCTGCACGGAACCGGCATCCCCGCTGTTCGGCGGGGGCATCAGCAACATCGCGTTCCTGCTGGGTGACGTCAGCGCCAGCCAGCCCAACGCCCAGGTCGTGAAGATGGAATCGACGTTCTGGATTCAGACCGTCGAGTACAGCATCCAGGTCCCGGCCTTCCAGCGCGGGCAGTCGCCGCTCACCATCGCGGCCGAGGCCGACGTCGCCGGGCAGCCGGTCCCCCGCTTCCTCGTCGACCCGCCGGTTACGGTCGCGGCTCCGCGCACGATCAAGGCAATCGCCACCCAGATCCAGTACGCCCAGCAGGTCCTCCTCCACTTCAACGACGACCTCACCTGGCCGCACGTGTCGGTGGCCACGCTGGTACCGGACGCCCCGGTGCCGGTACCCGCGTCCGCCTACAGCTGACCCAGTGCCCGGTGCGCCCGGACTGTGTTGAGCGGCTCATGGAGGTCATTAACGGCCCTATCCCGGAGCCACGCAGCCACACCGCCGCGAGCCTCCTGTGTCACGGGCGCCCCAGGACCTTACGTGCTCGTTGGCGCCAACGATGCTGCTATCGCAGTATCGTTGGCGCCTTTGAGCACGCAATCGCGGCGCGGTCGCGCGGGCGGGGGCGGGGGCGGGGGTAGATCGTCGCCCGGGTGGGGCGTTAGGCGGTGGTTAGCTGGGTGTAGGAGACGGCTAGTTCGCCGGCGAGGCCGGCGTTGTCTTCTATGAGGCGGCGGTTGACTTCGACGCTGCGGCCGTCGGTGAGGTCGTCGAGCAGGGCCAGCACTGCGGGGGTAACAGCTTGGCCGGATCGGTGTTCGCGGCTGACCCGGGTGACGGCTTCGTCGATCAGCGGGTCGATGTCGATGCCGCCGACCGGTGGCCGGGCCACGAGCATGCCACCGCCGGCGTTGAGCTGCCAGTGGGCGGCGCAGATGCGGGCCACCTCCGCTGAGTCGCTGACCGTGGCGGAGACCGGGGGGCCGCCCGCCGCGGTGTAGAAGCGGGGCAGGGTCTCGGTGCGCCAGCCCAGCACCGGGATCGCCAGCGTCTCGAGCAGCTCGGCGGTCGCGCCCACGTCGAGCAGCGACTTCGGGCCCGAGGAGACCACCACCGCCTCGGTCCGGGCCAGTTGCAGCAGGTCGCTGGAGATGTCGAGGGTCTCGGCGAAGCCGCGATGGACTCCCCCGATGCCGCCGGTGCCCATGAACCGGATGCCGGCCTGGCGGCACACGGCCATGGTGCCACCGACCGTGAGCGAGCCGATCGCGCCCTGGGCCAGGCAGGCGGCCAGGTCGCGGGCGCCGACCTTGCGGGCTGACAGGCCGGCGGCCGAGAAGCGTTCCAGCTCGGCCGGGGTCAGGCCGATGTGGATGGCGCCGTCGAGGATGCCGGCGGTGGCGGGCACCGCCCCGGCCGCCCGGACGCGGCGCTCGGACTCGAGCGCCACGGTCAGCCCCCGGCCTCCGGAGAAACCGTGCGAGACCAGCGTGGTTTCCAGGGCCACCAGCGGCCGGTGCTCGGCGAGGGCGGTAGCGACCTCCTCGGACACCCGGGTGTACACGGTCACGGCATAGCTCCCATCTTCGACACGGCCCGCGCGGCGGCCTGCAACCCCAGCTCGATCCCGCCGACCAGGTAACCGGCCGCGAGCGCGTCTCCCGCCCCGGTCGAATCGACCGGGTCGGCCGGCGCGGCCGGGTGGACGCCGGCCGCGGTGCGGACCCCGCGCGGGCCCAGCTTGACCACGGTCTCGGCGCCGGCGATCGGCCCGACCAGCTCGGCCTCGGCCTCGGTGCCGAAGATCACGTCCGGCCGCAGCACGGCGGCCAGCTCGCGGAACCGCGCCACCCCGAACTCACGCACCGCCGCGGTCGACGACAGGTCGAGGCTACGGTGCGGCACCCGCTCGGCCGCGGCCAGGGCCACCCCCTGGACCGGCTGCGCCACCAGGCTGTAGGCGGGCAGGTGCAGCCAGCCGCAGCCCGCCAGCCATTGCTCCGACAGCGCCGCCAGCTGGGGCCCGACGCCGCGGTCGGTGAGCATCGAGCGGGACCGTCCCTGGTCCGACAGTGAGACGACGACTCCGGTGCGGCCGTCGAGGGCGGGCCCGGCCAGGTCGACCCCGCGCCGGGTCAGCTCGTCGGTCACCAGCCGGGCGGCCGGGTCGCTGCCCCAGGCCGCGATCAGCCGGGCCCGGCCGCCGAGCCCGGCGATCCAGGCCGCCACGTTGGCCGCCTGCCCGCCCACGCCCACGTCGGTGCGGACGGGGGTGTCGGTCTCCGGGGCCACCGGCCCGGCCAGCTGGACCACCACGTCCAGGTGCGCGTCGCCCAGGACGCAGATCATCGTGCCCGGGCCGGGCCAGCCTGCCGCCACCCGTTCATGATCGCAGCAGGCCAGACGGCATCAGCGAGGGGCCCGACCGGCCCCAGTCAGCTCAGCAGACCGCGCGCACCGCGTCCGCCAGCGTGTCCAGGCCCTGGTCGAGCTCGGCGTCGGGGATGGTCAGCGCGGGCAGCAGCTTCACCACCTGCCCGGCCGAGCCGGCGGTCTCCACCAGCAACCCGCGCTCGAACGCGGCCGCGCAGACCTTCCCGGCCAGGTCGCCGTTGCCGAACACCAGGCCGTAGACCAGCCCGCGGCCGCGCACGCCGACCGGGGTCCCGCCCGCCGATTCGGCCACCGATTCGGCCAGCGCGGCCAGCGCGTCGGCGATCCGGACGCCGCGGGCCAGGGTGGCCTGCTCGAGGTCGCCGTCCCTCCAGTACGCCCGCAGCGCGGCCGTGCCCGCCACGAACGCCAGGTTGAGGCCACGGAACGTGCCGTTGTGTTCCCCCGGCTGCCAGACGTCGAGGTCCGGGCGGATCAGGGTGAGGGCCAGCGGCAGCCCGTACCCGCCGATCGACTTGGACAGGCACACCAGGTCGGGGGTGATGCCGGCCGGCTCGAAGCTGAAGAACGGCCCGGTCCGGCCGCAGCCCATCTGGATGTCGTCGACGATGAGCAGCATGTGGTGCCGGCGGCAGAGGGCGGCCAGGCCCCGCAGCCAGCCCGGGCTGGCCACGTTGATCCCGCCCTCGCCCTGCACGGTCTCCACGATGACGGCGGCCGGGTGGTCCAGCCCGCTGCCCCGGTCGGACAGCAGCCGCTCCAGCCACAGGAAGTCCGGGGTCTGACCGCCCAGCGACTGGTCGAACGGCATCGGCGTGGTGAACGGCAGCGGGACCCCGGCGCCCCGGCGGTGGAAGCTGTTGCCGGTGACCGACAGCGCGCCCAGCGTCATCCCGTGGAACCCGTTGGTGAACGTGATGATCCCGGTCCGGCCGGTGACCTTGCGGGCGATCTTCAGCGCCGCCTCGACCGCGTTGGCGCCGCCGGGGCCGGGGAACTGGACCCGGTAATCCAGCTCCCGTGGCCGCAGGATCAGCTCGTCGAAGGTGTTCAGGAACTCGCGCTTGGCGACCGTGTACATGTCCAGTGAATGGACGACCCGGTCGCTGGCCAGGTAGTCGGCCAGCGCGTCCTTGAGCACGGGGTTGTTGTGGCCGTAGTTCAGCGCCCCCGCGCCGGAGAAGAAGTCCAGGTAGGCGTGGCCTTCCTCGTCGTGCAGCCAGCTGCCGCGGGCGCGGTCGAACACGACCGGCCAGGTACGGCAGTAGCTGCGGACCGCTGATTCCTTGGTATTGGCCCAGTCCATGGTGGCCGTAATGCTCATTTCTTTCCCCTCCGTTATGACGCCGCGGCCGGATTGCCCCGCCATTGAGCGTGCGAGCTGACGTGCTCTCCCTTCATCAGGAAGGAATCGGTGTCCAGGACCGCCCCGTCGCCCATGGTCACGCCGTAGTGCACGAAGGCGCCGGTCCCGATGGTGCAGCCGGCCCCGATGGTGACCGGTCCGGATTTGAACGTGCCGTCCTCGAGCGAATGGCCCTGGATGGTCGTCCCGGTGTTGAGCGTGCAGTCGCTGCCCACGCTGGTCAGCGTCCGCTCGACGATGTGGCAGCCGTCGTCGAACACCCGGCGCCCGATCCGCACCCCCAGCAGCCGCCAGATCAGGCCCTTGGCGGGGGTGCCGTTGAACAGCTGGATGTAGACGGTGGCGGGCACCTTCCAGAAGCGCTCGTGCTGCCAGAACTCGCGCTGGTAGACCGAGCAGTACTTCGGCCGGAGCCGCCGGAAACCGGTGACCGCCCGCTCCACCAGCGCGAAGTAGGCGACGGTGAAGACCAGGTCGAGCAGCGCGATGCCCGTGATCTGGGCGGCGCCCGCGTGGCCGCGGGGACCGGCGAACAGCAGCGAGATCAGCGCCAGGGCGAACACGAAGACCCAGCGGACCAGCAGGTACAGCCCGACGGTGGCGGCGTTGTGACGGTTCTTGGCGGCCAGCCGCCGGCCCCGCTCGGGCCCGGTGCCCAGGTGGTCGAACTGGTGGTCACGGCGCACCGAGCGGGGGATCTCGAAGCACGGCGAGCCGAGCAGCCCGACCCCCTCTCGCACCGGGCCGGTCACCGGGACCATCGCCTTGGTGGCCAGCAGGCAGTCGTCACCGGTGCGGCCGCCCGCCGGGTAGACGATGTTGTTGCCGAGGAAGTTGCGCCGGCCGATGCTGGCCGGCAGGACCCGGAACGAGGTGCTGGAAAACTCCGCGTTCAGGAACGACAGCCCGTCCGAGACCATGGTCCCGGTCCCGACGTGGCTGAGGGCGGGCACCTCGTGCTTGACCTCCATGCCGAAGTTGGAGCCGGTCTGCTCGACCGGGGTGAGCCGGTAGCCGATCGCGCGCAGGTAGTACACGACCGCCGAGGTGTCGCCGAACAGGTAGTTGAAAAACCTGGCGTTGGTGAGCGCCGACACGGTGCGCTGGAGCGTGTAGTGGAAGCCGTAGAGCGGGTAGACCCGGCCCGGCTTCAGCGCGGCCGCCAGCAGCCGGGGCACGGTGGCCAAGAACAGCAGGCCGAACAAGACCAGCGCGGCGAACAGGACGGCGGAGATCAGCAGCGCGTCCCGCTCGTCGGCGGCGGCCGTCAGCGTGCCCGGCGTCCCCGGGACCAGCCGCGCGACCAGCATTGGGCGGGACAGCAGCAGCACCGCCGCCGCCAGCTCCAGCGGCCCGAGCACGGCCAGGGCCGCCACCAGCCGGGCGGCCGAGGTGAGGGCGCGGCGCAGCGGGCCGCAGCGGGCCGGCGGCAGGGCCAGGTAGACAGTACCGGCGTCGGCCGGCCGGGCCGGGGACCCGTGCCAGACCTGGCCGGCCGGGACGGCCTGGTGGGCGTGCAGCGCCGAGGAGTGCCCGAGCTGGGCCCCGTCACCGAGCACGGTCCCGATCTCGAGCACGGTCTCCTCGCCGACGAAGGCGCCCGCGCCCACGGTCACCGGGCCGGTCTCGATGACACCGGCCCGGGCCCGGTAGCCGTTGAGGTAACTGTCCTTGCGGATCACCGCGCCCGCGCCGATCGTGAGCAGGTCCGTGCACACCGGCAGGTGCGGCGTGAGGATGACCGCGCCGCGGCCGATGCGGGCCCCGAGCGCCCGCAGGTACAGGTTGTACAGCGGGGTGCCGACGAACAGGCGGCCGAGCGGATTGGCCAGGATCAAGGTCTTGACCAGCCAGAAGCGGTAATAGCCGAGGCTCCAGACCGGGATCGCCCTGGCTTTCCAACGGCCGACCAGCAGCCACTTGGCCACGATCGGCAGCACCGCCATCGCGACCAGCGCGCCGCCGCCGACCGCCACCAGCCGCCCGTAGAGCTCCGGCCAGTCCCCGTGCGCGTCCATGATCCAGTTGGCCCCGGTGTCCAGCCAGACGGCGGCCAGATAGGCGTAGGCCGCGAACGTCAGCAGCTGCAGCAGCCCGCACAGCAGGTAGCTGGCCTGGCTGGCCCGTGGGGCAGGTGGGACGGCCGGTGTGATTGGGACAGGCGGGGCGGCTGGGGTGGCGGTTGGCGGGGCGAGTGGGGTGGCGGTTGGCGGGGCGAGTGGGGCGGCCGGAGTTAGGGCGGCGGCCAGGTGCTGCACGGTCGGGTGCAGGTAGACGTCCTTCATGGAGACGGTGGGCAGGGCGCCCCGGGCCCGGACCGCGGCCGTGAACCTGGCCATCAGCAGCGAGTCGGCGCCCAGGTCGTCGAAGAAGTGGGCGGCGGCCGAGACCCGGTCCACCTGGAGCACCCCGGCCAGCAGGGTGGCCAGCTCCTGCTCGGTGGGGCCGGCCGGCGCCACGTGGCGGCCGTGCCCGGTCAGGCCGCGCCGGCCGGCTGGCGCGGGCAGGCTCCGGCGGTCGGCCTTGCCGCTGGGCAGCATGGGCAGCACCGGTACCTCGGTCAGGTAGGCCGGGATCATGTAGGAGGGCAGCCGGCCGCTCAGGTACTCGTACACGCGGTCGGGGTCGGGGGCGGGGGCGCCGCCGGTGAGCCGGGAGCCGGGGCTGTACCAGGCGGCCAGCTCGGTGACGTCCGGTTCGGGGTGGTGGACGTCGACGACGGCCTGGCCGACGCCGTCCAGGCTGAGCAGGGCCGACTCGATCTCGGTGAGCTCCACCCGGTAGCCGCGGATCTTGACCTGGGTGTCGATCCGGCCGTGGTGCTCGATCTCGCCGTCGGGATTGATCCGCCCGAGGTCACCGGTTCGGTAGATGCGCCCGGCCGGGTTGCCGGGGATGCCGAGGAAGTCGGCGATGAAGGCGCGCGCGGTCAGCTCCGGCCGGTTGAGGTAGCCGCTGGCCAGGCCGATGCCCGCCAGCCCGATCTCCCCCAGCTCGCCCGGCGCCAGGGTCCGGTCGGCGGCCGGGTCGAGGATGACGGCCGAGTAGGTCGGCAGCGGGACACCGATCGTCACCCGGCGCCCGGGGTGCAGCAGCGTCCAGGTCGCGGTCACGGTCGCCTCGGTGGGGCCGTAGACGTTGAGGAGACGCAGGCCCGGCCGGTACCAGCGGGCGACCAGGTCCTGCGGGCAGGATTCGCCCGACACCAGCAGCAGCCGCAGCCGGGTCTGCTCGCTGTCGAGGGTGGACAGCAGCGTCGGCACGCAGCACAGCGCGGTCACCTGGCGCTCGGCCAGGAAGCAGTCGAGCTCGGCGCCGAGCAGGCTGGTCCGGCCGGGCTTGGGCACCAAGGTGGCGCCGCTCGCCCACGGCACCCAGATCTCCTCGACCGAGAAGTCGAACGCGATCGTCATCCCCTGGTAGACCCGGTCGTCGGTGACGATGCCGTAGACCTCGGCCGCCACCGCCACGAAGTTGCAGATGCTGGCGTGCGTGATCGCGACGCCCTTGGGGCGGCCGGTGGTGCCGGAGGTGTAGATGACGTAGCAGAGGTCGTCGGCCGGGGCGCTGACCTCGCCGGCGCCCAGCGGCAGGCCGGCTCGGCGGCGATCAGTTCCCGGGCCTCGTCCACGCACAGCAGCGGCGGCAGCGGTCCCGGTTCCTCCCGGCCCGGGATGTTCCGGAGCGCACTGGCCAGGTGCGAGCTGGTCAGGATCAGCCGCAGGCCGGCGTCGGCGGCGATGAACGCCATCCGGTCGGCCGGGAACGCCGCGTCGAGCGGCACGTAGGCCGCCTGGGCCTTGAGCACCGCCAGCATGCCGGTGTAGCTGTCGATCGCGTCGTCGAACAGCAGCCCGATCCGCACCCCCGCCTGCACCCCCCGCCGGCGCAGGTACCGGGCCAGCTGGTTGGCCCGGTCATCGAGCTGGGCGTAGGTCAGCTGGACGTCGCCGGCGTCGACCGCCAGGTGGCCCGGCCGTGGTCCCGCAGCCAGTCGCACCGTGCCTCGTACAGCTGCTCCAGGCGGTCGCCGCGGCGCCACCTTGGTGTGTTCTCGTAGCCGTCGGCGGTCAGGACCAGACCGCCGAGTTCCGCCCGTGCCCGCGGCCAGCCCGCATCCCGGCCCGCTCGGGTTGAAGTCGTCACCGTGCCCCCCAGATCGCCGGCTGTCGTTGTCATCGACGGCCAGCCCGTTGCCGTGCCGATCACTGAGGCATCTGCGGGGTCATGCCTCAGTTGTTAAACGATCGCGGACCGCGAAGGGATTGGGCATAGCTTGTGACTAGTTGATTACAAATGGTTATGACCGGCGGCCAGCGACGGGCACGGGCGGGCGGAACGTAACCTGGAAGGGTGGTAGTCGCACCTGAGGGGCGGCGGATGTTGCGGCTCGAGGCCCGCAACAGCCAGGTCCCGATCGAGAAGAAGCCTCCGTGGATCAAGACGCGGCTCAGGACCGGCCCTGAGTACACCGAGCTGAAGAGCCTGGTGCGCCGGGAAGGGCTGCACACGGTGTGCGAGGAGGCCGGCTGCCCGAACATCTTCGAGTGCTGGGAAGACCGCGAGGCCACGTTCCTCATCGGCGGTGACCAGTGCACGCGCCGGTGTGACTTCTGCCAGATCGACACGGGCAAGCCGCAGCCGCTGGACCGGGACGAGCCGCGCCGGGTGGCCGAGTCGGTCGCCACCATGGGGCTGGCCTACGCGACCGTGACCGGCGTGGCCCGCGACGACCTCGAGGACGGCGGCGCCTGGCTGTACGCGCAGACCGCGCGGGAGATCCACGCGGCCGTGCCCGGCTGCGGGGTCGAGCTGCTGATCCCCGACTTCAACGCGGTGCCGGAGCGGCTGGCGGAGGTGTTCAGCGCCCAGCCGGAGGTGCTGGCGCACAACATCGAGACCGTGCCGCGGATCTTCAAGCGGATCCGGCCGGGATTCCGCTACGAGCGGTCACTGGACGTGATCACGCAGGCCCGTGACGCCGGCCTGGTGACCAAGTCGAACCTGATCCTCGGCATGGGCGAGGAGCGCTCCGAGGTCAGCGCGGCCATGGCCGACCTGCACGCGGCCGGCTGCGACCTGCTGACGATCACGCAGTACCTGCGGCCGTCACCGCGGCACCACCCGGTCGAGCGCTGGGTCAAGCCCGAGGAGTTCGTCGAGCTGCAGGAAGAAGCGCTGGCCATGGGGTTCGCGGGGGTCATGTCGGGCCCGCTGGTGCGCTCCTCCTACCGGGCCGGGCGGCTCTACCGGCAGGCGGCCGAGCGCCGGGCAGCGGCTGCGGGTCCAGCCACCGGCTGAGGCGCAGGTTGCGGTAGGGATTCAGCACGCGAGGCAGTTTCGCTCCGCGGGTCAGAAACCCTTATCCTGCCAGGCATGGCGAAGGACAAGAACACGGACGACGAGGCGACCCCCGGGCGTATCAAGCAGATACGCATGGTGGCCGGCCTGATACACAAGGCCAACCCCCGGGCGCTCCCGATCGTCATCGGCAGCGGCCTGGCGGTGCTGGTCGTGCTGGTCGTCGTCGGCCTGCTGATCGGCCAGGCCGGCTTCCTGATCCCGCTGGGCATCCTGGGCGGGCTCCTGGTCTCGGTGTTCCTGTTCGGCCGGTTCGCGCAGAGCTCGCAGTACTCGTCGATCGAGGGCCAGCCGGGCGCGGCCGCGGCGGTGCTGCAGAGCATGCGCGGGAACTGGACGGTCACCCCGGCCATCGCCGCCAACCGGAACATGGACGTGGTGCACCGGGCGGTCGGCCGGCCGGGGGTCATCCTGGTCGGCGAGGGCTCGGCGAACCGGCTCCCGGGCTTGCTGGCGGCGGAGAAGAAGCGGGTCACGCGGGTTGCGTTCGACGTGCCGGTCTTCGACTTCCAGGTCGGTGACGGCCCGGGCCAGGTGCCGCTCCGCAAGCTGCAGAAGAAGATCATGAAGCTGCCCCGTGACCTCAAGGGCCCGCAGGTGGCCGACCTGAACTACCGGCTCAAGGCGCTGCCGCAGACCCTGCAGGCACCCAAGGGCCCGATGCCGCGGGGTGCCCGCCAGCCCAAGATGCCGAGGCCGCGCGCCCGCTGATCAACGGTGACGGCCCGGGACCCTTTCAGGGTTTTTCAGATCCGGACCACTATCAGAGTTTTGGGGTTAGATCCGGACGACAATCGTGTTGGCGGCCTTGTCGTGCAGGCCGCGCCGGTCACTGTCGATGACCAGCGGCGGAACCACGCACAGGAGCAGGACCGTGCGGACCAGGCTCCAGCCGAAGCCGACCGGCTTGCCGTCCAGCCGGGCCACCCGCATGCCGAGCGCCCGCTTGCCGATCGTGGTGCCGGTCAGCGCGGTCAGGATCCAGGTCTCGGCCCCGAAGATCGCCAGGCCCCAGTACTGCGAGTGCAGCAGTCCGTAGCCGATGATCGCGCAGATGATCCAGTCGATGAACAGGGCCCCCAGGCGGCGCCCCATGCCCGGTACCGAGGCCGGCCCGTCCTCGGGCAGCCCGAACTTCTCACCGGGATACGCAGAGATCCGGCTGGTGCCCGCACCGGCCAGCTGTTCTTCGGCCACGCCACCACGGTATCGCCCCCGCCCCCCTGACCGGTCCGGCCGCCCATGCGTAACATGTGCGAAACACAAGGGACACGGCGTGGAAATTGCCAGCGCCTAGCGTTCAGGGCGCGTCCGCCTAATGCGTGCCGATGAAGATGTATTTGCCCGGTCAGGGAGGCTTAATGTTCCAAAACGCCGACGAGGTGCTGCGATTCGTCGCGGATGAAGATGTGAAGTTCATTGACGTCAGGTTCTGCGACCTGCCGGGGACCATGCAGCACTTCACGGTGCCGGTCGAGGTCTTCGACGAGGACGTGTTCACCAACGGCCTGATGTTCGACGGCTCTTCGATTCGTGGCTTCCAGGAGATCCACGAGTCGGACATGCTGCTCCTCCCGGACCCGACCAGCGCCGTGCTCGACCCGTTCCGGACCTACAAGACGCTGAACCTGACGTTCTTCGTGCACGACCCGCTGACCCAGGAGCCCTACTCCCGTGACCCGCGCAACATCGCGCGCAAGGCCGAGGAGTACCTGAAGAGCACCGGCATCGGCGACACCTCGTTCTTCGGCCCGGAGGCGGAGTTCTACATCTTCGACTCGGCCCGGTTCGAGACGGCGCCGAACGCCGGGTACTACTACATCGACTCGATCGAAGGCGCCTGGAACACCGGCAGCGAGGACGGCGGCAACAACCTCGGGCACCGGCCCCCCTACAAGGGCGGTTACTTCCCGGTCCCGCCGATCGACCACTACACCGACCTGCGGTCGGAGATGACCCGGGCGCTGATCGAGGCGGGCATCCAGGTCGAGATGCAGCACCACGAGGTGGGGAGCCCAGGCCAGGCCGAGATCAACATGCGGTTCGGCTCGCTGCTGAACACGGCCGACCGGCTGATGCTGTTCAAGTACATCATCAAGAACGTCGCCGACAAGCACGGCAAGACCGTCACGTTCATGCCCAAGCCGGTCATGGGCGACAACGGCTCGGGCATGCACTGCCACCAGAGCATCTGGAAGGACGGCTCGCCGCTCTTCTACGACGAGGTCGGCTACGCCGGGCTGTCGGACCTGGGCCGGTACTACATCGGCGGCCTGCTCAAGCACGCCCCGTCGCTGCTCGCGTTCACCAACCCGACGCTGAACTCCTACCACCGGCTGGTGCCGGGCTTCGAGGCGCCGGTCAACCTGGTCTACTCGCAGCGGAACCGCTCGGCCTGCGTACGCATCCCGATCACCGGGACCAACCCCAAGGCCAAGCGGATCGAGTTCCGGGTGCCGGACCCGTCGGCCAACCCGTACCTGGCCTTCTCGGCCATGTTGATGGCCGGCCTGGACGGCATCAAGAACAAGGTCGAGCCGCCCGAGCCGGTGGACAAGGACCTGTACGAGCTGCCGCCGGACGAGGCGCTGGCCATCCCGCAGGTCCCCGGGTCGCTGGAGGCCGTTCTGGCCACCCTCGAGGCCGACCACGGCTACCTGACCGAGGGCGGCGTGTTCACCGAGGACCTGGTCCAGACCTGGATCAGCTACAAGCGCACCAACGAGATCGACCCGATGCGGCTGCGGCCGCACCCGCACGAGTTCGAGCTGTACTACGACGTGTGACTCGTTAACGGTCGCTGAGCAGGGACGGAATCACGGGCCAAGTGCTCTGTTCCGTCCCTGTTCCGTCCGGGCGGTGAAGACAGCCTCGACGGCGGCCCGGGTGGACTCGTCACGGTCGGGCCAGATATGCCCGTAGGTGTCGAGGGTGGTCTTGGCACTAGCGTGTCTCAGACGCGCCTGAACAGTCTTCACATCAGCCCCAGAGGCGATGAGCAAGCTGGCGAAGTAGTGCCGGAGTGCTGATCTTCCACTGATCATCTGACGCTTACGTGTGAGCCATGGCGGGGGCACATCGGGGGCACATCGCCCCGAGATCCGCTCAGAAGCGATGAGAATAGCCGAGATCTCAGCCGCAGGTCAGACCGCTAACGAGATGGATCGGCCGAGGTCAGCGAAGCACCTGCACAAGACCCGGCCTACAGGCCGACTCGCCTGTCCCCTGCCGGTCCCGTGACTTCAACGGAGGCGAGCGCCCGCCGATGATTAGGGTGGCCAGCGTGTCCGCGGCCTGGCGATCTTGCTATGACGCAGGATCTGCATCGCCACGCGGGGGTGCACGAGTGGCCAGGACCGGGTCCGTCAGTCGTAGGCGACGAATATCGTGGCGCCGCCGGTGGCGAAGTTGGCGAGGTCCCCGGCTGCCGCCTGTCCCTCGGGTGAGGACAGAGCAGCGTTCAGCGCCTCGCGTGAGGGGAAACCGAGCTCGGCGATCAGATGATAGGGCGCCGCCGAGCCATCCAGCGACGCGCAGTGACGAGCGCTGAAGCTGGCCACGCCGGGGATCTTCTCGGCCAGCGGCACGTGGGTCGACGTGTAATAGGCGTCGAACGCCGCCGGGTCGGCTGGGGGCCCGTAGCAAACCATCAGCACATGCATGGCGACATCCTCTCGGTCGGGTTTTTAGATACTTCACCAGTGACGTCGAGTGATTCAAGGCCGCGGAAGAAATAGCTGGCGACGCAGGTCGGCCCGGGGCACACCGCGCCGAGATCTATTCAGAAGCGTTGAGAACAGCCGAGATCTCAACCGCAGGTCATACCGCTAATGAGATAGATCGGCGGAGGTCAACGAAGCACCTGCACAAGACCCGGCCTACAGGCTGACTCGCTTCATCATCATCCTTCAGTGAGATTCATGCCGAGTTCGCGCAGAACAGTTGATGACGTGGCCGACAGCGTGGGCTTCGCGGGCAGTAGCAGCGTGGTAATGCCCAGGGTCTCGTTCATGGCGGCCAGGTGCTGCTCATGACGCAGGTCGGATCGGTTGCGGACACCACGGATGATCACGCTGGCGCCATGCTGCTGACAGAACGCGACGGTCAGGGCAGCCCACACAGTGACGGAGACATTCTCCCAGTTCGCGGGAAGTCTCTGGCTCAGCTGGGTCACCCCGTCCAATTGGGTGCTGACCGGTTCCTTGTCACCGTTGACGGCAATCAGCACGGTAATGTGCGCGAACAGGTGCCGTGCCCGCTCGATGATGTCGAGATGACCGGGAGTGAAGGGGTCGAAGGTGCCGGGATAGACCGCATGCCGCCCCGGCTGCCTCCCGCCGGTCGCGATGGAAGATGCAGTCTGCGTCATGCTCACATCATCGCCGTCACTGGGCCCAGGATGCAGTAGCAAAGTGCAGCAACCGCAGCGACCTCTAGCGATCCTCAGCGACCCTTGCAAGCCAACGAGCTGCGTCAACGACCTCCAGTGACCGACCTGCCCCTCGATGGCATGGAGAGGATCACCTAACGCTCTCCTGGTAAAACAACGTTCTGTAGTGCGGCAGTCGCGTTTGAACTTGCAGTCGGCGGGCAGGCGATGCCGAACGGCAAGCCAGGAGGGAATCATGTCAGAGCAGACAAATCCCGAGCACGGCGTTCCGCAGCAGGGCAGTGCAGCCGAGCCCACCGCAGACAGCGAACTCGGATTCGGTGTCGACGAGCATGATCACGGCTGGGCCCCGGACGTCGAGTCTTCCGGTGAGGTTCAGGGCGCGGGGCATAAGGCCTACGAGACAGATTCTCAGCAGCCGGATAGTTCGGATCCGCCGAACCAGGATTGAACTTCGTTCGCTCAGACTGAGAGCGCAGAATGGCGGGCGCCGCCTGCATGACTCGTACTCGGCGACTGACATCAGCGTGGCCGTTGGCCGCTCCCCCCGTCATGCGCAATCACTTATAGCAAGGATGACGGCCTCAGTGACTAGCTGAGTGACGGTCGCCGCGAACAACCACGGACATCGGGGTACTCCCCCACACGCACTGGCGCAGCTAGATTGCCGATCTTCGCTGGTAGTTTCGCCTGAACGGATGCCTGGGGGTCAAGGGGTCGCGGGTTCAAATCCCGCCGTCCCGACAAAGTATGTGCAGGTCAACGGCATAGCCATGAGCGCCCGGTCGGTAATACGGCGAAGCCGTTCGTTGCCGCCGAGCGGCCGCCTTTCCCGGATCCGGCGAACCCCCTTGACGGCAAGTCTGGCAACTTCTTCACTGTAGGAACGACAAAGGTCTCGTTGCCGTTACGTGCGCCTTGGCTCATTTGGGGGGTCAGCATGTCGTACATGGGAAAGTCACACCTCGTCATCATGATGACGGTGGGGGCTGATGACGTGGCCGAAGGAGATCGCATCTTCGCGAGCCACGGCGAGTGGATGAAGGGGCATCCTCGCGAGGGCGATGTGGCGCTGCTGAGCTACACCATCTCCAAGGGCCCGGAACTGTCGAACCCGATGGACACGAACTCTGAGCCGACCGGCAAGACCACCTTCGTGCTCGATGAGTACTACGAGTCACCGGCCGGCATTGCCAGGCATTGGCAGGAGGCGGTGAACTGGCCGGAAATGTCCTCCGCCCTACCGGCGTGGCTGGCCAAGGCCACGGTGGTGACACTGCACAACGGCACAGTTGTTCAAGCACTCTGGTAACAGGCTCAACGCCTGCATGGGTGTCTCCTGGGCCTAAACGCGTCTCCACTACATCCGAGTGGCCTCTTGCTCTTGTTCCGTTTCTGTTCCGGCCGACGCTGATCAGCACCGCTAAACAGCGCGAACTGTTGCACGCTGAATCCCCAGCTCAGCGGCATCGTCGCAGGTACCGTTGCCAGCGCCCAAAGTTCGAGCTGTCCTACGACGTGTGATCGTTTAAGCGTCGCCTGACGTAAAAGCCATCGCCCCGGGAGTCTGTCCGGGGGCGATGGCTTTGTTATTGCCGGAAAGCATTCGGGTACGTTTTTCCGCACATGCTGCGGCAAAACGTACCCACATCGGAAGTACACACGCACTACTGGGGCGCGGATGGACGATGGGCCTGCGGAGCCTCACGGGGCGGCAGTGCGCCGCGCGGCTTGTGGCTGCCGGAACTGAAGTGGCCACTGTGGCTGGCGCGATCGAGAGCTTGCAGGTCGGGCAGGCTTTCCCGCACGTCCGAAGACGCCTGGTTCGCGGCGCGCCAGCGGAGTTGCAGCAGACGCTGAAGCCGCTGGCCCGAGGCCTGAGGACCGGCCGGTTCAGCGCAGCAACTGGGCGGCGGCGGCCATGAAAGCCGACATGTGCGCTTCGAACTTCACGTCCAGCACCTCGACCGCGGCCTTGTCGGCCGCGGGCATGATGACATCGATCTCCTCGAAGGCGCCGTCCGCCAGTTCGCGCAGCCCCCGGTCGTCGATCAGCAGCAACATCCGGAATTTGGCACTGTGGGCAACGGCGCCGAGACGATCGGCGTCGGCGTGCGCGCTGTAGTAGTCGGCCACCGCCTGGTTGTCGTCGGCGGCCGCCCGGGCTCTTCGGCTCCGGAACCAGACCGCGATCACCGCACGCCGGAGGTCGCTGATGGCGGCGGCGAACTCGGTACACGCCGCCAGCCGATCCTGCCGCAGCCGCTCGTGCCGCGCGGTGACTTCAGTGCGCTGCGCCACCTTCTGCTGAAACTGGAAAGTGCTGAACGAGCCGAGGAGAGTTCCGGCCACCGCAATCAGGCTTGCCACAACGGCGCTCATTCACTGAGTCGAGCACAAGCGGCTCGTTAGGTCGATGAGCAATGCACATCAGGAGCCGGTCAGACGATGTCGGCCGGGGGCGGAGTCGTCGGTCGCGTGGTCCGGGGCCGGCTCTGGCCGCGCTAGGGAGCCCAGGCCGTGCCAGGCGGTGAACGCGCCGGCGGAGGCGACGCCCATGCCGATGGACATGGCGGCGGCGGTGTCGCCGGCCAGGGTGACCACCGGGCCGGCCAGTCCCCCGACCGCGTACTGGGCGCCGCCGAGCAGGGCCGAACCCGCCCCGGCAGCCTCGGGGTGGTTGAGCATGGCCAGGTTGGTGGCGGTCGGGGTGATGGCTCCCATGCTGGCCACGCAGACGAACAGGAACGGCAGGACCGCCCACGACGGGGCGCCGGCCGCCACCGCCGCGCACAGACCGGCCGAGCCGGCCAGGGCGGCCGCCAGGCCCACCGCCAGCAGTCGCTCCGGCGGGTACCGGCGCAGCAGGCGGACGGTCGCCGAACCGGCGGTGATGAGGCCGACCGAGTTGACCGCGAACATCGCGGAGAAGGCGTTGGTGCTCAGGCCGTACTGGCGCTGCAGGATGACCGAGCTCAGCGACAGGTAGATGAACAACATCGCGCTGGCCAGCACCAGGGCGCACACCGCCCGGACGAACAGGCGGTCGGCGACCAGGGTGCGGGCGAGCGCGCCGGTGGCCCGCAGGCTGCCCGCCTGGCGGTAGGCGGCCGGCAGCGACTCGGGCAGGAACAGCGCGGTCCCCGCCACCAGCAGGGCCCCGGCCCCGGTCAGGACCAGGAACAGGCCGCGCCAGGACATCACGTGAAGCAGCACGCCGCCGGCCACCGGCGCCACCGCCGGGGTGATGTTGCTGATCAGCGCGACCACCGCGAACGCGCGGGCCAGAGCGGTGTTGTCGTACAGGTCACGGACGACGGCGCGGCTCAGCACCAGGCCCGCGGCCCCGCCGAAGCCCTGGATCAGCCGCAGGATGACCAGCGCGGTGACGCTGGGCGCGACCGCGCACAGCAGCGCCGCCACCGTCCACAGGCTGACCCCGGCCAGCAGCGGCCAGCGCCGCCCGAACCGGTCGCCGAGCGGGCCGAACACGAACTGCCCGGCGGCCAGGCCGGCCAGGCAGCAGGACACGCTCAGCTGGGCGGCGCCGTCGCTGGTGTGCAGCGAGGTGGCCACGTGCGGCAGCGCGGGCAGGTACAGGTCGAGCGAGAGCGGGCCGAAGGACGACAGTCCCCCGATCACCGCCAGGCGGATGGTGCGGCGGGCGCGGTCAGGCGCCCTCATCCCCGATCCGGCGCGCCGCCGGGCCGTCGGCTGGACCCGCCCGCCGCCAGCCGCATCAGGTCGGTGTTGAGCTGGATAGCGGGCTCGTCGTCATCGTCGTCGTCGCTCTCGGCCAGGCTGCCGAACTCGTGCTGGTAGCTGTCCCAGGACTCGTCCCGGACGGCGCGGGCGAAACCGCTCTCCATCAGCAGCACCAGCTCGCGGACGGCGCGGTCGATCCGCTGGTTGAGGGCCGGGTCGGCCCAGTCCTCGGGCGCCGCGAACAGCGACGTCGGCACGGTCATCGCGCGCAGGTAGGCGAACAGCGGGCGCAGCTGGTCGTCCGCGACCAGCGCGTGCCGGGCGGTGCCGGCCGTGGCCGACAGCAGGACGGGCTTGGCGATCAGCAGGTCGTTGTCGAGCACGTCGACAAACGACTTGAACAGCCCGCTGGCGGCCGCCTTGTAGACCGGGGTGGCGACGACCAGGCCGTCGGCCTCGGCCAGCGCGGTGATGGCCGCCCGCAGCTTGGGGCTGATCAGCTGGGACACCAGCGCCTGGGACACGTCGGCGGCCAGCTCGCGCAGCTCGATCACGTTGACGGTCACCGGATGGCCGTCCTGGCCCGCCAGCGCCACCACGCGGTCGGTGATGCGGTCGGCCAGCAGCCGGGTCGAGGACGGGTCGCTGGTACCGGCGCTCACCACCGCGACCCGGAAGGGTTCGTTCATCAGGTCAGATCCTTGTCATTGGCCGCGGCCAGCTTGCGGCACAACGCCTCCAGCTGGCCGAGTTCGTCATGGGTGAGGCCGGCGGTCATGGCCCGGGCCACGGTACGGGCGTGCGCCCGGCCCACCTGGCGCTGGACCGCCTGGCCGGCCGGGGTGAGCGAGAGCCGCACCCCGCGGCCGTCGGCCGGGTCGGTGCAGCGGTCCACCAGGCCGCGCTCGGTCAGCCGGTCCACCAGCCGGGACAGGGCCGGCTGGCTGAGCAGCACGTGCCGGTTCAGCTCGGACAGGCGCATCGGGGCCGGGCACTTGGACAGCGCGTAGAGCACGTCGTACTCGCGCATGGACACCTCGGACCAGATGTCCTCCGCGCTGAACTCGCGCATCAGCGTGCCGTAGGCACCCAGCAGTTCCTCCCAGGCGCCGTTGGCGAGCGGGGGCGTCATGCGGCCGTTTCCTCGGTGTCCTGGTAGGGCGAGCCGCCGGTGACGTTGTCGCCGCGGTTGGCGTTGGGGCGCGGCTGGCGCGGCGCCCCGGTGCCGTACTTGGCCCGGACCAGGCTGGCGTGGGTGGGCGCCTCCGGGGTCTCGGGGTCCTGCCGGGCGGCGATCTCCTTGCGCAGCACCGGGACGACCTCCTCTCCCAGCAGGTCGAGCTGGTTCAGCACGGTCTTCAGCGGCAGCCCGGCGTGGTCGACCAGGAACAGCTGGCGCTGGTAGTCGCCGAAGTGCTCGCGGAACGTCAGCGTCTTGTCGATGACCTCCTGCGGGCTGCCGACCGAGAGCGGGGTCAGGTCCATGAAGTCCTCCATGGACGGGCCGTGCCCGTAGACCGGCGCCTCGTTGAAGTACGGTCGGAACTCCGCCTTGGCGTCCTGTGACCGGCGGGCGAGGTAGGCCTGGCCGCCCAGGCCGACGATGGCCTGCTTCTTGGTGCCGTGGCCGTAGTGCTCGAAGCGCTGCCGGTAGAACCGGATCAGCTGCATGTAGTGCTCTTTCGGCCAGAAAATGTTGTTGGCGAAGAAGCCGTCACCGTAGAAGGCGGCCTGCTCGGCGATCTCCGGCGTGCGGATCGAGCCGTGCCACACGAACGGCGGTACGTCGTCCAGCGGCCGCGGGACCGACGTGAAGCCCTGCAGGGGGGTACGGTACGCGCCCTCCCAGTCCACTACATCCTCGCGCCACAGCCGGTGCAGCAGGTTGTAGTTCTCCAGCGCCAGCGGCAGGCTCTCCCGGATGTCCTGGCCGAACCACGGGTAGACGGGGGCGGTGTTGCCGCGCCCGAGCATGAGGTCGACCCGGCCCTTGGCCAGGTGCTGCAGCATCGCGTACTCCTCGGCGATCCGCACCGGGTCGTTGGTAGTGATCAGCGTGGTCGCGGTGGACATGATCAGCCGCTTGGTGGTGGCGGCGATGGTGGCCAGCAGCGTGGTCGGCGCCGAGGAGAAGAACGGGGGGTTGTGGTGCTCGCCGATCGCGAACACGTCCAGCCCGACCTCGTCCGCCTTCTGGGCGATGCGCACGATCCCGTCGATGCGCTCGGCCTCGCTGGGGGTCTCTCCCGACACCGGGTCCCGGGTGATGTCGCTGACCGAGAAGATCCCGAACTGCATGCTTATCTCCTAATTTCCCGGCCCCGCGGCCGGCTACGGCCAGGTCAGGGAAGGTATATGCGTTTGCATGTATCTCCAACCAAACCATCTGCGGGTCTATTCCGTAAATCAGGACAGGGCTTTGAACGGGGCAAGCGGGGGATACGGGGACCACGTGATGCGGTACTTACCGAAATAATCGCGATATGGCGCGGGGGATACGGGCCATGCTGAGGTTCATTCCGGCTAACGGGGTACATATCCGAAAAGGGAGCCGGTCATTGGAGCTCTACCTGCGGCTAAGCGGCTGCACGGTACTCTCCGTGAGGTTGACTTTACTTTGTGTGTTCAGGATGGCACTATAAGGGGATACTTGGTGTAATCACCTGAACACAGAGATCGAGCCAAGATGACCATAACCATGATCGTCGAGTACGTAGCCGCGGCGGTGGTGATCGCGCTGTTCGCCTGGCTCGTACCGATGCGGCGGAACGGCATCCCGGGCCTGCGCGGGCGCGGGCGGCCGCCGGGCCACGCGGCAACGGGCGACGCCGCGTCCCCTCCGGCGCGGCCGGGCCGGGCCGGTGCGGTGCCGCCCCGGCCGGTGCCCGCGAGCGAGCAGATCCGCGAGAGCGAGCAGGTCGGCGAGAGCGAGCCCGGGTCGCGCGATCGGCAGCAGGACCAGCGCATCCTGGCCGAGCTGGATCGCACCTGGGACGCCGGGTACGCCGACCGGCTGGCCGACCGGCTGCGGGATCGCCGCGACTCCGCCTAGACACCAGCGCGGCCGAAACCCTTTAAATCCGAAAATGTTACTCGTGGGTAGCATTACCGCGGGCGGCGGTCTAGTCTTCGGTCATGGGTGACCGGGACTACGACGTCATCGTCATCGGGTCGGGGTTCGGCGGGAGCGTGGCGGCGCTGCGGCTGGCCGAGAAGGGCTACCGGGTCGCGGTCATCGAGGCCGGGCGGCGGTTCGACGACCCGGCCGGCGAGGACCCGCGCACGCGGCACCGGGATCTGCCCCGCAACTCCTGGCACACCCGGCGCTACCTGTGGGCGCCGGCGCTGGGCCTGACCGGTATCCAGCGCATCCATCTGCTGCGCGGCCGGCGGGGCAGCCGGGTGCTGGTGCTGGCCGGCGCCGGGGTCGGTGGCGGCTCGCTGGTCTACGCGAACACCCTGTACGAGCCGCCGCAGCCGTTCTTCGACGATCCGCAGTGGCGGCACATCACCGACTGGCAGGCCGAACTCGCCCCCTATTACGACCAGGCCCGGCGCATGCTCGGGGTGACGGTCAACCCGACCATGACGCCGGCCGACGAGGCGGTGCGGCGGGTCGCGGCGCGGATGGGCCGGGAGCAGACGTTCCGGCTCACCCCGGTCGGGGTCCACTTCGGGGCCGAGCCGGGGGCCGAGTCGGCCGACCCGTACTTCGGCGGGGCCGGGCCGCGGCGGGTGGCGTGCACCGAGTGCGGGTCGTGCATGACCGGCTGCCGGGCCGGCGCGAAGAACATGCTCACCGAGAACTACCTCTACCTGGCCGAGCGTTCGGGCGCACGGGTGCTGCCGCTGACCACGGTGACCGGGGTCCGGCCGGATGGCGACGGCTACCGGGTGGAGACGGCCGGCACCGGCCCGCTGCCCCGCCGGCGCGGCCACCTGACCGCGGACCAGGTCGTGTTCGCGGCCGGCACCTACGGCACCCAGAAGCTGCTGCACCGGATGCGGGCGACCGGCGCGCTGCCCGCCCTGTCGGCGCGGCTGGGCACGCTGACCAGGACGAATTCCGAGGCGATCCTGGGGGTGGAGCGGTTCCGGACCCGCGGGCCCGACCACTCGCGCGGGGTGGCGATCACGTCCTCGTTCCACCCGGACGAGCAGACACACGTCGAGCCGACCCGCTACGGGCCGGGCTCCAACGTGATGGCGGGGCTGCGCACGCTGCTGGTGGACGGGGGCGGCCGGGCCCCGCGCTGGGCCAGATTCCTGGGCCAGGTGGCCCGGCGGCCGTGGGACGTGGCCCGGCTGCCGAACGTGCGCAACTGGTCCCGGCGCACGATCATCGCCCTGGTCATGCAGAATGTCGACAATTCGGTGACGGTGCGGGCGCACCGGTCGCTGACCGGCTGGACGATGCGGTCCGGGCCGGGGCACGGGGCGCCGTCGCCGGCCTGGATCCCGGCCGCCCACCGGGCGGTCCGGCTGCTGGCCGAAGAGCTTGGCGGGATGGCGGGCGGGACGTGGCTGGACCTGATCAACATCCCGACCACGGCGCACTTTCTCGGCGGCTGCGCGATCGGGGACTCCCCCGCGACCGGCGTGGTCGACCCCTGGCAGCGGGTCTACGGGCACCCGGGGCTGCACGTGGTGGACGGCTCGGCGGTGTCGGCCAACCTGGGCGTGAACCCCTCGCTGACCATCACCGCCCAGGCCGAACGGGCCCTGGCCTGCTGGCCCAACCGGGGCGGAGCCGACCCGCGGCCGCCGCTCGGCAGCGCCTACCGGCGGGTCGAGCCGGTGGCGCCGCTGCACCCGGCCGTGCCGGCGGGCGCGCCCGGTGAACTGCGGCTGGCGGGACGTGTGCCAGGACGGGACGACGCGCCCGTGCGAGGTGCGTAGGCTCCGTTCATGGGGTTGAGTAGGGGTGTGGACGAGTTCGACACCCTCGCGCGGATCGATGCGTTTTGCGACGCGCTGCCGCGGCGGCGCGCGCGGGCGGAGGACATCGGGCCGCTGGTGCTGTTCGCGCCGACCGGGCCGGGCTGGCCGTACTACGCGCGGCCGCGGCGCCGCCGGGGACTCGGCCGCTGGGGTGTCGGGCGCGCGGGCGTGGGGCGCGCGGGGGTGGGGCGCGCGGGCGCGGGCCGGAGCATCAGCCCCGAGGACATCCGGGCCGTCCGCGCCCGCCAGCGCGAGCTGCTGATCCCGGAGTCGTTCGAGTGGATCGACGAGGTGGCCCCGGAGATGACCGCGGCCGCGCCTGCGGCCGGGCTGGCGGTGCGCCCGCACCCGCTGATGGTGCTGGGCGCGCTGACCCCGCCGCCCGTGACCGAGCCGGGCATTTCGGTCCGGATCATCTCGTCCGACGAGCCTGACCTGGACCGGATCTGGGCGGTGCCCGCGGTGGCGTTCGAGCACCCGGGCACGGCGACCGGGCTGGCGGGCGCGATCGAACGGGACAAGCTCGCGGCCGGGCACGACGAGGGCACCACCGCCATGCTGCGCGAGCGGCTGCGTTCGGGCCAGTCGGTGCTGGCGGCGGCGTTCGACCGGGACGGCCCGCTGGGGGCCGGCAGCTGCCAGGCGCTGGCCAGCGTGGCCGAGATCACCGGGGTCGGGGTGCTGCCCAGCGCCCGCCGGATGGGCCTGGGCGGCGCGGTGACGGCGGCGCTGGCCGGCGACGCCCAGCGGCGCGGCGTGCAGACGGTGTTCCTGGCCGCGTCCGACGACGACGTGGCCCGGGTGTACGGGCGGCTCGGATTCCAGCGAGTGGGAACGGCCATGATCGCCGAGCCCGACCTCGCCTAGGGGTGACGGGTGCGGATGAGGGCGGCCGGGGGCAGGCCCGCCAGCTGCACGGTCTCCCGGGTCAGGTGCGGCTGGTCGGCGTAGCCGCTGGCCGCGGCGGCCTCGGCCAGGTCGGTGGCGCCGCCCGAGGCATCCACGAGCGAGATGAAACGGCGGAACCGCAGCACCCGCTGGAGCATCTTGGGGCCGTAACCGACCGCCGTTTCGCACCGGCGGCGCAGCTGCCGGGGGCTCAGCCCGACGTGGTCGGCGACGTCCTCGGTGCGCGTGGCCGGGCTGGCCAGCAGCTGGCAGGCTCGCAGGACGGCCCGGTCGGGCTGGCCGTCGTCGGCCAGCCGCCCGGCCAGGCCGGTGAGCCGGGCCGCCACCTGCCCGGGGTCCAGGTCCGCGGGCAGCACCCGGGCGAGCTCGGGCCGCAGGTCGGCCAAGTCGACGCGCTGGTCGCGCAGCTCGCTGAGGGGGACGCCGAGCATCTCGCCGGCCCCGGCCGGAACCGCACGCCCACCAGGACCGTGGCCACCGGCCCGGCCGGGGCCGGGCCGGTGTCCGGGCCGGCCATGAACGCGCCGTGGCCCTGCTGCCAGATCAGGTCGCTGCAGCCGTCCGGCAGCACCAGCGTCGCGGGCTGGTCGCGGCTGGACCACACGCAGGCCAGCCGCTGGCGCAGGGTGGACGGTGGCGCCCACTCCCGGTATCCGGCCGCGATCCCCACCCCTCCAGGATGCCACCGGTGGTGGCCGTTTCGTTCAAGACAGCGGCGGGCCGATGCGGTGAGATGGTGCCCATGGCGACTCCAGACATCGACAAGGCGGTCCAGTTCCTGGCCGCGAACGCGCGAGTCATCGACCGGCGGCGCTACGAGCGGCTGTTCGCGGGCGGGGCCGCGCAGCCAGTGCGGGACGCGCTGGCCGCCTATCGCAACCCGGACGGCGGGTTCGGCCAGGCGCTCGAGCCCGATGGCCGCACGCCGACCAGCGAGCCGATCGCGGCCGAGGTGGCCCTGCACATCATGGACGAGACCGACGTCTGGGACCCCGAGCTGGTGAACGGGATCCTCGGCTGGCTGGCCGCCACCGCCCCGGCCGAAGGCGGCGTCCTGTTCGTGCACGACGAGATGGCGAACTGGCCGCACGCCCCCTGGCTGGTCCCGGACGCGGGACCCGGGGGTACCGACGGCGCGCCGCCGGCCTCGGACATCCAGACCGGCCTGATGGCGGGCACGCTGCACAAGCGGGGCGTGCAGCATCCCTGGCTGGACGGCGCCACCACCGTCATGTGGTCCCGCATCGACGGGCTGACCGAGCCGACCCCGTACGGCATGGCCGGGATGCTGCACTTCCTGCAGCACGTGCCGGACCGCGACCGGGCCGAGACCACGGTGGAGCGCCTGCGCCCGATGATCCTGGACGGCGGCATCGTGTCCCTCGATCCCGACGCTCCCGGCGAGGTCCACTCCCCGCTGAACTTCGCACCGCTGCCCGACTCGATGACGCGTCACTTTTTCGACGAAGCCACGATCAAGGCCCACCTGGACCACCTGGCCAGCGGTCAGCTCGAGGACGGCGGCTGGACGTTCAACTGGCTGGCCTGGTCCCCGGCGGCCGAGCGTGAGTGGCGCGGCGTGCTGACGGTGGACGCGCTCCGGCTGCTGCGGGCCAACGGGCGCCTGTAAGCGGGGCCGGACGGCCAGGTCAGGCGCCCACCGGGGGAGGCGTTGTCATGCCTGCGCCACGCGCCGGTAGCCGCCGCTGATCCAGTCGGCGACCAGGCGGCCGTACTCCCCCGGCGTTTCCTCCCAGGCAAAGTGGCCCGCCTCAAGCGGGTGGATCTCGGCGTGCGGGAGGACGTCGGCCAGGTACTGATTGTTCGACCACGGCACGAGATCATCGTGGGTCCCGGCCACGACCTGGGCCGGGGTGGTGATCTGGGGGAGCAGGTCAGCCAGGACCTTGTTCTGCTCGGGGTAGTGGCGCACGAACCGGGCCGACTCGGCGAACCGGCCCAGGTCGTAGGCGCTGACGTAGTCCTCGTGGACCTCGGGTTCGGTCTCCCGGGGCGCGCCGATCTCGACCGCGGCGCTGATATTGGCCCGGGCGTCCAGCCCGCGGATCACGTCCAGGTCCGGCGCCCCGATCGTCTGCTCCAGCGCACCGCCCGCCTCGACCGGGAACCGCACCGCGCCGCCGCCGACCGTCAGGCTCGCCAGCCGCTCCGGCGACCTGGCCGCCAGGAACAACGCCGCCGCCGTGCCGACGTCGGGCCCGACGATGTGCGGCGCCCCCAGCCCCCACTCCTCGATCAGCCGGCCCAGGAACTCCCCCATCGCCTCCGGGGCGATCAGGTCCGTGCGGTGCTGGTCGGAATGGCCGAACCCCGGCAGGTCGAGCGCCACGACCCGGCCCAGCGGGGTGACCCGATCCCAGATCCGGCGGAAGGCGAACAGGCTCTCCGGCCAGGGCGCCAGCATCAGCACGGTGGTGCCGGCGTCGGCCCGGGTGTCGGCGTACCGCACCCGCACCCCGTCGCACACACGGAAATAGGTCGTCATCGCCGAGGACGGTTGTGCGCTCACCGCTGTCTCCTTCGATCGCCGTTATCGCCGTTATCGCCGTTATCGCCGTTATCGCCGTTATCGCCGGATCAGCATGGCTGGGCGCGGCCGTCCCTCACCTCACCCGTTCAGGTGATTTCTTCCAGGGCTCACCGGGTCAGCCGAACTGGTCAGCCGTAGAAGAGGCGGTCCATGACGGCGCGGGCGCGGCGGGCGGCGCGGCGGTAGTCCTGGACCAGGGCCTGGCCCTCGCCGAGGCCGTAGCCGAGGACGCGGGCGACGGCGGCCTGCTCGTGGTGGGCGGTGGGAATCGTGTCGGCGGCGGTGCCGCGGACCAGCATCACCGCGTCGCGGATGCGGGCGGCCAGCTGCCAGGCTTCGGCCAGGGTGCCGGCGTCGCCGGCGGTGATCAGGCCGGCCTCGCGGGCGGCGGCCAGCGCCAGGAGGGTGCCGGTGGTCCGCAGGCCGGGGACGGCGAACGCGTGCCGCAGCTGCAGCAGCTGTACCGTCCACTCGACGTCGGACAGGCCGCCGGGGCCGAGCTTGACGTGCAGGGCGCGCTCCACCCCGCGCGGTATGCGCTCGCCTTCCATCCGGGCCTTGAGCCAGGCGCACCTCGCGGATGCCGGTCTCGGTGATGCCCCCATCGGGGTACCGGAACTCGTCGATCATGGCGATGAACTCGGCACCGAGGTCTTTGTCACCGGCGGCCGGCTCGGCGCGCAGCAGGGCCTGCGCCTCCCACGGCAGTGACCAGCGCCGGTAGTAGGCCAGGTAGGACGCGAGCGTGCGCACCAGCGGTCCCTGGCGTCCCTCCGGCCGCAGGTTGGCGTCGACGACCAGGGCCGGGTCCGGGCCGGGCAACGTCAGCAGGCGGCGCATTTCCTGCACCACGCTGTGTGCGGCCCGCCCGGCGGCCGCCTCGTCCGCTCCCGGCAGCGGGTCATGCACGAACATCACGTCGGCGTCGCTGCCGTAGCTCATCTCGTGCCCGCCGAACCGGCCCATCCCGATCACCGCGATCCGGGTCGGCAGCGGGCGGCCTGATTCTGCTTCGAACTTCCGGGTCGCCGCGTACAGGGCCGCCCCGACGCTGGCCGCGGCCACCGCGGTCAGCGCGTCCGCGGTCTCGGCCCGCTGGATGAGCCCGAGCAGGCCGGCCGCGGCGATCCGGAGTAGTTCGCGCCGCAGCAGCGACCGGACCGCGGCCACCGCACCCTCGGCGTCGTCGTGCCGGCGCACCGCCGCGTCGGCCTCGGCCCGCAGAGCCTCCTCCGACCGCGGCACCAGCTCGGCGTCGTCGCCCAGGATCGCCACCGCCTCCGGGGCGCGCAGCAGCAGGCCCGCCGCGTACCGGCTGGAGGCCAGCACGTGGGCCATCCGCTCGGCGGCCTTGGTCTCGTCCCGCAGCAGCCGCAGATACCAGGGCGAGTCGCCCAGAGCGTCGCTCACCTGCCGGAACGCCAGCAGGCCGGCGTCCGGCTCGGCGGCGTCGGCGAACCAGCTGAGCAGCACCGGCAACAGCGTGCGCTGGATGGCCGCGCGCCGGGACACGCCCGCGGTCAGCGCGTCGATATGCCGCAGCGCCCCGGCCGGGTCGGCGTAGCCGAGCGCTTCCAGCCGGGCCTGGGCCGCGGACGGGGTCAGCCGGGCCATCTCACCGGGCAGCCGGGCGACCGCGCTCAGCAGCGGCCGGTAGAACAGCTTCTCGTGCAGCCGCCGCACCTGCCTGGTGTGCCGGCGCCACAGCTCGGTGAACTCATCGGCCGGGTCGGTGCCGGGTGGTGCGGGCTCCCGCGGCTGGCCGCCGGTGACCGCGATGAAGCGCAGAGCCCGGCCCAGGCGGCGCAGCACGGCCGGGTCTTCGGGCAGCGTGTGGGTCCGGCTCAGCCGGTACAGCTGCAGCAGATGCTCGACCTGGCGCAGGAACCGGTAGGCCTCGGCCAGGTCGTGGGCGTCGTCCCGGCCGACGTAGCCGCCCCGGGCCAGCGCGGCCAGCGCGGGCAGGGTGGACGGGCTGCGCAGGGTCTCGTCGGTGCGTCCGTGCACCAGCTGCAGCAGCTGGACCGCGAACTCGATGTCACGCAGGCCGCCGGGGCCGAGCTTGATCTCCCGGCCCGCCTGGTCCGGTGGCAGCGTCTTCTCCACCCGGCGGCGCATGGCCTGGACGTCCTCGACGAAGTTCTCCCGCTGGGCGGCCTGCCAGATCATCGGCGCGACCAGGTCCATGTACTCCTGGCCGAGTTGCATGTCGCCGGCCGCGGGCCGGGCCTTCAGCAGCGCCTGGAACTCCCAGGTCTTGGCCCAGCGCTCGTAGTAGGCGACGTGGCTGGCCAGCGTGCGCACCAGCGGGCCGTTGCGGCCCTCGGGGCGCAGGTTCGGGTCGACCGGGAACACCATGCCCTCGGCGGTCGTCTTCGAGAGGACCTTGATCATGTTGCTGGCCAGCCGGGCGGCGGTACGCAGGGCCGCGTCGGTGGCTTCCGGGCCGGGTTCCTCGTCGGCGGTGGCGGGCGGGGCGGCTACGAAGATCACGTCGACGTCGCTGGCGTAGTTGAGCTCGCAGCCGCCGCACTTGCCCATCGCGACCACCGCCAGCCGGGCGGGCACGGCTCCCGACGGCAGCTGGGCGCGGGCCACCGACAGGGCGGCGCACAGGGCGGCGGCCGCGATGTCGGCCAGCTCGGCCGCCACCTCATCCACCGTGACCACGCCGGTCAGATCGCGGGCAGCCAGGTGCAGGATGTGCCGTTTGTAGGCGGCGGTGAGCGCCGCCGACGGGTCGGTGCCGTTCAGCGAGGCCAGGTCGGAGACCGGGTACTCGTCCAGCGGGTTGCCGGCCACCGCGTACACCAGCGAGGCTCGCAGCTCGTCCGGGGTCGGCCGCCGCACGCCGTCGGCGCCCCGCAGCATCAGCGCGTCTTCGGGATGCCGGACCAGGTGGTCGGTCAGGGCGGTGCTCGACCCGAGCACCGCGATCAGCCGCTGCCGGAACCCGGGCTCGGAACGCAGCGTGGCCCGCAGGGCGGCCTCGTCGTCGCCGGGCTCGGCGCCGATGACCCGGGCCAGCCCGGCCAGGGCCAGGTCGGGGTCGGCGGCGGCGGCGACCGCGGCCAGCACGCTCTCGTCCCGGCCCTGCCCGCTGGGGACGCTCGCGGGGCCCCGCGACGTGGCCGTCCCCGGCCGCTCACCCGGGTCGACGTCCAGCTTCAGATCCGAGGTGATCAGCTGCTCGGCTCGGGCCGCGTCGGCGAACCCCAGCCGCGCCAGCCGCCCGGCCAGGGTCGTCCGCCGTGTCCCCCCGACCGAGGTGCTGCCCACAGTGCCCACGCCTTGACCGTATTACGGATCAGCTTGATGTCTACGCTGGCCCCAGCCGGGCACGTTTGCTCTATGCCGGAGGTCAGCATCGACCGGGTCGGCGACACCGACCTGGCCGCCATCCTGCGGGACTTCAGCCGGTTCTGGGGTGACCGCGAGCAGCTGCGCCCGCTGCACCACCCGATGTTCGTCGTCGAGTTCGGCGACACGGCCCTGGCCGCCCGCGGCCCCGACGGCCAGGTCCTGGGCTACCTGCTGGGGTTCGTCGCCCCCACCCAGGACGCCTACATCCACCTGGTAGCGGTCCGCGACGACGCCCGCGATCTGGGGCTGGCCCGCCGCCTGTACGGCGCGTTCACCGAGCTGGCGGTGGCGCGCGGGGCGGTGG
The DNA here is from genome assembly GCA_963830385.1 of uncultured Actinomycetes bacterium. Classification (GTDB taxonomy): domain Bacteria; phylum Actinomycetota; class Actinomycetes; order Streptosporangiales; family Streptosporangiaceae; genus Bog-532. Next base: position 586,585 of record CAWHMD010000009.1, on the reverse strand, counting down.
CGCTCAAGGCCCTCACCAGTCCCGGCAACGAGGGCTCGCAAGCCTTCCACCGGTCGCTCGGGTTCACGCTGACCCGAGTCGAGGACTACGGCGGCGCGGGCCAGGCCCGGATGGTGATGCGCAAGCCCCTGCGCGACTGATCCGGCCCCGGCGCGGGCGGGCGGAGGAGGGGACGGGGGGCGCCGGCGGGGCGCGGGCGGAGGCGGCGCGGGCAGGGGGCGCCGGGGGGCGTTCTGGCACAGCATCGTTGGCGCCTTCGATGCTGCCATGGCGACATCGAAGGCGCCTTTGATGCTGTGGGGTGGGCGGCGCGGGTGTCGGGGGCTGGGCGGCGCGGGGGCTGACGAGGCGGGAAGCGCGGGTGTTGGGGGCTGGGCGGCGCGGGGCTCACGTGGCGGGAAGCGTAACTCGCTCGTTGGCGCCATTGGGCGCACCAGGACCTGCTCGTTGGCGCCATTGGGCAGGTGGCCGGATGCGCAGGAGGATGAGTTACGAGCCTGATGTGAGTCTTGAAGCGTGCGTAGTGAGCCGGCTGAGCTGCGAGAGGCCGGGTCGGCGTGGACGGCATGGAACCGCGGGCCGCGTGAGACTCATACGGCAGATTTGGGCCTTGTCGGGTGTTTTGTGTCTGCCTATGCTCGGTTCTGAGAAGTGAGCGAGCGTTCGCTCACATAGAGGAGCGGGCCGCCATCGGTTGCGCTCACGTGGGGGGCCGCTATCGGGTGATTGGGAGGTGCGACGGTGCGACTCCGCAGGATCGGCAGCAGGATGAGGGCTGCGCTGGCGGTGCTGGTGCCGCTGGCGGTGGCGACCGTGGTGGGCGGCGGAGCGGCGGGGTTCGCGACCGCCTCCGGGGCCGATGGGGCCAGCGGGGCTGGTGGGGCTGGTGGGGTTGCCGCAGCGGCTGGGAGCCTGGGTCAGCGGGCGGCGAGCCTGGGTCAGCAAGGGGCTGGGAGTCAGGGTCAGCAAGGGGCGCGGACTGCGGACAGCGTGCCGCAGCCGTACACGTTCATCCATGATCCGGCGATGGCCAGGGAGGGGGGCAGCTACTACGTGTTCTCCACCGGCGACCCGGCCGGGACGATCGGGAACGGCAACATCCAGATCCGGGTGTCGCACAACCTGCGGAGCTGGCGGTACACCGGCACCGTGTTCGCGCAGCAGCCGGCCTGGATCACCAGCGCGCTCGGCTCGATCCCGAACCTGTGGGCCCCGGACATCTCCTACTTCGGCGGGTTGTGGCACCTGTACTACGCGGGCTCCAGCTTCGGCTCCAACAACTCGGTGATCGGGCTGGCCACCTCGCCGACCCTGGACCCCAGCAGCCCGCGGTACCACTGGACCGACGACGGGCTGGTGTTCCGGTCGACCACCGCCGACGACTACAACGCGATCGACCCGTCGCTGGTGACCGACGCGTCCGGGGCCAAGTGGCTGTCGTTCGGCTCGTTCTGGAGCGGCGTCAAGCTGATCCAGCTCGACGCGGCCACCGGCAAGCCGGCCAGCAGCTCCCCCACCGTGTATTCACTGGCCGCCAAGCCTGCTCCCGACCCGGAGGAAGGATCCGGCATCGTCTACCACGGCGGCTACTACTACCTTTTCGTCGCGGTCGACTACTGCTGCAAGGGCATCAGCAGCACTTACCACATTCAGGTCGGCCGGTCGGCCAGCATCACCGGCCCGTACGTGGACGCGTCGGGCACCGCGATGCTCAACGGCGGCGGGATGGAGGTCCAGGGCACCGACGCCGGGATGATCGGCCCCGGCTCCCCGTTCGTGTTCGGCCCGGGGCCGGCGGCAGCTCGTCGCCGCTGCTGGTCTACCACTACTACGACGCCTTCGACAGCGGCGACGCCTGGATCCAGATCCGGTCGCTCAGCTGGGTGGACGGCTGGCCAGTGACCGGCAATCCGCTCGTCCCGGTACTGGGTGAGCCGGGGGCGGCGAACAGCTGACTCGCGAGCCGGCGGGTGAGATCCTCTTAGCGTGAGACGGTACAGCGACGTGCCGCCTGCCGGGAGGAGGCAGGATGGGGGATCACCCGCCGGTCGTGATCATCGGGGCCGGGGTCGGCGGCTTGAGCCTGGCGCTGCTGCTGCGCCAGCAGGGTGTGCAAGCCGAGGTGCTCGAACGGGCCGGCCAGCTGCGGGAGGTGGGCGCCGCCATCGCGGTGGCCGCCAACGGCACCCGGGTTCTCCAGCGCCTCGGCCTGGCGGCCGGGCTGGCCCGGGCCGGGACCGAGCCCACCCGGCTCGTTCACCGTGACGGCCGGGACGGGCGGGCGATCTCGGTGACGCCCGGGCCGGACTGGTACCGGGCGGCGTTCGGGGCCCCGTTCTACGGGCTGCACCGCCGGGCCCGACAGGTCCAGCTGGCGTCCTGGGCGGCCTCGGCCGCCCTGCACCTGCCGGCCGGGCCATCCACTCAGGCCCGCGACGCTTACCTGGCCCAGGTCCCGGACCGGCTGGCCTGGATCCACGGGTACGACGCGCTGGCCGCCCCCCGGCTCGGCTGATCGCGAACAACGGGCCCGGGCGGGAAAACGGGGTGGGCCGCTGTGGTAGGCAATGAGCATGACCGACCTCATCCCCCGCACCGTCCTGTTCGGCAACCCGGAGCGGACGTCCCCGCGGCTGTCCCCCGATGGCACCCGGCTGGCCTGGATCGCGCCGCGCGACGGCGTGCTCAACGTCTGGGTCGCGCCGCTGCGGGCCGAGCCGGGCGACGACGACACCGTGGACTGGTCGTCGGCGCAGGTCGTCACCGATGACCGGGACCGCGGCATCCGCTTTTTCAGCTGGGCCCACGATGCCCGGCACCTGCTGTACATCCAGGACACCGGCGGGGATGAGAACTGGCGGGTGCACGACGTCAACCTGGAGACCGGGCAGCGGCGGGACCTGACCCCCTTCGCGGGCGTCGCGGCCCAGATCGTGGCCACCAGCAAGCGGCTCCCGACCGAGATCCTGGTCGGCCTGAACCGCGACAACCCGCAGCTGCACGACGTGTACCGGCTGGACCTGCTCACCGGCGAGCTGGCGCTGGTGGAGAAGAACCCCGGCTTCGCGGGCTACGAGGCGGACGAGGACCTGGTCATCCGGGCCGCCTACGCGCCGCTGCCGGACGGCAGCATGAACCTGATGGTCCGCGACCGGGCCGAGGCCGAGTGGCGGCCGCTCATGTCGTTCCCGGCCGACGACGTGACCAGCAGCAACGTGGTGTCGTTCAGCGAGGACGGACAGAGCCTGCTGGTCGTCACCCCGGTCGACGCGAACACCGCCCGGCTGATCCGGGTCGACGTGACCACCGGCGCCATCGAGGTCCTGGCCGAGGACCCCGAGGCCGACGTGGGCGGCGTGGTGCTGCACCCGGACACCCTCGAGCCGCAGATCGTCCTGGTCGAGAAGGACCGCGAGGAGTTCATCGTCCTCGACCCGGCGATCGAGGCGGACCTCAAGGCGGTGCGGGCGCTGCACCCCGGCGACCCGTCGATCAGCGGCCGGGAGCACGCGAATTCGCCCTGGCTGGCTACGTTCACCAACGATGCCGGCCCGGTCGCCTACTACGTGTACGACCCGGTCGCGCACGCCGGCCGGTTCCTGTTCGACTCCCGGCCCGAGCTGAACCGCTACCAGCTGGCGGCCATGGAGCCGTTCAGCTTCACCTCGCGGGACGGCCTGACCATCCACGCCTACGCCACGTTCCCGCCCGGCGCCGACCGGGCGAACCTGCCCGCGGTGATCGACGTGCACGGCGGCCCGCAGGTCCGCGACGGGTGGGGCTGGAACCCCGAGGCGCAGTGGCTGGCCAACCGCGGCTACCTGTGCGTCCAGGTCAACTACCGCGGCTCCACCGGCTACGGCAAGGACTTCGTCAACGCCGGCGACCGCGAGTGGGGCGCCAAGATGCACGACGACCTGATCGACGCGGTCGACCACATCGTCGGCCAGGGCTGGGCCGACCGGTCCAAGGTCGCGATCTACGGCGGCTCCTACGGGGGGTACGCGGCGCTGGTCGGGGCGGCGTTCACCCCGGACGTGTTCTGCTGCGCGGTGGACATCGTCGGGCCGTCGAACCTCAAGACCCTGCTGGAAACCATCCCGCCGTACTGGGCCCCGATGATCGCCCAGCTCTACAAGCGGGTCGGCAACCCGGAGACCGATGCGGAGTTCCTGTGGTCGCGGTCACCGCTGTCCCGGGCCGGCGACATCCGCATCCCGCTGCTGATCGCCCAGGGCGCCAATGACCCGCGGGTCAAGCAGGCCGAGTCGGAGCAGATCGTCGCCGCGCTCCAGGACGCGGGTATCGACTACGAGTACATGCTGTTCCCGGACGAGGGTCACGGCTTCGCCAAGCCCGAGAACCGGCTGAAGTTCTACGCCGCGGCCGAGCGTTTCCTGGCTCGCTACCTGGGCGGCCGGTTCGAAGAGTAGCCATCTACCCCCGGTACGCGGTTAGATACAGGTCGTGCACGGGGAAACGGGGGCTTCCACGGCGGGCCGGGTACGACCGGCCCGGCGGCGGCGCGGGCGGATCGTGTTCTGGGTGCTGTTCGGGCTGGCGGTGGCGGCCGTGGTGGCCGGGCAGGTGCTGGGAGCCGTCTCCATGCGGGTCTACACCGACCCCAGCACCAGCATGGAGCCGACCATCAAGACCGGGGACCGCCTCCAGGTGCTCCCCGGCCGGGACGTCCGCCCGGCGACATCATCGTCTTCAACCGGCCGGGAGTCAGCGGCTCGTTCCTCAAGCGGGTGATCGGCCTGCCCGGCGACCGGGTGCAGTGCTGCAACACCGGGAACCGGGTCGAGGTCAACGGCAAGACGCTGGACGAAACCTACGCCAGCCTGGGCGGCCCGCCGGCCGAGCTGGCGTTCTCGGTCACGCTGGGCCCGGGCCAGATGTGGGTGATGGGGGACAACCGCCCGATCTCACTGGACTCGCGTTCCTGGGGCCCGGTCCCGACCAGCGGCATCGTCGGCCGGGTGGTGACCGACGTCAGCACGCCGTCCACGTCGCTGCGCACCCCGGCGACGTTCGTGGCCAACGGCCTGGCGCCGCCCGATCACCGGAAGACGCCCGGCGTGGGCCCGGCCGCGCTGGCGGGAGTGGGCCTGCTCGTCGTGATCGTGCTGGCGATCTTCGGCACGATCCGGTTCTTCCTCCGGCGCCACCGTTCGGGTGCGGAGCAGCGCGGGCCCGGCGCGCCGGTCACGCCGTCCGGGACACCCGGGGTGCACTGAGCCATTTTGCCGGTTTTAGGTCGATTCGCTACGGCTAGCTACTGGTTGGTATCTTGCAATTGCATTTCGCAAAGTGCGCAGGACCAGTAAGGCTTTTCACAGGATACGAAAATGCGCGAACGAGTGCTTCGGCTTGACGCCATGGGGCAAAATTCGAGGTGATGAGCGAGATGGCTGCCGCCAGTCCCCCGTTCCATCACCGTCCGCAGCAGCGGCCGATGACGAACACGTGGGCGCTGCGGACACACCTGGAGCTCGGCGCCCTGCAGGGCGCCGTCCCTTGCGCGCGGCTGCACACAAGGCATGTGCTCTGGGAGTGGAATCTCTGCGACCTCGACGAATCGGTCGAGCTGATCGTATCGGAACTCGTCACCAACGCGGTCCAGGCTTCGGCCGGCCTGAGCAGCCAGCTGCCCGGCTACGAGCACGAGAGTCTCGGCCTGCCCTCGGTCTGGCTGTGGATGGCGTCCGATGGCCAGCAGATCATGGTCGAGGTCGGCGACAGCAGCCCGCGCACCCCGGTCGCCGCCACCTCCGAGCTGGACGTCGAGGGCGGCCGCGGCCTCCTGCTGGTCGACACCGTCAGCCGGCAGTGGGGCTACTACTTCCCGGCCGACGAGGACGACGGCCAGCGCAAGAACATCCAGAAAGTCGTCTGGTCCCTCATCGGCCGCTAGCCGTCAGCTTCGCCTGCCCGCGCCCGAAATAGGGCGTCCTCAAATGCGGCGAAGGACAGAAACGACCTTCCCGATGATTTTGGCCTCGTCACCCAGAATCGGGGTGTATTGCGGATTGTGCGGGATGAGCCAGGCGTGGCCGTCGACGCGCTTCAGGGTTTTGACCGTCGCCTCGGCCTCCTCCATGCCCTGGCCTTCGAACGTGGCCGCCACGATGTCGCCATTTTCGGCGTCTTCCTGGCGGCGGACCACCACCCAGTCCCCGTCGGTGATGGCGGCGTCGATCATCGAGTCGCCGCGGACCTGCAGGATGAGGTGCTCACCCTCGCCGACCAGCTGCTTGGGCAGCGGGAAGGTGTCCTCGATCGACTGCTTGGCCAGGATCGGGCCACCGGCGGCGATGTGGCCGACCCACGGCACGTAGGCCGGCTCCTGGGACGGGATGTCGTACGCGGGCGGAAGCGGCTCCGGCCCGGCGTCCGGGACCGGCACCCGGCGGGACCCGGGTCGCGATTGCGGGCGTGACAGCGTCAGGACCGGGCCATCACCGGTGCGGACCAGGTCCGGGGACAACGGGCTGGACTGGCCGGCCGGCAGCACCTCGACGGTGCGCGGGCGGCCCGGATCGCGGTGCAGGTACCCCTTCTCCTGCAGCGCCTTGAGGTGATGGGCGACGCTGGAGGTGCTCTTGAGGCCGACCGCGTCCCCGATCTCGCGGATCGACGGCGGGTAGCCTCGTCGCGCCACGCCGGCGCGGACAACCTGGAGCACCTGCTCCTGGCGGTTGCTCAGCATGGTTTCCCCCTTTACGATCGACATCTAGCGCGAACACTAGCAGTGTCGATCAGCATCATTCAATACTTTGTTCGAACAACCGGATGCTGGGCGCCAGCAGCGGGCCGAGCATCGAGGTGGCCAGTGCCATCCCCGCCAGGCCGAGGGCCGGACCGACCGTGACCGCGCTGGCCAGCGGGGCGGCGCAGGCCAGCCCGAGCGGGTAGGCGGCCGCCGATCCGGTCAGGCCGAACGACGAGACGCGGGACATCATCTCCGGGTCGAATGTCCGCTGGATCGCGGTCACGTACAGCCGGGTGGACAGCAGCAGGCCGGTCTCCCCCACCGCCGACAGCGCGGCCACCGCGGCGGTGGGCAGCCGGGCGGCCAGCGCCAGGGCCGGGAGCGCGAAGCAGGCGGCGGCGGGCAGCGCCCAGCGCAACGGGTGCCGCGGTCGGAACCGGGCGGTGGCCAGGCCACCCGCCACCGATCCGGCCGCCCCGGTTGCGCTGACCGCCGACCAGGTGACCGCTCCGTGGTAGAAGCGCAGGCAGGCCAGCGGCCCGAGCACCACGAAGAGCGCGAACGCGAAGTCGGCCAGCAGCAGCCCGGGGGTGGCCACCCGGATCCATGGGCACTGGCGGAACGCCGTCCAGCCGGCCCGCAGGTCGGCCCGCCACGCTGGCCTGCCACGGGCGGGTTCGGCGGCCCGGCCGGTGGGCTCCGGCCCGGTGGGCTTGATCAGGATCAGGGAAACCGCGCTGACCGCGAACGTCGCCGCGTCCAGGGCGAAGGTCCAGGCGGGCCCGGCCGGTCCGGCCGCCGCGGCCAGCAACCCGGCCGTGGCCAGGCCCGCCACCCGGGTCGTGGCCGCGCCGACCTGGCTGAGCGCGTTGGCGCCGGGCAGCTGCGCGGACGGGACGAGGGACAGGACGAGACCGGCGGCGGCGGGCTGGAACACCGCGGCGGCGACCCCCTGGGCGGCCGCCGCCCCGGCCAGCACCGCGACCGCGGGCCGGCCGGTCACGACCGCGGCCGGGCCGAGCAGGAGGAACGCCACGACCGCGGCGGTGACGCCGAGCTGGGCCAGGTCGCAGCCGGCCATCACCGCCCGCCGGGGCCAGCGATCGGCGATCACCCCGCCCGGCAGCAGGAACGCGAGCTGGGCGAGCGACCCGCTGACGAGAACGAGGCCCAGATCGGCGGCCGAGTGGGTGACTCGCAGGACCGCGAACGCCAGCGCCACCGGGACCAGCCGGTCACCGAACTGCGACACCGTCTGCCCGATGAAAAAGCACCGGAACGCGGGCACCGCCAGCACCGCTTTGAACCGGCCTGGTGGCCGCTCAGCGGGCATCATCGGCGGGGGTGGCGTCGCGCTCCCAGGGTGCCGCTTCGCCGGGTGCCACCTCGGCGACGATCGCGGACGTGTCGTCCTGGCTGCCGTGGGCCAGGGCCACCTGGACCAGCCCGGCGGCGGCCTCGGCGGGCGGACCGGGGTCCGCGAGGACGGCGGCGATCTGCTCGCCGGTCAGCACGCTGGTGACGCCGTCCGTGCACAGCAGCAGCCGGTCGCCGGGCGCGAACGCGATCGTGGCCGAGAACGGCTCGATACCGGGGCCGGTGCCCAGCGCCCGGGTGAGCAGGGCCCGCTGCGGGTGGTGACGGGCAGCATCCTCGGTCAGCTCCCCGGCCCGGACGAGACCGGCCACCAGCGTGTGGTCCTCGGTCAGCTGGCGCAGGGTGCGGTCGTGCAGCAGGTAGGCACGGGAGTCGCCCACGTGCACGAGGGAAAGGGCGGACCCGGCCCGGGTGACCGCGGTGAGGGTGGCGCCCATGGCGGCCTCGGCGCCGTCGCCGGTGTGCCGCCAGATCGCCGCGTTGGCGGCCTGGCAGGCGCCGACCGGGCTGGCCCCGGTGGCCAGGGTGGCGCACAGCACTTCGGTGGCGAGCAGGCTGCCGGTCCGGCCGGCCGGCCCGAGGCCGTCGGCCACCGCGGCCAGGTCGCCGACGGCCAGCACGGCGTCCTGGTTGACGTCCCGGGCAGGACCCTTGGCACTGGCCGCCCCGGCGATCAGGTGCCCCGGCAGCTGGTCCGGAAGCTCGGCGGCGCCGGGCGGCGGCAGGTCAGGCGGGAGCGCGCCCAGCTCGTGGCGGGCGGCGGCCAGGGCCTGGCGGCGGCTGGCCAGCTCCCGGCCGAGGCTGCGGTCCCAGTCGTCCAGCCGGGCCGGAGCCGGGTCGGTCAGCAACCCGGCGATGTCCCGCAGCGGCATCCCGGCCTGGCGCAGCAGCCCGATGACCTTGGCCTGCTGAATCTGGACGGGCGCGTAGTACCGGTAGCCGGTCCACCGGTCGACCGCCACCGGGGGCAGCAGCCCGCTCCCCGCGTAGCTGCGCAGCACCCGGGCCGACAGCCCGCAGGCCTGGGAGAACTCGCCGATCGTGAGTAGTTCGTCCACGGCTACGAGCCTGAACTATGCCCGCCGGTCAAGGTCAAGCCGACGGGTGAAAAGCTGGGCGGGTCTGGACGATGGCCGAGGGGCGGAGAGCTGAGAGCCATGAGCGAGCTGAGCGTGCCGAGCCGGCTGCTGGCCGGGGCGACGCCGGAGGGCGACGGGATCGCCGTGGGCGACGGGCCGGTCCGGGTCGACCTCTACATCGACTTCCTGTGCCCGTTCTGCCAGCGGTTCGAGCTGAACGCGAACGACGTGCTGACCGAGCTGATCCGGACCGCGCGGGCCACGCTCGTCTACCACCCGATGAACTTCCTGGACGAGGCGTCGACGACCAGGTACTCGACCCGGGCGTCGGCCGCCTCCGGCTGCGCCTCCGACGGCGGGCGGTTCGTGGAGTTCACCCACCAGATGTTCGTTGGCCAGCCGCCGGAGGGCGGGGCCGGCCTGTCCGACAAGGAGATCACCGAGATCGGGGTGGCGGCCGGGGTCGACCAGGCGGCGTTCGCGTCGTGCCTGGGTGACGGCCGGTACCACGAGTGGCCGACGTTCGTGACGTCGCGGGCGGCGCAGGCCGGCGTCGAGGGCACTCCCACCGTCCGGGTGCAGGGCGCCGACGTCGAGCCCGACGCCGAGTCCCTCAGTGCCGCCGTGCGGGAAGCCGAGAGCAAGCTCTGACCCAGGTCAGGTTGTCTCAATACGCGACAAAGGCCGCACTTGTGTCATTCGCTCTCTTGAATGATTCGCCTTTTCATCGATAGATTGGCCGTCGTGACCGCACCGCAAAATCCGGCGCCCGCCGATGAGCTGCGCGGCGCCGGGTTGCGCGTGACGGCGGCCCGGGTCGCCCTGCTGGAGACCGTCCGCGAGGGCGATCACCTGGGTGTCGAGGCCATCGCCACCCAGGTGCGCGCGCGTCTGGGTCACATCTCCCTGCAGGCCGTGTACGAGGCCCTGCACGCGCTGACGGCGGCCGGTCTCATCGCCCGCATCGAGACGCCCGGCAGCCCCGCCCGGTTCGAGGGCCGCATCGGGGACAACCATCACCACCTGGTGTGCCGTTCATGTGGCGCCGTCGCCGACGTCGACTGCGCGGTCGGCCACGCACCCTGCCTGACCGCTTCGGACGACCACGGCTTCACGATCGACGAGGCCCAGGTCATCTTCTGGGGCCTGTGCCCCACCTGCACGATCGCCCGCAGTTCCTGATCACCAGGAAGGATTTTCATGTCCGAGAACCACGACCCGATCATTGCCGACGGTGAGACCCCTGAGGCTGCTGAGGTATCTGGTGGCGCCAGTGCCGAGGGATGCCCGGTCGTTCACGGCCGGGTCGACCCCACGCAGGGCGACGCCAACCGTGAGTGGTGGCCGAACCGCCTCAACCTGAAGATCCTCAACAAGAACGCCCCCGCCACCGACCCGTACCACGGCGAGCTCGACTACCGGGCGGAGTTCAGCACCCTCGACCTGGCCGCCGTCAAGGCCGACATCGCGGCGGTGCTGACCGACTCCAAGGCCTGGTGGCCGGCCGACTTCGGCAGCTACGCGGGCCTGTTCATCCGGATGGCGTGGCACGCGGCGGGCACCTACCGCCTGGGCGACGGCCGCGGCGGGGCCGGCTCCGGCCAGCAGCGCTTCGCGCCGCTGAACAGCTGGCCGGACAACGTGAGCCTGGACAAGTCGCGGCGGCTGCTGTGGCCGGTCAAGAAGAAGTACGGCAAGAAGCTCTCCTGGGCGGACCTGATCGTGCTGGCCGGCAACGTCGCCCTGGAGTCGGGCGGCTTCCCGACGTTCGGCTTCGCCGGCGGCCGGGTGGACGTCTACGAGGCGGACGCCGACGTGTACTGGGGTGCGGAGACCGAGTGGCTCGGCACCGAACGCTGGAGCGCCGACGACAGGTTCGAGGAGCCGCTCGGCGCCGACACCATGGGCCTGATCTACGTCAACCCGGAGGGCCCGGACGCCAGCGGCGACTTCCTGGCCGCGGCCCGGCACATCCGCGAGACGTTCGGCCGGATGGCCATGAACGACGAGGAGACCGTCGCGCTGATCGCCGGCGGCCACACCTTCGGCAAGACCCACGGCGCGGGCCCGGCCGAGAACGTCGGCCCCGACCCCGAGGCCGCCCCGCTGGAGGACCAGGGCTTCGGCTGGAAGTCAACCTACGGCACCGGCAAGGGCCCGGACACGATCACCAGCGGGATCGAGGTGACCTGGACCTACCATCCGACCCAGTGGGACAATGAGTTCTTCCACATCCTGTTCGGCTACGAGTGGGAGCAGTTCACCTCTCCGGCCGGCGCCAAGCAGTGGCGGCCCAAGGACAACGGCGGCGCCGGCCTGGTGCCGGACGCGTTCGGTGACGGCAAGCGCGAGCCGCGCATGCTGACCACCGACCTGTCGCTGCGCTACGACCCGATCTACGAGCCGATCTCGCGCCGGTTCAAGGACGACCAGGAGGCGTTCTCCGACGCGTTCGCGCGGGCCTGGTACAAGCTGACCCACCGCGACATGGGCCCGCGGGCCCGCTACCTCGGCCCCGAGGTCCCGGCCGAGGAACTGATCTGGCAGGACCCGGTGCCGGCGGTGGATCACGAGCTGGTCGACGCGAACGACGTGGCCGGGCTCAAGCGGGAGATCCTGTCCTCCGGGCTGTCGGTGTCCCAGCTGGTTTCGGTGGGCTGGGCGTCGGCCTCGACGTTCCGCGGCAGCGACAAGCGCGGTGGCGCCAACGGCGCGCGGATCCGGCTCGAGCCGCAGAACGGGTGGGAGGTCAACAACCCGGACCACCTGGCCGGGGTGCTGCGCACGCTGGAGGGCATCCAGCAGTCGTTCAACAGCGGCGCGGCCGGCGGCAAGAAGATCTCGCTGGCCGACCTGATCGTCCTCGCGGGCAACGCCGGCGTGGAGAAGGCGGCGGCCGACGCGGGCGTCACCGTCGAGGTGCCGTTCACCCCGGGCCGGACCGACGCCAGCGCCGAGCAGACCGACGCCGAGTCGTTCAGCTACCTGGAGCCGAAGGCCGACGGGTTCCGCAACTACTACGGCAAGGGCCTGCGGCTCCCGGCCGAGTACCAGCTCATCGACCGGGCCAACCTGCTCACGCTGACCACGCCGGAGATGACGGTCCTGGTCGGCGGCCTGCGGGTGCTGGGCGCGAACTGGGACGGGTCCGACCTCGGCGTGTTCACCGACCGGCCTGGGCAGCTGACGAACGACTTCTTCGTCAACCTGCTCGACTACGACAGCACCTGGACGCCGACCTCGGACGAGGGGGTCACGTTCGAGGCCCGCGGCGCTGACGGTGCGGTCAAGTGGACCGGCAGCCGGGTGGACCTGGTGTTCGGCTCGAATTCCGAGCTGCGGGCGGTGGCCGAGGCCTACGCGACCGACGACGCCAAGGAGAAGTTCGTCAACGACTTCGTGGCGGCGTGGGCCAAGGTCGGCAACCTGGACCGGTACGACGCACGGTAACCCGAGGTGAAGTGTTCAGCCTGACCGGCTGACAAGGTAGTCCTGGCGTCCCGGCCGGCCCGTTCGCGGGCTGGCCGGGACGTTTTGTTGCGCCTGGGTGTTACGTTGCCCAGGTGCGTATTGGGGTGTACGTCGACGGGTTCAATCTTTATTACGGGGCGCGCGGGATCTGCGGGCGCGGGACGCCCGGGTGGCGGTGGCTGGACCTGCGGGCGCTGGCGGCCAGCCTGGCTGGGAACCACCGGAGCTGGGTGGACGCGCAGGTGCAGCGGTTGGTGTACTGCACGGCCCGGATCGACGCGAAGTCGAACCCGTCGGGGGCGCGGGATCAGGAGACGTACCTGGAGGCGCTGACCGCGGCGCACAGCGTGGACCTGATCGAGTACGGGACCTACGTGTCGCACGTGCGGACCGGGCCGCTGGCGACGCGCGACGAGCAGGGGCACCCGCAGGTGGTGACGCCGGACTGGCCGGTCATGGTCCAGGACGGGCACGGCGACCCGGTGCCGGGGGCGGTGTTCATGGTGTCCTACGCGCACCGGGAGGAGAAGGGCTCCGACGTCAACCTGGCCACCCACCTGCTGCTGGACGTGCTCCGGCACGAGGTGGAGGGGGCCATGGTCATCTCCAACGACAGCGACCTGAAGCTGCCGGTCGAGCAGGCCCGGCGGCATGTGCCGGTCGCCGTCATCAACCCCTCCCACAGCTTCCTGGCCACCGGCCTGCGCGGCGAACCGGACTTCGGGGCCGGGCGGCACTGGTGGATGCGGCTGTCGGCCGCCGACCTGAAGGACCACCAGCTACCCGACCCGGCCGGGACTCATCCCAAGCCCGGCTGGTAGCTTGCGGGCATGCCCCCATCTTGGCCAGCGCGGCCCTGGCCGGCGCTCAACTACCCGGACTGGCACGCCACCTGCGACACGCTGCACGCGCACACCCAGGTACTCGGCAAGCTGGCGGCCAAGCTGGCCCCGCCCGAGCCGCAGCTGCAGCACGCGGCCCTGCAGCTGACCGCGCGGGGCTGGGAGACGCTGCCGCTGCCCGCCCCGGATCGATCCGGATCGCTGTCCATCCGGCTGGACCTGCGCACCCACGAGGCGGTCGCCGAGCACAGCGACGGGCGGGCCGAGCGGATCCCGCTCACGCCAAACCGGCCGGTCGGCGACGTCACCCGGGACGTGCTGGCCGCGGTGCGCCAGCTCGGCGGCGAGGTCGAGTTCGACCCCACCCCGCAGGAGGTGCCGTGGACGGTGCCGCTGGACGCCGATGACGAGCACGCACACTACGACGAGGGCCAGGTCACGGACTACTTCACCGCCGCCACCCAGGCGGCGCTGGTGCTGGCCGAGTACCGGGCGCCGTTCCGGGGCCGGTCGACACCGGTCAACGCCTGGTGGGGGTCGTTCGACCTGGCGGTGAGCCTGTTCTCGGGCCGCCCGGCGGCGCCGCCGTCGCAGGACTTCATCATGCGTAACGCGATGGACGCCCAGGAGGTGGCGGTCGGCTGGTGGCCGGGTGACCCCCGGCACGGCCAGGCCGGCTTCTACGCCTACGCGCACCCGGCCGTCGAGGGATACAGCCGGGCCGCGCTGTCGGTGCCGGGAGCGCACTGGGATGAGGCCATCGGCGAGTTCGTGCTCAACTGGGACGACGTGCGAAGCGCCGACGACCCGCACGCGACCGCGGTGGCGTTCGCCCGGGACGCGTTCCAGCAGGCGTGCGCGGTCTGCGACTGGGACCCGGCGCTGGCCGCGACCGCCTCCGGAACTCCCCCGCCGGTCCGCTAGGTGGATCGAGGCTAGCGCCCCGGGAGGCAGCGGCTGCGCCGTCCCTAGTCGAGGGCGGCGGTCGCGGCCCGGAGCTCGGCGAACGCCTGGCGGGTGAGCTCGTTGAGCGGCTGGTGGCAGGCTGGATCGGCCCACTGGGCGAAGCCGCGGTCGAACGCGCGGATGCCGAGCTCCACGGCCAGGCCCGCCGTCAGCTCGGGGACACCGCGCTTGGCGACGGCTTCGGTGGCCACCTCGACCAGGCCGTTGTGCTTGGAAGCGGCCCGTTCCCGCAGCTCACGATGGGCGGCGACGACGACGCGGAGGCGGGCCGCGAACTCGCGGCGGTCATCGGTGAAGGAGGCGCTGAGAGCGTCCAGGGCCGCCGCGACGACCTGCAGCGGGGTCGCTGAGTCGGGCGCGGCGGCGATCGCGTCGGCCAGGATCTGGCTGTGCACCTCCTGGCCCGCCGCGAACAGCACCTCCCGCTTGTCGGGGAAGTGCCGGAAGAAGGTCATCTTGGTCACGCCGGCCCGGGCAGCGATCTCGTTGACGGTGGTGGCGTCGTAGCCCTGCTCGGTGAACAGGTCGAGGGCGGCGCGGACCAGCCGCTCCTTGGTGTTCGGTTCCCATCGCGCCACGAGGACAGGATAGATGATGTGACTTGGTAACACTGCTTGTGCTAGGTTGATGTTACCAAGTCACATCACTTTGCGGGAGTTACTCATGCGTGTCTTCGTCACCGGTGCCAGCGGCCACATCGGCTCTGCGGTGGTTCCCGAACTGATCAAGGCCGGGCACGAGGTCACCGGCCTGGCCCGATCCGATGCCTCGGCCGCGGCCGTGCAGGCCCTCGGGGCCGAGGTGCACCGCGGCGACCTCGGCGATCCGGACGGGCTGGGCGCGGCCGTGGCCGGCTACGACGCCGTCATCCATCTGGCGTTCGACCACGCCACCATGATGGCCGGGGACTTCCCGGCGGCGGCCGCCACCGACCTGGCCGTGGTGCGGGCCCTGGGCGGCGCGCTGGCGGGCACGGGCAAGACTCTGATCGGGATCGGCCTGACGCCCACCGGCGACCCGCAGCGCGACGCGGTGATCAACGCCAACCCCCGCTCGGCCGTCTCGCGCGAGATCGTCGCCATCGGTGACCGCGGGGTCCGCACCATCCTGGTCGCGGTCCCGCCGGTGACGCACAGCGACCAGGACCGGATCGGCTTCATCCCGACCCTGATCGGGATTGCCCGGAACGCCGGTGAGTCCGGCTACGTCGGCCAGGGCGCCAACCACTGGCCCGCGGTCCACACCCTGGACCTCGCGGTGCTGTTCCGGCTGGCTCTGGAGCAGGCCCCGGCCGGATCACAGGTATTCGGCGCGGCCGAGGAGGGGATCCCGGTGCGGGAGATCGCCGAGGCCATCGCCCGTCACCTGGGCCTGCCAGCGGTGAGCGTGCCCGCCGACCAGGCCGCGGCCCACTTCCGGGGCTTCCCGTTCATCACCATGGACATCACCATGCCCACCGCCCCCGCCCGGGAACTGCTGGGCTGGGAGCCCACCCACCCCGGGCTCATCGCCGACCTCGGCGAGGGCCACTACTTCGACCGCTAGCCGGGACCGTTAGGTGGCGGGGTGAACGGGTAGCCTGCGGTGATGGCGACTGGAGAGGCCGGGCCGCCGGTCATCCCGCCCGGGGTGGAACGGCCGCGGCGATACCGCCCGAAGCTGCGATACGAGCTGATCGGCTGCGGCCTGCACGGGCACGAGCTGCTGGGCACCGAGGCGGCTGGCCTGCGCCCGGAGGACGATCTGTTCGCCCGCGAGTTCGGCGGGCTGCGCTGGTACCGGTGCCTGCGCTGCGACTCCTGGCTGGCGCTGACCCCACCGGCTCAGCCGACAGCCGCGTACCCGCCGGAACGGCGGGAAGTGACGGTGCCGCTGCGGGGACGCCCGCTGCGGGACAAGTACGTGCTGCGGCTGATCGCGGTGGACCGGATCGTCCACTTTCTGGTGCTGTCGGCGCTGGCGGCGGCGATCTTCCTGTTTGCCAGCAACAAGGTGGCCCTCAACGCCGACTTCACGAAAATTCTGAATGACCTGCAAGGTGGCTTCGGCGGCCCGGTCAACCCCACCCATCACGGCATCGTGCACGACCTGCAGCGGCTGTTCGCGGTCAGGACCAGCAACCTGTACCTGCTCGGCGCCGCGGTCGCGGTCTACGCCGCGCTTGAGGGGACCGAGGCGGTCGGCCTGTGGTTCAGCAAACGCTGGGCGGAGTACCTGACGTTCATCGCCACCGTCGTCTTCATCCCCTACGAGATCGACGAGCTGGCCAAGGGGGTCTCCGCGCTCAAGCTGATCACGTTCATCCTCAACCTGGCCATCGCGGTCTACCTGGTGTGGGCCAAGCGGCTGTTCGGGGTGCGCGGCGGCCGCCGGGCCGAACAGGCCGAGTACGAGCGGGACTCCGGCTGGGAGGCCATCGAGCGGTCCACCCCGGTGCCCGCGCGGGCCCCGGCCGCGACGCCCGCGACCCAGCAGGCCGAAGCTGGGCCGCCGCCGGGTTAGCCCGGTACGCGCGAGATCGCCTGGTCCTGAGGCGCGGCAGCTATCGCTCTGAGTCCCAGGGCTTCAGGCCACGAGCCCGGCGAGAGCCCGCGCATTGCGGACCGCGTGGGCGTAACCGTCATTATTGAAATAAAAGAAGACGTCGCGGCCGGTGGCGCTCCATTCGCGGCAGCGGTCCGCCCACCAGTGCAGGTCGGCGTCGCTGTAGGAACCCGCGTACAAGTGCTGCTGGTCGGGGCCGTGCAGCCGGACGTAGGCGAAGCCGGCGGTGACCCGGAGCAGGCAGGGCAGGTTCGCGCCGCTCATCACGCAGTAGGCGGCGCCATGCGCTTCCAGGAGCGCCAGCACGTCGTCGTGATGCCAGCTCGGGTGCCGGAACTCGACCGCCAGCCGCATCCAGGGCGGCACCAGCCGCAGGAAGTAGGCGAGCCGGGTATCGTCGCGCGGCTGCCCGGGCGGCAGCTGGACCAGCAGCACAGCGCGGCGGTCGCCGAGCTCGTGCCAGCCCGCCCGCAGTCGTTCGATCCACGGCTCCGGGCCATACAGTTTGCGGGCATGGGTGAGGCCGCGGGGTGCCTTGACCGATAGCAGGAAACCGGGAGGCAGCCGGCGCCGCCAGGACGCGAACGCCGGCGGCTGCGGCCAGCGGTAGAAGCTGCTGTTCAGCTCGGCGGTACGGAACTCCGCCGCGTAGCGGGCCAGCCGGTCGCGGGGCGGCAGGCCGGGCGGGTACAGCTCGGGCTCCCAGTGGCCGTAACTCCAGCCTGAGGTGCCGACCAGGATGGTCATGCCCGCTCAGCGGGTCTCGGCCAGGTGCTGGTCGATGATCGAGCGGAAGTCTGGGTCGGGGGCCAGGCCCAGGCCAGCCGCCCGGTCGGCGCGCAGGTGGCCGGGCCAGGCGGAGACCATCCGCTGGATGGCGGGGTCGGGCTTCCAGTCGATCAGCGCGGTGGTCTCGGGGCCGGCCACCTGCTCCAGGGCCTCGACCATCTCCCCGATCGTGATGTTCAGGGCGGGCAGGTTGACCGGGCTGCGGCCGCCCCAGGCCGCTTCGTCGGCCGACGCGGCCCGCAGCAGGCCGCGGATGGTGTTGGCGGGCGAGGACAGCACCACCCCGGCGTCGGGGGTGACCGGGCAGACCGCACGCTGGCCGGCCAGCGGCTCGCGAATGATCCCGGACATGAAGCCGGAGGCGGCGGCGTTCGGCCGGCCGGGGCGGACGCTCACGGTCATCAGCCGCACCGCCCGGCCGCGCAGGAAGTCCTTGCGGGTGTAGTCGGCCAGCAGCTGCTCGCAGATGACCTTCTGGGCGCCGTAGCTGGTCTGCGGGTTGGGTGCGGTCTGGTCGTCCACCACGTCCGGCAGCGGGTGATCGGGCGAGTCGCCGAACGCGGCCACCGAGGAGGCGAAGACCAGCAGCGGGCGGGTCTGGGCGGACCGGACGACGGCCAGCAACGCCTCGGTGGCCTGCACGTTGGCCCGCAGGCCGAGATCGAAGTCGGCCTCGCACTCGCCGCTCACGGCCGCCGCCAGGTGGAAGATCACGTCGGCGGCGACGGTGGCGTCCAGGCCCTGGCCGCCCGGCAGCAGCAGGTCCAGCAGGTCGCCTTCGATCCCGGTGACCAGCGGCTGGGCCGCCAGGTCGGGTGGCAGCGGCGCCCGGTCGACCAGCGTCAGCTGCCCGATGGGCGCGGCCGGCTGGCCGTCGGCCGAGATCGATCCGGCCGACAGCAGCTCGCGCGCGAGGCGGGCGCCGAGGAACCCGGCGCCCCCAGTAATCAGAACGTTGACCATTAAGGTTGATTTTAGGGGGCGACCACCGCGGCGGCCCACGGCGGAGGGACGGTTCATTTGGCGCGGGACAGCGTTTCGCCGGCCGATGAGGTGCTCGCCGCCCAGCCGCCGCCCCGTCCCGACGACGACACGGTCCGCGCCGCGGTCCGGGCGCTGCGGGCCGAGGGCCGGCTGCTGCTGGGGGTGCTGGACGACGACCCGACCGGGTCCCAGGCGGTGCACGACGTGCAGGTCGTGACCGTCGCGGACGAAACGGTGTACGGGGCGGCGTTCGACGGGCCGGCCGGGACCTGTTTCGTGCTGACCAACACGCGGTCGCTGGACGAGGCGGACGCGGTGGCGCTGAACGACGAGGTGGCCCGGGGACTGCTCGCGGCCGGGGCCCGCCGTTCGGGCCGGGTGCAGCTGGTCAGCCGGAGCGATTCGACGCTCCGGGGGCACGTGCTGGCCGAGGTGGACGCGCTGCAGGCGGCCGCCCGGGCGGATGGCGGCCGAGCGGCCGACGGGGTGCTGCTGGCACCGGCGTTCCTGGAGGCCGGGCGGCTGACCGCGGGCGATATTCATTGGGCGCGCCTACCGGGCGGGCTCGTCCCGGTCGGCGAGACCGAGTTCGCACGGGACGCGACGTTCGGGTACGCCTCGTCGGACCTGCGGGACTTCGTGGCCGAGAAGAGCGGCGGCACGGTCCGCCCGGACGACGTGCTCAGCCTGAGCCTGGCCGATATCCGCACCGGTGGCCCGGAGCGGGTGCGCGACCTGCTGTCCGGGGTCCGCGACGGCCGGTGGGTGGTGGTAAACGCCACCGAGTACTCAGATCTGGACACGGTCGCCCTCGGGGTGCTGCTGGCCGAACAGGACGGGCGCTCGCTGCTGTTCCGCACCGGGCCCTCGTTCGTGCGGGCGCTGGCGGGCATGGGCCCCAAGGCTCCGCTGCGGGGCGCCGAGCTGTACCCGCACGGGCGCGCGGCGGGCCACGGCCTGGTCGTCGTGGGGTCGCATGTCGGGCAGACCAGCCGGCAGGTCGCCGCCCTGCAGGCCCGCGGCGGGGTGACCCCGGTCGAGCTGGACGTGGCGGCGCTGCTGGACGGCGCCGACGTGGTCGCGGCGACGGCGGCCGCGGCGACCGGGGCGCTGGCCGGGTCGGACGTGGTGCTGTACACCAGCCGGACGCTGGTGCCGGGCCGGGACCGGGACGACAGCCTGGCCATCGCCCGCACGGTGTCGGCCGCCTTGTCGGGCGTGGTCGCCGCGGTGCTCAAGGCGGACCCGGCCTGGGTGGTGGCCAAGGGCGGGATCACCTCGCACGACGTCGCAGTGCGGGGCCTGGGCATCCGGCGGGCGGAGGTCGCGGGGCAGCTGTTCCCGGGCGTGATCTCGGTGTTCCGGCCGCTGGATGCGGCGCCCGCAGCTATCGGCAAGCCCTACGTGGTGTTCGCGGGCAACGTCGGGGACGAGGACACGCTGGCCGAAGTGGTCGGGATCCTTAATGGTGATACCGCCGCTGACAGCCGGGAAGGGGCATAAATGCGGGTCGGGTGGCTGGGGCTGGGCGCGATGGGCGGGCCGATGGCGGCCTGCCTGGTCCGGGCGGGACACTCGGTGTCGGCCTATGACGTGATAGCGGGACGGGCACCGGCCGGTGTGACCGAGGCGGCTTCGGTGGCCGACGCGGTGGACGGTGTGGACGCGGTCGTGGTCATGGTGGCCACGCCCGATCAGCTGAACCAGGTGCTGTTCGGGGCGGACGGGGCGGCTGGGGCGGACGGGGCAGGCGCGGCCGGGGTGCTGCGGGCCGGGCAGGTCGTGGTGGTGATGGCGACAGTCGGGCCGGAGGCGGTGACGGCGGCCGCGGCCCGGCTCGGCGCGACCGGTGTCCCGGTGGTCGACGCCCCGGTGTCGGGCGGGGTGACCCGGGCGGGTCAGGGTGACCTGCTCATCCTGGTGTCGGGGGCGGCCCCGGTGGTGGCGGACGTCCAGCCGCTGCTGGACGCGCTGGCCCGCACCGCCCCGGTGGTCGGCTCCTCCCCCGGCGACGGCCAGCGCCTCAAGCTGGTCAACCAGCTGCTGTGCGGCGTGCACATCGCCGCCGCGGCGGAAGCCCTGTCATTCGCCGAGAGTCTCGGGCTGGATCCCGGTGAGTGCTGGAAGATCCTGCGCGACGGCGCGGCCGCTTCGTTCATGTTCGACGACCGCGGGGCCCGGATGGTGGCCGGCGACTTCGGCGACGTGCGCAGCGCGCTGGACATTTTCCTCAAGGACATGGGCCTGGTGACGGGCGCGGCTGGGGACGTAGGGGCGGCGGTGCCGCTGGCTTCGGCGGCGCGCGAGCTGTACCAGCGCGGTCACGACCAGGGGCTGGGGCGGCAGGACGACTCGGCCGTCATCGAGGTCCTGCGCGACCGCTGACACAACACATGAACCGGCTGTATCTAAAGGGCCGGGGCGCGCTCCGTACGGCTAAAGGGTCATTACCGGGCGGCCCAGCCGAGGCACGGGGCCGCCCGCCAGCCGATACGGGGAAGGTGCCGACGATGACCGATGTTGCCTGCTTCTGCGGATGCCGCTTTTCGTTCGAAAGCGTGGCGGCCGCCTGTCCCGCCTGCGGCGAAGTCGCCCGGGTGGCGCCTGGACCATCGCTCGCCGACGGTGAGATCAGCGACGGGTACCGGCAGCCGAAGCGGTTCGCGGCCGAACTGAGCGAGATCATCACCACCGAGACCAAAGAGAACGGCGCCGAGGTAGCAATCGCCTTGGCGG
This sequence comes from uncultured Actinomycetes bacterium, assembly GCA_963830385.1. Taxonomy (GTDB): domain Bacteria; phylum Actinomycetota; class Actinomycetes; order Streptosporangiales; family Streptosporangiaceae; genus Bog-532. The sequence continues at coordinate 565,082 of CAWHMD010000009.1, read as the reverse complement.
CTTTCCTGCGGTGATGCCCGGGGCGGTGGGGGCCAGCAGCCACTAGCATCGCCGAAATGGGCAACTTCGGGGACTTGCAGAACGAGATCTACCTGGCCGGGCTCTCCGGCGTGCAGCCCTCGCTGCCGATGTCGTTCGCCGAGCTGGAGCGGCGGGCGGAGCTGGCGCTGCCCGCGGGTACCTGGTCCTACGTGGCGGGCGGGGCCGGCGACGAGCACACCCAGCGCAGCAACCGCACCGCCTTCGAGCACTGGGGCCTGGTGCCGCGGATGCTGCGGGCCAGCACCGAGCGGGATCTGTCGGCCGGGCTGTTCGGTGCCACGTTGCCGACGCCGGTTTTCCTGGCGCCGGTCGGGGTGCTCGGGATCTGCACTCAGGACGGGCATGGCGACCTGGCGGCGGCCCGGGCGGCCGCCGCGACCGGCGTGCCGATGGTGGCCTCCACGCTGAGCCAGGACCCGCTGGAGGAGGTGGCCGGGCAGTTCGGCGAGACGCCCGGGTACTTCCAGCTGTACTGCCCGACCGATCCGGAGGTGGCGGCCAGCCTGGTGCAGCGGGCGGAGGCGGCCGGTTACCGCGGCATCGTGGTCACCCTCGACACCTGGGTCACCGGCTGGCGGCCACGGGACCTGTCGACCTCGAACTTCCCGCAGCTGCGGGGCCGGTGCCTGGCGAACTACTTCTCCGATCCGGTGTTCCGGAGCCGGCTGGCGAAGTCGCCCGAGGAGGACCCGGGCACCGCCATCTTGACCTGGACGCTGATGTTCGGGCGGCCACTGAACTGGGACGACCTGACCTGGCTGCGCTCGCTGACCAGGCTGCCGCTGGTGCTCAAGGGTATCTGCCACCCGGACGACGCCCGCCGGGCGGTCGACGCGGGTATCGATGGCGTCTACGTCTCCAACCACGGTGGCCGCCAGGCCAACGGCGGCCTGGCCGCGATCGACTGCCTGGCCGACGTGGCGGCGGCCGTGCCGGGTGTGCCGGTCCTGTTCGACTCCGGCGTCCGCTCCGGCACCGACGTGGTCAAGGCGCTCGCGCTCGGCGCCACCATGGTCGGCATCGGGCGTCCCTACGTGTACGGGGCCGCACTGGGCGGCACCGACGGCATCGTGCACGTGCTGAAGACGATGCTGGCCGAGGCCGACCTGCTGATGGCGGTGGACGGCTACCCGACCGTCGCCGACCTCGGCCCCGGCACCATCCGGCGATGCTGAGCTGGATCGGGGACGAGCGCATCGCGATCAGCGGTGTACCGCAGGCCGCGATGATGGCATCACTGGCCGGGCAGGGGGTGACCCACGTGGTCAACTGCCGGCCGCGGCTGGACGTGTGGTGGACCGGGGACCTGGCGGCCGAACGGGCCACCTTCGGGCGCGACCGGGTGGCGCACGCGCCGATGCAGGACCACGGGCTGCGGCAGCGCCCGGCGCTCTGGGCCCCTGCCGTTCGCTTCGCCGAGCGGGTGCTGGATGACCAGCCGCAGGCCGGGGTGCTGATCCACTGCACGGCCGGCCGGCACCGTTCGGTCATGGTCGGCTACGCGATCCTGCGGTTGCGCGGCCACGACCAGGCCGCGGCGGCAGACCTGCTGCGCCGCTACCGGGTCGAAGCGGAACTTCTCCCGGCCTATACGCGCAGCGTCGAGCGATGGCTAGCCGGCAGCTGATCCCGGCAGCCGATCAACGGCGGCGAGAACCTTGCCAGCCGTGCCATTCCGGGCATAATTACTGGCAGTCTGCGGTGGGGAATTGGGGGGCTGCGTGGCATCCGAGGCAACCCCGCCCGAAGCGCCCGAGACCAAGGGAAGCCCGCCGGAAGAAGCCGGCCCGGGACCGGAGGAAGCACCGGAGCCCGCCCTCTTAGGACAACGGCCCGGGCCGGTCAGCCGTGTTGCCGTTTCGCTGGTGGTCGCCGGCGCGCTGCTGATCCTCGCGTTTTCTCCGGTGTCCCGGCTGGCCGCGCAGGGGCTGCCGCGGTCTCCAGGCAATTCGGTGACGGTGGTGACCGGAACGCGGCGCGGGCCGGGCACGGCCGTCCGGCGGGCCACCGCCGTCCGGCCGGTCCCGGCCGGCCTGGCGAACGGGGCCCAGATCCGCACGGCGGCGGACGTGCTTCCCTACGCCATCGCGGCCCTGGGCAATCCCGGCGCCACGGCACTGATGAACGTGCTGAACTCGAAGACGTTCCTGGCCGAGAGTGCCGCCGGCGCGAACACCGGTACGGCCACCTACCCGTATCGCTATCCCCCACTGGAGGCGGTGCTGAACCGCGCGCCGGCCAGCACCCTCGCCTCCGGCGGCACCGCGCTGGCTGCTGCCCTCACCGTGCTGGGCGCGCAGCCGCAGACCACGACCTCCGACACCGCCGACGCGATCAGCAACGCGGCGCCGGCCGCCTACGGCGTCCTGAACCGGGTCGGGTCCGGCGGCGGCTGCGCGGCCCAGCTGGATCTGCTGCTGTTGCTCACCGCCGATCAGATGACCCTGCTCGGCTCCGGGCCGTCCACCAGCAGCGATGTCGTGACTCAGGAAGAGCGGCGCGCCGAGGCGGCGTGCCCGCACGATCCGACGCCCGGCTGGCTGGTTGGGCAGGCGGAGCTGAGGCTGGTGGTGTTCTCGGAGACACCCACGGCCGCCACCTCAGACGTGGTCGCCGAGTTGCACGCCGCCCACGCCACCTTCAGCCAGCTGGCCACCGAGTACCCCCGCGATCCAGGGGTCCTGGACGGGCTCGGCGACAGCTATCTGCGGGCTGGAACGTACCTGCGCTCGAGCGAGCCGTTCACCGCCCGGCAGGACTTCAAGCTGGCGATCACGCAGTACAACCGGGCTTCGGCGCTGGGCGACGAGCAGGACGCCGCACCAGGCGTGGCCCGGGCGCTGATCGGGCTCGGTGAACCAGCCCGGGCGGCCCGGCTGCTGACGCCGCTGGCCCGGTCGAGCAGTCATCCCGGGCAGTTGCTGGAGCTGCTGATCGAGGCCGACGAGGCGGCCCACAACTTCGGCCCGGCCATCACCGTGGCCCAGCGTCTGGGCCAGCTGAGTAGCGCGGCGTACCCGGACGGCAACGCGCTCATCCCGGTGCCGCTGACCGGCTCGGTGGACTCACTGGACGACGTGTCGCTGCCGTTGTCCCTCGGGGTGGGCCGGATCACCCCGCTGACGGCCGAGCTGATCCTGCCGGGCGGGGCAGGCGGATCGGTCCAGGATCTGTCGTTCATCCCTCAGTACCGCAACGACCTGGGGGTGACGGGTTCGCAGCCGAGCTGCGCGTCGTGGACGTGGGTCCGGGACGAACTGCTCGTCGGTCACGCCGCTCTGGCGCTGGCCAGCTGGCCCGCTCAGTTCACGAGCGTCCGGCCGGGCGAGGGCGGGTACTGCGCCCGGTCCGACCAGCTGAAGCTGATCGCCGAAACCGAGGCCGGTCAGCAGCCCGACCCCAGCACCATGAAAAGCGACAACCTGACCAGCGACGACATCATTGACGGACGGCAGAACCTGCTGCGCTGGGCAGGGAACCTTACCGCCGCGAAACAGGTCGCTGAGCAGTGGCAGACGGCGCGGGGAGACAAGAGCGCCTTGCCCGCGCTCCGGCTGGGTGAAATTGACTTCCTGGCCCATCTGGACAACGACGCCGCGGCCGAGTTCGGCCTGGCGGCCCGCCGGTGGGCCATGGTCGACTACCGTGACGCCCTTGATTTCGACCTGGCGGAACTCGACCGCAGCACCGCGCTGTTCGCGGCCGGCCGCCCCGCCGAGGCGATACCGGCCCTCCGGGGCATGGATACCACCGCGACGCAGGACTACGCCTACGAAAATTCGTCGCCGGTGGAAGATGCAAACGCGGCCCTCGAATTCGCCTCGGTCTCCTACTACGCCTGTGAGCAGCTCGGAGACTACGAGAGCCGAGCGGGCGAGCTGCGCGCGGCCGCCGAGGATTACACGAACGCCCTCGACTGGGTGCCACAGCTCGAGGACGGCGGCGGTATCCGGCCGGAGGTGCTGAACAACAACGCCGCCCTGGCCTACCTCGGCCTGGGTGACACCAAGACCGCCGCCGGGCTGGAGCGCAAGGCGCTGGCCACCGACCCCGAGGACCCGGTCTTCCTGATGACCGCCGGGTTCATCGCCGAGCGGTCCGGCCAGGCCGGCCAGGCGGCCCGCGACGACCGCGAGGCCCTGGACAGCGACCCCGGTGCGTTCCCGGCCGCGAACGACCTCGGCGTCGAGCTGACCCGCCAGCACCACAGCGGCGAAGCGGCCCAGGCGCTCCAGCAGGCCGTCGGGGCCAATCCGGGTTACGCGCTCGGCTGGTTCAACCTGGGGATTGTCGAGTCGAGGCGCGGCCCCGCCCACCTCCTCCAGGCACAGGGTGCGCTCGCGGTCGCGTATTCGCTGAACCCGGCGCTGCAGTCGCGTCAGCACGCGATGACCATCGACGCATCGGTGTACCGGACGGCGCTGGACCTGTCCAAGCCGCTGCCGCCGAGCTGGAGCATCTCCCAGCTGCCACAACCCGTGCCGGCCGCGGCGGTCGGGCTGCTGGCCCTGGTGCTGCTGGGCCTCGGCCTGGCCCGGGCGACCGGGCACGGCGGCGGTACCCTCGCCGCGCAGTGGCTCGGGCCGCTGTCGGACCGGCTGCAGTCCGCACCGGTGCTGCGCAGACTGCACCACCCCGCCTGGGGGATCACGGTCACCGCGGCCAGCTTCCTGTTCGCTTACCTGCGCAAGGGAGCCGGCCCGTCCGAGGTGGTCACGTACACCGCCGGGGTGGTCGTTCTCGCCCTGGTGGCGGTCGGGGCCAGGCTGATCCTGGCCGGGTGGTACCGCGTGGGGACCACTTATGAGTCGTGGCCGCCGGGGCTGGTCTTCGGGCTGGTCACCGGCGCGGCCGGGCTGCCCTGGGCACCGCTTCCGGTGGTGCAGACGGACGGCGAAGCGAAGTCCAGGCAGGTCACCAGGATCCATCTGGCAGCACCGGTCATGCTGGCCGCGCTCAGCGCGCTGCTCTTCGTGGAGTCGGTGTGGCTGCACACGCCGGTCACCGAGTCCTGGGCGGTAGCCGCGCTGATCATGTCCGCATCGACCCTGCTGCCGGTCGGGCCGCTCGACGGCGCCCAGCTCGGCCCGGCCGGGGTGCTGGCCGCGGCGGGCATCGTAGGCGGAGCATTGCTGGTGGGTCTCGGGCTCATCTGAGCCGTTCGCGCGGACCGTGGGAGGCGGCCATGGGATGGACAACGGCGTTCACGGAGATGTTCGGGGTGCGGTACCCGGTCGTGTCGGCGCCGATGGGCGGGTCGGCCGGGGGCGCGCTGACGGCGGCGGTGTCCAACGCGGGCGGGCTGGGAATGCTCGGGGGCGGCAACGGGCACCCGAAGTGGCTGGAGCCGGAGCTGGAGATCCTGACCGGCAGCACCAGGGAACCGTGGGGTGTCGGCCTGCTCAGCTGGGCGGTGGAGGCGGTCACGGTGGAGCGGGTGCTCGAGCACCGGCCGGCCGCGCTGATGCTGTCGTTCGGCACCACGGCGGCGCTCACCGAGCCGGTCCGGTCGGCCGGGGTCAGGCTGATCCTGCAGGTCACCACCATGGACGAGGCGCGCGCGGCGGTGGACCTGGGCGCCGACGTGATCGTTGCGCAAGGGACCGAGGCGGGCGGCCACGGGGCACGCAACGGGCGGTCGACCCTGCCGTTCGTGCCGGCCGTGGTGGACCTGGTGGCGCCGCTGCCGGTGCTGGCGGCGGGCGGGATCGCCGACGGGCGGGGGCTGGCGGCCGCCCTGGTGCTCGGTGCCTGCGGAGCCGTCGTCGGGACCCGGTTCCAGGCCACCGAGGAGGCGCTGGCCGACCCGGCCGCCAAGCAGGCGATCGTCGGCGCGCGGGGCGAGGACACCGAGCGCAACGGCATCCTCGACCTCGCCCGCGGGTCACGCTGGCCGCGGCAGTACACCGCCCGCACGCTGGGGCACCCCGTCCTCGATCAGTGGCGGGGCCGGGAGGACGAGCTGGCCGCCGATCCCGGGACCCCGCAGGCTTACCGGGACGCGGTGGCGCGCGGCGACTGGCGGCCACTGCCGGTGTGGGCCGGCGAGTCGGTGGACCTGATCACCGGCCTGCCGCCGGCCGGCGACGTGGCCACCGCGCTGGCCGGCGAGGCGGAACAGGCTCTGGCGCGGGTGTCGAGATGACCGGGCGTGCGGGCCCGGCTATTCAGGGCCCACCGTCCAGGGCCGGAGCTTTTCCGGATTGCGCACGACCCAGATGTGCCTGATCCGGCCGCCGGCGACGTCGAACGCGAACACGGTCACGGTCCGGCCGTCCTGCTGAGCCACCAGGCCGGGCTGGCCGTTGACGGTGCGCTCCAGGAACGTCATGCGGCCGATCGCCCGGCGGCCGATCTCGGTCCAGGCCCGGGCGATCTGCTCGCGGCCGTGGATCGGGCGCAGGAACGTCATGGCCAGGCCGCCACCGTCGGCGGTGGCGGTCGCGTCCGGGTCGAGCAGGCCGATCAGGGCGTCGATGTCGAGAGCCTCCCAGGCCTGCTTGAACGCCCGGACGATGCCGGCCTGCTCGGCGGCCGGGACGGCCGGGGCCTGCGTCGTATCGATGCGGTGACGGGCGGAGGACGCCAGCTGGCGGCACGCGGCCGGGGTCCGGCCGACGATCCCGGCCACCTCGGTGAAGGGGTAGCGGAAGACGTCGTGGAGGATGAACGCCACCCGTTCGGCCGGGGTCATCGAGTCCAGCACGACCAGGAACGCCATGCTGACCGACTCGTCCAGGGTGACCCGGTCAGCCGGATCGGCTGGGCCGCCGCTGGGGCGCCCGGTGACCCACTCGGTGCTACCGGGCAGCGGCTCGGGGATCCATTCGCCCACGTAGGTCTCCCGCCGGGCCCGGGCCGAGCCGAGCAGGTTGAGGCAGATACGGCTGGCGACCGTGGTCAGCCAGGCGCCGGGCGAGGCGATGGCGTCCCGCTCCGGCCCGGACAGCGCGTACCAGCGGGCGTAGGCCTCCTGGACGGCGTCTTCGGCCTCGGCCAGCGAGCCGAGGAGCCGGTAGGTGAGGCTGATCAGCTGCCGCCGCTCGTTCATGACCGGGTCCAGTGGCCCGGATGCGGTGCTCATACCAGTCCGACCGTACAGCGCGCCCGGATGTGAGGCCGGTGGCCGCCTGACATTCCAGCTGGATGCGTTGTCGGACTGCTGAGACACGAAACCAAGGAGGAGTCATGACCACCCGCACTCCGGTCAACCAGTACACCGAGCCGGTGCCCGCCGAGCGCCTGGAGCGGGCCGCGGCCGCGCTGACCGGGCACGGTTTCACCGCCGAGATCCTCGCGGACGCCGCCGCCGCGCGGGACCGCGTCCGGGACCTGATACCCGCGGGCGCCAGCGTGTTCACCGCGGCCAGCGAGACCCTCCGGCTGTCCGGCATTGGCGACGACATCAACGCCGGCGACCGGTACCAGGCGGTCAAGCCGCGGGTGCTGGCGCTGGACCGGGTCACCGCCGCCGACGAGATCCGGCACCTGCTGGCCAGCCCCGATGTCGTGGTGGGGAGCGTCTGCGCCGTCACCGAGACCGGTTCGCTGGTGACCGCCTCCGGCAGCGGGAGCCAGCTGCCCAGCTACGCGGGCGGCGCCGGCCACGCGATCTTCATCGCCGGCGCGCAGAAGGTGGTGCCCGACCTGGCGGCCGCGCTGCGGCGGGCCGAGGACCACTGCCTGCCACTGGAAACCGTCCGCACCCTGGCCAGCCACGGGGTGCCAAGCGCGATCAACCGGCTGCTGGTGCTGAACGCCGAGCCCTATCCCGGCCGCAGCACCGTGCTGCTGCTGCGCGAAGCGATCGGTTACTGATCCGGCGACGGCCGGTCCGCGCCCTCAGCGTTGCGCCAATTATTCTACAACAAGTAGAATAAAGTGTGCCCGCGGCGGGGTGACTTGAGAGGTGGCGGGGGCGGCATGCTGCTGAGCATCGAGCCCGACGGCCCGATCCCGATCTACCAGCAGATCAGGGACCGGATCGTCGAGGCGATCGCGGCCGGCGAGCTGCCGGCCGGATCCGGGCTGCCCGCCACCCGCCAGCTCGCGGTCGACCTGGGCGTCAACTTCCACACCGTGAACAAGGGCTACGACCTGCTCCGCCAGGAGGGCCTGCTGCGGATGGGCCGCAAATCGGGCGCGGTCATCCAGCGCGACGCCGGCAGCGGGCCACCGGATCCGGGGTGGGAGCAGGACTGGGCGGGCAGGCTGCGGACGCTGCTGGCCGAGGCCAGCGCCCAGGGCCTGGACCCGGTCGCGGCGATCCGGCTCTGCCAGGCGACGGTGGCTGAGTTCGGGACGGCCGGTGACACCGCCGAAGGGTGCGCGTGATGACGCCGGCCGCCCTGGCCGGGTACGTGATCGTGCCGCTGCTGGGGGCGGCGGTGGCCGCCGGCCCGGCCATCACCCGGCCCACGGTGCAGTTCGGCGTGCGGGTGCCGCCGGAGCACACCGGGGCGCCGGTGATCCGGCAGACCCGGTCCGCCTTCATCTGGCGGACCTCGGTGATCGCGGCCGTCGCCACCGCCGCCGCGTTCGGTTCCTGGGGTCACGGGTCATGGTGGCTGGCCCGGATCATCCTCGGGCTGGAGCTCGTGGCCGACCTGGTCTGTTTTGAGCTGGCCCGGCGCCGGCTGCGGGCGGTCAAGGCCACCGAGGCGTGGTTCGCCGGCCAGCGGCAGACGGTGGTGGCCGACACCAGCTGGCGCACCGATCCGCCCCGGTTCCCGGTCTGGTGGCTGGTCCCGGCGCTGGCCGTGATCGCCGCGACGGTGGTGTGCCGGCTGACGGCCGGCCATCCGCCGGCCCGGACCCCGCTGGCCGGTTACGCGCCGGTGCTCGCCCAGCTGTGGGTGACCGGCCTGTGGACCGGGCTGCTGCTGCTCGTCTACCGGTCCCGGCCGGAGCTCGACACGGCCGACCCGGCCCGTTCACTGCAGCGGTACCGGGCGCTGCTGGGCACCATCACCCGGGCCGCGCTCACGTTCCTGGCCCTGATCGACGCCGGCCTGCTGCTGGCGGCCCTGCGCCAGTGGCGCGTGTTCGGCCTGGACGGTGCGGCCCGGTGGCTGCTGGTGCTGCCGTTCGCGGCCGGGCTGGTCTTCTTCCTGGTGGTGTGGTTCCGGGCCGGACGGACCTGGGTCACGGCGGGCGGTCGCCGGGGCGGGGCCGACCGGGACGACGACCGGTTCTGGAAGGGCGGCCTGCTCTACGTCAACCACAACGATCCGGCGGTGATGGTCGCCGCCCGGTTCGGGATCGGCTGGACGCTGAACTTCGGCAACCGGGCCGCCTGGCTGCTGATCGGCTCCGTCGTCGGGATCCCGGCCGGGCTGATCGTGCTGCGGTTCACCGTCGGCCTTTGACCGGGGGCGCGACCGGCCAGCTGGGATCAGGACGCCAGGTCTTCGCCGGGCGACGGCACGATCCGGGCCGCCAGCTGGTTGCGCAGCCGGGTGAGGCGGGCGATCTCGGTGTCCAGCGCCGCGATCCGGTGCTGGACGATCCCGGTCGTGCCGGCGCAGGCTTCCCCAGTCCGGGGCAGCTCGTCGCCGGTGAGCACGTCCAGCCGGTCGGCCGCCAGCCGGACGTCGGCCACGGTGAGGCCCAGCTCCAGCAGCTGGCGGATCACCCGGAGGCGGCGGACGTCCCGGGCCCGGTAGACCCGCTGCCCGGCGCCGGTCCGGTGGGGTGGCGGCAGCAGGCCGCTGGCCTCGTAAAAGCGCAGCGCGCGGGGAGTCGTCCCGGCCGCTGCGGCCGCATCACCGATCCGCATGGATCCTCCGCATACCCGGCACCCTTTTTCATTCCAGAAAATCGCTACAACGCGACGATGACCGCGCCCTGGTGACGGCCGTCCACCACGTCGGACAACGCCTGCGGGGCGGCGCTGATGCCCGGCACGAGGATGTGCGGGAAGCGGATCTGGCCGGACCGCAGCCAGCCGCCGAAACGCTCGCGCCAGTCGCGCACCAGCTGCGGGTCGTGGCCGCCGCTGTAGCCGGTCAGCGTGAGCTGCTTGACGATGAGCTGGAAGGTGTCGAGCTCGAGGGCGGCGGTGGTGCCGGGACCCCCGCCCAGCTGCCCAGACAGCGCCCCGATGAGGGCGAACCGGGCGCCCGGGCGCGCGGCCGCGACCGCCGCCTGCAGGTCCTCCCCGCCGACCTGGTCGGCCACCACGTCGAGGCCGTCCGGCGCGGCCTTGGCCAGCTGATCGGCCAGCGCCCCGGCCCCCCGGACCACCACCGCGTCGTAACCCAGCTCAGCGGTCATCCAGCGGGCCTTGGCGGCCGTTCCGGTGCTGCCGATGACCCGCCCGGCGCCCAGCAGGCGGGCGATCTGGCCGGCCATCGAGCCGACCGACCCGGCGCCGCCGGAGACGAACACCGTGTCGCCCGGCCGGACCGGCGCGACCCGGCTCAGCGCCGCGTAGGCGGTCGCGCCGGAGGCGAGGTGGGCGACCGGGTCGGGCAGGCCGCCGGCCGGCTCGCAGGCAGCCGCGTCGACCGCCGCGTACTCGCGCCAGCCGAGCGAGTGCAGGACGAGCTGGCCCGGCTGGAGCCCGCTGTCCGGCGGGGCGGTCAGCACCTCGCCGACGGCCGGCCCGAACAGCGGGTCGCCCGGGTTCAGCCCAGGGAGCGGCGCCCCCGGCACGCTGCCCGCCAGCAGCGTGCGCAGGGCCGCGTACACGTGGAAGTAGCGGTTCCTGACCAGCACCTGGCCGGGTCCGGGGGCGGGCACCGGCGTCTGCGCCACGGTGAGGCGGGCCGGCTGCGAGGTCCCGGCCGGGGCGGCTGCGACGCGCACCTCGCGCGCGGTGGGCGGGATGTCGGGGGTCGATGGCATCGCTGCTCCTCATACTGAATTTGAAAGGGCCGCGACACGGTAAACCCTGACGTGCACGGCAGGGGCAAGCCCAGCGCGGGCACGCACGCGCCGGAAAAATCGCGGCAGCTGGTGAACCGGCGGAGGCTCAGGCGCAATAGAGAACCGATGGACGATGACGAGCTGGTCGCGGCGGTCGCGGCCGGCGATGACGCGGCGTTGCGTGAGCTGTTCCGGCGGCACGCACCGTGGCTGGCGGCGCGGCTGCGCGAGGTAATGCCCGCCGCCGACGTCGAGGACGTGCTGCAGGAGACATTCCTGGGTGTGTGGCGCAGCGCGGGACGGTACCGGCCCGAGGGGGCGGCGGGCGGCTGGATCTGGGGGATCGCGCGGCGGCAGGCGGCGCTGCTGCTCCGCCGGCGGGGGCCGGCGCAGCTGCCGTGGCCGGCCGGGGCCGGCGCCGCTGCCGTTTCCGCGACCGTCACCGGGGCCGGCCCCGGGGCGGTGCCGGATCCGGCCGAGGTGGCCACGGCGCGGGACGAGCTCGACCGGGCCGTCGCCGCGCTGGGGCCGGCCGGAAGCCCGGCCCGGGAGATCTGGCGGCTGGTGTACGTGGAGGACCGGCCGGTGGCCGAGGTGGCGGCGCTCATCGGGGTGCCGCCGGGCACGGTGAAGAGCCGGGCGCACCGGGCCCGGCAGCTGATGCGGGCGGCGCTGCGGCGCGGCACCGTGCGGTGGGAGGGAGACGCCCCATGACCAGCGGTTTCAACGATGCGTGGCCGGAGCCGGAGGCCAGGCGGGGACCGGCGGCCGGACCGGCCGACGTTGACCTGGAGCGAGCGTGGATCGGCGTGGCCGCGCAGGTGTGGCGGCGGCGGCCGGGACCGCTGGAACGGCTGGCCGCCCGGCTGCTCCGGTCGCCGGGCCTGGCCCGGGCGCTCGTGACCACGCCGTCGCTGCTGCTCGGCTGGGTGATCGCCAGCGTGGCGGTGCTGGCCATCGGGGCGGGCGCCACGCTCGGCACCGGCACCCCGTACGTGGCGTTCTTCGCGCCCGCGGTGGCCGCGGCCGGCATCGCCTACGCCTACGGGCCGGGCATCGACCCGGCCTGGGAGCTGTCGCAGAGCATGGCGGTCAGCGACCGGATGGTGCTGCTGGCGCGGGCGCTGGCGGTGTTCGCGCTGAACGCGGTGCTCGGCCTGGCCGCCTCGGCCGCTTCCGGGGCGGCGGCCGCGGTGACCTTCGGCTGGCTGCTGCCGATGACCGCGGTCTGCGCGGTGGCCCTGGCGGCCGCCACCGTGACCCGGTCCCCGATCGTGGGGGTGACGGCGGGCCTGGCCGCCTGGGTCATCACGCTGCTGGCCGCCCAGGCAGCCGGCCGGCTCACGCTCACCGTCACCGGCTCGGTCCTGATCCTGCCCTACCTGGCCTGCACGGCCGCCTGTATCGCCCTGGTGCTGTACGTCACCCGCTTCCCGGGAGGGACCACCCGATGAACATCGAGCCGATCAATATCGAACTGACCGACCTGACCCGCCGGTTCGGCCACACCGAGGCCGTGGCCGGGGTGAGCCTGGAGACCGGACGCGGGGTGTTCGGCCTGCTCGGCCCCAACGGGGCCGGCAAGACCTCGCTGCTGCGGATGATGGCCACGGTCCTGCCGCCGTCCTCGGGACAGCTGCGGCTGCTCGGCCGTGACCCCGGCCAGTACGGTCCCCGGCGGGACATCCGGCGCCGTCTCGGCTACCTGCCGCAGAACCTGGGCTACTACCCGGGCTTCACGGTGGCCGAGTTCGTGGAGTACTTCGCGCTGCTCAAGGACATGCCGCCGGGGCGGGTGCCACAGGCGGTGGCCAGCGCGATCGAGCGGGTCGGGCTGGGCGGCAAGGCCCGGGCCAAGCTGCGCACGCTGTCGGGGGGCATGCTGCGACGGGCCGGCATCGCCCAGGCGGTGGTCAACGATCCGGAGCTGCTGCTGCTGGACGAGCCGACGGCCGGGCTCGACCCGGAGCAGCGAGTGGCGTTCCGTGCGCTGCTGCGGGACTTCGGCGAGCACGCCACCGTGATCGTCTCCACCCACCTGGTCGAGGACGTGGGCGCCGCCTGCGGGCAGGTCGCGCTGATGGAGGCCGGGAAGATCGTGTTCCACGGGACCCCGGCCGAGCTGGCGGGCCGCGGTGAGGGCACCGGCGCGGCCGGGGATGCCCCGCTCGAACGCGGCTACAGCGCGGTGCTGGCGGCCGCCCGGTCCGGGCTGGCGGTCCGGTCGTGACCGCCACCACCGCGGCCCCGGCGCGGTCCCGGGCCCGGCGGCCGCTGGTCCGCCCGGTGATGCCGGTGACCGGGGCACGGCTGCTGCGGATCGAGCTGCGGCGGAACTCGATGCCGTTCGTCCTGCCGCTGATCGCGGTGCTGTTCTGGTTCGACTCCTACCGGCCGAGCACGGCGACGCCGGCGCTGTGGGTGCTGCGCACGTTCTGGAACATGGGCCAGGGGCACACGATCATCGACTTCGGGCCGTTCGTGGCGGGCGTGGCCGCCTGGATGGGGTCGCGGGACGGCCGCAGAAAGGTGTCCGACCTGGCCACCACCGCGGCCCGCCCCCGCTGGGTGGCGCAGCTCATCACCTGGGCGGCCACCGCGATCTGGGCGGTCGGCGGCTACCTGGTCCTCGTGGGCGTGCTGTTCGCGATCTACGCGGGCCAGTCCGTGCAGGGCCAGCCGCCCTGGTGGTGGGTGGCGGCCGGCGCGGCCGCGGTGACCGCGTTCAGCGCGGCCGGCTTCGCGGTCGGCGCGTTCTTCCCGAGCCGGTTCGCCGCGCCGCTGGCCGCGTTCGGCGGGTTCCTCGTCATGATGATGTCGTCGCAGACCGGGTTCACCCACACCAGCGGCTGGGCGTGGATCCTGCCCACCAACTCCAACGGCAACTTCCAGCCCGACTCGGGGATGCTCTACCCCTACCTGCCGGACCTGCCGATCGCCCGCATCATGCTGCTGGCCGGACTGGCCATCGCGTTCGCCGGGCTGATCGGGCTGCCGGCGGCGGCGGGCGGGCCACGGCTGCGGCGGGTGGCGGCGGCGGTCACGCTGGCCGGGCTGGCCGCCGCCGGGACCGCGATCGGCCTGGTCAACTCGGCCCGGCTCGGTCCTCACGGGGTGGTCATTTCGGCGTTGCACGACGCCGCCAACGACCGGCCCAGCGGTTACGTGCCGGTGTGCGGCCGGGCCGCGGGCCTGCCGGTCTGCGTCGCCCCGGCCTACCGCCTCGAGCTGACGGTCCTGACCGCGGCCCTGGCCCCGGTGTTCCGCGAAGTGTCCGGCTTGCCGGGCGCACCGGTCCGGGCCAGGCAGATCCCGGCCGTCTACGACGTCGCCGACGGGCAGGCCGGCCAGGCCATGACGATCACCGGCTCCCCGCCGGTGATGGGCGTCCCGCTGGGCGCGTTCGGGATCCGCGGGGCGTTCGGCTGGACCGCCGTCGAGGTCCGTCAGCAGCTGCAGTTGCTGGCCGTGCACGCCTTCCTGGTCGCTGGGGCCGGGACCGGCACCCAGGCGCAGCAGGCGGTCGAGGCGGCGCTGCTGCAGGACGTGGGCGTGCCCATCGCCAGTCAGCCGCGCCTGCGCACCACGGTCGGGCTGCCGGGCTGGGCCCGGCCCGCGGGCGACAGTGCCGCTGGGCCGCCGCAGGCCACGGGACCGGTCTACGACGCGGCCCGCCGGTTCGCCGCGCTCCCGGCCGCGGCCCAGCACGCCTGGCTGGCCGCGCACCTGACCGCGCTGCGGGCTGGTCAGCTCACGCTGGGCCAGCTGCCGCGCCAGCAGCCGCCGGGGCAGCAGCCGTGACCGCCGCCGGAGTCCGGGATCCGCGGGGGCCGGCCGCGGGCGCCGCGCCGGCGGCAGCTGGAGGGCCGGCCCGGGCCGCGCTCCGGCTGGCCTGGCTGCACGCGGTGAGCCGCCGGGTCCCGGTCGCGCTCGGCCTGCTGGCCGCGCTGGGGGCGCTGCTGTGGTGCGCGCTGCACTGGCGGTGGAACATCGCCGGCGGGACGGCCGCCCACGACGTCATCCCACTGACGATCGAGGCCGGGGCGGCCTGCGTGGCCGCGGTCAGCACCTACGGGCCGTTCGGCGAGACCGAGCTCGCCACCGGCCGGTGGCTGCCGTTCCTGCGGCTGGGGGCGGTCCTGCTGCTCAGCGCGGTGGCGTTCGGCGCGCTGGCGGCGGGCGGGACCGGTGCGGGCGGCGCGGCGGGTGCGCTGCCGGGCGGGACCGGCGCGCTGCTGCGCAACCTGGCCGGGTTCACCGGTCTGGGCCTGCTGGCGGCGGCCGCGCTCGGCGGGGCGTTCGGCTGGACCGCGCCCCTGGCCTACCTGCTGGTCACCGAGGTGGCGCTGACCGGGCAGCCGACCACCCCCTGGGTCTGGGCGGCCCGGCCGCCGGGCGACCTTGGCGCGGCTCTGTGCGCGGCCGCGGTGTTCGCGGCCGGGGCGGCCGCGGTCACCGTGCTCGGGGCCCGGGGCATCGGGCCGTCGGGAGCGGGACGGGCGGAACGTTAGTGTGACCGACGCCACCCACCTGGCGACGATCAGCGAGGTGACGGTGACCTAGCCGGCCGGTCTCGGCCAGCTGCCGGCAGGAACAGGGTGAGTGCGGTCACGAAGCAGGTACACCATCGGGGACGCCGCCAGCAGCGACAGCGTGATGATCTCGATGAGGAACAGCGGCACGAAGTACAGCACCAGATGCGCGGCCGAAGCCTGCGTCACCCTGGTCATGACGATGAAGTCGAACGGGAACTCGAAGATCATCGGGGCGGCCAGGGCGCCGATGGCCGCACCCGCCAGCCGGACCGGCCCGTCGAACGAACGGCCCAGCAACACGATGACGACGAAGGTGACACCGACGGCGGTGAAGGTGACGGGCGCGATGGGGCCGGTGGTGGTGATCCGGCCGGGATGCGGGAGGCGGGCCGGTCGCCGCAGCCGGGTCCCGCTGAACGCGACGGCTGCCGCTACGGCCAGCAGGATGACGGCGAGCGTGATCCGGGCGGTGCCGCTGTAACTGGCCCACAAGCCGTGCTGAGACATGGCGGCCGCACCCTTTCCTGGCCGCTCGGGCTGACTTTGTAGTGCAAACTATATGGCCCGAAGCCTTGACTTTGCGACACAAAGCAAGCTTTGCTTTGAAGTACAAAGTATGCGCTCTGAGGTAGGAGGCCGAGATGAGCGACGAGGCCAGCGTCAACGGCGGGACGGAGACGGACGCCCTCGATCAGGACGCTCCGCTGGGGGCGGCCGAGGCGGCCGCGATCATGCGGGAGCAGGACGAGCGGGTACGGCGGGCGTTCCGGACCAGCCATCGCGGCAGCTTCGTGGGGTGGGGGGTGATCACGCTGCTGGGGTACGGGGCGACCTGGCTGGCCGTCCGGCACCAGCAGCAGGTGCACGGCCCCGATCCCATCGCGTTCGCGGTGGTGTCGCTGCTCGGCGTGGGGGCGGCGATGGCGGCGGGAGCCGAGGGCGGGCCGCGGGCCGGCGTCGGCGGCGTCTCCGCGCTGCGGCGGCGCGTGCACCAGGTGGCGCTGGTGGTCGGGCTGGGGGCCATGTACGCGCTGGAAGGTGCGCTGTACCGGGCGGGCGCGGGACACCAGGTGCTGCTGGTGTTCGAGGCGACCGCACCGATCCTGGTGGCGGGCCTGTTCTACCTGACCACCAGCGCCCTGTCGCTGGACTGGGCGCTGTCCGGGTTCGGGCTCTGGCTGGCGGTGGCGGCGGTCGGCGGCGCCTTCGCCGGTCCGGCCGGGGTCTGGGGGGTGGACGCGCTCGCGGCGGGCCTGGGGTTCTTGTTCATGGGGATCATGGAGCCGCGCCTGCACCGGCCCGCCGGCCTCCGGGGCACCTCGCCCCGCCTGCGCCACTCATGAGCGAGGACGAACTCAACCCGGTCATCCACGCACCGGCCCGGCTGCGCATCGTGGTCACCCTGGCCGCCCTGCGCGAAGGCGACAACCTGTCCTTCACCCGGCTGCAGGAACTGATCGGGCTGACCCCCGGCAACCTCATCACCCACCTGCGCAAGCTCGAGGACGCGGGCTACGTGACCACGCACAAGAACGGCAGCGGGGTCAGCGCCCGGACCTCGGTCGAGCTGACCCACGGCGGCCGCGACGCGCTGGACCGGTACACCAGCGCGGTGCGGGGCCTGCTCGACTCGGCCAACGGGCCGGGTCCGGACCTCAGCTGAGGTCGCTGCGATGTACGGGGGCCAGATGCGGGCTCTGGGTGGGGTCGGGCCTACTGCGGTCGAAACGGACCCGGGCGTGGCGGCCGTCGAAGTTCAGGCTGGCCAGCATGTTCGAGAACCACGGGCCCTCGGTGACCCGCCAGCTGAGCTGGGGCGCGGGCACCCGGGCGAGCCGGGCCAGGGTAGCCCCGATCACCACGCCGGCCCGCGAGGTGATGACGCGCTGCAACTGGCGGAAATTGTCCGGCAGCAGGTTGTGGATCGGCGAGCAGACCAGCTGGTAAATGCGCGTAGGCGAGGTGACGCCGGCCGGCAGGCTCACCTCGGCCACGTAGCTGTGGTGGATGTCGCCGCCGAGCACGGAGACCGAGGCGGGCGGCGTGCCTTCGGCCCCCGCCGCCAGGCCGGCCAGCAGGTGCTCGAACGCGGTGAACGAGCCGGCGAACGCCGCCCAGTGCTCGAGGTCGGCCGCCCGGCGGATCCGTTCGCCGATCGGGACGAAGCGCTGGCCCCAGGCGCCCGCGCAGACCGCCTCGTTCCAGGCCTCGACGTCGTGGATGCCGGGGGGCAGCAGCACCGGCAGCGAGGATGCCAGCACCACGTGGTCCCAGTCGCCGGCCACCGACTCGGTGACCCACTGCCATTCGGCGTCGCTGACCATCTGCCGCCGCTCACCCCCGGGACGCGAGTCTTCCCCGGACCGCGCGGCACCGTCACCGTCGTCGCGGGGAAAGGGACCCCCGTCGTCCAGCACCCGGCCACTGCGGGCATCGATCACCACCAGGCGCACCCGGCCGAACGTGCGCCGGTAGCTCCACCGGATACCGGCCGGTGACTCGTCGGCCCGCTGGGCGAAGTCGCGGAGCATGGCGGCCGCATCAGCCGCCCCGCGCACGTCACGCCACAGCTCATCCCGGGCCAGGTCATCCGGGGACAGGTTGCCGAGATGCTGGTAGATCCAGTAGCTCATGTAGGCGCCGTCGATCCGGTCCCGCCACCACGGTTTGTGCTGAAAGTCGCGACGCCACGCGGCCGAGGTGTTCCAGTCGTCGTGCACGTCGTGGTCATCGAAGATCATCGCGGACGGGATGGCTGACAGCAGCCAGCGTACGGCCGGCTCGCTCCACGCCTCCCGGTACAGGAAGCAGTATTCGGTGAAGTCCTTGACCTCCGGGCCCGGCGGCTGGGTTGGGTCGCGGCGCTGGCGGATGAACTGCCGGGTGGCCGGCCCCACCTCGTCCGCGTACACCTGGTCGCCAATCAGCAGCATGATGTCGGGCCAGCGTTCGGGGGCCGTCTCCCGCAGATCGAGGGCCAGCGCGCCGAGCGCGTCCGCCCCGTGGTTCTGCTCGTGCCGGTCGCGCCGCCAGCGCCGCGGGCTGCTCAGCTCGGCGATCCGGCAGGAGCCGAACACCATCCGCAGCGGGCGCGCCGGGTCCAGGGTCCGGATCACGCTGGCCGGGAACGGGCTGTCTGGCTCCGGCCAGCGGACCGTGCCGTCCAGCGCCACCTGGTACTCGTAGGCCCGGCCGGGCTCGAGCCCGTCGATCACGGCCAGCGCGTAGTGGTGCCCGGCCACCTCGAACGTGGTGGTCTCGCGGCCGAGGATCGTGACCCGGCAGGCCCGGTCGGTCTCGGCCCAGATCGTGGCCACGGTCTCGCTGACGTAGCGGAGCAACGGGCCCAGCACGAGGACGGGCGCTGCCCCGTCGCTATCGCTCATGCGGCCTTTTTACCCTGAGGTGCCCGGCACAGAGCGCCTTTTAGGTGTATGTGCCTACCGCGGCGGGGGCGACGGCGGGGCTGGTGCGGCGCGGGCCGGCCCACAGCCAGCCGCAGATCACGGCCAGCGCGACCACGAACACGCAGTAGACCCAGAACCAGGCGGTGAGCCCCTGGCTGATGCTCAGGCCGAGCTGCTGGGCCTGCCCGCTGGAGATCCCGAACTGGGACGGGGACACGCCCTCCCCCAGCTGCGCCAGCGCCGAGACGCCCTGGGCCACCATCGGGATCAGCGCCCCGGCCAGCAGCACCGCCCCCAGCCGGACCGGCCGCCACAGCGCCGCGGCCGCCGCCACCAGGACCAGCGCCACCATCACGAGAACGTCGCCGGCGATCACGGCGCCCGGGTTGGAGAACGCGTTGCCCGCGGTCAGCGAGTGCACCTGGCCGGCCACGGTGCGCAGCGTGTAACTGTCCCATGAGGGCGCGAACGTGATCGCGGCCCCGAGCGCGGCCACCACCGCCAGCGTCACCGCCAGGATGGCCCGGCGGGTGACCGGGTTCGACCACCGGCTGGCCCGGACCGGCTGGTAGGCGCCGTAGGAGGTGTAGGGGCCGTACGGCGAGTAGAACGGGGCGGACGCCGCCGCCGCGCCGGCGGGCACCGGCTCGGCCGCGCCCGGCTGGGCGGGCGCCGGCTGGGCGGGCGCCGGCTCTTGCGGGTGGTCCGCCGGGGCCTCGTCGGCGGTCTCGGCCTCCTCCTTGGCCGCTGACGGGACGTCGGGGGCCTGCGGGGCGGCTGAGGGTGAAGGGGCGGCCGTGGCGGACGGGGGCTGTGTGCCGAGCGTGGCCTGTTCGGCGGGTGAGGGCTGTGGGGCGGGTGAGGGCTGTGCGGCGGGCGGGGCCGGTGGGGCGGCGGGGTTCGGCGTCCATGGCCCGACCGGGCCGGCTGGAGCGACCGGGGCCTGCGCCACCGGGGTGGGGCCGAACGTGGCGCGGAACTGGTCCACCGAGCGGCGGAAGAACCCGGCCCCGAGCGGCAGCGCCGCTATCGAGCCGGCCGCGCAGGCGGCCCAGCCGATCAGGCTCAGCGCCAGGCCGGCCCCCATCAGGTGCGAACCGCCCGCGATCACCTCGCCCGCGTCGGCGAAGAAGAAGCCGAACGTCACGATCGACAGGCCCAGGCCGAGCAGCACGCCGGCCTTGAGCCGGGCCCCGCCGAACAGGATGAGTCCCAGGCTCGCGATCCAGCCGACCAGGTAGAACACGTGCGGGATGACCTGGGAGGCCGAGCTGGCCAGGCTGGCGCCGTTCAGATAGGCCGGGAACAGCCCGGCCAGGCCGCAGATGATCCCGGCCGCGAGCAGACCGGCCGCCAGCAGGGCGCGGGTGCCCAGGTGGCCAGTGCTCAGGCGGCGAGCGCCCGCGCGGCCGACGCCCTGCTGGGGCGGGGCGACCATGGTGATGCTGCCCGGCACCTCAAGCGCGTTGTAGCGCGCCCACGCACCCTGCCAGCCGTCCGGGGTGTCGGGCCACCACTCGATCGACTGCGGGCGGGGCGAACCGGACGGCCAGATCCCGTAGAAGCCTGGCCCGTGCCCGAGCTCAAAGCTCGCTCCCCGGTACAAGATGGTTTCGTTCTCCGGCACGTTGCGGGCCTTCCTGCTGTTTGCTGTGCGGCCAGTCATCTCCCCCGGGCAAAGACTAGGGAGCGGCGCTGCATGACGACTGAACAATCCCTGAGATCTTCCTGACCTACGCTGCGCCCGCAGCCGGCAGCGGGGCCGTGAGTTTGTCGGAGCGCAGACCGTCAACGCTGGACGAATGTCGATAGTCGGGTGCCCGGCCCGACCCTATAGTGCTGCTCCATTACAGGTCAGCGGCCATCGTGACGACGCGGTACATGTCCGCTGGACCAGAGCCAGGAGGCGTCCGATGCCGGGAAGAAGACTAAAGCTGTCGGCCACCGTGCTAGCGGCCGGGGCCATGCTGGTCACCGCCGCGTGCAGCAGTTCGGGCGGGTCGTCATCATCGTCGAGCTCGGGTTCGGGCTCGGGCGGGCCGTCGAGCTCGGCCAAGAAGGTGAACATCGCTTTCTTCGGGTACGCGTCGGCGAACGCGTATACGCAGGCCGCGCTGACCGGGGTCAAGAAGATCGCGGCGGAACACGGCGCCACCGTGCATTTCTTCGACCCGAACATGAACTCCACCACCCAGGTGTCGCAGATCGAGGACGCGGCGACATCCGGTAAGTACAACGCGATGGTGGTGTACTCAGTGGACGGCGGGGCGGTGGTCAACGCCGTCCACCAGGCACTGCAGAACAGCATAAAGGTCAGCGCCGACTTCGTGCCGGTCGGGCCGAACATCGACACCACCGCGACCCAGGTCCCGGGCATCGTGGGCAGCGCGGTGGTGCCGATCGACCAGACCGGGACCGACGCCGGCAACCTGATCGTGCAGGCCTGCCAGAACGTGAACCCGTGCCGGGTCGCCTACCTGCCCGGCGACAACACGCTGCCGTTGGAGATCGACCGCACCAAGCATGTGATGGCCGTGGTCAAGCAGCACCCCAACATCCAGGTCGTGGCCACCGTGCAGAGCGGCTACGCCAGCGGCACCGGCGAGACCGCGGGCCAGAACGTGCTGACCGCGCACCCGAACGTGAACGTGATTGCGTCCAGCAACGACCAGGCCATCGTCGGGGTGGCGCTGGCCCTGAAGCAAAAGGGCGACCTGGGCAAGATCAAGCTGATCGGCGGGGGCGGCACCTACCAGGCGGTGGCCGGTATCAAAAACGGCACCTGGTTCGGCACCGTGAACTACTGCCCGACCACCGAGGCCGAAGCCGCGACCAAGATGGTCATCAACGCCGTACAGGGCAAGCCGGTTGGCTCGACCGCGATCAACAGCCTGACCATCTGCGGGGCGCCGCAGGACCTGACCAAGGCCAATCTGGGGAGCTACCAGGGACAGTGGAGTGCCGGCTGAGCCCGTCATCGCCGCCCGCGGCCTGACCAAGCGGTTCGGCGCGGTCGCGGCGCTGACCGGCATCGACCTGGACATCCAGGCTGGCACGATCCACGCGCTGGTCGGTGAGAACGGAGCCGGCAAGTCCACGCTGGGCCGGATCCTGGCCGGGGCCATCCAGCCGGACGAGGGGCAGCTGGTGGTGGACGGTGCCCCGGTCCGGCTGGTCAGCCCGCGGGCGGCGCTGCGGGCCGGGGTGACCACCATCAGCCAGGAGCTGACCCTGGTGCCGACGCTGCCGGTGATCGACAACGTGTTCCTCGGCACCGAGGACGCGGCCGGCGGCATGCTGTCAGGCCGGGCGGCCCGGCGCCGGTACGCCGAGCTGCTGGACCAGGTGGGCTTCGGGCTGCCGGCCCAGGTCCGGATCCGGGAACTGGGCGTGGCCGAGCGGCAGAAGGTCGAGATCATGCGGGCCATCGCACGGAACGCCCGGGTGGTAATCATGGATGAGCCGACGGCCGCGCTGATGAGCCGCGAGGTCGAGCAGCTCATGCGGATCACCCGCGACATCGCCGCGCGCGGCACCGCGGTCATCTACATCGCGCATGCGCTGGACGAGGTCCTGGCGCTGGCGCACGTGGTGACGATCATGCGGGACGGGCGGATCGTGCGCACCGCGGCGGCCCGGGACGAGACGCCGGGGAGCATCGCCGCGGCCATGCTCGGCCGGCCGCTCGACCTGGAGTTCCCCGACCGGACGCCACCTCCGGCCGATGCGCCGGTGGTGTGCCAGGTCAGCGAGCTGAGCCGTGGATCGGTGTTCCGCGACGTGTCGTTCGAGGTGCGGGCCGGGGAGATCGTGGGGCTGGCCGGGCTGGCGGGCAGCGGCTGCGCCGAGGTGGCCCGGGTGCTGGCCGGCGCGGAGCGGGCGCAGGCCGGGCAGGTCCGGCTGGGCGGCCGGGGAGTGCGGCTGCGCAGCCCCCAGGAGGCCCAGGCGCACGGGGTGAGCCTGCTGCCCGAGAGCCGCCGGGAGCAGGGCCTGTTCATGCGGCGGCCGATCCGGGAGAACGTGTCCGCCACCGCGGGCGGCCGGATCGCCTCGTTCGGCTGGGTCCGGCCCCGGCGGGAGAGAACAAAGGTCACCGAGCTACTGTCCGCGTTCGACGTGCGCATGTCGTCGGCGGACGCCCCGGTGGCCACGCTGTCCGGCGGTAACCAGCAGAAGGTGCTGCTGGCCAAGTGCGCGTTCGGCGAACCGCGGCTGCTGGTCGCGGTGCAGCCGACCCGCGGCGTGGACGTCGGCGCCCGGTCCGGCATCTACCGGCTGCTGGTCCGGATGGCCGCCGGCGGCCTCGGCGTGGTGCTGGTCTCCTCCGAGATGGAGGAGATACACGGGCTCGCGCACCGCATCCTCGTGTTCCGGCGGGGCCGGGTCACGGCCGAGCTGGCGCCGGACCGGACCAGCCACCGGGAGCTGATGGCCCACGTGGTCGGGGCCGCTACAGGAGAGGCGTGATGACGAGCGCAGAGAACCCCGCGAGCGGCGCCGCGGCCGACCCGGAGCCGCCGGAGCCGCCCCGGTCGCGCTGGGCCGGCCCGCGCTCCCCCTGGCCCGCCGGCCTGCGCCGGGACCGTCCGGCCCGGTCGGTGCGGCTGCAGGAGTTCGCCATCGTCGGGATCTTCGTGGCGCTGTGCCTGGCCCTGAGCTTCGCCAGCCCCACGTTCTTGACCGTGCAGAACATCCGGAACATCCTCGACCAGAACTCGGCCATCGGCATCATCGCCTGCGGTGAGACGCTGGTCATCATCAGCGGCAGCTTCGACCTGTCGGTGGGCGCGATCTACGCCCTGGCCGGGCTGATCGCCATCCTGCTGGCCAACCGGATCGGCCCGGTGCCCGCGATCATCGTGGCGGTGCTGTCCGGCCTGGTACTCGGCTCGCTGAACGGCGTGTTCGTGGTGTTCGGCCGGATCCATTCGTTCATCGCCACCCTGGCCAGCCAGTACATTTTCAACGGGCTGGCCCTGGTCATCAGCGGCGGCCTGATCGTCACGGCCAACAACACCAGCTTCCTGACCATCGGGCAGAACCGCGGGCTGGGCATCAACTACACGATCTGGATCTTCGCCGGTGTGGTCGTCATCACCGGGCTGCTGCTCAGCCGCACGCTGTGGGGCCGGCACGTGTTCGCGGTGGGCGGCAACAACGAGGCGGCCCGGCTGTCCGGGATCCGGGTCGGGTACATCCGCGGGTCGGTGTTCGCGCTCAGCGGGTCGGCCGCGGCGCTGGCCGGCGTGCTGGCCGCCTCCCGGGTCGGCACCGCCCAGGCCGGGACCGGGGCGGGCCTGGAACTGGCCGGCATCGCCACCACCGTCCTCGGCGGCACCAGCATCTTCGGCGGCGAGGGCGCCATCTGGCGGACGGTTCTCGGCGTGCTGCTGATCGGGGTCATCGGCAACGGCTTCGACCTGCTCGGGATCAGCGCCACCTACCAGCAGATCGTCGAGGGCGTGCTGATCATCATGGCGGTCACCGTGGACGCCTACACCAGGTTGCGTCAGTTACCCGAGAGGTGAATGTGACTGCTGATTCCTTTGAAGTCCGTGCTGGGGGGGCGCCCGGCGGGACGCGGGTCGCGGTGGATGTGGGCGGAACGTTCACCGACGTGGTGCGGCTGAGCCCGGGCACGGGCGAGCTGGCCGTGGGCAAGGTGCCGACCACGCCGGACGCACCGACCCGCGGGGTGATGAGCGCGTTCGGAACGGCCGGCGCCGGCCCCCGTGGCGTGCAGATGTTCACGCACGGCACCACGCTGGGGCTGAACGCCCTGCTGACCAGGTCTGGGGCCCGGGTCGCGGTGATCGGCACCCGGGGGTTCCGGGACGTGTACCTGCTGGGCCGGACCGACCGGCGGACCAACTACGACATCACCTACCGGCCGCCGCCCGCGCTGGTGCACCGGTACGACACGTTCGAGGTCACCGAACGGAGCCGGTTCGACGGGTCGGTGCACACTCCGCTGGACGAGGACGACGCGGCCGCCGTGGCTGCGGAGATCGCCGGACGCGGATACGACGCGGTGGCGGTGGCGTTCCTGCACGCGTACGCCAACCCGGCACACGAGCTGGCCATGCGGGACGCGCTGACCGCGGCGGCGCCGGGCATCGAGGTGACGCTGTCGCACGAGCTGTCCCGGGAGTACCGCGAGTACGAGCGGACCAGTACCGCCGTGCTGGACGCCTACATCAAGCCGATCATCGGCCGGTACCTGCACGCGCTGGAAGCCGAGCTGGCGGGGGCCGGGTTCACCGGCCAGTTCCTCATGACCCGGTCCGGGGGCGGCGCGATGACCGCGGCCGCGGCCCGGGAGCAGCCGGTCAACCTGATCCTGTCCGGGCCGGCCGGCGGGGTGATCGGGGCGGCCGCGCTGTCCAGGCTCATCGGCCGCCCGAACATCATCACCCTGGACATGGGCGGCACCAGCCTGGACGCGTCGCTGATCGACGGGGGTGAGCCGGTGCTGCGGCAGGGCGCGGAGTTCGAGCACCTGCCGATCACCACCCCGTCGCTTTACATCCACACCATCGGCGCGGGCGGCGGGTCCCTGGCCTACCTGGACCAGGCCGGAGCGCTGCAGGTCGGCCCGGAGAGCGCGGGCGCCGTGCCGGGCCCCGCCTCCTATGCGGGCGGCGGCACGCAGCCCACGTTCACCGACGCGGCGCTGGTGGTCGGGTACCTGGGCACGGAGACGCCGCTGGGCGGCACGCTGACCCTGGACGCCGGCCTGGCCGTCGGCGCGCTGCGGCCGGTGGCCGAGCGGCTGGACATGACCGTCCCGGCGCTGGCCCGGGGCATCATGCGTATCTCGGCCACCAAGATCACCGGCGCGGTGCGGGCCATCACCGTGGAGCTGGGCCGGGACCCGCGCGAGTTCGCGCTGCTGGCGTTCGGCGGCGGGGGCGGTCTGGTCGCGGTGGACGTGGCCCGCGAGCTGGGCATCCCGGCCGTGATCATCCCACCCGGGCAGGGCGCCTTCTCGGCGTTCGGCATGCTGATGGCTGACGTGCAGCACGACTTCGCCCGCACCTCGGTGACGCCGCTGGCCGGGCTGGACCTGGACACGGTCGAGACCGCGTACAAGGAGATGGCGACCGAAGCGGCGGCCCGACTGGCGGGCGAGGGGTTCGCCCCGGACCGGCAGCAGATGGGCCGGGCCGTGGACGTGCGGTACGCCGGCCAGGAGCATTCGGTCACGGTGGCCTGGCCGGTCCGGACGCGGAACCTGGTGCGCCAGATCGAGGAGGACTTCGCCGAACGGCACGAACGCCAGTACGGGCACACCATGACCGACCCGGTGGAGATCACCACGCTGCGGCTGCGGGCCACCGGACGGGTGGACAAGCCGAAGTTGCCCCTGGCACCGGAGCGGCCCGCCGGAACCCCGCACGCGGGGCCGGGACGTTCCGACAAAAGGATGGTGCATGCGGGCGACGGGCCACCGGCGGAGTACGGCCTGTACCGGCGCGAAGATCTGCGGGCCGGGGACGCGATCGGCGGCCCGGCGGTGATCACGGAGCACACGGCCACCACCGTCATCCACGACGGCGACCAGCTGACCGTGGGGCGGTACGGCGAGCTGGTCATCGAGCTGCGGGGAGAGGGACGTTGACCGACGCGATCACCACCGAGGTCATCCGGCACGGGCTGCTGGCCGCGGCCGAGGAGATGGCCCGCAACCTGTCCCGCACCGCCTACAACACGGTGGTGTACGAGATCCACGACTACGGGATCGGCATCCACGACCCGGGGGGCGACGTGGTGGCCGACGTGCCCGGCATCGCCGTGTTCACCCGGGCCAACGACCACGGCATCAAGCGGGCCATCGAGTTCGTGGGCGCCGGCACGATGGAACCGGGTGATGTATTTCTGCTCAACTATCCGTACTGGTCGTCGGCGCACACGCTGGACCCGCTGGTGTTCGCGCCGGTGCACCACGACGGTCAGCTGGCCGGGTTCGCCTCCTGCCGGGTGCACGTGCTCGACCTGAAGCAGAAGGACGCCGGGTATGTGCTCGACTCCACGGACATGGCGCAGGAGGGGATCTTCTTCCCGGCCAGCAGGCTGTACCGGCGGGGCGTGCCCAACGACGACGTGTTCAACATCATCCGGTTCAACAGCCGGATGCCCGAGCGCACCATCGGCGACATCCAGGCCCAGGTGTCGGCCTGCGTGACCGGGGTGCGGCGCACCCAGGAGATCGCGGCCAAGTACGGCACGGGGGCCCTGCTCGAGGCCATGGCGGCCATCAACGACCACGGGGAACGGCTGGCCCGGCTGGCCCTTGAGCAGATGCCGAAGGGCACCTGGACCGCGCACGACTTCGTGGACAGCGACGGGGTGGACACCGGCCGGCTGGTCAAGCTCAACGTGACCGTGACCATCACCGACGAGGAAATGGTCATCGACTGGACCGGCAGCGACGTGGGCGTGCGGGGCCCGATCAACCTGCCGGTCGGCAATACGCAGGCGTTCTGCAGCCTGATCTTCAAGGCCATGACCACCCCGGACACCCCGGTGGTGGCGGGGAACTTCCGGCCGCTGCGGGTGGTGACCGAGCCGGGTTCGGTGCTGCACGCGGTCCCGCCGATGCCGACGTTCACGCTGTGGACCGGGCTGCTGGGCGGCGAGGTGGTCCTCAAGGCGCTGGCCCAGGCCATGCCGGACCGGGTGCCGGCCTGCTCGGGCGGGGACGTCTGCTCGATGATGGGGCTGGGCGTGAACCCGCGCACCGGCGAGGCGTGGCTGGAGGCGACCAACGAGGCGGTCGGGTTCGGCGGGCACGCGGGCGGTGACGGGGCCGACGGTATCATGCACCTGTCCGAGCCGGGCTGCCGGAACAACCCGGTCGAGGTGCTGGAGACCAAGGCGCCGATGTTCATCGAGTGGTACGGCTACCGGCCGGACACCGGCGGCCCCGGGCGGCACCGCGGCGGCGTCGGCGTGGGGCGGGCGTACCGGTTCACCGCCCCGTCGACCGCGATCTGCCTGGTGTACAAGACCAGGACCAAGCCGTGGCCGATCGGCGCCGGGCAGCCCGGGGACAACAACCACATCGTGCTCAATCCGGGCACGGACCATGAGGTCGTGCAGGGCGGCAGCTACAACCTGGTCGAGGCGGGCGAGGTGCTGGTCAACAACACCGGAGGCGGCGGCGGATACGGCGACCCGCTCCAGCGCGAGCCGGCCGCGGTCGCCGCTGACGTGCGGAACGGGTTCGTCTCGGCGAAAGCGGCGGCCGAGTCGTACGGGGTGATGGTGGACCCGGCGACGTTCGCGGTGGACGAGGTCGCGACCGCTCAGCGGCGCGGCGGGTCGTTACCCTGAGTTATGGTCTCTGAGCTGCAGAGCATCGTCGACGGCCTGGCCGGCCGGCTGGACGCGCCGACCGTGCTGGAGGACCACGAGGAGCGGATGGTGGTCTACTCCGCCCACAGCCAGCCGATCGACGAGGTGCGGCGCGAGTCGATCCTGCGGCGGGCGACCCGGCGCGAGGTGATGAGCTGGTTCCGGGACCAGGGCATCGTGGCGGCCACCGAGCCGCTCCGCATCCCCGGCCAGCCCGATCAGGGCATCCTCGGGCGGTTGTGCGTGCCCGTCCGCTACCAGGGCCGGCTGATGGGCTGGCTGTTCCTGATCGATGACAGCGGGCGGCTGACCGAGGCCGACATCGCCACCGCCCGGCAGGCGGCCGAGCACGTGGCGCTGCTGCTGTACGAGGAGGAGCTGGGGGCCCGGCTGACCAGCGGCGCCCTCGCCCACCTGCTGTCCCCGGCCCCGGAGCTGCGGGAGGCGGCGGCCAGCCAGATCGCCGACCAGGGGCTGCTGCCCGCCCGGGCGCCGATCGTGGCCGCAGTCATCCAGCCGGTCGGGGCCGGTGACCGGCGGCCGCGAGAGTGCATCAACGAGGCGCTGCGGGACGCGGCCCGTGGCTCCCTGCCGGCGGCCGGGGCGCCTGCGGGCGGGGCGCTGCGGCTGGGGAACGCCGACCACGGGGTGGTGCTGGTGCGGGCGCCGTCGGCCACCGACGACAGTACGGGTGTGGCCGCGGCCGGCGAGGTGGCGCTGGCATTGCGGCACCGGCTGCGCAAGGTCCCGGCCGCCCGGGTCATCGCGGCGGTCGGCGATCCGCAGGCTGGGCTGCGGGACGCGCACGTCTCCTACCGGCAGGCCCGGCTGGCGGCCAAGGTGGCGGCGGTGATCCCGTCGGTCGGCGACGTCGCGCGCTGGCGGGAACTCGGAGTGTTCCGCGCCCTGGCCCAGCTGGCCCCCGACGCAGCCGAGTCAGCCCTGGACCCGCGGGTGGCAGCGCTGTTCGAAACCGGTGACCAGACTCTGGTGCGGACGCTGGAGACCTACCTGGACCTGGGCTGCGACGTGAAGGCGACGGCCGCCCGGCTGCACCTGCACCGGGCCACCTTGTACTACCGGCTGGACAAGGCCGAGCGGCAGTTCGGGGTGAACCTGCGGGACGGTAACGACCGGCTGGCCGTCCACCTGGGATTCAAACTGGCCCGGCTGGCCGAACTGCACCCGTGCCCGGAGCCGGAAGCCGGGGAGCCGGCCTGAATCGAAAATAGGACCTGACTTGGCTCATAATCACGTGTTCATGACGAGTGCATGCCGTTGACCTTTGGGTTTGTGGCTTTGCGACCGAGGATTTGCGCACTAATGATCGTCCGAAGATCCGAAGAGTTGCCAGAAGCCGCGGACGCGAGTGAAGCAGATGCGGGCTGGGACCAAGAACCTCTCCGCGAACTCCGAACCACGTGTCGATAGCTTGCCCATATTTCTGCAGCCGTGCGGAGGTTGCTCATGCCGCTCACGGCGGGACGCTACGATGCTGACGGTAGTGGCTCAGGGAACCCGCGGCCACGGTCCCGCGTCCAAACCACGCCGATCGTCCGCGAAGAGATGCCGTCCGGGGCGCGCGCTCTCCCGGTCCTGCGCCTAGCCCCGGGGAAGAGATGACATGAACGCCAGGAAATTCATCGCACCGACTATCCTCCGGGCATTTGTATTTCCTGCGGTCGTCCTCCTGGTGGGCGGGCTGGCCGCGTGCGCCAGTGTCCCGCCAGCGACCTCACCACACTCCACGTCACAAGCGACTCCATCGTTGCCGCCGGACCAGGCGGGGCTGCAAACCATCGCCGACGCGCTGGATGGCCAGGAAGGCGCGTACTCCGCCACGTTCAGCAACATCGCCGTGAGCGACTCGCGTGATCAGGTCATCCTGTATGCCACGAATGCCGCGCAGGCGGCCGCCATGATCGCGGCGGCCAAGCGGGCTCATCCGGCGATCGATACCAGCCGCATCCGGTACGTGCACGCCGACTTCACCCACGCGGCCATCACCGCCGAAATGGACGCCATCATGGCCAGAACCAGCTACTCCGGCCCGGGGCAGACGATCTACAGCGCCGCGGAAATGACCGACGGGG
Source organism: uncultured Actinomycetes bacterium (assembly GCA_963830385.1). Lineage (GTDB taxonomy): Bacteria > Actinomycetota > Actinomycetes > Streptosporangiales > Streptosporangiaceae > Bog-532. The sequence continues at coordinate 534,779 of CAWHMD010000009.1, read as the reverse complement.
ATGGCATCCTGGTCACGGCCAAACCATCCGCGGTGGGCACACTCCGGGCGGCCCTGCTGCGCACCGATTCCGAAAAGTCGGGAATCCCGATCACCGTGACCGCGGGCAGCCCCATCGTCGGAGTTGGCGCAGCGGCACCCTGACGCGATGATTCCTGGGGACGCCTATTCCGCCAGGTGGGCTGGGCTGAACAGATTCGCCGCTGACCAAGTACGCACTAACTTGAGCCAAGTCGGGACGGTAACGACCGGCTGGCCGTCCACCTGGGATTCAAACTGGCCCGGCTGGCCGAACTGCACCCGTGCCCGGAGCCGGAAGCCGGGGAGCCGGCCTGAATCGAAAATAGGAGGTTAGCTGGGCGTGCGGCAGCACCCGGCGGAGCGCAGCGGAGCCGGGTGAGGTGGCTGGTGGTCAGGCGGCGGCCTCCTGGAGCACGACCTTCTTGCCGGACAGCCGTTCGAGTTCGGCGACGAGCTGGCGTTTGCGGCGCAGCGGGGCGAGCCGGTCGTGCCAGTTGGGCCCGAGGTCGGTGAAATGGGCGCCGGGGTCAGCCAGCAGGTGCCAGGCGATGACCAGGATGGAGTTGCCGGCCGCGACCAGGGCGCGTGGTTTGCCGCGGCGGCGGGCGAGGCGGTGGTAGCGGGAGCCCAGGAAGGTTTTGGTCCGGGCGGCGCCGATGCTGGCTTCGCCGAGGGTGCCGGCGATCCACGGGTTGCCCTTGCCGGTGGTGCCGGGTTTGGCCTTGCCGGCGGACTGGCGGGCCTTGGGGGCGTACTTGGCCCAGGAGACCAGGTGGCCCGCGGCCGGGAAGCGGGTCATGCCGGTGCCGATCTCGGCGATAAGTTCCTGGGCGCCGGTCTTGCCGACGCCGGGGATTTCATCGAGCTGGGCCACCTGGTGCGCGAAAGGGGCGATCGCCTCATCGATCCGCCCGGTCAGCGCCTCGATCTGGCTGGTCAGGGCATAGACGCGGTCGCACATCATGGCCAGCAGGTAGCCGTGATGATCGCGGAAATGCCCGGTCAGCGCCTCCTGCAGGACGCTTTTCTTGCCGCGCATGGAGCCACGGGCCAGCTCCGCCAGCACGTGCGGGTCACGCTGCCCGGCGATCAGCGCGTCCAGATGTCCCGGCCGGACTTGCCGAAGATGTCGCTGATCACGCTCGACAGCTTGATCTGGGTGTCTTCCAGCAGTTTTTCGGCCCGCTGCTTTTCCCGGGTCCGCTCCTGGATCAAGGTGCGCCGGTAGCGGCACAGGTCCCGCAGTTCCCGCTGCCAGGGCGGCGGCACGAACGAGGGCCGCAGCATGCCCCGCTCGGCCAGCTTGGCCAGCCAGATCGCGTCCAGCCGGTCCGCCTTCGGCCGGCCCGGCACGTTCTTCACATCGCGGGCGCTGGCCACCCAGCACTCGACGGCGTCCTCCAGCAGGTAGAACGGCGGCTTCCAGTAGGTGGAGGCAGCCTCCATCACGCACAAGGTCACTCCCTGGCGGATCAGCCAGTCCCGCAGCTCCAGCAGCGACCGGGTCACCGTCGCGAACGTGCGGACCTCCTGCCGGCGCCGCCCCGGCGTGCCCTCGGGCGGCACCCGCACGCACGCCGTCAGCGTTGCCTTGCCGATATCCAGCGCCGCCACCCGCGCCGCCAGCTCGGCTTCTTCCTCTTCCCCGGCCATCTCCACCGGGCTCCTCCTCCACATCCAGCCGCACGATTCCGGCGGCTGCCCGCAGGAGCCAGCAGGGACAACAAGGCGGAATCGCGTGCTCTACGGCAACAATGCAGGACCCTGGAGACGGCTCCCAGCGATCAGACTCTTAGACGGGCTCAGGCACCAAGCAGGCTCGACGTCAGCGGGCAACCACACCCATTTTCACGCCCGCAGGACGCCACCGCCAGGGACACCCAGGACTCTTAGCCGGAGCCGGAGCGGCCGGGTCAGCGGCGGTCGACGGCCAGGACGCCTGCTTTGATGACGGCCGCCAACTCGTTACGGGGATCGGCCAGCGGGGTGACGTCGTCCAGGGGGTTGTGGCGGGTGAGGATCAGGTCGGCGTGGGTACCCGGGGCGAGGATGCCGATCTCGCCTTCCATACGCACCAGCCGGGCGGCGACCGTGGTGGCGGCGCGGAGGATGCTGCCGGGTTTCTGGACGGCGGCGCGGATGCGGAATTCTTCGCTCTGGCGGCGCTGGAGCTGGCCGAGAAGGTCGCTGCCGTAGGCGATCTGGACGCCGGCGCGGTCGGCCAGTTCCAGGGCGTGCAGCCCAGCCTGGTAGACCTGGCGGGACTTGGCCAAGGTCACCTCGGAGATGCCCGCGGCCGGGCCGTCTTCGACCAGGGCGGTGTAGGCGATCAGGGTGGGGACATAGAACGCGTCGTGCTCCAGGAACAGGCCAACGCTGTCTTCGTTCATCAGGTTGCCGTGCTCGATGGTGCGGACACCGGAGCGCAGCGCGCGGTTGACGGCCTCGGCGGTGTAGGCGTGGGCGGCGCAGTAGAGCTTGGCGGCAGCGGCTTCTTCAACGATGGCACGCAGCTCTGCGTCGGAGAACTGGACCGAGTCGAGCCGGTCGGTGGGGCTGGCGCAGCCACCGGACGCATGGAGCTTGATGTGCTGGGCGCCGCGGCGGACCTCGTCGCGGACGGCCCGCCGGACCTCCGGCACGCCGTCGCAGACCCGGTTCAAGGATGGCACGAAGTAGTGCGGATCATGGACGTCGCGGCCGCCCGGGCGGCCGTCGCCGTGCCCGCCGGTCTGGGACAGGGCCTTGCCGCCGAAGATCAGCCGCGGTCCTGGCAGCAGGTCCTCGGCCACCGCGCGAGCCAGGCCCGCGTCGGCGCCGGCCACGTCGCGGACGGTGGTGAAGCCGCGGCCGAGCATGTCCCGCAGGTTGCCCATGGCCCGGGCGGTCACGTAGCTGGGATACCAGTCCATCTGCTCTTCCGGGCTGACGCTGACGCTCATCGCGTGCACGTGGCAGTCGATCAGGCCCGGTGCCGCGAACAGCCCGGCGCCGTCGATCTGGTCTCCCGTCACCGGGCCGCCCGGGTCACCATCCACACTGATGATCCGGCGGCCGACCACGCGGACCACCTGGCTCTCCCGGACGTCGGCGACGGCGGGGTCGACCACCGTCACCCGCCGCACAACCAGGCCGGATCCGCGCTCCGCCGAGAACTCCGTCATGCCCCCATTTTCCAGGTCGGCGGGCGGCCCGAGCGCCTGGCAATCGCCGAAGCGCTGACGGCCCGCACTCGGCATCTGTCGCTATCCAGGTCGGCTGGCCTCGTTTAGGGTCGGGAATGGCAACGGCGGTGACAGAGGAAGGACCGCGTCCGTGTTCGAAGGGGTGTACGCAGCGACCACCACACCGTTCCGGGAGGACGGGTCGGTCGACTTCGACTTGTTCGGCAAGCACTGTGCGTGGCTGGCCGACGAAGGGGTGGCGGGCCTGACGCCGAACGGCTCGCTGGGTGAGTACGAGACGCTGACCGAAGCCGAGCGGGCCCAGATCGTGACCGTGGCCATCGAGGCGGTCGGCGGCCGGATCCCAGTCGTGCCGGGCGTGTCCGGCAAGTCGGCCCGGGAGGCCACCCGGTGGGCGGACCAGGCGGTGCAGGCGGGCGCGGCCGCGGTGATGTCGCTGCCGCCGACGTCGCACAAGCCGACCGACGATGAGGTGGTGGCCCACTACACCGAAATCGCGCGGGTGGGGCTGCCGATCATCGCCTACAACAACCCATTCTCCACCCGGGCCGACCTGACCCCGCCGCTGCTGGCCCGGCTGGCCGGGATCGAGCAGGTCCGCGCGGTCAAGGAGTTCTCGCAGGACTCGCGCCGGGTGGCGCAGATCCGGGAGCAGGCGCCGCGGCTGGAGGTCATCTGCGGCTGCGACGACACCCTGGTCGAGGCGGTGCTGCTCGGCGCGACCGGCTGGATCGCCGGGTACGTGAACGCCTTCCCGGCCTCGTCGGTACGACTGTTCGATTTGGCCGTGGCCGGGGACTTTCCGGCGGCGGTGGAGCTGTACCGAGGGTTGCTGCCCGCGCTGCGCTGGGACGCCGATCCACGGTTCGTTCAGGCGATAAAGATCGCGCAGGACGAGGCCGGACGTTACGGCGGGCCGGTGCGGCTGCCCCGCCTCCCGCTGCCGGCCGACGAGGCGACCGAGGCGCGCGCCGTGGCACGAGCAGCCGCGAGCCTGTAATGCGGGCGCGAAAGGTCTTCTCGGCGGTCGACAGCCACACCGAGGGCATGCCGACCCGGGTGATCACCAGCGGGCCGGGGGTGCTGCCCGGGGCCACCATGTTCGAGCGGATGCAATACCTGGTCCGCGAGCGGGATGATCTGCGCACGCTTCTCATGTACGAGCCGCGCGGGCACGCCGCGATGTCCGGCGCGATCCTGCAGCCGCCGACCCGGCCGGACGCGGACGTGGGCGTGGTGTTCATCGAGGTGTCCGGGTGCCTGCCGATGTGCGGGCATGGCACCATCGGGACCGTCACCGTGCTGGTCGAGACGGGGATGGTCGAGGTCACGGAACCGGTCACGGTGATTCGGCTGGACACGCCGGCCGGGCTGGTCGAGGCTTCGGTGGCGGTCAGCGACGGCCGGGCGACGTCGGTGACGATCCAGAACGTGCCGTCGTTCCTGCAACTGCGGGATGCACGGGTCAAGGTGCCGGGGCTGGGTGAACTGGCGGTGGACGTCGCGTTCGGCGGGAACTATTTCGCGATCCTGCCTGCTACGGACGCGGGGCTCGAGGTGCTGCCCCAACTGCACGACCGGATCGTGGCCACCGGGCTGCAGATCATGGAGGCGGTCAGCGAGCAGCTCGAGTTCGCCCACCCGGACCATCCCGTGATCAGCGACTGCCGGCACGTGATCTTCACCGCCCCGGCCGAGGGTGACCGGCCCGCCCGGGCGGCGGTGGCCATCCATCCCGGCTGGGTGGACCGCTCCCCCTGTGGGACCGGCACGTCCGCGCGAATGGCACAGCTCGCGGCCCGCGGCGAGCTGGCTATCGGCGAAGACTTCGTGCACGGGTCACTGCTCGGGACCACGTTCACCGGGCGGCTGACGGACACGATCACGGTCGGCGGGATACCCGCGGTGGTGCCGACCGTGCGCGGCCGGGCCTGGATCACCGCGATGGGGAACTATCTGCTCGACCCGGACGACCCGTTCCCAGCCGGCTTCCTGATCGGGAACCGGTCCTGAACGACGGGCTGCCGCCCGCGGCCGACGCGGTGGTGATCGGCGCGGGCATGGTGGGGGCGGCGACCGCGGCGGCGCTGGCCGCGACCGGGCGGCGGGTGGTGGTCGTCGACCGGAGCGGGCCGCTGGGCGGGACCACGGCGGCGGGCGAGGGCAACATCCTGGTGTCCGACAAGCTGCCGGGGCCGGAGCTGACGCTGGCGCTGCGCAGCGTGGCGCTGTGGCGGGAGCTCGCGGACGACGCGGGCGCCGGGGACGGGTTCGAGTTCGAGGGCAAGGGCGGGGTGGTCGTCGCGCACGACCAGGCGCAGCTGACGGCGCTTCGGGACCTGGGCGACCAGCAGCGGGCGGCCGGAGTCGAGGTGACCCCGCTGGATCCGGGCGGGCTGCGGGAGGCCGAGCCCCGGATCGCGCCGGGGCTGGCGGGCGGGGCGTTCTACCCGCAGGACAGCCAGGTGCAGCCGATGAAGGCGGCGCTGGCGTTCCTGGCCCGGGCCCGGCGCGACGGCGCCCGGGTGGTGGGCGGAGCCGACGTGCTGGCGCTGGAACGGGCGCCCGGCGGGGCCGCCGCCACCCTGGTGACGAGCCGGGGACGGGTGGCGGCGCCGGTGGTGGTCAACGCGGCCGGGCCGTGGAGCGGCGCGGTGGCGCAGCGGCTGGGCACGTCGGTCCCGGTGCGGCCGCGGCGCGGGCGGATCCTGGTCACCGAGCCGCTGCCGCCCGCGGTGATCAGGCACAAGGTGTACGAGGCAGACTACGTCGGCGCGGTGGTCAGCGACTCGGCCGCGCTGCAGTGCTCGGCGGTGGTGGAGGGCACGGCCGGCGGCACCGTCCTGGTCGGGTCGAGCCGGGACGCCGCCGGGTTCTCGGCCGCCCCCGACCCGGCCGCGCTGGCCGAGATGGCCCGCCGGGCGGTGCGGCTGTTCCCGTTCCTGGCCCGGGTGCGGGCCATCCGCAGCTACACCGGGTTCCGGCCCGCCTCCCCCGATCACCTGCCGGTCATCGGGGCCGACGCAACGGTGCCGGGACTGTTCCACGCCACCGGGCACGAGGGGGCCGGGATCGGGCTGGCCCCCGCCACCGCCGAGCTGATCGCCGCGCTGGTGGCCGGGACCGTACCGCCGGTGGACCCGGCCCCGTTCGCGCCAGCGCGTTTCGCGGTAGTGGCGGTGCCGGATGTCCACTGATCTGGGTGACACCGAGCTGGGCGGTGCCGAGCCGGTGCGCTTCACCTTCGACGGGACGCCGATGCTGGCCGAGGCGGGCCAGACGGTCGGCGCGGCGCTGCTGGCGGCCGGGGTGCGGTCCTGGCGGGTGACCCGGTCCGGCGGCCGGCCGCGCGGGCTGTTCTGCGGGATCGGGACCTGCTTCGACTGCCTGGTCGACGTCAACGAGGACCGGGCGGTCCGGGCCTGCCTGGTCCGGCTCCGCGACGGCGACAAGGTGCGGACCAGCGCCTCGCTGGGAGCCAGCGAATGAGCACGCTGCAGGCCGGCGTGGCGGTGGTGGGAGCGGGCCCGGCCGGGATGGCGGCCGCGCTGGCCGCCGCCGACCTGGGCGCCCAGGTGGTGCTGGTGGACGCCGGCCAGACGATGGGCGGGCAGATCTACCGGCAGCCGGCCACCGCCTGCGCGGCCGACGGGCCCAACGTGGGACCGAAGCTGCCCGCGCGCCTGCGCCGGGCCGCGTCGCACCCCCGGATTCTCCATAAGGGGGGACAGACGGTCTGGCAGGCAACGGCCGGGCCGGAGTTCGGGCTCTGGCTGTCCGATGGCCAGCGGGTCAGAGCCCGGGCCCTCGTGGTGGCGACCGGGGCCACCGAGATCTCGCTGCCGTTCCCGGGCTGGGAGCTGCCCGGGGTGACCACCGTCGGTGCGGCCCAGGCGCTGCTCAAGGGGCAGGGCGTGGTGCCGGGGCGCCGGGTGCTGGTAGCCGGTTCTGGGCCCCTGCTGCTCCCGGCCGCCGCCGGACTGGCTGAGGCCGGGGTGGAGGTGGCCGCGGTGCTGGAGGCCAACCCGGTGACGCCGGCGACACTCGCCAGCGCCGTGCGGTTGGGACGTTTTCCGAAAAAAGCGGGCGAGGCAGCGAGCTACGGACGGATCCTGGCACGGCACCGGGTCCCGGTGCGCGCCGGTTACGCGGTGACCGCCGCCCGCGGCGACGACCAGGTCACCGAGGCCACCGTCGGCCGGGTGGACCGGGACTGGCGGCCGGTACCGGGCACCGGGCGCGCGGTGGCGGTGGACGCGGTGCACGTGAGCTTCGGGTTCGGTCCGGCGCTGGAGCTGCCGCGGCTGCTGGGGTGCGCGGACCTGCCGCTGGCCGGCCGTCCCGCGGCGGCCACCTGGTGCGACGAGGATCAGGCGACGTCGGTGGCGGGGGTGTTCGCGGCCGGGGAGACGACCGGGGTGGCGGGGGCCGACGTCGCCGAGCTGGAAGGGTACGTGGCCGGGGCGTCGGCCGCGCAGTACCTGGGACTGCTGGGGCGGGAACGTTTTCAGCAGCGAATTCGCGGGGTGCGGTCAGGACTCGAGCGGGCGCGGAACTTCGCGCGGGCGCTGGATGGGCTGTACCCGTGGCGCGGCGGATGGCTGGACTGGCCGCGGGCGGACACGCTCGTTTGCCGCTGCGAAGATGTGCCGTGGGCCGCGATCGGGGCGGCGGTCGCGGACGGCGCCGGGGACGTGCGGGCGGTCAAGGGCGTGACCCGCTGCGGGATGGGCTACTGCCAGGGCCGGGTGTGCGGGCCGGCGCTGCAGCAGGCGGTGGCCGCCGCCATCGGGCAGGGGCTGGCCGCCGTCGGTGACCTGGGGTCGCGTCCGCTGTTGACCCCGGTGCCGCTGGGGACGATCGCGGAGAGCGCCTAAAGGGCGGAGAGCGCCTAAAGGATGGGCAGGTAGCGGTCCAGCTCGTACTCGGTGACCTGGCGGCGGTACTCGTTCCACTCGGCCTGCTTGTTGCGCAGGAAGAAGTCGAACACGTGCTCACCGAGGGTCTCGGCCACCAGCTCGCTGTCCTGCATGACCGCGATGGCATCGCCCAGGTCGTGCGGCAGCGGCTTGATGCCCATGGCGCGCCGCTCGGCCGCGGTCAGCGCCCACACGTCGTCCTCGGCGGGCGGCGGCAGCTCGTAGTCGCCCTCGATGCCCTTCAAGCCGGCCGCCAGGATCAGCGCGTAGGCCAGGTACGGGTTGCAGGCGGCGTCGATCGAGCGGACCTCGACCCGGGTCGAGTTGCCCTTGTGGGGCTTGTACATCGGCACCCGGATCAGCGCGGACCGGTTGTTGTGACCCCAGCAGATGTAGGCCGGCGCCTCACCGCCCGCGCCAGCGGACAGCTCGGCCGCGCCCCACAGCCGCTTGTACGAGTTGACCCACTGGTTGCAGACGGCGGTGATCTCGGCCGCGTGCCGGAGCAGCCCGGCGATGAACGCACGGCCGATCTTGGACAGCTGCATGTCGGCGCCGGGCTCGTAGAAGGCGTTCCGGTCACCCTCGAACAGCGACACGTGGCTGTGCATACCGGACCCGGGGTAATTGGTGAACGGCTTCGGCATGAACGTCGCGTACACGCCCTGCTCGATCGCGACTTCCTTCATGACCAGGCGGAACGACATGATGTTGTCGGCCGTGGTGAGCGCGTCGGCGTAGCGCAGGTCGATCTCCTGCTGGCCGGGGCCGTCCTCGTGGTGGCTGTACTCCACCGACAGGCCCATGCTCTCGAGCATCATGATCGACGTCTTGCGGAAGTCGTGGGCGATGCTGTGCGGGGTGTGGTCGAAGTAGCCGCCGTTGTCGATCGGCTCCGGCCGCTGGCCCGGCTGCGGCTTCTCCTTGAGCAGGAAGAACTCGATCTCGGGATGGGTGTAGAAGGTGAACCCAAGGTCGGAGGCCCGGCCCAGCGCCCGCTTGAGCACCCAGCGCGGGTCGGCGTAGGACGGTGACCCGTCGGGCAGCAGGATGTCGCAGAACATCCGGCCGACCCCCGGCGCCTCGCCCCGCCAGGGCAGCAACTGGAAGGTCGACGGATCGGGCTTGGCGATCATGTCCGCCTCGTACACGCGGGCGAAGCCCTCGATCGCCGATCCGTCAAAGCCGATACCGTCCGTGAACGCGCCCTCCAGCTCAGCCGGAGCAACCGCGACGGACTTCAGGTAGCCGAGCACGTCGGTGAACCAGAGCCGGACAAACCGGATGTCCCGCTCCTCGAGCGTGCGCAGCACGAACTCTTGCTGCCTGTCCACGCCTCTCACCTTAGACGCCCCCAGCCAATATCCGGTCCTCCCGATCGTGTCCTGCCAGTGTGCCGTGCGGTTGTTTCCGCAGAGTTACGTCGCTGGCCGCGATTTCGATCGTGAATTTAAGTGTATAGACGCGAGGTATACACCCAGTGTAGAGTCTCGGCCATGAGCGTTCCGCTGACCCTGCTGGGCTTGCTCGAACGGGAGCCAAGCCACGGCTATGACCTGAAACGCGATTACGACACGCTGTTCGGCCGGGACAAGCCGCTGCCCTACGGGCAGGTGTATTCGACCCTGGGCCGGCTGGCCCGGGACGGGAAGGTGCTCGCGGGCGAGTCCGAGCCCGGGGGCGGACCGGATCGCAAGCGCTACGTGATCACCGATGCCGGCGCGACCGAGTTCGAGACCTGGCTGAACCAGCCGGCCGAGCCCGAGCCGCACCTGCAGACCCTGTTGTTCACCAAGGTCGTGCTGGCCCTGATGCTGGACCGTCCGGCCGAGCAGTACCTGGACGCCCAGCGGGCCGCCCACCTGCAGCGGATGCGTGAGCTGACCGAGCTCAAGCGGACCGGCGAGCTGGTCGACGCGCTGCGGGCCGACCACGGGCTGTTCCACCTGGAGGCAGATCTGCGCTGGATCGACATGACCGCGGCGCGGCTGGGGCCGCTGGCCGCGGCGGTCCGTTCGGGGTCGCAGGGCCCCTCGGAGGTGACGGAATGAGCGCTATCGAGGGACGTGAGCTGTTCCGGTCGTTCGGGGCGACGCCGGCACTGCGCGGGGCCAGCGTGGCGGTGACGGCCGGTGAGATGCTGGCCATCATGGGCCCGAGCGGGTCCGGCAAGTCCACGCTGCTGCACTGCCTGGCCGGGATCCTGACCCCTGACCGGGGCGAGGTCTGGTTCGACGGCCAGCGGATCGACACGCTGAGCGACGGTGCCCGTAGCGCGCTGCGGCGCGAACGCTTCGGGTTCGTGTTCCAGTTCGGCCAGCTGGTGCCGGAGCTGACCGCGGCCGAGAACGTGGCGCTGCCGCTGCTGCTGGACGGCATCCACCGGCGGGCGGCGCTGGCGGAGGCACGGCCCTGGTTCGGGCGGCTCGCCCTGGACGGGCTGGAGGAACGGCGGTCCGGGGAGCTGTCCGGCGGCGAGGCCCAGCGGGTGGCGCTGGCCCGCGGGCTGGTGGCGCGGCCCGAGGTGCTGTTCGCGGACGAGCCGACCGGATCGCTGGACTCGGTCACCGGCGAGCACGTGATGGAGCTGCTGACCACCGCGACCAGGGACCAGGGCACCACCGTCATCCTGGTCACGCACGAGCCGCGGGTGGCCGCCTACGCCGACCGCGAGGTCGTGGTGCGCGACGGCAAGGTCTCCTATCTGGCCGGGACGCCGGCCGGGTCCTCCGTTACCCCTGTCACGTCATGATCCGGCTGGGGCTCCAGCTCACCCTGAACGGCGGGCGGGAGGCCATGGTGCGGCTGGTGCTGACCGCGGTGGCGGTGGCGCTCGGCGTGACCCTGCTGCTGGGCGCGGTGGCCGGCATCAAAGCGGTCAACACGCAGAACGGCCGGTACGCCTGGCTCAGCAGCGGAGCCGCGTTCGGGCACGGGACGGTCGGGACGGACGGGAAGGCCGCGGCGGGGGCCGCCACGGAGCCGCTGTGGTGGCTGCTGAGCGCGGAGTACTTCGACGGCCAGCAGATCGGCCGGGTCGACGTGGCCGCGACCGGCTCCGGTTCGCCGGTGCCGCCGGGCGTCCCGCGGCCGCCCGGGCCGGGCCAGTACTACGCGTCGCCCGCACTGACCCGGCTGCTGCGCGTCGCGCCAGCGGCCGAGCTGGGCCGCCGGTTCCCCGCCCACCAGGTGGGCACCATCGGCAACGCCGCGCTGCCCGCACCGGGCTCCCTGCTCATCATCGTGGGCCATACACCGGCCGAGCTGGCGCACCAGCTCGCGGCGACCAAGGTGACCAGCATCGAGACGGTCGCGCCGAGCAGCTGTCACGGCCCCGACTGCTCGGTCGGGGTGGGCATCAACGGCGACGGCATCGACCTGATCCTGTCCGTGGTGGCCGCGGGGCTGCTGTTCCCGGTGCTCGTCTTCATCGGCACCGCCAGCCGGCTCGCGGCGGCCCGCCGCGAGCAGCGGTTCGCCGCCATGCGCCTGGTCGGCGCGACGCCCCGGCAGGTGTCGGCGATCTCGGCGGTCGAATCCTCGGTGGCCGCGGTGGCGGGCGTGGCCGGCGGGTTCGGGTTGTTCTACCTGCTGCGGCCCGCCATCGCGGCGATCCCGTTCACCGGGGCGCCGTTCTTCACCAGCGACCTGTCGCTCAGCCTGGCCGACGCCCTGGCCGTGGCGCTCGGCGTGCCGGTGGCCGCGGCGGTCGCGGCGCTGGTCGCGCTGCGCCGGGTCCAGGTCTCCCCGCTGGGAGTGACCAGGCGGGAGACTCCCCCGCCGCCGCGGATCTGGCGGCTGGCGCCGTTGCTGGCGGGCATCGCCGAGCTGGCCGTGTTCGCGACCGTCGGCCGGCCCGCCAGCGCCAGCGGTCAGGTCCAGGCGTTCCTGCCCGGGTTCCTGCTCATTCTGGCCGGGCTGATCACCGCCGGGCCGTGGCTGACCATGGCCGGCGCCCGGGTGATGGCCCGCCGCGCGCGGTGGCCGGCCACGCTGATCGCCGCCCGGCGGCTGTCCGACAACCCGCGCGCAGGATTCCGCGCGGTCAGCGGCCTGATCCTGGCCTTGTTCGTGACCAGCGTGGCGGTCGGCATCATCACCACCATCAGCGACTACCGGTCCGGGCCGACCGCCTCGGCCGGAATCCGGAACACGGTCATCGATCAGTTCGCCGGGGCAAAAGAGGGCGGAGGCACGGTGGCGCCGCCGTCCGCGGCCACCCTGGCCCGGCTGTGGTCAGTACCGGGGGTCCGCGGAGTGACGTTGGTGCACGGCGACGCTGCCACTGCCATGCGGTTCGGAGGATTTGAATATTTCCGGACCGGGCTGGTCGCATGTACGCAGCTGGCCCGCACCCCGCTGCTCGGCCGGTGCCCGGACGGCGCGCGGTCAGCGGCAGTGCCGATGCTGGCCCTGGAGCCAGGGGATGACATTCAGTCGTCCGCCGTGTGGCCTGCGGCGAGCCGTTCCGGCGGGCAGTTGACGGAGGAAGAGCTGGCCCGGGCCCAGGTGGCGGCCATCGTGGTCAGCACCGGCGGGACCGCGGCGGCCGCCCGGGCCCAGACCGTGCTGGACCGGCTGTACCCGTATCTGGGCTCCCCGGCCACGGTCGCGGAGATGAACCAGTATCAGTCCAGCCACCAGGTCGTGGTCATGGAACAGCAGCTGGCCAACGTGGTGATCCTGGCCAGCCTGCCCATCGCCGGCTGCGCGCTGGCGGTGAGCATCGCATCCGGGCTGACCGAGCGGCAGCGGCCGTTCAGCCTGCTCCGGCTGACCGGGACCCCGCTGGGCGTGCTGCGCCGGGTGGTGACGCTGGAAAGCGTTCTGCCGCTGCTGACCGCCGCGGTGGTGTCAATCGGGGTTGGTTTCCTGGGCGCCCAGCTGTTCCTGCAGGCCCAGCTGGGTTACACGCTCCGGCCTCCGGGCGTGGGCTACTACGGCATCGTGCTCAGCGGCCTGGCCGCCGCGCTCGGCATCGTCGCCGCGACCCTTCCCCTGCTCAGGCGGATCACTGGCCCGGAGGTGGCCCGTAATGACTGATGGCACTGATCTGGCCCGGGAGGATCGCACGTTCGCGGTGACGACGCGGACGATGGCCATGATCCGGCTCGGGCTGCGGCTGGCGGTGGCCGGTGGCCGGGAGGCCGTGATCCGGCTGGTGGTCACGGCGGCGGCGGTGGCCCTGGGGGTCACGATGCTGCTGACCGCGCTGGCCGGGATCAACGCGGTCAACGCGCAGAACGCGCGGTTCGCCTGGCTCAGCACGTCGGTCGAGTTCAGCCACCCGTCCGCGTATGCCCAGGCGAACGCCGGGGCCCCGGCGGTGCCCAAGGCCCGCGACCCACTGTGGTTCGAGCTGAACTCCGGCTTCGTCGACGGCCAGCTGTACGGGCGGGTCGACGTGGCCGCGACCGGACCCGACGTCCCGGTGCCACCGGGCATCTCCCGGGTACCGGGGCCGGGCCAGTACTACGCCTCCCCCGCGTTCACCCGGCTGTTGCGCGACCATCCGGCCGATGAGCTGGCGGACCGCTTCCCCGGCCGCCAGGTGGGCACGATCGGCCAGGCCGCGCTCCCGTCGCCGAACTCGCTGGTGATCATCGTCGGCGGCACCCCGGCCCAGCTCGCGCACCAGCCCGGGGCCAGCAAGGTGACCAGCATCGAGACGATCCCGCCGAGCGGCTGCAACGGACCCGACTGCATCGTCGGCGTCGGAATCGACAGCAACGGCATCGACCTGCTGCTGTCCTGCGTGGCGGCGGGGCTGCTGTTCCCGGTGCTGATCTTCATCGGCACCGCCAGCCGGCTGTCGGCGGCGCGCCGCGAGCAGCGTTTCGCCGCGATGCGCCTGGCCGGGGCGACGCCGCGGCAGGTGTCGGTGATCTCAGCGGTCGAATCCACGGTGGCCGCGGCGGTGGGCATGGCGGGCGGATTCGGCCTGTTCTACCTGCTCCGGCCAGCCATCGCCGGGATCTCCTTCACCGGTGCGCCGTTCTTCACCAGCGACCTGTCGCTCAGCCTGGCCGACATCCTGGCCGTGGCGATCGGGGTGCCGGTGGCCGCGGCGGTCGCGGCGCTGATCGCGCTGCGCCGGGTCCAGGTGTCTCCGCTGGGGGTGACTCGCCGGGCCACCCCGAAGCCGCCCGGCGCCTGGCGGCTGATCCCGCTGGTGGCGGGCCTGGCCGAGCTGGCCCTGTTCACGGTCATCGGCCGCCCGGGCAGCACCAGCAGCCAGATCCAGGCCTTCCTGCCCGGGTTCCTGCTCATCCTGGTCGGGCTGGTCACGGCCGGGCCGTGGCTGACCATGGCCGGGGCCCGGGTCATGGCCCGCCGGGCCCGGCGGCCGGCCACGCTGATCGCCGCGCGGCGGCTGGCCGACAACCCGCGGGCCGGGTTCCGCGCGATCAGCGGGCTGATCGTGGCCCTGTTCGTGACCAGCGTGACCGTGGGCATCATCACCACCATGGCCGACTACCGGACCGGGCCCACGGCCACGCCGCAGGTCAGGAACACGGTGGTGGACGACTTCAGCGATCCGGTCAGCGGCAACCTCCACGGCGTCCCGGTGCCGGACGCTCTTCTGACCCGGTTGCAGGGGGCAGCCGGTGTCCGGGGCGTGACGCTCGTGCACTCCAACCCGCTCAAGACCAACTACGTGGTCCACGCTCACGGCCAGAACTTCTTGTCGCCGGCCGGGCTGGCGTCCTGTGCCGAGCTGGCCCGTACTCCGGTGGCCGGCCACTGCGCGGCCGGGGCCCAGGTGGTGTCGGTCCCGCCCGGGGGCATCGACCCGTTCGGGATCTCCCAGGACACGACGGTCTGGCAGGGCGCCGCGCTGCCGGCCGGGCGCCTGGCCCAGCTGCCGGTCACCGCGATCGTGGTGACCACCGGCGGCGCGGCCGCGGACAACCGGGTGCAGACCGTGCTGGCGACCTTCCACTCCTCGCTGGGCATACCGGCCACGATCGCCGAAACCAACGCCTACAACTCCTCCAACCAGACGCTGGCCCTGGAGCAGCAGCTGGCCGACGTGATCATCCTGGCCAGCCTGCCCATCGCCGGCTGCGCGCTGGCCGCCAGCGTGGTGGCCGGGCTGACCGAGCGGAAACGGCCGTTCAGCCTGCTGCGGCTGACCGGGACCCCGCTGGCCGTGCTGCGGCGGGTGGTCACGCTGGAGAGCGCGGTGCCGCTGCTGATCGTCGCGGTGCTGTCAAGCGCGGTCGGGTTCGCCGGCGCCGAGCTGTTCCTGCGGGCCCAGCTGCACTACACGCTGCGGCCACCGGGGGCGGGCTACTACGGCATCGTGGTGGCCGGGCTGGTGGCGGCGCTGGGCATCATCGCGGCCACGCTGCCGCTGCTGAAGCGGATCACCGGACCGGAGGTCGCGCGGAACGACTAAAGGGTTCGCGGGGGCGGGGTTCGCGGGGGCGGGGTTCGCGGGCGCGGGGTTGGCAGGCGCGGGGCGCCGTTTTGTCGGACCTGGGTGACATCATTCGAATATGAATTCGAACGGCACGTCCGCGCGGGACCGGGTGCTGGCCGAGCTGGCCACGCTCGGTCCCGTGGGCGGTGATGCCGTGGGCCTGCTGGTCCAGGTGCGGGAGCTGGCCACCTTCGCCGATCAGGTGCAGGGAGAGCTGGCCCGGCTGGCGGGGATCGTGGACGGCTGCGGCGCGTACGCGCA
The DNA here is from genome assembly GCA_963830385.1 of uncultured Actinomycetes bacterium. Classification (GTDB taxonomy): domain Bacteria; phylum Actinomycetota; class Actinomycetes; order Streptosporangiales; family Streptosporangiaceae; genus Bog-532. Next base: position 518,968 of record CAWHMD010000009.1, on the reverse strand, counting down.
GGCCGGTTACACCTCGGCGGCGGCGTTCTTGCGGCACGGGTGCGGGCGGGCGCCCGGCCGGGCCGGGGAGCTGGTCGCGGTCGGCCGGGCCTACCCCCGGCTGCCGGCGGTCCGCGCGGCGGTCGCGGCCGGGCAGCTCTCCTTCGACGCCGCCCACGTGATCTGCCGGACCGCCGCCCAGATCGGCGACGACGAGGTAGCGGCCAGAGCCGAAAAGACGATGCTCACCGCCGCCACGGGCACTGACTCGGCCGTCCCTCAGCCGGGTGAGCCCGAGGGCTGGCCGCAGCCGGGGCTGGACCCGCGCGAGCTGCGCCGGCTGGGCGAGGACCTGACCTACCGGGCCGACCCCGACGCGGTGGAAGAGCGGCAGCGTAAGCGGTTCGAGCGCCGTTACCTGAGCTTCGGCCTGACCCTGGACGACGTCGGCACGATCAGCGGCGCCTGCAGCGACGCCCTGTCGATCGAGATCATCAAGACCGCGGCCGAGGCGTTCAGCCCGCCCGGCGGCACCGAGGACCGGCGCACCGCCGCCCAGCGCCGGATGGACGGGCTCACCGCCGCCTGCCAGGCCGCTCTCGACTCCGGCCAGGCCGGAGGGCGCCACGGAGCCATGCCGCACCTGAGCGTGCTGTTCGACGCGCGCGGCGGTGGCGGGCCGGGCGAGGATCCTGGCGATACCGGCACCGATGGGACGGGCACGGGCCGGACCGCGAACGGGACGCTGCTGACCGCGGCCCAGATCCTCACGCTGGCCTGCCGGGCGGAGATCTCGGTCATCCGCTGGCGGGACGGCTTGCCGCTGGATGTGGGCCGGCGCTACCGGACCGAGACGCCGGCGCTGCGGCGCGCGCTGACCGCCCGGGATCACGGGTGCCGGTTCCCGGGCTGCGGGCTGCCCGCCACCTGGTGCACCGCCCACCACATCCGTCCCTGGCAACACGGCGGGACCACTCGCCTGCCCAATCTGGTGCTGCTGTGCTTTGTGCACCACCACTACTTCGTCCACCTGGCGGGCTGGATCATGTCCGGGTGCCCGGACGGCGCGCTGCGGTTCACCCACCCGGGGACCGGGTTCACGGTGACCAGTCCGCTTCCGGCTCAGCCCACGAGCCGGGGCCCGTGATCCGCCCGGCTCACGGTGGGCCGCAGGCGGCCAGCCGGTCGACGCCGATGCCGCTGATCAGCAGGCGTTCCTTCTGGCTGGCCACCAGCTGCTGGGTCCAGCTGGTGAAGCCGCCGTCGCCGATCTCCTGGAGGCTGTCGGGGTGGCGGCCGTCGGTGCGGGCGTTGACCTTGAAGCAGAGGTCCTGGTAGTAGCCGCGGCCGCTGGCGCGGGTATGGTCCACGACGATCACCGCGGCCGTGCCCGGGCTCCGGTCGCCGCCCAGGTCGTTGGTGACGGCGGCCGCGATCCGCTCACCCGCTTCCGACAACGGAGTCAGCGCCAGCTGGACATAGCGGAGACGCGCCGCGGCCAGGCTGGCCACCGCGAACCGCAGGTGCTCGGCCAGCGCGGCCCGCTCGAACCGGTGATCACCCTCGTCCCGGCCGGCGGTCACCAGGCCGAACAGGCCAAAGTGGGCCGCGAACCCGGGCGGCGGCAACTGGGTGCGGACAACCCGCTGCAGCGCGCCGAGCCGCACGGTGGCGGCCCGGTCGTGGACCCGGCGCACCGCCGCCTCCAGGGCGAGCGCGTTGGTCGGGTCGGCGGCCACCTCACAGGTGCGGATCGTGGTCAGCACCTTGTCCTGGCTGACGGTGGCCAGCGCCGAGTGGGTGCCGAGCGGCACCACCGGGGCCAGCGTGAGCATCTCAACGTCGGCCGGCAGGCAGGCCAGCAACGCCTCTTCGGCCCGCCGGAGCGTGCGCCACGGGGTGTGACCGGGGGTGGTGAACCGGTCGCCCGAATAACGGCGCCGGACGCTGGCCGCGGTCTCCCGGGCGGCCCGGCGCCGGGTCACCTCGAGCATCACGGTGGTGAAGTCGCTGCCGCTGAGCGCGGCCAGCCGCTCGACGGTGTCGATCCCGCCCACCGCGGGCAGCACGCGGTCCAGGGCCGTCGCGGGACGGTCTGTCGCGGGATTGTCCGTCGCGGGACCGGCCGCTCCCCCGGCCATCCCGCTGGCCATCCCGCCGGTGGTCTCACCGGTCGTTGGACCGGCGGTTCCGTCGGCGGGGACGCCGATCGGGGTACCGGGTGGGGGGCCGCTCCCCGTGCCGCTCGTCATACCGCGAGCTTGCCTTTTCGCTCGTCGTAGCGCACCGGGTTTTTCGGGCGGGCCGTTCGGGCGGGTGGGCCGTTCGGCGGCGGGCATTTACGCCGAGTAGCGTATGATCACGGAGAGCTTCTGAAATCATCCTTTAGTGACTTCGCGTAGTTCGATCTCCCTGTGGTCCGCGGCCGGGCTGGCCGTGGCGGCCGTGGCGCTGGCCGGGTGCGGTGGCACGTCGAGCACGGATCGGCCGGCGGCGGCGAGCAGTTCGGCCACGGCGGCCGGCAGCGGCTCGGGCAGGACGGCGGGCGGGACGGGCAGTTCGGGTGGGACGGGCAGCGCGAGCATTGCGGGCGGGCGACGGCCTCGCCGCTGCCGAAGGCCACGACGGAGAGCCAGTGTGAGGGCCGCCCGGACTCCTCTGGCGACATCCTCGTCCGCATCACCACCAACGGGCAGCCCGCAGTGACCCAGCAGATGGGCGGGGCCTGGAAATGGGACGCCAGAACCAGCAGCTGCGACACCGCGGTCGACGCGGTGATCTCCACCGCGTCCGGCAACGCGGGCAACTGCACCCAGGTCGCATACGCTGCCAGCAACCCGGGCTACAAGCTCATCGTGTCCCCGGCGCCGCCGCTGAAGAAGGTGCTCGTGTCCAAGGGCCCCGCCTGCTAGCTCCCGGCGTGCTGGCGGGAGAGGCCGGGCAGTCGGTCAGGCGGGGACGGTGATCGCGGTGGCCAGCAGGCCGTCCTCGACTCGCCAGCGGCCTTCGAAGCCCGCGACCGGGGAGTCGGCGAGCAGGATGCGGGCGGTGAACACGCCGCTGGTGGCCGGGGCGGAGCCGCGGGCGGTCGGGGCCGGGGCGGAATTGGCGGCCGGGGCGAGGTCGACGGCGGCGTCGAGGAAGCCGAGCCACTGCCCGGTCAGCGGGTACCAGGCCTTATAGACGGACTCCTTGGCGCTGAACAGCAGGCGGTCCCAGTGCAGCTGCGGATCGGCGGCGGCCAGTTCGGCGAGCCGGGCCTGCTCTGCTGCCGAGGCGACCACGGGCAGCACCCCGGACGGCAGCGGGCCATGCGGCTCGGCGTCCAGGCCGATCGTGCGGACGTCCCGTTGCCAGGCCACCGCGCCGGCCCGGTAACCGGCGCAGTGGGTGATGCTGCCCACCACCCCGGCCGGCCACTGCGGGTCGCCGCGCTCGCCGCGCGGGATGGCCGCGGGCGGCAGGCCGAGCCGGGCCAGCGCCACCCGGGCACAGGCACGGCCGGTGGTGAACTCCTGCCGCCGCTTGGGCACGGCCCGGGCGATGGCCTCTTCCTCGGCGGGAAACAGCGTCGCCTCGGTCACGTCGTCGCCGAACGCCTCCCCGACGGCCACCGCGGGCGGCACGATCTCGCCGATCACAAGATCCAGCATGGCACGGCCCACGGACGACAATTCACGGCTCGAGGATGACCTTGCCCACCACGGTGTGCGATTCGGCCAGTTCCATCGCCGCCGCGGCCTCGGTGAGCGGCATCCGGGCCGCTACCTGGGCGGTCAGCACGCCGTCGCGGAGCAGGGCGAACACCTGGCCGAGGTCGTCCCGCAGCCGGGCCCAGAACTTGGCCGGGAGCGCCCGGTGGCCGCCCCAGACGTTGTAGAACGAGGCGCGGTGGCCAGTCGGGAGGTAGTTCCACAGCGCCAGCTGGGTGAGCAGCGGCAGGAACAGCAGCACCATCGGGATCCGGCCGTCGCGCTGGGCGGCAATGCCGTAGCTGACCAGCGTGCCGCCGCGGGCCAGCAGCCGGTAGGAACGGCGGGCGCTGGCCTGGCCCAAGTGGTCGAACACCGCGTCCACCCCGTCCGGGGCCAGCTCACGGACGCGCGCGGCCAGCTCCGGGTCGCGGTAGTCCAGCGGCTCGACGCCCAGGGCGCGCAGCCGGTCGTGGTGCTTGGGGCTGCCGGTGCCGATGACCCGGACCCCGGCGTGCCGGGCGAGCTGGACCAAGGTGGTGCCGACCCCGCCGTTGGCCCCGTGCACCAGGATCGTCTGGCCGGCCTGGACCCGGGCGCTGCGGTGCAGCATCTGCCAGGCGGTGATCCCGTTGACGACGACGGTCTCGGCTGCGGCCGGGTCGACCCCGCTCGGCACCTCGACCAGCGTGGCCGCGGGGATCAGGGCGTGGGTGGCCCAGCCACCGGTCTTGGTCAGCGCCGCCACCCGCTTGCCGATCCAGGCCCGGTCCACGTCCGGGCCGGCCGCGGTGACCACGCCGACCAGGTCGTAACCGGGCACGAACGGGAACTTGGGCTGGCCGGGGTACCGGTTGCGGCGCATGCCCTGCTCGGCGAACGAGACGCCGGCCGCTTCGACCCGGACCAGGACCTGGCCGGCCACCGGCGACGGCAGCGGGCGCTGGCGGAGCTGGAGGCCGCGCGGCTCGACCACGCCGGGCAGCACGACTTCGGTGGCGGTCACGGCGGCCTGCTGGTCACTGGCCTGCTGGTCACCGGCCTCCTGGTTCGCGGCCTGCTGGTTCGCGGCGGTCATAGTCATGACGCTCCTCGCAGTTGAGTGAATGGGTGTTGAAATGTGAATACCTATAACTTAGTTCTCGAGGTGTAGAGTGTCAACCATTCACTAAGTGATGGGCGGTCACGCAATGGGCGCGAACGCGGCCGGGCAGAGCCGGGCGGCTGGGCCGGAGGGCGGGAAGTGACGGTGGCTGGACGGCGAGAAACGGCGGCGGCTGCACGGCAGGAGGCGGGGGCGGCTGCACGGCAGGACACGGCCGGGCGGCAGGGGGCGACGGCGCCCGCACGGCGAGAGGCGGCGGCGGCGCCTGCATGGCAGGAGGCGGGGGCGCCCGGACGGCAGAAGGTGCCCGCGCGGCAGAAGGTGCCCACGCGGCAGGACGCAGCCGCACGGAGGGAGATGGCGGCTGGACGGCAGGAGACGGCGGCGCCCACGCGGCGGGAACGGCAGCGGCGGGAGACGTTGGCCGAGATCAAGGCGCGCGCGATGGACCAGGTGGCCGAGGGCGGGGCGGCGGCGGTGTCGCTGAACGCGATCGCCCGGGCCATGGGCATGTCGCCGGCCGCGCTGTACCGGTACTTCGCCAGCCGCGACGCGCTGCTGGCGGAGCTGGTGGTGGACGCCTACGGGTCGCTGGCGGACACGCTGCAGGAGGCCGCCGACGGAGCGGGCGAGGACGGGGCCGCGGAGCGGCTGGCGACGGTGGCGCGCACCTACCGAAGCTGGGCGCTCGGCCACCCGAACGAGTACCTGCTGATCTTCCAGACCTCCAGCGGGTCTGGGCTGGAGCTCGCCCCGGAGCGGACGGTGGCTGCCGCCCAGCGCAGCATGGATGTGTTCTTGACCGCGTTGAGAGAGGCCGGGGCGCCGGAAGGGGCAGTGTCGGCCGATGAGGGGTCAGCCGATGAGGGGCCGGCGGGCGAGCCGGCGCTCAACCCCGAGCTGGCCGGCCAGATCCAGGCCTGGGGGCAGCGCTCGCGGGTCCGCGGGCTGGCCGCCGAACGCCTGTACCTGGGCCTGCTGACCTGGACGCGGCTGCACGGGCTGATCAGCCTGGAGCTCGGGCAGCACCTGGCCGCGACCGGCGTCGACCCGGCCCTGCTGTACGAGCAGGAGGTGCGATCGCTGCTCCGGCGGGCCCGCCTAAGCTAGAAAACGTGCCAACGCTGCGGATAGCCATGGCCCAGGTCAACGCGACCGTGGGCGACCTGACCGGGAACGCGGACAAGATCGTCGAGTGGACCCGCCGCGCCGGGCGCCAGGGCGCTCAGGTGGTGGTGTTCCCGGAGATGATGCTGACCGGGTACCCGGTCGAGGACCTCGCGCTGCGCGGGTCGTTCCTGAACGCCTCCCGGACCGCGGTCCGGGAGGTCGCCGAACGGCTGGCCGCCGACGGGCTCGGCGGGATCGCCGTGGTCATCGGCTACCTGGACCGGCGCGAGGGCCTGGCCCCGCGGACCGGGCTGCCGGCCGGGGCGCCGCTGGACGCCGCCGCCCTGCTCTACGGCGGCGAGGTCGTGATCACCACGGCCAAGCACCACCTGCCGAACTACGGGGTGTTCGACGAGTACCGGTACTTCGTACCCGGCGATTCGCTGCCGGTGTTCCGGATGCAGGCCGACGGCGGGCCGGTCGACGTGGCCATCGCCATCTGCGAGGACCTGTGGCAGGAGGGCGGCCCGGTCGCGGTGGCCCGCACCGCCGAGGCGGCGTTGCTGGTGGTGCCCAACGCCTCGCCCTACGAGCGGGGCAAGGACGACCAGCGCGAGGAGCTGTGCGCCCGCTGCGCCGGGATCGCGGACGCGGCCCTGGCCTACGCGAACCTGGTCGGCGGCCAGGACGAGCTGGTCTTCGACGGCGGCTCGATCCTGGTCGACGCCGACGGCCGCCTGCTCGCCCGGGGGCCGCAGTTCGAGGAGACGCTGATCGTCACCGACCTGGACCTCCCGGCCGCGCCCGCGGGCGGCCTGCGGCACGACGGCGAGCGGGTGGACGCGGGCGACGGCAGCGTGATCACGATCCGGCAGGTCGAGCTGGACCCGCAGGCCGCCGGGGAGACCGGGGAGACCGCCGCGGCCGGGGCCCAAGGCGGCACTCAGCGCGGCGAGCGGCCGGCGATCGAGCACGAGCCGCTGTGGCCGTCGCTGCCGGACTCCGAAGAGGTGTACAACGCGCTGGTCCTGGGGGTGCGGGACTACGTGCGCAAGAACGGTTTCCGCACCGTGATTCTGGGCCTCTCGGGCGGCATCGACTCCGCGCTGACCGCGACGATCGCGGCCGACGCGCTCGGCCCGGAACGGGTTTACACGGTGCTGATGCCGAGCCGGTACTCCTCCGGCGGTTCGATCACCGACGCCGAAGAGCTGGTCCGCCGCCAGGGCTTGCAGGCGGAGACCGTGCCGATCAAGCCGATGGTCGACAGTTTCGAGACCGCCCTGCAACCGGCCGGGTTCCCCGAGACCGGGCTGCCGGCGGAGAACCTGCAGGCCCGGGTGCGCGGCGTGATCTTGATGGGGCTGTCGAACGCGCACGGGCACCTGGTCCTGACCACCGGCAACAAGAGCGAACTGGCGGCCGGCTACTCCACGCTGTACGGGGACTCGGCGGGCGGGTTCGCGCCGATCAAGGACGTGTTCAAGACGCTGGTGTGGGAGCTCGCGCGGTGGCGGAACGCCCAGGCCGAGGCGGCCGGCCAGGTCCCCCCGATCCCGGAGAACTCGATCAGCAAGCCGCCCAGCGCCGAGCTCGCGCCGGGCCAGCAGGACACCGACTCGCTGCCGGACTACGAGACCCTGGACGCGCTGCTCGACGACTACGTGGAGCAGGACATGGGCTCGGGCGAGCTGATCGCCAAGGGCTACGACCCGGACCTCGTGCAGCGGGTGATCCGGCTGGTGGACACGGCCGAGTACAAGCGCCGCCAGTACCCGCCCGGCCCCAAGATCACCAACAAGAACTTCGGCCGCGACCGGCGGCTGCCCATCACCAACAGCTGGCGCGAACCCCCGCCCGGCCAGACCCGGGCACCGGCCGACGCGGTACCGGAGGAGGGGCCGCCGACGACGCTGGGGGCGCGGTAGAGCGCGCTGGCGTGGCGCGGGCGACGTCAGTCCAGGTCCGGGTCACGATCTTCCGCAAGGTCAGCGCGACCGGCGGTGCCGTGACGGCGCAGGAGCTCGGTCAGGGCGGCGAGTTCGGTGGCCAGCGCGGCCCGGCCCGGGCGGGTGATCCGCACCCAGGTCCTGGGCCGGCGGCCGGCATAGCCCTTCTCGACCTGGATCATGCCCGCCTCTTCCAGCACGGTCAGGTGCTTGGACAGGTTGCCGGCGGTCAGGCCGAGCGCGTCGCGCAGGTAGCCGAACTCAGCCCGCTGCGCTTCCGCGGTGATGGTGAGGATGCCGAGCCGGTGCCGCTGGTGGACCCGCTCATCGATTCCATTGGTCGGATGGGGCGGGGTCTCCGCGCTCACGCTGCCGCTCGTTTCCGCTGCTGCACCGCGAACGCGCCTGCCCCCGCGGCCAGAAGCACGAGCGCGGGCAGCAGCACGTTGGGCAGGGACGTCAGGTCCCAGTCGCCGGGCCCGGGGTTCCAGCCCAGCCGGAACAGCAGGTTCTCGACGTTGTACAAGCTGGCCAGCAGGGCGGCACCGGAGTAGACCGCGGCGATGGCGGCCAGGGCCCGGCTGCGTTCGGCCCAGGCCAGGGCCCACAGGCCCGCGGCGATGATGATGAACGGGAATGTGCCGCGGACGACCAGGTCGCCGGGCCATAGCACCTGCAGATGCTGCAGCCAGGCCAGCCAGTGCGGGCTGCGGACGCGCGACAGCAACGGGACGGTCAGGGCCAGTGCCGTGAGCACGGCGACGGTGATGACGTAGCCCCGGGCCGGGGTCTGCAGGCCGACCCGGCGAGCGTTCCGGCGGTACCACAGCAGCGTCAGGAGCAAGCCGCCGAGCAGCGCGGCCAGCCAGTAGTAGCCCAGGTAGCGCTGGACGGCGGAGCCGGCGAACGGGGTGCCCAGCACGGACAGCTGAGGTCCGGGCCCAGCCCCCCGCGCACCAGACCCGGCTGGCTTGTACAGCTGGAGATAGAACGGCACGGAGGCACATGTGAGCACGCCGAACAAGACGAGCGGAAACCAGTAGGCGTGCCGCGCGGCCCGGGCCCGGCGCCGCAGGAGCCGCATCTGGCCGAGCAGCTCAGCCTGCTCTTTTTCCGGGCCCGCTGCGTCGTTGCCCTCGTTGCCCACCGCAGCCTCCCGTGATCGGTGCTCGTTCGGCCCGCCGCTTGATGATGCTGCCAATAGGTTGGCATAAGAAACTTATTGGCGCAACAGTTCTGTCAGATACGCGCTGGGGGCCCATGGGACGTGTGCTACGCACCGGCCGCGGCTACCTGAGCGTTTTCGACCTGATGGGTGAGCGCGACGGGCCGTTCGTGGGGTGGGCGGAGGCCGGCCGAGTGCGCCAGCGACAGCTAGCTGAGCAGCTGGACGGCGTAGGCGGCCAGCCAGTGCTCGACCATGTAGTGATCGCCGGCCACGTGCGGCAGGGCCGCCGCGGCGTGGGTGGCGGCCGCCCGCCAGGCCACCGCCACCCGGGGATCGTCAGCGGGCAGGACCTCGGCCAGCCGCCGGAACATCCAGGCCCGGCTCAGGTTGAGGCCGTGCAGGTGAGCCAGGTAGCCGTCGGAGGAATCGGACACCACGGCCGGGGTGAACAGCGCGGCCGGCTCCCCCGCCGCCAGGCCGGGCAGGAACGCCGCCAGCCAGGCCGGGAACTCCGCAGCCGGCAGCAGCTCCGACATCAGCTCGGCCTCGGCCAGCGCCGGTGACAGGAAGTCCTGCCCGGACGGCTCCCAGGCGGCCGGATAGCCGGTGTCGGCCGCGAACCAGCGGGTCGCGGCCGCGGTGATCGCGTCGGCCAGCCGCGGGTCACCAGCCGCGGCCAGGCGCCGCGCGTACGGCAGCGCCCGGGTCAGGCCGTTGGCGCTGTTGCCGTGCACGCCGTGCCGGACGGGATACGTCGCCTTCGGCAGCCATTCCAGGAAACTGCCGGTCAGCGCCGTGCCGAGCGGTTCCAGGGCGGCGGCCCAGCCGGGCCCGTCGGGGTCGCCGCCGTCGGCCAGCCGGGCGGCCTCCTCGGTCAGGGCCAGAGCCCAGCCCCAGCCGTAGGGCCGTTCGGGAGCCCCGTTCGCGGGATCGGCGATGAACTGCGCCTCGGCGGCCAAGGCCCCGGGCGCCAACTGCGTTTTCAGGGTTTTCCTGATCTGCGGTACCGGCACCGCGGTGGGCAGTACCCGCAGCAGCCGGACCAGCAGCCAGTGCATCTCCACGCAGGAATGCCAGTCGAAGCTGCCGAAGAAGACGGGGGTCCGCTCGCGCGGACGGGACGGGAAATCTCCCGGGCGTTCCATCGTGTGATAGATGAGCGCCGGGAACTCCCGGTCGATATTGGCCAGCGCCACCGCGGCGTAATCGGCGGCGCGGGCGCGGAGCAGGCGGCCGGGGTCAAAGCCGGAACCGGCCGGCGAGCTGGCCACGTCAGCGGGGAGCCAGGCCGAGCAGCAGGCTGTCCACCACGCGCTCGGCGAACTCCCCGTCGTGGGGGACGATCTCGCACCGGCCGCGGGACATGGCCGCGCCGGTCAGCGTGAGCAGGATGATCTCGACGTCGAGGTCGGCCCGGAGCTGCCCGCTCTCGATACCGCGCCGCAGCACCGACCGGATGACGTCACGCCGCGGCTCGATCACGGTCTCCGCGTACCGGGCCATCAGCTTCGGGTACTTGGCGCCCTCGCCCAGCAGCAGCGTGTACTGGCGCTGCCGGGCCGGGTCGACGGCGTCCTGGGCCATCACCGTGACCAGGGCGACCAGGTCGTCCCGGGCCGAGCCGCTGTCCGGATCGGGCAGCGGGCTCTTGAGCGACCCGAGCGCCGCCAGCAGCAGGTCTTCCTTGTTCTTCCAGCGGCGGTAGACGGTCGCCTTACCCACGCCCGCCCGGGCCGCGACCGCCTCCACGCAGAGGCCGTCGGGGCCCTTTTCGGCGAACAGTTCCAGCGCGGCCTTGATGATGGCCTGCTCGGCCTGCTCGCTGCGCGGGCGGCCCGGCTTGCGCCCGACGACCGGCGCGGGGCGGGTGGCCGCGGAGGCGGGCCCGTGGTCCGGGCCCGCCTCCTGGTCCTCAGCATTGAGGTTGATGACGGCGGAAGACATAACCGCATTATCACTCTCCGCTCGCCGACCTGGCAGAGAGGTTCTCCTGCCAGACGTCGAGCGCTTCGATCGGATCGATTCCGGATGCCCCGAGAGACTGCCGCTCGATGGCCTGCGGCTGGGCCGCGACCTCGAGGGCGGGCTCGAACACCGGGGCGGGCTCGATGCTGCCAGCCTCGACCGTGCCGGCCTCGACCGTGGCGTCGGCCGTGGTCCGGGCCAGGCCCGGCATCCAGCGCAGCACCACCAGCGCGCCGGCCAGCGAGATCGCGGCGGCCACCAGCGTGGTCACGTGCATCGCGCTGACGAAGGCGTCGTTGGCCGGGCCGAGCAGGAAGTGACCGGCTGAGCCGAGCCGCGCGGCGACGGCCTGCGTGGCCTCGATCGACCCGCCGGCCGCGCCCCGCGCGGTGGCCGGAAGGTGATCCAGCGTCGGGCTGAGCGCGCTGTGGTAGGCCTGGGCCAGAATCGAGCCGAGCACGGCGGTACCGAGCGCGACGCCGACCTGGCGGGCGGTGTTGGTCAAGGCGGAGCCGGCCCCGGCCCGCTCCCGCGGCAGGACGTCCATGACCGCGGAGGTCGCGGCGGGCATAGCCACCCCGATACCCGAACCCTGGATGAAGAACAGCAGGCCCAGCAGCCAGACCGGCGACGCCGTGCCCAGCAGCACGTAACCGGCCAGCGCGATGGACATGATCAGCATGCCGCTCGTGCCGACGGCCTTGGCGCCGAACCGGCGCACCAGCGGCGCGCTGCGTGGCGAGGCCAGCAGCTGGCCGACGGCGAACGGCACGGTCAGCAGGCCAGCGTCGACCGGGCTGTAACCCAGCACGTCCTGGGTGTAGAAGCTGGTGAAGAAGTACACCCCGCCCATGCCGAAGAAGACCAGGGCGAGCGCGCCGACCGACGCGGACAGGCGACGGTCACGGAACAGCCGGACGTCCAGGGCCGGATGACGGCTGTGGGCCTCGTGCCAGGCGAACAGGCCGAGCACGGCCAGGCCGCCGAACAGCGGGCCGAGGACCGAGACGGTGCCCCAGGAGCCGGTGTCGCCGCCCTGCACGATCCCGTACACCACGAGCACCAGGCCCGCGATGGACAGCAGCACGCCGAGGTAGTCGATACCGACGCGCTCCGGGTTGCGGGACTCGGGCACCAGCGTGGCCACCAGGATCGCACCGATGATGGTGACCGGGACGTTGACCAGGAAGACCGAACCCCACCAGAAGTGAGCCAGCAGCACACCGCCGAGCACCGGGCCGATAGCCACGCCGATACCGACGGCGGACGCCCAGATGCCGATGGCCTTCGGCCGCTCCTGCGGCTCGAAGACGTTGGAGATGATCGACAGCGTCTGCGGCATGACCGCGGCGCCACCCAGGCCCATCGCCGCGCGGGCGAAGATCAGCTGGTCTGGTGAGCGGGAGAAGGCCGACAGCAGCGACCCGACGCCGAACAGCAGCAGGCCGATCATCAGCATGCGCTTACGCCCGATGCGGTCGCCGATCACCCCGAAGGTGAACAGCAGGCCCGCGAAGACCAGCGTGTAGGAGTTGATCGCCCACTCGAGCTGGCTCTGGGTCGCGCCGAGTCCGGCGTGCGGCTCGGCGATCGTCTTCAGGGCGACGTTCAGGATCGTGTTGTCGAGCACGATGGCGAGGAGGCTGAGGATGAGGACGCTGAGGATTCCCCAGCGCCTCCGGTAGATCGTCTGCGTATCCATGGTGCCTTTCGCAGGTGACGAAACGGTCCCGCCGAAACGGGTCCCACGTGAGCGGGAAGATCGTGCGCGGCGCGGTGGTTGCGGCTACCGGGACGGTTGTGCCTTTCCGGCGGCTCGCACTCCTCCGCACGCGCTATCGATACGGAACAGGACCGTATCGGAATTCATTCCTCGCGTCGCGTGATTTTTTCCGTGAGTTTTCGTCACTCTGCGTTGATGGCATCGTGATCGCCCTGAGGCCCCTGTGCTCAGGGCGATCTATGAGGCTGCTGTGGTGGGCTGGGCGCCCGGTCTGCCCGCCGCGGCTTCCCCGTCGCGGCGGGCTGCTTCCCCGTTGGGCCGGCTTCCCTGGCCGGCCGTTCTGCTTCCCCGCTGAGGCCGGTCCCCTGGCCGGCCGTACTGTTTGCGGGTGGATCAGTAGGTGCGGCGGTGGCCACGGCGCGCGAAGGCCAGGATGACCAGGGCGATCACGGCGATCCAGATCCAGCCGCCAAAGACCCAGGCCACCGCGTGACTGGCGATGCTCAGGCCGATAATGGCCAGTGCGACGAAGACCAGCGGCCGCACGATCCGGCGCTGCGGGACCGATCCGGGGTCCCGGCTGGTGACCCGGCCGCCGCCGGCCGGGGGCAGGCCCGCGCCGCCGTCGGCCTGGGTGGGCGGCAGGTCGGTGAGCAGGCCGTCGAGGTCGCGGTAGGTCTTGGCGTTCATGGCCTGGCTGAGGCGCTCGTCGAACTCGGCCTGGTCCAGGCGGCCGTCGGCGAAGTGCCTGCTGAGCTCGTCGGCGACGGACTGCCGGTCGGCGTCCGACACGCGGAGGTCGGCCTGGGCGCGGCCCTGGCCGAGCAGCCAGGCGGGGGTGCGAAAGTCAGACATGGTGTCCATCTCCCAGTTGAGGTCGCGACTCAGCGGTCGCGGTAGGTGAACGAGTCGATGACGTCGGCGGCGACGGACTGCCGGGCGCCCTCGTCGGGCATCAGCAGCCAGCCGGCCAGGTAGAGCGGGATGCCGGGACCCGCCACCGCCAGCACGGCGAGAACGATCCGGACGATGACCGGGTCGACGCCGAGGTAGTCGGCAGCGCCCGCCGCGACGCCGGCCAGCATCCGGCCGCGAACGGGCCGGACCAGCGCGGGGGTGCGAGCGAAGGACGGTCCCTGCGGGGCCGTGGTGTCGTCGGTGCGGTCGGCGGAGGTGTCCTGGGTGGTGTTCGTCGTTTCCATGGCTCCACTGTGCGTCCCGCGGGCACCTGCGCACATCGGGAAGTGCCGCCCCCTGGTCCCCCATATCCGGGGACCGGGAATGGGGGTGTATCCCTATGGCCGCCCCCTGGGGATCGGGCGACAATGTTCAGGTGGAGCCACCTCTCGCCGGGATCACCGAGCCGGACCGCGATGACCGCGGCCGCCGGCGTGGCCGGACGCGTGGCCGGCTGGGGCACCGGGGCCGGCTGCACGACCGCCTGTTCCGGAGCGTGCCCAAGCTGACCGGGCCGACGCGCCGCACCCGTGAGGACCGCATCGCCGGCGGGGTGGCGGCCGCCCTGGCGGCCCGGTTCGGCCGCGACGTCATACTCATCCGGATCCTGTTCGTGCTGGCCGCGCTGCTGACCGTCGGGCTGCCGCTGTACGTGCTGATCTGGCTGCTGCTGCCGATGGAGGGCGAGGACAGCTCGATCGCCTCCCGGGCGGTGAAGGACCGGGCGGGCGTCGGCCAGGCCATCGCGCTGGCCTCGCTGCTGGGCGCGATCTTCGTGATCGCCTCGCTGCTGGGGGTCACCTGGGCCAACGGCTACGCCTGGGCGGTCATCATCGGCGCGGCCGGGATGGTGCTGATCTGGCGGAACGCCTCGCCTGAGGAACAGGTCATGCTGCGCCAGGAGGCCGAGCCGCTGCTGGCGCTGTCGGCCAAGAACCGGCGCAAGGCGACCGTGATCCGGATCATCGTGTCGGCCGCGCTGATCATCGCCGGGGTCAGCATCCTGGTGTCCGGCCACGTCGGGGTGGCCACGCTGCGCCCGCTCGGTGGCCTGATCCTGGTCGTGGCGGCCATCGTGGTCCTGCTGGGACCCTGGTGGCTGCGCATCGCCCGCGACCTGATGGTGGAGCGGCAGGCCCGGGCGCGGGCCGAGGAACGGGCCGACATCGCCGCCCGGGTGCACGACTCGGTGCTGCAGACGCTGGCGCTGATCCAGCGGAACTCCGACCAGCCGGGCGAGGTGGTCAAGCTCGCCCGGGCCCAGGAACGCGAGCTGCGATCCTGGCTGTTCGAGGGCCGAGTACCCGGCGAGGCGCACGAGGCCGCCACCGTGGCCGAAGGCATCCGGCACATCCAGCAGGATGTGGAAGAAAGGCACCGGGTGCCGATCGAGGCGATCACGGTCGGCGACTGCGAGCTCGATGACCAGCTGCGGGCGCTGCTGGCGGCGGCCCGCGAGGCCACCGTCAACGCGGCCAAGTGGTCCGGCGCCGACGTGGTGTCGGTGTTCGCCGAGGTCGAGCCGGACGAGGTGTCGGTCTACGTGCGCGACCGCGGCTGCGGCTTCGACCCGGCCGAGGTGCCGGAGGACCGCAAGGGGCTGGCCGAGTCGGTGCAGGCCCGGATGACCCGGCGGGGCGGCACCGCTGTGGTACGAAGTGTGAAAGACGAAGGGACCGAGGTGACGCTGCGCATGCCCCGCACGACCGGCCCGCGGCCGGTGAGCCGCACATGAGCGGGCCGTCATGACCGGGCCGTCATGACCGGGCCGCGGGTATTCATCGTCGACGACCACGGGCTGTTCCGGGCCGGGGTGAAGACCGAGATCGGTGATCACGTCGACGTCATCGGCGAGGCCGACGACGTGAAGCCGGCCATCGCCGCGATCGGCTCGCTGCTGCCCGACGTTGTGCTGCTGGACGTGCACCTGCCCGGTGGCGGCGGCCAGGACGTGGTCCGGTCGGTCAAGACCGACCACCCTGAGGTGAAGTTCCTGGCCCTGTCCGCCTCGGATGCCCCGGAAGACGTGATCGCCGCCATCCGGGCGGGTGCGCGCGGCTACGTGACCAAGACGATCTCGACCGGCGAACTGGTCGACGCGATCCGCCGGATCGCGGACGGCGACGCGGTGTTCTCGCCCATGCTGGCGGGGTTCGTGCTCGACGCGTTCTCGACCCTGCCGTCGGCCGCAGCCGAGGACCGCCCGTCCTTCGACCCCGAGCTGGACCAGCTCACCGCCCGCGAACGCGAGGTGCTGCGGCTGATCGCCCGCGGTTACACCTACAAGGAGATCGCCCGCGAGCTGTTCATCTCGGTCAAGACGGTCGAGCACCACGTGTCGTCGGTGCTGCGCAAGCTTCAGCTGTCCACCCGGCACCAGCTCACCCGCTGGGCGACCGAGCGCCGCCTGGCCTAGCTCTTCACGGCGGCCAGGCCGGCCAGGGCCTGGCGGCGGCGGCCGGCGCCGGACTCGACCAGGGGCCGCAGGTAGGCCGTCAGCTGGCCCGCTTCGTCGCGGTCGAGGGCGTCGCCGAGGATCTGCCCGAACGTGGGCAGCAGCGGGTTCGGGGCCATCCGCAGGAAGCGGTCCCACGGGCACGGCGGGCGCGGGGCCTGCACGTCGACCCGCACCTCCAGGTGGATCTGGCCGAACCCGGCCCCCTCGGCCAGGTCGAGCAGGTCCCAGTCGTCGAAGCTGAGCATCGGGTCGGCCCCGTTGGCGTAGTAGGCGCTGAGCTTGGCCGCGATGTCCCGTACGGGGCTCAGGTCGTAGCCGAGGTAGAAGCCGCCGTCGGCGGGCACCGGGGTGATCGGCTCGACCAGCACGGCCCGTCCGCCGGGCCGCAGCACGCGGTGGAACTCGCGCAGCGCGGCGGCCTTTTCGGTCACGTAGACCAGCACCGACCGGGTGGTGACGACGTCGACCGAATGATCGGGCAGCCCGGTCAGGTCGTCGGCCGACGCGACCAGGAACGCCGCGCGGTCCAGCAGCCCTTCGGCGGTGACGGCGGCCTGGCAGTGCCCGACCATCTCCGGGGCGACGTCGGAGAAGATGACCCGCCCGGCCGGACCGACCCGGTCCAGCGCGCCGTAGCCGATCAGGCCGGCGCCGGTGCCCACGTCGAGCACGATCTCCCCGGGGCGGATCTGAGCCCGGTTCAGCAGCTCGTCGCGCAGCGGGTACAGGAACGTGGTCAGCAGGTGTTCGTGCCGCGCGTCGTCGCCGGAACGGCTGTCCACCAGCCACCGGCGCCAGCGGTCGGCTGGTTCGGTCATCTGCGTCACCTCCAGCCGGCGGCGAGCGGGCAGGAACGCCGCGGCCGGGGATTCGGGGTACGGCCGGCTGGGCAGGCCGCCGGCCGGGACTGACATGGCCGGGACTGACATGGCCGGGGCAGCCATGGTGGGGGCGGCCAGCATGCCCGCCAGTACCGGTTGCGGGGCGGGAGTCACCGGTGAGGCGGGCGGGATTCTTGTTGCTGGAGTAGTGGTTTTTGGAATAAAAGGGGTTTGCGGGGCGGGAGTGACCGGGGTAGGTGCAGTGGCCTCTGTGGGTGGCGCCTCGGCGGCGCGGTCGGGGGCCGGGGTGGCTCGGTCGGGGGCCGGGGCGGCGAGGCTTGGTCCGGGGGTGCGCTCGCGGATGGCTGTGCACAGCAGGGCGGCCAGCAGGAGCATCGCGATCGGGAAGGCCAGCGCGACGCGCATGGCGGTCACGTAGCTGGCGTGGGCGGCCAGGCGGTTCTGGAGGAGGGCGAGGACCACCGCGCTGCCCAGGGCCGAGCCGGTCTGGCGGGTGGTGTTGAGCACGCCCGAGGCCGCGCCGGCCAGGGCCGGGTCGACGTTGCGGGTGGCGATCGTCTGCATCGGCGACATGGTGAACCCGACGCCGAGGCCGGTGATCACGTAGCCGGGCACCAGGTCGTACCAGTGCGAGGCCGGCCCGGCCACCAGGCAGATCGAGATCAGCCCGGTCCCGTACAGGGTGAACCCGATGATCAGCAGGTACTTGCCGCCTTTGTCGGCCAGCTTGCCGACGAACGGCGCCGAGAACCCGGAGGCCAGCGAGGCCGGGGCCATGGTCAGGCCGGCCTTGATCGCGCTGAACCCGAGCACGGTTTGCAGGTACAGGGTGAGCGGCAGCGCCATCCCGACCAGGCCGATCGAGATGATCACGCTGGCTCCCGCCATCAGCGCGTAGTTGCGGTCGGCGAACAGCGTGAACGGCAGCAGCGGCCGCCGTTCCTGCCGCAGCGCCTGGACCAGCGCGAAGATGACCAGCAGGGCCACCCCGGCGACGAAGATCAGCGGGATGGACACGAACGACCAGACCGTGCCCCAGTCGCAGCTCTGCCCTTCGACCAGGCCGTAGGTGATGGCGACGAGCCCGGCGCTGGCGATCAGCACGCCGGGCAGGTCGAGCGGCAGCCGCCGCCCGGTGCGGACGTCGGGGATGACCGCCGCGGCCAGGATCATCGCGAGCACGCCGAGCGGGATGTTGACGAAGAAGATCCAGCGCCAGCCCTTCCAGGTCACCAGCACCCCGCCCACGGTCGGGCCCGCGATCGTGGCCAGGGCGGCCACGCCACCCCAGACGCCGAGGGCCGCGCCGCGCCGTTCGCGGGGGAAGATGGCGATGATGATCGCCATCGTCTGCGGCATCAGCAGGGCGGCCCCGAAGCCCTGGACGACCCGGGCCGCGATCAGCTCGGTGCCGGTCTGCGACAGCCCGGAGGCAGCCGAGGCCAGCGTGAAGGTGGCGATGCCGATGAGGAAGAGGTTCCGGCGGCCGCGCAGGTCACCGAGCCGCCCGGCGGTGATCATCAGCACCGCCAGCACGATGACGTAGGCGTTGATGACCCAGCCGATCTCGGCCAGCGACGCGTGCAGGTCGTGCCGCATGTCGGGGATCGCGATGTTGACGATCGTGAGGTCGAGCAGGGTCATGAAGAACCCGAGGCTCAGGGTCAGCAGGATCGCCCAGTCGCCAGCGCGCCGCCTCGCGGGTGCCAAAATCGCCGCTCCTCACCGTGCTCATCCCTAAGCACGGACGCGGCGGCCGATCGGTTCGCAGTTCGTAATAACTTGTCGGCGGTCAGGTATCGATCATGACGTCGGCCAGCCGGAGCTGGCCGTCTCGGGTGACCGCCACGGCCAGCTGCAGCGCGGCGAACTCACCGGCCAGCTCGACGGTGGCCGCCGTCTCCCCGTCCCCGGCCAGCACGGCGCCGGTGGTGCACGAACCGGCCCAGGCAGCCGCCATCCGCAGCCGGCGCAGCGCCAGCCCGGTGTCCAGCGACGCCGCAGCCGGGAGGGACTCCGGCCAGCTGGGCACCTTTTCATTGATCAAATCGACCAGGCCAGCGACGGCGGCGGCCAGCGGCGAGCCGGCCGCCGGGGGTACGGCGAGGGTGAAAAACTGGACCCGGGGCGGGCGCTCGGGGGTGAGCTTGATCTCGGCCTGGGCGGCGCCGTGGTCGCCGGCCACCCACCAGCGGCAGTGCGCGGGGGTGTCGGACTGGGGCGGGCGGCTGGGGTCCGCGCGCAGGCCACCGAGCCGGTCGCGGACCAGGCCGACCCGGCGACGGCGCTCGGCCAGCGGCTGGTCCAGCTCCACGTTGCCGGAGAACAGCTTCTCGGCGGCGGCGTCGTCCCAGGCTTCCATCAGCGCGCCGACCTCCTCGCGGGCGGCGATCGTGGCCGGCCACGGGGCCGGCTGCGGGGCCAGCGCGAGCGCCCGTTCGGCGTACGGGGAGCCGCCGTGGTAGGCGGGGCCGCCGGCCGCCGGACCGGCCAGGCGCCGGGCTCGCCGGCCGAGCACGGTGGTCAGCAGCTGGGCGGCCAGCTGGGACACCGGGGCGTAGGTGGCGTTGCCGAGCGTGATCACGCCGACGCCGGTGGCCGGGTGCCAGCGCATGTTGCTGCCGAAGCCCGGGTAACCGCCGCTGTGGTGCACGATGCGGCCCCACACGGGGTCCTCGTCGACGAACAGGCCGAACCCGTAACCGCCGGTCGCCGCGCTGCCCGGCAGCGGCGCGGGGCCGCGCAGCTGGCCGGTGGCCACCTGCGGGAGCTGCATCTCCCGGCGGCTGGCGCGGGCCAGCGGGTGCGGGCCGCCCGCGTCTGCGGGCCCGGGCGGCCAGGCGCCGGCGAAGCCGCTGACCCAGCGGGCCAGATCCTGGACGGTGCTGAACACCCCGCCCATCGGGGCGAACGCGCCGTACGGGGCCCACGGCAGCTCGGCCCAGCCGCGGCCCTCGCGGCGGTGCCCGGCCGCCAGCACGTCAGCGGCGAACCCATCCATCTCGTAGCCGGTCGAGGACATGCCCAGCGGGCTGAGCAGCCGGGCCCTGATCACGTCCTTGTAAGGCGCGCCGGCGACGGCCGAGACGACCCGGCCGAGGATCGCGTAGCCGAGGTTCGAGTACTCGAACCGGGTGCCGGGCGCCCAGTTGAAGCTGACTCCCCCGGCCAGGAACGCGGCGAACTCCGGCAGCGGGGTGCCCTGCTCGCGGTCGCCCCACGGGTCGTCGGTCGGGAACCCCGCGGTCATCGTGAGCAGGTGCCGGATCCGGACCGGCTGGGCGTCCGGGGTGACCGGGGGCCAGTCGCGCAGCTCGGGCACGTACCGCTCAGCCGGGTCGTCCAGCGCCAGCGCGCCCTCGTCGCGCAGCGCCAGCACCATCGCGGCGGTGAAGCTCTTGGTCATCGACGCAATCCGGAACACGGTGCCGGCGTCCGGGGTGGGGCCGCCGATCCGGCGTTCGCCCAGTCCCCCAGCGTGTACCAGCTGGCCGCCAGCCACCACGCCGTAGGCGATGCCGGGCTGGGCGCCGCGCTGGGCGTAGTCGGCCGCCAGCGCGTCCACCCTTTCGAAATCGGCGCTGGTCAGCTCCTGATCGGCCATGCAGCTCCTCCCCTGCTCGTCCGGATGCCCCAGTGTCTCAGGGACACGGCCGGCCCGGTAACACGGATGTGCCAGGGAGGTTTCAGGCAGCGCACCGGGCGTGTCATCATCGGTGTGTCCGGGGACGCCGCTGGGGCGCCTCGAGACGTGGAGGTTCTTCATGAATCCGCAGGCAGAAGGTTCAGGCCTGGCCGCTACGAAGGAGCGGACCAGCAAGCCAGCCCCGGAGCCGCTGTACGGCGGCAAGGCGGGCCGGCGGGTCACCGTCCGCGACATCGCCGCCGCCAAGGCCCGCGGTGAGAAGTGGCCGATGCTCACCGCCTACGACGCGCTCACCGCCCACATCTTCGACGAGGCCGGGATCCCCGTGCTGCTGGTCGGTGACTCGGCCGGGATGGTCGTGTTCGGCCACGACACCACGATCCCGGTGACGACAGATGAACTTATTTCGCTGACCGCGGCGGTGGTGCGCGGCACCAGCCGGGCGATGGTCGTGGCCGACCTGCCGTTCGGCTCCTACCAGGCGTCCAGTGGGGACGCGCTGGCCACGGCGGCCCGGTTCATGAAGGAGTCCGGCGCGCACGCCGTCAAGCTGGAAGGCGGGCAGCGGATCGCCCGCCAGGTCGAGGACCTGGTCGCGGCCGGGGTGCCGGTGATGGCGCACGTGGGCCTGACCCCTCAGTCGGTGCACGCGTTCGGCGGCTTCCGGGTGCAGGGCCGCGGCGAGGACGGCGAGCGGCTGGTCCAGGACGCCAAGGCGATGGAGGCAGCCGGCGCGTTCGCGGTCGTGCTCGAGGCGGTGCCGGCCCCGCTGGCGGCCCGGGTGACCGAATCCCTGACGATTCCGACGATCGGCATCGGGGCCGGCCCGGGCTGTGACGCCCAGGTCCTGGTGTGGCAGGACATGGCGGGGCTGTCGCCGCGGACGCCCAAGTTCGTGCGCCATTACGCGGATGTGGGGTCGATACTGCGGGACGCGGCGACGGCGTACGCGCGGGATGTCGTGTCGGGCAACTTCCCCGGGCCGGCGGAGTCTTACAGCTGACGTGCGGACCCCCGACCGGTTGGGATCTGGCCGGGGGTCCGGCATACGTTGGGGGCATGTACGTTCCAGCGCATTTCGCGGTCGACGATGCTCAGGTGCGCGAGCTGCTGGTGCACCACGGCGCGGCCGACCTGATCACGATGACCGACCAGGGACTCCTGGCCACCCTGCTGCCGTTCGTGTTCGCCCCGGAGGCCGGGCCGCACGGTGCGCTGCTCGGCCACGTGGCCCGCAACAACGACCAGTGGCGGGTGCCCGCGCGGGGCGAGTCGCTGGTCATCGTGCGCGGCGCCGACGCCTACATCTCCCCCGGCTGGTACCAGTCCAAGGCGGAGCACGGCCGGGTCGTCCCCACCTGGAACTACATCACCGCCCACGTCTACGGCCAGCTGGTCGTGCACGACGATCCGGTGTGGGTGGAGAACCTGGTGCGGCGGCTCACCGCCAAGCACGAGGCCGCGCGGGCCGAGCCGTGGTCGGTGGACGACGCCCCGGAGAAGTTTGTGGCGGGGCAGCTGCGGGCCATCGTCGGGCTCGAACTGGCTATCACGCGCATCGAGGCCAAGGCCAAGCTGAGCCAGAATCGGCCTGAGGCTGACGTGGTGGGAGTGGTGGCGGGTTTGCGGGAGCGCGGCGACGAGCAGTCGGCGCGGGACGTGGAAGCGGCGAACCGGGAGCGGCTGCCGGGCTGACGCGGCGGCCTGGTTGCGGTGGCGCGCTGGGGCGCGAAGCCGCGGGGCGCGGGGCTGCGGGGCGCGCGGGGCGCTTCTTGCTGTTATCAGCGGGGGTAGCTGCCGCCGTCGGCGGAGATGACCTGGCTGGTGACGTAGGCGTTGGCCAGGATGGCCAGGGCGAGGTCGGCTATCTCGGCGGGGCGGCCGAGGCGGCCGGCCGGGATGCGGCGAGCCAGGTCGGCCGGTTCGCCGGGGAGCATGCTGGTGCCGGTGATGAGGGCCGGGGCCAGGCCGTTGACGGTGATGCCGTCGGCGGCGAACCGGGCGGCCAGGAAGTGGATGAGGCCGTTCAGCCCGGCCTTGGACGCGGCGTAGTGCGGGCCGACGATCCCGCCGGTGAACGCGGCCACCGAGGACACGAACAGGGCCCGGCCGAAGCCGCGCTCGCGCATGCCCGGGAGCACCCGCTGGGCCAGCAGGAACGGGGCGCGCAGGTTCACCGCCAGCGTCTGGTCGAACTCGGCGGCGGTGACTTCCTCCAGCGACCGGCGTTGCCCGGCCCCGGCGTTGCTGACCAGCAGGTCGATCGGCCCGAGGGCCTGCTCGGTGGCGATGACCAGGTCGCCCGGAGCATCCGGTGAGGCCAGGTCGGCCCCGAGCGTTACCGCCCGGCCGCCCTGGCCGGTGATCTGGGCGGACACCTTTTCGGCATTTTCCCGCTGGCGGCCGTAGTGGACGGCCACCTGGGCGCCCTCGGCGGCCAGGGCGAGGGCGATCGCCTGCCCGATGCCGCCGCTGGCCCCGGTGACCAGGGCCACCCGCCCGCGGAAAGTTCCGGGCTCAGCCCCGTGGGCATCGGCGCCGGTCAAGCGCTGGCGGGCTCGAGGGTGACGGTGGCGCGGTCGGGATAGAACGCCACGTGGTCCTTGATCTCGGACACGGCCGGGTACGGCTGCTCGTAGGTCCAGATCGCGTCGGTCACGGTGGCGCCGTCCGGGGTCTGGACGCTGTAGTAGCTGGCGTCGCCCTTGAACGGGCAGTACGTCGAGGTGTCGGTCCGGCGCAGCAGGCTCTGGTCGACGTCGGCCATCGGGATGTACTGGACGGCCGGGTAGGTCGACTCCTGCAGGGTCAGCGAGTGACTCGAGTCCGCCACCACGGTGTCGTTGACCCGGACCACCACCCGCTGCCGGGTCGGCTCGATCGTGATCGGGTGCTTGGCGCTGGGCTCCAGAACCGGTCGGGACATCTGCCGTCTCCTCGGGTCGCTCGAAACTTTGGTATTCGGTAGGTATTCAGCGGCAACCGGCCGGCGGCGCCATCTGTTCCGGTCAGCCCGCCGACAGCACGATGACGGGGTGCTGGCCTGCGGTCACGGCGGCCGGCCAGGACAGGCCGAAGGTCAGCCGTCCCAGGCTCCGGGCGTAGACATATGTCCACGCTGGCTGGCTTTAAGCAGCCGCGGCCCGCAGAGCAGGCAGAACTTCCTTGCCGATCATCGCGATGGCGGCCATCGGGTCGTCCGACATGACCTGGATTGACACGATGTCGGCGCCGACGTCCGTTACCAGCGGCCGGTAAGCCTCGGTCAGCCCGGCCGCGTCCGGGACCACCGTGTAGCTGCCCAGCACCTCCGACCGGTCCATGTCGTCGGCGCGGAAGCGCAGCTCGGCCGGGTCGGCGGTCTCCAGCCGGCCCGGGGCGCGCAGGCCGCGCATGGCCGACAGCGCCCGCCAGGCCTCGTCGTCGGTGCCGGCCAGTACCGTCCAGCGGGTGGCCAGCACCAGCTGGTCGTGCCCGCGGGCCGAGGCGGCCGTCCGGTACGGCTCGATGACCCGGGCGAGGGTGTCGGCCGGGTCCTTCACGCTGGTGATCAGCCCGTCGGCGTACTCCCCGGCGAACGTGGCCGACTTGGGGCCGCCCGCCGCCATCAGCGCGGGCACGCTGCCGGTGGGCGGCGAGTACAGCTTGGCCGTCTCGGTCTTGTAGTGCTTGCCGTCGAAGGTCAGCTTCTCGCCGGCGAACAACCGGTGGATGATCTCCAGCGCCTCCTGCATGCGCTCCTGGCGCTCCTTGTAGCCCGGGAACGACCAGCCCAGAGGGCGCTCGTTGATGGCCTCGCCGGTGCCCAGGCCGAGCATCAGCCGGCCGCCCGACAACCGGTCGGTGGTCGCGGCCATCTGGGCCACCAGGGCCGGGTGGTAGTGGAACAGCGGGCAGGTCACCGCGGTGCCGAGCTGGACCCGCTGGGTCTGCGCGGCCACCGCGCCCAGCCACGACCAGACGAAACCGGCGGCGGACGTGTCGTCCACCCACGGGTGGAAGTGATCCGAGCCGAGCACCATGTCGAAGCCGGCTTCCTCGGCCGCGACGGCCTGGTCGACCAGGGCTTCCGGCTGGTATTCCTCGTGGCTGCACAGCCAGGCAAACTTCATGGAAATGACGCTACCAAAGCGCTCTTTCAGTGTGGCTCCGGGCTGACCGGGGTGGTGGCGCGGCGGGAGGCCCAGCGCAGGCCGAGTACCTGCCCGGCCACCACGACGGCGATGCCCGCCCAGACCTGGGGGCGGGGCACCGGGCCGCCGAGCAGCACGCCGGTGATCGCGGCGGCGACCGGGGCCACGCCGGTGAGCAGGCCAGCCCGGCCCGGGCCGAGCCGGGACACGCCGGTGTACCAGAGCACGAAGGCAACTGCGGTGACGGCCAGCGCCAGATAGCCGACGGCCAGCCAGTCGTGCAGGGTCAGCCGGGTCACGGCGGCCGGGCCTTCGCGGGTCAGGCCGAGCAGGCCGAACATGATCGTGGCGATCCAGGTGGTGTGGACCGACACCCCCCACGGGCCATGACGGCCGAGCACCGGCACGGCCAGCAGGGTGAACGCCACTTCGCAGCCGAACACGACGGCCGCCCAGCCGACGCCGACAGCGTCGGTCCGGCCCAGGCCCTGGATGAGGGCGGCGCCGCCGGTGACGACGAGCGCGGCCGCGACGACGACGGGCCGGGGCCGGGATCGTTCCAGCAGCGGCCCGGCCACCGCCAGCAGCGGGGGCACGCAGGCCACGGCCACCCCGAGCACGGCCGGCTCGGCGTGGTGGGCTCCCTGGACGAGCGCGACGTTGAACAGCACCAGACCGGTGACGGCGATGCCGGTCAGCCACAGCCACTCGCTGCGCCGCGGCCAGACCAGCGTCTGCCGGGCGCGGCGGGCGAACAGCACCAGCAGCAGGCAGGCGACGGCGTAGCGGACCGCTTCGGCGGTGTAGAACGGCGCCCCGGTCAGCACGCCGGACACCGCCACGCTGCCGCCCACGAACATCATGGCCGACACGCAGCACGCGATCGCCGTTCCGGGTGCGCCGCCGGGGGCCCGGCGCGCACTCGGGGCGCTCGGGGCGCTGGTGTCGGCCAGGCCGGGCTCGGGGAGAGAGACGTCTGTCACGTCACCGACGCTAGTGACCGGATGGTTCATTAAATAGGTCCATTCGGGTGCAGTCATAATGGACCAATGACGGACACGGGCGCGGGCGGGGCAGGCGCGGGTAGCGGGGCGGATCTGCTGCAGCTGGACCGGTCGGCGGCGCCGGGGCGGGGGCTGACCGGCTGGCTGGCGGAGGCGCTGCGGGCCGGGATCCGGGACGGGCGGCTCCGGCCGGGGACGGCGCTGCCCGCGACCCGGGTGCTGGCCGACGATCTCGGGGTGTCGCGCGGGGTGGTGGTCGAGGCCTACCAGCGGCTGCGGGAGGAGGGGTTGATCAGCGCCCGGTCCGGGGCGGGGACGACGGTCCTGGTTGGGGCCGCCCAGGCCGGCGCCACCCGAGCTGGCGCCCTCGCCGACGGGCCGCCGGGGCTGGCCGTCAGCCAGGACGATCCGCTGGCGCTGCCGCGGCGCTGGGGCGTGGACGCCGAGATCGACCTGTCCCCCGGCGTGCCGGATCTGTCGGCGTTCCCGCGCGCAGCCTGGCTGCGGGCAGAGCGCGCGGTGCTGGCGGAGGCGACCGCGGCCGATCTGGGCTACGGCGACTCACGGGGCAACGAGACGCTCCGGGCCGCGCTGGCGGGCTGGCTGGCCCGCACCCGCGGGCTTCGCACCGGCCCCGAATCCATCGTGGTGACGGCCGGGGTCGCCCAGGCGCTCGCGCTGCTGGCGCAGACGTTGCGGTCGCGCGGCCATACCCGGGTCGGTGTGGAGAACCCCGGCTCCCGCGGTACCAGGGACGAGCTCGCGCACTGGGGCCTGGCCCCGGTGCCGGTCACCGTGGACGCCGACGGGCTGGACGTCGGGGCGCTGAGCCGGGCCGGCGTCGGGGCGGTGGCGACGACGCCCGCGCACCAGTTCCCGACCGGGGTGGTGCTGTCCCCCGATCGCCGCCGGGAGCTGCTGGACTGGGCGGCGAGCGGGGGCCTGATCATCGAGGACGACTACGACGCCGAGTTCCGCTACGACCGGGCGCCGGTCCCGGCCCTGCACGCGTCGGCCCCCGGCCAGATCGCCTACGCCGGCAGCGTGTCGAAGACGCTGGCCCCCGGCATGCGGCTGGGCTGGCTGGTCCCGCCGCCGGAACAGTACCCCGACATCGTCCGGGCCAAGCACGCCAGCGACCTGGGTGCCCCGGCCCTGCCGCAGCTGGTGCTGGCCCGGCTGATCACCACCGGCGGCCTCGAGCAGCACATCCGCCAGGTCCGGACCCGGCAGCGCCGCCGCCGGGACGCCCTGCTCGGTGCGCTTCGCGAGCAGCTGCCGGAGGCGCGGGTCCAGGGCATCCCGGCCGGCCTGCACCTGCTGGTCACGTTCCCCGACCGCGTCGGAGAGCTGGACGACACCGCGCTGGCGGCCCGGCTGCGGCGAGATGAGGTGCTGGTGCACGCGCTGTCCCGGCACCGGGACGACGGGGCCGGGACCGAGGCCGGCCCGAAGGTGCCAGGCCTGGTGCTCGGGTACGCGGCGCACACCCCCGATCAGCTCCGGGAGGCAGGCCGGCGGATCGCCCGCGCCGTTCGCGACTTTCCGTGGTTACACCCTTTCTAAATGTAATCAATTGGGGCACGATGGATCGGTGAACCGGGACGAGGTCGACGCGCTACGGACGCTGCTGGCCCCCACCGGCTGGCCGGAACGGGCTCGTACGTTCGCGCGGGCGCTACGGGTCTCCACCACCCGCCGGGGGGGCCTGCTGCTGGTCGGCACCCCGGCCGAAGAGCCCTGGCATCTGGCCGCGCACCTGGACGACGAGGCCCGTTACTCCGGTATCGCCGAGCTCGCCCCGACGCTGGTCCGGTGGAACCCCCAGGCCGGCGCCCCCGAGCACCTGCGAGTCGGCCTGGAGCGGCTGGCGGCCGCGCGCCGGGGCGAGACGTTGTTCGTGGTCAGCCCGGAGGCCGCGCCGGTGCCGCTGCTGGAGCGAGCCAGCGACGCGCGCCGGGCGGGCGCCACGATCCTGGCCCTGAACCAGGGCGATCCCGAGCTGGACGGGCTGGCTCACGAGACCTTGACCGTGGCGACCGGGGCCACCGCGACCGGGGCCACCGCGCCGGTGTCCTTCACGGTGGCCCAGCACCTGGTCAGCGCGGCGGCCGGGGATCGCACCGGCTCACGCCGGGGCGTCCGGCAGCGGCTGGCCCACCTGCTCGACGTGGTGAGCGGCCCGTCCGCCTGATTCGCGGGCGAGGTCAGTGCCGCCCAGCCCCGCGCCGCCCAGCCCCACGCGCCGGTCGCGAACCAGGGTGACCGCGGCCACCAGCATCAGCAGCATGATCCCGGCCGAAACCAGGAAGGCCCGGTCGAAGCCGGCCGCCAGCGCGTGCTGATAGGCCGCCGTGGTCCTGGCGTGCAGGGCCCGGTTGGCGACCACCGTCCAGGCCACCGTGCCCAGCACCGCCAGGCCGATGGAGCCGCCCACCTGCCGGGTGGCGTTGAGCAGGCTCGAGGCCACGCCCGAATCCGCCTCGGCCACGTCGGACAACGCGACCAGCGACATCGGCACGAACAGCAGCCCGAGACCGGCCCCGGTGACCAGGAGCGGCCCCAGCAACCCGCTCGCGTAGCTGCCGTGCCCGGTCAGCCGGGACATCCAGTACAGGCCGCCGGCGCTGATGACCGTGCCGGCCAGCAGCAGCGGGCGGCGGCCGGTCCGGGCCACCAGCCGGGTGGAAGCGACCGAGGTGACCAGGACCGCGACGGTCAGCGGGAGGAAGGCGGCGCCCGCCCGGAGCGGCGAGTAATCCCAGACGTCCTGCACGAACAGGGTCAGGAAGAAGAACACGCCGAACAATGTGGTGCCCACACCCAGGCTCATCAGGTTCGCGCCGGCCCGGTTGCGGTCGCGCAGCAGCCGCGGGGGCAGCAGCGCGTGGCGGGCCCGCCTCTCGATGAACGCGAACGCGGCCAGCGCGGCGGCCCCGCCCGCCAGCGCAGCCAGCACCCTGGCGTCGCCCCAGTGTGAGGTGCCGTCCTGGCCGGTCGCGGCGTTGGACAGCCCGTAGACGAGCGCCGCCACGCCGCCGGTGCCGGTGACGATGCCAGGCAGGTCGAACCGGCCCGGCCGGCGGCCGCCGGCGGGCAGCACGGCCCGGGCGGCCAGCGCGCCGGCGATGCCGATCGGCACGTTGACGAAGAACACCCAGCGCCAGGACACGTAGCTGACCAGCAGGCCGCCCGCGAGCAGCCCGACGGCGCCGCCGGCCACGCTCATCGCCGAGTAGGCCCCCAGCGCCCGGTGGCGGGCCCGCCCCTCGGGGAACGTGGTGAACACCAGCGCCAGCGCGGTCGGCGTCACGATCGCCCCGCCCGCACCCTGGACGGCCCGGGCCGCCAGCAGCCACGCCGGGGAGGTGGCGAGGCCGCCGGCCAGCGACGCGGCTGAGAACAGCAGCAGCCCGGTGATGAACATCCGGCGGCGGCCGAGCAGGTCACCGGCCCGGCCGCCGAGCAGCAGCAGGCCGCCGAGGGTCAGCGCGTAGCCGTTCACCACCCACTCCAGGCCGCTGTCGGAGAACCGCAGCGCGGTCTGGATGTGCGGCAGCGCGACGTTGACGATGGTCGCGTCGAGGATGACCATCAGCTGCGCGGTCGCGATGACCAGCAGGGCCAGGCCGAGATGCCGGCTCCCCGGTCTGGTGGACGTTTTTTCTGCGGAAGAAAGTGTCGTTGCCATGCCATCGATGCTGGCCAGTCCGGGCGCTGGCGTCGCCGGCCAGCGGACGCAACTTTGGCCTGGTCAGCCGGGATGCCGCCGGGGTCCCGGGTACTACGGGGGAAGTAGCCCGCGGATGCGACCGTGGGCCGGCGCGCGATCGGGGGCGCCGCCGTACGCTTCTGAACATGGGTAGTGATCACCGCAGGAACAAGCTCCACGCAGCCGGCTGGATCGTGGCCGTGGGCGTCATGGGCGTGGCGTCCTACATGTGGCAGCTGCACCTCCACGAGGTCGAGCAGCGAGCCGAGGAAGCCGAGCGGACCCGGGACGAGGTGGCCCGGCGGCGGGCGGTGGAAGAGCGGCTGCGGATCGCCCGCGAGCTGCACGACTCGCTGACGCACAGCATCTCGGTGATCCAGGTCCAGGCGGGCGTGGCCGAGCACCTGGCCCGCAAGCGGGGCGAGGAGGTACCGCCCGCCTTGGCGGCCATCCGGGAGGCGGGCGCGGACGCGTCCCGGGAGCTGCGGGCCACGCTGTCGGTGCTGCGCAGCACCGAGGACGGCGACGGCAGCGGGCTCGGCCAGCTGGAGAACCTGGTCGCGCGGGCCCGGGCGGCCGGGCTCCCGGTGACGGTGACGGTCAGCGGCGCGGAGCGGCCGCTGCCGCCCGAGGTGGACCAGGCCGCCTACCGGATCGTGCAGGAAGCGCTGACCAACGTCAGCCGGCACGCCGGGCAGGCCCACACGTCGGTCCGCCTGCAGTACTCCCCCGGGGCCCTGACCGTACAGGTCGACGACGAAGGCCAGGACCAGGGCAGCAACGGCAGCGACGGCCGGACGGCCGGTCCCGGGCTCGGCCTGCTGGGCATGCGGGAACGGGTGTCGGCGCTCGGCGGCCGGCTGCACGCCGGGCCGCGGGACTGCGGCGGATTCCGGGTGCAGGCCGAGCTGCCCGCGCAAGCGTCGTGATCAGGATCCTGCTGGCCGACGACCAGCCGCTCATCCGTAGCGGCATCCGGGCCCTGCTGGACGCCGAGGACGACATCGAGGTGGTCGGCGAGGCGGCCGACGGGCGGCAGGCGGTGGAGCTGGCGGCCGAGCACCGCCCCGACATCGCGCTGGTGGACATCCAGATGCCGGTGCTCGACGGGCTCGGCGCCACCCGGCAGATCGTGGCTGACGAGCGGCTGGCCAGCGTGCGCGTGGTGATCCTGACCAACTTCGGCCTGGACGAGTACATCTTCGCCGCGCTGCGGGCGGGCGCCAGCGGGTTCCTGCTGAAAGACACCCAGCCCGAAGAGCTGCTGCAGGCGCTGCGGGTCGTCACGCGGGGCGACGCGCTGCTCTCGCCCGCGGTGACCAGCCGCCTGATCAGCGAGTTCGTGGCCCGGCCACCGGACGCGGTGGCCGCCGTGGGGATGGAGACGCTCACCAACCGGGAACGCGAGGTGGTGGCGCTGGTCGCGCACGGGCTCAGCAACGACGAGATCGCGGCCGCCCTCGTGCTGAGCCCGACCACGGCCAAGACCCACGTCAGCCGGGCGATGACCAAGCTCGGCGCCCGCGACCGGGCCCAGCTGGTGGTGTTCGCCTACCAGGCCGGGCTGGTGGCCCCGCGCTCGGCCGGAGGGCCCTAGACTCTCGTCGGCCGCTCAGCGCTGGACAGTTCAGCACTGGACAGTTAGGTAAGGCTAACCTAAGCTGGGCACGTCTTCCGGCAGAGAGGTGACCATGAGCGAATCGACGACCAGTTTGGCGGGCCGCGCCCGGCCGGCGCGTCCCCAGGCGGTGCTCACCGTGCTGGGCCGAGAGCAACTCAGCCC
This sequence comes from uncultured Actinomycetes bacterium, assembly GCA_963830385.1. Classification (GTDB taxonomy): domain Bacteria; phylum Actinomycetota; class Actinomycetes; order Streptosporangiales; family Streptosporangiaceae; genus Bog-532. Next base: position 487,742 of record CAWHMD010000009.1, on the reverse strand, counting down.
GCACACGGTGCGGATCACCGCCGGTGGTCCCGGATTCGAAGCGCTGCGCCTGAACGAGTTCACCGACAAGTACGCGAAGATCATCTTCGCCGACCCGGGCCTGGGGCTTACGCCGCCCTACGACCTGGCGGCCCTGCGGGAGTCACTTCCGCCCGACCGGCGGCCGGTTACCCGCACCTACACGCTGCGGCGGGCCGATGCGGAGAGCCAGCAGCTGACGATTGACTTTGTGGTGCACGGCGACGAGGGGATCGCCGCGCCGTGGGCGGCGCACGCGGAGCCCGGCGACGTCCTCACCTTGTCCGGGGCCGGCGGTGCCTACCGCCCGGATCCCGGCTGCGACTGGCACCTGTTCGCCGGGGACGAGTCGGCGCTGCCCGCGATCTGCTCGGCCCTGGAGGCGCTGCCCGATGACGCCCGTGGCGTCGCCTATCTCGAGACGAGCGACCCCGGCGAGTACCTCGATGCGAAGCCGCCCAGCGGCGTGGAGATCAACTGGCTGCACCGGCCCGAGCCCGGTAGTCAGCCCCGGCTGCTGGCGGAGGCGCTGCTGGCCGGCCCGTGGCCTTCCGGCCGGGCCGACGTGTTCGCCCACGGGGAGCGGGAGTCGATGAAGGCCGTCCGCGCAGCGCTCAAGGGCCGCCTCGGCGACGGCGACCAGCTGTCGCTGTCGGGCTACTGGGCCTCCGGCCGGACCGAGGACGTGTTCCAGTCCGAGAAGCGCCAGCCGGTCGGGCAGATCTGAGGTCTCAGGAATCCAGACTGTGTTGCCTCGGGGGCTGATGCCCCCCAGACCCCCTAACTATCGAGACTCAGGACCATCGTGGGCCGGTCGATCACGTGGTCGGCCCGCAGCGGCCGGACCGCGGTACCGATCGCGAAGAACTCGGTGGTGTGTGAGCCCCAGGTGTGGCTGTGCTGGCGCAGCTGGACGCCGACGATGCCCTCGGCGTGCAGCGCCTCGGCCTCGGCCTGCATCCGGCTCATGGCCAGCTCGCGGGCGTCGTAGAGGGCCTGGGTGAACTGCTCGATCTCGACGTTGCGGCCGATGTTGCCGAGCATGCTGCCCATCCGCTGGTGCGCGATGTGGTAGACGCAGGAACCCATGACCATGCCCAGCGGCGCGTACCCGGCCCGGATCAGCGTCCAGAAGTCCTGGCCGGACAGGTCCGAGGTGAACGGCTGGTTCTTGTTGTTCCGCCACTGGCTGACGCCGCCGCCGCCAGCGCCCTCCTCGGCCTTGACCGCGGTGCCGACCGCGATGAACTCGGCGATGTCACTGCCGAACTCTTTCATCTCCACGTCCAGCCGGACGCCGACGATGCCGTCCGCGCCCACCGCGTCGGCCTCGGCCTCCATGCGGGTCATGGCCAGCTCCCGGGCGTGGTACATGGCCTGGGAGAGCACGTCCAGCTCCTGGTTCTTGCCCCAGCGGCCGATCTGCAGGCCCACGTGATAGATCGAGGTGCCAAGCACCAGCCCCAGCGGGCGGAACCCGACCTCGCGGACGAGCAGGAACTCGTTGACCGACAGGTCAGAGGTGAAGATGCTGCCCTTGCGGCCCGGCTGCAGCTCGGCGAGGCGCCCCACGGCGTCCTGTGGCACCCCCGCTGCGCTGAGTTCCGCGGCCTCGGTGGTGTTCTGGTCCGTCATCGGAGTTCTCCTACCGTCAGATCCGCACCCGCGCGGCCTGCCTGCGCTGCGGGTCCAGGGATAGCACAGCAATGGTCGGCTTGCCAGCCGGGTTCTCGCCCGCCGAGAAACGCGCGATCGACGTGCCGATGATCGTAGTCTCCACGATGTGGTCGCGGGCGCCCTCCTGCATCGGGCATTCCCGCTCGCTCACCCGTACATTCATGTCGGCGATCACGACCCCTTCGGCCCCGATCCGCTGGACGTCGCGTTCCAGCTGCACGCGGGCGTCGTGGCGGCCCTCGTGGACCAGCTCGGTGTAGCCCGAGACCTCAGCGTTCCCCGCGCTCCAGCGGGTCTGGCCGACGGTCAGCCAGTCGTCGTGGCGGGCCGCCACCGAGATGCCCATGGCCAGGCCGGCCGGGACCCAGCCCCGGTTGATCAGCTTGGCGAAGTCCTGGCCGGACAGGTCGGAGGTGAACGGCGTCCGCAGCGGGGGGGCGCCCGGCGCCCGGACCGCGGTGCCGATCGCCTTGAACTCCAGGCCGCCCGCCGGGAACCGCCCGATGGTCAGCTTGACCCCGACGATGCCGTGGCCGCCGAGGGCGCTGCACTCGGTGATCATGCGGTTGATCGCGGCGTGCCGGGCATCGTAGAGCGCCCGCACCATCGGGGCGAACGAGGTCATACCGCCCTGGCTCGACGTCTGGGTCACGGTCTGCAGCGGGCCGAACGTCATCGGGCTGTTGTAGTACCCGGTCCAGGCGCCCGCGCAGCCGTAGCCGCCGGTGTAGCCGAGGTTGTAGACCGCGGCCCCGAGCACCTGCCCAGTGGGCTCGAACCCGACGCTGCGGATCGCGGTGAACTCGTCGGCGGACAGGGCCGAACTCCAGGTGCCGCTGCGGCGGATCTCTTCCATCCGCGCGGCGGCGGCTGGCGGCAGACCGGACTGGCGCGCGTCTTCAGTCACGGGCGCACCTTTCTTCGGGTGCCCTCACATTACAAGGCGCGCCGCGCGACTCTGCCCGCATCGGTCAGGACTCGTCGTCGCCCTTGGCGTCCCATTCGCGGTTGCGCTCCTGAGCCAGCTCGAGGGCGCGGCTGGCCTCTTCGGCGGTGGCGAACGGCCCGAGCCGGTCCTTGCCCCGGGTGGGGCCGTTGTCGTCCTCTACGGTGTTGCGCGTGAGGCTGTACCAGTAGTGCTTGCCATTGTCGTCGCTCATGGAGATTAGACTTGCAGAACATGGCAACCAAGCTCCACCCGGGCGCGACTTCGGCGTACCGCCCGGTTCCCGGCCGGATCCCGCGGCCCGAGTACGTCGGCAAGAAGCGGCCCACGCTCGGTGAGTCCGACGTGAAGGACGCCGACACGATCGCGCGCATGCGCGTGGCAGGCAAGATCGCCGCCCAGGCCCTGGCCGAAGTCGGCCGGAACGTGGCCCCCGGCATCACCACCGACGAGCTGGACAAGATCGGGCATGACTTCCTGATCGCCCACGACGCCTACCCCAGCACGCTCGGCTACCGCGGCTACCCGAAGTCCCTGTGCACCTCGCTGAACGACGTGATCTGCCACGGCATCCCCGACGACACGGTGGTGCGGGACGGGGACATCGTCAATATCGACATCACCGCGTTCATCGGCGGCGTGCACGGCGACACCAACGCCACGTTCCTGGCCGGGAACGTCAACGAGGAGTCGCGGCTGCTGGTCGAGCGCACCCGCGAGGCGATGATGCGCGGCATCAAGGCGGTGGCCCCGGGGCGGCCGCTGAACGCGGTCGGGCGGGTCATCGAGTCCTACGCGCGCCGGTTCGGTTACGGGGTGGTGCGGGACTTCACCGGGCACGGCATCGGCACCACGTTCCACTCCGGCCTGGTGGTGGCCCACTACGACGACCCGGACAACGACATCGTCATGGAGCCGGGCATGACGTTCACGATCGAGCCGATGCTGACGCTGGGCACGATCGACTACGACATCTGGGACGACCACTGGACCGTGGTCACCAAGGACCACCGGAACACGGCCCAGTTCGAGCACACGATCCTCGTCACCGACGACGGCCACGAGATCCTGACGCTGCCCTAGCGGCCGGGACTCCGGACAGACAACGGCCCGCGGCGAGGGGTTGCCGCGGGCCGTTGCGATTGCGAGCGGGAGTTACGCGTCGCGGCGCTTGAACAGGATGTAGCCGGCGATCAGGACCGCCGCCGTGTAGGCGAGGAACACGCTGAACTCACCCCAGGCGGGCCATTCGTGCGCCGCCTGGGTGGTCCGCCAGATGGCCTGGCCGCCCTCGGACGGCAGGAACCGGAGGATGTCGTTGTTCCAGGAGCTGGGCAGGAAGTTCACGATGATCGGCACCACGAACAGCACCCCGATGGCGATGCTGATCGCGGCCGCGGTGTGCCGGACCAGGGTGCCGATGCCGTACGCGAACAGCCCGCAGACCGCGATGAACAGGCCCCCGCCGATGACCGCCCGCAGCACGTGCGGGGCGGACAGCGAGGTGCTGATGTGCACGGGCGCGGTGCCCAGCAGCGCCTGGCCCAGGAAGAACGCCACGAAGCTGGCGACCTCGCCGATGACCAGCGCGATGACCGTGAAGACCAGCGCTTTGGCCACGTAGAACACCCCGCGCCGGGGCATGGCCGTCAGCGACGTGCGGATCATCCCGGTCGAGTACTCGGCGGTGATCGTCATCGAGCCCAGTACCACGATCACGAACTGGCCGAAGAACAGGCCGACCAGCGAGTTGGAGGTGGGGTCGAAGGTGGCCCGCTGCGACGCGGATGCCTGGTTCCAGTGCGAGCCGGTCAGCCAGCTGACCAGCGCGCCGATGCCGATCGTGATCACCAGAAGCACGATCATGGTCCAGTAGGTGGAGCGCACCGACCGGATCTTGGTGAACTCCGAGCGGATCGTGCCCGCCAGGTTGGCCCGGCCTCTGACCGGCGGCAGCGCGGCCAGGTTGGCCTTTTCGGTGGTTACCGCAGCCATCTCAGCTCGTCCTCCCCGCATGCTCGCTGGTGTTCTCGGTCTCCTGCGGCGGCGGTGGCGGCGCCGCGGTGACCTGCGGCGGCCCGTCCTGGGCAGCCGCCGGCTGGGCGGCCGCGTGGCGGCCGCCGGCCGGGGCGGTGCCCTGGACGCTGGCCTGGTACTCCACGCTGTCCGCGGTGAGCTCCATGAACGCCTGCTCCAGCGACGCCCGGTGCTGGGACAGCTCGTGCAGCCGGATGCTGGCGTCGTAGGCCACATCACCGACCTGGTCGGTGGACAGTCCCTGGATGACCAGGGCGTCGTCCCCGCTGGTGGTCGCGGTGCCCCCAGCCGCCGCGACCGCCTTGGCCAGCGCGTCCGCCTGCGGCGTGCGCACCTTGACCGTCCCGGTGGAGTTCTCGGCGATGAACTTGTCGATCGTGGTGTTCGCGATCAGCTTGCCGCGCCCGATGACGATGATGTCCTGGGCGGTGGTTTCCATCTCCGACATCAGGTGGCTGGAGACGAACACCGTGCGGCCCTCGGCCGCCAGCGCCTGCATCAGGTTCCGGATCCAGCGGATGCCCTCCGGGTCCAGCCCGTTGACCGGCTCGTCGAAAATCAGCACCTGCGGGTCGCCGAGCAGCGCTCCCGCGATGCCGAGCCGCTGGCTCATGCCGAGGGAGAAGCCCTTCGAGCGCTTCTTGGCCACTTCGGTCAGCCCGACCAGCGCCAGCACCTCGTCCACCCGCCGCTTGGGGATGTCGTTGGTCTGGGCCAGGCACAGCAGGTGGTTGTAGGCGCTGCGACCCCCGTGCACCGCCTTGGCCTCCAGCAGCGCACCCATCTCGCGCATCGGGTAGTTCAGGCCCTGATACCGCTTGCCGTGCACCATCGCCTCGCCGGAGGTCGGATGGTCCAGGCCCAGGATCAGCCGCATGGTGGTGCTCTTGCCAGCTCCGTTCGGACCCAGGAAGCCGGTGACCTTGCCGGGTTCGACCGTGAAGGTCAGGTTGTCGACGGCGAGCTTGTCGCCGTATCTCTTGGAGAGGCCCCGTACCTCAATCATCAAGTTTCCCTTCGTACCCCTGGGCGCGCCTTTAGGTATCTACCGTAGGCACCCGCGCAACCGCCGCTCAGTGCCGTCCATCCTCACCCTGGCATGACAGATGTCATGCTGGCATCGGCCCGTGGGGTGATTCTGGTATGCACCGAACGGTTGATGTGACCCTACTTCCTGGACTTGCTGGCCGGCCGCACAGGTGGACGCTGACCGTGTAGCCGTCGCTGGTGTTGACCGCCGGACGGGGCTGGCGGCCGCCGTGCACGCGGACCCGGCCCGGGGTGAGCGGGCTGGCGCCGGTTTCCGTCAGTTCGCCGGCCACTACCGTGATCACGTCGCTGGGGCGCGCCCCGCGGTCGGCGGCGCCCGGGGGCAGGATGGTCAGCCAGGCCCGGTACGGGCCATCGGTCTCCGCCACCGGGATGTCGACCACGACCGGCTGCTCCGGGTCGAACCGGACCAGGTGCCACCACCGGTCGGGCGTGCCGGTGATGAGCCTGAGCTGACGGGCCAGGTCGCCGACGGTCAGCTGGGTCCCGGTGGCGGCGGGGAGCGGCGCGAGGAGCCGGACGGGCTCCATCAGCTGGGCGATCTCCGGTGCCACGGAAACATCGGGGTTCACGAGTATTGGTCCTTCGTGGTGTCGTGATTCGCGGCCCCCGGGCGTAGGGGTCAGCGCCGAGCAGGTGTCAGCGACAACAACACGAAGAACACGAACCGCCCGCGCCCGCCACGGCGCGACGAACGTCGCGAGCCGGGGGCGTCAGGTGGCGGTCCATGGCGTATAGAACAGCGCATCCCCGCCCACGTGTCAAACGACTCGACACAAACGTTTCCTAGTTGAGAGCGGGCGGGTAACGCCCGCACCCGCGCCGGTGACGGCTGGCTTCAGCTGTCAGCTCGCGGGAAGAGCCGAAAGCGCTTGCTCGACTTTGTCCTTAGTCACGTTGTCGCGGGACCACGCGGCGGCGCACAGGGCGCGCAGGCCGTCGAGACGGCTGCCGTCGCCGGACAGGTCCAGCTGGTCGCCGGACCAGCGGGCGGTCCAGCCGCCGCAGCCGAAGCCGTCCGGGCCGGAGCTGATTCCGGGCTGCGGCTCGACCAGACCGGCCAGGTCAGCGGAGATGTAGGTGGGGCGCTGGTGGGGCGGGGCGAGCACGGCCCCGGCGGCGTCGGTGACGCCGGTCAGCACCAGCAGGCTGTCCACCCCGACCCGCTGGGCCGCCTCGATGTCGGTGTCCAGCCGGTCGCCGACCACCAGCGGGTGCCGGGCGCCGGTCCTGATCACCGATTCGTGGTGCAACGGCGGCTCGGGTTTGCCCGCGATGACCGGGGCCTGCCCGGTAGCGGTCGCGATCACCTCGAGCAGCGACCCGTTGCCGGGCGCGATGCCCTGGGCGTTGGGGATGGTCAGGTCGCCGTTGGTGCCGACGAAGAGCGCGCCCGCGCGGACGGCCAGGCCGCCCTGGGCCAGCGCGGAGTAGTCGACCTGGGGAGCGAAACCCTCGACGACGGCGGCCGGCTTCGCGGCGGCGGTGGAGACCGGCCGCAGGCCCCGTTCGCGCAGCGCGACCCGTAGCCCCATGCCCCCGATGGCCAGTACCGGGGCACCGGCCGGGAGCCGTTCGGCCAGCAGCCGGGCGGCCGCCTGGGCGGAGGTGACCACGTCGGAGGGCTCGGCCGGGATGCCGAGGCCGGTCAGGATCTGGGCCACCGCGGCCGGGGTGCGGGACGCGTTGTTGGTCACGTAGGCCAGCCGCATGCCCCCGCTCTGTGCTTCCTTCAGCGCCTCACGGGCCCCGGGGATGGCCTTCCCGCCGATGTACACCACGCCGTCCAGGTCCAGCAGGGCCACGTCGTAGCCGCGGCACAGCGGCTCGTCGCTGGCCCGCAGGGCGCTCTGGTCGCTCAATCGTCCTCCCGGGGCTGGGCCGGGCCCGGCCGGCTGGCCCGGGAGTGCAGCGTAGCGCGCACCTGGTGCAGGGCGTCGGTGTAGTGCTTCTGGTCCGGCCGCATGGCCGCCGCCAGCGCCAGGTACTCGGCGGCCGAGGCCGGGTCCCCGGACCGGGCCAGCGACAGGCCGAGGCCGAAGTGGGCGTAGTCGTCGGTCGGGCTGGCCTCGACGATCAGCCGGAAGTTGTCGGCCGCTTCGGTGTACCGCCGGGCGTCGAACTGCGCCCGGGCCAGGGCCTCGCGGACGCTGCGGGAGGCGGGCTCGACGGACGCGGCGCGCTGCAGGATCTGGGCGGCGGCGGCCGGGCTGCCCCGGCTGAGCAGCTCCATTCCGCGCTGATACCAGGCCAGCGGGTCGCCTTCGGGACCGTCGGAGTCAGAATGATCAGGCCGTTCAGCACTGGGCCGGGAATCCTGATAACCGTTCGGTCCTTCTGACATGTGTGCAGACCCTTCCGTCCGACCCTCAGCCGGCGCGCTCATCCGGCCTCGCGCTAGCGCCGTTCCGTGCGATCCGCTTCGACCCCGATCGGGTCAGCGGCCTCGCCGATGTCACCTCCCCACCGTATGACGTCATCGGCCCGGGCACCGTGGCGCGCCTGCTGGCGGCCGAGCCCCACAACGTTGTTCGTCTGATTTTGCCCGGTGCCGGTTCGCCGCAACCACCGCGCGGTCGCGAGGCCAGCGCGCTGGCCGCCGCCCAGTTGCGGGACTGGCTGGGCTCCGGCGTGCTCCGGCCGGACTCCGAGCCCGCCTTGTACGTCTATGAGCAGGCCCTCCCGGACTCGGTGGAAGGCTGGGACGTCATCCAGCGGGGGCTGATCGGGGCGCTGCGGCTGGTGCCGCCGGGTTCGCCGGCCGTGCTGCCGCACGAGGACGTGATGCCGGGCCCGGTCGAGGGCCGCCGCGAGCTGATGGCGACCACCCAGGCCAACCTGGAGCCGATCTTCCTGCTCTACGACGGTACGGCCACGCAGGCGGGTGCCCGGACGGCGACGACGCTGGTCGACGAGGTGGCCGGCACCCGGGCGCCGCTGCTGACGGGGGTGACCGACGACGGGACGCGGCACCGGCTGTGGGCGCTGGCCGACCCGGCCGAGCACGCGGCGGTCGCCGCCGACCTGGCCGCCCGGACCGCGCTGATCGCCGACGGGCACCACCGCTACGCCGCCTACCTGAAGCTGCAGGACCAGGAGCGCCGCGCGGGCCAGGGCGACGGGCCGTGGGACTACGGGCTGGCCTTCCTGGTCGACTCGGCCGCCTACCCGCCCCGGATCGGCGCCATCCACCGCGTGATCCCGGGGCTGGCTCCCGCCCGGGCGGCGGAGATGGCCAAGGACGCGATGCGGGCGCAGCCGTGGCCGGGTGGCCGCGGCGACCCGGCGGCGCTGGCGGACGCGGTGGCGGCGCTGGGCGAGGCCGGGCGGCAGGGGCCGGCCTTCCTGCTCACCGATGGCTGCGAGCAGTACCTGCTGACCAGCCCGGCGCCCGAGCGGGTGGCCGAGGCCATGCCGGCTGGCCACTCGGCCCGCTGGCAGCACCTGGACGCCTCGGTGCTGCGGGAGCTGCTGATCCGGTCGGTCTGGGGGCTGGCCGACGCCGAACCGGAGGTGCAGGTGGTGCACGGCGCCCCGGCTGCGGCGGTGCAGGCCGCGCGGGAGGCGGGCGGGACCGCGGTCATCTGCAACCCGGTGGCGGCCGCCGACGTGCTGGCGGTGGCCGAGAACGGCGAGCGGATGCCGCGCAAGTCGACGTCGTTCGGCCCCAAGCCGCGAACCGGCCTGGTGCTGCGAGAATGGGCGGATGACCGCTGACGCCACGGCTGGTATCACTCCGCTCGGTGACGACGTTTTCCAAATAGATACCCGGATGGCGGGCTACACCGGCATCACCGCCGGCTATCTGATCCGGTCGGACCGGCCCTGCCTGGTGGAGACGGGCACGGCGCCGTCCGCGCCCATCGTCCGGGACGCGCTGGCCGCGCTCGGGGTCGGCCCGCGGGACCTGTCCACGGTGGTGGTCACCCATATTCATCTTGACCATGCGGGTGGCGTCGGTGACATCGCGCAGATGTTCCCGGCCGCGCGGGTGGTCGTGCACACCAGGGGCGCCCGCCACCTGGCCGACCCGTCGCGGCTGATGGCCAGCGCCCGGACGGTCTACGGCGACGACCTGGACCGGCTGTTCGGCACGCTCGCGCCGACCCCCGCCGAGCGGATCGATACCGTCGGGGAGACCGGGGTGGTGGACCTGGGCGGCGGCCGCCGGCTGGACAGCCACTACTCCCCCGGGCACGCCAAACACCACGTGGGCCTGCTCGACTCGGTCAGCGGCGACCTGTACGTGGGCGACGCGGCCGGGATGTACCTGCCAGAGACCGGTGACCTGCGGGCGGGCACGCCCCCGCCGGACTTCGACCTGGATGCCGCGCTGGCGTCGGTCGCGCTGTTCGGCGCGCTGCGGCCGGAGCGGCTGCTGTTCAGCCACTACGGCCCGGTCGGGGAGGCGCAGGAGACGCTGGAGCGATCGGCCGAGGAGATCAAGGTCTGGGTGGCCGAGACCCGCAAGGCGCACCGGGAAGGGCTCGACCTGGACCACGCGGTGGCGCTGGTGCACGAGCGCACCAAGGACCGCTACCGGGGCCTGCAGCCCGGTGTGGACGAGTACGCCGGAGAGAAAATGCTGCGGCTGAACAACACCGATGCCAACGTGGCCGGCATCATGCACTGGCTGGAGCGCGAAGGCAGCTAACCAGGGGGCGCGGTCGCTGGGGGCGCGGCCGCGGGCGGCATGGTCCCGGGCGGGTGGCTGGACGGAAAATCATTCGCGCGACCGGCGGGTGACAGATGACAATGCGGCAGGAAAGGCGGGCAGCGGCCCGCGAGCCGAATTCCCGGAGGGGTCACTAATGCGCGGAGCGTCCATTTCCATCGAAAAGGGTCTTTGGGCTGGTTCGAAGGATGGGGCGCGTGGCTCGCGGAATAGTGAATTTGGGGATTTTGGCTCATGTCGACGCAGGTAAAACGTCGCTCACCGAGCGGCTGCTGTACTGCGCGGGGGTCATCGACGAACCGGGCCGGGTAGACGACGGCACCACCCGGACGGACTCGCTGGCGCTGGAGCGCCAGCGCGGCATCACGATCAAGTCCGCGGTCGTCTCTTTCACGGCCGGCGGCAGCACGATCAACCTGATCGACACGCCCGGCCACCCGGACTTCATAGCCGAGGTGGAGCGGGCGCTCAGCGTGCTGGACGGCGTGGTGCTGGTGGTCTCGGCGGTCGAGGGCGTCCAGCCGCAGACGCGCATCCTCTGGCGGGCGCTGCAGCGCCTGCGGGTGCCGACGCTGTTCTTCGTCAACAAGATCGACCGCCGCGGCGCCGACGGCGAGCGCGTGCTGGCCGGCATCGCCGAACGGCTGACCCCCGCCCTGGTGCCAATGGGCTCGGTGCGCGGGCTCGGCACCCGGACGGCCGCCTTCCGCCCGGACGATTTCCTCGCCGATGGTGTGTCCGGAGGCTGGCTGGCCGAGATGCTGGCCGAGCACGACGACGCGGTGCTGGCCGCCTACCTGGCGGACCCGGCCGCGCTGGCGGGCGACTGGCTCCGGGCAAAGCTGGCCGAGCAGGTCAGGGACATGCTCGTCCACCCGGTGTACTTCGGGTCGGCCATCACCGGCGCGGGTGTCGATGCACTGCTGCGTGCCTTGCCGGTGCTGCTCCCCGCGGCCGCCGGGGACCCGGACGGGCCGGTGTCGGGCCGGGTGTTCAAGGTCGAGCGGGGCCCGGCCGGGGAAAAGGTCGCCTTCGCCAGGATGTTCTCCGGCACTCTGGCGGTCCGGGACCGGGTGCCGTTCGGCCCCGGCGCGGGCAAGGTGACGGCGATCGGCGTCTTCGCCGACGGCGGCGCGACCCGCCGTGATCAGGTGCGCGCGGGCCAGATCGGCACGCTGTCGGGGCTGGCCGGGATCCAGGTCGGGGACGGGATCGGGACCGCACCGGGACGGGTGGACCAGCACTACTTCACGCCGCCCACGCTGGAAACGGCCGTGGTGGCCCGCGACGCGCGCGACAAGACCCGGCTGCACGCCGCGCTGACCGAGCTGGCCGAGCAGGACCCGCTCATCAACGTCCGCCAGGACGACCACCGGCAGGAGATCTACCTGTCGCTCTACGGCGAGGTGCAGAAACAGGTCATCGACGCCACCCTGGCGGCAGAGTACGGACTGCGGGCCGAGTTCCGCGAGACCACGCCGATCTGCGTCGAACGGCCGGTCCGGACCGGTACGGCCGAGGAGGTCCTGCACGCCCCGGGCAACCCGTTCCTGGCCACGCTGGGCTTCCGGATCGATCCGGCTCCGGCGGGCTCCGGCCTGGGGTTCCGGCTGGACATCGGCCACCAGGGGGTGCCGCTCTACATCTACAAGAACACGGAGAGCTTCGCGGCCGCCATGGAGCAGTACGTCACCGGGACGCTGCGGCAGGGGCTGCACGGCTGGCAGGTCATCGACGGCACGGTGACGCTGGTCAGGTCCCAGTACAGCGTGCCGGACGGGCCGCCCTCGGCCCGTGGTCCGCTCAGCAGCCCGCAGGACTTCCGCAAGCTCACCCCGCTGGTGGTGATGGCCGCGCTGCGGCAGGCGGGGACGGTGGTGTGCGAGCCGGTGCACCGGTTCCGCCTGGACGCCCCGGCCGACACCCTCAGCGTGCTGCTGCCGGCGCTGGCCAAGCTGCATGCGGTCCCGGAAGTGTCGGCCAGCGGGGACTCCTGGTGCACCCTGGAAGGCGACATCCCGGCCGCCCGGGTGCACGAGCTGCGCCAGCTGATCCCCCCGCTGACCGGGGGCGAAGGCGTGCTGGAGTCGTCGTTCGGCCACTACCAGCCGGTCCGGGGTCGCGTCCCGGACCGGCCGCGCACCGACGACAACCCGCTCAGCCGGGCGGAGTACCTCCGGCGGGTCACCCGGCGCGGAGCCGGCTAGCTGGCGGGGTCTTCCGCTGTGCCTTCTGAGGGGTCTTCGGCTGGGGCTTCCGGGGCTTCCGGAGCCTCCGAGGCTTGTGGGACATCCGAGGTCTCGGGGGGTTCCCGGGTCTCGGGGGGTTCCCGGGTCTCGGGGGGTTCCCGGGTCTCGGGGGCCTCTGGGGCTTCGCCGTCGAGGGCTTCGAGATCCTCAAGGTCCTCGAGGTCCTCGCCCTCGAAGTCCTCCAGGTCCTCCAGCACCATGCCGCCGAGCTCGTGCACCCGGTCGGCGGCGTCGGTCTCGCCGTCGGGATCGGCGGCGGCGGCCTGCTCAAACCATTCGCGGGCCTCGTCCTCGCGGCCGGCCGTCAGCAGCGCGTCCGCGTAGGCGTAGTACAGCGCGGCCGACCAGGGCCGGACCTTGCCGTCGGTCAGCTCCGGGACCTGGAGCACGACGACCGCGGCGTCCGGGCGGCCCTGGTCGCGGCGGATTCCGGACTCGACGATCAGCAGCTCGATCTGCGCGGCCCGGGTCAGCTTGGCGGCCTCGGGGCTGCGGACCAGGTCCAGCGCCCGGTCCAGCCGACCCAGCGCCCGCTCGGCGTCGGCCATGACCGGCAGGAACGATTCCCGCCCGGTCAGCCGCCGGGCGGCCCGGAGCTCGGCCAGGGCCTCGGCCCACTTGCCCGCCCGGTAGGCGGCCAGGCCGGTCACTTCGCGGACCACCCCGACCCGGGCGGCCAGCTCCCGCGCGACCTGGGCCTGGGCGTAGGCACGCTCGGGATCGTCTTCCAGCTCGGCCGCGACCAGCCGCCGGGCGACCACCTCGGCCAGATCGGCGGGCAGTGTCTTCAGCTCGGTCCTGGCCTCGGCCTCGAGCTGGTCGGCGGTGGCTTGATCGGGCAGCGGCGGGTAGCCACTACGGTCGTTGCGCTCGCGGCCCCCGCGGTCCGGACCTGACGGCCGCCCCGGTCCGCGGTCGGGGCGATCACCGCGGTAAGGACGATCGGGACGGTCGCTGCGGTCGGGACGGTCACCCCGGTAGCTCCGGTCGGGACGGTCGCTGCGATCGGGCCGGTCACCCCGGTAGCTCTGGTCGGGACGGTCGCTGCGGTAGGGACGGTCCGGGCGCCCGGGCCGGTCGCTGCGGAACGGGCGGCCGGAGGAGCCGGTACCCGGGGAACGCCCGGCGCCGGAGGGACGGCCCGGCCCGGAAGGACGCCCGCTGCCAGAGGGACCGCCCTCGCCCGCGGGACGGTAGGGACGACCGGAGGAGGATGACGGACGTCCGTAGGAGCGGGACGGGGCGCCGCCGTCGGAGCGAGACGGCGACCCGGGCCCGCCGGCGCGGTACGAGCCGCGCGGGCGGTCGTCGCGGTCGCCACGGTACGGCCGGCCACCCGACCGGTCCGGCCGGTCCTGGCCTTCCGCGCGGTCGCGGGATGACGGCCGGTCGTCGCGATCGGAGCGGCCCCGATACGGAGGACGGTCCTGGCTCCCTGCGCGGTCGCGATACGGGGGGCGGTCCTGACGCTCGGGACGGTTCCCGCTCCCGGCACGGTCGCGGTCGGACGGGCGGCCCTGGCCCTGCGCGCGATCCCGGTACGGCGCGCGGTCCTGGCGCTCGGAGCGGTCACGGGATGACGGCCGGTCGTCGCGATCGGGACGGTCCCGGTAGGACGGGCGGTCCTGACGCTCTGCGCGATCGCGGTACGGGGGGCGGTCCTGGCCCTCCGCGCGGTCGCGGTATGGAGGGCGGTCCTGGCCCTCCGGGCGGTCGCGGCGGTCGCTGGGGCCACTGTCACGGTCGCCGCGGAACGGGCGGCCGGTGCGGTCGTCGCGGCGGCCACCGTAACCCTGGCCGCCAGCACGGGGCCCACCGGTGCGGGGGCCTCCGCCGGAGCGGGGGCCGCCGGTGCGGAACGGGCGATCGGACCGTTCACCCGAGCGCTCGGGACGATCACCGGAGCGAGCGGGGCGGTCGGCCGAACGGCTCGGGCCACCGCCGGTGCGGAAGGGACGGCTGGGACGCTCGTCGGAGCTCTCGGACCGGTCGGGGCGGCCAGGCCGGAACGGGCGGCCCGGACGACCCGAGGAGTCCGGACGATCGGTCCGGCCCGCAGAGCCGGAGCGGCTGCGCGAGTAGCCGCGGTCATCAGCACCGCGGCCGTCACCGCCGCGGCCCTGGGAGCCTTCGCTGCGGGGACCGCCCGTGCGCGGGGAAGAGCTGCGGCCGGGCCGGTCCTGCCGGTCACGGTCACCCCAGCTACGTCGGCTACCACCGCTGGCGCCGCGGCCTCCGCCGGGCGCGCCGCCGGTGCGGCCGCGGCCTCCGCCCGTTCCGCCAGGGCCAGCTGCACCACGCTGCGGGGTCCGGTCACTACGGTCGTCCTGGTCACCGTCGCGCCACTCGGTCACGGTGCCACCTTTCCACGAGATCGCTGGGGCGGCGAGCTTGGCCCGCGCCCCGGCGCACCATTACTTCGGCACGCACAAAAGGAAGGAGGCTGCTCGACCCTTTCGGGGAGCAGCCTCCTTCAAATATGCCCGGCGGCGTCCTACTCTCCCACGCGGTCCCCCGCGCAGTACCATCGGCGCAGAAGGGCTTAACTTCCGGGTTCGGAATGGGACCGGGTGTTTCCCCTTCGCTATGGCCGCCGAAACGCTATGGAGTTATCAATCGGATTCCCGACCGTATCCCGGGAACCGCATAGTGGACGCAAATGAGCAAGATTGAGTGTAGAAGCCAAGCCTCTCGGCCTATTAGTACCGGTCAGCTGAACACGTTGCCGTGCTTCCACCTCCGGCCTATCAACCCAGTCGTCTAGCTGGGGGCCTTACCTGGTTAACCCAGAGAGAGACCTCATCTTGAGGCGAGCTTCCCGCTTAGATGCTTTCAGCGGTTATCCCTTCCGAACGTAGCAAACCAGCCGTGCCCTTGGCAGGACAACTGGCACACCAGAGGTTCGTCCGTCCCGGTCCTCTCGTACTAGGGACAGCCCCTCTCAAGTCTCTTACGCGCGCAGCGGATAGGGACCGAACTGTCTCACGACGTTCTAAACCCAGCTCGCGTACCGCTTTAATGGGCGAACAGCCCAACCCTTGGGACCTACTCCAGCCCCAGGATGCGACGAGCCGACATCGAGGTGCCAAACCATCCCGTCGATATGGACTCTTGGGGAAGATCAGCCTGTTATCCCCGGGGTACCTTTTAGCCGTTAAGCGACGGCGCTTCCACATGCCACCGCCGGATCACTAGTCCCAGCTTTCGCTCCTGCTCGACATGTCTGTCTCACAGTCAAGCACCCTTGTGCACTTACACTCGACACCTGGTTGCCAACCAGGCTGAGGGTACCTTTGGGCGCCTCCGTTACTCTTTAGGAGGCAACCGCCCCAGTTAAACTACCCACCAGACACTGTCCCTGATCCGGATCACGGACCCAGGTTAGATATCCAGAACGACCAGAGTGGTATTTCACCGATGACTCCACAAGCACTAGCGTGCCCGCTTCACAGTCTCCCACCTATCCTACACAAGCCGACCCAAACACCAATGTCAAGCTGCAGTGAAGGTCCCGGGGTCTTTCCGTCCTGCTGCGCGTAACGAGCATCTTTACTCGTAGTGCAATTTCGCCGGACCCGTGGTTGAGACAGTGGGAAAGTCGTTACGCCATTCGTGCAGGTCGGAACTTACCCGACAAGGAATTTCGCTACCTTAGGATGGTTATAGTTACCACCGCCGTTTACTGGCGCTTAAGTTCTGAGCTTCGCAACCCGAAAGTCGCTAACCCGTCCCCTTAACGTTCCAGCACCGGGCAGGCGTCAGACCGTATACGTCGTCTTGCGACTTTGCACGGTCCTGTGTTTTTAGTAAACAGTCGCTTTCCCCTGGTCTCTGCGGCCACACCCAGCTCAAAGAGCAAGTCTTATCACCGGACATGGCTCCCCTTCTCCCAAAGTTACGGGGATAATTTGCCTAGTTCCTTAACCACGGTTCATCCGATCGCCTTGGTATTCTCTACCTGACCACCTGAGTCGGTTTAGGGTACGGGCCGCTTAGACGCTCACTGCGAGGCTTTTCTCGGCAGCATGGGATCACTCACTTCGCCACAATAGGCTCGGCATCAGGTCTCAGACTTAATAGCGCACGGATTTGCCTATGCACTGTCCTACACCTTTACTCCAGGACAACCATCGCCTGGTAGAGCTACCCTCCTGCGTCACCCCTTCAGCTTGCCTACTACCAGCTCGGGTCACAGCCGCAGCCCCGCCGTCCCGAAGGACTAAGAGGCGTTGGGTGTTTAGCATTACCGGATTCAGCATGGGCGCGTCTACGCGGGTACGGGAATATCAACCCGTTGTCCATCGACTACGCCTGTCGGCCTCGCCTTAGGTCCCGACTTACCCTGGGCGGATTAGCCTGCCCCAGGAACCCTTGGTCATTCGGCGGAGGGGTTTCTCACCCCTCTTTCGCTACTCATGCCTGCATTCTCACTCGTGTAGCGTCCACGGCTGGATCACTCCGCCGCTTCACTCGCCACACGACGCTCCCCTACCCATCCACACACCTGGACCTCAGCTACTCGGGCAGCCCTGGCCAAAACCCGCCCTGACCGAAGTCAGTTAAGGTCAAAGCCTCAGCCGCCTCTGTGAAAAGAGGCCGGGATATCGCATGAATGCCACAGCTTCGGCGGTGTGCTTGAGCCCCGCTAAATTGTCGGCGCGGAATCACTTGACCAGTGAGCTATTACGCACTCTTTCAAGGGTGGCTGCTTCTAAGCCAACCTCCTGGTTGTCTGTGCAACTCCACATCCTTTTCCACTTAGCACACGCTTAGGGGCCTTAGCTGGTGATCTGGGTTGTTTCCCTCTCGACTACGAACCTTATCGCCCGCAGTCTCACTGCCACGTTCTCACTTACCGGCATTCGGAGTTTGTCTGATTTCAGTAAGCTTGTAGGCCCCCTAGACCAAACAGTAGCTCTACCTCCGGCAAGAAACACGTAACGCTGCACCTAAATGCATTTCGGGGAGAACCAGCTATCACGGAGTTTGATTGGCCTTTCACCCCTACCCACAGGTCATCCCCCAGGTTTTCAACCCTGGTGGGTTCGGTCCTCCACGCGGTCTTACCCGCGCTTCAACCTGCCCATGGGTAGATCACTCCGCTTCGGGTCTACAGCATGCGACTCATTCGCCCTATTCAGACTCGCTTTCGCTACGGCTACCCCACACGGGTTAACCTTGCCACATACCGTAACTCGCAGGCTCATTCTTCAAAAGGCACGCGGTCACTTCACGTCAGCAGAGCTGACACGCTCCCACGGCTTGTAGGCACACGGGTTCAGGTACTATTTCACGACCCCTCACCGGGGTACTTTTCACCTTTCCCTCACGGTACTGGTTCACTATCGGTCACCAGGGAGTATTTAGGCTTAGGAGGTGGTCCTCCCAGATTCACACGGAATTTCTCGGGCTCCGTGCTACTTGGGATCCCGTCCGGGAGTCGCACAGGTTTCGCGTACAGGGGTATCACCTTCTATGCCGACGCTTTCCAACGTCTTCGGCTACCCATACGATTTATAACTCCCTGCCAGAACGGCAGCTCTGACTAGACGGTCCCGCAACCCCGGCCACGCAACGCCTGCCGGCTTTAACACGTGACTGGTTTGGCCTCTTCCGCTTTCGCTCACCACTACTCGCGGAATCGCGGTTGCTTTCTCTTCCTGCCGGTACTGAGATGTTTCACTTCCCGGCGTTACCTCCACCCGCCCTATGTGTTCAGGCGGGGGTGACGAGCAATTACGCTCGACGGGTTTCCCCATTCGGAAATCCCCGGATCGAAGTCTGGTTGCCGACTCCCCGGGGCTTATCGCAGGCTCCTACGTCCTTCATCGGCTCCTGGTGCCAAGGCATCCACCGTGTGCCCTTAGTAACTTGGCAACTACAGATGATGCTCGCGTCCACTATGCAGTTCTCAAAATACGGGCGGTCCCAGCCCCAACCCACCACACACCCCCCAGGCACAAAACCTGGGGGGCAGTTTGATGAAGGGCCAGTCCACGAAGAAACGAACACATCCGTTCCCTCAGGACCCAACAGCGTGCCCAGCCAGCTCACCCCCGCGGCCCGCGTCCCTCCCGCACAAGTGCAGGTGTACTAACGGACCCCGGCTGATGAAACCAGCTGAATAACCAGTGCTCCACTAATGAGCAGGTCACCCCAGAACATTCGCCTGGGAAATGACCAATGGACGTCCAGTCAATGACTGAACGCCAGGTGCTCCTTAGAAAGGAGGTGATCCAGCCGCACCTTCCGGTACGGCTACCTTGTTACGACTTCGTCCCAATCGCCGGCCCCACCTTCGACGGCTCCCTCCCACAAGGGGTTAGGCCACCGGCTTCGGGTGTTGCCGACTTTCATGACGTGACGGGCGGTGTGTACAAGGCCCGGGAACGTATTCACCGCAGCGTTGCTGATCTGCGATTACTAGCGACTCCGACTTCATGGGGTCGAGTTGCAGACCCCAATCCGAACTGAGACCGGCTTTTTGGGATTCGCTCTACCTTGCGGTTTCGCAGCCCTTTGTACCGGCCATTGTAGCATGTTTGCAGCCCAAGACATAAGGGGCATGATGACTTGACGTCATCCCCACCTTCCTCCGAGTTGACCCCGGCAGTCTCCTATGAGTCCCCGGCATTACCCGCTGGCAACATAGGACGAGGGTTGCGCTCGTTGCGGGACTTAACCCAACATCTCACGACACGAGCTGACGACAGCCATGCACCACCTGTGACCGACCCTTACGGACACCCCATCTCTGAGGCTTTTCCGGCCATGTCAAACCTTGGTAAGGTTCTTCGCGTTGCGTCGAATTAAGCAACATGCTCCGCCGCTTGTGCGGGCCCCCGTCAATTCCTTTGAGTTTTAGCCTTGCGGCCGTACTCCCCAGGCGGGGCGCTTAATGCGTTAGCTGCGGCACGGAATCCGTGGAAGGACCCCACACCTAGCGCCCAACGTTTACGGCGTGGACTACCAGGGTATCTAATCCTGTTCGCTCCCCACGCTTTCGCTCCTCAGCGTCAGGTAAGGCCCAGAGAACCGCCTTCGCCACCGGTGTTCCTCCCGATATCTGCGCATTTCACCGCTACACCGGGAATTCCATTCTCCCCTACCTACCTCTAGTCTGCCCGTATCCACTGCAAGCTCGGGGTTAAGCCCCGAGATTTCACAGCAGACGCGACAAACCGCCTACGAGCTCTTTACGCCCAATGATTCCGGACAACGCTTGCGCCCTACGTGTTACCGCGGCTGCTGGCACGTAGTTAGCCGGCGCTTCTTCTGCAGGTACCGTCACTTTCGCTTCGTCCCTGCCGAAAGGGGTTTACAACCCGAAGGCCTTCATCCCCCACGCGGCGTCGCTGCGTCAGGCTTTCGCCCATTGCGCAATATTCCCCACTGCTGCCTCCCGTAGGAGTCTGGGCCGTGTCTCAGTCCCAGTGTGGCCGGTCGCCCTCTCAGGCCGGCTACCCGTCGTCGCCTTGGTAGGCCGTTACCCCACCAACTAGCTGATAGGCCGCGAGCCCATCCCTGGCCGATAAATCTTTCCACCCAAGCCGATGTCGGCCGAGGTCATATCCGGTATTAATTCCGGTTTCCCGGAGCTATCCCAGAGCCAAGGGCAGGTTACTCACGTGTTACTCACCCGTTCGCCGCTCGAGTACCCCGAAGGGCCTTTCCGCTCGACTTGCATGTGTTAAGCACGCCGCCAGCGTTCGTCCTGAGCCAGGATCAAACTCTCCGTTGAATGCATATATACAAACCGCAGGCTCACGCCACACGGAATGCAAACCATTCCAGAGAGCACCCCGCCAAAACGGCGGAGTGATCATGGCATATCTCCGTGACGGCGAACCAGCCCCAAAGGACCAGCCCCCGTCGACGGGGGTATGTGCTTAATGCACTGGCTTTTAGCACGCTGTTGAGTTCTCAAGGAACAGATGCACACCATCAGCAGCCTCACAGCCGCATCCAGGGCAACTACTCTAACTTACCGGACCAACCCCACCCCGTCAACCGAAACTTCGAAGAAGCTCTGAGATCAGGAGGCAGGTAGCCCGCCCAAGACTGTGTCCCTGGAAGCCCTCCGCGGTCGCGGAAGTCCACCAGCTCGATGGTCTTGGGGTTCCCCCGGGGCCTCGGGCCCGCCTTCCGGCGTCCCGTCCCCCTGGGGGCAAGAAGAACTTTAGAGATCGACGAGGCACTCGTCAAATCGGGACGGCGTGCCGTAACCGACCGGCGCCGGGTCTGCACCCTAAGCCGGGATATCTACCAAGGTCAGCGGCCTTCGGCCGCAGGACAGGATCCCGAAAATCTCCCTAAGGATCTTCTTAGATCATCGCGGAGGGCCCCCGGGTGGGGCCGTTGACGCACTCATGCCCGGGAGCTCTCCCGGGCAAACGCGCCGGCCGATAGCCAGGCTGGCCGCCCCGCCGGGATTGCCGCCCCGCCGGGATTACTGTGCCGGCATCGCAATCCAGCGGCGACCGGTCTGGGGGCATCAAAGGTGCCGGGCCGCCCGGGCCGTCTCAGCCAAGACTGGCATCCCGGTCTGAACCCGCGGCGTACGCCAGCGACCACGTGAGCAACATCGCACGAAGCAGGCGTCCCCCTGGCCGCCCGGGAGGCTCGGCTGCGGACCATCACACCGCAGGCCGGAAGCCGGCCGTAGCCGCCCGCGCCGCGGCGGGGCGACATCGACCGATACGTGACCCGCAGCTGGCCGCCGGCCGGTGTGCCCGCGAGATGGTGACGGCGACCCCGCAGGGGTTGGTGGCACAACCCCCGTGGTGGCACCCCCCGTGGGATCAGGAACCGTCCGGCAGCAGCCTGAGCCGTTCGCCGCGGGGGAGATGACGGGGCGCGATGACCTGGAAGTCACGCCGGTCGAGGGCGGCGACCTCCCGGACGTCCAGTCGCTCGGCCAGCGCCACCACGCAGGCGTCGACCGCCTGAAGACGCAACGAGGCGTAAGTGGTCAGTAGTTCAGCCATGCGGCGGTAGTCGTAGGGGGTCGCCTCGATCACCCGGAGCTCGTCGTCGGCGATCGCCTCGCAGAACTCGGCGGCGAGGGCGGGACGGCCCCGGCGCCGGGGATCGGACAGGAGGTGGCAGACCTCGGTAACGGCCAGCGATGGAATCACGAGCCGGGTCCAGTTCCGGGTGAGGAACTCCGCGCAACGCCGATGGTCAGCGTCGGCACGGTTGAAGGCGGCGACCAACGGTCCCGTGTCGCACAAGATCACGCGGAAGCCGCTCCGCCGTCGGTCTCGCGGTCGGGGTACGCCAGGTACTTGTCATGGTTACGGCCCAGATCGGCCGGCCCGCTGAGCGCACCGACGAGCGCGGCCAGGTGCCGCGGCAGGCGCGGCGCCTCGTCCTGCGGGTCGCCGGCGTCGTGCGGCCTGGCCTGCTCGGTCATGGCTGCAGTGTAGCAACGGCACGTAAGACCTGAGTTTTATCAGGCAGCTCGTGCTGGCGTGGATTATCGAGCCGGCGAGCAAGGTCGCCGAGGCCGCCAAGGCAGTCGCCGGGCTCACCCCAGTGAAACGGACCGGTTCATCGCCCTTGACGGCGCGACAAAGAGCGTCAACCGCGAGCTCGAGGCGAAGGCCAGGACCCTGGCCGGGCTCACGGGCTACGTGACCAAAGTTCGTCCGCACCGCCCGCCGGTATCGCACCGTGCAGATCCGCGCCGGCCAGCACCTCGAGGTACGCACTAGAAAGATAAGAGTCAGGCCCGGACCTGACCGTCCCCGACCTCGCCGCGGTCGATTCGCCGGAGGGACGGGCATGGATGGCCGCAGTGCCCTCCCTGCTGCACGACCTGGCCCGCCAGTGGAAACTGATCACCGCCGGCGACCTGTTCTGGCATGGATGCCACGCGGTCGTCTTTCCCGTCCGCGAAGACAGCCGGCCGCTCGCACTCAAGCTGGCCTGGCCAGCTGACCAGACCAGGGGCGAGGCCGGACGCACTGACCGAATGGCGGGGACGGGGGATCGTCGAACTGGTCGCCGCTGACGTGCCCCGCGGGGCCCTGCTCCTGGAGCGCCTTGATGCCTCGCGGTCGCTGGCCGACATTCCTCTTGCCGAGGCCGCCGCCACCGCGGGAGCCCTTGTCCGCACTCTTGCCGTCGAGGCGTCCGGGTCCTTCCCGTCGGTGCGAGCCGAGGCCCGCCAGCTCACCACGACGATCCCGGCACGCCAGCGCTCGCTTCACGATCCCGTTCCCGGCCAGTGGATCGCGCTGGCGGTCAGGCTCGCGGCGGACCTGGCCGGCGATCCCGCTCGCTTGCTGGTCCACACCGACTTGCACTACGGCAACATCCTCGCCAGCAAGCGGCCAGGCCAGCCCTGGGCGGCGATCGACCCCCGCGCGGCCGTGGGCGCCCCCGAACGCTCGGTGGCGGACCTGCTCTGGACCCGGGCCGACGAGCTTCCCGACGCGCAAGCCATCACCGGCCTGCTCGGCACCATCGCCGAGAACGGGAACCTGGACCAGGCCAAGGCAACCGCCTGGGGCTTCGTCCGAACCGTCGACTACTGGCTCTGGGGACTGGAGAACGGGCTCACGGTCGATCCTGCTCGATGCCAGCGAATCGCCAGCGCCCTGGCACCTCTGGCCGGGCACGGCAGCCAGCCCTGAAGACGCCCTCCCCGCATCGAGCAGCCGGAAGCGTCTCCACCTCGGCAAACAAAAAAGGAGGCTGCTCGACCCTTTCGGGGAGCAGCCTCCTTCAAATATGCCCGGCGGCGTCCTACTCTCCCACGCGGTCCCCCGCGCAGTACCATCGGCGCAGAAGGGCTTAACTTCCGGGTTCGGAATGGGACCGGGTGTTTCCCCTTCGCTATGGCCGCCGAAACGCTATGGAGTTATCAATCGGATTCCCGACCGTATCCCGGGAACCGCATAGTGGACGCAAATGAGCAAGATTGAGTGTAGAAGCCAAGCCTCTCGGCCTATTAGTACCGGTCAGCTGAACACGTTGCCGTGCTTCCACCTCCGGCCTATCAACCCAGTCGTCTAGCTGGGGGCCTTACCTGGTTAACCCAGAGAGAGACCTCATCTTGAGGCGAGCTTCCCGCTTAGATGCTTTCAGCGGTTATCCCTTCCGAACGTAGCAAACCAGCCGTGCCCTTGGCAGGACAACTGGCACACCAGAGGTTCGTCCGTCCCGGTCCTCTCGTACTAGGGACAGCCCCTCTCAAGTCTCTTACGCGCGCAGCGGATAGGGACCGAACTGTCTCACGACGTTCTAAACCCAGCTCGCGTACCGCTTTAATGGGCGAACAGCCCAACCCTTGGGACCTACTCCAGCCCCAGGATGCGACGAGCCGACATCGAGGTGCCAAACCATCCCGTCGATATGGACTCTTGGGGAAGATCAGCCTGTTATCCCCGGGGTACCTTTTAGCCGTTAAGCGACGGCGCTTCCACATGCCACCGCCGGATCACTAGTCCCAGCTTTCGCTCCTGCTCGACATGTCTGTCTCACAGTCAAGCACCCTTGTGCACTTACACTCGACACCTGGTTGCCAACCAGGCTGAGGGTACCTTTGGGCGCCTCCGTTACTCTTTAGGAGGCAACCGCCCCAGTTAAACTACCCACCAGACACTGTCCCTGATCCGGATCACGGACCCAGGTTAGATATCCAGAACGACCAGAGTGGTATTTCACCGATGACTCCACAAGCACTAGCGTGCCCGCTTCACAGTCTCCCACCTATCCTACACAAGCCGACCCAAACACCAATGTCAAGCTGCAGTGAAGGTCCCGGGGTCTTTCCGTCCTGCTGCGCGTAACGAGCATCTTTACTCGTAGTGCAATTTCGCCGGACCCGTGGTTGAGACAGTGGGAAAGTCGTTACGCCATTCGTGCAGGTCGGAACTTACCCGACAAGGAATTTCGCTACCTTAGGATGGTTATAGTTACCACCGCCGTTTACTGGCGCTTAAGTTCTGAGCTTCGCAACCCGAAAGTCGCTAACCCGTCCCCTTAACGTTCCAGCACCGGGCAGGCGTCAGACCGTATACGTCGTCTTGCGACTTTGCACGGTCCTGTGTTTTTAGTAAACAGTCGCTTTCCCCTGGTCTCTGCGGCCACACCCAGCTCAAAGAGCAAGTCTTATCACCGGACATGGCTCCCCTTCTCCCAAAGTTACGGGGATAATTTGCCTAGTTCCTTAACCACGGTTCATCCGATCGCCTTGGTATTCTCTACCTGACCACCTGAGTCGGTTTAGGGTACGGGCCGCTTAGACGCTCACTGCGAGGCTTTTCTCGGCAGCATGGGATCACTCACTTCGCCACAATAGGCTCGGCATCAGGTCTCAGACTTAATAGCGCACGGATTTGCCTATGCACTGTCCTACACCTTTACTCCAG
Organism: uncultured Actinomycetes bacterium; assembly: GCA_963830385.1. GTDB lineage: Bacteria > Actinomycetota > Actinomycetes > Streptosporangiales > Streptosporangiaceae > Bog-532. Next base: position 462,710 of record CAWHMD010000009.1, on the reverse strand, counting down.
GACAACCATCGCCTGGTAGAGCTACCCTCCTGCGTCACCCCTTCAGCTTGCCTACTACCAGCTCGGGTCACAGCCGCAGCCCCGCCGTCCCGAAGGACTAAGAGGCGTTGGGTGTTTAGCATTACCGGATTCAGCATGGGCGCGTCTACGCGGGTACGGGAATATCAACCCGTTGTCCATCGACTACGCCTGTCGGCCTCGCCTTAGGTCCCGACTTACCCTGGGCGGATTAGCCTGCCCCAGGAACCCTTGGTCATTCGGCGGAGGGGTTTCTCACCCCTCTTTCGCTACTCATGCCTGCATTCTCACTCGTGTAGCGTCCACGGCTGGATCACTCCGCCGCTTCACTCGCCACACGACGCTCCCCTACCCATCCACACACCTGGACCTCAGCTACTCGGGCAGCCCTGGCCAAAACCCGCCCTGACCGAAGTCAGTTAAGGTCAAAGCCTCAGCCGCCTCTGTGAAAAGAGGCCGGGATATCGCATGAATGCCACAGCTTCGGCGGTGTGCTTGAGCCCCGCTAAATTGTCGGCGCGGAATCACTTGACCAGTGAGCTATTACGCACTCTTTCAAGGGTGGCTGCTTCTAAGCCAACCTCCTGGTTGTCTGTGCAACTCCACATCCTTTTCCACTTAGCACACGCTTAGGGGCCTTAGCTGGTGATCTGGGTTGTTTCCCTCTCGACTACGAACCTTATCGCCCGCAGTCTCACTGCCACGTTCTCACTTACCGGCATTCGGAGTTTGTCTGATTTCAGTAAGCTTGTAGGCCCCCTAGACCAAACAGTAGCTCTACCTCCGGCAAGAAACACGTAACGCTGCACCTAAATGCATTTCGGGGAGAACCAGCTATCACGGAGTTTGATTGGCCTTTCACCCCTACCCACAGGTCATCCCCCAGGTTTTCAACCCTGGTGGGTTCGGTCCTCCACGCGGTCTTACCCGCGCTTCAACCTGCCCATGGGTAGATCACTCCGCTTCGGGTCTACAGCATGCGACTCATTCGCCCTATTCAGACTCGCTTTCGCTACGGCTACCCCACACGGGTTAACCTTGCCACATACCGTAACTCGCAGGCTCATTCTTCAAAAGGCACGCGGTCACTTCACGTCAGCAGAGCTGACACGCTCCCACGGCTTGTAGGCACACGGGTTCAGGTACTATTTCACGACCCCTCACCGGGGTACTTTTCACCTTTCCCTCACGGTACTGGTTCACTATCGGTCACCAGGGAGTATTTAGGCTTAGGAGGTGGTCCTCCCAGATTCACACGGAATTTCTCGGGCTCCGTGCTACTTGGGATCCCGTCCGGGAGTCGCACAGGTTTCGCGTACAGGGGTATCACCTTCTATGCCGACGCTTTCCAACGTCTTCGGCTACCCATACGATTTATAACTCCCTGCCAGAACGGCAGCTCTGACTAGACGGTCCCGCAACCCCGGCCACGCAACGCCTGCCGGCTTTAACACGTGACTGGTTTGGCCTCTTCCGCTTTCGCTCACCACTACTCGCGGAATCGCGGTTGCTTTCTCTTCCTGCCGGTACTGAGATGTTTCACTTCCCGGCGTTACCTCCACCCGCCCTATGTGTTCAGGCGGGGGTGACGAGCAATTACGCTCGACGGGTTTCCCCATTCGGAAATCCCCGGATCGAAGTCTGGTTGCCGACTCCCCGGGGCTTATCGCAGGCTCCTACGTCCTTCATCGGCTCCTGGTGCCAAGGCATCCACCGTGTGCCCTTAGTAACTTGGCAACTACAGATGATGCTCGCGTCCACTATGCAGTTCTCAAAATACGGGCGGTCCCAGCCCCAACCCACCACACACCCCCCAGGCACAAAACCTGGGGGGCAGTTTGATGAAGGGCCAGTCCACGAAGAAACGAACACATCCGTTCCCTCAGGACCCAACAGCGTGCCCAGCCAGCTCACCCCCGCGGCCCGCGTCCCTCCCGCACAAGTGCAGGTGTACTAACGGACCCCGGCTGATGAAACCAGCTGAATAACCAGTGCTCCACTAATGAGCAGGTCACCCCAGAACATTCGCCTGAGAAATGACCAATGGACGTCCAGTCAATGACTGAACGCCAGGTGCTCCTTAGAAAGGAGGTGATCCAGCCGCACCTTCCGGTACGGCTACCTTGTTACGACTTCGTCCCAATCGCCGGCCCCACCTTCGACGGCTCCCTCCCACAAGGGGTTAGGCCACCGGCTTCGGGTGTTGCCGACTTTCATGACGTGACGGGCGGTGTGTACAAGGCCCGGGAACGTATTCACCGCAGCGTTGCTGATCTGCGATTACTAGCGACTCCGACTTCATGGGGTCGAGTTGCAGACCCCAATCCGAACTGAGACCGGCTTTTTGGGATTCGCTCTACCTTGCGGTTTCGCAGCCCTTTGTACCGGCCATTGTAGCATGTTTGCAGCCCAAGACATAAGGGGCATGATGACTTGACGTCATCCCCACCTTCCTCCGAGTTGACCCCGGCAGTCTCCTATGAGTCCCCGGCATTACCCGCTGGCAACATAGGACGAGGGTTGCGCTCGTTGCGGGACTTAACCCAACATCTCACGACACGAGCTGACGACAGCCATGCACCACCTGTGACCGACCCTTACGGACACCCCATCTCTGAGGCTTTTCCGGCCATGTCAAACCTTGGTAAGGTTCTTCGCGTTGCGTCGAATTAAGCAACATGCTCCGCCGCTTGTGCGGGCCCCCGTCAATTCCTTTGAGTTTTAGCCTTGCGGCCGTACTCCCCAGGCGGGGCGCTTAATGCGTTAGCTGCGGCACGGAATCCGTGGAAGGACCCCACACCTAGCGCCCAACGTTTACGGCGTGGACTACCAGGGTATCTAATCCTGTTCGCTCCCCACGCTTTCGCTCCTCAGCGTCAGGTAAGGCCCAGAGAACCGCCTTCGCCACCGGTGTTCCTCCCGATATCTGCGCATTTCACCGCTACACCGGGAATTCCATTCTCCCCTACCTACCTCTAGTCTGCCCGTATCCACTGCAAGCTCGGGGTTAAGCCCCGAGATTTCACAGCAGACGCGACAAACCGCCTACGAGCTCTTTACGCCCAATGATTCCGGACAACGCTTGCGCCCTACGTGTTACCGCGGCTGCTGGCACGTAGTTAGCCGGCGCTTCTTCTGCAGGTACCGTCACTTTCGCTTCGTCCCTGCCGAAAGGGGTTTACAACCCGAAGGCCTTCATCCCCCACGCGGCGTCGCTGCGTCAGGCTTTCGCCCATTGCGCAATATTCCCCACTGCTGCCTCCCGTAGGAGTCTGGGCCGTGTCTCAGTCCCAGTGTGGCCGGTCGCCCTCTCAGGCCGGCTACCCGTCGTCGCCTTGGTAGGCCGTTACCCCACCAACTAGCTGATAGGCCGCGAGCCCATCCCTGGCCGATAAATCTTTCCACCCAAGCCGATGTCGGCCGAGGTCATATCCGGTATTAATTCCGGTTTCCCGGAGCTATCCCAGAGCCAAGGGCAGGTTACTCACGTGTTACTCACCCGTTCGCCGCTCGAGTACCCCGAAGGGCCTTTCCGCTCGACTTGCATGTGTTAAGCACGCCGCCAGCGTTCGTCCTGAGCCAGGATCAAACTCTCCGTTGAATGCATATATACAAACCGCAGGCTCACGCCACACGGAATGCAAACCATTCCAGAGAGCACCCCGCCAAAACGGCGGAGTGATCATGGCATATCTCCGTGACGGCGAACCAGCCCCAAAGGACCAGCCCCCGTCGACGGGGGTATGTGCTTAATGCACTGGCTTTTAGCACGCTGTTGAGTTCTCAAGGAACAGATGCACACCATCAGCAGCCTCACAGCCGCATCCAGGGCAACTACTCTAACTTACCGGACGCATTCCTACCCGTCAAACCAGACCCGCGAGGGATTCTGGAAAACAGGTGGGCGATCCGCCCGGCCTCCGAAACCTTATCTGATCCGGATGACGCTGATGCGCGTTATCCAAAATCGAATTTGTCCCGGGGTCCCGCCGCGACCGATCTGCCGAAAAGCATTCGATCCCAGTACGGGCCCGCAGCTACAGGGCCGTTTCCGGCTCCGTGGTGCGGTAGTCCCTACCTTACACGCCGGCAGCTGTGGTTCGGACGCTGTTGGCCATGTGGAGGGTTATAACTTCTCTGCCCGTTCGGATATTCCGGTCCAACCGATCCGATCCATACGAAAACGGAGGGCCGGGCTGGCCGCGGCCGTCAGGCAACCCGGACGTCGGCGGCACCGACAGACCGCTTGCCCCGGCGCAGGATGAGGTACCGCCCGTGCAGGAGGTCGGCGCGTGAGGGCACGGCGTCCTCGGCGGTGACCTTGGCGTTGTTGAGGTAGGCGCCGCCTTCGGCGATGGTCCGCCGGGCCGCCGACTTGCTGGGCACGATGCCGGTCAGGGCCATCAGATCGACGATCGACGGCAGCGCCTCATCCGGGGCAGCCAGGAAGACCTCGGTATTTGGCACCTCGGTGACGGCGTCGGCCAGGGTCAGCTCGTCGATGCCGGCCAGGTCGCCCTGGCCGAACAGGGCCCGGCTGGCCGCGATCACCCGGGCGGTGGCGTCGGCTCCGTGTACCAGCGTCGTGACGTCTTCGGCCAGGGTGCGCTGCCCGGTCCGGGCCCGCGGGTTCTCGGCGGTCTGGCGCTCCAGCTCCTCGATCTCTTCGCGGGACCGGAACGTGAACACCTTGAGCAGGCCGGGCACCTCGCTGTCGCCCACGTTGAGCCAGAACTGGTAGAACGCGTACGGGCTCATCAGGTCGGGGCTGATCCAGATGGCGCCGCCCTCGGACTTGCCGTACTTGGTGCCGTCCGGCTTGGTGATCAGCGGGGTGGCCAGGGCGTGGGCCGAGCCGCCTTCGGCCCGGCGGATCAGGTCCACGCCGGCCACCAGGTTGCCCCACTGGTCGCTGCCGCCGATCTGCAGGATGCAGTCCCGCCGCCGGAACAGCTCGAGGAAGTCCATGGCCTGCAGGATCTGGTAGCTGAACTCGGTGTAGCTGATCCCGCCCGCTTCCAGCCGGGCCCTGACCGACTCCCGGGCCAGCATCTGGTTGACCGGGAAGTGCTTGCCGATGTCGCGCAGGAACTCCAGCACCGGCAGGCCGGCGGTCCAGTCCAGGTTGCTGACGATCGTCGCGCTGTTCGGGATGTCGCCGAACTCCAGGAACCGTTCCACCTCGGCCCGGATCCGGTCGACCCACTCGGCGACGGTCTCGCGGGGGTTCAGGACCCGTTCGGCCGACTTGCCGCTCGGGTCGCCGATCAGGCCGGTGGCCCCGCCGACCAGGCCGATCGGGCGGTGACCGGCCAGCTGGAACCGGCGCAGGGTGAGCAGCAGCACGAGGTTACCGATGTGCAGGCCGGGCGCGGTCGGGTCGAACCCGCCGTAGAGCGTCACCGGCCCGGAATCGAGGGCCTTGCGCAGGTCCTCCAGGTCCGTCGACTGCGATATGAGCCCGCGCCAGGCCAGCTCGTCGATGATGTCGGTCACGGCTGAATGGTGCCACCTTCGGGGCCGGTAGTGGTAACCGTTTGCGCTTCGGCCCGCTTCCGGGGCACCGCCCGGCGGTAGGCGGAGACCGAGCGGTCGCCGTCGATCCAGTATCGCCAGGGGTAATCGGCGGCCTGGGTCACGCCAACCCGGGGCCCGGTCCGGATCAGGCCGGGGGCGGGCGCGTCCCCGGGCCGCGGGCCGCGCATCCGCACCGGCGAGTCCTCGGCGCACACGTCGGTGCCGTCGAACCGGCGGTCGATGGCCAGCACCTGGCACAGCAGGGCCGGGCCGCGGGCCAGCTGGATCCCGGACCGGGCGGCCGGGCGGCGTTCCCAGGCCACCTCTTCCCCCTCCACCACCTGGCCCGCCCGCAGCAGCACCGCCTCCGCCACCCCGGCCGGCTGGCAGACCAGGTTGACGCAGAAGTGCAGGCCGTAGATCTGGTACACGTAGGCGTGGCCGGGCGGGCCGAACATGACCTGATTGCGGCCGGACTTGCGGCGGTAGGCGTGCGAGGCCGGGTCGGTCTGGCCACTGTAGGCCTCGACCTCGGTGATCCGGACCGCCACCGGGCCGGCCGCGCTGTCGGTCTCCAGCACGCAGCCCAGGAGGGCCGGCGCCACGTCGAGCGACCGCCGGCTGAAGAATTCCCGGGGCAGTGTTTGATTACCCCGCTCGCTCCCGGGCCGCTCCAAGGCGCTGTCTTCCCTCGTCATCCGGACCTCGTTCCTCGGTCCTGCTTCCTCAGTCCAGACAGCACCGCGGCCCTCCTGCTCGCGGGGCCCCGGTCAGCTCGTCGCCCACGCCGCGTGCTGGTCGGCCAGCGTGCGCAGCGCGGTGAGCTGCTCGGCGACCCGGGCCGGGGCGGTGCCGCCCTGCTCCTTGCGCGCGTCCAGGGCGCCGCGGACGGTCAGCACCTGGCGGACGTCGGGGGTCAGGTGGGGCGAGATCCGCTGCAGGTCCTCGTCGTCGACATCCTCCAGCTCGACGTCGTGCACCTGGCACCAGACGACCAGGTGGCCGACGATCTCGTGCGCCTCGCGGAACGGCACCTTCCGCTGCACCAGGTACTCGGCCAGGTCGGTGGCGAGCGTGAAGCCGGCGCTGGCGCTGGCCGAGACCCGCTCCGCGTGCAGCCGGAACGTGCTCACCAGGCCAGCCACGGCCGGCAGCACCAGCAGCAGCGTGTCGACCGCGTCGAACACCGGCTCCTTGTCCTCCTGCAGGTCCCGGTTGTAGGTCAGCGGCAGGCCCTTGAGCGTGGTCAGCAGCCCGGTCAGGCCGCCGATCAGCCGGCCCGCCTTGCCGCGGGCGAGCTCGGCCACGTCGGGGTTCTTCTTCTGCGGCATGATCGACGAGCCGGTCGCGTAGGCGTCGTCGATCTCGATCCAGCCGAACTCCTGCGAGGACCAGAGCACGATCTCCTCGCCCAGCCGGGACAGGTGCACGCCGATCAGCGCGGCCGCGAAACAGAACTCGGCCGCGAAGTCCCGGTCGCTGACCGCGTCCATCGAGTTGGTCGTGGCGGCGGCGAAGCCGAGCTGCTTGGCCAGGTCGCGCGGGTCGAACGGCAGCGACGAGCCGGCCAGCGCGCCCGCGCCCAGCGGCGAGATCGCGGCCCGCTTGTCCCAGTCCCGCAGCCGGTCCGCGTCCCGGGCGAACGCGTGCACGTGGGCCAGCAGCTGGTGGGAGAACAGCACCGGCTGGGCGTGCTGCAGGTGGGTGAAGCCGGGGGCGGCCACACCGGAGTGCCGCTCGGCCTGGCCGAGCAGCGCGGTCTCCAGCTCGGCGAGCCGGGACACGATCATCCGCACGTGGTCCCGCAGGTACAGCCGCAGGTCGGTGGCGACCTGGTCGTTACGGCTGCGGCCGGCCCGGAGCTTGCCGCCGAGCGTGCCCAGCCGCTCCAGCAGGCCGCGTTCCAGCGCGGTGTGCACGTCCTCGTCGGCCGCGGTGGGCCGGAAGCTGCCGTCCCGGCAGGCCCGGTCCAGGTCGTCCAGGGCTCCCAGCATGGCGTCCCGCTCGTCCTCGGTGAGCAGCCCGGCGCCGAACAGCGCGCGGGTGTGCGCCCGGGACGCGAGCAGGTCGTAGGGGGCCAGCCGCCAGTCGAACTGCACACTCACCGACAGGCGCGCGAGCGCGTCCGCCGGCCCCGACTCGAACCGTCCGCCCCACAGCCTGGTCGGTGGTGCACTCCCTGCTTCTGTCACGTCTTCCTCAGTTCTCACTTCGTCGTGGTCAGTGCCGCCGCTCGGCCAGCGCGAGCAGCTGGGCCGCGAGGGCGTCGCCGCCGCTCGGGTCGCGGGCGATGACCAGCACGGTATCGTCGCCGGCGACCGTACCGAGAATGGACGGCCAGGCCGCGTGGTCCAGCACCGAGGCCAGGAACTGGGCCGCGCCCGCCGGGGTCCGCAGCACCACCATGTTGGCGCTGGCCTCGGCCGAGATCAGAAGCTCGGCGGCGGTACGCGACAGTCGCGGGCCGGAGGCGGGTTCGTGCGGGGCGCCTACTCCCCCGGGCCGGGAACCGGGACCGCCGGGCTCCTCGGGCAGCGCGTAGACCAGCGAGCCGTCGGCCGCGCGGACCCGGACCGCGCCGATCTCCTCCAGGTCGCGCGACAGCGTGGCCTGGGTGACCGGCATCCCCCGTTCGGCCAGCAGCCGGGCCAGCTCCTCCTGCGAGCGGACCGGCCGGTCGGCCAGGGTGGCCGCGACCCAGGCCTGCCGCGAGGCTTTGGTGCCGGGGCGGGTCACGGTCATCGCCCGTGGCCCTCGAGATTGGTGGGACTGGTGGGGCCGAGGGGGTCGGTGGGGCTGGAGGTGCTTTTGGCCAGCAGCCAGGTCAGCAGCGCCTTCTGCGCGTGCAGGCGGTTCTCGGCCTGGTCCCAGACGCGGCTGTGCGGGCCGTCCAGCACCTCGGCGCTGATCTCCTCGCCCCGGTGCGCGGGCAGGCAGTGCAGCACGATGCAGTCCGGGGCGGCCAGGTCGAGCTTGGCGTTGTCGAGGGCGTAGGGGGCCATGGTGGCGAGCCGTTCGGCCCGCTCGGTGTCCTGCCCCATCGAGACCCACACGTCGGTGGCGAGCACGTCCACGGCAGCCGCTGCCTCCTTTGGGTCCTCGACCCAGCGCGCGCTGCCGCCGGTCTGGCGGCCGATCGCGGCCGCGGCGTCCAGGATCGCGGGGTCCGGCTGGAAGGCGGCCGGGGACGCGATCCGCACCTGCAGGCCGGCCGTGGCCCCGCCGAGCAGGTAGGAGTGGGCCATGTTGCTGGACCCGTCGCCCAGGAACGTCATGGTCAGGCCGGCCAGCGCGCCCTTGGCCTCCCCGATCGCCTGCAGGTCGGCCAGGATCTGGCAGGGGTGGAAGCTGTCGGTCAGCGCGTTGATCACCGGCACGTCGCTGGCCGAGGCCAGCTCGGCCAGCCGGTCCTGACCGAACGTGCGCCAGGCGATCGCGGTCACCTGACGGCTGAGCACCCGGGCGGTGTCCTCGATCGTCTCGCCCCGGCCCATCTGAGTGGTCCCGGTCTCGATGATCAGCGGGCTGCCGCCCAGCTCGGCGATGCCGGTCGCGAACGAGACCCGGGTGCGCAGCGACGGCTTGTCGAACATCACCGCCACCGTGCGCGGCCCGGCCAGCGGCTGCTGCGCGAACCGGTCTGCCTTGAGGACGGCGGCCAGCTCCAGCACCTCGGCCTGCTCGGCCGGGCTGAGGTCGTCGTCACGCAGGAAGTGCCGCGGCTGGTGCGGCCCCGGCCGAGCCGGCTTCGCAGTCATGCGGCACTCCCGGCGGTGGCGGCCCTTTCAAAAACAGCGGGCAATGCATCCAGGAAAACGGTCACTTCCCCAGGAGTGATGATCAGCGGCGGGGCCAGCCGGATCGCGTCCGGCTGCACCGCGTTGACCAGGAATCCGGCCTGGCGGGCGGCGGTTTCCACGGCGGGAGCGGCGTCCTCGGTCAGCAGCGCGGCCAGCCACAGGCCCTGGCCGCGGACTCCGGCCAGCAGCGGGTGATCGATCGCGGTGATGCCGTCGGCCAGCTGCTGCCCGGCCGCGGCCGCGTTGGCCAGCAGGCCGTCGGCCTCGATCGTGTTCAGCACGGCCAGCGCGGCCGCGCAGGACACCGGGTTGGCACCGAACGTGGAGCCGTGGTCACCCTTGCCGAGCACGGTGCCGTACTGACCGAACCCGACGCAGGCCCCGATCGGCAGGCCGCCGCCCAGCCCCTTGGCCAGCGTGAGGACGTCGGGGGTGACGCCTTCGGCCTGGTGCGCGAACCAGTGCCCGGTCCGCCCGATGCCGCTCTGGATCTCGTCCACGACCAGCAGCGCACCGGCCGCGTCGCAGGCCTCGCGGGCCGCCCGCAGGTAGCCGGGGGGCGGCGGGACCACCCCGGCCTCGCCCTGGCACGGCTCCAGGAACACGGCCGCGCAGTCCGGGCCGATCGCGGCCCGCAGCGCGTCCGCGTCGCCGTAGGGCACAAATCGCACCTCGATGCCGAACGGCGCGAACGGCTCGCGGATCGACGCCTTGCCGGTCAGCGCCAGCGCGCCCATCGTGCGGCCGTGGAACCCGTTCTCGGTGGCCACGTAGACCGGCCGGGCCTCTTTCTGGCCCTGCTTTTCCCAGTGGCGCCGGACCAGCTTGATCGCGGCCTCGTTGGCCTCGGCGCCGGAGTTGGCGAAGAACACCCGAGCGTCGGCCGGTCCGGCGCCCGCCGCGGGGCCGCCCAGCAGGGCCTGGAGCTTTTCCGCGAGCTCGACGCCGGGCTCGTGCACGAACAGGTTCGAGGTGTGGGCCAGCGTGGCCACCTGCTGGCTGACCGCGCTGGTCAGGGCGGGGTGGGCGTGGCCGAGGGCGCTGACCGCGATGCCCGCGAACAGGTCGAGGTACTCGTTGCCGTCGGCGTCCCAGACCCGGCAGCCGTCGCCGCGGGCCAGGGCCACCGCGGGCAGCCCGTAGTTGGGCATCAGGGCGGCCGCGAACCGCTTCTGCAGTACGTCGGTGGCGCTCACAGTGTTTCTACCTCCCGGTGTTGGCAGCGCTGTCGGGAACGACCATGGTCCCGGTCCCGGAGTCGGTGAAGATTTCCAGCAGCACGGCGTGCGGCTGGCGGCCGTCGACCACGTGGGCCTGGGGCACGCCGCCGCGGACCGCTGTCAGGCAGGCGCCCATCTTGGGGATCATTCCGCTGCCGAGGCCGGGCAGCATGGTCTCCAGCTCGGTCGCGCCGAGCCGGCGGATCACGTCGCCAGTGGGCGGCCAGGTCCGGTACAGGCCGGGCACGTCGGTGAGGATCATCAGTTTGGCCGCGCCCAGCGCGACCGCCAGCTCGGCGGCGGCGGTGTCGGCGTTGACGTTGTAGACCTCGCCGTCCCCGCCCCGGGCGACGCTGGACACCACCGGGATCCGCCGGTCGGCGATGAGCGCGCGGATCGCGCCCGGGTCGGTCGTCTCGATCTCGCCGACCAGCCCGATGTCGACCGGCTCGCCGTCCACCATGGCCAGCTTGCGGCTGGCGGTGAACAGGTTGGCGTCCTCACCGGACATGCCGATCGCGAACGGGCCGTCCCGGTTGATCAGCCGGACGATGTCCTTGTTGACCTTGCCGGTGAGCACCATCCGCACCACGTCCATGGCCTCCGGGGTGGTGACCCGCAGGCCCGCGGTGAACGTGGTCTCCAGCCCGAGCCGGTCCAGGTGCTCGGTGATCTGGGGGCCGCCGCCGTGCACGACCACCGGCCGCAGCCCGGCGTAGCGCAGGAACACCAGGTCCTCGGCGAAGGCCGCGCTGTTGGCCTCCTCGGTCATCGCGTTGCCGCCGTACTTGATGACCACGGTCTGGTCGTGGAATCGGATCATCCACGGCAGCGCCTCGATCAGGGTCTCTGCCTTGGCGCTGGCGCCCGCCCGGCCGTCGTAATTGTCTGTCACGTCGAGTAGGCCGAGTTCTCGTGGACGTATTCGGTGGTCAGGTCGGTGGTGAGGATGGTGGCGGCGTGCGGGCCGGCCGACAGGTCGACGGTGATCGTCACGTCCCGGGGGGTCATGTCGACCTTGGACCGCTCGTCGCCCGCGCAGCCGTTCCGGCACACCCAGATCCCGTTGATGGCCACGTTCAGGCGGTCCGGATCGAAGGCGGCGGCGGTGGTGCCGACGGCCGAGACCACGCGGCCCCAGTTCGGGTCCTCCCCCGCGATCGCGCACTTGAGCAGGTTGCTGCGGGCCACCGCCCGGCCGGCCTGGACCGCGTCGGCCTCGCTGGCCGCGCCGATGACGTCCACCATGATCATCTTGCCCGCGCCCTCGGCGTCGAGCTGGAGCTGGCGGGCCAGGTCGGTGCACACCTCGGTGAGCATCAGGGTGAAGTCGGCGAGCTTCGGCTGGATGCCGGACGCGCCGCTGGCCATCAGCAGCACGGTGTCGTTGGTCGACATGCAGCCGTCGGTGTCGAGCCGGTCGAACGAGGCTCGCGTGGCTTCCCGCAGGGCCGCGTCGAGGTCGGCCGGCGGCAGATCGGCGTCGGTGGTGACCACGCACAGCATGGTGGCCAGGGCCGGGGCCAGCATGCCGGCGCCCTTCGCCATGCCGCCGATGGAGTAGGCGGAGCCGCCCTGCTCGCCGCCACCTGCGCTCTCCCGGCGGAAGCTGATCTTGACCACCGTGTCGGTGGTGCGGATCGCGTCGGCCGCGGCCAGGCCGCCGCCGCGGGCCGCCTCGGCCACGCAGGCGTCGACCCCCGACAAGATCTTGTCCATCGGCAGCCGCTCACCGATCAGCCCGGTCGAGCAGATCGCCATCTCCCCGGCCGAGTCGTTCAGAGCCACGCCGAGCCGCTCGGCGGTGGCGTGGGTGTCCTGGAAGCCGAGCGGGCCGGTGCAGGCGTTGGCGCCGCCGGAGTTCAGCGCGACCGCGCGGACGCGGCCGCCGCTGACCACCTGCTGGGTCCACAGCACGGGGGCGGCCTTGACCCGGTTGGCGGTGAACACGGCGGCGGCGGCCCGGGACGGGCCGTCGTTGATGACCACGGCGACGTCGCGGTCACCGGACGCCTTCAGGCCGGCGGTGACGCCGGCGGCGCGGAACCCCAGCGGTGCGGTGACGCTCACGGCGCGACTCCCAGGGCGGTCAGGCCCGCCGTTTCCGGCAGGCCGAGCATGAGGTTGGCGTTCTGAATGGCCTGACCGGCCGCGCCCTTGCCGAGGTTGTCGATGGCCGAGACCACCACGGCCCGGCCCGCGTGCGGGTCGGCTACCACTTGGAGGTGGGCCGCGTTCGAGCCGGAGGTGGCGCCGGTGGCGGGCCATTGGCCCTCGGCCAGCAGATGGATAAAGGGTTCGCTGTCATAGGTGTCGCCGATCGCGTCGCGGAGCTCCGCGGTGCTGGCGCCGGTGGTGAGGCGGGCGGTGCAGGTGGCGAGGATGCCGCGGGGCATCGGGGCCAGCGTGGGGGTGAAGGAGATCGTGGCCCTCGGCTCGCCGTCTGGCAGCACCGACTGGAGGGCCTGCTCGATCTCGGGGATGTGCCGGTGCACGCCGCCCACCTTGTAGGCGGACACCGAGCCCATGACCTCACTGCCGAGCAGGCTGACGGTCGCCGACCGGCCCGCGCCGGAGGTGCCGGAGGCAGCCACGATCACGACGTCCTCGGCGGCGGCCAGGCCGTAGGCCAGCAGCGGGGCCAGCGCCACGATCGAGGCAGTGGCGTAGCAGCCGGGCGAGGCCACCCGGCTGGCGGCCCGGACGGTGGCCCGGGCGCCGGGCAGCTCGGGCAGCCCGTAGGCCCAGGTGCCCGGGTGGTCGCCGCCGTAATAGCGGTCCCAGGCGTCGGGGCTTTTCAGCCGGAAGCCGGCCCGAGGTCGACGACCTTGGTCTCCTCGGGCAGCTGCTGGGCCAGCGTGGCCGCTTCGTCGTGCGGCAGGGCCATGAACACCAGATCCGAGCCGGCGAACGCGGCCGGGGTGGTCGGGCCGAACGTCCGATCGGCTAGCGTGATTAGGTTGGGGTGGACCGCGGTGACCGGGGCCCCGGCGTTGGAACCCGCGCCGAGGGCACCGATCTCCAGGTCCGGATGGGTGGCCAGCAGGCGGAGCAGTTCGCCGCCCGCGTAGCCACTGGCACCTGCGACCGCGACTCGTGCGCCCATGTCGCGTTTGCCTCCTGGTTCGGCTGGGATGCATCCTGGCGCGTATCCTCGGGTGCGACCGGGGCGCCGAGCTTGTCTGGCTTCTCGCCTCTCTGCAAAAGTATGCAGTGTTGCGATAATTTATGCAACAGGATTGGGCGGGTTTGGCGGCCGGCGCCGCGCTGCCGGCCGCTGTTCCCTCCTGAGCGGGTCCTTGGCGTGCCTCACCGGGCGCCCCAGGCACAGCAGTCTCAAGATCAATCGCCGGGTTCCGTTGTCAGCGCTATTCAGAAAACGTAACCGAGCAATGGATCATGACCGGGAATGCGCGTCCGCACGGGTCAGCGCGTGGCGATGGCTACGAGGTCGCGGGCGGGGCCGGTCAGCGGGCGGCCGGCCCGCCAGACGGCCCGTAGGTCCCGGCGCAGGTCCAGGCCGAGGACCGGCACCGCCCGGAGCGAACCGCCGACCAGGTCGGCGGCGACGGCGAGGGAGCTGAGGACGGCGGGGGCGCCCCCGGCTGCTACGGCAGCTTTGATCGCGGTGGTGGAGGAGAGCTCGGCCTGGGGTGGAGCGCCGGTCAGCCCGGCCCGGGCCAGCGCCTGCTCGAACACGCGGCGGGTACCGGAGCCAGCTTCGCGGGCGACCAGGGGGGTGATGGCCAGTTCGGCCGCGTCGATGCCGCGGCGCCGGCGGGACCAGGGGTGGGCGGGGGCGACGACCACGGTCAGCTCGTCCCGGCCGACCCGGGCCGCGCGGAGGCCGTCCGGCAGGTCGGGGCCTTCGACGAAGCCGACCTCGGCCGCCTCGGTCAGCACCGCCTCGGCCACGTCGGCCGAGTTGACCGCGCTGAGCGCGACGGCGGCGCCGGGGTCGACGGCCCGCAGGGCGGTCAGCCAGCCGGGCAGCAGGTACTCAGCGACGGTCATGCTGGCCACGATGCGGAGCCGGGACTCGTGCTGGCGCCGCAGCGCGGTGACCCCGGCGTCCAGCGCCGCGGCCGCGTCGACGGCGGTCTGGGCCCAGCCCGCGACCAGCGCGCCGGCCGGGGTGAGCCGCGATCCGCGCGGGGACCGCTCGATCAGCGCCAGGCCGAGCTGGGCCTCCAGCTGCCGGATGCGGGTGCTGGCGGCCGGCTGGGAGATGCCGTGCTCGGCCGCCGCCCGGCCCAGGCTGCCCCGCCGCGCGACCGTCAGCAGCAGGTCGAACGCGGCCAGGTCGGCCACCCGGGCGGGCAGAGTCATAAGCAAAGGTTATGACCTCATAGAAAACCGGTGTCTACTGGCGGCGGCGCTTTCGGGCGACCGTGGGGATATGACGCAGATGCTGGTGAACGAGACGCACGGGGCTGGAGCGACCGCGGAGTTTGTTGAGGCGCAAGGGGGGCGCGGGGCCGGGGCGGAAGGGGGAGGCGGGGCCGGGGCGGAGGAAGCGGCCCGGCGGGCGGCTCCGGCGGCCACCGTCCGGGAGTTCGGGCCCAACTGGTTCGCGGCGGTGATGGGGACCGGCATCGTGGCGGTGGCGGGCACGCAGCTACCGATCCACGTGCCGGTGATGCACGTTTTCGCCACGGTGGTGTGGGGGCTGGCCACGCTGCTGCTGATCGGGCTGACCGTGGGCTGGGCGGTGCACTGGACCCGGCATCCGGCCCAGGCCCGCGGTTACGCCACCAACCCGGTCATGGCCCAGTTCTGGGGCGCGCCGGCCATGGCGCTGATGGTGGTGGGAGCGGGCGCGCTGCTGCTCGGTCACGGCCTGCTGGGGGCGGCCGCGGTCCAGCTGGACTGGGTGCTGTGGAGCGCCGGCACCGCGCTCGGGCTGGTCACCGCCTGCTGGATCCCGTTCCTGATGATGACCCGGCACGAGATCGGCGCCGACTCGGCCTTCGGCGGGTGGCTGATGCCGGTCGTGCCGCCGATGGTGTCGGCCGCCACCGGCGCGCTGCTGGTCCCGCACGCGCCGGCCGGCCAGCCGCGGCTGACCCTGCTGGTGGCCTGCTACGCGATGTTCGGCATCAGCCTGCTGGCGTCGCTGATCATCATCCCGCAGATCTGGTCCCGGCTGGTCCAGTACAAGGTGGGCGCGGCCGCGATGGCGCCGACACTGTGGATCGTGCTCGGCCCGCTCGGGCAGTCGGTGACCGCCGCCAGCAACCTGGGCAAGGCGGCCGGGCCGGTGCTGCCCGTTCCGTACGCGACCGGCGCGAGCGTGGCTGCCCTGCTGTACGGGGTCCCGGTGTGGGGGTTCGCGATGATGTGGCTGGTACTGGCGGCCGCGCTCAC
Source organism: uncultured Actinomycetes bacterium (assembly GCA_963830385.1). Lineage (GTDB taxonomy): Bacteria > Actinomycetota > Actinomycetes > Streptosporangiales > Streptosporangiaceae > Bog-532. The sequence continues at coordinate 446,788 of CAWHMD010000009.1, read as the reverse complement.
GCTCCGGACCGCGCGCACGGCCGGCAACCGGCTGCCGTTCGCGCTGACCTGGTGGAGCTTCACGTTCCCGGTCGGGACCTGCGTGACCGGCACGGTCGCGCTGGCCGCCCGCAGCCACGCCAGCTGCCTGCAGGACGTGTCGCTGGTGCTGTACGGCCTGCTGGTGCTGGCGTGGCTGGTGGTGCTGCTGCGCACCGCGGTGTTCGTGGTGCGCCGGAGGTAGGCGGGCCGCGGGGAGACGCGGGGGTGGCCGGGCGCCAGGGTTAGCTGGTGCGCAGCTCGGCGCCGACCTGTTCGGTGGCGGCGGCGACGGCGGCGTCGCGGACCTCGGCGACCTCGGCGGCGGTGAGGGTTCGGTCGGGAGCCCGGAACCGCAGCGTATAGGCGAGCGACTTGCGGCCCTCGCCGACCTGCTCACCGGTGTAGACGTCGAACAGGCGGACATCCTCCAGCAGGGTGCCGTCACCCGCGCCGGCCGCGCCGGCCCGCAGCGCCGCTTCGACGTCGGCGGCGGGCACGGCGGCGTCGACCAGCAGCGCGACGTCCTGGGTGGCCAGCGGGTAGGAGGACAGCACCGGGGCCTGCACCGGGCCGGACCGCTCGGCCGCCGCGATCACGGTGGACATGTCCAGCTCGAGCGCGCTGGTTCTGGCGGGCAGCCCGAACGCCTCGATGACCCGCGGGTGCAGCTCACCGGCGTACCCGGCCAGCCACTCGGTCTGCTGGGAGCCGTCGCTGGCCTGGACGAACACCCCGGCGCAGCGGCCCGGGTGCCAGGGCGCCTGCTGGTCGGCCCGCACGTCGACCTTGACCTGGCAGATCTCGCCGACCTGGCGGGCCGCCTTGATGGCGTCGGCCCAGCACTCGTGGCGTCCCTTGCCCCACCAGCCGGGCAGCTCACGGTCGCCGGCCAGCACCAGCCCAAGGTGCAGCGGCTGGTCCGGCAGGGCCGCCTCCAGCGCCGCCAGCTCCTCAAAGTCCGGGGCCCGGTCCACCCGCAGCGCGGGCGGCACCGCCCGGCCGCCGGGCCGGGTCAGGTACACCAGCCCCAGCTCGAACAGGGCCACGTCGGCGAAGCCGCGGCCGACGTTGCGGTTCAGCACCCGGAACAGGCCGGGCAGCAGCGTAGTGCGCAGCAGCGGCTCGTCGTCGCTGAGCGGGTTGGCCAGGGCCAGCGTCTGCCGCCGCGGGTCCTCGGGCGGCAGCTGCAGCGCGTCCGCGTCGGCGGCCGACACGAACGGGGCGGCCAGCACCTCCACGTAGCCGGCGCCGGCCAGGCCACGGCCGACGGACCGGCGCAGCCGCTGCCGGGTGGTCAGCCCGCGCCCGGCGAACGCCCGCGGGCGCCGGACCGGGACGTTCTCGTAACCCTCGAGCCGGATGACCTCTTCGGCCAGGTCGGCCGGGTCACCCAGGTCCGAGCGCCAGGACGGCGCGGTCGCGGTGAGCACCCGCGCGGCCCGGTCGTGGTCGGTGGCGCAGCCGAGCTGGCGCAGCCGCCAGGTCACGGTGTCCAGCCCGTAGATCACACCGGCCACCCGGTCCGGGTAGTCCTCGGCCATCGAGACCTGGGTGGGCGCCACCTCCACCGAGGCGTGCTGGCAGCCGGGCACGATCGTGCCGTGGCCGAGCGAGGCCAGCATGGCCACCGCCTTGGCGGAGGCGCGCAGCGGCAGCTCGCGGTCGACCCCGCGCTCGAACCGGTAGGAGGCCTCGCTGTGCAGCCGGTGGCGGCGGGACATCTTGGCCACGCCGACCGGGGAGAAGTGGGCCGCCTCGATCAGCACGTCGGACGTGTCGTCGCTGATCTCGGTGCTCAGCCCGCCCATGGTGCCGGCCAGCGAGACCGCCCCGGTGTCGTCGGCGATGACGATGTCCTCCGGCTCCAGGGCCCGGGTCACGTGATCGAGGGTCTCCAGCCGCTCCCCCGGCTGCGCCCGGCGGACCACGATCGGCCCGCTGACCCGGGTGTTGTCGAACGCGTGGAGCGGCTGGCCAAGCTCGAGCATGAGGTAGTTGGTCACGTCGACGGCCAGCGACACCGTGCGGACGCCGCAGCGGTTCAGCCGGACCTGCATCCACAGCGGGGTGGCGGCGCCGGGCTGGAAGCCGCGGACCGAGCGGAGCACGATCCGGTCGCAGGCGGTCGGGTCGGCGGTGCTGACCGGCCGCACGTCGCTGGACACCCAGCCCAGGTCGCCGCCGAGCCCGGCGTGGGCGGGCAGGCCGGAGTCGGCCGGGTCGGTGAACGGCACGCCGAACGCGATGGCCAGCTCGCGGGCGACGCCGCGGACCGAGACGCAGTCGCCGCGGTCGGGGGTGACCGCGATGTCGAACACCTCGTCCCGCAGGCCCGCGTAGGTGGCGAAATCGGCGCCGAGCGGAGCGGCGGCGGGCAGCACGAGGATGCCGGAGTGGTCGTCGCCGATGCCGAGCTCGTCAGCCGCGCAGATCATGCCCTCGGACAGCTTGCCGTAGGTCTTGCGGGCGCCGATCTCGAACCCGCCGGGCAGCACCGCGCCCGGCGCCGCCAGCGCGACCTTGTCCCCGGCGGCGAAGTTGGTGGCGCCGCAGACCACGCCGAAGTTGCCCTCGCTGCCGAGGCTGTGACCGTCCTCGGTGGCCACCCGGCAGTACCGGATCGGCTTCTTGAACTCGGTCAGCTCCTCGATCGACAGCACCTGGGCGATGACCACGCCGGAGATGTCGTGGCCGACCAGGTCGACCGACTCGACCTCGAGCTTGAGCGCGGTGAGTCGCCGGGCGATCTCGGCCACCTCGACCGAGGACTCGACCGGGGCGTACTCGCGCAGCCAGGACAGCGGAAGTTTCATGGTCAGATCTCCGTCCCGAAGGCCCGGCTGAACCGGACGTCACCCTCGGTGGTGTCGCGGATGTCGGTGACGCCGTGGCCGATCATGAGCGTGCGCTCGATGCCCAGGCCGAAGGCGAAGCCGCTGTAGCGGTTGGGGTCGATGCCGCAGGCGATCAGCACCCGCGGGTTGACCATGCCGCAGCCGGCGATCTCGATCCAGCCCTGCGAGCGGCAGACCCGGCACGGCTCGCCGCCGGCCCGGTGGAGGCGCCCCGGCACACGTGGCACTCCATCGACACGTCACCGGACGGCTCGGTGAACGGGAAATAGTCCGGCCGGAACCGGGTCCGCAGGCCCTCGCCGAACATCGCGTCCACGAACGCCTGGATCGCGCCGCGCAGGTCGGCCATGGTCAGGCCCTCGTCGACGGCCAGGCCCTCGATCTGGTGGAACACCGGGCTGTGGGTGGCGTCGAGCGCGTCGGCCCGGAAACACCGGCCCGGGCTGACCACGTACAGCGGCAGCGGCCGGGACAGCATCGCGCGGATCTGCACCGGCGAGGTGTGGGTGCGCAGCACCACCCCGGAATGGCCGGGGTCGCCGGTGCCGTCCCCGGCCTCCTTGGGGCCGGCCACGAACAGGGTGTCCTGGGACTCGCGGGCCGGGTGGTCGGGCGGGAAGTTCAGCGCGTCGAAGTTGTACCACTCGGCCTCGACCTCGGGGCCCTCGGCGACCTCGTAGCCCATGGCCACGAACACGTCCGACAGCCGGTCGGCGGCCATCGTGACCGGGTGCCGGGCGCCGGCCGGGTGCCGGTCCCAGGGCAGCGTCACGTCGACGGTCTCGGTCAGCAGGACCTGCTGGTCCCGCTCGGCCTCGAGCTCGGTGGTGCGGTCGGCCAGCGCCTGGCGGACGGCGCCGCGGGCGGCGCCGACCCGCTTGCCGGCCTCGGCCCGGGCCTGCGGCGGGAGCGCCCCGATCTCCGCGTTGGCCAGGGTGAGCGGCGCCCGGTCACCGGTGTGGGCGATCCGCGCCGCCTTGAGCTCGTCGAGGTTGCTGGCGGCGTTGATGGCGGCGATCGCCTCGTCGCGCATCCGGGTGACCTCCTCGGGTGACAACGGGGTCACCTCCACGGGGTCATAGTTACTGCTGGGTCCGGACATCGGGCCTTCTCATGACGAATTTGAAAAAGGGAACCAGGGTGCGTGAGCCACAGTCCGCCGCGCGGTCGCGGCGGGTGGGCAGTCCCGCGCAGAGCGGCCCGCGGTCCTTCCGGCTCGATCAGGCGAGCGGAGTCCCCGCGGGCATGGTAAATCGGAACTCGGCGCCGCCGCCCGGCGCGCGTCCCACGCTGATGGTCCCGCCGTGCGCTTCCACCAGGCCCTTGACGATGTAGAGGCCGAGGCCGGTACCTCCGCGCCGCTTGCCCCGCCAGAACTGGCGGAACACGCGTGAGGCGAGATCGGGGGCGATCCCCTCACCCTCGTCCTGCACGGACACCGCCATGACGTCGCCTCCGGCGGCTGGCTCTACCACAACGGTTACGGTACCAGCCCCGTGACGGACCGCGTTCTCGATGAGGTTGGCCAGGATCTGGTCCACCTTGTCGGGGTCGAGCCAGGTCTCCGGGAGGCCGTCGGCGACCGACAGCCGGAACCGGTCCTCGGGCTCACCGGCGGCGACCCGGCCGGCCATGATCTTCCGGACCCGCTCGGGCACGTCGACCAGCTGGCGGTGCACCTCCAGGCGGCCGGACTCGATCCGGGACACGTCGAGCAACTCGGTGATGAGCCGGGTGACCCGGTCCGCGTCCGCGTTGACCGTCTCCAGCATCATGAGCTTCTGGTCTTCGGTGAACCGGTGCCACTTGGACAGCAGCGTCGCGGTGAAGCCCTTCACACTGGTGAGCGGGGAGCGCAGCTCGTGGGCGACGGTGGAGACCAGGTCGGCCCGGCTTCGCTCCAGCCGGGCGCGCTGGCCCGCGTCGTGCAGCGCCACCACCAGCCGCTGCACCTCGCGGCGGTGGCGCGGCTCGCGCACGTAGCGGACGTTGACCAGCACCTCGGTGCCGTCGGCGAGGAACAGCGGCCGTTCCGGGTGCCGGGAGCGGGTGTGCAGGCCGTGGTAGGGGTCGGTGAGCGCCCACCAGTCGCGCCCGTCGGCGTCGTGCAGCGGCAGGATGTCGAACAGTTCCTTACCCAGCGCCTCGGCCGGGCTCACACCGGTCAGCCCGGCGGCGGCCCGGTTGAACACGGTGACCTGGCCGGTCTCGTCCGCGACGACCAGGCCGTCGGGCAGTTCGTCGGCGATGACGAGCCAGCCGGGCACATCGCAAGCCGCCGCGAGCGCGTCAGCCGGAGACGTCCGGCTCGCGCCGGGGGGCTCGCCGGGCCAGCCCAGTGCCGCTCGGCTCGTCATTGGCACCCACTCCTGTACCGTTACCGTTTCGCGTAACGGAATGTGATGGAACTCTAGCGTGCTCGCGTTGGCAGGACAGCCCCGCACCCGGAGAATCTGCCGCCAGGCGGGTAAAGGCCGTAGACGTAAGCGTTTCGTCACCTCACGCGCCCCGCGCGACCCGGGCGGCGCGAGCACTGGCATAAAGACAAACGGCCGCCGCGGTGGCCAGGTTCAGGCTCTCGGCCCGGCCATAAATCGGCACTGCCACCGACTCGTCGGCCAGCGCCAGCACCGGCTCGGGCATCCCCCATGCCTCGTTGCCGAAGACCCAGGCGGTGGGGGCGGCCAGCTCGGCCGGGGACAGATCGTCCAGGGTTCGGCCGCCGCGCGCGTCGGCGGCCAGGATGCGCAGGCCGGCGGCCCGCAGGGCGGGCACGGCCGCCTCCAGCCGGACCCCGGCCACCAGCGGGACGTGGAACAGGCTGCCGGCCGAGGCGCGGACGGCCTTGCCGTTGTAGGGATCGACCGAGGCGTCGGAGAACAGCACCGCCCCGGCGCCGGCCGCGTCGGCCGCCCGCAGCACCGTGCCGGCGTTGCCGGGGTCGCGCACGCTGGCCAGGACGGCTACCAGCGCCGGCGTCTCACCCGGGCTGCCCTCCCGGTCAGACGTTTTCAGGGCTTCCGTGAGCGGCACATCGACGAAACCACACACGGCGAGCAGACCCTGCGGGGTGACGGTCTGGGCCAGCTCGGTCATGACCTCGCCGCTGACCGTGTGCACGGGAATGCTGGACTTGGCGATGGCGGCCACCAGGTCCTGATGCCGGGACCGGGCCTCGGCGGTGACGAACAGCTCGGACACGGGCGCGCCGCTGTAAAAGGCCTCGGACACAGCTTGCGGGCCCTCCGCCAGGAAGGCCCGCGCACGCTGCCGTAGCGCCCTTTTGGTCAGCCGCCGGGCGGCTTTGAGCCGTGGCGAGCGGACGCTCGTGTACTCGCTACCGCTGCCGTCAGGCAGCGGCACTGCCTGCCTCGGCCGGCAGGTTCTGCTTGGCCACCTCGACCAGGGCGGTGAACGCGGCCTCGTCGGACACGGCCAGCTCGGCCAGCATGCGCCGGTCGACCTCGACCTCGGCGGCCTTCAGGCCCTGGATGAAGCGGTTGTAGGTGATGCCGTTGGCGCGGGCGGCCGCGTTGATCCGCTGGATCCACAGCCGCCGGAAGGCGCCCTTGCGGTCCTTGCGGTCCCGGTAGGCGTAGGTCATCGAGTGGAGCTGCTGCTCCTTGGCCTTGCGGTACAGCCGGGACCGCTGGCCCCGGTAGCCGCTCGACCGCTCGAGGACGGTGCGGCGCTTCTTCTGGGCGTTCGTCGCCCGCTTGACGCGTGCCATTTCTCTTTACTCCGATCGCTCGCGGGCGGGTTACTTACCCAGCAGCTTCTTGATCTCGCGGACGTCGTTCTTGGCGACGGCCCGTTCCCCCGCGAGCCTGCGCGTCATGCGGGACGACTTGTGCTCGAGCAGGTGGTTCTTGCCGGCCCGGCGGCGCATCACCTTGCCGGTACCGGTCAGCTTGAAGCGCTTCGCGGTGCCGCTGTGGGGCTTCATCTTCGGCATGTCGCCGTCGTCTCCTTGTTCAGCGCGCCCGAGGGCGCGTCGCCTTACCTGCGTGCGTCAGTCCGGCCCGGTTCGCTGTCGTCGCGGACCGGGACCGGGCCGTACGGGTTCCACGCCTGGCGCCGGAGCGTCAGGCGTGCTTCGAACTGACCGTCAGCTGGCCGAGACCTGCTCGCCTTGCTGACGGGTCCCCGGTCCGCCGTTGGCCCGTCGCGTCGCGGATGCGGCGGCGACGGCACGGGGGCCGGGTACGGGCCGGGCTGGCGCCCGGTCCGGGGTGGTCTGGGTGGTGCGCCTGGCCTGCGCGGCGGGCTCGGGCTGCACGGCGGGCTCGGCCTGCACGGCGGGCTCGGCCTGCGCGGCAGGCTCGGGTTGCGCGGCGGGCTCGGGCTGCGCGGCAGGCTCGGCCTGCGCGGCCGGCTCCGGCTGCGGAGTGCGGTCGACCTGCGGAGAACGCTCGGGGCGCTCAGGGTGGGACCGCTGGGCCGGCTCGGGACGCTCCGGCCGGGGGGTGTCAGCCTTCCGGCGGTGCGGGCCGATGACCATGGTCATGTTGCGGCCGTCCTGCTTGGCCGAGGTCTCGACGAAGCCAAGGTCCTCGACATCTCCCGCCAGGCGCTGCAGCAGCCGGAACCCGAGTTCGGGCCGGGACTGCTCGCGTCCACGGAACATGATGGTCACCTTGACCTTGTCCCCCGCCTTGAGGAACCGCTCGACGTGGCCCTTCTTCGTGCCGTAGTCGTGCGGGTCGATCTTGGGCCGGAGCTTGATCTCCTTGATGACCGTCTGGGCCTGGTTCTTGCGTGATTCCCTGGCCTTGAGCGCGGACTCGTACTTGAACTTGCCGTAGTCCATGAGCTTGGCCACCGGTGGCCGGGCTGTGGGCGCGACCTCTACCAAGTCAAGGTCGGCTTCCTGAGCCAACCGGAGCGCGTCGTCGATCGAGACGATGCCGACCTGCTCGCCATTCGGTCCGACCAGGCGGACCTCGGGAACACGGATGCGCTCGTTGATACGCGGTTCAGTGCTGATGTGACCTCCTTGAGCCCCATCTTCCTGCCGCTGGAATCTCCGGCGGCAGACTGCCTGTCGCTAAGCCTGCCGGGCCCCCGGACCGGCGGAAAACCGCCGGAAACGAGAAAACCCCGCACGCCGTGCATGCGGGGCAACCACCACGGCGGGCTCGGCCCCGCATCACCACTGTGACACCGGGTGCCCGCCAACACCAGACCAATGCGGTACCCGATTGCCCGTTGGCCACGGGACCGGTTGCCGCTTGTCCAGCCTGACCTGCCAGCCTGTGGCCGGCGAGGTGGGAGGTGGCGCCTCCGCTTGCCCGTCCAGTGCTGGCGCACCGGACTAGTCGTTGGCTAACACTAACAACAATTTCACCCTGGTCCGAATTCCTTGGCCCAGCTGACCGTGGATTCTGCGGGCTGGGAGGGCTTTCAGGCGGGGTCGGAGGCTTGCTTCTTGCTGTTATCGCCCCAGGGTATCCGGTGCGGAGGGGTGCGGCGGGCCGCTTGTTGCTGTTATCAGGAAGGGGTGGGGCCGGAGACGGCGAGCCACAGGCATGGGCCGCCTCCGTCATATTTGACGTCAGTGGCTGACATCGGCTAGAACTTGTGATGACAGTAACTGACATCGGGTTGCGGCTCCGCGGCTTTGGAGGCCTTTCATCATGAAAATCTTTGTCACCGGCGCGTCCGGCTGGATCGGGTCCGCCGTCGTTCCTGAACTGCTGCAGGCCGGCCATCAGGTGACCGGGCTGGCCCGCTCCGAGGCCTCGGCCGAGGCACTGGCCAAGGCCGGCGCCGACATCGAGCACGGCAGCATCGACGACCTCGACGTGCTGGCCAAGGCGGCCGCCGCGTCCGACGGCGTGATCCACCTGGCGTTCAAGCACGAAATCGCGTTCACCGGTGACTTCGAGGGCGCCGCGAACGCCGACCGGGCCGCGATCGACACGTTCGGCGACGCGCTGGCCGGCTCGGGCAAGCCGTTCACGATCGCGTCGGGGACGCTGATGGTGGCCATGCCCGGGCAGGTGGCGACCGAGCGGGACGGCCTGGAGCCCGGCTCGGCGGCCGGGCACGGCGCCGGCCCGTCCATGCGGGCCGACAACGCGCTGGCCACGCTGGCGCTGGCGGACCGGGGGGTCCGCTCGTCGGTGCTGCGGCTGCCGCCGACCGTCCACGGCGACGGCGACAACGGGTTCATGGCCGCCCTGGTCGGCATGGCCCGCCAGCACGGCAACGCCGCCTACGTCGGCGACGGCGCCAACCGCTGGCCGGCCGTGCACCGGCTGGACGCGGCCAGCTTGTTCCGGCTGGCGGTCGAGCAGGCCCCGGCCCGCTCGGTGCTGCACGCGGTGGCCGACGAAGGGGTGGCGATGCGCGACATCGCCGGCGTCTTCAGCCGGCAGCTGGACGTCCCGCTGGTCTCGATCCCGGCCGGGGACGCGCCGGAGCGGTTCGGCTTCCTGGCCGGGTTCATCGGCCTGGACAGCCCGGCCTCGAGCGCGCTCACCCGCGAGCTGGTCGGCTGGCAGCCCACCCATCCGAGCCTGCTCGAAGACCTGGAGCAGGGTCACTACTTCCGGTCCTGAACGGCGGCCGGCCGGGACTTCGCACGAAGTCCCGGCCGGTTCCGTTCCCGCCTTTTCTTGCTGTTATCAGTTGAGCACCCGGCGGCGGAACGTGATCGTGCCCAGGTAGCCGATGAGCACCGCGCCGCCGATCAGCACGAGCAGGATCGCCCAGGTGGCCAAGTGACCGACCCCCGGGGTGAGCACCGAGCGCAGGCCCTCGGAGATGTAGATCATCGGGTTGAACAGCACCGCGATCTGTAGCCAGCGGATGCTGTGCAGGGCCGACCACGGGTAGTAGACGCAGCCCAGCATGGTGGCGGGCAGCAGGATCACCGCGAACAGCATCTGCATCTTGCGCGGGTCCATCAGCGTGCCGAGCAGCAGCCCCAGCGCCGCCGTCATCATCGAGGCCGCGATCAGGATCACCGCCAGCAGGAACCAGTTGGTGACGTGCGCGTGCGGGCTCTGCCCGGCGGCGTGCACGTAGAGCACGATCGGGATGACGATCAGCGCGCCGACGAAACCCTGGATCGCGCCGGCCACGATCTTCTCGAACGCGAGCACGCCCAGCGGCACCGGCGCCAGCGCCCGGTCCTCGATCGTGCGCTGCCAGGAGAACTCCATGACCAGCGGGAACGTGGTGCCGAGGATGCCCTGCATGAGCAGCATGGAGGCCATCAGGCCGGGCAGCAGGATCGTGGAGAAGGTGGTGCCGCCGCCGCGGGCGGCGCCGGCCTCGAACACTCCGGCCGCGCCGATCTTCGGCATCACGTAGGTGAACACGAAGACCCACAGCAGCGGCTGGACGACCGAGCGGATGAAGGTGGACGGGGCGTTCCGGCCGAGCACCCGGAACTCACGCGCCATCATCGCGGCGAACGTCTTCCAGGTGGTGGGGTGCGGCTCGGGCGCGCCGGTGATGACCGCGACCGTGCGGCTCGGCTCGGCCCCGGCGGCCGGGGCCGGAGCACCGGGCGCCGGGGCGCCCGGCGGCGGAGTGGGGGTGGTGGTCGTCATTATTCGCGGTACTCCCGTCCCGTCAGCGTGAGGAAAACGGTCTCCAGGCTGGGCTTGAGCTGAGCAGCGTCGAGTACGGCCAGGCCGACCCGGGCCCCGGCCTGGACCAGCTCGCCGAGGATCCCGGCCGGGTCCTGGGCGAACACCCGGATCTGGTCCCCCTCGGCCTCCACCTTGCCGACGCCCGGCCGTCCGTCCAGCACGGCCGGCGCGTCCACGGCGGCGGCGTCTCCGTCGTACCGGACGGTGATCACCGTGTCGGCGCCCGCGCCCTGCTTGAGCTCGTCGATGGTCCCGGCCGCCAGCACCAGGCCGTGGTCCACGACCGCGACCCGGTCGCAGAGCGCCTCCGCTTCTTCCATGTAGTGGGTGGTCAGCAGGATCGTCTGGCCCTCGTCGTGCAGCGCCTGCAGCGTGTCCCACAGGTTGACCCGGGTCTGCGGGTCCAGCCCGGCGGTCGGCTCGTCCAGGAACAACACGTCCGGCCGGTGCACCAGCGCCCGGGCGATCATCAGCCGCCGGGCCTGGCCGCCGGACAGGTCGGTGGCCATTGCGCGGCTCCGGTCGGTCAGCCCGAACGCGGTCACCAGCTGGTCGGCCCGGCGCAGCGCGTCCCGGCGGCTGAGGCCGAAGAAGCGGCCGCGGAACTCCAGGTTCTCGCTCACGCTGAGCTGCATGTCCAGCGTGTTGTTCTGCGGCACCACGCCGATCGTGCGCTTGACCCCGACCGGGTTGGCCACCACGTCGATGCCGGACACCCAGGCGCGGCCGCCGGTCGGGACGATCAGCGTGGTGAGCATGCCGATCGTGGTGGACTTACCCGCGCCGTTGGGGCCCAGCAGGCCGAAGAACTCCCCCGGGGCCACGTCCAGGTCGATGCCGCGGACGGCGTCCACGTTGCCGCGGGAGGTGGTGTAGGTCTTGCGCAGGTCTTCGGTGCGGATCGTGGCACCGGGACGCGAGTCGGCTGATGGTGCCTTTGGGGCTGGTGTTTCCCTTGGGACTGATGTCTTTTTTGCGGCTGGTGGTGCCTGCACGGTGGGCTCGGTCACGTACCGCGCTCCTTCCGGATCAGCGTGCTGAACCGCTCGATGGTGTCGATGAGGAACTTGCGGATCACCGGCTCGTCGGCCGGGTCCACGTAGTCGAAGCATTCGCGCCAGCGGGGCCCGACCTCGGCCAGTGTCTCGATGAGCTTGTCCATGCCGCGGTCGGTCACGTACAGCCGGACGACCCGGCGGTCCTGGTCGTCCCGTTCGCGCCGTACCAGGCCGTCCCGGACCAGCGTGTCGACCACGGTGGTGACCGTGCCCGGCGTCGACCAGCCCCGGGCGGCGACCTCGCTCGACTTCAGCCCGTTGCGGGCGGCCAGCACCCGCAGCACGGCCAGCCCGGCGCCGGAGATCCCGGTGCCCTGGACTGTCTGGCCCCAGAACGTCCCCATGGTCCGGGAGGCGAGCGGCAGCAACTCGGGCAGGGCCGCGTCGTCGGGGATGGTGGTGCCTTCGTCTCCCCAGGCCCAGTCGGCCCGCTTGGACCGCTCGACGGCCGACCGGATGTCCTCGGGTGAGTACCTGGAGGTGGGCGGCTCCGATGGGACGGCCGAGTGCGGGGTGGCTGCCCCAGGGGTCAGGGACTCCGGGGTGGCTGGCCCGGACGTCCGGGGCTCCGGAGCGGCTGGTTCGGCGGTCACGGAGCCAGCTTGGCCCTCCCCTGGTTCGGTGTCAAATTATTTGAGGCCGAACTATTCGGGGATCAAGCTTTGGTGAACGGGCAAGGGTGGCGGATGGCTCGCGGCCTTGGGGCTGAGGTACTAGAGGCGGCGTCTGGTCGCGCTCGGCTAATGGGTGGGAAGGTGGGCGAGGACGCCGGCGGCCCACAGCATCGTTGGCGCCTTTGATGCTGCTATTGCGACATCGTTGGCGCCTTCGATGCTGTGGACGAGGTCGCGGGGGCCGCTGGGCAGGCGGCGATCGGCGACCCGGGGACGGCGGCTTTCACCGTGGCTCACTTGCCGAGGTTCTTCTCCAGCTCCTGCCGGAACTGCTCGAACTGGGTCTGGCTGGAGGTGAACTTGGTCAGCCCGGTCTTCGGGTCGGTGGTGACGAAGTACAGGTCATTGCCGGCGGCGGGGTGCAGCGCCGCCTCGATCGCGGCGTGGCCAGGGCTGTCGATCGGGCCCGGCGGCAGGCCGGCGAACTTGTAGGTGTTGTACGGCGAGTTGCTCTGCAGCTGCTGGTTCGACGCGATGATGCCGAACGTGTTCAGCCCGTACATGACCGTACTGTCCAGCTGCAGCTTCATGTTCTTGTTGAGCCGGTTGTAGATGACCCGGGAGATCTGCGCGTAGTAGGTGGTGCTGCCGCCCTCGGCCTGGATCAGGCTGGCCACGGTGATGATCTGGCCGGGGGTCATGTGCACGGCGGCGGCCGCCGAGGTCAGGTTGTCGCTGTCCGCTTCCTGGTTGAACCGTTGCACCATGCCCTGGAGGACGCCGGCGGCGGTCTGGTTGGGCTGCACCTCGTAGGTGGCCGGGAACAGGTAGCCCTCGGGCTTGCCGTTCGCGTAGGAGGGCAGGCCGAGCGACCCCGGCGACCTGAGCGCCTGCTGATAGTCGGTCAGCGGGATGCCGGAGTGGGCGCCCAGCTGGGCCTGGATCTGGGTCAGCCGCAGGCCCTCGGGGATGGTGACCTTGTCCTGGACCACGGAGGCCGGGTTGAGCAGCGACGCGTAGGCGAGCGTGGCCTTCATGTGCTTCTTCAGCCGGTAGAAGCCCGGCTCGAGGCTGCGGTTGCTGGTGCTGTGCTCGGCGGCGAGCTCGAACGACCGTACGCTGGCTACCACCCCGAGCGTGACCAGGCGCTGGCCGACCTGGGTGGCGGTCTGCCCGTTCTGTACCTGGGCGATCACCTGGCCGGTGCCGCCGGTGGTGTAGTCGGCTGGGTAGTAGCGGCTCTGGACGGCGCGGTAGATGTAGAAACCGCCCACCCCGACCGGGATCAGCAGAACGACCAGGATGACGATGAGCGGGACCAGCCAGCGGCGGCGGCGCTTGCCGGTGCTGCCACCGCTGCCGCCCCGGCCGGAGCGCCCGCTGCGTCCGCCGCGGCCACGGCCGGCCCCGCCGCCGTCGTCGTCCTCCTCGTCGTCGGGGCCGCCGAGGCCGGGGACGAAGCGTTCGTCGTCGGCGTAGCCGTCCTCGTCGTCCCAGGACGGCTCGGAGCCGGCGGCCGCCGGTCCGCGCGAACGTCCGTGCGACCGCGAATGCGAACCGGACCGGCCGGGCCCGGCCACGTGGGTGTATTCGCCGGACTCGGGAAAGTCCTGATCGTCGTAGTCGTCGTACCCGGCCGGGTCCCGGTACGGGTCGCGGCGGCCGGTGTAGCCGTCCCGGTCGGCGTAGGGGTCGGCGCGGTTCGCGTAGCCGTCCCGGTCGGCGGACCGGCCATCGGGGCCCGCGTCTGCGTAGCCGTCGCGTCCGTCGAATTCGTAGTCTTCGGGCTCGGCGTCCCGGCCGCGGCGGCCCGCGTAAGCGGCGGGCGATCCGTAGCCGGCGTCGTCGTAACCGGGCTGGTAGGCCTCGTCCCGGGGCACAAAACCAGGCTCGGCCGCGGGGACCTGGGGTGCCCGCGGGGTGCGCGAGAACGGTGAGGCCTGCGGGGTGGGCGGGGCTTGGCGGGCCGGAGGGCTAGATGGAGCCGCTGGGTTTTGCGGGCCTTGCGGGCCTTGCGGGCCTTGGGGGCCTTGCGGGGCTTGCGGGGTTTCTGGGGTGCGCGAGGCTGACGGGATCCGCGGGTTTGGCCGGGCGGGCGGGGCCTGAGACGCCTGTGGGATTGGGCCGGACTGCGGGGCTCGATAGACCGGCGGCCCCTGCGCGGCCGGAGAGTCCGATGGGTTCAGCGGGGCCCGTGGGGCTCGCGGGCTTGGCTGGGACTGCGTGGCCGACGGGACTGCCCGGGACTGCGGAGCCTGAGGGGCCGACGGGTTCGGGCGGCCCTGAGGGGCGCGGGGAGCCTGGGGAGCCTGGGAGGCGCGGGGGGTCTGAGGGGCCTGGGAGGCGCGGGGGGCCTGGGGGTTCGGCTGGGGGGTCTGGGAGGCGAATGGGTGCGGGCGGGACTGCGGGGCCGGTGAGGCTGGCTGTGTTTGGGGAGGCTGCTGGTCTTGGGGCTCGGGACGGCGCCGGCGGCCGGGCTGGGGCTGGGCGCGCTGATCGGCAGGCCCCGGGTCGGGGGGGCCGCTGCGCCGGGTGCCTTCGTAGGGCCGGCCCGCGTCCTGGGACCAGGCGGCGTCCTGGGACCGGGCGGCATCCTGGGACCAGGCGGCGTCCTGGGACCGGGCAGCGCCGTGCGCCTGGGAGGCTTCGCGGGGCTGAGAGTCTTGGGTCGGCAGCTCGGCGCTGTCGCGGGGGCTGGTGAACCAGCCGGAGGGTGGCGTGTTGCCGGAGTGGCGGCCGGGGCGCTCGGCGGGCGGCTCGGCCGGGCGGCGGGCGGAGGGCTCGGCCGGGCGGCGGGCGGGGGGCTCGGCGCCGGGCAAGGTGTCCACCGCGTCGGGGGGCAGGCTGAAGTCCGGGCGCGGGCCGTAGCGGGACGGCCAGCTGCCCTCGTCGACCTGACCACCCGGATCGGCGGCGGGCGGGCGTGCGTGCCTGCGCCCGCGGCCCGCTTCCCCGCGGTCCTCCGGCGGATAGCTCATGTGATCTTCCTGCCCCCATTGGGCACGAGTTCACCTGGCGGGTTACCGGAAGCCCGTTCGCCGTCCAGCGCGGCCTGCAGCAGCACGGCGGCCGCAGCGGCGTCGACCACCTGACGGCGGGCCTTGGAGTCCTTGCCGCCCTGGCGCAGCGCGGCGTGGGCGGTGGTCGTCGTGAACCGCTCGTCGAACAGCCGAACTGGGACCGGAGCGATCCGTTCCGCGAGGCTGACCGCCACGTCCCGGGCGGCCACCGCCGCTTGGCCCTGGCGGCCGGCCAGCGTGGTCGGCAGGCCGACGATGACCTCCAGCGCCTCGTGCTCGGCGGTCAGCGCGGCCAGCCGGTCCAGGTCGCCGCGGCCGTGCCGGATCACCTCGAGCGGGCTGGCCAGCACCCCGTCCGGGTCGCTGCGGGCGACCCCGACGCGAACCGAGCCCACGTCGACCGCCAGCCGCACGCCGCGCCTCACCGTGACCGGCTCGGGGCGAGACGCGTGGGACACGCAGGGCACCATGCCATCACGTTAACCTGCCGGCCTACGCGCCGTCCCTCAAAGCATCCCGAACCGCCGCAAACGCCACGTCGATGCGGCCGTCGCCGTCCGGCCCGAGCGGCGCGCCACCGCCCTGGGCGACGTCGGGCTTGCCGCCGCCCCCGCCGCCGAGCGTCCGGGCGGCCACGCCGACCAGTGGGCCGGCCGCGAGCCGGCGGTCCCGGGCCGCGTCGTTGGCGGTGACCACCACGACCGGCCGGTCGGTGGGCACGCCCACCACCATGACCACGGCCGGGCGGCCGGCCGGGATCCGGCCGCGGATGTCCAGGGCCAGCTTGCGGATGTCGTCGGCGTCGGTGCCGTCGGGCGTGCGGTAGGCGACGAACGCCACCCCGCCGATGTCCTCCGGCCGGGCGGCCAGGTCACCGGCCACTTCGAGCAGCTGCGCGGACCGGACCCGCTGGAGCTCCCGCTCGGCGTCCCGGAGCCGGGTGACCAGCGAGGAGACCCGCTCCGGGAGCTCCTCGCGCCGCGTCTTGAGCTGCTCGCTGAGCTGGCTGACGAGGACGTTCTCCCTGGCCAGGAACCGGAAGGCGTCGATGCCGACCAGCGCTTCCACCCGGCGGACGCCGGAGCCGATCGAGGACTCGCTGAGCAGCTTGATCAGGCCGAGCTGGCCGGAGTGGGCCACGTGGGTGCCGCCGCACAGCTCGCGGGAGTAGTCCCCCACCTCGACCACGCGCACCTCGTTGCCGTACTTCTCGCCGAACAGGGCGAGCGCGCCCATCGACCGCGCCTCGTCGATCGAGGTGTGGTACGCGCGCACGTCCAGGTCGTTGACCAGCACCTGGTTGACCTCGTCCTCGGTCTCGGCCAGGACCGAGCGGGGCACCGTCCCGGGCGAGGTGAAGTCGAACCGCAGCCGCCCGGGCGCGTTCTCCGAGCCGGCCTGGGCGGCCGCGTCGCCGAGCGCGCCGCGCAGGGCCCGGTGCACCAGGTGGGTCGCGGTGTGCGAGCGGGAGATGGCCCGGCGGCGGTCGACGTCGATCTCGGCGAACGCGGGCGAGCCCACACTGACCTCACCGAAGCTCACCTTGCCGCGGTGCACGATCAGGCCCGGCAGCGGTACCTGGACGTCGAACACCTCGATCTGGCTGTCCGGGCTGCCGCTGGTGCCGGCCACCCGGATGACACCGCCGTCGGGCAGCTGACCGCCGCTCTCGGCGTAGAACGGGGTGCGGTCGAGCACCACCGAGACCGCCTCACCCTGGCGGGCGGACGGGACCGGCAGCTCGTCGACCAGCAGGCCGACCACCGTCGCCTCGCCCGAGAACTGGTCGTAGCCGGTGAACACGCTGGCGCCGGCCCGCTCGCGCAGGTCGGCCAGCACCGAGATGTCGGCGTTGCCGGTCTTCTTCTGGGCGGCGTCCGCCTTGGCCCGGTCGCGCTGGGCCGCCATCAGCCGCCGGAAGCCCTCCTCGTCGACCGACAGGCCCTGCTCCTCGGCCATCTCCAGCGTCAGCTCGATCGGGAACCCGTAGGTGTCGTGCAGCTGGAACGCCTGCTCGCCAGAGAACCGGGGCGACTTCCGGCGCCGCGTCTCCTCCACCGCCGCGTCGAAGATCGCGGTGCCGGTGCGCAGCGTGCCGAGGAACGCCGCCTCCTCCGCGTCGAGCACGGTGTGGATGTTGGCCGCGTCCCGGCGCAGCTCCGGGTACAGCGGTGCCATCGCCTCGATGGCGGTCGCCCCCAGGTCGTGCAGGAAGTGCTCGTCGCTGGCGGAGCCGCGGCCGCCTCCCCCGCGCTGGCCGCCGGACAGCATGCGCAGGTTGCGGATGCTGCGGCGCAGGATCCGGCGCAGGACGTAGCCGCGGCCCTCGTTGCTGGGAATCACGCCGTCCTCGACCAGCATGATCGAGGCCCGCACGTGGTCGGCCACGACCTTGAGGGCGACGTCGTTGCGCTCGTCGGTGCCGTAGCGCTGCTCGGTGAGCTCGGCCGCGCGGTCCAGGATCTTGTAGGTGGTGTCGATCTCGTAGATGTTGTCGACACCCTGGAGGATGGCGGCCATCCGCTCCAGGCCCATGCCGGTGTCCACGTTGCGGAACGGCAGCGGGCCCTCGATGTCGAAGTCGGTCTTGCTGCGCACCGTGCTCAGCTGGTCCTGCATGAAGACCAGGTTCCAGACCTCCAGGTAGCGGTCCTCGTCCGCCTCCGGACCGCCCTCCTTGCCGTACTCGATGCCGCGGTCGTAGTAGATCTCCGAACAGGGGCCGCCCGGTCCGGGCACGCCCATGCTCCAGTAGTTGTCGGCCAGGCCGCGGCGCTGGATGCGGTCCTCGGGCAGCTTGACGACGTCCCGCCAGATCGCGTACGCCTCGTCGTCGTCGTGCAGGACGGTGGCCCACAGCTTGTCCTCGGGGAAGCCGAACCCGCCGTCGTGCTCGGAGCGGGTCAGCAGCTCCCAGGCGTAGGGGATCGCCATGTCCTTGAAGTAGTCACCGAACGACCAGTTGCCGAGCATCTGGAAAAAGGTGGCATGGCGGGTGGTCCGGCCGACCTCTTCGATGTCCCCGGTGCGCACGCACTTCTGCACGTCGGCGGCGCGCTTGTAGGGAGGCGTCTGCTGGCCGAGCAGGTACGGCTTGAACGGCTGCATCCCGGCGATGACGAACAGCACCGTCGGGTCGTCGGCGACCAGCGAGGCCGACGGCACGATCGTGTGCCCGTGCTGTTCGAAATATCCAAGGAAGCGGCGCGCAATCTCTGCCGACTCCATAGCGGCCATCCTTCACATGATCGAGAGTCATCCGCTGGCCGTCCCGGGACGGCCAGCGGTCACCAGTTGTCACCGCCAGGTTAGAGCCTGGTCAGTCTTCCTGCCGATCCATATACAGGTCCATGCCCTCGCGCACGTCGTGGGCGAACCGGCCGGCCGACCGGACTCCGGCCACCGTCGCTTTCTGCGCCCGCCAGGCGGCGCGCGAGGTGCGCCAGGCGGTGCGGGTCGCGGACCAGGACGCCGGCCGGGGGGAACGGCGCAGCGTGGCCGGCCCCACGCGGTAGGACGTTTTCAGGGTTTCCCTGACCGGCATGGGCGCGGACCCCGGCTCCATTGGCCGCGGCGGCCAGAACGGTCCGGGGGCGGGCTCCGGGCGCTCGCCGGTCACCCGGACCTGGACGGCGCGGCCGACCGCGGTGGCGCGCCGGTAGCCCGCGATCCCGGCGGCGGCCCCGACCGACAGCCAGAACGCCCGCCGGATCATCGCCGGCCTCCCGTCGGCTCGGCCTTGGCGGTGGCCGGGATCGCGCCGGTTTGGGCGCTGGCCGGGATCGGGCCGGCCTTGGCGGTGGCCGGGATCGCGCGGGCGGGCACCGCCTGCCCGTCGCGGCGCAGCCCGACCGCGTGCCGGACCCCGTAGACGAACGCGGCGGCCCGGCCGGCCGGCCCGGTGGCGACCGCCCGGCCCAGCCCGGCGAGCGCCGACACCTGGGCGCTGAGCTCGGACATGCCGGTGTTCAGCTCTTCCATGCCGTCGGCCACGGTGCTGGTGGCGTCCAGCTGCTGGTGTGCCCGGTCGACGGCGGCCTGGGCTTGCTCGAACACGCCGTCGCTGCGCGTGCGCATATCGGCGACCAGCCGGCGGGCCTCGGTCAGCAGCCGGGCCAGCCGGATCAGAACGTAGACAGCCGCGCAGACGCCCACGGCGAAGAAGAAGGCAGCGACCAGCGCGGCCACATCGCCCCAGTTGATCATGCGTATTTCCTCCGACGGCAGGCGGAAGTTATCTGGCCGACTTTATCGCCTGCGCAAGATGGCGCGGATCTTACTGGCGCGTTCGGCGACCCGGGCCTCGTTACCGTGCCCCGAGGGCTCGTAGTAAACCCGGTCGGCCACTGAATCAGGAGCATAACGCTGAGTCACGACTCCTTCATCGAAGTCGTGCGGGTAGAGGTAGTCGTCGCCGTGGCCGATCTTGCTCGCCCCGGCGTAGTGGGCGTCCCGCAGGTGGGCCGGCACCGACCCCACCAGCCCGGCCCGCACGTCGGCCGAGGCGGCGGAGATGGCCTTGATGACCGCGTTCGACTTGGGCGCCAGGGCCAGATGGATCACGGCCTGGGCGAGGTTGATCCGCGCCTCCGGCAGCCCGACGAACTCCACCGCCTGGGCGGCCGCGATCGCGACCGGCAGCGCGGTCGGGTCGGCCATGCCGACGTCCTCACTGGCGTGCACGATGATCCGGCGGGCGATGAACCGGGGGTCCTCCCCCGCCTCGAGCATCCGGGCCAGGTAGTGCAGGGCGGCGTCCACGTCGCTGCCGCGGATGGACTTGATGAACGCGCTGATCACGTCGTAGTGCTGGTCGCCGTCACGGTCGTAGCGGACCGCGGCGCGGTCGACGGCCCGTTCCAGTACGGCGATGTCGATCACCCCGCCGGCGGGCATGCCGAGGGCCGCCGCCTCCAGGTAGGTCAGCGACCGCCGGGCGTCGCCGCCGGCCAGCCGGACCAGGTGGTCGAGGGCTTCGTCGTCGAGCTGGACGTTGCCGTCGAGGCCACGGGGATCGGCGACGGCGCGGGTGATCACGCCGCGGATGTCGTCGTCGGACAGCGCGGTCAGCGTGAGCAGCAGCGACCGGGACATCAGGGGGCTGACGACCGAGAAGAAAGGGTTCTCGGTGGTGGCGCCGATGAACGAGACCCAGCGGTTCTCGACCGCGGGCAGCAGCGCGTCCTGCTGGGTCTTGCTGAACCGGTGCACCTCGTCGATGAACAGCACGGTCTGCTGGCCGGTCATGCCGAGGTCCCGGCGGGCGGTGTCGACCGCGGCGCGGACGTCCTTGACGCCGGCCGTCACCGCCGACAGTTCGACGAACTTGCGCTTGGTGACCTGGGAGACGACGTAGGCCAGCGTGGTCTTGCCGGTGCCGGGCGGGCCCCACAGCAGCAGCGACATGGGCGCGTCGTTGTCGATCAGCTTGCGGAAGGGAGTCCCCTCGCCGGTCAGGTGCTGCTGCCCGACCACCTCGTCGACGGTGCGCGGGCGCATCCGCACCGCGAGAGGGGCGGCAGCCAGGGCCGCTTCTGCCTCCGCGTCATCGAACAGGCTGCCGGACTGTGAGGGCTGGCCTCCATAGGTTCTGGCCACACACTGACAGTAACCGACCGGCGCACCAAATCGTTACATGGTGGCGGCTTTGGGTTAAAGGTGGGCGCGGGGCGACAGGGGCGGAGGTGAGGGGTTGGGGGCGCGAGCTGGCGGGGCGCGGCTGGGGGCGCGTCTTCTTGCTGTTATCAGCTTGAGGTTGGGGTTGGGTGAGGCGGGTGCGACGTGGGAGGCACCTTCGGATGGGGCTAGCTGGCTGGGGTGGTGAGGGTGCGGAGGATGGGGCGCAGGAGGTTGATGATCTCCTCGGGGGCCGCGGTGTCCAGGCCGCCGGTTTTCAGCAGGTGACGGTCGACCGCGACGCCGAGAACGATGGCGCTGATCAGGGCGGCGCGCAGGTCCGCGTCGGGGGCGGGGATGGCGCTGGCGATCTGGGCGCGGTAGCGGATGGTCCGCTCGCCCAGGCTGTGGGCGGCCTCGGGGTGGGTCAGCATCGAGCGCAACACGGCCAGCGAGTGCACCGGCTCGGTCTCCAGCGAGTCTGCCAGCTGGGCGAGGATCTGTTCGGCCACCTGGCTGGGTGAGCCGGCCAGGTCGGGCTGCGGGCGGGCACCGTGGGTCACGCGTTCGAACAGCTCCTGCTTCGAGCCGAAATAGTGCATGACCAGCCCGGCGTCCACGCCGGCGGCCTGGGCGACGGCGCGGATGGTGGTCCGTTCGTAGCCCGAGGCGACGAACAGCTCGGACGCGGCCGCCAGGATGCGCGCCTCGGTACGGCGGCGCTGCTCGGCGCGGCCGTCGCCGCGGGGAGCCGGTTCCGGCGGCGGCTCGGTGGTCGGCTGGGACATGGGCAGTGATTCTACCGGCGTTCATTCCACAGACGTTGACCCGTTGGTCCGCCCGTTCTACGCTTGTTCAATCAACGCCCGTTGAATCAAGCGCTGAACAGAGGGTGATCGAGTTGAGTGACGGACTTTCGATGGCGGCCGATGCCGTGACCCCGGTCCAGGTGGTCGAGCGACGACGGCAGGTCCTGCTGGACCAGGACACCGACGGGTTCGCCGGCCTGTTCGCACCGGACGGCGTGATGGAGATGCCCACCGCTACCGCCGGGGCGCCCCGGCGGATAGCAGGGCGAGAGGCCATTACCGAGTTCTCCCGCCAGACGATGCCCGGGGTGCGGGTCGATTCCCTCGAGCACGTGGCCGTGCACGAGACCGCGGACCCCGAGGTGGTCATCGCCGAGACCCTGACCCGGGCCACGCTCACCGCGACCGGGCAGTCGTTCACGACGCCCTCGATCCAGGTGTTCCGGGTCCGGGACGGGCAGATCGTGCTGTTCCGCACCTACGTCGCCCCGCCGATGCGAGAGCCCGCTGAGGAGACGGCGCCGTGACGCCGGTCCAGGTGCTCCAGCGAGGTGGTGATCGCCGAGACCGTTCTCCGGGCCACGGTGACGGTTACGGGGCGGTAGCGGCGGCGTCGGTCGGCGCGGCGGGCTGACCGTCGGGCTGGGTGGCGGCCGGCTTGGCGGCCGGGGGCTTGGCGTCGATGCCCGCTTCCTTGCGCTGGGCGGGGGTGATCACGGTGGGGGCGCCGGTCAGCGGGTCCAGGCCGGAGGCGGCCTTGGGGAACGCGATGACCTCGCGGATGCTGTCCTGGCCGGCCAGCAGCATGATCAGCCGGTCCCAGCCGAACGCGATGCCGCCCATCGGAGGCGGACCGTACTTGAACGCCTCCAGCAGGAAGCCGAACTGGGAGCTGGCCTCCTCGCGGGACAGCCCGATCACGTCGAACACCTGCTGCTGCATCTTCGACTGGTGGATACGGATCGAGCCGCCACCGATCTCGTAGCCGTTGCACACGATGTCGTAGGCGTCGGCCAGGGCCTGGCCGGGCTCGGCGGTGAACTTGTCGGTCCATTCGGGCAGCGGGGCGGTGAAGGGGTGGTGCACCGCGGTCCAG
The DNA here is from genome assembly GCA_963830385.1 of uncultured Actinomycetes bacterium. Classification (GTDB taxonomy): domain Bacteria; phylum Actinomycetota; class Actinomycetes; order Streptosporangiales; family Streptosporangiaceae; genus Bog-532. The sequence goes on along the minus strand of CAWHMD010000009.1, from coordinate 424,095 downwards.
CCGCCCTGGCCGTCCTCCTCGAACAACGGGGCGTCGACGACCCAGGTGAAGGCCCAGGCGGTGGGGTCGATGAGGTCGCAGCGGCGGCCGATCTCCAGCCGGGCGGCGCCGAGCAGCTCGCGGGCCTCGCGCGGGGTGCCCGCCGCGAAGAAGATGCAGTCGCCGGGCTGGGCGCCGGTGGCGTCGGTCAGGCCGGCCTGCTCCTTCTCGGACAGGTTCTTCACCACCGGGCCGGAGGTGGCCAGCGCGCCGTCCGGCTGCACGACCACGTAGGCCAGGCCGCGGGCGCCGCGGGCCTTGGCCCAGTCCTGCCAGGCGTCGAGCTCGCGGCGGGTCTGGGTGCCGCCGCCGGGCATGACCACCGCGCCCACGTACGGGTTCTGGAACACCCGGAAGCCGGTGTCGGCGAAGTAGCCGGTCATGTCGGTCAGCTCGCAGCCGAACCGCAGGTCGGGCTTGTCCGAGCCGTACCGGGCCATCGCGTCGGCGTAGGTGATCTGGGGCAGCGGCAGCGGGATCTGGTAGCCGAGGAGCTCGCTCCACAGCCGCTGAACCAGGGCCTCGCCGACCTCGACCACGTCCTCGCGGGTGACGAAGGACATCTCCAGGTCGATCTGGGTGAACTCGGGCTGCCGGTCGGCGCGGAAGTCCTCGTCGCGGAAGCAGCGGGCGAGCTGGTAGTAGCGCTCCATGCCGCCCACCATCAGCAGCTGCTTGAACAGCTGCGGCGACTGCGGCAGGGCGTACCAGTTGCCGGGGCGCAGCCGCACCGGGACCAGGAAGTCGCGGGCGCCTTCGGGGGTGGAGCGGGTCAGGTACGGGGTCTCCACGTAGACGAAGCCGTGGTCCCGCAGCACGTCGCCGATCAGGTAGGTGGCCTCGGAGCGCATCCGCAGGTTGCGGGCCATCGGCTCACGGCGGATGTCCAGGTAGCGGTACTTGAGCCGCGCTTCCTCGTTCAGGTCGGCCGGGCCGCCCTCGATCGGGAACGGCAGCGGCTCGGCCTCGCTGAGCACCTCGAGGTCGGTCACGTCGACCTCGACCGCGCCGGTGGGGAGCTCGGGGTTCTCGTTGCCGGCCGGGCGGACCCGCACGGTGCCGGTGACCTTCACGCAGAACTCGGCGCGCAGGTGGCCGGCCTCCCCGTCCTCGGACGGGATGCCCTCGCCGCGCCACACGACCTGGACGATGCCGCTGGCGTCGCGCAGGTCGATGAAGACGACACCGCCGTGGTCGCGCCGGCGGGCGACCCAGCCCGCGAGCACGACGGTCTCGCCGGCGTTCGACGCACGCAGCGTCCCGGCCTCATGGGTGCGGATCATTCAGCTTCTCGCTTTCGCATTTTCATAGTGAAAACGTCGGGACCGGTCAGAGTCCCCGGGCCGGCCGGCGTTCGGGCGCGAGCCCGGTCAGGAATGGATTGGTCCGCCGCTCGGCGCCGATCGTGGTGCCGGGACCGTGCCCGGACAGCACGATCGTCTCATCGGGCAGCGGCAGGCAGACCCGGGCCAGGCTGGCCAGCATGGCCTGGTGGTTGCCGCCGGGCAGGTCGGTCCGGCCGATCGACCCGGCGAACAAAAGGTCACCGGACAACATGGTGCCGGCCGGATCGTCGACGCCGGCGATACCGGAGGGCAGCCGGAACGTCACCGATCCGGGGGTGTGCCCGGGCGCGTGGTCGACCCGGAATTCCACACCCGCCAGCGTCACCGTCATGCCGTCGGTCAGCTCCCGCACGTCATCGGGCTCGGTGAACGTGAGCCCGCCGAACAGCTGCTGGCCGGCGCCGAGCGGCAGGCCGCGGGCCGGGTCGGACAGCAGCACCCGGTCGTCCGGGTGGACGTAGGCGGGGATGTCCCTGGCCCCGCACAGCGGCGCTATCGACCAGACGTGGTCCAGGTGCCCGTGCGTGGCCAGCGCGGCGACTGGCTTGAGCCGGTGCCCGGTCAGGATCTCCTCGATCCCGCCGAGCGCGTCCTGGCCCGGGTCCACGATCACGCATTCCTCACCGTCGGCGGGCGCGATGACATAACAGTTCGCCGCGAACGCCCCGGCAGGGAACCCGGTGACAAGCACAGTCGTCCTTTCTGATGCAACCTTCGGCAAGTTTGGCGGAACGAGCCGGGTTGGCCCGAGACAATGCGGTCTTCAGCGCATCCGGCATGCCACCGGTTCAGCGGCATTTCGGGCCCGTATGGGACCGCCCGGCTCGAGAGGTGACCCGTACAGGCTACCGAGCCTGGTGGCACGGCTGCGAACCGATAACGGCGGTACCGCAGAAACGTCTATCCAGGTACGATTCGCGAAGATTCCAGATGGCGGGACCGCCGGCATCTAGGAGGAGGACCAGACCGGTGGCGGGAAAGAAAGATCGTCAGCGCAGGCTTGCCCGCGAGCGATTGGCACGGCAGCAACAGCGTCGCGTCCAGCAGACTCACAAAGCGCGGGTCCGCGCGATAGCCACCGGGGTGGTGTGCGTGGTAGCAGCGCTGGGCGTCGGCGGGTATTTCCTGTTCGGCACGGGCGGGAGCAGCTCATCGGCCTCTTCCGATGCCTCGGCGTCGGCCAAAGCGTCGCCGAAAGCGTCCGCGACGAATTCGGCCGCGACGGTTTCCGAGCCCGCGCACAGTTGCACCTACACCAAGAGCGGCACCGCCGCCCGCACGGTGAAACTGCCCGCCACCAAGCCCGATTACCAGGCGTCCTACCAGGCGACGATCGCCACCAATCGCGGCGACATTGTCATCGACCTGGCCAACGCCAAGGCCACCTGCACGGTCAATTCGTTCGTGTCACTGGCCAAGCAGAGCTACTTCAGCAACACCAAATGCCACCGGCTCACCACCAGCGGCATCTACGTGCTGCAGTGCGGTGACCCGACCGGAACCGGTACGGGCGGCCCGGGCTATGCGTTCGCGAACGAGAACCTGACGGGCGCGAAGTACACCGCCGGAACTGTCGCTATGGCCCATACTTCCGCGCCCAACAGCAACGGCAGCCAGTTCTTCTTTGTCTACAAGGATTCGGCAACATTGCCGCCCAGCTATACGCCGTTCGGCACGGTCGTGCAGGGCCTGCCTGTCATCCAAGCCATCGCCAAGGCGGGAAGTAACAACTCCAATGGCACCGGAGACGGTGCGCCGAAGGAAAGCGTCGACATCAAGAGCGTCACTATCAAGCAAACGTGATGCAGACTAGCGATCAGAACGGTTCGGGATCCGGAAAGAGAGCCTGACTTTCTCATCTCGCGCCGGGCCAGCACTACCAGGAGGTTCGCCGTGACCACCGCCAATCATCCGTGGGGCCGGGTTGACCCCGACGGGACGGTCTACGTGCGCACCGCCGAGGGCGAGCGAGTGATCGGCTCGTGGCAGGCGGGCAGCCCGGAGGAGGCGCTCGCCTTCTACCAGCGGAAGTACGCGTCGCTGGAGACCGAGGTCGTCCTGCTGGAGCAGCGCCTGAACTCGACCGACCTGTCACCCGCGCAGGCGCAGGCGTCGGTGGAACGGCTGCGCAAGACCGTGACCGAGGCGAGCGCGCTCGGCGACCTGGACGGTCTGTGCGCACGGCTGGACAAGCTGACCGGGGTGGTCGGCCACAAGCGCGAAGAGGTCAAGGCCCAGCGCGAGCAGGCTCGGCGCGGCGCCCGCGAGATCAAGGAACGCATCGTGGAGGAGGCCGAGCACATCGCGGCCGAGGCCACCCACTGGAAGAGCAGCGGTGAGCGGATGCGCGAGCTGCTGGAGGAGTGGAAGGCGGCCCCGCACGCCGAGCGGTCGGTCGAGGCGGTGCTGTGGAAGCGCCTCTCGGCCGCCCGCAACTCGTTCACCAAGCGCCGCAAGGCCTACTTCGCGGGTCTGGAGGAACAGCGCGAGGAGGTCCGGCTCCGCAAGGAACGGCTGGTCGCGGACGCCGAGTCGCTGTCCACCTCGACCGCCTGGGGCCCGACGGCCGGGACCTTCCGGGATCTGATGCGGGCCTGGAAGGCGGCCGGGCGGGCCAGCCGGGAGGCCGAAGACGAGCTGTGGGCCCGGTTCAAGGCGGCCCAGGACCAGTTCTTCGCGGCCCGAACAGAAGCACTGTCCGAAAAGGAAGCCGAGCTCCGCGAGCACGCGGTGGCCAAGGAAGCCCTGCTCGAGCAGGCGCAGGCGCTGCTGCCGATCACCGACCTGCGGGCGGCCCGGGCTGCACTGCGTAATATCCAGGAGAAGTGGGAGCAGATCGGCGGCATCCCCCGCGACTCCCGCGACCACCTGGAAGGTGGCCTGCGCAAGGTCGAGGACGCGGTCCGCAAGGCCGAGGACAACCAATGGCGCCGGTCCAACCCCGAGGCGATCGCCCGCGCCGAGGGCACCGTCACCCAGCTCCGCACCAACATCGAGCAGCTGGAGCGCCAGCTGGCCAAGGCCCGGGAGAAGGGCGACGCCAAGGCCGAGCGCGACGCCCAGGAAGCCCTGGACGCCCGGCGCGCCTGGCTGGAAGAGGCCGAGCGCACGCTGGCCGAGTTCTCGGGTTAACCCGGCGACGCGGCCTGGGCTTGCCACGGATCTACGCCCTCCAGGCGGATGGCGCCGATCCGGTCATCGGACCTGGCGATCACGTACACGACGAAGCCGCCGCTGCGCTGGTCGCGCGCCCAGGCCACCGCCTGGCTGACCGAGCAGCCGGTCAGCCGGTACATGGCAGTGGAGAACATGGTGGCCGGGGTGGCCTGATCCACGGCTGGATCGTAGAGCAGGACCCGGAACTCGGGCTGGTCTACTTCCCAGGAGATGTCGCGCTCGTCGACAAGGTCAGCTTGCATCCGGCCTCAGCAAGCGGTGACCCGGTTGGACGAATTCGAGTGAGTCGTAGTTACCGCCCCCGTGGTCACAATGGCCGTGCTGTAGCCCTGATAGTACGCTCCGTGCTTGCAGGTGACCTGCTTCGCCGCGCCTTCCGCAGGCGTGTACCAGGTCAGGACCTTACCCGCGGCACCACTCGCCGTCGGGCCGTTCGACGTGGCGACGATGGGATTCGGGCCTATGTGCACCCCCGCCGTAAGTTCACCGTTCACGTGGGCCCGGAAGGGATAGTTGCAGGTCACCCTGGTCTTGTAGAGGACGATGTTCTTGCCCTTGGCACCCGTCGATTTGTGCGGGTTGTTCACGGTGAGGTCGCACACGGCCTCTGCGGCCGGGGATGCGAGCGCCGCGCGGAAACCGCTGGCGGCGTCCCGGTCGAACTGCGCCTGCGATACGACGCGGATGACCGCTCGTGAAGAGCTGGTTGATGCACCGGTCACCTGCGCGGTGCCTGACTGGGCAGCGTAAGCGTAAGCGGGGGCCGCCACAAGGACGGCGGCCGAGGTCACGACGGCGGCTACCACACGCCGCGCAAGAGGCTTTATCACCAGAACCAAACCCTTCTGATCGTGTTTGTCCCCTTTCTGTATCATGATCGGCCAGGATCCGACAGCTCTGTGCCGCCTTTTATATCCTCGCTATACGAGGATAAGCTGGTTCGGTGGACAACGTGGAGGCCGGGGACGTGGCCGGGAAGTGGGTACGGCCGTGACCGCGCTGCTCGCGGTGGTCACGGTGGCCGCCTTCGGCACCTGGATCCCGCTGGCTCAGCTGCTGCCGGGGACGCCCGAGCGCACCCGCATCTTCTACGTAGCGGTCGGCAACGTCGTCTTCGCGGGGATAGCGCTGCTGGTCAGCGGGGCCGATCTCACGCTCGGCTGGCGGGACTTCTGGCTGCCGCTGGCGGGCGGGGTGGTGTGGGCGGGCGGCAACTACTGCGTCTTCCAGGCGTCGAGGAGGATCGGGCTCGCCCGGGCGGCCGGGACCTGGACGCCACTCAACATCGTGGTCGCGTTCGTCTGGGGTGCGTTGCTGTTCGGTGAGCTGGACGGCTTCTCGGGAGCCCGGTTCGCCGTCCTCGGCCTGGCCTTCCTGGCCGTGGTGGCGGGGGTGCTGCTGATCGCTGGTGCCCGGGACGAGCCCGGGGGTGGCCGGGCGGCCGGCTCGGCGCGGGCCGGCCTGCTCTGGGCGGCCGGGGCCGGGGTGCTGTGGGGGACTTACTTCGTGCCGGCCCAGTGGGCCAAGGTGCCGGCCCAGGTGAGCGACTTCCCGCTCGCGCTCGGAATCCTGGCGGGCAGCCTCGTCCTCGCGCTCCCGGCGGGCGAGCCGGTCCGGGTGCGCGGCCGCGCCTCCAGCGCGCTGCTCGGGGCCGGGGTGCTGTTCGGCATCGGCAACCTCACGCTGCTCGGCCTGGTGGCCCGGGTGGGCACCGGCACGGGCTTCACCATCGCCCAGCTCAGCCTGCTGGTGAACGCCAGCCTGGGCATCTGGGTGTTCCGCGTTCCCGAACCGGGCACCCGCCAGGCGCGCATCGTGGTGGCCGGCATCGTGCTGGCCGGCATCGGCGGCGGCGTCATCGCCACCATGCGCTAGCGAAGCCAGGCCCGGGCCCCAGCGGCCAGGGGCTAGGCCAACACTATTCTTCCTGCTCTTCCAGCCGGAGGACCTCGCGGTCGATGATCGATTCGCGCTGCGCGACGGTCCTGATGAGGTTGAGCCCGAGAAACAGCATCGGGAACACCGGCCAGAAGAAGCCTGCGCCGGTGGCCGCGATCCAGATCACCACGCAGATGACGCTGGGGACGAGGAAGCCCACGAACGACTCCTCCACGTCCTTGCGCCACTTGCGGGCCCCGCGCGTGCGCAGATCGGTTTCCGGGACGGCCGCAGGTGTGACGGACGCGGTAGCGGGGCCGTCGAGCGGCTCGAGGTCGGTGACCAGAGCGGGCAACTCGCCGAGGGTCCGGCTGTTGTACAGGGTGCCCAGCCGCCCGTCATACTCCTCGCGGGTGAGGCGCCCGTCGGCGTACGCATCGGCGAGCACGGTGCGAACGACCTCCCGGTCGGCGTCCGAGGCACGCATCGGCGCGTTACCGGACTGGCGGGGGTCAAGACGGAACGACTCCCAGAAGCCCTCCACGGAAACACCGTCCTGTCCGCTGCCGGCATCGTAATTTCAACGCCATTATCCAGCAAGCGGGGGGACCACGCTGAGTCCGGGAAGGTGCAGGCCGGGCGGCGGTGCGGGATGAGCGGGACGGGTGCTGGCGGGGGAAGCGAAGTACGGCCGGTGCTGGCCGGTCACGGGGAAAAATCCGCCAGGCTAATTCGTAACACGGTAGACGTCGTAGACGCCGTCGATGGCGCGGACGGCTTTGAGGACGTGGCCGAGGTGCTTGGGGGCGCCCATCTCGAAGGTGAACCGGCTGACGGCGACGCGGTCGCGGGTGGTGGTGACCGAGGCGGACAAGATGTTGACGTGCTGGTCGGACAGGACGCGGGTCACGTCGGACAGCAGCCGGGTCCGGTCGAGCGCCTCGACCTGGATGGCGACCAGGAACACCGAGTCGTCGGTCGGCTCCCAGTGCACGTCGACCAGGCGCTCGGGCTGGGTCTCGGCCAGGTGGATGAAGTTCACGCAGTCGGTGCGGTGCACGGAGACACCGTTGCCGTGGGTCACGAAGCCGCGGATCTCGTCGCCGGGGACCGGCGTACAGCATTTGGAAAGCCGGGCCCACACGTCGGACGAGCCCTCGACCACCACCCCGGACCCGCCGGCGGCGTGCGGGCGGGCCTCGACGGTCGTGGGCAAGGCCGCCTCGGCCATGTCGTCTTCGACCCCGGCCAGACCGCCGAGCGAGCGGACCAGCCTTTCCACCACCGACTGGGCGCTGACCCGTCCCTCCCCGACCGCGGCGTAGAGCGAGGTCAGGTCGGCGTAGCGCAGGTCGTGGGCGATCGACAGCAGCGCGTCGGCGGTGGCCAGGCGCTGGACCGGGAGGTTCTGCTTGCGCATGGCGCGGGCGATCGAGTCCTTGCCGGACTCGGCGGCGGCCTCGCGGCGCTCCTTGGAGAACCACTGCCGGATCTTGTTGCGGGCGCGGGCGCTCTTGACGAACTGCAGCCAGTCCCGGCTCGGCCCGGCCTCCTGGGCCTTGGAGGTGAAGATCTCGACGGTGTCGCCGTTGTCGAGCGTGCTCTCCAGCGCGACCAGCCGGCCGTTGACCCGGGCGCCGATCGTGCGGTGCCCGACCTCGGTGTGGATGGCGTAGGCGAAGTCGACCGGGGTGGCGCCCTGCGGCAGCGCGATCACCTCGCCGCGCGGGGTGAACACGTACACCTCGGCGGCGGCCAGGTCGAACCGCAGCGACTCGAGGAACTCGGCCGGGTCGGTGGCCTCCCGCTGCCAGTCCACCAGCTGCCGCAGCCAGGCCATGTCCGGGCTGCTGCCGTCCTGCTTGACCCGGTTGCCGAAGATCGACTCTTCCTTGTACTTCCAGTGCGCGGCCACCCCGTACTCGGACCGCTTGTGCATCGCCCAGGTACGGATCTGCAGCTCAACCGGCTTGCCGCCGGGACCGATCACCGTGGTGTGCAGTGACTGGTACATGTTGAACTTCGGCATCGCGATGTAGTCCTTGAACCGGCCGGGGACCGGATTCCACCGCGCGTGGATGGTGCCGAGCGCCGCGTAGCAGTCGCGGACCGAGTCGACCAGGACCCGGATGCCGACCAGGTCGTAGATGTCATCGAACCCGACGTTGCGGGCGATCATCTTCTGGTAGATCGAGTAGTAGTGCTTGGGGCGGCCGGTGACCGTGGACCGGATCTTGGCCTCGCGCAGGTCGCCGGAGACGTGCTCGATGACCTCCTGCAGGAACACGTCCCGGCGCGGGGACCGCTCGGACACCAGCCGGGCGATCTCGTCGTAGCGCTTGGGGTACATGGTCGCGAAGGCCAGGTCCTCCAGCTCCCACTTGATCGTGTTCATGCCGAGCCGGTGGGCCAGCGGCGCGAAGATCTCCAGCGTCTCCCGGGACTTGCGCTCCTGCTTTTCCCGGGCCAGGTAGCGCAGCGTCCGCATGTTGTGCAGCCGGTCGGCGAGCTTGATGACCAGCACCCGGATGTCGCGGGACATGGCCACGACCATCTTGCGGACGGTCTCGGCCTCGGCCGAGTCGCCGTACTTGACCTTGTCGAGCTTGGTCACGCCGTCGACCAGGGCCGCGATGTCCTCGCCGAAGTCGCCGCGCAGCTCGGCCAGCGAGTACGGGGTGTCCTCGACGGTGTCGTGCAGCAGGGCCGCGCTGATCGTGTCGGTGTTCATGCCCAGCTCGGCGAGGATCGTCGCCACCGCGAGCGGGTGGGTGATGTAGGGGTCGCCGCTCTTGCGCTTCTGGTTGCGGTGCCAGTAGGCGGCCACGTCGTAGGAACGCTCGATCAGCCGCACGTCCGCCTTGGGGTGGGTGGCACGCACGGTCTTGATCAGCGGCTCGAGGACCGGGTTCACCGTGGCCACGCGCTGCGCTCCCAGCCGGGCCAGGCGGCGGCGGACGCCCGCACCGGACGCGGGCGCGGCGGAACCGGCCGCGGGCGACGCGGCCCGGGGGCGCTTCGGCTCGGCCGCCTTGGGCTCGGCGGGCGTGGGCTCGGCTGGCTTCGGCTCGGCAGGCGTGGGTGCAGGTGCGGCATGGGTGGCCTGGCTGGTCTGGTCATCGGCGGGCACGGGGGCCGGGCCGTCCGTCTCGGGCACGGTCCGGCTGGGCACGTTACCGTCCTCAGCTACCTCGGCGGTGTCATCCGGCGCTTGTGTGCCGGGCGCGTCCGCCGGGGCGGAGCCGGTTCCGGTCGTGCTGGCTGATATCACCTCACTGGCCACTCGCGCTCCTGTCCGCTTGCCGTTAACTAAGTCTACCGGCGAGCGTTTACGAAGGTGGCAGCCCTGCGGAGGTCGGACTGTATGCAACCTCCTGGTACCAGACAGTGCCGGTCTGGCGAGTGGTGGGGGTCGCCCCCCGGATTACACCGTGAGCAGGGCGGTGAACGGGATGTCGCCCAGCTTGACCCGGCCGTTGAGGAAGGAAAGCTCGAGCAGGACGGCGAGGCCGGTGACCTCGGCGCCGGCCCGGCGGACCAGGTCGGCGGAGGCCAGGGCGGTGCCGCCGGTGGCGAGCACGTCGTCCACGATCAGCACCCGCTCGCCCGGGTCGAAGGCGTCGGTGTGGACCTCGATGGTGGCCGTGCCGTACTCGAGCTGGTAGTCCTCCCGGTAGGTGCGGGCCGGGAGCTTGCCCGCCTTGCGCACGGGCACGAAGCCGCAACCGAGCCGGGTGGCGACCGGGGCCGCCAGGATGAAGCCGCGGGCCTCGATCCCGGCCACCTTGTCGATCGGGCCGTGGCCCGCCGCCAGCGCGTCGACGACGGCGGCGAAGGCCGGGCCGTCGCCCAGCAGCGGGGTGATGTCCTTGAACGAGATACCCGGCTCGGGGAAGTCGGCCACGTCCCGGATGTGGCTCTTGATCAGGTCGTCCAGGGAGCTCGGGGGTGGGGCGGGCTGGCTAGCAGTCTGGTCGGCCACGTACGTTACCGCCGCTTCTTCCGGTTGGCCGCGGACCGCCGCTGGGCCGCGGTGCTGCGCCGGGGCTGCTGCCGGGACACCGACCGGGTGCCATCGGCCCCCCGGGTGGTGCTCCGGGTGGTGACGGCGGGCGGGCGCTCGGGCTCGCCGGCCTCATCGCCGGGCCCGGTGGCCTCCGGGACCGCCGTCTCGTCGTAACCGGTCAGGTCGTCATCGGCGTCGTCCGCGGCCGCGCCGGCGGGCGCGGCGGCCGGGGCTCCGGCGGAGCTGGCCCCCACGGAGCCGGCCCCCACCGACGCGCCGGCCCGGGCGGCCTTGCTGGCCGCCCGCGGGCTGGCCGCGCGGGCGGCGGCCCGGGCCGCGAGCTGCTTCATCTTCGGCTCGCGTTCCTTCAGGTCGGCCAGCACCGGGGTGGCGATGAAGATCGAGGAGTAGGTGCCGGACAGCATGCCCACGAACAGCACCAGGGCCAGGTCGGACAGCTCGCCGGGCGGCAGCAGCACGGTGCTGGCGATCAGGATCGCGGTCACCGGCAGCAGCGCGATCAGCGAGGTGTTGATCGACCGGACCAGGGTCTGGTTCAGGGCCAGGTTGGCCGCCTGGCTGTAGCTGGTGAAGTTGGTGCGCTGGTTGCCGCCTGCGGTCAGGCCGGCGGTGTTCTCCCGGACCTTGTCGAACACCACCACCGTGTCGTACAGCGAATAACCGAGGATGGTGAGCAGGCCGGTGATGGTGGCCGGGCTGACCTGGAACCCGGCCAGCGCGTAGACGCCGACCGTGATCACGATGTCGTGCAGCAGGGCGACGAACGCCGCGGTCGCCATCTTCCACTCGAACGCGATCGACAGGTACAGCACGATCACGATGAGGAACGCGATCAGCGCCTCGAACGCCTTGGAGGAGATCTGGCTGCCCCAGGTGGGACCGACGAAATTGGTGCTCACCTGGTTCTGGGTGATGTTCAGCTCTTTGGCCAGCGAATCCTGGACCTTCTGAGCCTGGCCGATGCTGAGCGGCGCGGTCTGGGCCTGCCACTGGGTGTTGGAGCCGACACCGGACTTCTGCACGGTGACCTGGCCACCGCCGCCGTCGGACACGGCCTGCTCGATCTGGCTGATGGTGGCGGTGGGGGCCTTGACCGTGAAGACCGAGCCGCCCTTGAACTCCACACTGAAGTTCAGCCCGCGGATCAGCAGCCCGACGATGGCGAGGACCACGATGCAGGCGGAGATCGAGTACCAGAGCTTCTGGCGGCCGACGAAGTTGATCGACACGTCGCCCCGGTACAACCGGCCTCCGACGTCGCCCAGGCGGGACATCTCATGCCTCCCTTGAGGTGGTCCGCGAGGTCCGCCCGGGGCCGGAACTGCCGGCCCGGCCGGAGGTTCGGCCCGTGGTGCGCCCGGTCGTGCGCTCGCTGCGCCGCGGCACCCCGGAACGCCAGGGCGCCCGGGCCCCGAGCCGGGCCGGGTCGAGCCCGGACCACTTGTGGCCCTGCCCGAAGAACTTGGTCCGGGCCAGGATCGTCACCATCGGCTTGGTGAACAGGAACACCACGATCACGTCGATGAGCGTGGTCAGGCCGAGGGTGTAGGCGAAGCCCTTCACGTCACCGACCGAGAAGATGTACAGCAGCAGCGCGGCCAGGAACGACACCGTGTCCGAGACCAGGATCGTGCGCCGGGCCCGCCGCCAGCCGCTCTCGACGGCCGCCCGCAGCGAGCGCCCGTCACGGACCTCGTCCCGCAATCGTTCGAAGAACACCACGAACGAGTCGGCGGTGATGCCGATGGCCACGATCAGGCCGGCGATGCCGGTCAGCGACAGGGTGAAGTTCTGGTACTTGCTGAGCAGCACCACCGACAGGTAGCCGAGCAGCGCGGCGATGGCCAGGCTGGAGACCGACACCGTGCCCAGGCCCCGGTAGTAGAAGAACGAGTAGATCACGACCAGGATCAGGCCGATCCCGCCCGCGATCAGGCCCGCGTCGAGCTGGTTCTTGCCCAGCTGGGCGGTGACGGTGGTGGTGTTGACGACCTTGAACGTGAGCGGCAGGGCGCCGTACTTGAGCTGGCTGGCCAGCTGGGTGGCCGCGGCCTCGCCGCCGATGTTGGTGATCTGGACCTGGCCGTTGGGGATGGTCTCGGTGGTCTGCGGGGCCGAGATCACGTTCCCGTCCAGCACGATCGCGGTCTGGGCGAGCACCGCGTCATCGGAGTTGGTGCTGGCGTTGGGGGTGTACTTGGTGGCCTGGGTGGAGGTCAGCTCCTTGAAGGCGTTGGCGGCCTTGGAGTTGAGGCTCAGGAGGACGACCCACTGGTTGCTGGTGGTGTCGATCTGGGCGGACTCGCCGGTCACGTCGGTGCCGAGGATCACCGCCTTGTCCAGCACGTACTTGACGTTGGGGCCGCCCTTGACGTTGCTGGGGCCGCAGGCCACGGTCTGGGTGCCGGGGTCGTCCCACTTCTGCTCGTTGTAACCGAGCTTGGTCTTCCAGGTGTTGAGGTTGCTGCAGTCCAGCTTGTCGAACAGCTTCATGGTGGCCGCGTTGACCGCCGACGGGTTGCCGGCGGTGGTGGCGGCGGCCGAGCCGGTCGGGCTCGGGCTGGCCGACGCGGACGCGGCGGGCGTCGCGGACGAGCTCGCCTTGGCGCTCGCGGTGCTGCCGGCCTGAGCCGAGGGGCTCGGCGTAGCCGCCGCGTGCTCGATGTAGGCCTTGGTGCTGGCGGACGCGCTGGGGCTGGGCGACGTGCTGGGGGACGCCGACGGCGTGGCCGTGGCGGTCGACGAACCCTCCAGCAGCACCGCCCGGAACCGCAGCTGAGCCGTGGTGTCCACGTTGTTGATCAGCTGCTGCGAGCCCTGGCCGGGGGCGGTCACCTGAATGTCGGTGCTGCCCTCCTGCTGCACGCTGACCCCGGTGCTGCCGGAGGCGTTCACCCGGTTGTTGATGATCGCCACGGCCTGCTGCATCAGGTCGGACGGCGGGTTCTTGCCGCCCTTGAGCGTCACGGCCCGCAAGGTGGCCTGGGTGCCGCTGGACAGGTCGAGCCCCAGCGTGACCTTGAAGTCCTGGTGCCACTTGCCGGGGCTGCCGATGTTCGGCGCGATGATGCCGAGCAGCATGACCACGATCAGCGCGGCCAGGAGCGCGAGGGCGCGCCCTGGCTTCGAGCCGCTATTCCTTGGCGGAGCCACTTGTCCTGTTGTCCCTCAGTCGTCCTTACGGGGCCGGAGTGGCGCCCGTCATTCCTTGGCGGCGGTGCTTTCCGGCGCGGCCGTGTCGCTGTGGTCGCCGTTCGCCTTGACCTTGTCCGGCGTGCCGTTGATGGTCAGGTCATCGCCATAGCTGGCGGTCGGCACGGCAGCCTCTTCGTGCTCCTCGTGCACTTCGTTCTCGAGGTGCTCGTCGTGATCGGCGGTCTCGTCGTCCTCGCCGATCCCGTCCTCGGTCTCGTCCTCGGCGGTCTCGTCGACCGTGCCGGCGTCGCCGACGACCTCCATGATCGCGCGCTTCATGTAGCGGACCTCGACGTCCGGCGCGACCTCGAGGATCACGTCGTCACCGTCGACGGCGACCACGGTGGCGTACATGCCGGCGGTGGTACGGACCCGGGCGCCGGGCTGGACAGCGTTCTGCTGCTGCTGGGTCCGCTGCTGGCGCTTCCGCCCCGGCCGCATGACCAGGAAGTACATCGCACCAATAATGATGATGATGAAGATGATGAACGTGGAACCGCCCGACGACGATGCTGCCGCGGCGTGAGCAATGTTCCCCATGAGCGGGGGCACCTTTCCGGTTGGGATCAGCGGGTTGGCCAGGCCAGGTCCCCGCCCGGGCCGGGCGAACCCGGTTCCCGCACAAGGCGGCGGCCAGTGGCCAACTGCCGCAGTGTAGCGACCCGCCGGCCATCCACGAACAGGCTACGACGTTCGCGCCGTGATCGTGACCGCACGGCGACCTTCATTAAGACGTTCGCCGGGACCTTCGTGGGGCTCAGTCGAACAGGGTGGCCAGCCCGGGGCCCGCGGTACCGGCGGGAGGCGTGAGGCCCAAGTGCTCCCAGGCAGCCGGAGTGGCCACCCGGCCGCGAGGGGTGCGGGCCAGCAGGCCGCGGCGGACCAGGAACGGCTCGGCCACCACCTCCACCGTCTCGGCCTCCTCCCCCACCACCACGGCCAGCGTGCTCAGGCCGACCGGGCCGCCGCCGAACCGGTGAACCACCGCGTCGAGCACGGCCCGGTCCAGCCGGTCCAGGCCCTCCTGGTCCACCTCATACAGGTCCAGCGCGGCCCGGACCACCGCCCGGTTCACGGTGCCGTCGCCGCGGACCTCGGCGTAGTCACGGACCCGGCGCAGCAGCCGGTTGGCGATCCGGGGCGTCCCGCGGCATCGGCCAGCCAGCTCTGCGGCTCCGTCGTCGCGCAGCCGGACGCCGAGCAGTCCGGCCGACCGCCGGATGATGATCTCCAGGTCCTCAGGCCGGTAGAAGTCCATGTGGGCGGTGAAGCCGAACCGGTCGCGCAGCGGCGCGGGCAGCAGCCCGGACCGGGTGGTCGCCCCGACCAGGGTGAACGGCGCGATGTCGAGCGGGATCGCGGTCGCGCCGGGGCCCTTGCCCACCACCACGTCGACCCGGAAGTCCTCCATGGCCAGGTAGAGCATCTCCTCGGCCGGGCGGGCGAGCCGGTGGATCTCGTCGATGAACACCACCTCGCCCTCGGCCAGCGTCGACAGCACCGCGGCGAGGTCGCCGGACCGCTCGATGGCGGGACCGCTGGTGATCCGCAGCGGCATGCCCAGCTCGGCCGCGATGATCATGGCGATGGTGGTCTTGCCGAGCCCCGGCGGCCCGGACAGCAGCACGTGGTCCGGCGGGCGGCCGCGCCGCAGCGCGCTTTCCAGCACCAGCGACAGCTGGTCACGGACCCGCTGCTGGCCGACGAAGTCCGCCAGCCGTTTGGGCCGCAGCGCGGTCTCGATGGCGCGGTCGTCGGCGTCGGCCAGCGGGGAGACAACGCGCTCGTGCTCGGCCCCCGGCTCCCGGGCCGAGCGGGCCTGGGCGAGGGCCTGCGCCTCCTGGGCTTCGAGGTCGCTTTCCTTCATGGGCAGCCCCTCACTGCCTGCTGAGCTTCTTCATGGCCGCCCGCAGCACGGTGGCCACGTCGGCCGACTCCGGTGGCACGCCGTCCGCCTCGAGGTCGGCCGCCACCGCCTGCACCGCCTGCTCGGCGTCGCGGGCCGGCCAGCCCAGGTTGACCAGGCCGGACTGGGCCTGCTCGCGCCAGGACGGGGCCGCGGACGGCAGCACGCGGGTGCTGTCCAGGGGTACGTCGCCGGGCGCACCGAGCCGGTCCTTCAGCTCCAGCACGATGCGCTGGGCGCCCTTCTTGCCGATGCCCGGGACCAGTTGCAGCGCGTCCAGGTCGCCGGTGGCCACCGCCCGGCGCAGCGCGTCCGGGCTGTGCACGGCGAGCATGGCCAGGGCCAGCCGCGGCCCGACCCCCGAGGCGGTCTGCAGCAGCTCGAAGACGTTGCGCTCGTCGTCGCTGCCGAAGCCGTAGAGGGTGAGCGAGTCCTCCCGCACGACCAGCGCGGTCGACACGTGAGCAGCCTCCCCCGGCCGCAGCGCGGCCAGCGTGCCCGGCGTGCACTGGACGCTGAACCCGACCCCGCCGATCTCGATCACCGCGCCGTCGGGAGCGACCCCGGCGACCGTGCCCCGCAGGTGCGATATCACTGCTGCCTCCCCGGATACACCGGATTCGGCCGGGCCGGGGCGGCCCAGCCGCCCGGGCCCCGGCCCTGTGCGGCGGCTGACAATCCGGCCAGCCGGGACCGGTCGCCGCCGCGCCACAGGTGACAGATGGCCAGCGCCAGCGCGTCGGCGGCGTCGGCCGGGCGGGGCGGGTCGGCCAGCCGCAGCAGCCTCGTCACCATCGTCGTCACCTGTTCCTTGTCCGCGCGGCCGTTACCGGTCACCGCGGCCTTGACCTCGCTGGGAGTGTGCAGGGCGACCGGCAGCCCGCGCCGGGCCGCGCACACGATGGCCACCGCGCCCGCCTGGGCGGTGCCCATCACCGTCCGCACGTTGTGCTGGCTGAACACCCGCTCCACCGCCACCGCGTCCGGCTGGTGAGTGGTCATCCAGGCTTCGAACTGCTCCTCCAGGGCGAGCAGCCGCTGGCTGATGTCGTCCTCGGCCGGAGTCCGGGCCACTCCCACGTCGACCAGGGTGAGCGCCCGGCCCGGCGTGCCGTCGACCACGCCCAGGCCACAACGGGTCAAGCCGGGATCAATGCCGAACACCCGCAGCGGGCGCTGGGAAAAACTCAGCGCCGCCATCAGGCCTCCATCGTCCGCCGAACATCTGTTCGGGATCGAACTTACCGGATCAGAAGTTGTCGAGCAGGTAAGACGCGCCGCCGAACGCCCCGTCGAGTTCGCTGTCGCCCACCGGATCGCCCCCGCTGGCCAGCCCGGCCTGGCGCAGCGTGGCCATCGGGGTGCCGCCGTACAGGGCGGCCAGCCCGCGCACGCCGATGGTGAGCGGCCGGGTGGCCTCCGGATGCGGGACCAGGGTGCCCCGTCCCCCGGTGACGGACAGCTCCCACAGGCCGGAGTTGGCCTCGCGGGTGTCGTCCTGAATGTAGAGCGGCTGGCTGACCTGCGCGGACATCGGGAAGCCGCGGGCCCCGACCGCCTCCGCGACGTCGACCAGGCGCAGCATCCACATCTCCTGGAACGACACGTGCGTGTCCGGCTCCCGGGTCAGCCAGAACACCGGGTCGGCCGGGCCGACCCGGGCGGTCACGGTGTCGGCGGTGGAGGAGTGCGAGGCCACGATCGACCACAGCTCGCGCAGCGTCCGCTCGGTGGCGGCCACGATCCGCTCCACCTTGATCTCGTGGCCCTGGCCCCAGCGGTAGGCCAGGAATCCGTCCGGGGCCAGGTAGGCGTACAGCGACGGATCAGCCAGCCAGGCCGCGGTGGAGGCCACGTCGCGGGTGCTGGGCCCGTGCTGCCGGGCCAGTTCGTGGGCGCGGCCGACGACGTCGATGATGGCGGCCGCGTCGTCGGGGGTGACCCGCGCGAACGGGGCGGCGTGCAGGCTGCCGGCCCGCTCGTCGGCCAGCGTTCCGGCGGTGTTCCGGCTGATGTCGGGGGCCAGCAGGCTGCGCAGGGACCGGGCCGGCAGCGAGACCACGGTGAAGCCGCCCGCCATCTCCCAGCCCAGCGACCGGTAGATCGGGGTGGTGGCGGGATAGAGCACCGACAGCGGGTAACCGCGGCGGGCGATGGCCGCCAGCACCTCGGTCATCAGCGTGCGGCCGACGCCGCGACCGCGGAACTCGGGGGCCACCATGACCGCGGCCACCCCGGCCATCGCGATGGACCGGCCGTGCCACCACTGGCGCATGTCGTGCCAGGAGGCGGAGGCCACCATCTGGTCGCCGGCGAACGCGCCGAACACCCGCCCGGTGGAGATGGCCTGGCCGACGGTGTCGCGGCGGCGGGCCACCGCCTCGGGCGTGTCGGCCATCGCCCCGGGGCCGAACGCCCGCCGGGCCAGGTCGATCAGGGCGTCCAGGTCGTCGGCCGGGGTGATCTCGCGGATGTCCGGGCTGGAGAGCGAAGTCAGATGCGTTGCCACAAACAGCAACGCTACGACCAGCGCCGCCCGGAAATCATCCCGGGCCGGGCGGTGTCGCGAAGCTTTCGGCTCGGCGTCAGCCCAGCTTCTCCATGATCTCGTCGGGCACGGAGTAGTTGGCGTAGACGTCCTGCACGTCGTCGGAGTCCTCGAGCGCGTCGATGACCCGGAACACCCGGCGGGCCTGGTCCTCGTCGACCGGGATCTCCATGGTCGGCACGAACGCGATGTCGGCCGACTCGTAGTCGATGCCGGCGTCCTGCAGCGCGCTGCGCACCGCCACCACGTCGGTGGCCTCGCTGGTCACCTCGAACGAGTCGCCGAGGTCGTTGACCTCCTCGGCGCCGGCCTCGAGCACGGCCCCCAGGACGTCATCCTCGCTGACGGCGTCGGTTCTTGTTGACGATGACGACGCCCTTGCGGTTGAACAGGTAGGACACCGAGCCGGGGTCGGCCAGGGCCCCGCCGTTGCGAGTGAAGGCGACGCGGACGTCGGAGGCGGCCCGGTTGCGGTTGTCGGTCAGGCACTCCACCAGGACCGCCACCCCGCCGGGGGCGTAGCCCTCGTAGGTGATGTTCTCGTAGGTGGCGCCGCCGGCCTCCTGGCCGGAGCCACGACGGACGGCCCGGTCGATGTTGTCGTTGGGGACCGAGCTCTTCTTGGCCTTCTGGATGGCGTCGTACAGCGTCGGGTTGCCGGCCGGGTCACCGCCACCGGTCCGGGCCGCCACCTCGACGTTCTTGATCAGCTTGGCGAACAGCTTGCCGCGCTTGGCGTCGACCACTGCCTTCTTGTGCTTAGTGGTCGCCCACTTGGAGTGGCCGCTCATGTATTTCCCCTTACGATGTCAACAAAAAGCTCATGGATCCGCGGGTCCGAGGTCAGCTCCGGATGGAACGACGTGGCCAGGAGGGCGCCCTGCCGGACCGCGACGATCCTACCGGCGTGCTCGTCGGTGCCGAGGATCTCGACCTCGTCGCCCGCCTGCTCGACCCACGGCGCGCGGATGAACACCGCCCGCAGCGGCGGCCCGCCCATCGACGTCAGCGCGATGTCGGATTCGAACGAATCGACCTGCCGGCCGAACGCGTTCCGCCGGACGGTCATGTCGATCCCGCCGAACGTCTGCTGCCCGGCCACGCCGTCGACCAGGCGGTCCGCCAGCATGATCATGCCCGCGCAGGAGCCGAACGCCGGCAGGCCGGCCGACAGCATCTTACGCAACGGGTCCATCATGTCGAAGGCCGTCGCCAGCCGCCACAACGTGGTCGATTCCCCGCCCGGGATGATCAGCCCGTCCACCGACTCCAGCTCGTCCGGCCGGCGCACCAGCGTGGCCCGCGCGCCCGCCGCGTGCAGGGCGCGGACGTGCTCGCGCACGTCACCCTGGAGGGCGAGGACGCCGATCAGAGGAGCTTGCGGGTGGGGCACGGCGGGAGTCCTTTGGGCATGGCAGAACACGGGCTAGCTGGGGATCTACCCAGCATAACGCTCGCGGTAGTGCCCTTTAATCCTTGGAAAAAGGGCTCAGGGTGCTGCTGCCGGCCGTGCTGCGGGGTCTACCAGCCGCGGCTGGCGTAGTGCTGCCCGTCGGGCAGGTCGTCCAGGTTGATGCCGACCATCGGCTCCCCCAGGCCCCGGGAGACCTTGGCGACCACGTCGGGGTCGTCGTGGAAGGTGGTGGCCTTGACGATGGCCGCCGCCCGCTTGGCCGGGTCACCGGACTTGAAGATCCCGGAGCCGACGAACACGCCATCGGCGCCGAGCTGCATCATCATCGCCGCGTCGGCCGGGGTGGCGATCCCGCCCGCGGTGAACAGCACCACCGGCAGCCGCCCGGCCGCGGCGACCTCGGCGACGATCTCATAGGGGGCACGCAGGTCCTTGGCCGCCGCGAACAGCTCGTCCTCGGGCAGCGTGGCCAGCCGGGCGATGTCGCCCCGGATCGCCCGCATGTGCCGGGTGGCCTCGACCACGTTGCCGGTGCCGGCCTCGCCCTTGGAGCGGATCATGGCCGCGCCCTCGCCCAGCCGGCGCAGCGCCTCGCCCAGGTTCGTCGCGCCGCAGACGAACGGCACGGTGAACTTCCACTTGTCGATGTGGTGGGCCTCGTCGGCCGGGGTCAGCACCTCGGACTCGTCGATGTAGTCCACCCCGATGGCCTGCAGCACCTGGGCCTCGGCGAAGTGGCCGATCCGGGCCTTGGCCATGACCGGGATCGAGACCGCCTCGATGATCCCGTCGATCATGTCGGGGTCGCTCATCCGGGCCACGCCGCCCTGGGCACGGATGTCGGCGGGGACGCGTTCCAGCGCCATCACCGCGACCGCGCCGGCGTCCTCGGCGATCTTGGCCTGCTCGGATGTGACCACGTCCATGATCACACCGCCCTTGAGCATCTCGGCCATCCCCCGCTTGACCCGCGCGGTGCCGGTGGCGGCGGTGGGGTCGGGGCTGACGTTGCCTGCGGAGTCGACGGTGGACACTCTTCTAAACCTCACTTGCTTGTATTCAGGGACCAGGTGGCTCTACAGCCCCATGGTAGGTGTCATCCGGCCAGACGTTGCATGTCGGCCCCGGTGCCCTCGTCCTCTTCGACCGCCAGCGAGTCGTCCATCTCGAAGAACTCGGGCAGGCCGGCGTTGCCGGCCAGCCGCAGGACCCGGACCAGCGGTTTATGCCGGGCCTCGCGGGTGACCGCGACCGCCGTGTTGTAGAACTTGCGGGCCACCAGCACCTGGTGGGCGGCCGCCTCGAGCTCGGCCAGCAGGTCGGCGGCGCCGTCCTGGCCGGCCAGCGAGTCCTGGACGCCCGGCTGGGCGAACGCCGCCCGCAGCGCCCGGGTCAGGTTGCTCTGGGCCAGCTCGAACTGGGCCAGCTCGGTCTGGGCCAGCTCGGTCTGGGCCACATCGTTCCGGGCCAGATCGTCCCGGGCCCGCGCCATCCGGGCCATCTCGCTGTCGCCGCCTTCGCGGGCCTCGTGGGCGGCGCCCGCCAGCAGCAGGCTGGTGGCCGGGTCGAGGAAGCCCGAGGAGGCCAGCTCGAGCGCGACCGAGCTGCGCCGGACCAGGGTGACGTCGAGGGCGGCCCGGGCCGCCTCCAGCCGGGTGTGCATGCGGTCCAGGCGGCCGGCCCGCCAGGACACGTACACGCCGAGGAACAGGACGACCGCGACGATGATGACGATGTCGGTGATGGTCATGGCTCGGTCTCCGGTTCGGTTCCGGTTCGGTCTCCGGTACGGGTGACGGCGGCGGGCGCTGACAGCGCTTCAGCTGACACTGGCCGCCCGCCACTGGCCTACCAGGCGGCGCAGCGCCTGGCGGCTGTGGATCCCATATTTGGCGTAGATGTTGCCCAGGTGATACTCCACCGCTTTGCGGCTGACGAACAGCTCGGCGGCGATCTCCGGGTTGGACAGGCCCTTGCCGACCAGGTGTGCGACCTCGGTCTCGCGGCTGGTCAGCTCCAGGTATGACTTCTTCTCGGCCGCCCGGCTGCGGGGCAGGTGGCAGGCGGCCAGTTCGGCGTCGGCCCCCTGCGTGAACGGGGTGGCCCGCAGGGCCGCGAACAGGGTGCGGGCCCGGCCCAGCAGCCCGGCGGCGTCGGCCCGGTGGCTGGTGCGGCGCAACAGCCGGCCGTGGGCCAGCAGCAGCCGGGCGGTGTACACCGGGCTGCCGCTCCCGGCGGCCCCGTCCTGGGCGGCCCCGTCCCGGCCGGCCGCGTCCTGGCCGGCGGCGTAGAGCTCCAGCGCCTGTTCGGGCCGCTCCTGCTGCTCGGCCAGCCAGCCCCGCAGCCAGGCCAGCGCGGGTCGCAGGAAACCGTCCTGGCCGGCCGATTCGAGCTGGCCGAGGACGGTCGCGGCCGGGCCGAACTGGCCCGAGCCGATCAGGCCCTCGGCCAGCAGCGGCTGCCACAGGGGGCCGTGGGCCTGGCTGCGCTCGTCCAGCGCGGCCGGGTCCTGCCAGGGGCCCAGCGCGTCGGCCATGCCCAGGTAGTCACCGCTGGCCTGGCTGACCAGGGCCTGGGCCATGGCCGCGTACACGCGCTCCTGGGTGTAGTCCATGCTGACCGCGCTCTCGCGGGCCAGCCGGGACTGCCGTTCGGCCTCGGCCGTCAGCCCCCGGCCGGCCGGGACGCAGGCGGCCGCCACGTGCAGCAGCGGCATCTCGAAGCGGCGATGGTCGATCGAGGCCGCCGACAGGCCCTGCTCGGCCGTGAGCAGCACGTCGTCCCAGTGCCCGGCCAGGTACTGGGCGAACGCCAGGTAGAAGTAGGCGCGCAGGCCGAGGCTGGGGGGCACGCCCCGGTTGATCATCGCGACGCTGACGGCCAGGTCGCCCACGGCCGGCCCGAGGTCACCGGCCAGCAGCCGCGGGCCGAAAACCTGGGCGGCGCCCGCCGCGACGATCGTGCGGGCCCGGGCGGCGGCCGCCCGGTCCAGGCGGCCGGTGGCGAGCGCCTGCCGCCCGAACGCCATGCCCCGTTCCCCGTCGCCCCGCAGCAGGTTGATCGCGGCCAGCCGGTTGGCGGCCATCGCGGCCACCGGCGGGCGGGCCGGGTCGTCCCCGGCCTGCGCCAGCGCCTCGGTGAAGTGCGACTGCGCGTCGGTGAACTGGCCGGCCGAGAACGCCATCGTGCCGAGCACGCAGCTGCGCAGCGCCGACGGGGCCGCCGCCAGCACCACCGGGAGCATGGCCGTCCCGCGGGCCTCGTCGGCCAGCGCCAGGTGCAGGGCGGCGGTCATCAGCCGCCGCCCGCGGTCGGCCTGGCCGGGCGACACGTCCGCGGCCCACTGCAGGTGGGTGGCGGCGATGGCCAGGCGGCCCTGGTCGGCCTCGGCGGTGGCGAGCTGCTCGAGCTGGGCGGCCAGCTGCTCGTCGGGCTGGTCGAGCGCGGCCACCCGGTGCTCCCAGGACGCCCGTTCGCTGACCACGGTGGCGGCCCTTTTGTGCAGCTCACGGCGCCGGGTCGGCGTGATCCCGGCGTAGATCGCGTCCCGGACGAGCAGGTGCCGGATCTGGACCGGGCCGCTCGGCTCGTCCGGCCACCAGTCGACCAGCCCGGCGTTCACCGCGGGCTCGATGGCGACGGTGGGCGAGCCGATCTGCGCCGCCTGCCCCAGCTGGGCGATGGGCAGGCGCAGGTTCAGCACCGCCAGCATCTCCAGGATGCGCAGGGTGTCCGGCGGCAGCGCGCGCAGCTGGCCGCCGAGGGCCGCGGCCAGCGACCGGGGCAGCGTGAGCTGGCCCGGGACCCGGGGATCGAGCCCGTTCCCGTCGGCCAGCAGCGTACGTACGTAGAGCGGGTGACCGCCGGTGCCCAGGTACAGCCGCTGCACCGCCTGGTCATCGAGCGGCCCGGTGGGCAGCTCGGCGGCCAGCTCGGCCACCTCGTCGCGGCTCAGCCCGCCCACGACCAGGTGCAGCTGACGCTCCATGCTGGCCAGCAGCCGCTGTACCGCCTGGTCCAGCTGGCTGGCCGGTCCCCGGTAGGTCAGCACCGCCGCGACCGGGTCGACCGACAGCCGCCGCAGCGTGAACGTCAGCGCGTCGACCGACAGCCGGTCGGCCCACTGCACGTCGTCGACCCAGATGACGGTGGGACCGGCCGACCGCAGCTCGCTCACCACCTGCAGCAGCCGCGCGCCGACGGTGAACGGGGATGCGGGCGGCCCGGACCCGGGCAGGATCGGCGGCACCTCACCGCCAGCCGACCGGAACAGCTGGTCGGCCAGCCCGAAGTCGAGGTCGGTTTCGGCCGGATCGGCCCGGGCCGTCAGCACGCCGGGCGGTGCCTGCTGGCTCCACCCTTGCTGGCTCAGGGCCTGCCGGGCCAAGGCGCTCTTGCCCATCCCGGGGTCGCCCTCGATCGCGATCAGCCAGGGCTCACCGCCCGCCACCCGCCGGAGCGTCTCCGCGATCTGGCCGAGCTCGGCCGACCGGCCCACGAACAGGTCCCGCACCCATCCACCTCGCTCCCGCCCCAAGCAAGAACGAGCCTAACTTCCCGGGCCGCTACGTGGCGACCGCCACGGCGTTGGCACCCAGCACGACCGTCTCGTAGACGTTCACCACGTCCTTGGCCACCACGCTCCAGTCGTAGCTGCTGACCGCGGCGGTGGCGGCGGCCGACAGCAGGCGGCGGCGGTCCGGATCGTCCAGCAGCAGCCCGGCCGCCCGGGCCAGGTCGGCCGGGTCCCCGTTGGCGAACAGCTCACCGGCCCGGCCGCCGCGCAGCACCCGCCGGAACGCGTCCAGGTCGCTGGCCACGATCGGGGCACCGGCGGCCATCGCCTCGGTCAGCACGATGCCGAAGCTCTCGCCGCCGGTGTTGGGGGCGCAGAACGCGTCCACCGAGTGCAGCATCCGCACCTTGTCCTCGTCGCTCACCTGGCCGAGCATGACCAGGCGGTCGTGCAGCGCGGCCGGTGCCCGGTCCAGCACCTCCTGCTGGTCACCAGGGCCGGCGATCAGCAACCGGAGGCCCGGCCGCTCGCGGCCGAGGATCGCGAACGCGTCCAGCAGCACCGGCAGGCCCTTGCGGGGCTCGTCCATCCGGCCCAGGAACCCGATCGCGCCGCCGTCGCCGGGCCAGCCCGGCAGCGGCTCGGCCGGCCCGGCGTAGCGGCGGGTGGCCACCCCGTTGGGGATCAGCACCGCGTCCCCGCCGAGGTGTTCGACCAGCATCGTGCGGGCCGCCTCGGACACCGCGATCCGGCCGTTGATCTTCTCCAGCGCCGACCGGAGGATCGGGATGGACGCATGCAGCAACCGTGACCGGGGCATGGCCGTATGCACGGTGGCCACGATGGGCCCGGCCGCCACCCAGCAGGCCAGCACGGACAGGCTGGGCGCGGTCGGCTCGTGCACGTGCAGCACGTCGAAGTCGCCGTCTCTGACCCAGCGGCGGACCCGGCTGACGGCCAGCGGGCCGAACGACAGCCGGGCCACCGAGCCGTTGTAGGGGACCGGCACCGTGCCGCCGGCCGACACCACGTAGTCCGGCAGCGGCGCGTCCTCGTCGGCGGGTGAGATGACCGACACCTGGTGGCCCAGCTCGATCAGGGCCTCGGCCAGGTCCCTGATATGGGACTGCACGCCGCCGGGGACGTCCCAGGTATACGGGCAGACGATGCCGATCCGCATAACCTGGCCTTCGCTTGCGTCTGGGTCTGGGCCTGGGCCGCGGCCGGCAGGCGGGCCGGGTCGAGGTCGGCGGTGAACACCCGCTGCAGCATGTGCCAGTCCTGCGGGTGATCGGCGATGCCCTTCTCGAACGCGGACGCCAGCTGCTGGGTCATGACGGCCACCTTCTCCTTGCGGGTGCCCTCGGCCGGGACCGGGATGTCGGGGCTGACGTGCGCCACCCAGCCGTCCTCGGTGAACCAGAGCGTGACCGCTCGCAGCGACGCGCCGGTCTGCGCGGCCAGCGCGGCCGGCCCGGCCGCCATCCGCGCCCGCTCCCCGAAGAACTCGACCTCGACGCCGGACTCGGTGAGGTCGCGGTCGCAGAGCAGGCAGACCAGGCCGCCCTTGCGCAGCCGCTGGGCCAGGGTCCCGAACACGTTCGGGCCGCCGGTCAGCGGCAGTACCTCCATGCCCAGGCTCTCGCGGAACGCGACGAACATGTCGAACACCGACTCCGGCTTGAGCCGCTCAGCCACGGTGGTGAATGGAACCCCGCGGCCGACGCAGAAGGCCCCGGCCACCTCCCAGTTGCCCATGTGCGGGAGCGCGAAGATCACGCCCTTGCCCGCGGCCGCGTCGGCCAGGGCCTCATCGGCGTCGGAGTTGACCACCATGTCCCGCTGGATCTGCTCCGCGCTGATCGTGGGCAGCCGGAAGACTTCCATCCAGTACCGGCCGTAGGAGCGCATGCCCGCCCGGGAGAGCTTGCGCAGCTCCTTGCCGGTCGCCTGCGATCCGAGCACCCGCAGCAGGTTGTTCTCCAGCATCTGGACCCCGTGGCCCTGGCGGCGCCAGGCGATCCCGGTGACGGTGTCGAATCCCCAGCGGGCCCAGGACTCCGGCACCCGGCAGATCAGCTTCCAGCCCAGCCGGTACCCCGTGCTGACGAGCACGTCCTTTAGTGGTGCCACGGTAATCCCTACTCGATCGTGTGCGCCGCGGCGGCGCTCCCCGTCTGGTTCTCATCGGCCGCTTCGCCGTCAGCGGGCGGCGGCTTGACCGCCAGTCCCTTGTGCACCGCGTGGATCCGCTGCCCGAGCGTGATCACGCTGGCCACGGCCAGCACCCACAGGCCGGCGGGCAAGATGTACGGCACGCCGAGCCCCCACAGGCCGGTGACCACGAAGGTCAGCAGCATCCGCTCGGGCCGTTCCGCGATCCCGACGTTCGCGGTCGTGCCCAGGCCCTCCGCCCGGGCCTTGACGTAGGACACCAGCGCGCCGACGACCAGGCAGAACAGTGACACCGCGGCCATCAGCCGGCTGTGACCGCCCAGCACGAACCACGCGGCCAGCCCGCTGAACACCGACGCGTCGGCCACCCGGTCCATGGTCGAGTCCAGGAACGCACCGAACTTGCCGCTGGTGCCCTTGAGCCGGGCCAGCACCCCGTCCAGCATGTCGGTGAACACGAAGAACGTGGCGACCAGAGTGCCGAGGAACAGGTGCCCGGTCGGGTACCCCCACAGCACGCTGGCGGACAGGCCGACCGTGCCCGTCACCGTCACCATGTTCGGCGTGATCGGGGTACGGGCCAGCGCTTCACCGACCGGGGTCAGCAGGCGGGTGAAGAAGGGGCGGGCTCCGTTCAGCATGGCCGTTAGATCCTACTGTCGCTCGGGGCAGGCCAGCACCGCCCGGGCAGGTTGAACGGTGCCGGATACGCACCCGGCCGCCCGGTATGCCTTTTCGCCTCTTTTTGGTAACCCAGCCGATTCATTGCGTGGGTCTTGTGGTAACGCGGCCCACGGGTTCAGTCTGACTCTACGGGCAGCAGCGCAGCGCCCACTGACGTCAGGAGGCGAGGGCATGGCGGAGACAACGAGCACCTCAGGGGCCGCCGGAGGCGTACTAGCAGGCCAGCCGGGCCGGATACGAAACGTCGCGCTGATCGGTCACTCCGGGGCCGGGAAGACGACTCTCGTGGAAGCCCTGCTGGCCGCGACCGGCACCATCCAGCGGCCCGGCCGTGTGGAAGAAGGCACCACCGTCAGCGACTTCGACGAGATCGAGGTCCGGCAGGGCCGATCGGTCAACCTCACCCTCTCCCCCATCGTGCACGCGGGCATCAAGGTCAACCTGCTCGACACTCCCGGCTACGCCGACTTCACCGGCGACCTGCGGGCCGGGCTCCGTGCGGCCGACTCGGCCCTGTTCGCGGTGTCCGCCACCGACGGCGTGGACGGCCTGACCCGGATGCTCTGGGAAGAGTGCGCCCTGGTCGGCATGCCGCGGGCCGTCGTGATCACCAAGATCGACCACCAGCGGGCCGACTTCGACACCGCCCTGGCCGCCTGCCGCGACGCCTTCGGCGAG
The DNA here is from genome assembly GCA_963830385.1 of uncultured Actinomycetes bacterium. Lineage (GTDB taxonomy): Bacteria > Actinomycetota > Actinomycetes > Streptosporangiales > Streptosporangiaceae > Bog-532. The sequence goes on along the minus strand of CAWHMD010000009.1, from coordinate 396,512 downwards.
TCCGTGGCCCCGCTGTACCTGCCGGTCTCGGCCGGTGAGGGCAACGGCGCGAGCGGCCTGATCGGGCTGCTGTCCCAGAAGCTGTTCGACTACTCCGGCTCCGGCCGGGCCGAGGCCGACGTGCCGGCCGAGTACGCGGACCGGACGGAGGCGCTCCGGGGCGAACTGATCGAGGGCATCATCCAGGAGAGCGAAGACGAGTCGCTGATGGACCGGTACCTGTCGGGCGAGGAGATCGACCCGAAGGTGCTGATCGAGGACCTGGAGAAGGCGGTGGCGCGGGGCAGCTTCTACCCGGTGCTGGCCGCGTCCTCGACCCGCGGGATCGGCCTGGCCGAGCTGCTCGAGGTGATGACCCAGGCCTTCCCGTCGCCCGAAGAGCACCCGATGCCCGCGGTCACCACCCTCGACGGCACCCCGGTGGACGGGCTGTCCTGCGACCCGGCCGGCCCGCTGCTGGCCGAGGTGATCAAGACGACCTCCGACCCCTACGTCGGCCGGGTCAGCCTGGTCCGGGTGTTCTCCGGCACGCTGCACGTGGACGCGGCCGTGCACGTGTCCGGGCACGGCCGGGTCGAGCAGGGCCACGCCGACCACGACACCGACGAGCGGGTCGGCGCGCTGACCTGCCCGCTCGGCAAGCAGCAGCGGAACGTGACCGAGGCGGTGGCCGGGGACATCTGCGCGGTGGCCAAGCTGAGCACGGCCGAGACCGGCGACACGCTGTCCAGCAAGGAAGAGCCGCTGCTGATGGAGCCGTGGACGATGCCGGAGCCGCTGCTGCCGGTGGCGGTCAGCGCCAAGTCCAAGGCCGACGAGGACAAGATGGCCCAGGCCATGGCCCGGCTGGTGGCCGAGGATCCGACGCTGCGGCGGGAGAACAACGCCGAGACCCACCAGCAGGTGCTGTGGTGCATGGGCGAGGCCCACGCCGACGTGCTGCTGGACCGGCTGTCCAGCCGTTACGGGGTCGCGGTGGAGACCTCCGAGCTGCGCGTCCCGCTCCGCGAGACGGTTGGCGGCAAGGCCAGCGGCCTCGGCCGCAACGTCAAGCAGAGCGGCGGCCACGGCGAGTACGCGATCTGCCACATCGAGGTCGAGCCGCTGGCCGACGGCAGCTTCGAGTTCGTGGACAAGGTCGTCGGCGGTGTGGTCCCGCGCCAGTTCATCCCCTCGGTCGAGAAGGGTGTGCGCTCCCAGATGGAGCAGGGCGTGACGGCCGGCTACCCGATGGTCGGCGTCCGGGTCACCCTGTACGACGGCAAGGCCCACTCGGTCGACTCGTCGGACATGGCGTTCCAGAAGGCGGGCCGGGCGGCGCTGCGCGACGCGGTCGAGAAGGCCCAGTCGATGCTGCTGGAGCCGGTCGATGAGGTTGCGATCCTGGTCCCCGACGACTACGTCGGCGCGGTCATGTCCGACCTGTCCTCCCGGCGCGGCCGGGTGCTGGGCACCGAGCCGGTCCCGGTCGGGCGCACGCTGGTCAAAGCGGAGATCCCGGAGCTGGAGATCACCCGCTACACGATCGAACTGCGCTCGGTGTCCCACGGCACCGGCTCGTTCACCCGGTCCTACCTGCGCCACGAACCGCTGCCGTCGCACCTGGCGGCCAAGGTGGCCGAGGAGGCCAAGGAGGGCTGAGGTTCGCTCACCGTTGGGCCGCCGTCCCCGGCTGCCAGGCCGGGGACGCGGCCCACGCTCTTTCTCACCCTGGGCGGTTCCGGCCCGCACCCTGGCCGGCGCTCGCCTCCCGTGTTATCGTTTTTCAATAATATCGATAAACGATAAGCAGCAGGAGGCCGGCCATGGGGCTTCAGGCGGAGACCGTTGAGCTCCCGGGGACACGCCGCAAGGTCACCCAGCCGCTGGGCGGCACCGTGTGGCTGTTCATGCGGCTCACCCTGCTCGGGCTGGTGCTGCCGCCGCTGCTGAGCCTGCTGAACGGGGGCCGGGTCACCAGTTACGGCTTCGGGCTGGGCAGCGCTTGCGCGACCGTCACCCTCAACGGGATCGCGGAGAGCGGCAGCCAGCCCATGGCTCAGCTGCGGCCCGGGATGTCCTCCTCGCCCGGGAACGTGCTGCTGTGCGCGAATCACCCGACCCTGGAGCAGCGGTTCCTGGTCACGCTCACCCAGCTGCCGATGACACTGCTGTGGCTGGCGGTGCTGATCCTGCTGGGGCTGCTGATCAGGACGGTCCGCCTCAACGGCCCGTTCGACATCGGCGTGACCCGGCGGCTGCGGTTCCTGGCCTGGTTCGTACTGGCGGCCTGGCTGGCCGTCAACGCGATCCAGAGCTACGCGGCGGCCGCGTTCACCGCCACCGGTTACCCGCGGCCGATCGCGGGCCTGGACCAGATGCCGGTCCCGGTACTGCAGGACACCATCGACGGTACCCTCGGCACCAACTGGATCCCGCTGCTGCTGGTGGTGTGCGGCCTGCTCAGCCTGGCCCGCATCATCCGCATCGGCGCGCAGATGCACGACGACCTCGTGGGCACGATCTGATGGCGGGCCAGACGGATTTCGCGGACACGCCGGAGACGCGCCGGAAGGTCACCTGGCCGCTCGAGGGTGCCCTCTGGCTGATGCTGGCCCTGGTGGGCGCCACGCTAGCGGTCGGGGTGATCAACACGGCCACCTCCGGCGGCGCCGTCTGGTTCGGATTCGGGGGCCACGTCACCTGCGTGTCGGCGCCGGTGAACGGGCTCAACGTCGACCTCCACGGCAACAGCGAGACCCAGTTCGCCCACGGCGGGTCCGCGTCGACCGACAGCCTGGAGCTGTGCGCGGCCCATCCGAATTTCCGGCAACGGGTCATGGTCACGCTGACCGAGGCCCCGGCCTACGGCCTATACCTGGCCGTGCTGGTGCTGCTGTGGCTGCTGGTGCTGGCGGTGCGCAGGCACGGGCCCTTCGCCCGGAGGGTCAGCGGGCGGCTGCGCGCCCTCGGCTGGCTCATCCTGGCCGGGACGCTGGCGACCGTGGGCGGCCAGGCCGCCGCCCGGGCCGAATTCGCCGCGACCGTGATCAACCACTCCGTGCCGGTCGCGACCTTCGTTATCAACGGCGTGCTGACCAGCCTGATCCCGCTGATGCTGATCGTGTGCGGGCTGTTCACGCTGGCGCGTATCGTCCGCCTCGGCGGGCAGCTGCACGACGACCTGTCCGGGACGGTCTGACCTTGGCCGACGCCGGCGCCGAGCACGCCATCGAGATCCACCTGGACAAGCTGCTGGCCGACCGGGGCATGACCTTGACGCAGCTGTCCGAGGAGGTCGGGGTGACCATCGTCAACCTGTCGATCCTGAAAAACGGCCGCGCCAAGGCCATCCGGTTCAGCACCCTGACCGCTCTGTGCGAGGTCCTGAACTGCCAGCCTGGCGACCTCATGACCTGGCGTTCCGACGCCTGACGAGTGGTTGCGAGGGGGCGCGGGCTGCGGCTGCGGTTGGGCTGCGGCTTAAGCTGCGGCTTAGGCTGCGGCGCTTCTTGCTGTTATCAAAGTGGCCACGGGCTATCGGCGGCCTAGGGCGGCCTGAGACGGGGCCTGAGATGGGGCCCGGGCTGGCAGCCATGCCGGTAAGGCTGGCTCACACGAGAGTGGCGGCAACGTGGCATGGCCGGCAGATGAGCCTGAGGGTGCTGGGGCGCTGCGCCACGGCCGGGGCCTGTGGGGCGCTACGCCACGGTCGGGCCGGTGGGGCGCCTGGGGTTGTGGGCCGGGCTGGTGGGGCGCCTGGGGTGCGGGGCTGCGGCGGGGCGGCGGGGCGGCGGGGCGGCGGGGCGGCGGGGCGGCGGGGCGGCGGGGCGGCCCAGGGTAGGCAATGGCGCCTTTGCCCTTGCTCTTACATGGGTAATGGCGCCATTGCCCTTGTACCGGCGGGTCTCGCGGCGGCTGGCAAGCAGGCCCAAGGGCGGCGAAGGTAGCTTGCGGCCCCAGAGGGGTACCAAAGTTACCTTCGACCCCCATAGAGGGGTACCAAAGTTACCTTCGACTCCCATAGCGGGCCGGCAAAGAGACCCATCACCCACCTATGAGCCCGCGCCTGACGGGGCTGCTGCGACTCCGGCGCTGCAGGATGGTTTTCGGCCGGGTCCCATCTCACGTGTCATGTGTGACTGGGAAGGTTTAGGGGGATTGGGGGTTGGCCTGAGCCACGCGCGGCCAAGGAGCATGGAGGTGCGCAGAACTGGGATCGGGGCACGACAGCGATTGCGCTTTGGTGTTGCCATGGCGACAGCGATGGGCGTCTTTGGGCTTGTTAGGCGTGAGGCTTCTTGCTGTTATCAGACGCAGGAGAGAGCGGGCTCCGGAAGGGACCGCGGCGTGCCCGTCGAAGCCGGCGCGCGGGCTTCTTGCTGTTATCAGCATTGGGCCGTAGGAGGCTGGGGTGGCCCGGAGGCCGGGTGGCCCGGAGGTAGCTGGGGGAAGCCTGAGGAGGCCGGGAGGCCCGGGCGGGCCGGGCGGGCCGGGCGGGCCGGGCGGGCCGGGCGGGCCGGGCGGGCCGGGAAGGCAGGGCGGGCCGGGAAGGCAGGGCGGGCCGGGAAGGCAGGGGTTAGTTGAGGGGCCAGGCTTCGGCTAGGAGTTTGCGGGTGTCGCGGAGGAGCTCGGGTAGCACCCGGGTCTGGCCGACGACCGGCATGAAGTTGGTGTCGCCGCCCCAGCGGGGGACGACGTGCTGGTGCAGGTGGGCCGCGATGCCCGCCCCGGCGACCTGGCCGAGGTTCATGCCGACGTTGAAGCCCTGGGCGTTGGAGGCGGTGCGCAACGCCCGGATGGAGCGCTTGGTGTGGTCGGCCAGCTCGGCGGTCTCGTCCAGGGTGAGCTCGGTGTAGTCGGCGACGTGGCGGTAGGGGACGACCATGACGTGGCCGCCGTTGTAGGGGTACAGGTTCAGCACCGTGTAGACCAGGGAGCCGCGGGCGACGATCAGACCATCTTCGTCGCTCAGGGTCGGGATCCGGTCGAACGGGCAGCCGTCGGACGGCTTGTTCTCGCCCTTGATGTAGGCCATCCGGTGCGGCATCCACAGCCGGGCGAACGAGTCGGGCATACCGGCCCCGTCCTGGGGCTCCGAGGGGCCGGTCATACCTGCACGCGCTCCCGGACGGCGGTGACGATCTCGTTCACCGCCGCTTCGATCGGCACGCCGTTCTTCTGGGTGCCGTCGCGGTAGCGGAACGACACCGCGCCGGCCGCCAAGTCCTCGTCGCCCGCGATCAGCATGTACGGGACCTTCTGGCGCTGGGCGGAGCGGATCTTCTTCTGCATCCGGTCGTCGCTGGCGTCGACCTCGACCCGGATGCCCTGCTCGCGCAGCAGCGAGGCGACCTTGTCCAGGTACGGCACGTGGGCGTCGGCGATCGGGATGCCGACGACCTGGACCGGGGCCAGCCAGGGCGGGAACGCGCCCGCGTAGTGCTCCAGGAGGATGCCGAAGAACCGCTCGATCGACCCGAACAGCGCCCGGTGGATCATGTACGGGCGCTGCCGGGTGCCGTCGGCGGCCTGGTACTCGATGCCGAACCGGCCCGGCTCCTGGAAGTCGACCTGCAGGGTGGACAGCTGCCAGCGGCGGCCGATCGCGTCCTTCACGTGCACGTCGATCTTGGGGGCGTAGAACGCGCCCTCACCCTCGGCCACGGTGTACGGCAGCCCGGATTTGTCCAGCGCGGAGCGCAGGGCGGCCTCGGCCTCGGTCCACTCCTCGGGGGTGCCGACGTACTTCTCCGGCCGGGTGGACAGCTCGGCCTCGAAGTCGGTCAGCCCGAAGTCCCGCAGCAGCCCGACCACGAAGTCCAGCAGCGAGGCCAGCTCGGGGGCCAGCTGCTCGGGGGTGCAGAAGATGTGCGAGTCGTCCTGGGTGAAGCCGCGGGCCCGGGTCAGGCCGTGCACCACGCCGGACTTCTCGTACCGGTAGACGGTGCCGAACTCGAACAGCCGCAGCGGCAGCTCCCGGTAGGAGCGCCCGCGGGAGGAGTAGATCAGCACGTGCATCGGGCAGTTCATCGGCTTGGCGTAGTAGTCGACGCCGTCGATGTCCATCGGAGAGAACATGCTCTCCTTGTAAAAGCCCAGGTGCCCGGAGCGCTCGAACAGCTCGCCCTTGGTGATGTGCGGGGTGTTGACGAACTGGTACCCGGCCTCCTCATGGCGGCGCCGCGAGTAGTCCTCCATCACCCGGCGGATGATGCCGCCCTTGGGGTGGAACACCGGCAGCCCGCTGCCGATCTCGGTCGGGAACGAGAACAGGTCGAGCTCGGCCCCGAGCTTGCGGTGGTCGCGCCGCTCGGCCTCGGCCAGCATGGCCAGGTACTCGTCCTGCAGCGGCCGGGACTCCCAGGCGGTGCCGTAGATCCGCTGCAGCTGCGGGTTCTTCTCGCTGCCGCGCCAGTAGGCGCCGCTGCTGCGCATCAGCTTGAACGCCGGGATGTACCGGGTGGTGGGCAGGTGCGGGCCGCGGCACAGGTCCTTCCAGATGACCTCGCCGTTACCGGGGTTGAGGTTGTCGTAGATGGTCAGCTCGGACCCGCCGACCTCGACCGACTCGTCGTCGTCGGCGGACAAGGAGTCAGCGCCTGGGCCGCCCTTGAGCCCGATCAGCTCGAGCTTGTATGGCTCGCCGGCCAGCTCGGCGCGGGCCTCGTCGTCGCTGACCACCCGGCGGGAAAACCGCTGCCCCTGCTTGACGATCTGCCGCATCCGCGACTCGATGGCCTTGAGGTTGTCCGGCTCGAACGGCTGGTCGACGTCGAAGTCGTAGTAGAAGCCGTTCTCGACCGGCGGCCCGATGCCGAGCTTGGCGTTCGGGTTGATGTCCTGGACGGCCTGGGCCATGACGTGGGCGGTGGAGTGGCGCAAGATCGAGCGGCCGTCCGGCGAGCCGATCTCGACCGGCTCGACCACGTCACCGGCGGCGACCGGGCAGGCCAGGTCGCGCAGCTGCCCATTGACCCGGGCGGCGATCACCGCGTGCGGGCCGGGCTGCTGGTCGCCGAGCCCGGCCTCGGCCAGGGCGGCACCAGCCGTCGTCGCGGCCTGGACCACAAGCTCGCGTCCGGCGAGAGTGATATCAGGCTGCTGGGTCGACACGGCGGTACTCCTTGGCACGGCAACGGATGAGCGGGAAGGTCCCGTCGTCCGATGCTATCGGTGCGCGCCGGGTGGCGTGTCAGCTCCGCAGGCCGGCCAGATCGAGCAGATCGGTGAGTATCGCGTCGTAGTGGTTGACCTCGAGGCTGATGTGGCCTTCGCCGGGCAGCAGGTGGACGCGGGCGCCGGGCAGGTGGCGGCCCAGCCACTGGCCGTGGCTGAACGGCACCATCCGGTCCTGGTCGCCCTGCCAGATCGCGATCGGGGCGGGCGGGGCGCCCGGGTCGGGCACGATGGTGACCGGGGAGGTCCCCGGGCCGAGCTCGAAACCCCAGTCGCTGACGAACGCCATGTCGTCCTCGTACCAGCCGGCGATCCCGCGGGCGACCGCGGCGCGCAGCGCGGCCGCCTGGTAGTCGGCGTACTCCCCGGTCAGCACCGCCTTGTCGGCGTCGTCGATCAGGCCGCCAAGCCCGGTGATGATGTCGCCGCCGGTGACCGCGCCGAGCGCGCCGGCCTCCTTCTCCAGGAACGCGGTGAGGTCGGACGGGCTGGTCTCGGCGGCGCCGAACTCCTCGATGTTCTCCGGGCCCATCTCGGCCGACCAGTCCAGGCCGTCGGCGTCCCGGGGCGCGACACCAGCGATCGAGGCGGCCGCCAGGCAGCGCCCGGGCAGCAGGTAGGCGCAGGCCAGCGCGTGCGGGCCGCCGCCGGAGGTGCCGTGGGTGACGAACGTCTCGGCGCCCAGCGCGTCGAGGATCTCGGCCACGTCACCGGCCACGTTGGCCACCCGGCGGCCGGGCCGCGGGCTGGAACGGCTGTAGCCGGGGCGGGCGAAGTGGATCACGCGCAGGCCGCGGCGGACCGCTTCCTCGACCTTGGGCTCGTAGGGCACCAGGCCGCCGCCGGGCGTGCCGTGGTGGACCACCAGCGGCATACCGCCGGGCGGACCAAGAGCCAGGACTTCGACTGTGCGGCCATCGGTCAGTGCGATCGTCAGGCGCTCGGTCTGCATGCTGTGATCCTCCTACCGGGACGGGTTGGAGTAAACCCGGTCCGGGGTGAGCAGGACGGCAGCGCGCCGTTCGGCCGCCATGACCTGGTCGTAGGTGTCCCAGTCCTCGTGGGTGCCGCCCGCCGCGGTGAAGATCTCGCGCAGCAGGCGCCGCAGCCGGTCCGCGTCGATCCCCGGCAGCGGGTCGTCCGGCCCGGCCAGCTCGACGCTGCCCTCGGCCGAGGCCCACTCCCAGCCGGCCCGGATGGCGACGGTGGCCCGGGGCCGCGCGCGCAGGTAGTCCAGCTTGCGGGTGCCGCCGCGGACCACCAGGCCGACCACCGGCGTACCGGTGGCCGGGTGGTCGAGCACGCCCGCGTTGACCACGGTGGACTGGATGGTCTGATCCGGGCGGAGAACGGACACGGTCACGAGGCCGTGCTCGCGCGGGACCAGGCGGGCGAAGGGGCCCAGGTTCACAGGGTCGGTCACGACCCCAGTATGTCGCGTACCTGCCGGGCGATCTCAAGGTCTTCGCGGGCGGCGATGACGAACGTGCGGACCGCGGCGCCCGGATCGGTGATCTCGGTGTCGCCGTCGGCGCGGGAGTTGCGGGTGGCATCCACGCTCACCCCGAGGAACCCGAGCCCGGCCGCCGCCCAGCAGCGGATGCCGGGCGCGTTCTCCCCCACGCCGCCGGTGAACACCAGCGTGTCCAGCCCGTTCAGCGCGGCCGCCATCGAGCCGGCCAGCCCGCACAGCCGGTGCAGGTAGACGACCAGGGCCAGCCGTGCCCGCTCGTCGCCCGCATCGGCGCCGCTCAGCACCTGCCGCATGTCGCTGGTGCCGGCCAGCCCTTTCAATCCGGAATCATGCTCCAGCTTGGCGCTGAGGTCGGCGGGCGCGATCTGGGCGTGCTCGGTCAGCCAGAGCACCAGGCCCGGGTCCACGGTGCCGGACCGGGTGCCCATGACCAGGCCTTCCAATGGGGTGAAGCCCATCGTGGTGTCGACCGAGAGGCCGTCGCGGACCGCCGCCAGCGAGGCGCCGGAGCCCAGGTGGCACACGACCAGCCGGGCCGGGGTCCGGCCCAGCAGCTGGCCGGCCCGGCGGGTGGCGTAGGCGTGCGAGAGCCCGTGGAAGCCGTACCGCCTGATCTCCCAGCGCTGGCGCCACTCCAGCGGCAGCGCGTAGGTGGAGGCGGCCGCGGGCATGGTGGCGTGGAACGCGGTGTCGAAGCAGGCCACCGCGGGTACCCCGGGCAGCACCCGGCTGACCGCGTCGATGCCGGCCAGCGACTTGGGCTGGTGCAGCGGGGCCAGGTCGGTCAGCGCGTCGAGCTTGGCCCGGACGGTGTCGTCCAGCCGCACCGGCCCGGTGAACTCGCTGCCGCCGTGCACGACCCGGTGGCCCACCGCGTCCGGCCGTCCCGCGTCCCAGCTTTCGAGCTGCCGCCCGACCTCCCGGGCGTCGAACTCACCGCCGTGGGCGGTCAGCTCGCTGGACGCGACCAGCTGGTCACCGTCGCCCAGCAGGCTGAGCTTGAGTGAGCTGGAGCCGGCGTTGACGACGAGGATCCGCATCAGTAGGGCCAGGCCCAGTTCTGGATGTCGGGGGTGTCTTCGCCGTGTTGGCGGGTGTAGGCGACCGCTTGCAGCCGCTGGTCAGTCATGGCCTGACGGACGTGGCCGGCCCGGGTGGCCAGTCCCGGGACACGGTCGATGACGTCGATGACCAGGTGGAACCGGTCCAGGTCATTCAGCCGGACCATGTCGAACGGGGTGGTGGTGGTGCCGCGTTCCTTGTAGCCGCGCACGTGCAGGTTGTCGTGACCGTGGCGGCGGTAGGCCAGCCGGTGGATCAGCCACGGGTACCCGTGGAAGGCGAAGATCACCGGCTTGTCTACGGTGAACAGCGAGTCGTACTCGGCGTCGGGCATCCCGTGCGGGTGCTCGGTGGCGGGCAGCAGCCGCATCAGGTCGACCACGTTGACCACCCGGACCTTCAGCTCGGGCAGGTGCTGGCGGATCAGGTCGGTCGCGGCCAGGGTCTCCAGCGTGGGGATGTCGCCGCAGCAGGCCAGCACCACGTCCGGCTCACCGGTCTGGTCGTTGGACGCGAAGTCCCAGATCCCGACGCCCCGGGTGCAGTGGATGATCGCCTCATCCATGGACAGCCAGCTGGGCTGGGGCTGCTTGCCCGCCACGATCACGTTCACGTAGTTCTGCGAGCGCAGGCAATGATCGGCGGTGGACAGCAGCGTGTTGGTGTCCGGGGGCAGGTACACCCGCACGATCTCCGGCCGCTTGTTCAAAACCACGTCCAGGAAACCGGGGTCCTGGTGGGTGAAACCGTTGTGGTCCTGGCGCCACACCAGCGAGGACAGCAGGTAGTTCAGTGAGGCCAGCGGCCGCCGCCACTCGATGTGGTTACAGGCCTCCAGCCACTTGGCGTGCTGGTTGAACATCGAGTCGACGATGTGGATAAAGGCTTCGTAGCAGTTGAACAGGCCGTGCCGCCCGGTGAGCAGGTAACCCTCGAGCCAGCCCTCGCACTGGTGCTCGCTCAGCACCTCCATGACCCGGCCGGTGGGGGCCAGGTGGTTGTCTCCAGGGACGATCACGCCTTCGAACACCTTGTTCGTGGCCTGGTAGACGTCGGTCAGCCGGTTGGACTCGGTCTCGTCCGGGCCGAACAGCCGGAACGTGTCCGGGTTGGCCTTGATCACGTCCCGTAGCCAGTCGCCCAGCACCCTGGTGGCCTCGGGTCCGCCCGAGTCCCGGGCCACCGCCACCGCGTAATCGCGGAAGTCGGGCAGGTCCAGGTCACGGCGCAGCAGCCCGCCGTTGGCGTGCGGGTTGGACCCCATGCGGCGGTCCCCGGTAGGCGCCAGCGCGGCCAGCTCCGGGATCAGCGCGCCGTCCGGCCCGAACAGCTCCTCCGGGCGGTAGCTGTGCATCCACTCCTCGAGCTGGCGCAGGTGCTCGGGGTTGGTCCGCACGTTCGGCAGCGGCACCTGGTGGGCCCGCCAGGTGCCCTCGACCGGCTCGCCGTCCACGACCTTGGGCCCGGTCCAGCCCTTCGGCGTCTTCAGCACGATCATCGGCCAGACCGGCCGGGTCTGGTCGCCGTCCTCGCGGGCCCGGCGCTGGATGGCCGCGATCTCGTCGGCCACCGTGTCCAGCGTGGCCGCGAGCTGCTGGTGCACCAGCTCCGGGTCATCCCCGGTCACCCGGTAGACGTGATAGCCGTACCCCGCCAGCAGCGAGTCCAGCTCGGCGTCGGGGATACGGGCCAGCACGGTCGGGTTGGCGATCTTGTACCCGTTCAGGTGCAGGATCGGCAGCACCGCCCCGTCCTGGGCCGCGTTGAGGAACTTGTTGGAGTGCCACCCGGTGGCCAGCGGCCCAGTCTCGGCCTCGCCGTCGCCGACTACGCAGACCGCGATCAGGTCCGGGTTGTCGAACACCGCTCCGTTGGCGTGGGCCAGCGAGTAGCCCAGTTCGCCGCCCTCGTGGATGGAACCGGGGGTCTCGGGGGCGACGTGGCTGGGGATGCCACCCGGGAACGAGAACTGGCGGAACAGCCGGCCCATCCCGGTCTCGTCCGGGGTGATGTTCGGGTACAGCGCGCTGTAGGTGCCTTCGAGGTAGGTGTTGGCCACCAGCCCCGGGCCACCGTGACCGGGACCGGTCACGTAGATCATGTTCAGGTCGCGGGCCCGGATCAGCCGGTTGACGTGGGCGTAGATCAGGTTCAGGCCGGGGGTGGTGCCCCAGTGCCCCAGCAGCCGGGGCTTGGTCTGCTCGGCCCGCAGCGGCTCGCGCAGCAGCGGGTCCTCCCCCAGCAGGTAAATCTGGCCTACCGACAGGTAGTTGGCCGCTCGCCAGTAGGCGTCCAGGTTCTTCAGCTCGGTCGCGGTCAGCGGGCTCTGCTCGGTCACGGTCACGGCGTCTCCTCAGGGGTCCCGGCCGTCCCGGCGAGCCTATTACCGGTAGTTGCTCCACAGTGGGCCGGTGGCACGCCACTCGGCGTCCCAGGCGGCCATCCTCCGCCGCTGCAGTATCCGCCGGATGACCAGAGCAGTAACGCCGAGCAACGAGGAGAAGCCGAGCACCGCCAGCATCCCGGCGAAGAAGGCCTGATGCTCGATCTGGGACCGGCCCAGGGGCGCGTCGGTGAGCTCGCCGGAGGCTTTGGTCCAGATGGTGAGGGTGGCCCCGGCGCGGATGCCGGCCGTGGCGGTGACCTGGCCGGTGTGCGACGTCCCGCCGGCGATCCAGCGGACCGGGACCTGGGCGAGGTAGACCGCCCCGTAGGGGTCGTTCTGCGGCTGGGGCACGCCCCGCAGCACCACGGCGCTGACCTGGTGCAAGGCGGCCCGCTCGGACCGGGCGGTGGCCACTCCGCCGTCCCAGGACCAGCGGCCGACCCCCAGCGCGATCAGCGGCGTGGCGATCAGGAACACCGCGACCAGCGCGAGCACGACCGCGGCCTCGAGCCGGTCCACCTGGCGGCGGAGCGGGTTGTGGTCCGGGCGCAGCCCGTTGACCATCCGGGTCCAACCGCCTACTCGTGGTCCTGGTCGGCCCCCCGGCGCCGTCGTCCTTCGCCACCTGCGCATCGCTGGCCAGCCTTCGCCGTCGAGAGCTTTCGCTCCTTCCTTACCCACAGTTGCGGCGGATAACTGGCCGAACCTGTACGGATGGCGTTAACGTTTGCCAGTGGAGAGGGGACCACAGGTCACCGCGGGTCCGCTGGCTGACAGCGAATCACTGACCTATGAGAACGCGCGGCTGTACGAAGAGGCCCAGCGCCAGCACCGATGGCTGCAGGCCAGCGGCGAGGTCACCACCAGCCTGCTGTCCGGCACCGACCCGCGGCAGGTGCTGGCCGCGGTGACGGCCCGGGTGCACGAGCTGTCCGGCGCCGACCTGGTGGTGGTGGCCCTGCCCGAGGACGGCGGGCGGCGCATCACGATCACCTCGGCCGTGGGTGACGGGGCCGAGGGCGTCGTCGGGCTGGTGCTGCCGGCCGACCATTCCCTGCCTGCCCAGGTGCTGGCCACCGGGGAGCCGGTGACGATATCGGACTACTCGGCCGACCCGCGGTCGGCCGAGGTGGCCCGGGGCCTGATGGGACACATCGGACCTAAAATGATCTTCCCGCTCGGCGTGCCGGGCAACGTCCTCGGCGTACTGAGCGTCGGCCGCCGCCGGGGCGGGCCGCCGTTCGCGCCGGCGGCCGCCGACGTCATCGCCTCGTTCGCCGCCCAGGCCGGGGTGGCGCTGGAACTGGCGGCGCGCCGGTCGGACGCCGAGCAGCTGTCGCTGTACGAGGACCGCGACCGGATCGCCCGCGACTTGCACGACCTGGTCATCCAGCGGCTGTACGCGACCGGCATGTCGCTGGAGGGCACGGTCCCGATGATCTCCGTGCCGGAGGTGGCCAACCGGGTCCGCAACGCGGTCGACGCGATGGACGAGACGATCAAGGACATCCGGGCGACGATCTTCGCGCTGCAGGCCCGGGCCGAGGACCCGTCCGCCCGGCTGCGGGCCGAGATCGTGGACATCGTCGACGAGATGACGGTGATGCTCGGGTTCGCCCCGTCGCTGCGGCTCGGCCAGGGACTGGACGCCCTGGTCAGCCCGGACGCGGCCGAATACCTGCTGACCGCGCTGCGGGAGGCGCTGTCCAACACCGCCCGGCACGCGCGGGCCACCACCGTCGAGGTCAGCGTGGAGGTGGACCAGGCGGGCCAGCTCATCTTGCGGGTCACCGACAACGGCCGCGGGATCCCGGCCGGGGTGCACCGCAGCGGGCTGCGCAACCTGGCCCAGCGGGCGGGCAGCCTGGGCGGCGTGCTGGAGCTGGGGCCGCCCGGCGGCCCGGACGGCCACGGCACCGCGCTGGTGTGGCGGGTGCCGGCCGCCGCCTGAACGGCCGGCCGCAGGCGTTCGCCCGCCAGCTGGGCCTGTTCCCGGCCGACGGCGCTGAGCGGCCCGCCGTGCGGGGACGCGTCGGCGGGCGAGAGCAGCCAGCGGGACGGGGCGGCCACGCCCCGCGCTACTCGCGGGGGCGGTCGCGGTCGCCGAAGACGCGGGCGGCGTAGGCGGCGGCCTGGGTGCGGCGCTCCATGCCGAGCTTGGCGAACAGCGCGGACACGTAGTTCTTGACGGTCTTCTCGGCCAGGAACAGCTGCTCGCCGATCTGCCGGTTGGTCAGGCCGTTGCCGATCAGCTCCAGGATGCGGCGCTCCTGCCCGGTCAGGCCCTCCAGCGGATCCTGCTTGCGGGAGCTGTCCCGCAGCCGGGCCATCAGCTGGCTGGCCGCGCCGGCGTCGAGCATCGACTGGCCGGAGGCCACCGTCCGCACCGCGCCGACCAGGTCGGTGCCCCGGATCTGCTTCAGCACGTAGCCCGACGCCCCGGCCATGACCGCGTTGAACAGCGCCTCGTCGTCACCGAAGGAGGTCAGCATCAGGCAGGCGACCTGGGGCAGCCGGGACCGGATCTCCCGGCAGACGGTGACGCCGTTCCCGTCGGGCAGCCGCACGTCGAGGATGGCCACGTCGGGCCGCAGCGCCGGGATCCGGGCCAGCGCGGACGCCGCGGTGCCGGCCTCCCCGATCACCTTGATGTCGGGCTGCGCCTCCAGCAGCTCACGCACACCGAGCCGGACGATTTCGTGGTCGTCCAGCAGGAAAACCCCGATCGTCTTGCCTCCAGGCCCCATATCGCTCATTCGAGACACCCTAGCTTCGGAATCCGGCCAGGGTGTATAGCGATCGGTAATTGAATACGAACCCGGGGTTATTTTGGGCGGCGGCGGCCCCGATCCTGGCTCCCGGCGCCACTGTCGCCGCCGGTCAGGCCGGCCCGGCGCAGCGCGTCGGCCATCGCGCTGTTGGAGGGCTGGCTGCTGCCGCCCGTGCGCCCGCCGCCCGGCTGGCCGTCTCGCCGCTGCCCGTCGCGGGGCTGGGCGGTGCGGGGCTGGCCGTCACGGGGCTGGCCGTCACGGCGCTGATCCCGCTGAGGCTGGCCATCGCGGGGCCGCTCCCCCCGGGGCGGGCCCGGGCGGGGCCGAGCCGGGCGGCCCTGATCCGGACGGGGCCGATCCGGGCGGGGCCGATCCGGGCGGCTGCGGTCCTGGCGCGGCTGGCCGCCAGGCGGGCGGCCCGGGGCCTCGTCGTCGTCCAGCCGGAGCGTGAGGGAGATCCGCTTCCGGCCGATGTCCACGCTGAGCACCTTGACCCGCACGACGTCGCCCGGCTTGACCACCTCGCGCGGGTCGGACACGAAGCTCCGCGACATCGCCGACACGTGGACCAGCCCGTCCTGGTGCACGCCGACGTCGACGAACGCCCCGAACGCGGCCACGTTGGTGACCGTGCCCTCCAGCACCAGGCCGGGGGTCAGGTCGTCCAGCGTTTCCACCCCGTCGGCGAAGGTCGCGGTCTTGAACGCCGGCCGCGGGTCACGGCCGGGCTTTTCCAGCTCGCGCAGGATGTCGGTGACGGTCGGCACCCCGAACCGGTCGTCGGCGAAGCTGGCCGGCTTGAGCGTGCGCAGCAGCGCGCGGTTGCCGATCAGCCCGGGCAGCGGCGTGGCCGCCGCGGTCAGGATGCGGCGCACCACCGGGTAGGCCTCGGGGTGCACGCTGGAGGCGTCCAGCGGGTCGTCGCCGCCGGTGATGCGCAGGAAGCCAGCCGACTGCTCGAACGCCTTGGGCCCGAGCCGCGGCACGGTGGTCAGCTGCTGGCGGCTGGTGAACGGCCCGGTGCCGTCCCGGTGGGCCACGATCCCGTCGGCCAGCCCGGCGCTGATGCCGGAGACCCGGGCCAGCAGCGGTGCCGACGCGGTGTTCACGTCCACCCCGACCGCGTTCACGCAGTCCTCCACCACCGCGTCCAGCGACCGGGAGAGCTTGCCCTCGGCGATGTCGTGCTGGTACTGCCCGACCCCGATCGACTTCGGGTCGATCTTGACCAGCTCGGCCAGCGGGTCCTGGAGCCGCCGGGCGATCGACACCGCGCCGCGCAGCGACACGTCCATGCCGGGCAGCTCGCGGGACGCGTAGGCCGACGCGGAGTAGACCGAGGCGCCGGCCTCGGACACCACCACCTTGGTCAGGCTGAGCTCGGGGTGGGTCTTGATCAGGTCGGCGGCCAGCCGGTCGGTTTCCCGGGAGGCGGTGCCGTTGCCGATCGCGATCAGGTCGACCCCGTGGGCCGCGGCCAGCCGGGCCAGGATCGCGATCGACTCGTCCCAGCGCCGCCGGGGCTCGTGCGGGTAGATGGTTTCGGTGGCCACTGATTTGCCGGTGCCGTCGACCACCGCCACCTTGACCCCGGTGCGGAAGCCGGGGTCCAGGCCTATGGTCGGGCGGGCCCCGGCCGGGGCGGCCAGCAGGAGGTCGCGCAGGTTGGCGGCGAACACCCGGACCGCCTCGTCCTCGGCGTGCTGCCACAGCCGCATCCGCAGGTCGACGCCGAGGTGCACCTGGATCCGGGTGCGCCAGGCCCAGCGCACGGTCTCGGCCAGCCAGCGGTCGGCCGGGCGGCCCTGGTCCGCGACGCCGAACCGGGCGGCGATGGCGTCTTCGTACAGGGTGGGGCCGCCGGCGGGGGCGTCCTCGGCGCCGGAGTCCATGGTCAAGTCGAGAATCTCTTCCTTCTCGCCCCGGAACACGGCCAGGATCCGGTGCGACGGCAGCCGGGTGAACGGCTCGGCGAAGGCGAAATAGTCGGCGAACTTCGCGCCCGCCTCTTCCTGGCCCTCCCGTACCCGGGCCACCAGGTGGCCGGCGGACCACATCCGCTCCCGCAGCTCGCCGATCAGGTCCGCGTCCTCGGCGAACTGCTCGACCAGGATCGCGCGGGCCCCCTCGAGCGCGGCGGCGGTGTCCGCGACCCCGCGCTCGGCGTCCACGTAGCCGGCCGCGGCCTGCTGCGGGTCGTGGCCGGGCTCGGCCAGCAGCAGGGTGGCCAGCGGCTCCAGGCCCGCCTCGCGGGCGATCTGGGCCTTGGTGCGCCGCTTGGGCTTGTAGGGCAGGTAGATGTCCTCCAGCCGGGCCTTGGAGTCGGCGGCCATGATCCGCTCCTCCAGGGCGGCGTCCAGCTTGCCCTGAGCGCTGATCGACTCCAGGATCGCGGCCCGCCGCTCGTCCAGCTCCCGCAGGTAGCGCAGCCGCTCCTCCAGCGTCCGCAGCTGCGCGTCGTCGAGGCCACCGGTCGCTTCCTTCCGGTAGCGGGCGACGAAGGGGACCGTGGCCCCGCCGTCGAGCAGGTCCACCGCGGCGCTCACCTGGTTTTCCCTCACGCCGAGCTCGCCGGCGATGCGCCGGCTGACCGGGGCGGGCTGGGGAACGGTGGCGCTGGGCGGTGTGGTCACGATGGTCGCTTTCTTGTTGCTGGATGAAGCGGGCGCGGGATCAGGAGCCTAATTGCTCCGCGCCCGCGACGCGGCGGCACTGCCTCGCGTCTTCTTTTCTGATTGTTTGAGTGTTAGCTTGTGGACATTTGGAGGTGGCGATATGTCCAATTTCTTAACTCATCGTCCCATCCGGGCGGCCGTGGTTCTAGTTGCCGCAGCCGGAGCCGCGCTGCTGGCGGTGCCGGCCGGAGCGGCCACCAGCAGCCCCGCCGAGGCCGCCCACCCCGCCCGGGGCGCGGCCGCCGCCTCCTGCCCGTGGGTCAGCTCGCGCGCGCCGATCGCCCAGCGGGTGGCCCAGGTCATGGCCCAGATGACCATCCCCAACGAGATCACGATGGTGGAAGGCCAGGGCACCACCAACCCGTACGTGTTCTACATGGCCGGCATCCCCAGCCTCTGTATCCCCAGCCTGGGTGAGGAAGACGGCCCGAACGGCGTGGCCGACGGCCTGACCGGGGTGACCGAGCTGCCGGCCGGGGTCGCGCTGGCGGCAACGTTCGACCCGTCGCTGGCCAGCCAGTACGGCCAGGTCGTCGGGAACGAGGAGGTCGGCAAGGGGGCCGCGGTCAACCTGGGGCCGACGATCAACATCGACCGGGACCCGCGCTGGGGCCGCTCGTTCGAGACCTACACCGAGGACCCGTACCTGAACGGGTCGCTGGCGGTCAGCGAGATCGACGGCCTGCAGAGCACCGGTGAGATGGACCAGGTCAAGCACTATGCCGTCTACAACCAGGAGACCTACCGGAACACCGCGCAGGACGACGTCATCATCGACAGCCGCACCCTGCAGGAGATCTACCTGCCGGCCTTCCAGGCCGCGGTGCAGCAGTCCCAGGCGGCCTCGGTCATGTGCTCGTACGCGGTGATCAACGGCGACTTCGCCTGCAACAACAAGTTCCTCGAGACCACCATGCTGCGCGACGCCTGGAACTTCCCCGGCTTCGTGACCTCGGACTACGGCGCGCTGCACAACGTCGACGGTGCGGTGGACGGCACCGACCAGGAGCAGCCGTTCAGCGACTACTTCGGTGCCACCCTGCAGACCGCGGTCGAGAACGGATCCATCCCCCGGTCCGTGCTGAACACGATGGTGCAGCGGATCCTGACCGAGATGTTCCGCTTCAACCTGATCGCCAAGCCGCTGACCGGCACCACGTCCACCCCGGTGACCACCCCCGCCCACCAGGCGGTCGGCACGGACGTGGCCGAGACCGGGACCACGCTGCTGAAGAACTCCGGCTCGGTGCTGCCGCTGGCCAGTGGTGGTTCCGGCGTGGCGGTGATCGGCCCGGCCGCGTCGGCCCAGGTGACCTACGGCGGCGGCGGTAGCGCGGCCGTGCTCCCGTCGGCCACGGTCAGCCCGCTGCAGGGCATCCAGGCTGCGGCCGGATCCGGCACCCCGGTCAGCTACACCCAGGGGCTGCCGACCGACACCTCGCTGCCGGCCATCCCGGCCGCGAACCTGTCGCCCGCGTACGCGCCGACTCCGTTCGGCGGCACCTACACCGGGACGCTGACCGCACCCGAGACCGGCACCTACGTGCTGGCCATCACCAACGACTGCGGCTGCTACACGCCCACCTACCTGACCCTGAACGGCAAGCAGATCCTCGACAACCCGAGCACTCCGCCGGTGCACACCTACTCGGTGGCGGTGAACCTGACCGCCGGGCAGACCTATACGCTGGCTATCTCGGGCTCGTCGTCCGCGCTGACCTGGGGCACCCCGTCGGCGCTGGCGCCCGGCATTTCGGCCGCCGCGGCCGCGGCCAAGTCGGCCAAGACCGCCGTGGTGGTGGTCTCCGACGACACCGAGTCCGAGGCGACCGACCGGCTCAGCCTCAACCTGCCGTCGGCGCAGGACGAGCTGATCGCGGCGGTGGCGGCGGCCAACCCGCACACGGTCGTCGTGATCAACGCGGGCGCCCCGGTCGCCATGCCGTGGCTGAGCCAGGTCGCTGGCGTCGTCGACGCCTGGTACCCGGGCCAGTCCAGCGGCACCGCGCTGGCCAGCGTGCTGTTCGGCCGGACCGATCCGAGCGGCCACCTGCCGGTCACGTTCCCGAAGGACCTATCCCAGGTCCCGGCCTCGACCACGGCCCAGTTCCCGGGCAACGGCACCACGGTCCAGTACTCCGAAGGCCTGGACGTGGGCTACCGGTGGTACAACGCCAAGGACATTCAGCCGCTGTTCCCGTTCGGGTACGGCCTGTCCTACACCTCGTTCCGGTACAGCGGCCTGCGGGTAACCCCGGTGGCTACCGGCACCCAGGACGTCCAGGTGACCGCGACCGTGACCAACACCGGGGACCGGTCCGGCACCGACGTGGCTCAGCTGTACGTCACCGATCCGGCCTCGGCCGGCGAGCCGCCGCGCCAGCTCAAGGGCTTCGATCGGGTCAACCTGCGGCCCGGCCAGTCCGAACGGGTGCGGTTCACGCTGACCCCGTCCGACCTGTCGTGGTTCGACCCGTCGGCACCTGGAGCCAGCGCCACCGGCGGCGGCTGGAGCCAGTCCGCGGGCGCCTACCAGGTGTACGTGGGCGACTCGTCGGCCCGGGCCAACCTGCCGCTACAGGGCGGATTCCTGGTCACGGCCACCCCCGGCGCCCGCCAGGTGTCGGTCAGCGCGCCCAGCACGGTCACGGCCGGGAAGCCGTTCACGGTCAAGGCCACATTGACCGCGGCCGGGACCCAGACGCTGTACGGTGTGCGTCTCTCGCTGCAGCTGCCCCAGGGCTGGACGGCCCGGCCGTCCTCCGGTTCGGCGGTGTTCGGCGTGGTGCGGCCGGGGCAGGCGCCGTCGGCCACGTTCACCGTGACGCCCCCGTCGTACGCGCCCAGCACCAGCCAGGTCGTGCACGCCACCGCTGACCTGGGCGGGTCGGACAGCCGGGAGGCGGGGGTGAGTGTGACCGTCGGCGGGTGATCTCCGGATAGCCGAAGAGGCCGGTGCCGCTCGGGTGGCACCGGCCTCTTCACGTCGTGGTGAACCCTAGTGGCTGGTGGCCGGGGTGGGGGCCGGCCCGGCACCGCCCAGCGGGCCCTTATGTGCCTGCTCGTCGAACAGCTGGATGATGTCCTCGACCGGCAGCCCCTTGGTCTCGGGCAGGAACTTCCAGATGAACACGATGGCCAGCGCGCACAGGCCGGCGAAGACCACCAGCACGCCGCCCAGGCTGATCGCGTTCTGGCTGACCGGGAAGATCTCAATGATCAGGAAGTTGGCCAGCCAGTCGATCATCGCGGCGAAGGCGGCCGCCTGGCCGCGGACTGCGGTGGGGAACACCTCCCCCTGCAGGGTCCAGCCGGTGCCGCCGACGCCGACGGCGAACGAGGCGATGAAGCCGTCCAGGCCCACCATGATGACCACGAGCCGGAACGTGCCGGACGTGAAGGCCAGGCCCGCCGCCGCGATCAGTGCGAACACGATCATGCCGGTGTAGCCGCCCATGGAGAGCTTGCGACGCCCGAACTTGTCGATCCAGCGGAAGCCGAGGTAGGTCGCGGCCACGTTGACGGCGGTCATGATCGCGGTCACTTCCACGCCGGCCACGGTGGTCTTGACCAGCGTGGCGTGGCTCCCGGCGAAGATCGGCCCGAGCAGGTGCGGCCCGTAGTAGAGCGGCACGTTGATGCCGGTGATCTGCTGGAAGATGAAGAACACGCAGACCACGACCAGGGCCCGCCGCACGCCCGGGGTCCAGTTCCGGCGGCGCTGCTCCTTGCTTCCGCCACCCTCGACCTTCTCGATGGTCTGGGCGGCGACCTCGATGTCCGCGTCGCTGACGTCCTTGACCCCGAGGATGCTCAGGGCGGAGCGGAGCTGATCGTACTTGCCGTGCCGCAGCAGCCAGCGCGGCGACTCCGGCATGGTGGTGCGCAGGGCCAGGCCGAGCAGCGCGGGCACCGCGCCCAGGCCGAGGACCAGCCGCCAGCCGACCGAGGCGGCGGAATTGGGCCAGACCCCGAAGATGAGCAGGGCGATGAGGTAGGCGACCAGGATGCCAACCGTGATCATCCACTGCTGCAGCAGCGACAGCCCGCCGCGCCGGTCCTTGGGTGCGTATTCGGCGATGTAGGCGGTGGCGATGGCCGAGTCGGCCCCGATGGCCAGGCCGATCAGCGTGCGCGCGATCAGCAGCACGGCGGCGTCGGGCGTAATCGCGGACAGGATGGAGCCCACCGCGTAAATGCCAGCATCCACGATGAGCAGGACCTTGCGGCCGTACCGGTCAGCCAGGGGCCCGGCCAGGATCGCGCCGGCCGCCGCGCCCAGCGAGGCACCCGAGACCAGGTAGCCCTCGGCCAGCCCCTTCAGGTTGTAGGGCACGAAGTTCAGGGCCGACCCGATGTTGGACGTGTCATAGCCGAACAGGAACCCGCCCAGCGTGGCCAGCAGCGTCAGCCGGAACAAGAAGGCGGTGGATTTCTGGCCGTCCAGCGCGCTGAGCACGCTGGTCCCGGCCGGTCGGGCGGGCTGTGCCATACCAAAGCTCCCTTGCTGTCAGTCACGGCGACTAACCCCTCTTTCCCACACGGAGGCGACGTGAACATGACAGTTCGACTACCTCCCAGGTCGCAGGGATGACGCTAGCCACACGGGACTCAGACGTGGCCGGGAACGACAGCAGCAGGCGGTCCGAGGCCGGCTGGTAGCCAAGCCGCTGATAAAGCGCGTTGCTGGGCCGCCAGGTAGTCGCCGGCCGCGGCGGAGAACGGGCCGGCGTCGGCGGTGGTCAGCCAGGTCATGGACAGCGGTCAGCTGGTGGCGGGGCGGGCGACCTGGCCGAGGAACAGCGGCAGGCCGGTAACGGTGTCGACGATCGCGAACAGGAACGGCCGGTCGACGGTGAACGGGATCGGCTCGGGGCCACGGCGCAGCGCCATCGGCCGCATCCCGATCGCGGTCGCGGCGGCGGCCTCGGTGCCCTGCTCGTCCACGTCGATGTAGGCCTGGTGCACGACCGCGTTGATGAGCAGCCGCTCGGCGGTGGTGATGCCGCTGAAGTCGGCGGCGTCGGTGAAGGCGTCGTGGACGCCGAGGCGGCGGAGCACCGGGATCAGCGCCGCCCGGGTCCGCTGGCGGAACTTGGGCAGCGCCAGCGCCACGCTCTGCTGGCCGGCGCCGGCCAGCAGCGGGCCCAGCCCGGACGGTGCCAGCCCGGACTGGGCCAGCCCGGACTGGGCCAGCCCGGCCAGGGGGCCGTCCGGCAGCACGATCGCCATCGCCAGCGCGGCGCCGGCCGACTGGCCCTTGTAGGGCAGCAGCACCGCCTGGTAGCCGTCGCCGCGCAGGTAGGGCAGGCTCCCGGTGCGGTGCATCATCGAGACGGTGATCGGGTCGGCGCCGTCGCCGGGGTGGAACGGGGCGTCCCGGGTGGCGTTAGCGGTGAACGGGGACGACCAGCGCGCCTTGAGGTACACGGCGTTGGCCAGCACCAGCCGGGTGTCGGCGGTCACCGCGTCCTGGCCCAGCAGGTCGGTGATCTTGCCCGCCGTCTGGTCGGCGATGAGCTCGTTGATCGCGGCCCGGGCCTGCCGCGGAGCGCCGCGGAAGTCCTCCTCCCGCACGACGGCGGCCGCCGCCCCGTCCCGGACCTGGTGGCTGAAGCTGGGCTCCAGCGGCAGCCCGGCCTGGAGCCACAAGGTGTTGGGGGCCCGCAGGGTCGTGTCGCCGTCCGGGTCCTGGCTGGCCGCCTGGATCACGCCGGACAGCAGCCGAAGGCCGTCCTCGGCGGCCGCGGCCGGGCGGCCGGGCGCGCCGAGGTGCAGGGCCGCTACCAGCTGGCTGGCGGTGCTCCCGCGGGCCCCGAGCAGGGCCAGCTGCAGGGCGGCCGCGATGCTGGCCGGGGAGAACACCAGGTTCTGCCCGTCCGCGCCGAGCTGCCGGTACAGGTCGGCACCGAACGCATCGGCCGCGGCCGCCGCGCCCGGACGCGGCGCGGCCGCCTTTTCGGTCACCGGATCGTGGGTCATGCCACCCTCCTCCGCTGCTCGGTCCCATCAGACCACGCCCGCCGCGCACTCCGGCCGGCGGACGGGGTGTAACGCCAACGGCTCTATGCCCTATCGCCAGCAACTGTATTTATTCAGGCTGAAATCACTGTGCGTAAACAGGCTTTCCCGTTGCTCACGACAATTATCAGCCAAGTAAAATCACATTCCGCTTTTCGTGATTCACAAAAACGTTTTACCTGATAGACCCGTTTATGGGATTGCACGGGCGGGCCGCGAGTTCTCTCCCGGGCCAGGAGTTCACGTGAGACGGAAAGGCCTGGTGAGGCCCGAGTTTTCAGCGATGAGGGCTTGAACCGCTGCTCCCGGGGTCTGTGGGATATCAGCGACCGGTGGGGGCCTGGGGAACTTCGGAGACGAAGGCTCGGCGGGCGTGGCGCTCCGTGGGGACAGCGTGAGACGCCGCAGAGCACAGGAACTACGTGGCGAAGGGCCTTGTGGAGCGCCAGCGAGACTCCGCAGAGCACAGAGACTCATTGGGCTCGGGGGCCCGAGGCCCGCGACAACCCATTGTTCGCGGGGAAGGAACCCTGTGACCTGGGATTATCTGAGTGACGCGGGGTTTGGCTCCCCGCGGTTATGCGGTCGCGGCCGTCGCAGGAGGCAGTCCGCGGTTGCCGCAGTTCACTCTGGCTGGTGAGGCCCTTTCAATAAAGCGATCTGTGCGGCGATTCCATTTATTTCAGCTAAGCCGGAGACCGGAAAATGCCGAGCTGACCTGGGGTTTTTGGGTAAACGGGAGGGCCGTTGAACGGCTGATGCCCGCCGGCGGCAAGGCCGGGCGGGCATCTGTGGCAGGGCGGCGGCGGCCGAGCTGTGCTCGCCGACCAGAAGGCGCCTGCGTCAGCGTCGCCTCGGCACGGGCACGACGGGCTGCGGACCGTCCGGCTGGGGGGGGAAGCCAGACGGTCCGCAGCCAGGCGTGACCTGGCTGCGCTGTGAGCAGGTGCCCTCCGGTCGCCCGATCGGCGGCCGGCTGACGCCGGTAAATCCGTGGCACGCGCCCCTTGTGAAGCCCCGCTCTGGGCTACAATGCTTTGCACGCGCTGTATTTATTAAACCACATTCCTGTGATGACTCAGTACGCTACTGCAGCGTAACTCCGGCCGCAACCACATCCCGGGTAATTGCGATCGCGACTTTCCCGGGCGGATTTTCTTAGCACGGGTGGCGTAGTCGGGCCGATGTTTTTGTCACCGAGTGAGTCGTCGCAACCGAGCAGGTCATCCCGATCGGCCTGGGCGATATCTTACGGTAAGTAACAGCCTACTGCCTTTTCTGTCACGGATAAGTCCGCTGTCAGCGCTCCGAAACCCCCCAGCCGGGTCTAACGTCTGTCCTGTGCAGGTCAGCCGGACGGCGGCACTCCGGCGGGGACGGAGGCCTCAACGATGACGCGGACCACCGGGCCGGGCGGGGACGGCAACCGGCCCCAAGCGATGCTTCCGGAGCTGGCCGAAAAGGTCCTCCGGCCCGAGCTGCCGAGCCTGGCCGAAGAGATCATCCTCGCCATCCGGGAGAAGATCCCCGAGTACGCCCGGCCAATGGACGGGCCCTACGGCCAGCTCATGCGCGACTGCGTAGAGCAGGCCCTAGCCTCGTTCGTAGACCGGGTGGCGGACCCGTCCACCTCGCTGGCGCAGCGCGACGAAATGGCCCGCATGCTCGGAGAGCACGAGGCCGGCGAGGGCCGCAGCCTCGACTCGCTGCAGACCGCTTACCGGGTCGGCTCGCGGGTCGCCTGGCAGCGGGTCATGGACGTGGGCCGTCACACGCCCGATCTGACCTCGGACCTGATGTCAGAGCTGGCCGACGCGGTCTTCGAGTACATGAACGAGCTGGCCGAGCTGTCGTTCCAGGGTTACCGGGAGGCGCGCGCGGTCACCGCCGAGGAGCAGCAGGTGGTCCGGCGGCGGCTGCTCCAGCTCATCCTCGACCGCGATCAGCCGATCCCGCTGCGGGCGCTGGCCGACATCGCCGCCGACGCCAACTGGCCGCTGCCGGAGCAGGTCACCGCGGTCGCGGTGCAGCCCAGCGCGGACGGCGAGGCAGGGCCGCTGGCCGCCGAGAGCGACGTGCTGGCCAGCCTGGATGAGGGACAGCCGCACATGCTGATCCCGGGCGAGACCGGCGTTGGCCGGGAGGCTGCGCTGGTGGCCCGGCTGGGGACCCGGCGGGCCGCGATCGGCCTGGCGGTGCCGCTGGCCGACGCGGCCGACTCGCTGCGCTGGGCCCGGCAGGCGCTGGCTCTGGCCGAGTCCGGGGCGATCGACGCCGGCCAGATCGTGCACTGCGAGGACCATCTGCTCACGCTCTGGCTGATGTCCGACAGCGCGCTGGCCGAGCAGATCAGCCGCCGCCAGCTCGGCGCGCTGGAAGGGCTCACCCCGCGGCAGCGGGAACGGCTGACCGAGACGTTCGGGGCCTGGCTGGAGACGCGCGGCACCGCGGCTGAGATCGCCGATCGGCTCCAGGTGCACCCGCAGACGGTCCGTTACCGCATCCGGCAGCTCGAGCGCACGCTGGGCGACCAGTTCGGCGACCCGGACACCCGGTTCGCGATGGAGATGGTGCTGCGCGCCATGCGGCTGCGCGACCGGGCGGCCCGCCAGCAGGCCGCCACGGCCGCCAGTGGTTCAGCCGGCCCGCTCACCAGTGGTTCAGGTGCATGACCTCGTCCAGGGGGCGGCGCGGGGCCGGGCGGAACGTCTCGCCGGTGTAGTAGGCGGTGGGGATGAGGACCCCCTGGCGGACGTGGTCCGGCAGGCCGAGGATCTCGGCCGCTTCCTTCTCGTACGCCAGGTGCAGCGTGGTCCAGGCGGTGCCCAGCTCCCGTGACCGGGCGGCCAGCATGTAGCTCCAGGCGGCGGGGAGCAGCGAGCCCCACAGGCCGGTCTGGCTGGCGCCCGCCTTCCACTCGCCCTGGACCTCGATGCAGGCGATGACCTGGACCGGGACGTCGCCCATGTGCTGGCCCAGGTAGGCCGAGCTCTCGCGGATGCGGCGCATGGCCTTGCCCTCGGGTGAATCGGCGGCGGGCGCGCCCGGCGCCTCCAGCTGCTGACGCCGGAACTCCAGGTACTTCTCGGTCGAGCGCCGGTACAGGTCGCCGATCGCGGCCTTGGTGTCCGGGTCGGTGATGACCAGCCAGTGCCAGCCCTGGGAGTTACTGCCGCTCGGGGCCTGGAGCGCGAGGTCAAGGCATTCCCGGATCAGTTCGAGCGGGACCGGGCGGTCCAGGTCGAGGCGCTTGCGCACAGACCGGGTGGTGGTCAGCAGTTCGTCGGGACTCAGCGGCAGTACAGTCATGATCGATATGGTCCCATGTCCGGTCGGGGGCCAGTGAACCTCCCGGGAGGCAGCAGATGGCTGATCGGCTCGACGGCACGGTGGCCCTGGTCACCGGGGCATCCAGTGGCATCGGCGCGGCCGCCGCTCTGGAGCTGTCCGGGCTGGGCGCCTCGGTGGCGCTGGTCGCCCGGCGCAGCGACCGGCTTGAGGACCTGGCCACCACGATCCGCGGCCAGGGCGGCCAGGCGCTGGTGCTGAAGGCCGACATCACCGACGAGCCGCAGGCGCGGGAGGTGGTGGAGCGGACCGCGGCCGAGCTGGGGCGGCTCGACACGCTGGTCAACAACGCCGGGGTGATGCTGCTGGGCCCGGTCGAGGACGCGCCGATGACCGAGTGGCAGCGCATGATCAACATCAACCTGCTGGGGCTGCTGTACTGCACCCACGCCGCCCTCCCGCTGCTGCTGGACGCGGTCGAGACCAGCCCGCGGGGGGTGGCCGACATCGTCAACATCAGCTCGGTGGCAGGCCGGACCACCCGCAGCGGCAGCGCCGTGTACAACGCCACCAAGCACGGCGTGGGGGCGTTCACCGAGGCCCTCCGGCAGGAGGTCACCCGCCGCTACCTGCGGGTGTCGGTGGTCGAGCCCGGGGCGGTGGAGACCGAGCTGGTCAGCCACAACCGGCCGGAGATCCGGTCCGGGCTGGAGGCACGGTTCGAAGAGCAGGAACGCATGCAGGCCGTTGACATCGCCGAGGTCATCAGCTTCATCGTGACCCGGCCACGCCGCACCGCGATCAACGAGGTACTGGTCCGCCCGACCGATCAGGCGCGGTGACCGGCCGGGGCGGTGACTGGCTGGCCGGTACGCTGATGCGACCATGTTCGGCCGAACCAACCCCCTGGACCGGCGGCTGACCCGCCGGCAGAAGCTCGTGATGGCGATCGCGGGCAGCACCGTGCTGCTCGTACTCATCGGGCTCGGCGTGTGGGGCGCGGTCGCGCCCGACTCCTACAGCCAGTCCGGCAACGGCTGCGTCAACGTGACCGTCCCGGGCACGATGGGCGGCGGCACCCTGCACTACTGCGGGGACCGGGCCCGGCAGTTCTGCCGGTCATCCTCGGTGCAGGGCAACGGCAAGCTCGCGGTGCTGTCCCGCCGCCAGTGCCAGATCGCGGGCCTGCTGTCCGGGTCCTCGGCCTCCCCGGGCTCGTCCTGACCGCCGGTGCGGAAGCTGGGGACTTCTGTGACGGCTAAGGGAGTCCGCTGAGGGCGGACTTGCCGCGGACGACGGGGTTGGTGAGCTCGCCGATGCCGCTGATGGCGATGGTGATCTCGTCGGCGGGCTGGAGGGTGAACGGGAGGTCGGGGACCAGGCTGGTGCCGGTGGACAGGATCGCGCCGGCTGGGAAGTCGTCCTCGCGGAACAGGTACCCGGCCAGTTCGGGGACGCGGCGGCGCATGCCGGAGGTGCTCGACTTGCCCTGCCAGGCGACCGTCCCGGCCCGGGTGATGGTGAGCTCGATCGTGAGGTCGTAGGGGTCGGCGATCTCCCAGGCGGGGCGGATCCACGGCCCGGCCGCGCAGCCGCCGAGGTAGATCTTGGCCTGCGGCAGGTACAGCGGGTTCTGGCCCTCGATGCTGCGGGAGCTCATGTCGTTGCAGATCGTGTAGCCGGCCACCTCGCCGGCGTAGTTGAGCACCGCCGCCAGCTCGGGCTCGGGCACGTCGATCCGGGAGTCGGCGCGGACCGAGACGGCCCGGCCGGGACCCCGGACCCGCCAGGAAGCCGACTTGAAGAACAGCTCGGGGCGCTCGGCGGTGTAGACGCGGTCGTAGACGTCGGCTGATTCTTCGCTCTCGGTGATGCGGGCGTCGCGTGACCGCTCGTAGGTAACGCCGGCCGCCCACACCTCGGTGCGGCCGTCGACCGGGGCCAGCAGTTCGAGCCCTTCCAGCGGGACCTGCTCACCGCCCGGGTCGGCCAGCACGTCGCGCAGCTCGCTCACCGGCAGCGCCAGCAGGTCGGCGAGCGCGGGCGACCCGGCGAGCGTGGTCACCGTGCCCGGGCCGGCGCCGTCACCCTGGACGGCGGCCTCGTCGAGCACGCCGACCCGCGGGCCCGCTGTGCGGGTGCCGTCCCGGCCACTGCCGCGGAACCTGATCAGCCGCATCTGCGCCTCCTTCCCGGTGAGCCTAACGTGCTGCCTACGGGAACAATCAACCCAGCAGCGGCCATGACGAGGAGGTCAGGGTGAGCATTGCGGTGGTGACCGGCGCCGGCGGCGTCCTCGGGCGGGCCATCGCCCGGCGGCTGGCGGTGGACGGCCACGCGGTGGCGGTGGTCGACATCGACGCCGACGCGGTCGAGGCGACCCGCAAGGACGTCGCGGCGCACGGCGGGGCGGTCCGCTCGTGGACGCTGGACGTGCGCGATGAACACGCTGTCGCCGAGATGTTCCACATGGTGGCGATGCAGACCGGCGGGACCGGGATCCTGGTCAACAACGCCGCGATCCACCCGAGCACGCCGTTCCTCGAGGTGTCACCGGCCGAGTACGACGACGTGCACGCGGTCAACCAGCGCGGCTACTGGCTGTGCGCGCAGGCCGCGGCCCGGCAGATGATCCAGGGGGGCGGCGGCGCGATCGTCAACATCGCCTCGATCGCCATCCACGGCGACGGGAACGGGCTGGCCTCCTACGCGGCGTCCAAGGGCGCCTCGGTGGCGCTGACCCGGGCGCTGGCCCGTGAGCTGGGGCCGCACAACATCCGGGTCAACACGGTCTCCCCTGGCGCGTTCCCCACCACGTCCGGGGAGAACCATGGCGACCCCGCCGCCCACAGCCAGTTCCTGCTGGAGCACCAGGCGCTGAAGCGGCGCGGCACCCCGAAGGAGCTCGCCGCGGTGGTGTCGTTCCTGGCCGGCCCCGATTCCTCGTTCGTGACCGGCCAGACCGTCGAGGTCAACGGCGGCTGGGTGATGTCGTGAGCGAGCCGGTTTGACGGCGGCCGCCGCTACGCTCCTGGCATGGCGTTCTTCGTCCTGACGATGGTCAACGGGCCTCGCTACGACCCGTCGCGGGGACGGCGCGAGCAGGACGGCTGGGACGAGCACGCGGCGTTCATGGACGGGCTGCTCGGCGCGGGGTTCGTGGTGCTGGGCGGCCCCATCGGGGACGGGGAACAGGTCATGGTCGTCGTGGAAGCGGCCGGCGAGGCGGAGGTGCGGGCCCGGCTGGCCGGCGACCCGTGGCGGCCGATGGGCATCCTGGAGATCGGCGAGATCCGCCCGTGGGCGATCTGGCTGGACGGGCGGGCCCGGGCCGGGGGCCCGGCGGGGCGGAGCTGACGGCGGCCGGGCACGCTACGCTCCCGGCATGCTGGAGGACTGGGCGAACTTCGCGGTCATCACCGGGAGCGCGGCCGGCGCGCTGACCGGGCTGCTGTTCGTGGCGGTGTCGCTGAACCGGGACCGGATCGTGGGGCACGCGGGCCTGCGGGCCGAGGCGGCCCAGACGCTGACGCTGTTCATCCTGGCCCTGCTGCTGACGGTGCTGCTGGTGATGCCGGGGCTGTCGGCGCGGACGCTGGGCATCGTGCTCATCGCGGTGGCGATCGTCTCCGGGGTGATTCTCAGCCTGCTGTCGCGGCAAAAGCCCGACGCCGACCGGGGTCAGCGCGGCCGGCCGAAGGCGGTTGACGGCCAGCCGCGGCCGAGATTCACCGACCTGAGCGCCGAGGACCAGCTATACCGGCTGCTGGACGTGGTCAGCCCGAACCTGATCTCGATGCTGTGCGTGCTCATCGGCGGCTGCCTGCAGGTCGCGGGCGGCAACGGCCTGTACTGGGTGGCGGCGGCGATCCTGCTCGCGCTGGGCGGCGGCGTGATCAACGCCTGGCTGTTCCTCACCCGGTGACCGGGAACGCGGGGCTTCCCGGGGCAGAGGTGGCCCGGCAGTTCTACCGCGAGGCGGTCGCGCCGGTGCTGGCCCGGGAGTTCCCCCGGCTGCGGCATGCCGCGGGCCTGGCTGGGTCGGGCTCGGACGTGCTCGGGCTCGACGACGCGATGAGCCGGGACCACGACTGGGGCTGCCTGGCTGACGCTGCTGGTCGATGCGGCCGACGCGGACGCGGTGCCGCTGGTGCGGGAGCAGCTGGAACGCTCGCTGCCGGCCAGCTGGCGGGGGCAGCCGGTCCGGTTCGCGACGACCTGGGACGCGGCGGTGGCACACCGGGCCGAGGTGGCGGTGGTGGGCGACTTCGCGCAAAGCCGGCTGGGGCTCGACCCGCTGGGCGGCCTTTCGGCGGTTGACTGGCTGATGCTGACCGGCCAGGGCGTCCTCGAGGTGACGGCCGGGCCGGTGTTCACCGACCAGACCGCCGAGCTGGGACGGTTGCGGGCGGCGCTGCGCTGGTATCCGGACGACGTCGACCGTTACGTGCTGGCCGCGGGCTGGCTGCAGGTCAGCTACCGGCTGCCGATGCACGGCCGGGCGGCCGACCGGGGTGACGACGCCGGCTCGCGGGTCATCGCGGCCGCGATCACGGCCGGCCTGATGCGGCTGGCCCTGCTGGCGCACCGGCGCTGGCCGCCGTACGAGAAGTGGCTGGGCACGGCGGTGCGAGCGGTGCCCGGCGGGCCGGCGCTGGCGGCTGCGCTGAGCGAGGCCGTGACCGCGCCATCCTGGCGGGAGCGCGAGGCAGCGATGGCCGCGGCCGCCCGTCAGATCCTGGACGGACAGCGCGGGCGCGGCGGGCCGGCGCCGGATCCCGTCTTCACCCAGTTCTGGAACCGGCCGTACCGGCAGGTCGAGCCCGTGATCATCGAGAGCCTGCGGGCGGCCATCCAGGACCCTGGCCTGGCGCGGCTGCCAGCCGACGTGGGATCGATCGACCAGTGGGTGAGCGATGTGGAAGTGCTGGCCCGCCCGGCCCGGTCGGCGCTGGCCGCCACCTACCGCGTGTGGCTCAGCGGGACGTGATAGGCATGCGGGCATGGGAGTTATTCAGGTCAACGCCGAGCGCACGGTGAGCGCCCCCGCCGACCAGGTGTTCGGCTACATCCGGGACATGAACGTCCACCCGAAGTTCCTGCCGCCCGCGTTCTCCGACTTCCACGTCGAGTCGGGCGGCGCCGGGACCGGCACGGTCACCTTCAAGGTCACGGCGGGCGGGCGCACCCGGGACTACCGCATGACCGTCGACGAGCCCGAGCCCGGCCGGGTGCTGCGCGAGTCGGACAACAACTCCAGCCTGATCACCAAGTTCACCGTCACTCCGCAGGAAGGTGCAGGCGGTGCGGGAGGGGCGGCCTCCCACGTCGAGATCTCCACCAGCTGGCAGGGGGCCGGCGGTATCGGCGGCTTCTTCGAGCGGACGTTCGCGCCGCGGGCGATGAAGGCCATCTACGAGGACGAGCTGCAGCGGCTGGACACCTACGCCCGCGAGCAGCAGGGCCGCTGACGGTCCCGGGTTCGCGCCGCGCGCCCCTCCGGTGGCGGGCCGGCGCCCCCACCGGCCGGCCCGCCACCGGAGCGGGGTTCCCAGCACTCCCCTCCGCTGGTGCTAGGCGGTAAAAGTCATCTACTGGCTCGGAGGCGGCGGGACGCCCGTTGATACACCTCTTCTCTGAGGTGTTTTCGAGGGGTTTTGCCGCTTACCCGGGCGGGGGCCAGCGTGGCCGCTACGACACGCAGAACTGGCCTTGTGCCGCTGCCCAGGAGACGCTCAGCGAATCTGCTACATTCCTGGCCATCGACACTCCCAGGATCGTTACGGACACCTCTGCTCAGCGCTGGTCACGCCGGCGCTTCCTGGGCAGCGCGGCAGCGATAGCGACGCTCGGCTCGTTCGCGGCCGCGTGCGGCACCGGGAACGGCCAGCCCGCCGGCGCCCCCGCCTCGGGCCGGGCCGCTTCGCCGGGGGCGGCGGGCGCCGGAGCCGGCGTCGACGCCGAGCTGATCGGCCAGCGCTACGGGCTGCGGCCGTTCGCACCCGCGCCGGCGCCGCCGGCGGTCAAGCCGGTCACGCTGAGCGCTTCTGATCCGACGGTGTTCTCGCACGTCCCGATGACCGACAAGGTCGTGTTCGTCACGATCGACGACGGCATCGAGAAGGAACCCGCGTTCATCCAGATGGTCAGGGACTTCCAGATACCGATCACCATCAGCCTGGCCGACGTGCTGATCCGGGACGACTACGCCTACTTCGAGAAGCTGTACGAGACCGGCTACATCTCGATCCAGAACCACACGGTCACCCACCCGCTGAACATGCCGTCCCTGCCGGCTGCCCGCCAGCTCGACGAGATCTCCCGGCAGCAGGAAAAGCTGCACAAGGAGTACGGGGTGAAGCCGTACATCTTCCGGCCGCCGGGTGGCAACTACAACGCCACCACGGTCGATGTGACCAGGCAGTCCGGGCTCAAGGGGCTGATGCTCTGGAAGGAGAGCATGGAGATCTCCGACATGGAGTACCAGACCGCCGGTCACCGCCTCAGCCCCGGCGACATCATCTTGTGCCACTTCCGGGGCCCGGCCCAGCTCGGCGGCGAGACCATGGTGCGGATGATGACCCGCCTCTACCGGAAGATCCAGGACCAGGGCTTCACCGTCGCCGACATCACCAAGTACGTCTAGCCGGTCAGTCCGGCGGGAACAGGGCGGGCGGGACGTTGTAGGGCGTGATGACCTGGACGGTCGACGGCAGCGCCGCGACCGGGCCGGGCAGGGCGCGCTGGGCCTGCATGATGACCTGGCAGGCGCGGCGCAGGTCGTGCCGGAGATCGTGCTGCAGCACCGCGGTCAGGCGGCGCTGCTGGAGCAGCGGGGCGTTCTCGCCGTCGAGGTCGTGGGCGATGAAGGCGTCGCAGCGGCGGTCCAGGGCGGCGAACGCGTCGAGGACGGCGGTGTTGCCGCCGGCGCCGGCGTACATGGAGTAGACGGCGCGGATGCCGGGGTGGGCGGCCAGCGCGGCGCGGACGCTGACGCCGACCGCCCCGGCCTGGTCTTCCTCGTCGATGACGTCGATCTGGGCCCGCTGGGGCCGGCTGTCCCGTAGCGTGCCGCGGAAGCCCATCTCGCGTTCGTCTTCGCCGCGGAACGAGGCGCGGCCGCGGACGACCAGGATGTCGCCGGGCCGCTCCCCCATCCACTGGCTGAGCAGGTAGGCGGCGGTGGCGCCGGCCGCGCGGTTGTCGATGCCCACGTAGGCGGCCCGTGAGGTGGCGGGCAGGTCGGTGACCAGCGTGACCACCGGGATGCCGGCCTCGGCCAGCCGGGCCACCGCGTCCACCACGTCCGGCAGGTCCGGGGCCTTGAGGATGACGCCGTGCGAGCCGGTGCGGGCGATCCGGCGCAAATCGGCGGCCAGCGCGGGGGCCGACGCGCCCTGGTGCAGGTGGAACCGGGACCGGATGACCGCGGGCCGCAGCGCCGGCAGCTCGGCCTCCAGCGCGGCCTGGACCGCGGCCGAGAACCGGGGCGGGGCCTGCACCACCACGTCGACCATGAACGTGCGCCCGGCCAGCCGCAGCTGGGACCGCTGGCGGCCGAGGTCGGCGATGGCCTGATGCACCTCGTCCACCGTGCTGGCCCGGACCCCGCCGCGCTCGTGCAGCACCCGGTCCACGGTGGCCTCGGACAGCCCGGCCTGAGCGGCGATCTCACGAACCCGGAACTGGTGCACCATGGTCAGCATCCTGAGGGGGAATTGAGGGTTTTACAACATTGTCAGCGTGAATCAGCGGCCTAGATTCAGGCCATGAGCATGTCCGCGAGCCAGACCCGCGGCTGGATTACCCCCGGTGATTGCCGGCTGGAAGACTTCCGCGCCGTGGTCGAGCAGACCACCGACCCGGCCGATTACCCCACGGCTGATTCGGTTCAATCCAACGTCCTCATCTACGGGCCGAAGCTGTCCGAACAGGCCGCCACCGAGGCTGGCCGGCGGGAGGTCCAGGCCGAGCTGGCCCGGGCGCTGCTGGACGGCCCCGGCATCGTGGTGCTGGCGGGCGCGTTCGATCCGGGTGTGGTCGACCAGGCCAGCGAGGTGTTCCGGGCCATCATCGACCAGCAGCATGCGCTGGGGGCGGCGGTGGGCGATCACTTCGCGCCGCCCGGGGCCAACGATCGGATCTGGGGCGCGGTGGACAAATTCGCGCTCCGGGCGCCGGAGGTGTTCGCCGACTACTACGGCAATGACACCCTGGCGCTGATCTGCGAGGCCTGGCTGGGACCGAACTATCAGGTCACCTCCCAGCCGAACGTGGTCAACCCGGGCGGCAACGCCCAGGTCGCGCACCGCGACTACCACCTGGGGTTCATGGACCGGGAGCAGGCCATGGCCTACCCGGCGCACGCGCACCTGCTGTCCCCGGTGCTGACGCTGCAGGGCGCGGTGGCCCACGGCGACATGCCGGTGGAGACCGGGCCGACCATGTACCTGCCGCACTCGCAGAAGTACCGGGCCGGCTACGTCGCCTTCCACCTGCCCGAGTTCACCGGGTATTTCAACGAGCACTACGTGCAGCTGCCGCTGGCCAAGGGCGACGCGGTGTTCTTCAACCCGGCCCTGTTCCACGGCGCGGGCACGAACCGGACGGCGACGGTGAGGCGGATGGCCAACCTGCTGCAGGTGTCGTCGGCGTTCGGCCGGGCCATGGAGGCCGTCGACACCGCCGCGATCAGCACCGCGCTGTTCGCCACGCTCAAGGCGCGCTGGGCGGCCGGCCGCGAGCAGGAGGTCCGCAACCTGATCACGGTGGCGGCGGAGGGTTACGCCTTCCCCACCAACCTGGACAGGGATCAGCCGATCGGCGGGATGACCCCGCCCACCCAGGCCGACCTGCTGGCTCAGGCGGTACGCGAAAGCTGGGACGACAGTCAGTTCCGGGCCGGACTGGTGGCCCAGCGGCGGCGCCGGGCGCCAGAAGGAGGGTCATTGTGACGACAGGGAAAATCGCGGGCGCGCCGATCTCCTGGGGCGTGTGCGAGGTGCCGGACTGGGGTTATCAGCTCCGCCCGGACCGGGTGCTGGCCGAGATGCGGCAGGTCGGGCTGGCCGCCACCGAGCTGGGACCGCTGGGGTTCCTGCCGTCCGACCCGGACCGGGCCGCGGAGGTACTGGGGCACCACCACCTGGCCGCGGTGGGCGGGTTCACCCCGGTGGTGCTGCACGTGCCGGGTCTCGACCCGCTGCCGGAGATCGAGCGCATCCTGGCCGGTTACGCCGACACCAACTCAACCGTGCTGGTGCTGTCGGCGGACAGCGGGCAGGCCGGGTACGACACCCGGCCGGTGCTGGACGATGCGGGCTGGTCGGCGCTGCTGGGGAACCTGGACCGGATCCGCGCGCTGGCCGCCGAGCACGGCGTGCTGGCCGTCCTGCACCCGCACGTGGGCACGATGGTGGAGACCGGGCCGGAGGTGCAGCGGGTGCTGAACGGGTCCTCGATCGCGCTGTGCCTGGACACCGGGCACCTGCTGATCGGCGGGACCGACCCGGCCGCGCTCGCCCGCCAGGTCCCCGACCGGATCGCGCACACCCACCTCAAGGACGTCGACGAAAGCCTGGCGGCCAAGGTACGGTCCGGGCGGCTGACCTACTCCGAGGCGGTCCGGGCGGGCATGTACCGCCCGCTCGGCACCGGTGACGTCGATGTGGAGTCGATCGTGTCGGCGCTCGGGCGGCACGGCTACGACGGCTGGTACGTGCTCGAGCAGGACACGATCCTGATCGAGGAACCGCACGACGAAGGCCCGGTGCGGGACGTCCGCGCCAGCGCCGACTACGTGCGCTCGGTGCTGGCGCGCGCCACGAGCTGACCGGGCCCTCGGACGGCGTCAGCCGACCAGGGCGACGGCGCGGGTGGGGCCGCCGTGGCCACCTTGCAGCTTGAGCGGGAAACCGGCGAACGTGAACCGGGTGCCCGCCACCTGATCCAGGCTGGCCAGGTTCTCGTAGTGGGTGATGTGCTCACGGCGGCACATCATGTGGACCGGGTAGCTGACGCTGGCCGGGTTGTCGGGGGTCGGGCTGTCCACTCCGAACGTCTTGACCTGCCGTTGCACGATCCACTCGGCGGCCGATTCGCCCAGCCCCGCGAACTCGGTCAGGTAGCGCTTGTCCCCGGCGAACCGGTTCCAGGTGCCGGTGTAGAACAGCACGATGTCGCCCGGCCGGACCTCGGCCTGCGAGCCGGCCTCCGCCCGCTCCAGGTCCTCGGCGGTGATGTCGGTGCGCGGCGCGAACCCGGTCACGTCCAGGCAGACGGCGGGGCCGTAGAACAGGTCCAGCGGCATCTGGTCGATGGTCTCCGCGGACGGGTCGGGGTCCAGGTGCGAGAAGGAGTCGCAGTGGGTGGGGCCGTTGTCGTTGAGGATGAACCCGGTGGTCTGGAAGGAGAAGCCGCCCTCGAACCGGGGCGCGGTCTCCTCGTGCGTGGCGTGCTCGAACTGGACCGTCTTCAGGTGCCCGGGGTAGACCTTCATGCCCTCATAGATGTCCTGGGACAGATCGACGATCTTCATGGGGTTCCTTTCCGGAGGACTCAGTGCATGACCACGCCGGCGGTGACGTTCAGGTCCTCACCGGTGATCGCGGCCGCCGACGCGAGGTACACGCAGGCCGCGGCCACCTCCTCGGCGGCCACCAGCTGCCCGAGCGGTGAGCCGCCGGTCACCTCGGCCCGGACCTGCTCCTCGGGGACACCGCGGACCCGGGCCTGCTGGCGGATCACCTCGTCCATCCGCGGCCCGGCCACCGAGCCGGGGCAGACGGCGTTGACCCGGACGCCGTAGGGACCCAGTTCGGTGGCCAGCGTGCGGACCAGGCCGATCACGCCCATCTTGGCCGCACTGTAGGGGGTGCGGCCGTACAGCGGGCGCTTGCCGGTCATGGAGGAGATCGCGGTCAGGCTCCCGGACCGCCGGGCGATCAGGCCGGGGGCGAACGCCCGGAAGGTGAGGAACACCCCGTCCAGGTCGGTGGCGAGGGTGTCCCGCCACTGCTCCAGGGTGATCTCGTGCAGCGGCGCGGTCGGGCCGGCCACGCCCGCGTTGGCCACCACCGTGTGCACCGGCCCGAGGTCCTGCGCCGCCGCGGCCAGCGCCGCCATCGATGCCTCGTCCCGCACGTCGGCGGGCGCGGGCACGACCGGACCGCCGGCACCGGCGCCGGTGCCGGCGGCCGCGGCCGCCTTCCCGGCCGCCGCCATCGTGCCGGCCAGGCTGGCCGGGTCGCGGGCGCCGGCCAGCACCGCGTACCCGGCGGCGGCGAACGCCACCGCGATGGCCTGGCCGATGCCCCGGTTGGCGCCCGTGACCACCGCGACCGGTGCGCTCATCCGGCCTGGCCGGGCTGGTCAGCCTGGGTCGTCTGGCCGGGCTCGGCCGTCTGGCCGGCCTGGCGCAGGGCGGTGAGGATCCGGTCGGGGGTCATGGGCAGCTCGGTCAGCCGGACGCCGAGCGGGGCCAGCGCGTCGTTCACGGCGGCGTTGATCGCGGCCGGGGCCATCATCCTGCCTCCTTCGCCGCCGCCCTTGACCCCGTGCGGGGTGTACGGGGAGGGCGTCTCGACGTGCCCGATGGTCAGCTCCGGGACCTCCATGGCCGACGGGATCAGGTAGTCCAGGTAGCTGGAGGACAGCAGCTGGCCGTCGCTGTCGTAGACGAACTCCTCGTAGAGGGCGGTGCCGATGCCCTGGGCGGTGCCGCCGACAATGTGCCCGGCCAGCGAGCGCGGGTTGACCAGCGTGCCGCAGTCGTGCACCGCCGCGTAGTGCAGGAAGGTGACCGCGCCGGTCTCGATGTCGACCTCGACCACCGGAATGTGGCAGGCGTGCCCCATGAACGGGTAGAACACCCCCAGGTCCTTGCGGTCCGCGGACGGCATCGTGGTCCACGGGTGGTCGAACACCTGCGACTCGTCCAGGCCGC
Organism: uncultured Actinomycetes bacterium; assembly: GCA_963830385.1. Classification (GTDB taxonomy): domain Bacteria; phylum Actinomycetota; class Actinomycetes; order Streptosporangiales; family Streptosporangiaceae; genus Bog-532. The sequence continues at coordinate 357,733 of CAWHMD010000009.1, read as the reverse complement.
TTTCCATGTCGGCCGGGAAGCTGTGCTTGAACAGGTGCAGCGCGATGGCGATCTCGCCCAGGCTCTTGCGCCGCTCCGGGTCGCCGCGCACGCCGAAGCCGCCGTCGGACCACTCCAGATCGTCTTCGCCGATCTCCAGCAGGTGGGCCGCGGCCCGGCGGGCCTTGGCCTTGATCTTGGCGGACGCGCCCTCGACCGCGCCCGCCAGCATGACCGTGGTGCGGGAGCCGCCCGGGCCGGTCGCCGGCAGGCCGTCGCCGCTGCCGTGGTAGACCACCGCCACGTCGTAGGGGTCGCAGTCGAACTCTTCCGCCACGAACTGCGCCACCATGGTCTCCGGGCTGTTGCCCCAGAACGCGCACGAGTACAAGATCGCGGTGACCCCGCCGGTGGCGTCGACCTTCAGCGACACCGACTCGGGGGTGGAGGTCACCGGGGCGGCCGGCTGGTCGAACCAGAACCAGAACTCGGTGGCCGAGAACACGCTGCGTTCCTGGGCGGAGATCAGCCCGATGCCGACGTACCGGCCCTCCTCCTCCCGCAGCCGCTGCTGCTCGGCCCGCCAGTGCTGGTAGCCGGCCAGCTCCAGCGCCTTGTCGAGCACCTGGTCGTAGTCGCCGGAGTCGTACACGTTGCCGGTCGGGATGTAGTGCGGGAACTGCCGGATGAAGTTCTTCCGGCGGATGGCGGCCGGGTCCAGGCCCAGCTCGCGGGCACCCTTGTCCACCATCTGCTCGAGCATCCAGTTGTTCACCTCCGAGCCGAAGCCCCGGTAGGCGCCCTGCTGGTTCTTGTTGGTCAGCGCGGCCCGGACCCGGTACCGGACGCTGCCGATGGTGTACGGCCCGGTCACCTGGGCCAGCGCGTTGCCGTGGTGACCCACGCCGAACTGGATGTAGGCGCCGTAGTCATCGATGGTGTCGATCTTGATACCGCGCATGGTGCCGTCGCGCATGAGCGCCAGCTCCACGTCGTACAGCCGGTCGGAGCCGTGGTGGTCGCAGTTGGAGAGGTTGTCGACCCGGTCCTCGATGTAGGCCACCTTGCGCCCGGTGGCCCGCGCGCACATGGCCGCGATGATCGCGGGCTTGTTGGCGAAGAGCTTGGAGCCGAAGCTGCCGCCGGCCGGTACCGGCCGGATGTCGAGCCGGTTGACCGGGATCTTGAGCGCGGCCGCGACCATGAACAGATAGCTGGTGAAGCTGAGGGTGTTGGTCTCGATGACGAAGCCGCCGGTGCCGGGGTCGTAGTCGGCGATGGCGCCGACGGTCTCCAGCGGCTGGCCGCCCGACCGGTGCCAGCGCAGCCGGTCGCGGACGATGACGTCGGCCTCGGCGAAGTCCCGGTCGACGTCGCCGAAGTCGAAGCTGCGGTCGTAGGCGCAGTTGGACTCCAGCGCCTCGTGCACGAGCGGGGACCCGGGGTCCAGGGCCCGTTCCGGGTCCACCACCGCGGGCAGCGGCTCGTAGCTGACCTCGATCAGCTCCAGCGCGTCCTCGGCCAGGTAGCGGTTGTCGGCGACGACCACGGCGACGCCCTCGCCCACGTAGCGGACCTTTTCGGCGGCCAGGCAGCGCCAGGTGTGCTTGGCCGGGTCGGGGCCGAAGTCGGGCAGCGGGTCGCACACCTCGGCGGCCTGGGCACCGGTGATCACGGCGTGCACACCGGGAGCGGCCCGGGCGGCGGTCACGTCGACGCTGGTGATCCGGGCGTGCGGGTGCGGGCTGCGCAGGACCGCGGCGTGCAGCGTGCCGGGGGTGATCCGGTCGGCCACGTAGCCACCGCGGCCACGCAGGAACTTGGGGTCCTCGACCCGGCGGATGGACTGGCCGACCCAGCGCCGTTCCGGGACGTGGTCACGGACGGGGGGCGCGCCCGCCGCCCGGGCCGCGGCGAGGGTGCCCGCGCCGGCCGTGTCGGCGGTGGTGGGGTCGGCGGTGGTCATGAGGCGGTCTCCTTCCCGGCTCGCATCCGCTCGGCCGCACCCAGCACGGCCTCGGTGATGAACTGGTAGCCGGTGCAGCGGCACAGGTTGCTGGCGATGGCCTCGCGCACCTCGGCCGGGGTGGGGTCCGGGTTCTGGGCGAGGATCTCGCTGGCCCGCATCAGCATCCCGGGCGTGCAGTACCCGCACTGCAGGCCCTGCTTGGCCGAGAACTCGTCCTGCAGGACATGCAGGTCAGGGCCGTCGGCCAGGCCCTCCACGGTGCTGATCTCGGCCCCGTCGGCCTGCACGGCCAGCGTGATGCAGGACCGGATGCTGTGCCCGTCCAGCAGCACCGTGCAGGTGCCGCAGACGCCGTGCTCGCAGCCGATATGGGTGCCGACCAGGCCGAGGTCCTCGCGCAGGAAGTCGACCAGCAGCCGCCGCGGCTCGACCTGCGCCGTGTGCGCCTGCCCGTTCACGGTCATGCTGATCGCGTGTGTCTGCGAAGCCATCGGGGTCACCTCTCGATCCGGGCGCGGGCCACGGCCAGTTCCAGGCCGCGCCGCAGGTAGGCCTGGGCCACCGTGAGCCGGGTCTCGGCGCTGGCGTGCAGGTCCCCGACGGGGGACAGGTCCGCCACCGCGGCCGCGGCCGCGGTGCGGATGGCGGCGGCGTCGCCGGAGGTGCCCTGCAGGGCCTGCTCGGCCGCCGGTGCGCGCAGCGGGGTCGGGCCCATACCGGCCAGCGCCACCGACGCCCGCCGGACGCGGTCGCCGTCGGCATCGATCAGCGCAGCCACCGCCACCACCGCGAAGTTGGCGTGGATGCGGGAGAACTCGGTGAACGCGTGCCCGCCCGGCCACACCGGCAGCCGGAGCTCGGTGAGGATCTCATCAGGCTCCAGCGCGGTGCTGTACGGGCCGGTGAAGAAGTCGGCCGCGGTGATCGTCCGGCTCCCGCCCGGTCCGGCCGCGACCAGTTCCCCGTCCAGGGCCAGCACCACCGTGGGCAGCTCGGCAGCCGGATCGGCGTGAGCCAGGCTGCCGCCGACCGTGCCGCTGTTGCGGACCGGGACGTGCGCCACCAGGCCGATCGCCTCGGCCGCGAGCGGCGCGGCCACCGCCACCTCCGGCGACCGCTCGACCTCGGCCATCCGGGTCATGGCCCCGATGACCAGCGTGTCACCCTCGCGCCGGATCCCGGTCAGCCCGGCCACCCGGCGCAGGTCGACCAGGTAGCCCGGTTTGGCGAGCCGGAAGTTCATCATCGGGATCAGGCTCTGGCCCCCGGCCAGCGGCCGGGCCTCGGCATCAGCGTGCTCGGCGAGCAGGCTGATCGCCTCGTCCAGGGTCGTGGGGGCGGCGTAGTCAAACGACGGTGGTTTCAACGGTGACCTCCCGGGTCTGCCCTTTCGATGCTGCCCTGCCTGCGGGTGAGCCGCCATGTGTGACAGCACACGAAACGGGCCGTGGCGTTGGGCTGGCACACAGGGCCTTACGGGTGGCGGCGGTCCGGGCTCAGCTTGGTGATGTCGCGGATCATCAGCGCCATCTGCAGTTCCAGCCGGGTACTGCTGTCGGCCAGCCGGCGCCCGGTGAGCTGCTCGGTCCGGCTCAGGCGGCTGGTCACCGTGTTGCGGTGCACGACCAGCGACTGCGCCGCCGTCGCGGTGGAGCAGCCCGCCGCCAGCCAGGCGCGCAAGGTGGCGATCAGGTCACCACCGTGCCGTTGCTCGTGGGTCTCGATCGGCTCGAGCAGCCGCGCGGAAAATCGCCGTAGCGTGTCCGGGGCGCCGACTTCGAGCAGCAGGGCTGGCAGGCCGAGCGCGCCGGCGTCCACGAACCCGCCACCGGTGCCGCCGCCGAGGTGCAGGGCCAGCGCCCCGCGAGCGACCCGGAACGCGGTGGCGTAGCCGGACGGATCGCGGGTCAGCGGGCCGGTCACCATCGTCACCACCCCGTGGGTGCCCACCGCCTGCGTCGTCTTGGCCAGGATCCGGCGCAGGGCGTCACCCGGGTCGGGGTCGGCCAGCTGCAGCAGAACCTGCAGCCCGTCATAGGAGCCGAGCAGCGGGACGGGTCCCGGCTCGGCCGCGGCCCGCACCACCTCGGGCAGCCGCACCGCGGGCGGGACCACGCCGTCCACCGCCAGCAGCGCGACCACGTGGGGCCGCGACAGGTCGTGGCCCATGGCGGCGGCCCGGTCCAGCACGGCCTGCGGATGGGCCGGGCCGCCCTCCCGCAGCAGGTCGACCAGCAGGTCTCCGGACAGCCGGCTCTGCGCGTCCAGCAGATGGCGCCGCTGGAGCAATAGCAGCGCCACCACCAGCGCGAACCGTTCGATGACGCGCAGCTGCACCGGCTCCGGCTCGGCCGCCGGTGCGGTGACCCACAACCGCCCGGCCAGTTCGCGGCCCAGCACCACCGGCGCGGCCCAGGCGACCACGCCGCCGGGGCCGCGGACCCGGGTCACCTGGTAGCGCCCGCCGGGCCGCCGGGCCGCGGGCTCAGGTGGCGGCTGGTAGCCCTGCTCCGGCGCCCGGGCCAGGACCCGGCCGTCGGCGTCTTCGACCGTGACCGAAGCGCGCAGCGTGGCCGCGAGCGCGGCGACCAGGCCGGGCAGCTCCACTTCGTCCAGCACCAGCTGCATGAGCTGGTGGTGCTGCTGCTCGGCCCACTCGAGCACGGCCCGGCCGCGGCGCAGTTCGGCGTTGGCCCGGGACAACTCGCCGATGACCTGCTGCTGGCCGGCGCGCAGGCGGGTCGTCTCCAGGGCCAGCGCGGCCTGGCCGGCGAGCAGCTCGATCAGCTCCAGCTCCGGCGGGCCGAAGCCGCGGGCCGGTACCGAATAGGCGACCAGAACCCCGGCCCGCTCCCCGGAGCCGCGCAGCGGCGCGGCCAGCAGGGCCCGGTAACCCTGGGACGGGGCCAGGTCCTGCATCAGTCCGTAGCTGGAGGCATCCCGGACGTCGGGGACCACGATCGTGCGGTCTTCCCGGTAGGCGCGGGCAGCCGGGGTGTCCAGGGCGGCGCCGGGCGGGTGGATCTGCAGCGACCGGCCGCCACTGACCTGGGCCAGGTAATGCGGGGTCAGGCCGCTGCAGCCGGCGACGTGCAGCCGCTGGCGCTGCTCGTCGGCCAGCATCACCGCGCAGAACTCGAAACCGATCAGCTCGCAGGCGTAGGCCGCGACCCGGTCCAGTACTTCTTCGAGAGGCTGGGCGGCGTTGACCGCGCGGGCGATCTCGCTCACGGCCGACATCCACGGCCGGAGCGACGGTGGCACCTTTGACACGGTCACAACGCCTGCTTGGTGGCCTGGCCTTCGTAGGTGTAGCTGTTGGGCTTGGGGCCGGGGCGGTAGTAGGCCTTGAGGGCGGTCAGGTCCAGGCCGCTGGCGGTGATGAGGTCGTCGATGCGGCGGGTGAGGTGGCAGCCGCCGAGCAGGCGGCGGTTGAGGGGCTCGAGCCGGTCCTGGGTGCGGGCGACCTTGGGGTCGGGGGTGCGGCCGTGCTCGGCGAAGTGCAGGGTGCCGCCGGGGCGCAGCACCCGGCGGACCTCGGCCAGGGCACCAGCCACGTCCGGGATCGTGCAGAGGGTCCAGGTGGACAGGACGCTGTCGACGCTGTTGTCGGGCAGCGGGATGCGCTGGGCGTCGAGGCCGAGGTACTCGATCGGCACCGGGCTGGCCGCCACCCGCTCGGCGGCCAGCTTGCGGCCGAGGGCGGCCGGGTCGAGCGCGCGTACCCGGGTCAGGGCCGCCGGGTAGAACGGCACGTTCAGGCCCGAGCCGAAGCCGATCTCCAGTACCTCGCCGGTCAGGCCGGCCGCCACCCGGGCGCGCAGCTCGTGGGTGTCGCTGGACCGCAGCAGCAGGTCGATCAGGCGCGGCAGCACGTGGTCGCCGTAGAAGCTCATGGCGCCAGTCTGGCACTGGCCCGCAATGTCATTACCGCTGGCGATTTCTCCGAAATTGCTGAGCTCTGCGGTGCAATCGTTCGCGGTCAAGATATGACTTGACCCCCGGAGGCGTTGTGTTCCATAGTGCTGGCGACGGGGCAGCCCGACCAGTGACCTACGGGGGATCACCATGAGCCGAGCCCGCACCATTTTGACATTCGCCAGTGGCCGCCGAGCTAAGTGGGGTGTGCTGGTTTTCTGGCTGGTTATCGTGGCTTTGGCGGGGCCGTTGTCGGGGAAGCTGACGGGGGCGGAGAAGAATGATTCGTCGTCGTGGCTGCCGGCTAAGGCTGAGTCGACGCTGGTGCTGAATCTGCAGTCGAAGGTCCAGTCGCCGAACATTTTCACCGCGGTGGTGGTCTACGACCGGCCGTCCGGGCTGACCGGAGCGGACATCGCGAAGGCCAAGGCGGACGTGACCCGGTTCAAGGGTGTGTCCGGTGTGGTCGGCCAGCAGGTAGCCGGGCCCATTCCGAGTCAGGACCGGACGGCGATCGAGACGCTGGTGCCGGTCAACCTGGGCTCCCAGGGCTGGAACAAGGCGTCGGCCACCGCGACCAGCCTGCGTAACATCGCGCGGGCCGGGCCGGCCGGGCTGACCGTGTACATCGCCGGGCCGCTGGGCAGCGCGGCCGATTCGGCTAATTCGTTCAAGGGCATCGACGGCACCCTGCTGATCGCGACGCTGGCGGTGGTGATCGTGCTGCTGCTGATCACCTACCGCAGCCCGGTGCTGTGGTTGTTCCCGGTGATCTCGGCCGGGATCGCGCTGGTCAGCGCGGAGGCGCTGATCTACCTGCTGGCGCGGGCGGGGCTGACCGTCAACGCCCAGAGCGCGGGCATCTTGTACGTGCTGGTGTTCGGGGCCGGGACCGATTATGCGCTGCTGCTGACCGCCCGGTACCGGGAGGAACTGCGCCGGCACGAGGACCGGCACGAGGCCATGAACCTGGCCCTGCGGCGGGCCGGGCCCGCCATCATCGCCAGCGCCGGCACCGTGATCGTGAGCCTGCTGACCTTGTCGGCCGCCGAGCTGAACTCGACCAAGAGCCTCGGCCCGGTGCTGGCCATCGGCGTGGCGGTCGCATTGTTGTCGATGCTGACGCTGCTGCCGGCGCTGCTGCTGATCTTCGGCCGGAAGATCTTCTGGCCGGCCCGGCCCGCGTTCGGGTCGGCCGAGCCGACCACCCGCGGGTTCTGGGCCGGGGTGGGCCGCCGGATCGCGGTCCGGCCGCGGGTGGTCTGGATCATCACCGCGCTCGTGCTCGGGGTGATGGCCCTCGGCCTGACCGGCCTGAAGGCCAGCGGGCTGACCGCGGCCGAGTCGTTCGTCGGGCACCACCCGGAGTCGGTGGCCGGGCAGCAGGTCCTCGACGCGCACTTCCCGGCCGGGGGCGGGCAGCCAGTGGTGGTGGTCTCGCATACGGCCCAGGCGGGGGCGGTGGAATCGGCGTTCAAGGGGGTGCCGGGGATCACCGGCGTGACCCGGCTGCCGGTGACCAGCGACGGGTACGGCTTCCTGCAGGGCACGCTCAAGTCAGCCCCGGACAGCCAGGCCGCCTACACCACCATCGGCAACGCCCGGACCGCGGTCCACGCCGTCCCCGGCGCCGGCGCGATGGTCGGCGGCAACACCGCCGTCACCCTCGACATCGCCCACGCCGCCGACCACGACCGGAACCTGATCATCCCGATCATCCTGATCCTGGTGTTCGTGATCTTGGGGCTGCTGCTGCGGGCCATCATCGCCCCGATCATGCTCATCGCCACCGTCGCGCTGTCCTTCGCGGCCGCCCTCGGCGTCAGCTCCCTGTTCTTCAACCACGTATTCCACTACGGCAACGCCGACAACTCCTTCCCCCTGTTCGTGTTCGTGTTCCTGGTCGCCCTGGGCATCGACTACAACATCTTCTTGATGACCCGGGTCCGCGAAGAAGCCGCCCGGCACGGCCCCCGCCGCGGCGCCCTGACCGGCCTGGCCGCCACCGGCGGAGTCATCACCTCCGCCGGCGCCGTCCTGGCCGGCACCTTCGCCGCCCTCAGCACCCTGCCCGTCACCTTCCTGGCCGAACTCGGCTTCGCGGTCGCCTTCGGCGTCCTGCTCGACACCATCATCGTCCGCTCAGTCCTGGTCACCGCCCTCAACCTCGACCTCGGACGCTGGACCTGGTGGCCCAGCAAGCTATACCGCGAACCGGTGCCGGAGGAGCTGGAGAGCCGGGAGGATCCGCTGGAGGAGGAGCCGACGGCGGTGCCGTAGCCGCCCGGCCGACGTCAGTCGGTGCTGGTCCGGGACGCTTTCAGCTCGGCGACGCAACGGTCGCTCATGTCACCGGTGCGCCACGTCACGTCCGGGTTGTCGAGGTGCCAGGCTTTGATCAGCACCCGCGTGGCGCCTGCTGGGATTCCGCCGTGCGGCTGGATGGCGCGGGGCTGCTGCGGGAGTCGAGGAGGCCGGCATGATCCGTCGCGACGCGCTGTCGGAATACGTCCGGGCATCGCTGTGGGTGCTGCCCACGCTGTCCGTCATCGCGGCCCTGGCCCTCGGGGCGCTGCTGGCCTCCGTGGACGTCGGGGTGCACTCGCCGCTGGCGTTCCAGGGAACGCCCGACGATGCCCGCAACCTGCTGATCGGCATCTCCGGCACGATGGTGACGGTCATCGCGCTGCTGCTGGGCCTGGCGGTGGTGGCACTGCAGCTGTCATCGACCCAGTTCTCACCGCGGCTGTTGCGTAACTTCCTGCGCGACCGGCCGAACCAGATCGTCCTGAGCGCCTTCGTCGCGACCTTCGCCTACAGCTCGGCCGGCCTTTACACGGTCGGCGTGTCCGGCGGCAGCCGCACCGCCAGCTTCCCCCGGCTCGCGGTGAGCGGCTCGCTCGTGCTGCTGTTCCTCAGCCTCGGCCTGCTGGTGTTCTTCGCCGACCACCTGGTGCACTCCATCCAGGTCGACACGATCATGGACAAGGTCCAGCAGAACACGGTCAAGGTGATCGAGCACCGGCTGCTCACCGGCGGTGAGGACCCGCCGGAGGTCCCGGCCGGAGCCACCGTGGTCACGTCGCGGCGGTCCGGCTACGTGCAGGCCGTGCGCTGCAGCGATCTGCTGTCCGAGGCTGCCCGCTACGGCGTCTGCGTGCGGCTGCGGCCCATCATCGGTGAGCACGTGGTGGCCGGGTCGACGCTGGCGTGGATCTGGCCCGTCGGGGCCGACTGGGGGGCCTCGGCCGGCTCGGCCGGTCCGGCCGGCGGGGCGGCGCCGGATCTGCGGCGCTTCGCGCACGCGCTGGAAACGTGGGTGCGGATCGGGTTCGAGCGGACCCTGGAGCAGGACGCCGCGTTCGGCATCCGGCAACTGATCGATACGGCCTGCAAGGCCCTGTCCCCGGCGGTCAACGATCCCTATACCGCCGTCCAGACGATCGAGCATTTGTCGGTGATCTTCTGCGCGCTGGCCCAGCGGCCGCTTGGAGATCACGTCGCGCGCCAGCCCAGCGGCGCGGCGGTCACCGTGCCCGGGTGGCGGTTCCCCGAATACCTCGCGCTGATGTGCGGGCTCATCCGCCGCTACGGCGCGAGCGAGCCAACCGTGGCGAGCGCATTGCTCCAGCTGCTCGCGGCCTGCGCCGACGTAGCCGACGGCAACCCAGAGATCTGCATGGCGGTCGAGGAGCAGGCAGCCCTCATCGTCGCCGACGCCGAACGGGAGGTTCCGCAGCCGGCTGACCTCGTCCCGCCCCTTGCCGACGCCGAGATCGTGCGCCAGGCAGTGCTCCGGCAACGGCCATCGGCACTCTGACTGATCCAGTCCTGCTCGGCCTACGCTGAAGCCGCGGCATACGTCCCTAAGGTTCCGGGTGTCCGGCTTTGAGGCGCGGCCACTGGGCGATGGGGCGTCCATCCGACCCCGCTGGGACTGGCGGCCAGTCGGGTGGGCCGCCGTTGGTGCGCGTGCCGGTGCACTGCTGGGGCCAGCCGGGGGGTGAGTCCTCCCAGCTTTCCTGGCGTCCGTAGACGGTGAGGTCCATGAGCGCGTAGCTGTAGTCAAAAGCCTCTACGCCGCGGCGGGTCGTCCAGTAGGTCTCGAAGACACGGTCGCCGTCGCGGAGGTAGCAGACCAGGTGGAACAGGCCGAGCTGGCGGTCACCGAGGAGCGCGTCGAGGGAGGCGTGGGCGGAGTACCAGGGCATGTCCCAGCCCATGAAGTCGCGGTAGCGGGCGCTTTCGCCGTAGGGATCCGCGGGTGGCTGGGCGTAGGAGACGTTTCGTCCCTGGCAGAAGACCGCGTAGGTGATGTCCCGGGAGTGCAGGGGGGACAGTTCGCGGACCTGGCTGGTGTAGTACGTGCAGCCTTCGCACTGGTCGGCGGCTGGGTGGCCGGGCCACCACATGAAGTAGTAGGCGATGAGCTGGCGGCGCCCTTCGAAGGCGTCGAGCAGCGTGACCGGGCCATCCGGGCCGGTCAGCGGAATGCTGGGATCCATCTCGACCATGGGCAGGCGCCGCCGGGCCGCGGCGATCGCGTCGCCTTCGTGGGTGTGGGCCTTCTCCCGGGCCCGCAGCGTGTCCAGTTCGGCCTGGAAGGTGGCCCGGTCGGCGACGGCGGGCAGGCCAGGGTGGGCTGAGTGATCCGTCATGGCTTCCTCCTGGACGGGAGTGTTACGAGCTTCTGCTCTTCTTTTCTTCGGCGTGGGCGGCTTCGGCGAGCCGCTTGATCGCGCCGAGGCGCTGGTCCCAGCGGGCGGCGAGATCGGCCATGGCCTGGGTGGCCTGGTCGAGACGGCCGGCCTCCACCTGGTAGAGGACCTCCCGGCCGTGCTTGCGCCGGCTGACCAGGCCGGCCTCTTCGAGAACGGCCAGGTGCTTGGACACCGCCTGGCGGGTGAAGGGCACCTGGCCGGCCAGCCAGCTGGCGCTGACGTCACCGTGGCTGACGAGGAGGTCGAGGACCCGGCGGCGGGACGGGTCGGCGATAGCCGACCACAGCTCGTCATCGGCCTGCGGGCTCATCGCGATCAGCGCTTCGCGACGACGACGGTCAGGCGGTCGAGGAAGTCACCCAGCCGGCCCGGTGCTCGTCGGCGTAACGCTGCTTCTCCGCGTCGGGCCAGTCGCGCAGCTCGTGACCGCTTTCGGACACGCGGAGCCGGGTCCGCTCGGCGCCTTCGGGGGTCAGCGTGAACTCGACGAGCTGCGAGTTGCCCTCGACCGGTTCCTCCCCGCGGGGATGGTTCCAGCGGAACGAGAAGCGGGCCGGCGGATCAACCGTCTCCACGACGACCGGGCCGCCCTGGTCCCCGAACCCCAGGTAGCCGTGGGCGCCGGGCTCCACGACCAGATCCACCTGGTCGGCGAACCACTGGCTCATCTGGTCGGGCTCGGTGATGGTGCGCCACACCACCTCCGGCGGTGCCTCGATCAGGATGTCCCGCTCAATCGCCAGGCTGGCCATTGGTATCCGCCTCCTCGTTTGTCATCGCACTTTCGGGCTTCCGAACTGCAACCGAAGGTAGCACGTTGGGCAAGGGCGTGCAACCTCAAGTTGCATGTCCGGCAGAGATGTGCAACTGTTGGTTGCATATCGAGAAGGAGGACGACATGCCGAACGTTCTGAACGCGGAACCGACCAGTGCCCCGCCGACCGGTACGCGGGCACCGGGGCGACGCTGGCGCGCGTTCGCCCTGCTGGTGGTGGCCTACTTCATCACCATCGTGGATTTCACGATCGTCAACGTCGCGCTGCCGACCATCGGCCGCAAGCTCCACTTCGCCGAGTCCGACCTTCAGTGGGTGGTCACCGCCTACGGGCTGACCTACGCCGGCTTCCTGCTCCTCGGGGGCCGTGCGGCCGACCTGCTCGGCCGGCGGCGCCTCCTGGCGGCCGGCCTGGTCGTCTTCACCGGCGCCTCACTCGGCGGCGGGCTGGCCACCTCGGACACCTTCCTCATCGTGATGCGCGGGGTGCAGGGACTCGGGGCGGCGCTGGTGCTGCCCGCGGCGCTTTCGACCGTGATGAACATGTTCTCCGAGGGGGCCGAGCGCAACAAGGCACTGGGCATATGGGGTGGCGTCGGCGCGCTCGGCGGGACCGTCGGGCTCCTGGCCGGCGGCGTCCTCACCACCTACGTCGGGTGGCCGTACATCTTCCTGTTCAACGTCCCTATCGGCGCAGTGGCACTGGCGCTGATCCCCCGGCTGATACCCGAGAGCCGGATGGACACGGCCCGGCGCCGGTACGATCCGTTCGGCGCCATCTCGATCACTGCCGCGCTGCTGGTCTTCGTGTACGCCATCTCCCAGGCTCCGCAGGCCGGCTGGACCGCCCCGCAGACCGTCGTTATGCTCGCGGCCGGGGTGGCGCTGCTGGCGGTGTTCTTCGTCATCGAGACCAAGGTTGAGGCGCCGCTGCTGCCGCTGCGGCTGTTCCGGCTCCGGAGCGTGGCCGGATCGAACGCGGTGGGATTCCTGCTGGGCACAAGCTTCCTGACCTTCGTCTTCGTGGGCACCCTGTACATGCAGCAGGTCCTCGGGTTCTCGGCGCTGGCGACCGGGGCGGCCTGGATGACGGCGTCGGTCACCTCCCTGGCCTGCGCCAACCTCTCACAGAAGATCGTCACCCGCACCTCCCCCAAGGCGGTCATGGCCATCGGCATGACCCTGATCGGGGCCGGGATCCTGTGGGCCGCCCAGGCCCCGCCCAACGGGAGCTTCTGGCGGGACCTGGCCGGGCCGTTCTTCGTGGCCGGCATCGGCACCGCCTTCACCTTCATCCCGATCTCCATCGGCGCGCTCACCGGCGTCACCGAGCGAGATGCGGGCGTCGCCTCGGGTCTGCTCAACACCTCGCAGAACCTCGGCAGTGTGATCGGCGTGGCCGTCGCCTCGTCGGTCGCGGCCTCGCACTTCCGCACCCTCATCCACCACGACTACTCCCCCGCGGCCGCGCTGACCGGCGGCTTCGGGCTGGCCATGTGGGTGTGCGGCCTGACCGGGCTGGCCGCCGTCCCGGTGGCCTTCGGGCTCATCCGGCGCCGCCGCCAGGATGAAAGGTGACGGTGCGGCCAGGAGAGCTGGTTCGCCCCTGACCGGCCCGGGGAGGCGCCCCCTCAGCGGCTCACCGGGCCGTCCGTGACGCCCTTCTCACCAGGCGGCGTCGAAGATCTGGCTGGACCAGGGGAGCTGGGTCGCCCGGCCGTCCTTCAGGACCTCGGCTCCGCGGGCACGCTGAGCGCCGGTGAGAATGAGCACCCGGCCGGAGGTGCTGGTCCACTGAATCTGCTCGTAGTCGGGACCGAGGGGCGTCGGGCCGTAGGTGGCGGCCGGCTTGCCGGTCGAGGCCGAGAACATCACGAGCTGCTGGCTGGCGGGCTGTCCGCTGGCACCGGTGATTTCGCGGACGGCGACTATCGTCCGGCCGTCCGGGGTGACGGCAGCGTCCAGCCAGTTCCGGTCGGGGCCACCGAGCGAAATGCCGACGGCCTTGCTGTCGGTGAACAGGTTGCTCCCGGGCGCGTCGGTGTTGAGCAGCCGGACCTGGCCTTTGGACAGCCCCCCGTCCAGGTAGACGAACAGCAGCGTCCGGCCGTCCGCCGCCCAGGACAGCACCCGGGGATAGGGGCCCTCGACCCCAGACACGGCGCAGTTGTCACAGTCGAACCAGTTCCAGACGTGCCGGTCTCCGGTGCGCAGGTGGTACACGTACAGCTTGCTGTGCACGAGGTTCCCGATGGTCGCGGCCAGCGACGTGCCGTCGGCCGACAGAGTCATGGTCAGCACCGCGTTCCCGGCCGGCACGTACGCGGCGGGGAGCGCCTGCAACCGAACCTGGCCGGCCGCGGTGGGGCTGGCCGGGTCAAGATGCAGCAGGTAGAACCGGGCCAGCGGGAAGCCGGGGGCGCCTGCGGACGATGGGTCCGCGGCCTGGCCCGCTTCGGCGAGCAGGACGAATGTGCGGTCGTCAGCGGCCGCTGCGACCGCGGTGAAGGCCCGGTACGGCCGGGGCACGGCCACGGTGGCGAGCACCTTCCCGGTAGCGGTCGCACGGATCGTCAAGGTCGTTGTCTTCGGGACCAGGCCGGGTGCGTCGCCACTGGGTGAGGTCAGCGCGACGTAGTAGGCCGGGGCACCCATGACACTGTTCGGCTGCGGCCGGAACGGGAGTGAGGCAGGGGCCGGGCGCCTGGTCAGGACCGACGCGAGAGCCAGCGAGCCGGCCACCACGACTCCGACCAGGACCACGGCGGCCAGCGGGATGATCCATGCGCGCCAGCCGGGGGAGCGCGGCCAGATCGGGCGACGGTGCCTCGGCAGGATCAGCGGGGGCGGCGGGCCGGGCGGGATCTGCTCGGCGGTGGCGCGCATCGCCGCGCGTAGCCCATCCTCGAGCGGCGTCATGACGGCTCCTTCAGCGCGCGGCCGAGGGTTTCCAGGGCGCGGGCCGCGGCCGACCGGACGGTGCCCGGCCGGATGCCCATGACCTGGGCGATCTCGTCGTCGGCGAGGTCGAGGTAGAAGCGCAGCACGACGACCTCGCGCTGGCGGGCGGGCAGCCGCCGGATCGACTCCATCACTTCGTGGCGTTCCTCGTTGCTCAGCACCGAGGATTCGGCCGAGACGGCGGGGCGCTGGAAGGTCACCAGCGCGCGCCGCACCGCCCGGCGCCGCAGCGTCGACCGGCAGCCGTTCAGCACCGAGGACCGCACGTAGGCCAGCGCCCGGTCCGGGCCGGCCAGGTGCTCCCAGTGCCGGTACAGGCCGCAGAAGGCGTCCTGGACGACGTCTTCGGCCTCGGGCCGGTCGCCGAGCATGACGTAGGCCAGCCGGATCAGGCCGAGCGCGTGCGCCTGATAGAGCGCCCGGACCGCCGCCTCGGCGTCCTCGGGGCGCCGGAGTGAACCGGGGAAGTGGATCTCGTCCACCACACCCCGGTCATCGAAGTCCATGTAAGTAAAGACGCGCGGCAGTGCGTTTTGCTGCTCGCTCTCGTGGGTCTTTTTGCGCGAATTGGTGGGGCCGTCAGTCGGGGCTGGTCCAGGACGCCTTCAGCTCGGTGACGCAACGGTCGCTCATGTCACCCGTGCGCCACGTCACGTCCGGGTTGTCGAGCGCGAGCTGCGGCAGGACAGGCCCCAGCTCCTGGAAGACAACGGCCGCCTCGACCCGGGCGAGCGGGGCCCCGAGGCAGAAGTGCGGGCCCCGCCCGAACGCGAGATGGCGATTGCTGGTGCGGCTGACGTCGAACGTCGCGGCGTTCCCGACCATCGCCGGATCCCGGTTCGCGCCGGCCAGATGAATAATGACGGAGTCGCCCGCCCGGACCTCCGCGCCCAGCAGGGTCAGGTCCGCCTGCGCGAGGCGGGACGCCATCGGTATCGGGCTCTCGTAGCGGAGCACCTCCTCGACCGCGGGTTCGATCAGTTCGGGCTCCCGGGTCAGCCGCTGCGCCTGCGCCGGGTGCGTCATCAGCAGGTAGAGGCCGTTCGCGAGCATGCTGCGGGCGGTCCCGTAGCCCGCGGCGAGGAAGAACACCGACAGGCCGATGAGCTCCTGGTCCGAGATCGCCCCCTCCCCCGCGGAGTCCACCAGCCGCGTCAGCAGGTCGTCGGCCGGGCGCTGCTGCTTCTCCCTGATCAGCGCCCGGAACATGTCTTCGAGCGCCCGCCGCGCAGATCAGATCCAGCGGAAGCCGCAGCGCGAACCGCTCGAGGAGATCGACGTGCTCCTCCCGGCGGATCCCGGTGATCGTGGCCCGGACGTAGTCGGTGATCCAGGGCTTGAAGGTGACCGCGAGCGCCGGGTTCAGCATGCTGCGGGCGAGCTTGCGCAGGCGCGAGTGCTTGGGCGGGTCGGTGAAGCCGAGCCAGTTGCTGATGTGGGAGATGAGCGATTCGTACTCGGGAAGCTGGGGGGCCGGGATCCCGCGCGCGTTGATCTCCGACCGGTCGTTCGCGAGCTGCGGATGCCGGAGGGCAGCCATGACCCCCTCGTAGCTCGTGATCACCCAGGCCTGCAGGATCGGGCTCCAGTGCACGGGCGCGATCGACCGCAGCTCGTCCAGCAGCTCATACGGCTGAGCCAGCTCCACCCGGCAGAACGCCTGGTAGGCAGGGGTCGACATCA
Organism: uncultured Actinomycetes bacterium; assembly: GCA_963830385.1. GTDB lineage: Bacteria > Actinomycetota > Actinomycetes > Streptosporangiales > Streptosporangiaceae > Bog-532. The sequence goes on along the minus strand of CAWHMD010000009.1, from coordinate 341,727 downwards.
GGCTGGGCAGCGACCGATCGGTGAGGTCTGACACGCGGCTGACTCCGGGGTGGAATATGATATTCAAACTGACATCTACGAACATGTGGCATCCCCGGTCGCACTGTCAAGCCGTCGGTGACGCTCACCCTGGTCATCGAAGCCGGGATCACTAAAGGCGCCGTGCGGTAAGACGTTTTCGGGTTTTCCCTCACAATCGTTTGCGGAACTCGGATGGTCACCGGTCGGCAAATGCGGCCGGGCCCCCGATATGGCCAAATTGCCGGGCGCGGCGACCGTATAGTGACTGCCATGTCCGGGCCGGTGAACTCGATCGCCGAGGCGATCGCGCGGATGGAGGCGATCGACGCGGCGCTGCCCGCCAGCGACGGGCTGGCGTGCTTCAACCGGATGTACCTGGACGTGACCAGGCAGGTCAACGCCCAGCTGGAGCAGAACTTCTACGCCGACCCGGCGTTCATGACCGAGCTGGATGTCGTGTTCGCCAACTTGTACTTCGAGGCGGCCGACCTGGCGGGGGACCCGCAGGCGGTGCCGCAGGCCTGGCGGCCGCTGGTGGAGAAGCGGGCCGAGCCGGGGATCGAGGAGATCCAGTTCGCCCTGGCGGGCATGAACGCCCATATCAACCATGACCTGCCCGAAGCGGTGGTCCGTACCTGCATCGCGCTGGCCACCGCGCCGGACGCTGACCCGCATTACCAGGACTACACGAAGGTGGACCGGCTGCTGGACGCGGCCGAGCAGGCCATCCGGCAGGCGTTCGAAGACCCGACCGAGCGGGCCATCGACCGGCACGTGTCGGCGGTGGCCACGCTGACCTGTAACTGGACCATGAACTGCGCACGCGACCTGGCGTGGAACAACTCGCTGCTGCTGTGGACGCTGCGCAATGAGGACTACGCGCAAAGGCTTTTCATGGGCGGTCTGGCGACCGCGACGGAAATGGCCAGCCGGCTGTTGCTGGTCGCAGTCTGAAAACGGCTCGGCAGGAGTCCTGCCGCCATCGGGAAATGCTGCAAGAATGGACCAATGGCGCAGGTTATGTGCCCGGTCGTAATCGGCAGGGACGCCGAGCTGGCGGCTGTCGACGCGGCCCTGACGGCGGCGCTCGCCGGCCACGGCGGGTGTGTGGTGATCACCGGTGAGCCGGGGATCGGTAAGTCGCGGCTGGCTGTGGAGACCGCCAGCCGCGCGTCCAGCCGGGGTGCCCGCGTCGTCACCGGCCGGGCGGTGCCGCAGGCCGAGACCGCGGCGTACCGGCCGCTGACCGAGGCGCTGGCGGAACTGCTGCGGGACCAGGGCCTGCCCGGCGACCCGTCGATGGAGCCGTGGCTGCCCGCGCTGGCCGCGCTGCTGCCGGGGATCACCAGCCCGGCTCCGGCCAGCGGTGAGGTGCCGCCCGCGATCCGCGGTGAGGCGCTGATCCAGCTGCTGCGCCGCCTCGCCCCGCGGGGCCTGGTCATAGTCCTGGAGGACCTGCACTGGGCCGATCCGGACACCGTCGCGCTGATGGAGTACCTCGGCGACCACCTCGAGGGCGAGTCGCTGCTGTGCGTGCTGACCCTGCGGGCCAGCCAGCCGTCGGCCGCCCTGGACGTGACCCGGCGCCAGCGTGGCCGCCCCGGGGTGCGGCACCTCAGCCTCGACCGGCTGAGCGACGCCGACATGGCCCGCATGGTCCGGGCCTGCGTACCGGACGCCGACGCCGGGCTGCTGCGCCGGGTGCAGGCCTCCGCCGAGGGGGTGCCGCTGCTGGTGGAGGACCTGCTAGCGTCGCCCGGGCTGCCGGAGTCGTTCACCGAGACGATCCGCGAGCGGCTGGCCGCGTTCAGCCCCGGGCAGCGGGCGGTGATCGAGGCCGCCGCCATCCTCGGCCGCCACTTCGACTGGGACCTGCTGCCCGCGGTCAGCGGCCGGGATGCGGGCCTGGTGGCGGAGACGCTCGAGATCGCGGTCGGGCAGCTCCTGGTGAGCGCGGACGGCACCGCCTTCCGGTTCCGGCACGCGCTGACCCGCGAGGCGGTGCTCGACACGATGCTGCCGCCCCGCCAGCGGGCGCTGGCGGCCGCCGCGCTGGCCGTTCTCGACAACGCCCCTGGGACCCTGGACGGCCGCGCCCGCGAGCTGGCCGTCGAGCTGGCCAGCCGGGCCGGGGACCGCCGCCGGGCCGGGCTGCTGCTGAGCGAGTCCGGCCGCCAGGCGCTGGCCTGGGGCACGCTGGCCACCGCCATCGGCACCCTCCAGCGCGCGGCCGACCTGCTGGAAGGCACCGCCGAGCGGGAGCAGGCCGAGCTGGCCCTGGTGCAGGCGCTGGCCCTGGCGGGACGGGTCGAGGAGGCGGCCGCGGCCGGCGGCCAGCTCATCACCCGGCTGGGGGCCGAGGCGGCCGACCTGCGGACCGAGGTCCACCTCTGCCTCAGCCAGGCCGCGGTCGGCGCCTCCCGCTGGCCGATGGCCCGGCACCACCTTGGCGCCGCCCGGCGGCTGGCCGGCGCCGGACCCCCGGCCGGGGTGCGGACCCGGATGGGCGTCCTCGACGCGGAGGTCGCGTTCGCCGCCGATGACCTCGATGAGGCCCGGTCACTAGCGGAAAAGGTGCTCGCCACCGAGGGCGTCGACCCGGAGGTGTGCTGTCACGCGCTGGAGCTCATCGGCCGCAGCCACCGGCTGCACGACCTGCCGGCCGCCCGGGCCGCGTTCGAGCGCGCGCTGGTCACCGCGGAGACGGCTGGCCTGCCGCTGGCCCGGCTGCGCGCCCTGCACGAGCTCGGCACCATCGACATGTTCGACCACGCCGGGACCAGGCGGCTGTCCCAGGCGCGGCTGGCGGCCGAGCAGATGGGCGCGCTGAGCACGGTGGCGATCCTGGATCTGCAGCTGGCCGCGGCCTTCACCTGCCGGTGGGACCTGGACACCTGCGACGCGCACGCCCGCGACGCGGTCGCGCTGGCCGAGCGGCTCGGCCTGGACCAGGTGCGGGCCAAGGCGCTGGCCGTGCTGACCGGCAGCGCCAGCATGCGGGCCGACGCCGAGCAGACCAAGCACTACGCCGCCCAGGCCACCGCCGCCGACCCCGATGACCCGGTCGTCGACGCTATCTGCTGGGCCGCCCGGGGAGCACTGGCCCTGCTCGGCGGGGACGCCGCCGCGGCCACCGAGCCCTACGCCCACGGGATGGCGATCCTGGCCCGGCTCCCGCACGCCGAGCCGGCCGGGCTGCGGGCGCTGTGGCCGCTGCTGCTGGCCGCCCAGGGCGATCACCGGGCGGGCCGGGCGATCGAGGAGGCCCGCCGCCTGGGCGTCGGCGCGTTCCGGATGAACCGCAGCCTCATCGGCTACGCCGAGGCGATCCTGGCCGGGCGGGCCGGGCAGCGGCAGCGCGCCGGGGAGCTGGCGGCCGCCTGCGACGCCGGCTTCACCAACTGCGAGGGCTGGGCCGAGCTGGCCCGGTATTGCGCCGCCCCGGCCGCGCTGGCCGACGGGTGGGGCGAACCGGCCCGCTGGCTGGCCGCGGCCGAGACCGGTTTCGGCGACCGTGGCCTGCCCCGGCTGGCCGAGCGCTGCCGCGAGCTGCTCAAGGACACCCAGGCCAATCCCTGGGAGGCGGCGGGCATCACCGCCCGGGAGGCGGACGTGCTCCGGCTGGTGGCCGGCGGGCTGGCCAACAAGCAGATCGCGGCGCAGCTGAACCTGTCCCCCCGCACGGTGGAAAAGCACGTCGAGAGCCTGCTGCGCAAGACCGGCGCGCGTTCCCGGACCGGCCTGGTGGCGACCGCCCAGACCACTACGTAGTGGCGCCGGCATTTACGTGTTCTTCCCGATGTGACGGTGGTGGCCCGGCTGGCACGCTGGGCTGGCCAGCCGAACTCGGGGGAAGGTCCACCAGATGCTCGAAGCTACGAAATCCATCGTGGCGGTCAGGAACATCGAAACGCCTGATGAGCGGCACGCGTACGAACACGCGTCGCTCAACGTGGTCAACCTGCCGGGCGTGACGATCGCCCGCACCGTGTACCAGCCCGGCTGGAAGTGGTCGACCCACGTCAAGCCGGTCGTCGGAACGGACGCCTGCCAGGCGGCCCGGACCGGGTTCATCCTGTCCGGCCGGTTCCGCGCCCGGATGGATGACGGCCGCGAATACGGCTTCGGGCCGGGCGACGCGCACGTGGTGTCGGCCGGGCACGACGCCTGGGTGGAGGGCGACGAGCCGTGCGTCGCGCTCGACGTCGCGTTCACCGGCCGGGCGGTGGCCGGGCACGTGGGCCGCTGCCCGTGCGGAGTGGAGTTCCGGGTGGCCAGCGACGAGCAGTTCGGTCAGCTGGTCGCGGCGATCCGGGAGCACATGCGCGGGACCCACGGTCACGAGCTCACCGCCCAGCAGGTGGTGGCCGAGCTGACCACATGACAGCAGGTACCGGAGCAGTCTGGAGGGGGCTGCTCCGGTCCCTGGCGTCTACCTGCCGTGCAGGGGCCGGCAGGTAGACGGGGCGGGGGGTGTCAGGTGACGGACTCGGTATGGGCGGTGTAGCCGTCGTCGTCGACGTAGGCGACCTCGATCCGGTCCGGGTGGAGGTCGAGCACGGCGAACCCGAACCGGGTCCGCAGCTGGCCGTCCTCCCGCACGGTGCGGGTGCTGTGCCAGGTGATGCCGGGGGTGGACCCGGCCGGCGGGGCCGGGTCGGGCGCGATCGGCACGCCGCCGTTGCCCAGGCAGCGCGGGTAGCGGACGCCGCCGGCGGTCCCGTAGGTGATGGCCCGGTGCTCGTGACCCCACCACCACGCCGTCACCCGGTCCCCGCGCAGGACCGGGGCGAGCTTGGACGGCAGGGTGGGGCCGAGGTCGCCCTGGTCGTAGAACGACACGAGCTGGTGGTGGCTGAACAGCACCAGCTTGCGGGACGAGCCTTCGGCGACGCCGGCCACGTAGCTGGCCTGCGGGTCCTGCAGGACCGCGATCTGGCCGTCCGAGGTGACGTCGGTGTCCCAGGCCGTGTCGACCCCGATGAAGTCCCACGACGGCGAGCGCAGCCGGAAGAAGCTGGTCGGCTTGCCGTCGGGTGACCGCTGGGCCCGGAAGCGCGGATCGCCCAGCAGGGTGCCGAAGTAGCCGAACCCGCCGCTGTACATGTCGTGGTTGCCGTTCAGCGACCAGGAGGTGACCCCGGCCGCGGCCTGGGCGGGGGTGACCGGCCAGGGGTCGAGGAACCGGCGCCGGTCCTCGCTCTCGAACCCGGAGTAGTAGACGTCGCCCAGGTGCAGCACGTGGACCTGACGGCCGCTGGCCAGGCCGGCCTCGATCGCCTGGCGCATGTGAGCGGCGACGTCGATCGCCCGGGGCAGGCCGGTCCCCCAGTCGCCGACCACCACCAGCCGGGCATCGTCGGTCAGCTCGTCGTACTCGGCCGGGGCCGGGTTGAACGGCGCGTTGCCGGCCGCCAGGCGCTCGAGCACGCCTTGCGCGATCATGGTGTACCAGTCCGGGTCGTTGGAGGTGAACGAGCCCGGGTCGATGTGCAGCAGGCGCTCGGCCGCGCGGATCAGCCGGGTCCACCAGCTGGTGGGCTGGCCCCGGTCGGGAGCGCCGGTCTCGTTCAGCGTCTCCTCGATCTGGCTCTGCATCATGCTGACCAGCGGAGCGCGGGACAGGTAGGGAACGTCGGCCGCCCCGCCGCCGGAGGAGGCCATCGATTCGGTGTCACCCGACAGCAGCGCGGCGATCTTGTCGCGGGGGGCACCGGGTCCCGGCACCTGGGTGGCCGCGCTCTGGATCACCTCCTGCAGGCGGGGGTCGCCGAGCGTGTCGCGGAGCTTCCCGGCCGCGGTCTGAACCTGATCCTTGTTACTCGCGTCCGACCGCATCGTCTGCGCGACCCTTTCCGGCTGGGAGTGAGAAGCCGCTGATCAGTCGGCTGACCAGCCGACTGATCAGCCAGTTGGTCAGCCAGCGCCGTGCAGGCCGAAGCCCCAGTTCAGCATGCGGGCGGCGTCCTGGGCGCCGGCCGCGGTGCCGCTGGCCGGGCTGCCGAGCACGACCCCGATCAGCGTCCGGCCGTTCCTGGTCGCCTCGAACAGCAGGCAGTGCCCGGCCTTGTCGGTGTAGCCGTCCTTGATCCCGAGCGCGCCCGGATACGAGCCGATCAGATGGTCCGTGTTGTCCCACCAGTAGTTGTGGTGGCCGGGCCCCTTTTTCAGCTGGTAGAAGCGCTGGTCCACGATTGACCGGAAGGCCGGGTAGCGCATCGCGGCCAGGCCGAGGGTGAGCAGGTCCGACGGGGTGGAGTAGGTCGAGGTCTCGGTCGGGTAGGGCAGCCCGTCCGGCGAGGTGAAGTGGGTCTGGTTCATGCCCATCTTGGCGGCGGCCGCGTTCATCTTGGCCACGAACCCGGTCAGCCCGGGGCCGTAGTAGTTCGCGAGCGTGTAGGCGGCGTCCGCGCCCGACGGCAGCAGCAACGCCTCCAGCAGTTCGCCCGCCGTGAGCTTGTCGCCCGGATGCAGGGCGGCGCTCTCGCCGCCGTTCTTCCAGACGTAGGTGAACGCGGCCTTGGGCACCTGGATCTGCTGGTCGAGGTGGCCGCTCTGCAGCACCAGCAGCGCCGTCATCACCTTGGTGACGCTGGCCATCGGCCGTTCGGCAGCGGCCGTGCGGGTCCACAGCACCTGGCCGGTGGCCGCGTCGGCCAGCACCGCGCCCTTAGCCTTGACCCCGCCGGGCGCGCCGGTGACCTGGAGGGCCGGGCTGGCCGGCAGCCGGGGGGCCGGGCTGGCGGGGGCTTTGGCCGTTGGGGTCGCGGACCGGGCGGGCGCGGACTGCGGCTCCTGGGCGGTGGCGGCCGGACTGGCCCCGCAGGCGGCGACCGCCCCGAGGCTGACGGCGGCGGCCACGGTGAACGTTGCAATCCGCGCCGTCAGTCGCATGCAGCTATCTTCTCCCGAGGATGACCGGCCGGCCAGCCGCGCCCGCGGTGAGGGTAGCCGGCCAGGGCTCGGTCCGCGTGGCTGTGGCTGTGGCTTGATCCATATGGCTATCTGTAACTCTTATATGACTCTCCGGAGTCAGGACCGAGACGCTACCGCACCGGGTGCGCACGAAGTGGCGTGATCGCCCACACCGATATCCTCGGGTTACCGGCGCTGCCATCAACGGCGAGGAGCGGATCAGGATGAGTCTCTTCCAGCGGGCCCACGACATCGTGCAGGCCAAAGCCAACAAGGCGCTCGACGCCGCTGAGAAGCCCGACGAGATGCTCGATCTTTCCTACGAGCAGATGCTCGACCAGATCACCCAGGTCCGCCGGGGGCTGGTGAACGTCGCCGCGTCCCGCAAGCAGCTCGAACTGCAGGAGCAGCAGTTCCAGCACTCGGCCGACCACCTCAACGACCAGGCCAAGACGGCGCTGGCCCAGGGCCGGGAGGATCTGGCCCGGGAGGCGCTGTCCCGCAAGGCCGCCGCCCAGGGCCAGGTCGACGAGATGGAGACCCAGCGTCAGCAGCTGACCGAGCAGGAGCAGAAGCTCGAGCAGACCCTGAGCACGCTGCAGAAGCGGGTCAACGACTTCCGGACCCAGAAGGAAGTGCTGAAGGCCCAGTACACGGCGGCCCAGGCGCAATCGTCGGTGAACGAGACGGCCGCGGGCATCTCCACCAGCTTCGGTGACACCGGGGCCGACATCGCGCGGGCGCAGGATAAGATCGCCCAGATGCAGGCCCGGGCCGGCGCCGTCGACGAACTGCTCGCCTCCGGGGTGCTCGAAGACGTCGGCGGCGACACCGACGACATCCAGCAGGAGCTCGACGAGGCCAGCACGGCCGCCGGGGTCGACAAGGAGCTGACAGCGCTCAAGGCGCAGATCGCCGCGGGCGACTCGGCGTCCCGGCCGGAGTTGCCAGGCGGCTCGGGATCGGGCTCGGGCTCGGGGTCTGGCTCGGGGAGCTGAGGGCTCAGCTGGCCTGGGCCGCGGGCTTGCTGGCGGCGGGCTTACCGGCGGCGGCCTTGCTGGCTGCGGGCTTGCTGGCGGTGAAGGCGTCCAGCACCTGGTTGACGAAGACCTCGACCGCGGCCATCAGCTCGGTGGCGTAGGTCAGCATGTCGCGTTCCTTGGTGAACCGCAGGGTCTCCCCCGCCAGCGCCCCCTCGGTCAGCGGATAGGCGGGCGGCGCGAGGTTGCCCGGATCGGGCAGGATGCGCGGACCGGGAGTCCCGGCGCCCGGGATCGCACCGGCGTGGAAGGCGTAGGCCGACACGGCCCGGGAATCGCTGAGTGCGGTCCGCAGATGCTGGAGCGCCGCCTCGACACGGTCGCGCAGCTCACCCGGGCAGAGGGCGGCCAGCAGCCCGGCCCGCCCGGACTGGCCCGGCCGGTAGGGGCGGTCGGCGTTGTCGACCGTTGCCCGGGCCCAGCAGATCAGGTTGACGAACCGGTAGGAGGCCTCGCGAACCGGGCGGGCCGCGATCAGGGCGCCAGCCGGACCATCGCCCGCCGACGGCGGCTCGCGGTCCAGGGCCTGGCGCAGCTGACTCAGCTCTCGCTCGACACCGCCGGCGGCGTAGAGAACCTCGGCCAGCAGGCCGCCGGTCATGTAGCGCTGGACGCCGGCGTCGCGGCTGAGGTTCTGGCCGACGTCGACGCCGCGTCCCTCGGCCAGTTGCTGCCAGTCGGCGAACTGCGGGGTATCGCGGAGATCGGCCCAGATGCCAGCGCGGGCGCCGAGCTTCTCCTGCTCGACCCGCCTCATCCAGATCTCGTACAGCGTCACCACGGCGACGTTGGCGGTGGGCGCGGGCACGGCCGCCCCGGCCCAGGCGGAGCGCGGGGGCACGGCCGGGTTCCGGGGCCTCGGCACCATCGGGACTACGGCTGCTTTCTCCGCCTCGCCCGTCTCGGCCACGGCCGCCTCCGCGCGAGTGCGCCGGGCCAGCCGCAGGGACCGGGCCAGGCGCAGGGAGACGAGCGCGAGTACGACGACGGCGACACCGAGCACCAGGAGAAGGGCAGCCACAGATTACTTATGACCGGAAATGCCTTTTCCGTAAACGTGAAACCCGGTGCCGCTGGCTCAGGAGTGCCCGCGGATGATGACGTTGCTGACGGCGGCCTGGTAGGTGCCGTTGCCGTCCGGCGGCAGCTGGGTGAACCAGATGACGACGTAGCGGGCGCGGGTGGGAGCGGAGAAGTTCAGTCGCACGGTGCCGCCGGCGTTCTTGGCGCTGCCGATGACGTGCAGGCCGGACAGATCGGCGGAGGTGGCCGCCTTGAGCTGGACGTCAGACCCGGAGTAGCTGCCCAGGTTGAGCTGGGCGTCGGTGATGGTGACGCGGCGGCCCAGGTCGATCAGCAGCCCGGTGCCGTCCTTGAGGTTGCCGAACGCCGGCGAGGCGTACCACTGGCTGTGCCAGGCGGGGCCGGCGCTGCTGTTGATGGCCGCTTCGGCGGTCTGCGGGTTGTCCCCCGTCCCCGCACCGCCCGGGCCGAACGTCTCCACGCTGGCGAGGGCGAGGTCCTTCGACGGGGGCGTGGCCGCGTGCGTCGGTGACGGGGTCGGCGTCGGCGATGCGGACGGGGTGGGCGCGGCGCTCGGGCTGCTCGGGACGGCTGACGGCTGGGGCGAGCCCTGTCCGGCCGCCGCGGCCACGCCGGACGCGTGGCTGGCGTGCCCGGCCGCCGCAACCGCCTGATGGCCCGACGATGTACCGACGCCGGAAGCCACGTGGTAGATGGCCCAGCCGACCAGGCCGAGCACCACGACGGCGAGCGACGCGGCAGCCGCCAGCCGGCGTCGCCGGGTGGGCTGGGGCTCGTGCCCGGGAGACGGCGGCGGGGGCAGAGGCGGAGCCACCTTGGTGTCGGTGTCCCTGGCGGTCCGGTAGGTCTCGTCGTACTGCCGGATCAGCGGATCGGCGTCGATCCCGACCGCCTGCGCGATCGCCCGGATGTGGCCGCGCGCGTAGGCGTCACCGCTGCAGACGGAGAAGTCGTCCTGCTCGATGCCCCAGATGACCGCTTCGCGGATCTTGGTGCGGCTGCTGACTTCGTCCACGGTGAGATGGGCTCGCCACCGTGCGTCGGCCAGCACAGCCCCGATCCTCACGCTCGTACCTCCGCCGTTCCGCGAGTCACCCACGCCCCTGGCATATCACGCGTATCGGTTCACCATTGATCATTACGGGGATTACGGGTCTCCGTGCCGCACGGGGACGCTCAGTCTGTCACGGTACGGGACCTGGGCGGATCGCACATTCAAAACAAAGCGAACACCTCGCCGGCTGCCGGGGCGACTGAGGCCGGCTGCGTGGCCACGGCGCCGCCCGCCTGGCCAGGCGGAACGTGTGCGTTGGCGCCTTTGGGCCGGCTATGGCGTGCTCAAAGGCGCGTCAACGAGCCGGCGGTGATCCGGCGCGCTGAGACTCCAGGGGGCCGTGTGACTGGGAGGCGCGGCGGCGGGACGGGGCGGCTTCAGTAGGCGGGCGCGCCCCTGGGCTCGGCAGGGGCCGGGGGCCGGTCAGCAGGCGCAGGCGGTGCCGTCGACCGGGGCGGTGAGGGGGTCGGCGGCCGGATCCTTGGTGCCCTGGGCGGAGTCGTAGCGGAAACCCTCGCGGACCCAGTACTCGAAGCCGCCGATCAGCTCCCGGACCGGGTAACCGAGCTTGGCGAACTCGAGCGCGGCCCGGGTGGCGCCGTTGCAGCCCGGGCCCCAGCAGTAGGTGACCACCGCGGTCCCCGGTGAGACCAGCGTGGCCGCCCGGACGGCGATCTCGGCGGTCGGCAGGTGGACGGCGCCGGGGATGCGGCCCTGGTCCCAGGACTGCCGGGAGCGGGAGTCGACCAGCACGAATTCCGGCGCGCCACCCGAGAGCGCGTCGTGGACGTCCGAGACATCGGTCTCGTAGGTGAGCTTGGCGGCGAAGTGCTCGATGGCAGCGGTGGCGGCGTAGGTCGTCATGATGTCGAGCATCCCTGGCGGCATCGTCGCCGGTAAGCGGCCGGAATGCCAGGCATCGTCAAGATCCCGCCATGATCCACGATCGGCCGGCGCTCCGATCGGTGTGGGCCCGCAGGCCGCGTGGCGACGCCGAGCCCCGTAAGGCCCTTTCCGGTTTTTAAAATCCGGAAAGATGCTCGAGGCTGACGGACAGTGACACGATCCCGGTGACGACGGCGCCGGGCGCGGGGACGTCGGGGTGCTCGTCCCCGGCCAGGCAGAGGTCGACCTCGAGACCGGCGGTGCGCGTGATGGCCACGGTGAACGGGAGACCGGTGAGCCAGGAGGAGCGCCGTTCGGCCTTGACCACGGTGCCGGTGAGGCGGGCGTGCGCCTGGGCCTTGGCGGGCTCGGCGAACGCCCCGAACGGCTCGAAGCCGGCGGCCGCGGTCGCGTCGTTCGGGCCCTTGGGAGCGGCGAGGAACGCCTTCTCGTCGTCGTAGAGCTTGACCCGCAGACCGAAAGCGGCGATTTTGGCCGTCCCGTCGGCGGGCTGGCCGGCCGCCACCAGCTGCCGGAACTGCTCGAGCTCGGCGGCCAGCGCGGTGATCGGCGCGCCGTCCCGGTCCTGCACGTCGGCGACCACGACCGGTTCGCGGACCGGGTGACAATTGACCAGCCGGACCTCGGACGTCGCCGCGAACGCAGGCATGAAGCTGATCAGCTGGCCGCCCCGCCAGCCGAGCACCACGGCCGCGCCGCTGCCGTCCTCCCACCGCCGCACGCGGACGCCGCGGACCACCGCCTGTTGCTGAGCCTCCTTGGTCGCCTGCGCGACCAGCCGCTCAAATTCCTGCTCGCCGCCGCTCCCCAGCCCGATACACCCCAGATGCGTGGCCATTGAATCACTGTATGGAGTTTCTCGGTTGCTCGCTGTCATTCGCAGCCAACGGTTGTCGTCAGGACTGAAGCAGGGCAACGTCCGGGAGTCGGCGGTTCATTGAACCGGTGGCGCGGTTGGGACGTGGCGGAGGGTGGGGCGTGGGAGACTGGAGCGAACATCAGTTCGAACGGCGGGGTGAGCGTGGACGTGACGGAGCGGCAGCGGCGGCTGCTGGCGCTGTGTGCGATCCGGGTGGACGGGGCCGGGGTGGACTGGAGCCTGATCGCCCGGCAGGCGCAGTCCGGCGAGGGGCTCGACGCGCTGTGGGCGGGGACCCTGTTCGAGACGTCGGCGGCGGGGCGGGGGGCGCTGGCCGTGCTGCGGTGGGGTATCCGCACGCCGGGGGTGCTCGCCAAACGGGTCGACGCGGAGCTCGCGGCGGCTGAGCGGGTGGGGGCCGAGCTGGTGACCGTGCTCGATGAGCGGTATCCGGCGAACCTGCGGCTGGTCCCCAACCTGCCGCCTTTTCTGTTCTTCCGGGGGACGCTGGCCGGCGCGGACACCCGGTCGGTGGCGGTGGTGGGCACCCGGCACCCCTCGGACACGGGGCTGGCGCAGGCGAGCGACGTGGCCGGGCGGCTGACCGAGTGCGGGGTCACGGTGATCTCGGGGCTGGCCCGGGGCATCGACAGCGCCGCCCACCGGGCGACCCTGGAGCGCGGCGGGCGGACGATCGCCGCGCTCGGGACCGGGATCACGCATTGCTATCCGCCGGAGAACGGGGGCCTGGCCGAGCGGATCGTGCAGGCCGGGGCGCTGGTGTCGCAGTTCTGGCCGACCCGGGGACCGGGCCGGGACACGTTTCCGCGGCGGAACGTCGTTACGTCGGGCCTCAGCCAGGGCACGGTAGTGATCGAGGCGGGCCACACGTCTGGAGCCAAGATGCAAGCGCGGCTGGCACTGGAGCACGGTAAGCGGGTCTTCCTGGCCGAGACGCTGGTGGCCGGGCAGGACTGGGCGCGCGCCTACGTGGAACGGCACGGCGCCATCCCCATCGGCGCCGCCGACGAGGTGCTGCCGCACCTGGCCAGCGCCGAGCGGGTCCGGCGCCGGGCGCGCCAGCACCAGCACCAGCAGCTCGCGCTGACGTTGCTGTGACGCCATGGCACCGTCGGTCTTACTGCCGGCCGGGCCGCCGCCCGGCTTCCCCCAGTGCGGCCGGTGCCCGTACGTGCGGACCGGCCCGGCCGTCATCTGCGTGGTGTGCGCGCGGCGGAGCTTCGACGCGATCGGGCCCGACGCCTGCGCGGTCTGCAGCCAGCAGCTGAACTCCGACGGGCGCTGCCCGAACGAGCTCTGTGCCGATCCCGGCCGCCGGATCAGCCGGATCCACGCCATTGCCTACGAAACCGGGCCGCTGCGCCAGACCATCATCAACTACAAGTACGAAGGGTTCACCAGCTGGGCGGTGGTGCTCGGGCGGCTGGTGCTCGGCTGGCTGGAGCTGCACGCGCGCGAACACCGGCCTGACCTGATCGTGGCCAACCCGACGTTCACCCGCCCCGGCGAACGGCCATCCGGGCACACCGAGGCCGTGCTGTGGAAGGCGGCGGCCGAGGACCGGGAGGCCCGCTGGGAGTTCGACCTGATGCGGCCGCCGGCCATCGTCAAGGTCCGGCCCACCACCCCGTCGGCCGACACCAGCGCCCTGGAAAAGCTCGCCGCCGCCCGCGAGCTGCGGGACGCGCTGCGGATCCCCGACGTCACCCGGGTCGAGGGACGGCGCATCCTGGTCTACGACGACGTGTGCACCACCGGCAGCCAGCTCGACGAGATCGCGGGCTGCCTGCTGGACGAGGGGCGGGCGGCCGAGGTGCAGGGGCTGGTGCTGGCCCGGGCGCCGTGGCGTCAGCGTACGTAGGCTGGGCCGGTGCAGGTCTGGACGGTGGGGCACTCGACGCATCCGGTCGGCGAGCTGATCGAGCTGCTGCGGGCGCAACGGATCGATGTGCTGGCCGACGTGCGATCACAGCCGTATTCGCGGCACAATCCGCAGTTCCGGCGGGAGAACCTGAAAGGGTCGCTGGAGGGAGGGGGTATCCGCTACGTGTTCCTCGGCGCCGAGCTGGGCGGGCGGCCGCCGGAGCCGGAGTTCCGGGATGGCCAGGGGCATGTTCGGTATGACCTGGTACGGCAGGGCGAAAGGTTCCGGGGTGGGCTGGAGAGGCTGCTGAGCGGGGCCGCGTCGTACCGGGTGGCGATCATGTGCAGCGAGGAGGATCCGGTGCGGTGTCATCGGCGGCTGCTGATCACGCCGGCGCTGGTGGAGCTGGGGGTGGAGGTGCGGCACATTCGCGGGGACGGGCAGGTGGTGGCCGAGGCCGACCTGGAGCCGGGCGCCCTGTTCGGCTAGGGCCGGTCGGCTAGGGCTGGGCGGGGAACAGGGCGATCGACGCGGTGAAGGCGTGCACGTAGTTCTGGCCACCGACCGGGCCGAGCTCGCCCGCGCAGAAGAACCCGGCGACCGGGATGTCGCCCAGCATCTTGGCGATCAGGCCGGTGTCGTGGCTGGGCTCGGTGAACAGCCGCGAGCCACGGCCGTTGCAGGTGAACAGCAGCGCACCGGCCGGGCGCTCGCCCCCGAGCGCGGCGGTCTCCTGGCCGAGGACGCGCTGCAGGTCCTTGCCGGCCGACTCGGCGTCGCGCACGTGGAACTGGAGGGTCTGGCCGACCTCGATCTCGTCGCCGACCGCGATCGCGCCGGTCTCGGGCTGGGCCCCGAGGATGCCGCGGATGAGGAAGTCACCCTGGCGCCGTTCGCCGCCGTACTCGTTCATGACGATGCCGACCTGGACGCCCTGGACGAGCAGCTCCCGGTCCTCCTCGGACAGCGACGCGGCCAGGTCCTGCAGGCGGCTCATGGCCGGCTGGCCGCCGAGCGTCTGCACCAGGTTGCCCTCGGCCGCGGTGACCGTGAACGGGTCGCCGACCGGCCGGCAGCCCTGCGACACCAGCGGGTGGATCCGCGCCTCGGGCAGGTAGGCCCCGACCGCGCCCTCGGACAGCACCCGGCCGTCCAGGAACAGCCGGCTGCGCTGGGCTCCCAGCCCGCCGCTGGCCATTCCCCCCATGACGAGGGTGCCGGCCGCGTGCTCGTTCAGGTGGCTGAGCAGATACTCGGCCGGGAACGTGAACGGGTCACTGATCATCAGGCAGGCACCCGGCCGCCCCGGCTCGAACTGGTAACCGCCGAACGCGCCGCCGCTCGCGGTCCGCACGAACTGCATGGAAAACGTCTCGACCGGCCCGACCCCAGCCGCCAGGAACAGCGAGACCGCGGCCTCGTTCTCGACCTCGCGCGCGTTGCCGGCCACCGCCTCGGCGATGCAGCCGATCAGCGGCACCGGGCCGAGCTGCTCGGTGACGGCCTTGAGCAGGGCTTGCGCCGAGATGTGGAAGTGCTCGGAGGCGAAGAGAACGGCGAAGGCCGGCGGCTGGCCGTCCAGGCCGTCGAGGGCTTGCCGAGCCGCCTGGCGGGCAGCCTCGGCGGGGTCCGAGGTGAGCACGAGCGCAGCGGCGGCCTTCATCCATTCAGGTTAGGGCGACGGTGGCCGGTGGTGAAGTGGGGACCTTGCTGGGTTAGACGGCTTCAAACGGACAGCACCACGACGTCGTACCGCTGGCATCGTGCGTCCCGGGTGACCAGCGTGAGATTTTCGTCCCGGGCCTGGGCCACGAGCATCCGGTCAAATGGATCGCGATGGATCATCGGCAGGCGGGCCGCCGTCATGGCGTGCTGCGAGCTGATCGGCAGCTCAGCGAACCCGCTGCCGCGGATGAGCTCGGGGAGCCCGGCTGGCTCGGGCAGCTTGCCGATGACCTGCTTGATAGCTACTTCCCAGATGGTCGCCGCACTGACGTAGACGTCCGGGTCATGATCAAGCTGATCTTTGACGTCGGCGGCCAGGGCGGGATCGTCGGCCAGCCACCACAGCACCACGTGGGTGTCCAGCAGCAACCCCATGATGGTCAGCCGAAGTCCTTGGCGATCGCGTCGTTGACCTCATCCGAGTCCCAGTCGGGAGCCATGATCAGCTGGCCGCGGAGCGAACCGCGCCCGCGGCGGTCGACCTGGCGGTTGAGCGGCACCACCTTGGCCACGGGGGTGCCCGCGCGGCTGATGACGATCTCCTCGCCGTGCTCTACTCGCTCGATGATGCGCGACAGGTTGGTCTTCGCATCGTGGATGTTGAACTGATCGGCGCTGCCAGCAGACATCGGCCCCTCCTTAGCTAAGAGGTTAGTCCACTATTGGTCAGACGCCAACCGAAGATGCGGCCGCGATAGCCGCTGATTGTTTGCGCCCGTTCGCCGTGTGGCGCTCGCGGGCGAGGTAGAGGGCGGCGGCGGTCAGGATGGCCAGGCCGAGCAGGACGTACTGGTTGCCTTGGAGGGTGCGGAGCAGGCTTGGGTCGCGGCCGGGCCAGGGCAGCGGGATCGGGTTGGCGAAGGCGGCGAACAGGCCCGCGGTGGCCAGTGCCCAGACCAGCGACCGGCGGCGCCACGCGGCGGCGGCCATGGCTGCCAGCAACGGGACCACCCAGACCCAGTGGTGGGTCCAGGACATCGGGGACACCAGCAGCGCGGTGATGCCGCAGCAGGCCAGGCTGGCCAGCCGGTGACCCCGGCGGTGCAGCGCGGCCGCCACGGCGAGGCCGCCCAGGCCGGTGACCAGCACGGAAAAGATCCACCAGCCGTGGACGGCGGGGAGCCCGCCGCCGAGCCGGGCCAGCATCCCGGCCAGCGACTGGTTGGCGGGGTTGTAGGTGTTGCCGATGCGGCTGTTGTCCAGGAAGACCCCTTGCAGCCAGAACGCCCTGGACTGGGCGGGCAGCAGCACCGCGCCCGCCGTGACCGTGCCGGCGAACGTCAGGACGGCGGCCGCGGCTGCCCGGGGACGACGGGTCAGCAGCAGATAGGCGATGAAGATCAGCGGCGTGAGCTTGATCCCGGCCGCGACCCCGGTGCCGATCCCCTGCCACCAGGCGCCGTCGGGCCGCCGCAGCAGGTCGGCGGCGATCAGCCCGGCCAGGATCAGGTTCACCTCGCCCAGGTGGAGGGTGTAGGCGACCGGCACGGTGAGCAGCGCCAGCGCGACGGCCGCGAACGTCAGATCCGGGCGCCGGCGCCGCGGGAGCCCGAGCTCGCCGACCGACCGCCAGCAGAGGACGGCCAGGCCAGCCAGGCTCAGCACGGTCAGGCCAACCTTGAGCACGATCTCCGGCGCTCCCCCGGTCAGCCCGAACAGCGCGGCCGCGAACGGCGGATAGGTGAAGCTGCGCGGCTCGTGCGGGGCGTAGATGGTGGCGTCGCGCAGCGCCTGCCGGCCGCCCCACCAGTACACGTCCACGTCCGACAGCGGCCACGGAGCGCGGTTCACGATCAGCCGGGGTACCAGATAGATGGCTAGCGCCGCGGCGCCCACCAGCAGTAGGGCCAGTCGGGACGATATGCGCACAAAACTGAAGACCGGCTGGAGCGTCGTGTCGTTCCTGACCAGGCAGAACATTAACCACAAACGAACCATTGACCCCGGTACGGCCGATGCGGCCGCCGTCGGCGGGGTGGGTGTGGAAGGCTGGCGAGCCGGGCGGGGTCACGAGGTCGACTGGCGGCGGAGGGACGCGGGGTGAAGATTGTCGGGGAGCAGCTCAGGCTGTCGGCCAGCGATGTCGCCAACTTCGTGGCGTGCCAGCATCTGACCCGGCTGGATCTGCTGAACGCGCGGCATGAGCTGCCGCGGGCCCGGGCGTTCGACCTCGGGTTCGAGGACCTGGTCCAGCGGGGCGAGCAGCACGAGGCCGAGGTGCTCAGCCGGTTCGAGCAGGACGGCCGGACGATTGCGCGGATCACTGTGGCGCCGGGAGCCGAGGCGGTGGCGGCGCAGGACACGATCGAGGCCATGCGCGGCGGGGCGGACGTCGTCTACCAGGGGGCGCTGGTCAGCGAAAAGCCCGGAGGTCAGCCGGCGCTGCTGGGACGGCCGGACTTCCTGGTCCGGGCCGACCTGCTACCCGCGTCGGGCGGGGAAGCTCCGCCCACCAGCCTTCACTATGAGGTTGTCGACGCGAAGCTGGCGCGGACGGCCAAGGCGCGGGCGGTGGCGCAGACCGCGTTCTACTCCTACCTGCTGGCCAGCCTGCAGGGGGCTCAGCCGCGCTGGATGCACCTGGCTCTGGGGCGAGGCGAGCTGGCCGCGTTCAGGGTCGGTGATTTCGCGGCTTACGAGCGGCAGGCCCGGAAGGCGCTGGGTGGGTTCGTCGCGGCCGAGGAAAATCCGTATCCGGAGCCGGTCGAGCACTGTGTGATCTGCCGGTGGAACGACCGGTGCACGGACCGGCGGCGCAGCGACGACGACCTGTCGCTGGTGGCCGGGATCACCCGCGACCAGCGGCGGGTGCTCAAGGCGGCCGGGGTGTCGACCCGGCGCGGCCTGGCGGCGCTGGAGGTGCTGCCCGCCGCGAACCGGGCCAGCGAGGAGTCGCTGGCCGGGGCCCGGCAGCAGGCCCGCCTGCAGGTGGCCAGCGAGGACCAAGGGCGGCCGACCTACGAACTGCTGGAGCCGGAGCGGGACCAGGACGGCGTCATCGTGCCCAACCGTGGCCTGCTGGCTCTGCCGGACCCCTCGGGAGCAGACCTCTTTTTCGATATCGAAGGGGCGCGGTACTACTCCGAGGACAACCAGGAGTTCGGGCTGCAATACCTGTTCGGGGTGGTCGACACGGCCGACCTGGACTCGGAGGGGCGGCCGAAGTACACGCAGATCTGGGCGTTTGACCGGGGGGAAGAGAAACAGGCGTTCGAGGAACTGATCGACTTCATCGTCGAGCGGCGGCGCCGGCATCCGGGGCTGCACGTCTACCACTACAACCACTACGAGCCGACCTCGGTCGACCACCTCACCGAGCTGCACGGCACCCGCCAGGAGGCGGTCGGGTGGCTGATGGGGCGGTTCGCGACCCGTGAGGATGAGGTTGACGACCTGTTCCGGGGCGGCGTGTTCGTCGACCTGTACCGGGTGGTGCGGCAGGGCGTCCGGGCCGGGGTGGAGAGCTACTCGATCAAGCGGCTGGAGCCGCTGTGCGGGTACACGCGGCAGATGCCGCTGCGCGAGGCGACCGAGAAGCTGATCATCTTCGAGGCGGCGCTGGAGGAGGGGTCGGCCCGGGGGGCGGAAGGCACGCGGGGGGTGGTGGCGGCTTACAACGAGGACGACTGCCGGTCGACGCTGGCGCTGCGGGACTGGCTGGAAGGGCGGCGGGTTGAGCTGGCCGACCGCATGGGCCGGGATCTCCCACGCCCCGTAGCTGAGGAGCCAGCGGGGACGGCCGAAGATGACGAAGTGGCCCAGGTCCGGGCCGGGCTGCTGGACGGCCTACCGGAGGACCGTGAGGTCTGGACGTCGGAGCAGCAGGCCAAGGCGCTGCTGGCCGATCTGCTCGATTGGCACCGGCGCGAGGCCAAGCCCGCGTGGTGGCGGTACTTCCAGGTGCGGACGCTGAGCCCATCGGAGCTGACCGGCGAGCCGGATGCCCTGGGCCAGCTGAGCGGCGGCGAGGTCGTCGGCGAGGTCAAGCGGTCGAAGATCCTTGCGGTTCTCGTTCCCGCCGCAGGAGTACAAGTTCAAGGCGGGAGACTCCGCCGATGACCCGCTGACCGGGCGCGGCTGGAGCATCTGGGCGCTGGACGACGAGAACGGGACCGTTGACCTCAAGGTGGCCAAGAACTATGACGGGCCGCTGCCCGAGGCGCTGGTGGAGGGCAGCCCGGTCAATACTGCGGAACTGGCGGCGCGGCTGCTGGATCTCGGCCGGCGGGTGATCGGCGAGGGGGTCAGTGGCCGGGACGCGGCGACCGCGTTGCTGCTGCGGCTGGGGCCATTGGGTTTGGGGGCCACCGGTGGGGCGCCGCTGCGTGGTTACGACGAGCCGGTTACTGCGGCGGCGGTCCGGCTGGTCCTCGGCTTGGAGGGTGCTTACCTGCCGATCCAGGGGCCACCGGGGACGGGGAAGACGTACACCGCTGCTCATCAGATTCTTGAGCTGGTTCAGGCGGGGCGGACGGTCGGGATTACTGCGCCGTCGCATTCTGTGATCCACAACCTGATCGGAAAGGTTGTCGAGCAGGCCGGTGAGCTCGGGCTCAAGCCGCCGCGGATCGGGCAGCGGGCCGACAAGGACAATCCGCACCTGCACGAGGACGCTGCGGGGCTGCCGCACGGTGCTCTGGAGCAGGGGCTGCGGGACGGGGAGCTCGACATCGTGGCGGGGACGCCGTGGCTGTGGGCGCGGCCGGAGTTCCAGGCTTGCGTGGACACGCTGTTCGTGGACGAGGCGGGCCAGTTGTCGCTGGCCAACGTGCTGGCCGTGGCGGGCGCGGCCCGGAACGTCGTCCTGGTCGGCGACCCGCAGCAACTGGCTCAGCCCAGCCAGGGGGCGCATCCGTTGGGTGCTGGGGTCTCGGCCTTGGAGCACATCCTGGGAACCGAGGCCACGGTGGCCCCGGAGGCTGGGTTGCTATTGGACCAGACGTGGCGGATGCATCCGAGCTTGTGTGACTTCACCTCGGCGACGTTCTACGACGGGAAGCTGACCTGGGTCGATGGGCTGGAGCTGCAGGAGATCTCCGGTCGCGGGGCTGGGTTGCGGGTAGTGGAGGTGCCACACGAGGGCAACAGCAATTCGTCGTCGGAAGAGGCTTCTGTGGTGGCTTCGCTGATGGGTGAGCTGCTGGGGCGGGAGTGGCAGGACAAACAGGGGGTGCGGCGGCCGCTTGACGTGACGGATGTGCTGGTGGTGACGCCGTACAACGCGCAGATCCGGGCGATCGAGGAGGCCCTGCGGCGGGCCGGGTGTCCGGCCGGGGTGCGGGTGGGGACGGTGGACAAGTTCCAGGGGCGGGAGGCCCCGGTGGCCATCTATTCGATGGCCTCGTCGTCGGCGGATGATGCGCCGCGGGGGCTGGAGTTCCTGTACGACCCGCACCGGCTGAACGTGGCGACGTCGCGGGCCAAGGCGCTGGCGCTGATCGTGGCCAGCCCGTCGCTGATCCGGGTGGCGTGTAAGACGCCGCGGCAGATGTACCTGGCCAACGCGCTGTGCCACGCTTGGGAGTCAGTCTGAACTGACCCGGCCGCTGGTCCGTTACGGGGTGGTGAGCATGATCCCCGGCGATTCGCCCGCCTGGCCGTCTGCGCTGGGCCAGGCGTCGGCCATCGGGTCGGAGATCGAATCGGTTCAGCGGCAGATTCGCCAGCTCACCGAGCTGCTGGGCGAGCTTCGGCGCCGGCAACGGGCGTGGGAGAAAGGCGCCCAGGGAGAACAAGCGGTCATCCGGGTCCTGGTCGGGATGGACGCGGGCTGGCACGTGCTGGCCGACCGGCGCTGGCCCGGCACCCGGCGGGCGAACATCGACGTGATCCTGGTCGGGCCGGGCGGGGTGTTCGTCATTGACGTCAAAGCCTGGCGGGCTGAGGCACGGGTGGAACACGGGCGGCTGTGGCGCGGGGATGCCGACGCTCAGGACGCGGTGGTCAAGCTGCTGGATCAGACTTCGGCGGTAGAAGAGGTGCTGGCGGGGGCCGGGTTAGCGCCGACCGAGGTGGTGCCGCTGCTGGTGCTGGCGGGCCGACGCGGGGTTCGGGCTCAGTTGGATCGAGTCTTGGTGCTGGGTGAGAAGGACCTGGTGCGGGAGCTGGTCCGGTGGGGAGTGCGGCTGCCGCCCGAGCTGATCGACCGGCTCCTCGCCACCCTGGACCGGGATTGCCCGCCGATGCCGGCCACGGCCACGGTCACGGCGCAAGCTGAGCGGCCAGCCGGTCCCGGACCGGCCGGTGGATCGGCCGGCGGTCCCGGATCGGGAGTCAGGGTCGGAGGCCGAGGACACGCTGCTGAGCCGGAAAGAGCTCTGGAGTGCCCTGGAGGAAGCGGCCCGGAGGGAGCCGATCGAGTCGTGGATGACCTGGCTGCACCCGCTGCAGGCCCGGCAGGTGAACCGGGAGTTCTCCGGGCCGTCCCGGATCCGCGGCGGCGCCGGAACCGGTAAGACCGTGGTCGCGCTGCACCGGGCCAACTATCTGGCCAGCCGGGGACGGCGGGTGCTGTTCACGTCGTTCGTCACGACCGTACCGGCCGTGAACAAGGCGCTGTTCGCCCGCCTCACCCAGGGCCGGCCGAAGAAGGTGACGTTCATGACCGTGGACGCACTGGCCGGTCGGTGGCTGAGGACCGAACGGATCCCTGGCCGGGTCGACAGTCAAGGCGCAACGGCCTGCTTCGAACAAGCCTGGCAGTCGGCCGGAGAGGGATCGTCGCTGCCCACACTGATCCAGGACAAGAAGTACTGGCGCGACGAGATCGGCACCGTCATCAAGGGCCGTGACCTCGCCAATTTCGACGAGTACGCGCGGCTGGCCCGAGTCGGCCGCCGGACCCCGCTGAGCCCGGCGCACCGGACCGAGGTGTGGCGCCTGTACGAGACCTACCAGGGCCTGCTGGCCGAACGGCGGATCCTGGACTGGGCCGACGCGATGCGAATCGCCCGGGATCTGGCGCGGGACCGGGCCGCGGCCGGCGCCGACACCGGATTCGACGCGGTGATCGTCGACGAAGTACAGGACCTGACCTGCGTCGGGCTGCAGTTCCTGCACGCCCTGGTCGGCGACCGGCCGGACGGCCTGCTGATCGTCGGCGACGGTCAGCAGTCCATCTATGCAGGCAGCTTCACCCTGGCCGAGGCGGGCATCTTGGTGGTCGGCCGGTCCACCGTATTGAGCCGCAACTACCGCAACGGCGGCCGGATCCTGCGTTACGCCCTCGCCGTCGTCGCCGGTGACCGCTACAACGACCTGGACAGCGACCCGGTGGCCGGCTCGCGCGACCTGGAAGCCGCCCGTCCGGGCGGCACGGTCGTGGAGGCCACGGGCGGCCGGGTCACGCAGGGGGCGCGGATGTGCGCGCATATCCAGAAACTGCACCGGGAGGAGGGCGTTCGTTACGGCGACATGGCGGTGCTGGCTCCTGGCAACACCGCCGCCGCCCGCTGGCGAAAGGTCCTGGTCAGCGGGGGTGTCCCGGTTATCGCGCTGGAGGAGTACAAGGGGACTCCGTGCGATCAGGTCAAGGTGGGGACGTTCCACCGGGCCAAGGGCCTGGAGTTCGCCTGGGTGTTCATCCCCGATCGGCACGCTTATCCGCGGGCCCGGCTCCCCCACGAGTCGGACGATGCTTATCGGGAGCGGGCTGAGCTGGAGCGGCGGGTGCTGTTCGTCGCCATGACCAGGGCGCGGGACGGGTTGTGGCTTGGCAGTAGTCGACGGCCCGACTGATGGCTTCAAGGAGTGCGGCAGTGAGCCTCGCCTCACGGGAGGCTGGTCGGAAATCCCAGCCCAGCCGGTATATCAGGTGGCGGTACGGTTGCCAGCGTGACACTGGACGACCTGGCGGTGCAACTGCGGGAGTTCGTATCCGCACGCGACTGGGACCAATTCCACACCCCGAAAAACCTGACGATGGCGCTCGCGGGTGAGGTGGGCGAGCTGGTCGCGGAGCTGCAGTGGTTGACTCCCGCCGAAGCCGCACAGGTTATGGAGGATCCGCAGGCCGCCGCCCGGATGCGGTCAGAACTGGCCGACGTCACCATCTACCTGGTGAGGCTGGCCGACCTGCTGGGCGTCGACCTGATCGAGGCAGCGCAAGTGAAGCTCGCTGAAAGCGATCGCCGCTACGACGTTGAGACCTACCGCGGGTCCGCACGCAAGGCTCCGCCGTTGTCCTGACTGCACGGAGAGTCGCGAGTAACCTGCTTTCTGCTAGGGATTGCGGCCCGACGGGCTTCCGGTTCTCCGTGATCGCGGACACGCCCCCACCCGCACGAGTTCTTCGTGCTGCCTGGGGAAAATGTGACGGCGTTCAGAGTCTCGGCCGCGGGGCTGGTCAGCTCACCCATGGAACGGAAGTTCGCTGAGATCGTCGCTGATCATGTACGGGCGACGACGGGTTGGTGGCCGTCCGAGTCTGAGCAGAGGTCCTGGCAGCGCAGCCTCCCGGTGCTGGCACAGGACCTCATGGAGGCTGGCCTCGGCAACGTCGAGATGCTCATCGAGTACCAGCTTCCGCTGACCAGCAGGCGGGCGGACGTGGTGCTGGCGGGAGTCGACCGGCGCACTGGCGGGGACGCGTATGTAATCGTGGAACTCAAGCAGTGGAGCCAGGCCGAGCTGTACGAAGACAGCGAACGGCTTGTCGTGGTCGAGGGGATGCATCGCCTGCTCGAGCACCCACTGCTCCAGGTACAAGGCTATTGCGACTACATCTGCGACTTCGTGGCGTCCCTGCGGGGCAGCGAATCCGCCGTACGCGGCGTCGCGTACCTGCATAATGCGGTTGACCTCGATGTGGAAGACCTCTTCGATCTCGCCGCCACTGAACGAACCCGGCTCTTTACCAAGAGCAGGCGAGGGGCGTTTCTCGATTATCTGCGGGATCAGTTCTCGTCCGACCGGGGGGCCGGAGCGGCCGACCGGCTGCTGGCGAGTGCCGCTCGCCCGTCCAAGCAGCTCATGAAACTGGCGGCCAGTGAGATCAAAGACCGTGAGCAGTTCGTCCTGCTCGACGAGCAACGACTGGCATTCGAAATTGTCATGCACGCGGTCGAGAAGGCCCGGCGCTCGGATGCCAAGGAAATCGTCGTCGTCACAGGCGGCCCGGGCAGCGGGAAGAGCGTCATCGCACTGTCGCTGCTCGGCGAATTGAGCCGTCAGGGTTATGCCGCATTGCACGCCACGGGCTCTAAATCCTTCACAGAAACGATGAGGCGGTACGTGGGCAAGGGCTCACCTCGCGTCAAGGATCTGTTCAAATACTTCAACAGCTTCATGGACGCTCAGCGAAACGACATCGAAGTGCTGATCTGCGATGAGGCCCACCGTATCCGGGAAACGTCGGTCAACCGCTTCACCAAGGCGGCATTGCGAACTGGTCGTCCTCAGATCGACGAACTCATCGCCGCCGCGCGGGTGCCCGTCTTCCTCCTCGATGAGCATCAGGTTGTGAAGCCGGGCGAGGTCGGCACGGTCGAGGCCATCAAGTCGCATGCGTCGTCGCTTGGATTCCGCGTTCATCACGTTCCGCTTGCTGACCAATTCCGGTGCGGTGGCAGCCGGAAATACGAACGATGGGTACTCCGGCTGCTCGGCCTCGAAACCGGTGGCCCGGAGCCGTGGACTGGCGACGACCACTTCGAGGTCGAGTTGGCCGAGTCTCCCTGGGAATTGGAAAGCATTCTGCGCGGCAAGCTCGCGGAGGGCTATTCGGCCCGCATGTCCGCCGGCTTCTGCTGGCCCTGGAGCAAACTCGACCGTGATGGACGGCTGGTTCGCGATGTGCGCATCGGCGACTGGGCGATGCCGTGGAATGTGAATGGCGAACGGGCCGTCGGCACGGCACCCCCTAGATCGCTATGGGCGACGATGGAGGGCGGCTTTGACCAGGTTGGCTGTGTTTACACGGCCCAGGGGTTCGAGTATGACTGGTCTGGTGTGATCATCGGGCCAGACCTGGTCGCCCGACACGGCCAGATGATGACCATACGACAGGCCAACAAAGACCCCGAGTTCAAGAAGCGGTCAGTCACCGACCTGCAGTACGAACGGCACATCCGGAACATCTACAAAGTGCTGCTGACCCGCGGAATGGCGGGGACGGTCATCTATGCCGTCGACCCTCAGACTCGGGAATTTCTCGCAGAACTGATCGAAAACCATGACGTCACGGGGTGAGGCACGCGCCGGTAGGCGAGCGAGTCGCTGCTGTAACCAACTTGCCGCGCTGAGTTCACCCTGTGCGGAACGGCCGCTAGAACTTCGAGGAATCCGCTTGGTCCTGGATGAATAGTGATCGTCACCCAGCCGGCGGCAGTCACGGCTTCGCGTAGGTCCCGGGTGGCATTAACCGCGGTGGCGGGCTCGGGTGATGGCGCGGTGAATGGCGGCGGTGATGTTGGGGCCGCGGCGTTTGAAGCCGAGCACACGCATTGTCTCCGCCAGGAGGTCGTCTTCGGTGCGGAGGAGGGTGTCGGACTCGATCCAGCGGATGACCGCCACTAGTTCATGCATGGTGTAGTCGGAGATGCTGCTGCGGTGGGTCGGGATCGGGCACTCCCCTGTCCGGCCTGAGACCGCGGGGGCGGCTGGGACATCGGGCGGCGGGGCCTGGGGAGCGCCTACGGCGGCTACCGCGGCGTCGTAGGCGGCGCGGGCGCGGGCGACCTCGGCTTCGCGGTGGAAGAACCAGTCTTGGGACCAGATGCGGTGGAAGTGCCAGCCGAGGTTTTCGAGGTGCTCTTGCCGGAGGCGGTCGCGGTCGCGGGCGGTTGCGGAGGAGTGGTAGGTGGCGCCGTCGGCTTCGATGGCTAGGACCATCTGGCCGGGGCGGGTGGGGTGCTGGGCGGCGAAGTCGATCCAGTAGCCGGAGGCGCCGTACTGGGGGATCAGGGGGATCCCGGCGGCGCGCAGGTGGGTTTCGACGTCGCGTTCGAAGGGGTTGAGGGCGGGCTTGGGCTTGGCGGAGTGGCCGAGGTCGGCGCCGCCGCTTTCGGCGTAGGCGAGGTAGCGGGTCAGCATCTGGGCGCCTGCGGAGCGGAGGCGGCCCGGGTCCATTTCCTGGGCGGAGAAGGACGAGACGACCGTCATCGACTGGCGGGCGCGGGTGATGGCGACGTTGAGGCGGCGCTCGCCGCCCTCGTTGTTGATCGGGCCGAAGCGGTAGAGCAGGCGGCCGTCGGGGTTCTTGCCGTAGCCGATGGTCAGGATGATGGCGTCGCGTTCGTCGCCCTGGACTCGTTCCAGGTTCTTGACGAAGAATTGCTCCTTGGCGACCCGCGCCGAGGTGTCGCCGGACATGAAGGCGTCCAGGTCGGGGTCGGTGGCCCGTTCGCGGCGCAGGGCCTCGTTGATCCGGTTGGCGTGCTTGAGGCCCATGGCGATGACGCCGAGGGAGACGTCGGGGCGGGTGCGGGCGTGGTCGGCGACCAGCTCGACGACGCGGGCGACCTCGTCGGTGACCGAGTCCTCCTGGCCGAGGCGGCCGGGGCGGAAGGGGATCGCGACGTGTGACAGGCAGTCGGGGCCGGCGACGCCGGGGAACGTGGTGAGGGCCCAGTTGTAGAGGTTGGGCTGGGCGTTGGAGAAGGCGATGAGCCGCTCGTCGCGGGACCGGTAATGCCAGCCCAGCGTGCGCGTGCCTTTCGGCGGCGGGAGCTGGAAGCTCATGACGTCGAGGATCGACTCCATGTTGCGGGTCCCGGCCATCAGTGCGGGCGCGTCGTGCTCTTCGTCCTCCTCGGTGTCGGTGGAGGACGCGAAGAAGCTGGTCGGGGGCAGCTGCCGGGGGTCTCCGGCGACGATCGCCTGGGGAGCACGGGCGAGCGCGCCCACGGCGTCGGCGGGGGTGATCTGGGACGCCTCGTCGAATATCACCACGTCGAACACGGTGTCGAGCGGCAGCAGCCGGGCGACGACCAGCGGGGACATGGCCCAGCAGGGCCGCAGCGCGCCCAGGACGTGCGGCGCCATCTGGAACAGCTGCCGGATGGGGAGGTGACCGCGCTTGAGCCGGGCCTGATGCTCGATGACGTCCGACTCGCGGGGGTATTCGTCCCGGACGCGGGTGGCGTTCTCGGCGACGGCGCGCTGCACCCGCCGGGCCGTGCTTCCGATGTGCTCGCGATCGGCGACGGCGAACGTGCCCACCGTACGGAGGTGGGCGGTGCCGTCGAACGCGCCCACCCGGCGATCGGTGAACATGACCGTTTCCAGGATCGACGACAGCCAGACGTGCTCCAGGCAGGCGCTGGCGTCGTCGGCGGTGAGGCGGCGGTGGGTGATCTCCTCGACCAGCGGCCAAAGACCCCGGCCACGTAGCGAGCCGCGCAGCCGGGCCAGCTCGGGCAGGCGGTACAGGGTTTCCGTGTCGGCCAGCAGCGCTTGCACCTGGACGTGGAATTCGCTGATGGACAGCTGGTCGATGTCGGGCAGGCTGGCCCAACGGGCCAGATCGGCCATCTCCGTGTGCAGCTGGCTGAACGCGCCCTCGGCCCCGGCCAGGTCGGCCGCGGGCCGGGGCCCTCGGCCGTCGGTGGCGGTCTGCCGCCAAGCGCTGAGCTGCGTGGCGGCCGCGGCCACCGCTTGGTGCAGCTCGGCGGGGGACGGCTTACTGCCCGGACGCCACCAGGCGAGAGCCGTGTCGCGGGCGCGGCGGTAGGTGTCGTTGGTGAGCTGGGCCCACAGGCGGGCCAGTGGGCTGGCGCCGCCGGGGGCGAGATCGGCGGCCAGCTGGTCCAGTGGCGCGTCGAACACGGCCGGATCGAACCGGTTCAGGGTGGCGGCGACATCCCTGAGCAGAGCCAGCGCCTGGATCCACTGGCTGACCGTCTCCGGAACAGCCAGGCCGCACCGGGTCATGAGGTCGCGCAGCAGGTCGATGGTGTGCGGCAAGGTCCGGCCGGCCAGAGCCCGGGCGGTACGGAGGGCAGCCTGGGCCGCGTCCGGGGTGGTGATGGTGTCGGCGGCGAAGGCGGCTGCCCATGGCGTACTGGCCGGGGATATGGTCAGGCCGCCAAGCCCGGCGAACTCTTCCAGGTCGGCCCGGCCCTGGCGGATGGCGGCCGCGTCGAGGTTGGTCAGCGTCTGACCGGTGAGGCGCTGCTCGGACCAGACCACCGCGGGGATGCCGGTGAGCCGGGCGAAGATGTCGTAGACGCTCACGTCCCACGGTTCGCGGGGCGTGTGCAGGGCGTCGTCCCGGTCGACGAGAACGCGCCGGTTGCGGACCAGCTTCTCCTGGGCCGCGGTCATGTCCGGTTTGGTGATGCTGGCGGTCGCGGCCAGGGTCCGGGCGAGGTCGGCGGCCAGCTTGCGTTTGGAGCCGGCGCCGTCGTGCAGGTCCAGCACGAGATCGGCGAGCCCGACCCGGTCGAGGCGGTCGAGGACCGCGTCGATGGCGGCCCGCTTCTCGGCCACGAACAGCACCCGCTTGCCCCGGGCCGACAGCGAAGCGATCAGGTTGGCGATCGTCTGGGACTTGCCGGTGCCGGGCGGCCCGTCGATGACCAGGTCGGCCCCGGCCACGGCACAGTTGACCGCGTACGACTGGCTGGCGTCGGCATCCAGGACGAGGAATTCATCCGCGGGCGGGGTGTAGTCGGGCTGGGTCGGGGTCAGGTTCGGGTGCCGGGCGCGGATGGCATCCCGGGCCTGCTCGTCGCCGGCGATGGCGCAGATCAGGTCGGAACCGGCCAGCAGGTCGGCCGCGGTCTGCAGGTCCAGCACCATGGGCAGCTTGGCGTAGGAGAAGTTGCCGAGCACGATCCGGTTCTCCACCGCGAAACCAGGCAGGGCCGAGCACGCCTTGGCTAGTTGGTCGAAGACCAGCGCCGCGCTGGGAGGTTCCTGGTCCTGGTCCAGCAGGTGCAGGATCTCCGCCCCGTCGAGGTCGACCTCGAAGTCGGTGCGGAGCAGGTGCAGCAGGGTCGGGTTGACCTCCCACTCCCCCGGCAGACTGAGCTCGAAGTCCTCCCCCGTGCCGCCCCGGGCAGACAGGGCCGCCTGGCGGAGCAGAACGGGCGCGGCCGGGACGGTGGCGCTGCGCGTGTTGGTCCAGGCGGCCATGCCCCAGGCCAGGTACAGCGTCTGCAGGCCGCGTTCTTCGAAGTTCTCGGTGGCCTTGGCCTTCACGGCCCGCGCGCGGCGGGCCGCCGAGCTGATCGCCGTCTCACCGAACAAGTTCGACAGCCGCATGGTCCGGGACGACAGCAGCTGCTCGACGGCGACGTCGCTGGCGGGCGAGGCGGGACCGATGTCGAGGGTGCCCTGCTTGAGGTCCCGGTAGTAGAGCAGGGTGTTGCGGCCGCCGAGATCGATCAGCTCACCCGTCCAGGCCCGCACGGCCCGGTCGATCAGCGTGTGCCGCTCGGTTCGACCCTCGGTCAGCCTCACCCAGACCCGCCTCCATGTAGCAAAACCCGGCTCCTCGTAGCCAGCTGACTGTTCCCACTGTGGGGCATCGGCCGGTGGCTCTGGACGATAGCGGCCGCCACTGACGGTCGACGCGGTGGCGGCTCGCGGCTTGGTCAAACGTAAGGAGACATTGGCTCAGAACCGGGTGATTGTGGGCTGAATTCCGCCAGGATGGGCGCATGGACTCGCCTGCGAGCAGACGCCGATCCATGAGCCGGCGGCTGGCTTCTGTACCCTGGCCCGAGACGCTGCGGGCCCTCATCGGGGTGATGGGGCTGGCGCTGCTGGTCATCGCGGCGGTCAAGTTTGCTCAGGCCGACAATGACGGCGGGCTGATTGCGCTGCTGGTCGTGGGGGCGATCTTGCTGGTCTGCCCGTTCGTGCTGCAGCGGGTCCAGCGCGTCTCGGTCGGGACGACTCAGGTGGATTTGTGGCTGACCACCCAGGTCGCTGATCGGGGTGCCCCGGAGACGGCGGCGATCCTGCAGCGGACTCAGCTCGGGCGGTTCGCCGAGGCGTACGCGTTCGTGCACGACGAGCTGGAGGGGGACTACTTCCCGGCTCGCATGCACCTGCAGGACACGCTGGTGCTGCACGCGGCCTCGGTGGCGAGGCAGGAGAAGTTCGACGCCCGGGAAGTGCGCCGCCTGTTTGCCGATGGGTCGATGGTCATGCGGGTCCTGGTCCTCGGGCTGATGCAAGGCGACACCTCGCTGGCCGACTCCGACAGCATCCTGTCCGCGATCAGGGAGGGCCGCTCGCGCAACGAGCAGTTCCAGGCCATGGTGCTGGCCCAGAAATACTGGAAAAGGATGAGCTCGTCGGAGCAGACCGAGATCCGCTGGGCCATCGAGCAGGCCAACTTCGAGCCCGGCAGCGACCGGCAGCGGAAGGCCGCCGAACTGCTGGCGCCCGGGCCTGCGGACCAGCGCATACCGGGCGCGTAACCTCGCTTGGCAGGCCGTTGGAGAGCAACCTGATGCAATGGGAGTTGATGGCGGGCTTGTAGCCTCTCGGCGACCACACGGATGGGAGTCAGCGCGTGGACCTGATGGAGCGGGCTGGAGACCTCAAGGGCGAGCTCGTGGGCTTCGCGCTGTCACCTCGCTTCGAGCGGGAGCTCAAAGCCGCGGTCGAGGAGACTTTCCCCGGCGGAATAGTGGTCGACGAGGCGGAATTCGCCATGGTGCTGGACCACTTCGTGCTGCAGCGCCGGCTCGCGTCGGGGACCACCGTGGTCGAGGCGTTCGTCGCGGCCCACCCCGAGCTGCCCGAGGCCGAGCGGGACATGCTGCTGGGCTGGCTCGATGTCGTCGAGGGCATCTTCGAGGTCACCCGCAAGGACGGTGACGCCCTGATCCTGGTCAGTCTTCTCGACGAGCTCACGTACCGGGTCCGGTCGAACCTAGGCCGCAAGGCCCTTCGCCCGTTCAAGAAGGGCATGTTCTTCGTCGGCCGGATCGTGCGGGTCGGCGAGGACTGGATGGTGTCCGGCAATCCCGCCATGTTCCCCGCGTCCAGCCGCGAGCAGATGCTGACGATCGCCGCCGAACAAGCGTTGCGCCATCCCGAGGCGGTGTTCCGCAACCTGGACAGGCTGGCGGACGCCCGCCGGGTCGCGGCCCAGCACCACCAGGTCTTCCTGGAGCGATTCGGTACCGATCTCGTGGTGGTACCCGGCGACGAGGCCCCGGGCACGATGGAGGAGTTTCACCGCGGGGTGGCCGAGCATGCCGGGAACGCGGGTGTCGACGGCGAGCCGCCAGCGACTCCTCCGATCGATTTCCCGGAGGACCTGCTCTTCGCCGAGAGCGTCGTTGTCTTCTCTTCCGCCGAGGAGGGGCTGAGTCTTTACCCCGACTACCGGCTGCTGGAGGACCTGTTCAGCGATCCGAAGCTGGTCTCGCGCCGCCGCTACCGGCAGACCCTGGCCGGCTATCTGGAGGATCCCGACGCTCCACCCGAACTGATCCGGCGGCTCGCCGACCGGGATCCGGGCCGGGCCAGCGCGGTCTTCACCCGGTTCCTCAGACGCAGGCACGGCTTCCGCTGGGAGACCGACGGCGAGGATCTGCTGCGTCAGCACAAGCCGAGTTACTTCGACGGCACGCTGCTTCCCCGCACCGTCGTCCTGCCCGAGCCGCTGTCCAGCGCTTACCGGCGCCGCAGGGACGCCATTACCCCCTGAGCCTGCGGGGGTTGACGACTTTGAGTCGATGGACACGTGGGCAACCTGGTGGAGTCGGCACTGTTTCAGATCGGCGCGTGAAGGCGGCCTGTTTCCCGATCTTTACCTACGCCGCTACCGTGACGAGCTCGAGTTCTCGACCGGGGCGGCCTCACTTCCCGGTATCCCTGACTCGTATGTCTTCCTGACTCCCAACTGGATCTACCACGCAGACCCGGTTGACGCGGCCGGCACACTATTCCAGGTCCTGAGTGCGGCCATACAGGAACTGTGTCGCCGCATGCCGTTCTCCCGGGTCATTCTGGCCTCCGCATACAGGGGACACACAATTCCCGCGGCGCCACATACAAGGCCGCGCCGACCTCTACATGCGGCCGGCAATTCACGATGTGACAGTTATGAATTTACTCCTCCGCAGGCAGGCTGAAAGCCGTCGGATGGGACCCTTTAAAATATAGAAAGCGACCGTCATGTTTTATGTGTGCTCTTTTCCGGGACGGCGGGAGCAGGTGAGCCGGGTGCGGGAACTGGTGGCCCGGCAGCTGGACGGCTCCCCGGCCAGCGACGACGCCGTGCTGCTGGCCAGCGAGCTGGCGGCCAACGCCTGCGCGCACAGCGCCAGCGGGCAGCCGGGCGGGCAGTTCGTGGTGCGCCTGCGCCGGAGCGGGAGCAGCCGCGGAGAGGTGTACGTCGAGGTCGAAGATCAAGGCAGCGCGTGGGATGGCCCTTTAAGGAAAACAGAGAGTCCGCACGGGCTGTACCTGCTGAGGGCGCTGTCGACCGCGTGCGGGACGCGGCCGGGGGCCGGCCCCTGGATCACGTGGTTCGTGGTCCGGGAGGTGGCTGACAGGGAGCTGGACGCGCCAGGTCTGGACGGCAGGTTTCCTGAGGCCGGACGCGTTAGCATGAAGCCGTGAGCGCGCTCCCGATCGACCCGTCGCCGCGCGAGGATCCACTGGATCCGGAGCGGATCCTCCGGGTGCTGCCGGAGCAGGAGCGAGAGACGTTCCTGGCCCAGTACCAGCGAGCGGTGCACAACGCTCAGGACCCAGCCGGGTGGAAGAACCTGCAGCGATTCCTACGGCTATGGGCCAAGCGCGCAATAGCCGTCAGCCAGCCGGGATATTACGAGGCAAGGGACAGGAATCGAGACGGCACTGGTGGTGGCATGGCGCTCGAAGATGCGCTGCGGCAACATCGCCCAACTTCATGAGTTACCGGCCCTGGCTGGAGGAGCAAGCTCTCCTTCAGATGAAAGGGCTACCGGCCGAGGCACTCGACCTGCTCGTCCGTGCGCTGGCGAGGATTTGTGACGATCCGTACGACCGGCTGTTAAGCGCGGCGATATCAGACCACAACCCGCGGGTGCGAATCGCGGAATTTGGCGATCTCGGGTTCATCGAGTTCAGCGTGGACGAGGTTGCCGGGCTGGTGAGCATATATGCCCTCGTCTGGGTTGACTGACCGCCGACCGATCCTTTGGAGAGGGTCAGGAGTGGCCCTGGATGGTGACGTTCTGGATGCTGGCCTGGTAGTTGCCTATTGGGGTCTGGGGCAGCGTGGTGAACCAGATGAGCAGGTAGCGGATCGGGGTCTGCTGCGGGCGGATCGTGGTGGTGGCGCCGGCGTCCTTGGTGCCGCCGATGACCGGGAGGGCGTCGGGGCTGTCGGAGGTGCCGCCGCGCAGCTCCACCCAGGCGCCGGGGGCGCCGATCGTGACCTCGGCGGAGACGACGGTGACGGGGTGGCCCAAATCGAGGAGCACACCGGTGCCGGTCTCCAGGCCGTCGAAGTCGGGCGAGTTGTACGCCTTGCTCTGCCAGGCCGTCGACGAGCTGGCGTCGATGGCCCTGGCCGCGATCTGCGGATTACCGGTCTCGGTGCCCGATGAGCCGTACGCGAAGGCGC
The DNA here is from genome assembly GCA_963830385.1 of uncultured Actinomycetes bacterium. GTDB lineage: Bacteria > Actinomycetota > Actinomycetes > Streptosporangiales > Streptosporangiaceae > Bog-532. The sequence continues at coordinate 307,758 of CAWHMD010000009.1, read as the reverse complement.
TGACCGGTTTCAGGGTCCGCAGCGTCAGCGATGCCGCCGCGGAGGGACTGGCCTTGGCCTTCGGCCGGCTGGGCTTGGCGGTCGTCGGCTGGGCGTGGGTGGTGGCCTGGTTGTACGCGGCCTGGCCGGCAGTCTCGGTGGAAGTTTTGGCGTCGCGGGCGAAGTGGTAGGCCTCGCCGCCGAAGATGGCCAGGACGATCAGGCACAGCGCCGTGCTCAGGGTAACCCGCCGGCGGTGCCGCCACTTGTAGCGCGCGGACCGGGTGGGTGGCCGGGGGCGATCGGGCGGATTCGGCGCGGGCAACGTGAGCAGTTCGGATCGGTTCCCGCCGCCGGCCGGTGCGTGGGCGGCGTCGAACTCGGCGATCAGCGGCGCGGCGTCCACCCGGACGACGGCGGCGATGACGCTGATGTAGCTGCGGGCGTAGAAATCCTCACCGCACTTGGCGAAATCATCCAGCTCGATGGCCCAGATGGTCTCTTCGACGATCCCCGTGCGCCGGGCGACGTCGCTGATGCTGAGACCCGAACGGCTGCGAGCGTCGTGCAGTATCTCACCGATGCTCACGGCGCCTCCCCTCGGCACCTCACACCGACATACAGCGGCCGTCGGTTCCCAGATCAGCGTGACATACGGCAAGCCGCTCGCGATAGCGCAAATTCGCCCGAAATCTGGCCTCCGGTGAACCCGGCGGCCTGGTAGGTGCCGACCGGCCCGGTTGGACTCGGGCAGTTGCGGGCGTTAGCGTGGCCTGGATAAATGCATATCGCGCCGTTCATTCCGGGCGGGAGAGTCCCATTTCGGGCGCCGATGACAGAGCGGACATCCACCCGGGCTGGTGTGGCCGGGAGAAGGCGAGGTCCCGATGGCGCTCAGCGCACTCGACCTTTACTCGATCGGCATCGGCCCGTCGAGCTCGCACACGGTGGGGCCGATGCGGGCGGCGCGGACGTTCGCGCTCGGGCTGCGGGACGGCGGGGCGATCGGGGACGTTCGGCGGCTGCGGGCCGAGATGTTCGGGTCACTGGGCCTGACCGGGCGCGGGCACGGCACGCCGGGCGCGGTCATGCTCGGGCTGGAGGGACACGACCCGGCCACCGTCGATACCGGCAAGACCCGTGAACGGCTGGCGGAGATCCGTGACGACGGGCGGCTGGTGCTGGCCGGGGTCGCGCCGGTGCCGTTCGAGCCGGACCGTGACGTCGTGCTGCACCGGAAGCGCAGCCTGCCCGCCCATCCGAACGGGATGATCTTCAGTGCCGAATCGGCGGCCGGGGCAATGGTCGCGCAGCGGACCTTCTACTCCGTCGGCGGCGGGTTCGTGGTCAATGCCGACGCGGACGGCACGCCGCAGCTGGTCCCGGACGACACCGCGGTCACCTACCCGTTCGGGTCGGCGGCCGACCTGCTCGCGCACTGTGAGCGCACCGGAGGATCGATCGCCGAGGTCATGGCGGCCAACGAGGAGTGCTGGCGCCCGGCCGCCGAAACCCGGGAAACCCTGCTCAACACCTGGGCGGTGATGCAGGAGTGCGTGGCCAACGGCTGCCGCCGCGACGGCCTGCTGCCCGGTGGCCTGAAGGTGCCGCGCCGCGCTCCGGCGCTGCACGAACGGCTGGTGGCCGGGGAGGGCCCGGCGGCCGGGGACGGGCGGGACGATCCGCTGTGGGCGATGGACTGGGTCAACCTGTACGCGCTGGCCGTCAACGAGGAAAACGCCTCCGGCGGGCGGGTGGTCACCGCCCCGACCAACGGCGCGGCCGGCATCATCCCGGCCGTTCTGCATTACTACGCGCACTTCATCGAGGGAGCCAGCGACGACGGGATCGTCTGCTTCCTGCTCACCGCGGCCGCGGTCGGGATGCTCATCAAGCAGAACGCCTCGATCTCGGGCGCCGAGATCGGCTGCCAGGGCGAGGTCGGGTCGGCCTGCGCGATGGCGGCGGCCGGGCTGTGCGCGGTGCTCGGCGGGACTCCGGAGCAGGTGGAGAACGCGGCCGAGGTCGGGATCGAGCACAATCTGGGCCTGACCTGCGATCCGGTTGGGGGGCTGGTACAGATTCCGTGCATCGAGCGGAACGCGATCGGGGCGGTCAAGGCGATCAACGCGGCCCGGCTGGCGCGGCACGGGACCGGCAGTCACCGGGTGAGCCTGGACAAGGCGATCAAGACCATGCGCGACACCGGGCGCGACATGAAGGACAAGTACAAGGAGACCGCCCGCGGCGGGCTGGCCGTCAACATCGTCGAGTGCTGAGCGTGGCGCTCTGGGCCCTGGGGCCCTGGGGCCCTGGGACCCTGGGGCCCTGGGCTCTGGGGGACGCGGCGGTTCGGGGCGAAAATGTCACCGCCGATCGTTAGCGTGGTTACGCGGGATCGAATGAGGACGGATGGTGTCGCGGTGAGCGCACAACCAACAGATGACCGTGCGACAGGAGAATCGTTCGAGGTCATCCACCTGGGCGGTGAGGCGGCAGCTATTGTCCCGCTGGCGGAGCTGCGACGGCTCCGGGCCGTAGAACGCCGTGCCTCCGCGACGGTCTTGGAAGAGGCCGAGGTCGAGGCGACGCTGGCGAGCCACCGAGCTTGGGTAGAGTCAGGCCGGCCAGGTGCGGTTTCACACGAAGAGGCGATGGCGGAGCTGCTGGGCGGCGACGAGTGAGGATCGAGTGGGCGCCCGCGGCGCGGGCCTCGGCACGCCGGTTCATGAGTGACCAGAAGGCAATGCGCGCACTTGGCGAGGCAGTCGCGGGGTTAGCCGACAATCCATCTCCGGCAAAGGCCTTCCATCGCGGTGAGTACCACCGGTTGCGGGTCGGGCCTTACCGGGTCATCTACGTCGTAGACGATGACGTGATCACGATCGAGCGGGTCGACCGCCCCAGCCTCTGACCGTCCGCGTGCGTTGCCTGCGGTCAGGGCTGGCCCTGGAGGGCGATGTTGTAGACGACGGCGCGGTAGGTGCCCTCGGTGTCGGGCGGGAGCTGGGTGAACCAGACCAGGATGTAACGGGCCGAGATCTCCTCCGGGCGGATGACGGCGGTGGCGGCGGCGTTCTTGGCGTGGCCGATCAGCTGGAGGTTGCTGGGGTCGTCGCCGGCGCGGAGCTCGATGGAGGCGCCGGGGGTGCCGACGGTGATCGTGGCCATGTCGATGGTGGCTTCGTGGCGCAGGTCGAGGAGCAGGCCGGTACCGGACTGGGTGTTGCCGAACGCCGCCGTGGAGTACCAGTCGCTGCGCCATCTCGTGGTGCCGCTGGCGTCGATGGCGTTGGCGGCGGCCTGCGGGTTGTCGCCGCTTTGGGCGCCCTTGGGGCCATAGGCCGTGGCGCTGACCGGCTTGATGGCCTGGATCGGGGACGCCGTGGTGGGCGACGAGGCGGGGCTCGGGGAGCCGGGGGTGGGCTTGGTGTGCGCCGAGCTCTTGGCGTGCGGGCCGTTGCTGCGGTTGTAGGCAGCCTGGGCCGAGCCCTCCGACGAGTGGCGGTTGACGTGCGCGACGTTGTACACGCCCCAGCCGAAGATGGCCAGCACGACCAGGCAGATGGCGGCGACCCAGGGCACTGGGCTCCGGTCCCGGCGGCCGTCGCGATTCTGGCGGCGTTCGTCACGGTTCCGGCGCTGCTCGTCACGGCTCCGGCGCTGCTCGTCACGGCTCCGGCGCTGCTCGTCACGGCTGCGGCGCTGCTCGTCACGGCTCCGGCGGCGTTCGTTGCGGCCGGTCGGGTCGGGCGGGCGCCAGGCGATGAGCCCGGGGCCATCGTCCAGGGGGTGACCCTGGCTGATCGCGTCGTACTCTTCGATCAGCGGGACGGAGTCGACGTTGACCACGTCGGCGATCGCGCGGATGTGGCCGCGGGCGTAGAAGTCACCGCCGCACGAGCGGAAGTCGTCCTGCTCGATATCCCAGATGACGCGTTCGCGGATCCGGGTCAGATAGCTGACGTTCTCGATGGTGAGCGCGGACCGGCAGCGCGCATCGCTCAGCACCTCGCCAATGCTCACGATCCCCCTCCGGCTCGCGTCGCAGATGAAGCAGATAAAGCTCCACCCCAGCCTGACATATGCCACGCCTGTGGCCATAGCACATCATGGCCAGTGAGAGGGCGTGTCTTGGAAAAGGAGCAGTGTGGATTTCAGTACGGCGCAGCGATCAGTGTGGCAGAACAAGCTCGCCAAGGGATTCGGCACCACGGACGTGCCGCTCAAGTTCTGCCTGCTGCAATCGTGCTGGCGCTGGCCGAGATGACCGGGATCGACCTGGGTCGCGCGGTCGAGGCGAAGCTGGCGAAGAACGCCGGACGGGAGTACCGGCGGCTGCCGAGTGGGGCCTTTTGTGAAGGAAGAGGCCGGGGAGGGCTAGCCGAAGGGGGCTAGTCGAAGCGGCGGGCGCTGGGGTTGCCCTGGCCGCCGTCGACGACGATGTTGGCGCCGGTGATCCAGGAGGCGCGGCGGGACAGCAGGAACGTGACCACGTCGGCGACCTCGGGGAGCGTGCCCAGGCGGCCGAAGGGGAACTGGGTGGCCTGGAACATGGCGAAGTCGTCCGGGTTCTGCTCGGCGAACCGTTCCCAGCCGCCGCCGGGGAACATGATCGAGCCGGGGCTGACCGAGTTGACGCGGATCCCGGCCGGGGCCAGTTCCTGGGCGGCGGTCGCGGCCAGGTGGATCTCGGCGGCCTTGGCGGTGGAGTAGGCGGTCCGGGGCGCCGGGCGTACGCCGTTGACCGAGGAGATCACCACGATCGAGGCGTGGTCGCTGGCGCGCAGGTGCGGCAGGCCGGCCCGGATCAGCTCGGCCGCGTGGCCGGCGTTGAACGCGAACGTGGCGGTGAACTCGTCGTCGTTGGCGCTGGTCAGGTTGCCGCTGCCGACGGTGCCACCGGCGTTGGCGACGAGGTGATCGAGGCCGTTCAGGTCGGCGGCGATGGCTTCGACCGCCCGTCGGAGCGCGGGGGTGTCGGTGACGTCGGCGGCCGCGGTGGCGACGGGAAGATTGAACTGGCTCAGCTCGTCCTTGGCCCGGGCAAGGCGTTCCTCGTCCCGGGCGACGATGCCGACCGAGGCACCCTCGGCGGCCAGCGACTTGGCGGTGGCCAGGCCGATGCCGCGGCTGCCGCCGGTGATGAGCACGCGGTCACCGCGCAAGGCCAGGTCCATCGGCCGGCCACTCCCTTCCTGCTTCCTGGAGGACTCGACCGTATCAACGGGGCGGCGTGGGGCTGAGGGTGGTGAGTGCCGGGTGGGGCTGCCAATGGCCGGGCAAAGGCGGGTCTGCCGGTCATGATCGATCGCTCGGTGACGTTTTCAGTGGATACGACTGAAAACGTCACCGAGCGATGGATCTTGGTAGGGAGCCGGGATGGGTGGGCGCGGGACTTGGCGGAGCTGGGGGCTTCGTGCGGAGCTGGGGTTACGGGGCGAAGTCTTGACGGGGCTCGGCGTGAGTTAGATATTGGTGGTTCCTGGTGTTGTTAGCGCTAACAGCAACGTTGAGCCGGCAGTTGCGTTTGGAGAGTGGTCTCCAATGTTCACGAAGAAGGTTCTGGGTCTCAGGAAGGCGCTGTGGTGCGCGGGCACCGCCGGGGCGTTGATCCTCGGCGCACTGGCGGGGACGTCAGTGGCGGAGGGGGCATCTGTCACGGCCGGGGTCGGTGGGGCGTCGGCTGTGGGTGGGGTGGCCGGTAAGGCTGGGGGCGGGCCTTGTGACATTTACGCGGCTGGGAAGACGCCGTGCGTGGCGGCTTACAGCACCACGCGGGCGGTGTACCGCAGCTACAGCGGGCCGCTTTACCAGGTCAAACGGACCTCGGACGGGACCACCGAGCAGATCGGGACCACGCAGCGCGGGGGGTACGCGAACGTGGCCCAGCAGAACTTGTTCTGCGCGGGCACCGTCTGCACGATCACGCGGATCTATGACCAGAGTCCGTACCACAACGACCTGGGGGTGGGGCCGATCGGGGGGAACGGCGGAGCCGACGCGGCCGCCATCGCCAATGCGCTGCCGGTGAAGGTGGGCGGGCACTCCCTGTACGGAGTGAACGTGCAGGCCGGGGTCGGCTACCGGAACGATGTGACCAACCGGGTGCCGGTCGGCAGCCAGCCGCAGGGCGCGTACATGGTGACCAGCGGGACCCACGTGGACGGGCTGTGCTGCTTCGATTTCGGCAACGCGGAGACGTCCGGGACCGACACCGGGAACGGGCACATGGACGCGATCAACTTCGGGACCGAGTGCTGGTTCGCCCCGTGTACCGGGGCCGGGCCGTGGGTGCAGGCCGACCTGGAGAACGGCCTTTTCGCCGGGGCCAACGGCTCCAACCCGGCCAACAGGGGCAACGGCAGCAGCTTCGTGACCGCGATCGTCAACAACAACGGGACCACGACCTACGCGATCAAGGACGGCAACGCCCAGTCGGGCGGCCTGAATACCGAGTACGACGGGCCGCTGCCGGACACCGGCGGTTACACGCCGATGGACCAGGAGGGCGCGGTCATCCTCGGCACCGGCGGGGACAACAGCAACGAATCCGACGGGGCGTTCTTCGAGGGCGTCATGACCGCCGGCTACCCGTCGGCCGCCACCGACAACGCGGTCCAGGCCAACGTCGTGGCGGCCGGGTACCAGCAGGTGAGCACCGGGTTCCCGGCGACCGGGACCGCCTACACGATCACCAACGTGAACAGCGGCACGGGCGCCGCGCCGGCCAACTGCGGGACGGCCAACGGCACCGGCATCGCGCTGTCGTCGGCGGCCACCGGGACCTGCGCCCAGTGGAAGTTCGCGAGCGCGGGCAATGGGCACTACGTCATCACCAACGTGGCCAGCGGCGAGGTGCTCGAGTCGGTCAACTGCGGCACCCGCGACGGCACCCTCACCGACCTGTGGTCGGTGCTCGGCAACCTCTGCCAGGAGTGGGACGTCACCCCGGTCGGCAGCCATTACACGATCAGCAACGTGGCCAACGGCATGGTGCTGGACGCCGAGGACTGCGAAACCGCCAACGGGACCGTCGTCCGCCAGTGGGCGCAGCTCGACAACACCTGCCAGCAGTGGGATATCCGCCCGTAGCACCCCCGAAGCGACAGGACTTTATGCCCTGACCGAAAGGGCAACAAAGCTCAACACTTGACGAACCGGAGCCGCCTGGGACCCCTCCCCGGGCGGCTTCGGCCTATAGTCATGATCACGATTAGAAAGAGATTGTTGACAGTTTACAAGCACGCGCTCTACCGTCGGTTGGCATGCAGAGACACTCCAGCCGCCGCTCGGGCCGGCCAGAGTTGGGACGGGGGGACCGCCGAGCGGGCGGGCCAGATTTGGGACCGGGGGACCGCCGCGCGGGCGGGCCAGGGCTGGGGCTGGGGTGGGCGTTTCGTCGCACAGTTGAACCGGGTGAACCGGGTCCGGGGCGGATGCTGGGCCGCGCGGATGGGTCACGCCCGGGACGGATGCTGGGCCGCTCAGGTGGGGCGGGGCCAGCCCGGCCGTCTCGGCGCTTGGGCCGGCCGTGAACAGGCCGGTCATCGCGGTGGCGGACACGGCGTTCGCCGACCACCCCGGACTGGAGAAGGACTTCGGGGAGCAGGCTGAGCTGCGCTGGATCGACCTGTCGCGACCGGACGGTGTCCGGGAGGCGACGACCGGGGCCGGCGCGGTCGTGGTGACCCTGCAGCGGCTGACCGCCGAGACCATCGCCTCGTTCGCGCCCTCGGTGCGGGTGATCGGGCGAGCCGGGGTGGGGCTGGACACCATCGACCTCGAGACGGCCAGCGAACGTGGCGTCGCCGTGTTCAACCAGCCGGCCTACGGGGCGCCCGAGGTGGCCACCCACGCGCTGGCCCTGCTGCTGGCGCTGGAACGGCGGCTGGTGGCGTCAGATGCCTACGTCCGGGCTGGCTGGCAGGGCGGCCTGGACCTCGGGCGCATCCGGGCGCTGGACGAGGCGACCGTGGGCGTGGTCGGCGGCGGCCGGATCGGCGGGGCCTTCATCGAGCGGGTCCGGCCACTGGCCCGGACCGTGGTGCTCTACGACCCGGCCCCGGTCAGCCTGCCGCCGGGAGTGGAGCGCGCCGCCAGCCTGCCCGAGCTGCTGCAGCGCAGCGACGTGATCAGCCTGCACCTGCCGCTGATCCCGGCCACCCGGGGCCTGATCGGCCGGGACGAGCTGAGCCAGCTGCCCGCGGGCGCCATGGTCATCAACGTCGCGCGCGGCGGGATCATCGACGAGGACGCGCTGGCCGAGCTGCTGCACAGCGGGCACCTGGCCGGCGCTGGCCTGGACGTGTTCGCGACCGAACCGCTGCCCGCCACCTCTCCCCTGCTGTCCGCGCCGAATATCGTGCTCACCCCCCACAGTGCGTCGGTGTCAGAACGGTCCGCGTACCGGCTGTCGCACTGGACGATCGCGGACGCCATCGAGTACCTGACATCCGGCTCGGTCACCAACGGGTCGATGGTCGTCTAGGAGGACATAGTGGTCCAGGCAGAGCAGATAGCGGGCACCGGCTGCTACCACGGGGAAGGCCCGTGCTGGGCCGACGACTGGGGTGATCACCAGGGCGGCCTGCGCTGGGTGGACATGCTGGCCGGAGACGTCATGGCCCTGGACGCCCAGGCCGGGGTGACCCGGACCCACGTCGGGGAGGTGGCCGCGGTCATCCGTCCGCGCACGGCCGGCGGCGCGGTCCTCGCCCTGGCGGACAGCTTCGCCGTCACCGACGGGGACCTCGGGCGGCTGCGAACGGTGGCCGAGGTCAGCCAGGCTCCCGGGGTCCGCCTCAACGAAGGCGGCTGCGACCCGGACGGCCGCTTCTACTGCGGGTCGATGGCCACCGACGAGAGCCCGCAGGCGGGGACGGTCTACCGGCTCGACCCGGACTGGACGGTGCGGCCGGTGCTCGACAAGGTGACGATCTCCAACGGGTTCGGCTTCTCCCCCGACGGCACGATCGCCTACTACGTCGACACCCCCGAGCAGAGCATCGACGTCTTCGACTACTCGGCCGCCACCGGCCTGATCAACCGGCGGCGGTGGGCGGAGATCCCCTACGAGACCGGCCGGCCCGACGGCCTGTGCGTGGACGCCGAGGGCGGTGTATGGCTGGCCCTGATGGAGGGCTCGGCGGTGCACCGCTACACCGGGTCCGGGGTGCTGGACGCCGTCATCGACCTGCCGGTTTCCCAGGTGACGGCCTGCACGTTCGGCGGCCCGGGCCTGGAAACCCTTTACATCACAACCTCCCAGATCGGCGCCGACACGCAGGCTCAGCCCGCCTCCGGCTCGCTGTTCGCGGTCCAGCCCGGCGTGCGCGGCCGGCCGGCGCTGGCGTTCGCGGGCTGAGCGGCAAACCAGGCAGCCAACTGAGCAGCCTTTTTGTAACCCGTAAATAGTTGACAGTAGACAGAGAGCCGGGCGATGCTTCCGTTTTAACCACCTTTTTGACCCGGCAGTTCGCACCCTCGCGATGCACCGGCCCACCGGCGCACCCTTTCAATAAGTATCTGACCAGCACAAACTCACTAACGGCGACCCGCCGCCGCCCTCCTACAGGACAGAGGAAAGAGATGAATGACGACGCACGTAATGACGCGAACGTTGTCCCCGATCACAAGCCGCTGAGCCGGCGCAACTTCTTTCACCTCAGCGGCGGCCTGCTCGCAGCCGGAGCCGGCGCTTCGGTCCTGTCCGCCTGCAGCAGCGGCAGCTCGTCCGGCACCAGCAGCAGCGCATCCGGCAGCAGCAGCAAGGGCGGCAAGATCACCCTCAACCTGATGTCCTGGGAGCAGTTCGAGGTCGGTGAGAAGGCCGCCTGGTTCAAGGTCATCAGCGACTTCGAGGCGGCCCACCCGAACGTCAAGGTGAACTGGGTCGGCTGGCCGTTCGCGACCTACGACCAGAACGTGGTCACCCAGGCCGAGGCGGGCTCGATCAACGCCGACGTGGTCATGTGCCCGCCCGAGCTGGCGTCGGCGCTGATCTCGAAGTTCAAGATGACGGTGCCGCTGCAGTCGATCACCAACGACCTCAAGCTCACCCCGATCCCGGCCCACGAGCAGTTCAAGAACGGCAGCAACCTGGAGGGCCTGGGCGTCATCGACGTGCCGTTCGCCCTGACCTACGACCAGGCACTGCTCAAGAAGGCCGGCATCAACGCGCCGCCCACCACGCTGGACGCGTGGCTGTCCAACGCCGAGGCGCTGACCCACGCCCCGCAACAGTTCGGGGTGGCGCTGCTCAACAGCGTGGCCGATGGTGCCGACTGGTGGAACCAGCTGCAGAACTTCCCGCTGGCCTACGACGGGGCCTGGGCCAAGGGCAAGACCCTCCAGTTCACCTCCGAGCCGGTCGTCAACTCGATGAAGTACTGGGTGGAGCTGCTGACCAAGGGCGGCCCGAAGGGCAGCTCCGAGGCCGCCATCACCAAGCTGTGGGAGTCCGACCGGATCGCCATGAACCTCAACGTGGCGGCCGGGCTGACCACACTGAAGCAGCTGGCGCCCACGCTCTACCCCAACCTGCGCAGCGCCCCGCCGCCCTGGCCGAGCAAGAAGGCCATCGCCCGGCTGCACCCGGTGGTCGTGCTGAAGAGCTCCAAGAACCAGGACGCGGCCATGGAGCTGGTCAAGTTCATGATCACGCCCAAGAACCTGTACGCGGTCACCACCGCCAACGGTTACCCGATCATTCCCTACAGCAACTTCGGGCAGTACGAGCCGGCCTACAACACCTACCTGAAGACCACGCCGTGGATGTCCGGCTATCTGGCCACCAACTATGTGGGCGAGTTCGACATCCTCGGCGACTACACGATCGTGTACTCGCAGATCGGGGAGATCATCATCAAGGCCATGGCCAACGCGGTGTCCGGCGGGCAGTCGGTGGAGGCCGCCCTGGCCGCGGCCCAGAAGCAGGCACAGCAGGAGCTGGGTCCCCAGGTCGGCGCCTGACAGCAGGGATAACACTGTGACGCAAGTGCTGAAGGCTGGCCGGGAGCACGCTCCCGGCCAGCTCCGGCGGCGCACCGCCGCCGGCCCGCGGCCGCGGTTCTCCGGGGCCTGGCTGCCCTACCTACTGGTAATCCCAATCCTGGCGTTCGAGGGTGTGTTCGTCCTCTACCCGATCGTCAAGGGCATCCTGACCTCGTTCAAGAGCCAGGAGCTGGGCGCCACGGGCTCGTTCACGTTCAGCAACTACAGCCGCATGGTCCAGGACCCGGTCTTCTGGCAGGTCGTCCGGGTCACCCTGGTCTTCACCGCGGTCGTTGTGGTGCTCATGCTGATCGTGGGCCTGTTCATCGCGATGCTGCTCAACTGGAGCTTTCGCGGCCGCGGGTTCGTGCGGGGCATCCTGGCCATCCCCTGGGCCCTGCCGGACATCCCGGTGGTCCTGACCTTCCTGCTGATGGCGGACCCGAACTTCGGCATCATCAACCGGATGGCCGGCTGGCTGCCGGGCGTAGGGCACCACAATGCGTTCTTCACCAGCTCGCATCTGGCCTTCGCGTCGATCGTGGTGATCACGGTGTGGAAGGGCTTCCCGTTCTACGCGCTGATCACCTTGTCCGCGCTGCAGGCCGTGCCCGATGAACTGCTCGAGGCGGCCCGGGTGGACGGCGCCGGCGCGATCCGCCGGTTCCGCTCGGTGGTGCTGCCGAGCATCACGCCGACCCTGTGCTTGCTGGCCGTGCTGGCGTTCATCTTCTCGCTGCAGCAGTTCTCGCTGATCTACCTGACCACAGGCGGCGGGCCGGGCAACGACACCACCACGTTGTCCATCGACATCTACAACCAGGCGTTCCAGTTCTTCAACTACAGCTACGCGAGTGCGATCGCGGTGGTCGGGCTGTTCTTGTCGGTCATCGGGACGGCCCTGTTCGTGTACATCGAGCGCCGGGTAGTGCGGAGCCGATCATGACCACGAACCAGATCGAGCGGAGGACGACATGGCCGTGCTGACCAAGCCGGCGCCGGGCGCCCCCGCGGCCGCCCCGCGACCGCGGCGCAGCCGCCGGCACCTGGCCGGATCGGTGGTCCGGGTCGTGGTGATCGTGGCGGTGTGCGTGGTCGCGCTGTTCCCGGTCTACTGGATGATCCTCAGCACTTTCCAGCCGGAGAGCAAGACGCTGTCGTTCCCGCCGCCGTTCTTCCTGAAGGGCTTCAACACCGGCGCCATCACGCAGCTGTTCGAGGACCAGCCCATCGCCAGCTGGCTCGCCCACTCGGTGTTCGTCGCGCTGATCACGGTGGTGATCACCTTGGTGCTGGCCTCCTTCGGTGCGTACCTGCTGGGACGGCTGGAGTGGCACGGCAAGCTGCTGTTCGGCCTGCTGCTGCTGTTCACCCAGATGATGCCGGGCGCCATGATCATCGTGCCCGAGCTGCAGTTCTACCGGTCGATGGGGTGGACCAACAACCTGCCCATGCTGGCCGTGCTGTACGCCGCGTTCGCCGTCCCGCTGGGCTCGTGGATCCTCAAGTCCTCCTTCGACAACGTGCCCAGCGAGGTGCTGGACGCGGGCCTGGTGGACGGCTGTACCCGGCTGGGAGTGCTCCGGCGGCTGCTGCTGCCGCTGTCCCGGGCCGGGCTGGTCGCCGTCGCGGTGGTGGCGTTCTTCCTCAGCTGGAACGACTACCTGTTCGCCTCGGCGCTGATCACCAGCCGCAGCCAGTACACGGCCGGGCTCGGCATCGCCACGTTCATCAGCCAGCAGGACGTCCCGATCTTCGAGCTGCAGGCGGCCGGAGTCGTGTTCTCGCTGCTGCCGGTCATCTTCTACATGTGCGTGCAGCGCTACGTGGTCCGTGGCCTGACCGCCGGCGCGGTAAAGGGCTGACCTGCCTTGTGGGTGCCCGATCTGGTGGTGTAAAAATGCTGATTGTTGACAAGAATCAATTGACGGTCGGTGTTCCTGATGCAGCTCTGTAACTACGTAGCCGACGGTGCCCGGCCGGCGGTGGTGTCCGGGCCGGGCACCCTGGTCGACCTGACCACCGCCATCGGGCCGCTCCCGGCCGGCCTGGGCGCGCTGCTGGCGGCCGAGCGGGCCGGGGACCTGGCGGCGCTGGCCGCCAACGCGCCGGAGACCGCCCGGATCCGGCTGGAGGAGGTCCGGCTGGCCGCGCCGGTGCCGCGGCCGTCGAAGATCATCGGCATCGGGCTCAACTACCGCGACCACGCGGCCGAGACCGGGCAGGAGCTGCCGGCCAAACCGACGGTCTTCGCCAAGTTCCCGACCACGCTGACCGGCCCCTACGACCCGATCGTGCTGCCGGCCCTGAGCAACTCGGTCGACTACGAGGGCGAACTCGGGGTCGTGATCGGGCGGCAGGCCCGGTTCGTCTCCGAGGACGAGGCGCTGTCGTACGTGGGCGGCTACCTGGCCGTCAACGACGTCAGCGCCCGCGACGTCCAGGGCTGGACCAGCCAGTGGACGCTGGGCAAGAGCTTCGACACGTTCGCGCCGGCCGGCCCGTTCCTGGTCACCGCGGCCGAGGTGCCGGACCCGCAGAACCTGGAGATCGAGACCCGCGTCAACGGCGTGGTCATGCAGCACTCCAACACGGCCAACATGGTCTTCACCGTGGCCGCGCTGGTCAGCCAGCTCAGCGCCGTGATGACGCTCGAGCCGGGCGACATCATCGCCACCGGCACCCCCAGCGGGGTCGGGGCCGCCCAGGATCCGCCGCGGTTCCTGCGGGACGGGGACGTGGTCGAGGTCGAAATCGAGCGCCTCGGCTGCCTGCGGAACCCGGTGGTGGCAGCGGCGGGGCCGGAGGGAACGTCATCGTGAACGAGACGCTGCCCAAGGTGCAGCAGCCGCTGGTCGACCTCACCGGCCGCCACGTGGTCATCACCGGCGGCGCGGGCGGCCTGGGGCGGGCGCTGGCGGCCACGTTCGCCGCCGCCAACGCCCGGATCAGCCTGCTGGACCTGGCCGGAGCCGGCACCGAGGCGGTGGCCGCGGCGGTCACCGACGCCGGCGGGTCGGCGGCCGCCCGTGACTGCGACGTCAGCGACCAGGCCCAGGTGGCGGCCGCGTTCGCCTGGGCCGAGAGCACCTTCGGGCGGCCGGACATCCTGGTCAACAACGCGGGCATCAACAAGCGCGGGACCTCGCTGGGGATCACCGAGGCCGAGTGGGACCTGACATTCGCGGTCAACCTGAAGGGCTACTACCACTGCGCCCGGCAGCTCGGCCAGCGGCTGATCGGCGCGGGCCAGCCCGGGTCGATCGTCAACGTCAGCTCGATCGGCGGGGTCAGCTCGCTGGGCCGCGGCAACTTCTCGTACGGGATCACCAAGGCCGGGGTGAACCAGCTGACCCGGGAGCTGGCGGTGGTCTGGGGCCGGCACGGCATCCGGGTCAACGCCGTCGCGCCCTGCCAGATCGCCACCGAGGGGCTGAAGCGGCTGGGCGAGCGGCCCAGCGAGGAAGGCAACCTGCTGAACACCTTCCTGCGCGGCATCCCGCTCGGGCGCCTGGTGGAAACGGCCGAGGTCGCGGCGGCGGCGGCCTTCCTGGCCTCGGACGCGGCCAGCATGATCACCGGCGTGGTGCTCCCGGTCGACGGCGGGAACCTCGCACTGAACGCCGGCGGGACCATTGGGGACTGAAGGAGAGCCTGAGTGTCCAGAGTCGAGCTGAAGATGCCGTCCTACGGCATGGCGGACACCGAGAGCGTGGTGCTGGCCTGGCTCCGCGAACCCGGCGAACTGGTGGATGAAGGGGACCCGGTCGTGTCCATCGACACGGCCAAGACCGAGGTGACGCTGGAGAGCCCGGCCGCCGGTGTCCTCGGCCCCCACCTGTTCGATATCGACGCCGAGGTGACCACCGGAGCGGTCCTGACCTGGGTTGACGAGGCGGGCGAATGAGAGCGCACACGATCCCGGCCGAAGGCGGGGACGCCGGCATCGATCTGGACGGCATCAGCCCGGCCGACGCGCGCACCTGGCTGGCGCGGATGCTGCTGATCCGCGAGTTCGAGTCGACGGCCGGCCCGCTGGCCACGTCGGGCGCGATTCCCGGCGGGATGCACGCGGCGACCGGCCAGGAAGCGGTGGCGGTCGGCGTGACGTCGGTGCTCGGCCCGCAGGACGTGGCGGCCGCCTCGCACCGGAGCCACCACGTCGCGCTGGCCAAGGGCATGGACCCGCGGTCGGTCATGGCCGAGCTGTACGGCAAGGCCACCGGCTGTGCGGGCGGCCGCGGCGGCCACATGCACCTGGCCGATTTCAGCGTGGGGTTCGACGGGTCCAACGGGATCGTCGGCGCGGGCCTCGGCATCGCCCTGGGGGCCGCGTTCGCGCAGGGTTACCGCGAGGACGGCCACTGCGCGGCCGGGTTCTTCGGTGACGGCGGCGCCAACACCGGGCGGGTGTGGGAGTTCGTGAACCTGGCGGCCGCCTGGAAGCTGCCGCTGATCGTGGTCTGCGAGAACAACGGCTACGCGGTGGAGACCCCGGTCAGCGCCGCCATGGCCGGCGAGTCGATCGCGCACCGGGCGTCCGGCTTCGGGCTGCCCGCGGTGCAGGTGGACGGCCAGGACGTGGTGGCCCTGCACCGGGCGGCGGCCGCGGCGGCCGACCGGGCCCGGGCCGGTGAAGGCCCGACATTCATCGAGGCGCTCACCTACCGCCACCTCGGCCACGACATCGGCGAACGCGGCCAGTACCGCACCACCGAAGAGGTGGAGTGGTGGCAGACCAACCGGGACCCCATCGCCCGGATGCGGGCCGCGCTGGAGAAGTCGGGCGGCCTGGACGAGGCGGGCTTCGCCGAACTGGCCGCCGAGGCGACCGCCCGGGTCAAGGACGCGGTCGGGTACGGCGAATCGTCGCCCCTGCCCGACCCGGCCACGGTGGCCGACGGCGTGACCGGAATCCCGCTGCAGCTGAGAGGAACCCAGTGACCACTCCGGCGAGCAAACGGACAACCTTGTCGCGGGCCTACCGCGACGGCCTGGCCGAGGAGATGGCCCGGGACGACAGCATCGTCGTCATGGGCACCGACCTGTACGAACGGGGCGGGCACTGGGCCCAGGTGACCAACCTGGGCCCCCAGTTCGGCCGCAACCGGGTCCGCAACTCCCCCATCTCCGAGGCGGCGATGGTGGCGGCCGGGGTCGGCGCGGCCATGAACGGCCTGCGGCCGGTGGTCGACCTCAACTTCCTCGACTTCGCGTTCGGGGCGATGGACGAGATCGTCAACCAGGCGGCCAAGGTCCGGTACTGGTGGGGCCGCCCGGTGCCGCTGGTCGTCCGGGGCACCACCGGGTTCGCGGGCGGCGGCGCCCAGCACAACAACCCCATCGAAAGCTGGTTCTGCCACGTCCCGGGGCTGCTGATGGCCTACCCGAGCACCCCGTGGGACGCCAAGGGCCTGATCAAGACCGCGCTGCGGGGCGAGGACCCGGTCATCTTCGCCATGCACAAGATGCAGACCGGCACTCGCGGCGAGGCGGGCGGCCCGGACGATCTGGTGCCGTTCGGCCAGGCGGCGACCCGGCGGCCCGGCCGCGACGTCACGGTGGTGAGCTACGGCGTGATGGTGGCCAAGGCGCTGGCGGCGGCCGAGCGGCTGGCCAGCGACGGGATCGAGGCCGAGGTGATCGACCTGCGCACGCTGATGCCGCTCGACCTCGACACGGTCGAGCAGTCGGTGCGGCGGACCCGGACCCTGGTGGTGGCGGCCGAGGACTACCGCCACGGCGGGGTCGGGGCCGAGGTCGCCGCGGCGATCCAGGAGAGCCTGTTCCGGGAACTGGACGCGCCGGTGCTGCGGATCGGTGCCCCGTTCGCGCCCGTCCCGCACAGCCCGGTGCTGCTGAACGCGCTGACCCCGGGGGCCGACGACGTCGAGCGGCTGGCCCGCGAGGCGGTGAAGACGGCCTCCGGCGGACGCCGGAAATGAAGGCCTACGTCTCGCTGTGGTCGGCCGATCTGCTGAACCTCGGCGCGGCCGTCGACCAGCTCGGTGACGTGGTGGACGGCTTCCACCTGGACGTGTTCGACGGGCACAACGTCCGTGACCTGCTGTTCGGCCCGGCCCATGTGGCGGCGCTGCGGCCCCGGACGGCCGCGCTGCTGGACGTGCACCTGAACGTGACCCACCCCGACTACTGGGTGGACCGGTTCGCCGAGGCCGGGGCGGACATGATCACCGTCCAGAGCGGGCCCTGCCCGGACGTGGGCGCCACCCTGGCCCGGATCCGGGGCCACGGCTGTCAGGTCTCGCTCGGGCTGGAGGTGGACGAGCCGGTGAGCCAGGCCGTGCCGTTCCTGCCCGGCATCGACCGGCTGCTGCTGATGGGCACGGTGATCGGGGTCAAGGGCTACGACCAGGACCCGGGTACCGCGGGGCGGGTGAGTGAGCTGGTCGCGGCCCGGTCGGGTGGCCCGGCGCCGGAGGTCGTGGTGGACGGCGGGATCCGGCCGCACACGGTGCCGGGGCTGGCGGCGGCGGGCGCGGACGGCGTGGTGCCGGGGTCGCTGGTGTTCGGCCAGCCGGACGCCCGGCAGGCGGTGGCCGAGATCCACGCGCTGCGCCCGGGAGTCGCGTCATGAAGGCGGCACTGATCACCGGACCCGGTCAGCTGTCGGTGGAAGAGGTGCCCGACCCGGCCCCCCGCGACCACGAGGTCATCGTGGCCGTCGGCGACTGCGGGATCTGCGGCACCGACGTGCACGTGTACGACGGTGACTACGCGGCCGTGCGGGAGTACCCGGTCATCCCCGGGCACGAGTTCTGGGGCACCGTGGTCGCGGCCGGCCCGGCCGTGCGCACGGTGCGGGCCGGGCAGCGGGTGGCGGTCGACCCGATGGACTACTGCGACGCCTGCGCGACCTGCCGGTCAGGCTGGACCAACATGTGCCTGAACGGCGGTGGCCTAGGCACCACCGCGCCCGGCGCGCTGGCCGAGTACGTGGCGGTCAACGGGGCCCGCTGCGAGCCGCTGCCGGCCGGGCTCCCGACCGGCCTGGCCAGCCTGGTGGAGCCGCTGTCGTGCGTGCTGCACGCCCTCGACCGGGCCGGCCCGGTGCTCGGCGAGGACCTGCTGGTGCTGGGCAGCGGGCCGATCGGCCTGCTGCTGACCGCGCTGGCGGCCGCGGCCGGGGCCCGGGTGGACGTGGTCGATCCGCGGGCCGAGCGCCGGGCGGTGGCCCCCGGGTTCGGGGCCCGCCGCGTCGCGGCCTCGGCTGACGAGATCGCCGAAGGCTTCGGGGGCGGCTGGAGCGTGGTGGCGGACTGCACCGGCCACCCCGAAGCGGTCGCCACCGGCCTGGCCCACCTGCGGCGGACGGGCCGGCTGGTGCTGCTCGGCATCGGCGGGGCCAGCGCCACCTTCCCGTTCGCCCCGTTCGACGTGGTGGCCCGGGAGCTGACGATCGTGGGCGTGAACTCGGTCCGGCACACGTTCGGGCGGGCCGCGGCCCTGCTGGCGGCGGGCATCATCCCGGCCGCCCGGCTGCACGGGCCGCCGTTGCCGCTAGCCGAGACGGCGGCCGCGCTGGAAGCGACCCGGCGGGGCGCCGGGCTCAAGACCAGGGTCGAGGTGGGGCACCCGTGAAGGTCGAGGTGGGGCACCCGTGAAGGCGGTCCGTTACGCCGAGCCGGAGCACTGGCAGCTGACCGACCTGCCCGACCCGGAGCCGGGCCCGGGCGAGGTGCGGATCCGGGTCCGGGCCACCGGCGTCTGCGGCACCGACGTGCACCTGCACCACGGGGAGTTCGGGCACGTCTATCCGCTGGTGCCCGGGCACGAGGTGATCGGCGTGGTGGACCGGGCGGCCGACGGCGGGGCGGAAGGCCTGACGCCGGGCGAGCTGGTGGCGGTGGACAACATGGTGTCCTGCGGCACCTGCGCCATGTGCCGCCGGGCCCGGCCCGCGTTCTGCGCGTCGCTGCGGGCCATGGGGGTGTTCGAGGACGGCGGCTTCGCCGAGTACCTCGTGGTCCCGGCGGTCAACTGCCACCCCGCGGGGGACCTGGGTCCCGACGTGGCAGTGCTGGCCGAGCCGACCGCCTGCGCCCTGCACGGCATCGACATCCTGGCGCCGAAGCCGGGCTGCGACGCGCTGATCTTCGGGGCGGGCCCGACCGGGCTGATCCTCTCGCAGCTGCTGAGCGCGGCCGGCGCTGCCCGGGTGACGGTGGCCGCGCCGACCGCGGCCAAGCTCGAGCTGGCGGCCGGCTGGGGGGCCGAGACCGTGCTGGCCTCGCGGGGCGCACCCGGGCACACCGCTCAGCAGCTGCGCGACCGCGCGCCGGACGGGTTCGACGTGGTGATCGACGCCACCGGGGTCCCGGCCGTGCTCGAGCAGTGCCCGCCGCTGACCGCGGTCGGCGGGACCGTGCTGGTCTACGGGGTCACCCCCGAGCAGGCGGTGTGGCCGGTCAGCCCCTACGACGTGTTCCGGCGGGAGCTCACGATCAAGGGCTCGTTCTCGCAGGCGTTCAGTTTCGAGCGGGCGCTGCGGATGCTGCGGGCCGGGCGGGTGCGGACCGACGGGATGATCACCCACCGGTTCGGCCTGGACGGCTACGGCGACGCGCTGGCCGCGGTGTCCGGCGACACCAGCTGCCTGAAGGCGATCATCGAGCCCTGAAAGCGGCCCGGCCGGGCAGGGCGGGCCCGGCCGGGTCCGGGGTCTGCGGAGTCGGGACGTCCCAGCTCCGGTGTGCGCGCAGCCCCACGGGTGGGGGTGGCTACCTGCGCGATGCCGCATTTGGGCTTGCTGTAACCGGAGCGATGCCGCATTTGGGCTTGTTGGCCGAGGCACGCCGCGCGCGCAGTCGGGGCCCGGGCGGTCCGTGGGTGAGGTAGTCCGTGGGCTAGGAGGGATCTGGGAAGAGCTCGGGGACGGCGGCGCGGGCCAGCGGGCGCAGGGCTTCGGCGTCGGCCTCGGGCACACCCTGGTAGGGCCAGCGGAGCCGGGTGCCGATGGCGGCCCAGCCGCCGATGTGGGCCAGCGTCTTGTCCAGGGCCGCGTTGCTGTAGCCGCGCTGCTGGAGCGGGGTGATATGGCGGCCCAGGAAGTGCTGGAGCCTGCTCTCCAGGTCGGCCGCCCCGTCCGGGTCGGAGCGCATCTGCGCGTACCAGGCGACCGCGCCCGCCGGGCTGAGGCAGGCCACGTTCGAGTAGGCGCCGGCCGCGCCCTGGGCCAGGCCCGAGGCCAGCGTGTGGCCCGCGACGAACACGGCCAGGCGGTCCAGCACCGGCCGCATGCCCCGGTACCAGCCGGGGTCTCCGCCGGCCACCTTGATCCCGATCAGCTGGGGCACCTGGTCGGCCAGGCGGACCAGGGCGGCCGGGTCCAGCTGGGTCTTGGCGTGCGGCGGGTTGTACAGGACGAGCGGAATGTCACCGGCCGCGGTGGCCAGGCCGTCCAGGGCCGCCGCCACCTCGGCGGGCGCGGCCGGCACCCAGTCGGGCAGGATCACCTGGATGGCGTCGGGCGCCAGGCGGGCGGCCCGGCGGATCCGGTCCAGGCTGAGCCGGGCGCTCATGTGGCCGGCACCGAGCTGGAACGGCAGCCCGGCGGCGGCCGCGTGCTCGGCCACGACGGTACTGACCAGGTCGTATTCGTCTTCGGCGAGCTCGTGGAACTCGCCGGCGGTGCCGTGCGCGTAGACGCCGTCCAGGCCGGCTGCGGTCAGCACGTCCAGCTGGTCCCGCAGCCGGCCGACGTCGATCTGGCCGGCCGGGCTGAGCGGCAGCAGGACGGTCCCCCACACGCCGCGCAGCGTTCCCCTCTCCAGAACGGCCACGGCGCTACCGGCCGGCGGCCGGGCGGGCGGTCGGCCGGGCCACCCCCAGCGGGTCGGTGACCGCGTAGATCGAGGCCAGCACGGCCGGGCTGACCGGGATGCCGTCGCGCAGCCGTTCCTGCCGGGTCCGGGCCTCGATCTCGCCGGGCAGCAGCACCGGGCCGGGGGCGGCGCCCTGGCCGGCGGTGACCAGCGCCGCCCGGAACTGCTCGGCCCCGGCCGCGTAGGAGCCGGCGTCGGCGAACGCCCCGACCTTCATGGCGATCATCACCGCCCCGTTACCGCCGCCGTAGCTGGGGGTGGGCGCCGTGCCCATGCCGGTGAGCAGGCCGCCGAGCAGCTCGATCATGACGCTCAGGCCCGAACCCTTGTGGCCGCCGAAGGGCAGCAGGGCACCGCCCGCGTAGAAGTCGTCGGCGTTGGTGGACGGGCGGCCCTCGGAGTCGACGATCAGGCCGGGGGCGATCGGGCGGCCGTCGGCGGCGGCGAGCTTCAGCTTGCCCTCGGCCACCCCGGCGGTCGAGAAGTCAACCACCAGCGGCCCGGCCGGGCCGCCGGGCGCGGCCCAGGCGAACGGGTTGGTGCCGAGTGCCCGCCCGGCCCCGCCGAACGGCGCCACCACCGGGCCGGCGTTGCAGAACGCCAGCCCGACGAGGCCCTGATCAGCCAGGTCGGTCACGTATTCGCCGAGCCGGCCGACGTGGTTGCAGTCGCGGATCGTCACCGCCGCCACCCCGGCCGCGCCGGCGGCCGCGGCGACGACGTCGACCGCCAGCCGGGCCGCGGACTGCCCGAACCCCCAGCGGCCGTCGACGACGGCGACCGCCTGGTGGCGCTGGCTGATCACGGGCACCTCGGCCGGGCGGATCTGGCCGTCGGCGACCCAGGCCGAGTACTGGACCAGCCGGATGATGCCGTGCGAGTCGTGGCCGACGAGGTTCGAGAGCACCAGCGAGGCAGCGACCTGATCGGCCGTACCGGCGGGTGCTCCCAGGGCGGCCAGCGCGGCCGAAGTGAACGCTTCCAGGCCGGTCGGGGCGAAGCGGCCGCTGGCCTCTCCCCCGGGGCCCGGTTCCCCGCTGCTGGGGGCACCTTCCGTGGCTATCGTCACCTGTTGACAATTATCAGTTAGCTATGGTCTAGTCAACGCGTCGCGCAGCTCATCCCGGCTCATCGCCGCTCATTGCAGCTCTCAGCAGCTTGCAGAGGGGAACCATCGTGATTTCGGGCGTCTACGTTCCGTTGCTCACCCCCTTTGATCATCAGGGACAGGTCGACACCGGGGCCTACGAGGCCTTCGCCCAGTGGCTGGTGAGCCGGGGGGCCGACGGCCTGGTGCCGTTCGGCAGCACCGGCGAAGGGCCGTCGCTCAGCATGCGGGAGCGGCTGGCGGTGCTGGCCGGCCTGGCCGGCGCGGTGCCGGGGACGTCGCTGATCCCGGCGGTCACCGACTCCAGCCTGGACGCCGTGCTGGAGTTCGTGGGAGTGGTCAACGACCTGCCCGCGACCGCGATCATGGTGCTGCCGCCCTACTACTTCCGGCCGCTGGCCGCCGACGACCTGCGCCGGTTCATGGAGCCGGTGCTCGCCGCCAGCCGCCACCCGGTGCTGCTCTACCACATCCCGGTGTTCGGGCCGCCAGTCCCGGTCGAGGCGATCACCGCGCTGGCCGGGCCCTCGCTGTGGGGGGTCAAGGACTCCAGCGGCGACATCGGCTACACCAAGGCGGTACTGGCGGCCGGGGCCAACGTCATGGTCGGCTCGGAAGCTCGCCTGCCCGAAGCGGTCGGGCTGGGTGCCGCCGGCGGCATCTGCGGGCTGGCCAACCTGCTGCCCGAGCACCTGGTGGCGGCCTACGCGGCGGCCAAGGCGGGCGACCAGGACCAGGCCGCGGCCATCCTCGCCCCCGCCCTGGCCTTCCTGCAGCAGCTCATCGACGCCAGCCCGGGCAGCCCGGTGGCCTGGATCCCGGTCGCCAAGCAGCTGGCCGGGCAGCGCAGCGGCGTGGACCTGGGCGGCGTCCGGCCGCCGGTCCCCCCGGCCCCGTCCGGCGCGGCCGCGGCCCTGGCCGCCGGCCTGGAGGCGGTGCTGTCCGAGCTGGCGCAGGCATGACCGGACCGGCTCAGGCTGAGCCGGGCGAGCCTGCTGGGGTGGCTGGGGTGGCTGGAGCTCTGGGGGCGGCCGGGGGCAGCGGGGCGGAGGCGGCGGTGATCGGCCTCGACCTGGGCGGCAGCACGGTGCGGGCGGTCGCCACCGGCCCGGGCGGAGTGGTGCTGCACCGGGCCGCGGTCCGGCACAGCGCCCGCGGCTACCCGGCCGTGCTCACCCTGCTCGGGCAGGTCGTGGCCCAGTGCCAGCAGGCCGTGGCCCCGCGTCCGGTGCGGGCGGCCGGCGTCGCGGTGGCGGGCTGGCTCTCGGCCGACCGGGAGCAGCTGATCGCCGCGGCCAACCTGGGCGTGACCGGCGCGCCGCTGCGCGGGGACCTGGAACGGCGGCTGGGGCTCCCGGTGGCGGTGGACAACGACGGCAACGCGGCCGCCCTGGCCGAGGCGCGGGCCGGGGCCGGGCAGCACAGCCGGATGCTGGTCATGCTGACCCTCGGCACCGGCGTGGGCGGCGGTCTGGTGGCCGCCGGCACCCTGCTCGCCGGGGCCGCGGGCCTGGCCGGTGAGCTCGGCCATATGCCGTCGGTGACCGACGGGCCGCCGTGTGCCTGCGGCGGGCGCGGCTGCCTGGAGGTGTACGCCAGCGGGCCGGCCGTGGCCCGGCAGGCCCGGCAGGCCCGGCTGGGCGGATCAGGCCGGCCGGGCGGGCCGGCCGCGACCGCCGAGGACGTGGTGGCGGCGGCCCGGGCCGGCGACCCGGCCGCGATCCAGGCCCTGGCCGGGGCGGGTGAGGCAGTCGGGCGGGCGGTGGCCCGGCTGGTCCCGGTCCTCAACCCGGACCTGGTGCTGCTGGGCGGTGGCCTGACCGCCGGGGCGACCGGCCTGATCCTGATCCCCGCCCGCCGGGCCCTGGCCGACGCCACCCCGCTCAGCACCGTGGTCGCCGCTCCCCCGATCCAGCTCGCCACCTGCGGCGCCGACGCGGGCGCGCTGGGCGCGGCCTATCTTCCGGATATGAACGCCCGCCGTACTCCTGCAGGAGCACCAGCATGAACCCTTTCGATGAAAATCCGCTACGGCTGGGGGTGGTCGGCTGCGGCCGGATCGCCCAGGTCGCGCACCTCCCGGCCATCGCCAAGACCGAAGCGATCACCCTGGCCGGGGTCAGCGACCGCAGCCCGTCCCTGGCCAAGGGCGTCGGCGCCCGCTACGGGGTCCCGGGCTTCACCGAGGTCGGCGACCTGCTGGCGCAGGACATCGAGGCGGTGCTGATCGCGGTCCCGGACCGGTTCCACCTGCCGGTCGGGACGCAGGCGCTGACCGCGGGCAAGCACATCCTGCTGGAGAAGCCGGCCGCGAGCACCAGCGAACAGGCGGCCGAGCTGGCCCGGCTGGCCGCCGGCCGCGGGCTCAAGGTGCAGATCGGCGCGATGCGGCGGCACGATCCGGGGATCAACTACGCGCGGCGGGCGGTGGCCGGGATCGGCCCGGTGGTCAGCGTCAGCTGCTGGTACCGCGTGCACGCCAGGCTCCGGCCGCCCACCGAGCAGACGCTGTTCCCGTACACGGTGGTGGACGAGGACGTCCGCCGGCACGAGGCCGAGTTCAAGGCCGACCGCCAGCGCTACCTGCTGGCCACCCACGGCGCCCACGTCTTCGACACGTTGCGCTACCTGGCCGGCGACGTGGCCGCCGTCCAGGCCCGGGTCGCGCAGGTCGGTCCCGACTTCACCTGGCACGGGTCCGGCCAGCTGGCCGGCGGCGGGCTGGCCAGCTTCGAGATCTGCGCCAGCGTGCACTCGGACTACTCCGAAGGCTTCGAGATCTACGGCGAGCGCGGGCACGTGAGCGTCCGGTCCTTCTTCCCGTTCTTCCGGCGGGCCAGCTCGGTGCGGGTGTTCAGCGAGGAGGACGCGACCTGGCGCTCCCCCGAGTTCGGGGCGGCCGACTCCTATCAGCGGCAGGCCGAGGCGTTCGCGGCGGCGATCCGGACCGGGGCCGCCACCGACCCGTCGGCCGAAGATGGCGTCCAGGCGCTGCGGCTGATCGAGGCGGTCACCGCCAGCGCGGCCGCGGCGGGCGCGGAAGTGGCCCCGTGACCGGCCCGGCCGGAGCCGAACTGACCCCGGCCGGCCCGCACGAGCTGGGAATCTTCGCCCGCACCTTCCCCCGCGGCGGGGCCGGCGAGGTGGCCGCGGCGGTGGCCGGCGCGGGATTCGGCCTGGTCCAGCTCAACTTGTCGGCGATCGGGCTGCCGACCCTGCCGGCGGCGGCCGACTCCCGCCAGCTCGACTTCAGCCCGATCCGGCAGGCGTTCGCGGACCAGGGCATCGGCATCTGGGGGCTGTCCGCCTCCTACAACATGATCCACCCCGACCCGGCCATCCGCGCCGCCGAGACCGAGGCGGCGGTTGCGCTCATCGCCCGGGCGCCCGAGCTCGGCGCCACCGCCGTCACCTTGTGCACGGGCAGCCGCGACCCGGACAACATGTGGCGGCGTCACCCCGGCAACGACGAGCCCGCGGCCTGGCGTGACCTGCGGGCCAGCCTGGACCGGCTGCTCCCGGCGGCGGCCGCCGCCGGGGTCCGGCTGGGCATCGAGCCCGAGCCGGGCAACGTCGTGTCCGACGCGGCCCGCGCCCGCCGGCTGCTGGACGAGCTGGGCGGCGACGCCGGGCTGACCGGGATCATTTTCGATCCCGCCAACCTGGTCACGGTGGCTACGGCCGGGCGGCAGGCGGCCATCCTGACCGAAGCGGCGGCGCTGCTGGCCGGCTCGGTGTTCTGCGTACACGCCAAGGACGTCGTGGAGTCCGGCTACGCGGCCGCCGGGACCGGGCGGCTCGACTATGAGCTGGTCTTCGGCCTGCTGGCCGGGATGGCGGCCGGCACCCCGCTGATCGCGCAGGACGCGGCCGAGGACGACGTCGCCCGGGTGCGGGGCTTCCTGCTCGCGCAGGCCAAGGCGGCGGGCACGGCCGGCCTGCGGGTGCCCGAGCCACGACCATGATGGGCGGGCCACCGTCGTGACGGCGGGGCGGCCGGCCCGGCTGGAGGCGGCCCGCTACGCCCGCCGGGCCCATTTCCGGATCGACGGCTCCGGCCCGGGCGGCGCGGCCCGGCAGCCGGTGGTGCTGCTGCACGGCCTGGGCGGCGGTTGCGCCCAGCCCTGGGCGTACCTGGCGGGCAGCCCGGGGCTGCGCCGCATCGCTCCCGACCTGCGGGCGCACGGCGCCACCGGCCACATCGGGCCGGAGGACGCGTTCACCTTCGACGGCCTGGCCGACGACACGGTGGCGCTGCTGGACCGGCTGGGGGTGACCGGGCCAGTGGTGGCAGCCGGGGTCTCGATGGGGGCGGGGGTGGCGCTCAACCTGGCCCTCCGGTACCCGGACCGGGTGACGGCGCTGGGTCTGGTGCGGCCCGCGTGGCTGGACCAGCCGCTGCCGCCCAACCTGGCCGCGTACCCGCTCATGGCCCGCCTGCTGCGGCGGCACGGACCTGAGGAGGGGCTGGCCCGGTTCGAGCACACCGACGTCTACCGGGCGGTGCGGGCGGTGTCGGACTCCGGGGCCGCCAGCTTGCGTGGGCAGTTCACCGCCCCCAGTGCCGTGCAGCGGGCGGTCCGGCTCGATCTGATGCCACGCTCGGCGCCCAGCCCGGCCGCCGCCGCCCTCCGGGAGATCGCGTGCCCGGCGCTGGTCGTGGGGGCGCCGGGTGATCCGGTGCACCCGCTGGCCCTGGCCCAGGCCACGGCGGAAGCCCTGCCGGCGGCGTCGCTGCGGGTGGTGATGGCCCGGGACGGGGATCCTCCCGGTCAGCTGGCTCAGGTCGCGCGCGAGGTTGCCCGGTTCGTCGCTCAGCTCAGCAGGTAGGACTCGGCCCGCTGGCGGGCGTCGGGGACCTGCTCGGTGTCGGTCTGCTGCTCGATGAGGGTGCCGCAGATCCGGTTGTATGCGTCCCGGATGTGCTGACCGATCGCGGTGACCGCTCCGGGCTCGTCCCCGGCCCGGATCAGCTCCAGGATCCGGCTGTGGCTCTGGATCATGCCCTCACGCCAATCCTGGCTGGCCACGGTGCGCAGCAGCAGGAACCAGTGCACCTGCATGCGGATGCTGGACCAGCTCCGGTACAGGCGCTCGTGGTGGGCGGCGCGGAAGATGTTGTCGTGGAAGGCGACGTCGAGCTGGGCCGCCACCTGCTCGGTGATCTTGCGCTTCATGCCCGCGCGCAGGTCGGCCAGCGCCTCCTCCAGCGCCTGCAGGTCCGAGTCGTCCCGGCGGCGGATGGCCAGCCGGACCGCCAGCTCCTCGATCACCGAACGGAGGCTGTAGACCTCGCCGAAGTCTTCCACCGAGAGCTGCACGACCGTCGCCCCGCGGTGCCGTGAGAGCGTAACCAGGCCTTCCCGCTCGAGGATGAGGAAGGCATCGCGCACCGGGCCCCGGCTGACGTCCAGCGACTCGGAGATCTGCTCCTCACGCAGGTGCTGACCGGGCGACAGCTCGGCGTTGAGGATGGCCTCACGGAGCCGCTCCGCCACCACGTCGCCCAGCGACGTGCGGACCGCGGGCCCCGTCAGCAGCGGGCCGCTGGCCACGGGCTCCCTGGCAGTGGCCGACCATGGACTGCTCAACATGCTCTCCAGTCGTCGAAACCCCCGAGACGTGCCCCGTTCCCGGCTCCGGGTCGGCCCTGGTCTGCAGGCGCGGGACACTGCCGATTGTAAACGACAAACATCACGGTACGCGTGTGAGGCCAACGGTAGCGGTTTGCGCACGGTGGCGGTGGGGCCAGAGGGATGCGCGGTGAGGCCGGGCGGATCAGGCGAGCTGATTCCGATAGACGATCCATGCGCACGGGCGCGACACGGCCGGGCCCGGAGGGACGATGATGGTGCTCGGGCACGGATATCGGCATTTCAGGGGGCGAACTTGATTACTGCCACGGGACGGCGGCCTGGGGGGCCGGTACTGGTGTCGGTCAACGTCGGGATGCCCAAGGACGTGCCGTGGCATGGCAAGACCGTCTATACCGGGGTCTGGAAGCAGCCGGTGGCCGGGCCGCAGCTGGTCCGGCGGCTGAACATCGACGGCGACGGCCAGGGCGACACGCAGGGGCACGGCGGCGAGCAGCGGGCGGTGCTGGTCTACCAGCTCGAGTCCTATGATCACTGGGCGCGGCACTTCGGCCGCGGCGACCTGACCTACGGCAACTTCGGCGAGAACCTGACCGTCGACGGCCTGCCCGACGACGAGGTCTGCATCGGCGACCGGTACCGCATCGGCGAGGCCGAGTTCGAGGTCACCCAGCCCCGGGTCACCTGCTACCGGGTCGGCCTGCGGTTCGGCGCGCCGGAGCTGCCCGCGTTGCTGGTCGGCCATCACCGGCCCGGCTTCTACATGCGCGTCATCACCGAGGGACACATCCAGGCCGGGGACACGATCGTGAAGACCAGGGGCGGGCCGGGGGCGCTGTCGGTGGCCGACGTCGACGCGCTGCTGTACCTGGGAGACCACGACCGGGCGAAACTACAAGCAGCGCTGACGGTCCCGGCCCTCAGCCCCGGCTGGCAGGCGTCGTTCCGCGACCTGCTGGCGGTGCCGGGCAGCGACGGCCTGGCCCCTTCCCCTCCCCCCGTCACCAGGCCGGCCTGGCCCGGCTTCCGCAAACTGCGGGTCACCAGGACAGACCGGGAAAGCGACAACATCGTTTCCCTCTACCTCGCCGCCGCCGACGGCACAGCGCTGCCGGGGTTCCGCGCGGGCCAGTACCTGACGCTACGGGTGGACGGCGCCGGCCAGCCGCCCCCGGTCCGCAACTACTCGTTGTCGTCCGATGCGGGCGCCGGTTCCTACCGGATCAGCGTCAAGCAGGAGCCACACGGAGCGGCCAGCAGCTACCTCAACCAGAAGGCAGGGCCGGGAGCGGTGTTCGACGTCGCCGCCCCGCGGGGGAACTTTGTCCTCGACGACGGCACCGAGCCGGTCCTGCTGGTCTCGGCCGGCATCGGTGTCACCCCGGTCTTGTCGATCCTGCACCAGCTGGGGGCGGCCCGCACCCAGCGGGAGATCTGGTGGCTGTACGGGTCGCGCGGCCCCCGCGAGCATCCGTTCGCGGCGGAAGCGCACACGCTGCTCGCCTCGCTGCCCCACGCCCGCGAGTACGTTTTCTACAGCGCGGCCACCGACGCCGAGCGATCCCGCGCCTCCGCTGTCGCCGGCCGGCTCACCAAGGAGGCGCTGGCCGGACTGGCGATCCCGGCCGGGGCCAGCGCCTACGTGTGCGGCCCGGCGTCGTTCATGACGGACATGGGCGACGCCCTGACCTCGATGGGCGTTGACCAGGCGGCGATCCACACCGAGCTGTTCGGGGCGCTGACGTCGATCAACCCCGGGGTCGTCGGTCAGGTGAGCAGGCCGCCGCACCAGCCGCCGGGCCCGCCTGGCACCGGGCCGCAGGTCACCTTCAGCCGCAGTGGCATCACGGTGCCGTTCGGCGACGAATGGCGCAACGTGCTCGACCTGGCGGACGCCTGCGACGTCCCCACCCGCTGGAGCTGCCGAACCGGTGTCTGCCACACCTGTCTCACGCCGCTGCTGTCCGGGAACATCAGCTACGACCCGGACCCGCTCGAGCCGCCTGCCGACGGCCAGGTCCTGATCTGCTGCGCCCGGCCCGGCAGCGACGTCGTGCTGGATTTGTAGCCGGGCGGTAGCTGGCTAGTGCGGCAGGGCGGGCAGAGACGGGCCGGTCACGAACGGGCCGTTCACGGTCTCCTGCCGGAGCGTCAGCAGGCCGTCCTGGCCGGGGCGGGACACCAGCAGGTTCAGGCAGCCCTGCGCGTCGAGAATGAGCGCGGGGTCGGCGATCGCGCCCGGGCCCGGATGCCCCAGGTCGGCCCAGGACGGCCACGGGGTGCCCGAGGTGACGTGACGGCTGTGGGCCACGGTGTTGTCCTGGCGGGTGACGCACAGGTCGATGCCACCGTCCGCGCCGGTGGCGGCGGCGAGGCCGGTGATCACCCCGTCCGGCCGGAGAGGATCCTCCCAGCCTTGGAACTTGTGGTTCGTGTTCTGCTGGTCTTCCCAAACCTGCGAGTTGGCGGCGGCCACCGCGAACAACCTCAGGCGGCCCCCGGGGCCGGCGGTCAGTGCGGGGGTGATGTCGTCGTTGAAACCTCCCCCAATCTGAGGTCCGAGCGTGGCCCAGGAGGCCCAGGTGCCATCGGGATCCTGCCGCCGATGCGACATACCGGTCACTGTCTCCCCGTTGGTTCCCGGGTCGGGGACCGCGACCGGGGTGGCCACTTCCAGGCTGTCATCGTCGGCGACGGCGGCCACGATGTCACCGTCGAAGTCGTTGTCTCCCAGCGGATACCAGTCCATCCAGGCCGTGCCGCCGATTGGGCGCGAGCGGTAGAAGATACCTCGGTCGTTGTCGCTTTCGGCCGTTCCGGCCACATCGATACGGCCATCGGCGTGAGCCGCTCCCCACATCGAGATGAAGCCCCACGGTCCCGGAACATCGCCGGCGGCAGGCGTGGTGGCAGGAGAAATGGCCGGGGCGCCAAGATCCTCCCAGAGGGAGAAGTCATCGGCCGGCCCGCGCTCCTTGAACCACGGATGCCCGTCACCGGTCAGGACCAGCACGTGGCCGTGCCGGTCAGCGTCGAGGACGCTTCTCAGCAGCTGGGCGCCCGAGCCCGGCTTTCCCTCGTCGGCCCAGGCTGACCAGCCCCCGCCCGCGGTCTCCTGCCGGGCACGCCAGACGGTAGCGCCGGCGCCCTGCGGGTCGCTGAGCGCGAAGATGTCAATCAGCCCGTTGTACCCGAGCGCGGTCGTGAACGACGTGATTGCAGGCATGCGGAATCGCCCTTTCCAGGTGAAAGATGCAGACCAGCTGGCCCGGGCCGGGAACACCGCCGACACACGGCGAACTCGCTGAACAGTCACGTGCACCGGGTAAACCGGTGAGACTGTTGCGCACGAAATGCCCCCCTGGACGCCAGCCTGAACGTCCGTTGGCGCCATGGAGGCCACGTGGAAATCACGTGGAGATCGCGTGGAGGGACGGCGGAAACGCTTTGCCACGCGGATTTGCTACATGGTGCCGAAGGTGCCGCGCCACGGGGTCACGGGCCGGGGCTCGGGGTGGAAGTAGCGGCTGGCCGCCCCGGTGAACAACAACACGGTCGCGGTCAGGGCGATGAGCCAGACGGCGGCGCCGGCCACCAGGTCGGCCGGAGCGTAGATCGCTGATCCCTGGCCGAAGGCGACGAGCAGGCTCACGCTCATCAGGCCAGCGTCGAGGGCGACGGCAATCCTGGCCCGGCTCCAGCCCCGGACCAGCGCCCGGGCCAGCAGCAGCCAGACGACAACGGAGGCCGGCACGCTGATGTAGTCGATGGTCAGGTTGACGTTCACCGCGTGCTGGAGCGCGGCCACGCCCGGGTAGCTGTGGGCCACGGCCGCCCGGACGCCACCGGCGGTCACGATGATCGTGATCAGCGCGGCTACCTCGGCTACGGCGCCCGCGTACATCAGCCGGACCGCGGCCCGGACGGTGCGCGGTGGCTGACCGGCCATCCGCAGCCGCATCCGGATCGCGCCCCTGATCAGGTCGGCCGAGGACGCCACGCCGGGTCGCTGCTGCCCCTGCTCGGCGCAGGCCAGCAGCACCGCGAGGATCTCCTCCTCGTTCTCACGCCGGAACGCCCGCGGGTAGCAGGCCAGCAGCCGCCGGTACCGCCGCTCCAGCCCAGGCGACTCCGGCTGTGGCAGCTCAGGCTCTGGCAGCCCTGGCTGTGGCGGTTCGCTCATGTCCTGCCTCCCGTCCGCTTCAGCCCAGGCCGCCGGCCAGATCCGGCCGCAGCCGCCGCATCGCCGCCGTGGCGTTGGCGTGCAGCCGGGCGGCCTCCGCGGCGAGCCGCTGGGCGCCGTCGGGGGTGAGCCGGTAATAGCGG
Organism: uncultured Actinomycetes bacterium; assembly: GCA_963830385.1. Classification (GTDB taxonomy): domain Bacteria; phylum Actinomycetota; class Actinomycetes; order Streptosporangiales; family Streptosporangiaceae; genus Bog-532. Next base: position 275,911 of record CAWHMD010000009.1, on the reverse strand, counting down.
CGCAGCCTGCCCTCGGCGATCTCCTCGCGGTCCACCACGACCAGCCCATCGGTCTTCAGCCGGTCCAGCGCGGTGTACAGGGTCCCGGCCCGCAGCCGTACCCGCCCATCGGAGATCGAACTGACGTCGGCGATGATCCCGTAGCCGTGCTGACTGCCCGCCGCCAGCGCGGTCAGGATCAGGTAGGTCGCCTCCTGCATCGCCCGATCACTCATAAAAACTTTATATACCGATGAACTGAGTATCACAAGGGCCGGCGGCCGAGGTTCGCTGCCCGGGCGGTGGCGCCTGCGATAACGTCACCGCGTGGGTGAATCAGCATGGGGATACGCGGTGGTCACGGTCGCGCGGGATCAGAGCCCGCTCAGTTTCTACTTTCCGGAGCCGCGGCTCGGAGTACCCGGCGCCGCCGATCAGGCGGACCCTGACGGGCCCGCCGAGCAGGACGACCCGGTGCGGGCGGTCCGGATCAGCCACCGCCTGTGCGTGGGCGCCGACCTGGACCAGCCGCCGGCCGACAGCGCCGATGCCTACCTGCGGCTGCATCTGCTCTCGCACCGCCTGGTCCGTCCCAACTCGATGAACCTGGACGGCATCTTCAAGGTCCTGCCGAACGTGGCCTGGACCTCGCTCGGGCCGGTTGCCGTCAGCGACATCGGCGGCGTGCGGCAGCGGGCGCTGGCCCGCGGCATCCACGTCGAGGTCCGCTCGGTGGACAAGTTCCCGCCGATGCTGGACTACGTCATTCCCAGCGGCGTGCGGATCGCCGACGGCTCGCGGGTCCGGCTCGGCGCCCACCTGGCGGAGGGCACCACCGTCATGCACGAGGGCTTCGTCAACTTCAACGCCGGCACCATCGGGCCCGCGATGGTGGAAGGCCGCATCAGCCAGGGGGTGGTGGTCGGCGCCGGAACCGACGTCGGCGGCGGGGCGTCCATCATGGGCACCCTGTCCGGCGGCGGCACTCAGGTCATCGCGGTCGGGCAGCGCTGCCTGCTGGGTGCCAACTCGGGCCTGGGCATCTCCCTCGGTGACGACTGCGTCGTCGAGGCCGGGCTCTACCTGACGTCCGGTACGGTCGTCAGCCTCCCCGGCGGCCAGCGCGCCAAGGCACGCGACCTGAGCGGGCGGTCCGGGCTGCTGTTCCGCCGTAACAGCGTCAGCGGGGCGGTCGAGGTCATCGACCGGCCGGGCATCGGCGCCAGTCTCAGCGCCGACCTCCACGCTGGTCAGTAGCGCCGGCCTGGAGGCCCTGGAGACCGTCGTAGGCGGCCATGACGATCTCCAGCCCGCGGGTGTCGTCGGCGGGCTCGCGCATCTGGTTGGTCACGTAGGCGACGGTCATGTGAGCGTCGGGTTCATTCATGACGATGGCGCCGCCCCAGCCACCCCAGCCGTAGGCGTTGCCGAACAGCCCGAAGCCCAGGCCCCAGTGCATCGGGCGGCCGAGGATACGGTCGGTGCCCTGGAACTGCTCCTCGCGGGCCCGGGCGGCGCCGGCCGGGGACAGCAGCCGCACCCCGCGCACCGCTCCCCCGCAGGCCAGCACCGACTGGACGAGGGCGACCGAGCGGGCGTTGCCGAAGCCGCTCCCGGCCGGGATCTGCGCCCGGCGGAAGGCGACGCTGTTGCCGTCCCGGACCCGGACCGGGGTGGCGGTGGCGGCGGGCCCGCTGGTGCTGGCCGCGCTGGTGCCGGCGCTGGTGCCGGCGCTGGCGGCGTAATCCTCGTCCTGGCCGGGCGGCGGGACGGTCAGCGCGACCCGGTGGTCGTCTCCGGCCGGCAGCCCGATGTGGAAGTCGGCGTCCAGCGGCCCGGCCACCTCGCGGGCGAAGAAGTCGCCCACGCTTTCGCCGGTGATCCGGCGGATGACCTCACCGACCAGGAACCCCTGGGTGAGCGAGTGATACCCGGCCTCGGTGCCCGGCTCCCACCGGGGAGCCTGGGCGGCCAGCCGGGCGGTGGCGGACGGCCAGTGGTAGACCTCCTCGATCGGGCCGTCCCAGTCGGGCAGGCCCGCAGTGTGTGACAGCAGGTGCCGCACGAGCACCTTTTCCTTACCGGCGGCCGCGAACTCCGGCCAGTAGTACGCGACCGGCGCGGCCAGGTCGAGCTCACCCCGGTCGGCCAGGATCAGCGCGCACAGCGCGGTCATCGTCTTGGTGACCGACCAGACGTTGGTGATCGTGTCCTGCCGCCACGGCGTCGCGCGGACCGCGTCGGCGAACCCGCCCCACACGTCCACCACCGGCTCGCCGTTCACGAAGACCGCGACCGCCCCGCCGGTGTCGCCCTCGGTGTCGCCATCGGGGGCGCCGTTAGCCAGCAGGCCGGCCAGCACGGTGGGCACGGCCGCGAACAGCTCGTCGTAGGAGCCCTGAAGGTCGGTCATGACCAGTATTCAGCCCGGACTGCTGGCCAGGAGCAACCGAATTTCGCCTCGCGCAGGTCGTCTTCGGACCCGATCACGAAGGGTAGAGGCCCATCGTGGGAAGGACTGGCTGACGAGCGGAGCCGCGCGATGGGAAGCAACGTCATCTCCGGCCGGGCGGCGGCCTTGCAGCTGGCCAAAGCTCCCTACGCAGTTGCCGTCGTGGTCGCCGCGGGCACCGTCTTTGCGGGTACGGCCTGCAGTTCGGCGGCCTCTGGCGCGCCGGCCCGGGCTGCGGCGCCTGCGGTCAGTGTGCTGAAGCAGGGTGCCGACAACGGTAACGGCGATATTTTCATCGCCCCGGGCGGGGGCAGCGTGAGTGGCCCCGAGATCATCAGCAACACCGGCAAGGTGATCTGGTTCCACGCTCTTCCGGCCCACGAACTGGCCGCTGATTTCCGCACGCAGACTTACCGGGGCGAGCCGGTGCTCACCTGGTGGCAGGGTCCCCCCAACCTGGGTGCCGTCTCCGGCGGCGCCGACTACGTCTACAACGACCGCTATCAGAAGATCGCCGAGGTCAAAGGGGGTAACGGCTACTCAGCCGACGGCCAGGAATTCCTCATCACGCCCCAGAACACGGCGCTGATCATCGCCGACACGATCACCACCGCGAACCTGACCTCCATCGGCGGCCCCGCCAGCCAGAAGGTTGTCGACAGCGTCGTGCAAGAGATCGACATCAGCACCGGCAAGGTGCTCTTCCAATGGAACGCCGCGGATCATGTCCCTTACACCGGCAGCGAGCAGCCACGGCCCACGTCGGCCGCCACCCCGTGGGACTGGTTCTACATCAACGCCGTCCATCTGGACACCGACGGGAACCTGCTGATCAACGCCCGCTACGCCTGGGCGCTGTACAAGGTGAACCGGCACACCGGGAACATCATGTGGGTCCTGGGCGGCAAGCACAGCACGTACAGCATCAAGGCCGCGCCCGGGCAGGTACTCGACAAGGCGGGCGAGATCTTCGCCTACCAGCACGACCCCGAGGCGATCGGGAACAACGAGTACACGATGTTCGACGACGAATCCGACACCAGCAGCAGCGCGCCGCTTCTCCCCTACAGCCGGGTGGTCACCGTCCGGCTGGATCCGGCCAGCAAGGTAGCCACCCTGGTGAAGTCCATCAGGCAACCCGAGGGCTTGCTGGCCACGGAAGAGGGCAACGCCCAGACCACCCGCAACGGTGACCTGTTCGTCGGCTGGGGCTCCCTGCCCTACATCTCCGAGTACAGCCCGGCCGGGCAGCTGCTGTTCAACGCCCAGCTGCCAGGCGACGACACCACGTACCGGGCCTACCGCCTGCCCTGGCGTCCGGCCAGCTGAGCAGCCTCCCGGACTGTCCATCCTCTGCGGGCGCGAGGCAGAACCCTCAGGCCGCGGGTATCAGCGCGGAAAACGCGACAGTCTCCGTAGACTGCGGCAGCCCGTACAAGGTGAGGTTCCCGCTGGTGTCCACGTACAGCGAGCCAGCGGTGATCGTGGTCTTCGTCGTCACCACGACCGGCACGTCTTGCGTCTTCGCCGGTGCCTTCACCGGCAGCTTGCCAATGGGATACCCCTCAAACGGGTTGGTGCCGGTTATGGCCGAGTGGGTGATTTCCCCCGCGACCGCGATGAAGGACCCATCGTCGGTGATACCTGCACGTGCTGCGTAGGAACCGGACCGCACACTCCAGCCGTTCGTCAGGCCGATGTTCTCCCATGTGATCATGAACGGTTGCCCCTCCTTGAAGGTCTTAGAACGGAGCCCAGCCTCTGTGGCGGATCACCACAACTGGCGCTTGGCAACCCATTTACATCGCTGCGCTCGTGCAGGATTCACGCGCTGTAAATACCGGCGCATCACGGGCGATACCGGTTCCCGGCATCCCGGTGCAGTCAGCTTAAGCGTCAGTCGCGGGTCAATGGAAGACGAGGAACCCGCTGCCGGAAGATCACAAAAGGCCGGCACCCTGCCTGGAACCGGCCTTTGAACTGGGTGGGCGATACTGGGATCGAACCAGTGACCTCCTCGGTGTGAACGAGGCGCTCTCCCGCTGAGCCAATCGCCCGCTGCCGTGGACCGGGCCGATCAGGCCGCCGCGTCCGTGGCGTTCCCATAGCGTAGCGCATCCTCGGGGCGGGTTGCCCTGGTCACGCGAGGCCGCCCGGGAGGCGTTTGGAGCCCGGTAGCCGGGAACAACTTGTGACGGATGTTGCAAATGGTTGTCCTGCATCGGGAGCAGCCGCGCGCTGCGGACAGTCAAGGGGGTGACAGTCACGACGCGCAACCTGGCTGCACCCGTGTCGCAACCCTTCTAGCAGGGGATATCGCTTAGTGTGACCATCACAAGGGAAACATTACGCATAGGTAAACATTGTTAGCGCTCACAGGACGTTTCGGCACTTCAGAGGGTTACAATCCTGACCTGGACGGGTTGGTAAGACCGTCCGGAGCGGATCCGCTGGAAACGCCGAAAAAACTCGTCGCGTTTTCGCGTCATAGTGACGAGGCGGTCACGTCTAGTGAGTGAAGCCCGGAAACGGGACCCGGCGACGTAAGGGTTGGCTAGACGATGATTAACAGCAGCAGCACCACGGTCTCAGCTGAGCTTGGCCTCCGGCTGGTCGCCGCCGAGCAGGCGGTTGTCCCCCTCGTTGCGAGCCTGCACTACAGCGGCAGTGACCCGTATGCGATCCGGATGGCGTTTCACGTGGGCTCCGAGGACCCGGTTGAGTGGATCTTCGCCCGCGACCTGCTGGCTGACGGCCTGATGAGCCCCGAGGGTGACGGCGACGTTCAGATCTGGCCGTCGACGCCGGCCCACGGCCCCGATGGGCAGGGCCCGCTGAGCGTGCTGAACCTCAAGCTGTCGTCGCCGTTCGGCGAGGCGCACTTCGAGGCCCCGGCCGAGGCGATCGCCAACTTCCTCGACCGGACGTTCCGCGTCGTGCCGATGGGCAAGGAAACCGAAGTCATCGACATCGACGCGGAGCTGAACGGCCTGCTCTGGCAGGCCTGATCACGCAGGCAACCTGAAACGCCGTCACCCCCGGCCCGCAGCCGATCTGGACTGCGGGCCGCCGGGCGCCTGAGACGGCCGCCGGGAAAGAAGCCCGGGAAAGAAAATACCTAGCGCGACTTGGGCATCCGCACCCAGCTCAGCAGCTGAGCCTCGGTGCCGTTGAACCGGTCCTTGTCGACCGGCGAGTCACCGGTCTGCCAGAACGTCCAGTTGGACCACGGCCTGGGGACGGTCGGCTTGCTCACGCCGTAGTGCGCGATCCACAGCGCCCACGAGTTCATGCCCGCGCAGTTACCCGCCGCGGCGAAACTCGGGTTGGTGTAGACGAGCACCCGGTGACCCGGCACCAAATGGTCCAGGGTCTCCAGGAACTGGCGCGCGCGGGCGGCAACCGTAGCCGGGGCCACGTTGTCGTTGGTGCCGTTGGAGCTGGTGGCTTCCAGGTCGCAGATGAGGTTGTCCCCGGACAGCAGGCGCGACTTCACTGTGTTGTAGAAACGATCGGCCTGCTCGGCCGGGTTGTCGCTGGCGTGGAAGAAGTGGTACCCGAAGCGGGGGAACGTGTGTGTCGAATTCATCGACCACATCGAGTCCCAGTTGTGCACCCAGTCCGGGTCGGTGATGGTAAGCCCCTCGGTGACCTTGCATGCCCCGAAGTTGATCTTGCCCTTGTAGGCACCCCAGTTGAACGTGCCCTGGGCGTAAGAAACGTCAATGCCGGTTGGATCAGCCATGAGTGGCGGGTCCCCTTCGTCAATCGGCAGGTCGCGTACGGTTCCATAAGCAAACGAGTCGCATGGTAACGCTGTACAGGCGTCGATATCGCGACAAGATCACCATACGCAACGTCCCGATTATGCGCGGGCACAATCGGTAACAGGCTGGCGGCGGACAGCCGATTCACCTGGGATCTTCGGGGCAACCGGCGCCTGCCGGGGCAAACTGGGACAGCCCGGCGCCCCCAATCCGCCCGGCCGAGTTTGCGCACCGGCCAGGATCGGCTACAGTTCTGTTCGCACGCCGGGCACCACCCGGTGAGCACCGGTCGCGAGGCCGGAGCGCGGACGTGGCTCAGTTGGTAGAGCATCACCTTGCCAAGGTGAGGGTCGCGGGTTCGAATCCCGTCGTCCGCTCGGAGACGCCGAACGCCGGCGGGAATGACCGAACGGCTCCCAGCTTCGTGGTCGGCGGTTTTCATGGGGGGCCTTCTCATCGTGGCCGTTACGGCCGTCCGGCGGAAGACTCCTATGGCGGAGTGGCCGAGTGGTTTAGGCAAGGGCCTGCAAAGCCCTGTACACGGGTTCGATTCCCGTCTCCGCCTCGCAAGTCCCGGGCGGGTCAGCTCTGATTCTGGGGCCGCCGGGGTCTGGTAAGCTCTCGACATCCTCGGGCCGTTGGCGCAGCGGGAGCGCGTCTCCCTGACACGGAGAAGGTCACTGGTTCAAATCCAGTACGGCCCACCAGCAACAGGCTCCCAGCTCGGCACCGAGCTGGGAGCCTTTGTCATCTGCGGGACGAGGGGCTCTGGTTCTGGCCATGACTGACTGGATCTTTCAGGGCAGCGGCAAAAGCAAACGGCATGACCTGGCGGCCACGCTGGCCCAGTCGCCGCTGCGATCGTGGCGGACGCCGCGTTACCGGGATCGGACGGCGGCCGGCGACCCGGTCTGGGTGCAGGTGGTGGGGCGGGACGCGCCCGGCCTGTACTACCTGGCGACGATCTTGAGGCCCACTTATGAAGACCCTGAATGGCAGGTGGATGACTCCCCCTACGCACGCTGGCGTACCGACATCCGGGTCGACTATCGCATCGATCCGCCGCTGCTGCGGGTGGAGTTGCGGGCCGCCGCCGAGCTGAGCTCGTTCTGGCCGTTCCGGGGTTTCCAGGGCTCGACCATGCCGGTGCCGGCCGGCATCGCCGCCGCGTTGCGGGAACGGGCCGAGCCCCGGCTGAGCCCGCTATGACAGGACGACGGCGTCGCCGAGGGACACGGTGCCGCCGGTGACAACCTCGGCGTAGGCACCCAGGCAGGGCATCACCCCCATGCCGTCGACCTCGATGCGGTTCTTTTCCAGCAAGGTCCGGACCGCGTCGACGCGACGCGGGAGGGTGCCGTGGGCCAGCGTGGGGACCGAGCAGCGGGGGGTCGGGATGAGGATCCGCAGCCGCACCGGCCCGGCCGTCAGCTCGCGCCCGGGCCAGCCGTTCTCGGCGAACGGCTCGCCGCCGGGGATGTCCAGCACCAGGTTGGGGCGGTAGCGGATCAGCTCGGCGCCGACGTGCTCCAGGGTCGCGGTGGTGATCAGGTGCACCGGGGCGTAGTCGACGAAGTTCCGGCCCGGGGTCCCCGCGCCGATCTCCAGGGTCTGGAAGGGGACGTCGGCGTCGTCGCCGTGCGCGATGACGTCCTCGGGGTCGGGGCGGCCGACGCTCGCACCTTCGGGGCGGACGGTGCTGACCCGGACTTCGCGGTCCAGCAGCTTGGACAGCCGCGGGCCGGCGTCACGGTCGTCGATGGCGATCGATCCGCCGTCCGGCAGCGTGATGCGGGGCGACCCGCCGTTCCAGCGGGCGGCGAACGCCAGCAGCCCGCGCCAGTGCTTCGGGTGCTTGGCGGTGGCGACGACCCCGGTCTCCCGGTCGATCAGCGCCGCCACGCGGTCGCCCTCGAGGCCGCTGGCCGCGACCGTGACGGACTCGAGGTCCTCGCCCAGCATCGACTTGACCGGGTAGCGGCGCAGTGCCGCGACGGTTCCGGTGGTGGTCCGGGCAGTGCTTACTCCTTGCTCCGGTGCCGCGCCGCCTTCGCGCGGTTGCCGCAGGCGGCCATGGAGCACCAGCGGCGGCGATGAGACCTGGTCCGGTCGTAGAACCAGAGCGTGCAGGCCGAGCCTTCACAGGGCCGCACCAGCTGCGGGTCGCCGGTGCTGATCAGCAGCGCCACCGCTTCGGCCGGCGGGACCAGCAGCTGGCGGGGGTCCTGCCAGCGCCGCCGCTGGTGGACGCGGGACTGCCCATCGGGGCCGTCGTCGAGCTGCGGGAACCGGCAGTCGGCGGCGAGGATCTGATTGAGCCGGTCCCGGACGGCGGCCGGCGGTACCGAGCCGGGCGTGGCCGCCCAGGCGGCGATGACCGGGCGCAGCCACTCCCGCAGCTGGATTGCCTGCGCCGCGACCGCGTCCAGCTCGGTCGGGCTGAATGCGGTCGCGGCCTCCCGGCCGGCGGCGTCGATGAGCCCGGCCCGGGCCAGCCAGGCCAGGTAGGACCGGCCGTCGCCGATCAGCTCGACCCGCTCCCGGCCCGGGGTGGCGGTGCTGTTGAGGAACTCCAGCGCGGGGTGGTCACCCAGGCCGATGAGGTCCGTGGTGTCCATCCAGGTCCCTCCAAGTAACCGTTATTAACGTGTTTGACAGGTTACCATCGTTCTCCGTAACCTTCTAGATGATTTTTAAAAGGTTACTTGTGAAGGAGTGAGCACATGGCCGCCATCCGCCACCGCCTGATCGACGTCGATGGGCTGGACGTGTTCGCCCGGGAAGCTGGAGATCCGGCCCGGCCGGCGATCGTCCTGCTGCCCGGGTACCCGTCGAGCACCCGGGCCTACGTCCGGCTGATCGACCGGCTGGCCCCGCAGTGGCACGTGGTGGCCATCGACTACCCGGGCTTCGGCAGCTCCGAGCCGCTGCCGGGCTCCCCCACCTTCGACCGCCTGGCCGAGGTCACCGGCCACGCCATCGACCAGCTGGGGATCGCCGACTACGCGGTCTACATGTTCGACTTCGGCGCGCCGGTCGGGTTCCGGATCGCGCTCCGGCACGACCAGCGGGTCCGGGCGATCGTCACCCAGAACGGCAACGCCTACACCGATGGCCTGGGCCCGGCCATCACCCCGCTGGCCGCCTGGTGGAAGGACCGCGAGGCGGGGCAGGCCGACGCCGACCAGACCGTCACCCTCGCCGGGACCCAGCTGCAGTGGCGGGCCGGTGCCCGCGACGCCGAGCTCATCGACCCCGAGCAGGCGCTGGCCGACCAGGCGGTCATCGACCGGCCCGGCCGCGCCGCCTACATGCAGGCGCTGCTGTGGGACTACCAGAACAACCCTCCGCAGTACCCCGCCTGGCAGGCCTGGCTGCGCCGGCGTCAGCCGAAGGTGCTGGCCATCTGGGGCGCGAACGACCCGTTCTTCACCCCGCCGGGGGCCCGCGCCTACCAGAGCGACGTGCCCGGCACCGAAGTGGTCTTGCTCGACACCGGTCACTTCGCCCTGGAAGAAGAGGCCGACACGATCGCCGAGCACACCGGCCGGCTCCTGCGCGCCACCTTCACCGGCTAGCCGAAATGGACCTTCCGCACTGGCCGGGGGACGTTCGTCCCTGCTGAGATCCCGGTGGTTTACCTACTTTCGTACCAGGGGCGACAACGGGCGGAAAGTGCGGGTGGCTGATGACCAAGACCGGATCCTCCGGGCACGTGATCGGGGTGTTCCTGCTGGACGATCACGAGCTGGTCCGCGCGGGGGTGAAGGACTTCCTGGAGGCTCAGCCCGACATCCGGGTGACCGGCGAGGCCGGCACGGCCACGGCGGCGCTGGCGCGCATTCCCGGGCTGCGCCCGGACGTGGCCATCCTCGACGTCCGGCTGCCGGACGGCGACGGCGTCAGCGTCTGCCGGGAGCTCCGCGCGCTGGCGCCCGAGGTCGCCTGCCTGATCCTGACCTCGTCCGCGGATGAGCAGGTACTGTCCGACGCCGCCCTGGCGGGTGCGGCCGGTTACGTGCTCAAGCAGATCCACGGCACCGACCTGATCGGCGCGGTGCGGAGGGCAGCGGCCGGCGAGTCCGCGCTCGGCCCCGAGGCGGTCAGCCAGCTGGCCGCCCGGATGCGGCCAGCGGCCACCGGGCGGTGTGTCTCCGGTGACTAGGAGCGAGTCTCTGCGGCGTCCCGCCCACTGAGAGTCTCCCGTGTCACCGGGTACCCAGGAGTCCCAGGAGCCGCTCGGCCCTACGTGCTCGTTGGCGCCTTTGAGCCGGCTAGGGCGTGCTCGTTGGCGCCTTTGAGCACCCAAGGCGAGGCGCGCGCACGTCTGGCCGGATGGGCGCCGCCCGCAGGTCAGCTGCGGTCATGCCCAGAGGAACACGCCAGCACCGTGGAGGAGGTGCTGGAGAGCCTGCCGCGGATCGCGGCCGCGGGCGACCAGGTCGAGGCGCACCTGACCGGCTGGGTACGGCGGGCCCGCGAGCTGGGGGCGACGTGGGCGCGGATCGGCGAGAGCCTGGGCATGACCCGGCAGTCGGCCTGGGGACGTTTTTCCGGGGAAGAATAGACGTTCGCCAGGTGCGGCGGGCCAGTGGTTATCCTGCCGCGCATGGACGGCTGGTGCTCGGTGGCGGAGCTGACCCGCTGGGGCTTCGCGCACGCGCAGGTGGTGATGGTCAACGAGGCACACAACGGCTGGGCCCGCAGCGTGCGCACCCGCGTGGCCGGCCTCGAGGTCATCCGGGCCGCGCACGAGGCGGGCGTGCGGCGGCTGGCGATGGAGGCGCTGGACCTGCGGCCGGGCCGCCCGCCGGGGCCGATCCGGGAGATCGCGGAGTGCACCGGACCCTACCTGGAGCAGCCGGACATGCGCAGGCTGGTGGCGACCGCGCTGGAGCTGGGCTGGAGCCTGTGGGCGTACGAGGCGGTGGACGATGAACAGCCGGGGCGTGACGCGGCCAGGGTGCACAGCCTTGAGTACGCCAACTGGCGTGACCGCGAGCAGGCCCGCAACCTGGCCGGGGTGCTGGCCGCCGCGCCCGGTGAGCCGCTGCTGGTGTGGGCCGGCTGGGGGCACATCCACCGGGACGCGACCGCGGGCTGGGTGCCGATGGCGTGCCATTTCCCGGCCCTGGCGGGGACCGAGCCGTTCATCATCGACCAGACCGTGTCGATCAGTGCGGGCGAGCCCCCGCCCTGGGTGGCGGAGTTGCTGGCCGGGCTCGGGGAGGTCCTGGCTCGCCACGGCGGGACCGCCGGGATCCTGCGCGAGCACGCTCCCCCGCCGCTGGATCGCTGGCACGGTGTCGACGCCGTTGTCGTGTCGGACGACAACGAGCTGACCTAGCCGGGCCCCGGGGGCCCGGCTCAGGCGGGGCGGAACCGCAGAGCCGACCAGGTGCCGTCGATCGAGACCTGACGGACCGGCTGGACGCCCTGGGCGGCCAGGGTGGCGGCCAGGCGGTCGCGGTTGAGGTCGGTGCCCAGCTGGCCCGCCTTCGGGTACGCGATCCAGGCCAGCCGGTCCTGGCGGGCGGCTTCGATGGCCGGGGCGGCGACGGTGCCCAGGGCCGCCCGGGTCCGCACGAACGCGATGACGGCATCGGCCGCCGCCGGGCTCTCGGCCGCCTCGACGGCCGGGCCGGTGATCGCGGGCACCGGTCCGGTGTCCGCGTCGGTGACCGTGGCCAGCCGTTGGCCGGGCTTGAGCTGAAGCTTCGCGCTGATCTCCACGACAGCAGTATGACGGCGGTCAGGGTGCCCGGAGAGGGGCTGGGGAGCCGAGGGCTTCGGCGAGCGCGGGCGGGATGGGGCGCTTACCGGAGCCGTCGGTGCCGATGACGACGTAGACGGTGCGGGCGGTACAGGTGGGGATGCCGTCCCGGCGGGCCTGGAAGTCGAGGGTGAAGCTGGTGGTGCCGACCCGGGCGGTGGAGACGGCCACCCGTACCTGGTCCTGCCAGCGCAGCGCTCCGTGCCAGTCGACCTCGGTGTGGACGAGCTGGACGTCGTAGCCGGATCCGATCATCTTGTCGTACGGGTAGCCGCGGGCGGCCATGAAGGCGGAGAACGCCTCGTCGAAGTAGGTCAGGTACCAGGCGTTGAACACGACGGCCTGGGCGTCGACCTCCATGTAGCGGACCTGGAGGTCGAACTCGAAGGCGTCCGGTGCACTCATGGTCCCATTGTCTACAGTGGGACTGCCGTAGACGGCCAGCCATTGGCCGGAGGGTAGCGTGGCGGGGAACGAGGGTCTGCCCGAGCTGGAAAAGTTCGTGCAGCAGTGGCTGGGAGACCAGGTGGCCCTGGCAGCCCTAGCGGCGGGTCAGCGGGAAGGCGAACCAGAGCAGGCCGAACATGACCAGCACGAGCACCGCGATCACCAGGCCGGTGCCGTAGCCCGCCACGAAGCCGGTCACCAGCAGCACCGACGCCGACACGGCCAGCCCGACCGCGACCAGGCCGAGGATCGCCATGACGTTGGCCGCCCGGACCAGACCCTCCTTCTGCCCCTGGCGGAACACCAGCCGGTGGTAGGCGACCGGGCCCAGCAGCAGCGCGGTAGCCACCGCGGCGAGGATCAGGCAGCCCAGGTAGAGGTCACGTTCGCCGCCGCCGAGCTGCTTGAACTGGGTGGTGAACGGCAGCGACAGCAGGAAGCCGAACAGGACCTGGACGCCCAGCCCGGCGACCCGCAGTTCCTGCAGCAGTTCGATCAGGTTGCGGTCGTCCCGCTCGGCCTGGGTCTCGTCGCGCGGGTCCTTCGGCTGCGGCGCCATCGTCACCTCCGGGCAGGCCAGATTACAGTGTCCAGGTGGCAGAGTCAGAGTCCGGGCGGGTAGACAGCTGGATCTGGTCGGTCCGGCTGGTCAAGACCCGTTCGGCGGCGTCCTCAGCCTGCCGGGCCGGGCACGTCCGGGTCAACGGCACCCGGGTCAAGCCGGCCCACCCGGTGCGGCCCGGCGACGAGGTCCGGTTCCGCCAGGAAGACCGCGACCGCATCGTGGAGGTCGTGCGGGTCATCAGCAAACGGGTCAGCGCCCCGGTGGCGGCCGAATGCTACGCCGACCACAGCCCGCCCCCGCCGCCGCGCGAGCAGGTCATCCCGGTGGCCATCCGGGACCGCGGGGCCGGCCGCCCGACCAAGCGGGACCGCCGCACCCTGGAGAAGTGGCTCAGCCGGCCGCGATAGCGCGGCAAGCGCCTGGCCCGGTGGGGCAGACTGTGCCGGTGACAACTTCGCCGATGACGAGCGTGAACGCCGCCCTGGTGGACGCGGCCGCCGAACGGCTGGCGGGGGTGGTGGACACCACGCCGCTGGAGCGCAACGGGCGGCTGTCCGCGCTGCTGGGCTGTGACGTCTGGCTCAAGCGCGAGGACCTGCAGACCGTCCGTTCCTACAAGGCGCGCGGCGCCTACAACCTGATCGCCCAGCTGAGCGACCGCGACCGGGCGGCCGGGGTGGTGGGGGCCAGCGCCGGCAACCACGCCCAGGGGCTGGCCTACGCCTGTTCGGTGCTGGGGGTGCGGGGCCGGGTCTACCTGCCGCGGACGACGCCGCGCCAGAAGCGGGACCGGATCGCCATGCTGGGCGGCGACATGGTGGAGATCGTGCTGGGCGGCGACACCTACGACGAGGCGTCGGCCGCCGCCTCGCGCGACTCTTCCGCTTCTGGGGCGACGCTGGTGCCGGCGTTCGACGACCCGCGCACCATCGCCGGCCAGGGCACGGTCGCCCGCGAGGTGGTGGACCAGCTCGGCCGCGCCCCGGACGTGATGGTCATACCGGTCGGTGGGGGCGGCCTGCTGGCCGGGTCGGTGGCCTGGCTGGGCGAACGCCATCCGGGGGTACGGGTCATCGGGGCCGAGCCGGCCGGGGCCGCCTGCGTGGCCGCCGCGCTGGCCGCGGGCGGCCCGGTCACGCTGCCCGAGGTGGACACGTTCGTGGAGGGCGCCGCGGTCCGCCGGGCCGGGGACCGGACCTATCCGCTGATCGCGGCCTCCGGGGCCCGGGTGCTCACCGTCGACGAGGGCCGGGTGTGCCGGGAGATGCTGGCCCTGTACCAGATCGACGGGATCATCGCCGAGCCCGCCGGGGCGCTGGCCACCGGGCTGCTGAACGACCTGGCCAGCGAGGGTGTCGCCGGGGCGGCGGCGATCAGGCCGGGGGCGACCGTGGTGGCCGTGCTGTCGGGCGGCAACAACGACGTCAGCCGGTACGCCGAGGTGGTGGAGCGGGCCCTGATCCACGAGGGCCGCAAGCACTACTTCCTGGTCGACTTCCCGCAGGAGCCGGGCGCGCTGCGGCGGTTCCTGGACGAGGTGCTGGGCCCGGACGACGACATCACGCTGTTCGAGTACATCAAGCGCAGCAACCGGGAGACCGGGCCGGCGCTGGTCGGCATCGAGCTGTCCCGGCCCGAGGACCTGCCCGCGCTGCTCGACCGGATGAAGGCGGCGCCGCCGTCGATCGAGAAGATCGACTCGTCCAGCCCGCTGTTCCGCTTCCTGCTCTGAGCCGGAGGGCGGCTCTGATTCTGAGCCCAAGCAGGAGGGCGGTCAGCTGGCGATCGTGTAGGTGACCAGGGTCTGGTCGGGATGGTCGGCGACCTGCAGGACCACGTGGCTGTACTCGACCGGGCCGAGCAACGGGTGGCGGAGCTTCTTCGTGCCGCTGCCGACGTCGCGCACGTCGTGCCGGGGCCACCAGGCCCGGACGTGCTCACTGTCGCGCTGCAGCTCCCCGATCAGGGCGGCGAAGGCGGGGTCGCCGGGGTGCCGGGCGGCCGCCAGCCGGAACCGGGCCAGCATCGCCCGCGCCTCCGGCTCCCAGTCGAGGTAGACCTCGCGGGCCCGCTCGGTGGTGAACATCCAGCGCACCAGGTTGCGCTGGCCGGGCGGCCGCGCCTCCCAGTTGGTGAACAGGGTCCGGGCGGCGGGATTGGCCGCCAGCACGTCCCAGCGGCGGCCCTTGACCAGCGTCGGATGCGGCTCCAGGCGCTCGACCAGGGCCGCGACCCCGGGATCGACCTGCTCGGGTGGCTCACCGGCCGGGGTGGTGGCGCCCTCGCCGTCACCGTAGGCCAGCACCCGCAGGTAGCGGCGTTCGGTGGCGGACAGCCGGAGCGCGTCGGCCAGGGCGTCCAGCACCTGCCCGGACGGCCGGACCGGGCGGCCCTGCTCCAGGAACGTGTAGTAGGTCGGCGACACATTGGCCAGCAGGGCGACCTCTTCACGGCGCAGCCCGGCGGTGCGGCGACGGCTCCCGGCCGGCAGCCCGACGTCGGCCGGGCTGAGCCGGGCCCGCCGGTCGCGCAGCAGCTGGCCGAGCGCGTGCGGGTCACTGGGGGCGGCCATGACCACAGCCTAGGCACGCCAGTACCAGTAAGCCAGTACCAGTAACAACCTGCTGTGGCTACCGGGGCCGGGCCCGGCCAGGCTGGGTCCATGACGACATCGAGTGAGCAGATCACCGTTCCCGTTCCGGATGGCACCACGCTGCCCGGCTACCTGGCCCGGCCGTCTGGTGCCGGGGGCCGGACCGCGGTGATCGTGGCGCACGAGCTGTTCGGGGTGAACCCGGACATCCGCGGGGTGGCGGACCGGCTGGCCGCGGCGGGCCACCTGGTGCTGGCGCCGGAGTTCTACCACCGGGACGCGGGCCCCGGCCGCTGGCTGGAGCGCACCGACGCCGGGCGGCAGGAAGGGTTCGCGCTGCTGCACCGGCTGACCCGCGATCAGGCCCTGGCCGACGTGACCGCGGCCATGACGTGGCTGAACGGGCAGCCGGGGATCGAGCGGACGGCGGTGATCGGCTTCAGCGCGGGTGGGCACCTGGCCTACCTGGCCGCCTGCCGGCTGCCGGTCAGCCGCACCGCGGTGCTCTACGGCGGCTGGCTGCCCAGTACCGACATCCCGCTCAGCCACCGGCCCCGACCCTGGACCTCACCCCCGGCATCACCGGCCGCCTGCTGTACCTGGTGGGCGGGGACGACGCGCTGATTGACGCCGCCCAGCGCAAGGAGATCGGCAGCGCTCTGGACCGGGCCGGTATCGACCACGAGCTGGTCGTCTACCCGGGGGTGGAGCACGCGTTCTTCTGGCCGGGGACGCCCGCCTACGACGCGGACGCCACCGAAGACGCCTGGCAACGCATCCTGGACCTGATCGGTCAGGAGCCGGCCGGCGAGGAGCCGGGGGCGACGATCCGGAGGAGCGCGGCCACGCCCATGGCGATGACCGCGAACACCACCGCCGCCACGACCGGGCCAGTCAGCGCCAGAGCGGCCGCCGCCACCGCGAACAGCACCAGCTCGACGACCAGCCGCAGCGGGTCGCGAAGCCGGCGACGGGCCCGGGGGGCCAGCCACAGGCCCCAGATGGCCGCGGCCACCAGCGGCGCGACCACGGCCAGCACGATCCGGCCCGCGAGCGGGAGGCTGGCGCCCGCGCCGGCCCAGGCGAGCACCGCCAGCAGCGCCAGCTCGCTGAGGAAACGCACGGTGAGCAGGACAGACTGGCCCGGCCCGGCGCCCGCCAGACCGGTACCGGGCTGGTCGTCGGATGCGGTCACGAGGTCACCGTAACGGCGCTCGGCGACGATCGAAAACGGATTAAAGACCGAACTCGGCCCGGCGGCCGGCCGGGATCAGGTCCAGGTACTCGTGGTGCTCGGCGATGAAGCGCCGGGCGAACGGGCAGTACGGCAGCACCGTCAGCCCCTGGTTACGGGCTTCGTCGAGCACCGCCGCGATCAGGTGCCCGCCCAGTCCCTGGCCACGGAACCGGGGGTCGGTCTCGGTGTGGATGAGCGCGAGCTCGGTGCTGGAGCGCTGGTACTGGACGAAGCCGCCCCGCACCCCGTCCACGTCGATCTCGTATCGTTTCCGGTCCGGGTGGTCGGTCACCTGCTCAGCCATGACGCCATGATCGCACCGGGGCGACCCGGCCGAGGGGTCAGATCGGCTCCCAGCGCCAGCCGTCGTTGTCCTCGCACTTGATCGCCTTGCCGTCGCCCGCCACCCCGGTGCTGCCGCGGTCGGCGGTGCGGCAGAACTCGCCGGGCTCGTAACAGTTGCCGGCGTTGGTCTTGGGCGTGCAGGTGGCCGGGGCCGCGGCCTGTGTGGGCGGAGCTGGCGGCGGTGGCGCGGCGTGGGTGGGTGGCGGAGCGGCTTGCGTCGGCGCCACCGTCGCCGGTGGCGGGGCGGCCCCCGTTGGTGGCGGGGGTGCGGCGTGGGGCGGTGCCTTGGTCTTCTTGACGGCGGCGGGCGCCTGGGGTGGCGGTGAGGTAGCTGCCGCCCGGGAAGTGCCGGCCTGGGTGGCGGCCACGGCCGGTGTCGGTGTAGCGCCGGAATTTGACAACGTTTTCGTTGCCGCTTTCGGAGTGGCCACCAAAGCGACCACACCGACAATAAGCAGCACAACAAAGGCGACACCGGCCACAATGTCGGCGCGCCTGATCGATTTAGGCACGAACGAGTGACGCGCGAAGAGGCGTTCCGGATTACACGGTCGCAGAAAAAAATTCCCCGCCACCCGAAAAAAGGGCGACGGGGAATCAATTGGGCCGGTCAGATTACCAGAAGTGCCACCAGGGGTGCTTCTTCGCCGGCGCCTTGTGGTGCGGCGGGGGGCCGTGGTGGACCGGCTTCTTGACGGCCGGCTTCACGGTCGTGCACTTGACGACGTAGCCCTCCTTGGGCTGCTGCCAGGACGGGTGCTTCTTCTGCTCCTGGGCCGTCAGGTGCGGCGCCTTCGTGTAGACGCGGTGGCAGACTTCCTTGGGCTTGGGCGCGGGGTGGCCCGTGCCGGGCTTACCCGGGTGGTAGCCCTTGGGCTTGCCCGGGTGGCCGCCCTTCGTTGGCGGGCCCGGATGCCCCGTCTTGGTCGGGGTCGGGAGCCCGGTCTTGGTCGGGATCGGGATCGGGAGCCCCGTCTTGGTCGGGATGGGAATCGGGAGCCCCGTCTTGGTCGGGATCGGGATCGGCAGCCCCGTCTTGGTCGGGATCGGGATCGGCAGCCCCGTCTTGGTCGGGTTGGTGTACTGGTGAGCAGTCACCGAGGCGCTGGCGGGCAGGGCGACGCCGAGCAGGCC
This sequence comes from uncultured Actinomycetes bacterium, assembly GCA_963830385.1. GTDB lineage: Bacteria > Actinomycetota > Actinomycetes > Streptosporangiales > Streptosporangiaceae > Bog-532. The sequence continues at coordinate 257,619 of CAWHMD010000009.1, read as the reverse complement.
GACGGTGATCCCGGCCGTGGCAAGAATGGTCGAAGGTGCCTTCTTCATATCTCCCCTTCATGATCACTGAACATTTAGCCAGAGGGTTCAGCGGGTCAAGGCACCAGCCGATCCAAAGCAGGAATTGCAGCCGGTCCCCCCTGCAGGCTCGGCACGAATATTAGGGGTTTAGTTCAGCTTTCCCGCAACAAAAGAATGTTTTTCAGAGCGAAGGACTCATCGCCACGTGACCACCGAAAACACAATGACCTGCGGCAACCTGGTGCACGTTCGGACAAGTGGTGCAGATTGGACGTGATACAGGTCACAAATGGCGAGTCACCTTACTGGCTTAATGAGTGACAAGACGCATTTTATGCGTTTCAGCGTTTTTGTCGGTACATGGCAGGCATAAGCGGCCGGTTACCAGAAAAAGAGGCCAGCGGATGACAGATAACGCAGCAGCGCAGTCGGGTGGCCGGATCGCCGGGGCGGCCACCGGCCTCAGGGGGCCAGCAGGTCGATGGTGCTGCCGGTCCGGCCCTTGCGCACGTGGACCTGGGCGGGGACGCGCTGGCGGAGCTCGCTGACGTGGCTGACGATGCCGACCATACGGCCGCCTTCGCGCAGGGTGTCGAGGACGGTCATGACCTCTTCCAGCGTCTCCTCGTCGAGGCTGCCGAAGCCTTCGTCCACGAACAGCGCCTCGATCGTGACCCCGGCCGCTTCGGCGGTCACCACGTCGGCCAGCCCGAGGGCGAGGGCCAGGCTGGCCAGGAACGTCTCGCCCCCGGACAGGGTGCTGGTGTCGCGGTCCTGGCCGGTCCAGGCGTCCTGGGCGACCAGCCCGAGGCCGGACTTGCCCGCCCCGCGGCGCGAGTCGGTGTGCGCGAGGCGGTAGCGGCCCGCGGTCATCTTCTCCAGCCGGTGGCTGGCGGCCTCGGCCACCTCCTCCAGCCGGGCGGCCAGCACGAACGCCGACAGCGTCATCCGCAGCTCGTTGGCCCCCAGGCCCGCGGCCAGGTCGGCCAGCTGGCGGGCTTCGGCGGCCCGGTCGCGGAGCGGCCGCAAGTTGGCCAGCTGCCCGGCGAACTGCGGGGCCAGGGTGGCCAGGACCGCCGCCTTGTCGCAGGCCCGGCTGTGGGCACCGACCGCGTCGTCGTGCTGCCCGGCCGCCTGGGCGGTGGCCGCCTCGGCGGTGGCGACGTCGGCGGGCGGATCGAGCGGGATGTCCAGGTCCGGGTCGGCCAGCCCGGCCTCGACGGCGGCGGCGTCGGCCTCCTGACGCTGCAGTTCCTGCTGCTGAGCGGAGCGCCAGGCTGGCTCCCGGAACGCGTCCTGGGCGGCAGCCACGTCGGGGAAACCCGCTCCGGCCGCGGCCTGCCCGGCCTCGGCGTCGTCGCGGGCGGCGGTGATGGCCGCGGCTTCGGCGGCCTCGATGGCCCGGGCGGCGCCGGCCAGCGCGTCGGCCAGGCTGGTGACGGCCGCCAGCGCGGTGTCAAGGTCCGGGGCACCGTCCAGCTGGCTGAGCAGGGACGCCCGGTGCGCGGCGGCCCGGTCCCGGGCCTGTTCGGCGGCCACCCGAGCCGACTCGCGTTGCTCGGTCAGGGTGGCCAGGTCCTGCTCGGTCTGGCTGATCGCGGCGCGCAGCCCGGCCAGTTCCGTCTCCAGCCGGCCCAGCTGCCCGGCCTCAGCGGCCAGCTCGGTGGCCGCGTCCTCGCGGGCGGCGGCGGCCACCGTCAGGTCGGCGGCCAGCGCGCACAGCCGGTCCACCGTGCCGGCGGACGGCAGCATCCGGGTGGGCGGCGGCGGTGCCGCGAACAAGGTCGGCTGGGTCAGGCTGGCGTCGTCCTCCAGGTCGTGGGCGATCATCGCGTCGACCAGGGCGGCGTCCTCGCGCAGCACCGGCTCGCTGACGTCGGCGGTGATGAGCCGGGCGGTCATCTCCCCCATCCGCGCCACCACGATGGCCAGCTCGCTGTCCAGCTTGGCCACCGCCTCCTGGGCCGCTTCGGCCTCGGTGAAGGCCCGTTCCTCCTCCTGGTGGGTGATCCGGCGGCCGCGAAGCTCGGACGGGTCGGGGTGGTCGAGTGATCCGCAGACCGGGCAGGGAGAGTCGTCGGTGAGCCGGGCGGCCAGCTCGCCGATCATGCCGTCGACCCGTTCCTCGCGCAGCCGCAGGGCGTACCCCTTCAGGTCATTGGCGTGCTCGCGGGCAGTGGTCTTCTGCTCGCGCAGGTCACGGACGCCGGTGCAGTCGTCGGCCAGCTGCGCGGCGTCGGCCGCCTGCCCGCGCAGTCGCTCCGCTTCGGCCCGGACCACCGGCAGCTGGGTGACGGCGCGCTGGGCCGCGTCCCGTCGCCGTTCCCGCTGCTGGAGCTGGGCCCGCTGCCCGGCCAGATCCTGGCTGGCCTGGCCGAGGTCCCGGGTGCGGTCGGCTACCCGCCGCTCGGCCAGCGCGGCGGCGGCGTCCTCGGCGGCGGCCTGCCGGTCGACCTCGCGCAGCGCGCTCAGCCGGCCGGTGTGCTGGCGCCGATCGGCGGCCGCGGCGTGGAATTCGGAGGCGCCGGCGGTCGGCGGGAGCCCGGCGGGAGCGGCAGCGAGGCGCGCCCGGTCCTCCTCCGCGCGGCAGGTGACCAGCGCCGCTTGTGACCTTTTCAGGTTTTGGAAAACGGGAGCAACGGCGGCGGCGCGCTCGGCGGCGGCGAGTTCGGTGCGCAGCGCGGCCCGGTCACCGGCGGCCGCCTGCAGTTCATCGCGGCGGGTCAGCAGGCCGGCGCGGCGGCGCTGGCGGTCGGCCAGCTCGCGGGCACGGTCGGCGGCCGCGCGGGCGCCGTCCAGGGCGGCGCGGGTCATCGTCACGGTCTTGGCGGCGGCCGCAGCCTCCGCGGCGGCGGCCGCGGCGAGATCGCTGGCCCAGGTGGCGGATGGTGCGGTAGTAACGGCGGTGGCTTGAGTTGCTGCAGTGACGGGGGTGTCTTCGGGGTCTCGGGCTGGTGGAGTGGCGAGGGCGAGCTCGATGAGGATCTGGTCACCGGCGGCCTGCTCGATGCGGGCGGTCAGCTTGTCGAGTTCGGCCTCGGCCGCGTCGACCTGGGCCTTGGTGGCTCGGCGCCGGTCAGCCAGCCATGCCTCGACGTTACGGAAGCGGTCGGTGCGGAACAGCTTCTGCAGCAGGATCCGGCGCTCGTCGGCGTCGGCGTGCAGGAACCGGGCGAACAGGCCCTGGGGCAGCAGCACGACCTGGTAGAACTGCTCGGCCGACATGCCCATGGCGTCGGCGATCTCGCGGTCGGCCTCTCCTGTGCGGGTGGACACCGGGTGCCATTGGCCGCCTCGCTCTTCTTCCAGCAGGATCCGGGCCTGCTCGGTGGTGAAGCCGTCCCCGTGCCGCTTGGGCCGGGACTGCTGCGGGCTGCGGGTGATGCGCAGATGCCGCTGGCCGATCGTGGTCTCGAATACCACCTCGGTGCGGACGCCGGCGGCCGCGTGGTCGGACCGCAGCCGCCGGGTCTTGCCGCGCTCCCCCGGTACCCGGCCGTAGAGGGCGAACCCGATCGCGTCGAGCAGCGTGGTCTTGCCCGCGCCGGTCTCCCCGTGCAGCAGGAACAGGCCCGAGTCGGCCAGCGCGTCGAAGCTCACCTCGGCGGTGCCGCCGAACGCTCCGAACGCGGTGACCGTCAGCCGGTGCGGCCGCATCAGGCCGCGTCCTGCCCGTCCCGGTCCGCGTCCTGCGGGTCCCGGTCCGCGTCCTCGGCGCGATGAGCGTTGTCGAACGCGGCGGTCAGCAGGGTGCGTTCACCTTCCGTGACCGGGCGGCTGCGGACGTGCTCGACGAACTCGGCGGCGATGGCCAGGTCGTCGCGGCCCGCGACCCGGGACCGGTAGCTGGCGGCCTCGGCCTCGCGGCCCTCGGGCTCGAAGGCCAGCACGAGAATGTGCGGGAACCGCTGACGCAGCTGGTCCATCGCGCCCTCGGGGCGGGCGGCGTCGGTCAGCACCACGGACACGAAGTCGTCCTCGTTATCGGTGTAGGCGCGGGAAGTGGTCAGCTCGGCCAGCGGGCCGCGGAGCACACTCAGCTGCCGGAAGGACGGGGCCGGGACCCGTTCGGACTGGATCCCGCCGCCGGCGTCGAGATCGACCAGCCAGGCGCCCTTGGCCTGGCCGGCCTCGGAGAACGAGTACGGCAGCGGGGAGCCGCTGTAGCGCAGTTTTTCGCTGAGGGTCTGGGGGCCGTGCAGGTGCCCGAGGGCGGTATAGGAAAAGTCGTCGAACAGCCCGGACGGCACCCGGCCGACCCCGCCGACCGAGATGTCCCGCTCGGACTCACAGGCCTCGCCGCCGGTCACCCAGGCGTGCGCCATCACCACCGACCGGGGCCCGCCACGGGCGGCCAGGTCGGCCCGGATGCAGTCGGTGGCCCGGGTGAGGACGCCGGCGTGCCCGCGCGGGGCCGGTTCGCTCTGGTCGGTGGTCACCGGGCTGGGGGGCAGGTCGGCGCGGACCGCGTCGGGCTCGAGGAAGGGGACACCATAGACGGCGACCGGGCCGTGCTGGTCCTCCAGCAGCACCGGCTGGGCCAGCGCGCCGGCCCGGGTGCGCAGGTACACGCCGGCCGTGTCGACCAGGGCGCTGGCGAAGCCGAGACGGCGGGCCGAGTCGTGGTTGCCGCTGATCACCACCACCCGCGCACCCGCGTCACGCAACCGGAAAAGGCCGTCCTCGCACAGCGCGACCGCGTCCACCGGCGGGATGGCCCGGTCGTAGACGTCACCGGAGACGAGCACGGCGTCGATCTGCTCGGACCGGACCGTCTCGACCAGGTGATCGAGATACGCGGCCTGGGCCTCGCGCAGGTCAGCCCGGTGCAGCGTACGGCCAAGATGCCAGTCGGACGTGTGCAGCAGCCGCATGGCCTCGGACCCTAGCGGCCGGGTCCGACATTCGCAGCGCGACACACCCAACCCGCAGGGTGATTTGTCCGGTTGATGCCGGTCACGCCCCCGCCGGGCTCAACCGGGTCAGCAAATAACCACGGGAATTTAGCGGGGGCAATCTTTATTGTCAGCAAACGTAACCATGAGACTTACAAACATTCTGCGACGCCCAGGCCGAGGTGGGCGCATGGCTCGGGGGTCTGAAGCAGACAACGCACGGGGGCCCGCAACCGCGGAAGACCGGTGGCTGATCCGGCTGACCGGCTACTGCTGGCGGTACCGCCGTAACTTCGTCCTTGCACTCACCGGGGCCCTGCTGGCCACCGTGTTCACCGCGATCATCCCGCTGATCCAGCGCGACATCGTGGACAACGTGATCGTGACGCACAAGGACACGATCTGGGGACCGGCCATCGCGCTGCTGGCCATCGCGGTGGCGAACTTCGGTGCCACCTTCATGCGCCGTTACGCGGGCGGGCGGCTGTCCCTGGACGTGCAGCACGACCTGCGCACGGAGATGCTCGGGGCGCTGTCCCGGCTCGACGGCGCCCGGCAGGACGAGATCCACACCGGGCAGCTGATCAGCCGGTCGATCTCCGACATCAACATGATCCAGTCGCTGCTGTCGTTCCTGCCGATCACGCTGGGCAGCGCGCTGCTGTTCGTGGTCTCGATCATCATCATGCTGTTCCTGTCGCCGCTGCTGACCCTGGTGGCGCTGGCGGTCGCCCCGGCCCTGTGGATCATCGCGCTGCGCTCCCGCAAGAAGCTGTTCCCGGCCAGCTGGGCCGCCCAGCAGCAGGCCGGTGAAGTTGCCGCCATCGTCGACGAGACCGTTGGCGGCGTCCGCGTGGTCAAGGGCTTCGGGCAGGAAGAGCAGGAGCTGGGGCGGATGGAAGGCGCCAGCACGGCGCTGTATGCCGCCCGGGTCCGGCTGGCCCGGCTGATGGCCCGGTTCAACCCGGCGCTGGAGGCGGTGCCCACGCTCGGGCAGGTCGGGGTGCTGGCGCTGGGCGGCTGGCTGGCCATCCGCGGCAACATCACGCTCGGCACGTTCCTGGCCTTCTCCAGCTACCTGGCCCAGATGGCCGGGCCCGTCCGGATGCTGACCGCGCTGGTCACCATCGGGCAGGAGTCGCGGGCCGGGGTGATCCGGGTGCTGGAGGTCATCGACTCGCGCCCGGTCATCGCCGACAAGCCGGACGCGGAGCCCCTGCCCGGCGAGGCGGCCGGCGTCGAGTTCGACGACGTCCGGTTCGGCTACGTGCCGTCCGAGCCGGTCCTGCGCGGCCTGTCGCTGCGGGTCGCGCCGGGCGAGACGATGGCCGTGGTCGGCGCCTCGGGGTCGGGCAAGTCCACCCTGTCGCTGCTGCTGCCGCGGTTCTACGACGTGACCGGTGGCGCGGTCCGGATCGGCGGGCACGACGTCCGCGACGTGACCGAGAGCTCGGTGCGGGCGGCGATCGGGCTGGTCCTGGAGGACAGCTTCCTGTTCTCGATGACCGTGCGGGCCAACATCGCCTACGGGCGCCCCGACGCCACCGACGAGCAGGTGCTGGCGGCGGCCCGGGCGGCCGAGGCCGACGAGTTCATCCGTGAGCTGCCGGACGGCTACGACACCGTGATCGGCGAGCAGGGCCTCACCCTGTCGGGCGGGCAGCGGCAGCGGGTGGCGCTGGCCCGCGCGCTGATCACCGACCCGCGGGTGCTGCTGCTGGACGACGCGACGTCGGCCATCGACCCGCGGCTGGAGGCGGAGATCCACGCCACCTTGCACCGGGTCATGCAGGGCCGGACCACACTGCTGATCGCGCACCGGCGGTCCACGCTGAACCTCGCCGACCGGATCGCGGTGCTGGACGGCGGCCGGGTGGCCGACGTGGGCACCCATGAGGAGCTGACCGAGCGGTCGCCGCTGTACCGGATGCTGCTGTCCGGACCCGGCGACGACGTCGAAGGCATCGACGCCGGCGAGCTGGCCACCTACGAGGAGCCCGCGGCCGCTGAGATCACCCCGGACCTGTGGGACAAGTCGAAGGCCCCGGCCGGGGTGCTGCGGGCGAACCAGCAGGACGGCGGCGGTCACGGGTACAGCGGCGCCATCGCCAGCGCGCCGCCCTCCCCCGAGCTGCTGGCGCAGGTCGAGGCGCTGCCCCCGGCCACCGACGTGCCGCAGGTCGGCCAGGCCACCGCCCGGTCCGGGGACCGGCACTTCAGCCTGCGCAAGCTGCTGCGGCCGCTGGCTGCGGCGATGGCGATCGGGCTGATCCTGGACGGCCTGGACGCGCTGGCCCAGCTGGCCCTGCCCGCGCTGACCCGCAACGGCATCGACAACGGGGTGGAGGGCAAGGCGTTCGGCGCGGTCCTGCTGGTCTCGCTGATCGGGCTGGCGATCACCGGCGGCGACTGGGTCGTCAACATCTTCGAGACCCTGGTCGTCGGGCGCAACGGCGAACGGCTGCTCTACACGCTGCGGGTGAAGATCTTCGCCCAGCTGCAGCGGCTCGGCCTGGACTTCTACGAGCGCGAGCTGGCCGGCCGGATCATGACCCGGATGACCACCGACGTGGACGCGCTGTCCTCGTTCTTCCAGACCGGCCTGGTCACCATGGTCAGCTCGCTGCTGACGTTCTTCGGCGTGCTGATCGCGATGCTGATCATCAACGTCGAGCTCGGCCTGGTCGTGCTGGCCATCATGCCGATCCTGATCGTGCTGACCGTGCTGTTCCGGTCGAAGGCGTCCAGGGCCTACCAGGACTCGCGGGAGAAGGTCAGCGTGGTCAACGCGACCTTCGCGGAAAACGTGGCCGGCCTGCGGGTGACCCAGGCCTACCGGCGGGAGGCCCGCAACCAGGCCCGGTTCGCCGAGCTCAGCGGGTCCTACCGGGACGCCCGGATGCGGGCCCAGCGGCTGATCGCGCTGTACTTCCCGTTCGTGCAGACGCTGTCCACGCTGGCCGGTGCCATCGTCCTCATCGTCGCGACCGGCCAGGTGCGCAGCGGCGCGCTGACCGCCGGTGCGCTGATCGCCTACCTGCTCTACATCGACATGGTGTTCTCGCCGGTCCAGGAGCTGTCGCAGGTGTTCGACGGCTACCAGCAGGCCGCGGTCGGCCTGAGCCGGATCAAGGACCTGCTGCAGATCCCGACGTCGACGCCGGAGGCGGCCTCGCCGCGGCCGGTGTCTCGCCTGGACGGCCGGATCGAGTTCCGGGACGTGCGCTTCGGCTACGAGACCGCCAACCGGGACGCCATCGACGGGGTGTCGCTGACGATCGCCCCGGGTGAGACGGTGGCGCTGGTCGGGCAGACCGGCGCGGGCAAGTCCACCATGGTCAAGCTCATTGCCCGGTTCTACGACGTGACCGGCGGGGCGGTGCTGGTCGACGGGGTCGACGTCCGCACCTACGACCTGGCCTCCTACCGGCACCGGCTGGGCGTGGTTCCCCAGGAGGTGTACCTGTTCGCGGGCACCGTCCGCGACGCCATCGCCTACGGGCGCCCGTCGGCCACCGACGCCGAGATTGAGGCCGCGGCCCGCGCGGTCGGCGCGCACGAGATGATCGCCCGGCTGCCCGGCGGCTACTACCACGAGGTCAGCGAGCGCGGCCGCAACCTGTCGGCCGGGCAGCGGCAGCTGCTGGCGCTGGCCCGGGCGCAGCTGGTTGACCCGGACATCCTGCTGCTGGACGAGGCGACGGCCGCTCTGGACCTGGCCTCGGAGGCCGCCGTCAACCGGGCCACCGAGCAGCTGACCGCGCGCCGGACCACGATCGTGGTGGCGCACCGGCTGACCACGGCGGCTTCGGCCGACCGGATCGTGGTGATGGACGGCGGGCGGATCGCCGAGATCGGCTCGCACGACCAGCTGGTTGCGGCGGGTGGGGTGTACGCAGAGCTGTGGGAAGCCTTCACCGGGGACACGGAGCTGGTGGCCTGAGGTTCCGGGCTGCCGGGGCGGCGGGGCTGACGCAGCGGGCTGGCGGCCGGCCAGGCTGGCGTGGCGGGGCTGGCGACCGGCTGGTGGAACTTCGGGGTTTCGGGTGATTTTTCTACCCGGTGTCCTGGTGGGGTCCCGTGTGAAGACCACGGCGGGGAGGTGGCCAAAAATCACTCCCGTCGGCTTCCGTGGCCCACGGGGCACCTGTGACTCGGAGGGTTGGGGGCGGCGAGCGGTATGGCTTGTAGGCCACATGTGGCTGGGAAGCTTCCGCCACGCCGGCGGCCTGAGGTCGGGACTAGTGCCGTATCAAGCTACGTTTGCCCGGTCGACGATGCGGCGGAGCCGTTCGTCGTAGGCGTGGTTGTTCCGCCAGATGATGTACCGGCGGATCATGCTGGCCTGGTCTTTGTGGGTGGCGTGGTCGGTGCCGTCGAGCGCGAAGTAGCGCAGTGCCGTGAACTGGGCTTCGATGCGGTTTAACCAGGACGCGTTCGAGGGCGTGTAAGCGATCTCGACGTTGGCCGCCGCCGCCCAGGCGCCCACGCGGCCGTCCCTGGCCGTGGTCAGGTGCGGGCTGAAGTTGTCGCAGATGATCGCGATCCTGGTCTCGATCGGGTAGAGCGAGCGCAGGTAGCGGCAGAACTCCAGGAACCGGGCCCGGGTCTTGCGCGGCTTGACGTGCCCGAACAGCTTGTCCTCGCCCAGCTCGTAGGCGGCGAGCAGGTGCCGGACGCCCTCGGTCCGGTGATAGGTCGCGCGCATCCGGCGGCGCGGCGCCCGGCCCGGCTCTTTCCCCTTGCCGCTGACCGCGGCCCACTGCCGGCCCGGGTGCGGCTGCAGGTTCAGCGGGCCGAACTCGTCCACGCAGAGGACCACCTGCGGGTCCCCGTCCTGCGGTACCGCCTCGCGATCGGCGATCGCGTACAACTGCTCGACCCGCGCCTTCTTCTCGGCGTAGCGCGGGTCTTTCGAGGCCTTCCACGTTTTCAGCCTTTGAAAGGTGACGCCTTCCTCGCGGAGCAGCGTGCGCAGGCCCTCGTGGCTGATGTCGTCGACCACCCCCTCAGCCACCAGGAACTCCGCCAGCTTGGACAGGCTCCAGGTGGAAAACGGCAGGCCGTGGTCACCCGGATGAGTCCGGGCGACCTTTTTGATCTCCCGCCGCTGGACCAGGGTGAACTTCGGCGGCCGGCCGCCCTTGTACTTCGGGTACAGCGAGCTGAACCCGTCGGCGTTGAAGTTGCGGATCACGTCCCGCACCCGGTCCTCGCTGGTAAACGCCACCTTCGCGATACCAGGTGCGTCCATGCCCTGCGCGGACAGGAGCACCATCTGCGCCCGCCGCCAGGTCACCACCGACCCGCTGCCCCGGCGGATGATCCGCACCAGCCGCCGGCCCTCGTCGTCATCGATCTCGCGCACACGCAGCCGCTCGCTCACACCGCCAGTCTCGGCGATCAGCGCCCGCCGGGAAACTCAACCCGCGCAAACCTAATCTGCTACGGCACTAGCAGCATGGTTGGCGCCTTCGATGCTGTCGGGGTTTGGGACGGCGGAGGTTGGTAGGACTGCGGTGGCTGGAGAGGGCGGCGGCCGCAGAGGTGGCCGTCCGCGGGTTAAAGCTCGATGGTGAGGCCGTCGTGCGCCAGGTCGAAGGCCAGCTCGTCCTGGTGGCTGAGCAGGTCCGCCGACGGGTGGGTCAGGACGATGCGGCGGCTGGTGAGGTCGGGGCGGTGGGCCACCAGGTCGGCGTGGCGCAGGTGGTAGGGCACGGGCTTGTCGAAGTAGTAGGCCTCGGCGATGAACAGGTCCGTGCCGGCGGCGACGGCGGGCAGGACCGGGCTCCAGGCGGTATCGCCGGTGTAGCCGATGACCTTCCCGCCCACGGTGAGGCGCAGCGACAGCGGCGGGGCGCCGCTCGGGTGGTCGGCCGCGAATGTGGTGACGGTGAGGCCGGCGACGTCGGAGGTGGCGCCGGGATCCAGTTCGACCACGTCGACCGGGAAGCGGCGAGCCACCCCGGCCGAACCCGGAAAGGCCAGCTCCATGCTGTCGTGCAGGCGGCGTCCGGTCCCGGGTGGCCCGGCCACGGTCAGCGGGCGGGTGCGCCGGGTGAACTGGCCGTCCAGGATCAGGAACGGCAGGCCGCCGAAGTGATCGGCGTGCAGGTGGGAGACGAACACCGCGCGGAGCTCGCCGGGGTCCAGGCGGCAGGCCTTCAGCGCGCTGAGCGAGGTGGCGCCGCAGTCGAGCAGGACCGGCGGACCGTCGGCGGGACGCAGGTGGATGCACGCCTGGAACCGGCCACCGTCGCCGAAGGCGGCACCGGAGCCGGCGAAGGTGACCGTCAGCGGACCGGGAGTCGCAGCGCGGCCCGGCCGTGGGACGGCGTCAATTGATGAAGGTTAACGCCCGGGCCACGGCGGCGACGCGGGCGACGGCCCGGTCGAGGAAGCCGGTGGCGCGCTGGAACACGTCGCCGATGACGTTGCCGGCCAGCCAGGCCTCGTACTCCTGGTAACGGGTGCGTTCCCAGGAGCGGACGTCGTCGGGGAGCTGGTCGAGGGCGGGCTCAGCGATGTGGTTCCAGTGCCAGGCAGCGGGCACCCCGTACTTCCTGGCCCCGGTGGGCGGGCTGATGAAGTCTTCGCTGATCGTCTCGCTGCTGGTCTGGTTGCGGACGAACCGCAGGCCGGCCAGGGTGCCTTCGACCATCGAGCGCTGGGCCGGTTCGTGGGCGGCCAGCACCGCCTCGTAGATGTCCATGTACTGCCGGATCAGCCGGGCGTCGATGATCGTGACCCACCAGACGGCTTCGGCGACGGCGGAGAGGGCCACCACGCCGTCCTCTTCGGGCCGGCACAGCGCCAGCCGCTCGGTGACGTCCCGCATCCCCGCCAGCGACCACTCCAGCGCGCGCTGCTCGGCGGACGCGTCGGTCAGGTGCTCCCGATTCCAGCGGATCCGGCACTCGGCGGAACAGAATCGTGCGTGCTCGCGACGAGGTTCGAATTCGGTGCCGCACTGCGCACAACTCCGGACCGCTTTCATTGGCTCATGATACGAGTCGCAATGCCGACAGAACGTGACGCCGCGATGAACAAGGCGTGGCAGATGCGGCACACATCGATACCAGCGTCGCAGGTCGCGAGCACAAGGCGGGGCGATAGGGTCGCTTGCCGTGAGTAACGGGCAGACTGGGCGGCACCACCGGACGGCGGGCTGAGATGTACAAGCTGGCGTACCGGACGGTGCTGCGGCGGCTGCCGCCCGAGGGTGCCCACCGGGCCGCGTTCGGGCTGATCCGGCTGGCCGGGGCGGTCCCCGGCGGCCCGGCGCTGTTGCGCAGCTGGTTCGCCGCACGCGATCCGGTGCTCCGGGTGCGGGCGCTCGGGCTGGACCTGCCGGGGCCGCTGGGGCTGGCGGCCGGGTTCGACAAGGACGCCCGCGGCGCGGACGCCCTGGGCGCCCTCGGCTTCGCGTTCGTCGAGGTCGGGACCGTGACGGCGCAGCCGCAGCCGGGGAACCCGCGGCCGCGAATGTTCCGGCTGACGGCTGACCGGGCGCTGATCAACCGGATGGGGTTCAACAACGACGGGGCCGCGGCCGCGGCGGCGCGGCTGGCGGGTCGCGCCGGGCTTGAGAGGCGTGTGGGGCGCGGGAGGTTTGGGGGGCGTTCGGGGGCGGGCGGGCCGGTGGCGGTGGGGGTGAACATCGGGAAGACCAAGGTGGTGCCGGCTGACCAGGCGGTCGCGGACTACGTGGCCAGCGCCCGGCTGGTGGCGCCGGTGGCGGGCTACGTGGTGGTCAACGTGAGCTCGCCGAACACGCCGGGGCTGCGGGACCTGCAGGCGACCGCGACGCTGCGGCCGCTGCTGACCGCGGTCCGGGCGGCCCTCGATGAGGTGGGGACCGGGCGGCGGGTGCCGTTGCTGGTGAAGATCGCGCCCGATCTGGCCGACGGGGACGTGGACGCGATCGCCGACCTGGCGCTGGAGCTGGGGCTGGACGGGATCATTGCGACCAACACCACGATCGGGCGGGACGGGCTGGCCAGCGACCCGGCCCTGGTGGCGGCGGCCGGGGCCGGCGGCCTGTCGGGGGCGCCGTTGCGGGCGCGGGCGCTGGACGTGCTGCGGCGGCTGTACGCGCGCACCGGCGACCGGCTGGTGCTGATCGCGGCAGGCGGGATCGAGACCGCCGACGATGCCTGGGAGCGGATCGGCGCCGGGGCGACGCTGGTGCAGGCCTACACCGGGTTCGTCTACGGCGGGCCGGCCTGGCCTCGGCAGATCCAGGATGGGCTGGCCCGGCGGGTGCGGGCGGCCGGGCTGACCTCGATCGAGCAGGCCCGCGGCCGGGCGGCACGCCGGACGGAGGGACCGGCCGCGGACGAGTAAGCCCTGCGGCCGGACGGCACGCCAGGCGGAGGGCGGGGTTAGGTGAGGAGGGGGGCGGCTTCGGTCAGGTAGTCGCGGACGGGGCCGGCGGTCAGGAGGCCGCTGGCGGCGCCGGCTATCTCGGCGGCGGCCGGGTGGAGGGCTTCGCAGGCGGTGCGGGCCGTGCCCGGGTCGTTCAGCGTGACGGCGGCGCGGGCGGTCAGGCACCACAGGGCCTCGGTGAGCAGGCCGGGCGCCGGCGGCGGGGTCAAGCGCAGGGCGGTAAGAACGTTTTCAGGGTTTTCCAGATGGCCAGTGGCCTGGTGCTCGGGATGCCCGGCCAGCAGCAGCCAGGGGCGGGCCCAGGGCTCGTACGGTCCCCAGTCGGTGCCGGCCGGAAAATTCGCGGGCTGGCGGTGCCAGACCCGCAGGCAGAGCAGCGCGAGCGGGAGCAGGCCTTGTTCAACGCCAGGCATGCCTGCGCCGTCGAGCAGCTTGGCCGCGTCGCGGTAGGACTGCTCGGCGGCGGACGGGACAGCGCCGGTGGCGGCCGACCGCATGGCCCGGTACCAGGTGGTGAACACGCTTACCAGCGGCCGTTCGTGGCGGGCGGTGAGGTCGTCGAGGGCGGTGGCCTGAGCGTCGGCGGCCGTAAAGTCGCCCAGGCCGCTCAGGGCCTGCAGCCGGATCAGCCGGGCGAGGACCTCGAAGTTGACCAGGCCGTGCCGGGTGGCCAGGGCCAGGATTTCGGCCCCGATACCGTCCCGGCGGGCGGCCAGCCCGGGCCGGTCGCAAGTCTGCATGAACACCCCGGCCAGCGTGAACGCCAGCAGCTGGGGATCACCGAGCTGCCGGGCGAGGTCCTCGGCCTGGCGCGCGGCCACCTGCGGGCGGGGGTCGCGGCTCCCCCGTGACTCCAGCGCGATCGTGGCCAGCACCCGGGCCCGGAGCGCGTCGCGGCCGCCGGCCGGGAGGGCGTCGAGGGTCCGCTCGCAGGCGCCCACGATGCGGGCGGCCAGCACCGGGTCATCGGACCGGGGCCAGATCCCGGGGACGTCGAAGTTCCCGATCACCCGGGCGGTCAGTTCGGGGTCGCCGAACCGCTCGGCCGACTCGATCGCGGCCAGCCGCTGACTCATGGCGTCGGTCAGCCGATTCCCGCCCGCCAGGGCGAGGCTGCCGGCCAGCGTCGCCGCCGATTCCAGCCGGTTGCGGGTGAAGGCGCCGGCCGTGCCCTGGTAGCCGGCCGTGCCCTGGTAGGCGGTGGCGGTGCCGGCCCACACGTCACCGGCCGCGGTGTCCAGGTGATCGGCCTGGCGCAGGATGTCCCGCTCGAGGGCGGCCAGCCGGGGGCCGGGGTCGAGGCCGAGCTCGGTGGCCAGCCGCGCCCGGGCCCGGCGGATCGCCGCCAGCGCGTCGGCCTGGCGCCCGCTCCGGTACAGAGCCAGCGCCAGCAGCCGCCAGGCGTCCTCCCGCCACGGGTGCTGGGCGGTGTGAGCGTCGAGGTCGGGCACCACCTGGGCGGCGAACCCGAGCGCGAGCCGGGCCTCGGCCTGCCGTTCGGCCAGGCCGAGGCGGGTCTCGGTGAGCCGGGCACACTCGGCGGCGGCCCACGGTTCGCCGGCCAGCCCGGCGTAGGCCGGACCGCGCCAGCAGGCCAGGCCGTCGGCGGCCAGTTCCAGTACACGGGCCGGGGCGGCGGTGGTGGCGGCCGCGGCGAGTTGCTCGAAGTGCACAGCGTCCACGTCGGCCGGGCCGGCGGCCAGCGCGTAGCCGGGGCCCTGGGTGACCAGCAGCCGAGACGGCGCCCGGGGCGCCCGGCCCGGTTCGAGGGACTGCCGGAGCGCGCCGACGAACGTGCGGATCGCGCCCACGGCGCCGGGCGGCGGAACCGGCCACAGGTCGTCGATCAGCACGTCCAGCGGGACCACCCGGCCCCGGGCCACGATCAGCCGGGCCAGCACTGCCCGGTGGCGGGGGCCTTTCAGGTCCACCTCGCGGCCGTCGCCGTCCCAGGCGGTGACCGGCCCGAGCACGCCGAACTTCATCGTGCTGACCGGATGCTGATCGGGCGGCGGCATGGTGGAGACATCTCAACCAGGAGGGTACCGATGAGCCTGACCATTCCCGGCTTCCGCTACGACCGCGTGCCCGTCGCCGACGGGGTGGCGCTGCACACCGCCGTCGGCGGCAGCGGCTCCCCGGTCGTGCTGCTGCACGGGTTCCCGCAGACGCATCTGATGTGGCGGCACGTGGCCGCCGCGCTGGCCGCCGACTACACCGTGATCTGCCCGGACCTGCGCGGCTACGGCGACAGCGACAAGCCCGCGGCCGGCCCGGACGGCCCGGACGGCGCGGGCGGTTACGCCAAGCGCACGATGGCGGCCGACATCGTGGCGCTGGCGGCGGCGCTCGGGTACGGCCGGTTCGCCGTGGCGGGGCACGACCGCGGCGCGCTGGTGGCCATCCGGGCCGGGCTCGACCACCCAGAAAAGGTCAGCCAGCTGGCAGTGCTGGACGTGCTGACGACCTCCGACATGTGGGACATCCTGCACGGCGCGAGCGCGGCGGTCGCCTGGCCCCTGTACCTGATGGCCCAGCCCCCGGGGCTGCCGGAGCGGATGATCGAGGCCAGCGCGGACGAGTTCTTCGGCCATTTCCTGACCGTCTGGGCCCGCGATCGGAAGGCCATCCCGGACGGCGTGCGGGCCGAGTACCTGCGGGCCAGCCGGGCGGCGGTGCCGTCGATCGTGGCCGACTACCGGGCCTCGGCCGGCGTTGACCTCGAGCACGACCGGGCCGACCGCGCGGCCGGGCACACGCTGGCGATGCCGGTCAGCGTCGTGCAGCAGGACTGGGGGGCAGCCCTCGGCTACAAGGCGGCCGAGCTGTGGGCGGCCTGGGCGCCGGACCTGGTGCACCAGACCCTGGACGCCGGGCACTTCATGGCCGAGGAAGCACCCGAACAGGTCACCGGCCTGATCCGGGACCTGCTCAAGCGGTGAGGGCGGAGGCGCCGGGCTCGCTTTCTGCGGGGACGACGGTGCCGGCCAGCTGGCCGAGGCTGATCCCGACCGCGTCGGCCAGCGCGGCCACGGTGAAGAAGGCCGGGGTCGGGATGCGGCCGGTCTCGATCTTGCGCAACGTCTCCACCGGGACGCCGGCGCAGGCGGCGACCTCGACCATGCTGCGGTCACCGCGCGCCTCGCGCAGCGCGGCGCCGAGCCGCTGACCTCGGGCTCGCTCGGCAGGGGTGAGCATCGGCCGGACCATGATGGCATTATAATACCGGTATAGAAATACCGGTAGGAGATGCTGTGATCGAACTGAAGACAGCCGACGAGATCGAGGATATGCACGCGGCGGGTGTGGTCGTCGCGGACATCCTGGCCGCGGTGCGAGCCGCGGCCGAGGTCGGGGTGTCGCTGATCGAGCTGGACCAGACGGCGCGCAAGGTACTGGCCGACGCCGGTGCGTCCTCGCCGTTCCTGGGCTACCAGCCCAGCTTCGCGCAGAGCCCGTACCCCGGGGTCATCTGCACGTCGGTCAACGACGCGGTGCTGCACGGCATCCCCGACGGCTACCGGCTCAAAGACGGCGATCTGCTCAGTATCGACTGCGGTGCGGTGCTGAACGGCTGGGCCGGGGACGCCGCGATCTCGGTGATCGTCGGCCAGCCCCGGCCGGCCGACGAGAAGCTGATCGCCACGGCCGAGGCCGCCCTGGCGGCGGGCATCGCCGCCGCCCGGCCGGGCGCGAAGATCGGCGACATCTCGGCCGCGATCGGCAAAGTCGGCCGGGCCGGCGGCTACGGCATCAACACCGACTTCGGCGGGCACGGCGTGGGCCACAGCATGCACGAGTCGCCGTCGGTCCCCAACGAGGGCCGGCCCCGCCGCGGCGTGCGGCTGGAGCCCGGCCTGGTCATCGCGATTGAGCCCTGGTTCCTGGCCGGGGGGCGCGACGAGTACCGGGTCGACAAGGACGGCTGGACGCTGCGCAGCGGGGACGGCTCGCGCGGCGTTCACGTCGAGCACACGGTGGCGATCACGCCGGGTGGCCCGCGCATCCTGACCACCCGGCCCTGATCGCCGGGCCGCGCCGGGCCTGACCGGCGCGGGTTAGTCTGCTGGCGTGTATGTGATCGGGGTGCCTTACCACCTGGACGAACGGCTGCCCGGGCTGGGCCTGCCGCTCGCGGTGAACGAGACCGTGCAGGTGCCGCTGGCCGGGGACGGCGGCGTGTGGGATTCGCTGGGGACGCTGTTCGGCGCGGTCGCGGAGGCGGTCAGCCGGGCGGTGGCGGCTGGGCAGGTGCCGGTGGTGGTCTCCGGCGACTGCGGCACGGCGCTGGGGACGGTGGCCGGGCTGCAGCGGGCGGCCGTCGACCCGGCCGTGGTGTGGTTCGACGCGCACGGCGACGTGCAGACGCTGGAGACGTCGGCGTCCGGCTATCTGGGGGGCCTGCCGGTGCGGATTCTCACCGGTTACCGGCCGGAGCTGATCGCCACCCGGCTGGGTTTGCGGCCGGTGCCCGAGGACCGGATCGTGCTGGCCGGCGTCCGCGACCTCGACCCGCCGGAAGTCAGTTACCTGGCCGGGGCCCGGATCCAGCGCAGCGACGTGGCCGGGCTGTCGCCCGGGCTGCTGCCCGGCGGCCCGCTGTACCTGCACCTCGACCTCGACGTGGTGGACCCGGCCGAGGTGGGCGGCCTGCGCTACCCGGCGTCGGGCGGGCCGGGGCTGGCCCAGGTGACCGGTGCGCTGCGGATGATCATCGGGACCGGGCGGGTGGCCGCCGTCGGGGTGGCCTGCACCTGGCGCCCGGAGCCGGACGCGGGGCCGCGGGCACCGCAGCTGCTGACCAGCGTCCTGGCCGACCTTGCTGACTAGCTGACTAGCTGGCCAGCTCGGCGTGACCACGACCCGCCAGGGTGTGGGCCAGCGACCGGTCAGGCGGGCGGGGGCGGTCAGGCGGCCGGCGCGGGGGCGGGCTCGCGCAGGCTCAGGCCGATCAGCGCGCAGACGACCGGGACGACGGTCAGGGCGGCGAAGGCGGTGCGCAGGGTGGTGTGGTCGGCAATCAGCGCGATGAGCGGGGAGGCGACGCCGCCGATGCTGACGGCCAGGCCGAGAGTGACGCCGCTGGCGGTGCCGACCCGGCCGGGCAGATAGTCCTGGCCCAGGGTGACGTGCAGGGAGAACGGCACGTAGAGGGTGAGGGCGCTGGCGGCGATGCCGGCGAACATCGCCGGGCCAGGCAGCAGCCAGATGGCGGCCAGGGCGGGGATGGCCAGGAAATAGGCGACGCGGACCACCCGGACGCGGCCCCAGCGGGTGGCCAGCCGCCCGCCGAGCAGGGTGCCGAGGGCCCCCGCTCCGTAAAAGGTGATGAGCGCGGCCTCCCCGACGGCGGTGCCGGCGTGCAGCCGCTGCTCGACCAGCAACGCGAGGAACGTGCCGAGCCCGAAGGTCACGATCGAGCGGCCGACCACCACCACGGTCAGCTTGGTGAAGCCACGCCAGTCGCTGGCCAGCGGGGTTGCGCCGGCCGCGACGCTGGGCCGCGGCTGGCGGGCCCAGGCCGCCCGGCGCAGGGCCAGCAGGGTGATCAGGCCGCAGGCCAGCGCGGGAGCCAGCAACGGCAGGGTGCCGGTCGGGCCGAGCGCGCCGAGGACGCCGCCGACGATGACCGGGCCGAGCGCGAAGCCCACGTTGCCGCCCATGGAGAACAGGCTCATGGCCTCGTGCGAACCGCGGGCGGCCAGCCGGGCCAGCCGGGCCGACTCGGGGTGATAGGCGGCCACCCCGATGCCCGACAGCGCGACGGCCAGCCAGGTCAGCCAGTAGTAGTGGCTGAGCCCGGACAGGCCGATGCCGGCCCCGGCGACGCTCATCCCCAGCGGGACCAGCCAGGGCGCGCGCCGCCGGTCGGTGAGCAGGCCGAACATCGGCTGGATGACCGAGGACAGTACGGTCGCGGCGACCGTGATCCCGCTGGCGGCCGCGTAATCCCAGTGCCGGGCCGCGACGAAGAACGGGATCAGCGCCGGCACCGCACCCTGGTAGAGGTCGTCGACCGCGTGCCCGGCGCTGAGCAGCCAGACCGCGGGATCGGGGCGGCGGCGCGGCCGGGCGGCGCCGGGCGGCGGCGCGGTGGCGGGCGGACTTGCAGGCGGAGAGGTCACGCATGCCATCGTGCCGGGCGACGATGGCGGCAGGCCACCGGTAGTCTGACAGCTGATGCCGGAAAGTCGCCAACCTCGGCGGGTCGCGCCCGCCACCCGCCGCCGGTTGCAGACCGGCGAGCGGATCACCACGCACTTTCATGACCAGGCCCAGCTCATCTACCCGGCCCACGGCTTGCTCGGGGTGACCACCGAACGGGGCACCTGGATGGCACCGCCGCACCGCGCGGTCTGGGTCCCGGCCGGCGCCGAGCACGAGCATCAGGCCTACGGGGTCACCGACATGCGGGCGCTACTGTTCCCCGCGAGCGTGCTGGGCGATCCGCGTGGCCTGGAGCGGCCGGGCGGGCCGGCCGAGCCGCTGGTGCTGGGCGGTCCGCGTGCTGAGCCCACCGTGATCGCCGTCTCGGGCCTGCTGCGGGAGCTGATCATGACGCTGACCGGGGCGGGCACCCGGACCGCGGCGGCCCGGCGGAGGCTGGAGCGGGTCACCCTGGACCAGCTGCTGGAATCCAGCGAGCAGCCGCTGCACCTGCCCGAGCCAGCCGACGAGCGGCTCCGGGCGGTCACCGGGCGGCTCCGCGAGGACCCGGGCAACCCGGCGACGCTGGCCGAGCTGGGCCGGCACGCGGGCGCAAGCGCCCGAACGCTCAGCCGGCTGTTCGCCAGCGAACTGGCCATGAGCTTCCAGCGGTGGCGGACCCAGCTGCGGATCCACTACTCGCTGGTACTGCTGGCCGAGGGCACCAGCGTCACCGACACCGCGGTCGTCTGCGGCTGGTCGAACCCGAGCTCGTTCATCGACGCGTTCAGCCGGGCGGTGGGCCAGACGCCGGGGCGGTACCAAGCCGCGCTGCAACGGGAACTTCCGGCGAGCCTGCGCGGCGATGGCGCTTGACCTAGCGGCCCGGAGGGCAGACGCTACCGGATGGAGAAGGGGGCCCCGATGGCAGTGAGGTTCATGAGGCGAGTGCTCGTGCTGGCCGCCGCGTTGATGATCATGGGCGGTACGGCCGTAGAGGCCGCCCAGGCAGCCGGGGGCAGCGGCGCGGCCAGGGTGAGCGGGGCGGCCGGGGTGAGCGGGGCGGCCGGGGTGAGCGGGGCGGCGCCCGCCGCCCAGGGCATCGGGGCGGCGCCCGCCGCCAGCGCCACTCCGCCGCCGACCACGGCCCCGCCCACCACCGCGCCGCCCACCACGGCCGCGCCGGCTCCCCCGACGACCAGCGCCCCCGCTCCCCCGCCGAGCCCGTCACCGTCGCCGTCATCCACGTCGCCGTCACCGTCGGTCAGTGGCTCGCCGACGGCCGGATCCGGGAAGTTCAACCTGATTTACCTGTGGATCGCGCTCGCGGTGATCGCCGCGATCGTGCTGATCGCCGTGATCAGCTCGGCGGCACGAGGCCGGGCGGCCCGGCGCCGGGCCTGGCAGGCGCGGGCGGCCGACGCCTACAACCGCGGATCGGGCCTGTTCCAGGCGGTCCAGGCGGCCACCCGGGCCAGCCAGTACCGGGATCCGAGCGCCGGCAACCGCTGGATGGACGTGCAGGCCCGGGCCGAGGACATGACCCGCACCCTGCAGTCGCTGCGCGCGAACGCCCCCGGCGAATACGAACGGGCCCGGGCCGACGACGCCATCACCGCCCTGGACGCGCTGCGGTCGGCCTCCCAGGCTGGCGACCAGGGCGCCGGGCAGCGGCTGCAGGCTCGGCTGCGCGACTTCGAAGACGCGATGCAGGCCCTGCGCGACCAGCAGTAAGGCCAGGTCAGAGCCCGAGGAGGTAGCGCTGGGCGGGGGTCAGGCGCTGGCGGGTGGTCTCGTGCACGTGGTCGGCGAACACGGTCTGCTGGCGCTGGTCGCGGCGGACGAACGCGGCGTGGATGGCGCGGCGGGGGGCCGCGGTGCGGTTCAGGGTGCCGCCGTGCCACAGGTGGCTGTTGAAGACCACGCAGGTGCCGGCCGTCCCGGTCACCAGGATCTCGCCGGGGTGGGGCGCGGCCGGGTCGGCGAGGGCATCCCTGGGCACCTGACCCCAGCGGTGTGACCCGGGCACGACGCGGGTGGCGCCGTTCCCGGCGGTGAAGTCGTCGAGCATCCAGATCGAGTTGGCGATCTGGTAGTCGCCCGCCGCGACCGCGCCCGCCCAGTCGACGTGCAGGCTCTGGTGGCCCTGGCCGGGCAGCGCGCTGCGCCCGTTGAGCGAGAAGACCTTCTCGGGCTGCCACTGGAGGACGTGGGCGATGGCCGAGAGCTGGCGCGGGTTGTTCCAGACCAGGTCGAACAGGGGATCCTTGTCGACCAGGTTGGCCAGCCGGTCGGTGCCCGCCTCCCGGTGGGCCTCAAGACCGGCCTGGTCGCCCTCGGCCTCGACGAGCTCGTCGAAGCGCCGGACCAGCGCCGCTACCGTCTCCGGGTCGATCAGGCCCGGCAGGGCCAGGAACCCCTGCTCGTCGAGGGCGGCCCGCTCGCCGGCGGACAGCAGCGCCGGGCTGGCGCCGAACGATCCGAGCAGCTCGAGCGTCTCCCGGTCCGCCACACCGCACCTCCAGGTAGGTCTCCTCCAACGACGACTACCCAAACTCGTTCGGTTGTTGATTGTCAACAACCGAAGTGAACGTGGGGCGGTGGTCAGCCGGTGGGCCAGGCGTTGATGCGGGTGGGGTGGATGGTCACCACCACCCGGGTGTCGCCGGGCTGGTCGCGGTCGCGAAGGTCGTCGCTGTACTTGGCGCCCACTTTGTCGGCAAAGGCGTAATCATCGTCGGGGGTGACCTCGGCGTCGCCGCGGATCTCGAGGTAGCGGTAGGGGTTCGCCAGGTCGAGGATCAGCACGGTGGCGGCCGGCCGGCTGGTGAGGTTCTTGGTCTTCTGACGGCTGCGGTTCAGCGAGAACTTGACCGTGCCGTCTTCGGCCAGGAACCACACCTCCGACAGCTGTGGCCGCCCGTCCGGGTTGATCGTGGCCAGCGTGGCGAACTGGGCGTCGAGCAGGTCCCGGTGGGACTCGGGGATTTCGGGCATGGGCCGCTCTCCAGTGAACTAGGTGGTTTCGCAGTGACGTTATCGCGCGGCGAGGAGCCGGTGGCCGAGCAGCCCCTGGTGCGCGCGGTCTTGCCGAAGATCCTCTGGCCAGGAACAGGTGCAGACGACAGCCGTGCGCTGCATTCACTGCCTGGCCGACATTCCGGTGCGGCCCGAGCACGGCGGTGAGTGCCCGTTCTGCCGGGGGGAGATCAAGGCGGAGGCGATCCGCTGCAAGCACTGCCACGCCACCCTCGTTTCCGTCGTGCGGCCCGTCCTCGTCCGCGTCCAGCGCCCGGCGCGGATCATGCGACGGCGGGGCGGCGATCAGGCCGAAGCTGGCCGCCCGCAGCCCGGCAACTCGGCGGCCGACGCGGCCGGCACGCACGGGGCCAGCAGCGCTTGCGAATAGCTCATCTCGAGCCGCTACGGCGTCTACCACCTGGTGGACGAGGGAATCGGCGCCGACGGCTTCCACTACTGCGGCTACGAGCCCGGGTACGGGATATTCGAAGATCCCGACCTCGTACCCTACGAGCCGGCCACCGTGGAGCAATAGAAGCCCGTCGAGTGGGCCGGCGGTCCGTCCGATAAGGTCATCCGGATGACGCGGACCACCATTGATCAATTGCTGGCGGCGGCGCGCAGCGGCCTGCAGCGGCTCGGGCCCGAGCCTGCCCGGCAGGCGATGCGGGCGGGGGCGGTCATGGTCGATATCCGCTCCGACTCCCAGATCACCCGGGACGGGACGATCGACGGGGCGCTGGTGATCGCCCGCAACGTGCTGGAGTGGCGGCTGGATCCGGCCAGCGGGCACCGCCATCCGCAGGCGCCGGGACTGTCCGACCACGTCATCCTGCTGTGCGACGAGGGCTACCAATCGAGCCTGGCCGCGGCCACCTTGCAGCAGCTGGGATTCGCCCGCGCGACCGACGTCGACGGCGGTTTCCAGGCCTGGCGCCAGGCCGGCCTGCCGGTAAACGCTCCGATGGCCCCAGGCCGGTCAGGGCTGGCCAGCGGGGCCATCGGGCTCCGGTCGTTACCGGGGTGACGGCGGGTCAGTCCCGCAACGCCGCGGCTGGGATTCGAACCCAGGACCGGCGGATTATGAGTCCGCTGCTCTCATCAACCACTGCTATGGGCGGCGGTAGATCTCCGAACGATGGGCGATATCGAGGACTTGGACAACGTGGGTGCTCTCGTAGATCCGGTAAACGATGCGATAGGTGCCACGCCGCGCGCCGTGACAACCGGCCAGCGGACCGAACAATGGCTTACCCACCCGCTGCGGGTTGACGGCCAGGGTAGCGTCGCAGAACTCCAGCACGGCGGCGGCTACGGTTTCCGGAAGGTGCTCAGCGATAGCGCGCCGCGCAGCGGGCTGGAACCTGATCTCGTACCGCTCCGCCGGCGCGGAGGTCACGCGCCGCTGTTGCGACGACGGGCCAGATCCTGACGAACTGCGGCCAGGTCAGCACCGGGATCGCCGCGTTCCAGGGCTTCGAGGCTCTCGGAGATCCGGATGGTCGCATCGCTCTCGCCGAGGATTTCCAGGGTCATCTCCAGGCCCTCAAGGTCCTCGACCGACAGCAGGACGGCCTCGGCCTCTCCGTTCCGGGTCAGTGTGATCCGCTCATGTTGCTGGCGGACTCGACGGGCCAGCTCAGACAGGTGCGCCTTGGCTTCAGACAGTGGCACCGGCGTTGAGGCGATCGTCATAGTCGGAAGTATAGGCTTCATTAGTCAATATTCGGACCATGGTAATGGTATGGCTCAGCCAGACGGCAGTAGTGGCCGCGCATGCCCGTCAGCGAGGGCTAACGGGGCGGTGCGTGGCCGGGCGAGGCAGGGTCAGGTGGTGAGCGGGGCAGCAGCCTCGGCTGGAGTGCGGACATCGGCCGGGTGCCGGGACTCGGCCCGCGCCATCTGCAGGCCGATGGTGAACTGGGCGGCGAACGCGAGGTAATCGCTGAGCAGGGCGAGCGGCCCGGGCAGGCCGAGGAAGCCGGCGGGCACCGAGGCGACCAGCAGTACCCCGGCCCAGCGCGGGAAGACCCGGGCGCGGATGACCGCGACCCCCAGGCAGAGCAGCCCGCGGCCGACTGGAGCCGGAACCGTCCCCGACGGATGATCGAGGACTACGTGCGCCGTCCGCGGCCCGGCCTCGATCAGCGCGCCAGCCTCGGCGCGCTGACCGCCCGCGAGGTGGAGGTCCTGACGCTGATCGCCCAGGGCCGTGCCAACGCCGAGATCGGGGCCGCGCTCTTTCTGAGCGAGCCGACCATCAAAACCTACGTGACCCGGATCCTGGCCAAGCTGCAACTCCGGGACCGCGTCCAGGCCGTGGTCTTCGCTCACGAGAGCGGCCTCGTCCAGCCCGGTGGCCAGTGACGGGACGGTGGGGCGGCTGGGACTCGAACCCAGGACCGGCGGATTATGAGTCCGCTGCTCTAACCGGCTGAGCTACCGCCCCTCGCCGGGGGCTAGCGCCCCGGACCGCAGAACATTATCTCAGACGCCGGGCAGATAGGCGGCGACGACGGCTGACCGGCCGCCGTGGACTTCGGCCAGGGCTTCGCGCAGAACCCGGGGGAGATCCTCCGGGTCGGTGACGTTCACGGCATAGGCGCCGGCGGCGGCGGCCGCGATCCCGGGGTAGTCGGGGGCGGGCTCGAAGCTGACGTTGAAATCATCGTTTTCGGCGGCGGCGCCCTTGGGGTGGACGGCCAGGGCCGAGAACTTCGGGGCCCGCCAGCCCCGGTTGTTGAAGATGACCGTCAGCGCCGGCGCCTGGTAGCGGCGGGCGACCCACTGGGCCGAGGATGGCACACCGAACAGATAACTGCCGTCGCCGACCATGCAGACCACCGTGCGGTCGGGAGCAGCCAGCTTGGCGCCCACCGCTCCCCCGCCGGCCCAGCCCAGGGACCCACCGCCGCTGCCGATCAGGCCGCCCGGGCGGTTGACCCGCAGGTGCTCGGCGACGATCTCGTAGTTGGTGATGGCCTCGGTCAGGAACAGCGGGTCGTCGTCGGCCAGCGCGTCGCGGACGCAGGCGGCCAGGTACTGCGGGGTGATCCCGCCGTCCGCCGGGGCCTCGCGCTGGTCCCGTTCGGCTCGCTGCAGGTTGTGGCGGGCGGTCACGTCGGCCCGCCGCTGTTCGACCAGGCCCTCGTCGATCAGGTTGTTCTCGCGGACGTAGGCGGTGATCTGGGGCAGCGCCAGCCGGGAGTCGGCGGCCGCGAACCGGCGGGCCGGGATGTGCCACATCGACATCCCCGACTTGAGCGGGTCGATGTCGACGCAGTAGATCTCCGCGTCGCGGGCCGGCTTGCTGGTGACGGGGATCCAGGGCACGTCGCAGTCGATGGCCAGGATCACGTCGGCCTCGGCCAGGACCGGATTCTGGTCCTTGGTGGTCCACTGGTAGCCGCTGTGCATCGGGTTGTCGGCCGGGAAGTTCAGGTAGTGCGGGGCCGACTCGATGACCGGGATGGCCAGCAGCTCGCACAGGCTGGTCAGCTCGGGCACCGCCTCCGGGTGGCGGCCCAGGTAGCCGGTGACGATCAGCGGGTTGCGGGCCCGGGCCAGCGCCCGGCCGATCTCGCCGGCGACGTCGGCGCTGAGCGGGGCCGGCTCGATCGGCCGGTAGCTGGCCGGATCGACCGTGTAGGGCTCGAGTTCCTCCTCCATCACCTCGCGCGGCCCGACCAGGTAGACCGGCCCGGCCGGCTCGCTGGCGGAGATCTGCAGCGCCCGGTGCACCAGCTGCTTGACGTTGCGGCCGGTGCGGATCTCGTTGTCGTACTTGACGTAGTTGCGCAGGATGCCACGCTGGTCGTGGACGTCCTGGACCCAGTGGATGAACTCATTGCGGCTGCCCGGCAGCTCACCTTCGATGGTGAACGGGGCGCCGCCGGCGAAGATCAGCACCGGCACCCGGCCGCGGGACGCGGTGTTGACCGCGCCGCCCAGGTTCTGGGTGCCCGAGTCCACGTGCACCAGCACCGCCTGCGGCTCGCGGGTGACCGCGGCGTAGGCGTGGGCCGCGCTCAGCGCCACCGTCTCGTGCGGGCAGATGATCAGCTCGGGCAACTCGTCCCGGCGACCCTCGGCCCGCGCCTGCGCCAGCGCCTCGATCAGGCCCGGGTGGTCGCTGCCGAGGTTGGTGAACATGTACCGGATGCCGGCTTCCGCCAGCGCTTCGAGAAAGGCCGTGGACGTGCTGTAGTAACGATCCCCCACGGGGGAAGTCCTCCTGGGTGAAAGGTGCTGCGGCTCAGTAGCGGCCGGCGGCCTGGACGGTCATCGCGTGCTCGACCAGGGTGACCAGGGTGGCCTTGGTGGACTCGCGGTTACGCGCGTCACAGGGGATGACCGGCACGTCGGGCGAGATGGCCAGCGCTTCGCTCACGTCCTTGGAGCGGTGCGGGAACTGGCCGTAGAAGCCGTTGATGCCGATCACGAACGGCAGCCCGCTGGCCTCGAAGTAGTCCACCGCCGGGAACGAGTCGGCCAGCCGCCGGGTGTCGACCAGCACCACCGCGCCGATGGCGCCCTGGATGAGGTCGTCCCACATGAACCAGAACCGGTGCTGGCCGGGCGTGCCGAACAGGTAGAGGATCAGGTCCTGCTCGAGGGTGATCCGGCCGAAGTCCATGGCGACCGTCGTGGTGCTCTTGTCCGGCACGTGCGACAGGTCGTCCACGTCGGTGCTGGCCACCGTCATCATGGCCTCGGTGGTCAGCGGCGTGATCTCCGACACGGAGCCGACGAACGTGGTTTTGCCAACGCCAAAACCGCCCGCGACCACGATCTTGACCGAGGTCATGGCCGCGGCCGCGCCCTGCGGCGCGCCGACGTTAGATCTTACGGAGTCCACTAAGCACCCTTTCGAGCAGATTGAGATCCGGCCGGCCCTCGGCATCCTCCCGCTGGTGGATGCGCACCAGGCCATCGGCCCCCATATCCGCGATGAGAATCCTAGCCACGCCAAGCGGTAGCCGCAGGACGGCGGAGATTTCCGCCACAGATCGCCAGTCCCGGCAGAATTGCAGAATGGCCTGGCATTCAGGCGCGAGCACGGACAGGTCACGCGGTTCGTACACCGTCGCGGTGACCAGGGCTTCAACCTGAAGCTGATAGCGCGGCTGAGTACGGCCACCGGTGACCGTGTACGGCCGGACCAGGCGGCCTACGGCCTCTTCCTCGCCGGAGCGCGGCCGGTCGCCACGTCCCCCTGCGCCGTCGTACGGGCCGGCGGCGGTACGGCCGCCCTCCCACGCGTTCGAGCCACGGTTCCACGTCCCGGACCGCTCGTCCCAAGGCCCCGACCGACTGTCCCACGTCCGGGCGGAGCCTGGCGGAAGCGGGCGGTCGTCACCTCTCGGCGGGCCCGCCACCGTGTCCTCCGGTCATCGTCTGCCGTCCCCAGGGATGGAAGCTTGCATCATGCCGCGGGTGGCCGGCGTGAGAACCCGGCCCGCCCGCTCGACCAGCAGGGTCATCTCGTAGGCGACCAGGCCCAGGTCACAGGTGGAGGCGGCGAGAACCGCCAGGCTGGAGCCGTTGCTGATGGCCATGATGACCAGGACCCCGCGCTGCATCTCCACCACGGTCTGGACGACCGCGCCGCCCTCGAAGACGCGCGAGGCGCCCTGGGTCAGGCTGGTCAGACCGGAGGTGACGGCGGCGAGCTGATCGGCTCGTTCCTGCGGGAACCCCGCGGAGAACGCGAGCGGCAGCCCGTCCGATGACACCACAACCGCGTGCGCGACGTCCGGGACCCGTTCGACGAAGTTGGTGATCAGCCAGCCCAGGTCCTGCGTCGGTCGACCTGGCGTGCTCACTGGTCCCCTCCTAGCCGCCCGGCCTCCCGGGCCTTGCCCTGCGGTCTCTTGTCTAGCACGATATGCCGTTCATGCGGGGATCTCATCCGTCCTATGGCTCCTCGGTCTTAGGTGCGGCCGCACGCGCCTCGCGCACGCCCCGCTGGAAACTGGCCAGCCTGCTACGGACTTCCTCTGCCGAACGAGAGGGCCCTCCCCCGCTGTTGTCGGGCGCCGCGGCCCCCGGCTCGCCCACCGATCCGGGCACCAGGTTCGCCCGCGGCACCCGGCGCGGGAGCCCCGCCTGGGTGGTGGAACCGGTGGTCGGCGCGGCCACGGTCTCGGCCGCACGCCAGCCCTCGTCGGCCGGTGAGTGCCAGGCCGGCTCCTCCGCGGTCCCCGTGGCCGCGGTCTGGGTGGTGGCGTGGGTGGTGCCGCTGCGCCGGAACCAGTCCGACTCGAGCGAGTCGAAGATCGGCAGCCGCTGGTCGTGCCCGCTCTCCGGGGGCGCCGGGACCCGCACTCCGTTGTCGGCTCCGTTGGTGCCGCTGCCCAGGCCAGCACCGTTGCCGCCGTTCGGCGCGGGCGGGATGACCGGGGTCGGCCCGGTCCCGCCGAAGCCGCTGCGGCTGATCCCGGCGGGCGGGCCGAACCCGCCGGTGCCGAACCCGTTGGACGACGGCCCGGCAGGCGCCGGCGCCTGCGGCGGAACGGCCGGGGTGGGCGGGGTCGGGGCCGGTGGTGAGCTAAAACCGCGGGCGGCACCGTTGCCAGGCCGGCTGGGCAGCGGCTGCGGGCCGCTGCCCTCGCGCGGGGCGGGGCTGATCGGCTGCGGGCCGGTGCCGGGCGGCGAGAACCGCGGGATCCGGGCGGCCGCGGCGGCCTGGGCGGCCGCGCTGCCGGGCTGGCCGTAACCGGCTCCGGCCTGGCGGGTGGGCAGCGTACCGGCCGCACCGGCCGGCGGGGCCGACAGCGACGGGGCGGGACCGTAGTCCTCGACCCCGAACGGCCGCAGCCGGCCGAGCGGCGCGCCCTCCTGCTGGGCCACCG
Organism: uncultured Actinomycetes bacterium; assembly: GCA_963830385.1. Classification (GTDB taxonomy): domain Bacteria; phylum Actinomycetota; class Actinomycetes; order Streptosporangiales; family Streptosporangiaceae; genus Bog-532. The sequence continues at coordinate 228,293 of CAWHMD010000009.1, read as the reverse complement.
TGTCCGGCAGCCAGACGAGCGCGGTCAGGCCGCCCGAGGATGCGTGCCGCAGCCGGACCCTGACCCCGTGCCGGGCGGCCAGGCGGCCGACCACGAACAGGCCCATGCGCCGGGACACGCCGACGTCGACGACCGGCGGGTTGTCCAGCCGCCAGTTCGCGTGTCCCATCTCCTGATCGGAGACGCCGACGCCGCCGTCGGTGATGTCGAGCAGGACGCCGCCGGTGGTCAGCGGCTGCCCGGACACGAACACCTGGCTGTCCTCGGGCGAGAACGTCGTCGCGTTCTCGACCAGCTCGGCCACCAGGTGCACGACGTCGTTGACGGCCTGGCCGACAACGGTGATGCCGGGCTGGACGTTGAGCACGACCCGCTCGTACTGCTCGATCTCGGAGATGGCGGCGCGGAGCACGTCCACCAGCGGGACCGGCTGGCTCCAGCGCCGGGAGGCCTCATGGCCCGCGAGGACCAGCAGGTTCTCCGAGTTGCGGCGCATGCGGGTGGCCAGGTGGTCCAGCCGGAACAGGCTGCTCAGCCGGTTCGAGTCCTGCTCGCCCTGCTCCAGGTTGTCGATCAGCGAGATCTGCCGCTCGATCAGGGACTGGCTGCGGCGGGACAGGTTGACGAACATCGCGTTCAGGTTGCCGCGCAGCATGGCTTCGTCGGCGGCCAGCCGGACCGCCTCGCGGTGGACCTGGTCGAAGGCCCGCGCGACTTCACCGATCTCGTCGGTGGAGGACACGGCGATCGGCTCGATCTCGACGCTCTCGTCCGAGCCCTCGGTCTCCGACAGGCGCCGGACCATGTCGGGCAGCCGGGTACCGGCGATGTCGAGCGCGTCCTCCCGCAGGCGGCGCAGCGGGCGGATCATCGAGCGGGCGACGAAGGTGGTGACCAGCAGGACCAGGATCAGCAGGGCCAGCACGACGATGCCGATGACGACCGCGAACCGGGTGGCCGAGGTCTGCAGCGACTGGCTGCGGCTGATGATGTTGTTCATCAGCGTGTTCTCCACCGAGCGCATCTTGCCCAGGGTGGACGTCATGTTCTGGTACCAGAGGTTGGCCGCGTTCGCCCCGGTGGAGCCGATGCTGGCCGAGCCGTTGGCGCTGGTCGAGATGGCCAGCGACTCCTCGTAGGCGGCCTGGTCGACCGGGGTGCCGCTGACCGTGTTCTGGAACAGCTGCTGCTGGGACAGCGACGCCGCGCTGGTGAAGTCGGCCTGGTCGGCGGCCTGCGAAGCCTGCTGGTCCTGCAGGTCGGCCAGGCCCTGGGGCGGGAACTTCCCGGTCCAGAGCGACGCGAACAGCGTGCCGCGCTGGGCGGACGCCTGGTCCTCGGCCCGGGCGAGCGCGGTGAGGACGATGACGTCGTTGCCCAGCGTGGTGTCGCTGGTGCCGGCGCCGGAGAGGCTGGTGAACGTGAGCAGCGAGCCGATCGAGTTCGTGTAGTCCTGGATCATCGGCTCGGTCGGGAACCTCGGCGAGGACGCGGCCGCCCGCAGCTGCGGCAGGTCGCTGATCCGGGCCAGCACCGCGTTGAGGGCCTGGCGGATGCTCGAGGAGTAGTTGTCCCCGATGCTGGCTGCCTGCCCGGTGACCTGCTGGGCGGCCTCATCGGTGGCGGCCTGCTGGTTGGTCAGCTCGATGTGCAGGGTGGCGTTGCCGGTCGGCTGGCCCGCCGCGATGTAGCCGGCGGTGATGTCCCGCTCGTCCTCCATGCTCTGGGCCAGCCGGACCACGTCGGCGTTGAGCAGCGCCACGTTCTCGGTCCGCTGGTCGGCCAGCGCGCTGCTGGCGGCCGAGCCGACCCGCAGGCCACCGAGGATCACGGCAGCCAGGGTGGGGACCACGATGAGGGCCAGGATGCGCCAGCGGACACGCCAGTTGCTCAGCGCCATCCGGGAGCCCGAGCGCGGCGCAGCGGGCCGCGGGGTCTCGTCCACCTCACCCGGGGCAGGCGCACCGGGCGGGGCGCCGGGCACGGTCATGGTGGCCGTCCCCCCGTTGCCCCCCGCGGCCGCAGCGCCGTCAGCCACGTGGGTCCCGTTCGGCACGGGACCCTCGCCGCCGTCGCGCTCGCCTGTCACCGGTCTCCTACGCACAGCCTTCGCACCTCGCACGAACAGGGGTCTCGACTACAGCCTGCGGGCCGCTGTTCCAGACGGCTCTGTCACAGAAGCCGGACAACATCGCACCCCTTCTTCCCGAGCAACGTTCACCGCGGTCCGCTCACCACGCTGTCCACCGCAAGGCCGACGACTTCCGGACGACCTAGGCAACTCTGACGTCGGAGTCGCAAAACGGGTAAGGACATATAATCATCTTCCCGCGACCGCTCATGGCGTATTCGCCAGTAATTTTGTCCAAGGTTGCGGTAGATGGCACCCCCGGCCCGGCACATCGGCCGGCTGGTAGCCCACGGGGAGATCGGTGACCAGCGACGTTACCGGTTCTGACCGGTTTGCCCGGCCAGCATCACGCTCCGTAGAACACCCCCTGACCTGCGGTTATGGTCATGGTATCCCGTCGCATGCCTACCGTCACGCCACGTAACAGTGACTAAGAGCGATCAGCCATAAACAAGGCGCTAGATCCCGTGGCGAGAAGGCCCTGACGCCTTTTTCCGTATACTTTAATCATCAAATATATTACCCTGCGTATGGCTATTAGCACGGGGGGTTAGGGACCAATGTCCTTAATGCCGGCAGAGCGTGAAATGGCCGGCGTCCGGCCCTGGCCCGTCATCTACGGCCGCCATTTGCCCACGCCAGCAGAACGGCAGCGGTGGCCAAGGGGTGCCGGACATGGCCGCAAATAACATCATCGCGGCCATAATTAACGCCGCACACAGATCTGATGGCGGAAATTTACCTTTCCCTGGGCGCCCGATCAGTAGGCCGTAACACCGGCCGGTAAACCCGGGCGTGCGCCCGCGCGAAGACAACCGCCGGACCGCCCGGGGCCCGGCCGGGACACCCGCCTGCCGGGCCTGCCGCCCAGCCCGGGCCGGCCGCCATCGTCGGCAGCCGCCGGCACCCGGCCGCCGGCAACGACGCGCAACGTGCAACTGACGGCCCCGGCAACGTCGGCAAGCCCGCGCGGCCGGTCCGGGAGTCGCCGCCCTGACCCAAACACCAGGCGGTCAGCCGGGCACGGAGGGCTCCGGGCGTGCCCCATGTTCGACTGTGGGCGACTTGACCTGGGATGATCCGGGAAGCGGGGATGCTGCCCGAATCGCCCTCCCGTCACTCGCCGCACTGATACGGTTGGCAACTGGCTGCGTCAAGTTGTGCCTGTTTGAGACGTGCCTCCTGTTTGGCTGTTCGACGGTTTGAAGGAGCACAATGAGGTTCACCCGGGCCGGGCGGGCATCCCTGGCCGCCGTCAGCGGTCTCGCCGTCGCGGTGCTCGCTGCCGCCTGCACCTCCAGCGGGAGCAGCACCACGACCACCGCCACGGCCCATCTGGAGAAGACCAATCTGGTCATCGGCTCGCTGCCGGTGGTGGACACCGCCGGGCTGTTCCTGGCCCAGCAGAACGGCTTCTTCCAGCAGGCCGGCCTGAACGTCAAGATCCAGCCGATCGCGGCCAGCACGCAAGCCATCCCCGACCTGGAGAAGGGCACCGTCGACGTGGTGGCCGGGGCCAACTACGTGTCGTTCCTCCAGGCCGACGAGACCAAGCACCTGAACCTCAAGGTGGTGGCGGACGGGCAGTCGTGCGCGCCCGACACGTTCGAGGTGCTGTCGCTGCCCGGAACCGGCATCAACAGCGCGAAGGACCTGGCCCACAAGCGGATCGCGGTCAACGTCAAGGCCAACATCCAGACGCTGCTGACCAACACCGCGCTGCAGACCGCGGGGGTCAACTCCGCCTCGGTGACCTACGTCCAGGTCGCGTTCCCGAAGATGGGCGCCGCCCTCAAGGCCCACCAGGTCGACGCGATCAGCGTGGTGGAGCCGTTCATCACCGAGAACGAGCTCGGCCTGGGCGCCCAGCCGGTCATGTCGACCTGCATCGGCCCGACCGCGGCGTTCCCGATCTCCGGCTACTTCTCCACCTCGACGTTCCTGCAGAAGTACCCGAACACGGCGCACGCGTTCCAGCGGGCCCTCAACCGCGGGCAGGCGCTGGCCGACTCCAGCCGGTCGGACGTCGAGGAGATCATGCCGCACTACATCAAGGGCCTCACGCCGAACCAGGCCGCGGTGGTCAACCTCGGGCAGTTCCCGACCTCGCTCGACCAGACACACTTGCAGCGGGTGGCCAGCGCGATGTCCAGCGGCCATCTGGTCCCGGCCAATTTCTCGGTCGGGCCGCTGCTGTTCCGCTGACGAACGTTACTTTCACGTAAAAGAGTGCACCGCAAGCAATTTCACCCGGGCGGTTGAGCCGTCCCGGTTTGGCGCGCGCAAAGGCAGATTCGACCTGCGTGCCGCAGCATTCGCTGGGAGTCATGCAGTGGCTCGCGGCCAGCTCTAACTACTCACTGTTAAGTCAAAATTACTGCTTGTTATACTCATCCGATGAGAACGGGAACCTTTCCCTAACGGATGCCGGCCCCGAGAACAAGCCGGCCGCGGATGAGGTAATACTTATGACGCGCCAACGGACCGTCCATTGGACCGCTCGCATTCGACCGGGCGGGATTGGGCGAGTCGCATTGGCGCGGGGGGCCAGCTTTAACGCCGGCCGCTGGCCGCCGGCGCCAATTTGACCAGACAACGGCATTCAGGCCGTTCTCCACGAAGGAGCGTCAATGAGGTCTCCACGCCTCGGCCGGATTTCTCTCACCGCCGCGACCGGCCTGGCCGTCGCGGCGCTGGCCGCCGGCTGCAGCAGCTCGGGGTCGTCCGGCTCGGCCAGCTCGGGATCGTCCGCGTCGCCATCGGCGTCCTCGGCCAAGCTCGAGCAGACGTCGATCACGGTCGGCGCGCTGCCGGTGGTCGACAGCGCCGGGCTCTACCTGGCCAACAAGCTCGGGTACTTCAAGCAGGAAGGCCTGACCGTCAAGGTCACCTCGGTGGCCCAGAGCACCCAGGCGATCCCGGACATGCTGCACGGCACCATCGCGGTCATCGCCGGCGCCAACTACGTCTCGTTCATCGAGGCACAGGCCAAGGGCACGGCCCAGTTCAAGGTGATCGCCGAGGGTGTGACCTGCAAGCCGAACACGTTCGGGGTCGCGGCGCTGGCGTCGTCGGGCATCACCAAGCCCGCGGACCTGGCGGGCAAGACCGTCGCGGTCAACCTGACCAACAACATCCAGACGCTGACCCTGAACGCGGTGCTGAAGGCCGACGGGGTGGACCCGTCCAAGGTGAAGTACGTCGTGGTCCCGTTCCCGAACATGGTCACCGCGCTCAAGGCCAAGCAGGTCGACGCGATCAGCGCGGTCGAGCCGTTCCTGGGCGGCGCGCTGGCGGCGGACGGGGCCAAGCAGGTCGTCTCGTCCTGTGACGGCCCGGCGGCCAACATGCCGATGTCCGGCTACCTGTCCACCTCCAGCTGGGCGCAGCAGAACCCGAACACCGCCCGGGCGTTCCAGAAGGCGCTGCTCAAGGCCCAGGCCTACGCGGACGCCAACCCGTCGGCGCTCAAGTCGATCATTCCGACCTACACCAAGGTCACCGCGGCCCAGGCCAACGCGCTCCCGCTCAACAACTACCCGAGCACGCTCGACCCGGCGGAGATCGACCAGGTGCTCACGCTGATGAAGAGCGGCGGCCTGGCGACCGGATCGGCCACGTCCAGCTCGCTGCTGTTCAAATAGCTGCCTGTGTCTGGACCCAGCATGACCGCTGACGCGCCGCCGTCCCCCGTGACGGCGGCGCCAGCGGCCCGGAAGGCCCGCGCCGCCCGCTGGCGGCGCGGGCTCACCGGCGTGATCGCATTCCTGGCCATCGCCGAGCTGCTGGGGGTGACCGGGGTCATCCCCAGGTCGGTGCTGCCGCTGACCTCGACGGTTCTCGGGCACGCCGTCACCCTGCTGGGCAGCGGCCGGTTCCTGGCCGACCTGGGCGCGACCGTCGAGGCCTGGGCCGCCGGGCTGGCCATCACGATCGTCATCGGGGTCCCGGCGGGGGTGCTGCTGGGCAGCCTGCCGGGTGTCCGGGTGGCCACCCGCGCGGTGGTCGAATTCCTCCGGCCGATCCCCTCGGTGGCGCTGATCCTGCTGGTCAGCCTCTGGCTCGGGCCGGGCCTGCGGATGTCGGTGACGCTGATCGTGTACGGCGCGATCTGGCCGGTGCTCTACAACACCATGGCCGGCCTGGACGACGTCGACCCGGTGGCCAAGGAGACCAACCGGGCGTTCGGGTTCTCCGCGCTCGACACCATCCGGATGGTGTCGCTGCCCAGCGCGGCGCCGTTCATCGCCACCGGCGTCCGGCTGGCCTCGTCGGTCGCGATCATCCTCGACATCGGCGCGGGCTACATCACCGGCCGGGTCAACGGGCCGGGGCTCGGTGCCTTCATCGCCGACTACAGCTCGGGGGCGGGCAACCTGGCGGTGATCCTGGCCGCGACGATCTGGGCCGGGATCCTCGGCCTGGTCCTGGACCGCGCGATCGTCTGGTCTGAGCACCGCCTGCTGCGCTGGCACTACCTCCAGCTGGCCGGGGCGGGTGCCTCGTGAAGGTGCTGAGAGAGCTGTCGCGCTGGGTGGTGCTGGTGGTCGGCCTGCTGCTGTGGCAGCTGTGGGCGTCCGGGCACCACAGCCCGTTCTTCCCGCCGCCGTCGACGATCCTGAACCGGATGTACCACCTGTGGTTCTCCGGGCCGGCGGCGCACATCTTCTTCACCGCCAACGCGACCAGCAATCTGCTGCCGAGCATCTGGCGAACGCTGGCCGGGCTGGCCATCGCCACCGTGATCGGCATCCCGCTGGGGCTGACCCTCGGCCGGTCCCGGGCGGCCTCGGAGTACCTGGAGCCGCTGCTGCAGTTCGGGCGGGCGCTGCCGGTGGTCACGATGGCCCCGGTGTTCCTGGCCCTGTTCAGGATCGGCACCCAGATGGAGGTGGCCACGATCGCGTTCGGCACCGTGTGGCCGATCCTGCTCAACACCATCGACGGGGCTGCCTCGGTCGACCCGGTGCAGGTGGAGACGGCGGCGGCGTTCCGGCTCAGCCGCGCTCAGCGGCTGACCCAGCTGATCATCCCGTCCGCGCTGCCGAAGATCTTCACCGGGTTCCGGCTCAGCCTGTCGCTGGCGCTGATCCTGATGGTCTTCTCCGAGCTGGTCGGGAGCAGCAACGGCATCGGCTACGAGATGCTCAACGCCCAGAACTCCTTCGACATGGTCGAGCTGTGGTCCACGATCGTGCTCCTCGGCATCCTCGGCTACCTGCTCAACGCGATCCTGAACGGCGTGCAGCGGGTGGTGCTGGCCTGGCACCGCGGCGCCCGTCAGGTGGAAGCCGTCTGAGGCGGCTGGATCCCGTGCTGATCTCAAAGGCCGAGCAGGCGCTCGGCGTTGCCGTGCGCGATCTTCTCCCGGTCGGCCTCGCTGATGGGGGCGCCGTCGAGGAAGGCGCGGCCCCGGCCGTTGCTGGCGAACGGGTAGTCAACCGAGAACAGGATCCGGTCGGCGCCCAGCACCATGAGCGTGCACAGCAGCGGCGGGTCGGTGAAGTAGCCGCTGGTGGTGACGTAGAAGTGGTCCCGGAAGTAATCGCCCACCCGGCGCTTCAGGCCGGTCGCGACCGGGGTGAGCCGCTCGTCGGCACGGGCCAGCGAGAACGGCAGGTTCTCGCCCATGTGGCCGATGATCATCTGCAGGCCCGGGAACCGGTCGAAGACGCCGCCGAGGATCATCCGCAGCACGTGCAGCCCGGTCTCTGCGTGCCAGCCCCAGCCGCTGGTGGCCAGCGTGGCGCTGACCTGGGCGTCGAGCCCCTGGTAGTAGGCGTCAAGGACCTGCGCGGTGGGGTAGGTCGGGTGCAGGTAGACCGGGACGCTCAGCCCCTGGGCGCGCTCGAAGATCGGCCAGAACTTCTCGTCGTCCAGGAACCGGCCACCGGTGTGCCCGTGGATCATGGCGCCCTTGAAGCCGTACGCTGTGACGGTGCGGTCCAGCTCGGCGGCGGCCGCGTCCGGGTCCGGGGTGGGCAGCGTGGCGAAGCCCGCGAACCGGTCCGGATGCTCCCCGACCGCGGCCGCCAGCCGCTCGTTGGCGTCGCGGGACAGCCGCACCGCGGCTTCCGGGTCAAGCTCCTGGGCCGCGGGCGGGGCCACCGACAGCACCTGGACGTCGATCCCGGCCGCGTCCATGTCGGCCAGGCGGCGCGCGCCCAGGTCACGCAAGTCGTCGGCCAGCGGCCCGAGCCGGGGCACCGACAGCGCGCCGGACGGGGCGGCCCGGTTGGCCTCGGTCAGCTCGTCGGTCCAGAAATGCTCTTCCAGGGTGATCACGCGCATGCGGAGGCCCATACCCGGCGGAGCGGCGGGCCTATCGGGCAGTGGCCGGAAAGCGCCCGGATTGTGTGGAAAACAGGAAGGCGGCGTGGCACGGTGGTGCCTAGGCGCCGGCGGAGGGATACGGATCTGTTGTGCTTGAAGTAACCGATCTGACGCGCGCCTACGGCCAGGGTCCCGGCGCCCACGTGGCCATCGAGGGCGTCCGGCTCAGCGTGGCCGAAGGCGAGCTGGTCAGCATCGTCGGGCCGTCCGGGTGCGGGAAGTCCACCCTGCTGCGGTGCATCGCCGGGTTGCTGGCGCCGACGGCCGGGAAGGTCGAGCTGAGCGGTGCGCCGGTCGAGGGGGTGCCGGACGGGCTGGCGGTGGTGTTCCAGGACTACAGCCGCTCGCTCTACCCGTGGCTGACCGTGCAGGACAACGTGGCGCTGCCGCTGCGGCGGACCGAGCGCAGCCGGAAGGCCCGCCGGGCGGTCGCCGACGGCGCGCTGACGGCGATCGGGCTGCCCGGCGTCGGCCAGAAGTACCCGTGGCAGCTGTCGGGCGGCATGCAGCAGCGGGTGGCCATCGCCCGCGCGCTGGCCGGCGACCCGGCCCTGCTGCTGATGGACGAGCCGTTCGGGTCGGTCGACGCGCAGACCCGGGAGGATCTGGAGGACCTCACGCTGCGGGTGCGCAGCGAGCGGGGCATCACGATCCTGCTCGTCACCCACGACATCGACGAGAGCGTTTACGTGGGTGACCGCGTGATTGTGCTCACGCCCGGGCCCGGCCGGATCCTGGCCGACCTACGGGTGGACCTGCCCGCGCCGCGGGACCAGATCACGACCAAGCAGCGGCCCGAATTCGTGCAGCTACGCACGGAAGTGAGCCGTCTGATCCGGGCCCGGGCGACCGACCACGAGCCGTCCGAGGCGAGCTCGCCCGCAACATAGGCAGGCAGGTTACGTCCAGCAGTCTTTGGGCACTCTCGTGGCGGGCGGGGCAGCGACAGGTATGGTGAGTACGCGCGTCCCCCGCCGTACCTGCCCGCGCCCTGGGCCAGATCGACGGTCCGGGACGTAGTGCCGAAGACTGAGACAGACCGCCGGAGCACCAGGCAGCGGTGCTCCAGGGCCGTCGCGGAGGACGATATGGCCATCCTGACCTGTCCCAACTGCGCCGTCCGGGTGCAGCCAGAGGACTTGATCTGCTTCCGGTGCGGGGCCAACCTGCCACGCATGGAGCAGGCCGAAGAGGACCTGCCTACGCCGACGGTCTCGCAGCGCTTCATGACCGGCCGCGACGACCAGCCGTCGTGCCCGAACTGCGGCGCGCGGGTCCCGGACCCGTCCGACCTGTGGTGCCTGGAGTGCCGGGCTCCGCTGCCGCGGACCGGCCAGCGGCGGATCTCCCCGGTGGTGCTGCGGATCGCGTTCCCGACCGGCAACGTGGAGATCCCGGCCGGGACCTCGCTGCTGCTCGGCCGGGACCCGGCTCAGTCGCTGGTGGCCGCCGCGTTCGCCCGCTTCGACAACGTGTCCCGGCGGCACGCGACGGTGACCGTCGACGACGCCGGCCGGGCCGCGATCCGCGACGAGGGCTCCACCAACGGGACGTTCGTCAACGACGACCGGGCCACCCCCGGCACCGAGATCCGGCTGGTCGATGGCGACCGGGTGCGGCTCGGGGCCGACGTCACCGGCGAGGTGTACCTGCCCCGCCAGGAGATGGACCCGGCCTACCTGAGCCGTAACAACGGCAGCGTCTGAGCCTTCGCCCTCCCTTCCTCCCCGTGAACACCTGGCGTCCGCCAGGTAGCAGAATGGGCACGTGCCGCATCTGGAACTCTCGTGGCCGCAGGCCGCGATCCTGGCTGCTGTGCTCGCGGCGGCGGCGGTCGTGCTCGTCCGCACCCGGCGTGCCCGCCTGGTCGCGACCGGCCGGTTCACCGGCGAGGCGGCACTGCTGGTGGGCTTGTTCGCGCTGTGGCAGTACGCGGGGTCGTTCGGGTTCCTGTCGCCGGACGGTGCGCTGCCCCGCGGGCAGTGGCTGTGGGACGCCGAGCGCTGGCTGCACCTGCCGAGCGAGACCGCGCTGCAGGATGCGTTCCTGCCGCACCCGCTGCTGATCCAGTTCGCGAACCTGTACTACGCGGTGCTGCACTTCCCGGTGCTGCTGGGCACGCTGGCCTGGCTGTTCGTCTGGCACCGGGACCGTTACCGGCCGGCCCGTACCACCGTGGTGCTGTTCACCGCGGCCGCCCTGCTCATCCAGTTCATCCCGGTCGCGCCGCCGCGGCTGCTGACCGGGACCGGCCTGGTCGACACGGCCGCGCGGTACGGGCAGTCGGTGTACGGGTCGGTCGGCGGGTTCGACGCCGATCAGTTCTCGGCGATGCCGTCGGTGCACGTCGGCTGGTCCATCATCGTGGCCGTCGCCGTGGTGGGAGCGCTGCGGTCCCGGTGGCGCTGGCTGGCGGTGCTCTACCCGGTGCTGACCACGCTGATCGTGGTGGTCACGGCCAACCACTACTGGCTGGACGGGGTGGCGGCGGGCCTGCTGGTGGGCGCGGCCCTGGCCGTGCAGAAGGCCGGGCGGTCGGTGCGGCTGGCCATGCTCACCCGGACGGCGGCCCGGGAGGCGGCCGAAGGGGCGCGTGCGGGCGTGCCGGCGGGAAAACCTTAGCCCTGTGATGTTCGTGCGTTGCGTGAGATCATCATCCGCATAATCCCGGCGTGGGAGGTTTGTGGTGAGTGAGCCTCGTGTGGGTGCAGTGACTCAGCCGCCCGGTCTGCGGCGCGATGCGATCGGGCTGCGGGAGGTGCTGTTCCAGAGCATTACCGACATGGCCCCTGGTGCCGCGATCGCCGCGTCCATCCCGGCCGGGGCGGCCTACGCGGGCGGGTCGCTGCCCCTGGCGGTGCTGTTCGCGCTGATCGCCTGTCTGCTGTCCGCCTCCTGCGTGGGCTCAATGGCCCGCGAACTGCCCGCGGCCGGCTCGGTGGCCACCTACGCGGCCCGGGGCCTGCACCCGGCCGTCGGCTTCCTCGTCGCCTGGGGTTACGTGCTGGTCGGGCTGCTGATCTCACCGCTGGTGCTGCTCCAGCTGGGGTTCACCACGGCGTCGACCATCAACTCCGAGTGGCACAGCTACCCGGCCAATCTGTGGTGGCCGTGGGCGTTGCTGGGCGCGGTGATCGTGCTCGCGGCCGGCTTCTACGGGGTGCGGACCTCGGCCCGGCTGGGCACGGTACTGGGCGCGTTCGAGATCGCGGTGTTCGTGGTCCTGGCGGTGTTCCTGATCGTGCACGCGGGCTCCCACAACACCTGGTCGGTGTTCGGCACCTCGTACACCCCGTCGAAGTACCACGGCCTGACCGGGATATTCGCCGGGTCGGTGTTCACCGTGCTGGCGTTCGGCGGGTTCGAGGGCGCCGCGCCGCTGGCCGAAGAGGCCCGTGACCCGCGCCGCACGATCCAGCGCGCGGTGCTGATCGCGACGTTGAGCATCGGCGCGCTGTACATCTTCACCACCTACGCCGTGGACGTGGCCTACGGGCCGGGCAAGTTCGCGGGCTTCACCTCGTCCGGTTCGGCGTCCTGGGTAGGTATCGCGCGCACCCTCTACGGCATTTTCTGGTTTTTCGTATTCCTGGCCATCGTCAACTCCACCATTGCCAATGCCAACGCGGGTGTAAACGTCTCCAGCCGCACCGCCTACGCGATGGGCCGGATCGGCGCGTTCCCGCACTTCCTGGCCCGGGTCCATCACCGGCACCACTCGCCGGTGGCGGCGATCGTGGTGACGTTCTTGGTGACGGTGGCGGTGACGCTGGGGCTGGGCCTGGGCTACGACCCGGTGACCGCGTTCTCGATGGTGGGCACGGCGCTGGTCATCGTGCTGGCCGCCATCTACATCGTGATCAACGCGGCCTGCATCGGCTTCTTCTGGCGCCGCCGGGCCACCGGCGGGGACTTCAACGTGCTGCTGCACCTGGTCATCCCGGTGCTCGGGATCGCCGCGTTCGTGCCAGCCTGGCTGGCGGCGGCCGGCATCAAGGCGTTCTCCTTCGTGACGCCGCTGGCCGCGCCGGCCTCATACATGGGCCCGGGGGTGGCCGGCTGGATGGTCGTCGGGGTGGGGTACCTGATCTTCTTGTACCGGCGGCACCCGGAGCGGGTCACCGAGGTCGGCCTCGTCCACCTGGACGACGCCGAGATCGAGGAGGGAGAGGGCGCGTGAGCGATCTGCAGGTGATCAGCTACCGGCCGGAGACAGGCCAGTACGCCTGGACGTTCGGCGGGGCGGAGCCGGTCATGCGGATACGGACGCCGGCCGTGCTCGAGGTGTTCACCGAGGACTGCTTCGCGGGCCGGGTGCAGGGCGAGAACGATCTGGTCTCGCGAGTGTGCGAGTTCCCGTATCTGAACCCGCAGACCGGGCCGTTCTACATTGAGGGGGCCGAGCCGGGCGACACGGTGGCGGTCCACTTCGTCTCGATCGAGCCCGCCCGTGACTGGGCCGCCTCCACCACCGTCCCGCTGTTCGGAGCGCTGACCGGGACGCACCTGACCGCGCTGCTGAACGACCCGCTGCCCGAGCTGGTGTGGATCTGGCAGCTGGACCGGGCGTTGAGGACCTGCCGGTTCACCGCCCGGCGGAGCGAGTTCACGGTGGACCTGCCGATGGATCCGATGCACGGCACGGTGGGGGTCGCCCCCGCCAACCTGGAGGCGCGCAGCGCGCTGGTGCCGGACGCATTCGGCGGCAACATGGACACCCCCGAGATGCGGGCCGGGGTGACCTGCTACCTGGGGGTGAACGTGCCGGGGGCGCTGCTGTCGCTGGGTGACGGGCACGCCCGCCAGGGCGAGGGCGAGACCTGCGGGGTGGCGGTCGAGACGGCGATGAACACGGTGATCGCGGTGGACCTGATCAAGGGACGGCCGTGCCCGTGGCCGCGGCTCGAGTCGGAGACCCACATCATGTCGGCCGGGTCGGCCCGGCCGCTGGAGGACGCGTTCCGCATCGCCCAGCACGACATGGTGAGCTGGATCGCGGCCGAGCACGGGCTGGACCCGCTGGATGCCTACCAGCTGGTCACCCAGGCGGTGGAGTCGCCGCTGGCCAATGTCTGCGACACCAACTACACCAGCATCGCGAAGATGCCCAAGCGCTACCTGCCGGGCGCTTCGGCGGGCGGCGGGGCCATGGACGGCGGGCACGCGCGGATGCTGGAGCTGGCGCAGGCCTACCGCGCGGGTCGTTAGCGCTCGCTGTCGAGGGCGGCCATCTGCGGGGCGTCGTAGCGGTCGCCCGCCACCGCACCGGCCGGCACCGCCTGCTCGATCGCGCTGAGCTCCTCGGCGGTCAGCGTGAGGTCGAGCGCGCCCAGCGCTTCCGCCAGCCGGTCGCGGCGCTTGGTGCCGATGAGCGGGATGATGTCGTCGCCGCGGGCCAGCACCCAGGCGAAGGCCAGCTGGGCGGTGGTGGCGCCGCGGGCCGCGGCGATCCGCTCCAGCGCGGTCAGCAGCTCCAGGTTGCGCTCGAGGTTCCCGGCCTGGAAGCGGGGCATCCGGCCGCGGGCGTCGCCGGGACCGGACTGGCGGGCGGTGTCCCGGTTGAGCAGGCCGCGCGACAGCACCCCGTAAGCGGTCACGCTGATCCCGAGCTCGCGCACGGTGGGCAGGATGCGCTCCTCGATCCCCCGGCTCAGCAGCGAGTACTCGATCTGGAGCTGCCGGATGGAAGCCACCGCGGCGGCCCGCCGGATCGTGTCCGGGCCCACCTCGGACACCCCGATGTAGCGCACGTAGCCGGCGTCCACCATCTCGGTGATCGCGCCCAGGGTGTCCTCGATCGGGACCCGCGGGTCGACCCGGGCGGGCTGGTAGAGGTCCACGTAGTCGGTGCCGAGCCGCTGCAGCGAGTAGGCCAGCGAGTTCTTGACCGCGACGGGGCTGACGTCGTGGCCGATGAACGCGCCGCTGGGGTCCCGCTGGCCACCGAACTTGACCTGAATGAAGACCCGGTCCCGGGGGATCTCGCGCAGCGCTTCGCGGAGCACCAGCTCGGACCGGCCCATGCCGTAGAAGTCGCCGGTGTCCAGCAGGTTGACGCCGGCGTCGACGGCGGCGTGGATGGTGGCGATGCTCTCGGTGTCATCGGCCGGCCCGTACACGCCGCCCATTCCCATCAGGCCGAGGCCGACCCGGGAGACTTCCGGGCCGCCGCGGCCGAGCGTGGTCATCTGCACGCCAGCAGCCTAATGGCTGCGCGAGGTCACCTCCGGTGAGCTGGGCTGGAAGGGCAGCACCGGGCGCGGCAGCCCGGTGAACGCGCTGGGCGTAGCCGTGGCGCCCGGCTGCTTGAACGGCTGGGTGTCCGGTTGCGGGCCGGTTCGCGGGCCGGTTTGCGGGCCGGTTTGCGGGCCGGGTCGCGGGCCGGTTTGCGGACCGGGGCCGCCGGTGGCGCTCAGGCCGCGCGACGGGCTGAGCATCTGCACCTGGTTGCGGCCGCCCCGCTTGGCCCGGTAGAGCGCGGCGTCGGCCGCCGCCATCAGCTCATTCAGCTCGCGGCGGCAGCCGCCCTCCAGCGCCGCCACGCCGACCGAGGCGGTGACCTGAACCGGCTCACCGCCGGGGGCGTGCAGCGGCAGCGCGGCGATCCGGCCGCGCACCCGGTCCGCCACCCGGATCGCGTCCACGGCCCGGGTGCGGGGCAGCAGCAGCACGAACTCCTCGCCGCCGAACCGGCCCGCCAGGTCGTAGTCGCGCAGCGCACCCGGCACGCACAAGCCGATCTCCCGCAGCACCTCGTCCCCGAACAGGTGTCCCCAGGTGTCGTTGACGTGCTTGAACCAGTCCAGGTCGAGCAGGGCCACGGCCAGCGGCTGGCCGGTGTGCGCGGCCCGGCCGAGCTCGGCGCCGGCCTCCTCCTGCCAGGCGCGGGCGTTCAGCAGGCCGGTCTTGGAGTCGGTGCGTGAGTCGGTCACCAGCTGGGCGTGCCGCACCGCCCGCAGCGGCAGCGCGGCGAACGGGAACGCGAACAGCAGCGCGATCGGGGTGCTGGCCACGCCGTACGCGACCAGCACGGCCAGGCACAGCTCGGTCACGTCGTTGTACATCGGCTCCCGGCTGAACTGGGCGGTCCGGAGCCGGATGGCCGGGTCCGCGCCGCGGGCCGCGACGAACACCAGTGTCCCGTTGACCAGCCGCTGCACGACGCCGGCGGCCGCCGCCGCCAGCATCCAGGTCAGGCCGGTCAGGTGGGTCCCGGTGATGTGGGTTCCGGTCAGATGGGCTCCGGCCAGGTGGGTTCCGGTCAGGTGGGGGGCCGTCGCCCGGAACACCAGAGCGGCGGCCAGGTAGCTGAGCCCGAGCGCGCAGGCGCTGAACACCCGGCGGTGCGGCGGTGCCCGGCGGACCCGCCACTGGCTGAGGGCGAGCCTGATGACCGGGATGACCGGCGCGTACACCAGCGGCAGGAGCAGCGCGACCGGCAGCTCCCAGAGCGCGTGCATGTCCCGGGAGATGCCGGCCTTCTCCCCCGCCCGCCGGGTCAGCTCCACGCCGACCACGTCGCAGGCCACCAGCAGGGCGAACAGGAACAGCTGATGGCGGCCGCCGAGCGGGCGGGCGGCCGCGAAGGCGAGCCCGGCCACGTCCAGCAGGACGACGCCGACGATGAAGGCCACCAGCCATCGCGGCAGCGCCCACACGGCCCAGGCCCGTACCTGCGTTACCGGCCTGGTTGGTACGGCGGCGGCATACCGGTCTGGGCCGCGACCGCGTGAATTCATGCAGTCTCCTTGCGGGATCCGTTTTCAGAGGGGTTGGCAACGGAACGCGCATCTGATGTCCCGCATTGTCACGACGATTACTGCACTGTGTCAAGTTGCTGTCACACATAGGCACAATTGCGTGAATTCATTGACGTTCCGCATTAGCCCGACTACGCAGCGGGCGCGCCATTGGGATCGTTTACCGATGAAAAGGGACGTAAGTAGTGAAAGCACACTCACCCTGCGGCGACCGAAACGGGATGAAGCGGGCTAAGCGGTACAAGCTGGGCTGCTGGGCGCTGGGGCGCTGGGGCGCTGGGGCGCTGGGGCGCTGGGGCGCTGGGCGCTTCTTGCTGTTATCAGATAGGGCGGGCCGGCCGGTCAGCTGGGGCAGGGGCTCGTGAGGTCGGGAACACTTTTGCGCACGTGCTGCGCAAAAGTGTTCCCGAGTCGGAAGTCCACACCTAGTGGTGAGGCTCGCGGGACGTGTGGGGCTTGAGGGCCGGGTGGGGCGTGCCAGTGGGCAGCCGTGCGCGGCGCCTGGAGGATTCGGGTTCACTTTCCCGCAGATAGTGCGGGAAAACGTACCCGCATCAAAGGGTCACGCCCACTGTGGAGGCTGGCGAGGCGGGTGTGGCTTGCGGGTTGAGTGGGGCGCAGCTTGCGCTCGGGGGTGGGCCGGGATGGCTAGTCCCGTCGGCGTCGTCCGGCGGAGGATGGGGTTGGCACCTGCCCGATGGCGTCTTTGGGCGCGCTGGGACACGCCCGATGGCGCCATTGGGCGGGTTGGCGCGGGGCGGGGGCTTCAGGTGGCGGTGGGGCCGGTGCTGCGTCGATCGCCGGGGCGGTTGGGGCTGGCGGTGGACTCGGTGCCGGGTGGGTCGCCGGGGCGGGTGGGGCTGGCGGTGGGCCCAGTGCTGGGTGGGCCGCCGGGACTGGAGCCGGTGCGGGCGCGGTCCAGGAGGATGATCAGGGCGGCCAGCGTGCCGGCGGCGCCGAAGCTGGCGATGACCAGGTGGGGCGGGCCGAGTGAAACGGCGGCGCCGGCCGCCACCATGAACAGGCCCTGGCCGAGGCTCATGCCCCCCTGGGCCAGGCCGAACGCCTCGCCGCGGCGGTCCGGCGGGGCGGCCGCCACGAACGCGGCGTTGGCGGCCAGTTGGAAGGCGGCGAACGCGCCCGCCGCGAACAGCACCGCCAGCACCGCCGGCAGGCCGAGGCGGAACGCGAACAGCACCAGGACGGCGCTGGCCGCGGTGGCCAGTGGGCCCATCCAGCGCAGCCGCCGCGGCGGCGTGACCAGGCGGCTGAAGGCCAGCGAGCCGAGCATGGCGCCGAACGGCTCGGCCGCCAGGATCAGGCCGACGGCGACCGAGCCGCCGCCCAGCGATCGGGCCAGCGGGACGGCGATCGCCTCGGGGGCGTTATAGAACGCGCACAGCCAGCCCAGCAGCATCGGGTCGCGCAGCGCGGGGCGGGCGAACACCAGCCGGGTGCCCGCCAGCAGGCGGCCACGGCGATCCGCCCGGGACACGCCGGACGCCGCGTCCACCGCCGCGTGCACCGGGGCCGCCTCGGCCGTCCCGCGGGCGGCTGGGCGGCGCGTGGTCCAGGCGCGGACGATCAGCGCCGAGGCCGCGAACGTGGCAGCGTCGGCGATCAGCGAGGGGCCGACGCCGAGGAAGCCGACCAGCGTGCCACCGACCGCGAACCCGATCACCTGGGCCAGCTGGTTGGTGGTGAGCGTGACCGCGGTGCCGAGCACGTACCGGTCTCCGGGCAGCACGTCCGGGTAGACCGCGGCCCGGGCCGACGTGAACGGCGCGCCGACCAGCGTCACCGCGCACAGCAGCACGACCAGCGCGGCCACCGGCACCCCGGGGATCGCCATGATCAGGACCAGCCCGGCCCGGATGAGGTCGCACGCGATCATGACCGCCCGGCGCGGTAGCCGGTCGGCCAGGCTGCCCAGCGTCACGCCGCCGACGAAGGTGGGCACGAAGCTGGCCGCGTAGGTCACCGCCGCCAGCAGCGCCGAGGTGGTGCGGTCGTAGACGAGGACGGTGAGCGCCACCCGAGCCAGCTGATCGCCGGCGACCGACAGGATCTGGGCCAGCCACAGGGCCCGGAATTCCGCTATGGCGAAGACATCACGGAAGACGGTCTTCGGCAGCGGCATCTCGCCTACCAGCCTAGACCTGGCCGTTTCTGCGATTTCGTCCTCCGCGTCCCGTTATCGGCGCTATGGGGAGTTATCACATCATGACTGACAGTTGCTGTACGATGCAACCGTTTGCGCCCGGCCGAGCGGCACCGTTGACCAGGATTAGCCACCAATGGGCCGCTATGTGGGCCGGCATGGCGCCCGCACACGGCCTGGCCCCGTACTGTTTGAGTTTGAGCCTGATCCCATCCTGACAAGACCGGACGGCCGCATGGAACCCGATCTCACCGTGCTCGCCAGTCTGCGCAAGGCCGTCGAGGCCATGCCAGACGATGTCCCGCTGCGCGTTCACCTGGCCAGCTTGCTGATGCAGGCGGGCCAGCGGGACGAGGCCATCCGGCACGTGGGCGCGGTGCTGCAACGTGATCCCGGTAACACCGAGGCGCTGGCGCTGCTGCAGCGGCCGGCCGGGGCGAGCTCGGGCGCCAGCGCCGCCGAAACCGGCCCGGCCGACTCCGGGGCCGCCGAGGCCGGCGCCACTGGCGCCCCCGAGGCCGGTGCCGCCCCGCAGGGCGCGCCGCGCCGGGGGGACCGGGCGCCGGGCGACTTCGACTGGTCTCAGGCCGAGTCGGAGCTGAGCGACGTGCTGCCGCCGATGTTCGTCGGCAGCGAGGAGACCGCGGCCGATTCGGCCAGCGCGCCCGCCGAGGCCTATGACGCCGAGCGGAGCAGCCTCAAGCTGGCCGACGTGGCCGGCATGGACCAGGTCAAGCAGCGGCTCGAGGCCGCCTTCCTGGCCCCGATGCGCAACCCCGAGCTGCGCAAGCTGTACGGCAAGAGCCTGCGCGGCGGGCTGCTGCTGTACGGGCCGCCCGGCTGCGGCAAGACGTTCATCGCCCGGGCGGTCGCGGGCGAGCTGGGGGCCCGGTTCATGGCGGTCTCGTTCGCGGACATCATCGACATGTTCGTGGGGCAGAGCGAGCGCAACATCCACGAGCTGTTCGAGATCGCCCGCCGGAACGCCCCCTGCGTGCTGTTCCTAGACGAGGTGGACGCGATCGGGCAGAAGCGCAGCCAGCTGCGCAACACCCCGATGCGCAGCGCGGTGAACCAGCTACTGCTGGAGCTGGACGACGTGGACGGCGGCAACGACGGGGTGTTCCTGCTGGCCGCAACCAACCACCCGTGGGACGTGGACAGCGCGCTGCGGCGGCCGGGCCGGTTCGACCGGACGCTGCTGGTGCTGCCGCCGGACAACGCGGCCCGCGAGGCCATCTTCCGTTTTCATCTGCGGGACCGGCCGGTGGCCGGGGTGAACCTGGGCCGGCTGGCCAAGCTGACCGACGGGTACTCGGGCGCGGACATCGCGCACATCTGCGAGACGGCCTCGGAGCGGGCGCTGATGGACAGCGTCAAGACGGGCGAGGCGCGGATGATCGGGCAGCCGGACCTGGAAGCCTCGGCGGCCGAGGTCAAGCCGTCGCTGGGGGCCTGGTTCGACACCGCGCGCAACGTCGCCCTGTTCGCCAACGAGGGCGGAGCTTACGATGATCTCGCCGAGTACCTGAAGAAACGCCGATTGATATGAGCATGCGCCGGGCATGACCGAGCTCAGGCAGGAGCTCGCGCGCGCCGACGCGATGCTCGACATGAAGCGCTACGACCAGGCCTGCGGGGTACTCGCCCGGCTGGTCGCGGCCGAGCCGGAGAACGCCCGGGCGTGGTGCCTGCTGGCCCGCGCGCACCTGGGCGGCGGGCGGCACCAGCAGGCGGTAGAGGCGGCCAACCGCGCGGTGTCGCTGGACCCGGCCGACGAGTGGCCGCACCGGCTGGCCAGCAACGCGCTGCTGCACACCGACAACTACCCGGAAGCCCTGCGGGCGGGCATGGAGGCCCGGCGGCTGGCCCCCGGGCACTGGCAGGCGCACATCTGCGTGGCCCAGGCGGCGCTGGGGGCACGGCGGCTGGACATCGCCTCGGCCGCGGCCCAGCAGGCCCGCAGCCTGGCCCCGAACGAGCCGGACGTGCACTTCCTGTCGGGCAAGGTGAGCCTGGCGGCCGGCGACCTGGAATCGGCCCGGATCCACCAGGAGCGCGCCCTGGCGCTGGACCCCGGGCACAGCGGGGCGATGAACGAGCTGGGCCGGATCCGGCTGCGCAGGCACGACACCCGCGGGGCGGTCCGGCACTTCATCCGGGCGGCCCGGATCTCCCCGGCCGAGAACGTCTACAGCCGGAACATCGACGTGGTGATCCTGCGTACGGTGTCCCGGATGATCTACATGTTCACGCTGGCGGCGCTGCTGCTGATCTGGATTCCGGTGATCGCGCATCTGGGCCGGTTCCCGTTCGCGATCGGGCTGACCGTGCTCTGCGTGATCGCGGTGGCCAGCTTCGCCTGGATGGTGCTGCGGCTGCCACCGGAGGCCCGGTTGCTGGTGCGCCGGACGCTGCGCGGCCGCCGGGCGCTGGCGGCGCTGGCGGTGGCGATCGGCGGGGTGGCGCTGGCCTTCCTCGCGGTGGCCCTGGTCCCGGCGGCCGAGCTGCCGCAGATCCTGCCGATCGCGGTGATCGCCACGATCGGGGCGCGCCTGGGCGCGTTCGCGATCTTGCGCGGCGCCGTCCCCAAGCGCTTATTATCCGTCGCCGAATATCCCTTTTGGAAAAGCTGCGACCGCGTTAAGATACATCGCGATTGCAGAGTCTGACGGGGCACGCCGGAAGGGGACGACGGTGGAAGCGGATTACGTGGCGGACGGGGCCAAAGTGAACGAGGCGGCTCCTGGGGCAGCTGGTGTTGCTGCCGGGGCCGGTGTTGCTGCCGGGGCCGGTGTTGCGGAGACAGGGACGGCTGCTGCGGCGGGCACGGCTACGGCGGGGGCCGCGGCTGGCGACGGGGCCGGTGTTGCGGCTGAGGGTGCCGGAGCGGGGACGTTGCGGGCGTCGAACGCGGAGCGGGACGTGGTGGCCGGACGGCTGCAGGACGCGTTCGCCGAGGGCCGCCTGGACGACACCGAGTTCGACGAGCGGATGCGGGCGGCGCTGACCGCCAAGACCCACGCCGAGCTGGACACGGTGCTGACCGATCTGCCCGCGGTGGCCGGGGCCGCCGGGGCCCGGCCGGCGCCGGTGACCGGGGTCGCGCCCGGACGGCTGGCGGTCGCCTACAAGGGGACGGTGCGCCGGGCCGGCCGCTGGCGGGTGCCGGAGCGCTACACCACCGTGGTCTACAAGGGCAGCGGGCTGCTGGACCTGCGGGCGGCGGAGCTGCAGGGCCCGGTGACGACGATCCGGGCGGTGGCCTACAAGTCGCAGATCACCGTGCTGGTACCGCCCGGGATCCGGGTGGAGATGACCGGGTTCGGGATCAACCAGGGCGCCGAGGACACCGACAACGGCCTGGCGCTGGCCCCGGACGCCCCCGTCCTGCACATCCGCGGGCTGGCCTACAAGGGCACGATCGAGACCATGAGCCGCCCGGCGGAGCGTCCTCAGCTGCCCTGAGGGCGGGCGTCCCGGGGCGGCGGCCCGACGTAGACCGCCCGCGGGCGCAACGGGGTGGCCCGCGCGTACTCTTCCATCGCGTGCGCGGTCCAGCCCGCGGTCCGGGCGACCGCGAAGATCGCCTCGCCGGCCCCGTCCGTCATGCCCGCCACCCGGGCCAGCACGGCCAGCGCGAAGTCGATGTTCGGCCCGGGCAGGCCGCGGCCGGTCATCTCGGCCTGGACCGCGTCGGCGACGGCCAGCGTGCGCGAGCGCGGCGCGGCCCGCCGGACCAGGTCCAGCAGCAGCGCCGCCCGTGGGTCACCGGTGCGGTAGACGAAGTGCCCGAAGCCCGGCACCCGCTCACCACGGCGCAGCCGGTCGCGGATAACGGCCGGCACCCCGGCCGGGGTGCCGGCCGCGGTCAGCAGGCTCTCCACGCCGAGCGAGGCGCCTCCGTGCAGCGCGCCGCCGACCGCCCCCAGCCCGGTCGCCACCACCGCGTAGGGATCGGCGCGAACGCTGGCCGCCACCCGGGCGGCCAGCGTGGAGGCGGCCAGCTCGTGATCGGCCAGCAGCACCAGCGCGGCCCGCAACGCGGCCAGCAGGCCCGGGGCGGGGCGGTGCCCGGACAGGCGGGACCACAGGCGTTCGGCGATCGGGGCAGCCGGCGCGGGCGGGTCGTCCCCGGCCCGGGGGTCCGCGGGACCGGGCCCAGCGGGCGACGGCAGACAGTCCACCAGGCCCGCGATCAGGCCCCGGGCGGCGGCCTGCACGGCGGGCGGGTCGAGCTGTAGCCGCAGCGGGTCGGTGGCGGCCATGGCGGGGACGACGACCTGGAGCCGCTCCAGCGGCAGCGCTTCGGCCGGCAGGGCGGCCTGAGCGGCGCGGCCGACGGCCAGGGCATCGGGACGGGCTTGCCAGGGGCTGGAGTGGCTTGAGGGGCTGAAGTGATTTGCGGGGGTGGTGCGGCTGGGCTGGCTGGCGGGGGCGGGGAACTCGCCGGTCCACAGGAACTCGGCGACCTCCTCGAAGGAGCGGCGGGTGGCGAGGCCCGTGACGTCAAGGCCGCGGTAGCGGAACTGGGCGCCGTCGATCTCGGTGAGGGCTGATTCGACCACGATGTCGGCGGCGTTGGCCGGCCGCCGTGGCCGCCCGCGACGGGCGAGGTCCTCGATCTCCCCCGCGTCGAACCGGCTGGTGCGCCCGGCCGGGTCCTTGCGCCGGGAGAGGACACCCCGGCTCACGTAGGCGTAGAGGGTGGCCGGCTTGACCCCGAGGCGGCGGGCGGCCTCGGCCGCGCCGATCTGCTCCGCCATCGCGTCCTCCTCAGCGGCAGGCAGGAACGTTTTCAGGTTGATCAAAATCAATATTGATTAAGGCTGGAGCCATCGTCAATGGTGAGGAAAGGGATTCCCACGAGGAGGCGTTCATGCCAGCGGTTCATTTCCTGGACGTGACCAACCGGGACGGCGTGCAGACGGCACGCACCGGGCTGTCCAAGTTCGGCAAGACGATGGTCAACTTCTACCTGGGCAAGCTCGGCGTCGCCCAGTCCGAGATCGGCTTCCCGTTCCTGTTCCACGAGGTCCCGTACGTCCGCGCGAACGTGGCGCTGGCGGAGGCCGGGGCGTTCGGTGACCTGCGGCTGTCCGGCTGGTGCCGGGCGGTCAGCGGCGACGTCGCCGGGGCGGCGCCGCTCGGCCTGGCCCACTACAACCTGTCGATCTCGACGTCGGACCAGATGATCGCCCACAAGTTCCGCGGGCGGCTGGACCGGGCGGCCATCATCGGCGAGATGACCGCGGCGGTGACCACCGCCCGCGACGGTGGCGCGCAGACCATCGGGGTCAACGCCGAGGACGGATCGCGGACCGACGACGGGTTCCTGCTGGAGTTCGCGCAGGCCGCCAAGGAGGCCGGGGCCAGCCGGATCCGCTACTGCGACACGATCGGCGGCGACAGCCCGGAGCGGATCCGCGAGCGGTTCGCCAAGCTGGCGGCGGCCGTCCAGCTGCCGGTGGAGACGCACTGCCACAACGACCTGGGCATGGCGGTGGCGAACTCGGTGTCGGGGGCACTCGGGGACCTCGACGCCGGCCAGGACGCCTGGGTGAACACCTGCGTCAACGGCATCGGCGAGCGGGCCGGCAACGCCGACCTGCTGTCCTGCATCCTGGCCTTCCAGCACGCGTTCGGGGTGGCCGGGCGGGCCAGCCTCGGCGACCCGCTGGACCTGTCGTGGGCCCGCCGCTTCGCGCTGTGGGCCAGCTACGCGTTCGGCCAGCCGCTCCCCCAGGCCCAGCCGGGGGTGGGCGTGAACGCGTTCGCGCACGAGTCGGGGATCCACGCCGACGGGGCGCTGAAGGACCGGAGGAACTACGAGCTGTACGACGACGGCACGCTGGGGCCGTTCCCGCACGACTGGTTCCGGCGGGAGGGACGGGTGGTGCTCACCGGCGAGTACGGGGGGCAGGCGGGGTTCTGGCACGTGCTCGGCGAGCTCGGCATCGAGATCGCCGACGGGGACCAGGAGCTGGTGTTCCAGCTGGTGCAGCTCTGCGCGTCAGCCACCGGGCGCCCGCTCACCGACGATGAGCTGCGGCTGATCGCCGGTTACCCGCATCAGCTGGCGCTGCTGTACCCGGGGCTGCTGAGCTAGCTGTGGCTGGTGAGGCTGGAGGGCAGTCGGGCGGGTGCGCGGGAGGTCAGGTGGCCGAGCCGGCGGCGGCCCCGGTCTCCCGGTCGCCCCAGCGGGCCAGGGCGGCGTCGAGGTCGAGCGGGGCGATCGGGTCGCCCTCGCTGAGCTCGCGTTCCCAGTCCTCGGCGGGCACCCGCCACATGACTTCGAACTCGATGCCGTTCGGGTCCTTGGCGTACAGGGACTTGGACACGCGGTGATCGCTCTGCCCCACCAGGGCGCCGGCGGCGGCCAGCTTCTCGCGCACCTCAGCCAGGTCCCTCAGCGTGCCGACCTCCCAGGCCAGGTGGTACAGGCCGATCTGGGACCCCGGGCCGCCGGCGGCCGGGGCCGCCCCGGCCACTTCGAACAGGCCCAGGTCGTGGTCGTTGGCGGAGCCGGGGGCACGCAGGAAAGCGGCCCGGCCGGGCACCTCGGTACGGATCTGGAAACCGAGCGTGTCGCGGTAAAAGCTGACCGTGCTGGCCAGGTCGCGGACGTAGAGAACGGCATGGTTAAGACGACGGACGGGCATGATCGCTTCTTTCCCCGTGTCCCCGCAGGTAAGCGCCCAGGGGCCCGGCTGGCAGGTGGCCGGGCCCGGGGGCAGCCGGTCAGCTGCCCAGCGAACGGCGGCGGCGGTTCTCCCGCAGCCGGCGGCGCTGGGACTCGTCCAGCATCAGGTAGGCAGCGGTCGGGATCGCGATCGCGGCCACGATCAGCGCCAGCGCGAGCCAGGGGCTCACCACCAGCAGGATCAGGCCGACCACGACTCCGGCGATTGCCCACTTCATGTGGGGTGTCATTGAGACTCCATCCATCTGGGCTGGGACACGGCGCCCCGGCTCCTTGCTGGCATGCCGGCCGACGCGCGCCTGCCCGTCATCATAAGAACGGCCGGCCGGGCTGGCAGATTCCACTCTGGCATCTCCGGGGCCACCAGGCCACTACCAGGCTGACGTGAACCTGACCGATACGCCATGATGGGTGCGCGCGACCTGGAGGGACCTCGTGACGATTGCCATGCCCGTCGAACCGGCGGCCAACGAACTGCTCAGTAATGACCCATTGGCCCTGCTCATCGGCATGCTGCTGGATCAGCAGGTGCCGCTGGAGCGGGCGTTCAGCGCGCCGTATGACCTGGCTCAGCGGCTGGGCCACAACCCGACCGCGGAGGAACTGGCCGCCTGCGACCCGGAGGCGCTGGCGGCGGTGTTCGCGCAGCGGCCCGCCCTGCACCGCTACCCCAAGTCGATGGCGGCCCGCGTGCAGCAGCTGGCCCAGCTGATCGTGGACCGCTACGACGGGGACGCGGGCCGGGTGTGGGACGATGCGCCCGACGGGGCCGCCCTGCGCAAGCGGGTCGCGGAGCTGCCGGGGTTCGGGGCGCAGAAGGCCCAGATCTTCGTCGCCCTGCTCGGCAAGCAACTCGGGGTGCAGCCCGCGGGCTGGCGGGAGGCGGCCGGTGCGTTCGGCGAGCCGGGCAGCTACTGCTCGGTGGCCGACATCTCGGACGAGGACTCGCTGGCCCGGGTGCGGGCGTACAAGCAGGAACTGAAGGCCGCGGCCAAGGCCGCCACCACCACCGGTGCCACGACCGCTGCCAAGACCTCCACCAAGACCGCGGCCAAGCGCCGCTGACGCTGAGGAGCAACGATGCCCCTGTTCGGCAAGGGACAGGACCAGACCGGCGCCACCTGGGAGCCGCAGGCCGCGGACTCCCGCCTGGCCCACACCGCCGGCGGCCAGGCGGGCGGGGTCTTCACCTCCGACCTGTCGGTGTCGGAGTACGTGCTGCTGGGTGAGGCGGGCTTCGAGCCGCTCGGCTTCGTGGTCGGCTCGTCGATCTACCACGTCGGCATGCAGGTGGGCCGCTGGTCGCAGAACCAGGAGCTGCAGGTCCTCAGCCAGGCCATGTACAACGCCCGGGAGCTGGCCATGTCCCGGATGCAGGCCGAGGCCGACCACCTGGGGGCGGACGGCATCGTCGGCGTGGAACTGCGCATGCAGATGTACGCCTGGGGCCAGGAAGTGCTCGAGTTCGTGGCCACCGGGACCGCCGTCAAGCACATCGAAGGCAGCGGCGCGCACAAGCGGCCGGACGGCCGGGCGTTCACCTCTGACCTGTCCGCCCAGGACTTCTTCCGGCTGCTGGCCGCGGGCGCGGTGCCGGTCGCGTTCGTGCTCGGCACCTGCGTCTACCACATCGCCCACCAGTCGGCCATGCAGGCGCTGCGGCAGGCGGGCCAGAACCAGGAGATGATCCAGTTCACCCAGGGTGTCTACGACGCCCGCGAGCTGTCCCTGTCCCGGATGCAGGCGGAGGCGGCGCAGGCCCAGGCGGGCGGGATCGTCGGGGTCAGCGTGGACGTGTCCAACCACGTCTGGGGCGAGCACGCGACCGAGTTCCTGGCCACCGGCACCGCCATCCGCCGCCTGGCGGCCGAGCACCGGCTGCCGGAGACCTCACCGCGGCCCGCGTTCACGCTCGGCCTGGACTTCTGACCGCGCTGGCTACCGGCGCCGGACTGGCCGGCGCCGGTGAGCCAGCCGGCGCCGGACTGGCCGGCGCCGCGCCGGTGGCCGGGCCGCCGGCCTCCGAGGGGGCGCAGACCCAGGTGGGCGGGGCGAGCCCGGCGCAGCTGCTTTCGATCCAGGCCATTCGCGAATCGGCGGCGCTGAACGCGATGACCACGCGGAACCTGCGGTCGCGGATGTCGGCCTGCAGCTGGCTCAAGGTGGGCTCGGGGATCGTGCCGGTGAAGCCGCCGATCGGCAGCACCTCCTTGCCGGTCACGTAGATGAACGCCGCGGCCGCCGCCGAGGTCTGGGTGGCGGCCAGGTCGGGGTCGCCCTCGGCGGCGTCCTCCAGCCGGAGCGCGGTGACGGTCCGGATCCGGGCCAGGCCGGTCGTGGTGGCGTCGATGCTGGCGGCCAGCCGGGGCGGCTCAAACGGCGTGTCCAGGGCTCCCTGGCTGTGCCCGGCCAGCTCGGCCGACGCCACCGCCGGGGCGATCAGCAGGCTGGCCACGGCCACCGCCAGTGCGGCCGCGAAGTTCGCGGCCGGGGCGGCCAGCACGACAATGGCGCCGATCACCCCGGCGACGATCACGGCCTTGATCAGCCAGCCGGGTACGTGGGTGCCCGTGGCGGGGATCAGCCAGGCCGCGTCGGCAGCCGTCACGGCCACGATGACCGCGAGCCCGAGGCGGAGGCGAAGGGTCCGTTCGGCCGACCAGGCCATGGACACGGCCACCCCCAGCAGGGCCGCCACGGCCGGGCTGAGCGCGGCCGTGTAGTACGGGTTGACCGCCGTCGCCACCGAGAACGTGACCGCCAGGACCAGCAGCCAGCCGCCCCACAGGACCAGGCAGGCCCGCAGCGGGTCACCGCGCGGCCGCCGGGCCACGGAGACCAGCGCCCACGCTCCGGCCACGATCGCCGGGAGCAGCAGCCAGCCGACGTCCCGGCCGAGGGTGCCGGTTAGCAGGCGCTGCGGCCCGGCGGGCGCGACCGGATAGGGCGCGCCGGGGCGGATCGTCCCGGCCAGCAGCTGCAAGGGGGTCTGCTCGCCGAACCGGCCGAACCCGTTGTAGACGAACACCTGCTGGAAGACGGAGTTGCCGGAGCTCCCGTCGGCGTAGGGGCGGCTGGCCGCCGGTACCAGGGTGACCGCCGTCATCCAGGCCAGCGACACCGCCGCCGCGACCAGGCCACCCGCGGCCAGTTGCCGGACCCGCCGCCCGCCCGGGCCGAAACCGCCGGCCAGGTAGACCGGGCCGGGCCCGTCGACCAGGTACGGAGGGCCGGTCCCGTTGATCCGGTAGGCGGGGTCGGGCCCGTCGATCAGGTAGGTCAGCGCGAACACCGGCAGCAGCAGCCAGGCCTCGATCATCTTGGCCTGGAAGGCCAGCCCCACCCAGACTCCGGCCAGGATGAGCCGCCACAGGCGCCCCTGACCGGGACCGGCCGCGATCGCCCCCGACACCGCGTCGGCGGCCAGCACGAGCAGCAGGATCATCAGCGAATCGGAGATGTTGCCCCGGTCCAGCGCGACCGTGGCCGGGCTCAGCGTCAGCACCGCGGCCGCGATCAGCCCAGCTGCGGGTCCGGCCAGCCGGGCCACCGCGTGATAGAGCATCAGCACGGTGAGCACGCCCTCGATGGCCTGCGGGGCGACCAGGACCCAGGTGTGCACGCCGAACGACCGGACCGCCAGCGCCTGGATCCAGAACGCGCCGGGCAGCTTGTCGAGGCTGACCGTGCCGGCCGGGTCGAAGCCCCCGAAGATGAAGTCGTGCCAGCTCATCGACATGCTGCGGACCGCGGCCGCGTAATAGATTTCCAGCGGATCGCGGTTGGCCTGCCACCCGTACGCCAGCCCCGCCGTCGCAGCGATCACCAGGACCGCCGTACGCCGCAGCCATGGCCGGTCGAGCACGGCCCTCAGGCTACGCCGATCGGCCCGGCACAGTGTCCCTCACCCAGTTCGGGTAGAGGTCCTGCATGGATGATCCTTACGACCTGGAGCGGTTCGTGACGGCCCAGGATTCCGGTGGCGTCTTCGACACGGCGCTGGCTGAATTGCGGCGCGGGCGCAAGACCAGCCACTGGATCTGGTTCGTCTTCCCGCAGCTGGCCGGGCTGGGCCGGAGCCCCACCGCCCGGCGGTACGCGATCTCCTCGCTGGACGAGGCCCGCGCCTACCTGCGGCACCCGGTGCTCGGACCGCGGCTGGCGGAGGCGGCTCGCACCCTCATCGACCACCCGGGCACCGATGCGGACCAGATCTTCGGCGGTCTGGACGCGCTGAAGCTGCGGTCGTCGATGACGCTGTTCCACCGGGCCGATCCGGATGACCAGTTGTTCAGTCAGGTGCTCACCCAGTACTTCGGGGGCGGGGAGGACCCGGCCACCGACGACCTGCTCGGCCGGTCCGGCTAGCGGCTACCAGATGCGGGCGCGGGTCGGGGTGACCCGGATGACGTGCGGGTAGTTGTCGGAGAAGCCGGCCGCGGTCCAGCCGTAGCGGTCGAAGAACGGCTGGTACTTGACCACGTAGGCCGGGACGTCCTCGGCCCGCGGGCCGGCCGGGTCGATCCGGGCCTCGCCCTCGAAGATCACGTTGTCGCTGCCCTGGCCGTTGCCCTCCAGGTGGAGGGAGACGCGGGGGTTGGCCTGGATGCTGGCGTTCTTCGGCCCGCCCGCGGCGCCGTAGATCAGGAACTCATCGTCCGCCCACAGGAACCACACGGGCGTGGACTGCGGCTGGCCGGCCGGGCTGACCGTGGTCAGCCAGGCGATCGGCTCGGACTCCAGGCGCTTTCCGGCGGCGGCGTGCTTGGGCTTGCCCGGGTCCAGGATGCTCAAAGAGATCTCCAGTCTGAGGGAGGGGCGGCTCAGCGGCGTTTGACGGCCTGCAGGGTGTAGGTGCACGGAACCCGCCACGGGCGGTCGGCCAGCCGCCATTCGCCTCCGGCGTCCTTCTCCATTATGCCGGGGAAGGCCGGCCACGGCGCGCTGTCGTGTTCGGCCAGGGCGGTCAGGTCCAGCCCCGCGTCCATCAGCGCGGTGATGATCTCGGCCAGGCCGTGGTTCCACTCGCGGGTCTCGGTGTTCTCGAACACCACGTCGGTCTGCGCGTAGCTGGTGTCGCTGCTGAACACCGCCGGCTCGGGGCGTTCGAAGTAGGGGTACTCCACCACCAGCAGGCCGTCGTCGCGCTCGTCGGCCAGCGCCCACAGCATGGGATGCCCCTCGCGCAGGAACAGCCGGCCACCCGGCGCCAGCAAGGTGGCCACCACGTCGGCCCAGCGGCGGATGTCCGGCAGCCAGCAGAGCGCCCCGATCCCGGTGTAGACCAGGTCGAACGTCCCCCGTCCGAGCAGGCCGGGCGCGGCGTAGACGTCGCCCTCGACGAACCGGGCATCGGCGCCGGTCCTGGTGGCCAGGTCACTGGCCGCCGCGACCGCCGGGGCGGAGAAGTCAAGCCCGGTCATGGACGCGCCCAGCCGGGCCAGGGAGACGGTGTCGGTGCCGATGTGACACTGCAGGTGCACGCCGCGCAGCCCGCGGACGTCGCCCAGCCGGGGCAGGTCGAACCGGACCACCTCGCTGAGGAAGCCCGGGTCGGCGGCGAACCGGCTGACCTGGTAGTCCGGTGAGGTCGCGTGGGCCGGGACCCGTTCGTCCCAGCTGGCCCGGTTGACGTCGGCGTATTCCGGCTGCATGGCGGTACCGTCCCACACCCGCCAGCAACGAGCCAGCGGGTTTCCTCGTACTTGCTTCGATACTGTGTTTGATTTAATGTTTTAAAGAGGTCATTTAAAAAGGAGCTGTCATGATCACTGCGGTCGCGGCCGACGCCGGGCACCCGGTCGTGGCCGGCCTGCTGGGACTCGGGTCGGCCGGGCTCGCCGCCGGCGTGGTGGCCATGACGTGGAGCGTACACACCCGGCAGATCCGGCTGGCCGAGGTGCTGGCCCGCCGCCAGTTCATGCCGGCCCCAGCCCCGGCCCCGGTCCCGCCCGCGGAGCCGACGCCCGGTGATGAGGAGGCCGAGGGCCGGACGGCCGGGAACGGGCAGGCGAGGCCCCGGCGGCGAGGAGCTGCGGGCGCCGACGAGGCGGCCAGGACCTCGGCCAACGGGCATGCCCGGTCTGCCGTCATCGACGGGCCGGAGACCGTGGTCACCGGCGAGCAGGCCCGGTACCGGGTCCGTTCGCCGGGCGCCGGCAAGGTGGTGTCGTGGGCGGTCGGCGGCGGCTCGGTAGCCCAGGCGCCGGACCCGTCGCACCCCGACGAGCTGCTGCTGATCGCCGACCAGCCCGGCGAGCTCACGCTCAGCGTGCGGGTCCGCGAGGGCATGGCCGAGCGCCGGGAGACCAAGGCCGTCACCGTGCTGGCCGACGTGCCGGCGCCCGCGCCGCCGTTCACGCTGCGGCTGTTCCTGCACGGCTGGGGACTGGTCGTGGCGGCCGTGCTGATCGCCGGCTTCGCGGGCGCGCTGGCCGCCCTCGGCACGCTGACCTCAGCCGACTTCATCGCCCTGGTCGCCCCCATCACCGCCCTGCTGGGCATGGCGGCCGTGGTCCGCGGCTCGAGCGAGAGCCCGCCGCGGGCCGCGCCGCGCCGCGCTCCCCCGCTGAGCAGGATCGCCGAGTACCCGCCGTCGCCCAGCGGCCAGCCCTACACCCCGGCCGAGCCCGCCCACCACAACTAGGCGCCCGGGCTAGGCCGTCAGCGGCCGCAGGCCCTCGATGACCAGCTCCATCAGGCGGCGGCCCTGCTCGCGCCCGGCGTCGGTGGGCGGGGTCCGCCACAGGAAGCCCATCAGCAGCAGCACGTCGTTGGGATCCAGGCCCGCGCGCAGGCTGCCGTCGGCCGCGCAGCCGTCCAGCAGCACCCGGACCGCGGCCAGGACCGGGGCGTAGGTCTCGTTGATGGTGTCCTGGGCGGCGGCGGTGTACAGCGCGTCCCCCAGGCCGTGCTTGACCCGGATGTAGTCGGCCAGGGTGCCGAACCAGATCCGGAAGCTGTCCAGCGGCGAGTGCGCGGCGATGACGTCCGGCACCGAGTCCACCAGCCGCTGCACGTCGCGCTGGTAGACCGCGAGGATCAGATCCTCCCGGGCCGGGAAGTGCCGGTACAGCGTGCCCGCGCCAACGCCGGCCCGTTTGGCGATGACGTTGAGCGAGGTCGTGCCGGACTCGGCGAACGCTTCGCTGGCCACCTGCAGGATGTGCTCGCGGTTGCGCAGCGCGTGCGCGCGGACCGGACCGGGCGGGGACAGGGCTCCTCCAGGGCTGCTTTTCGGGCTTTTCGGGCTGCTTGGCAAAGCGGAGAACTCTCCGGTATGGTCGCTTGCAGTTACCGGACAACTCTCCGGTAAGGCCATTACTCTAGGAGTTTCCGTGCGCTATCTCAAGCTCGGCCGGACCGGCCTGGACGTCTCCCCCATCGCCATCGGCGCGATGACCTACGGCGAGCCGGGCCGTGGCCACCCGGTGTGGTCGCTGGATGAGGAAGCCAGCCGGCCGCTGATCCGGCACGCGCTCGACGCCGGGATCAACTTCTTCGACACCGCCAACCTCTACTCACTCGGCTCCAGCGAGGAGATCCCTGGGCCGGGCGCTGCACGACTACGCGGACCGCGACCAGGTGGTGATCTGCACCAAGGTCCGGCACACGATGCGGGACGGGGCCAACGGCGGCGGGCTGTCGCGCAAGGCGATCATGACCGAGATCGACCACAGCCTGCGCCGCCTGGGCACCGACTACGTGAACGTGTACATGATCCACCGGCTGGACAACCGGACCCCGCTGGAAGAGACGCTGGAGGCGCTCAGCGACGTGGTCAAGGCGGGCAAGGCCCGTTACCTGGGCGCGTCGTCGATACGGGCCTTCGAGTTCGCCCGCGCCCTGCACCGGCAGGACCAGAACGGCTGGGCCCGGTTCGTCACCATGCAGGACCACTACAACCTGCTGGCCCGGGAGGAGGAGCGCGAGATGCTGCCGCTGTGCGCCAGCGAGGGGGTCGGCACGATGGTGTGGAGCCCGCTGGCCCGGGGCCGGCTGGCCCGCGACTGGGACGCGACCACCAGCCGGTCGCAGTCGGACCCGTTCGCGGGGATGCTGTACACCGGGGCGACGGCCGACAGCGACCGCGCCATCGTCGACGAGGTCGGCAAGGTGGCCGGGAACCGCGGGGTGTCCCGGGCGCAGGTCGCGCTGGCCTGGCTGCGACATCAGCCGGTGGTGGCGGCCCCGCTGGTCGGGGCGAGCAGCACGGCCCAGATCGACGACGCGGTGGCCTCCCTCGGCCTGGAGCTGACCGGCGCCGAGCTGGCCTCGCTGGAGCGGCCCTACACCCCGCGGTACGACTTCCAGGGCGTGTCCGACGACGCGGAAATCGCCCGGATCAAGGCCCGGATCCCCGCGATGAACCCATAATCGGGGGATGACAAAGGGGTCGTACCGGGCTCGGGGCGCGCTGATCACGGCGGCGGCGCTGGCCACCGGGCTGGCGGGGCTGGCTGGGCTGGCTGGCTGTGGTTCCAGCGGGGCGGCTGGGCCCGTTCCCCCGGTGCGGCTGACCCTCAATCGCGGGGTGGTGACCCGTGAACCGGCCGTCAGCCCGCGCCCGCTGGGCGCGGCCGACACCGCGTTCGGGCTCGGCGTGCTGGGCGCCTGGTGCCACACGGACCCGGACGCCAACCTCGTCCTGTCGCCGTCCAGCCTGGCCAGCGGGCTGGGCATGGCCTACCTGGGCGCGCGGGGCGCCACCGCCACGGCGATGGCCCAGACGCTCCACCTACCGGTGACGGGCTCAGCGCTGGCGGCGCAGCTGCAGGCCCGGTCGGCGGCGCTGCGCGGGCTGAGCCGGCCCGGCGTGACCGTGGCCAGCAGCGACCAGATCTGGGCCGACCCGGGCCTGGTCACCCGGGCCAGCTACCTGAACGCGGTGGCCACCGGCTACCGCGCCGGGGTGGCCCGGGTCCCGCTCGAGCACGACCCGGCCAAGGCCGCGCAGCAGATCGACCAGACCATCGCCGCGGCCACCCGCGGGCACATCCCGCAGCTGCTGACCCCGGCCACCGTGCAGCAGCTGGGCTGGGTGCTCACCGACGCGCTCTACCTGGACGCGGCCTGGACGACCCCGTTCCAGCCGGCCGACACCAAGCCGGGATCGTTCCGGACGGCGGCCGGCTCGCAGGTGCAGGCCCATTTCATGAGCGGCGGCCAGTTCCGGCGGGCCGAGACGGCGGGCTGGACAGCGGTTGTGCTGCCCTACCGCGGCCGGCGGCTGGCCATGGTGGCGCTGCTGCCGCCCGCAGCCGACGGCGGTGGCTGCTCGCTGCCGCCGGCGGCCACGCTGGGCACGATGACCGGGGCGCTGGCCAACGGCAGCACCGCCGCGCGTGGGGGCGCCGGGACGAGCTGGGCCACGATCGGGCTGCCGAAAATCAACCTGAGCACCGAGGCGAGCCTGGAGACCCTGCTGACCGGGCTCGGCATGGGGGTGGCGTTCACCTCCGCCGCCGACTTCAGCGGCCTGTCGCCGCAGGCCTGCTGTATCGGCCTGGTCGAGCACGCGGCCACCTTGCAGGTGGGTGAGAAGGGCACGGTGGCCAGCGCGGCCACGGCGGTCGGGATGGAGCCGTCGTCGGCCATGGCGCCGCCCCAGGTCGTGTTCGACCGCCCGTACCTGCTGCTGGTCACCGACACAGGGACCGGCGAGCCGCTGTTCCTGGCCCGGGTGGCCGACCCTGCCGCGTCGTAGTCGCCAGCCCTGCCCACTTCGTAACGCCCAGCCCTGCCCCTCCTGAATGTCAGGGGTGGGGTGTAGGCCGGGAGCATGAAATGGGCAGAGATTGCGGCCCGCGAGCCCGCGCTCGGCGCGGCCGCACACGAACGGCTGATCAAGCCCGGGGTGGTCCTGATCGGGACCACCCGGCGGGACGGGTCGGCCCGCATCAGCGGGGTGGAGCCGCTGATCATGGACGACGAGCTGTGGCTGTCGATGATGCCCGGGTCAGCCAAGGTGGCCGACCTGGACCGGGACCCGCGGATCCAGGTGCACAGCATCATCAGCGGCCCGGAGGCCGCCGTCGAGATCAAGCTGCGCGGCACCGTGCGCCGCGAGCACGGCCGGCCGGTGCAGGAGCGCTACGCCCGCAAGGTGGCGGCCGAGCTGCCCTGGGCGCCGGTGGTGGGTGACTTCGCGCTGTTCGCGGTGGACATCGCCGACGTCACCTACGTCGGCTTCACCCCCGACAGCGGCGACCAGCA
Organism: uncultured Actinomycetes bacterium; assembly: GCA_963830385.1. Taxonomy (GTDB): domain Bacteria; phylum Actinomycetota; class Actinomycetes; order Streptosporangiales; family Streptosporangiaceae; genus Bog-532. The sequence goes on along the minus strand of CAWHMD010000009.1, from coordinate 192,990 downwards.
CGTGGCCCGCTGGCCGAGCGGCCGGGAGTACGTCCGCCCGGCCACCAGCCCGACGCGGCTCGGGCCGCCGCGGCCGGTACGGCAGGTGCTCAGCCCGGGCCGGTAGCGGGGCCGGGCACCGGCAGCAGGACCGCCGACGGGTGGTCCGGGTCGTGGTACACGGTCTGCTCGGCGACCCGCAGGGTGGTCGCCGTGGCCAGCGGCTCCCCGCTGCCCGGGTTGCGGGCGTACCGGGGGTGGGCGCCGCTGGAGACCTGGAGCCGGATCCGGTGCCCAGCCCGGAACCGGTGCGCGGTTGGCCACAGGTCGACCAGGACGCGGCGGGGCCCGGCGTCCCCGGTGTCGCCGGCGTCCCCGGCGAGGCGGATGAGGCCGTCGGTCACGTTGATGGAGCGGCCCTTCGGGTCAACGTCGCACAGGCGGGCGAAGAAGTCGGTGTGCCCCAGCGACGAGGTGACGTACAGCTCGGCCTGGACCGGGCCGGTGACCTGCACCGCCGTGTCCAGCGCGGCGGAGCTGAACGTGAGGACGTCGGGCCGGGCTTCCAGCTCACGGTTGTCCCTGGGCCCGGAGTTCGGCCCGGAGCTGGTGCCGCCGACTGCGGGCGTCGGCTCGCCCGGGTCGTAGCGGTACAGGTCCGGCTCGCTGGGCTCGGGCGGGGCTGCGGACAACCCCCCGTCGGGGTGCAGGTACCAGCGCTGGGTGCCGGTGGCTGGGGGCCAGTCCGGGAGCTGGCGCCAGCCGCCACCCCCCATGACCTCGATGTGGACCGGGTGCTGGGCCGCCTCGCGGTCGGCAGCGGGGGCTGACGCTGGCGATGGCCGCAGGTGCAGGCCGAACCAGTCCAGGGCGTCGCGCAGGGACTGCCGGAACAGACCCGGGCTGGCGTGCCGCCAGCCGCCGATCCGCAGCCGGACCTGCTGGCCGCCCGCGCGCAGGGCCCGGTAGTCCGCCAGCATCAGCGGCAGGAACGGGTCATACCAGCCCGCGATCATGGTGATCGGGACGCCGAGGCCGGCCAGGATCGGGCGGAAGTCGGTCGGCGTCCAGTACGGGTCGCCGGGTCCGGCGTGCTCCAGCCAGTCCCGGTAGAAGCCGACCGGGTGGCCGACGGCCAGCACGTCGGCGTCGAGCAAGGGCAGGTGCCCGAGCGCGTCCTGGAGGGCGCGGCGCCCGCGGAGCATGGCCAGCCGGGAGCTTTCCTGCTGGCTGACCACGCCGTACGCCCAGCTGAGCGCCCGGTCCAGGGAGAACGAGCCGCCCGGGTAGTAGCCCGCCCGCCGTTCGGCTCCCCAGGCCGCGATGGCCATCGCCTTGAGCTGGGGCGGCCGGGTTGATGCGAGAGCGTACTGGGTGAAGCTCAGGTAGCTGGGCCCGAACGTGCCGAGTTCCCCGCTGGACCAGGACTGGCCGGTGATCCAGTCGGCAGCCGCCCGGCCGTCGCCGGCTTCCCGGTCGAAGTCCACCTGCCCGCCGGACCCGTAGGTGCCCCGGGTGCTCTGCACGACCGCGTGGTAGCCCCGCTCGGCGAAGGCCCGGGCGGCCAGGCCACCGCCGGCGACGCCGCGGCGGCCGTAAGGGGTCCGGATCAGGATCGTGGGCCGCGGCGGGGCCGCCGGGCCGGTCTGAGCCAGGTAGAGGTCGGTCAGCAGGGCCGCCCCGTCCGGGGCCGGGATCGCGACGTCGCGTCGGATGTGCACGTCCCGGGTCTCCGCCGGCGGCAGCCTGAGCAGCGCCCCGAACGCTCGTGACACCAGCGGCATGGGGAGATTTTAGTGCCGGTGGGGCTCAGGCCAGGGCCGTGCGCAGCAGCGGGACGGCGGCCTCGGCCCAGCGGCCGACCGGGCCGGTCAGCTCGCCGAACTCCGGCTCGGTGACGTACAGGCCGCGGCTGGGCACCGCCGCCCCCAGCTCGACCAGCAGCGGCCGCAGGTGCACCTCGACCGCCAGCATGTGGATGGGTGCGCCGCCGGTCATCAGCGGGACGGCCACCGAGCCGGCCAGCCCGTTGTTGCCGTAGCGGTCGAAGAACGCCTTGAGCATGCCGGTGTAGGTCGCCTTGTAGGTGGGCGAGGCGGCGATGATCAGGCCGGCCGACGCCACCTGCTCGGTCAGCTCGGTCAGCCGCGGCGCGCCCCAGTCGAACAGGTCGCTGGCGTGCTCGGCCAGGTCCACGACCAGATGCTCAGGGCCGGTGCCGAGTTCGGCGGCCAGCGCGTCGGCCACGGTGGTGGCGACGTTCAGCGTCCGCGACGCGGGCTTGGGGTTGCCTACCACCACGGCGATACGGGGCACGATGCTCCTCCTGGCGTTCCGGTCGGGCGTCCCTGGTCATTCGGTGTCCCCGTCATGATGCCGCAGCCGGCGCCGAGCCTGACGTGGGGGCGAACGGGATGGTGTTCACGGTGCCGTCGACGGCCTCGGCCGCGGGGTGCTGCCAGACGCCGCGGGCGGCCAGGATCGGCAGCACGCCCTCGCCGAACCAGTACGCCTCCTCCAGGTGCGGGTACCCGGAAAGGATGAACTCGGAGATGCCGAGCCTGGCGTACTCCTCGATGCGGTCGGCGACCTCGGCGTGGCTGCCGACCAGGGCGGTCCCGGCGCCCCCGCGGACCAGCCCCACCCCGGCCCACAGGTTCGGGTAGATCTCCAGGCCGTCACGGCTCCCGCCGTGCAACTCGCGCATCCGCCGCAGCCCCTCGGACTCGCTGGTGGCCAGGCCCTCCTGGACCGTGCGGATCATCGACTCGTCGACGCCCTCCAGCAGCCGGCCCGCCTGCCGCCAGGCCTCGTCGGCCGTGTCCCGGGTGATGACGTGCAGCCGGATGCCGAACCGGACCGAGCGGCCCTGACTGGCCGCCAGGTCGTCGATCCAGCGGAGCTTCCGGCCCACCGCCTCCGGCGGCTCGCCCCAGGTCAGGTACACGTTGGTGTGCCGGGCGGCGACCGGCCCGGCCTCGGCCGACGACCCGCCGAAGTACAGGTCGGGCACCGGGTCCGGCAGCCGGGCCAGCCGCGCACCCTCCACCCGCAGGTGACGGCCGTCGAAGTCGACGGTCGCACCGGTCCACAACCGGGACACGATGTCCAGGAACTCGCCGCAGCGCTGGTAGCGGGCGGCCTTGTCGGCGAAGTCGCCGTAGGCCCGCTGCTCGGCCGACTCGCCGCCGGTGACCACGTTGAGCAGCAGCCGGCCACCGGAGTAGCGCTGGAAGGTGGCGGCCATCTGCGCGGCCAGCGTGGGCGAGGTCAGCCCGGGCCGGAACGCGACCAGGAACTTCAGCCGCTCGGTGACCTCCGCCAGCATCGCGGTCGCCAGCCAGGCGTCCTCGCACCACACACCGGTCGGCGTGAGCGCGCCCTCGAACCCGAGTTGCTCGGCGCTGCGGGCGATCTGGCCCAGGTAGGACAGGGTGGCGGGCCGGATGGCGCCCGCTGCGCCGGTGGCCACCCCGTGGCCGCCACCGACGATGTCGCGCCCGTCGCCGTTGGTCGGAAGGAACCAGTGGAACCGCAGTGACATCGGCTTACCTCGCTGATCCGGGTTCAGTGGGCTCGGTTATGTCTACTTTTCCGGTTAGTTTAGTGGATTGATGCGGCGGGTCCCCGGAGATACTTTCCTGTACATGAACCTCCGGGAAATCCGCCAGCTCATCCAGATGGAACCGGTCGAGCTCGACATCGTCAAGCGGCGGCTCAGCCACTGTCACAGCATCGGGGACTTGCGGCGGAGCTCCCGGCGGCTGATCCCGCGGCCGGTCTTCGACTACGTGGACGGGGCCGCCGACGAGGAGATCAGCCTGGCCGGCAACACCGCGGCGTTCCGGCGCTGGCGGTTCCGGCCACGCGAGCTGGTGGACGTGGCCGGAGTGGACACCAGCACGCAGATCCTGGGCCGGCCCGCCTCCTTGCCGCTGGGGCTCGCGCCGACCGGCTCCACCCGGATGATGCACCCGGACGGGGAACCGGCCGTGGCCCGGGCGGCAGGCCGCCGCCAGCTGCCGTACACGCTGTCCACCATGGGCAACACCTCGATCGAGGACCTGGCCGCGGCGGCGCACGCGGCGGGCCAGGACGAGATCTGGTTCCAGCTGTACGTCATCAAGGACATGGCCAAGACGCGGGACATGGTGCAGCGGGCCGCGGACAGCGGGTACCGGGTGCTGGCCCTGGCGGTGGACACCACGGTGAGCGGGTTCCGCGTCCGCGACGAGCGGAACGGGCTGATCACGCCGCCCGCGCTGACCGTGGGCACCATGGCCAGCATCGGCGCCCGGCCGGCGTACTGGGCGCGGATGCTGCGCAGCCCGGCCATCACGTTCGCGAACTTCCCGCCCGGCGAGGGGGGACGGACCGTGGCCGAGAGCATCGGCAAGTTCAGTGCCAGCATCGACTGGGACTACCTGGCCGAGCTGCGGGCCAGCTGGCCGGGCGAGCTGCTGGTCAAGGGCCCGCTGGGAGCGGCCGACGCACGGCGGGCGATCGAGGCCGGGGCGGATGGGGTCCAGCTGTCCAACCACGGCGGCCGCCAGCTGGACCGGACGGTAGCGCCGATCGACCTGGTGGCCGAGGTGCGGGAGGCGGTGGGGCCCAGGCCGGCGGTGCTGGTCGATTCCGGCATCCGGCACGGGGCCGACCTGGCCGTCGCGGTGGCGCTGGGCGCGGACGCGGGCCTGATCGGCCGGGCCTACCTGTACGGGCTGATGGCCGGGGGCGAGCCGGGCGTCGACCGCACGCTGGAACTGCTCGCCGCCCAGTTCCAGCGGACCATGCAGCTGCTCGGCGTCACCTCCGTAGCCGAGCTGCGCAAGGAGGGGCCGAACCTGCTCAGCCGGGGGTGATCTCCCGGGTCACCGAGGGCTGATCTCGCGGGCCAGGCCGTCCAGCAGCCAGTCCAGGACCTGCTCGAACCCCGGGAACGCGGCCGCGTCGGGCCGCCGGTCGGCCGCCCAGCGGGAAAAGTGCGGGTACGTCCCGGCCGCGGCGATGCGCGCCAGATAGGGCTGGGCGGCCCGGTCCAGGTCGGCCTCGGTGGCCAGGCCGGTCCGGGACCGCATGGCCTGCTCCTCCAGCAGGGCCAGCCCGGCCCCGAGGACCTGGCCGAGCACGGCCGAGATGAAGCCCATCCGGGTGGCCGCGTCCAGGCCGAGCGGCTCCAGCTCGGCCAGGGCGGCGTCGTAGACGCTGAGCGCGTGCGGGCCCAGCGGCGGCCGGCTGAAGGCCAGCCGGGCGAACCAGGGGTGCCGCTGGACGGCCGCCCAGCCGCTGCGGCCCAGCCCGGCCAGTGCGGGCCGCCAGCCGTCGCCCCGGGGCACCCTCATCTCCCCGTACACCTGATCCGCCATCAGGTCGGCCAGCCCGTCCTTGCTGCCCACGTAGCGGTAGAGGGCCATCGGGCTGCGCACGCCCAGCTCGGCCGCGAGAGCCCGCATGGTGATCTCGCCGCCGGGCTGCAGGCCGGCCAGTTCGATGGCGGCGGCCACGACCCGCTCGCGGCTCAGCTGCGGGGTGGCCCGGGGCGGGGCCGGCTCGTCGAACCAGACCATGGCCGCACTGTACCAATCGGTGTACGTTGTACACATGAGTGGACGACGTACACTGATTGAGATGGGGTCAGGAGTGACCGCGGAGACCGAGGTGCTGGTGGCAGGCGGCGGCCTGGTCGGCCTGACCACCGCACTGCTGCTGCGGCACCACGGCGCCGACGTGACCGTGGTGGAGAAAAGGGCGGCCACGTCGCCGCAGCCCAAGGCCCGGCGGTTCCACGTGCGGACGATGGAGATCTTCCGCGAGCTGGGGCTGGCCGGCCTGGCCCGCGACGCCGCCCGCGACCTGGCCGGGCATGAGCACATGGCCGCCGGCCGGACCCTGGCCGAGGCCGAACAGCTGCCGCCGTGGTCGCCGCCGGCCACTGGCGGGGTCGCGGCCGGACCGGCCGAGGTCAGCCCCGAGCTGCCGTGCCTGCTCGCCCAGGACGCGCTGGAGCCGCTGCTGCGGGCGGCGGCCGAGGCGGCCGGGGCGCGGGTGTGCTTCGGCACCGAGCTGACCGGCTTCACCCAGGACGGCGCGGGCGTCGTCGCCGGCCTGACCGGCTTTGGGCAGGACGGTGGGCGGCTGCGGGCCCGTTACCTGGTGGCGGCGGACGGGGCGCACAGCCCGGTCCGCGAGGCGCTGGGCATCACCCGGTCCGGGCGCGGCTTCACCGGCGGCCCGATGGTCAGCGTGTACTTCCGGGCCGACCTGGCCGGGGTGGTCCGCGGCCGCGAGTTCAACTTGTGCCAGATCGAGCATCCCGATGCCCCCGGCGGCCTGGCCTCGGTGGACGGCCGGCTCCGCTGGGTGTACATGGGCCCCGGGCCCGCGGCCGGCCCGGACTGGCCCGCGCGGCTGCGCACCGCGCTGGGGGTGCCCGCCCCCGACCTGGAGATCCTCAGCGTGCTGGCGTGGCGCGGGGAGATGCGGGTGGCCGACCGCTACCGGGCGGACCGGGTGTTCCTGGCGGGCGACGCGGCCCACGTGATGCCGCCGTTCGCGGCCAGCGGGGCCAACACCGGCATCGCCGATGCCCACAACCTGGCCTGGAAGCTGGCCGCGGTGCTACGCGGCGACGCTGCCGGCCTGCTGCTCGACAGCTACCAGGCCGAACGCCGCCCGGCCGGCTGGTTCGCGGCCGACCAGTCCGCCCGCCGCACCGGCGACCTGCGCTCGATGGGTGCGGGCGGCGACGGCCTGGCCCACCCCTACGTGCTGGCCGCCGGCGGCTTCCAGTACCCGGCCGGCGCGCTGGCCGGTGATCCGGGGGCTGACCCGGAACCGGTCACCGAATTCCGCCCGGCCGGGCGGATCGGGACCCGGGTCCCGCATTGCTGGCTCGATGCCGGGCACCGGCGTTCGACCATCGACCTGGCCGGCCCGGACTGGGCGGTACTCCCGGGCCAGCCGGACTGGGACTTTCTCCCCGCAGGCCAGACCCTGCTGCTGCGCCCCGACCACATCGTCGCCTGGCGCGGGGCCGATCCGGCCGATGCCCGGGAAGTCCAGGCCGCCTTGCTGCAGGGGCTTCCAGTACCCGCGTGACGGTTGTGCGAGCCAGACCTCACCCCTGAGGTAGACGACACCTCATGTGCCACATATGGCTGAAAGGGCTGGAGGTGACAGGAGATGTGGAGCGACGGGTGTGACCTGTATGTCACATGTGGCTGAGGAGTATCGGTCGCGCCGGAGGCCCGGGGCGGGGACCGGCAGCATCGTTGGCGCCTTCGATGCTGTCATGGCGACATCGTTGGCGCCTTCGATGCTGTTGGGGTCTGGGACGCCGCGGGTTCGTGGGACTGCGGTGGCTGGAGAGGCCGGCCGCCGCGGGACGGCCGAGGCGATGGCGCGTTTGGGCTGGCTGGGCGCCTGGTTCGTGGGGTGGTGAGGTTAACGGGGCTGATGTGACGCTTGGTGCTGGGCAACGGCCAGCGCTCGGCACTTGAAGCGTGGGCCGGTGCAGGAGGCCGGCTCGGTGGCGCTGGGCGTGTGGGGCGGAGGGTCTACTGGCAACTTGGCGTTGTTCAGCGGGGTGGCGCTGGGGGGCTGGGGTCCCCGGATTTTGCGGGGGGCGACGCGACGTTGGACGTTTTAGAAATGGGGATCAGGAGGAGCGGGGCGGCAGCGGCGGGCGGACCTTGGCCGGGCGGGTGGACAGGTCCGGGGGGACAACAGCCGGGCAGGCGGCCAGGGCTTCGAGGGCGAGGCGGACCGCGGTGTCGAGCTGGGGGTCGCGGCCGGCCGCCCAGTCGTCGGGGGTGATGAACACTTCGACGTCGGGGTCGACGCCGTAGTTTTCGACGTTCCAGCCGGACTCGGTGAACCAGAAGGCGTACCGGGGCACGGTCATCCGGGTGCCGTCGGCCAGCAGGTGGCCGGGCATGCCGTCGATGCCGACGACGCCGCCCCAGGTGCGGGTGCCGACCACCGGGCCGAGGCCGAGGCTCTGGATGGCGGCGGTCACGATGTCGCCGTCGGAGCCGGCGTACTCGTCGGCCAGCGCGACCAGCGGGCCGCGGGGCGCGTCGCCCGGGTAGGTCTCCGGGAGCAGGCCGCGCGGCAGGTCCCAGGCGATCACCCGGCGGGCGAGCTTCTCCACGATGAGCTGGGACACGTGGCCGCCGCGGTTGCCGCGGGCGTCGACGATCAGGCCGTCGCGGCGCATCTCGGTGTGCAGGTCGCGGTGGAAATGGGCCCAGCCCTCCCCCATCATGTCGGGGATGTGCAGGTAGCCCAGGCGGCCCTCGCTGAGCTCGCGCACCCGCTGGCGGCGGCCCGTCACCCAGTCCTGGTAGCGAAGCCGGCGGTCGTCGCGCAGGGGGATGACCACCACCCGGCGGGCCCGGTCCCCCGGCCGCCGCACGGTCAGCTCGACCGGCTGGCCGACCGAGCCGGCCAGCCGCGGGCCGGGGCCGGCCACCGGGTCGAGCGGCTGCCCGTCCACCGCCACCAGCTCGTCGCCGGCCGCGACGCTCACGCCCGGGGCGGCCAGCGGGGACAGCGCCTTGGGGTCGGAGGACTCTCCCGGCAGGATGCGGGCCACCCGCCAGCTCCCGTCCGCGTCCCGTTCCAGGTCGGCGCCGAGCTGGCCGATCGCGGCGGCGTGGCCGCCGCGGCGTGAACCGGAGCCGTCGCCGGCCGGGACCACGTACGCGTGCGAGGTGGCCAGCTCGCCGAACACCTCCCACAGCAGGTCGGCGAAGTCGCTGGCCCCGCTGACCCGGTCGAGCAGCGGCCGGTACTGGCCGAGCACCGCGTCCCAGTCCACGCCGGCCATGTCCGGCACCCAGAAGTCGCGGCGCATCAGCCGGGCCTCGGTGTAGGCGTGCCGCCAGAGCGCGGCCGGGTCGGCCATGAACCGGGCCCGGGACAGGTCGACGGTCAGGTCGTCGCCGTCGTCGTCGCCGTCCGTGTGCTTGTGCTCGGACGGCAGTACCCGCAGGGTGTCGTCGTCGCTGACCACCAGCCGGGTGCCGTCGCCGCTGACCGTGAACCAGTCGAGCTCGTCGACCACCGTGCTGCAGCGGCGGCGGTCCAGGTCATAGCGCTCCAGCGACGGCTGCGGGTCGTCGTCCCAGGGGTCGGCGGCGCCCTCACCGAGCGCGCCGTAGACGGGGTCGCGCAGCCAGGCCAGGCCGCCCTTGACCGCCGCCAGGCAGGAGTAGCGGCCCTCCTCGACCGGGACCCGGACCACCCGGGCGGCCAGCCCGTCGGTGTCGATCGTGAGCGGCAGGCCCTGATCGGTGTCGTCGTCGTCCGAGCGGCCCGCCCGCGGGTCGGCGGGTCGGCCCTGCGGCAGCGGCGCGAACGGGGACGGGGTGCCGGCCGCCAGCGTCACCAGGTACGGGCGGCTGCCGAACGGGAACGAGAGGTCGAAGAAGTGCGCGTCGTACACCGGGTCGAAGTCGCGCCGGGACAGGAAGGCCAGGTACTGGCCGTCCAGCGTGAACACCGGGTCGGTGTCGGCGAACCGGCCGTCGGTGACGTCGAAGACGGCGGCGTCCCGGCGGCGGCCGATGCGGATGCGGCGCAGCGGCTGCGGGCCGGGCTGGGACCAGGCCAGCCAGGCCGAGTCGGGCGACCAGGCCAGGCCGCGGCAGGGCCCGTCGTCGGCGGCGGCCAGCTCGGTCACCTCGCCGGACGGGATCTCGACCAGGAACAGGCGGCCGTCGCTGGCGGCGGCCGCGACCGCCCCGCCGTCGGGGGCGGCGGCCAGGCTGGCCACGCTGCCGAGCGCGCCGTCGGCCACCCGGGCCGGCTGCGGGGCCTCCGGGGACAGCACGAACTCGAGCGCGTCCTGGCCGGTGGCGTCGGTGACCCAGGCGGCGCCGCCGCTGGCGCCGAGCACGACCGGCCGCCGGGCCCGGGCGCCGGGCTGGACCGACAGCGCCCGGGCCGGGCCGTCCCGGTGGGTGAGCCAGTGCACGGTGCCGCGGACCTCGACCACGCTCGCCTGGCCGGTCTGGTCGCAGCTGAGCGCGCCCAGGTGGTCCTCGGCCGAGATCAGCCGGGGCATCCGGGCGGTGGACGGCGAGGCGGCGGTCAGCTCCAGCGGGTGAGCGCCGGCGTCGAGGTCCTCCAGCACCCAGATGTCGCCGGCGACGTGGTAGACGACGCGGCCGCCGTCGGTGCTGGGGTTGCGGGCGTAGAAGCCGTCGTGGTCGGTGTGGCGGCGCAGGCCGGAACCGTCCAGCGCGCACGAGTAGAGGTTGCCGGTGCCCTCGTGGTCGGACAGGAACACCAGCCGCCCGCCCACCAGCATCGGGCAGGCCAGCTGGCCGTCCAAGCCGGTCAGCACCCGGGTGAAGGCCTCCTCGCCGTTGGCCTTGACCCAGATCCGGCCGGAGGTGCCGCCCCGGTACCGCTTCCAGTGCGCGGGCTCGCGCTGGGAGCTGGTCAGCAGGGCGGTGGCGTCCTTGCCGATCGCGATGTCGCTGGCCGGGCCGAACTCCAGTCGGCGGGGCGGGGCGCCGGTCACCGGGATCGCCCACAGCCAGGGCAGGAAGGCGGCGTGCTGCCCGGCGGCGCTGGCCGCCAGCACCTCACCGTCGGCGGTCCAGCCGGTCACCCGCGTCTGGCGGTCACCCCACCAGGTCAGGCGGCGGTAACCGGTGCCGTCCAGGCCGGCCACGTAGACCTCGCTGGCCTCGTCGCGGCTGGTGGTCCAGGCGACCTGGCGGCCGTCTGGTGACATCCGCGGGTAGCTGACCGTGGCGCCTTCGGCCGACAGCCGCCAGGCCTGGCCGCCCGCCGCCGGGGCCAGCCACACGTCGTCGTCGGCCACAAAGGTGAGGAGCTCGTCGTTCAGGTGCGGGTAGCGCAGATAACCGGCAGAGGTCACCACGTCATCGTAAATGGCGACAGGGCGGCAGGCCGGCGGCGGCAGCGGCCGCTCAGAGCCAGCCGCGCTCCTCGGCGATGTGCAGCGCCTCGGTGCGGTTGCGGGCGCTGGTCTTCTGGATGCAGGACGACAGGTAGTTGCGGACCGTGCCCTCGGACAGGTACAGCTTGCCGGCGATCTCGGAGATCATCGAGCCGTCGGCCGCGGCGGCCAGCACGTCCCGTTCCCGCGGGGTCAGTGGGTTGATGCCCTCGGCCAGCGCGGCCGCGGCCAGGTCCGGGTCGATGACCCGCTCGCCCGCCAGCGCCTTGCGCACGGCGGTGGCCAGCCGGTCGGGCGGGGAGTCCTTGACGATGAAGGCGGACACCCCGGACTGCATGGCGCGGCGCAGGAAGCCGGGGCGCCCGAACGTGGTCAAGATGACGATCTTGACCTCCGGCTGCGCCTCGTGCAGCTCCCCGGCCGCGGTCAGCCCGTCCATGCCGGGCATCTCGATGTCCAGCAGGGCGATGTCGATGTGGTGCTCGGCGGCCGCCTTGACCACCTCGTCACCCCGGCCGACCTGGGCCACCACCTCCATGTCGGGCTCGAACGACAGCAGCGCCGCGAGCGCCTCGCGGATCAGCATCTGGTCGTCGGCCAGCAGGATGCGGATGGTCCGGGCCTCGCCGGGAGGGACGCTCTGGGTCACGAGCGAACGCTAGCGTCCGCGGCGGTCCCGGCGGGAGTGACCGGCGCTGATTCTGCTGGCCCGCCTTCGGCTGGCTCGGCCCGGGCATCGGTGAGCGGCACGGCGGCCACCAGCCGGAAGCCGTGGCCGCCGCGGCCGGGGCCGGCCGAGAAGCGGCCGTTGACCGCGGACAGCCGCTCGGACATGTTGTGCAGGCCGTTCCCGGCGTCCGGGGAATCGGCGGGCGCCGCGCTGGCCGGCAGGCCGCGGCCGTCGTCGCTGATCTCCAGGGCCAGCTCGTCCCGGTGCTCGGTGAGCCGGACCCGGCAGTGCTGGGCGCCGGAGTGGCGGATCACGTTGGTGGCCGCCTCGCGCAGGCACCAGGCCAGCGCGGCCTCGGCGTCCGGGTCGAACGTGCCGGACCGGGTCATCAGGGCGGGGTCGTCGTCCAGGGCGATGCCGGCCGCCTCCATCGAGGTGCGGGCGGTGATGACCTCCACCGCCAGCGTCGGCCGCCGGTAGCCGCTGACCGCCTCGCGGATGTCGTGCAGGGTCTGGCGGCTGACCCGGCCGATGTCGGCGAGCTCGGCGGCGACCGCGTCCACCTCGGGCGAGGCCGGCAGCCGGGACAGCCGCTTGATCGCCAGCTCGGACTTGAGCGTGATCAGCGACAGCGACTGGCCGGTCAGGTCGTGCATGTCGCGGGCCAGCCGGAGCCGTTCCTCGCTGACGGCCAGCTTGGCCACGGTGCCGCGGGCCTGCCGGAGCTGCTGGTTCAGCACGATCTGCATCTTGAAGCCGATCATGGCGAAGCCGATCAGCGCCACTGGGAGCAGCTCGGCCCACAGGTCACCGGACTTGGTGTGCACGATCTCCGACAGTGCCACGTAGCCGGCCGTGCAGGCGGCCACCGCGAGCAGGGCGCGGCGGCGGTCCCAGATGATGAAGCCCGCAGCCGAGGACACGTAGATGAAGATCGAGGTCCACCCGGCGCCGTAGACCAGGCAGATGGCCACGGCCAGCCCGGCCAGCGCCAGCAGGCCGATCCGGCCGCTGACCCGGTTCTGGTACCAGGTCGCGATGAGGAAGACGTAGAGCACGCAGAACGCCGCGACCAGCGCGACCGCACCCGCCTGGTACAGGGCGCTGTGCGGGTGCTTGGCGTCGAACAGATCGGCGACCGGCTGGATCAGGTAGATCAGCCAGACCCCGGAGAAGAAGTAGCGGAGCGTGACCCCGAACTTCCCGCCAGCCAGCTTGCCGTCCGGCTCGCCCGGCCGCATGCCGTAGAACGCGCCGGCCGCCTGCGGGTCAGAGCATTCGCCTTCTGCCGCCATCGTGGCCGCCTCCTCACCTGCTCTTCTCATGGTGACACGCCCCGAGGAGCGGCGGAGCCCCCGTGGTTCCGCCGCTCCTGGCGCCCTCAGACCGTCTCGGCGACGGCGCGGACCGACATCACGGCCAGCGCCAGGAAGACGGCGAACCAGGCCGCGATCACGATGAAGGCGGTCATCGGGATGGTCTGCCCGGCGATCAGGTCGGTGCCGATGCGGGTGATCTGGTAGGTCGGGATGAACTTGGCGATCTTCTCCAGGAAGCCGCCGACCGCGAACCACAGGCCGCCGAGGACCGACATCAGCAGGTAGATGATCATGGCGATCGGCTGCACGGTGTCGGGCTTGTAGCGGTAACCGAGCGCTATCCCGAGCGAGGTGAAGGTCAGCGAGCCGACCCAGATGACCCCGAAGATCGCGAACCACTTCCAGGTCGCCAGGTGGACGCCACCGTAGAACCGGCCGAGCAGCAGCACGATGACCACGCTGGGGATGGTGATCGCCATCGAGGCCACGATCTTGCCGACCACGTAGGCGTTGGCGGGCAGCGGGGTGAGCCGCAGCTGGCGGACCCAGCCGTCCTTGCGCTCCTGCGCGATCCGCTGGGCGTTGCCGGTCAGCGCGCCGCTGAAGGCGCCGATGGAGGCCATCGCGATCATGTAGTAGGCCGGGTAGCCCACTCCGTAGGCGGTCATGTGCTTCACCGATGGCGCGATGAACAGGTAGAGCAGGACCGGCAGGGCGACCGTGAAGATCGCGTACCGCTTGTTGCGCCGCAGCCGCATGACCTCGGCCCGGGCCAGCCCAAAAGTGTTGCTGCTCATCGCAGGGTCTCCTTCACGCGCGCGGAGCGGTCAGTGAGCGCCGCGGCGTTGTTCTTGTCGTCTTCGGAGTTCTTGTCGTCTTCGGAGGTGATGGCCAGGAAGGCCTGTTCGAGGCCGAGGCTGGAGACTTCGAGCTCACGGGGCCGGTAGCCCGCGTCGAGCAGCGCGTACAGCGTGCGGTCGGAATCGGACGACTGGATCTGGACCAGGTCGTGCCGGATCTCCACGTTGACCAGGGCGGGCAGCCCGAGCAGGAACGGCTCGTCGATCCGGTCCAGCCGGAACGATATGCGCTTGGCGCCGGCCCGGGCCTTGATCTCGCTCGGCGTGCCGTCGGCCAGCAGCCGGCCCCGGTTGATGACGATGATCCGGTCGGCCGCCTGGTCGGCCTCTTCGAGGTAGTGGGTGGCGAACAGCAGCGTCTTGCCCTCGGCCACCTCGGCCTTCATGTTGTCCCAGAAGGTCCGCCGGGTCTCCACGTCCATGGCCGTGGTCGGCTCATCCAGCACGATCAGGTCGCAATTGCCCACAATGGCCAGCGCGAACCGGACCCGCTGGGTCTGGCCGCCGGACAGCTTGTCCACCCGCTGATTGGCGAATTCGGTGATCCCGGCCCGCCGCATCGTCTGCTCGACCGGCTCCGGCCGCGGGTGGAAGCTCGTCACCAGCCCGACCAGCTCGCGCACGGTCACTTCCGGCATCAGCCCGCCGGACTGCAGCATGGCGCCGACCCGGCCGTTCTTGATCGCGTGGTACGGGTCCGACCCGAACATCGCGATCCGGCCCTTGTCCGGCTTGCGCAGGTTCAGCAGCATGTCCAGCGAGGTGGACTTGCCGGCCCCGTTCGGGCCGAGGAAGGCGACGGTCTCACCGGGCCGCAGCTCCATCGTCAGCCCGTCAACCGCCCGGACTTTCCCGTAGGTCTTGCGGACGTTCTCGAAAGAGACCACCGGAGTACCCGTAGCCCCCATGAGTCCCGAAGTCATCATGTTCCTTCCGCGTCGTCACCCGCCCGCCCCCTGTTGACTGGCACTGTCCGGCGGGTATCTCTATTCCACTCGGCGGGCGGCCGGCGCGGCAGTGCCGTGCATCCCCAGCGCGACATGACATGTGTCATGGCGCGTCCTGTGACGCGGGGCGGCGCAGAGCAAGCGGTGTATATTGTGATGTATGAAAAGGACGAACATCTATCTGGGCGAAGAGCAGTCCGCCGCCCTGGATGACCTGGCTCACGCCCAGGGGCTTTCGCGCGCGGAGGTGATCCGGACGCTGCTCGACCACGAGCTCCAGGCGGCCGGTTCCGCGGACCTTGAGACCGACCTGCTGGCGATCGATGGTTCGTTCGGCGCGCTGGCGGGCGACGAATTCGTGCTGGATCGCGGGCCTGACGCCCGCGCCGCCCACCTTGATGACGTGGCCAGCCGTTGATCCTGGTCGACAGCGACGTCCTCATCGCCCACCTGCGCGGGATGGAAGCGGCCCGGGATTGGCTGGCCACCTCCCGCCGGAACGACGGCCCGCTGGCCATCAGCGTGATCAGCCTGACCGAGGTCGCGGGCGGAATGCGGTCGCCCGAACGACGTGAGGTGACCCGGCTGCTGGCCAGCTTGCACGCGTTCGGGGTCAATGACCGGATCGGCTGGCGGGCCGCCGAACTGATGCGCGCCTACCGGCGCTCACACTCGGGGATCGGCCTCGGTGACTACCTGATCGCAGCGACGGCCCAGGTGGAAGGCCTCGAGCTGGCCACCCTGAACGTGCGCCACTTCCCCATGTTCAAAAATCTCAAGCCACCCTTCAGGCTCTGAATTTCCTCTCCCAGCCGGGTCAGCGGCCGACGGCGTAGCCCTGCATGCCGCGCGGGTTGGCGGCGGCGTAGAGCAGGCCGTCGCGGCGGGCGACGGCGCTGACCCGGCCGAGTGACCAGGGCGGCGCGACCGAGACCAGGTGGCCGCGACGGCGCAGGTCGGCGACGACGTGCTCGCCCGCGCGGGCCTCGATGTCCACGGCCCGGGGGGCCGACTCGCGCGGGTAGAACGAGGACGGGAAGTGCCGGGTGTGGAACTCGGCGGCCTCGATGGCCTGCTGCAGGTTCATCCCGAAGTGCACGTGGTTCAGGAAGAACGACAGCGTCCACTGGTCCTGCTGGTCGCCGCCGGGGGTGCCGAAGGCCAGGTACGGCTCGCCGTCCCGCAGCGCCAGGCTGGGCGACAAGGTGGTGCGGGGCCGCTTGCCGGGGGCCAGGGTGGCGGGCAGGCCCGGCTCCAGGGTGAACATCTGCGCCCGGGTGCCCAGGCAGAAGCCGAGCGCGGGGATGACCGGCGAGGACTGGAGCCAGCCGCCGCTGGGGGTGGCGGAGACCAGGTTGCCGAACCGGTCGGCCGCGTCGACGTGACAGGTGTCACCGCGACGGCCCAGCCCCATGGTCTGCGCGGTCGGCTCGCCGGTGGCCGGGTCGAGCCGGGGCAGCGTCCCCGGGTGCAGGCCGGGGTCACCGGTCGCCCCGTCCTGCGGGCCGTACGGCGCGGTGGCGAAGGCCGGCAGCCTGGGCTGCGGCCCGTCCGGCCCCAGCGGCGCGCCCGGGATCAGCTCGCCCGAGGCCTGCGCGCCGACCAGGCGGCGCCGCCCGGCCGCGTAACCGGCCGACAGCAGGGCCCCGATCGGCACGTCGGTGAACGCGGGGTCGCCGTACCAGGCCTCGCGGTCGGCGAACGCGAGCTTGGCGCACTCGACCACCGTGTGCACGAACTCGGCGCTGCCGGGACCCATCGCGGCCAGATCGAAGCCCGCCAACAGGGCCAGCTGCTGGAGGAAGACCGGGCCCTGCCCCCAGGGCTGCGTCTTGCACACCGTCAGGCCCGCGTAGTCAAAGGTCAGCGGGCCTTCGGTGGCCGGCTGCCAGGCGGCCAGATCGTCGTAGGCGAGCAGGCCGCGGTTCGGCCGCCCGGTCACGTCCACCACCTCGGCGAGGTCGAGGTAGTCGGCCAGTTCCTCGGCGATGAAGCCGGTGTAGAAGAGGGCGCGAGCCTGGTCGATCTGCTCGTCCCGGTCCCGGCTGGCCGCCTCGGCCTCGTCCAGCAGCCGCTGGTAGGTGGCGGCCAGCTGGGGGTTGGTGAACCGGGTGCCGGGGGCGGGCGGCTCGCCGCCGGGCAGGTACACCTCGGCCGAGCTGGGCCAGTGCTCGCGGAACATCCCGGCCATGCCGGCGATCGCGTTGCTGATGGCCGGCACGACCGGGTAGCCGCCGCCCGCGTACTCGATGGCGGCGCTCAGCACGTCGCGGAGCCGGGCCACGCCGTGGTCGCGCAGCAGCAGCATCCACGCGCCGAACGCGCCGGGGACACAGGCCGCGAGCAGGCCGTTCCCGGGGACCAGGTCGATGCCGAGCGCGGCGAACGCCCCCAGGGTGGCGGCCCGCGGGGCCGGGCCCTGGCCGCTGATCACGAACGGCGCCCCCTGCCGGGCATCGAAGCCGATGATCGGCGCCTCGCCGCCCGGGCCGTTCAGGTGCGGCTCGACCACCTGCAGGACCAGCCCGGCGGCGACCGCCGCGTCGAAGGCGTTGCCGCCCTTCTCCAGCACGGCCTGGCCCGCCGACGAGGCGAGCCAGTGGGTCGAGGCCACCATGCCGAACGTGCCCGCCAGTTCGGGCCGGGTGGTGAACTCGCTCGTTCGTGCCATTGGGTTCTGCGCCCCCTCTGGGTCGTTTTCTGCTAGTACGGCATTCCCGGCCGGCTGTCCGTTCCAACCTGAGGCCCTTTCCCGGCGTCTGAAACAACGGGAACGGGGGATGCCTTGGGATGCCTTGGAGGGATGCCTGAGACGCACGGGACACGCGCTCTCACGCTTAGTAAAGAAACCAGGCGCTGAACGCTACATTGAGTCACGGCTTACTGGACCTGCGGACGGTCCCCGGCCTGCGCCGAGCAGCCAGGGCCAATACGAAGGGTATAGAAATGATTGCAAATCGCTTCCGGGCGGGGCGGGGTGGCGGGACGCTGCGGGCGGGGCGGGGTGGCGGGACGCTGCGGGCGGGGCGGGGCGGCGTCACGCTGATGGCCGCGGCGGCGCTGGCGGCCGGCTGCGGGTCTACTTCGGGAAGCGGCACGTCCGCATCGTCGGCGGCGCCGTCCAGCCAGGCCGGCAGCACGAGCGCGAGCGCGGGCGCGGGATCCGGCTCGCCGGCGGCCAGCTCCCCGGCCGCACCGGTCGCTCCGGCGTCCAAGACCCCGGCGACCGGCCTGGCCACCTGCGCGACCGCGAACCTGTCGGTCAGCCTCGTGTCCAACATGGGCGGCGGCGCGGCCGGCAGCACCTACGTTCCCATCCAGTTCATCAACACGTCCGGCACCGCCTGCTCGATGTTCGGCTTCCCGGGCGTCTCGTTCGTGACCGGGCAGAACGGCAGCCAGATCGGCGCGCCCGCCCAGCGCAGCGGCAACTCCGCCAAGGTCACGGTGACGCTGGCCGCGCACGCGACCGCGCACGCCTGGCTGCAGATCGCCGACGCCGGCAACTATCCGGCCTCGTCCTGCCACATGACCAACGCCAACTGGCTGAAGATCTACCCGCCGGGCAACACGGCGGCGGCCTACGTCAGCCACTCGTTCCAAACCTGCTCGTCGGCCAAGGTCGTGACGATGACGATCGACCCGGTCCGGACCGGCGCCGCGGTTCAGGGCCAGCTGCCTTAGCTGGCCCCCGGGCCGGAGCCGGGCCCCGGGCCGGTAACGTCTGGGGACATGGATGGCACCGATCTGGGTCCCCGCGTCCGCGCGCTCTGCGATCTCGACGTGGCAGGCTCCCGCGAGCAGAGCGGACGGCACGAGTACGACGGAGTCGTGCAGGACCTGTCCCCGGCCGGAGTGCGGGCCGGCCTGGCCGCGCTGCGGGCGGCGGGCCAGGCCAGCCCGGCCGAGCCGGATCCGTACGACGAGGCGCACCTGGCCGCGTTCGAGAACCAGGCCGCGGTGGTCTTCGGCCAGCTGGAGCTGTACCGCAGCAACCCGCTGCCGCACCTGGGCGAGATGGACCTGTCCTGCTACGACCGGGACTACGCGCCCCAGGCGCAGCGGGACGCGGCCCGCATCGCCCACCTGAAGCGGTGGCCGGAAGCGGCCGAGCACGCCATCGAGGCCCTGGATCAGCTCAGCAAGCCGATCGCGGGCTCGCTGGTCAACGCGGTCCGCGGGCTGTCGGCCGGGATCCCGCCGACCACCGAGCCCGCGATCAGGGACGCGGCGCTGGCCGCCCACGCCCGGCTGACCGGGCACGTCGAGCGGGCCGCGGCCACCGGCCACCCGGACGTCGCCCTCGGCAGCCAGGCGCTGGCCGCGCTGCTCGGCAGCGCCGAGGCGACCACCGTGGACCTCGGCCGGCTGGCCGAAGAGGCGGACGCCGAGCGGGACCGGCTGCGAGCCCGGCTGGCCGAGGACTGCGCCCGGATCGACCCCAGCCGGCCCGCCCTCGACGTGGCCCGGGAACTGGTCCGCGACCACCCGGACGCGGCCGGCGTGATCGAGGCGGCCCGGGTCTGGACCCAGCGGACGATCGACTTCACCCGCGAGAAGAACCTGGTCCCCTACTCCGACGGCGAGTGCCTGGTCGGGCCGGCCCCGGAGTCGCGGCGCTGGGCGGTGGCGATGATGTCGTGGAACGCGCCGGGCGAGCCGGAGGGCCCGTCCTGGTACCACATCACTCCCCCGGGCGACTCCTGGCCGGACGCCGAAGCCGAGGACTGGCTGGAGATGTTCAGCGCGACCACGCTGCCCGGGATCACCGCCCACGAGGTCGCCCCGGGCCACTTCTCGCACGGCCGGGCGCTGCGCCGGGCCCACGGTGAGGTGCGGCGCAACCTGCAGTCGATCTCGTTCATCGAGGGCTGGGCGCACTACGCCGAGGAACTGTGCGTGGACGAGGGCTTCGGCGGCGACGACCCGCGGTTCGCGATCGGGGTCTGGCTCGAGGCGCTGGTCCGGGTCACCCGGCTGGCCTCGGCGATCGGCGTGCACACGGCCGGGATGACGGTCGAGGAGTCGGCCCGCCGGTTCGAGGCCGACACCCACCTGGCCGGCCCGGCCGCGCTGTCGGAGGCGAGCCGGGCCACCTTCGACCCGACCTACGGCCGCTACACCTGGGGCAAGCTGGAGATCCTGAAGCTCCGCGAGCGCGCCCGCAAGGACTGGGGCACGGGCTTCACGCTGCACCGCTTCCACACCGCGATGATGTCGCTTGGCTCGCCGCCGCTGGGCCTGCTGGGGACGGCGATCGAGCGCGGCTGACATGGCCGGGCCGCGGTGGCGTAAGTGGGCGCGCGGAAGCGCTACGGTGACACTGTTGCACCCAGGTACGGAAAAGGCAGCCACGACGATGGGTTTCGGGTTTGGCATGATGTCGCGGCCCGGCCGCGCCCTGGCCGCGCTGGCGGGCTGCGGCGCGCTGGTATCGGCGCTGGCGCTGTCCGGCTGCAGCTCGCCGAACAGCCGGCCGATCGTGACCAACAGCGCCTACATCCCGCAGCCGACCACCCCCGGCACCACCGTGGCCTACATGGACATCCGCAACAACGCCAAGACCACCGATCGGCTGATCTCCGCCACCACCAGCGTCGGCGGCCGGGTCAGCCTGCTCGCCCCGGACGGCATGACCAGCAGCGGCACCATGATCATGAAGACGGTGCCGGACATCGCCATCCCCAGCCAGGCCATCGTGCGGATGAACCCGAACAGCTTCCGGCTGCGCATCACCGGCGCCGGGCGCATGCAGGGCGGCAAGGACGTATTCATCACCCTGAAGTTCGCCCACGCGGGCAACGTGAGCGTGGTGGCGCTGGTCACCGACCCGGCCTCGGGCGGCGGCAGCTACTTCCTCAACTGATCCGGGCCAGGCGCTCTGTGGTCTGGAGGTCCCGCGGCGTGTAGGTGATGAAGCAGGTGCCCGGCACGGCCGAGACCTGCAGCTCGGTGATGGTGAAGCGCAGCTCGCCGACCTCGGCGTCGAGGAACACGCGGAGCCGCTGCTCGGCCTCGCACACCTCGTGCCGGGCCCACAGCTCGGCGAACTCCGGGCTCAGCTCGCTCAGCCGCCGGATGTCCTCTTCCCAGTCGGGATCCCCGACGTGGGCCGCGTAGTTGGCGCGCAGCCGGGCCACCAGGTAGCCGACCTCGCTGTCGTAGTTGAGGAACTTCTCCCGGGCCGACGGCTCGGTGATGCCGCACCACAGCAGGTTGCGGTGGATGCAGGGCATCGAGTGCCAGCCCCGGAACACCCGGAGGTGACCCTGGTTGGACCGGAGGATGTCGAACCGGCCGTTGACCAGGATCGCCGGATTCGGGTTGAACGAGTCGAGGATGTCGATCAGGGCGGGAGGCAGCTCCACGCGCTCGGCCGCGCCTCCGGCCACCGTCCGCACCGGCGTGGCCTCGGCCAGCTGGTACAGGTGCTCCCGGCCGGCCTCGTCCAGCCGCAGGGTCCGCGCCACCGCGTCCAGCACCTGGACGCTGGCGTTGATCGGCCGGCCCTGCTCCAGCCACGTGTACCAGGTCACGCCCACCCCGGCGAGCAGCGCGAGCTCCTCCCGCCGCAGCCCGGGCGTGCGGCGGCGCGGCCCGGGTGGCAGGCCGACCTCCTGGGGCGTCAGTCGTTCCCGGCGGGCGCGCAGGAACCGGGCCAGCTCGGCCCGCCGGGTGGTGCCGGCCCGGGGCGGCGCCACGCTCTGTGTTGTGGCCACGTTTTAAAAATAACCGGCGGCACCGACATTCTGGGTCCGTACGGCGGCCAGCCGGCGCGGGCCTCAGCCGGGCGCGGGCCTCAGCCGGGTACTGGCAACACCAGCATCAGCAGGCTCTCACCTGTTTCACGGGCCCGCGCCCAGGCTGGTCTCATGACTACGAGTACCGAAGCCCGGCGGCGCGCGCCGGAGGCCGCCGGCACCCCCGGGCGGGGACGCTGGATCATGCTGGCCGTGCTGCTGGCCGGGCAGTTCATGGCGCTGCTGGACGTCACGATCGTCAACGTCGCCATGCCCACCATCGGCCGCAGCCTGCACGCGTCCGGAGCCGAGCTGCAGCTGGTCGTGTCCGGCTACACGGTCAGCTACGCGATGCTGCTGATCACCGGGGCCCGGCTCGGTGACCTGCGCGGGCGCCGGAACCTGTTCATGGCCGGGGTGGCGGTGTTCACGCTGGCCTCGGCGGTCTGCGGGTTCGCGCCTTCGATCATGGTGCTGATCGCGGCCCGGTTCGTGCAGGGGGCCGGCGCGGCCGCGACTATGCCGCAAATCATGAGCACGATCCAGGCACGGTTCGAGGGGCCGGCCCGGGCGCGGGCGCTGAGCGCCTACTCGGCCGTATTGGCCTCCGGCTTCGTGGCCGGCCAGGTCATCGGCGGCGTGCTGGTCACCGCGAACCTGTTCGGCAGCCAGTGGCGGCCGGTGTTCCTGGTCAACGTGCCGGTCGGGCTGGCCGTGCTGGCGCTGGCGCCCCGGTTCGTGCCGCGTGACGTGGCGGTGGCGGTGGCGGTGGCCGGGCCGGGCGCCGGGCCGGCCGCTGGGCGGGGGCGGGTCGATCTGGTGGGGCTGGCCATCGCGGTGCCGGCGGTGTTCGCCATCGTGCTGCCGCTGACCCTCGGGCACCAGGAGCACTGGCCGGCGTGGGTGCTGGCCTGCATCGGGGCCGGCCTGGTGCTGGCGGTGGTCTTCGTCCTGGTGGAACGGCGGATCGCCGACCGGGGCGGGCACCCGCTGCTGAACCTGCGGGTGCTGGCCGCGCCCGGCCTCGGCTCGGGGCTGGCCTCGATGCTGCTGCTGATGATGACCTACGGCGGGTTCTTGTTCGCGCTGGCGCTGGTGCTGCAGACCGGCCTGGGTGACAGCGCGCTGCGGGCCGGGCTGACGTTCGCGCCCTGCGCGGTGGTGTTCGGGGTGTGCGGTTTCTTCTGGAGCCGGCTGCCGTTGCGGCTGCACCACTGGCTGACCCCGGTCGCCTGCACGGCCGCGGCCGCCATGTACGTCCTGCTCGGGCGGGACCTGGCCGGCGGGACTTCTGGCGGCGTGGCTTTCCAGGTCATCCTGGTGGTGCTCGGGGGCGGGCTGGCGCTCGGGTTCAGCCCGCTGGTCACCCACTCGCTGATGCACGTGCCGGTGGCTGCGGCGGCCGACGCGAGTGGGCTGCTCACCACCACCTTGCAGCTCGGGCAGGCGGTTGGGGTGGCCGTTTTTGGCAGCGTGTTCCTTACGCTGGCGGGGCGTGCCGGGGGTGACGCCTCTGCCTCTGGCCATGCCCTGGCCGTGACGATGTACTGCGTCGCGGCGGTGCTGGCCGTGGGGGTGGTGGCGTCGCTGCCTCTCACGTCTGTGGTGCGCCGGGCGCGGGCTGGGGCTCCGGGGTAGGGCGACGTCGCACGGCTGCGGGCGCCGGCGCCGTGGCGCCCCTCGAGCCCCACGTGCCCCACGTGCCACCTGAGTCCCACCACTTCGTGCGAACCGCTAGGTTGGGAACACTTTTGAACAGTATTTGTAGAAAAGTGTTCCCAACCCTGAGCTGCTGCGGTTTTCCACAAGTGACGGTTTTATCCACAGCGGAGAAATTGGCGTTGGCGGCGGTCGATGGGGAGCCGATGATCGATGTATGGTCATCGAAATTCCGGATGGATGCGTCGCCTTGATCGAACTGCAGTGCGGCATCATTGGGCGCGGTCAGGCTATTTCCCACGGGCTCCGTCCGGCTTCGATCAGCACGCTGCTGAGAACGTCGAGGTGGCAGCGGCTCCAACGGGGTGTGTACGCGTCATTCACAGGCCCACCCAGCCCTGCCGCCCTGCGATGGTCGGCCCTGGTGAGAGCCGGGCCAGGGGCAATGCTGAGTCACCAGACCGCTGCCGAGCTCTACGGTCTGGCCGATCGCTTCGGTCAGCCCGATCCGCCTATTCACGTAACTGTGCCACGCGATAAGAACCCGCGACGTCTCCGCGGCATTGTTGTCCATCGAACGGAGCACGCTGTGGCTTGGCAGCAGCCAAACCTGTTGCCGCCACGCACACGAATCGAAGCGACGGTTCTGGACCTAGTCGACGCCGCAAATTCCGCTGACGAGGCTTTTGGCTGGATGTGCCGCGCCGTTGGAAAAAGACTGACGAACGCCGAACGGCTCCACGATGCGATAAGTCAGCGCGGTGCATTGCGTTGGCGGAAGGCGATGCTCGATGCGCTGGAGGACGTGGAGCAGGGGGTGCGGTCGAACCTGGAGTTCCGGTACGTGCGGGAGGTGGAGCGGCCGCACGGGCTGCCACGGGCTCAGCGTCAGGTGCGCGTGGTGCGGTCGGGGCGGGTGTGTTACCTGGATGACCTGTACGCCGCGTACGAGGTCGGGGTGGAGCTGGACGGGCTGGTGGCGCACCCGCCGGGTGAGCGCTGGCGGGACTTCCGGCGGGACAACGCGGGGGCGGCCGACGGGATCATCACCCTGCGCTACGGGTGGGCCGATGTTACTGGGCGGCCTTGTGAGGTGGCCGCCCAGGTCGCGGCGGTGCTGCGCCGACGCGGCTGGGCGGGAAGCGTGGGTAGTTGCGGGCCATCGTGTGCTGCCAGCCGGAGGCCAGCCCGGGTGGTGTGAGCCGGGTGCGCACATGGAGCCGGGCGTGACGCCGGGAGGGTGGCGTCACGCCCGGAGCTGGGCGGGCAGGAGGGTCAGGCCGGGGTCAGCCGGGGCTGGTCACCGGGGGTGGACTGGTCGTCGGGGGCCGGAGGCAGTCCGGCCGGGCGGGATGGGAGGAGGTGGTTCAGCCAGCGGGGCAGGTACCAGGTGCGGTCGCCGAGGAGGGCGAGCGAGGCCGGCACGAGGATGCCGCGCACGATGGTGGCGTCGATGAGGACCGCCGACGCGGTGCCGATGCCGAGGATCTTGAGGTCGAGCAGCGGCAGGGTGGCGAAGGTGGAGAACACGGCGACCATGATCAGGGCGGCGCTGGTGACGACGCCGGCGCTGCTGGCGATGCCGCCAGTCGTGGCCTGCCGGGTGGTGGCACCGCGGGCGCGCAGCTCGCGGATGCGGCTCAGAATGAACACGTGGTAGTCCATGCTGATGCCGAACAGGAACACGAACATGAACAGCGGCACCCAGGAGATGATCCCGCCGAACGAGGTGAAGCCGAGCGGGCCCTGCAGGTGACCGTCCTGGAAGATCAGCGTGACCAGGCCGTAGGCCGCGCCGACGGACAGCAGGTTGAGCACGATCGACACCAGCGGGATGGCCAGCGACCGGAATGCGATCAGCAGCAGGACGAACGCCAGCAACGCGACCAGCCCGAGTACCAGCGGCGTCCGGTTATGCAGCTGGTGGGTGAAGTCGTAGGTGGAGGCGGTGTCACCGGTCACCGCGAACGTGACGCCCGGTACCTTGCCGATCGTCGCGGGCAGGATGTCGGTGCGCAGCGTCTGCAGGGCCGCGAAGGAGCGGGTGTCGCTGCCGTTCCCGGCCAGCGGTACGTCGATGACCAGGGCCCGGCCCGCGGCGCCGCCGCCCACCAGGGCCGTGGTCACCGGCTCCCGGATCGGGCCGCCGGCCACCGCGCGCCCCTGTAGCGCGGTGACCGCGGCCGTCAGCCGGGGTGAGGTGAGCCCGGCCCCGGTGACGACGACCGTCGCGGGCGCGGGAGCTTGCGGGAACGCGTGCTGGATCTGGTTCAGGGTCTGGATCACCGGGGCGTGCGGCGGGGCGTCCACGGCCGGTTCGCCGAGCCGCATGTTCAGCGCCGGGGCGGCCAGCGCGAGCAGCGCAACCGCGGCCACGCCGCCCCAGAGCGCGGGGCGGCGGACCACCCGGCGGACCAGCGCCGCCCACAACCGGGACGGCTGGCCGGCGGCGCGGCTGCGGCCCAGGAACGGCAGCCGCCCCTTGTCGGCCCGCGGGCCGAGCCAGGCCAGCAGCGCCGGCAGGACGGTGAGCGAGCCCGCCACGGCGATGCCGACCACCGCGATCGTGCCGAGCGCGATGCCGTCGAACTCGTCGATGCCGGTCAGGAACAGGCCGGCCAGCGCGATCATCACGGTGACGCCGGAGACCAGGATGGCCCGGCCGGAGGTGGCGGCCGCGATCCGCAACGCCTCGGGGAAGGACCGGCCGCGCGCTCGTTCCTCCCGCTCGCGGCGCAGGTAGAACAGGGAGTAGTCGACGCCGACGGCCAGGCCGACGATCAGCACGACCTCCGAGGTGGCCGAGGTCACCGGCAGCCAGTGGCTGCCGATCGTGACCACGGCGAGCCCGGCCATGACGGCGGACACCGCCAGCAGCAGCGGGATGCCCGCCGCGACCAGGGCGCCGAACACGAGCAGCAGCAGGATCAAGGTGATCGGGATCGACGTCACCTCGGCCTGGCGGAAGTTCAGCGAGTCGTCGATGGCCTTGGTGATGCTGGCGTCCCCCGCCTCCTTGACGGTCAGGCCAGGATGGGCGGCCTGGACCGCGGCCACCGCCCGCTGGTCGGCGGCGACCTGCTGGTCCGCGTTGGTGCCGTTGCCCGGCACCTGGAACTGGACCAGCACGCTGCGCCCGCCGGCCGACACGAGCGAGGCGTTGCCGGCGGTGACCGGTGACCGGATCGCGCCGGCGTCACGGGGCAGCGCCGCCAGCGCCGCCGCCACCTGGCGGGTGGCCTGCTGCAGTTCGCCGTTGCGGCTGAACGGGGCGGCGCCCGGGCGGGCCTGGACCAGCACCGACTCGGCCAGCGCGTTCCGGGCGGCCGGTGAGACCTGGTGCAGCGTCCGCTCACCCTGCCCGGCCTGACCGGGGTCGTAGGTCGGCAGGCTGCGGCTGCCCATCAGCTGGCTGACCGCGAAAATGGCCGCCACCATCAGCAGCCAGCCGAAGACGGCGGTCTTGCGGTGCCGGGTGCTCCATCCGGCGATCCGCTCGACCATTGGCGAGCGTACCCGTTTGCGGCGATGGTCGTGGTGAGCATTTTCGTTTTCTGGCAATACTGAACTCAACGACTGGCGCATCATGGGCTCTTTCCGGGTTCAGCGGGCGATCGACGCTGGCTGTGAGCTGTGATAATGCTGGCTTTTAGACGTCAATTAATGGGCGGGACGGGAAATTTACCGGGCCGGATCTGGTGGCCCTTTGTCCGCGGCAGGCCGCGTCACTTAAGACGTTGCCTTTACCGTACAAAGGCACCTGCTGGTCTTTCGAGGGGGTTTTCTCCCATAAGCGCCGGCCAATTTTCCGGGGGTTTTCCCCCGCTCGCCGGAGAGTCCGCAGGCCATGGGGTGACCCGGCGGTGAAGAGTCACACCGAGGACGTGACAGATGTCAGTTGCCCAGGCTCATCTCAGGACATAGCGTCGGAGTACCTGGCCAGCCCGGTCCGGGAAACGGGAGGCGATCATGGCTACGGGATCTAACATCCGCGTGGGGGATGCTGAGCGTGAGGCGGTTGCCGCTCAGCTGCGCGAGCACTACGGAGTCGGCCGGCTGACGCTCGACGAGCTGAACGAGCGGCTGGACCAGACCTTCGCGGCCAAGACGGCCGGCGAGCTGAACGCGGTGACCACCGATCTGCCGCGGGACAACAGCACCTGGGCGCCCGGCGGCGTCGGCACCGGCGCGTCCAATCTGGCCGTGGGGCCGCAGAGCACCGGGCCGCGGGACGACGGCTGGAACTCGGCCCGGGGCCGGATGTCGGCGGTCGCGGCGCCCCTGGTCGCGATGATCGCGATCGCCGGGCTGTGGGCGGTGCTCATATTCGGCGGCATCTTCGGCGGCGGCGGGGTCCGGCCGTTCGGGTTCGTGCTCCTGTTCGGGATATTCGCGCTGCTCCGGCGGATCTTCGGCGGACGGCGCGGCGGGGGCTGCGGCCGCCGCTGGTAAGGCAGCAAGCAGTACGTCAACGGGCCAGCCGGCCACCGCCGGCTGGCCCGTTGACACGTCCGGGAACGCCCGCCCGCCAGCGGCCCGGGACCATACATGCCCAACCGGGAGTTACAGACACCCGGTCCGCGACTTATCGTGGAGGTAGGAACTGGTCCTGGCGAGCATGGGAGGACCGTGGCGACTCGGAGAGACGTCCGCGCCTCGGACGCGGAACGCGACGCGGCAGCGGCAACGCTGCAAGAGCACTTTGCCGAGGGTCGGCTGACCCTGGATGAGCTGCACGAACGGCTGGACTCGGTACTGGCGTCGAGAACCCACGGGCAGCTCGACGAGCTGTTCGCCGACATGCCGCGGCTGCCACGCGCCCCGGTCGTGCCGGAGCCGTCCGGGCCGCCGGTCTTCCCCGCCCGCTACGCGGCCGTCGCGATCATGATCATCGTGATGGCGGTGTGGCTGGTGCTGGCCGCGTGGTTCTCCCAGCGCGGTTACGGATACGGGTACGGCTACCCGCCCTCGCCGTAAGGCCCGGGTGGGCGCCTTCGGCAAAAGCGTGCCCGCCGGGCGGCCGTATGACCCGCCGGGCGGCCGGCTGCCCGCCTTCGCCATGAGATCCGCCCGGTGGGCGGGCACCGCTACTGGCGGCCGGCCGTGCGCAGCGGGACCACCAGGTAGCGGAAGCCGCTTGGGGTGTCTGGACTGCCGGGGGAGCCGGCGCCGTCCGTGGCGGGCGAGCCGGCCACCGCGGCCGGGACGCCGGTGATGACGGCGGGCTTGGTCGAGCTGTTGAACTCCAGCCGGATCAGGCCGCCGGCCTGATCGGCGGCGGAGGCGGTGTCGTCCCCGTCACCGGCGCCGTCGCTGGTGCTGGTGCTCGCGGCGGACCGGCGGCGGGAGGCGGGCTTCTTCGCGGATTTCGCAGGCTTGACGGTCTTGGCGTCGTCGTCTGCGTCAGCCGCGCCGTCGCCGGGCTCGGGCACGGTGGCACTGGTGCCGGCCGCGACGATGCCGTCGAGCAGGAAGTGCGGGCTGAACGCGATGGCCGGCTCGACGCCGCGGAAGTCCGCGCGGACGATCTCGCGGGCCCGGGCGCGGCCCTGGGTGGCGGCCTCGACCGTGACCTCACCGCCGCCGAACGACAGCCGTACCGCGCTGCCACGCTCGGCGACCAGCGACACCCGGCGGACCGCCTCGATGAACGGGGCGGCGGGCAGGTCGGCCCGGCAGGCGAACTCGTCCGGGAACCGGGACCGGTACTTGATGTACTCTCCCGCGATCAGCCGGGTGGTCAGCCGCCGCCCGCCGGACTCGAACCCGATCATCGCGTCGGCCGCCCTGGACGCCGGCAGGCGGCCGTCGGCCAGGTCATCCAGGGCCGTGTCGCCGTACTCGGCGGCCCGCTCGGCGTGGCGGTCACGGTCCGAACGCAGCTGGACCGTCACCGGAGCGCCGGGCGTCATGGTCCGGGCCGCGTCGACCAGCGTGCGGGCGGGCACCAGATAGGTGCCGCTGACGTCGGGCCGGGCCGGGGACCAGGGCAGATCGCGCACGGCGAGCCGGTACCGGTCGGTCGCGGCCAGCGTCATCGTCTCCCCCGCCACCTCCAGGTTGACCCCGGTGAGCAGCGGCAGCGTGTCGTCGCGGCTGGCGGCCGGGGCGACCTGCCCGATGGCCACGGCCAGCTCCCCGCCGTCGACCGTCCCGGCCGTCTGGGACAGCGCGGGCAGGTCCGGGTAGTCCTCGACCGGCAGGGTGACCAGCGTGAACGAGGCGCTGCCGCAGGTCAGGCTGACGCCCTCGGGGTCGTCGGCGAACTCGACGGGGAGGCTGGGCAGGCTGCGGGTGATCTCGGCCAGGAGCCGGCCGGGGACCAGCACGGTGCCCGGCTCGGAGACCTCGGCGTCGACCTCGGCCCGGGCGGACACCTCATAGTCGAAACAGGACAGCACCAGGCCGTCGGCCGCCTGCAGCAGCAACCCGGACAGCACCGGGATCACCGGCCGGGCCGGAAGGGCGCGGGACACCCATCCGACCGCTTCGGCCAGCACATCTCGCTCAACCTGAAACTTCATCGCCGGCCTCGGACCGCCCGGCGTTCGTACGACTTCCTCATGGACCACATGGTGGCACGAGGCACCGACAAAACAGCCGCCCGAGATTACCTTTTCAGGTCTTAACCAGGACAAATCACGTTCACTGGGAGCGAACGGACGGGGGGCGGCGGTGGGGCGCGAAGGATGCCCGCAGCGATGGTGCGGACGCGGGGTGGGGTACGTGAGGCGGGACGGGGCTGGCGCAGGGGCGGGCAGTCCCGTCCCGCCTGGCTGGGGTCAGGTCAGCAGGTCAGCGGGGACCGAGGCGAGGGCGGCTTCGATGGCCTTGGCCAGGGTGCGGGCGGACTCGGCGGTGAGCTCGACCGCCACCCGGGCGGACGGGCCCTCGCCCGGGTTGAGGAAGTCGATGTTGAGGCTGTGCTCGGCCGGCGCGTGCACCGGGTGGTCGTAGTAGACGCTGGCGTCGGTGACGCCGAACCAGCCGGCCGCGCCCTTGCCGCTGCCGGTGACCTTGATCTGCTCGGTCTGGTACGTGCACATGGAAGGCTCCCTCCTCAGGCGCTCAGGTACTGGCCGTAGAAGTCCCAGATGCGCTGCCAGCCGTCGTTGGCCGCCTCGACGCGGTAGGACGGCCGGTTGACCGCGAAGAACGCGTGCCCGGCGCCCTCGTAGGTGTGGAACTCATACGTCTTGCCGGCCGCCTTCAGCGCCTGCTCCAGCTCGGCGACCTGCTCGGGTGACGGGTGCGAGTCCTCGGCGCCGAACAGGCCGAGCAGCGGGCAGGACAGGCTCGGGGTCTTGTCCACGATCGGGCCGACCTTGAGCGGCATGCCCTCGGGCGGGTTGCCGACCACGAACGCGCCGTAGCAGTCGACGGCGGCGTCGAGGGGCAGGCTGACCGCGGCCAGGAACGACTGGCGGCCGCCGGAGCAGTAGCCGATCGTGCCCACCTTGCCGTTGGAGTTCTCCAGCGCGCGCAGGAACGTGGCCGCGCCGCCGACGTCGCCGACCAGGCGCTCATCGGGCACGCCGCCCTGCGCGCGGGCGGCCGCGGCGGCGTCGTCGGGGCTGGCCCCGGGCGCCTCGCGGGTGTAGAGGTTCGGGCAGACGGCGTTGTAGCCGTTGACCGCGAAGGTGCGGGTGATCTCCTTGGTCTGCGCGTCGTAACCGGGCATGTGGTGGATCACCACCACGCTGCCGAACGGCCCCGCGGCCAGCGGGCGAGCGTAGTACGCCTCGATCAGATCCCCGTTGTGCCCGGGAATGTGGATGGTCTCGGCCATGATGGCGTCGTACATGCGCGGTCCTTTCGGGTCATGAGCCGGCTCATCGGTGCCGCCCGGTAGGTTACGCCGGGACGCCCCGGGGGGATTGGCCGGGGTCACGGGCCCAGTGGGAGACTGCGACCATGACCTACATCGCCGCCGAAGACCGGTACGACGACAAGATGCCCTACCGCCGTTGCGGGCGCAGCGGCGTGGAGCTGCCCCAGATCTCGCTGGGGCTGTGGCAGAACTTCGGGGACGACCGCCCGCTGGACGTCCAGCGGGCCATCCTGCGGCGGGCGTTCGACCTCGGCGTGACCCACTTCGACCTGGCCAACAACTACGGCCCGCCCTACGGCTCGGCCGAGCTCAACTTCGGCCGGCTGATGCGGGAGGACTTCCGGCCGTACCGGGACGAGCTGATCATCTCGACCAAGGCCGGCTACGACATGTGGCCGGGCCCGTACGGCGACCACGGCTCCCGCAAGTACCTGCTGGCCAGCCTGGACCAGTCGCTGCAGCGGATGGGCCTGGATTACGTGGACATCTTCTACAGCCACCGGGCCGACCCGGACACGCCGCTGGAGGAGACGATGGGGGCCCTGCACACGGCGGTCCGGTCCGGCCGGGCCCTGTACGCGGGCATCTCCTCCTACTCGGCCGAGCGGACCGCCGAGGCGGCCGCGATCATGCACGACCTGGGCACGCCGATCCTGATCCACCAGCCGTCCTACTCGATGCTGAACCGGTGGATCGAGCCAGACCTGCTCGGCGTGCTGGGCCGCGAGGGCATCGGCTGCATCGCGTTCTCGCCGCTGGCCCAGGGCCTGCTGACCGGGAAGTACCTGAACGGCGTGCCGGAGGGCTCGCGGGCCACCCAGAACGGATCGCTGTCCCGCGACCAGCTGACCGAGCAGACCCTGGAGCACGTGCGGGCGCTGGCCGACGTGGCCGGGCGGCGCGGGCAGAGCCTGGCCCAGCTGGCCATCTCCTGGGTGCTGCGCGACCAGCGGGTCACGTCGGCGCTGATCGGGGCGAGCAGCGTCCGGCAGCTGGAGGAGAACCTGGCCGCCGCCCGCAGCACCGAGTTCAGCGCGGAGGAGCTGGCCGAGATCGACCGGCACGCGGTGGACAGCGGCATCAACATCTGGGCGGGGTCGAGCGCCGTCGGCTAGGTGATCGCCTGCGGGAAACGGAACCGGCGATCGGGGTCGTACCTGCCCTTGACCTGGGACAGGCGGGAGTAGTTGGCGCCGTAGTAGGCCTGGCGCCAGCCGGTCAGCTCGGGGTCGATGTAGTTCTGGTACGCCTGCCCGCTGGCGTACGGGTGCGCGGCGCCGTAGAACGAGCGCAGCCAGGCGTGCTGGCGGCCGATCGCGGCGGCCGGCGCGCTGGCGGGCCAGTCGGTCGTGTACTGCGCCTGGAACAGGCCGTCCCGGTGCACGTAGGCGGTCGCCCCGGGCGCGACCCGGTTGACGGCGCCGCCGAGCGCGTCGAACGCGACCCCGCCGCTGCCGCCGCTGGCCCCGCCCGCGCTGAGGAACTTCTCGGTCCCGCTGAGCAGGGTGCCGATGGCGGCCGAGCTCAGCGGCCTGGTGAAGATGTCGGACTTGGTGAACTGGGCCTGCCGGGACAGCTGGCCGCCCGCGGTCTGGCCGGGCAGGTGACAGGCCTCGACGCTGAGCGTCGAGCAGGCCGCCTCGACCAGCATCGCGTGGAGGTAGGACGTATTTTCCAGAAAATGCGTGGACGGCTGGGAGCCGGCGGCCGCGTACAGCTGGTCCAGGAGACTGGCCGCCTCGGTCACGCTGCCCAGGTAGGTCCCGCCGACCTCGATGGTCGTGCTGGCGCCGGTCCCGGCGGCCAGGTGCAGGTTCGACCACAGCTGGTCGGGGCCGTGCGGCGCCCAGGACTGCCAGGCGGCGATGACCTGGCCGGCCCGGGACCACGGCCAGGACAGGAAGAACAGCACGATGCCGGAGACCGGGTGGGTGGTGAACGTGAACGAGGTCGCCACCCCGAAGTTGCCGCCCCCGCCGCCCCGGCAGGCCCAGAAAAGGTCGGCGCCGTCCTTGGTGTCGCAGGTACGGATTTTCCCGTCGGCGGTGACGACCTCCAGCTGCACCAGGTTGTCGCTGGTCAGCCCGTAGGCGCGGGAGAGCACGCCGACCCCGCCACCGAGCGTCAGCCCGGACAGGCCGACCGTCGGGCAGGAGCCGCCGGGTACCGCCCGGCCGTGCGGGGCCAGCCCGTTGTAGAAGTCGATGAGCCGGGTGCCCGCACCGGCCGTGACCGCCCCGGCAGCGGTGTCCACCTGAACCGAGGACATCGAGGTGACGTCCACGATCAGCCCGGTGGTGGACGACCAGCCCCCGTAGCTGTGACCGCCGCAGCGGGCCGCCACCGGCAGGTTGTGGCGGCGGACGAACGCCAGGCAGGTGGCGACGTCGGCGGCGGACCGGCAGTAGGCGATCCCGGCCGGCCGGAGGCCGTCGAACCGCGGATCGAACAGCCGCCGGCCGGTGTCGTAGCTGGCCGACCCGGGCCGGATCAGCGTGCCCGACAGGTCCTTGGCCAGCGCGTTCCAGTCGGCCGTGGCCGGGGACGCCGTGCGCGCCGAGGCGGAGCAGGCCGAAAGGGCGGCCAGGCCGGCCACGGCCCCGGCGGCCCCGGCCGCCCCGGCCGCCTTCAGGAGCGACCGGCGACCGGGGCTGATCGGCTTGGTCATCGTGGTCCTGCTCCCTGCCTGGATGATGTCGGGTCGTCACCGAGTTAGACCCGGTTATGACCGCTTCGGTTGTGCTTCGGTTGTTATGAGGGTGGGCAACCGGAAATTAACTTGCGTTCCCGGCGCGATCTTGCATATGTTTGAGTCACTCAACTGTTGAGTGACTCAAAGATGAACGCCAGAGCCGCGGGTAATACGCGAGGGATACCCGGGAATGTCAGACCCTCGTGGCAAGCTGCGGATCAGGAGGTGGGTGCGTGCCGGACCGGTCACGCGAAGATCAGCTCGACGGCGAGCTGAGCATCTGCATCATGGACACAATGAGTGAGCTGTTCAAGCGAGCGGCGACACTCGCCCAAGGGCTCGCGCAGCGCCACGGGCTGTCCATGACGGACCTCGCGGGACTGCACAAGCTCGAGGAACCGATGACCATGAAGGAACTGGGGCAGCGGATGCACTGCGATCCCTCGTTCGTGACGATGGTGGCCAACGGCCTCGAGAAGCGCGGGCTGGCGCGACGGGAGACGTCCGAGCAGGACCGGCGCAGCAAGATGATGCGCCTGACCGACGAGGGTGTCTCGCTGCGGGATCGGCTGGAGAAGGAGTTCGCGACCCGGATGCCGTGGGCGACCGCCCTCGACGGACCGGAGCGCGAGTGCCTGCTGACGATCTTGCGGAAGCTGGCCGCCGCGTCCGATCCGGACGACCAGACGCACCCGGACTGCATGGGGCCCGCCGGGGTCAGCGAGCCCTTGATCACGGGTGGTGTCACACCTGAATAACGTCCAGCGTCAATAAATCGGGGATATCGCTTCGCATACACCCGGGCACCGGCACCAACGCCGTTGCCTAGATGGACTGCGCCCTTGAGCGAGACTCACTCACCTCAAAGGGAGAACTGACTTGTCCGCAACATCACGAGACACCTCGGCGGCCGCGCCGCAGGTTGGCGTCGCCGACGCCGCCCGCGACGGCAGCGGCGGCCGGCCAAAACGCCTAGGTCTCGCGCTCGCCGTGATCGCGACCGCCCAGCTCATGGTGGTGCTGGACGCGACGATCGTGAACGTCGCGCTCCCCCACATCCAGAACGCGCTGCACTTCTCCGGGACCAACCTGGAGTGGGTCATCAACGCCTACACGCTGGCGTTCGGCGGCCTGCTGCTGCTCGGCGGCCGGTCCGGTGACCTGCTCGGCCGGCGGCGCATCTTCATCTTCGGCGTCCTGCTGTTCGCGCTGGGCTCGCTGGCCGGCGGGTTCGCGACCAGCCAATCCTGGCTGATCACGGCCCGGGTGATCCAGGGCATCGGCGGCGCGTTCGCCGCGCCGACCGCGCTGGCGCTGATCGCCGTCACCTTCCCCGAGGGCCGGGAGCGCAACCGGGCCATGGGCGTGTACGCGGCCATGAGCGTGGCCGGCGGCGCGGTCGGCCTGATCGTCGGCGGCCTGCTCACCACCTACGCGTCCTGGCGCTGGGTGCTGTTCGTCAACGTGCCGATCGGCCTGGTCATCGCGCTGGCGGCGCCGCGGGTGCTGCGCGAGTCCCAGCGCCGTCGCGGCCGGTTCGACCTGCCCGGCGCGATCACCGGCACGGTGGGCCTGTCCGCGCTCGTGTACGGCCTGTCCAACGCGGCCACCAGCCAGAACGGCCAGTCCCACTGGGGCGACACCAAGGTCGTGGTCTCGCTGGTCGCGGCCGTGGTGCTGCTGGCGGCGTTCGTGTTCATCGAGGGCCGCAGCCCGCACGCGCTGGTGCCGTTCCGGGTGCTTCGCAACCGGAACCGGTCCGGCGCCTACATCATTATGCTGTGCGTCGGCACCGCGATGTTCGGCATGTTCTTCTTCCTGACCCTGTTCGTCCAGGAAGTGTGGGGCTACAGCGCGCTCCGCTCGGGCATCGCCTACCTGCCGTTCGTGGCGATGATCCTGGTCGCGACGGCGTCCGCCTCACAGCTGGTGTCGCGGATCGGGGCCCGGCCGCTGCTGCTGGTCGGCTCGGTGTTCGGCGCGGGCGGCCTCTTCTGGCTGTCCCAGGTCAAGGAGACCAGCTCGTACGCGGGCGGCCTGCTCGGCCCGATGATGGTCGCCGCGTTCGGGTTCGGCCTGATGTTCGTGCCGCTGTCGCTGCTGGCGCTGAGCAAGGTCAACGAGGAGGACACGGGGGTGGCCTCCAGCCTGCTCAACACCGGCCAGCAGGTCGGCGGCTCGATCGGGCTGGCCATCCTGGGCACGGTGGCGTGGAGCTCGTTCGCCAACAACATCGACTCGGCGACGGCCAAGGCCAAGGCGGCGGCGATCGCCGCGGCCAATGCCGGGCACCCACTGAGCAAGGCCAAGGCGGCGCAGGAGCAGACCAATATCCTGCACCACGCGCTGGCCTACGGGTTCTCGCACGGGTACTACGTGTCGGCCGGGATCGCGGTGCTGGCGCTGATCGTCACCGTGTTCATGATCAACGCCAAGCGCGAGGATCTGGCCGGGATCGACCCGATGCAGGCCGGGGTGTAGCTGTGCTGGCTTCATTGGCCGGCTGACGGACTGCCGCCTGGATGCGGCCTGGAACCGGGTGGGTACTCGCGAGGGCGGTACCCACCCGGTTCGCGTTCGTGGCCTTCCTAGACTGGGTCCGTGGCATCAACTACTGACCCAGAGATCCACAAGTTCCTCACCGAGGGCACGCGGACGGGCAAGCTCGCCTACTTGGGCTCCGCCGGCCGGGTCCTGGTCGCCCCGATCTGGTTCATCGTGGAAGACGGGGACCTGATCTTCAATACCGCCGCGGGCACGGTCAAGGGCAAGTTCCTGGCCCGCGAGCACCAGGCCACCATCTGCGTCGACATGGAGCAGCCGCCGTACGCGTTCGTCCAGGTCCAGGGGGACGCCGAGCTGTCCAACGACCCCAGCGAGCTGCTGCGGACCGCGACCGCGATCGCCGCACGGTACGTGGGGCCGGACCGGGCCGGCGAGTTCGGCCAGCGCAACGGGGTGCCGGGCGAGCTGGTGGTCCGGCTGCGGCCGACCAAGGTGCTGGCCGTCTTCGAAGTGACCGCCTAGCCATGGCGGCCCAGGGTGAGGAGACCAGCCAGGGCGTTGTTGGCCCGGGTGAGGGCCATCAGCTGACCGCGCGCGGCAGCGTGATGGCGTTCAAGGCGGTGGCGGCCCAGACCGGCGGCGACTTCTCGCTGATGGAGCGCACGCTGCCGCCGGGTGGCCGGCGGCCGCCCGCCCACCGGCACGTGAACTGCTCGGAGGCGTTCTTCGTGCTCGAGGGCCGGGTCGGCTTCGAGCTGGATGGCCGCGAGCTCACCGGCGGGCCCGGCGATTTCCTGCTGGTCCCGCGGGGGGCGGCGCACACGTTCGGGAACGCGGCTGGGGCTGATAAGCCGGCTGGGACTGACGAGACGGCTCGGTTGCTGGTGCTGCACGCGCCGGCCATGGATGGCTATTTCGAGGAGCTGCACCGGCTGTGGGCGTCCGGCGAGCCTCCGTCCCGGGAGGAGGAGCGGGCCCTGATGGCGCGGTACGGGATGGAGCCGCCGGGCGGGCCCGGGCCCGGCCGGTAGCGGCGGGTCCCCAGGGTCTGACGACTAGGGAGTTTTCCCAGGGATTTTGCTCTCGACTAGATCGAAAATGGATCTATCAGCACAGAGCAAGCCTCAAGAACACCGAGACCCTGGCCATGAGCACCCAGTACTACACCGACGAGCGCCCCGCCACCACCGCTACCAGCCACCGCGCCCCGCGCCCCGGCAACCAGGGGCCGTCCTGGTTCCGCGTCTGGGCCATCGCCATCGGCTCGGTCGCCGCCGCCGCGCTGGTCGCCCTGGCCGCCGCCGGCCTGAACCACCACACCGCCACCCCGGGCGCCTCGACCTCCGCTCCGGCCAGCTCGGCCGCGACCACGCCGTCCGGCCACCCGGTCAACCCGGCCGTGGTCCCGTCCGCGTCGGTGAAGAAGCTGCAGCAGGAGCTGGGCCAGCTCAACTACTACGAAGGCCCGGTCGACGGCGTCATGGGCCCGCAGACCACCGCCGCCATCCAGGACCTGCAGCGCCAGGCCGGGCTCCCCCCGACCGGCACCATGAACTCCGCGACCCAGGCCGCCCTGGACAACTACCTGGTCCACGGCAACAACCAGATGGCCGGCTGAGGCTGACCCCTGGTCACCAGCACCCCGCACCACCCTCATGGCTACGGCTGGGATCACCTCCCGGCCTTCCGCCATGTTTGGCGCCGGCCGCGCGGGGCTCCCCTCGCGCCGGGCACCCTTTAATAAAACAAAAAGCCAGCCAGGTAATACCTGGCTGGCGAGTCGATACGTCGACCGAGGCTCCCGCGATAGGACTCGAACCTATAACCTACCGGTTAACAGCCGGACGCTCTGCCGATTGAGCTACGCGGGACTGCCAGGCACCGGGGCGGCGTGGCCGCTCCCTCGTGCCGGTCCCTAAGAGTAGCGTACCCGCGGGGTGCCCGGGTCGCAGGCGCGGCAAAGGGGGGCCTGAAATGCCTGGCCGGGGGGCCGATGAATACGGCGCCGGAGAACGGGCAGTGAATCGATCAAGAGCATTCTGTGAAGGAAGGCGCCAAATGGGGTTCAAACTTACGTTTCTCGTGGGGTTCGCCGCCGGGTACGTCGCCGGCGCCGCGGCCGGCCGCGAGCGCTACGAGCAGATAAAGA
Organism: uncultured Actinomycetes bacterium; assembly: GCA_963830385.1. Taxonomy (GTDB): domain Bacteria; phylum Actinomycetota; class Actinomycetes; order Streptosporangiales; family Streptosporangiaceae; genus Bog-532. The sequence continues at coordinate 154,703 of CAWHMD010000009.1, read as the reverse complement.
CCGTCAGCACCAAGGTGGCCGGCAACCCGACCGTGCAGAAGGCGACCGGCACGGTCGGTGCCAAGGCGGGCGAGCTGAGCAAGACGGCCATGGACAAGGCGGGCGGCAAGCTGCCCAAGTTCGCCTCGACGGCGATCAACAAGGCGAGCGAGAAGCTCCCGGGAGTCGGCAGCCGGGTCAACGGGTCGTCCGGCACGAGCGCGCCGGACACCTACAACCCGCCGCCGGACACCTACAACCCGCCGCCGGGCACCGCAAGCTAGGCGGTACCGGCACGAGCACGAACTGCATCTGCCCCGCTGGCCGTTTGGCGGCCGCGGGGCAGATTCATGCCCGCCTGGCTTGCTGGGCTAGTCCAGGTACTCGCGGAGCATCTGGGCGCGGCTGGGGTGGCGGAGCTTGGCCAGCGTCTTGGACTCGATCTGGCGGATGCGCTCGCGGGTGACGCCGAACTCGCGGCCCACTTCCTCCAGCGTGCGGGGGTGGCCGTCGGTCAGGCCGAACCGGAGCTGGATGATGCGCTGCTCGCGGCAGCTGAGGTCGTCCAGCACCCGCTCCAGCTGGTCCTGGAGCATGATGAACGCGGCGGCCTCGATGGGGACCACCGCGTCGGCGTCCTCGATGAAGTCGCCCAGGTCGGACTCTTCCTCGCCGATCGGCGACTGCAGCGAGACCGGCTCCTGGGCGATCCGCTGAATGTCGGCGACCCGGTCCGGCTCGATGCCCATCTCGGCGGCGATCTCGTCCGGGGTCGCCTCGCGCCCGAGGTCCTGGTGCAGCTGGCGCTGCACGCGGGCAAGCTTGTTGATTGTCTCCACCATGTGCACCGGCACCCGGATCGTGCGGGCCTGGTCGGCGATCGCGCGGGTGATGGCCTGCCGGATCCACCAGGTCGCGTAGGTGGAGAACTTGTAGCCGCGGGTGTAGTCGAACTTCTCGACCGCCCGGATCAGCCCGAGGTTGCCCTCCTGGATCAGGTCCAGGAACACCAGCCCGCGGCCGATGTAGCGCTTGGCGATCGACACCACCAGGCGCAGGTTGGCCTCGATCAGCCGCTGCTTGGCGCGCTCGCCCTCGGCGACCAGGAACTGCAGGTCGGCCACTTCGGCCCCGTCGAGCGAGAAGCTGCCCCGCAGCTTCTCGTCCGCGAACAGGCCCGCCTCGATCGACTTGGCCAGCTCGACCTCGTCCTCGGCCGTCAGCAACGGCACGCGGCCGATCTCGCGCAGGTAGATGCGCACCAGGTCGCTGGTGGCGGCGGCGGGGCGGCCCAGATCAGCCTCCCCCGCGGGTCTGGTCTCCTCCACCTCCTCCTCCTGCGGCGCGTCGAGGAGTTCGATGCCCTCATCACCCAGCATGCGCACGACATCGCCGAGCGCGTCGGGTGAGAGTTCGTGGCGGTCGAGAGCGGAAGCGACGTCCGCCATCGTGAGGGATCCTCGTTCCCTCCCCTGTGCCACGAGTTGCGCCATCTGTTCGGCCAGTGACGGGCCGGTGGTCAGTACGCTGAGGCTCACTTGACCAGTGTGCGTCACGAACCCCCGGTTACGGGGGGCCTAATTTTGTCACCTTGGCGGTAGTTACGGTATGTGGCGGGTGTCCGTAACGTGGCGCGGTTGATCACGGCCGGTTTACCAGCCGGTTACGTTTGGGAGGGTCTGGCGCAGGGAAAATTAGAGGCCCGCAGCGCGGCCGAGCAGGGCCTTGCGTCGCTGCTCGAGGCCCACCAGGTCACCGAACAGCTGGTTGTACTGGGTCTGCTGTTGCACTGGGTTCATCCGCTGCAACTTGCCCTTGACCGCCGCGATCTCCCGGCTCACGGCCAGCTCGCCGACGCGGGCCAGCACCCTGTCCACGTAGCGGGCGTCGGGCTCGCCGGTCAGGTAGGGCGGCTCCACCGCCAGCCGGGTCATGAACGCGCGGGCCCGGTCGTTGGGCGCGTTCTCGATGAGCTGGGCCGCCCACTCGCGCACGTTGCTGGCCAGGCTGGTGCCGCCGGTCTCGGCTATCAGCCGGAACACCGCAGCGTGCGCGCTCACCGTGAACGCCTCCGGGCCCAGTGCGTCGAACTCCGGCCCGCACAGCCCGGGACTCTGCACGGCCAGCTTCAGCGCCTCGCGCTCGATCTGCACCACTGGGTCGGACGGGTCGTAGGTGGCCGCCTCCTGACCCCGGCCCTGGCTGGAGCCCTGGCCCTGGCCGTGCTGGCCGTCGTGAGGTGCGTCGCGGCCGGCCGAGGGGCCACCCGGGCCCGGGTGGGTGCTGTCGCGGCTTTCACGGCGGCCGTTGCCGTCGCGGCGGCCGGGGCGGCCGCGGCCCTGGTCGGTGCCCCCGCCGTGCTGGCGCACCCGGGCCAGCACGAACCGCTCGTCCAGGAGCCCGAGCCAGCGGTCCAGGTTGACCGCGTAGCGGGTGCGCAGGCCGGAGTCCTTGATCTTGGCCACGATCGGCGCGGCCTCATCCAGGGCGGCGAGCTGGCCCTCGGGCGTGTCCAGGTTGTGCTTGTTGACCGCGCTGCGGATGGCGAACTCGAACAGCGGCACGCGCCGGGCCACCAGGTCCCGCACGGCCGCGTCACCCTGCTTGAGCCGCAGGTCACACGGGTCGAGGCCGTCCGGCTGGACGGTCACGAAGGTCTGCGTGACGAACCGTTCCTCCATGCCGAAGGCGCGCAGCGCCGCCTTCTGGCCGGCCGCGTCGCCGTCGAAGGTGAAGATGACCTCGCCGGTCGCGCCGTCGGTGTCCATCACCAGCCGGCGCAGCACCTTGATGTGATCGTCGCCGAACGAGGTGCCGCAGGTGGCCACCGCGGTGGGCACGCCGGCCAGGTGACAGGCCATCACGTCGGTGTAACCCTCGACGATCACCGCCTGCCGGCGATGCGAGATCTCCCGCTTGGCCAGGTCGGCGCCGTAGAGCACGGTGCTCTTGCGGAACAGCGGGGTCTCGGGGGTATTTAGGTATTTCGGTCCGTCGTCGTTCGGGTCCAATTTGCGCGCGCCGAACGCGATCACGTCGCCCGACAGATCGCGGATCGGCCACATCAGCCGCCCGCGGAACCGGTCGACCGGGCCGCGGCGGCCCTCCCGGGCCAGTCCCCCGGCGATGATCTCCTCGTCGGAGAAGCCCTTGGTGCGCAGGTGCCGGGTCAGCTCTTCCCAGGCGGCCGGGGCGTACCCGACGCCGAACCGCTGCGCGTCGGCCCGCTCGAACCCCCGCTCGGACAGGAAGGCCCGGCCGGGCGCGGCCCCCGGGCTCTCCAGCTGGGCGGCGTAGAACTCGGCCGCGATCCGGTGCGCGTCCAGCAGCCGCCGGCGCTTGCTCTGCTCCTGGCCGGGGACGTAGCCGCCCTGCTCGTAGCGCAGGTCGATGCCCGCGCGGCCGGCGAGCCGTTCCACCGCCTCGATGAAGCTGAGGCCGTCGATCTGCTGCACGAAGCGGATGACGTCGCCGCCTTCGCCGCAGGAGAAGCAGTTCCCGGTGAGGATGTTGTCTTCGAGAACAAAGGCGCGGCCGTCTTCGACCACCGCGCAGAAGACCTCTTCCACCCGGCCGGTCTCTGCGATCTCCTTGACCACCCAGCCGCGGCGGTCGAAGGCCTTGTCCGCCTGGTTGAAACGTAGGCGATGCTTGTTGAGCAGGAAGAAATCTTCGGTGAGATCCGGGCTGATGAGGACGATCCGGAACAGCGAACTTGGCTCACGCCCGGGGAAGCCGGCCCGGATCTGTTCGGTGATCCCGTACGTGCCGATCCCGAGGCGGGTGCAGACCGCCCGGACCTGCTCGAGCGTGGCCCGGTCGGCACAGTTGAGCATCAGCGTCCCGGACTCGGAGACGCAGCCATCGGCCGCGAAATAGCCAGCCAGCCAGCCGTACAGATACGAAACCGACTCGGTGAGCGGCGGTGGCTGCTTGAAGAACGCCGGCAGATGATGGACGAGAAGCTGGCGCCCCTGCTGGGTGACCATGCTGACGGGGAACCACTTCAGCAGTTCGGCATCCTTGTCCGAGTCAAGCTGGGCCATCGAACCGTCGCCCAGGCGGGTCCCGTCACCGAACGTCAGCCCGTGTGCGATACCGAATGGCGACGGCGTGGTCTGGCGGATCCGCGTGCCCGGGAACTTGTACGCGAGCCGGTCACCTGGCCGCAGCGTCTGGGTGGTCTCTTCCCGCTCTGATCGCCGTGACCTGCCCGCCCGGACAAACCAGCGATGCTCTGGCGTCGCGTAGATGTCCTTGGTCAGGCCGTTGCGGCTCAGCGTCAGCCGCAGCAGGGGCTGGACGCCGAACGAGTAGAACGGGGCGTCGATCCAGTTACCGCTCCGTCCCAAGATCCGGTGCGTCGAGCCAGCCAGTTCGCGGATGGGGCGGACGCCCTCCCACGTCAGGACCTGTGTCTCTCCGGCCAGGCAGTAATAGAGGCCACGGGCGGGGGTCACGTTGAAGGAAGGGGTCTTCTCGTCGTGGAACGGGCACAGGCCCTTCAGCGAGTCGCCGCCGGCGCTGCGGAGCTGCAGGTACTCGCCGATCACCTCGTCGATCGGTGAACGGTCGCGGACGGCCGCGATGTCCTCGTCGCGGATCCGGCCAGCCATCTCCCGCCTCCGCTCCTGGTTGTGCTGGGTAACGCTGTACTCGTCGCTCGTCGCTCGTCGTGCTGAGAAGCCCCGTGGCTGAGCTTAACCGGCACCAGGGACAACAGCGGCCGGGACGGGCGAACCGCCGCGTGGCCGGGTGTGCGCTGGTCTGGGCCGGTGTGCGTAGCCTGGGGGCATGGCCGCGGGTGAGGTGCTGGTTCTCTGGGACGTCGACCACACGCTCATCACCGCCGGCGGGGTGAGCACGCAGCTGTACGGGATCGTGTTCGCCGAGCTGTTCGGCCGGGAGCTGCCGCAGGTGGCGCCCATGGCCGGGCGCACCGACCGCGCCATCATCGTGGAGACCCTGACCCTGGCCGGGATAGCCGACCCACGATCACACGTGCCCGCGTTCATCGAGGAGCTGACCCGGCAGGCGCCGGCGTTCGGGGAGCGGGTGCGGGCCCGGGGGCGGGTGCTGCCGGGGGTGCCGGAGGCGCTGGCCGCTCTCGCGGAGGATGGTGTGGCGCGCCAGTCGGTGCTGACCGGCAACATCCGGCCGCTGGCCGAGGTCAAGCTGGGTGCGCTCGGGCTGGGCGATCCGCTCGACCTGGCCATCGGTGCGTACGGGGACATGGACGAGGTGCGGGCGGAGCTGGTCCAGGTCGCCCGGGAACGGGCGTCGTCGGCGGCCGGCCGGGTGCTGTCGGCGGCCGGCCGGGCGCCGGGCTGCTTCGACGGCGCGGCCACGGTACTGGTCGGTGACACACCGCTGGACGTGGCGGCGGCGCTGGCCACCGGGGCCCGGGCGGTCGGGGTCGCGACGGGGAGCTTCACCGGGGCGGAGCTGGAAGCGGCGGGGGCGCACGCGGTGCTGCCGAACCTGACCGACGTGGAGCGGGTGCGGGCCGCCGTTCTCGGTGATTGCGGGTGAAGCCGCCGGGAGGGGCGCCGGGGTCGGGCGGGGCTGATGCGGTGGCCGGGGCTGGTGAGGCGGCTGGGGCTGGTGAGGCTGTGGATGTGGGCGGGGCGGGGTACAGGCAGGAGGCGATCGCCGGGAATGATCGGGAGGCGGTCGGGGGGAACGAGCGGGACGTGGTCGCGGGGAACCTGGCGCGGTTTCGGCGGGTGGCGGTGCCGGATGGCAAGCTGAAGCCGGCTTCGGTCGCGGTGTGCGTGGTCCAGGCCGGCGATGTTCCGTCGCTGCTGATCACCCGGCGGGCGGCCACCATGCGCAACCACGCGGGCCAGTGGGCGCTGCCCGGCGGCCGCCGCGACCCGGGCGAGACCATCGAGGGCGCCGCCCTGCGTGAGCTGCGCGAGGAGACCGGCGTCGAGCTCGGGCCCGGCGCGGTGCTGGGCCTGCTGGACGACTACGTCTCCCGCTCCGGCTACGTGATGTCCCCCGTCGTCGTCTGGGGCGGCCCGGTCAGCCCGGACATGACCGGCCCGGCCGCCGAGGTGGCCCAGATCCACGTGATCCCGCTGGCCGACTTCGACGTACCGCCGCGGCTGCACCGGATCCCCGAGTCCGGCAACCCGGTCATCCAGCTGCCGCTGCTGGGTGGCTACCTGCACGCGCCGACCGCGGCCATCGTGTACCAGTTCTGCCAGGTCGGGCTGCACGGGCAGGCGACCCGGGTCGCCCACTTCGAGCAGCCGGTGTTCGCCTGGAAGTGATCAGGGGCGCCGGGCCTGGGTGTGGCTACGGTCCGCGCGGCCTGGGCAGTGCGCACCCGGAACCGCATCGGCGCGGCGGCCCCGGCCAGCCCCGCCGGGCGAGGACGGCGGCGACCTGGGCGGCCACCTGGCAGGGCTGGCCGGTGACGTCGGACCAGCCGTAGCGGAGGGTGATGATCCCGTCGGTGGCGCCGGCGTTGTCGCGCTGGTAGTCACGCCAGCGCTCCCCCACCGGATGGGCGGCGCGGCCGTCGAGCTCGACGCAGACGAGCTGGCCCTGGTACAGGTTGTCCAGGTAGCCAGCCCGCCCGTCACGGACGATCCGCACCTGCCGCAAGGCGGTGGGCAGTCCATGCGGTCGCTCCACCGACCGGACATATCGTTGTTCGAGGTTGGAGCGGACCCCGTCGGCCAGGTCGTTCAGGCACTGGGCGAGCTGGATCCGCCAGCGGAGTATCGGGCGGGCCGCCGCGGCCGCGCGAAGCCGCCCAGCCGTGGTCAGGCGCTGCCCGGTGGCCCGAAACACCCAGCCGAACGCTTCGTCAGGAGTGCTGGCGGCGGTGACCAGATCCAGCACGGTGTCTTCAATCCAGGTTCGGGGTGGGAGCAGAGCTGGATGCCGGGTGGCGGCCGCCCGATCGAGCCGGTGGACGATGACACCGGGGATCTGCCGGAGTTGCCGGTCACGCGGCACCGTGACATGAACCCGTTCGCCCAGCTCAGCGGTCAAGCCGTACAAGGCGGCCGCCGTCTCATGGCTGAGGATGGCGCCCTGGCCGACCCGGAGAACGACCGCCCACAACTCCGCGTCCCGGCTCGGCTGACCGCTGAACGTGGCGTAGACGCCGCGCTGCATTCGCTGCCAGCGTCCGGTCCGCACCAGGCCGTCGATGACGTCCATCGAGAGGCCAGCGCGCATGGCCTGCTTGCGTCCGAGCACCCCGCTCTGCCGCTCGGCGAGGTCCGAGCAGGTACGAGGCAGGTCCGTGCGCATGCTCCCAGCGTGCCGCCGGCCCCGGCCGCCCGGCGAGCCCGGTTTCTGAGGCTGTGGAAAACCGCAAGATCCACGCTGTGCCCACGGCGCGCGCCCGCGCACGAGGGTGGCCGGGCGCGACCGGGCAGGGGCCGGGCCGAAGGGTCTGCCCGGTCATGATCCATCGCTCGGTGACGTTTTCAGTGGATATGACTGGGGGTCAGGGGGGTCAGGGGGTGGTTAGGCGGTGGTGCCAGGAGCGGGCGGAGGTGTCGGTCAGGGAGGCGACCTGGTCGATTACGACGCGGCGCCTGGCCGGGTCGGACTGGGCTGAATCCCAGGCGGGGCGGAAGAGGGGGTCCAGGGTCAGCGGGGCGCCGATCTGGATGGTGGCGGCGAGCTCGGCGATGAGTTCGCGCTCGCGGGCCTGGAGGGCGGCGGCGCCTTCGCGGGTCATCACGTAGTGGGCGGCGACCGCCTTGAGGAGGGCGCACTCGAGGCGCTGACGCCGGGGTACCACGACGTCGCAGGCGTACCGCTGGAGTGAGCCTGCCCCGCATGACGCGCGGGTAGCGTCCTGGGCGGCGACGCAGAAGCGGCCGACCAGCTCGCTGGTCAGGTTCTTGAGGGCGGCGAGGGCGTCGGGGCCCCCGTCGAAGGTCTTGGGCCAGCAGTCCAGGGTCATCAGGTCGTCGAACACCGTGACCAGTTCGGCCGAGAGGGCTTCACCGGGGCCGAGATACCAGCTCTGGGCGACCTCGGCCACGACGGCCCGTTCGGCCGGGTCGTGCAGCTGGCTGAACGTGACCAGGCCGGCGTTCAGGCCGTCTTCGAGGTCGTGCACGGAGTAGGCGACGTCGTCGGCCCAGTCCATGATCTGGGCTTCGAGGCACCGCCTGCGTCCCGGGGCGCCGTCCCGGATCCAGTCGAAGACCGGGGCGTCGTCGGCGTAGTAGTTGAACTTGGGGGGCGCGGGGGGAAGGGGCGCCCCCGGCGGCAGCGCGGGCGCGGGCCACGGGTACTTCAGCACCGCGTCGAGCGAGGCCCGGGTCAGGTTGAGGCCGGCGCCCGGCACCTTGGTCTCCAGCCGCGTCAGCAGCCGCAGCGTCTGGGCGTTGCCCTCGAAGCCGCCGCAGCCCGCGGCCAGCTCGGCCAGCGCCATCTCGCCGTTGTGGCCGAACGGCGGGTGGCCGATGTCGTGGGCCAGGCAGGCGGTCTCGACCACGTCGGGATCGGCGCCGACGGCCCCGGCGATACCCCGGCCGATCTGGGCGACCTCCAGGGTGTGGGTCAGCCGGGTGCGCGGAAAGTCGTTCCGGCCGACCTCCACCACCTGGGTCTTGGCCGCCAGGCGGCGTAGTGACGCGCTGTGCAGGACCCGGGCGCGGTCCCGTTCGAACGCGCTACGCCCGGACCGTTTGAGCGGCTCGGCCACCCAGCGGGCCCGGGCGTGCGCGTCGTAACTGCTGGTCGTCAACTCACCGGCTGTCGCTGCGCTCGGTCTCGACCGCGGCGCGGCCCGCCTCCAGCCGGGCCACCGGCACCCGGAACGGCGAGCAGGACACGTAGTCGAGGCCGACCTCGTGGAAGAAGTGCACCGAGTCCGGGTCGCCGCCGTGCTCGCCGCAGACGCCGAGCTTGAGGTCGGGGCGCTGAGCCCGGCCCTCTTCGACGGCGATCGCCACCAGCCGGCCCACGCCGCCGGCGTCGATCGTCTCGAACGGCGAGACCCCGAAGATGCCGAGGTCGATGTAACGGCTGAAGAACGCCCCCTCCACATCGTCCCGGGAGAAGCCCCAGGTCATCTGGGTCAGGTCGTTGGTCCCGAACGAGAAGAACTGAGCCGGCCCGGCGATGTCGCCGGCCGTCAGCGCCGCCCGCGGCACCTCGATCATCGTGCCGATCAGCGTGTGCACGTCGGTCCCGGTCGACTCGGCCACCGCGGCTACTACCTTTTCCGTCCTTTCCCGGGCGATCTCCAGCTCCTGTACGGCGCCGACCAGCGGGATCATGATCTCCGGGTGCGGGCTGCCGCCGGCCTTGGACCGCTCGGCGGCGGCCTCGGCGATCGCCCGGACCTGCATGTCGAGCAGGCCGGGGATGACCAGGCTGAGCCGGACGCCGCGCAGGCCGAGCATCGGGTTCTGCTCGTGCAGGCGGCGCACCGCGTCCAGCAGCTTCTTGTCCTTCTCGGAAGCGTCGTCACCGGCCAGCGCGATCTTGACCGACAGGTCGGTCAGGTCGGGCAGGAACTCGTGCAGCGGCGGGTCGATGAGCCGGATGGTGACCGGCAGCCCGTCCATGGCCTCGAAGATCTCGATGAAATCGCCGCGCTGCAGCGGCTCCAGGTCGTCCAGCGCGGCCTGCTGCTGCTCGGAGTTCTCGGCCAGGATCAGCTTCTCGACCAGCTGCCGGCGCTCGCCCAGGAACATGTGCTCGGTCCGGGTCAGGCCGACACCGGCCGCGCCGAACCGCCGGGCCCGGGCACAGTCCTCGCCGGTGTCGGCGTTGGCGCGGACACCGAGCCGTCGCTTCTCATCGGCGTGGGTCATGATCGCGTGCACCGCCGCGACCAGCTCGTCGGACTCCGGGTCCAGACCGCCCTCGAAGTACTGCACCACCGGCGACGGCACCACGGCCACCTCGCCGAGGTAGACGGCGCCGGAGGAGCCGTCGATGGAGATCACGTCACCCTCGCTGACGACGGCGCCGTCGGCCAGGCTGAACTTCTTGCCGCGGGTGTCGACCTCCAGCTCGTCGGCGCCGCAGACACAGGTCTTGCCCATGCCGCGGGCGACCACGGCCGCGTGGCTGGTCTTGCCGCCGCGGCTGGTCAGGATGCCCTGCGCGGCGATCATGCCCTGCAGGTCGTCGGGGTTGGTCTCGCGGCGGACGAGGATGACCTTCTCGCCCTGGCCGGCCAGCTCGACCGCGCGATCGGAGGTGAACACCACCTTGCCGACGGCGGCGCCGGGCGACGCGCTGATGCCCTTGGCGATCTGCTTGACGTCGGTGCCGGTGTCAAAGCGGGGGAACATCAGCCGGGCCAGCTCCTCACCGGTGACCCGGTTCAGCGCCTCGTCCATGTCAATCAGGCCCTGGTCGACGAGCTGGATCGCGATCCGGAAGGCGGCGGCGGCGGTGCGCTTGCCGACCCGGGTCTGCAGCATCCACAGCTTGCCGCGCTCGATGGTGAACTCGATGTCACACAGGTCGCGGTAGTGGTTCTCCAGCGTGGACATGATGTCCATCAGCTGGTCGTAGGAGTTCTTGTCGATCCGCTCCAGGTCGCCCAGCGGGACCGTGTTGCGGATGCCGGCCACCACGTCCTCGCCCTGGGCGTTCTGCAGGTAGTCGCCGTACACGCCCTGCTGGCCGGTGCCGGGGTCGCGGGTGAAGGCCACGCCGGTGCCGGAGTCCGAGCCCAGGTTGCCGAACACCATCGCGACCACGTTGACCGCGGTGCCCAGGTCGGCGGGGATGCGCTCCTGGCGCCGGTAGAGGATCGCGCGGTCGGCGTTCCAGGAGTTGAACACCGCCTTGACGGCCATGTCCAGCTGCTCGCGCGGGTCCTGCGGGAAGTCGTGGCCGGTGTGCTGGCGGACGGTCTCCTTGAACGCGGTGACGATCTGCTGCAGGTCGTCGGCGTCCAGGTCGAGGTCGTTCTTGACGCCCTTAGCCTTCTTGGCGTTGTCGATGGCGTCCTCGAACGCCTCGCCCTCGATGTCCAGCACGGTCTTGCCGAACATCTGGATCAGCCGCCGGTAGGAATCCCAGGCGAACCGCTCGTTGCCGGACTGCTTGGCCAGGCCCTGCACGGACTCGTCGGACAGGCCGATGTTCAGCACCGTCTCCATCATGCCGGGCATGGAGAACTTGGCCCCGGACCGCACGCTGACCAGCAGCGGGTCCGACGGGTCGCCCAGCTTGCGGCCGATGGCCGACTCCAGCTGGGTGAGGTGCTCGGTGACCTCGGCCGCCAAGCTGGCCGGCACGTCGCCGTCCTTGAGGTAGGCGCGGCAGGCCTCGGTGGAGATGATGAACCCGGGCGGGACGGGCAGGCCCAGGTTGGTCATCTCGGCCAGGTTGGCGCCCTTGCCCCCCAGCAGGTCCTTCTGATCCCTATTGCCTTCGGTGAAGTCGTAAACGAGCTTCGGCACTGAATGCTCCTCGTGCGCCGGTAATTTTCTCATCCTTATTTCCTTCGGACTCTACTAGTCCCAGAGCTGGTGTGGGGCTTCACTGCAGGCCCCCGGGCGGAAGTGGTCTAGTCCGCCGTGACACGGTAGGCAACGGAAGAAGCTTGCGCCCCAGATACCCGCCGACGGAGGTCCCGCGATGACCGGACGAACGATCGGGCTACTGCACCCGGGTGAGATGGGCGCGGCCATCGGGCGGGTCCTCGTCGAGGCCGGTCACACCGTGCTGTGGGTGGCGCAGGACCGCAGTCCGGCCACCGCGCGGCGGGCGGCGGCGGCCGGGCTGACCGGCGCCGGGGCCGTGGGCGACCTGGCCGGACGGGCCGAGGTGGTGCTGTCGGTGTGCCCGCCGCGGGCGGCCGCGGCGGTGGCCGGGAGCGCGGCCAAGGCGGGCTTCGGCGGGCTGTTCGTCGACGCCAACGCGATCGCGCCGCGCACGGCCCGGGCGGTGGCGGTGGTGGCGGGCGAGCCGGGGGCCGCGTTCGTGGACGGCGGCATCATCGGCTCGCCACCCCAGCCGGGGGCACAGCCGGGAACGGGGCACGGGCCCCGGCTCTACCTGGCCGGCGCGCGGGCGCCCGAGGTGGCGGCGCTGTTCGACGGCACGCCGGTGACCGCCTGCCTGGTCGACGGCGAGGTGGGCGCGGCCTCGGCCGTCAAGATGGCCTACGCGGCCTGGACCAAGGGCGCGGCCGCGCTGGTGCTGGCCGCCCGGGCGCTGGCCCGCAGCGAACGGGTCGAGGGCACGCTGCTGGCCGAGTGGGGGGCGTCCCAGCCCCAGCTGACCGCCCGGGTCGAGGCGGCCGCCGCGTCGGCCGCGGCCAAGGGCTGGCGCTGGGATCCGGAGATGACCGAGATCGCGTCGGCCATGGCCGACGCCAGGCTGCCGGACGGATTCGGCCGGGCCGCGGCCGAGATCTACCGGTGCGCCCCGCAGGCGGACCCGGCCGCGCTGGCCGAGACCGCCCCCGGTGACGTGGTCGAGCTGGTGCTGGAGGCGCTGACCGGCGAGCACCTGGGCTGACCGCCGCGCCGCCGGTCAGCAGATCGGCAGGCGCTCACCCAGGTAGGCCTCGAGCTGGTCGATGGCGACCCGCTCCTGCTTCATCGAGTCGCGTTCCCGCACGGTGACGGCCTGGTCCTCAAGGGTGTCGAAGTCGACGGTGACGCAGTAGGGGGTGCCGATCTCGTCCTGGCGGCGGTACCGGCGGCCGATCGCGCTGGCGTCGTCGAAGTCGGTGTTCCAGCGCTTGCGCAGCGCCGCCGCCAGGTCGCGGGCCTTGGGCGACAGGTCGGCGTTGCGGGACAGCGGCAGCACCGCCACCTTGACCGGCGCGATGCGCGGGTCGAACCGCATCACCGTCCGCTTCTCCAGCTCGCCCTTGGCGTTCGGGGCCTCGTCCTCGGTGTAGGCGTCGAGCATGAACACCAGGGTCGCCCGGTCGATGCCGGCGGCCGGCTCGATCACATAGGGGACGAACCGCTCGCCCGACTCCTGGTCCAGGTAGGACAGGTCCACCCCGGACGCCTTGGCGTGGGTGGTGAGGTCGTAGTCGGTGCGGTTGGCGATGCCCTCCAGCTCACCCCACTCCGAGCCGGTGAACCCGAACCGGTACTCCACGTCGACCGTGCGCTTGGAGTAGTGCGCCAGCTTTTCCTGCGGGTGCTCGAACAAGCGCAGGTTCTCCGGCTTGATGCCGAGGCCGACGTACCAGTTGAAGCGGGTGTCGATCCAGGTCTGGTGCCACTCCTCGTCGGTGCCGGGGCGGACGAAGAACTCCATCTCGGCCTGCTCGAACTCGCGGGTCCGGAAGATGAAGTTGCCCGGCGTGATCTCGTTGCGGAACGACTTGCCGATCTGGCCGATGCCGAACGGCAGCTTCTTGCGCGAGCTCTGCTGCACGTTCTTGTAGTTGATGAAGATGCCCTGGGCGGTCTCCGGCCGCAGGTAGGCCAGGCCGGACTCGTCCTCGACCGGGCCGAGGTAGGTGCGCAGCAGGCCGCTGAACATCCGGGGCTCGGTGAACGTGCCCTTGTTGCCGCAGTTGGGGCAGGTCACGTCGGCCAGGCCGTGCTCGGGGGCGTGGTGGTGCTTCTCCTCGTAGGCCTCGGTCAGGTGGTCGGCCCGGAACCGCTTGTGGCAGGACATGCACTCGACCAGCGGGTCGACGAACTCGGTGACGTGGCCGCTGGCCTCCCAGACCTCGCGGGCGAGGATGACGCTGGAGTCGAGGCCGACGATGTCGTCGCGCTCCTGCACCATCGACCGCCACCACTGGCGCTTGACGTTGTTCTTCAGCTCCACCCCGAGCGGACCGTAGTCCCAGGATGCCCGCAGGCCGCCGTAGATCTCGCTGGACGGGTACACGAACCCCCGTCGCTTGGAAAGGCTGACGATCGTATCCATACGGTCACTGCGTGCTGCCATCAAAGGTCTCCATCCGGCTGGCGGTCGGCGTCGTTGCTTCACGGGCCCAGCACCCTCGCGGGGCGTCCCAGAGACTCGCGCAGGCACGGCACAGACCAACGGCACAGACCATGCGGGAGGGCGCGGTGGCCCCAGCTTAGAGCCCCCGCGCCCCCTTGGCGAACCAGAACCGGCCCTTCCCCTGGCCAGTTCAGGCGGTGCGGGTCAGCCACCGCCTACGGGGGCGGAGACCGCGCCGCCCACCCGGTCCGCGTCGATGTTGAGCGAGTACCCGCCCACCTTGATGTTCTGGTTGCCCTGGTACTGCTTCACCCGGTCCGAGGCCCACTTGGCCGACGGCAGGTAGGGCGTCCCGGTCAGGTTGCTGTTCTTGTCCCAGAGCGCGAACCACATGGCGTCCGGCTGGTTCATCGCGTGCCCTTTGACGGTGGTGGTCGCGACCAGGTCGGTGACGCCGGTCGAGGCGCTGGAGTACACGCCGGAGACGTAACCCTTGGCGTGCACCTCCTTGGTCCAGGCGTCCAGGAACTGGAGCACGGTCGACTTACAGCTGGAGTTGCCGTTGTTGTAGGACTCCATGTCGAAGTAGATCGGCGAGCCCTTGCCCAGGCCGAAGCTGGCCGCGTCGCCGATCGCGGTGTCGGCCGCCTGGGTGCCCTGGAGGGCCGGGTTCTTGCTGCTGATGTCGGCGAAGTTGTTGCACGGCGCCTGCAGCCCTACGTAGAGCGGCAGCAGGGACCAGCCCATCGCGTGCACCGCCTTGACCCAGGACGCCGACAGGTTGCCGTAGTCGCAGGCCATGTTCTGGCCGCCGATGTAGATCCCGATGGCCGAGTACTTGCTCTTCCACGCCTTCATCGCGTTCAGCGACGGCGCCGTGCAGGTGTCGAACCCGGCCAGCGGGCTCTTGGGCACGCTGGCCTTGACCGTGCTGGTCAGGGTACTGGCGCGGGTGGTGCTGGTGGTGGCCGGCGGTTTGGTGGTCTTGGTGGTGGCGGCCGGCGGTTTGGTGGTCTTGGTGGTGGCGGCCGGCGGTTTGGTGCTTTTGGTGGTGGTGCCGGTGCTGCTGGTGGCGCCGGGGCCACTGGTGACTGGCGGCGGCGCGCTGGCGGGCTGCGTGTCCGTCTGGTTCGCGGCGATCCAGCTGGAGGTGCTGCTGGAGGTACCGCTGGCCTGGCCCGAGCTGATCGGCCGGTCCGACCGGGTGCGGGCGACGCGGTGGATGCTGCGCACGTAACCGGTCACCTGCGTGGAGTCCGAGCCCCAGGTCCCGGTCACCGACAGGCCGCCGCCCGGGACCGAGGCCCGCAGCTCGTTGGCCTCGCCGTACTCGTTCAGCTGGCTGAACGTGCCGGTCTGGGCGGCGATCCGGCGGCCGGCGACGCTGGGCGGCGGCGACTGCACGAGACCGCCCTGAGCCGCGGCCCCACCGGCGCTGACCTGCCCAGACTTCGACACGCCGACCGGGGTGATGGTAATCGTCTGGGCTCGGCCCAGAAGATTCGAAGGACAGTTCTGGTTGGCGCCGGGACTGCCGAGGTAGACCGCATTGATGTCGTACCTGACGCACTGACCTGGGTCGGTATCGAGATGGAAGACCTGCCAGCTCGCCGGGACGGTGACCGAGTACCCGTCGTACTGCACCGTCTGCATTGCGCTGGCTTGTTTGCTCTTGGTCATGGTGGCCGCGCCGGCCGGGCCCAGGCCCCCGGCGGCGAACACCCCTATTGCACACCCCAGGCCCATGACGGCCACTGCTGTGCGACGCATCAACACCCCCCGCTGCTGAAGAAGTAACCGGCCGCTGGCGTCCGGCTGACCAGTACACCCGTCGTGTAATTACGGCGACGCACTTCCGGTGTTCCCCCGCGACCCTCTCGCTACCCCTTCGTTTTCCGCGCTCACCGCCATTCAGGAAGGATAAAAAGGGGCAAGTTCTGGCACAGTCACCGATCGCGGGAGTGCCTACCCCGAGGCGTCACAACAGCGAAATAAATTAACCGCTCAAAGCCGGGCAAGCTATTATTAATAAAATGCTCTTTGCGGCGCCGAAAAAGATCCGAATAACACTGGTGTAATTCGCCAGCGTGTGGTATCAGACTCGCTGGAGCCCCTCATTTTGGTCGTGCGGGGGCACCGGCCGGTCAGCTGGTGCGCACCGGGTCCGGCTCGGCCACCTGGTTCGGGATGGCGCCGCCGTACCGCCGGTCGCGGCTGGCGTAAATTTCACAGGCGTGCCACAGATGACGCCGGTCGAAATCGGGCCAGAGCGTGTCGAGAAAGACAAGCTCGGCATAATGCGACTGCCAGAGCAGGAAATTCGAGGTGCGGTGCTCACCCGACGAGCGCACGAAAAGGTCGACGTCGGGAATATCGGGCTCGTCGAGATAACGCGAGATTGTCTTCTCGTTGACCTTGTCCGGCTTGAGCTTGCCCGCGGCCACGTCGGCGGCGATCGCGGCGGCCGCGTCGGCGATCTCGGCCCGGCCCCCGTAGTTCACGCAGAACTGGAGGGTGAGCACGGAGTTGCCGGCCGACATCCGCTCCGCCTCCTCCAGCTCGGAGATCACGCTGCGCCACAGCCGGCGGCGCCGGCAGGCCCAGCGGATCCGCACGCCCATCTCGTTGAGCAGGTCCCGGCGGCGGTGGATGACGTCGCGGTTGAAGCCCATCAGGAACCGCACCTCGTCCGGCGAGCGACGCCAGTTCTCGGTGGAGAACGCGTACGCGGACAGGTACGGGATGCCCAGCTCGATCGCGCCCATGATGACGTCGAGCAGCGAGGACTCGCCCTCCTTGTGACCCTCGGTCCGGGGCAGGCCGCGCTGCTTGGCCCAGCGGCCGTCGCCGTCCATGACGATGGCCACGTGCCGGGGCACCAGGTCCGGCGGGATCGCGGGCGGACGGGCCCCGCTCGGATGGGGATCGGGCGGCCGGACGGTCACACACGCTCCACGTGACGAAGCGAACGGATGGAGTGCTCCAGGTGCCACTGCAGGTAAGCGGCCACCAAGCCACTGCACTCTATCTGCTGCCGTCGTTCGGTTTGGTCCGCCGTGTCCCAATCTCCCCGGAGCAGGGCGGCCATCAGCCGCACGGTGGCGGGGCCGGGCACGGCTGCCCCGGGCGGGCGGCAGTTCGTGCACACCATGCCGCCGGCCGCGATCGCGAACGCGAGCAGCCGGTCCTTGCGGCCGCAGCGGGCGCACTCCTCCAGCACCGGGGCGTAGCCCGCCACCGCCAGCGACCGCAGCAGGTAGGCGTCGAGCACCAGCCGGGGATCGTGGTCGTCCTCCCCGAGCGTCCGCAGGCCGCCGATGAGCAGCAGGAACTGCCGGAGCGTGGGCTCCTTCTCCTCCAGGGTGAACCGCTCCGCGGTCTCCAGCATGGCCACCCCGGCCGTGTAGCGCGGGTAGTCCGCGGTCAGCGGGGCGCCGTAGGAGCGGATCACCTCGGCCTGGGTGATCGTGTCCAGCGAACGGCCCTGGTACAGCAGCAGGTCGACGTGGGTGAACGGCTCCAGGCGGCCGCCGAACCGGGATCTGGTCCGCCGCACGCCCTTGGCCACGGCGCGCACCTTGCCCGTCTTGCGGGCCAGCACGGTGACGATGTGGTCCGCCTCGCCGAGCTTCTGGGTGCGCAGCACGACACCATCGTCCCGGTACAGCTGCATGAGGGTATTGTCCCGCACCGCACCGACAGCGCGGGACACCCCGCGCCGTAGGGTGGACGGGAAAGGTGGCTTATGGGCGAATACGGTTTCGGTGTCGTGGGAGCCGGGGTCATTGGGGCGTTCCATGCCGCGGCGATCGCGATGATCCCAGCCGCGCGTCTGGTGGCGGTCACCGATGTGGACCCGGACCGGGCCGCGGCCTTCGCTGACCGCCACGGGTGTGTGGCCGCGCCGGATCTGGACGCGCTGACCGGGCGGGACGATGTCGACGTGGTGGCGGTGTGCGTGCCCAGCGGACTGCACGCCGAGGTGGGTGTGCGGGCCGCCGCGGCCGGCAAGCACCTGGTGGTCGAGAAGCCGATCGACGTCAGCCTGGACGCGGCCGACCGGCTGATCGCGGCGGCCGCAGCGGCGGGGGTCACGATCTCGGTGATCTCCCAGCACCGGTTCGATCCGGGCGTGGTGGAGCTGCGCCGGCTGATCGATGATGGCGCGCTCGGGCGGCTGCTGCTCGGTCAGGCCAGCACCAAGTGGTGGCGTAGCCAGGAGTACTACGACAGCGCCGGCTGGCGCGGCACCTGGGCGATGGACGGCGGAGCCCTGATGAACCAGGGCATCCACTACGCCGACCTGCTGCGTTGGTGCCTGGGCCCGGTGGCCGAGGTCAGTGCGCTGACCGTGACCCAGGCTCATGCGATGGAGGCCGAGGACTGTGCGCTGGCCACGGTACGGTTTACCTCGGGCGCGGTCGGCACGATCACCGCCACCACGTCGGTGGTGCCGGGCTTCCCTGAGCGGCTGGAGATCAGCGGGACCGAGGGGTCCGCGGTCGTCGAGGACGGGGGGCTGGTCTACCGGGAGATCCGGGGCGGGGCCAATGGTGCGGCTGGGGCTGGTGTGGTGGCTGGGGCTGGTGTGGCGGCGGCTGGGGCTGGAGGGTCCGCGGCGGCTAATGCGGCTGATCTTGGTGTGCGGGCCCATGCGGCGCAGCTGGCTGACTTTGTCGCCGCTATCGATGAGGGCCGGGAGCCCGCGGTGACGGGGGCGGACGCGCGGGCCACGCTGGAGCTGGTGTGTGCCGTGTACCAGTCGGGGCGCGAGGGGGGCCCGGTGAGGCTCCGGTGCTGCTGAGATGACGGTGATCCTGAGCGGGTTCGCGGACGAGATCTCGCCCGACCTGGACACCCAGCTCGAGGTGCTGGCCGAGCAGTCCATCCGCCACCTGGAGCTGCGCAGTGCCTGGTCGGTCAACGTCGCCGACTTCGACTCGTCGCAGGTGGGCCGGGTCCGGCGGGCACTGGACGGGGCCGGGGTGGCGGTGTCGGCCATCGGCTCCCCGATCGGGAAGATCCCGGTCGACGCGCCGCTGGCCCCCGAGCTGGACCAGCTGCGCCGGATCGCCGACATCGCGGCGGCGCTGGGCACCTCGCTGGTGCGGGTGTTCTCGTTCTTCCTGCCGCCGGGGCGGCCGCCCAGGGAGTTCCGCGGGCCGGTCCTGGACCGGATGGCCGCGCTCGCCGGGATCGCCGAAGAGCGCGGCCTGGTCCTGGCCCACGAGAACGAGAAGGAGATCTACGGGGACGTCCCCGAGCGTTGCGCGGAGATCATCCGCGTGGTCGGGTCGCCGGCGTTGCGGGCCACGTTCGACGCGGCCAACTTCGTGCAGTGCGGGGTCGCCGCTCCGCACACCGAGGCCTATCCGCTGCTCGCTCCCTATCTTGAATATCTGCAGGTCAAGGACGCCCTGGCCGCCACCGGGGCGGTGGTGCCCGCCGGGCAGGGTGACGGCCAGGTGCGTCTGACCCTGGCCGCGCTGCACGACGCCGGGTTCGCCGGTTTCGTATCGCTGGAACCGCACCTGGCGGTGGCCGGGCGGTTCGGAGGCTTCAGCGGGCCAGGGGACTTCGCCCGGGCCGCCAGCGCCCTCAAGGGGCTGCTGGCCGACCTGGGCATGTCCTGGAGGTAGTGCGTCCTAGCGGGTGCGGTTGACCGCGGAGAGCACCGCCCGCATCGAGGCGCTGGTGGTGTCGGCGTCGATGCCGACCCCCCACAGGGTGCGGCCGTCGATCTCGCACTCCACGTAGGCGGCGGCCTGGGCGTCCGACCCGGCCGACAGCGCGTGCTCGGTGTAGTCGAGGACGCGGACCTTCACGCCGACCCCGCCCAGCGCGTCACAGAACGCCGAGATCGGGCCGTTGCCGGAGCCCTCGATCGGCCGGGCCTCGCCGTCCACCCGGACCTCGGCCGTGAGCACGTGCTTGGACTCGACCACCGACGAGGCGCGGTGCCCGAGCAGCTCGACCGGGCCGGGGGCCAGGTACTCGGCCGAGAACTTCTCCCACATCTCGGCCGCGGTGACCTCGCCGCCCTCGTCGTCGGTGGCGACCTGGACGACCCGGGAGAACTCGATCTGCAGCCGCCGGGGCAGGTCGAGCTGGTGCTCGGCCTTCATGATGTAGGCCACGCCACCCTTGCCGGACTGGGAGTTGACCCGGATCACGGCCTCGTAGGAGCGGCCCACGTCGTGCGGGTCGATCGGCAGGTAGGGCACCGCCCACGGGTAGTCGGCGAACGGGACGCCGGCGGTGGCCGCTTCCTTCTCCAGGGCCTCGAAGCCCTTCTTGATCGCGTCCTGGTGGGAGCCGGAGAACGCGGTGTAGACCAGGTCGCCCGCGTACGGGTGGCGCGGGTGGACCGGCAGCTGGTTGCAGTACTCGACGGTGCGCCGCACCTCGTCGATGTCGGAGAAGTCGATCATCGGGTCGACGCCCTGGCTGAACAGGTTCAGGCCGAGCGTGACCAGGCAGACGTTGCCCGTCCGCTCGCCGTTGCCGAACAGGCAGCCCTCCACCCGGTCGGCCCCGGCCATCACGGCCAGCTCGGCGTCGGCCACCGCGGTGCCGCGGTCGTTGTGGGTGTGGACCGACAGGCAGACGTGCTCGCGGTGGCTGAACTGACGGCTCATCCACTCGATCTGGTCGGCGTAGACGTTGGGGGTGGACCGCTCGACCGTGCACGGCAGGTTGAAGATGATCTCCCGGCCGGCCTCGGGCTGCCACAGGGCGGACACGGCCTCGCAGACCTCGATGGAGAAGTCGAGCTCGGTGTCCATGAAGATCTCGGGCGAGTACTCATACCCGAAGGCGGTGCCGGGCAGCAGCCGCTCGGCGTGCCGGAGCACCGAGATCGCGCCGTTGGTGGCCAGCGCCTTGGTCTGCTCGCGGTCCATGCCGAACACCACCCGGCGGAACAGCGGGGCGCAGGCGTTGTAGAGGTGCACGGTGGCCCGGGGGGCGCCGACCAGCGACTCGACGGTCCGCTCGATGAGGTCGTCGCGGGCCTGTACGAGCACCGAGATCTGCACGTCGTCGGGGATCCGGCCGCCCTCGATGAGCTCGCGGACGAAGTCGAAGTCGGTCTGGCTGGCGGAGGGGAAGCCGACCTCGATCTCCTTGTAGCCCATGGCCACCAGGAGGTCGAACATCTTCCGCTTCCGGGCCGGGCTCATCGGGTCGATCAGCGCCTGGTTGCCGTCCCGCAGGTCGGTCGACAGCCAGCGCGGCGCCTTCGTGATCGCGTTGCCGGGCCAGGTGCGGTCGGGCAGGCCGACCGGCGGGAACGCGGTGTAACGCCTGGTGGGCATGCCGCTGGGCTGCTGCCGGATGTCCCCGGTACCCACCGAGTGGGCGCGGGGATTAGGTACGTCTGACGCGTGCGTCTGCTGTGAAGTCATGGGAAGTGCTGCTCCTCGTCGAGGCTGCTGCGGTGATCCGGCTGGGACGTCAGCCGCGATCTGGCCAGCGGTCGCGCGAAAACTCCGCGACGAGGGAGCAGGCCGTTATCGGCCCTCGTCGCGGCGGCTAAGCAGAAGCAGCCCGCGCATGATGGCAACAGCGTAGCAGGAAGGGGCGGGCAGCGGTGACGGGGTGCGGCAGGAGCGGGCCGGTACCGGGGCGGGAACCGGAGTACGGCAGGTGCTGGCCGGTCACGGGAAATAACAGTGAGGCAGCGGGCCCGGGGCGATGACTGGCCCGGCCGGTCGCCCAATAATCAGTCGCGCGCTGGCGGGGCGGGGTGTTTGGGTGGCCGGGTGGACGTGACGAGGTTTGACGCGGCGGCCGACCCTGAGGCGGGGCGGGCGCTGCACGGGGTGTACGTGGCGGGGGCGCCGGTGGACGAGCCGGACGGCCCGGCCATGTCGGCGCGGGTGTTCGGGGGGCTGCTGGAACGGGGCTGGTGTGCCGAGCCGCGGGAGAACTGGCTGGCCCGGGACGGGTCGGCGGTGGCCGGCGGCTACTCGCTGGAGCTGCCGGACCGGGAGAACCGGGACCGGGCCGGGCTGACGCTACTGGTGGCCCCGGAGCGGCGGCGAGCCGGGATCGGCACCGCGCTCCTGCGGCACGCCACCGCCCGGGCGGCCGAGCTGGGGCGCTGGACGGTGAGCAGCGAGGTGCTGACGGGCACACCTGGCGACGGGTTCGCCCGGGCCATGGGCGCCCGGGCCGACCTGGTCGAGAACCGGCGGACGCTGGACCTGACGGCCATCCCGGCCGGTCACCTGGCGCGGCTGCGGGACTCGGCGCTGGCGTACGCGGACGGGTACACGCTGACCAGCTGGGACGGCCTGACCCCGGACGAGTGGCTGGACCCGGTGGCCCGGCTGAACGAGGCCCTGGCCGACGCCCCGCGCGGGGCCGGCGAGCAGCCGCAGGTGTGGAACTCCGGCCGGGTCCGGCTGGCCGACCAGCTCAGCCTGGCCAAGGGGATGCGCCGGTACTCGGTCGCGGCCATACACGGGGCCACCGGGGAGCTGGCCGCGCTGACCCAGGTGTCGATCGAGGACGACGTGCCGTCCTGGGGCCATCAGGAGATGACCGCGGTCGTCCGCCCGCACCGCGGCCACCGGCTGGGCCTGCTGACCAAGGTGGCCATGCTGGAGTGGCTGGCCGAGCGCGAGCCGCAGCTGCGGTCCGTGCAGACCTGGAACGGCGAGACCAACGCGCACATGGTGGCGATCAACGAGGCCCTGGGCTACCGGGACCCGCGCCGGGTCACCGCCTGGCTGCTGCCGACCCGGGTACCGGCCGGAGCCGGCCAGCCGTAACGGGCCAGCCGGCGGGCCAATCAGCGGGCCAATCAGCCGGCCAGCCGGCCCGTCAGTCGTAGAAGCCGAGGCGGCGGAGCTGTTTGGGGTTGCGCTGCCAGTCCTTGGCCACCTTGACGTGCAGGTCGAGGTAGACGCGGGTGCCCAGCAGGGCCTCGATCTGCTGCCGGGCCCGGCTGCCGACGTCCTTCAGGCGCGCGCCCTTGGTGCCGATGACGATGGCCTTCTGGCTGGGGCGCTCGACGTACATCTCGGCGTAGACGTCGGTCAGGTCCTCCTGGCCGGCCCGCGGCTTCATCTCCTCGACGACGACCGCGATCGAGTGCGGGAGCTCTTCGCGGACACCCTCCAGGGCGGCCTCGCGGATCAGCTCGGCGACCAGGAACTGCTCCGGCTCGTCGGTCAGCTCGCCGTCGGGGTAGAGCGGCACGCCCTCGGGCAGGTGCTTGATCAGCACGTCGGCCAGCACGTCCAGGTTGTAGCCGGTGACCGCGGACACCGGGACCACGTCGGCCCACTCCCCCAGCTCGGACACGGCCGTCAGCTGGGCCAGCACCCGGTCGGGGGGCACGTTGTCGGTCTTGGTCACGATGGCCACCACCGGGGTGCGCTTGATCCCGGCCAGCTCGCGGGCCAGGTAACGGTCGCCGGGGCCGATGGCGTCGCCGGCCGGGACGCAGAACCCGATCACGTCGACCTCGGTCAGGGTGGAGCGGACCAGGCTGTCGAGCCGCTCGCCGAGCAGCGTCTGCGGCTTGTGCAAGCCCGGCGTGTCGACCAGGATGAGCTGCGCGTCCGGCCGGTGCACGATGCCGCGGATGACCCGCCGGGTGGTCTGCGGGCGGCTGCTGGTGATGGCCACCTTGGCGCCGACCAGCGCGTTCATCAGCGTGGACTTGCCGACGTTGGGGCGCCCGGCGAACGCGACGAAGCCAGACCGGAAAGAGGCGGGACCGGGAGGCATCGGGCTCAGGGCTTCAGGGTGTCGTGCACGGTGCCGTCCGGGCCGGCCAGGAATACCGGGGCGGCCGGGCCGAGGTCACGGACGGCCGCCAGGTCGCCGGCGTCGGGCTGCCCGGCCTCGGTGACCAGGGCGGCCGCTTCGAGCACGGACGCCCCGCTGGAGACGGCCATGGCCACCGCCAGGCGGAGCGCGGACAGTTGCAGTGAGGGCAGCGCCACCGCGGCGGCCGCGTAGGTACGGCCGGTCTCGTCCCGCACGGCCGCCCCTTCGGCCGACGTCACCCGGGCCCGGGTGGACCGGGCCAGGGTGATGATCTTCAGGTCCTCGGGACTCAGCTCCGCGTCGCTCACGGGTTGAGTGTAGGCGGCCCGGCTGCTCAGGAGGCCGACCGTTCGGCTTCGTCGCTCGGCTGGGCGGGCTCGGGCACCCGCTCGACCAGCACGGTGCCGATCCGGTTGCGGCGGCCGGACAGGTTCTCGGCGGTCAGCCGGAGCCCGCTGATCGTCCCCTCTGACCCGGCGATCGGCACCCGGCCGAGCGCGTGGGCCAGCAGGCCGCCGACCGTCTCCACGTCCTCGGCCTCGATCGTCACGCCGAAGATCTCCGCCAGCTCGTCCACCGACAGCCGGGCGGCGACCCGCGCCACGTCCGGCGACAGCCATTCGACGGGCGGCCGCTCCTGGTCGTACTCGTCGGTGATCTCGCCGACGATCTCCTCCAGGATGTCCTCGATGGTGACCAGGCCGGCGGTGCCGCCGTACTCGTCGATCACGATCGCCACGTGGATCTGCAGCGCCTGCATCTGGCGCAGCATCTCGTCGATGGGCTTGCTGTCGGGCACGTAGGTGGCCGGGCGCATGACCTCGCCGACCGAGGTGTCACCGGCGTCCGGGTGCTCGTGGCTCCAGGCCACGATGTCCTTGAGGTAGGCGATGCCCACCACGTCGTCCTCGTTCTCGCCGGCCACCGGGATGCGGGAGAACCCGCTGCGCAGGTGCAGGGACAGCGCCTGGTCGACGCTCTTCTCCCGGTCGATGAACACCATCTCGGTGCGGGGCACCATCACCTCGCGGAGAATGGTGTCGCCGAGCTCGAACACCGAGCGGACCATTTCGCGCTCACCCGGCTCGATGACGCTGCGCTGCTCCAGGAAGTCGACCAGGCCGCGCAGCTCCGACTTGCCGGTCAGCGGCCCCACCGTGGTGCCGCGGCCGCGGGTGAGCACGCCGCCCGCCGCGACCAGCAGCCGCGGGATCGGGCCGAGGAGCACACCCAGCGGGTAGAGCACGGTGGCCGCACCCAGCGCCACCCGCTCGGCCCCGCGGCGGCCCAGCGGCACCGGGCTGATCCCGACCACCAGGTAGCCGACCACGATCATGACGGCCAGCGCGATCAGGAAGCCCTTCCAGCCGTCGCCGAACCAGTGCACGAACGCCGCTACCACCAGGACCGTGGCCGACGTCTCGCACACCACCCGCAGCAGCAGCAGGATGTTCAGGTAGCGGGGCAGGTCGGCGAAGACGGCCCGCAGCCGCTTGGAGGCCGGGCGGCCGGCCCCGATGAGCTGCTCCGCGCCCATCGCCGACAGCCGGGCCAGGGTGGCCTCGGCGCTGGCCCACCAGCCCGCCATCAGCACCAGCACGATCGCGGCCGCTATCAGCCAGCCCTGGACGGACATAACCCCGAACTCTCCCGCTTGAGCAGGCGGTCCTGGAGCCCGAACATCTCCGCCTTCTCGTCCGGCTCGGCGTGGTCGTAGCCGAGCAGGTGCAAGATCCCGTGCACCTCGAGCAGTTCGAGCTCGGCCTGGGTGCTGTGGCCGGCCTCCCGGGCCTGGGCCGCCGCCACCTGCGGGCAGAGCACCACGTCCCCGAGCAGGCCCGGGTCGGGGCCGGGCTCGTCGGCACCCGCCCGGCCCGCGTTGACCCCGCCCAGGTGCGGCGGCCGCAGCTCGTCCATGGGGAACGAGAGCACGTCGGTGGGGCCGGGCTCGCCCATCCAGCGCTCGTGCAGCTCGGTCATGGCCTTCTCGTCCACCAGCAGCACCGACAGCTCGGCCAGCGGGTGGATGTGCATCTCGTCCAGCACGTGGCGGGCGATCGCGGCCAGCGCGACCTCGTCTACGGCGACGCCGGACTCATTGGCGATATCGATGCTCAACCGGAGCGCGCGGTCACTGACCGCGCTTCCCCCCTCCGCGGGCGTCGTAGCGCTCGTAGGCGTCCACGATCTCCCCGACCAGGCGGTGCCGGACCACGTCGTGGCTGGTCAGCCGGGCGAAGTGGATGTCCGGGACGCCCTCGAGGATGTCCTGGACCACCCGCAGGCCGCTGGTCTGCCCGCTGGGCAGGTCGACCTGGGTCACGTCGCCGGTGACGACCACCTGGGAGCCGAAGCCGAGCCGGGTCAGGAACATCTTCATCTGCTCGGCCGAGGTGTTCTGGGCCTCGTCCAGGATGATGAACGAGTCATTAAGGGTCCTCCCCCGCATGTACGCCAGCGGGGCGACCTCGATCGTGCCCGCCGCGGTCAGCCGGGGGATCGAGTCCGGGTCGAGCATGTCGTGCAGCGCGTCGTACAGCGGGCGCAGGTACGGGTCGATCTTCTCGTACAAGGTGCCGGGCAGGAAGCCGAGCCGCTCCCCCGCCTCGACCGCGGGCCGGGTCAAGATGATCCGGTTGACCTCCTTGGCCTGGAGCGCCTTCACCGCTTTGGCCATGGCCAGATAGGTCTTGCCGGTTCCCGCCGGGCCGATCGCGAACACGATCGTGTGGTTGTCGATCGCGTCCACGTAGCGCTTCTGGTTCAGCGTCTTGGGCCGGATCGTGCGCCCCCGCGAGGACAGGATGTCCAGGGTCAGCACCTCGGCGGGCCGGACCCCGCGCTCGCGGCGCAGCATGCCGGCGGCCCGCTCGACCGCGTCCGGCGACAGCTCGGCCCCGTTCGCCTGGAGCTCCAGCAGCTCCTCGAACAGGCCGGAGACCAGCGCGGTCTCCTCCGGGCGGCCGGTCACGGTGATCTCGTTGCCGCGGACGTGGATGTCGGCCGCGAACTCGCGCTCGATGACGCGGAGCAGCTCGTCGCGCGAGCCGAGCAGGCCGACCATGGAGCGCTCGGCCGGGATCACGATCCTGACCTGGGACCGCCCGTTGTTCCCGGAAGCGCTGTCCCCGGAAGCGCTGCTCCCGGTGGCGGCGCCGATGGACGGCTGGCCGCTGTCAGTATCGTCTGAGATGTCTGTCAACTATTCGCTCTCGGAAGCCCGCCGGATCGGCCGCCGGCCCATCTGGCTGGCACTGTTTCTAGGTTTCTAGCCGGCTCTTCATGATATCCGGCCGCGGCCGTCAGCCGGGTGGCCATTCCAGGGGACGGCCGCCCAGTACGTGGGCGTGCACGTGATGCACGGTCTGGCCGGCGTCCGGGCCGGTGTTGAACACGACCCGGTACCCGCCGTCGGCCACACCCTCGTCCACCGCTACGGTATGCGCCAGCGTGGCCAGCTCCTCGAGGAGGCCGTCGCCGGCCGCCGCGATCTCGGCCAGGCTCGCGTAGTGGTCCCGCGGGATCACCAGCACGTGGGTGGGCGCTTGCGGGTTGATGTCACGGAACGCGATCGCCCGTGAGCTTTCACGGACAGTTTTGGCCGGTATCTCGCCGGATGCGATAGCGCAGAACAGGCAGTCAGGCACAGTGGGATCCTAGCGCCGGGCCCGGCCAGGCGTCGTCATCCCTGGTCTGGTGGGGCTAAAGCTCGCAAACATCCGATTTTTTGTGGGCAAATGTCCGATTTGGGACCAAGGTCCTCAGTCCCTGACTGTTAAGTCCCTGAATCTGGCCGGACTGTGTTCCGAGCCGTGGAGCGCGGATAGGCTGGCAATGCGATCCGGGGCGATTTTGTGTGACAGTCCCATGATTGCCAGTTCTGCGGCATCGGGGGCGGGCACGATTTCCGCCGCCGGATCGTTGGTCGTCTGGCGCCGGGGTGGCGCTTGGGGGGCGGCCACGGGATTCGCCAACTCGGGTGGGGTGGGCTAGTTGGACAGTTGTCACTGTCTGAAGATCGAGATGGGCGGGAACGCGGCGGTGAAGATTATTCATGGCCTCGGGTGAACCGGCCAGGCGACCAGCGCGTCCTACTTCTGTGACCGAGACCCTCGTGGCCGGCGCCGTTGTAGGGGCGGCACCAGTGCGGCTGGACATGACCGCCGATGAGGCTGTGACTCAGCTGTACAGCAACCACTACCGTTCGCTCGTCCGGCTGGCTGGCCTGCTGGTGCGCGACGAGCCGACGGCCGAAGAAGTGGTGCAGGAGTGCTTCATCGCCATGCATGACGGATGGCGCCGGCTGCGGGAGGAAGACAAGGCCCTGTCCTACCTGAAGCAGGCGGTCGTGAACCGGTCCCGCTCGGTGCTCCGGCACCGCAGCGTGGTGGACCGCAACGCGCCCAAGCCTGCGCCGGACATGCCCAGCGCCGAGCAGGGGGCCATCACCCTGCTGGAACGCAGTGCCGTCATCTCGGCGCTGCGGTCGCTGCCGGACCGGCAACGGCAGGCCCTCGTCCTCCGTTACTATGCCGACCTGTCCGAAGCCCAGATCGCCGAGATGATGGGCATCAGCAAGGGCGCGGTCAAGAGCCACACCGCCCGGGGGATGTCGTCCCTGCGGGCGGTATTGGAGCAGACTGCATGACCGGAGTACTGCCACGATGACCCCATCCGACGACGACCTCCGCTGGCTCCTCCGGCGTGAACTGCACGCCGAGGCGGCCAGGCTGGCGCCTGCCCAGGATGGCCTGCGCCAGATTCGCGGGCGCCTGGGCTCCCGGTCGTCCTTCACCCGCTGGTGGGGCGGCGTGCGCGTGGACGCGCAGCGTTACGGCCTGCACACGCGGCACCTGCTGGCCGAGGCCGCCGACGCGCTGCTGCGGTCGGCACGGTTCGTGGCCGGACGGCCCAGCGGCCGCGGCGGGGAGGAGCGGGACGGGGCCCACCGGGGCATCGTCTGGCTGCGGCCGGTGGTGGCCCTGGCGGCGGTGTGCATCTTCGCCGGCACCGCCGCGGCGGTGCCGGGCGTGCGGCACGCGATCACCACCATCGGCTCGTCCGGTAGCGGCAACACCACGTCGGTCAACGGCCAGGGCGGCAGCGGCAGCGGCGGCGGCTCGGGCGCCGGCACCGGCACCGGCACCGGCGTGCGGCAGGGTAACGGCAGCTCGCCGGGCCAGGGTGGCGGCAGCACCAGCACGACGGCCAGCCCCAGCCCCACCTCGACCTGCAAGCCGGCGGCCAAGAGGGTGCCGTCGGCCAGGCCCTCGGGGACCAAGGCCGGCTCCGCGACCGCGACCCCGGCCACGACTCCGAGCACCGGCCCGGCCTCGGCGACGCCGACGGTCACGCCGACGATCACGCCGACCGGCTCCACCCGGCCGGGCAGCCCGGCCCCGACGTCCAGCCCGACGTGGCGGCGTCACCGCCCGCACGCGGGCACCAGCACCAGCACCAGCACGCACCTGAGCAACGTCCGGCCGTGCCCGGGACCGACCCCGCCGGAGAAGGGGACGGCCGCCTCGAACGGGGCCTTCCAGCTGCACACGGCGGTGCCGGCGCCAACCGTAAGCGAGGCCCCGGCGGCCGGCACGCCGAGCAGTACCGCGCCCGCGTCGCCCACGGTGTCGAGCACGCCGGCCGCCACGGCCAGCAGCGCCTCCGCCACGGCCAGCAGCGCCTCCGCCACGGCCAGCAGCGCCTCCGCCACGGCCAGCCCCAGCCGCGACAACAGGTCCGGCTCACCGTGGAGCAAGGGGTTCGGCAAGGCCCGGTCCTGCCGGCACCACCACCAGCTGCACTGCTGAGCGGGCTGCGCTGCTGAGCGAGTTACCAGCGGCCGGTGCGGGCCATCAGCACCGCGGCGGCCGCGGCCCCGGCGGTGGACGCGCGCAGGACCGAATCCCCCAGCCGGGCCGGGACCGCGCCCGCCTTGGCGAACTCGGTCAGCTCGGCCGGGCTGAGACCGCCTTCGGGGCCGACCACCAGCACCACGTCACCGTGGGCGGGCAGGTCCAGGCGGGCCAGGGCCACCTCGGCGCCCGGCTCCAGGATCACGGCGCAGGCCGCGGCCGCCAGCAGGTCCGCCACGGCGGCGGTGGACGCCAGCCCGGCGACCTGGGGAATGCGGGCCCGGCGAGCCTGCTTGGCCGCCTCCCGGGCGGCTGCGCGCCAGCGGGCCAGCGCCTTGGCGGCGCGGTCCCCGGCCGGCCAGCGGGCCACACAGCGCTCGGCGGCCCAGGGCACGATCACGTCCACGCCGACCTCGGTCATCGTCTCCACCGCGAGCTCGGCGCGGTCGCCCTTGGGCAGCGCCTGCACGACCACGATGCGCGGGTCGGGCGCGGGCACGGCCCGCCGGGCCTCCACCCGCAGGGTGACCGAGCCCGCGCCGGCGCCGGCGACCACGCACTCGGCGATCAGGCCGGCGCCGTCGGCCACGTCCACCCGTTCGCCCGGCCCGATCCGGCGCACGGTCGCCGCGTGCCGCCCCTCCGCGCCGGTCAGCGTGATCAGCGCGCCCTCGGTGGCGGCGGCCAGGTCCGCACCGTCGGCCAGGAAGACCGGCGCGGTCACCTAACGGCCGTTGAAGGCGTCGCGGAGCCGGGAGAAGAACCCGTGCTGACCGGGTGAGAACTTACCCGGAGGCGACTCCTCACCGCGCAGCTTGGCCAGGTCCCGCAGCAGCTTCTCCTGCTCGGGTTCGAGCCGGGACGGGGTCTCCACGGTCACGTGGATGATCAGGTCACCCCGGCCCGAGCTGTTGAGGTGCTGCACGCCGTGGTTGTACAGCGGGATGACCTGGCCCGACTGGGTGCCCGGGCGGATGTCGATGTCGGCCGGGCCGTCCAGGCTCTCCACGTTGAGGGTGGCGCCGAGCGCGGCCGCGACCATCGGGATCGTGACCGTGCAGTGCAGGTCGTCGCCCTGGCGCTCGAAGATCGGGTGCGGCCGCTGGACGATCTCCAGGAACAGGTCGCCGGGCGGGCCGCCGCCCGGGCCGACCTCGCCCTCGCCGGCCAGCTGGATGTGGGTGCCGTCCTCGACCCCGGCCGGGATGCGGACCTTGATCGTCCGGCGGGTGCGGACCCGCCCGTCGCCGTCACACTCGGGGCAGGGCCGGGGCAGCAGCGTGCCGTAGCCGCCGCAGCGCGGGCAGGGCCGGGAGGTCACCACCTGGCCGAGGAACGACCGCGCGACCTGGCTGACCTCACCGCGGCCGCCGCAGACGTCACAGGTCTCGGGGTGGGTCCCGGGGGCGGTGCCCTCACCGGAGCAGGTCGGGCAGACCACCGCGGTGTCCACGGTCAGCTCGCGGGTCGCGCCGAACGCGCACTCGGACAGGTCCAGCTCGACCCGGATCGTCGCGTTGCGGCCGCGGCGGGCCCGGCTGCGCGGGCCACGGGCCGCGCCGGCCCCGCCCCGGCACCGAAGAACGCGTCCATGATGTCGCTGAACGGGAACCCGGGCCCGAACCCGCCGGCGCCAGCCGGGCCGGCGTCGGCCCGGGCGAACGGATCGGCGCCCATGTCGTACATCTGGCGCTTCTCCGGGTCGGAAAGCACCTCGTAGGCCTGGGTGATCTCCTTGAACCGCTCCTGGGTCTGCGGGTCCGGGTTCACGTCGGGGTGGAGCTCGCGGGCGAGCCGACGGTAGGCCCGCTTGATCTCCTCCGGCGCTGCGTCCCGACGGACCCCGAGGACGGAGTAATACTCGGTCGCCACTAGCTCTCCATCAGGATTTCGCCGACATACCGTGCCACCGCGCTTACCGCTCCCATCGTCCCGGGGTAATCCATTCGTGTCGGGCCCAGCACGGCGAGCTTGGCCAGCGTCTCGCCGCCCGATCCGTAGCCACTGGACACCAGCGACGTGGTCTGAAGTCCCTCGACCGGGTTCTCGGTGCCGATCATCACCGACAGCAGGGATTCGTCGCTCGCGTCGCCGAGCACCCGCATCAGCACGACCTGCTCCTCCAGGGCCTCGAGGACGTCCCGGAGGCCCTGGGAGAAGTCCGGCGCGGCCAGGTTGGCGGTGCCGCCGAACACGATCCGCTCCTCGTTCCGCTCGGCCAGGTTGGCCATGATGACCGAGAACACGGCGGCCGCGTTGGCCTGCCCAGCGGGCGGCAGGGTGGCGGTCAGGCCGGCCACGATCCGGACCGCATCGGTCAGCCGCCGCCCGTCCAGGCTGGCGTTGAGCAGCGCCCGCAGGTGAGCGACGTCCTCGTCTTCGCAGGGCTCGGGCAGGTCGACCATCCGCTGCTCGACCCGGCCGGTGTCGGTGATCAGCACCACCAGCAGCTTCTCGGCGGCCAGCCGGACCAGCTCGATGTGCCGGACCACGGACCGGGACAGCGACGGGTACTGGACCACCGCGACCTGGCGGGTGAGCTGGGCCAGCAGCCGGACCGTGCGCATCACCACGTCGTCAAGCCCGTAGGCCTGGGCCAGGTAGCCTTGGATGGCCCGCCGCTCGGCCGACGACAGCGGCTTCATGTGTGACAGCCGGTCCACGAACAGCCGGTAGCCCTTGTCGGTCGGCACCCGCCCGGCGCTGGTGTGCGGCTGGGCGATGTACCCCTGCTCCTCCAGCACCGCCATGTCGTTACGGATGGTGGCTGGGGAAACGTCGAGGTTGTGCCGGTCGACGAGGGACTTGGATCCCACCGGCTCGTTGGTGGACACGTAGTCCTCCACTATGGCCCGGAGGACGGCCAGCTTGCGCTCGTCCAGCACGTGTTCACCTCCCTGGCACTCACGCTTCCCGAGTGCTAAGTCTATTGCCCCCCACCACCTGGGTGCGGCAAGCAGCAACAGCAATGTCCGCGTGGATATGCCTGGATAAGAAAATGCTAACCCTTCGCAGCCGGCTGCGGCCCGGTGCGTGGCGTTCCGGCCGGCCCCGGGGACGATCCGGTACGGTCCGGGCATGCGAAGCCACGACTACGGCGGCGACGTACTGGCCGCCGGGCGGCGCCAGCGCCCGCAGACTCCGCAGCTGGAAGCCGATTACGGGCTGGTGGTCGAGGACATCGAAGGCCGTTTCTGCGGCGCGGTCGTGGGCTGCGACAAGGGCGCGGTGACGCTGGAGGACCGGCACGGCAGGCGGCGGGTGTTCCCGCTGAACCCGGCGGCGTTCATGCTCGACGGGCGGCCGGTGACGCTGGTCCGGCCGGCCGCCGCCGGGCCGCCGGTGCCCGCGCGGCCCGCCCGCACCGCGTCCGGCTCGGTCGCGGCGCCGCAGGCGCGGGCCCGGGTGGCCCGGGCCAGCCGCATCTACGTAGAAGGACGGCACGACGCCGAGCTGGTGGAGAAGATCTGGGGCGACGACCTGCGCGACGTCGGCGTGGTGGTCGAGTACCTGGAGGGCGTGGACCATCTG
The DNA here is from genome assembly GCA_963830385.1 of uncultured Actinomycetes bacterium. Taxonomy (GTDB): domain Bacteria; phylum Actinomycetota; class Actinomycetes; order Streptosporangiales; family Streptosporangiaceae; genus Bog-532. The sequence continues at coordinate 121,677 of CAWHMD010000009.1, read as the reverse complement.
CCGCAGATCCTGGCCGTCTCCCCACCCGGGCCCGGCCGGCGGCTCGGCGTACTCGTCGACCACCTGGTGCCGGGGTCCAAGGAGAGCCGGATCGCGGCCGGCCTGGCCCGCCCGGACCTGCTGATCGTGGGCCACCCGTACATCGACATCTGGCAGGCGGTGAAGCCGTCGGCGGCCGGCATCAGCCACTGGCCGGACGTGCCCCGCGGCCAGCCGTGGAAGGAGGGCGTGGTGGCCGCGATCGGCTGGACCGGCAGCACGGCCGCCGCCTGGCAGCGGATCCTGGGCTCGGTGCACACGTTCGCCGACCTGGAGCCGGAGTTGCTCGGCCGGGTCGAGGAACTCATCGACTTCGTGACCACGTTATCTGATAGCTCAGACTGTTATCTGTCCTCACAGCGAGTAGCGTGAGCCGCGATGACCGATCCATCGGCCGTGCGCCGTCTGCAGGAACACCACGAGGGCTGGGCACCGGACCAGCCCCTGCCAGCCGAGCCTGCCCTGATGTCCGGGAACCGGCCCGTGGCCAGCCCCCCGCCCGGCCACAGCCCGCCCGGCCACGACGAGCCCGGCCACGACCAGCTGTGGGCGACGCTGAGCTACGCGGCGGCGGTGGTGCTCTGGCTGATCGCGCCGCTGGCTGTGTACCTGACCCGCGGCCGCCGGTCGGAGTTCGTGCGGCGGCACGCGGCCCAGGCGTTCAGCCTCACGCTGACCGTGACCCTGTTCGCGGCCTCGGCGGCCATCGTCGCCGGCCTGCTGTCGCTGGACAGCGCCCACGACGCCCTGTACGTCATGGGCCCGGTCTGCTTCGTGTTCGCGCTGGTGGTGCTCTGGTACCTGGTGCGGGCGGCCCGGGCGGCCAGCCGGGGCGAGTTCTACCGGCTGCCGGCCTGGCTCTGCGTGCCCACCCTCCGGCCGGCCCCGCGCTGACGATTACTCCGGGTGGAGTACGGTGCCGCCACCTCCGGGGGGACGACCGGGCCGCACGGGCGGGCTTACGCTGGGCGGCATGGACGGCGAACCGGTGCTGCGCTGGTGGCGCGGGGGCGGCCGCGACATCGTGTACGCGCTGATCATGACGGCCGTCACGGTCGGCGGCGCGTACGGCGAGGCGCACCCGCAGCAGGTCAGCGACCAGCTGCCCGCCGGTTCGGCGGCCTCCCACACCCCGGCCGCCGCCTTCGCCCTGGTCGCGGTGGCCAGCCTGGTGCTGGCCGTCCGCTACCGCTGGCCCCGGCTGGTGCTGGCGACCTCGGCGGGCGCGGTGACCGTGTTCTCGCTGCTGGGCTACGTGAACGGGGCGGCCGTGCTGGCCCCCGTGGTCGCGCTGTACACGCTGTGCACCATGCTGCCCGCGCGCCGGGCGCTGGCCTGGGGCGTGCTCATCACGGCGGTGCTGATGGGCGCGACGGCGGCCAACAACCCGTTCGGGCCGACCGGGGCCGGCTTCTGGCTGCTGCCCGGGCTGACCACCGCCGCTACCCTGGGCGGCATCGCGGTGGCCAGCCGCCGGGCCTACGTGGCCTCGATCGAGGCCCGGGCCGACGCCGACGCCCGCCGCCGGATCGACGAGGAGCGGCTCCGCATCGCCCGTGACCTGCACGACGTGGTGGCGCACACCATGGCCACGATCAACGTCCAGGCGGGAGCGGCCGCCCACGTGCTCCGGGACCGCCCGGACGTGGCGGCCGAGGCGCTGGCCACAATCAAGAGCGTGAGCAAGGACGGCCTGCGCGAGCTGCGGGCCATCCTGGACGTGCTGCGGCAGGCCGACGAGGCCGACCCGACCCGCCCCGCGCCCGGTATCGGGCAGGTCCAGGGGCTGGTCGACGGGGCGGTCCGGGCCGGGCTGAAGACCACGCTGACCATAACCGGGCGGCCGCGGCCGCTGCCGGCCGCGGTCGACCTGGCCGCCTACCGGATCGTGCAGGAGTCGCTGACCAACACCATCCGGCACGCGGGCCCGGCCACCGCCGAGGTCGTGCTGACCTACGCCGACGGCGAACTCCTGGTCGACGTGACCGACACCGGCCTGGGCGGGCCCGCCGACGCGGCCGCCGGCGGGGGCGGGCACGGGCTGATCGGGATGCGGGAGCGGGCCTCCACGGTGGGCGGCTCGCTGCAGGCCGGCCGCGGCCGGGGGGCGGCTACCGGGTCAGCGCCCGGCTGCCGGCCGGAAGCACGGCGACGGCGGAAGAGGTGAGGTCGTGATCCGGGTGCTGCTGGCCGACGACCAGGCGCTGATCCGGGCCGGGTTCCGGGTCCTGCTGGAAGCCGACCCGGAGCTGGCCGTGGTGGGCGAGGCGGTGGACGGGCGGCAGGCCGTCGACCTGGCCCGGCGGCAGCGGGCCGACGTGGTGCTGATGGACATCCGGATGCCGGAGATGGACGGGCTGGAGGCCACCAAGCTGATCGCGGCCGACGAGGACCTGGCCGGGGTCAAGGTGATCATCTTGACCACGTTCGAGACCGATGAGTACGTTTTCCAGGCCATCCGGGCGGGCGCCAGCGGGTTCCTGGTCAAGGACACCGAGCCGGCCGACCTGCTGCAGGCGGTGCGGATCGTCGCCCGCGGCGACGCCCTGCTGTCGCCGAGCGTGACCCGGCGGCTGATCACCGACCTGGCCAGCCGCCCGGCCGGTCCCCCGCCGGCGGCTGGCAAGCTGCTGGCTGTGCTGACCGATCGGGAGCGGGAGGTGCTGGCGCTGGTGGCCACCGGGCTGTCGAACGACGAGATCGCGACCCGGCTTTACCTGAGCCCGCTCACGGCCAAGACCCACGTCAGCCGGATCATGACCAAGCTCGGCGCCCGCGACCGGGCCCAGCTGGTGGTGCTCGGTTATGAGACCGGCCTGGTGACGCCGGGGCAGCAGGCGCAGCTGCCCTGAATGGGGGCTTCCGGGGCGCGCGGGGCTCGCGGGGCTCGCGGTGGGGTCAGCTGGTCAGGTCGCGGATCACCGCGTCGGCCAGCAGCCGGCCCGGCCGGGTGAGCACCACCCGGCCCGCGGCGAGCGCGTCCGCGCCGGCCAGGCCGTCCGCGACCGCCTTGGCGGCGGCGTCCCGGCCGCCCGGGCCGAGCTCGGCGACCGGGCAGCCGCTGGCCAGCCGGGTGAGCAGCATGACCCGTTCCAGCTGGCGCTCGGCGCCGGTGAGGGTCTCCCGGCCGTGGCCCGGGCTGACCCCGGCCGACACCCGGCTCGCGTAGGCGGCCGGGTGCTTGACGTTCCACCAGCGGGTGCCGCCGACGTGGCTGTGCGCGCCCGGGCCGACCCCCCACCAGTCGGCGCCGGTCCAGTAGAGCAGGTTGTGCGCGCACTGGGCGCCGGCCGCGGCGGCCCAGTTCGACACCTCGTACCAGCGCAGGCCCGCACCGCTCAGCACCTCGTCGGCGATCAGGTACCGGTCGGCCATGGCGTCGTCGTCCGGGGCGGGCAGCTCGCCGCGCCGCACCCGGGCGGCCAGCCGGGTGCCGTCCTCCAAGATCAGTGCGTAGGCGGAGATGTGGTCGGGGCCGGCGGCCAGCGCGGCCGTCAGCGAGGCCCGCCAGTCGTCGTCGCTCTCCCCCGGTGTGCCGTAGATGAGGTCCAGGCTGACGTGCTCGAAGCCGGCCTCACGGGCCCAGCGGGCACACTGGGCCGGCCGTCCGGGCTGGTGCACACGGTCCAGCACCGCCAGCACGTGCGGCTGGGCGGACTGCATGCCGAACGAGATCCGGGTGATGCCCTCGGCCCGCAGCTGAGCCAGCACCCCGGGGGTGATCGTCTCCGGGTTCGCCTCGACGGTGACCTCGGCCCCGGGCGCGAGGCCGAACTCCCCGTCGATGACCCGGAGCAGGTGCCCGAGGCGGCCCGGCGGCAGCAGCGTCGGCGTGCCACCGCCGAAGAACACCGTCTGGACCGGGACCTGCGCCGGGCCGAGCACCTGGCGGGCGAACCGGACCTCGGCCGCCGCCTGCTCCGGGTAGGTCTCACGGGAGGCGCCGCCACCGAGCTCGCTCGCGGTGTAGGTGTTGAAGTCGCAGTAGCCGCAGCGGGTGGCGCAGAACGGGATGTGCACGTAGAAACCGAACGGCCGCTGCCCGAGGCCGCCGAGCGCGGCGGCAGGCAGGGATCCGTCCGGCGGAACCGGATCCCCGGCGGGCAAGGCTGAAGGCACCACCGCAGGTTATCCGGCCCGCGGGCACACATCGCCCGCCCAATCCGTTACATACCTAACCGACGGCAGGCCTGCCGTCGGTTACTATCGAAGCGTCGAACCCGCAGGAGGTTTCTGGTGGCAGACGATCCGTCGTACCGTGGCCGTCCTGGGTACTTCGACCCCGGTGGCGCTGCGCACATGCACGCCGCCCTGCGGGCGTCGGACTCCGACCGCGAGCAGCTGGTCGATGTGCTCAAGGTCGCGTTCAGCGAAGGCCGGCTGACCCAGGACGAGTACACCGCCCGGATGGAGCAGGCCTACACGGCCAAGACCTACGGCGAGCTGCGGGCCCTGGTCGGCGACCTGCCAGGCCCCCCGGCCCCGCAGGTTCCCTACGTGTTCACCCGGTACCAGCAGCAGCGGCCGACCAACTCGCTGGCCGTCGCCTCGATGGTCTTCGGGCTGGCCACGCCGCTGTTCGGGCTGACCGCGCTGCCCGCGGTGATCCTCGGCCACAAGGCCCGCGGCCAGATCCGGCGTACCGGCGAGAAGGGCAACGGGATGGCGGTGACCGGCCTGGTCATCGGCTGGGCCGCTATCGGCCTGTTCGCGCTGCTGATCACGCTGGCGGTGCTGGTGGCGGCCGGCACCCACGGCACCTCGACCGCGGTACCGAGCGGCTTCGGTGGCCAGCACGCCCAGATCATGCCGTTCATCGTCAAGCACCCCGGTCACCCCGGCTGACACTGGCCGGCTGAGACCGGCGCGCGGGCTGGTCAGCGCCTTTTCTCGGCGGTCGGCTGGGTGGACAGCGCCGCGACGAAGGCCTCCTGGGGGACGTCGACCCGGCCGATCGTCTTCATCCGGCGCTTGCCTTCCTTCTGCTTCTCCAGCAGCTTGCGCTTCCGGGTGATGTCACCGCCGTAGCACTTGGCCAGCACGTCCTTGCGGATCGCGCGGATGTTCTCGCGGGCGATGACCCGGGAGCCGACGGCGGCCTGGATCGGCACCTCGAACTGCTGGCGCGGGATCAGCTCCTTGAGCTTGGCCGTCATCGACAGCCCGTACTCGCGCGCGTTGTCGGAGTGCACGATCTGGCTGAACGCGTCGACCGGCTGGCCCTGCAGCAGGATGTCCACCTTGACCAGGTTCGCTTCCTGCTCGCCCTCCGGCTCGTAGTCCAGCGAGGCGTATCCGCGGGTGCGGGACTTCAGCTGGTCGAAGAAGTCGAAGATGATCTCGGCCAGCGGCATCGTGTAGCGGATCTCGACCCGGTCCGCCGACAGGTACTCCATACCGAGGAGCGAGCCGCGCCGGCTCTGGCACAGCTCCATGATCGTGCCGATGTAGTCGCTGGGGCTGATGATCGTGGCCCGGACGATCGGCTCGTAGACGTGGGCGATCTTGCCGCCCACGGCCTTGCCCTCGGCGTTGGTGGCGTTGCCGGGCAGGGTCGCGCTGGGCGCGCCGGTGCCGCCGGGGAAGTCGCTCGGGTTCGTCACCCGCAGCTCGACCCCGGACTCCATCACCACCCGGTAGACCACGTTGGGCGCGGTGGAGATCAGCGCCAGGTCGAACTCGCGCTCCAGCCGCTCGCGGACGATCTCCATGTGCAGCAGGCCCAGGAAGCCGCAGCGGAAGCCGAACCCCAGCGCGGCCGAAGTCTCCGGCTCGTAGATCAGGGCGGCGTCGTTCAGCCGCAGCTTGTCCAGGGCGTCCCGCAGGTCCGGGTAGTCGTCGCCGTCCACCGGGTACAGGCCGGAGAACACCATCGGCCGGGGGGTGTCGTAGCCGGCCAGCGCCTTGGTGGCCGGGTGGGCCGAGCTGGTCACCGTGTCGCCGACCCGGGCCTGGCGGACGTCCTTGACCCCAGTGATCAGGTAGCCGACCTCGCCGACGCCGAGCCCGGCCGACGGCTGCGGCTCGGGTGAGATCACCCCGACCTCGAGCGTCTCGTGGGTGGCGCCGGTGGACATCATCAGGGTGCGTTCGCGCTTGGACAGCCGGCCGTCCACCACCCGGACGTAGGTGACCACGCCGCGGTAGGTGTCGTACACCGAGTCGAAGATCATCGCCCGGGCGGGCGCGTCCTGGTCCCCGGTCGGGGCCGGGACCTGGGCCACGATCTCGTGCAGCAGGTCCTCGACGCCCTGGCCGGTCTTGGCCGACACGCGGAGCACGTCGCCGGGATCACAGCCGATGATGCCGGCCAGCTCCTCGGCGTACCGCTCGGGCTGGGCCGCGGGCAGGTCGATCTTGTTCAGCACCGGGATGATCTGCAGGTCGGCTTCCAGGGCCATGTACAGGTTGGCCAGCGTCTGCGCCTCGATGCCCTGGGCCGCGTCGACCAGCAGCACCGCGCCCTCGCAGGCGGCCAGCGACCGGGACACCTCATAGGAGAAGTCGACGTGCCCGGGGGTGTCGATGAGGTTCAGCACATACCGCTGGTCGTCCTTGCCGGTCCACGGCAGCCGCACCGCCTGGCTCTTGATCGTGATGCCGCGCTCGCGCTCGATGTCCATCCGGTCCAGGTACTGCGCGCGCATGTTGCGGTTCTCGACCACGCCGGTGAGCTGGAGCATACGGTCAGCCAGCGTGGACTTGCCGTGGTCGATGTGCGCGATGATGCAGAAGTTCCGGATGACCGCGGGGTCGGTGTGCCCGGGGTCGACATCGGTGGTGGGTGACACAGACATCCGTAAGGTTCGGGGCGGAAACGAGTTTCGTTCAATGGGACGGTCCCCTAGCCTATGCGGATGACCTGGACGGTGCCGCCGGTGACGCGGACCCGGGAGCCGAACGCGGCCGATGAGCGGGCCACGCTGGACGGGCTGCTGGACTGGCACCGGTCCACGTTCTGGTGGAAGTGCGAGGGCCTGACCGGTGAGCAGCTGGCCCGGCGGCCGGTCCCGCCGTCCAGCCTGTCGCTGCTCGGCCTGGCCCGGCACCTGACCGACACCGAGCGGGCCTGGCTCCGCCGCCGGGTGGGCGGCCAGGCACTGCCGTCGGTGTACGCCACGGCCGGCCTGCCGGACGCGGCGTTCGAGGACGCGGAGGCAGCCACGGCCGAGGCGGGCATGGCCGCGCTCCGGGCCGAGCAGGAGCTGTGCCGGCAGGCGGTGGCCGGGGTGCCGCTGGACACCACGTTCGAGCACGAACGGTGGGGCACGCTGTCGGTGCGCTGGGTCTGCAACCACATGGTCGCCGAGTACGCCCGGCACCTCGGGCACGCGGACCTGCTGCGCGAATCCATCGACGGCGTCACCGGCGAGTGACCGGGACCGGTACACTGGTGGAGTTGCAGCCGCCCGTTGTGGCGCCCGGTTTGAGACCGGCGGTGATCTCGGATATCCTTCGACGTCGCCTGAACGACCGCAGGCACGACCCCAAGCAGATTTCGAGCGAGGCTTTCGCGTGGCGAATATCAAGAGCCAGATCAAGCGTAACCGGCAGAACGAGGCGCGCCGTCAGCGCAACAAGGCCGTCAAGTCCGGGCTGAAGACGCACGTGCGGCACTTCCGCGAGGCGGCCGAGTCCGGTGACGTCGCGGCGGCCACCGAGGCGATGCGCACGGCGACCCGTGAGCTGGACAAGGCGGCCAGCAAGGGCGTCATCCACAAGAACCAGGCGGCCAACCGCAAGTCCGCCATCGCCAGGCAGGCCGCGGAGCTTCAGGCCAGCTGAGGCGCGGGCTGCCCAGGCCCTGAGCACGAAAACCGGGTGCGAGCGCCGCACCCGGTTTTTACGTGTCTAGCTACGGCAGGCGACGATCGAGCGGATGGCCCGTTCCAGTGCGTAGTCGGCGCTGGCGGCCTCCCCCTTGATCTGCATGTCGGCCTCGGCCACGAGCTGAAGCGCCCGCGCCACGCCGTCGGGGGTCCAGCCGCGGAGCTGCTGGCGCACGCGGTCGATCTTCCAGGGCGGGGCGCCGACCTCGGCCGCCAGCGCGGTACTGTTCTTGCCGCGGGGGGCCGCCCCGACCCGGCCCAGCAGCCGGATGCCCTGGGCCAGCGCGCTGGTGATGAGGACCGGCGGCACCCCGGTGGCCAGCGCCCAGCGCAGCTGCTCCAGGGCAGCGGTCAGCCGGCCCTCGACCGTCCGGTCGGAGACGGTGAACCCGCTCGCCTCGGCCCGGCCCTGGTAGTACCGGGCCACCGCCGCCTCCCCGATCGGGCCGTCCACGTCGGCGGCGAGCTGGCTGGCGGCGGCGGCCAGCTCCCGCAGATCGTTGCCGACCGCGTCCAGCAGCGCCCGCAGCGCGGCCTCGTCGGCCACCTTGCCCGCTCGGCGGAACTCGCCCCGGATGAAGTCGAGGCGGTCGGAGAACCGGGTGATCTTCGGGCAATCCGTGACCGGGACCGCCGGGGACATTTTCTTCAATGATGTGAGCAGCGCCTTGCCCTTGCCGCCACCGGCATGGGTGAGGATCAGCACCACGTCGGGGGCAGGGTCGGCCGCGTACCGGATGATCTCGTCGGCGACGTCCTTGCCCGCGTCCTGGGCGGCCCGGATCACCACCACCCCGCCCCCGCCGAACAACGACGGGGAGGTCAGTGTGGCCAGCTCCCCGGCTCCCAGGCCACCGCCGGCCACGTCGTGTACGTCACCGTCGGCCAGGGCCGCCCGGGCCTCGGCCAGCAGGGCGGCGACGGAGCGTTCAACGAGCAGTTCTTCCTCGCCGACGACGAGGTTCACCGGTGCGGGGGCCACGATGGGCAGGATAGCGGGCCTGGCGGGGTGGCGGAGCGGCTCAGGCCGCGCCCGGCATGACCGGCTCCCCGCCGCGCCAGATGCGGTACGGCTTGAGCCCGTATCCCCAGACGAACGCGCCCTCGTGGTCGGCGTCCCACTGGACGATGTCCGCGTACCGGCCGCGGGCCATCGCACCCCGGTCGGGGGCCCGCAGTGCGTGCGCGCCGCCGATGGTGGCCGCCCGCAGGGCCTCGGTCACGCTCATCCCGAAGTGCCAGACGGCCAGCGAGACGACCAGCGCCATCGAGGTGATGCCGTTGCCGCCGGGCGTGTGGTCGGAGCCGAGCGCGACCGCCACGCCCTTGTCGAGCAGCGCCCGCACCGGCGGGGCGCCGTGGGTCTGCAGCGAGGTCGCCGGGCAGACCACCGCGGCCACCCCGGCCCGGGCCAGCGCGGCCACATCGTCGTCGTCGGCCTCGTGCAGCATGTCGGCGGAGGCGCAGCCGATCTCGGCGGCCAGCCGGGCGGCACCGATGCGCGACTGCCCGCAGGCGTGGATCCGCGGCAGCAGCCCGGACCGGCGGCCCGCGCTCAGGATCCAGCGGGCCTCGGCCTCGGTGAACCGGCCGTCCTCGCAGTAGACGTCCACGCTGTCGGCGCCGGCCGCGGCCGCGTCCGGGCACCAGGAGCTGACCGCGTCGATGTAGTCGGCCCGGCGGCCGAAGTACTCCGGCGGCACCGAGTGGGCGGCCAGGAACGTGACGTGCATGCGCGGCATGCCCGGCTCGCTCTCCAGCGACCGCAGCATCCGGACGTCGGCCAGCTCGCCGTCCCGGGTCAGGTGGTAGCCGGTCTTGGCCTCGACGGTGGTGGTGCCGGACATCAGCCAGCCGTTGAGACGCTCGCGGACGCCGTTGCACAGGGTCCAGGGGTCGGTGCCCCGGGTTACGGTCACGGTCGAGGAGATACCGCCGCCGGCCGCGTTGATCTCGGCAGCCGTCGAGCCGCCGGACAGCATGGTCAGCTCGGCCCAGCGGTTGCCCGCGTAGACCGGGTGGCTGTGCGCGTCGATCAGTCCGGGGGTGACGAGCCCGCCGCCCAGGTTTTCCACGTGGTCGACGTCAACGATGTCATCAACCACCCCTGGAACGCGTTGAGGCAACTCGGCCGCGGGGCCGACCCAGGCAATCCGGTCGTCCTTGGTCAGGATGGCGGCGTTGCTCAGGATCTCAGACCCCGTCCACAGGCGACCGATGTTGGTCATCAAACGGACAGTCAACGGTAAACCCCTACACATCGGGAACCAGGGGTGATGGTTCCGTAAGTCATGAGCGGTCACCTGCCATGAGCCGTACGCCACCGGGCGAGTAGCCGGCACGTACTCCCGGACGCGGATCGCGCGCGCCTACGTTACAAGGCTTCACGCGCGCATGCGCATCAACATATCGATTCCGTTACCGTATTGCACCTCAAGGACCTCGTACAAGGCTTTTGGCAAAACACAGCCCTTTCTCAGCGGGCCGCTCGGTTCCGTTCATCACGGACGAGCCGGGAGCGGCTTCGCGTCCTGCTCTGCGGTACGGCCACGGTACGTACGCACCCGTTCTCCGCCTTGCTCTCACGCTGCTCCCGTGCTGTTTCCTCCGCGTTCCGGGACGGCTCCGTTACCGTTTCGTCGCTGGATAACAGCGGTCCGCTGCATCGGCACTTGCAGGTGCACATGCAGCGGGCAATCCCACGAGCCGGGCCCCCGGAGCCCCCGCCAGTTCGCGCGACCCGCTCGGCGGGCACGCGTGCAACACGATACTCTTTACCGGACTGAAATACGGCAGAAACGCCGAACTTGCCGATCATTCCCCTGAAGATCACAATTCTGTCCGTGCGGCAATCAAACGGCCATACGGAAGAAAATCGACAAATTCGATCCCGGCCGCAATCCCACGCGCCTTATTCAGATCACGAAATGAATTATAAAGGCATTGCCCGGCGGCCCCGGCCGGCCCGCGCTGCCCTCACGATGAGTGACGGCAGCCGCGTGGATTCGGCTCGGCCCAACGGCATCCGGCCACGTTAACGAAGAGTAAACAGCGGAAGAACCGCCCCGTGGCGGCCACCGCCGTCGCGCTGCGCCGTCACCACGATGCGTGACCGCGATCAAGGGGCCTGAACGCGCCCCAGCGGGCCGCTGGCGCCGCCTATGACGCGACCTATCGCTTTCACCGGGCGCTATCGTGCCGGACTGGACGCCATTGGGCCGTAACGCCGACGGCCCGGTGGACCACGGTCCACTCTGTGGTCCACCGAGCCGCCTTTGTTCGGTAATGAGTAACGGCTGACCGTTAATTGGCAGTAAGTGCGGAACAAGCCGCCCCGACGTGCTCGAGCTCGGCGGCCAGCGCCGGCGGCACCCGGGCCTGCAGCTCGGTGCCGTCGGCCCCGTGACCGACGTTCAGCACCTCGCCCTCCTCGTGCGCGCGGGCGACCAGGTCGCCCCGGCTGTAGGGGACCACGACCTTCACCTCACGGTCGCGGCGGGGCAGCGCCTCCTCCAGCGCATCCCGCAGGTCGTCCAGGCCAGCCCCGGTGCGAGCGGATACCAGCACACAGTTCTTCTCGCGGTTGCGGAGCCCTTCGACCACGATCGGGTCGGCCGCGTCGGACTTGTTGATCACGACCAGCTCCGGCACCTCGGACGCCCCGATCTCGGCCAGCACCTCCCGCACGGCGATGATCTGCGCCTCGGGATCGGGGTCGGACCCGTCCACCACGTGCAGGATCAGATCGGCGTCGGCGGTCTCCTCCAGGGTCGACCGGAACGCCTCCACCAGCTGGTGCGGCAGGTGCCGGACGAACCCGACGGTGTCGGTCAGGGTCAGCGAACGGCCCGAGGCGGTGCGGGCCCGCCGGACGGCCGGGTCCAGGGTGGCGAACAGCGCGTCCTCGACCAGGACACCCGCCCCGGTCAGCCGGTTCAGCATGCTCGACTTGCCCGCGTTGGTGTACCCGGCGATGACCACCGATGGCACGTCCCGGCTCCGGCGCTGGCCGCGCTGGACGTCCCGGCTGACGCTCATGTGGGCGATCTCGCGCCGCAGCTTGGCCATCCGGGCGCGCAGCCGGCGGCGGTCCGTCTCGATCTTGGTCTCACCGGGGCCGCGGGTACCGATCCCGCCACCACCGGCCACCCGGCCACCGGCCTGCCGGGACATCGACTCACCCCAGCCGCGCAGGCGCGGCAGCATGTAGGCCAGCTGGGCCAGCTCGACCTGGGCCTTGCCCTCGCGGCTGCGCGCGTGCTGGGCGAAGATGTCGAGGATCAGCGCGGTCCGGTCGATCACCTTGACCTTGACCACGCTCTCCAGCTGGCGCAGCTGGCCGGGGCTCAGCTCGCCGTCGCAGATCACCGTGTCCGCGCCGACCGCGGCCACGACGTCGGCCAGCTCGGCGGCCTTGCCCGCGCCCACGTAGGTGGCGGCGTCGGGCTTGCTGCGCCGCTGGATCATCCCCTCGAGCACCTCGGAACCGGCCGTCTCGGCCAGCCGGCTGAGCTCCCGGAGCGAGTTCTCCGCACTGGCCAGCGTGCCTTCGGCCCAGACGCCGATCAGCACGACCTGCTCCAGCCGGAGCGAGCGGTACTCGACCTCGGTGATGTCCTGCAGCTCGGTGGACAGGCCCGCGACCCGGCGCAGGGCCTGACGGTCTTCGAGGTCGTAGTCACCGGGAGCGTCGGCGAGCATCTCGTCCGGACGCTCGGAAAATACGGTCATTGTCCTCCAAGGACGTTCCTGTTGTCCCCCGATGGTGCCACGGGCACACGGGGTCGTCACTTGCTTAAACAACGCGCCGGCCCTCGTTGTGCCCGGGCGGGACCGCTTCTTGCTGTTATCAGGGGAGGGCCGGTTGGCGGGACGGCTCGGGGCCGGTTGGCGGGGACGGCTCGGGGCCGGTTGGCGGGGACGGCTCGGGGCGGGCGCGGGACGGGTGAGGGCGGGCCTGGGTCAGCCGACCGGGGTGGAGTCCTCGACGGCGGGGCGGAGCGAGCCCAGCAGCGGGGGCAGCTCGCCCTCGTAGACCACGGCCACCCGGTGGGTGGCGCGGGTGATGGCGACGTAGAGGTCGTGGCCGCCGTTGGGCGACTGGGCGACGATGCCGGCCGGGTCGGCCAGCACCACCCGGTCGAACTCCAGGCCCTTGGCCTGGGCGACCGTGAGCAGGGCGACCGGCGAGTCCAGCGCCTCGGCCCGGTCGCCGGGGACCGCATCGGGGATCTGGGCGGCCAGCCCGGCGATGCGGCCGGCCGGGGCGATGACCGCCAGGCGGCCCTCCTCGGCCGACGTCAGGCCGGTGACCTCCTCCTCGACGACCCGGGCGACCTCGGCGCCGAGCTTGTCGTCGGCGCCGACGCGGATCACGCGCGGGTCCTCGCCCTCCTCGCGGACCGATTCCGGCGGCTCCTCCTCCGGGGCGACCGTGGCCAGCACGCCGGCCGCGACCGCCATGATCTCGGCGGGCGTCCGGTAGTTGACGGTCAGCCGTTCCTCCCGCCAGCGGCCCTTGACGTAGGGGTCGAGCATCTCGCCCCAGGACCGGGCGCCGGCCGGGTTGCCGGTCTGGGCGACGTCGCCGACGACCGTGAGCGACTTGGTGGGGACCCGGCGCATGACCATCCGCCAGGCCATGGCCGACAGTTCCTGGGCCTCGTCCACGATCACGTGCCCGTAGGACCAGGAGCGGTCGGCGGCGGCGCGTTCGGCGGTGGTCAGCTCGGGTCCGTCGTCGCGGTTGCGGCCGGCCAGCGTGGCCGCGTCGACCAGGCCCTGCCCGGCCAGCCCGGTCAGCTCCAGCACGCCCTCGGCGTATTCCTCTTCCTCGCGGCGGCGGCGCTCGGCGGTCCGGCGCAGCGCGCGGTCGGCCGAGTCGTCGGAGCCCAGCAGTTCGGCCGCCTCGTCCAGCAACGGGACGTCGCTGACGGTCCACCGGCCACGCTGGTGGGACGCCAGCAACCTGGTCCGCTCTTTCACCGTGAAGGAGGGAGCGGCCCGGCGCAGTGCACCCTCCTCCTCCAGCAGCGCGGCCACCAGCCGCTGGGGGGTGAGGAACGGCCACAGCGCGTCCAGGGCCGACCGGACCGGGTCCTCGTCCCACAGCCGCGCCCGCACGTACGGCCGGTCCTCATCGTCCAGGCTGCGGCCGAGCGCGTCGGCCTCGGCGCGGGCGATCGCGTCCAGCATCTCGGTGACGAACAGCTTGCGGGCCACGTTGTGCGGCCGCCGCATGCCGCGGGCGCGGATGCGGGCGCGCTCGCAGACGCTGGCCGGCACCGTGATCGGCACCCCGTCGACCTCGAGGGTCAGGTCGCGGCCGGGGGCCCGCTGCCGGTCGCGGACAGCCGCCCGGAGCACCCTGACCATCCGCAGGTCGCCCTTGATCAGCGCGGTCTCCGGATCCTCGCCGGCGGTGGCCGCCACCCCGGGGAACAGTTCGCCGAGCGAGGACAGCACCACGTCGGTCTCGCCCAGCGACGGCAGCACCTGGCTGATGTAGCGCAGGAAGGTGGCGTTCGGCCCGACGATCAGCACGCCGCGCCGCTCCAGCGTCCGCCGGTGCGTGTACAGCAGGTACGCCGCCCGGTGCAGCGCGGCCACCGTCTTGCCGGTGCCGGGGCCGCCCTGGACAACCAGCACCCCGGCCAGCGAGGAGCGGATCACCCGGTCCTGCTCGGCCTGGATGGTGGCCACCACGTCGCTCATCCGCCCGGTCCGGCCGCGGCGCACGGTAGCCAGCAGCATGGCCTCGCCGACCAGCCCCCGCCGGTCCGCCTCGCTCATCTGGTCCAGGTCGAATACCTCGTCGTCGAGGCCGACAACGGTGCGCCCGCGGGTATAGAGATGACGGCGGCGCAGCAGGCCGGCGGGGTCGTTCGGCGTGGCCGCGTAAAAAGGGCGTGCGGCGGGGGCACGCCAGTCAATGAGAACCGGCTCGTATTCGTCGTCGTGCAATCCAATACGGCCGATATAAAAGGTGTGCCGATCGGTGTCGTCCATCCGCCCGAAGCACAGGCCGCGATCGACCGCATTCAGCTGAGACAGCCGCCTGGCCTGCTCATAAGCGGATACCTCGCGCTCCATACGGGCCGCGAACGTACCGCCCTGGCCGCCCTGGCCGTGCACCTGGCGCAGGGCTTCCTCGCTGCGCGCGCGGGCAGCGTCCAGCAGACCGTACAGCATGGAAACATAGCCTTGCTCTTTCCTGATGGACTCAGAAAGAGCAGATTCAGTTTGACGATCCGCCATATTATTTGCTATACTTTCGGTCAATCAACTAATGCCCCCGGGGCCTTTCGCTGTGCGGACATAGAAGCATAACAGGCCTTGGCGTGGGCACCGTAATTCCTGGCGTTCGCCGATGACGTAGCCGCGGCGGAGCGTTGACCGGGTCGTCAGGACCTGAGTAAGTTACCGTTGAGTAACCAGGTTGGGCACGGGTGCGGCTGGCCCGTAGCTGCGGAGTGTGACAAAGACGGGTCTCGAACCGGACTGCCCGATCTGCAAGGATGGAAAAAGTCTGCAGAGGAGAAGGCATGCCGGGCACCGATGGCGTTGAGATCACTGGTCCCTCCGGTGATCGCTACGACGAGATCCTTACTCCCGAGGCGATCGGGCTGCTCGCGACGCTGCACCGGGAGCTGGCGCCGCGGCGGGCGGAGCTGCTGGCCGCCCGGGAACGGCGGGAGGCCGACCTCATCGCCGGCGGGACCCTGGACTTCCTGCCGGAGACCAGGGAGATCCGGGAGGATCCCAGCTGGCGGGTGGCGCAGCCGGCCCCCGGGCTGATCGACCGGCGGGTGGAGATCACCGGGCCGACCGACAAGAAGATGACCGTCAACGCGCTGAACTCCGGGGCCAAGGTGTGGCTGGCCGACTTCGAGGACGCCAACACCCCGCTCTGGGACAACCTCATCACCGGCCAGCTCAACCTGCGGGACGCGCTGGACCGCACCATCGACTTCAGCCAGGGTGACAAGGAGTACAAGCTCCGCCCCGACGACGAGCTGGCCACGATCGTGGTCCGGCCGCGGGGCTGGCACCTGGACGAGAAGCACATCCTGATCGACGGGAAGCGAGCGTCCGGGAGCCTGGTCGACTTCGCGCTGTACATGACGACCAGCGCGCAGCGGCAGCTGGACAAGGGCAAGGGGCCCTACTTCTACCTGGCCAAGAACGAGAGCCACCTCGAGGCCCGGCTCTGGAACGACGCGTTCAACCTGGCCCAGGACCAGCTCGGCATCCCCCGCGGCACGATCCGGGGCACCGTTCTGATCGAGACGATCCCGGCCGCGTTCGAGATGGAGGAGATCCTCTACGAGCTGCGGGATCACTCGGCCGGGCTGAACGCCGGCCGCTGGGACTACCTGTTCAGCATCATCAAGAAGTTCCGCACCCGGGGCCGTGACTACGTGCTGCCGGACCGGAACCAGGTCACGATGACCGCGCCGTTCATGCGGGCCTACACCGAGCTGCTGGTGAAGACCTGCCACTCCCGCGGCGCGCACGCGATCGGGGGGATGGCCGCGTTCATCCCCAGCCGGCGTGACCCCGAGGTCAACAAGGTGGCGCTGGCCAAGGTCCGGGACGACAAGACCCGGGAGTCGGGAGACGGCTTCGACGGGTCCTGGGTGGCGCACCCGGACCTGGTGCCGGTCTGCCGCGAGGTGTTCGACGGCGTGCTCGGCAGCAAGCCGAACCAGCTGGACCGGCTCCGGCCCGAGGTCAGCGTGAGCGCGTCGGACCTGCTGTCGGTGAGCAAGACGCCAGGCACGATCACCGAGGCCGGGCTGCGCAACGACATCAGCGTGGGCCTGCAGTACCTGGCGTCCTGGCTGGCCGGCAACGGCGCGGTGGCCATCTTCAACCTGATGGAGGACGCCGCCACCGCCGAAATCGCCCGCTCCCAGGTGTGGCAGTGGCTGCACAACGACATCCTGCTCGAGGACGGGCCCAAGGTGACCCGGGAGCTGGTCGAGAGGATCATCGACGAAGAGCTCGCGAACATCAGGGAGGCGCTCGGCGACGCCTTCGACGCCGAGCGGTTCGGGCAGGCCACGGCGCTGTTCACGGCGGTCGCGCTCGCGGACAACTATTCGGAGTTCCTGACCGTGCCCGCCTACGAACGCATGCCCTGATGAGCACGGTGGCGACGCTGATCCCGGTGCTGACCGGGATCTGCGGCGCTGAGCACGTTATCTCCGAGCCGCGGGAGCTGCGGACCTACGAGTGCGATGGGCTGACCGCGCACCGGACGGCGCCCGCGCTGGTGGTGCTGCCGGAGGAGGCCGAGCAGGTGGCCGCGATCGTGCGGGCCTGCGCGCAGGCCGGCGTGCCGTTCGTGGCCCGCGGGTCCGGTACCGGGCTGTCGGGCGGGGCGCTGCCGCGCAGCGACGGCGTCCTCATCGTCACCTCGCGGATGCGGCGGGTGCTGGAGGTGGACCCGCTGTCCCGGCGGGCCATCGTGGAGCCGGGCGTGACCAACCTGGCCGTCAGCAAGGCGGTCGAGTCCTACGGCTTCTTCTACGCCCCCGACCCGTCCAGCCAGGTGGTCTGCTCGGTGGGCGGCAACGTGGCTGAGAACTCGGGCGGCGCGCACTGCCTCAAGCACGGGTTCACCGTGCACCACGTGACCGGCCTGGAGATCGTCACCCCGGACGGAGAGCTGACCTGGCTGGGCGACGGCACCGGGGTCTCCCCCGGCTATGATCTGCTGGGCGCGTTCACCGGGTCGGAGGGCACGCTCGGCATCGTGACCAAGGTCGTGGTCAAGCTGACCCCGCTGCCGGAGATGGTGACGACGCTGCTGGCCGCGTTCGAGTCCACCAGCCAGGGCGGCACGGCGGTGTCGTCGATCATCGGGGCGGGCATCGTGCCGGCCGCCATCGAGATGATGGACGCGCTCGCCATCGAGGCGGCCGAGGCCGCCGTGCACTGCAACTACCCGGCCGGGGCGGGCGCGGTGCTGATCGTCGAGCTGGACGGCCCGGCCGCCGAGGCCGAGGCAGAAACCAGCACCGTGGCCGAGTTGTGTGAACAGGCCGGGGCGGGTGAGATCAGATACGCCGACGACCCGGCCGACCGGGCCCGGATCTGGGCCGGCCGCAAGTCCGCGTTCGCGGCGGTCGGCCGGATCAGCCCGGCCTACATCGTCCAGGACGGGGTGGTGCCGCGCACCGCCCTGTCCGGCATCCTCGGCCAGATCGCCGAGCTGTCGGGGTCCCGGGAGGGGGTCCGGGTCGCCAACGTGTTCCACGCCGGCGACGGCAACCTGCACCCGCTGGTGCTGTTCGACGACCGGGTGGCGGGTGCGGGCGAGGCGGCCGAGGAAGTGTCGGGCGCGATCCTCGACCTCTGCATCGAGGCGGGCGGCTCGATCACCGGCGAGCACGGCGTGGGCGTGGACAAGTCCAAGTACATGCCGAAGATGTTCAGCCCCACCGACCTGGACACCATGCAGTTCCTGCGGTGCGCGTTCAACCCGCGCAACCTGTGCAACCCGGGCAAGATCTTCCCCACCCCCCGGCTGTGCGGCGAGGTGCCGGGGATACGCCACGGGCCGCCGCCGATGGTGGCCTCCGGTGAACTGGAGCAGTTCTGATGACGGCCGCGGGCGCCGAGGCCATCGCGGTCGCGCTGGCCGGGACCGGCGCGAAGATCCGCCCGGGCGAGCCGTCCGACACGGTCGGCGGGGTGGTGCCGGCCTGCGTGGCCGCGCCGACGACCGTGGACCAGGCGTCCGGCCTGATGGCCGCGGCGGCGGGCCTGGACCTGGCGGTGGTGCCGCGCGGCAGCGGCACGACGATCTCCTGGGGCCTGCCGCCGGCCCGGTGCGACGTGATCGCGGACCTGTCGCGGATGGACCAGGTCCTCGACTACGCGGCCGGTGACCTGGTGGTCCAGGTTCAGGCCGGCGTCCGGCTGGGGCAGCTGGCCGAGGTACTGGCGGAAAAAGGTCAGCGACTGGCCCTGGACGGGCCGCCCGGGGCGACGGTGGGCGGGGTGGTGGCCAGGAACGCGGCCGGCCCGCTGCGGCTGCGCTACGGGCTGCCCCGCGACCTGCTGATCGGGATCACGATCATCCGCCCGGACGGGGAGCGGGCCAAGGCCGGCGGCAAGGTGGTCAAGAACGTGGCCGGCTACGACCTGGGCAAGCTGTTCGCCGGGTCCCACGGCACGCTGGGGCTGATCGTGCAGACCACGTTCCGGCTGCACCCGTTGCCCGAGCTGAGCGCCTACGTGGTCGAGGAGTACTCCGGGCCCTCCGGCAGCGACGCGGCGGCCGAGGCGGTGCTGACCGCCGCCGCCTCGCCGCTGCAGCCGACGGCGGTGGAGCTGGACCGGCCGGCCGTGGGCGGCCCGATCCGGGTGGCGACGCTGCTGGAAGGCACGCCGTCCGGGGTCGGCGCCCGGGCCGAGCGGATGCGCACGGTGCTCGGGCACGGCGCGCAGACCACGATGGCCGCGCCGGACTGGTGGGGCCAGATCGGCGAGGCCGCGACGGGTCCGTCGGGCGGCGGCCCGGCCGCCGTGGTGGCGGGCGGGACGCTGGTGCGGGTGGCATTCTGGGCGGCCGAGCTGCGCCCGGTGCTGGACGCGATCGACACGGTGGCGGCCGAGAGCGGGCTGGCAGTCTCGGTGGGCGGGTCGGCGGGGGCCGGCGTGCTGTACGCGCTGTTGCCCGCGGACCAGGATCCGGATCAGGTATCGGTGTTCGTGCGGGCGCTGCGGGCGGCTACTGGCCCGGGGCCGTCTGGCTCGGGGCAGCCGTCTGGTGGGGGGCCGGCGTCTGGCGGAGGGCCGGCGCGGGGCAGCGTGGTGGTGATGACCGCGCCGGGCGCGGTGCTGGAGGCGGTCGACCCGTGGGGGCCGGTGCCGTCGCTGGGGCTGATGCGGGCGGTGAAGCAGCAGTTCGATCCGCAGAACGTGATGTCGCCAGGTCGTGGCCCAGGAGGAATCTGAATGGACGAGGGCAAGCTGCGCGATCTGGCCAACGACTGCGTGCACTGCGGGTTCTGCCTGCCGGCCTGCCCCACCTACTCGCTGTGGGGCGAGGAGATGGACTCCCCGCGCGGCCGCATCCACCTGGTCACCCAGGTGCTGGACGGCGCCGAGCTGAGCAGCGCGGCGGCCGAGCACTTCGACCGCTGTCTGGGCTGCATGGCGTGCATGCCCGCCTGCCCGTCCGGGGTCCAGTACGACCGGCTGATCGAGGCGGCCCGGGCGTGGACCGACGACCCTGAGCACGCGCCGCCGGTCGATCCCTCGGCCCACTTGCACGAGGTGGCCGGGGCGGACGGGGTCGATGAGGCTGAGGGTGCTGCGGGGGCTGCTGAGGCTGGTGGGGGTGGCGGTGCTGGAGGTGCGCCGGTGGGCGGCGGGCGGCACCGGCCGTGGCCGGACCGGGCGGCCCGGGCCGCGATCTTCGCGGTGTTCCCCTACCGGCGGCGGCTGCGGGCGCTGACCGGGCCGCTGCGGGGGCTGCAGCGCACCGGCCTGGACCGGGTGATGTCGCGCACCGGGCTGCCCGCCAAGGTGTCGCCGACCCTGGGCGCGGCCATGAACCTGGCCCCGCAGCCCGGCCCGCCGGTGCCGCGCGGGCGGCTGCCGGAGCGGGTCGCGGCCCGTGGCCCGCGCCGGGCCGTGGTCGGCATGCTCACCGGGTGCGTGCAGTCGGTGTTCTTCCCGCACGTCAACCTGGCCACCGCCCGGGTGCTGGCGGCCGAGGGCTGTGATGTGGTCATCCCCCGCGAGCAGGCCTGCTGCGGCGCGCTGTCCTTGCATTCGGGCCGGGTCGGCGAGGCGGCGGACTTCGCCCGGGCGGCGATCGAGACGTTCGAGCGGGCCGGGGTCGAAGCGATCGTGGTCAACTCGGCGGGCTGCGGCTCGGCCATGAAGGAGTACGCCGAGATCCTGGCCGACGACCCGGCCTGGGCCGACCGCGCGGCAGCGCTGAGCGCCAAGGTCCGGGACTTCTCCGAGTTCCTGGCCGAGCTGTTCGAGCGGGCGGGTGGCCCGGTCGCGCCCCGGCACCCGCTGCCGGCGCTGGCCGCCTATCACGACGCCTGCCACCTGGCCCACGCGCAGCGGATCACCGCCGCGCCGCGCCAGCTGCTGAGCGCGATCCCCGACCTCGAGCTGCGCGAGATCCCGGAGGCCGGCATGTGCTGCGGCTCGGCGGGCGTCTACAACCTGCTACAGCCGGACGCCGCCCGTGAGCTGGGCCAGCGCAAGGCCGATTCGGTGCTGACGACCGGCGCCGAGCTGCTGATCTCGGCCAACCCGGGCTGCTCGCTGCAGATCGCCTCGGCGCTGCAGGCCCGCGGGGAGACCATCGCGATCGCGCACACCGCGGAGATCCTGGACGCGTCGATCCGGGGGGTGCCGACGCCGGCCACTCGGTAGCCGAGCCGGGCGGGGCCGGGGTCAGCGGGAGGGGACGCGCCAGAGGGTGGGGTGCTCGCCGGCGGGGGTGGCGGTAAAGCCGACCCCGGTGAGGGCGGTCCCGATGGCGGTCAATCCGCTGAGCTGCTGGATGCCGGGGCCGCTGAGGCCCGGGCCGGCCGGGGTCTGGGGGAGCCAGCCGTCGCCGTTGGGCGACGTCCAGACCACGACGTCGCGGTCGCCGGCCGGGCCGTAGGTGCCGACGGCGGTGAAGCCGTTGGACATCGCGGTCACGGCGGTGACAGTGGCCGGGCTGCCGGCGGCGCCGTGAGCCGGGGCGGTGAACGGTACGGAGGTCCAGGTCCGGCCACCGTCGTGGGAGACCTCGGCGAACGGCGCCTGACGGCCGGAGGCCCAGTTCTCCTGGCCGAAGGCGACCACCGTCTGGCTGCGGGCCGCGACCTCGGAGAGCTGGGCGCGGGCGCCGGTGCCGGGGATCTCGAGCTGGTGAGCGGTCCACTGGCGGCCGTCGGCCGACGTCCATACGGCCGGGTCGATGCCGGCGGAGCCGACGGCGACGAAGCCGCCCGTACCGGTGGTCACGCTGGCCCCAGCGGTAACGCTGGCCCCAGCGGTCAGGGCGAGGATCTGGCCGGGGGTGGCCGCGATGCGGGCGCGGGTCCAGGTCTGCAGGGTGGCTGACCACCAGACTGCGGGGACGGTTCCGGCGCTGGTGGTGGCCCGGCCCGCGACCACGTAGCCGTCGCGGCCGGCGGCGGTCTGGACGGCCACCGCGCCGGCCGTGGTCAGCGCCGGGGCCGGAGCCAGCTGCCAGGTGTGACCGTCCGGCGAGGTCGCCGCGACCGGGTAAGTGGTGGTCCCGGCCAGCGCGTAGCCGGTGGCCAGCCAGGCCAGGCCCGTGGGTCACGCTGGTCAGCCGCTGGGTGCCGGTGACGGACGGCGGCCGGCCGGTGGCGGACGGCGCCCGGCCGGTGACGGTGTCCCAGGTACCGGAGGTCAAGGCGCCGGTGGCCGGGGCCCCGGTGGCCAGGGCGCCGGTGGCCGGGGCGGCGGTGCCCGACCAGGTGGCCAGCGTGCCGCCCCGCTCCCCCACCACGACCTGCTGGCGGCCGGCCGATGCGACCGCGGTCACGCGGTCGCCCGTGATCGTGGCGCCGGCGATGTGGCCGACGCTGACGCTCCTGGGATCCTGGCCGGGCGCGGCCACGGCCAGAAACGGCCGCCGGCCGGCTGGGTTGCCGGTGACACCGGTGGCGATCAGCGCGCCGCGGGCGGTGACCGTGCTCCCGGTGGTGGTGCCGGGGGCCGGCCCGAACGAGGCCGCCTTCTTCCAGTGCGTGCCGTCGGCGCTGGTGAAACCGAACAACTGGCCGCGCGAACCCTGGGCGAGCACCGAGAAGCCGCCGGGGCCGCCGTCGACGGTGGTCACCTTGAGGCCGTTGGCCGAGGACAGCGTGGCCACGTAGTGCCAGCTGGAGCCGTCGGCGGAGGCGTAGACGATCCCGCCCTGGCCGGCGGCGGCCGGACGGACGGCGACGAAACCGGCACCCGCTGAGGCGATCCCGGTCAGCCCCGGACCGGCCCCGTTGCTGACCGGCACCGAGACGCCGCGCCAGGTGCTGCCGCCGTCGGTGCTCAGCCAGGTCACGTTGTTGTGCGGGCCGGCCGACTCGTACCAGGGGTCGACCTGCCCGGACAGCAGGACGTCGGGACCGTGGGCGGCGGCCCCGGTGATCGACACGATCGACCCGCGGTAACCGGGCAGCAGCGGCTGGGCGGCGGTCTCGCGGTGCCAGTGCAGCCCGTCCGGCGAGGTCCAGATGACGCCGGCGCCCTGGGTGGTGTTCTGGCCCGCGGCCAGGTAGCCGACGGCGGTCCGGATCAGCACCTGCACCTGGTCACCGGTGTCGGCGGGGGTGATGCCGGCGGTGCTGGCGAGCGTCCAGGACCGCGCGTCGGGGCTGGTCCAGATGGCGTGCGGGCCGACCGCGAGCCAGCCGCCGGGCCCGGCCGTCACCAGCTGGGCCGGGTGGCCGGGGGCTGGGTCGCCGCCGGTGACCGCCCGGACGGGGGCGAGCTGCCAGCTCGCCCCGGCGTCAGCCGAGACGTAGAACTGGGCCCGGGTCAGGTCTCCGCCGGCCTGGCCGCCGGCCGCGACCACGGTATCGCCGGAGCTGGTCACCTGGGTCAGCGACTGGTACACGCCCGCTCCGGTGCCGCTGCCCGGGCCGGTGCCGAACTGGCCGGTCTGGGCCGCGGGGTAGGCGCGCGGGCCCAGCCGCCCGGCGTGGTACCAGGCGTAGCCCCCACCGGTCGCCGCGACGATGAGCACGATCACCGCCGCCGTCAGCGACCAGCGGCGAGTCCGGGCCGGCCAGCGGGCCCAGCGGGCTCGCAGGGCGGGGGCCGGGTGGAGGTGCGGGGCGCGATCCGGGCGTGTGCGCGGGCGGCCTGGAGTGGCCGGAGTGACTGGGCTGGCCGGAGTGGCCGAGGTGTCCGGGACGGCGGCGGCAGGCGCGGCGTTGGACCATTCGGCGTCGGCAGTCTGCCAGACCGCCTGGGTCCGCTGCCAGACCGAGCCAGCGGTCCGGGTGTCCCCCGGGGTGCCCGCGTCCGCGAAGCCGGGGCCGCCTGGGTGCCCCCGGCTGGCCAGCGGTTCGCCGCCCGGGCCGGGCTCGGGCAGCGGTGGCGGCAGCAGCAACGGCAGCAGGTCTGCGGCCTCGTCGAGGTCTGTCGGGCTCACCATCGCCCTCGGAGGTTACCGGCCGGGGGCGGCGGCGGGCGGGGCCAACCCGCGGGTTGTAACCCCGACTGTTACTTGCCCGGGCGGCGGCCCTTGATGACCTCGGTGACGAGGCCGTAGCGCTGGGCCTCGGCCGCGGTGAGCACCCGGTAGGCGCGCGCGTCCGCCCGGATCTCGTCGACCTCGTGCCCGCTGGCCTCGGCCACCCGCTCGTACAGGCCGTCGACCATGGTCCGGGTCTGCTCCTCGCGGGCGGCCACCACCGCCACCGGGCCGCCGAACTCCACCGTCGGCTCGGACATCGCGAACACCGCGTTCGGGTAGGCGGCCCGCTCCGGGCAGGCAGCCAGCACGCCGAGAGCCGCGCCGTTCATCCGGCCCGCGACCCGGGCGCGGACCGGCACGCCGACCGTGTCGAGCACGCCCATCAGGGTGATCGCGGCGGTCAGGTCGGCCCCGAGGTTCTGCAGCTCGAACCGGATCGGGGCGTCACCCTCGGCGTCGAGGGTGAGCAGCTGCGCGCACAGCCGGGTCGCGGTCTCGTCGGTGAGCTGGCCGCTGGCCAGCACGATCCGCCGCTGCAGCAGCTGCTCGTAGATGCCGACCGGCTCGGGCGGCGCGAACCAGACCTGGGTGCGCGTGGGCCCGGGCCGGGGCACGGTCTCCGGCTCGGGCGGGCCGGGGAAGGGGAACGGGTGCGGCGTCGGCATCATGCGGGCGGCTCCTTCGCGTCAGGCTGGACGGCCCAGGTGATCTCGGCCCCGAGGGCGGCGGCGTACCGCTCCAGGGTGGAGGCGCGGACGTCGGCCGAGCCCGCCTCCAGCCGGGCCACCGCCGACTGGGAGGTGCCCATCCGGGCGGCGATCTCGGTCTGGGAGAGCCCGGCCTGCTGGCGGCGCTGGGCCAGCTCCTGCACCAGTCGGCCGCGCTCGGAGGACATGCGCCGCAGCGCAATTTCCCGGAAGCCGGGCATGATCGGCACCCGGCCCAGCTCCCCCGGCCTCTCGTCGTTCATATCAGCGAGCATATCTCAAAATCAGTATCTCTAAAAAGTGATGGGGGGCGCCGTGGGCCGGAGGCGAGGCCGGGAGACGGGAGACGGGGGCGAGGGCCGGGGGCGAGGGCCGGGAGCCGGGGGCGAGGTCGGCGATGGGGGCCGGTGACGGCCGGGCGCGGTCGCTGGCGGGCCAGTAATGGCCGGGGGCGGTAGCTGGCGGGCAGCCTAGGGGGTCGAAGGTAACTTCGGTCCCCCTAGAGGGATACCAAAGTTACCTTCGACCCCCTACCAGCCCAGACCTTGTGGGGCTGGTGAGGCGTGCGTTCGGGAGTGCCAGGGTGACGACGCCGGACAGGGTGCGCAGGTGCCAGTGGTCGCCGGGGGCGGGGCAGAAGCCGGGGATCGGGGCCGGACGGGGTGCCGGGCTGGTGACCGCCTTCGACCGGACGTTCTGGTGGGCGATCGGCTTCACCGTGGCCGGCGCGCTGCCCGCCCTGCTCCTGCGGCGCCCGCCTCGGCCGGAAGAAGCTGCACGGCGGAAGTGAAGCGGGACGGCACGGCATGCTCGGGGAAGTCACGCCGCGCCGCCCCCGTCTCGTGGTCCCCCACCGGGACCGGCCAGCAGGCCTCGGCCCAGACCGTGCGGCCGGGGCCGGCGTCGTGGTAACCCCAGGAGCTGGCGGTCGCGGCCACCAGGGCCAGGCCGAGCCCGCACACGGGCAGCTCGTCCACGCCGGCGTCGCCGGGCTCGGCATCCACGGTGGCCCCGGCGGCCGGTTCGGTCGGGCCGCCCGCGTCGGTGACCGCGATCCGCGCAATCCCGTGGCCGGGCTGAGAGACCTCGACCGTGAAGGACCCGCCCGCCCCCGAGGCGGTGTGCACGACCGCGTTGGCGGACAGCTCGGACGCGCAGCTGACCAGAGCGTCGCGGGCCGGGCACCCCTCCAGCAAGCAGGCCACGAACCGCCGGACCTCTGCCACCTGGGCCTTTGTACCGCTGAAGACGCGTACCCAGCGCATGTCTTTCGCTCTTTCCGCTGGGCGCACCTCAGCCCATGCCGGATTAGCCGCCATCATCCGCCACCCCTCGGATAGTCAGCGCGCTTGCTGATTGGCTACTTAGCGCATGCTTTTGGTGCCAAGCTGTGACTATACTCCCGCCCAGGCAGGCTAGGTGCAAGGTTGTGACTTACAAGCTCTGCAAGGGGCCTTCATGGCGGACCACATCCCGACCGTGCGGCAGCGGCGGCTCGCGCAGGCGCTGCGGGAACTGCGGCGCGACGCCGGGCTGACCCAGGACGCGGTGGTGGCCCGGATGGGCTGGCACACCTCCAAGCTGTTCCGGATGGAGAATGCCCGCAGCCCGCGGGTGGACTGGCTGGACGTCAAAGAGCTGATGGAGATGTACGGCGTCCGCAGCCCGCACCGCGAAGCCCTCGTCCAGCTGGCCCGGGACGCGCGGATGCGCGGCTGGTGGACGCCGTACCGGGACGTGTTCACGGGGTCTTACGTCGCGCTGGAGGACGAGTCGTCGGCCATGCGGCTGTATTGCCCGGAGCTGGTGCCGGGGCTGCTGCAGACCGAGGATTACGCGCGGGCGGTGATCAGGGCGGTCCGGCCCGGCTACGACGAGGAAAGCGTGGAACGGCGGGTCACCGCCCGGCTCGCCCGCCAGAAGGAGCTGCTGGACCGGCCGGCCGCGCCCGACCTCGGGCTGGTGCTGAACGAGGCCGTGCTGCGGCGCCTGGTCGGTGGCGCGCAGACGATGGCGGCCCAGCTGCGGGCGCTGGCCGAGGCCGCCCGGCGCCCGCCGGTGATGCTGCAGGTGCTGCCGTTCAGCGCGGGCGCCCACGCGGCCCTGGAGGGCGGTTTCGTGCTCATAAAGTTCCCCGAGGAAACGGACCCCGATGTCGTTTACGTGGAAGGCATCATGGGTGACCTGTACCTGGAAAGCGAGGTGGAGGTAAAGCGGTATCAGTCAGCGTTTGAGCGGATTCAGGCAGTAGCACTCGGCCCTAAGGAAAGTTCGGCATTCATTTCGGCATTGGCGAGAGAAGTGGGCTGAGACGGGGAAAACTGCGTTGGGAGCCTCGCGCGGAGCGAGCCGGGCGCAGCACCGGTCACGTCGTAACAGCATGGAGGCAGCAGTGATGGTCGAAGCCGGCACCGCAGGCATCTGGTGGCGCAAGTCCAGCCACAGCGGAGGTGACAACAACTGCGTCGAGATCGGGACGGCCGGTGCCGGGGTCGCCGTCCGGGACTCGAAAGACCCGCGCGGAAGCGCACTGAGCTTCAGCGCCGCCGCCTGGCAGGTGTTTACCGGGAGCCTTTGCCCGCGGATGCGCAATTCCGCCTCGCAATAAGGGGGATAACTTCCCGGAGCGGATTAATTCCGCACGGTAATTCGTGGCGGAAATGCCGGCGCGCCGGACGGCGCCGTCTTCCCTGGTGACCTGGCCGCGGGGCAAACTACGGGAGAAAGATTCGTAGTTGGCTCTGAGCGAGGAGGCGCCATGCCGGGAGCAGCACCAGGCCTGCGGCGGTCGTTGTCGGTCTGGCAGGCCATCGGGCTGTCGATCGCGCTGATGGCGCCCAGCATGGCCGCGAACATCAACCCGCAGGCCAGCGCGGCCACCGCGGGCCGGGCGGTGCCGCTGGCGTTCCTCATCGCGGCGGTCGGTGTGCTGCTGGTGGCGTACACGTTCGTGCGGCTGTGCCAGTACTACCACCACTCCGGGTCGGTCTACGCGTTCGTCGGCGCCACCCTCGGGCCGCGCGCGGGCGTGGTGGCGGGCTGGGGCCTGCTCGGGACCTACACGTTCTACGCGGTGGTGACGTCCTCGGCGGCCGGGATCTTCGGCACCGCGTTCCTGAGCGCGGTCGGGGTGTGGCCGCACCCGCCGTCGTGGGCGCCGTTCCTGCTGGCCGGCGTGGCGGTGGCGCTCACCCTGGTGGTGGCGATCTTCCCGGCCCGGCGGGGCACCAACGTGCTGCTCACGGTGGAGGGCGGCACGGTCGCGCTGATCCTCATCGTGACCGTGGTGGTGCTGGTCCGGCTGCTGGCCGGCAACGCCCCCGGCGGGCATCACTTCACGCTGAGCGTGTTCACGCCGGCCCCCGGCATCGGATTCTCCCCGCTGTTCCTGGCGGTCGTGTTCGGCTTCCTGTCGTTCGCGGGCTTCGAGGCGTCGTCGACCCTCGGCGAGGAGACCACCCACCCGACCCGGGACATTCCCCGGGCCATCCTGGGCACGGCGATCTTCGGCGGCATCTACTTCGTGGTGGTGACCGCGGTCGAGATGATGGGCTTCGGCACCGGCAAGGCCGGGGTCAGCGCGTTCGCCAGCTCCTCGTCGCTGCTGGGTGAGCTGGGCACCAGCTACATCGGCGCGTGGATCGGCGACGTCCTCACGCTCGGCACCACGATCAGCGCGTTCGGCTGCTGCCTGGCCTCGACGGTGGGGGCCGCCCGGCTGATGTACGCGCTGGCCCGGGACGCCGGCGGCGAGCGCGGCCTGGGCCGGGCCTCCCGCAACGGCGCCCCGGCCACCGCCACGGTGCTCATCGTCGCCATGACGGTGGCGATCTACGTGATCTACCTGGCCGGCTTCCACGCGACCGCCGAGGACAGCTTCGCCTGGTCCGGCACCATCGGCACGCTGATCCTGCTGGTGGTGTACGTGCTGGCCACGATCGGGTGCATCATCCTGGTGTTCGTCCAGCGCAAGCTGCCGGTACCGATGTGGCAGATCATCGTGCCGATCCTGGCCCTGGTGGTGCTCGGCTACACGCTCTACCGCAACGTGATCCCCTACCCGTCGTCCGGCCCGGGCCAGTGGTTCCCGGTGGTGTCCGGGGTCTGGCTGGTCGTCGCGCTGCTGGCGGTGTTCGTGGCGCCCGGCTTCGCGCGGCGGCTGGGTGAGGCGCTGACTGCCCGGGAGGGCATCGGCGAGCCGGCGCCGGCCGGGGCGGCCGCCGTGGACGTGGCGGACGACCAGGCCCCGAGTGCCTGACCTGGCCGCCCCGGGCCTGCTGCCGGCCGTCGCCGAGCTGGGACTGGCCGACCACCACTGTCACGGGGTGGTCCGCCGTGACCTGGACCGCCCGGCGTTCGAGGCCATGCTGACCGAGGCTGACTACGTGGGCGTGCCCGGGGTGACGATGTTCGGCACCCAGCTCGGCCTGGCCCTGCGGCGCTGGTGCCCGCCGGTGCTCGGCCTGGACGCGCACGCCGGCCCGGACGAATACCTGGCCGCCCGGGCCGCCCTGGGGCACGAGGAGGTCAGCCGGCGGTTCCTGCGCGCGGCGGGGCTGGACGTGCTCTGCGTCGACACCGGCTTCGAGCCGGAGCCGCTGACCTCGCCGGCCGAGCTGGCCACGCTGGCGGGCGCTGAGGCCCGGGAAGTGGTCCGGCTGGAACAGGTGGCCGAGGCGGTGGGTGCCCGGCTGGCCGGTGACCCCGGCGCGGCGGCCGGGTTCGCCCCGGCGTTCCAGGCCGAGCTGGCCGTCCGGGCCGAGCAGGCGGCCGGGTTCAAGTCGGTCGCGGCCTACCGGGTCGGCCTGGACCTGGCTCCCGCCCGGCCGACCGGGACCGAGGTCGCGGTGGCGGCCGCGCACTGGCTGGACACTCCTGGCGGGGTGCCCGGGCGGCTGGCCGACCCGGTACTGCACCGGTTCCTCATCTGGTCCGGGGCCGACCTGGGGCTGCCCATCCAGTTCCACGTCGGCTACGGCGACCGCGACGTCGACCTGCACCGGTGCAACCCGCTGCTGCTGACCGGGCTGCTGCGCGCCATCGAGCCGGCCGGGGTGCCGGTCCTGCTGCTGCACAACTACCCGTTCCACCGCGAGGCCGGGTACCTGGCCCAGGTGTTCCCGCACGTCTACGTGGACGCCGGGCTGGCCACCCACAACCTCGGCCGGGGCTCGGCCGCGCTGATCGCGCAGACGCTGGAGCTGACGCCGTTCGGGAAGTTCCTCTACTCCTCCGACGGCTTCGGCCTACCGGAACTGCACTACCTGGGGGCGGTGCTGTTCCGCCGGGGGCTGTCGGAGTTCCTGCGGGCCGGGCTGGAGGACGGCAGCTGGACGGTGGCCGACGCGGAGCAGATCGCCCGCCAGGCCGGGCAGGAGAACGCCCGCCGGGTCTACGGGAAAAGGGCGGGATAGGACCTCACGGTGCGGCCCGGCCGGGCGTCTGCCAGGTATGGGCACACTCGAGCGGACCCACGTCGTGACCGACCCGGCCATCTTGTACTTCGGCACCCCGGTGGTGCTGCTGAGCACGATCAACCCGGACGGGAGCCCGAACCTGGCCCCGATCTCGTCGGTGTACTGGCTCGGGCGCCAGGCCATGCTCGGGATCAACCGCAACTCGCAGAGCTGGGCCAACCTGGACCGGACCCGGGAGGTCGCGGTGGCGCTGCCGTCGGCCGGCCAGGTGGACGCGGTCAACCGGCTGGCCCTGACCACCGGCCGCGACACGCTCTCCGAGCGGCAGCAGCGCCGGGGCTACCGGCACGTGGCCGACAAGTTCGGGGTCAGCGGCCTGACCCCGGTACCCGCCGGCCTGATCGCCCCGCCGCTGGTGGCCGACTGCCCGGTGGTCATGGAGTGCACGGTCGACCATATGGACCCGGACCACAGCCGGATCCCCGCCGTCGAGGTCACGGTGCGACGGGTGCACGCGTCGCCGGACATCGTGATGGCGGACCGCCCCAACCGGATCGACCCGGACCGCTGGCGGCCGCTGATCATGAGCTTCCAGCACTTCTACGGCCTGGCCGACGGCCGGCTGGTCCCGTCCCGGCTGGCCACCGTGGACGAGGAGCTGTACCGGGTCCACTGAAGGCTCGGCTACGTTGGCCTCATGGCGCAGCAATACGGCGAGATCAGTGACCGGCTGGCGAAGTTCATCGCGGCCCAGCACCTGTTCTTCGTGGCGACCGCGGCGCGCGACGGCCGGGTCAATGTCTCCCCGAAGGGCCTGGACGCCCTGCGGGTCCTCGGGCCCAATCGGGTGCTGTGGCTGAACGGCACCGGCAGCGGCAACGAGACCGCCGCGCATCTGCTGGACGTCAACCGGATGACGCTGATGTTCTGCTCGTTCGAACGTCAGCCGCTGATCTTGAGGCTGTACGGCACCGCGGCCGAGATCCAGCCCGACCAGCCGGAGTGGGATGAGTTCATCGGGCTCTTCCCGCCCATGCTCGGCGCCCGGCAGATCTTCGACCTGAGCGTCGACCTGGTCCAGACCTCGTGCGGCTACGGCGTGCCGTTCATGGAGTACGCCGAGGATCGGCCGCTGATGGCGCAGTGGGCCGAGAAGAAGGGGCCGGACGGGATCGAGACCTACCACCGGGACAAGAACCTGGCCAGCATCGACGGCTTCCCGACCGGCCTGCGCGTGCCCGGCGCGCTGCCCGCGCTGGGCCAGTAGGCTCGCTGGTCAGTGGCTGGCCGCGGTCATGTTCACCGTGCAGTCGACCTTGGGGTTGACGCCGGCGTAGTTGAGCGGCCCGGCCGCCACGGTGACGGCGATCGTGCCGGCCTTGGTGCAGTTGCCGACGGCGCCGTCGAAGTAGCCGCGCTGGCCGGCCGCCACCGCGCCGAGGATGAGCCACAGGACGAGAAGCGCTGATCCGAGATGCATGCTGGCCTCCGCCACGTCGGGGAATCTGCCTGAACGGTACCCGCCGCCGGCGGGCTTCAGGGCCGTAAAAGCCCTGCTCACAAGGGATTCCGGAAACCTGGAAAAGGGCCGCGGGGTGGGCGGCGCAGCGCCGGGGTGGGCGGCGCAGCGCCGGGGTGGGCGGCGCAGCGCCGGGCGGACGGCGTAGCGTCGGGGCATGGAGCTGACGGCCGGGCGGCGAGCCGAGGTCACGATCGCGACCGGGCCGGAGGACACGGCGGCGGCGCTGGGCAGCGGGGACGTGCCGGTGCTGGGCACGCCGCGGCTGCTGGCGCTGGCCGAGGCGGCGACGGTGCGGGCGCTCGATGGGGCGCTGGCGCCCGGGCAGACCTCGGTGGGGACCAGCGTGCGGCTGGAGCACACCGCCGCCAGCCCGGTCGGGATGCGGGTCACCGTCACCGCGGAGCTGACCGGGGTGGACGGGCGGCGGGTGACGTTCGCGATCGAGGCGACCGATGCGGGTGGCACCGTGGTCGGGCTGGGTACGGTCGAGCGGGTGGTGGTCGACCGGGAAAAGTTCCTGGCCCGCCTGCCCAAGGGCGGCACCGCGGAAGCGAGGTAACCGGGAATGGACGTGCAGTTCATCACCAGCGTGGCCGTGGTCGCGGCCGACCCGGCCCAGAGCCGCCAGCTGTTCATGGGCGCGCTCGGCCTGCCGCTGGAGGGCGAGGGCAACGGCTACTACTCCAGCGGCAACATCGGCGGCAGCAAGCACTTCGGCGTGTGGCCGCTGACCGAGGCGGCCCAGGCGTGCTTCGGCACGCCCGACTGGCCGGCCGGGCGGGCGATCCCCCAGGCGTCGATCGAGTTCGAGGTGGCGGACGCGGACGCGGTCGTGGCCGCCGGGGAGGAACTGCAACAGGCCGGCTACGAGCTCCTGCACCCGGCCCGGACCGAGCCGTGGGGGCAGACGGTGGCGAGGCTCCTCACCAGCGAGGGCCTGATCGTCGGCATCTCCTACGCCCCCGTGCTGCACGACCAGGGCGGGCCTGAGGGCTAGCGGCCGCGGCGCCAGTGGGGCTTGCGCTTGTCCAGGAAGGCCCGCATGCCCTCACGGGCGTCGGGGGTCTGGCTGGTGGCGGCCATGACCTCGACCGCGTAGGCGTAGGCCTTGGGCTGGTCAAGGTCGATCTGGGCGTAGAGGGCCTGCTTGCCGATGCCCTTGCTCTCGGCCGAGCCGCGGGTCACCCGGTCCAGCATGTCGCGCGTGGCCGAGCCGAGCTGGGCGGCCGGGACGACCCGGTTGACCAGGCCCCAGTCCAGCGCGGTGGCGGCGTCGATGGTGTCGCCGGACAGGGCCAGCTCGGTGGCGCGCTTGCGGCCGACGTTGCGGGCGACCGCGACCATCGGCGTGTGGCAGAACCAGCCGCCCTTGCCGCCGGGGGCCGCGAAGCCGGCCTCCTCGCTCGCCACCGCCAGGTCGGCGCTGGCCACCAGCTGGCAGCCGGCCGCGGTGGCGAGCCCGTGCACCTGGGCCACGACCGGCTGCGGGATCTGCTGCATCAGCGTCATCAGCTCCGTGCAGGTCTGCAGCAGGGCGCGGACCTGCGCCAGGTCCGCGTCGGCGACGTCGGCGAAGTCGTGCCCGGCGCAGAACACCGGGCCGTTGCCGGCCAGCACGATGCCGAGGACGTCACTGCTCCCGAGCTCGCTGAACGCGCCGATCAGCTCGTGCATGTGCGCCAGGGACAGCGCATTGCGGCGCCCGGGCCGGTTCATGGTCACGGTGGCGAAGTCGCCGGACCGGTCGACCAGGATGTGCTCGTAACCCATGCTGGCAGGCTATGCGGCCAGCCACCCCGGGGAAAGCTCCCCCTCGGCCACCAGCACCGCCGGCCCCGTCAGGTAGCTGGTCGCCGGGGTGAGGGTGACGGTCAGGTCGCCGCCCGGCACCTGGACCCGCCAGCGGCCCTGCTGGTCGCCGGTGGCCTCGGCCGCCGCCACCGCCGCGGCCACCGCGCCGGTGCCGCAGGACCGGGTGACGCCCGAGCCGCGCTCGTAGACCAGCATCTGGGCGCTGCGCTGACCGGTCAGGGCGACCAGCTCGACGTTGGCGCCGTCCGGGAACAGCTCGCGGTCCAGCGACGGCGGTGCGGACAGGTCGAAGTCCGCCAGCGGCGTCTCGACCACGCAGGCCAGATGGGGGTTGCCGACCGAGATCCGCACGCCTTCGCAGGTCATGCCGCCGACCGAGGCCCAGCCCGCGCCGAGTACGGCCGGGGCGCCCATGTCGACGGTGATCTGGCCGTCGGGCTCGACCCGCACGTGGCGGGTCCCGCCGCGGGTCTCGATCGCGAGCTCCGGCCCCTTGGCCAGGCCGTGGTCGAGCAGGTAGCGGGCGAATACCCGGGCGCCGTTGCCGCACATCTCGGCGATCGAGCCGTCCGCGTTCCAGTAGTCCATGAACCACTGGGCGGCCAGCTGCTCGTCCCCGCCGCCTGCCGCGCTCCCTATGGGCGCGCCGGCCTCGGCGATGGCGGCCGGGGTGGCCAGCGCGGCCGCGGCCGCCGAGCCGAGCCCGCCGGCCGTCTCACCGGAGATCCGGAACCCGCCGGGGCCGCCCTCGGTCAGCTCGGCCGCCAGCACCTCGACCTCGACCACCCGCAGGACGCCGTCGGCGCCGACCCCGGCCCGCCGGTCGCACAGCCGCCGCACGAACCCGGGCGTCAGATCCAGTTCACCGTCCGGGTCGGGCAGGATGACGAAGTCGTTCTCCGTGCCGTGCCCCTTCGCGAACCGCATGCCCCGATGCTATCCGCCGGGCGGAGCGGCAGGCCGGCCGACGTTTGTTACCTTGGTAAAATGGTAACAGTGGAGCGAGTTCAGACCGGGCTGCGGATCGAGCGGAACACCCTGAAAGTGCTCAAGGGCCTGGCCGAGTACCTGGACCTGTCCCTGGGTGATCTGGTCGAGGGCATCGTCCTGCACGCGTTCGAGGGCACGACGCCGTTCGGGCCACCCACGCTGGCCACCATCGGCCAGCTGAAAGAGGTCTACGGGCTGACGCTGACCGCCGCCGACGCGCACAAGCTGACGGAGGGGCGGTGACCGGCCCGCTGCGGCTGACCGGCCGCATCCGGGTCGCGCGGCCGCCCGCCGAGGCGTTCGACTTGTTCACGCCCCGGGGCGAGCAGGACTGGGTGGACGGCTGGCAGCCACACTTCCCGGTCCCGGCGCCGGACGACACCGAGCCGGGCACGGTCTTCGAGACCGGCGGGCACGGCCAGCACACCGTCTGGGTGGTGACCGGCCGGCAGCCGGGCCGCCGCATCAGCTACGCCCGCACGACCCCGGGGGACCGGGCCGGCACGGTGACGGTGGAGCTGAGCGCGGCCGGCCGGGACGGCGAGGCCAGCGACGTCGAGGTCACCTACCAGCTCACCGCGCTGTCGGCGGCCGCCCGCGACGTGCTGCGCGAGTTCGCCGACGGCTACCCGGCCTACCTGCGGTCCTGGCAGGACGCGATCAGCGCCTGGCTGCTGACTCCGAGCTGATGGCGGCGAGGGCCTGGCCGAGCAGGTCCGGCGCGGTGCTGCCGAGCCAGGTGATGCGGGGGTCGCGGCGGAACCAGGACTCCTGGCGGCGGGCGAAGCGGCGGGTGGCGCGGACGGTCTCGGCGCGGGCCTGGTCCAGGGTCCACTCACCGGCCAGGTGGCGGAGCAGCTGCTGGTAGCCGAGGGCGCGGCTGGCGGTGCGCCCTTCGCGCAGGCCCGCCTGCTCCAGCCTGCGCACCTCGTCCTCGAAGCCGGCCGCGAACATCTGGTCCACCCGGGTCTCGATCCGCCGGTCCAGCTCCTTGCGTGGCAGCTTCAGGCCCAGCTGCCGGGCGGGCACGCTGGCCGCGTAGTCCGGCAAGGTGGCCGTGAACGGCCGGCCGGTCAGCTCGATGACCTCCAGCGCGCGGACGATCCGGCGGCCGTTGCTGGGCAGGATGGCGGCCGCCGCGGCCGGGTCCGCCGCGGCCAGCCTGGTGTGCAGCGGGCCGGCCCCGCGCTCGTCCAGCTCGGCCTCCAGGCGGGCCCGCACCCGCGGGTCGGTGCCCGGGAACGCCAGGTCCTCCAGCGCGGCCCTTACGTAGAGGCCCGAGCCGCCGGCCAGGATCGGCACCCGGCCGCGCCCGGTGATGGCGGTGATCGCGGCCCGGGCCAGCCGCTGATAATCGGCCACGTTGGCGGTCTGCCGCACGTCCCACAGGTCGAGCAGGTGATGCGGCACCCCCTGCCGCTCGGCCAGGGTCAGCTTGGCCGTGCCGATGTCCATACCCCGGTACACCTGCATGGAGTCGGCGTTGACGACCTCGCCGCCGAGCGCCCGGGCCAGCGCCACCGCCAG
This sequence comes from uncultured Actinomycetes bacterium, assembly GCA_963830385.1. Classification (GTDB taxonomy): domain Bacteria; phylum Actinomycetota; class Actinomycetes; order Streptosporangiales; family Streptosporangiaceae; genus Bog-532. The sequence goes on along the minus strand of CAWHMD010000009.1, from coordinate 85,633 downwards.
CCCCGACTTTCCGGCCGCGGTCGGCCCCACGACCGCGATCACCCGCTCACCCATCGCATCATTCTGGCACCGGCCGCACCGTGACTGGGCCAGCTGGATCGTGACGGGCCCGGCTGGATGAGGACGGATGACCAGGGTAAGGGGAGATTGTGGCAGCCGTGGGAGGTCCGGACCGTTTTCAGCGCAGGCACGCCTGGCTGGGCTTCCCGCTGGCGGTCGTCTACAAGTTCTTCGACGACTTCGGCACCTACCTGGCCGCGATCCTCACCTACTACGCGTTCGTGTCGCTGTTCCCGCTGCTGCTGATCGCCTCGACCGTGCTCAGCGTGGTCCTGCGGGGCGACCAGCACCTGCAGACCGAGCTGCTGTCCGGGGCGCTGAAGTCGTTTCCGGTCGTCGGCTCGGAGCTGAGCAAGCCCGAGCACCTCAGCGGCGGCCCGAGCGGTGTGATCATCAGCATTATCGCGTCGGTGTACGGCGCGCTGGGAGTGGCGCAGGCGTTCCAGTACGCGTCCAACACCATCTGGGTGGTGCCGCGCAACACCCGCCCGAACCCGCTGCGCGCCCGGGGCCGCAGCCTGGTCCTGCTGGCCGTCACCGGGCTGGGCGTCCTGGCCACGACCACGCTGTCCATCCTGAGCAGTGGCGGGGTCGGCGCGCTGGGTACCACCCTGCAGTATCTGGCTATCGCGGCGGCGGTCATCATCAACATCGCCGTGGCGATCTTCGCCTTCCGGTTCGCGCCGACCCGCCGGCTGTCGGTGCGGGACGTGCTGCCGGGCGCGATCGCCGCCGCCGTGGCCTGGCAGCTGCTGCAGACGTTCGGGGTCGTCTACGTCCAGCACGTGGTCAAGCACGCCAGCGCGTCCAACCAGGTGTTCGCCATCGTGCTCGGGCTGCTGGCCTACCTGTTCCTGACCGCGCTGGTGGTACTGCTCTGCGTCGAGATCAACGTGGTGCGGGTGAACCGCATGCACCCCCGGGCGCTGCTCACCCCGTTCACCGACAACGTCGACCTGACCCCGGGCGACCGCCGGACGTACTCCCGGCTGGCCAAGGCCCAGCGCAGCAAGGGGTTCGAGCGGATCGCGGTGAACTTCGCGGCACCCGAGGAGCCCGCGCCGGAGAAGCCGGAGAAGCCGGAGGAGCCGGAGGAGCCGGGAAAGCAGGAGGAGCCCGGGCCGCCGGCCGGGCCTACGGGGTGATCGCGTCCATGTGCGCGTACAGGGTGCTGCGGCTCACCTGAAGGCTCCGGGCCGTCTCCTTGACCGTATGGGTGCGGAGCAGCTCGCGGGCGGCCGCGATGCGCTGCGGGGTCATGACTGTGGGGCGGCCGCCCTGAGGCCGGGATCCCGGGGTTTCCGAACACGATCCAACGGTTTCCGGACACGACGGTGCCGGGGTGACCCAGCCGCGCGCGACGCTCAGCGCACACAGCTCCCCCATGCTCCGGGCCCCGGTCAGCCGCCGCACGGCGTGCAGGTGACCCTCCACCGTACGAGCCGAAATGCCCAACCGCCGGGCCACTTCCTTCGCCGTCAAACCGCCAGCGACAGCGCGGAGAACCTCTCGCTGGCGCGCGGTCGGCCCGGCGGCGGCCCCGGTCGCGGCGCCGCTCCCCCGATCCTCAGCCACGTAATTTCCCCGACTGGCTCGGCACGGACGAAGACTGGATCGTGTACCTGTCTGTTGAATTCAACAAGATCAGACGGGGAGAAAGCTAGTGGGGAAGAGATCTCTTTTGGTTGCGCTGGCAGCCGTGCTGGCCACGCTGTCGCTGCCGGCCGCCAGCGCGCTGGCGGCGCCCGCGGCGGGCAGCCACACCAGTACGTCGTCGCCGCCGGTCGTCGTCAGCCTGGGGAACGGCCAGCAGCTGACCCTCAGCACCAGCGGCGCCACCTGCAAGGCCACGCCGTCGCAGCCGGGCACCGCCCAGCAGTGCTCGGTCACCGAGCGGGTCCCGCTCAGCGACCTGCCGGCCGCCGCCCAGACCGAGCGGGCCGCGGAGCTGCAGAACGCGACGCCGGCCGAGGCGCCCAGCGCGGCGGCCGCGATACCCACCTCCGGCCCGGCCCGGTGCCACTTCACCAACGTCGAGGCGTTCTCCAAGAGCGCCACCGCCAACCCCGACCGGCTGACGTCGTGCTCGGACGCGGTCTTCGCGGCCGTGAACTACGAGACCACCACCACTCCCCCGTTCATCGAGGTCACCGGCTTCTTCTGGTGGGAAGACCAGCAGTGGGACATCTTCCGGGCGGCCCGGGGGAACTGGACGCACGGCCTGGTGACCCTCGGCTACCTCCTCGGCGCGTCCGGCACGCTGGCCAAGGGGGTGACCGCTGACCTCGAGTCGAGCTGCGATGTCTTCGCCGGTACCTGCTCGGCCACCAGCGCGACCGTGCCCGACCCGCAGCCGGTCGCCATCACCCCCGGGAGCAGGCACTCGTACGAGTGGACCGAGTCGGACGCGGGCCCGTCGTCGACGACCCGCAACACCGACAACGTGATGAACCCGGACCTCGGCGTCTTCTGGGAGGACATCAGCACCACGCCCGCCAAGGAGGCCTCCGACATCGGTCAGCTGCACGGGCGCTGCGACAGGGTGGTCAGCGCGGCCGACGGGTGCGTCAACCAGGCCTTCATCCCGACCGTGACGTACAGCGCCCTGACCCACCCGCTGGTGGGGCCGGTGGCCCAGCACATCTTCACCGCCCAGCACACACTGTCCATCGCGTGGGGGGTGCCGACCCGGTTCAGCGCCAAGGGCCGCGTCCTGACCCGGGATACCAGCGCGGCCGACCGGCGGCGGAACAACCGGGCGGCCTGCAGCGCCGTCCGCCTCGCGGCCGGGCAGAGCTGCGACGAGTTCCCGCTGGCCAGCACGTTCCAGGGGGCGTCGTTCCAGAAGGTCTTCTCCGCGGTCGCGGTGCCATCCTCCGCCAACTCCTCGCAGGGCGGTATCACCAGCGGGTTCTACTCCAGCAACCACGTCCTCAACCATGACCCGTTCTACGTGCTGGCCATCTTGAGGAACGGATCCCGATCCTGGTGACCTGACCTCATCCGGCGGTGTCAGCTGCCGGGCGGCCGGGCTGGCAGGGCGGCCAGGAGGTGCTCCTCGTCGAGCAGCTCCGGGGCGTACGCCAGCCCGGTCACGCGTTCGGCGAGCACCAGCAGCAGCGGCAGGGACCGGGCCGCGTCGGCCGGCCAGGCCTCCGGCGGGAGATCGGCGAGCTGAGCGTCGAGCGCGGCCGGGTCGTCGCCGTCGAGCTCCTGCGGGCGCTGCGGATCGAACGTGACCACGAACCGCCCGTCCGCCACGTACTGGAACATGCTGCGGCCGCGGGCCGACCAGGAGACGCTCACGGCCTGGGTGCCGCGGACGGCCTGATAGCGGGACCACAGGCCCGGCAGCTCGCTGGGCTCGGTCAGCACCGTCCACCCGTCCTGGTCCCGCACCGCGGCCAGCGACGGATGGTACAGCCCGGGCAGGCCCCGGACGGCGTCGCCGGCCGAGCCGCCGAAGGCCCGCAGCGCGGCGTCCGGCGCCCAGCCCCGCACGAACGTGATGCAGCCGCACGCGGCCAGCCAGTGGCGGGCCGTCCACCGGTAGAGGTCGGCCGGAAGCGGGCCGGGGGTCGCGCTCAGCCCCAGCGACCCGGCCGGCGGGGGCGGGTCACCGAGCTCGGCCAGGACCGCCGCGCTCAGGCCGGCGGGGCGGTCACCGAACGCGGCGGAGGTGCCCTCGGCCGCGCCGACCGCCCGGAACCCGGCGGCCAGCGGGGACGGATTCGCGGCCTCCCGCAGGGCGGTGACCGCCCAGAACCGGCCGGCCGCTGCGGGTCGCCGCCGCTCTTGCGGCTGGCCCGGTCCAGCCGGGCCGCCAGTTTGCCGAGGGGGACGGCGGCCTGCGGATCGGCCTGCAGGCCGAGGGCCACGGCGGGGTCGCCGGCCAGCCCGGCCAGGCCGATCGCGTGCCGGGCGGCCGCCAGCGCCGCCGCGCGCTGGCGCTGCCCCGGGGCGTGCCGGATCGCCCAGGCGACCGGCGGGTCGTCGTAGGTCAGCTCTTCGGTGTCCGGGTCGATCCCGGGTAGCACCGCCTCGGCCAGAACCTCGAGCGGGAACACCTGGAACGTCCCGTCCAGCCAGGTCGGCTGGAGCGGGCTCCCGGTGAGCCGGGCCGCGAGCGCCAGCACGAGCGGGACCGGTAGCGCGTCCGCCCAGGGCAGCCCCGCCATCGCCGGGACCAGGGCGTTGGGTTCGGCCCCGGTCCGGCGGCCGGGAAACACCGCGTCGAGCGCGGTCAGGACCTGGCCCGCGGCCGCGTACGCGAGCTGGGTCCGGCCGCCCACGTTCCAGTAGGCGCTGACCGTGCGCCCGGTCTCGGAGACCCGTTCGAGGACCTCCGGCCGGGAGCCCTGCCAGCCGTTCAGCTCGACCGCCAGGACCCACGAGCCCACCGGGCGCAGCGCCACCCACGGGACTTCGGTGAGCTCCTCGGCCGCTTGCGCCAGCGTCCACTCCCGCGCCCCGGCCGGGTCACCGCCGAACGCCCGCGCCACCGCGGTCACGCCGGCCTGCTCGGTCAGGGTGAGGCAGGCCGCGTCGCCGAGGATCGAGCCGGTGGCCCAGGCAAAGGCGTCGACCTCGGGGAACCCGCGGTGCGGCTGCGTCATTCTGGTCAGTCCGGGCGGGACAGCGCGGGCATGCCGAGCGCCACGGGTTCTGTGGCGACCGGGACCGGTGGGACGTTTTCAGGGTTTTCCAGATCCTGGCTACGGGCGGTCAGTCTGGTCTCCCAGGCGTCACCGGCGCGGGTGCGGCGTACGGCGGCGGGCGTGCCGTCGGCGACCAGGTAGTGCGGCGCGGCGCGGGTGACCGTCACCGTGACAAGGTCGCCGGGGCGGGGCGTGGTGCCCTCGGGGGTGAAGTGGACCAGGCGGTTGTCGGGCGCGCGGCCGGACAGGCGGTGGGTGGCGGCGTCCTTGCGGCCCTCACCCTCGGCCACCAGCACCTCGACGGTCCGGCCGACCAGGCGCTTGTTCTCCGCCCAGGTGATCTCGCTGACCAGTTCGGCCAGCCGCTCATAGCGCTCTTGCACCACCGCGGGCGGCACCTGCTCGTCCATGGTGGCGGCCGGGGTGCCGTGCCGGGGCGAGTACAGGAACGTGAACGCGCCCGCGAACCGGGCCTGGCGCACCAGGTCCAGCGTCTGCTCGAAGTCCTGCTCGGTCTCGCCGGGGAAGCCGACGATGATGTCGGTGGTGATCGCGGCGCCGGGGATGGCCGCCCGCACCCGGTCGAGGATGGCCAGGTAGCGGTCCCGCCGGTAGGCCCGGCGCATGGCCTTGAGCACGGTGTCGGAGCCGGACTGGAGCGGCATGTGCAGGTGCGGCATCACGTTCGGGGTCTGCGCCATCGCCTCGATCACGTCGTCGGTGAAGTCGCGGGGGTGCGGCGAGGTGAACCGGACCCGCTCCAGCCCCTCGACCTCCCCGCAGCTGCGCAGCAGCTTGCCGAACGCCTGCCGGTCGCCGAACTCGGCGCCGTAGGAGTTCACGTTCTGGCCGAGCAGGGTGACCTCGATGACGCCGTCGGCGGCCAGCGACCGGACCTCGGCCAGGATGTCCCCGGGCCGCCGGTCCTTCTCCTTGCCACGCAGGCTGGGCACGATGCAGAAGGTGCAGGTGTTGTTGCAGCCGACCGAGATCGCGACCCAGGCCGCGTAGGCGGACTCCCGGCGGGCGGGCAGCACCGACGGGAAGGTCTCCAGCGTCTCCTCAAACTCGGCCTGGGCCTGCTCGCGTTCCCGGGCCCGGTCCAGCAGATCCGGCAGCGCGCCGATGTTGTGGGTGCCGAACACCACGTCCACCCAGGGCGCGCGCCTGGTGATCGCGGTCCGCTCCATCTGGGCCAGGCAGCCGCCCACCGCGATCTGCATGCCGGGGGTGGCGTTCTTGACCGGCAGCAGGTGGCCGAGGTTGCCGTACAGCCGGTCGGCCGCGTTCTCGCGGACCGCGCAGGTGTTGAACACCAGCACGTCCGGGGTTGCGTCGTGCTCGGCGCGCCGGTAGCCCGCGTCCTCCAGCAGGCCCGCGAGCCGCTCGGAGTCGTGCGCGTTCATCTGGCACCCGTAGGTGCGGATCTCGTAGGTGCGAGGCGAGGCGTCCATGACGCCTAACAGGTTATCGGGCGAACTCCATCGCGCGGGACTCGCGGACCACGGTGATGCGGATCTGGCCCGGGTAGGTCAGCTCCTCCTCCACCTGCTTGGCGATGTCGCGGGCGATGACCTGGGCCTGGATGTCGTCCACGCTGTCGGGCTTGACCATGACCCGGATCTCCCGGCCGGCCTGCATCGCGAACACCTTCTCGACGCCCTCGTGGGCGGTCGCGATCTGCTCCAGCCGTTCCAGCCGCTTGACGTAGGACTCCAGCGATTCGCGGCGGGCCCCGGGCCGGCCGCCGCTGATCGCGTCGGCCGCCTGGGTCAGCACCGCCTCGACCGTGCGCGCCTCGACCTCGTTGTGGTGCGCCTCGATCGCGTGCACCACGTCCTCGGGCTCGCCGTAGCGGCGGGCGATCTCCGCCCCGATCAGCGCGTGGCTGCCCTCGACCTCGTGGGTGAGTGCCTTGCCGATGTCGTGCAGCACCGTGCACCGCTTCATCAGGCCGGCGTCCAGGCCCAGCTCGCTGGCCATCATGCCGGCGATGTGGGCCGACTCGATGAGGTGCTTGAGGACGTTCTGGCCGTAGGAGGTGCGGTAGCGCAGCCGGCCCAGCAGCGAGACCAGCTCGCCGTGCATGCCGGTGATGCCCAGCTCGACCAGGGCGTCCTCGCCGGAGCGGACGCACAGCTGCTCGATCTCGGCCTTGCCGCGTTCGTAGGCCTCCTCGATGCGCTGGGGGTGGATGCGCCCGTCGAGCACCAGCCGCTCCAGCGTCAGCCGGGCGATCTCCCGGCGGACCGGGTCGAAGCAGGACAGCAGCACCGCTTCCGGGGTGTCGTCGATGATCAGGTTGACCCCGGTGACCGTCTCGAAGGCCCGGATGTTGCGGCCCTCGCGGCCGATGATCCGGCCCTTCATCTCGTCGCCCGGCAGGTGCAGGACCGACACCACCGACTCGCTGGTCTGCTCGGTGGCGACCCGCTGGATGGCCAGCGTGACGACCTTACGGGCGCGCTTCTCGCCCTCGGACCGGGCCTGGTGCTCGATGTCCCGCACCATCAGCGCGGCCTCGCGCTTGGCCTGGTTCTCGATGGTGGCCACGAGCTCGGACTTGGCCTGGACGGCGGTCAGCCCGGCCACCCGCTCCAGCTCGGTGGTGCGCTGGGCGTCGAGCTGGTCGAGCTCGGCGGCGCGGTCGTTGAGCCCGCGCTGGCGCTCGTCGAGCTCGGCCGACCGGTCCTCCAGCCGGTGCAGCTCCTTGTCCAGGCGCTGTTCCCGGCCGGCGAGGCGGTTCTCGCGCCGTTCGAGGTCGCTGCGGAGCTCGCGGATCTCTTCCTTGACCGCGCGGATCTCTTCCTCGACCTCGCGGCGGCCCTGCTGGGCCTGCTCGGCGGCCTGTTCGGCCTTCGCCTTGATCGCGGCGGCTTCGGTCTCGGCGTGGGCGCGGAGCTGGCCGGCCTCGCGGCGGGCGGCTTCCAGGTTCTCGGAGCTGGCCCGGGCGGCGGCCGCGGCCGCTTCGGCCGCTTGGGCGGCCTCGGCCTGGGCTTCGGGGCTGAGGATGGCCGGGGAGGTGCTGCTGGCGGCCGGGGCGCCGTTGGGCGTGGCGGCGGCGATCGCTGAGCCGGCGGTCACCGGGCTGCTGGCCGAACTGGGCGGCGGGGATTTCGGCGTGGCCGTCCCGGATCTGCGCCACACGACGACGAGTGCGAAGACCGCCGCGAGGAGCCCGATCGCCATGAACACGAAGGAAATTCCGCCGCTCACAGTCACCCCTTCCGCTCATCAGGCCCCGGTCACCGGGCACCGCGAGTGCGATACCAGGGGAATATGCCCTGGCGCGAGGGGTTCTGCACGCAGGCGCGTGCGGCCTTAACTACGGGTCGCTGGCATGGACCGCTGGCGGCGGCCGGGGTGCCCAGGGCCGGGACCGCTGGTGGCGGCCGCCCTGTCGCTGGCGGTGGCCGCGGGGGGCGGCCAGGCGCGTTGTGAAGTTGTTCTATGGTCATCCGCGCAGCGCGGAGTAACACCTCGCTGCCGGCAGGTTAAGCGCAGATAACGTTTTGAGCAAGCTCCTGGCACTCATGTCGCTCACGTGCCGAACGTCACCAGCGGCCCTACTGTGGCATTTTCCCACGTAAGGCTGGTTTTGCCGGGGCCGCAGGGCGCTGGGTCAGCCGGGGCCGTCGTCGAGACCCAGCTCCGAGTCCGGGTCCTCGAGCGCGGACGCCAGCTCGGCCCCCTCCGCCTCCAGCGCCTCACGGACGATCCGGTAGGCCAGGGCCGGGCCGTAGCCCTTGCGGGCCAGCGTCCCCACCAGCCGCCGCGCCCTCGCGTCGGGCGGCTGGCCCCGGGTCGATCGCAGCTTGCGGTCGACCAGCTGGCGGGCGGTGGCCACCTCCTGGTCCGGGTCGAGGGTCTCGACCGCGTCCCGCACGTCGTCGTCGGCCACCCCGCGACGGCGCAGCTCGGTGGACAGCGCGCGGCGGGACAGCCCGCGGCTGTGGTGCCTCGACTCGACCCAGGCCCGGGCGAAGGCCTGATCGTCGATCAGGCCCACCTCGGTGAACCGTTCGAGCACGCCGTCGGCGACGGCGTCCGGTATCTGCTTGCGCTGCATGGCCTCGGCCAGCTGGGACCGGGTACGCGGCTCGAGGGTGATCAGCCGCAGGCAGATCGCCCGGGCCTCTGCTTCCGGGTCTCGTGGGGCCTGTGGGGCCCGTTGGGCGCGTGGGGCGCGGCCAGCGGCCGGGGCCTCGCCGGGTGCTGGGCTTGCCGCTGGGTCAGCATCGGCTCCGGTCCCGGCCCGGGCCTGCGACGGCGGCCCGGGCCAGAACCGGTCGGCACCGGTCCGGCGCTGGCGCCTACTGGCCACCGCCCGCTCCCGCGCCCGCGCTGACGCCCGGGATACGGCTGGAGGGCCGCCCCGCGGCGGCCGGGACCTTGCCGGCGGCGCTGGCGGGGCTGGCCGCGCTGGCGGGGCTGGCGGCGGCCGCGGCGGGGCCACCGCCGTTGGCACCGCTGGCGCCGTTGCTGCCGCTGGAGCCGTTGGCGCCGTTGGCTGCGTTGGTGGCGGCGGCCGGGTCAGCGTCCAGCCGCGGCCCGACCCCGAGCTTCTCCTTGATCCGCTTCTCGATCTCGTTGGCCAGGTCGGGGTTGTCCTTGAGGAACGTGCGGGCGTTCTCCTTGCCCTGGCCGAGCTGGTCGCCCTCGTACGTGTACCAGGCCCCCGCCTTGCGGACGATGCCCTGCTCCACGCCGAGGTCGATGAGGCTGCCCTCGCGGCTGATGCCGACCCCGTAGAGGATGTCGAACTCGGCCACCTTGAACGGCGGGCTCATCTTGTTCTTGACGACCTTGACACGGGTCCGGTTGCCGACCGCGTCGGTGCCGTCCTTGAGCGTCTCGATGCGGCGCACGTCGAGGCGGACAGACGAGTAGAACTTCAGCGCCTTCCCGCCCGAGGTGGTCTCCGGGCTGCCGAACATCACGCCGACCTTCTCCCGGAGCTGGTTGATGAAGATCGCGGTGGTCTTGGCCTGGTTCAGCGCGCCGGTGATCTTGCGCAGGGCCTGGGACATGAGTCGGGCCTGGAGGCCGACGTGGCTGTCGCCCATCTCGCCCTCGATCTCGGCCCGGGGCACCAGCGCGGCCACCGAGTCGACGACGACGACGTCGATGGCGCCGGACCGGATCAGCATGTCCATGATCTCCAGCGCCTGCTCGCCGGTGTCCGGCTGGGACACCAGCAGGGCGTCGGTGTCGACCCCCAGCTTCTGGGCGTAGTCGGGGTCGAGCGCGTGCTCGGCGTCGATGAACGCGGCGATGCCGCCGGCCTTCTGCGCGTTCGCGACCGCGTGCAGCGCCACCGTGGTCTTACCGCTGCTCTCCGGGCCGTAGATCTCGACGATGCGGCCGCGCGGGTAACCGCCGAGGCCGAGGGCTACGTCAAGCGAGATCGATCCGGAGGGGATGACCTCGACGGCCTGACGGGTCTCCTGGCCGAGCCGCATGACCGAGCCCTTGCCGAACTGCCGCTCGATCTGGACCAGCGCGGCCTCGAGGGCCTTGTCCCGGTCGCCGGCCCGCTCGACGCTGGGCCTGCTGTTCGCTGCCATGGGAACTCCCTGTCGGGTTCGTTAGCTATCAGTACCGCTATGTGGGCCGTCAGGCATTCGCCTGCGGTGTCGGTGCCCGACGCTACGCGCCACCACTGACATTTCCCGGCGCCCGTGCCCGGTGCCCCGGGTCATCTCACTGATTGCGCTGGTCACGCCCGTCCATCGGGGATCCGCACGCGCCCCACTGTAGGCGAACTACTGTTCGATCGGCACCCGACACGCCGGTTTTGCCTACCAGGAAGGGTCCGGCGGCCGGTGGCGGGGGTCAGCGCAGGGAGTCGGGCACGCTGAAGGCGTCGCAGACCGCCCGCCAGATCCGCTTCACGTCCTCGCCGTCGGCCAGGGCCCGGTTGACGGTCCGGCCGCCCAGCCCTGACAGCACGTAGTCCTGGGCGACGCTGTGCGCGTACGCCTCGCCGAACTGCGCGCTCATTCTCTCCCAGAACACAGTGAGCCGCACCGGGCCAGGCTACCGCCGGTTTTCGTGTCAGCCATCTTTTGGAATGACCGTGAGAAAATCCCTTCGGCTGGGTACATAAGCAGCGCGAAGATCGTTAGGTAGGAGAACTGCCGGTCTCGAACGCGGGCTCCCTGCGTCCCGAACGGCACAGCACGAGGATGCGGGGCCGCTGGATGGCGCTTGGACGGGGCACACCGGCGGACCACGCGGCCGACGACGAGGCCGAGCCGGAGCACCCGGACACCGGGCCGGAGGCTGGGCAGGAGAGTGCGCCGACGGCGGCCGGGACGGCGCCCCCGGGGCCGGTGGCCGGGCCGGAGACCGTGCCGCCGGGACCAGCGGACGGGCAGCCGGCCGCCGGGCCGCGCCGGCACCGGCGCTGGGTGACGGCCAGCCTGATCGCGCTGATCATCATCGTGCTGGTCGCGGCCGGGGGCGGGGTCGCGGCGCTGCTCACGCACGGCTTCCACAGCAAGACCACGGTCAAGTACCGGCAGGCTGCCATCTTCAGCGTGCGGACTGGCGACTGCATCGACCTGACCGCCAGCGGCTCGACCGTGCAGGTGGTCTCCTGCGCGAGCCCGCACGACGCGGAGGTCTTCGGCACCTTCCGGCTGAGCGGTGGCTGGCCCGGCGACAGCTCGGCCCGCCAGCAGGCCTCGGCCGGCTGCGAGAGCCAGCTGAGCGGCTACATCAACCCGCAGCTGGCCACCTCGGGCCTGACCCAGTCCTACGTCTACCCCGGCCAGCAGGCCTGGGCGGCCGGCCAGCGCACGGTGGTGTGCGAGGTCCGGTCGACCAGCGGCCAGCTCACCGGCTCGGTCCGCCGCGGCTGAACGAAGCTGTCCGCTGTGGGCTGAGCTGGGGCGCGGGCGGACGGAACTGTCAGTGGTCCGGGGCAAGATGGGACCATGCCGGATAACCAGGATGTCGCCGCGTCGCTGGAGAGCTTTTCTCCCGCGACGAGAGCCTGGTTCACGGCTGTCTTCGCGGCCCCGACGGAGGCTCAGGCGCAGGCCTGGACGGCGATCGGCAAGGGTGAGGACACCCTGGTCATCGCCCCGACCGGGTCGGGCAAGACGCTGGCCGCGTTCTTGTGGGCGCTCGACCGGCTGGCCGCCGCGCCGCCCCCGCCCGACCCCAAGCAGCGCTGCCGGGTCCTGTACGTCTCGCCGCTGAAGGCGCTGGCCACCGACATCGAGCGCAACCTGCGGGCCCCGCTGACCGGGATCAGGCACGCCGCCCGCAACCTGGGCCTGGACGAGCCCGACATCCAGGTCGCGGTGCGGACCGGTGACACCGCCGCCGACGAGCGGCGCAAGCTGGCCAGCAAGCCGCCGGACGTCCTGATCACCACCCCCGAGTCACTGTTCCTGCTGCTCACCTCCAAGGCGCGGGAGACCCTGCGGGGCATCGAGACCGTGATCGTGGACGAGGTGCACGCGCTGGCCGGCAGCAAGCGCGGCGCCCACCTGGCGGTGTCGCTGGAGCGGCTGGACGCGCTGCGGATGGGCACACCCGGCGGCGGCACCGGCGCCACCGGCCCGGCCCAGCGGATCGGGCTGTCGGCCACGGTCCGGCCGGTGACCGAGGTGGGCGGCTTCCTGGGCGGCTCCCGCCAGGTCACGGTGGTACAGCCGCCGGCCGCCAAGCGCCTCGAGCTGAACGTGGTGGTCCCGGTCGAGGACATGACCGAGATCTCCGGCCCGCGGGGCGTGCCGGGGCCGCGCGAGGCGGTCGACCCGGCCAAGACCCCGGAGGTGCGCCGGGGCAAGAATCCTCCCCGCTCCCCCGCCGTGATCGACGATGACGACTCGGCCCGGAACCGGTCGATCTGGCCGCACGTAGAGGAAAGGGTGCTCGACCTCATCGAGCAGCACCGCTCCACGATCGTGTTCGCCAACTCGCGGCGGCTGTCCGAGCGGCTGTGCGCCCGGCTCAACGAGCTGGCGGCCGAGCGGGCGGCGGAAGCGGCCGAGGCGGAGGCCGAAGAGGCGGCCCTCGACGATCCGGAGTCGCTGGCGGCCGGGCCGCGGCACGCGCCCGCCGAGCTGATGGCCCAGTCCGGGACCGGCAACGGGGCACCGGCCGAGATCGCCCGGGCCCACCACGGGTCGGTGTCGCGGCAGGAGCGCACCGAGATCGAGGAAGCCCTGAAGCGCGGCACGCTGAGCGCGGTGGTGGCCACCTCCAGCCTGGAGCTGGGCATCGACATGGGCGCGGTCGACCTGGTCATCCAGGTCGAGGCGCCGCCGTCGGTGGCCAGCGGGCTGCAGCGGATCGGCCGGGCCGGGCACAACGTCGGCGACGTCTCCCGCGGCGTCATCTTCCCCAAGTACCAGGGCGACCTGGTGCAGGCCACGGTGGTGGCGGAGCGGATGCGGGGCGGCAGCATCGAGGAGCTGCGCGCGCCGCGGAACCCGCTGGACGTGCTGGCCCAGCAGATCGTGGCCATGACGTCGATGGACGAGTGGCCGGTGGACGAGCTGGAGCGGGTGATCCGGCGGGCCGCGCCGTTCGCCGGGCTGACCCGGCCGGTGCTGGACGCGACGCTGGACATGCTGGCCGGCCGCTACCCGAGCGAGGAGTTCGCCGGGCTGCGGCCGCGGGTGGTGTGGGACCGGCTGGCCGGGGTGGTCCGGGGCCGCCCGGGCGGCCAGCGACTGGCCGTGACCAGCGGCGGGACGATCCCCGACCGTGGGCTGTTCGGGGTGTTCCTGGCCGGGTCGGAGACCGGCAGCGGCACCAATCGGCGGCACTCGCGCCGGGTCGGCGAGCTCGACGAGGAGATGGTGTACGAGTCGCGGGTCGGCGACGTGTTCGTGCTCGGCGCCAGCTCGTGGCGGATCGAGGACATCACCGCCGACAGCGTGCTGGTCACCCCGGCCCCGGGCCAGCCCGGCAAGCTGCCGTTCTGGCACGGGGACACGCTCGGGCGGCCCGCCGAGCTGGGGGCGGCGATCGGCGCCAAGTGCCGCGAGCTGGCCGGGGCCAGCGAGCAGGACGCCACCCGGCAGCTGCAGGAGGCCGGGCTGGACAAGCTCGCGGCCGGCAACCTGGTGCGCTATCTGGCCGACCAGCGGGAAGCGACCGGGACGGTGCCGGACGACCGGACGCTGGTGGTGGAGCGGTTCCGGGACGAGCTCGGCGACTGGCGGGTGGTGCTGCACAGCCCGTACGGGGCGCGGGTGCACGGACCGTGGGCGCTGGCCATCGCGGCCCGGCTGCGGGAGCGCTACGGCGGCATGGACGTCCAGGCCATGCACACCGACGACGGGATCATCGTCCGGGTGCCGGACGCGGACGAGCCGCCGCCGACCGGGGTGGCGCTGATCGACCCGGACGAGATCGGCGACATCGTCACCGCCGAGATCGGCTCGTCGGCGCTGTTCGCGTCCCGGTTCCGGGAGTGCGCGGCCCGGGCCATGCTGCTGCCCCGGCGGCAGCCCGGGCGCCGTTCGCCGCTGTGGCAGCAGCGGCAGCGGGCGGCCCAGCTGCTCGAGGTGGCGAGCCACTACCCGTCGTTCCCGATCGTGCTGGAGACCGTCCGGGAGTGCCTGCAGGACGTGTTCGACGTGCCGGCCCTGGTCAGCCTGCTGCGCGAGCTGGCCGGGCGGAAGATCCGCATCGTCGAGGTGGAGACACCGACGCCGTCGCCGTTCAGCCGGTCGCTGCTGTTCCGGTACGTGGGCGCGTTCATGTACGAGGGGGACGCGCCGCTGGCCGAGCGCCGGGCGCAGGCACTGACCCTGGACTCGGCACTGCTGGCGGACCTGCTCGGCCAGGCCGACCTGCGCGAGCTGCTGGACCCGGCGGTGGTCAGCGAGACCGAGCTGGAGCTGCAGCGGCTGGCCGAGGACCGCAAGGCCCGGGACCTGGAGGGCCTGGCCGACGTGCTGCGCACGGCCGGCCCGCTGTCGGCGGCCGAGGTGGCCGAGCGCTGCACCGACGCCGGCGCCGCCCCGGGCTGGCTGAAAGAGCTGGCCCACGCCCGCCGCGCGATCGAGGTGCGGGTCGGCGGCCAGCCCCGGTGGGCAGCCATCGAGGACGCCAGCCGGCTGCGCGACGCCCTCGGGGTGCCGTTGCCGCCGGGGATGCCGGAGGCTTTCACCGAGCCGCTGCCGGACCCGCTGGGTGACCTGGTGGCCCGGTACGCGCGTACCCACGGCCCGTTCACGGCCGACGCCGCGGCCGCCCGGTACGCGCTGGGGGTCGCGGTGGTGGCCGGGACGCTGCGGCGGCTGGCGGCGGCCGGGCGGGTGGCGGAGGGTGAGTTCCTGCCCGGCGGGCGGGGCACCGAGTGGTGTGACGTCGAGGTGCTGCGGATGCTGCGGCGGCGCTGCCTGGCCCGGCTGCGCAAGGAGGCCGAGCCCGCGCCGCCGGTGGCGCTGGCCCGGTTGCTGCCGGCCTGGCAGGGGGTCAAGCCGATCGAGCCCGAGGGCCGCGGCCCGGGTGGCCGCCGCCGGCCCCGGGGACCGAGCGGCCCGGGCGCGGTGCTGGACGTCGTCGACCAGCTGGCGGGGACGCCGATCGCGGCGTCGGCGCTGGAGACGCTGGTGCTGCCGGGCCGGATCCCGGGCTACTCCCCCACCATGCTGGACGAGCTGACCACGGCGGGCGAGGTGCTGTGGACCGGTGCGGGCGGGCTGCCCGGCGGCGACGGCTGGCTGGTACTGGCCTCGGCCGAGTCGGCGCCACTGCTGTTCCCCGCGCCGTCGGAGATCACCATGACCCCGGTCCACGAGGCGGTGCTGGACGCGCTGGCCGACGGCGGGGCGGTGTTCTTCCGGATGCTGCACGAACGGGTCAGCGCCCGGCTGGCCGGGGACCCGGGCATGACCAAGGCGCCGCCGGACTCCGACGTGGCCACCGCGATCTGGGACCTGACCTGGGCGGGCCTGCTGACCAACGACACCCTGGGGCCGCTGCGCACGGTGCTCGGCAGCGGCGGCCCGCGGCGGGCCGGGCCAGCGCCGGCCCGGCGCAGCCCCCGGCCCGGGCGGCGGCCCACCTACGGCCGCCCGGCGATGCCGTCGCGGACCGGGCCGCCCAACGTCAGCGGCCGCTGGTCGCTGCTGCCGCCGGGCGCCACCGACGCCACCCTGCGGGCGCACGCGCTGGCCCAGTCGCTGCTGGACCGGTACGGGATCCTGACCAAGGGCGCGGTAGCGGCCGAGCGGATCCCGGGCGCGTTCTCGGCCGTCTACCCGGTGCTGCGGGCCATGGAGGACGCGGGCCGGGCCCGGCGCGGCTACTTCGTGGAGGGGCTGGGCGCGGCCCAGTTCGCCATCCCCGGCGCGGTGGACCGGATGCGGGCCCTGGCCCAGCCGCCCACCGGGTCCGGCGACCCGCTGGCCACCGCGATGAGCGGCGGGGCGGTCCCCTACCGGGGCCAGGCCGCGGGCGGCGACGGGGCGTTCACCGATCTGTGGGCCTACGAGCGGGACGGCGACCCGCCGGAGCCGCCGGAAGAGGATCACCAGCCCGGCCAGATGATCGTGTTGTCGGCGGCCGACCCGGCCAACGCCTACGGCGCGTCGCTGCCGTGGCCGGAGCGGCCGGACGAGACACCCGGCGGCCACCGGCCCGGGCGCAAGGCGGGCGCGCTGGTCATCCTGGCCGACGGCGAACTGGTGCTCTACGTCGAGCGTGGCGGCAAGACCCTGCTCTCCTGGACCGACGACCTGGACGTGCTGCGCCCGGTGGCGGCGGCGCTGGCGGACGCGGTGCGGGCCGGGGCGCTCGGGCGGCTGACCGTCGAGCGGGCCGACGGCGACGGCATCTACGATTCACCGCTGGCCACCGCGCTGGAGGAGGCCGGGTTCCGGCCGACGCCCCGGGGCCTGCGGCTGCGCGGCTGAGGGGCTGACCGGCTCACAGGCATTGCGGCTCACAGGCATTTCAGCAGGGCGAGTGCCTCGGGGCCGCGATCGACGTCGACGAACAGGTGGTCGTGGGCCAGGCCGGCGATCACGTTGCAGCTGATGCCGGCCTCGGCCAGCACCCGGCTGACCTCGGCAGTCAGGCCGATCGCGGCCAGGTCGGAGTTGATCGTGAGGGTGATGCGGGCGGCCACGTAGCCGTAGGCCAGCCCGAGCCGGTCGGCCTGGTCCCGGGTGATGACCAGGGTGGTGCCCTCGTCCTCGCCGATGACGGCGAACGGGTCGGCGCCGGGCGGGACCTCGGCCGCGCTGGCGAAGACGTACGGGTCCGGGAACAGCGCGGGCTGGAGGTCCCGCCACCTACGGTTCGGCTGCACTCCCCGGTCGTATCACGTCCTCAGCTGGCCGCGGCGGCCCGGTCCAGGAGCTGCGCGCGCAGCCGGGCCGGCTCGTCCAGCAGCCGGCGCAGCGCGTACACGGCCTGGAGGCCGGGTGGGGAGCGGGCCGAAGCTGGGGTCCCTCAGCCCATGGACTTGGCGCCGTCGAGGGCCTCACGGATGATGTCGGCGTGGCCGGCGTGGTGGGCGGTCTCGGCCACGACGTGCATGAGCGCCCGGCGGGCGGACCACTTCGTGCCGGGCGGGAACCAGGGCGCGGCCGGCAGCGGGTGGGCGGCGTCCAGGTCGGGCAGCGACCGGACCAGGTCGTCGGTGCGGGCCGCGACCTCGGCGTAGCCCGCCAGCGCACCGGCCAGGGTCTCGCCCGGCAGCAGCCGGAAATCATCGGCCCGGCGGGCGAAGTCCTCCTCGGTCATCGCGTTGAAATCGTCGGCCGGCGACGGCCCGTTGACGACGAAATCGGCCCAGTGCGCCTCGGTCGCGGCGACGTGCTTGATCAGGCCGCCGATGGTCAGCTCGCTGACCGTGGTCCGCCGCGCCGCCTGCTCGTCGGTGAGGTCGCGGGCGGTGTGCCGCAGGAAGTACCGGGCGCCGCCCAACTCGGCCAGGAGGTCGGCCCGGTCACCAGTGAGGGTGTTGTCTTCGCTCATGAACCCAGGCTAGACAGCATTGAGGCCAGTTTCTGGCCGCAATCGCGTGCAGAATGAAAAACATGGCGAACACCAGCACACGGACCCTCCGGCTGCTGAGCCTGCTGCAGACCCGGCGGTACTGGCCGGGTGGCGAGCTGGCCGGGCGGCTGGGGGTCTCGGCCCGAACGCTGCGGCGGGACGTGGACCGGCTGCGGGAGCTGGGGTACCCGGTCGAGGCCCAGCGCGGAGTGGACGGCGGGTACCAGCTGGCGGCCGGGGCAGCGCTGCCGCCGCTGGTGGTGGACGACGAGGAGGCGGTCGCGCTCGCGGTCGGCCTGCAGGCGGCGGCCCAGGGCCCGGTCGAGGGGATCGCCGAGTCGTCGGTGCGGGCGCTGGCCAAGGTCGTGCAGGTGATGCCGGGGCGGCTGCGGCGCCGGGTCGAGGCGCTGGCGGCGATGACCGTGCCCGCGGCCTGGGACGGCAGCTGGAACGGCGGGGCGCGGCCGGTCCTGGACCCGGCCGTGCTGACCACGATCGCGCTGGCCTGCCGGGACGCCGAGCGGATCCGGTTCGAGTACACGGCGGCGAGCGGGACCGGCAGTAACCGGCACGTCGAGCCGCACCGGCTGGTCTCGCTCGGCCGCCGCTGGTATCTGGTCGGCTACGACCTGGACCGGCAGGACTGGCGCAGCTTCCGGCTGGACCGGCTGACCGGGCCGGCCGGGTCGGGGGCCCGGTTCCGGCCGCGGGAGCTGCCGGCCGAGGACGCGGCCGCCTTCGTGCGGGCCGGGATCAGCTCGGCCTGGGCCGTCTACGACGTGGAGGTGGTCGTCGAGGCGCCGGCCGACCGGGTGCAGGCCCGGATCGGGCGGTGGGTCACGGTGGAGGCCGAGGGCCCGGACCGGTGCCGGATACGGACGACGATCGATCAGCTGGAGTGGCCGCTGATGGGGCTGGGAACGGTGGGAGCGGATTTCAGGGTGGTGTCACCGCCGGAGCTGGTGGAACGGGTGCGGGAGTGGGGCGCCCGGTTCAGCCGGGCCGCCAGTGCGGGATGAGCGGTCAGGAGCGGCGGCTGGGGTCGACCAGCAGCAGGATGCCGCGCAGGCAGGCGTCCAGGATGAGTCCGGTGACGGCGATCGTGATGATGCCCGCGAACACCAGGCTGGTGTTCAGGTAGCTGCCGGCCTGGCTGATCAGGTAGCCGACCCCACTGGTGGCGGCCAGCATCTCGGCGGCCACGATCGACGTCCAGGCGCCGGCCATGGCGAACCGCATCCCGGTCACGATGCCGGGCAGGGCGGCCGGGATCTGCACGTGGATCAGGGTGTAGCCGCGGGCGGCGCCCAGCGTCCGCGCGCACAGCCGCAGGTCGTCCGGCACCTCTTTGAGGGCGGCGACGGTGGCGACGGTGATGATCGGCACGGTGCCGAAGACCAGCAGCACCTCCTTGGGCAGCTCGCCGATGCCGAACCAGACGATGAACAGCGGGATGAACGCCAGCGGCGGCAGCGGCCTGATCACCTCGATGACCGGGTCGATCAGCTGCCGGACGATCTGGCTGGCCGACATCGCCGCGCCGGCGGCGACGCCGATGACGGTGCCGATGGCGAAGCCGGACAGGATCCGTTCCAGGCTGATGGCCAGGTCACCGGCCAGCGTCTTGCTCTGGGACGGGTAGGGGTGGGTCAGGTAGTGCCCGAACGCGCGCGCGGTCGCGCCGACCGTGGGCAGCGCCACCGGGTCGCTGAGCAGGACCGCGATCAGCTGCCAGAGGGCCAGCACCGCGATCAGGCCGGCCGCGCCGAGCCCGATGCGGCGCAGCCGGGCCCGGCCGAGCACGGCCCGGTGCTGGGCCAGGTCGAACCGCTCATCGAGGTCCGCCGCGGGGGCGGCGGCGGGCGCCAGGTCCGCCTCCGGCGCGAGCGACTGCCAGGACGTCATGACTGGTCTTCCCCTCCGTGTTCAGATCGCGAGCGACGAGCGGATCTCGCGCTTGATGGTCAGGAACTCGGTGGTGTCGACGTCGTCTGCTTCCCGGGGGCGTTCCAGCGGGACGTCGATGACCTGCTGGATGGTCGGCGGCCGGCCGCCCATCACCGCCACCCGGTCGGCCAGCAGCACCGACTCCTCGATGTCGTGGGTGACGAAGATGATCGTCATCCGGTACTGGCGCCAGATGCCGAGCAGGAACTCGTGCATCCGCAGCCGGGTGATGGCGTCGAGCGCGCCGAACGGCTCGTCCATCAGCAGCAGGGACGGCCGGGTCATCAGCGCGCGGGCGAAGGCGGCCCGGTGGCGCATGCCGCCGGACAGCTCGTGCGGGAACGCGCCGCCGAACTGGCCGAGGCCGACCGTCTCCAGGATCGCGTCGGCCTCGGCGTCCAGTTCCGGGTCGTCGCGCTCGTGCAGCCCCCGCGACCGCTGCGCCTTCGGGCCGAACAGCAGGTTCTTGCGGGTGGTGAGCCACGGGAACAGCAGCGGGCTCTGGAACAGCATGCCCCGGTCGGGCGACGGGCCGCTGACCGTCTCGCCGCCGACCGTGACCGCGCCCTCGTCCGCCTCCAGCGCCCCGGCCGCGATCCGCAGCAGGGTGGACTTGCCGCAGCCGGACGGGCCCAGCAGGCAGACGAACTCGCCGGCCCGGACGTCCAGGTCGACCCCGGCCAGGGCGACCGTCCGCCGCCCGCGCCGCCGGAACGTCTTCCCGACCGACCGGATGCGGACCTCGGCGCCGGCGACCCGGGTGCCGGCGTCAGCAGCCACCGGCCAGCGCCTTCTTCACGAACGTCGGGTCGATGTGGGTGGCGATCGTCGACGCCGAGGGCACCGTGGTCAGCCGGCCCTGCTTGACCAGGAACTGGGCGGTCTGCTGGTAGGCCTTGACGATCGGGCTGGACGTGTCGCCCTGGGTGGAACCGAGCCAGTACAGCTGCTGGCTGAGCGGGATGAACGGGTAGGCCCTGGTGGCCGGCTCGATCTGGCTGGCCGGCACGCCCTGGACCCCGGCCGCCTGGGCCAGGTACTTGGCGGACTGCGATCCGGTCAGGTCACGGGTGGCCTGGACCTCGGCGCAGACGTACTTCTGGACCAGGTTCGGGTTGCTCTTGACCAGCGTGCCGGACACCGCCACCGAGTCGATGCCGGGCACGCCGAGCTTGGCGATCTGCTCGGCGTTGGTCAGCGGGTGGCCGCCCTTGGCGGTGACCGAGTCCGCGTACCCGCCGTAGACGTAGGCGGCGGTGACCGCGCCGGACAGGTAGGCGGCGGCCGCGGCCTGCTCGCTGGCCACCCCGACCACCTTGACCTTGCCGGTCAGGCCCTCGTGGGCCAGCCAGCCTTCCAGCTCGTAGTCCTCGGACGAGCCTTCGAGGACGGCGACCGACTTGCCGGCCAGCCCGCTGGCCGCGGTGATCGAGGCCGGCACCAGCAGCTCGTCGGAGTCGAAGCTCTGCGCCATCACGATGTCGATCCCGGTCCCGGTGCCGATCGCGCCCACCGTCGGCGGGTTGCCGACGCCGCTGATCGACTGCAGCGAGCCGCTCTTCATCTCGGCCACGGCGGTGACGCCGGCCGTGAACGGGACCCAGTGGATGTGGGCCGGGATCGTCTTCTGCAGGGTCTTGTCGCTGACGATGATGCTGTCGGAGTTCACCACGGTCCCGGTCGACAGCGAGATCGTGAAGCCCGGCAGCGGGGCGGACGAACCGGTCCCCAGCGTGAGGCGCAGGGTCAGGCCGACGATCACCACCACCGCGGCGGCGATGATCGCGTAGATCCGGCGGCGCCGGCGCTTGTACAGCGGGGTGCGGCTGCTGGCCGGGCTGGTGGTTTCCGCGGATGTGCTCATGAGGATCCTCTGGTTCTGGCGGGAGTGGCTGAAGGTCCGGATCGAGCCGTCACAGACACAGCGCGCTGGCGACGAAGCAGAAGTCGACGTGACGTCGCTCCGTGAAGCCGCCTGAGGTCATGCCGCGATGATGGCAAGCATTGGCCGAAAAGGCAATATTATCGATCGATTTAATAGGATTTTACTTAGGTAACTGGCCAGATGACTTGCGTGACGAGTGGCGGGGCTCGGGTGGGCCGGAGGAGCGCGGCTCGGGAAGGGCCTGGCGGTGGCGGCGCGGGGCTGTGGGGGCCGGAGGCACCTGGGAGGGGGCAAACCGGGAAGGCGGGGCCGTCACGGCCGCGGGCCGGAGGTACCCGGGAGGAGGGCCACGCGGGAGGGCCAGGCTCGCGAGGCGCTGGGGTCCGCAGGTCGTCTGGGAGGGGAAGCCGGTGGGACGTTTTCAGGGTTTCAGAAAAGCGCTTCGTTCCATTCGCGAACCGACCAGTCGGCGATCAGGCCGTTGAGCATGAACGGGTCAGCGCGGGCGAAGTCCTCGGCGGCTTGGCGGGTGGTGAAGATGGCCACCGCGTCACCGGCGGGCTCGTCGGTGAAGGGGCCGATCATGAGCAGCAGGCCGCGGGCGTGGAAGGCGAGGTAGTGGGCCTGGTGCTCGGGGAACAGCTCGCGGGCGCGGGGCGCGAAGCCCTCGGCCGCGTGGTAGGTGAGGACGTACTTCACTGGTCGTCCTGGTCGGCGGCGGCGGTGAAGCGGGCCAGGATCTGGGACCAGCCGCGCTCGAACGAACCGCCCAGGTAGCCGCCGGGCAGCGCGCAGTCCCTGGCCAGCTGCTCCTCGGTGAGGGCGTCCCAGCCGCGGTGCTCGACCGCCACGCGGGTCAGGGCCGGGCCGAGGGCGGTGAACCGCAGCTCGACCTCGGTTGCGACCGAGGTGATGTTCCAGCTCATGGCGAACCGCGCGGGCGGCTCCCAGGCCTGCAGGGTGCCCCAGTCCACCTCGGTGCCGTCGGCCCAGGTCTCGAACACCCGGCCGCCGGGCCGCTGCTCGACGGTGACGTCGCGGACCCGGTCCCGGCCGGCCGAGAACGGGTTCACCGGCCACCACACGCCGATCGTGCGCACGAACACCTCGAACGTGTGGGCCACGTCGCGGTGCACGATCGTGGACTGCCGGACCGGCGGGCGCCGCAGCGCCGTGACCGTGCCCGGAGGTTGCTGGTCAGCCGGCATGCTCGCGCTCCCCGCCCTGGTCGGCCTCGGCCAGCCGCCGGGCCACGTCAAGGGATTCCCCCCACACATCGTCCAGGAACTGCCGCAGTCCCGCCAGCCCTTCCGGCCGGGCCCGGTACAGCCGCCGGGTGCCGTCGCGCCGCTCGGCCAGCAGGCCCGCGTGCTTGAGCACGGTGAGGTGCTGGCTGACCGCGGTGCGGGTCACCTCGAACGCCGCCGCGATCTCCCCGGCCGCCAGCTCGTCCCGGGCGACCAGCCGCAGGATGGCGCGGCGGCGGGGCTCGGCCAGCGCGCGCAGGGCCTCGTCGGTCGCGCCGTCATCCTGCGGCTCGCTCATCGCCGGCCCGTCAGGCCCACAGGCCCACCGCGTTGCCGTCCGGGTCGGCGACGACCGCGATCCGGCCGAAGTCGCCGGGCAGGTCGACCGGCGGCATGACCCGGGTGCCGCCCAGCTGCTCGGCCTTGGCGATGTAGGCGTCCAGGTCGTCGACGCGCATGTAGATCTTGACGCCGGTATCCCCGGGCTGTTCGGACTGGCCGATGCCGCCGCCGATCGCGCCCTCGCCCGACTGGGTGTCGACCAGGGCGTAGCCGTCCATCGCGGGGTTAGCGTCGATCTTCCAGCCGAACAGGTCCGCGTAGAACTTCTGGGCCCGGGTCGTGTCCGGGCTGACGATCTCGAAAAACGCGACGGGCTGCCCCATGCCGTCCATCCCCTTTGGTTGTGGTCCGCTGAATGTCAGCTACAGCTAACGTTAGTGAACACTGACGTTCTGAGTCAAGGGGTCAAGGGGTCAAGAGGCCAAGGGGTCAACCGTCAGCCGGTCAGACGGAGTCGAGCAGGTCGGACCGGGCCTGGTCGACGGCGGCGAGCATGGCGCCGCGCAGCACCGGGGCGCCGCTGACGGCGGTCGGCACCACTCGCGGGCTGGCCGGGCAGATGCGCGCGACCTCGGCCGCCACCCGGTCGGCGAGCCCGGACCCGCCGGCCATGCCGACGTTGCCGCCCAGCACGACCAGGCCGGGGTCGAGGACCACGGAGACCGAGGCCACGCCCAGGGCGACGCGGCGGGCGATCTCGCTCAGGAACTCCTCGGCCCGGGCCACGGTGGCGCCCGCCCCGTTCGCAGCGGCACCGGCCGCCGCGGCCTTGACGGCGGCGTTGACGGCTTCCTCGGCGGTGGGGGCGGCGAAGCCGAACACCCCGGCCAGCATGCGGACCACGTTGGCGCCGACCAGGGACTGCAGGCCGCCGTTGGCCGGGTGCCTGACGTCCTCCTGCAGCGGGGCACCGGGGACGGGCAGGTAGCCGATCTCACCGGCCGCGCCGCACGCGCCCCGGTGCATCTTGCCGCCCAGGAACGCGGCCATGCCGAGGCCGACCCCGATCCAGACCAGCACGAAGTCGCCGCGGTCGCGGGCGGCGCCGACCGAGCGCTCGGCCAGCGCGGCCAGATTGACGTCGTTCTCGATGATGACCGGCCGGTCGAGCGCGCCGCGCAGCGAGTCGAGCACGCCCTCGTGCCAGTCCGGCAGGTTGACGGCCAGGTGCGGGTCGCCGGTGCGCGGGTTGACCACCCCGGGGCTGCCGATGACGAACGCCTTCAGCCGGTTCATCTCCACCCCGGCCGTGCGGCAGGCCCGGTCGACCGCGCCGCGGACCAGCTCGACCGGGTTGGCGGCCTCGCCGGGGTTGACGCTGACCTCGGCCACCACCCGGCCGGTGACGTCGGCGACGCCGGCGCTGACCACGTCCATGTCCACGTACAGGCCGGCGACGTAGGCGCTGGAGGGGACGACCGAGTACAGCGCGGCGTTCGGCCCGCGGCCACCCTCCTGCTGCCCGACCACGGCCACCAGGCCGCGCTCCTCCAGCCGGGTCAGCATCTGGGCGACCGTCACCTTGGACACCCGGGTCTGCTCGCTGATCTGGGTCCGGGTCAGCGGCCTCCCGGGAAGCAGCAGGTCAAGAGCGGCACGGTCGTTCAGTTCACGCAGCAGGCTCGGCGTGCCCGGTCGGCGCTCCATGGCGGTCCCTCTCCTGTTCCCCCCTGGCCAAATTGCCGGTGGGTCTTGTGTTTCAATCCGGCAACGGGTCTATCTTATAGGAAAGTTTCCGATTAGTTTTCTCAGTACGGCCGTGTCTCCCTTACCTCTACAGCGTCCCCCCCGTGGGGAAGGAGAGCCAGCAGTGAGATCTATCAAAACCTTCGCCAAGCCCGCCGGGCTGGGCGCGGTCGCGCTGGGCGCGGCCGTCACGCTGGCCGCCGCAGGCTGCGGCTCCGGCTCCGGTTCCGGCTCCAGTTCGTCATCGTCGTCATCGTCCGCCCCGGCCAGCCTCACCGTCTGGCGCATGGGCGCCTCGACGCCGGCCCAGGTGACCTGGATGAACGGTGTGGTGTCACAGTTCCACAAGGACTATCCCGCCTATGCCAAAACCAAGGTCAAGGTGGTCTGGGTCCCGTGGACCAACGCGACCACCGAGTTCACCGACGCGCTGTCGAGCGGAAAGAACGCGCCCGACGTCACCGAGATCGGCAACACCGAGACGCCGACGAACGCCTCCCTGGGAATGCTGGCCAACATCAGCAGCGACGTCAATTCCTGGTCCAACAAGTCTGACGTGGTGCCGGGCATGCTGGCCAACGACACGCAGAACGGCGCGGTCTACGGCGTGCCCTGGTTCGGCGGCGTGCGCGGCATCTGGTACCGCACCGACGAGTTCAAGGCGGCCGGGATCTCCTCGACCCCGACGACCTGGGCCGAGCTGGTCAGCGACGCCCAGAAGCTGCAGCAGAAGTATCCCGGCACGTACGGCCTGGGCGCGCCGAGCGACTTCACCAACGGCATCGTCAGCTTCATCTGGGGCGCGGGCGGCCAGGTTGCGACCGAGAACAACGGCAAGTGGACCGCGGAACTGAACACCCCGCAGTCCGAGGCCGGCCTCAAGTTCTACGCCGACCTGCTGCTGACCAGCAAGGTCTCGCCGTCGAAGTACGTCGGCCAGACCGAGCTGGGCAACCCCGGCTCCACCTCCGGCGGCACCAACGAGGACTTCGCGCTGGGCAAGCTCGACATGTACATCGACGGCCCGTGGGCCCAGCCCGAGCTCGAGCAGGTCAGCGGCAAGTACAAGGCCGACTGGGCCTCGTTCCCGATCCCCAGCCAGAACGGCCCGAACCCCGCCCCCGCGTTCGCCGGTGGCTCTGACCTGGCCGTCTGGGCCGGCAGCAAGTACAAGCCGGCCGACTGGGACCTGATCAAGACGATGGACAGCACGTCCAACGCCACCTCGTTCGCCAACCTGCAGGGCTTCTTCCCGCCGTACACCTCCCAGCTCAAGGGCGGGGCCTACTCCGGCAGCCAGGTCATGTCGGGGTTCGCCAAGGCGGCCACGGTGACCCAGATCTCGCCGCTGAACGCGAAGAACTGGTCGACCGCCGACACCACCGACCAAATCATCCCGACGATGATGAAGTCGCTGATGCAGGGGGCGAACTTCAGCTCCACCGTCAACAAGGCCAACACCGAACTGCAGAACGTGCTCAACACGGGCAAGTCGAGTTAGGCCTGTGGCAGACACTGTTGACTCCGGGCGCCGGCGGCCCACCCCCCCAGCCGCCGGTGCCCGGCCCACCCTGAACGGCGACCGGCCCGGGACCCAGTCCCGGGCCGCGGCGCCGGCCCCGGTCCGGAGGCCGCAGCCCGGCTGGCGGGTCCGGTCGGGCATGTTCATCCGCCGCCACAAGCTCGCGCCCTACCTGCTGCTGCTGCCGTCGCTGGCCGGCATCGGGCTGGTGCTGGTGTGGCCGACGATCCAGACCGCGCTGCTGGCGTTCCAGAACTTCGGGCTGGGGCAGCTGTCCGGCACCCTGCCCGCCCAGTGGGTCGGGTTCAGCAACTTCAGTACCACGCTGGCCGACCCCGAGTTCTGGCTGTCGCTGCGGATCACGGTGCTGTTCGCGGCCGTGGTGGTCGTGCTCACCCTGTTGCTCGGCACGCTGGTCGGGCTGCTGCTGAACAACCTGGGCAGCAAGATGGCCACCTTCGTCAGCTCGGCCACCCTGCTGGCCTGGGCGACCCCGGTGGCCAGCGCCTCGGTGGTGTTCTACTGGCTGTTCAGCCCGGACGGCGGGCTCGTCGACTGGGGGCTGAGCAAGCTCCCGGGCTGGCTGGGCGGCGGCTCGCACTGGGCCGCCTACAACTGGACGAGCAGCGGGGCGCTGCCCGCCTACACCGTGCTCACGTTGCTGGTGGTGTGGATGGGCTTCCCGTTCATCGCCACCACCGTGCTGGCCGGCCTGAAGACCATCCCGGCCGAGCTGATCGAGGCGGCGCGGGTGGACGGGGCCAGCCCCTGGCGCTCGTTCTGGACGGTCACCTACCCGCTGATGCGGCCGATCTTCCTGGTCCTGCTGCTGCTCTCGATCATCTGGGACTTCGGCATCTTCACCCAGACCTACTTCATCACCGGTGGGCTCGGTAACCGGGACGAGTACAACTTGTCCCTCTACCTGTACGACAAGGCGTTCACGATGCCGCCGAGCTACGGGCTGGGCGCCGCGCTGGCACTGATCCTCACCGTCGTCCTGCTCATCATCACGGTCGGCTACGTCCGTGCCTCCGTCCGCCAGGGAGCGATCTCTTGACCGCACTGCCCCAGTCCCTCGGCCGATCTCCCGGCCGGTCCGGGTCGCAGCGGCGTCCGGGCGGTCGCCCGTCGCGGCGCAAGACCCAGCGGTTCACGCTGAACGGCATCGGCGTGATCGTCGCGCTGGTCACGCTGTTCCCGATTTTCTGGATGATCTCGTCCGCGTTCAAGCCCTCGACCGAGCTGTTCTCGCTGACCCCGCACCCGGTGCCGCTGCATCCGACGCTGCACAACTTCTCCGAGGTGATGAACGGCAAGGCGGCCGGGCTGGGCATCTCGTTCTGGGTGTTCGCGCGCAACAGCCTGTTCGTGACCGTCGTGACCGTGGTGCTGGCCTCGCTGGTGGCGTTGCTGGCGGCGGTGGCGGTGGCCCGGTTCAAGTTCCGGTTCCGGGCCTCGTTCCTGATCATGCTGCTGATCGTGCAGATGCTGCCGGCCCAGGCGCTGGTCATCCCGCTGTTCATCGACTTCCGCGGCTTCGGGCTGCTGGACAACCTGGTCGGGCTGATCCTCATCTACTCGGCGCAGGCGCTGCCGCTGTCGATCTGGCTGCTGCGCAACTTCGTCGCCGCCGTGCCCAAGGACCTGGAGGAGGCCGCGTCCATTGACGGGGCCGGGCCGGTCCGGGTGTTCTGGCGGATCCTGTTCCCGCTGGTCGCGCCCGGCCTGGTGGCCACCAGCATCTTCTCCTTCATCACGGCCTGGAACGAGTTCATCTTCGCGCTCACGTTCCTCGGCACCGACCAGGGCAAGTACACGCTGCCCATCTACGTGCAGTACTTCTTCGGGCGGGGATCCGCGGACTGGGGGGGCATCATGGCCGCGTCGACCTTGTACACGATCCCGGTGATGGTGTTCTTCCTGTTCGTCCAGCGCCGCATGGTGGGCGGGCTCGTCGCCGGGGCGGTGAAGGGATGATCCGCGACCGCGAACTCGCCCGCCTGGCCGACGCCGTCCTCATCCCGCCCTTTCCCGGGCACACCCCGCCGCAGTGGATCCTGGCCGCGCTGGAGTCCGGGCTGGCTGGCGTCACCCTGTTCGGCCCGAACGTCTCCGACCCGGAGCAGATCGCGCTGCTGACGTCGGCGCTGCGCGGGGCGGCCGACGAGCCGGTCATCGCCATCGACGAGGAAGGCGGCGACGTCACCCGGGTCACCTACTGGAGCGGCAGCCTGTACCCGGGCAACGCCGCGCTGGGTGCGATCGACGACCCGGAGCTGACCGAGCAGGTGCACCGGGCCATCGGCACCGACCTGGCCCAGCTGGGCATCAACGTCGACCTCGCCCCCTGCGTGGACGTGCTGGACAGCGCCGAGAACCCGGCCATCGGCACCCGGTCGTTCGGGGCCGACCCGGCCCTGGTGTCCCGGCACGCGGCCGCGGCCGTGCGGGGCCTGCAGGCGGCCGGGGTGGCGGCGACCGCCAAGCACTTCCCCGGGCACGGCAGCACCCGGGCCGACACGCACGAGGTCGTGGCCGCGATCACCGGCGACCTGGCCGAGGTCTGGCGCCGCGACCTGCCGCCCTTTCAGGCCGCGATCGGGGCCGGGGTGGCGGCGATCATGCCCGGCCACCTGCGGCTGCCCGAAGTGACCGGTGACCTGCCGGCCAGCCTGTCGGCGGCCGCGATGACCGGCCTGCTGCGGGGCGAGCTGGGGTTCGAGGGCACGATCATCTCCGACGCGCTGGAGATGCGGGCGGTCAGCGGGCCGTACGGGATCCCCGAGGCGGCGGTGATGGCGATCATGGCCGGCGTGGACCTGCTGTGCCTGGGCCGGGACGTGGCCGAGGAGGAGTACCACGCGATCGTGGCGGCGGTGTCGGAGGCGGCGCGGTCGGGGCGGCTTCCGGCCGCGCGGCTGGAAGAAGCCGCCGACCGGGTGACCAGGCTGCGGGTGTGGCTGGCGGCGGACCGGGCCGAGCGGGCTGCTCAGGCTGACCGCGCCGGGTTGCGGCCTGGCCGGGCGGGTCTGGATGGGCCAGCTCTTGATGGGCCTGCTGCGGAGCTGAACGGGGTGGGGATCGGGCTGCGGGCGGCGCGGCGGGCGGTCCAGGTGTCCGGCCAGCAGCCGTCGCTGACCGATCCGGTCATCGTCGAGGTCGAGCCGCGCGGCAACGTCGCGGTCGGCCGGGCCGCCTGGGGGCTGTCCCCGTGGGCGCCCGCGGGCAGCGTGCGCCGGATCGAGGCCGGGGCCGACGGGGCGGCGGGCGCCGATGGGGTGCCGGCCGCCGACGGGGTGCGGGCCGCCGAAGGCCAGGAGGGCTGCGAGGTGAGCGACGGTCCGGTGCCGATCCCGCTGGAAGAGGGCGAGGAGCCGGCCGAGGAGGCGTCCGCGGCCGACATCCTGGCCGCCGCCAGCGGCCGGTCGCTGGTCCTGGTGATCCGCGACGCGCACCGCAGCCCGGCCACCCAGGAGCTGGTCACGGCGGTGCTGGCCGAACGCCCGGACGCGATCGTGGTGGAGATGGGGCTGCCGGTGTGGCGGCCACCGACCGCGGCGGCTGGGACGTACGTAGCCACCTGGGGCGCGGCCCGGGTCAACGCCCAGGCCGCCGCCGAGGTGCTGGGCCTGACCTGAGCGCGCGCTGCCGGCCCGGGCCGGACGGGGGCCTGGCCCGGGTCAGGCCGGGGGCGTGTGCTGGTCGCGGAGGTCGGCCAGCGTGTTGCTGATGATGGTCAGGCGGCGGGCGATACTTACCAGCAGGGCGACCTGGGTCTCGCCCTCGGGGTTCTGGTTCCGGGAGGGCCGATCGTGGATGTAGTTGGACCAGACGGCGACCAGCTTGTTGATGTCGTCGTCGTTGATGCGCCCGGGCGTGTCAGCCATGCCAGGAGCGTAGCGGTCAGCTGGCTGGGGGCAGCTGACCGCGTTCGCCGGCCGGGAGCTCGCCGCGTTCGGCCTGCTTGGCCAGGTTGCGGCTGTCCTTGAGGGACAGGCCGCGGGCCTGGGGCGGCAGCCGCCAGATCGTGTTGCCGCCCATCAGGCTGAACGTCTTGATGTGGACCACCGGCGCGCCCGGCCGCGGGCGGGAATCCGGGCCGCGTTCCTCGTTGCCGCCCATGATCGACAACCCGCTGATCTCGACGTCCACCGAGTCGGGCAGGTAGATGGTCGAACCGCCCATGAGCGCGTAGAGGTTCAGGGTCAGGCCGCCGCCCTCGATCTCGGCCTCCCGGAGGTCGATCTCGTCGCCGCCCATGATGGCCAGGCTGTTGAGCTGGGATCCGGCCCGGAACCGGCCTCGCCGCTTGGAGCCGCCCATGATGGCCACGAACCAGCGCACCGGGGGCTTGCGCGGCGCGCTGGCGGACCCGGCCCCGGCGGCCTCGGTCTCGGAGGGCAGGTCGCGGGTCACGGTAGCGAGGTCGGCGCGGGTCCTGGCGGCCAGGGCCTGGCTGGCGCGCTCCTCGAGCTCGTCGAGGGTCAGGCGGCCTTCGGCGGCCTGACGGCTGAGGAGCTCGAGGGTGGTGTCGCGCTCGGAGTCGGAGACGCGCAGCTCTCCCTCTGGCACCGGTTCCGGGCTAGCTGGCACCGATTCTGGGCTAGTCAACAGCCTGTCCCTCCGTCCCCGTTGGCCCCCGGTGCCGATTGTCCCTCAGCCGGAGGGCGGTGCGTCAACTCGCCGGGCGGCGGTTGAGGCTGCATAATGCTGCCCATGCGGCTTTCAGCCCGCGCGGACTACGCGTTGCGCGCAGCAATCGAGCTCGCCTCGGCGACGGACAGCCACGTTACGGCTGACCGGATCGCGCGCGCGCAGCAGATTCCCGGCAAGTTCCTCGAGACGATCCTGACCCAGCTGCGGCGCGCGGGCCTGATCCGCAGCCAGCGCGGGCCGGAGGGTGGCTTCTGGCTGGCCCGTCCGGCCAGCGAGATTTCCCTGGCCGACATCATCCGGGCAATCGACGGGCCGCTGCTCGGCGTGCGTGGCGAACGCCCCGAAAACGTCGAGTACCCGGGCGCGGCCGAGCCATTGCAGCAGGTGTGGATCGCGCTGCGGGCGAACGAGCGGGCCATCCTCGAAGAGGTGACGCTTGGCCACATCGTGGCCGGTGAACTGCCCGCCAGCGTGTCGGCGCTCACCGACGACCCGAAGGCCTGGGTCTAGGACAGGTCCGCCCGGCCCGCCCCGGCTCGACGGCCGGGCCGATGCGGCGCCGGGCCGTGTCTCCGGACTCGTGTGACTGGAGAGCTGAGGGTGGCACGCCGGAGCGCGGCCGGGGCAGCGCCAGGGCGGGTCAGAAGATGACAGCGGCGGGCGCGGGGGTGCCGCGCCCGCCGCTGTGCGGGTATTGGTAAAGCCCGGACGATCAGACCGGGACCATGTCGGTTACTTCGTGGACGTCCCCGAACTCGCCCGCTGGGCCGGAATCCAGGTCATCGGTGCTGAAGCTCGCGGTGCGCACCGAGCCGATGGTGACCTCGTGCCCCGCGGGGAGCTTGGGCTCCCGCGGCGCGCCGAGCACCGGCTCGTTTTGCAGCTCAGCGAGGGCGAAGTTGTCCGCGACCTCGCGGAAAACCTGGGAGAGGGGAATCCCCAGCGCGCTGCAGATAGCTGACAGCAGCTCGGAGGAGGCTTCCTTCTGCCCTCGCTCGACCTCAGACAGATAGCCCAGCGAGACCCGAGCGGAGGCAGATACCTCTCTCAGGGTCCGACCCTGCCGCAGGCGTAGCCGACGCAGCACGTCACCGAGCAAGTGACGAAGCAAAACCATCGTCGCACTCCTTCCCGAGGCAGAACCGTTACCCTCCACGGTACCTGTCCCGACGGTCAGTCCGGGAGTCCGCAACGGCGCCTTTCGCTTCTGACGTAACGCTGTAATCACCGGATGTCTTCCCGGGGATAACCGGGTGTCCTCCCGGAGCCGGCCCAGCAGCAGCGCCAGTGACCGCTCTACCGTCAGCCTACGGATACGCTCGCGGTCCCCGTCAAGCGCCAGGGTCCTGACGACCGTGTCGTCGTGGGCGCTGACCGCGATGTGGACGGTGCCGACCGGCTGGCCGTCGGCCGGGTCGGGGCCGGCCACCCCGGTGGTGGCGACGCCGAACGTGGCGCCGAGGCGCTCGCGGACCCCGTTGGCCATGGCCGAGGCCACGCCCGGGTAGACGGCGCCATGCGCGTCGAGCATGGGCCGCGGCACGCCGAGCAGCGTCGCCTTCAGGTCGGTGGCGTAGCTGACCACTCCCCCGCGAACGGCCTCGGACGCGCCCGGGACGCTGGTCAGGGCGGCCGCCACCAGGCCGCCGGTCAGCGACTCGGCCGCCGCCACGGTCTGGCCGGCTGCCCGCAGCATGGCGATGACCTGCCCGGCCAGCTCGTCGCCGGCCTCCCCCTGGTCCTGCGTCATGTCTCTCCCTGTGGGGCGGACCGGCCCGGGCGGGCGGCCTGCAGCACGTAGTCGGCGCCGGTGACCAGTGTGACGGCCACGGCCAGACCCATCACGATAGGGCGTGCCAGGCCGAACGGCCCGGGCAACAGGTACAAGCTGATCGCGATCATCTGCAGCAGCGTCTTGAGCTTGCCGCCGCGGCTGGCCGCGATCACCTGGTGATGGATGACCGCGAGCCGCATGACGGTGATGCCGACCTCGCGGACCAGAATCACGGCGGTGACCCACCAGGACAGCTCGTGCAGGGCCGACAGCGTGATCAGGGCCGCGCCGGTCAGCGCCTTGTCCGCGATCGGGTCGGCGATCTTGCCGAAGTCGGTGACCAGGCCGCGCTGGCGGGCCAGCCGCCCGTCCAGGAAGTCGGTGGCCGAGGCCACCCAGAACAGCACGAACGCCACGATCCGCCAGCTGGTGGTCCCCGCCGTCAGGCACACCACGAACGCCGGGACCAGCGCGATGCGGATGACGGTGAGCACGTTGGCCACGTTGACCAGGCCGGGGCTGGGCGCCTCCGGGGCCGCTTCTGGCGGCCCGAGTGGCTGTGGCGCCGCCCCGGGCGAGGTCAACGCCGATCCGCCTGCGAGGAAGCCGGGGAGAGCCGTGCGAGTTCGCCGGCGGTCGCGGTCAGGTCGACACCCTCCGAGCCGGTCACCGTGGCCCGCACGATCTGGCCGGGGGTGAGCTCCCGGCCGGCGCGGACGGTGGTGGTCCCGTCGACCTCGGGGGCCTGGTGGGCGGACCGGCCCTCGTACTCGCCGTCGGCCAGCTTCTCCTCGATCAGTACCTCGACGGTCTGGCCGACGCGATCGGCGCCGCGCTGGGCCATCAGCTCCTCGGCCAGGGCGGCGACCTCCTCCACCCGGCGGGCGACCTCGGCCTCGTCCAGGTGGCCGGGCAGCGACTCGGCCTCGGTGCCGTCCTCGTCGGAGTAGCCGAACACCCCGATGGCGTCCAGCCGGGCGCTGGACAAGAACAGCTCCAGCTCCTCCAGGTCACGGGCGGACTCGCCGGGGAAACCGACGATGAAGTTGGACCGGACACCGGCCTCGGGGGCCAGCGCGCGGATGCGGTCCAGCAGCTCGAGGAACCGCTGGCGGTCACCGAACCGGCGCATCGACCGCAGCACCGGGCCGCTGGCGTGCTGGAACGACAGGTCGAAGTAGGGGGCCACGCCGGGGGTGCCCGCGATGACCTCGATCAGGCCGGGCCGCAGCTCGGCGGGCTGCAGATAGCTGACCCGGACCCGGTCGACGCCGGGCACCGCCGCCAGCGCGGGCAGCACCTCCTCCAGCAGCCGCAGGTCGCCCAGGTCCTTGCCGTAGGAGGTGGAGTTCTCGCTGACCAGGAACAGCTCGCGGGCACCCTGGCTGGCCAGCCATTCGGCCTCGGCCAGCAGCTCGGGCGGGCGGCGCGAGGTGAACGCGCCGCGGAACGACGGGATCGCGCAGAACGAGCAGCGCCGGTCGCAGCCCGAGGCGATCTTGAGCGGGGCCACCACGCCGTCCGACAGACGGCGGCGCAAGGTGCGCGGGCCGGAGGCGGGCGCGACCCCGGCCGGGAGGTCGGCCGGGACGGTGGCCTTGGCCTTCTGCAGCTCCGAGGCGCGGTCGACCGGGCTGATCGGCAGCAGCGTGCGCCGGTCGCGCGGGGTGTGCGCCTGCTTGCGCTGGCCCGCCAGGATGTCATCGAGGCGGCCGGCGATGTTGCCGTAGTCGTCGAAGCTGAGGATCTCGGCCTCGGGCAGCGCGTCGGCCAGCTCGTGACCGTACCGCTCGGCCAGGCAGCCGACGGCTGCGACCTTGGCCCCGGATTCGGCCGCCCCCAGCAGCTCGTCGATGGACTCCTGCTTGGCGGCCTGGATGAACCCGCAGGTGTTCACCATCACCACGCTGGCGTCCTCGCCCTCGGCGGCCAGCTCCCAGCCGCCCGCCGCCAGCCGGCCAGCCAGCTCTTCGGAGTCGACCTCGTTACGGGCGCAGCCCAGCGTTACCAGGCTGACGGTCCGTGGGCGGGCAGAGTCCGGGGAATTGGGGCGGGAAGGCACACCGGCAGATTACGGCAAACCCGGGGGTGCCTGGGGCGGGCTCAGCCCTGGGCGCCGGAGGCCACGCCGGCGCTCCCGGCGGGCGACGGGGAGATCTGGACCTTCTGGGCGGGGCCGAGGCTGAGGGTCACCGGCTCGCTGGTGCCGGTGGTCTCCTTCTTGCCGTTGATCTCCAGCACGACCCCGTCCGGGTTGCCGAGGCGCAGGTTGACGGACTGGGCCTCTTTCCAGCTCTGGGTCGAGCCAGCCGGGACCACGCCGCTGTAGATGGTGTCGCCCTTGGTGTTGGTCAGGAACACCCAGCAGTCCTGCACCGCGGTGAGCTGGATGACCACGTCGCGGGGGGTGGCCGGGGCCGTCGTGGCGGCCGGCGTGGACGGCTTCGGCGCGGCCGAGTGGGTGGTGGTCGCGCGCGGGGCGACGGCGGCGGCCTTGGTCCCGGAGCCGCCCGACCCGGCCGAGACGAAGTGGTAGACGCCGTAGCC
Source organism: uncultured Actinomycetes bacterium (assembly GCA_963830385.1). Lineage (GTDB taxonomy): Bacteria > Actinomycetota > Actinomycetes > Streptosporangiales > Streptosporangiaceae > Bog-532. The sequence continues at coordinate 50,325 of CAWHMD010000009.1, read as the reverse complement.
GATCACCACCAGCAGGGCCAGGATCATGGCCACGCTCCAGTTGAGGGAGCGGCGTTCCTTGATCCGCAGCGGCGTGGCCGGCTCGAACACGTCGGCCGCGCGGGTGGGCTGGGGGGCGCCGTGAGCCGCGTCGTACTCCTGGATCAGCGGCTCCGGGTCCAGCCCGACCACCGACGCGATGCTGCGGATGTGGCCCCTGGTGTAGAAGTCACCTCCGCAGGCCGAGAAGTCGTTCTGCTCGATCCCGCGGATGATGGTTTCCCTGATCCGGGTCCGCTCGCTGACCTGCGTCACGGTGAGACCGGACTGCCGGCGCGCTTCCGCCAGCGTGTCACCGATACTCACGCTGCGCCTCCACTGGCGATTCGTCGTGGGTGCTGTCTCCGCGTACGGGAGCTGCTACGAAGTGTAAACGTCCCGCCGGTGCCGGAATGCAAAAGCAGGCTACCGCGCCGATTGATGTAAAACCGCAACGACACGACGGCCTTGCTGCCCCGCGTGCCGCTATCGCCGCAGGTCAGTCGCCTCGCAGCGAGGCGAGAACCTCGCCCAGATCGTCCGGCTTGATCATCACATCGCGGGCTTTGGAGCCCTCGCTGGGGCCGACGATGCCCCGGCTCTCGAGCAGGTCCATCAGCCGGCCCGCCTTGGCGAAGCCGACCCGGAGCTTGCGCTGCAGCATCGAGGTCGAGCCGAACTGGGTGGACACGATCAGCTCGGCCGCCTGGACCAGCAGCTCGAGGTCGTCGCCGATGTCGGTGTCGATCTCGCGCTTTTCCGGGGTGGCGGCGACGTCCTCGCGGTAGTCGGGCTCGGCCTGCTTCTTGCAGTGCGCGACGATGCCCCGGATCTCCTTCTCCGAGACGAAGGCGTTCTGCAGCCGCATCGGCTTGCTCGCGCCCATCGGCAGGAACAGCGCGTCGCCCTGGCCGACCAGCTTCTCGGCGCCGGGCTGGTCGAGGATGACCCGGCTGTCGGCCAGGCTGGAGGTAGCGAACGCGAGCCGGGAGGGGACGTTGGCCTTGATCAGCCCGGTCACCACGTCGACCGAGGGCCGCTGGGTGGCGAGCACCAGGTGGATGCCGGCCGCGCGGGCCAGCTGGGTGATGCGGACCACGGAGTCTTCCACGTCGCGGGGCGCGACCATCATCAGGTCGGCCAGCTCGTCCACGATGGCCAGCAGGTACGGGTAGGGCCGGTACACCCGCTCGCTGCCGGGCGGGGCGGTCAGCTTGCCCGCCCGGACCGCCTTGTTGAAGTCGTCCACGTGCCGGAAGCCGGAGGCGGCCAGGTCGTCGTAGCGCCGCTCCATCTCCCCCACCACCCAGTCCAGCGCCTCGGCGGCCTTCTTGGGGTTGGTGATGATCGGGGTGATCAGGTGCGGGATGCCCTCGTAGATGCTCAGCTCGACCCGCTTGGGGTCGACCAGGATCATCCGCACCTCGTCCGGGGTAGCCCGGGTCAGCACCGAGGTGATCAGGCCGTTGATGCAGACCGACTTACCGGAGCCGGTGGCGCCCGCGATCAGCATGTGCGGCATCTTGGCCAGGTTGGCCACCACCGTGTGGCCCTCGACGTCCTTGCCCAGCCCGACCACCATCGGGTGATGGTTGTCGATCGCCACCTTCGACTTGAGCACGTCGCCGAGGCTGACGATCTCCTTGTCGAGGTTGGGGATCTCCACCCCGATCGCGGACTTGCCGGGGATCGGGGAGATGATCCGCACGTCCGCGCTCTTGACCGCGTAGGAGATGTTCTTGGACAGCGCGGTGACCCGCTCGACCTTGACCGCGGGCCCGAGCTGGATCTCGTACCGGGTGACGGTCGGGCCGCGGGTGAAGTCGACGACCTGGGCGTCCACGTTGAACTGCTCCAGCACCTCCGACAGCGCCCGCACGATCACGTCGTTGGCCTGGGTGCGGGCCTTGGGGGCCGAGCCCGGCCGCAGCAGCGCGGCCGGCGGCAGCGTGTAGCTGGTGTCGGCCGCCCCGGTCAGCGTGAGCTGCTCGGGCTTGCGGAAGTGCTCCTGCTCCATCGGCGGCGCGGCGGGCGGGGCGGGCTTGGCCGAGGCCGGGCCCACCCGCGGCGGGGCGGCGGCGGCCGGGCCACCGGGGCCGGCCGCCCCGGGCAGGAAGCCCAGCGCCTCCAGCAGGCCCTCGTCGGTCTCGGGGCCGGGCTGGGCGCCGGGCGGGGGGCCGCCCGCCTCGCCGAGGCGGGCGGCCGGGTCGTCTGCCGGGTCGAGCTTGCGGCCCTTGGCGCCGGCGCCGAGCAGCGGTGAGTCGTAGGGCTTGATCCGGTCGCCGCCCTCGATCGCGCCCTTGGCGTTGCGAGCCGCCCTGGACAGCTGGCCGCGGATGCCGCGGCCACCCGGCTCGAGCGCAGCGGGCTCGTCGCCGTCGCCGTACTCCTCGCTGTAGTCCTCGTCCTCGCCGAACACCCTGGTCCGGCGGCCGAAGTACTCGCGGGCCTCCTCCACCCGGTCCGGCACCCGGTGCAGCGGCGTGCCGGTGATGACGAGGATGCCGAAGCCGGCCACCAGGGCCAGCACCGGCGCGGCGACGTAGGCGGTGAGCGCCTTGGACAGCGGGGCGGAGACCACGAAGCCGATCAGGCCGGCCGCGTGCCGCATGGCCCGCTCGCCGTCGGCCGGGCCGGGTGTGCCGTTGGCGATGTGCAGCAGGCCGAGCACCCCGATCGTCAGCGCGCCCCAGCCGATGATCACCCGCCCGGCCTGGGAGTTGTGCTCGGGGTGACGCAGGTAGCGCCAGGACAGCATGCCGGCCAGCAGCGGCGACAGCCACGCGGCCGAGCCGGCGGCGCCGTGCACGAAGGCGGACACCCCGTGGCCGACCGGGTTGTTCATGCCCCACCAGATGCTGGCCGCGAGCACGAACGCGACGGCCAGCCAGAGCAGCCCGACCCCGTCCCGGCGGTGCTCGGGCTCCAGGTCGCGGGCGCTGCGGCCGATCCGCCGGGCCGCGAAGCCGACCGTGCCGGCCGCCACCATCCAGGCCGCCGCCAGCGCGTGCCCGACCCAGCCGACCAGGATCAGGAGCGGGTCGCGGGACCGGGCCGGGGCCTGGCGGCCGCGGGCGGTGCCACCCTTGCCGCGCGCAGAAGTGCTCCGCTTTGTGCTGGTCTTACTCCTGGGCTTGGGCTTGGCCGTGGTGCGGGTGGCCGGGCGCCCCGAGGCAGCCGCGGGCTTACGCCGGGCGGGGCCGGACGGCTCCGCGCGGAAGTCGCCGGAATCCCCGCCGCGCGGTCGGGTGGAACTCTTGGGCGCACGGGTGGCCATGATGACAACGGTAACGAAGAGGACGGCCGGCGCTGAGGAGGCGGAGGGGTGTGTCGCCCGGGTTCGCCCGCGGCGTAAGGGGCCGGCGTAAGAGCCGCGTCAGGGCCCGGCGCTGGGGCTTCCGGCCGGCGGCGGGGCCTCAGGTATTGGCGGGCAGCCCGGTGCCGGCGCCGCGGCGGCGGACCTTGATCAGGTCGCGGCGGTGCTCGGGGAGGGTCGGCTCGGCCGCCCCCTCCACGGTGAAGCCCGCGTCGGCGATCATCTCCAGGTCCTGCTGGCCCGCCTGGCCCTCGCTGGTCAGGTAGTCGCCGAGGAAGATCGAGTTGGCGACGTGCAGGGCCAGCGGCTGCAGCGAGCGCAGGTGCAGCTCGCGGCCGCCCGCCAGCCGGACCTCGGCGTCCGGGCAGACGAACCGGACCATGGCCAGGATGCGCAGGCAGCGCTGGGGCGTCAGCGTCCACTCCCCGGCCAGCGGGGTGCCCTCGAACGGGATCAGGAAGTTGACCGGCACCGAGTCCGGGTCCAGGTCGCGCAGGGCGAAGGCCGCGTCCACCAGGTCGGCGTCGGTCTCCCCCATGCCCGCGATCAGCCCCGAGCAGGGTGACAGCCCGGCCGCGGCCGCTTGCTGGACGGTGTCCACCCGGTCGGCGAAGTCATGGGTGGTGCAGATGTCGCCGTAGTGGGCCTCGGCCGTGTTCAGGTTGTGGTTGTAGGCGTCGGCGCCGGCCTCGCGCAGCCTCATCGCCTGGTCCTGGCGCAGCAGGCCGAGGCAGGCGCACACCTCCACGTCCGGGTGCTCGGCCTTGAACGTGCCGATCATCTCCGACACCCGGGTCACGTCCCGGTCGGCCGGGCCGCGGCCGCTGGCCACCAGGCACACCCGCTTGGCGCCGGCCGCCACCCCCGCCTGGGCGGCGGTCAGCACCTGGTCCGGCTTCAGCCAGCTGTACGTGAGCACGTCCGCGCCGGAGCCGAGCCGCTGGGAGCAGTAGAAGCAGTCCTCGGGGCACAGCCCGCTCTTGACGTTGACCAGATAGTTGAGCTTGACCCGGCGGCCGAAGAACCGCTGCCGCACCCGGAAGGCGGCCGCCACTACGTCCAGCAGCTCGTCATCGCTGCTGGTCAGGACGGCGAGCGCGTCCTCGCGGGTCAGGCGCTCACGGTCGAGCGCCTTGGCGGTCAGCGCGTCCAGCCACGGCATGTCGTCGTCCTCCCGAAATTTCCGCCGGTCACCAGGGCCGACCGTATCAGCAGGCGAGTAGGGTCACTTTCGGCCCTTCGGCGGAAGACCATTCAGGGAGCGCGGGATGAAGATCGCGATTCTCGACGACTATCAGGACGTGGCGCTGGGTTATGCGGACTGGAAGGGCTTGCCGGGGTCACCCGAGGTGACCGTGTTCAACCAGCACATCGGCCGCCACGAGCTGCTGGCGGCCACGCTGCGGCCGTTCGACGTGATCGTGGCGATGCGCGAGCGGACCCCGTTCGCGGACAGCCTGCTCGCGCTCCTGCCCAACCTGAGGCTGCTGGTCACCACCGGGATGGGCAACGCCGCGATCGACCTCGAGGCGGCCCGCGAGCGCGGGATCATGGTGTGCGGCACCGGCGGCTTCCCCGGGGCCACCGCCGAGCTGGCCTGGGGCCTGATCCTGTCCCTGGTCCGGCACATCCCGGAAGAGGACTGGCGGATGCGGGCCGCGGCCAGGGCGGGCGGGGCGGCGTTGTCGTCCCGGGGCAGCTGGCAGCAGACGGTCGGGATGGGCCTGCACGGCAAGCGGCTCGGAGTGGTGGGGCTGGGCCGCATCGGCCGGGAGGTGTCCGCCGTCGGGCAGGCGTTCGGCATGCAGGTCGCGGCCTGGAGCCAGAACCTGGACCCGGACCAGGCCCGGGACATCGGCGTGGAGCCGGCCGGCAAGGAGCAGCTGTTCTCGCGCTCGGACGTGGTCACCATCCACTACAAGCTCAGCCCGCGCAGTACCGGGCTGGTCGGGGCGGCCGAGCTGGACCTGATGAAGCCGACCGCGTACCTGGTCAACACCTCGCGCGGGCCGCTCGTGGACGGCGCCGCGCTGCTGGCGGCGCTGCGCGGCGGGCAGATCGCCGGGGCCGCGCTGGACGTCTACGACACCGAGCCGCTGCCGCTGGGCGACTCGCTCCGGACGCTGCCGAACACCGTGCTCACGCCGCACCTGGGTTACGTCACCGACGAGACCTACCAGGTCTTTTACCGCGAGGCGGCCGAGGACGTCGCCGCGTTCATCGATGGCGCACCGGTCCGGGTGCTGAACGACTGAGGCCACGGGCTGGCCCGCAGACAATCCCGGACTCCAGGCCGTGAGCACCTTTTCCGTTCTTCCATAGTATTCCAACCAGTTTAGTTGACTTTTAGCGGACGCGCGTGCTGAGGTTGAGGTGGTGTTCTCTACGGCGAAGGAGGGGGCGGCCTGATGCCAGCAGACGAAAACGGCCCGCTCCCCCATGGACTCCTGGATCGACTGCCGGCCCGGCTGCCCGGCCGGCCGCGGCCGGACACGGGCGGCCTGCTGGCCGCGGACCTGGCCGTGCTCCGCGACGGCGGCTACCTCCAGCTCGCGCTGCCCACCGCGTTCGGCGGGGCGGGGCTGAACCTGGCCGAGGTGGCCTGCGCCCAGCGGCAGCTGGCCGCCCGGGCGGCGGGCACCGCCCGCGCCCTGAACACGCACCACGCCTGGGTGGGGGCGGCGGCCGACGCGCTGGCCAGCGGGGACGCCGAGCCGCGGTGGATCCTGGCCGAGGCCGCCGGGGGCCGCCGGTTCACCGGCGCCAGGCCCGCGGGCGGTGAGGTGCTGCGGGCGGCCTGGTACGCCTGGGGGCTGGCGCTGGACGGCATGACCAGTTACGCGATCGCCCGGCAGGCGTTCGACCAGGCGGTAGAGCGGGCCGAAGGAGACGAGCCCGGCCGGCTGGACCAGTGGCCGGTGGCCGAGGCGGCGCTGCGGCTGGACGGCATGCGCGGGCAGCTCGACGGCGTCATCGCGGGCTGGCAGTCGCGGGTGGCGGCGGGCGGGCGGCTGGTCAGCCTCGACCCGGGGCGGCTGTCGCTGATCCGGCAGTTCACCGCCCGCCACGTGGCCGCCGACGGCGCCCAGCGGGTGATCGAGCTGGCCGCGCTGATCGGGACCGTGCCGGCCGCCCGCGCCTGACCATCGCGGCTAGCTCCCAGCCGATGGGTGCACAGAAGGCGGCGAAGTGCCACCCGTGGTTGCGCATGGAAAGATCAGAAAACGCCTTACGTGCCAGGGAGGAACCAACTGTGGTCGTGCTGCGCTCGATCGGCCTGTTCGTCCTGGCCGCGCTGCTGGAGATCGGCGGCGCCTGGCTCGTCTGGCAGGGGGTGCGCGAGCACCGCGGCTGGGTGTGGATCGGGGCGGGCGTGGTCGCGCTCGGCCTGTACGGCTTCGCGGCCACCCTGCAGCCCGACTCGCACTTCGGCCAGATCCTGGCCGCCTACGGCGGGATCTTCATCGCCGGCTCACTGGCCTGGGGGGCGGTAGCCGACGGCTACCGCCCCGACCGGTTCGACATCATCGGGGCCTTGATCTGCCTGGCGGGCGTGGGCGTGATCATGTACGCCCCGCGCCACTGATCAGACTTCGATCACCCGCGGGATGATCATGGGGCGGCGGCGGTAGTTGTCGCTGACCCAGCGGCCCACGGCCCGGCGGACCAGCTGCTGGATCTGGTGCGGGTCGGTGACATTCTCCGCGGCCGCGCGGGCCAGGGCCTCCTCGATCTTCGGGCGCACCTCGTTCAGCGAGGACTCGTCGATGCCGGAGCCGCGGGCGTGCAGCTCGGGCGGGGCGACGGCCTTGCCGGTGGTCGAGTCGAGCACGATGATCACCGAGACGAAGCCCTCCTCACCGAGGATCCGCCGGTCCTTGAGCTGCTCGTCGGTGACCTCGCCGACCGACAGGCCGTCCACGTAGACGTAGCCGCACGGCACCGCGCCGGTGATCCGGGCCTGGCCGTCGACCAGGTCGACGACCACGCCGTCGTCGGCGATCACGATGTTGCCCTCGGGCACACCGCTCATCGCGGCCAGGTTGGCGTGCGCCCGCAGGTGCCGCCACTCGCCGTGCACCGGCATGAAGTTGCCCGGCTTGGTCACGTTGAGCACGAACAGCAGCTCGCCCGCGTTGGCGTGCCCGGACACGTGGACCAGCGAGCTGCCCTTGTGGATGACGATGGCCCCGAGCCGGGTCAGGCCGTTGATGACCCGGTAGACCGCGGTCTCGTTGCCGGGGATGAGCGAGGAGGCCAGCACCACGGTGTCGCCCTCGGCGATCCGGATCGGGTGGTCGCGGCCGGCCATCCGGGACAGCGCCGACATCGGCTCGCCCTGGGAACCGGTGGAGACCAGCACCACGTCCTGCGGGCGCATCTCCTCGGCCTCGCGCATGTCGACCAGCATGCCGCCGGGTACGTGAAGGTAGCCGAGGTCGCGGGCCACGCCCATGTTGCGGACCATGGACCGGCCCACGAACGCGACCTTGCGGTCGTGCTTGGCGGCGGCGTCCAGCACCTGCTGGACGCGGTGCACGTGGCTGGCGAAGCAGGCCACGATGATGCGCTTCTCGGCGGTGCTGAACACCTCGTCCAGCACCGGGGCGATGGCCCGCTCGCTGGTGGTGAAGCCCGGGCTCTCGGCGTTGGTGGAGTCCGACATGAGCAGGTCGACGCCGTCCGCGCCGAGGCGGGCGAACCCGCCGATGTCGGTCAGCCGGCGGTCCAGCGGCAGCTGGTCCATCTTGAAGTCGCCGGTGTGCAGGACCAGGCCAGCCGGGGTGCGGATGGCCACGGCCAGCGCGTCCGGTATCGAGTGGTTGACCGAGAAGAACTCCAGGTCGAACGGGCCGAACTGCTGGCGGGTGCCCTCGGCCACCTCGGCCACCACCGGGGTCAGCCGGTGCTCGGTGAGCTTGCTCTTGACCAGGGCCAGGGTCAGCCGGGACCCGACCAGCGGGATGTCCTGGCGCTCGCGCAGCAGGTAGGGCAGCGCGCCGATGTGATCCTCGTGCGCGTGGGTCAGCGCTACGGCCTCGATCTGGCCGAACCGGTCCTCCAGGTAGCGGAAGTCCGGCAGGATCAGGTCCACGCCGGGCTGGTCGGGCTCGGGGAACAGGACGCCGCAGTCGACGACGAGCAACCGGCCGTCGTACTCGAAGACGGTCATGTTCCGCCCGATCTCGCCGAGACCACCGAGGGCGACGACCCGGAGGCCCCCCTCGGCGAGTGGCGGGGGCGGGGGTAGCTCTGGGTGGGGATGACTCACTGTGCTGTAATCCGCTCTTTCTTTCTCAGGTCTTGCTCAGGTGAAAAGGTCAGGCGCCGGGCTCAGGCTGGGCTGCCGGGGAGCTTGACCCCGCCGGCCTCGAGGTCTTCCCGCAGCCGGCGGATCTCCGCTTCGGTGGCGCCGGCCAGCGGCAGCCGCACCGGGCCGGCCGGCAGGCCGAGCAGGTTCAGCGCGGCCTTGGTCATGACCAGGCCCTGGTTGCGGAACAAACCGGTGTAGACGGGCAGCAGCGCCAGGTGCAGCTCGCGGGCCCGGCCCACCTGACCGGCTTCGAACTCGTCGATCATCTCATGCAGCAGGTCGCCCACCACGTGCCCCACCACGCTGACGAAGCCGACCGCGCCGAGTGACAGCCACGGCAGGTTCACCATATCGGTGCCGCAGTAGTAGACCAGATCGGTGCGGGCCAGCACCTCGGAGGTGCCGGCCACGTCTTCCTTGGCGTCCTTGACGGCCACGATGTTCTCGTGGTCGGCCAGCCGGATCAGCGTCTCGGTGGCAATCGGCGTCCCGGTCCGGCCGGGGATGTCGTACAGCATCACCGGGAGCTCGGCGACGTCGGCCACCGCGCGGAAGTGGGCCTCCAGCGCGTGCTGGGGCGGCTTGTTGTAGTAGGGCGTGACCACCAGCAGCCCGTCGGCGCCAGCCTGCTGGGCCTTACGGGTCAGCTCCTTGGTGTGGGCGGTGTCGTTGGTGCCCACCCCGGCCACGATCGAGGCGCGGTTGCCGACCGCCTCGACCACCGTGCGCAGCAGCCGGTCCTGCTCCTCGTCGGTGGTGGTGGGCGACTCGCCGGTGGTGCCGCTGATGACCAGGCCGTCGTTGCGCATGTCGTCGACCAGGTAAGACGCCAGCCGGGCGGCCCCGTCGTAGTCGACGGCTCCGTCCGGCAGCATGGGCGTGATCATCGCCGTCAGCATCCGGCCGAACGGGGCAGTGGCCGGTGCCGCCGGGGCGTCGGGTGGCGTCGAATTAGTCATGGTCCGACCGTACCCGCCCGGCCCCGGCCTGCGTAGCCAACCTGCCGCCACATCCCGTGGTGATCCTGCCAATCCGAGGCCGGCCGGGGCCTGCTCAGATGGTGGCCAGCGCCTCGGCCAGCGGGCCGAGGTCGGCGAAGGCGAACTTGCCGCCGGGGCCCAGCGGCTGCAGCAGGACGGTGTCGGCGCCGGCCGCCAGCTGCTGGCGGACGCGCTCGGCGATGACGGCGGGACCGTGCGGGATGATCGCGTCGATCAGGCGGTCGCTGCCTTCGCCGCCGGTGTCGGGATCACCGAAGCCGAACCGGCGCAGGTTGCCCACGTAGTTGGGCAGCTGCAGGTAGCGCTGGGCGTACGCGCGGGCGGCGGCCCGGGCGGCACCGGCGTCCTCGGTGAGCACCACCGCCTGCTCGGGGAGGAGCAGCTTGTCCGGGCCGAGGACCTGGCGGGCGAACGAGGTGTGCTCGACCGGGCTGAAGTACGGGTGCGCCCCGTCGGCCTCGTCCCGGGACAGCTCGAGCATCCGCGGGCCGAGCGCGGCCAGCACCCGCACCGCCCGCTCACCGGGTGCGTCGCCACCGCCAGCGTCAGTGTGCCCGGCCGGGTGGTCCATCTCTTCCAGGTAGCGTTCCATCGCGCTGTAGGGACGGGCGTAGGACTTGCCGAGCTTTTCCACCGCGGGGGCGTGGGCGACGCCCAGGCCGAGGATGAACCGGCCCGGGAAGCCCTTGGACAGGGTGTCGGCGCCCTGCCGCATGTCCGACGGCTCACGGCCCCAGATGCTGGCGATGCCGGTGCCCACGATCAGCTTGGTGGAGCTGTCCAGCAGCGTCACCAGCTGGGTGAAGGCGTCCGGCGCCATGTGCGAGCCGCCCAGCCAGAGCGAGCCGAAGCCGTACTTCTCGGTAGCGGCGGCCAGGTCGCGGCCGTCGACGCCGAACGTCTCCGGCGTGGACGACCAGATGCCGGTGCGGCCCAGGCCGCGGCGCAGAGCGGTGATTCGGTCACTGGCATCCGGCGTGGTCATCGTGGCTCCCGGTGTGATCGCGGATGGGTGTCCCGCTGGTTGTAACGCATGGGGGCTCTGATGCTTCCCGGCGGCGGGCTTCTTCGCATTTGTCCGGGTTGCTTCGTCCTGAGCGTTTCCTTCCGCCGGTCAGGTGGCGTACCTCTGGACCGTGACCATCGCGGCGAGCGGGCGGCTACGCGGCGCGTGGCGGCTGGCCGCCTGGGGCATGCTGCCGCTGTCGGCGGTCCTGGCCGGGGCGCTGGGTGCTCCGGTTCGGGCCCGCGCCCTACTTCTTCCCGGCCGCCGGGGCGGTGGTGGCGGTCGCGGTGCTGACCGCGCTCACCCAGCGGGAGTTCCGCGGCCTGGGAGTGGCCATGGAACTCCCGCGGGACATCGGGCAGCCGGTCAGTATGCGTCGGTGATGGCGGCGACGACGCCCTGGTCCAGCTTGATCGACGCGGCCGCCACGTTCTCCTCGACGTGGCCAGCCGAGCCGGAGCCGGGGATCGGCAGGATCCGCGGTGACCGGGCCAGCAGCCAGGCCAGCACGATCTGGCGCGGGAAGACGCCGTAGTTTCGGGCGGCCGAGACGATCACGTCGACGTCGTCGGCGTCCTGGATCGGGGCCCAGGGCAGGAAGGTCAGCTCCTCCTGCTCGGCCAGGTCCACGATCGTCTCGGACTTGCGGTCGGTCACGTTGTAGCGGTTCTGGATGGACACGATCGGGACGATCCGCTCGGCCCGGCGGAACTGCTCGTCGGTCACGTTGGACAGGCCGACGTGCCGGATCTTGCCCTCGTCCTTGAGCTGCGCGATCGCCCCGACCGACTCCTCGAATGGGACCTTGGGGTCGGGCCGGTGGAACTGGTAGAGCGGGATCTGCTCGAGCTTGAGCCGCCGCAGGCTGCCCTCCAGCGCTTCGCGCAGGTGTTCCGGGCGCCCGTCCGGATCCCACTGGCCGGGGCCGGGCCGGACCAGGCCGCCCTTGGTCGCGATAACCAGGTCGTCCGCGTACGGGTACAACGTCTCGGCGATCAGGGTCTCGCTGACCTCGGGGCCGTAGGAGTCGGCGGTGTCGATGAAGTTCACGCCGAGCTCGACCGCCTTGCGCAGCGCGGCCTTGGCCTGCTCGCGGTCCGGCGGGTCTCCCCACACACCGGACCCGGTGATCCGCATGGCGCCGTAGCCCAGCCGGTTCACGGTCAGGTCGCCGCCGACGTCGATCGTCCCGGCCTCGGCCGCGTTGGGTGTGCCAGTCATTTCGCTACCTCCTCGGTATCTTCAATCAAGCTTTCCAGGCGCGGCGCCGGGCCCGCAGCCGGGGCTGCGGACCGCTCCTCGGCAGCCGGGGCTGGGGCCCGGTTTGCTCGCCGGTCCGGGACCGCGGGCGGCGGCTCACCGGCCGCCGTGGCACCCAGCGGGGGCGACGGGCGAGGGCCGACCCGCGGCCGGGCCAGTTCTCCCGGGCCCGGGCCTGGTGCTCCTCCTGCAGGTCGGACCGCAGCCGGTCCAGCAGCATGAGCAGCTCACCGCGCATCGACCAGTCGGCCTGGGCGGGCTCGGCCCGCAGCAGGTCGGCCAGTTCGTCCTGCATCTCGTGGGCCTGGTCCAGGCTGCGCTCGAGGTCGTCCTCGACCTGCTCGGGCCGCATGACCTCGGCCGGGGCCGGGCGGTGCAGCAGGGCGGGCGGCCGGATGGGCCAGGGCTGAGGCCCAGTGGGGACGGCCGTGGCCGCGGTGATGCCCGCCCGCACGTGGTCGCCGACCGAGCCGACCGCCACCGCGAGCTCGCGCAGCTCCTCGGTGAGGGCGGCGCGGACCCGGGGGTCGCCCAGCGGGCCGTCGGCCCCGGCCCGCGATGCATCGGCGGTCCAGCGGGCGATGACCCGGATGGTGACCGCCGCCCGCTCCAGCGTCTCCAGCCCGGTGCGGAGCGGGATGGCGGCCTCGGGCAGGATCCGGGCCCCGGGGTTGAGCCGCAGGCTGTCCTCGGACTCGGTCAGAGCCCGGTCGACCCGGGCGATCTCGCCGCCGAGGGCGCGGGCCTGGTCCAGCCGCTCCAGGCTGCGGCCGGTGTCCGGCTGGCCGCGGCCGGTGCCCGGCCCGGGCTCGCCGGTCTCGAAGTCCAGGTCCTCGATGTCCCCCGCGATCAGGTCGAGCAGGTCGGCCAGCTGGCCGCTGAGGTCGTCGACCGCGTCCTCGGCCGGCTCCAGCCGGACCGGGCTGAACAGCAGCCCGCCGATCAGCCCGGCGGCCGCGCCGATGAACGTCTCGATGATCCGGCTGCTGGCCGCGCTGGTGCTGCCGACCGCCGACAGGATCAGCATCGCGCTGATCGGCACCTCGAGCAGGTCGTCACCGAGCCGCAGCACGAGGCCGACGGTCAGCGCGACCGCGATCAGGATGCCCAGGCTCCACCAGGTGAAGCCGACCACAATCGACAGCCCGACCGCGACCAGCACCCCGGCTACCACGCTGAGCACGCGCTGGGCGGCGCTGCGGACGGTGTGGGTCAGGCTCACCTGGACGACCAGCAGCGCGGTCAGCGGGGCCAGGACCGGGCCGCTGTGGCCGGCGAACACGAGGGCGGCCAGGTACGCGCCCACGGCGGTGAGCGTCAGCCGCGCGATGTAGGCGATCCGCGGCTGGGCGCGGCGGCGCGCCAGCGTCAGCGTTTCCGGGGTCGCGCGCACGGCCGCCTGGACGGCGCTGCGGGCCGTCGTCGGGTCTTGGGGTGCGCGGTCGGTACGTGACCGCCGCAAGGGATTAAAAGTGGTCACCAAGTCTCAAAGCGAGTCCGGGCACCGATCATTCCGCTGCTGGCAAAATTTTGCTCGGATCGTGAGCTTATTCACTCTGGGCGGGGGTGGCGCCGGCGGCGGCGGTGACGCGGGCGGGTGCGGGCCCTTTAGGCGGCGGTGGGCTCACGGAGGTAGGCGGCCCACTGGGGGTCACCGTCGCGGGCCACGCCGATCAGCCGCCAGTGTGCCCCGCGGGGCACCGCCGGCACCCGCGTCAGCGTCCAGCCGAGTTCCTCCAGCAGGCGGTCGGCCTTGCTGTGGTTGCACGTGGTGCAGGACGCGACGCAGTTCTCCCAGGAGTGGGGCCCGCCCCGGCTGCGCGGAATCACGTGATCGATGGTCTCCGCCTTCCGGTCGCAGTACGCGCACCGGTAGTTGTCCCGCCGCATCAGCGCCGCCCGGGTCAGCGGCACCCGGTTGCGGTACGGGATGCGGACGTAACGCCGGAGCCGGATGACCGACGGGGTAGCCAGGGTGACCGACGCGGAGTGCAGGGTCGCACCGGCCGTGTCGTCGTGGACTATTTCGGCTTTCCCGCTGAGGACCAGGCATACGGCGCGGCGAAGCCCCACTGTGGTTAGCGGCTCATACGTGACGTTGAGCAGCAGGACTCTTCGCACTCCCACCTCCGCTGGGCGGTTTCGCATCAGAGGAGCACCGTGTTCCTAGTGTGTCCGCTGAAGCGCTCCGCCGCTACTACAAAAGCATAAACGCGCAGAACAGTCCCCTTGCTTCCGGTTAGGCTCACCGGCCCCCCGTGTCGCTTGGCTAGGGTCGGGGCATGGCTGAAGATCAGGGCGCGGATCGGGACGGCTACCCGGCGGTCGAGCCGGAGGGATATCCGCAGGCGGAGCGGCTCGGCCTCGTCGAGGACCTGTCCGGGTTCGCGGTCAGCGACCCGTACCGCTGGCTCGAGGATCCCGCCAGCCCGGCCGCCCAGGACTGGCTGCGGGCGCAGGACACGCTGTTCGCCGCCCACGGGGCCACGCTGCCCGGCATCGGCGCGCTGGCCGACCGGATCCTCGAGCTGATGGGGACCGGCCACATCGGGGTGCCGGCCTGGCGGGGGATGCGGCAGTTCTTCAGCCGGCGGCTGCCCGGCCAGGAGCACGCGGTGCTGCTGACGGTCGACCCGGGCGCCAGCGAGCCGCGGACGCTGATCGACCCGGCCGCGGTCGACCCCAGCGGCAAGACCACGCTGGACAGCTGGCAGCCGGACAAGGAAGGCCGTCTGCTGGCCTACCAGCTGTCCGAGGGCGGCAGCGAGGAGTCGGTGCTGCGGGTCCTCGACGTGGAGACCGGCGAGCTGGTGGACGGCCCGATCGACCGCTGCCGGTACACCTCGGTCGCCTGGCTGCCGGGCGGCAAGGCGTTCTACTACACCCGGCGGCTGCCGCCCGGCGCGGTACCGGCCGGCGAGGAGCAGTACCACCGGCGGGTCTACCTGCACCGCGTGGGCTCACCGGCCGGCGACGACGTGCTGATCTTCGGCGCCGGGCGCGACAAGACGACCTACTACTCGGCCTCGGTCAGCCTGGACGGGCGCTGGCTGATGATCAGCGCCGCCCGCGGCACCGAACCGCGCAACGACCTGTGGATCGCCGACCTGACCGGCCCGGGCGACGACGCGGGCGGGCTGGCCAGCCCGGAGCTGCGGCCGGTGCAGGAGGGGGCCGACGCGCGGACCGGGGCGCGGGTCGGCCGGGACGGGCGGCTGTACGTGTTCACCGACCTGGACGCGCCGCGGGGGCGGCTGGCGGTGACCGACCCGGCCGATCCCGGGGTGGAGACCTGGCGGGACCTGTTGCCGAGCGACCCCGAGGCGGTGCTGGAGGGCTACGCGATCCTCGACGGCGCGACCGTGCCGCGGCTCCTGGCCCTGTGGACGCGGCACGCGATCAGCGAGATCAGCGTGCACGACCTGGCCAGCGGGGCGCGGACCGGCTCGGTGCCGCTGCCGGGGCCGGGCACGGTGGGCGGGATCGGGGCGCGGCCGGAAGGCGGGTACGAGGCCTGGTTCGCCTACACCGACAACACCACGCCGGGCACGGTCATGCACTACGACGCGCAGGACGGGCAGGTCAGCGTCTGGGCGCGGGCGCCGGGCACGGTGCAGGCCCCGGCCGTGCACGCGCAGCAGGTGGCCTACGAGTCGGCCGACGGCACCGTGGTGCGGATGCTGGTCATCAGCGCGGCCGCGGCCCCGGACCGGCCCCGGCCGACCGTGCTCTACGGCTACGGCGGCTTCAACATCAGCCTCACCCCGGGCTACTCGGCCACCACCCTGGCCTGGGTGGAAGCGGGCGGCGTGTACGCGATCGCCGGGCTGCGCGGGGGCAGCGAGGAAGGCGAGGACTGGCACCGGGCCGGCATGCTGGACCGGCGGCAGAACGTGTTCGACGACTTCCACGCCGCCGCCGAGAAGCTCATCGCCGACGGCTGGACGACCCGCGAGCAGCTCGGCATCTACGGCGGCTCGAACGGCGGCCTGCTGGTGGGGGCGGCGCTCACCCAGCGGCCCGGCCTGTACGCGGCGGTGGTGTGCTCGGCGCCGCTGCTGGACATGGTCCGCTACGAGCGGTTCGGCCTGGGCGAGACCTGGAACACCGAGTACGGCACGGCCGCCGATCCCGAACAACTGGGCTGGTTGCTGTCGTACTCGCCCTACCACCACGTAGTGCCGGGGACCCTTTATCCGAGCGTGCTGTTCACCGTGTTTGACAACGACACCCGGGTGGACCCCCTGCACGCCCGTAAGATGTGCGCCGCGCTGCAATACGCCACGACCGGGTCGCTCCCGGAGCGGCCGGTCCTGCTGCGGCGTGAGGCGGACGTGGGGCATTCGAGCCGCGCGGTGAGCCGCTCGGTGGCGCTGTCCGCCGATCTGCTGGCTTTCCTGGCCGCACACACGGGCCTGCCGCTGACCTGAGCGGATCGTCGTGGGCTGGGTCAGCCTGGATCTCACCCGTGCGGGAGGAGGCAGCCGGCCAGGCCGGCGCGAACCTGGATGGTATGAGACGGCAGGATAAGAGACGGCGCCAGCAGCGGAACCTGGAACAGATCGAGCAGTACCTGGCCGCCAGTGATCCCCGGCTCGTGTCGATGTTCGCCATGTTCACGACGGCGACGCGCTACGAGCCGATGCCGGTGACCGAGCGGGCCACCCCCCGGCGGAAGCGGTTTTTCGGCCGGGCGTCGGTCATGCTGAGCGCCTACTGGCTCATCCCGCCGATTCCGGCCCCGTGATGCACGGCAGGTTTCGCGCAGCGCGGAGAACCTGGTCAGATGTTGTCGAAGAGGTGGCGGTGGTAGCCCTGGGCCACGGCGTCATTACGGGTGCCCACGCCCAGCTTCTGGTAGATCGCGCGAGTGTGCGTCTTGACGGTGTTCTGGGACACGAACAGTTCAGCGCCGATCTCGCGCAGCGACAGTGGGCCGCGCAGCAGGTGCAGCACCACCGCCTCGCGCCCGGTCAGCGATGCGCCCGGCGCTACGGCCCGCGGCTGACCCGCGATTCGCCGTTCGACCCGGTTCAGGCGATCGAGCTGAGCCCCGGCACCGTCCGGCAGGGCGAGCAGGATCGACCGGGCCTCGGCCAGCAGGGCGACGGCTCCCGGCCGGTCGCCGAGGCCGGCCAGCACCGGCGCGAGTCTGAGCAGGACTTCCAGGGTGGCCCAGGGACTGATCCCCCACTTCCCGCGACGGATGTCGAGCGTGCGCTGGAACGCCTGGCGCGCCTCGCTGAGCCGACCGCACCGGGCCGCGATCGCGCCGGCCGCCGTGAACACGAGCGAGCTCTGCGGAGCGGTGCCGAGACCCGGACTGGCGTCGGCCACGATCTGCTCAGCACGGCGCAACCACTGCTGGGCATCGGACAGTTCTCCCCGGTCGACCGCGATCAGCGACAGGACCGCGGCGCCCAGCATGCGGACGAGGGTGCTGGACGGGGCGGCGGCCCAGGCCCCGCGGGCCTGCGCGATGGCGGCATCGAGGTCACCGGACCAGTACAGGCTCGTCGCGTACGCGGCCTGAGCCAGCCCGTGCCACGGTGAGGCCGGATCGGCCTCCAGCGCGGCAGCCCGGGCGGCCGCTGCGCGCATGGGACCGATGCCCTCGAAGCCGAAGGTGCCCCGCAGCAACGCCGCCGACGACTGCATCGACCGGATACCGTCCGGAAGCGCCCCCTGGAAATCACTGGCCTCGACGATCGGCAGCCAGCGTCGCAGGGATGCCTGGTCACCGGACAGCGCCGCGACCCACGCCGCGCAGTGCACCGCGACCGGATCAGTGCCAACGGTGTCGTCCCCGAGCAGGCTCAGCCAGCTGCGCACGGTCGCGACCTGGCCGGAGGCCGCATAGGCGTACCAGCGCTTGGCGATGAGGCTGACGACCCCGGCGATGTCACCGGCGGCGTACGCATGGCTGATCGCCTCGTCGGTGGCGCCCGACCGGCGGTGCCAGGCACTGGCCCGCTCGTGCAGGGTGGGCACCATGCCCGGTTCGGACCGGCGGAGCTCGCTGCGGAGCATTTGCCCGAACAGATGGTGATAGCGGAACCAGTGGCGAGCGTCATCGAGCGGTACGACGAACAGGTTCTGCCGTTCGAGGAGGTCGATGATCTCGGCCGCGTCGCCCGACCCGGTCACGGCATCGCACAGCGGTGCGCAGAATCGGCTGAGGATCGAGGTGCGCTCGAGGAACTGCCGGACCGCGTCCGGCTGGCGGCTCAGCACCTCCTCGGCGAGAAAATCGAGGACGAAACGATTGTCACCGCTGAACTGGCGGATGACAGCACTGGGTGACGCCTGCTCGCGCAGCGACAGCGCCGCGAGGTAGATCCCGGCGGGCCAGCCTTCGGTCAGGTCGACCAGCTCGGCCAGATCGGTGCGGCTGAGCTCCAGCCCGGCGACGGTAGCGACGAGCTGGGCCGCGTGCGCGGGGCCGAAACGCAGGTCAGCCGCCCGGACCTCGGCCATCTCCCCGCCCGCCCGCAACCGGGCCAGCGGCAGGGGCGGCTCCACTCGCGTGATCAGCACCAGCTGGACCGTGGGCGGGAGATGCAGCAGCAAGAAGGCGAGCTGGTCGTGGCAGTCGCGTTCGCTGATCAGGTGATAGTCGTCGAGCACCAGGACAACTGGATCCGGCAGCCGGGCCAGTTCGTTGACCAGGAGCGGGACCAGGGCCCCGGCCGAATCCGGCTGCTGGTCCCGGACCGCGGCCAGGACGTTAGCGGTGCTGATCCCCGGGCAGGCGCCCAGCAGCGCACCGGCCACGTGCCACCACAACCGGCCGGGATCGTTGTCACCGCGATCGAGGGAGACCCAGGCGAACGGGCGGCTCTCGGCCGCGCTCAGGCGCCACTGAGCGATGAGGGTCGTCTTGCCGAAGCCTGCGGGGGCTTCCACCAGCAGGAGCCGGCGAGCCGTGCCTGCCAGCTGGCCGACCAGTGCATCGCGCGACACCCACCCGTGTCGCTCTCTCGGCGCATAGAGCTTCGTCTCGATCAGCACCTCGGGGTCCGCGCGCGGCGTGGCCGGTATGCCCGCCGCCGGCGCGGCACCTTCCAACGAAACGACACCGCCCAACGGAACGACACCGCCGGAAACGTTGGGTGCGTGGCCGTTTACCAAGCGGCCAGCCGCGGTGACGTGGTGAATGATCGGGTCATTATTGGTGCAATCCCATTGAGCGCGGCTCACACTGATCCCCAGCCTTGGCGACTAGCGCTGCCAGGGTCCTGAGCAGCCTCAACGACGCTGTCCATTCTGGCATTTTTCCTGCTGATGAACAAATGCCGGGCCAGACCCGCAAACTGAAGACGAATGCAATCGAATGCATCAGCACCAGCGTCCGCTATCTGTACGGTGACGAGGCGTTGATGCGCGGGGGCATTGCGTCAATGACACGGTAATCACCAGCTTTTTTGGGGGATTCGCCGGGCCGAACCCACAATAAAATCCCAGCAGGCTCGGCGTGGGATCCCACGGCCTTTCACACAGGCTCCGCGGGCGGCGGAGCACCGTCCCGGCGGCCAGTTCGAACCGCGGGAACGGGCGGGCCACTGCGCGGCCAGCATGCCGATCACCGCTGTCCGGTCCAGCGTGGTCCCTCGGCTCGCCACGCGCTGTGCCAGCCGGCGAGGCGGTTCCGCCCGAACAGCCATCGCTGCGCGAAGACGGCGAGGGAGAACAGGATCACCAGCGTGAGGGCAGTCCCCACCTCGGCGAGCGGAGCCCATCCCAGCAGCTGGGAGCGCCCTTGGGGCGCTCCGGTCGGTGAGCCTGAACGGTTGACCCAGATGCGGGCGGTGCCGCCCGCCGTGACGTGCGGGCTGATCGCGATCCAGCCGCTGCGCGGCTGTCCGTCAGGGGCCGTCCAGCGTCCCCGCCTCCATACGGTGCCGTCCGGGACGGCGGAGGTGTTGCTCTGACCCGGCGCTGACGGCTGCACGGCCGCCGGCACCTGGGTCCAGGCCGCTTCCGCGTGCAGCGCCCGCGTACCCGCAGCCTGGGCCCAGTGACCTGCCACCATGACCAGAATGGGCGCGCTGATCAGGAAGGCCACGATCAGCCCGGCCAGCACGCCCGCCTCGAGCCGGTCAGCGCGCCGCCGGAGCGGGTTACCGTCCCAGCCGAACATCCGGGACCGGCGTATCCCCTGAAACATCCGGCACCTCCGCCGCGGATCCGATCCCGGCGCCCGCGCAGAGCGCGGGCCGCGGCGCACGAGATCACCGTCCCGGGAACTTGTCTCCGACTGCGCAAAGCCTGCCTGAGGATCTGGGGGCGGGCATCACCCCCGTGGGGGGACGCGGCAACTCAGGAGCCTGACGGGGAGGCCGGAGGAATCCGCGCCGGCTGAGGGCACCGCCGGAAACCAACGGGAATCGACGAAATGCAGGAGTCCGCCGTGACCGCGCCGACGGCCAAGGCAAGGCCCGGACAGGTTATCGGCCCGGTCGCGCAGCAATGCGTCGATGCTGGGTTATAACTAGTCTTTCCGTGTGTTTGCCATTCCCCGCGGCCCACGTCCGGTTACCGGAGGCGAGCAGGACCTCAACGGAAATTCAGGCAAATACCCGGCGGCCAGGTGGGTCCTGGCTCAGGCCAGCCGGTCGAGGATGTGGTCGCCGACCCGGATGGCGTTGGCCATCGCGGTCAGGGCCGGGTTCACCGCGCTGATGCTAGGGAAGATGCTGGTGTCGGCGACGTAGAGGTTGTCGAGTTCATGGGCCTTGCAGCTGGCGTCGAGCACGGATGTCGCCGAGTCGGCACCGAACCGGACGGTCCCGGCCTGGTGCGCGCAGCCGGCGACCGGGATGTCGGTTTTCATGTACGCGAACCGGTGGGCCATGTGGTTCTCGTGCATGCCGAGTGAGCCGAGCATCGACTTGAGCTGGGCGTACAGCCGCTTGGCGGCGGTGGGGTTGCTCGGTGTGTACAGGATGTGGACGTTGCCGTCCGAGCCGAGAGTGACCCGATTCTCTGGCTGCGGCAGGTCCTCGGTGGACAGCCAGAAGTCCACGGCGTGCTGCGCGACGTCACGCAGCGCCCAGCTGGGCGCGAACTTGGTCTCGAGGGGCTTCTCGCCACGGAACATGGCCGCTTGCGACTTGCCGATCATCTGGATGTTGCCCATCGGGTAGTCGAAGTCCGGACCGCTGAAGTAGAAGTCGTTGACGCCAAGGGTCTTCTGGAACACGGTCGGGTTCGGCTCCTTGGACAGGGCGAGCACGGCCTGACTGTCGTGGTACATGAAGTTGCGGCCGACTTGATCGGAGCCGTTGGCCAGCCCCTCCGGGTGCTTGTCGGTGGCCGAGGCCAGCAGCAGCTTGGCCGAGTTGGCCGCACCGCAGGAGACGACCACGATGTCGCCTGCGTACCGCTCGGTCTCGCCGTCCCGCTCGACCACGACCTCGGTGACCGCGGTGCCGGCCGGGTTGGTTTCCAGCTTGACCGCCTGCGCGTTCCGCAGCAGCGTCACGTTGTCGTGCTTGAGGGCGGGGCGGACGCCGAGCACCTCGGCGTCGGACTTGGCGTGCAGCGGGCAGGGGAAGCCGTCGCAGGAACCGCATTTCACGCAGATGCTGTACGGCAGGTTCGCCTCGTTGACCAGAATGCCGCACGGCGCGTGGAACGGGTGGTACCCGCTCTTGGCCAGATCGTCGGACAGCTGCTGAATCCGGGGCTCGTGAGAGACCGCGGGGTAGGGGTAGGGCGCGGTAGACGGCGGCTCGGTTGGATCCTCGCCCCGCGCCCCGTGCACCTGGTACATCGTCTCGGCGGCGGTGTAGTAGGGCTCCATGTCCTGATAGGAGATGGGCCAGGCCGGCGACAGGCCATCGTGGTGGTGGATTTCACCGAAGTCCTGCTCGCGCATCCGATAGAGCGCGGCGCCGTACAGCTTGGTGGCGCCGCCGACGAAGTAGTGCACCTGCGGCTGGAAGAAGGACTTGCCCTTCACGTCGTACCACTTGTCGGGCGAGATGTAGCGGCCATCGACGAAGACGTCTTCGGTCGACCAGTTGCCGGGCTCGCGGGGCAGCCAGTCGCCCCGCTCGAGCAGCAGGATGCGCTTGCCCGAGGGGGCGAGGTGGCGGGCGAGCGTGCCGCCGCCGGCCCCCGTTCCGATCACGATGACGTCGTAGTGCTCGCTCATGATTAGTCCCTTCCAGGCGGTACGACGGTGGGTGCTGGGGTGCCCGGTGCCGTACCGGGCGGCTCCGTCGGCTGCGCCAGCGCGACCGGCGGCGGTTGGATGAAGTCGTCCCGGCTCACTCGTCGGCGGAAGACGTAGTAGGTCCAGGTTTGATAGGCGAGGACCAGCGGGAGGAAGAAGAGGACGACGACGGTCATCGCCTTGAGCGAATACGGATCGGACGCCGTGTTACTTACGGTGAGGTTGTAGGCCGGGTTGGTGCTGGACACCATCACGTTGGGGTACAGGCCAACGAAGATCG
This sequence comes from uncultured Actinomycetes bacterium, assembly GCA_963830385.1. GTDB lineage: Bacteria > Actinomycetota > Actinomycetes > Streptosporangiales > Streptosporangiaceae > Bog-532. The sequence goes on along the minus strand of CAWHMD010000009.1, from coordinate 27,950 downwards.
ACACGATGCAGGTCGCCGTGGTGATCGTGGCCGCGGTGAAGGCGAAGCCGTCGCATGCGGGAGTAGACCAGCCAGAGCGCGGCCAGGACGGCGACGATGGCGAGCAGCTCAAGCGGCCGGAGAAAGAAGGTGCTGCTGGACTGCACGTGCGTCCAGATGGCGAAGCCCCCGACCGCGGCAGCGGTGAACGGGGCCACCGTGCGGGCGAGCTGCCGGGAACGTACGTGCATGTCGCCGGTGGTTTTGAGGCACAGGAACGTCGCGCCGGCCAGCAGGCAGATCAGCACCAGGGTGACCCCGGTGAACACGGCGTAAGGCTGGAACAGGTCCCAGAATGACCCGGTGTAGTTCTGGCTGGAGTTGATGGGCAGGCCGTGCAGCATGTCGCCCAGCACCAGGCCGACCAGGAATGGGGCCAGCACGCTGCCGGTGGTCAGCGCCACGTCCCAGGTTCGGAGCCAGCGGGCCGCGTTGCGCTTGCCGCGGTACTCGAAGGCCACGCCGCGGATGATCAGTGACGCCAGCAGCAGCACCGTCACCAGGTAGAAGCCTGAGAACGTCGTCGCGTACCAGCCGGGAAACGCCGCGAACATGGCGGCGACGGCCACGATCAGCCAGACCTCGTTGCCGTCCCACAGCGGCCCGATCGTGTTGATGGCCGCCCGGCGGCCCGCTTCGTCCTGGCCGACCAGGCTGTGCAGCATGCCGACACCGAAGTCGAACCCCTCGAGGATGAAAAACCCGGTCCACAGGACCGCGATGACGATGAACCAGAACGGCACCATGACGACCTCAATACTGAACAGCTGGGACGGGCGCGTCGACCTCGGCGTCGGTGCGCGCGGGCGGCAGCTGGTCGCGTGAGTACTTGAGCATCAAGCAGGAAGTCGACCGTGCCGAGGGTGCCGTAGAGCAGCACGAATCCCACCACGCTGATCCACAGCCAGGTGGTGCTGACGGTGGGCGAGATCCCGTTCTTGGTCAGCATGATGCCCTGCACGATCCAGGGTTGCCGGCCACTTTCGGTCAGCAGCCAGCCCGCGGTGTTCAGGATGAACGGCAGTACGGCCCCCCACACCGCCACCCACAAGAACAGCGGGGATGTCGCGAGTTTCTCGCGCCGGGTCAGCCACAGCCCCCACAGCGCGATCAGCAGGATCACGACGCCCAGATAGGCCATCGCCCGCATGGACCAGTACTGGATGAACACGTTCGGCACGTAGTAGCCGGGCCCGAACTGCTTGTTGTACTGCGTCTGTTCAGCGGGTTGAGCCCCTGACACCTTGCCGTTCCAGTGGTTGGTGGCCAGCAGCGACAGCAGGTGCGGGATCGCGATGATCTTGGTCGGGGTCTGGTCGTTGTTGCCGCCGCCGATCTGGAACAGCGAGAACGAGCACGGCTGGCAGGTGGTCCACTGCCCCTCGGCCGCCGCGATCTTCATCGGCTGGTACCGGCCCTCGATCACCCCGAGCTCGTCGCCGACCAGCATCGTGAACAAGATCGCCGGGACCAGGACGATGAGCGCCAGCCGCGCCGACCGGGTGAATACGTCCAGGTTCCCGCCGTGCCGGAGCTGCCAGGCGGAGACCGCGAGCATGATGGCGGCCCCGGTGACCAGCGACGCCAGGATGACCTTGGCGTATCCCCAGACGAACACCGGATTGGTGAACACCGCCCAGATGTCGTCCAGCTGGGGCTTGCCGTTCACCATCTTGTAGCCGACGGGGTGCTGCATCCAGGAGTTGGCCGCCAGGATGAACGCCGCCGACAGCATGCTGCCCAGGCTGACCAGCCAGATCGCGGCCAGGTGCACGCGGCGCGACAGCTTGTCCCAGCCGAACAGCCACAGCCCCAGGAACGTCGACTCCAGGAAGAACGCGGCCAGTCCCTCCATCGCCAGCGGGGCGCCGAAGATGTTCCCGACCAGCCGGGAGTACGCCCCCCAGTTCATCCCGAACTCGAACTCCTGCACGAGACCGGTCACGACGCCGATCGCCACATTGATGACCAGCAGGACGCCGAAGAACTTGGTCAGCCGCAAGTACTCATCGCGCTTGGTCCGGTACCACGCCGTCTGCAGCAGGGCAGTCAGAAAGGCCAGCCCGATCGTCACCGGAACGAAAAAGAAATGGTTGATGGTCGTAAACGCGAACTGCCATCGCGCAAGATCCAGCGCCATCCGTGATTCCCCCGATCGCCGGGCTTAGGAGCGATTGGCCGCGTGAAACGCCCAATCGCTGATCAGGAATTGACCTCGGCTGGCACACCGTTCCGCCAGGCGGCCGTGCCGGCCGCGGCGGCGGTCCTGGCCTGCGTCCACTTGGCCTTCGCGACCTCGCTGGGCGGCACCTCCATCGCCTGGACCCACCGGCGGGTAGCGGAGATCAGATGTGAGCCACCGACGGCCAGCCCCGCCATGGCGATCATGGCACCGGCTCCGACGAGAGCGGCACCCGTGATCAGGGGGCCAGTTCTGAATTCCGGGAAATTGCTGCTTTCCTGCGTGTTAGCAGACATGGCACACACCATTTCTGGCCGTTGGACAATGATCACCACTGTCGCCCTCGCGGCGGGGACGAGCATCACCCCCGTGGGGTGATCGGGCCGCCGCGACCCGGCCGGTACCAGTGGTCCATCCGGCCCCGGCGCCGCAGATCACCCAGGGGGGGTGAAGCAGCCGGGAGCCGCAACCGCCAGATTGGGCGTGTGAGCGATGGCCTGAGCGACCCGTCGATGACGACGAAATGAGGGCAAATGCCTGACGTCCCTGTCCAGTCCGCAATGGGCCAGGCCCAGCTGAGCCTGTTCCCGCCGATCGCCGACTACGCCTTCCTGTCGAACTGCGAGCAGAGCTGCCTGATCGCGCCGGACGGAGCGGTCGAATGGCTCTGCCTGCCCCGCCCGGATGCCCCGAGCGTGTTCGGGGCACTGCTCGACCGGACCGCGGGCCTGTTCCGGTTCGGTCCCGCCACCACCCAGGTCCCGCAGCATCGCCGGTACGTACCGGGGACCATGGTGCTGGAAACGACCTGGCAGACCCCGACCGGATGGATGGTCGTCCAGGACTTCCTGGCCGTCGGCCGGGTCCAGCAGGAGGGACGCCGGCCCGACTACCATCGGGCCCCGGCTGATTTCGGCGCCGTCAGCGCGCTGGTGCGGATCGCGACGTGCATCAGCGGCCGGGTCGAGGCCGTGGTGAACTGCGGCCCCAGCTTCAACTACGGGTCCGACACCGGCACGTGGAGCTATGCGGGCGAGAGCTATGACGCGATGACCATCGCCGCCGCGGACGGGAACACGCAGCTCAGGCTGGCGGGCAGCATCCCGCTCGGCGTGATCGGCGCCCGCTCCTACGGCCGCACGACGCTCACCCCGGGCCAGTCGGCGTTCGTCGCCCTGTCCTGGGGGGATGACCCCCGGGTCCCGGCCAGCCAGGACGAGGCGTTCAGCGCGCTGAACACCACGATCGACTACTGGCGCGACTGGCTGAGCGCGGCCAAGATCCCTGACCATCCGTGGAAGCCCTACCTGGACCGCAGCGCTCTGACCCTCAAGGGGCTGAGCTACGCCCCCACCGGCGCCATCATGGCCGCGTCGACGACCTCGCTGCCGGAAACGCCCGGCGGGGCGCGCAACTGGGACTACCGGTTCACCTGGATCAGGGACTCCGCCTTCATGCTCCGCGCGCTGTACCGCCTTGGCTTCGACTGGGAGGCGATCGAGTACTGGGGCTTCGTCCTGGACGCGGTCACCGGCGGGGATCTCAAGAACAAGCCGACGCTGCAGATCATGTACGGCATCGGCGGGGAGCGTGACCTGACCGAACGAACCCTCGACCACCTGTCCGGGTGGCGTGGGGCGCGTCCGGTCCGGGTTGGCAACGGGGCCTTCGATCAGCAGCAGCACGATGTGTGGGGAATGATCATCGACGCGCTGGACGTGCAGTTCCACGCGGGTGCCAGCCAGATCGTGCCGCCGGTGTGGGAAGGGCTGGCCGGATTCGTCGACGCGGCCCTGGAGCACTGGCGTGAACCCGACCAGGGCATCTGGGAAGTCCGCGGCGACCCCAAACAGTTCGTAGCGTCGAAGGTCATGTGCTGGGTGGCGGCGGCGCGCGGCGCCGATCTCGCCGACGAACGGGGCGATACGGAGCGGGCCGAGCGCTGGCGGTCAGGCGCCGATGAAATCAAGGCCGAGGTGCTGGACAAGGGCGTGTCCGACCGGGGCGTGTTCCGGCAGCACTACGAGACCGATGATCTCGACGCCTCACTGCTGCTGCTGCCGATCATGGGCTTCCTGCCGCCCGACGACAAGCGCATCGCCTCGACCGTGCTGGCCATCGCCGATGAGCTGACCCAGGACGGCCTGGTCCTGCGCTACAAGGTCGAAGGAACCGACACCGGGTTCGACGGTGACGAAGGCACCTTTACCATCTGCTCGTTCTGGCTGGTGACCGCGCTGGCCATGATCGGTGAGACCAAACGCGCGTACGACCTGTGCCAGAAACTGCTGTCGTTCGCCGGGCCGCTGATGCTCTACGCGGAAGAGATCGATGCCACGACCGGCCAGCACCTCGGCAACTTCCCGCAGGCGTTCACGCACCTGGCGCTGATCGAGGCCGTATCGCTGCTCATCGAGTCCGACCCCGCGGGCAACCTCAGTCCCTCCTACACGCCGCCTCCCGCCATCTGAGGACTGCGACCAGGCCCCAGCCGAGGACTGAGATCGGGTACCGGAGAGGAGCCGGGGACGGACCCCAGCCCGGACGAAAGCTCAGTCAGCCCCGCGGCTCCCGCGGGGCGGGCTGAGGCTGAGCCAGATGCCCGGTTCACCTTTGCCAACGAGCGGACGTTCCTGGCCTGGAGCCGCACCGCGCTCGCGCTGGTGACCGCGGGGCTGGCGATCATCCAGTTGCTGCCGGCCTTCCCCGGCGTCCCGTGGGGCCGGCGCATCATCGGAATTCCGCTGATCCTCCTCGGCGCGGTCGTCGTCATCGTCGGCTACCTCGAATGGATGGCCAATCAGCGGGCGCTTCGCCGCGGCGAACCGGTGGCCCGCTCATGGCTGCCCTGGATCATGACCGTGACCATCGCGGCCGTCGGGCTGCTGGCGGTGGCACTTTCCCTGCTGTCGGGATTGGCGCAGCACCAATGACACCCGCGGACGACATCGAGGATGCCGATCCGGGCCTGGCGCGGGCCAGGACCGCACTTTCCTGGACCCGCACGGCGATCTCGTTCGCCGCGCTGGGCGCCGTCATCCTCAAGAGCCGCCCGTATGCGGGGATCCCGATCTTGATCCTCAGCGGCATCATCTGGGGACTGGGCCAGCTGACCCGCGGGCCGGGCCCGGCCCGGTCCGGCCGCCTGATGCTGATCACCCTGGCCATCCTCGGCATCTCGATCGCCGCGCTGGCAATCGCCCTAACCGAAGGATGACCATGGACCTTGGCACCGACCCGCAGGACCATCCCGAGACCGAACGGGTCTCGACCGGGGTACTTCCGTCCGATACCGAGGTTCAGGCCCACGTCGAGGCCGGCTACGAGCGGTTTCTCCCGGTCGACGACGGAACCGTCGCCGACTACATTCCGGCTCTCGCGGCGGCGTCACCTGCCGCCTTCGGCGTTTGCGTGGCCGGCGTCAGGGGGCGGCACTTCTCGATCGGCGATGCTGACCAGGAGTTCGCCATCCAGAGCATCTCCAAAGTCTTCGCCTTCGCCCTGGTCTGTCAGACGCTGGGGCATGAAGAGGCCCGCCGGAAGCTGGGCGTCAACGGCACCGGCCTGCCCTTCAACTCGGTGATGGCCATCGAGCTGAATGCCGACCGGACGATGAACCCCCTGGTCAATGCCGGGGCCATAGCCACCACGAGCCTCGTCCCGGGCACTACCGCAGCGGAAAAATTCGAGAGCATCGTCGCCGGGATGTCGCGCTTCGCCGGGCGGCGACTGGTCATGGACGAGGACGTCTACGCATCCGAGACCGCGACCAACAAGCGCAATCAGGGCATCGCCCACCTCCTCGACGGCTACGGCTGCATGTACTGCGACCCCGATCTCGCCACCGATGTCTACACGCGCCAGTGTTCGCTGCGGGTAAGCGCGCGAGACCTGGCCATCATGGGCGCGACGCTGGCGAACGGCGGAGTGAACCCGGTAACCGGTGAGCGGGCCATCGACACCCGCTACTGCCACCGGGTGCTGGCGGTGCTGGCCACCGCCGGCCTCTATGAGGAGTCCGGCCAGTGGCTGTACGACGTCGGCCTGCCCGGCAAGAGCGGAGTCAGCGGCGGCATCGTGACGGTGTCGCCGGGCAAGGGGAGCGTCGGCACGTTTTCCCCGCCGCTCGACGCGGCCGGCAACAGCGTGCGCGGCCAGCGGATCACCAGGTATCTCTCAGAAGCGCTCGGCCTCAACCTTTTTGCCTCGGTTCCACTGCCTGACGTGGCCACCTCCCCCGATCCCATCCCCGGGCGTAAGGACCTTGGTCCCTAGCCGAATGCCGGATCATGGGGTCACCTGGTCTGACTGGTAGACGGCACATCGTGTGCGGCGCGGCAACACAGTGGGGGAAACATGGCGTCGTCAGCGAGCAAGCACGCCGACTGCCGGAGTGCCCGGGCCGTTCCGGTGGCTGATTGGCCCGCGCATGGCGACACGGCGCGCCTGCGGCGCCAGCCGGTGCACATGGTGGAGGGCCGGGCCGAGGGTGGCTACCGGGACCTGTTCGAGCTCGTCTGCCCGAGCTGCGGTGACCATCCCTACCTGGATTACTCGCAGGTCTCGCCGCGGCTCCAGCGCCTGCGCGGGCCGCACACGCTCACGGCGGGCCTGGCCGCCTACGAGGAGCACCTGGCGCAGAGCACCGGGTACCGGCATGAGGCACTGCTGTACTCCGGCGCGGATGAATTTCGCACCGCTACGGTGTCGTTCGCGCGCCGGGCCGTCCGGGCGGGCGTTCCGATACTGATCATGGTGAGCGGCCCGAAGATCGACATGCTCCGCCGGGAACTGGGGGCTGACGCCGACAAGGTCAGCTTCGCAGACATGGCTGAGGTCGGCCGTAACCCCGGCCGGATCATCGCCGCGTGGCACGCGTTCGCGCAGGCGCAGGCCGGCGCGGCGCAGCTGTGCGGGATCGGGGAGCCGATCTACCCGGGGCGGTCCCCGGCCGAGATGACCGAATGCCAGCTGCACGAGGCACTGCTGAACGTCGCCTTCGGCGCATCGACGCCGTTGTGGCTGCTCTGTCCCTACGATCTTGAGGCGCTGACCGCCGACGTCATCGACGAGGCCTGGCGGACGCACCCGCTGGTCGCCCACGGCGAAGACCGGCAGCAGAGCAGCATGTACCGCCCCGTCGACCTCGCTGATCCGTTTACCCGGCCGCTGCCGACCGCGCCAGGCGACGCGGACCACCTGACCGTCCGGCTGGGAGACCTCAGCCGGGTGGGTACGTTCGTCGCCGGGCACGCCCAGCAGGCTGGACTGGGCCAGCAGTCAACCACCGCATTGATGGTGGCGGTCAAGCAGATCATCGCCAACAGCCTCCGCAAGGCGGGCGGTGAGGGCGAGCTTCACGCCTGGTCCGACGGTCAGGCGCTGGTCTGCGAGATATCCGACCACAGCCGCCTCACCTGGCCGCTGGCCGGCCGCCTGCCGCCCGGCGTCGGCGCCGGCACCGGGCCGGGAGACGATCTGTGGCTCGCGAATCAGCTCTGCGACCTCGTGCAGCTTTACTCCTCGCCCGGTCGCGCCACGATCCGCCTCCATCAGTACGTGTGACGGCCGTTACTCTTCCTCGGTGCGCTCGGGCAGCAGCAGCAGCGCCCCGGCGAGGAAGCACAGGGCGCCGATCAAGGTACCCAGATTCGACCGCTCGGCGTTGCGCAGCTGGCCGGTCGCCGGGCTGATGTAGCCGGCCACGGCCGACACACCGAAAGCCACGGAGCCGACGAGGTTGAGCAGCGTGATCCACCATGACCACGACCCGGGCCGCCAGGCGGTCCAGCCGTGGCAGACCTCGAACCAGGCCAGCGCGCTGGCCACCAGGAAACAGATCGAGCCGATGGCATCGGGGCGCCACACGTGCTGATGGGCGGCTGTGGCGGTGAGGTCGGCCCGCAGCGCGTTCCCGGTGCTGAGGTTGAAGAAGATGGTGCCGGCCAGCTGGATCGCCGTCGCCCACCAGTCGATCCGGCCGGGCTGGAAAACGAAGAAGCGGCGCCGGCTGACGGGTGACGGCTCCGGCGCGGCGTCCACGGCCTCCCGGTAGGTGAGAAAACCAGCCGCGGTGAAGAACAGCGAGCCGACGAAAAAGGTCGCGGCGTCCCCGCGGGCGCCCACCGCACTGGCGTAGCCAGGGACCGCGCCGACCGCGAACAGCAGCGAGCCCAGCGCGAACAGCACCGCGATCCACCAGCCCCGCGCCCGGGGGGCCCACCAGGTTGAGCCGGCCGCCGAGGAGGGCCGCAGATGCTTCCGGTGCCGGCGGGACTCCCAGTGCGCCACCGCGCCGTTGGGGCGGACGTGCTCGACGAAGGTCACGAAGGGTCCGACGCGGCCCGGCCGGTCGCCGCCGCCGCCCGGCCGGTCGTCGCGCTCCTGCACGGACATCGGCGCGTCCCATCTGATCGGTTCAATCACCCGGCTCTGACAGCAGAGTGCCCGGGCCAGGCCCTCCCGACCTCACCCACTGGGTGTGATGCGGCCCTGGTCAGAGCCGGAGAGCATGGTGAAAGCGCCGCCTCCAGGCGGACAGCGAAGGCCCGGCCCAGGATCAGCGGGGCGGGTGTTCCGATTGAGGAGGCAGGCGATTATGCCGTTGCACGAGCGCGACACGGTCCGGGAGCAGCTAGACGAGTGCATCTTCGCCGGGCACGACCTGACCCGAGAGGTGCCCAAGTACCGCTTCCCGTCCGAGGAGTCTCCATCGCGCGAGGCGTACCAGGTGGTTGCGGACGAGCTGATGCTGGACGGGAACGCGCGGCAGAACCTGGCCACGTTCTGCCAGACGTGGGCGGAGCCTGAACTGCTGGCGCTGATGTCCCTATCGATCCACAAGAACATGATCGACAAAGACGAGTACCCGCAGACCGCGGAGATCGAGGCCCGCTGCGTGCACATGCTGGCCGATCTGTGGAATGCGCCGGATGCGGGCAACGCGGTGGGCGCCTCGGCCATCGGGTCCTCGGAGGCCTGCATGCTGGCGGGCATGGCGGCCAAGTGGCGGTGGCGGGCCAAGCGCGAAGCGGACGGCAAGCCGTCGGATCGGCCCAACATGGTGTGCGGGCCGGTCCAGGTGGTGTGGCACAAGTTCGCCAAGTACTGGGACATCGAGATGCGCGAGGTCCCGATGTCGCACGGCCACTACATGATGGATCCAGCCTCGATGCTGGAGCGGGTGGACGAGAACACGATCATGGTGGTCCCCACGCTCGGGGTGACCTACACCGGCGCCTACGAGCCGGTGGAGGCCATGGCCGCCGCCTTGGACAAGCTCGAGGCCGATACCGGCCTGGACGTCCCGATACACGTGGACGGGGCCAGCGGCGCGTTCCTCGCCCCGTTCTGCGCGCCGCAGATCGCCTTCGACTTCCGGCTCCCCCGGGTGAAGTCGATCAGTACCTCCGGGCACAAGTTCGGGCTGGCCCCGCTGGGTGTCGGCTGGATCCTGTGGCGGGACCGCGCGGAGCTTCCCGAGGATTTGATCTTCCACGTCAACTACCTCGGCGGCGACATGCCGGTCTTTCAGATCAACTTCTCCCGCCCGGCCGGGCAGATCATCGCCCAGTACTACAACTTCCTGCGGCTGGGCCGCGAGGGCTACCGCAGCATCCACCAGGCGTCCTATGACACCGGCCAGTACCTGGCGGCCGAAATCGTCAAGCTGGGCCCGTTCGAGCTGCTGTGCGACAGCGACCCGGCCACCGGGATCCCGACGGTCACCTGGCGGATCCGGGAGGGCGAAGATCCCGGCTACACGCTGTTCGACCTGGCCGACCGGCTGCGCGCCCAGGGCTGGCAGGTGCCGGCCTACACCCTCACCGGAACGGCATCCGACATCCCCGTGCAGCGCATCCTGGTCCGCCTGGGCGTGAGCCGGGACATGGCGTCGCTGCTGCTGGGCGACTTCCGGGACGCCGTGGCTCACTTCTCCCGGCACCCGGTCACCGTGCCGATGACGAAGGAAGAGTCAGGCGGGTTCAGCCATCTGTAACGGCCTTCAGGAGGTCGCAGGTTGAATACATGTCGTTGTGGGATGTGGTCAGCCGGGCTGGGTGAACAGCAGCGGCCGCACCAGCCGCCCGAGCCGGTCCATCAGCCATGGGCCGGCCGGCAGGCGGCCCGACGGCGGGCGGTACTGCACAAATACGTAGCCCAGCCGCCGGGCGAGAACCCCGTCGGTGGCGATCTGGTCTCCGATCACCATTCCCGGCCGCGGAAAGCTACGGTAAGACGCGAGCCGGAGCGGTTTGCCGGCCGACGCCAGGTAGACCACCCGCACGCCGCCGTCCTCGGACACGCTCGATGGGCGCCGCACCGAATTGGTGGCAAAGCAGATGACCTGCACGCTTGGCACCGTCTCAACCTGGCGGAGTACCAGGGCGACCCCCCGGTCGAGGGCCGCCTGGCCGCTATCCCAATAGGCGACCAGGGGCTCGATATCAAAGACGACTGTCCGGGCCTGAAGCTCCCGCGCACGGTGGAGCACCTCATCCAGCCCGGCAAGGCGCTCATAGCCGGCTCTCATGCAGCTACCTCAGCATGCGAGCGCGATCACCGCCAGCCCACAGCGGATCTGTCCGGGCGGCTGGCTGTACGGCCAGTCCTTTGGAGGGGTGGTAACACCTCATGAAGGTAAGGACCCGCCGCTGGCTCGCCCGCGCCTCGTTCGCCCTGGTGCTGGCGGCGGCGGCGCTGGTGATCGCCGTGGCGGGGTGGCGCAGCCTGACGCTGGTGGCGTTCGCGGTCATCGGCGTGTGCGTCGTGCTGGCGGGCGCGTACTGGTTCCTGGCCCGCCGGGGTGTGCTCCGGTGGATCGCGCTGGTTCTGGTCGTCGCGGCGCCCGTGCTCATCCTGGTGGCCTACGCGTTTGCCCGCCTGCTGTGGGTCGCCATCGTGGCGGTGGCGCTGATGGTGCTCGCGGCCGGCATCGGCAAGACCGCGCTGAGCACCGGCGGGCAGGACGCGGCCATGCCGGCCGTCCCGGCGGCACGTCCGCGCCGGCCATTCCTGATCATGAACCCGAGGTCGGGCGGGGGGAAGGTGATCAAATTCGGGCTGAAGGACAAGGCGGAGGCGCTGGGCGCCGAGGTGGTGCTGCTGGACGGCCCGGGGATCGTGGACGTCGCCGCCCTGGCCCGCCAGGCGGCAGCCGATGGCGCCGATCTGCTCGGGGTGGCCGGCGGCGACGGAACCCAGGCCCTGGTGGCTGGTATCGCGGCCGAGCACGGCCTGCCCTTCCTGGTGATCAGTGCCGGGACCCGCAACCACTTCGCCCTCGACCTGGGACTGGACCGCGAGGATCCCGCCGCCGGCCTCGATGCCCTGACCGACGGGGAGGAGCTCCGGGTCGACCTGGGCACCATCGGCGGGCGCACCTTCGTGAACAATGCCTCCTTCGGTGCCTACGCCGAGGTGGTACGGAGCCCCGCGTACCGGGACGACAAGCGCGGCACCACCTTGCAGATGCTGCCTGACCTGCTCAACGGCCACCATGGCGCCCGGCTGTCCGCCCAGGCGGGTGACACCAGGATCGACGGCCCGCAGGCGCTCCTGGTCAGCAACGGCCAATATGAGCTGAGCGACGTAGCCGGCCTGGGCCGGCGCGCCCGTCTCGACACGGGCGCGCTGGGCGTAGTCGGCGTCCGCGTGGACAACGCCCGGCAGGCGGTGGAACTCGTCCGTGGCCAGCGCGGTAACGGGCTGACTGTCCGTACCGCCGATGAGGTCATCGTGGACGCCGACGCCTCCGAGATCCCCGTCGGCATCGACGGCGAGACGGTCATGCTCGCGACGCCCGTCCGCTGCACCATCCAGCCACGGGCCCTTTCCGTCGTCGTGCCGAGGACGCGTCCCGGAGTTCCCACCCCCAGGGCAGCCCTGGAATGGCCGCGGCTGCGGCAGCTCGCCTCCTTCCGCCCCCTGCCGGCCATCCCGATCAGTGGAGATGGTTCAGCACCAGGTCCTTGAGCCCGATCATCACCAGGCCAAGGGCCAGGGCCACCGACGTGGCCAGGAACAGCGGCCAGCCCTGCAGCCGGGCCGCTCGGCCGGCGGACCATCCGTGGAAGGTCAGCAGCACGATCGCGGCCACCAGCCCGATGTTGGCTGCGGCGGAGGCCGAGGCTCCGGCCAGCCGCGCCAGCAGCAGCGCCAGCAACGGCAGGTAGGACGCGCTGACCATCGGCCAGGTCGCGGCCAGCGCCCTGAGGATGACGGCCCGGCTGGGCAGGCGGCCGTTTCCGGCCTGTTCGCCCAGAAGCTCGGCGTACTCTTCGGCGAGCCAGTAGACGACCAGCGTGACCACTACGGCGACTACCAGCGGCAGGGTGGGCAGGTGGCCTCCGGCGGTGTCAAGGATCGCCGCAGTGATGATCGCGCCGTAGATCCCGGCGGCGCGGCGGCGCCCCAGGTTCTCCGCCACGGGCTCGTGCTGAAGTTCGTCACCTGCCGTAACGCCGGCCATGGTTTGCCCCTTCAGTGTCCCGCGAGGTGGATGATTCCTAGGTCGGACAGTCCGCTGAGAGCCAGCTGGGCGGCGAGCGCCGCGAGCAGGAAGCCGAATACCTTCTCGGTCACCAGCATGCGGTTCGCGTCCAGGACCCGGCGAGAAATGCAGCAGCCTGGTCAGCAAGCCACCGAGAACCAGCAGGAGCACGGACACCGTAGCCGCGGTGGTCAGCATCTTGCGCAGCACGCGGCGCTTGGTCACCTCCGGCATCTCCTTGGTTGCCTCGAGGAAAGGCACCAGCGCGATCTTCGGCCCGACCCCGATCAGGAGCAGCAGGAACGTATCGATAACGAGAGTGGCGTCGAGCGATTCCAGTTCCATCGGCTCACGTCGTCGTTGTCGGAAGGCATGCTCGATCCCGTCCAGCCGGGCTTGTCCCCATCGATCTTCTGCTCAGTCACGGCGACGGGGATCACCTGTAAGGGATGATTGACACTTCGGACGGGCAGCGCCGGTCATCGGAGGCCGGCCCCGCGCTCTTTTGGGAGCGGCCAGAGACTAGCGGTGCGAACGGCCTGGATCACCGGGGGCAAGAGGTACATGTTGTCACCGAGGAGGACGAGCGAGTACGGGCTGGGACCCGTGCCGAGGACATGGGCATCTCCGCGATCAGCGGACCGAAAAACTCCTCGTTAGCGGCCAGCTCCACCGAGCAGGCGGCCGGGTCTACTGCCCCGACTCAACCGCCCAGCGCCGCCTGGGGCATCACCCACGGAGGGCGAAGACCTTACCCCGCCACCCAGGATGCGCCCGGGCGCGCCGCGGGAGGAACGGCGCGGCCCGGGCGAGGCGCCCCGCCGGCCATCAGGGGCGCCCTCGAGGGAGTGAGAGCATGGCCGGCGGGGCGCGCTTGGTAGTCCTTTCCGGGTGGGGGTCGGAACCCGTAGCCGGAAAGGACCACCTGAAGAATCAGCGACAGGCCTGACCGTTTACTGAATATCACCCGCCGTTAGCCTGAAAGTTACTGATAAGTAACCTGTGTGGTAAGTGAGTACAAAGTGGCGACTGTGGAGGGTGGTGCGCCTGGTCAATCCTGGCGCGGGGCTGACAGCACCACGACGGACCGGGGGCCGACGGTCCAGCGCTGGCCAGCGGCCTGGGCAGGGGCGGAAGACCCGGTTGCGGCGGGGTCGTAGGTGTCGACCTCGAGGCGCCAGGCGGCGTCCGCCCGGGTGACCGGCAGGACGAACTCCAGCGGCTCCCACCAGGCGTTGACCAGAACCAGGAAGTCGTCGTCGAGCAGCGGCGTGCCGTCGGCGGCGTGGTCGGGGGCATCGGATCCGTCCAGGTACAGCCCGATGGCCAGGGCGCCGGCGTCCGACCAGTCGGCGGAGGTCATGCACTGGCCCTGGGGAGTGAACCACTGGAGCTCGGATGCATCCTTTCCGGCCAGGAAACGGCGGCGGCGGAAGACCGGGTGCTGCTTGCGCAGGGCAACCAGCCGGGTGGTGAAGTCCTGCAAATCCGTGTCGGGCTGGGACCAGTCCAGCCAGGCGATCTCGTTGTCCTGGCAGTAGGCGTTGTTGTTGCCCTGCTGGGTGCGGCCGAGCTCGTCACCGCCGAGCAGCATCGGGACGCCGAACGACAGCAGCAGGGTGGTAAGCATCGCCCGGGACTGGCGCTCCCGTAGGGCCAGGATGGTGGGATCGGTGGTCGGGCCCTCCGCTCCGCAGTTCCACGAGCTGTTGTCATTGGTCCCGTCGCGGTTCGATTCCCCGTTGGCCTCGTTGTGCTTGTCGTCGTAGGAGACCAGGTCCCGGAGGGTGAAGCCATCGTGCACGGTGATCAGGTTGACCGACGCCGTGGGCCGGCGGCGCGACCCCGCGTAGAGGTCCGACGACCCGCAGAAGCGGGTCGCGAACTCGCCGAGGCCGACGGGATGACTGCGCCAGAAGTCGCGCATCGTGTCCCGGTATTTGCCGTTCCACTCCCGCCACAGCGGCGGAAAGCGGCCAAGGTCGTAGCTGTCCATCTGGCCGACGTCCCACGGCTCGGCGATCAGCTTGGCCCGGGACACCACGGGATCCTGGGAGACCATGTCCAGGAAGGCCGACACCTGATCGAAGGCGCCGTCCTGGCGGGCCAGGGTCGGGGCCAGGTCGAACCGGAACCCGTCGGCGTGCATCTCGGTCAACCAGTAGCGCATCGAGTCCATCATCAGCTGCAAGGTGACCGGGTCGCCCGCGTTGAGGGAGTTGCCGCAGCCCGTCGTGTCGAAGTACCCGCGTGGGTTACCGGACTCGAGCCGGTAGTACGCCGGATTGTCGAGGCCGCGGAAGCAGATCGTCGGGCCGTCCGCGCCGGCCTCGGCGGTGTGGTTGAACACCACGTCCAGGATCACCTCCAGCCCGGCCGCGTGCAGTGAGTCCACCATGGCCTTGAACTCCTCGACCTGGCCGCCGGGCTTGCCGGCCCGGACCGCCGCCGAATAGCCTTGATGCGGCGCGAAGTAGCCGATCGTGTTGTAGCCCCAGTAGTTGGTCAGCCCGCGTTTCAGCAGGAACGCCTCGGGGACGCTCTCGTGCACCGGCAGCAGCTCGACCGCGGTTACCCCGAGTTTGAGCAGGTGGGCGATGGCCGCCTCGTGCCCCAGGCCGGCGTAGGTACCGCGCAGCTCCGGCGGGATCCCCGGATGACGCATGGTGAAGCCCTTGACGTGCAGTTCGTAGATAATCGTGTCGGAGAACCGGTGCCGCACATGACCGGTATCACTCCAGTTAAAGGCGTCGCCGGCCACCACCAGGCTCCGCGGCATGCTGGCGGCGGAGTCCGCGGGGCTGGGCGCGTCCGGGTCACCTTCGGCATTGCCCAGCACGTCCGGGCCGAACGTGACGGAGCCGCTGATGGCCCGGGCGTAGGGATCCAGCAGCAGCTTGGCCGGATTACAGCGCACGCCGCGGGCGGGATCGTACGGCCCGGTGGCCCGGTACCCGTAGGCCTGCCCCGGCCTGATCCCGGGCACGAAGGCGTGCCAGACGCCGGCGTCATAGTCCCGGAACTGGATCTGCGTTTCCAGGCCCGACTCGTCGAACAGGCACAGCACCATCCCATCGGCGACGCCGGAGGCCACCGCGAAGTTGGTGCCCGCCTCATCCGCCGTGGCCCCGAGCGGGAACGGGTTACCGGGGCGGGAGGTAAGGGGCAGCCCGGCTACGGCGGTCATTGCCCATTTCCCTTGCTGATGGCGCGGATGACGTCCCCGAGGGGATCAACCGCCCCGTGCCGGCGGCGGATCATGTCGGCGATCAGGCCGGTCCAGCCGGTCTGGTGGAAGGCGCCGATCGCGGCGCCGTTGTCGCCGTGGAAGTACTCGCTGAAGATCAGGTTGTCGTGCCAGGCCGGATCGTTCTGCAGCTTTTCAGTCCCGCCGAAGCAGGGGCGCCGACCCCCGGGTCCTTCGGTAAAGATCGAGATCAGCCGGTCCTGCAGGTCATCGGCCACCTTGTCCAGGGTGAGCCGCACCCCCGACCCGGTCGGGTATTCGATCGTGAACTCGTCACCGAAGTACCGGTGGTAGCGCTGCAGGGAGCTGACCACCAGGTAGTTCAGCGGGAACCAGAGCGGTCCGCGCCAGTTCGAGTTTCCGCCGAACATGGCGGTGGTGGATTCGGCCGGCTCGTAGTCGATGCTGGCCTGCAGGCTCTCGACGTCGAGTTCGTAAGGGTGATCGCGGTGGTAGGCCGACAGCGCCCGCAGGCCGTACGGGGACAGGAACTCACTCTCGTCGAACAGCTTGGCGAACAGCTTCTCCAGCCGGCCGACGCCGGCCAGGCTGAGCAGCAGCCGCCGCTGCCCGGCCTCGCCGCGCACCAGCCCGATCTCGCTGGCCTTTTCCGCGTCGGCCAGGCCACGACGGTCCATGAAGTCCGCGAACGCCTTGCCGGTGGTGAGGGCCAGCTCGATATCGTTTTCCTCCAGCACCGCCGCGGCCAGGATCGGGATAATGCCCACCATCGACCGGACCTTGACCGAGGTGGCTTCCCCGTCCGGCGCGAGCAGCCGGTCGTAGTAGAGCCCGTCGGCCTCGTCCCACAGCCCGAGGCCTTCCAGGGCCTCGCTGATGCCGGCGAAGTGCTCCATGAACTTGAGGATGAGGTCGAGGCCGGGTCGCTGGCCGGACCGGTTCAGGATGATCGCCAGGGAGGCCATGGCGATGGCGTAGAACCCCATCCAGCCGGTGGCATCCGACTGCTCCAGCGTGCCGCCCACCGGTAGGTGCGACCGGTCGATCGGGCCGATGTTGTCCAGGCCGAGGAAGCCGCCCTCGAACAGGTTGTTACCCTCGGCATCTTCCCGGTTGACCCACCAGGTGAAGTTGACCAGCAGCTTGTCGAAGACCCGGCTGACGAAATCAATGTCGCGGGCCCCGTCGATCGCGAACACCTCGGCCGCGGCCCAGGCCTGCACCGGCGGGTTCACGTCGCCGAAGTCCCACTCGTAGGCGGGCAGCGCGCCGTTGGGATGCTGGAACCATTCCCGGCACAGCAGAATCAGCTGGTACTTGGCGAAGGCCGGGTCCACGTGGGCCAGGGCCACGCAGTGGAAGGCCAGGTCCCAGGCGGCATACCAGGGGTACTCCCACTTGTCCGGCATGGACATGATGTCGAAGGCGTTGAAGTTGCGCCAGCGCGAGTTGCGGCCACTCAATCGCTGAGCCGGGGGGACCGGCTGGGTCGGGTCGCCGTCCAGCCAGCGGGCCACGTCGTAGTAGAACAACTGCTTGCTCCACAGCAACCCGCCGAACGCCTGGCGCATCACCAGCGCCTCGTCGGCCGACGCCCCGGCCGGGGTGAGGTCGGCGTAGAACTCGTCGGCCTCGGCCTTGCGCTGCTCCACCACCTGGCTGTACGGCTCGCCGAGGGGGTCGTTGGCCTTCCCGATGGGCGCCCGGACGGGCGGCGGGCGCAGCCGCAGCCGCAGCTCGACGGTTTCGCCCGGCGCCGCCGTCACCTGATACCAGAACGAGCACTTGGTGCCCGTGCGTTCGGGGTTGACGGTGTCCGTCCCGCTGACCACGTGGTCGTTGATGCCGTCCTTCGGGTACGGCGTGATCGGCGCGGAGCCGAACAGCTTCTGGTCGTTGGTCTCGTTCTCGCAGAACAGCACGGTCGGTGTCGTCCCGTCCGGCCCGGGGCCGGCCAGCAGCTCCATCGGGCCGACGAACGGGTGCTCGATGCCCACCTCGGAATCGCCCACCGCACTCATCTTCGGCTTGGGCGCGCCTACGTCCCACGACCAGGTGTTGCGGAACCAGGCGGTCGGCAGCACGTGCAGTGTCGCGGTCTCGGGGCCGGCGTTGGTCACCTGCACGGTCATCAGCAGGTCGTCGGCGCTGGCCTTGACGTAGTGCACTTCGGTGATCCAGTACCGGTCCTGGTCGAACGCCCCGGTGTCCAGCAGCTCGTACTCGGGCTCGGTCCGGCTGCGCGACCCGTTCTGGTCGATGAGGTCCTGGTACGGAAACGCGCCCTGCGGATAGTGGTACCGCCAGCGGTTCCAGGCGTGGCTGGGCAGCGCGTCCAGGTACCACCAGTACTCTTTGACATCCTCGCCGTGGTTGCCCTGAGCCCCGGTCAGCCCGAACGCCCGCTCCTTGAGGATCGGGTCCTTACCGTTCCACAGAGCCAGGCCCAGGCACAGCCGCTGCTCCACGTCACAGAACCCGGCCAGCCCGTCCTCGCCCCAGCGGTAGGCCCGGGACCGGGCGTGGTCGTGCGGCAGGTAGTCCCAGGCCTCGCCGTCGGCGCTGTAGTCCTCGCGGACCGTGCCCCACTGCCGCTCGCTGACGTAGGGCCCCCATCGGTACCACTCCCCCGCCTGTCGCAGCCCGTCTTCCAGCCGCCCGAAGCCGGCGACCCGATCCCGCTCAGCGCCCACTGCTGGCCCCTTTACCTTGACGTATTACCTGCCTTTCTATGCGGGCAGAAGCGCCAGCTCATCACCTATGAAGGGTGATGATTTCGGGCCCAGTCCCGGCCACATTTAGTAGGTGAGCTAGCGATACATGAACGGTTGGCAAACAATGGCCAGCTGGTAATCGGAGGCTGGCGTGACGACAGCACAGATCCTGACCGGAATCGGCCTTATTCTCGTGCTTGCGGTCGGCTCCCAGGTGCTGGCCAGCCGGCTGCGCGTTCCCGCGCTGATCCTGCTGCTGCCGGCGGGTTTCATCGCGGGCGCACTGACCAGCGACGTCAACCCGGAGAAGCTGCTCGGCCCGGCCTTCGAACCGCTGGTGTCGTTGTCGGTGGCGGTCATTCTCTACGATGCGGGCCTGGGCCTGGATCTGCGCAAGCTCAAGGGTCACACCCGCCGGGTGGCGATCCGGCTGATCGTGTTCGGGGTGCTGGTGACCTGGGCGCTCGCCGCACTGGTGGCCGCGCCGCTGCTGGGCATGTCGCGCGGCGCGGCGGTCATGCTCGGGATCATCCTCGTCGTATCGGGGCCCACGGTCGTGGGCCCGCTGCTCAATTTCGTCCGGCCGTCGGAACGGCTGCAGCGGATTCTGATCTGGGAAGGGTCGATGATCGACCCGGTCGGCGGCGTCCTCGGTGCGCTGGTGTTTCATGCCGTCATCGCCAGCACCCACAGGGGTCTGGGCCATCAGCTGGCGCAGTTCATGCTGAGCGTCGGCGTCGGCCTGGCCGGCGGCGTGGTGGGTATCGCGCTGCTCTGGCTGCTGCTGCGCAAGCTCCGGCTGGACGAGGCGCTCGGCACCAGCGCGCAGCTCGCCACCGTGATAGCGGTGGCGGCCGGCTGTGACATTATCCGTGACGACACCGGGCTCATCGCCGCCATCTTCATGGGACTCGCACTGGCCAATATGCGGGGTTTCGACCTCCCGGCCCGCCGGCCATTTTTTGAGACCCTTGTACAGCTCATTATCGGCGTACTTTTTATTTCCATCTCGGCCACAGTGACCCCGCAGTCGCTCCGGCATCTGGTGCTGCCCACGCTCGTCCTGGTCGCCGTGCTGGTTTTCGTGGCCCGGCCGGTCGTCGCGTTCGCATCCACCCTGAAAACGGACCTGCCGACCGGCGAGCGCGCGTTCATCGCCTGGATGGCCCCTCGCGGGATCGTCGCGGCCGCGACCGCGTCCACGTTCGCGGCCGCCCTGGTTTCCAAGGGGATCGGGGGCGCAGCCAAAATCCTGCCCGCAACCTTCGTCGTGATCGTGGCCACGGTCACCCTGTACGCGCTGACCGCGGTGCCGGTGGCCCGGCGATTGCACGTCGGCCGCCCGGACCGTTCCCGGCCGCTGCTGGTCGGCGGGGACGCGTGGGTCGTCGGCCTCGGGCTGGCGCTGCGGTCGGCGGGCCTGGAGGTGCTGATGTGGGCGGCCCTGGATCAGCAGCGGGCGCAGATCAAACAGGCCAGCCTGGAGCTGGCACCGGGCGAGCTGCTGGCCGCCGCCACCGGCCGTGGCGCACGGCTGGAGGGAATCACGGACGTCCTGCTGCTGACCGACGAGGACGACTTCAACGCCTTGGCCGCGGCCTTGCTCGAGGGCAACGTCGAGGGGCGGGTTTACCGGCTCGCGCCACAGTTGCGCAGCCACGGGGTGGTCGCCCCGTACACCGGCGGTGAGGTTTTGTTCAACGACGACCTGACCAGGCGGACCGTCAACGAACGGTACGCGGACGGCGCGCGCATCGGCGTCCGGCCAGCCAGCAGCGGGCCAGCCGACGGGGCCGACTTGCTGTTCCTGATACGGGCGGACGGGCACCTGGCGGCGGTCACGCAAGCCGGTAGGCCGGCGCCGCAGGCGGGTGACACCCTGGTGTCCCTGGGACCGGTACCGGTACCGGTGGCGCAGGCGGGAGACGGACGGCGGCCACGATGACCTTTCACGTGCGCCTGGTCAGTCCGCCGGACCAGACCGAGCGTCTCGTCGGGCTGCTCGCCGGCGATTCCGGTATCTCGAATCTGGTGGTGCTGCCGGGAACGGCGCGGCGGCCGGACGGTGATGCCGTGCAGTTCGACGTGGGGTCGCAGTCCGCCAACTCCCTGTTCCGGAAGCTGGAGGCCTTCCCGATCGACCACGGCGGCGCGGTTGCCGTCAAGCAGGTCGACGCGACGCTCGGGGCAGAGGCCGCCCGGACCCCAGAACACTTTCTTGTCCAGAGAGACGTCGCCCCGGTGTGGGAGATCGTCGAAGCCAAGATTCGCTCCGACGCCGTCTACGCCCCCAGCTTCTACATCCTTCTGATCATCGCCGGGCTGATCGGCGCGGTCGGCATCTTGACCAACTCCCAGATCCTCGTGGTTGGGGCCATGGTGGTCGGGCCGGAATACAACGCGATCATGAGCGTGGCGCTCGGCCTCGACAAGTGGAGCAAGCGTCCGGTCATGCGCGGCGCCCTGGCCCTGCTGGCCGGGTTCTCGGCCGCCATCGTCATCACCGGCGTCTTCGGCCTGATCATTCGCTGGTCCGGGCGTACGCCGAGGCTTTACCTGGCCGGGGTACGACCCGTCTCGGCGCTGATCGACACCCCAAACCTGTTCTCACTCGTCGTGGCCGTGCTGGCCGGAATTGTCGGTGTCGTCTCGCTGACGGAAGCGCGAGCGGGCGCGCTCATCGGCGTTTTCATCTCGGTGACGACCATCCCGGCCGCGGCCGACCTCGGGTTGTCGCTCGCCTATTCCAGCTGGAGCCAGGCCAGAGGATCGGCATATCAGCTGGTGCTGAACGTCACCGTGCTGATGGTGGTGGGGGCGCTGGTGCTGCGTCTCCAGCGGATCATCTGGCGGCGCCGAGGTTCAAGCGGGCGATGATCGCGGTCACGAGGTCCTCAGGCGTGCCCTCGGCTCTCAGGACCAGCGCGTCTTCGGCCGGATCCGGCACCTCGAGGGCGGCGAATTGGGATTCGGCGAGTTGGCCGGGGAAAAAATGCCCGCGCCTGGCCCCGAGCCGGATCCGGATCAGCTCGGGTGGGATATCCAGAAACGCGAGCCGGGCCGATCGCCTGTCCAGAAGCTCCGCCCGGTAGGCGCGCTTGAGAGCGGAACACGCCACGACACCCGGCTCACCCGCCGCGGTGCGCTCATCCATCCACGAGCCGATCGCGTTCAGCCATGGTCGCCGGTCCTCGTCGCTCAGCGGCGTCCCGGCGGCCATCTTGGCGACGTTAGCGGCCGGGTGGAAGGAATCGCCGTCCGCGAAGGCCCAGCCGAGCCGGCCCGCCAGCAATGCCCCGACCGTCGACTTCCCGCTGCCTGACACACCGGCTATCACCACGATCATCGCTCGGCCGGCGATCAGGCGGGCCGGTGGACCGTGGCCCAGTCGGCGGCCATATCGACCACCGTCCACTTGTGCTCGGCCGCGGCGGCCAGCAGCTGGCCGGTGCCGCTGCCGAGGATGGGGTCATGGTCGTAGGCGTACTCCCGGTCGCCGTCGGTGTGCCGGACCACCAGCTCCAGGGTCCGGTACGGGCTGGCCGCCGTCCACTGGAGCATGGCCAGGTCACCGTCGGTGTTCCCGGCGGCCAGGATCGGGCGCTGCCCGACGTGCCGGTGGATCGAGCTCGGCTTCTGCGGCCCGTCGTTGATGACCTGGATGGTGGGGGTCTTGACGAGTTCGGGTCCGTGGTCGCCGGCCCGGAACTCGGTTTCGCCGACGCTGCCGATCACCCGGTGCGGGGGCAGGCCATAGCCCTCGGCGGTCCAGGCCCGCATGAAGTCGGTACCGCCACCGGAGAAGATCCAGCAGGAGAAGCCGTGCCGGTCCAGCATGCTCAGCAGCTCCACCATCGGCTGGTACACCGTCGCCGGGTAGGGCCGGTTAAAGCGGGGGTGCCGGGCTGAGGCCAGCCAGGCCCGGCTCACGGTGTCGAACTCGTCGGTGGTCACGCCCGCGTGGGTGAGCGTTATCAGCTCGATCAGCGCGGCCATCCCGCCGGCGTGCAGCTCTTCGAGGCTGGTGCGATGACCCAGCGAAGCCGCCCGGTCGATCGCGAACATCAGCTGGGCGTACACGGGCTGCTCGGTCCACAGCGTGCCGTCGTTGTCGAAGACCGCGATCCGGTCCCGTTCCGGGACGAACTCGGCCGAATCCGGGTCGGTCACAGCGGCGGCAAACTCCACGATCGCCTGCCGCGGACCGGTCCCCTGCCAGCCCGGCAGCTCGGCGGCGCTCACCGCGGGCCCCCGGCGAGTGCTCGTCGCGGCGGATGTCATGGCGGCCTCCTCGATGACTCGCTTCCGGGAGCCCAGGCTGGCCGGGCGGCCACGGACCCGGCATCACCCGCGCCGGGTGGTCCCGGGAACCTGGCCGTGCGGTTACCAGCCACAGGCCCCGGCCTCATCGTCGCCCGGTCCGGCAGGCTGGGCGGGGGGAGCCGACTGGCCCAGCCGGGCCTGACCGCGGAGGCGGCGCACCTCCAGGACCTGCACGCCGAGCAGTTCGAGCCTGGCCAGCAGGCCGTGCAGCGCCGCCTGGTCCGGCAGCTGACCGTGTACCACGGTCTCCACCGGTTCGACCGAGGCGGTCAGATCCTCGAAGTCAAGCAGAGCCTCCGGCGGAAGGATGCCGGTGATACGTATCTCGTAGGAGGATGTCACCCGGGTCCCCAATCAACTCGAGATGGCGGTGCCCGTAGCCCTCATCGTCCAGCGCACCGGCCGGTTGCGCGCCCCTCATGGCGGGTGGCTTTTCATCGCGGAGGTGACGGGGCGGGAAAATCGGGGTGAACGTCCAAGCCCGCGGGGGCCGGGCCGGGCGGGGCCGTGGCGGCCGTGGCCGTGGCGGCCGGGCCGGCCGCGGGCCGCGGGCTTTCGGCGGCGGGGTCGGTGGCCGGACTCGGGGTGAGCCTGGCCGACAGGACATAGGCCACCACCACGGCCACGATGACCAGCGGCATGACGGCCACGCCGTCCGACGAGCCCAGCAGGAGGGTGGCCAGCAGGACGGAGGTCAGCGGCAGCCTGAGCATGACCACGGACATCGCGGCGATGCCTATGGCCACGCCGTCGACGAGCGGCAGCCCGGGCAGGTGTGACAGCGCGACTCCGCCCGCCGCCCCGAGGAACAGGGCCGGGAACGTGGGGCCGCCGCGGAAGCTGCTCAGCGAAATCCCGTACGCGATCCCCTTGCAGACCAGCAGGAGCACCAGGGCGCCGACGGTGTAGCTGGCGGCGTGGTCCACGAACGGGCCAAGAGCGGACTGCCCGGAGAACAGCACCTCGGAGGAGCCCTTCCCGGTGCCGGCGGCGAACGCGATGGCCAGGCCCGCGACGGCCAGGCCGACCACCGGAGTGAGCAGCACCATCCGCCGCTCGACGTAGGGCCGCAGGAGCAGGCCGAGCCATCGGATTCCCATGCCGAAGGGGACGGCCAGCACGCCGATCCCCAGCGCCCACAGGAACTCCCCAATCGTCGGCGCCCCGACGTGCGGAAGGTCGGGGATGGCCAGGGAGAACGTGCCCAGCCCGGTCCAGGCGTTCAGGCCGATGAACACGAGCGAGCCGACGCCGGCGGCCAGCAGGCCCGGGACCAGCACCACCTGCAGCATCGCCCCGCCGAGGCCAGAGGCCTCCATCAGGAGGAACGCCCCGGTTATCGGGGACCCCAGCAGGGTGCTGATGGCGGCGAAGCTGCCGGCCGCGGCGACGGCCGCCTGGGTCCGGGCGGGAGCGTCCCGCTTGACGAGCTTGACCGCGAGGACACCGAGCCCGCCGCCGAGGGCGATCAGGGGCGCCTCGGGGCCGAGGACCACGCCCAGGCTCAGAGTCGCGAACGCGGCCAGCACGATGCCCGGAAGCTCCCGGGCAGATGGGGGTTCCGCGCCCGCCTTGAACCCGTCGGCGGGCGAGTGGCCACCCGTGCCGGGCAGGTACTTGATGGTCAGGGCGACCAGCACCCCGGCCAGCAGCAGCGGCAGAATCGGCCACCACAGTGGTTCGCCGTGGAAGCCCACGCCTTTGGGCAGATCGGTGAAGATCCAGCCCTGTAGCTTGCCGACCAGGGCGAGAAAGAAGTAGGCCGCCGCTGAGACGGGCGCGCCGATGATCGCGGCGATGACCAGCAGGACGATATAGCTCCGGGACCGCAGCAGCGCCAGCGGATCCGGCGGCTTAGCCGGCTCAGGAGGGGCAGGCGGGTCAGGAGGGGCAGGGCCAGGAGGGACAGGAGGCGTACTCACCAGGTTTCCTCCTGCCCCCGCGATGCGTCCTGGACGTCCGGACTCGGCGC
Source organism: uncultured Actinomycetes bacterium (assembly GCA_963830385.1). GTDB lineage: Bacteria > Actinomycetota > Actinomycetes > Streptosporangiales > Streptosporangiaceae > Bog-532. Next base: position 3,020 of record CAWHMD010000009.1, on the reverse strand, counting down.
TGAATCAGTTGCCGAGCAGTTTGGCCTTGGCGGCGGTGAACTCGTTGTCGGTCAGGGCACCCTGCTGATGCAGGCCGTCGAGCTGGTTCAGCTGGTCGAGCAGGGATGGTCCGGCGGCCGGGGCGGCCGCCGGCGGCGCGGACGCCTGCTGGGGAGGCGCCTGGGCCGCGGGCGGCTGCTGTTCAAGGTCGTTGAGCCGGGCGTTCTGCTCGGCCTCGGCCTGGGACTCCTCCGCCGCTCTGTTCGCGTGGCGGCGGCCGGCGGCGTAGGCGCCACCGCCGACGACCGCTGCGCGCAGGAGCGGGCGCCGTCGTCTCATCATTGCTGCCTCCTAGGAATCGATCGGCCTGCGGGTTCAGTGCGCTCGCCTATGCTTCGGCCGGCAGCTCGAGGCCGAGGGCCAGCATGAGCTCGGGAGCGGCCGCCATCACCCGGGGCCCGCCTACCTGCGGCCAGATGGCACGCAGCACGCCAATCATGTCCTGCGGCGTGGCGCCCGCGTCCAGCGCGTTGGCGACCTGCCACAGATATGAGGCGGGCGGCGCGTCGAGGGCGACGAGGGCGGCGATCTTGACGAGTGAAAAGGTGCGGGCGTCGAGGCCGCTGCTGGCCTGCTCGCTCTCCCGGAACGCCAGGACCTCCTCCAGAACCGTCTGATCGCCGGCGGCCAGGCCGTTCAGCGTGTCCTGGGTGGCGGGATCGACGTCGGCCTTGACGGGCGTTGTCATGATCGGACTCCTTCTGGTCTCCGGGCACCGGGCAGGTGGCGCACTGGGCCACCACCACCTCTCAACTGTCGCGTCGGCGCGCGGCTCGCACGTCACCCGCGGAGGATGATCCGGGGGCGCAGGTCAGCCGTTCACGAGGCCGAGGAGGCCGTTGAGCGCCACGATCACGCCGCCTACGAGCAGGACGGCGATAAGGATCTTGTTACCGTTCGCGCGCAGCCAGCCGTTGAACGCGGTCAGGTACCGGGTCGTCGCGCCGGGCGCGAAAATGTGCACCAGCAGGGGCAGCCACACGAGAAGGGCGTTGATCACGACGACGACGATGATCGCCGTCGTGGTGATTTCGATGTCGGCGTTGGCTGTGGCGATCACCTGGACGGCGGCGATGAACGTGACACCGGGCGCGAACAGCAGCAGGCCAACGGCGAACGCGCTCCTGGGAGCAGGTTCGGCGATCATCCTTGAGACGAGGCCCTGCTTGGGGTGGTCCGGATCGGGCGGCTTCGGTTTCCGCCGGGCGAGGAAGGCACCGGCCGCCAGCATCAGCAGGCCGAGGCCGAGGCGCAGGCCATAGCGGGGGGTGCGCTGACTGTGGTGGTCGAGACCGGTGTTGCGGAGGATCGCAATCACCACCAGGCCCATCACCAGGCTCATGACGATCGCGCCCGCCAGGTAAGCGGCGCCGACCAGCCGGGGGCGGGCAGAGCCGAGGTAGACGGCGGACACCAGCAGGGTGCTCGGAGACAGCGCGGCCAGTAGCGCGAGCCCGGCTGCCTGCAGGATCACGGGCTGCTCGCCATCCCCGGCTCACCAGGTGGGGCGGGTGGGGCGGGTGGTTCAGGTGAAGAGGGTGGCCTGGCTCCGATCAGTTCGATCAGCCCGAGCACGACCAGCAGCAGAACGACGATCACGATGACCCCGGCAGCGGAGGGTTCACCCCAGAACACAAAGATCAGTGCGGCCAGGGCCACCGCGGCTATGCGAAGGGCCCGGCGGTGCGCGTAGGTCCAGGTCCCGACCGGGCCGGTCCGGACACCCAGATGCTCGGCGCTGTGCCGTAGCCACCCGAAACCCGAGGTGAAGGCGCCCCGGGTCCCGACCGCGGTAGCCGATGGGCCGGTCAGGAACGCACCGGCGGCGACGACCAGGCCAATGACCAGGAGCAGCCGCAGCCCGTCCTTGATGAACCGGACGAACGTGTCGAACAGCACGGCGGCGGCGTCCGCGGGCACGCTTTTCGGAATACTGCTCAGGTAGATGCTGCGGAAGATCAGCAGCCCGGCCGCGAGCACCAGCATCGATGTGGCGACGCCGAGACCCGCCCCGATCAGGGCGCGCCGGTGGCGGCGGTTCACGTACACGCCGGCGCCCAAAAGCAGCAGGGCCAGGACCGGCAGCACGATTTTCAGGTCGTTGATCAGCCGGTACCCGGTCTGGGCTTTGACCAGGTACTTGGCCGAGAACAAGGTGAACGTCGGGTTGATGTAGGGCAGTTTGGTGACGATGCCGAGGCCGCGCTGGGCCAGGTCCTGTTTGACCAGGTTGATGAACGGGCCGAGGTTGAGGACGACCTGGCCGTTGCTGATCGTCACCGACTTGCTGCCCTGCCCGGACAGCACCTTGACCAGCTGGGCGTGGATCCGGGTGTTGGCCTGCACCCACAGCGCCGCGAACCGCGGCCCGGTGACGATCTTGTGGACCTGGCCGTGGACGAAGCCGGTGAACGCGCTGCTGATCTGCGGGGCGAAGCTGTTCAGCAGCGTCCCGACCCGGGGCAGGCCTTTGCTGGTGAGGGCGGCGGCGGCCTGTTTGGCGTATCCGGTCACGTTGACCTGAGCCGTGATCTCATTCGTGATCTTGTCGGTCAGCGCATTCTGCACGGCCGGGTCATGGACGAGTGGCTCGACGTTGGCCACATACCGATCGGTGTTGGAGACCTGATTGGCGGTCCAGACGCCCAGCACCGAGATCGGAGCGAGCAGGCAGCCGAGCACGATGAGGACCGTGGCCACCGGCGCCCGCCAGCCGACGCGCCGCCGGTGCTCTGGTGCTGCCCGCCGGGTACGCAGCTCGCTTACCTCGGCGCGCAGACGTTCAAGTTCAGCTCGCTCGTCCCGGCCCAGACCTGCGCCATCAGCTGCCGGACTCGCCATAGGGCTAGCATCAGACAACGGAGGCCTCCTCCCGATTGCTGAATTTGTCCACCGTCCCCCGGCGGCACCGCCGCGCGCTTCACCCGGCCGGGGTGAGTTGGGCGCGGCGGCGTGACCGCATCATCGGCGTATGAGCAAT
>CAWHMD010000008.1:0-1089104 GCA_963830385.1 uncultured Actinomycetes bacterium | reverse complement strand
GGGACCCTTGCGGCCGATGCTCATGCGGATGTGATCGTGCTGGACGGCGATCCGCTGGAGGAAGTCGGGCTGCTCGCAGATCCAGCCGCGCACATGGCGCTGGTCATCCAGGCCGGTACCGTCGTCCGGCAACGCTGACACGCAGCCCCGTGCCTCCGCGCCCGCCGGGGGAGGTTTATCGTCAGGGTATCCCGCCGGCGTGGCGGCGGAACAGGTGGTGCGGCTGCGGCGCGGGGGGTGCGGCGGCCCGGGCGGTACGACCAGGATCGCCAGCAGGCCGGCCAAGGCGAAGCCCGCGTCCACGAACATGGCCACCGCTGTACGGTGACCCACGCTGCCGGCAGGCGACCAACATGGCGGTCACGACCGCGACGCCGAGCGCCGAGCCGACTTGCCGGCTGGCGGTCAGCAGCGCGCTGGCCGTCCCCTCGGCCCGGGCGGCGACCGGCCCGTGGGTCCCGGCCAGGGTGGAGGCGACCTGGCCGAACCGGGCCGCGACGCCGACGGCGAACTGGGCGGCGAGCAGCCCGGGCAGCGAGCCGGCCAGCACCGAGACGGCCGCCCCGGCCACGGCCGCCAGCCCGATGGACAGGGCGATGGCCAGTGTGCGGCGTGGCCCGAGCGCCGGCACAAGCCGGCCGGCCGGGCCGGACAGCGCGAACGCCCGGCCGCCTGCGGGATGAAGCACAGGCCGGTGAGCACCGGGCTGAGCCTCCGCCCGTCTTGCAGGTACAGCGTCACCAGCAGGACCTGGGCGGCGTTGAAGGCCCCGAACGCGAAAATGGTGAGGTTGGCCCCGGTGATGCCGCGGTCTTTGAGCAGGGCCAGGTCCAGCAGCGGCGCCGGGGCCCGCGCTCCCGGTCACGAACCCGGCCAGCAGCACGATCGCGGCCGCGGCCGCGGCACCGGCCAGGTGACCCGCAGCGTGTCCCCGGCCCGGACCACGGCCAGGACCAGCAGCGCGACCCCGGCGGTCGCGGAGCGCGCCGGGAATGTCCAGGCGGCCTCCGTGCCGGGGCGGATCTGGGGGTAGCAGCCGCATCGAGGCGGCCAGCAGCGCGATGCCGATCGGGACGTTGACGAAGAACACCAGCCGCCAGGTGATCTCGACCAGCAGCCGCCGAGCACCGCGCCGGACGCGAAGCCCGCCGAGACGATCGCGCCGTAGGTGCCCAGCGCGCGGGCGCGTTCCTTTTCCCCGGCAGCTGGTGACCAGCAGGACAGGCCCGCGGGCGCGACTGGCCGCGCCGATCCCCTGCACCACCCGGGAAGCGATCAGCAGCCCCGGCTCGACGGCCAGGCCTCCGGAGATGCTCGCCAGGGTGAATACGACCAGCCCGATCCGGTACAGCCTGGCCGGCCGTAGACGTCGGCGAGCCGCCCACCCAGCAGCAAGAACCCGCCGAACGCCACCGCGTAGCCGCTGATCACCCACTGCAGCGTTGTCGTGGCGACGTGCAGGTCCCGCTGGATCGACGGCAGCGCCACGTTGACGATGGTGAAGTCCAGTACGACCATGAACTGCGCCATCGACAACGACAGCAGCAACGCGAACCCCCCAGGCGGCCCGCCCGCCGAGGCCCGGCCGCGTCGCGGCTGGTCTCGGCATCCCCGCCGCCGGCCGGGACCTGACCACCTGGACGCGGTAGGGACATCGCGGGACCTCATCCACGCGAAGCGACCTGGACAGCCGCACCGGCGTCGGCTCGCCGGACGGCCGCGCCGGTCGGCTGACTCGACCGAGGGAATCAGAAGGCCGGTCGCCATGCATGGTCTTGCAGGCTGAGGCTGGCCCGGATTCCCTGGCTCTCCCGAGGGAGATTAACCCGGGAACAGACGCGTGACGTTATCGTCTCCGCCGGCGGGCCAGGCACGCGCCGAGCTGGCCAGGGGCTACTCGAGCCAGTCGGTGACGAAGCGGGGGCTGGCATGGATGTGCACGGCTTCGTAACCGTCGGGTCCGGTCGAGAACTTGTGCGGTGTCTCGGCCGGGGCAACGAGTACCTGGCCGGCACGGCCGGTCACCTGGCTGGAACCGATGGTGAAGGTCGCGCTGCCGCGTCTGATGATGAACGTCTCCGCGTAGGGATGCTTGTGCAGCCGGGGCCCGCGATTGGGCTGGGAGGTGGATTCCAGGATGATGGATATGCCCGCATCGCCCGGAAGCTGCTGGAAGTCCTCGGTCCAGTCCTCACCGTCGCCTTGCCCGTCTGCGCGGCTGATGACCAGTTCGTGGGCATCTGGCGTGGTCATGGTAGAGACTCTCCGTGATTATCGTTCGGCGGGGCAGCCGGGTGGCCGTCAGCCTTGCCGCCCCGGCCCGGCGGCGGATTCAGATTCTGACCGGGCTTCTTAGGTCCCTCATGCCCAGGGAAAGGCCACGGTCTGCTGGTTCCAGGTCATAGCCTGCCACGGAAGGCCAAAGAATCCGGCATTGACCGCGCACGCCGTCCGCCCGAACCCGGTCGGCGGCCAGATGAGTGAGTTGTCACTGCCCGAACATAGAGCGGCAATCGGCGAACCCGACGACTGTCGCGCCGGTCTGTGGCTGAGACTGCCACTTGTGGCGAGTAAGGCGCAGCCGGTCGGAGACCAGCCAGACTTCGTTGCCACGGGCGTCTCGTGAAGATGCCATCCGGTTCGTAGCCCAGCTTGCGGGAGACGCCTTGCGAGGAGTGGTTGTCCTGGAACACTTCGGTGAGTGCGGCGTCGGCTCCTAGATGGTCGAACGCCAGCGTCAGCAGCCCGGCGCGCGCCTCGGTGCCGTAGCCCTTTCCATGGTGCGGCAGTCCCAGCCACGAAGACGTGGTGACCTCCCGGACCACCGGGAAGTCCCGCGCCCGCAAGGTCACGATGCCCAGCGGTTGTTCGCCGAGAAATACTCCCAGCCCGAGCCGCCAGGCGCTCGCGCTCCAGGCGCCGAGCTGACTCCAGTGCTCCTGGAGGACAAAGCGAATCCGGTCCTTCGGGTCACCGGCGGTCCAGGGGGTGAGGAAGGGCCGCTCGCCCAGGTGGTGGACCCCGCTGCCCGCGATGCTCGCGAGTTCGGCGATCTCCTGCTCGTGCGGGAGGCGGAGCTTCAGCCGTGAGGTTTGCACCGTGAGTCCGAACAAGGGCCAGAGGTTGGCGAGCACGCCTAGATCATCTCCCGGTGGCGAGGCAGGGGCCATTGATTTCCCTCAGTCGGGCACGTCCTCAACTCGGCAATGCCGGACGGCTCCCCGTGACTGTTGGCATGGGGAGCCGCAGGGTGTGTCAGGTGCCGGATGCCATCTAGGCGGCCAGAATGTAGTTCGGATGGCGGTCGAGGTTCTTGCGCGCTCGGTCGTAGCGCATCGTGGTCCGCGGATCGGCATGCCGGGCAGCGATCTGGACATCTTGCAGCTCCACGCCCGCGTCGAGCATGGTCGTGACGTAGGTGTGGCGGGAGCATATGAGGATGCGGTCTCATGATCCGCACGCCAGCAGTTTCGACCAGATGCCGCAGCCCTCGGGTGGCAGCATGGCGGTCCATCCGGGCACCGCGGCTGCTGGGCAGGATCGGCCCCCCGGTACGGTCGCCCGCCGCTTGGTCGATGGCCGGCCGACGGCAGGTGGCAATGGCAGCAGGACAACCTTGGTGCCCTTGCCGCACCCGCGCAGGACCCGGTGGCCGTGCTCTTCACCGAGATCGGCGATGTCGGCCCCGGTGGCTTCAAAGATGCGCAGGCCGAGGAGCCCGAGCATGGCGACCAGTGCGAAGTTGCACGGGCGGGGTGATTCCCGGCTGGCGGTGAGCAGGGCGGCCAGACACTGCGCCCGCCTCGCTCCGTCCCGAAGCCCGCGCCCCCGACGCGGCAGATGAGTGTGGTGCGGAGGTCGTCTCGGTGCTTTACCAGCCGAGTTCGCTGAGCCGGTTGTCATCGATGCCGAAGTGGTGGCCGATCTCGTGGATGACGGTCCGGCGGACCTGGCGGGCGACCTCCTGCTCGGTGCGGAATCGCGCAGATGGCCTGGCGGTAGATGGTGATGCGGTCGGGCAGGACCCCGGCGTACTGGGTTGCGGGTGGTGAGCGGGATGCCCTCGTACAGCCCGAGCAGGCCGGGCGGCCCGGGCCGTGCTCGACGGTCACCGCGACGTTGCGCATGAGCTGGCCGAGTTCTTCGGGCAGCCCGTCCAGCGCTGTGGCGACCATTTCCTCGAAACGGCCGGGCTCGATCTCGATCATCAGCCCATTGTCCAGCGTCGCGATGCCGCGCCAGTCAGCCTGTGAGCGCAGGTCGCCTGGCATCTCTCCGCGCTACCAGTGGCATGACCGAGCGTTCTGATGGCACGCTGCGCCACCGTCGCCTACCTGCGCGAGCGCTCTATCTGCGTAATTTCTGGGCTTCCCAGATACCTGAAGTACACCTTCTTCTGTTCGAGATCGTGGTGAACGTAGGCGATCTGGGTCGGCGCCTCGATGCCAGCGATGATGACTTCCGTCTCTTCTGATAACCCGACGGCATCCGTGAGAGATGGACTAGGTACGGGTGCTGGACCCGGCTGTTCGTGAGCTTGTCCCGGTCGCCGCTGAGGTGGTCGTTCCAGTAGCCGAGACCCAGCTCGATGACGATTGGAGCGTCGATACGAACAACGGTGAACTGCTCGAGGGTTGCTTTTTCGAGCTGGCTGGGAGCGAGAATAACCACGTCCGAAGGGACCCTGCGCCTCTGTGACTATCAGCTCGGGCCTCTCTCTTTTCCCGGCCTGGTCTCCGGCCACTCTTTGTGGATCAGCTGCGTCTTGAAACCGCTGTCGTCGATCGGATACCAGCCCCTGAGGTGTTCCCACTCGCTGAGCAGCTGCATGAGGCGGGCATGCAACGAGTGCTCGACACGATGGATGAACGGCTGCGCCCGGAACTCGTCTATCAGCTTCGTGATGGAAGCTTCAACAGCCTTTACGGCTTCTGCGACCCATTCGTCACCGGGCGGAGGCGCCGGGACGGTCGTGTGGACCTTGTCGAGCAGCGCCTTGGCATCGGCGGGCATTGCCTTCTGTTCTTCTTGGAGATCCTGATCTTGCGTCTCGTCGTTAATCATCGACCTGCAATCGACTCAGCATCATCGGTTTGCGCAAACCCCGCCAACCTCATTTTCAGCTCTATGGTAAAGCGGAAAAGGAACTTCGCGGATATCTTTTCTGACCCACGTCGTGCCCGGTTAGGCAGTGAGGCGGCTGGGCCATGCTCGATGCGACTCACTCATCTCGGCTACTGAGCGGACATTCGCAGTCAACTGGGCGCGCCCAGACGGGCGGCTCTGCGTGCCGACCGTACCGGCGCCCTGGCGGTCAGCCTGCGGACCGTATTAACCATGCGCCATGCTGGCGCCGTGACTGCAGCTGAGCTCACCGTCGTCGCCGCGCTTGGTGCATTTTTCCTGACCGGGTTGGCCTCTTTCGGTGTCGTGGCGTTCCAGGAGTGGCGGCGCCGGAAGGCAAGCGACAGGGACGCGCTTCTGGCCGCCAGTGACTGGATGCTCTCCCGGTCGCTGGCGGTGTCGTTGCGTGCAGAAGCCATGGGTTTAACGATGAAGGTGCGCTCTGGTCTCGGTGAGGGTGTTGATGTCGCGCTTCGGCAGCGCAAGCCCATCGACCCGCTGGAACTTCATGACTGGATGGCCCAGGATCTCGCGCAGCTCAACGCGGCGTGGTCGGGGCCCAGGCCCGGGACAAGGTCCGCCGCAACGTGGCGAGCCTGGTGGATCGACTAGAGAGGCCTTGCAGCCCTCTGACCAGTCGGGACGGCGTGATTTGAACCCGCGACCCCTTGACCCCCAGGCATCCGTTCAGGCGAAACTACCAGCGAAGATCGGCAATCTAGCTGCGCCAGTGCGTGTGGGGGAGTACCCCGATGTCCGTGGTTGTTCGCGGCGATCGTCACTCAGCTAGTCACTGGAGGCCGTCATCCTGCTATAAGTGATTGCGCATGACGGGGGAGCGGCCAACGGCCACGCTGATCTCAGTCGCCGAGTACGAGTTCATGCAGGCGGCGCCCGGCATTCTGCGCTCTCAGTCTGAGCGAACGAAGTTCAATCCTGGTTCGGCGGATCCGAACTATCCGGGTGTTTGAGAATCTGTTCTTGTAGGCCTTATGCCCCGCGCCCTGAACCTCACCGGAAGACTCGACGTCCGAGGCCCAGCCGTGATCATGCTCGTCGACACCGAATCCGAGTTGGCTGTCTGCGGTGGGCTCTGCTGGACTGCCCTGCTGCGGAACGCCGTGCTCGGGATTTGTCTGCTCTGACATGATTCCCTCCTGGCTTGCCGTTCGGCATCGCCTGCCCGCCGACTGCAAGTTCAAACGCGACTGCCGCACTACAGAACGTTGTTTTACCAGGAGAGCGTTAGGTGATCCTCTCCATGCCATCGAGAGCAGGAAGGTCACTAACGGTCGTTGGCGCAGCTCTCCGGCTTGCAAGGGGCACTGAGAGTCGGTATAGGTCACTGCGGTTGCTGCACATTGGTGCTGCACCGCGCTTAGCTGTCTTGGTGTTCAGGGCTAACCGGCGGGAGCATCGTGTGACGAAGGCGCCTGCTGCGCGTGCTGCTTGTACCGGCGAGCCGCAGCGGCCGAAATGAGCCACCACACGCCCTGGACCAGGGATCCGCCAGCCAAAAGGGTCGACGGGGTATAACCGAATGACGCAGTAAGGGTCGCTATCGCAAGGCCGCAGAAGAGGATTCCCATGAAGAGCCCGTACCGTGCACTCGACGTAAGACTCCATGAGGGTTTTCTTGCTCTCTGACGGTTACGGGAGCTGATCTCGTCGCCAGGTATTGGTTCCAGGAAATCCGGATCGTCCTACCAAGCTGCCTGCGGCTGAACGAACTGCGCGCCGACCTGATGAAGCGGTTCGTCTAGCCGCCCGACCGGTAGCGCCGACGGTGACGTCTTCAGGACTACGGTGGAAGACTACACATCTGTGAGCGAGGGACCACCGGAGGCACTCCAGCGAGGGGTATCTCCGCTGGGACGGCCCTCTTCCCGAGTCGTACCACCCTGACCTCCTCGGTGTGGACTAGTGGCACGCGGGTCAATGGTGGTCGTTACCGCTGGCCAGCGGTCAGTCGCGGCCTCATAAGATCCATGTCGGTCATCTAGGTTGCTGTACTCCGCTGCTGTACCGACCGTTCCCTCTGGCGCTTAATACTGCAACGGCAGTTGCGGGTCCGCAGGGCGTCTGGCTGGCGACTGGGCTGCTTCCACAGCGTTGAGCCAGTATTCGGTGAAGTCGGCCGAGTCCAGGTCTGTTAGCATCCGCGTTGGCCGTCCGGCAGTCCCGGGCCGGAACTGCACCAGCTCGCCCTGGTGAACGAGCTCCAGCCGTGTTTCCTCTACGATCGCGCCCGGCCAGCCGAGCGCTACGGCGCAGGCCACCGGGTCGTATTGGAAGTTGAGCAGGTCATCAGGCAGCCCCGCATGGAGCTGTCCCATCTCGCCCATCTGGAAGTCATGGCCGTGTGCCTCGCCCTGGCGGGCGAGCAGTTCGCCGAGCGGGCCCGAGGCACGAAGGCGCGGCAGATCGGCGGCGCGCAGCGGGGCCGTGAGCGTGACCGGCAGCGGGACCAGGGTCAGATCGGCGGTGGCGGCGACGATCTCGGCGGCCCGGGTGTCCTGCTGCACGTTGAAATCCATCTCCGGCCCCCACCGGGGCAGGCCGGTCCCCAGCCCTGTCCATCCGCCCGTCGCCACGACCGGTGTCCGGCGCAGACTGCCCGGGCGGGCAATCTCCAGCAAAGCCAGGTTGGTCCAGGGGCCGATCGCTACCAGCGTCGCGCCCCGCCCGGCGTTGCGGAGCAGAAGGTCAAGTGCGGCTCCCGGCGGTGCGGGGCAGCAGGGCAGGCCGCTGGGCCAGTAGCGCTCGTCATCGGTCACCGGCCCGGCCGATCCCAGCGTGGTCATCGACACCCCAGCCCCCGCGGCCACGGGGATGCCGTCGCGTCCAGCCAGGGTCAGGCAGTGGCGAACGTACCCAGCCCGGCGTCCGTCCCGGTCGGCAACTGTCGTGACACCGGCCAGCTCCACTCCCGGCTGCCCCAGCAGGAAGGCCAGAGCGCAGGCGTCGTCGGTGTCACCGCCAAGGTCGGTATCGAGATGGACAAGCATGACCTCACAGTGCCCCCGCAGCGCCCATTCTCACCGGCCGGCCCGGCACCCCGCGCCCACGTCAGTGCGTAACCGCATTGCCCGCAATGATCCCCCACCGATCACCCAGGCGCCGTTGCAGTATTAATCCTGCACGGCGCTTAGCTGAGTACGTATCCGCGTTGCCGGTAGTGGCATAGCCGGGCTTCGTACTGGCGTTTTCGGCGCCAGGTGGACCAGGACCAGATGTGGCCGGGGTTGGGTGCGCGGGCCTGAATCAGGCTGGTCAGGAGCCGGCGGATCTCCGGTAATGTGTAGCCGATCATGCCCGGGTCGCTGGTGCCGATCCCCCTTTTTCGCCTGGGCCCGGCCGGCCGCGAGCCAGGCCAGGGCGAGCATCGACAAGGTGATGTGGGCGTACCAGGCCCGCCAGGACCGGACCTGGTAGTGATCGAGCCCGGCCTCGCCCTTGGCCTGCTGGAAGCATTCCTCGATGTGCCAGCGGCTCCCCGCGGTCCAGGCCAGGTCGGCGGTGCTGCAGCGGCGGGGGCCGTAGCAGGCGTAATAGGCGATCTCATCGGGGTCGCGGAGGGACCGGCGGGCCAGCAGCCAGTGCCCGCGGCCGGCCCGCCACCCGGGCCGGACCGGGACCCGGGCCCAGCTGGACTCCCGCAGGCCGTGCGCCCCGGGCCCCACTGAGATCCGCTGCCATGCGCGGGCCGGCGCGGCGGCGATCAGCGCATCAGCCCGCTGCTCACCGGTGCTGGTGGTGAGGGTGTCGCTGCGCCGGATGGCCAGCACATAGGGCACGTCCTTTTCTTCCAGCCAGGCCTGCAAGTACTTGGCCTGCCCGTAGACCTCGTCCGCGGTGAACCACGCGAACGGCACCCCGGCCTCGATCACCCGGCTGATCATCGCCTGCGCCTGCCGCGGCTTGGTGGTGAACTCCACCTCCGCCGGGATGCCCGCCGCCCGGCGCCGGTCCCCGTCGTCCGCCCAGGACTGCGGCAGATACAGTTCCCGGTCAATCAGGGCGTGCCCACGATCGGAGGCATAGGCCAGGAACACCCCGACCTGGCAGTTCTCGGTCCGTCCCGCCGTCCCGGAATACTGCCGCTGCACCCCCGCCGACCGGGTGCCCTTCTTGATGAAGCCGGTCTCATCAGCAATCAGCACCCCGCCGGCCTCGCCCAGATGCTCGATGACATAAGCCCGGACGTCATCGCGGACGCCATCCACGTCCCAGTCGGCGCGGCGCAGCAGCCGCTGCATACCGTCCGGGCTGACCTCGCCAGCGCGTTCCGCCAGCGTCCAGCCGTTCTTCCGTTCCAGGCCCGCGACCAGTCCAGACACATACTTCCGGACCCGCGCCCGCGGCTCAGCGCGCCGAACCGGCCCGCGATCCGCTCATGCACCCGGTCCAGCTCACCCGCGACAACATCCACCATCACGCACTCAATGATCCATCACGGATCACATAAGTGCCGTTGCAGTATTAAACGTCAAGTGGGTCCCGGTCGTGTGTCTGGTTCTGCCAGTCCTCCCCGGGCTCCCGATAGCTGCGAACTCCGGGACTGCCGGGAGCTCCAGTCAAGAGTTTGCGGGCGAAGCCCGACGCCGTAGGCGCTCTTAACGGGTTCTGGCCGCCCCGGACAATAACGGAGCGGGAGCCATAGAGCTGCATCGCCTGTACTGCGATCGGGTGATCGGCTTCGTCTTTATCGGCCCGGTCTTTCGCTTTCGCGCCAGCCGACCGGCGTACGGTGTTGGGCCGCCGGCATGGAAGCGCCAGCGAGAGTGCCTGCCGGCGGGCCGCCTTGTTGGGTCGGACCGGGGCGCGGTGCCAGTCTTTCGGCTGGCCCGTTTCCCCGGCCCGCCCGCCGGACCGGACGTGCGCCTTTCAGCGCATCGGGCTCTCCACGTGCCCGTGCCGTTCAGGCGGCTGGCGCAGGTGCCGTGGTGGGCCAGGGTGAGGGGATGCTTGGCCGCCGGCGGTAACGGGTGACCGTCACCGTCGCGGGGCTGAACAGCGTGACCTCGTTCTCCGTCGGCCGCCATCCTGGCAGGTAGCGGCGGCGGAGGTTCTTCCAGCTGATCCGGTGGTGTTTTCGGCGGAGCCAGCAGATCACCCGACGCCAGGTGAAGGCGCCGAGGTAGCTGAAGGTCCCCTTGGGCACTCCGTGCCGGAAGTAGGTGGCCCAGCCCCGCAGTACCGGGTTGAGCTGGCACAGCAGGGCCTCAAGCGGCAGGTGCGTCCTGCCCCGGGTCAGCGCCCGCACCTTGGCCTTGACCGCGGCGAGCGCGGCCTTGGCCGGATAGGTGTAAACGAACCGCTTCCCGAGCCTCGCTTGGGCTGCCGCTGGATGCGGAAGCCCGGGAAGTCAAACCCCTCGTCGATGTGGGCGATCCTGGTCTTCGCTGCCGACAGGTGCAGGCCCATCGGGGCCAGCACCGCTGCCACCTCACCGCGAAGCGCCTCGGCGTGCTCGCGGGTCCCGGCTACCAGCACCACGAAGTCGTCCGCATAGCGGACCAGGCGGTAGTTCGCCAGGCCGTGACGGCGGCGCCGCTGGCGCGCCGCGACGCTGGTCTGCTCGCGCTCGGCTCTGGCGAAATGATCGTCCCGGACTGACAGCGCGATATTGGCCAGCAGCGGGGACAAGATACCGCCCTGCGGAGTGCCGGTGCCTGTGTCCCGTTCAATGCCGTCCTCGCCGAGGAGACCGGCCTTCCGGAACGCCTTCACCAGGGCGAGTACGCGTTTGTCCCCGGTCCGGTTCCGCACCCGGTCCATCAGGGCCGGATGGGAGATCTCATCGAAGCACGCCTCGATGCCGCCCTCCAGCACCCATTCATAAGAATGGGAACTGAAGAAGTGAATCTCGGCGATCGCGTCCTGCGCCCGGCGCCCGGGGCGGAACCCGTGCGAGCACGGGCGGAAATCCGCCTCGAAGATCGGCTCAAGCACCAGCTTCAGGGCCGCTTGCACGACCCTGTCCCGGACGGCGGGGATACCCAGCCGGCGCAGCCTGCCATCCGACTTGGGGATCATCCGTTCCCGCACAGGCAACGGAACGAACCGGCGTGCTTTCCCATCAGCCCGCAGTTCGGCGAGGAGGTCCTCCTCACCCCGCCCGGCCTCGATATAGCGGGCGGTGGCTCCGTCCACCCCGGCCGTGCGCGCTCCCTTATTTCGCCCTTACCCGCTGCCAGGCCACCATCAGCACAGCCGGGTCAGCGACGAGGCTGGACAGGTCCCCGAACCGGCGATCCGGATCGGCGGCCGCCCATCGGTGCAGCTTCGCCTGGATCCCCAGTACCCGCGCCCGGGCTGCCTTCGCATCCGGCCACAGCGCGCCAGCCTTCACCGGCGGCCTCCTGGCATTCCAGCCCGCACGCTGCGGGCACGCTGCCTCCCTTCGCCATGTGCGCGGCTTTCCCGCGCCCGGACCACTACGGAGGCTCCGCCCCATCCCCGGGCCAGCAGCAGACGGCCTGCCCGCGACCGGCCTGGCCGGCCGGGCCCACGGGCAGGCCGGGGATGGTTCCCACGTTCACCACGAACCGGTCAATGAGCACGGTGCCCCGCTATTCCCCGGCAGCCCAGCCACGAGTACGCCGCAGGCATTCCCCGTCACCACCAGCACCGCCATTCGTGGCCATGCCGGAGTCGATCAACCCGTTCCAAGGTCTACCGCGCACTGCTGCCCGGCCCGCATCCACCAGGTTCGAGCCGGTTCTCTCTCACCGGGGTTCCACCACTGGATCACACGAGTTACACCTTCTCACCGCGCTCACCGGGCCCGGACCGTCTGGCAGTACCGGTCCGTCCCGGCATTGTCAGGGCCGCTCCCACCCTCCCCGGCACCTCCCCGATCAGGCTGCCCTCAGCTTCACCAGCCTGCTGCGACAGGCCAGCGGCGGGCCCTTTCATCCCGCCCGGTCCATAGCGCCTCGTGGCGCACGAAACCGTACAGAAAGTTCTCACACAGGCCGGGTGGCCCCCGTCGGCCTAGAAAACTGTCACCGACAAAAACCTCAGGCAGGGCTGCCGAGCACGTGCAGGTGGTCCACGTACTGCTGAGTGCTTGCCTCGGCCGGGTACAGATCCGTCAGGACTCGCGTCAGGTCTCGGCTGGCCATCAGCAGCGATGGCAGGGACTTCCGTGAGTTGCTGAGTGCCTTCTCGCCCTCGGCCACGGCAGTGTCAACGTCGGGAGTGGACAGCCCGCGAGCTGCGCCATAGCTTCGTGTCGCTGCTGTCCGATGACGGAATGCCGATCGAGCACATCGCCCGTCTGGTCGGCCACACCAGCACGGCGGTAACCGAGACCGTGTACCGGCAGCAGATCCGGCCCGTCATCGTCCAGGGCGCGGAAACCATGGACCGGATCTTCGGGCCTGAGGCGCAACCTGAGCCATAGTCACTCAGTTAGACGCTCAGAGGTCAACTCCATGATCGCAAGTTGCCTCTGACCAGTCGGGACGGCGGGATTTGAACCCGCGACCCCTTGACCCCCAGGACGTTGGAGTAGGCGTTTTCGCAGCTCAGAAGGGTTGTGCGGGTGCGGCGTGAGGTTTGACGACGTGGGGCTTGTCCGGGTGCGTGCGTAGCGTGTGGTCCCCAGATGGTCCCCAGATTCGGAAACCTGGCTGGCTCTAGCGACGGCCCCAGCGCTGCTGTGCTGCCTGGCGGCTGACGCCGAGGCGGCCCGCGATCTCAGCCCAGGAGTACCCGGCCTCCCGCAGCCCGATGACGGCTTGGGCGATGGCCTCGTCCAGCTCGGTGGCGAGCCCGGTCATGTCGGCCAAGGCGTCAGCGTCGCCGCTCGCAACTCGCCTGGCGTAGGCGCGCACAACGCGTCGGACGAACCGGGTGTACTCGTCGTTTTCGACCGGCCGCCGCCGCCGGTTTGGTGTCAACCTGGTCTTGACACTGGATCGCCTGCCGGGTTGGCCTGCACCTGCTGCCTGGTCTGCCATGAGAGGGGCCACCGCCTGCTCCTTCCGCCTCGGCCACCAGAGGGGGGAACAGCCTGGGGCCTTCACCCGATAGGTGCCGAGGTTGTGGAGCCGGGAGTGGAGGTCAAGTTGCGGCTGCTTGATGCTTTGGAGTGCCAGAGGCTCCGCGCGAGCTGGGTTGTGCTCGTGTGGAGGGGGCAGGCCAAAGGATCATGCGTTCAGCCGCTGCTTGACCGGAGCGGACGGCGGAATACGATCTCGGACCGGGTGAGACCCCTAAGCAGCACAGCCTGCGGACGGCGCTGGCCCTAACCGGAGAAAGATGTGATCATGCGGTTCATTACGCTTAACACGTGGGGGATGCGCGGTGATTGGGCTACCCGCCTGCCGGTGTTCCAGGAAGGCTTTCGTGCTTTGGGCGCGGACATCATCGCGCTGCAGGAGACGATTCTTACCAATGACACCGACCAGGCGGCCGAGATTCTGGACTCTGGCTATCACCTTGCGCAGCAGGAGCACCGTGAAGCTGATGGCCAGGGAATTACAACGGCCAGCAGGTGGCCGTTCGGCCGTGTGTTTGAGATTGATTTCCATCTCACCGAGCGCACCTACGACTTCGCGTGTACCTGTCTGGTGACCGAAGTCCTCGCGCCGGAGCCATTCGGCCGGATTTGGGTGGCTAACCACTTTCCCGACTACCAGCTGGACCATGAGCGGGAACGCTGCATGCAGACGGTGGCGGCGGCAGGCAGGCTGGAGACGCTTGTCGCGGAGTCACCGGGGCATGTGATCGTGGCTGGGGACATGGACGCCGATAGCGCCTCGGACAGCATGAGGTTCTGGACTGGGCGCCACGTCATTGATGGCACAAGCGTCTGTTACCGCAACGCCTGGGAGGCTGTTCATCCGGGCGAACCGCTGGCTACGTACATTCCGGAAAACCCAAACCAGGTGGATTTCGATTGGCCGTTTCGTGGCATCGATCACGTCTTGGTCCGGTGCGGCTCCAGCGGTCCCACTCTTCGTATACGCAGCTGCGGCCGGGTGTTTGACCAGGGGCGTACTAGCGCCAGTGACCACTATGGACTCGCTGTGGAGCTTGAACCGCCTCCGCGTAGTCCGTAGGCCCGAGTTCTTCTTGCCGTATCGGCCTCACTGACAGGGGAAGTGCTGCGCAGCTTGGCCCGGCCGCGCCGCGTCCGGCCGGGGCCGCCAAGGCCGGAGGCCGGACGCGAAGCGCGGCCGGGCGCGGCGCTGCGGAGCAGCGCCGCCTTGATCAAATACGGCTCAATTGGGCAGCGAAATGAGCCGAGAGGTGAGCCGAGAGGTGTCCTGTCACGGCGAGCTGCGCTACACAGTGGTCTTACCTGGAGCTTTACGGACCTGGCCTCGTCCGATCGATCAGCGTCGATCCTGACCTTGCCCCCACTGCCCTCCCTCAAGGTGTGGCGGGGGCAACGATCTGGAATCATCGCTCGTATGAACGGCCCGTGGGACACTGGCAGGTTTGCAAAGGTCGGCGACCTCAGCCAGGTCAGCAGCCACACCGACGTCGCGCAGGTCGTCGAGCGTATGCTCGCTGACCTGCGGGCTCACCCTAACGAGTGGGAAAACCCGACGTTGGAACGCTTCCTCGACGCACTAGCGGGATCGCTTGAGGGTCTACCCGGCTTCTACGCCTGGCGTGGCGAGCAATTTCCACAATCCGCGACCTGGAAGATCCTCGCTGAGGCACTGGTCAGAGCTAGCGGCTACGAATAGCTGGCAAGCGGAGGGCCGCGAACTGCTACAGCAGGTGCGTGCCGTCGTGGCTGCGGATAGCCGGTGAGGTGGACCCGGTCGCGGCGACCATGAGCCTGGCTGAGTACGGCGACGCGGTGATGCCGCTGGCCCTGCGCGGCCTGGAGGCCGAGACCCTGGACCCGTACCTCGCGGGCTGGCGCAAGCGGGTGGTTCCCTCGCTCGGGCACCTGCCAGTGCGCATGACCACTAACGGTGCCGTTGACCGTGTGGTGCATGCCTGGATCGCGGACGAGTGCAGCCGATCGACGGTGAAGAACAGCCTCGCCATGCTCGTCCGCGTGATGGAGCAGGCCGTCCGTGACGGCATCATCGACCGCAACCCGGCCAAGGTGACCGGCTGGCAGCGCGAGTATCAGCGTGCCGAGGACGAACTGGACGATCCGCGGTCTCTGGCGCTGCCGGACTGGGACACCCTGATGCGGCTGGCTGCCGCGCTGGTCGAGCGGTCGGCTGACCACTACGCAGGCTGGGGTGAGGTGATCACCTTCGCGGCCTCCACGGCGGCGCGCATCGGTGAGGTGTCCGGCGTCCGTAAAGCCGACATTGACCGTGACCGGTGGATCTGGACCGTCCGCCGTCAGACCACGCCCGGCCCCGGTGGCCTGATCGACAAAGCGACAAAGGGCAAGCGAGCCCGGAAGGTGCCGATCATCGAAGAGGCCCGCGAGCTGGTCGCCGCCCGCCTGGACGTGGTGCACGAACCGGACGGCCGTCTGTTCACTGGCCCTCGCGGCGGGCGGATCTCCACCGCAGTGCTGCGCGATGCCACCCATTGGGACGAGGTGGTGACCCGCCTCGGGTATGAGCACCTTCGCCGTCACGACCTGCGTCACACCGGGCTGACCTGGCTGGCTGATGCGGGCGTCCAGGTGCACGTCCTGCGGAAGATCGCCGGGCACGGATCACTGTCCACGACGCAGCGCTACCTGCACCCGGATGACCAGTCGATCACCGACGCCGGGGACGCCCTGAGCGCCCACATCTCGGTGCGCCGGTCCCCAAATGGTCCCCAGCTCCGAGTGGTCTAACAGATGATCAAGCCGACGAGCTGCGACAAACTCTGTCGGGACGGCGGGATTTGAACCCGCGACCCCTTGACCCCCAGTCAAGTGCCCTACCAAGCTGGGCCACGTCCCGGTGCGCTGGCGCGCACACCCGCTGCGCGCAGCAGGCTCACCTACCTTAGCGTAGTGCGGGACTTCCCGGGACCACGCCAGCACCGACGGCGCACCGGCCGGCGCCGCACTCCGAGCCCGCGGCCAGCCCCCGACCCGGGTAGCGGGGGAGTGACACTCCGCGGCCGCCCGGCGCTTAGACAGTGCAGGTAACGCCTTCCAGGTTCCTGGAAGCTCAGACCATCGCGGCGACACGCCGTCCCGCCCACCCTCAGGCACGACGTCAACCACCTAGATTGAAGCGTGGACACGCCATCTAGCCACCCAGCAGCACCGGACCACGGGGAGGAACCGCGCCAGTGAGCGCCCACGGGACGTCGTCGCAGGATTCCTGGTCCGCGGGCTCTGGTGGCTGGTACGAGGATCCGGGCGGCGACACCCGCCCCTACCGCCGGCAGCAAGGCCGTCCCGGCAGCCAAGGCCGACCCGGTCGGCGCGCCGTCCCTCCAAGGCCCGCACCGGGCGTCGCTGGCCCCGGCGGCTGTTCAAGACCCTGCTGGTCGTCATCATCCTGCTGGTCGTGGTGTGCGGCGGGCTCTGGGTGCTCACGCCCTCGGTCAGCAACGCGCCTGCGCTGGTGCAGGAGCAGGCCGTCTCCCACCAGATCAGCTACCCGGGGGTCCAGCCGCCGGAACGGTTCACCCAGGCGCTGACGGCCACCGAGGACCACCGGTTCTACACCGACCCCGGGGTGGACCCGCTGGCGGTAGCCCGGCTGGTCTGGGGGAACATCACCGGCCACCCGGACCAGGGCGGCAGCACGCTCGAGCAGCAGCTGGCCAAGAACCTCTACACCAAGGGGCGGTCCGGCTGGACGGTGGAGACCGAGCAGGTCGTGCTCGCGGTCAAGCTCAACCTGCACTACACCAAGCCGCAGATCCTGCAGATGTACGCCGAGATCGCCTACTACGGCAACAACTACTACGGGCTGCAGCAGGCCAGCTGCGGGTACTTCGGCGTCCAGCCGGCCAACCTGAGCTGGCCCGAGGCCGCGTTCCTGGCCGGCGTGGTCAACGCGCCGACCGCCGACGACCCGCGCACCAACCCGGAGAACGCCCGCAACCGGGAGATCCACGTGGTGAACCGCCTGGTCGCGGTCGGCACCCTCACCCAGGCGCAGGCCAATACTGTGCTGGCCCAGAAGCTCGACCTGGTCCCCGAGGGCCAAGGCTGCTGAGGCTCACGGGGCGGGTGTGACCCGTGCCACCGCCGGGCACGAAACGAAAGAGCCCGCCCACAACGAGGTGGACGGGCTCCAAAGCTTCCAGCGAAAGCCTCGGCAATCAGCCGATCGATGGCTCCGGGTGGACCCGCTCGCGGTCCTGCCCCTGTTCCTCGGAGGACGGGTCGTTCATCTCGCTGACGGGGGCGTGGGCCACGCCGTGGCCGGTGACGACCGGCTTGACCTGCTCGGCCAGCGAGGGCGCCTCCTTGACCTCCAGGAAGACGAACTTCCGGTAGGACCAGAGGCGGAAGATCGTGCCGAGGCCGATGCCCAGGACGGTGGCGATGTTGAACGCCAGGCCGCCGGTCTGGTGCATGCCGTAGTGGACGATCGCGACGACCGCCTCCTGGATGCCCAGGGCGATCGCGTTGAGGAACACGAACATCAGCGTCTCGTGCCGCAGGCCCTTGCCCTGGCGGTGCTTGAACGCCCAGTGCCGGTTCCCCAGGAACGTGACCGTGGCCGAGATGACGTAGCCGATCGCGGTCGCGGTGACCGGGCCCATGCCCAGGCCCAGGTGCAGGCCGTCGGTCACCCCGATCTGAACGACGAACCCGATGCCCCCGACGATGGCGAACTTCAGGACCTCGTGGATGAGCACCGTGAAGCGCTGGTAAGTCTCACGGATGTATTTCACCAGGTAAACGGTCCCTTCCCGCGTCGTCATTTCCCCGTGCCGATCGTTTGTTGAGGTTACCCCCCGATCTTCGGTTACACCGGTGGTGGGGGGAAAACGGTTATTAAATTGTCAGAGACGCCAGGTAACGTCGCGAGGGTGCCAGACCCCGAGCGAACCGATGTGCTTGTGCGCGCCCGCGGCCTGACCAAGCGGTTCGGGGACTTCACCGCGGTCGACGGCATCGACTTCGATATCACCAGCGGTGAGGCGTTCGGGTTCCTCGGGCCGAACGGGGCCGGCAAATCCTCCACCATGCGGATGGTGGGCTGCGTGTCCCCGCCGACCGGCGGCGAGCTGGTCATCCTCGGGCAGGACCCGGTCAGGGCCGGCCCCGCGATCCGGGCCCGGCTGGGCGTGGTCCCGCAGGAGAACACGCTCGACCTCGAGCTGACCGTCCGGGAGAACCTGATCGTCTACGGCCGGTACTTCGGCCTGCCGCGGGCCGTGATCCGGGAGCGGGCGGCCAGCCTGCTGGAGTTCGTCCAGCTCAGCGACCGGGCCGAGGACCAGGTGGAGCCGCTGTCGGGCGGCATGAAGCGGCGGCTGGTCATCGCCCGCTCGCTGATCAACGACCCCGACATCCTGCTGCTCGACGAGCCCACCACCGGGCTGGACCCGCAGGCCCGGCACATCGTCTGGGACCGGCTGTTCCGGCTCAAGCAGCGCGGCGTCACCTTGATCCTGACCACCCATTACATGGACGAGGCTGAGCAGCTGTGCGACCGGCTGGTGGTGATGGACGGCGGCCATATCGTGGCCGAGGGCTCGCCGCGCCAGCTGATCGAGCGGTACTCGACCCCCGAGGTGCTGGAGCTGCGCTTCGACCCGGCCGACCACGAGCAGGCGGCCGAGAAGCTGGCCAGCTTGCCCGCCGAGCGGCAGGAGGTGCTGGCCGACCGGGTGCTCATCTACACCAGGAACGGTGACCAGGCGCTGGAGGCGGCCCGCGCCCTCGGGGTCGAGCCGATCACCTCGCTGGCCCGGCGCAGCACGCTGGAGGACGTGTTCCTCCGGCTGACCGGCCGTCAGCTGGGCGACTGATGGCCGCCCCCGCCACGGCCCGGCCGGCTCCGGGCCCTCAACGCGTGGTCCGCCCGTGGGGATTCGCGTTCCGCGAGTTCCGGTACTGGCTCACCGACTACCGGCGGACCTGGCGCGGGAGCGTCATCTCCAGCGTGCTGGGGCCGGTGCTGTACCTGGGCGCGATGGGCGCGGGCCTGGGCACGCTGGTCAACCGGCACTCGGCCGCCGGCCTGGGCGGAGTCACCTACCTGGCCTTCATCTCCCCGGGCCTGCTGGCCGCGACCGCCATGCAGACCGCGTTCGGCGAGGCGATGTACCCGGTGCTCAGCTCGGTCAAGTGGATGCAGAACTACTTCGCGGCCGCGGCCAGCCCGCTGCGCCCGGCCGACGTGTTCCGCGGCCATCTGATGTTCGGCACGCTCCGGCTGGTCATGAACTGCGGGGTCTTCCTGGCCGTGATCGCGGCGTTCGGCGCGGTCCGCTCGCCGCTGGCCGTGCTGGCGCTGCCGGCGGCCGTGCTGACCGGCCTGGCGTTCGCGCCCGCGCTGATGGCCTGGTCGGTGACCCGGACCAGGGACACCAGCTTCGCGGTCCTCATGCGGTTCGTGATGGTGCCGCTGTTCCTCTTCTCCGGCACGTTCTTCCCGGTCAGCCAGCTGCCCGGCTGGCTCCAGCCGGTCGCCTACGTGACCCCGCTGTGGCACGGTGTGGAGCTGTGCCGCTCGCTCGCGCTGGGCACCGCCGGCCTCGGCGGGTCCGCCGTGCACGTCGCCTACCTGCTGGCCCTGGCGCTGGCCGGCAGCGCGGTCGCCGAGCGCATGTACCGGAAGCGCCTCTATGAGTAGCGCCCAGGCCCCGGCCGCCGGCCATCCTGGCGGCCCCAGCGCCCAGCTCCAGTGGCTCCCCTTGCCGGGCCTGCCCGGCCGGGCCGGCCTGTCACTGGTCGAGCGGAACGCCCGCGCCTACCGGCACCTGTGGATCCTGCTGGTGACCGGCATCCTCGAGCCGCTGTTCTACCTGCTGTCGGTCCGGGTCGGCCTCGGTCACCTGGTCGGGACGGTGAACGGGCCCGGCGGCCGGCCGGTCGGCTACACCGAGTTCGTGGCGCCCGCGCTGCTGGCCACCTCGGCCATGAACGGCGCGGTCTACGACTCCACGTTCAACGTGTTCCACAAGATCAAGTACGCCAAGGTCTATGACGCCGCCCTGTCCACCCCGCTCGGGCCGGGGGACGTGGCGCTGGGCGAGGTGACCTGGGCGCTGAGCCGCGGGGCGATGTACGCGGTGCTGTTCCTGGTCGTGCTGGCGGTCATGGGCCTGGCCGACACGCCCTGGCTGATCCTCGCACTGCCGGCCGCGCTGCTGGTCAGCTTCGCGTTCGCCGGCGTCGGGATGGCCGCCACCACCTACATGCGCAGCTGGAAGGACTTCGACTTCGTCATCTTGGCCACGCTGCCGATGTTCTTGTTCTCCACCACGTTCTTCCCGCTCGCGGTGTACCCGCGGCCGCTGCAGCTCGTGGTCGAGTGCACGCCGCTGTACCAGGCAGTGGACCTGCTGCGCGGCCTGGCGTTCGGGGATCCGGGGCCGGCCATGCTGGGCAACGCCGCCTACCTGGCCGCCCTGGGCCTGGCCGGGCTGTACGTGGCCAGCCGCCGGATCCGCCGACTCCTGCTCAAGTAACGCTTTTATGAGAAAAGGTTCCGGCCGGTAATCCTGTTACGAGAAGCCCTCCAGGATTCCGATCCGCCGGAACACCTCGGTCCGGTCCACGTGCTTCAGGCCGGGATCCAGCTCGTAGTAGACCGCCAGCACGTTCTGGGCCAGCCGGCCGCGCTCGTCCAGCGCGGCGAACCGGCCCAGGTTGATGTCGAGCATGGCCTCCTCGGCGGTCATGCCCCGGCGGTGCCGCTCGGCCGCCTCGTGCCGGACGTGCTCCAGGTAGTCCCGGACCGCCCGCACGCCGCCGTCATCGGTCACCGGCCCGTGCCCGGGCACGATGTACTCGGCGCCCAGCTCCAGCATGCGGTCGCAGGCCCGGATCCAGTTCGAGATCGGCCCCGCCCAGCTGATCGGGGTGCCGCCGATGAACAGCAGGTCCCCGGCGTACAGCACCCGCTCGGACGGGACGAACACCACGCTGTCCCCGGCCGTGTGGGCCGGCCCCAGGTTGATCAGCCGCACCTGCGTCCCGCCCACGTCCACCGTCGCCTCGGCGTCGAAGGTCCGGGTCGCCGGGGTGGGGGTGATGCCGTCGAACTCGAACGGGGCGAAGATGTGGCTGGCGAACCGGCCGGTCGGGCCGTCCTGCTTCATCAGCCCGAGGATCAGGTCGGGGCCGTTGTCACCCATCTCGGCCGCGGTCGGCGCCGAGGCGATGATCTCCGCGTCCGCGACCAGCTCGTTGCCGAACCAGTGGTCGCCGTTGGCGTGGGTGTTGACCACCGTACGGATCGGGTGCCCACCGGTCACCGGGCCCAGCCCGGCCAGCATCTCCCGGGTCATGGCCAGGTCGAACAGCGTGTCCACGAGCAGCGACTGCCCGTCGCCGGTGATCAGGCCGGCGTTACTCCAGCCCCAGGTACCGTCGGGCACCAGCCAGGCGTAGCCGTGCTCGGTGAGCTGATGCAGGCCTCTGGTGTAGGGGACGTCGGCCGGGCCGGTCATATCCATTCTCCTTCCGAGGGCTGGGCAAGTTCCGGTGTCGGCGCCGTACCACCCGGCGCCTCACTACGCGCCGCCCCGCCCGCCACTACGGCCGCCGGGTTACGCCCGAACATTCCGATCAGCGCGAACACCACGGTCAGCCCGGCCAGGGTCAGCCAGCCGGTCCGGTAACTGGTGGCCGGGACGAGGTGGCCGAACAGGATCGGGATGAAGAACCCGCCCACCGCCGCCAGCGTGAGCATCAGCCCGGTCGCGGTGCCGATGTACTCGTGCCGGATCCCGCTGACCCGTTCGGGCACCGACGACCAGGCCGCGAACCCGAAGATCAGGAAGAACCCGATGACGATGCCGACCACCCACAGCCCGCCGGTCGGCACGACCGGGATCAGCGCCAGGCAGATCGCGCAGATGAGCAGGGACCCGACCACGAACGCCTTCAGGTTGCGGCCGCGGTCGGCCCAGTAGCCGCCGAGCACGCTGCCCGGCACCCCGGCCAGCACGATCAGCGCCGACAGCAACCCGCCGAGCGACGGGTTGAAATGCCGTTGGGTGGTGGCGTAGGTGGTGAACAGCTGGCTGGTGGTGAAGTAGGCGCCGTACCCGCCGAGCAGCGCCAGGCCGTAGATCCACAGGTCACGGCGGCCGACCGCGGCCGCCAGCGCCTGCTTCTCGACACGCGACCCGCCCAGCACCCCGGTGCCCTCCGGCAGCCGGAACCAGGCCAGCGTCACCGCGGCGATGACCAGCTCGAACACCCCGGCCAGGACCAGCGAGGTGTGCCAGCTGGTGGCGTTCTGCAGGTAGATCCAGATGTACAGCGCGAACGCGGCCCCGGCGCTGAACGCCGCCCCGCCGGAGATGCCCAGCGCCAGCGTGACCTGGTTGTGCTGGAACCAGACGATGACGGCGGCGAACGCCACCGCGATGAACACCGAGCCGCCGATCCCGCTCAGCAGCCGGAACCACTCCAGCTCCAGATAGGAGTAGGACAGCCCGGACATCACCCCGGCCACGCCCTGCACGGCCAGGCCGATGACCAGGGTCCGCTTCATGCCGATGGCGGTGGCCAGCATGCCGCCGGGGATGTGGGCCAGGCCGTAGCCCACGATGAACAGCGAGATCAGGTAGCTCAGCGACGGCAGCCCGACCTTGAACTCGGCCCCGATGAGCGGGAACGCGGTGGCCGCGTCGAACCAGTTCAGGGTGAGGGCGATGAAGCCCAGGCTGATGATGGCCAGCATCAGCCAGCGGGTCTCGCCCCTCCGGCCCGCGACCGCGGCGGTCATGACTCGTCCCCGCCGTGACCGTGGCGGACATGGACCTCGGGGGACCCGTGGTAGCTGGGCACCCCGGCGCCATCGGGCCGCGCGCTCGGCTGGCCGACCGGGTTGCGCAGCACGCCCACCCCGGCCGCCTCCAGCTCGACCACGTCCCCGGGCCGGATCCAGCGGTCCAGCTCCAGGCCGCAGCCGCCGCCCACGGTGCCGAGGGCGAAGAACTCACCCGGGTACACGTCCTCGTCCAGCGAGGCCCAGGCCAGCACCTCGGCGAACGAGAACTGCCGGTCCTTGGTGGTGCCGGAGGCCCAGACCTCGCCGTTGACGCTGGCCGTCATCGCCACTGACCACTCGTCGACCTCGTCCATGGTCAGCACGCACGGGCCCATGGCCGTGCAGAAGTCCTTGCCCTTGGACGGCCCGATGGTCAGGCTCATCTCGAACATCTGGATGTCGCGGGCGCTCACGTCGTTGAAGATCGTCACTCCGGCGATCCGGCCGGCCGCCTCCGCCGGGGTCAGGTCACGGCCGCCGCCGCCCGAGAAGAAGCCCAGCTCCAGCTCGAAGTCGAGCTGGCTCGTGTAGGACGGCCAGAGCAACGGCTCGCCGGGGCCGACGATGGTCTCGACGTTGGCCTTGTAGCAGATCGGCATGGCCGCGAACGCCGGCGGCACCGCCAGCCCGGCCCCGGCCGCGTGCTCGGTGTAGGTGAGGTAGTCGCGGATGCGGCGCGGCCGGGGAACCGGTGCCGCAGCCGGACCGCCGAAAGCGGCTGCACCGCCCGCACGCCGTCCGGGCCGCGCAGGTCGACGCCGAGCTGGCGGTAGTGGTCGGAAAGCGCGAGCGCCTGGGTGGCCCGGGCGCGGCCGTCGGCCCCGCTCTCGAAGAAGGCCACCATCTCGCGGGCCACCAGCGGCTCCCGCTCGGCGCTGAGCTCGGGCACGCCGGCGCTGCCCCGGGCGCGCAGCACCCGGTCCAGGGCCAGCACCAGGTCGGGGTCGACGACCGTGTCGCCGTGCAGCACCCCGAACCGCGCCGAGGAACTGTCGTCGCTGAAAGTAACCAGACGCACGCGGATCACCTACATAGACTCAGATATACTCTTAGACTTAAGTCCAAGATTTACCCGAAACCTAAGCCCGGCCCGGCCGCGCGTCAAGACCCCATCTGGGCCGGGCGTCAAGACCCGATCGCGGAGGTGGTGTACTTGGGTTCCGTGCCCCGTTCTGAACCCGCACCCGGACCGTCCGCCGCCATCTCGCTGGTGACGGACCCCGCTCCCGACCGGCGGTCCCGGCGGCGCGCCGAGGGCCGGCAGCGGGTCTTCCGGGCCGCCATCGAGCTGTTCATCGAGCGTGGCTTCGACGCCACCACCATGGACGAGATCGCCGACCGGGCCGACGTGGCCCGGGCCACGGTGTTCAACTACTTTCAGCGCAAGACCGCGTTCCTGGACGAGTGGTCGGCCGGCCGGCGCCAGTACGCGCTGGCCGCCGTGCGGGCCGAGCACCTGGACGGCCACCCGCTGCCGGAGATCCTCAACCGCTACATGGCCGAGCTGGCCCGGCTGAGCACCCGCACCCGGGCCGAGACGGTGGCGCTGATGGGGGCGGCCGTCCACTCCACCAACGTGCTCAGCAGCCCCCCGCTGGGGGCCGAGCTGGCCACGTTCATCAGCTCGGCCCGGGACGCCGGACAGGTCCGGGCCGACGTCGACCCGGACCTGTCCGGCCTGCTGGTGGCCACCGGCTACTTCGCGATCCTGACCGAGTGGATCAGGGCCGAGCCCGCCCCCTTCGACCTGGAAGCCCGGCTGCGGGAGATGGTGTCGATCCTCGGCCGGGGCCTCAGCTCAGCCAGCCGTTAGGCCCGCTGCGCCGTGCGCATCTCCCGGGCCGAGTCCGGCTCGATGTCGCGGACGATCTCCGGCCGCGGGTCGGCGGCCGCCCGGGGCGGCCGGATCGCGCCCAGCAGGGCCACCGCCGCCAGCACCATGACCGCCACGCCGTACTGGACCGCGGTGGAGACCAGGTTGCCCTCGTGCACCAGCAGGAAGCCGGCGATCACCGCGGGCAGGCCCATCGCCAGGTAGGACACCACGTAGACGACCGACAGCACCCCGGCCCGCTGGTGCGGGGCGGCCAGCGGCACCACCGAGCGGATCGCGCCCTGGAACGCGCCGCCGAAGCCGATCCCGGCGACCGCGGTCCCCACGAAGAACCAGGCCGTCGACCGGGCCTCCACCGCCAGCAGGGTCAGCGCGACCCCGGCCAGCAGGGCGACGCCGCCGGTGAGCATGAGCGACCGGGCACCCTGGCGCTGGAGCACCAGCACGGCCACCGCCCCGCTGGCGGCCAGCACGAACAGGGACAGGCCGCCGAGCACGATCGAGCCGGAACCGGAGACCAGCTTGACCAGCGCCGGCCCCAGCGCCCCGTACAGGCCGGCCATCGCCCAGACCGCGACCAGCGCGGGCACCGCGAACATCAGCGGCCGCCGGACCGGACCGGGCACCGCGAACTGGGGCCGCAGCGAGGCCAGCGCGCCCGGAGCCGGGCTGGACGTCTCCGGCATCAGCAGCACGCCCGCCGCCTGGAGCACGAACACCCCGAGCAGCACCAGGTACACCAGGTGGGTGGGCTGCGGCAGGTACTGCACCAGCAGCCCGGAGCCGAGCGCGCCGGACGCGGTGCCGGTGATCGGGGCGACCGCGTTGGCGATCGTGCCCCGGGTCTTGTTCAGGTCGAGCATGCCCGCGCCGATCGCGCCCGCCGCCGCGCCGGTCGACAGGCCCTGGATGATCCGCGCCACCAGCAGCTGCGGCACCCCGTCGGCGGTGATGAACACGATCATGGTGGCGGCCTGCACCGCCAGCGCGGCCAGCAGCACCGGCCGCCGCCCCACGTGGTCCGAGAGCCGGCCCACGGTCAGCAGCGCGGTCAGCACGGCCAGCGCGTACACCCCGAACACGATCGTGGTGGTGATGGGGGAGAAGTCCCACCGGGACGCGTACACCGCGTACAGCGGCGTCGGCGCGCTCGACCCGGCCAGGAACGCCACGATGATCGATGCCAGCAGATAGAACGCGACCGGCCGAGGCAGCCGCCGTTGCCGTGCTGCCGCGTGCCGTCCCGGCGTCGTCAGCTGAGCCGTCAAGAGGAACACCCCTTCATGAGAACAGACAGGTCTGTCTGATACCTCTTTAAAGTAGACAGACCGGTCTGGTATTGTCAAGTCCATGAGCACTGTTACTGACCCGGGCACGGCCCGGCGGCCGCCGGCCCGGGAGCGGCTGCTCGACGCGGCGGAGGAGCTCTTCTACAAAGAAGGCATCCACATCGTCGGCATCGACCGTGTGATCGAGCAGGCCGGCGTGGCCAAGGCGTCGCTGTACAGCACCTTCGGCAGCAAGGACGAGCTCGTCCGGGCCTACCTGAACCGGAAGTACGACCAGCGCCGGACCCACATCACCGAGTGGCTGACCCGCTACGACAACCCGCGCGACCGGCTGCTGGGCGTGTTCGACGTCCTCGGCGACACGATCGCCCAGCCCGGCTACCACGGCTGCGCGTTCGCCAACGCCACCGCCGAGTCCAGCCGCGGCAGCGTGGCCGAGCAGGTCACCCAGGAGTACCGGGCCTGGACCCGGAGCCTGTTCACCGACCTGGCGCGCGACGCCGGCGCTGCCGACCCGGCCACCCTGGGTGCCCAGCTGCACCTGCTCTACGACGGGGTCAACTGGGCCGCGCGGATCGACCGCGACCTGGAGGCGGCCGGCCGGGCCCGCGCCGCGGCCGCTGCCCTGCTCGACGCGGCCGGGCCGGACCCGGGCCGCGCCTGACCGCTCGGCGGCCCGGCTCCGCGCGTGTAGGCTGCGTGCGATGCCGGAGAACGGGGTGGGCGACGGCGCTGCCGAGGCGCCTGGCAGCGCGCGTGCCGGCGTGCCCGCTGAGGCCGCCCGGGCGGACTCGGCCGAGCCCGCTCAGCCTGTCCCGGCACCCGAGCCCGAGCCGCCCGCCCGCCGCCACCGGTCGCTGATAACAGCAAGAAGCGGGCAGCGCCGTCACGTCTGGTGGGCGCCCTGGCTGATCGCCGGCCTGGTGTTCGCGGTCTACCTGACGCTCTCGCTGTTCCGGTACCTCCAGTTCAACCCGGCCTCCTGGGACCTCGGCATCTTCACCGAGCAGGTCAAGCAGTACGCGCACCTGCACGCCCCGGTCGCCGACATCCGCGGGGCCGGATTCAACCTGCTCGGCGACCACTTCTCGCCGATCATCGCGCTGATCGCGCCGTTCTTCGCGCTCGCGCCCACGCCGATCACCCTGCTGGTGGCCCAGGCCGCGCTGACCGCGCTGTCGGTGGTCCCGGTGACCTGGGTGGCGGCCGAGAAGCTGGGACGCCGGGCAGGCGTCGCCATCGGCACCGCCTACGGGCTCTCCTGGGGCCTGCAGCAGATGATCGACTTCGACTTCCACGAGATCGCGTTCGCGCTGCCGCTGCTGGCCTTCTCGATGGCCGCGCTGATCCGCGGGCATTACCGCAGCTCGGTGCTGTGGGCGCTGCCGCTGGTATTCGTCAAGGAGGACCAGGGGTTCACCGTCGCCGCCCTCGGCGTGCTGATGATCGTGACCAGCCTGTGGCGGGAGGAGCCGCACCGGTCCGTCCGCGGCGCCGTGCTCGGCGGCCAGTTCCTGGTGCTGTGGGGGATCGTCTGGTCGGTGCTGGCCATCGGGGTGATCATCCCGCACTTCAACCCCGCTCATCACTACCAGTACTGGAGTGACGGCGGCACGCTCAGCCCCGGCACCCACTTCGGCATCGGCACCACCGTCAGCCAGTTTTTCACCTCCTGGCC
This sequence comes from uncultured Actinomycetes bacterium, assembly GCA_963830385.1. Classification (GTDB taxonomy): domain Bacteria; phylum Actinomycetota; class Actinomycetes; order Streptosporangiales; family Streptosporangiaceae; genus Bog-532. Next base: position 1,061,327 of record CAWHMD010000008.1, on the reverse strand, counting down.
GGCCAAGCTGCAGACCACGCTGCTGTTGCTGCTGCCGACCGCGTTCATCGCGCTGTGGTCGCCGCTGGCGCTGATCGTGCTGCCGTCGATCGCGCTGCGTTTCCTGGGCACGAACGCCAATTTCTGGGGCACCCAGTACCACTACAACGCCACCGCGATGACGATCTTGTTCCTCGCGGCGGTCGACGCCATCGCACGGCTGCGGGCCGCCCATGGGTATGAGCCTTTTTCAGATTCAAATGCGGAAAACGTGACCACGGCCAGCGGCACTACGGTGCCCGGCCCGGTTACGGTCTGGCGTAACGCCGTCACCAGCACGATCGAGCGGCACGGAGCGGTGGCGATGCTGGCCATCGCGGCCGCGCTGATCTTCCAGTTCCCGCTGAGCGGCCTGTGGCAGCCGAGTACCTACCACCTGGGCGCGCACCAGGCCGACATGCGCGCCGCCATCGCCACCGTGCCCGACGGCGCCACCGTCACCACCACCCTGGACCTGCTGGCGCCGCTGGCCGACCGGACCGACACGTTCTGGATCGGCAACGCCGGCAACCCCGACACCCAGTACATCGTGTTCGACGGCACCGACAGCGGCTATGAGCCCGAGCCCGCCGACATCCCCGCGTTCGTGGCCAGCCAGCACCGCCACGCCCGCTACCAGGTCATCTTCGAGCAAGGTGACATCTACGTTTTCCAGCGCACCAGCGGCTGAGGCCGGGGTGCGTAGCCGAACGCGGTTCGGCCGTTAGATACTGGCCAGTAGATAACCAGGGACCACCCGGATCGGAGAGGGACGCGAATGTCGCAGGAGACACAGCGAGTTGCCATCGTGACCGGAGCCGGCCGCGGCATCGGGGCGGCCGTGGCTCGCCGCCTGGCCGCCGACGGTATGGCCGTCGCCGTCCTCGACCTGGACGAGCAGGCCTGCCTGGGGACCGTCAAGGAGATCACCGACGCGGGCGGCCGGGCCATCGGGGTCGGTGCCGACGTCAGCAAGACCGACCAGGTCGAGGCGGCCGTGAGCCGGGTGGCCAGCGAGCTCGGCGCCCCCACCGTGCTGGTCAACAACGCGGGCGTGCTGCGCGACAACCTGCTGTTCAAGATGTCCGACGACGACTGGGACACCGTGCTGGACATCCACCTCAAGGGCAGCTTCCTGATGAGCCGGGCGGCCCAGAAGTACATGGTCGACGCCAAGTACGGGCGGATCGTCAACACCTCGTCCAGCTCCGCGCTGGGCAACCGCGGCCAGGTCAACTACTCCGCCGCCAAGGCCGGACTGCAGGGCTTCACCAAGACCCTGGCCAAGGAACTGGGCCAGTTCGGCGTCACCGCCAACTCGGTCGCGCCCGGGTTCATCGCCACCGACATGACCGCCGCCACCGCCGCCCGCGTCGGCATGGACTTCGAGGAGTTCAAGAAGGCGGCCGCGGCCGGCATCCCGGTGCGCCGGGTGGGCCTGCCCGAGGACGTCGCCCACACCGTGTCGTTCCTGGTCAGCGAGGGCGCCGGCTTTGTGTCCGGCCAGGTCATCTACGTAGCGGGCGGGCCGCTGTGCTAGGCAACCCCGCGCTGACGCCGGCCGACATTCAGGCGAAGGTCAAGGAGTTCCTGGCCGCCCACGACCCGGCCACCACGCCGCGTCTTGACTTCCTGCGGGCCCGCTACGACGCCGGCCTGGCCTGGGTGCACTACCCGGAGGGCCGCGGCGGCCTGGGCGCGCCGCGGGCCCTGCAGACCGTGACCGACAAGGCGTTCCGGGCGGCCGGCGCCCCCGACAACGACCCGGCCAACAACGTCATCGGGCTGGGCATGGCCGCCCCCACCATCCTCACGTTCGGCTCGGCCGAGCAGCAGGAACGCTGGCTGCGGCCGCTGTGGACCGGCGAGGAGATCTGGTGCCAGCTGTTCAGCGAGCCCGGCGCCGGCAGCGACCTGGCCTCGCTGGCCACCCGGGCCGTGCGTAACGACGACGGGGACTGGATCGTCAACGGCCAGAAGGTGTGGACGTCGCTGGCCCACAAGGCCCGCTGGGCCATCCTGGTCGCCCGCACCGACCCCAACGTGCCCAAGCACCAGGGGCTGTCCTACTTCGTGTGCGACATGACCGGCCCCGGGGTGGACGTCCGGCCGCTGCGCCAGCTCACCGGCGAAGCCGAGTTCAACGAGGTGTTCCTGACCGACGTGCGGATCCCCGACGCCGACCGCATCGGCCAGGTCGGGGACGGCTGGAAGGTCGCCCAGGGCACGCTGATGAACGAGCGGGTCGCCATCGGCGGCGCCGGAATGCCCCGCGAGGGCGGCATGATCGGCCTGGTCACCCGGACCTGGCGCGAGCACCCGGAGCGGCGCACGGCCGGCCTGCACGACCGGCTGCTGCGGCTGTGGGCCGACGCCGAGGTGGCCCGGCTGGCCAGTATGCGGCTGCGGCAGCAACTGGCCGCGGGCCAGCCCGGCCCGGAAGGGTCGGCCGCCAAGGTCACGTTCGCCCGGCTCAACCAGGAGATCTCCGGCCTCGACGTGGAACTGGCGGGAGCGGACGGCCTCCGCTACAGCGACTGGTCCATGCGCCGTCCCGCCCACGCGGAGTTCCTGGGCCGCGACCCCGGTTTCCGCTACCTGCGGGCCAAGGGCAACTCGATCGAAGGCGGCACCTCGGAGGTGCTGCGCAACATCATCGCCGAACGTGTCCTCGGCCTGCCCTCCGAGCCACGCGTGGACAAGGACGTCCCCTGGAAGGACCTGCCCCGATGACGAGCACCGCCGACCTCGAAGGGGCCGAGCAGGCCGCCGCCGACCGCACGCCCGACCTGCTCTACACCGAGACCGAGACCGAGCTGCGGGACAGCGTGCGGTCGCTGCTGACGGCCCGGGCCAAGCCCGAGGACGTGCTGCCGCGGGCCGACGCCCAGGACGGTGAGATCGGCGGCGACACCGGGCTGTGGCACGCGCTCGCGGCCGACGTCGGCTGCGCCAGCCTGCTGGTGCCCGAAGACGACGACGGGGCCGGTGCCTCGTTCCGCGAAGCGGCCACCGTGGCCGAGGAGCTGGGCCGGTCGGTCGCCCCGGTCCCGTACCTGGGCAGCGCGATCGTGGCCACCCTGGCCCTGCTGTCGGCGGGCGACCACGGCGTGCTGCCCGAGCTGGCCCGCGGCGACGTGACCGCCGCCCTGGCGGTCGGGTTCGAGACCGCGCCGGGCGCGACGTTCCCGCTCACCACCCGGGTGTCCGGCTCCCGGTCCGGTGACGGCCACGGCGGCGCCCGGCTGCGCGGCGAGGTCCGCGGCGTGGCCGACGCGCTCGACGCCGGCCTGCTCATCGTGCCCGCCGACGGCGTGCCCAACGGCCTGTACCTGGTCGGCGCCCACACCGAAGGCGTCCGCCGCACCCCGGTCACCTCGCTGGACATGACCCGGCCGCTCTGCGACCTGGAGTTCACCGACGCCGAGGCCCGGCTGATCGCGTCCGGCCGCGCCGCCGAGGACGCGTTCCAGCTCGCCCTGCTGGCGGGGGCGGCCGGCCTGGCCGCCGAGCAGCTCGGGGTGGCCGAGAAGTGCCTGGAGCTGACCGTCGCCTACGTCAAGGAGCGGCGCCAGTTCGCCCGCCCGGTCGGCTCGTTCCAGGGCCTCAAGCACCGGCTGGCCGACCTGTGGGTGTCGATCACCCAGGCGCGGGCGGCCGCCCGCTACGCCGCCGCCTGCCTGGCCGAAGGCAACGACGACACCCCGGTGGCGGTCGCGCTGGCCAAGGCCCACTGCGGCGACACCGCCGTCCGGGCCGCCGAGGAGTGCGTGCAGATGCACGGCGGCATCGGCTTCACCTGGGAACACCCGGCCCACCTGTACCTCAAGCGCGCCAAGGCCGATTCGATCGGCTTCGGCACCGCCGACCACCACCGCGCCGCCCTGGCCGACCTGGTCAACCTCCCGAAACCCTGACGTCAGAAAGGGGGCGAAACGGGCCTGTCAAAACCTGGACGCTGCAGTTCAGCAGGCCCTAGCATGACGGAACGATTATCTGGCCGGCCGCCTGCCCGCCTGCTGTTTTCCCGAGGGAGTGGGTTGGACGAGCTGAGGATCTCGGTGACCGCTGGGCCCGCGTACACCCTGATCACGCTGGCGGGGGAGTGCGACCTGCACACCGGGCGGCAACTGCGTGACGTGCTCACCTCTGAGGTCTCCCGCGGCGCCCAGCGGATGATCCTGGACCTGTCCGGGCTCAACTTCATGGACTCGACCGGCATGCAGGTACTGCTGAGCGTGCGCACCGTGCTGAACGTCCGCGGTGGCACCCTCTCGCTGGTCGCCCCGCAGCCGGTGGTGGCCCGCATCCTGGAACTGACCGGCGCTGACCAGTACATTCCGGTGTACAGCAACCTGGAGGACGCCCAGACGGGGGAGGTGTTATGACCGCTGACCTGACCGAGCGCCTGCGGGCCATCTGCCTGGCCCTGCCCGAGGTCACCGAGCGCCCCAGCCACGGCGTCCCGGCCTGGTTCGTCCGCGACAAGAAGTCGTTCGCCACCTTGTGGGCCCAGGGGCACCACCAGAACCAGTTCCCGCACCTGTGGTGCGCCGCCCCGCCCGGCGCCCAGGCCGAACTGATCGCGGCCGAGCCCGACCGCATCTTCCGCCCCCCGTACGTCGGCGGCCGCGGCTGGCTCGGGGTCCGCCTCGACGGCCGGGTCGACTGGTCCGAGATCGCCGAGCTGTGCCAGGACGCCTACCGCGTCATCGCCCCCGCCACCCTGGCCGCCCGGCTCACCGGACCGGCCTCACCGTGACGATGAACGTGGCCGTCGCAGCCTGATCCGCCTCCAGCTCGAAGTCCCAGCCCTGCTGACCTACTGATGCGGAGGGCCGCCCCACTGATTGGATACAGCGGCGGCTATTCTCGCGGGCATGCCGACGTTGGCCGTGGTGGGCGCGGGCCCCAAGGGCATCGCCATGGCGGCCAAGGCACGGGCGCTGGCCGCGGCCGGCCTGGACGCGCCGCGGGTGGTGCTCATCGACCCCGGCCCGGTGGCCGGGAACTGGACCGGACATCAGGGCTACACCTCCGGCCTGCTGCCGCTGGGCACGCCGCCGGAGAAGGACATCGGCTTCCCCTACGCCAGCCGCTGGGGTACCGCGTCGCCGGCCGTCACCGCCGCGATGGCGGAGTTCAGCTGGCCGCGGCACCTGATCAGCAAGGGCGCCTACGGCGACTGGGTGGACCGCGGCCGGCTCCGCCCGACGCACCGGCAGTGGAGCTTCTACCTGCGGGAGGTGGCCAGCCGGGCGGGCGCCGAGGTGGTCGGCGCGCAGGTCGAGGGCCTGGAGGCGGTGGGCGACCGGTGGCGGCTGGACCTGTCCGGCGGGTCCGCGCTGTGGGCCGACGGCGTGGTGTTCACCGGGACCGGGCCGCCGATCCGGGTACCCGGGCAGCCGGCGGCTCACCCGCGCGTGACCACCGGCCGCAGCTACTGGCAGCACGAACCGCGCCCCGGCCCCCACCTGGCCCAGAGCATCTGCGTCATCGGCAGCGGGGAGACCGCCGCCTCGATCGTCATCGACCTGCTGCGCCGCGCGCACAAGCGGTCCACGGTCGACGTGGTGACCAGCCGCGGCGTCCTCTACTCGCGCGGTGAGAGCTACGCCGAGAACCGGCTCTACTCCGACCCGGGCGACTGGCCCGCCCTGGCCGAAACGCACCGGCGGGAGTTCCTCGAACGCACCGACCGCGGGGTGTTCTCCGTCCAGGCCGAGGCCGTGCTCAACGCCTCCCGCCGGTTCCGGACGCTGGCGGGCCGGGCGGTGGCCATCGACGCCAGCGACCATCAGGTCGTGCTCACCACCGAATACGGTGCCGAGCAGGAAAAAGCGGCCTACGACTTCGTGGTGGTGGCCATCGGCTTCGAATCCCGCTGGTTCGAGTCCCTGCTCGGCCCGGACGGCCGGAGCCGGCTCACCGCCGCCCTGGCCGGAGAGTTGCTGGACAAGCGGATCGGCACCGACCTGGCGGTGGCCGGCCTGACCCCGGCGCTGCACCTGCCGATGCTGGCGGGCCTGGCCCAGGGACCGGGCTTCCCCAACCTCAGCTGCCTCGGCCTGCTCAGCGACCGGGTGCTGAGCCGGTACGTGCCGCGGCCGCCGGACGATCCGCCCGACGGCCCGGTCGCCAGCGCGCTGGAAAGGAGCGAGCATGTCTGACCCTGGCGGCGAACCGGCCGGCGAGGCCTGGGAGGATCCCGACTGCGTCCGCCGCACCGTCGTCCTGCCCGTCACCCTGGCCGCGGCCCTGGCCAGCCAGGCCGCCCACCGCGGACTGTCGGTGAGCGACCTGCTGGCCGAGTACGCCGCCGACGGCCTCCGCCGCGACGGAGCCTGCGACTGAGGCTGGGCTCACTGAGCCGTCAGGCCGCGGCCTCAGCGAACCGGGTGAAGACGGCGGCGCCGGACTGCTCGGCGGCCAGGCACTCCAGATGGGCCGGCGGGCTGCCCGCCGGGAACAGCCGCTCCCCGGTGCCGAGGATGGTGGGGAACGTCAGCAGCCGGTACTCGTCGACCAGGCCCGCGGCGATCAGCGGGTGCACCACGCCGAGGCTGCCGGTGATGATCACGTCCCGCCGCTCGCTCCGGGCGATCTCGGCCGGGTCGGCGTCCGCGACCTGAGAGTTCGCCCAGGCCGAGGCGTCGGTCAGCGTGCGCGAGGCGACCAGCTTGGGCACCGCATTCATCCGTAGGGAAAAAGGGTCGTCCCGCCCGGGCCAGATCGTCGAGAACAGCTCCCAGGTCTTCCGGCCCAGCAGCATGACCCCGTCGTCCAGCACCCGTCCGAGCCGGAACTTGTCCCCGGCGACGGACTCGCGTCCGTGCCGGAACGCCCAGCCGCCGGCCGCCGTGCCCCCGGACCCGTCCGGGTCGGTCACGACGCCGTCCATGGTGATGAACTCGATGACGATGACGCTCATGGTGAGTCTCCTTCGGTCGGTGTTCGCCGATACGTACTGGCGGCACCGCCCGGACTCATCGCACCCGGCTGAAAACTCAGCTAGAAAATCTGTTCCGGCAGGCCGAAAGCCTTGAATACCTGCGGATCGGCGAACACGACGTTGGCCGTGACCTGGCCGCCGGCCACGGTGAACACCTGTAGCGAGTGCAGCCGGTGGCCGCCGGTGGCCTCCGGCGCGTACGCGGCCAGCGCGGGCTGCCCGTTGGCGGCCACCGGCCGCATGGCCCAGCCGGGCCCGCGCATGCCGAACACGCGCCCCATGAACAGGCCGTAGTCGCGGCGGCCGCGGTACCACAGCGGCACCGGCGGCATCTCCAGCACCGCCTCGTCGGCCAGCAGCCGCACCAGCCCCGGCACGTCGGCCGCCTCGAACGCCCGCACGTAGCGGTCGATCACCGCCCGCGTCCCGGCGTCGTCCGGCTCGGCCACCTCGTCCATGCCGCCGGTGCCCGCGAGCGCGGCCCGGGCCCGCTGCAGGGCGCTGTTGACGGCCGGGACCGTGGTCCCGAGCTGGGTGGCGACCTCGGCCGCGCTGAACTCGAGCACCTCGCGCAGCACCAGCACCGCGCGCTGCCGGGGCGGCAGCAGCTGCATCGCGGCCACCAGCGCCAGCCGCATGCCGGCCCGCATCCCCGGGTCGAACCGCGCGTCCGGGAAGGGCTGCAGCCAAGGGATGTCGGACGAGGGGGTCAGCGAGGCGGCCGGATCCTGGCTCGGCGCGCCCAGCCCGGACGGCAGCGGCCGCCGCGCGCGTCCCTGCAGCGCCGACAGGCAGGCGTTGGTCGCGATCCGGTACAGCCAGGTGCGGACCGAGGCGCGGGTGTGGTCGTAGCGGTCGCGCGCCTGCCAGGCCCGCAGCATCGTCTCCTGGGCCAGGTCCTCGGCGTCGTGGACCGAGCCCAGCATCCGGTAGCAGTACGCCACCAGCTCGCCCCGGTACGGCTCGAAGTCCACCGCTCCATCATGGCGCACCGGCCATCACCAGGAACCGTGGCGGGCTTTGCGGCAAAGTCCTAGAATTCCTCTGCCCGGCGGGCACGGTGGCCGGTTGCTCATCTTTCAGGATCATTCCCAAGGGGCCAAATGGGGGGCGCTTTGAAGATCGCATGCGTGGGCGGAGGGCCGGCCTGTACTTCTCGCTGCTGCTGAAGCTCCGACAGCCGCAGCACGAGATCACCGTTTTTGAGCGCGGCGCCCCGGGCGTCACCCGCGGCTGGGGCGTGGTGTTCTGGAACGACCTGCTGGACCAGCTGCGCGGCGCCGACCCGGAGTCGGCCGGCCAGATCGCCCAGGGCGCCTTCCCCTGGAGCAACGAGATCGTGGACGTCGCCGGCACGCAGATCCTGCACGGCGTCAGCCAGGGCTACGGCATGAAGCGGCGCCAGCTGCTCGACATCCTGGTGCACCGGGCTCAGGAGGCCGGGGTCCGGATCGAGTTCAATCACGAGGTGACCTCGGCGTCGCAGCTGCCGGACGCCGATCTGATCGTGGCCTGCGACGGGGTGAACAGCCGGCTCCGCGAGGAAGCCAAGGGCATCCAGACGGACGTACGCCCGGGCACCAACAAGTACATCTGGATGGGTACGGAAAAGGTGTTCAGCACGTTCACGTTCCCGTTCGTGCCGACCGACCACGGCTGGGTGTGGGCCCACGCCTACGGGGTCGGCTCCGATTCGAGCACGTTCATCGTGGAGTTGTCCGAGCAGACCTGGGCCGGCCTCGGGTTCGACACGATGCCGCTGGAGGAGTGCCTGGCGTCGCTGGAGAAGATCTTCGCCGCGCAGCTGGACGGCCACCGGCTGATCGGGCAGACCCCGGATGGGCTGAACGCGCAGTGGGTGACCTTCCGCACGATCACCAACGATCACTGGTACGACGGCAAGGTCGTGCTGGCTGGGGACGCCGCCCACACCACCCACTTCAGCGTGGGCTCCGGGACCAGGCTGGCCATCGAGGACGCGATCGCGCTCGCCGACAGCGTCGCGCGGCACGATGACCTGACCGCGGCCCTGGCCGCCTACCAGGCCGAACGGCAGGAGACGATCCTGCGGACGCAGATCGGGTCCCGGTACAGCGCCCAGTGGTTCGAGAACGTCCCCCGGTACATCGGCCTCACGCCCAAGCAGTTCTCCGCGATGATGCGGCGGCGCCGCTCGCCGCTGATGCCGTACATCTCCCCGCAGCTGTACTACTGGTCGTGGCCGACGACGCGGGAGCCGCCGTTCGTGGACACCCTGCGCCGGGTGGCGGGACCGATCGCCGCCAAGGTCTACGGCCAGCTGCGGCAGCTCCGGCGCTGAGGGGGCGGCCGTGGCTGAGGACCTGTCCGGCCTGAGCAACGTCATCGGCGAGCACCTGGGCGAGCTCAGCAAGCCGGGTGTGCTGTCCGTCCGGCCCGGCTACAAGGTGACCGGCGGCTGGCTCACCCCGGCCCCGGCCGTCGTCGTCACCGTGGCCCGCAAGGTCCCGCACCCACCCGCCGCCGACCTGCTGCCCGCTGAGGTCGGCGGGGTGCCGACCGACGTCCGGCAGGCCTCGGCGGCCAAGCGCCAGGAGCTGGAGGATCCTCGAGGCTACGCGGCCAGGCTGCGGCTGGCGCCGGATCAGGGCTCGGTGCCGCACTTCGCCGACGAACGGGTGCTGGGCGGGGCCCAGCCGGGCCTGCGCCCGGTGGCGGTCGCCTCGGCGCACGCGCAGCTCGCGGCCAAAACGGCCGCCAAGCAGCAGCTCAGCTACGACGGGCCGCCGGGCGTGACGCTCGCCCCGGTCGACGCGGACGCCACCATCCACCTGTCGGCCAGCCCCGACAGCGGCTGGCCGTTCCTGCGCGACTTCCTGGCCGCGACCACCGGCTCGCTGACCGTCGGGCTCTACGACTTCACCTCCGCGCACGTGCTCGACGCGGTCGAGGCCGATCTCCGGGGCAAGCAGCTCACCCTGGTGCTGGACCACCCGGCCAAGAACCCGACCGCGGACCAGACCGACCCGGACACCGTGGCCGCGCTCGGGCAGGCCGTCGCCCCGGGGTTCACGCAGGCCTGGGCGCTGACCCGGACCGACAAGGACGCCACTGCCTGGATCTTCCCGAGCGCCTACCACATCAAGGTCGCGGTGCGGGACCGGGCGGCGTTCTGGCTGTCCAGCGGGAACTGGAACAACTCCAACCAGCCCGGCATCGACCCGGCCGCCCGCGGCGCCGCCGGCCAGGCCGCCGACGCGCAGGAGGCCCGGCACCGGGACCGGGACTGGCACGTGGTGGTCGAGCAGGCCGAGCTGGCCGGGGTGTTCGAGGACTACATCCGGCACGACCTGGCCGTGGCCGCCGCCCACAACGGCCCGGCCGAGCAGCCCGGCTCGCCGCTGCCCCCGCCCTCGCTCGGCAGCACCGAGACGCCGCCGTTCGCCAGCTTCTTCGCGCCCGCGACGGTCAGCGGGACGATGCGGATCACCCCGCTGCTGACCCCGGACCCGGGCGTCTACACCGGCGCGGTCAAGGCCCTCATCGCCTCGGCCAGCCAGACGCTGTACCTGCAGTTCCAGTACATCGAGCTGCCCCGGCAGACCGACGCCACCTCGCAGGGCTTCGTCGACCTGGTGCAGGCGGTCATCGACCGCCAGGCCGCCGGCGTCGACGTCAAGATCATCATGAGCGAGTCCGAGACGGCCGGCTACCTGGAACAGCTGCAGGCCCTCGGCCTGGACGTGGTGAACAACGTCCGCATCCAGAACAACGTGCACAACAAGGGCATCATCGCCGACGGCCAGCGGGTACTGGTCAGCAGCCAGAACTGGTCCACCGACGGCACCCTCTACAACCGCGACGCCGGCGTCATCATCGAGCACCCCGACGCCGCCCGGTACTTCCAGCAGATCTTCCAGCACGACTGGGACCACCTGGCGCGCCAGCAGGCCCGTTCCGACTGACTAGGTGTCCCCGAGTGCGTAGGGCCGGCCAGGCCAGTACGGCCACTCCTCGAACCAGCTGCACAGCCCGTCGGCACCGATGCGCGTGACCCACAGGTCGCGATACTCCTGCTGGACCGGGCCGGTGTAACAGACCTCGGCCCGCACCACGGCCGTGGGCCCGTCCACGGCCAGGATCTCGGTAGCCAGGGTGAACACCTCATCCGGGCCGGCCCGTTCCTCGTCCCACATCCGGCCGACGGCCGCCAGGCCGATGACCGGTTCTTCGTACGGGGACTGGCGATAGGTGACGTCCCCGGTGAACAGCCCGGCCAGCCGTTCGGTGCCCGGCGCCCGCCACGCGGCCTCGTATCCGGCCAGCCACCGGCTGACCGCCGCCCGGTCTGTCATCTGCCCATGGTGCCCGGCCGGCCGGGTCGACGCGAGGGTAAACGCTCACCGTGCTGCCCGCCCAGGGCGACCCGGCGGTCTGCCCCGGGCGCGACTACCGGGTCAGCCAGGGGGGACCGGGTCACCGTGTTCGGCACCCCGGACGAGCTGCGGGCGGCCGGGATCGGCGGCCAGCTGCGGCGGGCCCGGGACCGCCGTCAGCGCGGCCTCGGCCACCGGATCCGGCTGGTGACCCTCTCACTGCTGCGGGCGGCCGCGGACTGGCGGATGGCGACCGCTCTCGCCGCGCTGATCCTGGTGCTGGTCGGGGCCACGCTGATCCTGCACGCGGTCTACTGGCTGCCCTCCCCGTCCGGCCAACCCCGGCACATCTCGCTGCTGTCGGCCGGCTACTTCGCGGTCGAGACCGTCACCACCGTCGGGTACGGCGACTTCAGCTTCCGCGGCCAGGACCCGTGGCTGATGGCCGGGGCGATCGGCCTCATGCTGCTGGGCGCGACGTTCGTGGCCGTGTTCTTCGCGATGCTGACCAACATGATCGTCAGCCGCCGGATCGAGGAGTCGCTCGGCCGCCAGCGGATCACCGGGCTGTCCGGCCACGTGATCGTGATCGGCCTCGGCACGGTCGGCACCCAGGTCATCCAGACGCTGGTCAGCGCCGGCCGGGACGTGGTGGCGGTGGACAAGAACGAGGGCAACCGCCGCCTCAGCCAGCTCCGCGCCCTGCGCGTGCCGGTGGTGGTGGCCAGCGACGACCTGGCCAACCTGGAGACCGGCCTGGCCGTCCGCGACCAGACGTGCTGAGCACGTTCTACGCCGACGACCAGCCGCTGCTGGTGGCCCGGCTGACGGTCAGCGCCAGCGGCGGCCTGAACGGGCTGGCCATGGGTGAGCTGTCGGCCCGCACCCGGGTGCTGGCCATCCGCCGGGCGGCCGGCGAGATGCTGGAGCACCCGCCCCGCCTCACTTAGACCGCGTCCTCCTCGGCCTGGACCAGCATCTGCTCCAGCAGCGGCCCGCCGAACGTGGTGGCCATGGCCACGTCGGAGGCGTCCCGGCCGCGGCCGATCACGATGCGGCCCTTGCGCCGGATGTTGTTCCGCGGGTCGAACGTCCACCACCGGTCGCCCAGCCACACCTCCATCCAGGCCGCGAAGTCCATCGGGGCCGGGTCCGGCGGCACGTCCATGTCCGGCAGGTAGCCGAACACGTAGCGGGCCGGGATGTTCAGCGCCCGGCAGAACGAGATGGCCAGGTGGGTGAAGTCCCGGCACACCCCGCGCCCGGACTCGAACACGTCGGCGGCGGTCGAGGTCGCCGTGGTGCTGCCGTAGGCGAAGGTCAGGTGGTCGTGCACGTAGTCGCAGATGGCCTGGACCCGGCGGTAACCCGGCGCCAGGCCGCCGAACCGCGACCACGCCTCGTTGCCGAGCAGGTCGGGCAGGCAGAACCGGCTGGGCAGCGTGTACAGCAGGGTGTCATCCGGCAGGGTCGCCGGCGTCTGCTCGGGCGCGTCCTCGTCGGCGTCCTCGGCCGCGTCGGGGACGGTGGCCACCGCGCCGTAGCGGACCACCGACCGCCCGGCCGGCAGGACCGCCCGCACGCACGGATTGCCGTACAGGTCGGTGTAGGAGTGCAGGGCCATCGACGGGCCGGCCTCCAGCTGGGCCCCGGCCAGTGCGATCTGCGCCGCCGGGCGCGGCTGGATGTGGAACACCACCGGCGTCTCGATCTCCGCCACGTAGGTGAAACCGCACCCGATCCTGACTTGCCGTGTTTGCACGGTTCCATCCTTGTCGCCAGATGTTTCCGGGTGATTTCCGGGTAAAGCCGCTCTACCCAGATGTAGCCGGCCCAGCGCAATCGGCATATGGTCACGACATGACCGATAGGCTGCCGCTTTTCCCGCTCGGCACCGTCTTGTTCCCCGGCATGCTGCTGCCGCTGCACATCTTCGAGGACCGGTACAAGGAACTGATGCGGGACCTGCTGGGCGGCCCCGAGCCGCGCCAGTTCGGCGTCATCGCGATCAAGAAGGGCCGCGAGACCGGTATCGAAGGCGTCTCCGCCCTGCACGAGGTCGGCTGCGCCGCGACCGTGCGCGAGGCCGAGCAGAACGAGCAGGGCGGCTACGAGGTCGTCACCGTCGGCAGCCAGCGGTTCCGGCTCGAGGCCATGGACGAGTCCCGCCCCTACCTGCAGGGCGACGTCGCGTTCCTGGCCGAGGACGAGGGCGACTCGGCCGCCGCCGGCCGGGCCGCGCACCTGGTCGCCGAGGCCTTCCAGGGCTACCTGGACGTGCTCAGCGCCCGCGGCCTGGCCGAGGTCAGCGTGCCCGAAGTGCCCGAGGAGCCGGTCCTGCTGTCCTACCTGGTGGCGGCGGCGATGATCATCGACCTGCCGGACCGGCAGTCGCTGCTGGCCGAGCCGGACTCGCTCAGCCGCCTGACCGCGGAGCGGGCCATGCTCGCCCGCGAGACCACGATGCTGCAGACGCTCACCGCCCGCCCCGCGCCCGACCTGCGCTACGCCCCCTACAGTCCCAACTGAGACCGCATCACCCGTACCGAAAGAGGCAGATCCCGCGAGGAGTGCCCGGCCGCGACGGTGTACTCACCGGGCGGGCAGACCCAGCCTCCCGACGCCTCGTCCCATCGCTGGAACGCCCGGGCTGGCACGGGTATCCGCAGCTCCGCAGCCTCACCCGGTGCCGCCGTCACCGACGCGAACCCTGCCAGCGTGCGCACCGGACGGCCGGGGTCGCCACCGGGCGGGGGAGCGACGTACACCTGCACCACGTCCCGCCCGGGCCGGGACCCGGTGTTCCGCGCCACCACCGTCACCGCCAGGTCGGCTCCGGCCTTCGCGCTGGCCGCCTCGTCCACCCGCAGCGCTTCCAGCGCCCAGCTGGTGTACCCGAGGCCGTGCCCGAACGGGAACTGCGGCTCGGTCCCGGCCCGGTCGAAGCCCCGGTACCCGATCAGCAGGCCCTCGTCGTAGCTGAGCACGCCGTCGTCGGGACGGGCCTGCAGCACCGGGCAGTCGGCCTCGGCGGCCGGCATCGTGACCGGCAGCCGGCCGCCGGGCTCGGCCCGGCCCAGCAGCACGTCGGCCAGCGCGGCGCCCATGGCCTGCCCCGGCAGCCAGGCGTAGCCGACCGCGGCCACCTCGCCGGCCCACGGCATCAGCACCGGCATGCCCGCGTTGACCACGACGATCGTCCGGCCGTTGACGGCCGCGACCCGGCGGACGAGCTCGTCCTGCCGCCCGGCCAGGGCCAGGCCCGGCCGGTCGAAGCCCTCACTCTCGGACGCCGGACCGGACCCGACGACGACCACTGCGGCGTCGGCGCCGGTGGCCGCCCGTACCGCCGCCTCCAGCAGCGCGTCCTCGTCGGGAGCGGGCACCACCCCGAGCCGGATCGAGATCGGGCCCTGCTTCCAGTTCTCCGGCAGCAGCACGACCTCGAGCTCGGCGTCCTGACCGGCCCGCAGGGCCACGGTGGCGCGGATCTCGCCCGGCCGGACCATCGCCTCGACCGGATCGGCCGGGACCGGGGTCCGGCCCTGCGCGCGGACCTGGCCGCCGACGCTCAGCGTGAGCTGCCCGACCCCGCCCGCACCGATCAGGTGCGGGCCGTCGTGTGCGGCCCGGAACCGGGTCCGCAGCACGATCCGGCCCTGGCCGCCCCAGCCCACGCCCTCCGGCAGCCCTTCCCACCAGGTGAACATGGTGGCGGTCCGGTGCTCGGCCCCCAGCAACCCGCCGTCCGCGGCCCGGAACTCCACCCGGGTGCCGCCCTCCCCGGTCTCCGGGTCGGTCAGCGCCGACGGTTCCGGCTGGGGCACGGCCTCCCAGGTGATGCAGCCCGGCTCGACGACCAGCTCGGCCGACCCGGCCAGCGCGGCCGCGAGCGCGTCGGCCGGGGTGGCCACCCCGGCCTGCGGCACCGCGGCGCTGCCGCCGCCCTGGGTGACCGGCTGCACCGCGTTCGGCCCGATCAGCGCCACCCGCCGGACCGCCTCCGGCCCGGACGTCTCCAGCGGCAGCGCCCCGCCCGGGTTGCGCAGCAGCGTGAACGCGGCCGCCGCCGCCCGCCGCAGCAGCCCCGGGTCGGCCCGTAGGCCGCCGGCTCCGCTGGCCGGCGCCCCGACCTGCCCGGCCACGTGCAGCAGCCGCCGCACCTTGTCGTCGATGAGTTCTTCGGGCACCCGGCCGGCTCGCACCGCGGCGGCCAGCTTCTCGCCCCACGGGCCGTCCGGCCCCGGCATGGCCAGGTCGAGGCCGGCCAGCGCGGTGGCCTCGGTGCTGCGGGCCGCGTGCCAGTCCGAGAGCACCGCGCCCGCGAACCCCCACTCGTCCTTGAGCACGCGCTGGATCAGCGCCTCGTTCTCGGTCATGGAGGCGCCGTTCACCGAGTTGTAGCCGGCCATCACCACCGCCACGCCGGCGTCCCGGACGCAGGTCTCGAACGGCACCAGGTACAGCTCGCGCAGCACATCAGGCCCGACCCGGACGTCGTAGGTCCAGCGCTCCGTCTCCGACTCGTTGCACAGGTAGTGCTTGATCGCGCAGGCCACCCCGGCGCCCTGCACGCCCCGCACGTAGGCGGCGGCGATCCCGGCGGTGAGCACCGGGTCCTCGGAGAAGCACTCGAACCCGCGGCCGCCGAGCGGGGTGCGCATCAGGTGCACGGTCGGCGCGAGCACGATGTCGAGGTCCTTGCCCCGGGCCTCGGCCCCGAGCGCCGCCCCGACCTCCGCCACCAGGGCGGGGTCCCAGGTGGCGCCCAGCGCCGACGGGCAGGGCAGGCTGGACGACGGCGCCCGCTCGTCCATCACGATGCCGCGGACCCCGGCCGGGCCGTCCGACATGGCCAGCGGGCGCAGGCCGAGCGCGTCGTCGGCCACCGTGCGCCAGTTGTCGGCCCCGGTCAGCAGGCGGATCTTCTCCGCCAGCGTCAGCGCCGCCAGCCCTGGGAGAGACGGGGCGGGCCCCGCGCCGAGACGCGGAGCCCGCTCGTCGTAACTGTTCTTCAACTCAGGACGCGGGCTGCAGGTGCGTCAGGATGTAACCGACCTCCGGGTCGTCCGGCGCCGGGTCCATGTAGGGGTTGGACTGGGTGGGCCAGCCGGAGATCCTGGCCGTGCTGTACTCGTTCCAGTCCGCGCCGTACATCAGCGGGATCGTCGGCATCTCGGTCGACTCCAGGTTCTCCAGGATGTTCAGCTGCTTCTGCTGGGCGGTCGCGTCGTTGGTGTTCTCGAACGCGGTGATCGCCGCCTGGGCCTGGTTGTTGCTGTAACGGCCGTAGTTGGAAGCCGCGCTGGCGCCCACCTTGGCCGTCAGCGTGTTGTCCATCCAGTACTGGAACTGGCCGAACGGGTACGGGTTGGACGTGCCACCCGCGCCGCCGCCCCAGTGCACCGCGGTCTGGAAGTTGCCGTCCTGGACGTCGGTGAACCACGAGGGCGCGGCCACGCCGTCCACGGTGGCGTTGATTCCGACCGCCTTCATCTCACCCACGAGCAGCTGGGCGTCCGCGTAGTAGTCGGTGAACGCGGTCGGGTCCTCGACCGCGAACGAGATCTCCTTGCCGTCCTTGGCGTAGAAGCCCTTGCTGTCCTTCTTGTACCCGTCCGCGGTCAGGATCGAGTCGACCTTGGACTTGTTGGCCGTGGGGGACAGGTCGTTGGCCAGGCTCGGGTCCTGGAACTGCTGCTGCGCGGGCAGGATCAGGCCGCTGGTGGACGTGGCCGGAGCCTCGTAGCCGTACTCGCCCTTGACCGACAGCTCCTGGCGGTTGACGCCGGCGCTGATCGCCTGGCGCACCTTGGGGTCGGCCAGCGGGCCGCCCTTGGCCACGTTGATCCACAGCGTGACCGTGTTGCCGCCGGGGAACCAGTAGTGGTTGTGGGTCGGGTCCTTGCTCGTGTACAGCTGCTTCAGGTTCGGGATCTCGTTGCCCGCCCAGTCCAGCTGGCCCGCCGCCAGCGCGGTGGTGGCCGCCTGGTTACCCGAGTAGTAGGGGATGTTGACCTGGTTGATCGCGGGCTTGCCGCCCCACCACTTGGGGTTGGAGACGAACGTGACCTGCTGGGTGGTGAACGACTTCAGCACGTACGGCCCGGTGCCGACCGGGTTGGCCACCGCCGCCGTGGCCACATTGCTGAGCGAGGAGAACGTGTGCTTGGGCACCATGAACGTGTTGCCCAGGATCGAGAACAGGTTCGCGTACTGGGCCGCCTGGAAGTTCAGCACCAGCGTGCTGGCGTCCGGCGCCGAGACGCTGGTGATCGTGGGCAGGCCGCTGTAGTTGGCGGCCGCGTTGGACTTGATCGTGTTGAACGTGAAGGCGGCGTCGGCGCTGGTGAACGGCTGGCCGTCGCTGAACTTGACGCCCTGACGCAGCGTGACGGTGAGCGTCTTGCCGCCGTTGGACCAGGCGTACTTGGTGCCGAGCTCGGGGTGGATGACCCCGGGCTTGAGCGCGTCGAACTCGAACAGCGGCTCGAACAGCAGCGACTTGGCGTCCACCTGGGAGGCGAACGAGTTCACGTCGAACGGGTTGAAGTTCTTGGTGAACGTGACGCCGGTGACCGCTTCTTCGGTGATCGATATGGTCTTGGTGCTGCCCGTGGACCCGGACTTGCCGCTGTGCCCGCTGCTCGAGCAGGCCGCGACCCCCAGGCCGAGGACCATCGCCGCGGCGATGCCCTTCAGGTATCTATGCCTCATTGCCTTAAACTCCAAGTTGCCCGGCCGGTTCTTCACCGGCCAGCGTTGTTGACCGTGTCGGGGTCTTTCGCCAGGTGTTACGGTGCGGGCCGGCCGGGCGCACGACCGGTCGCCGAGGCTGCCGCCCGGACGGAAGCCCGGAGCGGAAGCAGGATCGGGTTAGACGATCACTCGGCTCGTCAAATCATCAGCCCTCCTCGGATGGCTCGGCCGTACGGGATCGTGGCATCTCGGCCGCCGCCGGAGACGGCTTGGCCGGGGTCTTGAGCGGCTTGGCCTGGGCGGCGCTCAGATCATTGACGTGCAGCCAGCAGGCCGCGGTGTGACCGGTCGCGACGGTCACGTTCGGCGGCCGCTGCTCCCGGCACACCGCCATCGCGTGCGGGCACCGGGGGTGGAACCGGCAGCCGGACGGCGGTGCCACCAGGCTCGGGGGCGAGCCCCGGCCGGCCAGCGACGGCGGCTCGGGCCGGGCCGGGTCCGGCGCTGCCGACAGCAGCAGCTGCGTGTACGGATGAGCCGGGGAGTCGGTCAGCTCAGCGCTTGGTGCCGACTCCACCAGCTCGCCCGCGTACATGACGACGATCTTGTCGGCCAGGTAGCGGGCCGACGCGATGTCGTGGGTGACGTACAAGATCGCCAGCTGGGACTTCTCTCGCAGGTCAGCCAGCAGGTTGAGCACCCCCAGCCGGATCGACACGTCCAGCATCGACACCGGCTCGTCGGCCAGCAGCACGTCCGGCTGCACGGCCAGCGCGCGGGCGATGGCCACCCGCTGCCGCTGGCCGCCGGACAGCTCGTGCGGGTACTTGTCGATGAACCGGGACGGCGGGTCCAGCGCGACCCGGCGCAGCAGGCTCTCCATCGCGCCGTCGAGGTCGCCGTCGGCCATGTGGTGGATCTTCAGCGGCCGGGCCAGGTGATAGCGGATCGAGTGCACCGGGTTGAGCGACGCGAACGGGTCCTGCAGCACCAGCTGCACCCGGCTCGCGTACCCCTGCCGGTGCCGTTGCCCGAGCGGCATCTGCTGCCCGTCCAGCAGCAGCTGGCCGGAGGTGGGGGTGATGATCCGGGCCAGCATCCGCGCCAGCGTCGACTTGCCCGAGCCGCTCTCGCCCACCACCGCGGTGACCGACGAGCGCGGCAGCGTCAGCGACACGTTCTCCACCGCGTGCACGGTGGACCGCGCCCGCAGGCCCCGCCGCACGTGGAAGTGCTTGGTCAGGTCGCGGGCCTCCAGGACCGGCGCGGCGGTATCGGGGGAGACCGGCTCGGTCGCCGTCTCGGTCATGACGTCTCCTCCTCCGGGGCCGCCGGGACGTCGGCGGCGGGGGCCGGCTCCGCTGGGTCAGGCCTTTT
Organism: uncultured Actinomycetes bacterium; assembly: GCA_963830385.1. Taxonomy (GTDB): domain Bacteria; phylum Actinomycetota; class Actinomycetes; order Streptosporangiales; family Streptosporangiaceae; genus Bog-532. The sequence continues at coordinate 1,041,926 of CAWHMD010000008.1, read as the reverse complement.
CAGTTCTTCCGGTACCGGGACCGGGGGCTGCGGGTCGTGCAGCCAGCAGGCCACCTCCCGGGGGCTGCGCCCGGGCGGCACTGGCCCGTAGCGGAGCGGGACCAGCTGCGGGACGTCGGCCGCGCACCGGTCCAGGGCGTGCAGGCAGCGAGGGTGGAACGCGCAGCCGGACGGGATCGACCGCAGGTCCGGCGGCGACCCGGCGATCCCGGTCATCGCCACCCGCTCGCCGTGCATGGGCGGGAACGAGTTCAGCAGCCCGTAGGTGTAGGGGTGGCGCGGCGCCCGGAACAGCGACTCCGAGCCGGCCCGCTCGACCAGCCGCCCGGCGTACATCACCGCGATCTCGTCGGCCAGCTCGATCAGCAGCGACAGGTCGTGGGTGATGAACAGCGCGGCGAAGCCCAGCTCGTCCCGCAGCCGGACCAGCTCTTCGAGGATTTCCCGCTGGGTCACCACGTCCAGCGCGGTGGTCGGCTCGTCCATGATCACGACCTGCGGCTCCAGCGCCAGCGCCATCGCGATCATGGCCCGCTGGCGCATGCCGCCGGACAGCTCGTGCGGGTAGCTGCGCAGCCGGTCACCGGTGATGCCGACCATCTCCAGCAGTTCGGTCGCCCGCCGCACCCGGCCATGCCGGTTCAGGTCCGGCCGGTGGGCCTTCAGCACGTCCTCGATCTGCCGCCCGACGGTGGCGACCGGGTTGAGCGCGTTCAGCGCGCTCTGCATGACCACCGAGATCTCCGACCAGCGCACCCGCTGCAGGTCACCCTCGTCCAGGTCGAGCAGGTCGGCGGTGCCGGTGACCGCGTCCGGCCTGCTCTGCGCGTTCGGCCGGGAGTGGAACAGCACCTCACCGGCGGTGATCACCCCCGGCTCGCGCAGCAGCCGGGTGGCCGCGTAGGCCAGCGTCGATTTGCCGCTGCCGCTCTCCCCGGCCAGCCCCAGCACCTGGCCGCGGCGCAGGGTCAGGCTGGCGTCGACCACCGCGTGCACGGCGTCCTCGTCCATCCCGTAGTCCACGCACAGCCCGCGGATCTCGAGCACCGGGTCGCCCCGGCGGGCCTGGCCGTTCGCCTGCTCACCGGCGGGACCGCCGCCGGTGACCGGGGCGACGGCGTGACCGGCGCTCACCGGGCCACCTTGGCCGGGCCGGCCGTGGTCGCGGTCGCCGGACCGGGCCGGTTCCGGACCACCGGGGTCAGGCCCAGCTTGGGGTGCCGGGGCAGCCCGGCCTTGCGCAGGCCCTTCTTGGACAGGCCCCCGGCCCGCAGCCGCGGGTTGATGAACTCGTCCACACCGAAGTTCAGCAGGGCCAGCCCCATGCCGACCAGGGCGATGCACAGACCCGGGGGCACGAACCACCACCACGCGCCGGTCAGCGGGGCGTTGCTGGACTGCGCCCAGTACAGCATCGTGCCCCAGTTCCACACCGAGGTGCTGGTCACGCCGAGGTAGGCCAGCGCGATGTAGGTGCCGATCGCGTACAGCATGGTGAACAGGAACGACGAGGCCACGATGGCCAGCAGGTTCGGCAGCACCTCGGAGAACATGATCCGGATCCGGCTCTCGCCCACGATCCGGGCCGCCTCCACGAAGTCCCGCCGCTTCACCGACATCGTCTGGGCCCGCAGCACCCGGGCGCCCCAGGCCCAGCCGGTGATGGCGATGATCACGCCGATCAGCAGCGTGTTCGACCGGCCGGCGGGCGGCAGGTAGCTGAGGAGGACGATCAGCAGCGGCAGCCCGGGGATGGCCAGGAACACGTTGGCCGTCAGCGACAGTCCCTCGTCGGTGCCGCCGCCCAGGTAACCGGCGGTGATGCCGATGATCACCGACAGCGCGGTGGCGACCAGGCCGGCGATGAAGCCCACCACCATGGTCGCCCGGGCCCCGTTGAGCAGCTGGGAGAAGATGTCCGCGCCCAGGTTGCTGGTGCCGAGCCAGTGCGCGGCCGACGGGTGCAGGTTCTGGGCGAACGAGTTGTCGTTGGGGGAGTACGGCGCCACCCAGGGCCCGATCAGGGTCAAGATCGCGAACACCAAGATGATGATCAGGCCGGCGATGACCTTGGGGTTGCGCGGCAGCCGGATCGCCCGGCTGACCTTGCCCTTGACCGGCGCGATCGGGGTCAGCTGCCCGGCGGGCAGCGGCGCCAGGTCTTCTGCGCGGACGGACATGAGCCTCAGGCCTCCTGCCGGACGCGGGGGTCCAGGGCAACGTAGACGAAGTCGGCGATCAGGTTGGCGGCCAGCACGGTGAGCGTGATGACCAGGAAGATTCCCTGCAGCAGCGGGTAGTCCTGGTTGAGCACGGCCTGCAGCAGCAGGTTGCCGACGCCGGGGTAGTTGAAGACCAGCTCGACCAGCAGGGCCCCGGACACCACCAGCCCGATGGCCAGCGAGAAGTTGGCCACGCTGGGCAGGATCGCGCTCCGGGCCGCGTAGGCGATCACCTTGCGGGTCGGCAGCCCCTTGGCCCGGGCGACCAGGACGAAGTCCTCGTCCATGGTGGTGATCATCATGTTCCGCATGCCGAGCGTCCAGCCCGCGATCGAGCTGAGGACGATCGTGATCGCCGGCAGCTCCGCGTAGCGGATCACGCTGGAAATAAAGGGCCAGTTCAGGCCGGGCGTCAGCCCGCGCTGGTAGTTGCCGAGGACCGGGAACCAGTGCAGGTCGCTGCCGAACACCAGCAGCAGCACGGTGCCGAGGAAGAAGTAGGGCACCGCCTGGAAGAACGTCGACACCGGCAGCAGCCCGTCCAGCCACGAGTCGCGCCGCCAGCCCAGCGCGATGCCGAGCAGCGTGCCGAGCACGAAGCTGATCACGGTGGCCACGCCGAGCAGCCCGATCGTCCACGGCAGGGTGCCGCCCAGCACGGTGCTGACCGGGGAGGACAGCGTGATCGACTGGCCCAGGTTGCCGTGGAACAGCTGGCTCCAGTAGTTCAGGTACTGGGTCCACAGGCTCTGGTGCAGGCCGACGCCGAACTGCAGCTGGATGGCCTTCTGCATCTCCGGTGTGACCCGGCCCTGGAGCTTGCCGATCATCGTCTGGATCGGGTTGCCGGGCATCAGCCGGGGCAGCAGGAAGTTGACGGTGATGGCGACCCAGGCCGTGATGACGTAGACCAGCAGCTTGCGGGAGAGCGCGATCATGACGGCCCCGCCTCCCCGCAGCCGCAGCTCCGGCGGCGGATCAGCATGGTCGGGAGCACCAGGTCTCTCATGGCGGGGGTCTCATGGTTGATCATCGAATAGAGCACCTCGAAGGCTGTCGCACCGAGTTCCCTGATGCGCTGGCGGACCGTGGTCAGTTGGGTCTGCAGAAGCCGGGCCACCGGGATGTCGTCGAACCCGGTCACCGCCACGTCCCCGGGCACCCGGACGCCGTGCCGGTCCAGGGCGTAGAGCACACCGATGGCGGTCTGGTCGTTCGCGCACACGATCGCGCGTGGCATCCGCGTTCCCCGGTCGAGCAGGCTGTTGATCACCCGCGCGCCGCCCCCCGCGGTGTAGTCCCCCTGCCACTGCGGGCCGTCCAGCAGGGTCGCCCCCGCGTTCGCGACCTCGGCGGCCAGGGTGTCGAACCGGGTGATGCTGTCGGGGCTGTCGATGTGACCGCCGATGTAGCTGATCGTCCGGTAGCCGTGATCGTGCAGCAGATGGCGGGCCAGGTCGCGGATGCCCGCCGCGTTGTCGCTGCGCACGTTGGCGGTCAGCGGCGTGGCCACCGACGCCATCGTCACCACCCGGACCTGGCGGCCCAGCCACTCCAGCTGATCCGGGTCCAGCACCCCGTCGTGCAGGATGAGGCCGTCGCTCTTGCGGGCCAGCGCCAGGGTCCGGCCCCCCGGGTCGTGCTCGTCCAGGTCGACGGACCGCACCAGGATGTCGAACCCGCGGCGCTGCGCGGCTTCGGCGATGCCCCGGTTGATCATGTCCGGGAACTGGAGGCTGTCCTCTTCGTCGGCGAACAGGTCCTCGGGATTCCGTGAGGTCCACGGCAGCCGGATGATCACGCCGGCCACTTCCTTCAGCCGCACGCTCAGCGCCCGGGCCGCGCCGTCCGGCACGAACCCCAGCTCGGCCACGGCCTGCAGCACCCGGTCGCGGGTCTCCGGCCGCGGGTTCCGCCGTCCGTTCAGCACCCGCGACACCGAGGCGATCGAGACCCCGGCCGCCCGCGCCACGTCGTAAATGGTCGGCACCTGGCTGACCTGGCTGACGGCCAGCCCGGCCGGGCTGGCCACCGCGAGGGAAGTGCCCGGAGTGCCGGGAGCGGCTGGGCTCCCGGGGGCATCCGGAGTGGCGGGGCGCGCGGTTTCGCCCGCGTTCACCGTCGTCTCCGCGTCCACCGGCCGGCTCCTTCCGGACGTGCCCGGCGACTGTGCCGGGCTCAGACCCGGCGCCTTCGCCAGGTTCCGCCCCGGCGGGCGGTAAGCGCTTACCGGGGTGTCCTGAAGGCTACGTCTGTGCCTATACCTCCCTCAAGGGTTACCGCTGCGACCGTTACGGGAAAGTGACATAGCGTTTTCACCGCCGTCGCGCCCGTCAACCGCTGACCTGCCCCACCCCCGGTCCCGGCGGCTGCCTCGTCACACGCCCGAAACATGAGCAGGCCGCTGGACTCAGGCGTTACCGGCCGCGTAACAAACGGGAAATGAGCCGGAAACCCGCCCATGGGAAATATGGAGGCGTTCCCGAATGGCCCTACTCAGGTAGCCCCCTGGAGGCGCAGGGCAGTGATCCCATACGCATCATGGCTGAATGCCGGTGACAACTCCTGGCAGATGACAGCCGCCACGTTCGTCGGTTTGATGAGCATCCCCGCATTGGCCGTGCTTTACGGCGGCCTGGTGCAGAAGAAGTGGGCGATGAACACCGTGATGATGGTGTTCAGCACCTTTGGCCTGGTCTTGATCACCTGGGTTCTGTGGGCCTTCGACATGGGCTTCGGGCACAAGTGGATCGGCACGTTTGTCGGTATTCCCGGGACCGTGCTCGGCCATAACGCACTTCAGGGCCAAGCGAGCGTCCCATTGCTGGACGGGCTCATGCCCAAGTTCAGGTTCCCCCAGGCATCGCTGGTCTATTTCCAGTTTGTGTTCGCGGCGATCACCCCCATCCTGTTCATCGGCAGCGTGCTCGGCCGGATCAGCTTCAAGGTCTGGTGCATCTTCGTGCCGCTGTGGATCACGTTCGCCTACGCGGTGAACGCGTTCATGCTCTGGGGCGGCGGCTACTGGGCCGGCAAGGGCGCGCTGGACTTCAGCGGTGGTTACGTCATCCACCTCGCCGCCGGCACCTCCGGGTTTGTCGCCGCCGCGGTCATCGGGCCCCGCCTCAAGCGCGACCGGGAGCGGGCGGTGCCGAACAACCTGATGTTCGTCGCGCTCGGCGCCGGGATCTTGTGGCTCGGCTGGAACGGCTTCAACGGTGGTGACCCGTACTTCGCCGGTTCTGACGCGGCCGCCGCCGTCGTCAACACCAACGTGGCCACCGCGGTTGCCATGCTGACCTGGGTCTTCATGGACATGTTCCTGAGCTCGGAGAAGAAGCCCACCTTCCTCGGGGCCCTCAACGGCATGATCTGCGGCCTGGTCGGGATCACCCCCGCGGCCGGCTTCGTCAACGGCCTGGGCGCGATCGTGATCGGCTTCGTCTGCTCGGCAATCGTCTGGGCCGCCTGGACCTACCTGCCGCGCTATGTATGGCCGTTCAACAAGGTCGACGACGCCCTCGGGGTCGTCTACACCCACGGCATCGCCGGCCTGTTCGGCGGCCTGCTCACCGGCTGCCTGGCCGACCCGAACATGATCGAGTACCTGGGGCTCGGCAAGAACGCCGGCTTCAGCGGCGCGGGCCTGTTCTACGGTCACCCCAAGCAGCTGGCCATCCAGGCCGGCGCGGCGCTGACCATCATCGTCTGGGACGCCCTGGTCACGTTCGTCATCCTGCGGGTCCTCGGCCTGTTCATGAAGCTCCGCATCCCCGAAGCCGACCTCGAAATCGGCGACGTGGCGGTGCACGGCGAGGAGGCCTACCCCTCCGAGGAACTGGTCCGGGTCGCCACCAGCATCGCCGCCGAACCCCTGACCCCCGCCGAGGCATCCCCCACCCCCGCCCACCCCCAGAAAACCCCAGCCACCCCAGAAGACACCTAGCTCACCCCCACCCCTTCGTCTGCCCCCGGCACCCCCGTGCCGGGGGCAGACGCCATCCCGCCTGTCCCATTCTGATAACAGCAAGAAGCCTCCCGGGTCGAAGCGGCCCCCGCGACAGCGATGCGCCAGCGCCGCCGCCATCGAGTGCAGAGCATTCGCCCCGTCCCACGGGCCCCATCGCTCTTGAGTCCCACGGGCCCCATCGCTCTTGAGTCCCACGGGCCCCATCGCTCTTGAGTCCCACGGGCCCCATGGCCCCTGAGTCCCACAGGCGGGCCCCATCGCCGCTGAATCCCGCCGGCTCGTTGGCGCCTTTGGGCCGGCCAGGGCGTGCTCAAAGGCGCCAACGGGTACCCGCCGCCCGGAGCGCCCCGAGGTCGAGGGCAGCCACACCGGACCCATCGGCATCCACGCGCGAGCCGGTCGCGACCGGCGCCGATGTCCTGAGCGCGGCCCAACAGCTGTTGATACAGCAAGAAGCGCCAATCGCCCCGTGATGCCGCACCGGATGCTGATAACAGCAAGAAGCGTTGCCGACGCCTGGCCGCGCCCACGGAGTCCCGCGACGATCGAGGCTTCGCGCAAAAGTGCGCTGAAAGTCCCAGTCTTGAGCTCTCCCGGCTACAGAGGATGCCATGCATCGTCCTCACTTGTTCAGTTCTTTTCGAAAAGTTGGGGTGTTGATTGACCGGGGGTGGCAGGAGACCTACGATGAGTCCACTATTAGGAAAGTTTATTAATAGAGGAGCCAGGCTGGGCTGAGGACGGCGGTGGCTTGGGCCGGGCCATCGCCGAGCACGGCTGGGCTCGCGATCGGTACCCGTTGTCTGGAGGAGATGTGGACCCCGCCAACCCGTCGTCCCAGCGGCCCCAGCCGCCTGAGTCCCAGCGGCCCCAGCCGCCTGAGTCCCAGCGGCCCCAGCCGCCTGAGTCTCAGCGGCCCCAGCCGCGCGAATCGCATCAGCCAGCCGACATGCCGGTTACCCCCGGCGCTCCCGGTCCATCCGCCGCCCCGGGCCCCGCCAGCACCGCCGGCCCGCCCGGTGTGCCCGGTGTGCCCGGCGCCCCGGACCCGGCCGGCACCCCCGGCCCCCAGCAGCCGCCCGCGCTGCCCCAACGACTCCGGCCGTCCCAGGCACCCCAGACACCCGAACCGCCCCAGTGGCCTCAAGCCGCCGCGATACCGGCACAGGCCCCCGGCCCGAACCGTCGGCGGAAGGGCTTCGCGGTACTCGGGTCGGCCCTGCTGGCCGCGGCCGGCGCCGCCGCCGTCGCCGCGATCGCCCTGCCGGCTTCCGGCGATGGTGCCGCCAGCGCAGCTGCCCGCACCACTGTCCGTGACGCGGCGACGCAGGTCAGCGCGCTGAGCGCCAACTGGTACGAGGGTGCGCCGTACTACAGCGTGCTCGACGGCAACGCTCCCGACCTGGGCACGGTCATGTCCGCCACCGGGGCCAAGGCCTTCGACCTGGGCTTCATTCTGGCCGGCAACGGCTGCGCGCCCGCCTGGAACGGCACCGACCTGGTGTCGTCGGACACGCAGGTCGCCTCGGTGATCAACGAGGTCCGCAGCGACGGCGGCGACGTCATCGCCTCGATGGGCGGTTACAACGGAACCAAGCTGGGCGCGGTGTGCGGCTCGGCGTCGGCCACCGCGGCCGCCTACCAGCAGGTGATCAGCACCTACGGGCTGCACGCGTTCGACTTTGACCTGGAAGAGCCGGAGATCGAGAACACCAGCGCGATCGCCAACGAGCTGGGAGCGGCGCAGATCCTCCAGCAGGACAATCCCGGGCTGTTCGTCTCGGTGACGATCCCGGCCACCACCAGCGGAGCCAACTGGTTCGGCCAGCAGCTGATCGCCGAGGCCAAGAGCCTCAACTTCACCCCCGACGACTTCACGATCATGCCGTTCGACGGCGGCTTCAACGGCGCTTCGTCGCAGATCGGCGCGCTTCAGGGGTTCAACTCGCAGCTGATGAGCGCCTACGGCTGGACCAGCGCCCAGGCGTACGCGCACGAGGGGTTCTCCGGCATGAACGGCCGGACCGACAGCGCCGAGTACTTCTACCAGAGCGATTTCCAGACCGTGCTGAGCTTCGCCGAGAGCAACGGCATGAGCCGGTTCACGTTCTGGTCGGTGAACCGGGACCGGCAGTGCAACCCGCCCGACAACAACGGCACCCTGTCGGCCGACTGCAGCAGCGTCCCCCAGAACTCGTGGGACTTCACCACGTACGCGGTGGCGTTCGCCAAGAACACCTCGCCGGCCCCGCCGACCACGCCACCCACGACGACGCCCCCCACCACCACGCCGCCGACCGGCGGAGGCAGCTGCCCGGCCGCCTGGGTGCCGAACCAGTCCTATTCGGCCGGCTCGGTGGTCTCGTACAACGGCCACCAGTGGACGGCCAACCAGTGGAGCTACGACGAGGCCCCGGGCGGCTCCGCGGGCGCCTGGAACGACGACGGCGCCTGCTGACCGATCACCACCCCGAGCCCTGGTATCCCCGGGCCATCCGTCAGCGCGACGGGTGGCCCGGGCTGTGGGTGATGACCTCGGTCGGCGTCGGCCCAACCCCGATCCCGCTCGGCGTCGGCAGCGCCCCTGACCCCGGCGGCAGGGTGCCCGCACCCGGCGTGGTGGCGCCCGGGCTGGCTGGGGCCGAGGTCGCCGGGTGGCGGCTGGCGGCCGGGGCCACGTGAGCGATCTGGGCCGATCCGGCGTCAGCTTGGGCGTCGGCGTCGTTGGCGGCTTCGCTGGCGCTCGTCCGGGTCCGCGAATGGGCGGAGCGCGGGTGTGCGGTACTGGCCGCCTTGGCGTGGCTGGAAGTGGGCGCGGTGGCGGTGGTGGTCACGAACACGGTGACCACGGACCCGTGATGCTGCCCCCACCAGTCGCCGACGAACACCGCACCAGCACCCGTCGTCACGGCGAAAACGCAGGCCCCGGTGATCGAGGCCGCGGACGCACGAGCCTTCCAGGTACCCACCGTCTGCCTCCCCCGCGGATCCGGTGGCGCGAATGTTGTCGCTGTTGAGGCATTTCCGCGTGGGAACCGATCGAAACGTGCGCGCAGGTAACGACTCGTGGTACGTCAGCCGTCGGTCCCGGTGACCGTCGACCGCCGCGACGGCCGCACAATGGGATATGTGGCTGAACCCGTTACGAAGGCAAACACCCTGGTGACCGACGACGGCGTCCCGATCGACACCGTCTATATGCCGCAGAACAGCGACCTCGCCATCGTGCTGGCTCACGGGTTCACGTTGTCCTGGCAGCGGCCCGCGGTGTGGCGGATCGCCACCCGGCTGAACCGGATGGCCGGGGTGCTGAGCTTCGACTTTCGCGGCCACGGCCGGTCCGGCGGCCTGTCCACGCTGGGCGACAAGGAGATCAGGGACCTCGACGTCGTCGTCCGCCACGCCTGCGAGCTCGGGTACCAGCGGGTGGCGGCGGTCGGGTTCTCCATGGGCGCGTCGGTCGTGCTGCGCTACGCCGGCCTGGTGGGCGGCGGCCTGGACGCGGTGGTGTCGGTCAGCAGCCCCGGCTGGTGGTACTACCGGGGGACCGAGCGGATGCGGCGGGTGCACTTCGCGGTCGAGCACCGGCTGGGCCGGATGATCGCCAAGCTGGCCATGAACACCCGGATCACCTCGGTGCCGTGGGACCCGGTGCCGGTGCCGCCGGACCAGGCGGCGGCCCGCATCCCCGGCATCCCGCTGCTGGTCGTGCACGGGAACGAGGACCCCTACTTCCCGGTCGAGCACGCGCAGCAGATCTTCCGGGCCGCCCACGAGCCGAAGGAGCTGTGGCTGCTGCCGGGCTACGGGCACGCCGAGTCCGCCTGCCCGCCGGCGCTGACCGACCGGATCGGGCGCTGGACGGCCACCGCCGCCCACGCACCGGCCGCTCAGGCGCTGGCCCAGGCCCTGGCCCCGTCGCCCGAGCCCGCATTGTCCGAGATGGGCGCCGACGGCACCGAGGCCACCGCGGCGGAGGCCGCCGGCGCCACCGGCCTCCCCGGCGCGGGCCGGGACGGTTACCAGCCCGAAGGCAGCGGCATGCCCTCGCTGTAGCCGGACGCGCTCTGCAGGCCGATGGTGGCCCGTTCGTACAGCTCGTCGAGGTTGCGCGCGCCCGCGTAGGTACAGGCGCTGCGCAGCCCGGCCACGATCGAGTCGATCAGGTCCTCCACCCCCGGCCGGTGCGGGTCCAGGAACATCCGGGCGCTGGAGATGCCCTCCTCGAACAGCTCCTTGCGGGCCCGCTCGAACGGGGAATCACCGGCGCTGCGGTTCCGGACGGCCCGGGCCGACGCCATGCCGAAGCTCTCCTTGTAGAGCCGCCCGTCGGCGTCGCGGAAGGTGTCGCCGGGCGACTCGTAGGTACCGGCGAACCAGGAGCCGACCATGACGCTGGAGGCGCCCGCGGCCAGCGCCAGCGCCACGTCGCGGGGGTGCCGCACGCCGCCGTCGGCCCACACGTGGCGGCCCAGCCGCCGGGCCTCGGTGGCGCACTCGAGCACCGCGCTGAACTGCGGCCGCCCCACCCCGGTCATCATCCGGGTGGTGCACATCGCGCCCGGGCCCACCCCGACCTTGATGATGTCGGCACCCGCCTCGATCAGGTCGGCCGTGCCGGCCGCCGTGACCACGTTGCCCGCCGCCACCAGCGCGTCCGGGCAGGTCTCGCGGACCCGGCGCAGCGCGGTGATCATCTTCTCCTGATGGCCGTGCGCGGTGTCCACCACCACCATGTCGGCGCCCGCGTCGAGCAGAAGCTTGGCCTTGGAGCCGGGGTCGCCGTTGACGCCGATGGCGGCGGCCACCCGCAGCCGGCCCGCGTCGTCGGCGGCCGGCCGGTACAAGGTGGCGCGCAGCGCGCCGGTCCGGGTCAAGATGCCCACGCAGCGCCCGGCCTCGTCCACCACCGGGGCGAGCCGGTGCCGGCCCTCGTACAGCAGGTTGAACGCGTGCTCCGGGTCGGTGCCGGCCGGTACCGTCACCGGCTTGGCCGACATGACCTGGCGCAGCTGGGTGAACCGGTCCACGCCCTGGCAGTCGGCTTCGGTCACCACCCCGACCGGCTTGCCGTCCTCGACCACGATCACCGCGCCGTGCGCCCGCTTGGGCAGCAGGCTGAGGGCGTCGCCGGTGGTGTCGCCCGGGCCGAGCGTGAGCGGGGTGTCGTGCACCAGGTCCCGGGCCTTCACCCAGGCCACCACGTTCGCCACCACGTCGACCGGGATGTCCTGGGGGATGACGGCCAGGCCGCCGCGCCGGGCCACGGTCTCGGCCATCCGGCGCCCGGACACCGCGGTCATGTTCGCGGTCACCAGCGGGACCGTCGCCCCGCTGCCGTCGTTGGTCGACAAATCGACATCGAGCCGGGACGCCACCGCCGACCGGGCCGGCACCATGAAGACGTCGTTGTAGGTCAGGTCAGGCGCGGTGCCTGTTTCTCCAAGAAATCGCACGTCCTAGATTGTGCCCGCTGCGGCCGGGTGCTACCGCCACCCGGCCAGCCGCCCGCGCCGCCTAGCCAGCCGCCGCGCCGCCTAGAAGGTGGGGGAGGGGCCGAACGCGGCGAACATGATGTCGGCGATGCGGTTGGCCATCTCGTCGACGGGGAGCTTCACTTCCGCGCTGAGCAGGTAGTTGATCCGCTCCAGCATCATCAGGCAGGCGACCGCGGTCAGCTCGACGTGCTCGGGCTGCTGGCCCGCCGAACGGGAGGCGGCGGTCATGCCGGTGGTCATGGCCTCGGAGATGCTGAACAGCATCTGCAGCCCGTCGCCGTAGACCTCTTCCGGCACCAGGTCCGCCTGGCTGAGGATGCGGATCACGGTGGCGTGGGCCGCGTACACGTCGAAGAACGCCCGCACCCAGCGGCGCAGCACGGTGATGCCGGCCTCGTCGCGGGTGACGACCGGGAAATCGCCCGCGATGACTTCCATGTCTCGCAGCGCGTCCTGCAGCAGCGCCTTGAACAGGTCTTCCTTGTTCGCGAAGTACAGATAGAAGGTGCCGTGGGAGATGCCGGCCCGGTGGACCACGTCGTCGACCCGGACGCCGTGGAAACCGCGCTCCTCGAACTCGATCATGCCGGCGTCGAGCAGGCGCTTGACCGTGGCCCGGCCCTGGGCCCGCAATTCCCGGTCTCGCGCAGGCGCGCCACCGCCGTGCGACGGCGGCCGCGGTTCGCTCTCCTCTTTCCCGAGAGCCCCCGGGCCGCGGCGTCCATCCTGCGTCATGTTAAGAGACTAGCCGTCCGGTTCGAGCCACGGTGGCACTCAGGCCAGGTGCGGCTGACCAACCCGCCTGGATTGGTGCCGCTGCTACCCTTCCAGCGGTGAGCAGTCACGCCGGTCAGGCCCGGGCGGACGGCGTGCCCACCCCCGCTGAGGTGGCGCCGGAGGACAACGCCCCGCCCGCCGCTGGCCTGCGCGCTCACCTGCGCGGGGTGACGTTGCTCACGGTGGCAGCGGCCCTGATCAACGTGACCGACGCGCTGATCCGGTTCCGCCGGTACCTGTCCACCACGTTCGATCTGGTCATCTTCGACCAGGGCATCCGTGGCTACGCCCACTTCAGCGCGCCGGTCTCGATCGCGCGAGGGGTGGCCGACGGGGGCACCGCCCATTTCCTGCTTCTGCAAGATCACTGGTCGCCGATTTTGGCCGTGCTGGCCCCGCTGTACTGGATCCACGACGGTCCCGCCACCTTGCTGGCGGCCCAGGGTGTGCTGTTCGCGCTGGCCATCCCGCCGCTGTGGGCCTTCGCGGCCCGCCTGCTGGGCCCGCGGGCGGCCTACTGCGTGGCCGCTGCCTACGCGCTGTCGCTGCCGATCATGGCCGCCGTGACGTTCGACTTCCACGAGGTCGCGTTCGTGCCGGTGCTCACCGCGGTGATGGCCGAGCGGTTCCAGGCCGGCAAGCGCTGGGCCGCGATCGGCGCCGCGCTGGCGCTGCTGCTGGTCAAGGAGGACATGGGGCTGCTGGTGGCCGGCTACGGGGTGTACCTGCTGCTGACCCGGCGGCGGTGGACCGGGCTCGGCTTCGTGCTGGGCGGGCTGGCCGCGACCTGGCTGGCCAGCCACCAGCTCATCCCAGCGTTCGGCGGCTCGGCCACCTTCTACTGGGCCTACGGGCAGTTCGGCCCGACGCTGGGCTCGGCCGCCGGCAACATCGTCAGCCACCCCCTGCACGCCCTGCACGTCCTGGTCACGCCGGGTGTCAAGGTCCGCACGATGATCGGGCTGCTGGTCCCGCTCGGGTTCCTGCCGCTCGCGTCGCCGCTGGTGCTGGCGGCCTTGCCGCTGCTGGCCGAGCGGATGCTGGCGTCGGGGTACCCGCTGTGGTGGCAGGCCAAGTTCCAGTACAACGCGTTCATCGTGATGATCATGTTCCTGGCCGCAGTGGACGGCGCCGCCCGGCTGCAGGGCTGGTGGCAGCGAGCCGGGCTGCACCTTCCGGTGACCCGGGCCCGGGACTGGCGGCCCGCCACCGTGTGGGCCTCGGTGGTGCTGATCGCGGCCCTGGTCTACGTGCCGTTCTCCCCGTTCGGGCAGCTCCTGCACCCCAAGTACTACATGGTCAACGCCAGAATGGCGGCCGCCAGCCGGGCCGCCGCCCGGGTGCCATCAGGGGTCGAGGTCGAGGCGGCCAACAACATCGGCCCGCACCTGTCCGGCCGGGACACCGTGCTGCTGCTGGACGGCACGCCGCGCTGGGCGCCGTGGGTGGTGGCCGACACCGAGGGCCTGGACTTCCCGTTCTGCACGCCGCAGCAGCAGGCCCAGCAGGTCGCCTACCTGAAGGCAAACGGCTACCGCCAGGTCTTTGCCGACGACGGGTACGTGGTCCTGCACCGGCCCGCCGACAGCAAGACCCGGCAGGCGCTCATCGATCCGGCCGTGGCGACGCGCATCCACACCGACATCTGTTACTAGCGGCACCCGCCAGCTACAGTGGTCGAATTGTGGGAAGGGTGATCTGGCGCAGGCTCTCTGTGATCGGTGCCATCGCTTGCTTTGGCGCCGTGGCGGCCACCGGCACCGGCTACGCAGGCGTCGCCCGCGCCGCGGTCATCGTGATCCCGTACGGGGCCGCGGGCCAGCAGCCGCACCCGTCGGCGACCGTCAGCGAGCCGTCCGCCCACACCACCGCCACCAGCCCGGAGCCGCGCGAGCTGGTCGTGCCGGACGTGCTGGCCGTCATCCAGACCGGTATCCCCGCCGCCGACCTGCCGAAGATCATGAAGCTCGGCGGGGTCCGGGCGGTGCTCCCGGTCAGCGGCGGGGCGATCAAGATCAACGGCAAGCCGGTCAACGTGATCGGCGTCAACCCCGGCCAGTTCCGCTCCTGGACGTCGCCCGCCACCGCCGGGCAGCAGGCCCTGTGGCAGGCACTTGGGCGCGGCCAGTTCATCACCTCGCCCGCCGCCCAGAAATCCCTCGGCCTGGCCAAGGGCCACGCTTACCCGGCCGTCGCGGCCCGGCAGGCGGCGCTGAAGTTCGGCGGGTCGGCCGCGCTCAGCGTCCCGGGGGTGGACGCCGTGGTCGACAACACCGTCGCCGCCCGGCTCGGGCTGGTCGCCAACCTCGGTGTGCTGATCAACGCGCCCGCCGACAACCTGACGTCGCTGGTGCAGAAGGTGCGGCAGATCACCGGCGCCAGCAGCCACGTGATCAGCCTGCATCCGGCCACCACCAGCACGCCGGGCAAGCTCCCGGTCGACACCACCGTGTCCACCGCCCGGCCCACCACCTACCTGGAGCTGTACAAGGCGTCCGCCGCCCGCTACTGCCCGGGGCTGTCGTGGACCGTGCTGGCCGCGATCGGTGAG
The DNA here is from genome assembly GCA_963830385.1 of uncultured Actinomycetes bacterium. Taxonomy (GTDB): domain Bacteria; phylum Actinomycetota; class Actinomycetes; order Streptosporangiales; family Streptosporangiaceae; genus Bog-532. The sequence goes on along the minus strand of CAWHMD010000008.1, from coordinate 1,026,908 downwards.
GTGGAAAGCGACAACGGCACCAACGTCGGCCCGTCCAGCGCCGGCGCGCTCGGCCCCATGCAGTTCGAGCCGTCGACCTGGCAGGAGTGGGGGACCGACGGCTTCGGTGACACCGGCACCCCGAACATGATGAACCCCTACGACGCGGTGCCCAGCGCGGCCGAAATGCTGTGCGCGGCCGGGGCGGCCAACGGCGGCCAGTCGCTGTACAACGCGATCTTCGCCTACAACCACGCCAGCTGGTACGTCAACGAGGTGCTGGGCATCGCCCGCGAGTACGCCCAGACCGAGAGCTAGCGCAGACCGAGAGCTAGCGCAGAGAGCTAGCGCAGCCGACGCAGGCCGGCCAGGGTGGTCAGCACGCAGGCGGCGCCGCAGCAGGCCGCGAACACGTACCCCCAGCGCGCCCCGTGCCCGTCGATGACGAACCCGACCACCGAGGACCCGGTCGCCACCCCGACCGCGATCCCGGTGCTCAGCCAGGTCAGTGCCTCGGTGCCGCGGCCCGGGCGGGCCTGGCCCTGCACCAGGCTGAACCCGGCGATCAGGGTCGGGGCGATGGTCAGCCCGCTCAGGTAGATGACCGGCAGCAGGGTGAGCAGGTTCGGCTGCACCCAGAACGTGGCCACCCCGGTCGCGGTCAGCGCCAGCGTGAGCGCGAACCGGCGCTCGACCGGGGCCCGCCAGGACCGCGAGCCGTACCACAGGCCGCCGGTCGCGCTGCCGAGCGCGTAGGTCGCGAGGATGAACCCGGCGACCGCCTTGTAGCCGAAGTGCTGGGCGAACGCGACCGTGCTGAGGTCGACCGACACGAACATCGCGCCCAGGAACCAGTACACCGGGACCAGCACGATCAGCGCCGGCGCGGCCGTGCCGCGGCGGCGGGGGGCCTGCTGCGGCAGCAGCGGCTCCGGGCTCACGACCGGTGGTTCGGTGGCTCGCTGGGCCACGAACCACAGCACCCCGGCCACGCACAGCACGGTCGCCACCAGCAGCCCGGCCGCCGGGTAGACCTCGGTGGCCAGCACCGTCACCGCGGCCGGCCCGAGCACGAAGACCAGTTCGTCGGCGACCGATTCGAATGAAAAGGCCGTGTGCAGGCGCGGGGAATCGGACAGCAGGTTGCTCCACCGGGCCCGGACCATCGAGCCCAGCGACGGCATGGTCGCGCCGGAGATCGTGGCCGGGATGAACAACGTCCAGATCGGCGCCTGCACCTCGACCGCGACGATCAGGGCCGCGACCGAGATCGCGAACACCGCCACCAGCGGGCGCAGCACGACCCGCTGGCCGTACCGGTCGGCCAGCTTGGCCGCCTGCGGGGCGCCGATCGCCGAGCCCAGCGAACCGGTCGACGCGACCGCCCCGGCCATCCCGTACCGCCCGGTGCCGGCCGCCACCAGCAGCACGGTGCCCAGCCCGTACATCGACATCTGCATCCGGCCCATGAGCCCGGCCGCGCTGAACCGCCAGGTCCCGGGGATGCGGAAGATCTCCGCGTAGGGGTTACGGGTCAGCCGGCCGCGCAGCCCCTCACGAATGTCCGCCATGACCCGGTTGTTCCTCCCAGAGGACTCTACCTGTGACACTCCCGCTGGCGCCCGCACGGGCGGGTGGCTGATTGGATGGAGGCATGCCCGACTACGACGCGTTCCTGCTCGTCTCGTTCGGCGGCCCGGAAGCCCCCGGCGACGTGATGCCGTTCCTGCGGAACGTCACCCGCGGGCGTGGCATCCCGGACGAGCGGCTGGCCACGGTGGCCGAGCACTACTACGCGGCCGGCGGCGTCAGCCCCATCAACCAGCAGTGCCGGGACCTCATCGAGGGGCTGCGGACCGGCTTCCCGGCGGCCGGCCTGGACCTGCCGATCTACTGGGGCAACCGGAACTGGGACCCCTACCTGACCGGGACCGTGGCCACCATGGCGGCCGACGGCGTCCAGCGGGCGGTGGCCTTCGTCACCTCGGCCTACAGTTCGTACTCGAGCTGCCGTCAGTACCTGGACGACCTCGACCGGGCCCGGGCCGAGGTCCCCGGCGCGCCGCGGATCGACAAGATCCGCCGGTACTTCAACCACCCGGGCTTCATCGAGCCGTTCGCGGCCGACGCGCGGGCCGCCCTGGAACAGCTGCCGCCGGACGCCCGCGAGCACGCGCCGCTGGTGTTCACCGCCCACAGCGTGCCGCTGGTGATGGCCGAGGCCAGCGGGGCGCATGGGGCTGGTGGTGTCCCGCTTGAGGGCGGCCCCGGCGGCCGGTACGTGGCAGAGCTGACCGAAGCGGCCCGGCTGATCGCCGAGCGGATCCCCGGCCGCGGCCGCCCCTGGCAGCTGGTCTACCAGAGCCGGAGCGGGCCGCCCAGCCAGCCCTGGCTGGCGCCCGACGTGCTTGACCACCTCGCCGGCCTGGCCGGGCAGGGCGCGCCGGGCGCGGTGATCGTCCCGGTCGGTTTCGTCTCCGACCACATGGAGGTCCAGCACGACCTGGACACCGAGGCGGCCGAGGTCGCCCGCGACCTGGGCCTGCCGGTGGCCCGGGCCGCCACCCCCTGGTACCACCCGCAGTTCCGGGAGCTGGTGATCGACCTGGTGCGCGAACGGCTCGACGACCGGCCGCAGGCCGAGCGCGCGGCGCTGGGGTCGCTGGGGCCGTCCACCGACGAGTGCCCGGCCGGCTGCTGCGTGTTCAGCCGCCCCGGCGCCCGTCCCGGTGCCCGCCCCGGAGCCCGCGCATGACCGGGCCGGATCCACGCGAGCTGGTGGCGCTGGCGGACGCCACCGCCACCGCGGCCGCCACCTTGCTGGCGCAGGAGGGCGCGCAGCAGCGTCCCGAGGTCGCGGCGACCAAGTCCAGCCTGACCGACGTGGTGACCGAGATGGACCGCCGGGCCGAGCAGCTCATCCGCGACCGCATCCTCGCGGCCCGTCCCGGCGACACGATCCTGGGGGAGGAGGGCGGCGAGACCCAGGGCACCGGCCCCGGTGTCCGCTGGATCGTCGACCCGCTCGACGGCACCGTCAACTACCTGTACGGCCTGGCCGACTGGTCGGTCAGCATCGCCGCCGAGGTGGCGGGCACGGTCGTGGCCGGTGTGGTCGCCATCCCGCTGCATGGCGAGACCTACCTGGCGGTCCGCGGGCAGGGCGCCACCGTGCGCACGGCCAGCGGCCAGACGGCGGCCGCCGCCCGCGCCGGGACTTCCGCGCTGCGCTGCAACCGCGGCGTGGCGCTGGCCCAGGCCCTGGTCGGCACCGGCTTCGGCTACCTGCCCGGCCGCCGCCGCGTCCAGGGCGAGGTGGTGAGCGCCCTGCTGCCGCGGATCCGGGACATCCGCCGCGGCGGCTCGGCCGCGGTCGACCTGTGCTCGGTGGCGGCGGGCCGCCTCGACGCCTTCTACGAGCGCGGCCTCAACCACTGGGACTACGCGGCCGGCGGCCTGATCGCCGCCGAGGCCGGCGCGCGCGTGACCGGCCTGGGCGGCCGCCCCGCCAGCCCCTCGTTCACGGTCGCGGCGGGCCCCGGCCTCTACGAAGAGCTGACCGAGGCCCTGGCCGTCCTCAGCCCCGAGCGCGACGCCGACTCCGGCTGAAGGCGCTGAAGGGCGCTGGACAGGCGGAAGGGCCGCCCTGGGGCGGCCCCTCCCTGAAGCTGACGGGCTCAGGCGACAGCGGGCTCAATACCGTGCGCGGCGGCGATGTGCCGCAGGTGCTCGATTTCGTCGAGCTGGGTATCGGTGAGCTCCGCGTCGCCGGCGGCCAGGGCGGCCTTGAGGGATGCGTGCGCTTCCCTGAGGCGAACCTGCAAAGTGGCAGCGAACTCGCCCATGCGACTCCCTTCGATCGGACACGCGGATACCGGGCACGCAGAACATCGGATTTGCGTGCCGAGTCCTACCCCTGACGTGGTTCGGGCTAAACCCGGCAACACCGGCGGAACAAGGGAACTGGAGTGAGACGAGCGCCACATGGGCATACCTTTGCGGACGCCGCGTTAACCTCACGGCGAACGGGTCGTGAGAACGAGTTTGATGCCTGTACACTTCGCGTCCGGCGGCACAGGGAGCCGCCCGTTGGCCGGCCGCTGAAACCGGGCGGACCGGCCGTGAGGACACGCAGAAGCGGAGTTGAGGTGCACGTCACACCCTCCACGCCCCGACACCCGGCGCGCTGCGTGTGCCTGCCTGGCAAACGTGACAGAATTCCCCGCCGGAATCGGGCACAACTACGGCCTTCCGAGCGTTACACCCGCGCGACGAAGAGGCGCACCACGTATGGAGGGGGAAAGAACCACCATGGCTACTGATTACGACAGCCCACGCAAGACCGACGACGACATGACCGAAGACAGCCTGCAGGAGCTGCAGGCGCGCCGGATGGATCAGTCGTCCAGCACGATCGACATCGACCCGGACGAAGCGGCTGAGGGTCTTGAGCTGCCTGGCGCCGACCTGTCGAACGAGGACCTGTCCGTCCGCGTCATCCCGCGGCAGGCCGACGAGTTCACCTGTTCCCGGTGCTTCCTGGTACACCACCGCAGCCAGCTCGCTGAGGAGCGCGGCGGCCAGCTCGTGTGCCGGGAGTGCGCGGCCTGAGGCCAGATGAGGTAGTTGCTGCGCCTCTCGCGGGTCAAACGGGGGCCCGATACCGGGAGCGCTGGGCGGTTCGCCGCTGCGCTCCCGGTAAACCGGTAAACGGCAGAACTGACTTACTCTTCGGCCTTGACGGCCTGGCCCGCCTGATAGTGCCGCACCTGCTTGGCCGCGGCCCGGGTCGCGAGCAGCCGGGCGGCTTCCAGGCCCACCCCGGTCACCACCGCCCAGCCCAGGGCCTCCCTGATGCTCACCTCCGGGTCCTCCGGGCTTACCGGGGGCTCTTTCCCAGTGATCTTCGTCCACGCAAACGTGATGATCTTGCGGGCCGCGAAGGCCGCCGCGAACGCGGCCGCCATCCCTGCCACCTTGGTCGCTATGTCTGTGCGCTGGTCTGACATGCCAGTGTTTCCTCCAAACCGCATCGTCAGATCATTCCACGGGTGCTGGGCTACCCGTACGGCCCCGCTCTATCACGGCCGCCAGTTCGCGTGGTCGGCGCGTCCCGACCAGCCAGTAGGGGACCTGCCCGTCCGGGTCGTCGATCTCCAGGTAAACCGCTGCCTTCAGGAACGGGCGGATCAGCGTGTGCGCGGCCGGATCTGCCTGCGGGCCCCGCATGGCGTGGGCCTGTTCCTCATCCAGCGGTAGCACCGCCGTGACCCGCGACAGCGGCAGTTCCGAGCCCGCCGCCCGCAGTTTCCCGCCGCTCACCTCGATCACGCTCGACCCCCAGGCCAGCAGCGCGGCCACGTACCCGGCGGTGAACACGATGTAGACGATCGCGACGATCAGGCCGCTCAGGTTGGCGTAGATCGCGTAGGCGCCCAGCAGCAGGATCACCGGCACCGCCAGCAACCACCATGAAAGGGGCGCGGCGAGCCGTTCGCGGTAATCACGCATGCGCACAACCGTAGTTGGTTAGATGGAGGTCATGGCGCGTCGGTCGGCTGGGGGCATCGGCCAGAGGCTCAGGGAGCAGGCCCAGAGCCTTCTGGCCACCGCGGAGGCCCGGCGCGCCGCGGCCCGCGAGGACCCGGTCAACGAGCCGCCGTCTGATGCCGCCGCCAGCCACGCCAACGGGACGGCCAGCGGCTATCCCACCGGCGGGCACGCCCCGCTGAGCCCGCCTGGCCCGCCGGACGCGCCCGCCGCCCTGGTCCCGCGCTGGCTGCAGGCGATCGCGGGCTGGTCCTGGCGGCTGCTGATCGTGGCCGCCGTCATCTACCTGCTCTACCTGGTCGCGCCTGGCTGACCGTGGTGGTGGTGCCGTGCCTGGCCGCGCTGCTGCTCACCGGGCTGCTGCAGCCGCTGACCGCCCGGCTGCACCGAGCCGGGCTGCCGATGCTGGCCGCCACCTGGTGCACCCTGCTGGGCGCGGTGATCGTGCTGGCCGGGACCATCACCCTGCTCACGGTCCGGGTCGGGGCCGAGTGGCCCGGCCTGGTGAGCCAGATCCGGCACACCGTCAGACAGCTGCAGACCTGGCTGGCCGGCCCGCCGCTGCACCTGAAGACGGCCAGCCTGCAGAAGCTGTCCAACCAGGTCACGACCTACCTGAGCCAGCACAAGACGGTGGTGGCGGGCACGGTGGTCAGCGGCGGCGAGGTCGTGGTCCAGATCCTGGCCGGCGTCGTGCTGATGCTGTTCGTGACGTTCTTCCTGCTCAAGGACGGTGAGCGGATCTGGTCCTGGCTGCTGCGGGCGTTCGGCCGGGCGGCCCACGGCCGGGCCGACCGGGCCGGGCGGGCGGCGTGGCTGGTGGTCATCTACTACATGCGCGGCACCGTGCTCGTCGCCGCCACCCACGCGCTGGTCATCGGGGTGACGCTGGCCATCGTCGGGGTGCCGCTGGTCGCCGCCATGGCCGTGCTGGTCTTCCTGTCCTCGTTCATCCCGCTGGTCGGGCTGCTGTTCGCCGGCGCCCTGGTCATCGTGCTCACGCTGGTCACCAAGGGCTGGATCGCCGCGGTCATCGTGCTGGCCATCTTCGTGGGCGAGGACCAGCTGGAGAGCCACCTGCTGCAGCCGCTGGTGGTGGGCCGGATCGTCCGGCTGCACCCACTGGCCGTGATCCTGGTGCTGGCGGTCGGCGGCGTGGTGGCCGGCATCCCCGGTGCGGTGGTGGCCGTCCCGATCGCCGCCGCCATCAACCGCGCCGCCCCCGAGTTGCGCCGCCCTGCCCCGGATTCCGCGCTGGCCGCCCCGGCCGTCGCGGCCAGCGTGACCGGGCCGCCGGATTCGCCCGCTCCGCCCGGCTCGTCCGCCGGTGCGGCCGAAACGCCGCCGGTGGCCAGCGATTCCGGCCCGGGTGCCGAGCCGCGATAAGGTCACCCGCATGACCGGGTCCCACGAGCCCTCCGCGGTTGCCGACGTCCTGATTCAGCGCTTGGACCCCGGCCTGCCGCCGCCGTCCTTCGCTCATCCCGGTGACGCCGGATGCGACCTGTACGCGGCCGCCGACGTGGACCTCGGCCCGGGGGAGCGCGCCCTGGTGCCCACCGGGCTGGCCATCGCCCTGCCCGCCGGCTACGCCGCCTTCGTGCACCCGCGCTCGGGCCTGGCCGCCCGGCACGGCGTGACGATCGTCAACGCACCCGGCACGGTCGACGCGGGCTACCGCGGCGAGATCAAGGTGACGCTGCTCAACACCGACCGGTCGGCCCCGGTCAGTTTCCGGCGCGGCGACCGGATCGCCCAGCTCGTCATCCAGCCGGTGCCGCCGGTCCGGTTCCACGAGGTGGACCGGCTGCCGGGGTCGGCCCGCGGCGAGGGCGGGTTCGGGTCGACCGGCGGGCACGCCGCCTCGGCAACCTTGGCGTGAGCACCTCTTGCTCCTAGTAGCGTGAAGCCGTTACATCGGCTGTTGGAGGGTAACTTCCGGGTGCCCCAGCCAGGGAAGCGCAAGAACCACCCAGGAAGCAGACGAAGGAGCGTGCGAAGTGTTCCGTCGGCGTCGGCACGAGGACGCGGACCAGGCCCAGGCCGATTATTCCGGGGCGGACGCCACGGACGACCAGGACTGGGCGGACGACGAGGAGACCGGCGGCGGGTACGAGGCCGACGAGGCTGCCGCGCCCGCCAGCGGGCTGGCCGGAGGCCCTTGGGACGCCGACGACGCGTTCCCGGCGCGGGACCGGGCCGACTTCGGCAGCCTGCTCGTCCCGATCACGCCCATGCAGCAGATCGAGCTGGCCACCGACGGCCAGCGGGTCATCTGGGTGTCGGTGAAGAGCGGCCAGAGCGAGCTGCGGGTGCACGCGTTCGCGGCCCCGCGCAGCAGCGGCCTGTGGGAAGAGGTCCGGCCGGAGATCGCCGCCGAGCTCGCCTCGGTCGGCACCACCGCCCAGGAGGCCGAGGGCCCGTTCGGGATCGAGATGTTCGCGCACGTGCCGGTGCAGCCCGGCAACCCCGCCGCGGGCACCGTCCCGATGCGCTTCATCGGCGTCGACGGTCCCCGCTGGCTGCTGCGCGGCCTGATCATCGGGGCCGCGGCCGCCGGCACCGAGCCCGCCGAGCCGTACGAGGACATCCTCAGCGACGTGGTCGTGGTCCGCGGCGACCACCCGATGCCGCCCCGCGACATGCTCGAGCTCCGCCTGCCCGCCGAGATCCAGCAGGCCATCGAGCAGCAGGCCGCCGCCCAGGCGGCGGCTCAGGAGGCGGCGGGGGGTGAGGGCGGCGACGGCGAGCAGGCCCCCCACCAGATCGACCTGAACCCGTTCGAGCGTGGCCCGGAGTTCACCGAGACACGCTGAGGCAACAACCAAGACACGCCGGCGCGTGAATTAACGCGGGGTAATACGGCGGTAACGCGGTCCCGGTAGCGTGCTGCCATGGGGAGCCCTGTCAGCACCGAAGCGCGGCCGGAGCGGCCGCTTGTCAAGATCACCGGGACCGTGCGGAGCATCCGCCGCGACCGGATCGGCGGTATGCCCGCGCTGGAGGCGGAGATCCAGCCGCTGAACCAGGACCGCATCGAGCTCGTCTGGCTCGGCCGGGACACCATCTCCGGCATCGAGCCCGGCCGCACCGTGGCCGCCGAGGGTCGGCTGTCGATCCGCCGCGGCCGCGCCACCATGTTCAACCCGCGCTACGAGCTGAGCCAAGCAGCCCGCAGCGCCGGTTAGTTCCCGCTCGACAGCAGCTCGGCGAGCTGGTCCTCCACGTCCTGGCTGGCCACGAACAGCAACTCGTCGCCGGCCTCGAGCGGGTCGTCCTGCTGGGGGACGATGACCCGGCCCTCGCGCAAGATGGCCACCAGGGCGGTGTCGGCCGGCCAGTCGATGTCGCCGAACCGCTGCCCGACCAGCGGCGCCTCGGCCGGCATGGTCAGCTCGACCAGGCTCGCCTCGCTCTGCCGGAACGTCATCAGCCGCACCAGGTCGCCGACGCTGACGGCCTCCTCGACCAGCGCCGACAGCAGCCGCGGGGTGGAGACGGCCACGTCGATGCCCCACGACTCGTTGAACAGCCACTCGTTGTTGGGGTGGTTGATCCGGGCCACCACGCGGGGCACCCCGTACTCGGTCTTGGCCAGCAGCGACACGACCAGGTTGACCTTGTCGTCGCCGGTGGCCGCGATGACCACGTTGCAGCGGTGCAGGGCCGCCTCGTCCAGCGAGCTGATCTCGCAGGCGTCGGCCAGCAGCCACTCGGCCCCGGGCAGGCTGTCAGCCTTGATCGACTTGGCCGAATGGTCGATCAGCAGCACCTCGTGCCCGTTCTCCAGCAGCTCGCCGGCGATGGACCGGCCCACCGCCCCGGCCCCGGCGATCGCGACGCGCATCAGCGGCCTCCCTCGGGCCCATTGGACATGATCTCCGAGATCCGGTCCAGATCGTCTTCGGCGGTGATGACGTGCAGCACGTCGCCTTCCTGGAGGACCGTACCGGGGCTTGGCACCATGGCCTCACCCAGCCGGTCGATGAACGCGATGCGGGTGCCCGCGGCCAGCTCGACCGACTTGACCTTCTCACCCAGCCACCGCTCGGAGAAGGCCACCTCGGCCAGCACGATCTTGCCGGTCGGGTCGCGCCACAGCGGCTCGGCGCCCTCCGGAAGCAGCTTGCGCAGCATCTGGTCGGCGGTCCAGCGCACCGTGGCGACGGTCGGGATGCCCAGCCGCTGATAGACCTCGGCCCGGCGCGGGTCGTAGATGCGGGCCGCGACCCTTTCGATTCCGAACGACTCGCGCGCCACCCGGGCCGAGATGATGTTCGAGTTGTCACCGCTGCTGACCGCCGCGAACGCGTCGGCTTCCTGGATGCCCGCCTGGATCAGCACGTCCCGGTCGAATCCCACCCCGGTGACGCGGCTACCCTTGAACGACGCCCGGAGCTTGCGGAACGCCTCGGGATCCCGGTCGATGACGGCGACGGAATTGCCGCGGTCCTCGAGGATATGGGCGATGGTCGACCCGACCCGTCCGCAACCCATGATCACGATATGCACGGTCGTCCTTCCAGGTTGATGCGCATCGCCAAAGTTATGCCCTCAGGATGGCGGCCACGACACGCGGCCGGCCCAACCGGAAAGAAATGACGATGCGATCTGAGGATATGACGGCCCCTCCGCGCCGCGAGCCCGCTCTGGCCCCCGGTGACGAGATCGAGCTGGTGGCCGGTGAGGTGGCCCACGGCGGCTGGTGCGTGGCTCGCCTGGACGGACCGGGCGGCCCCGGCCCGGTCGTGTTCATCCGCCATACCCTGCCCGGCGAGCGGGTCCGGGCCCGGGTCACGGAGGTGACCTCCCGGTTCGCGCGCGCCGACGCGGTGCAGATCCTGGCCCCGGCCGCGGGCCGGGTGGCAGCACCCTGCCCGTACGCGCACCCGGGCGGCTGCGGCGGCTGCGACTGGCAGCACGCCAGCCTGCCCACCCAGCGCGACCTCAAGGCCGCCGTGATCGAGCAGCAGCTCCGCCGTATCGCCGGTATTGAAAGGGCCGTCGCCGTGGAGGCCCTCCCCGGGGATCGTCCGGGCGACCCGGATCCGGGACTGGGCTGGCGGACCCGGGTCACGTTCGCGGTCCGCCCGGACGGGGTGGCCGGGCTGCGCGAGCACCGGTCGCACCACGTGGTGGAGGTCGACGACTGCCTGATCTCCCACCCCCGGATCAGGGACCTGGGCGTCACCCGGCGGCGCTGGCCGCGAGCCCGGTCGGTGGAGGCGGTGACCGGCACCGGCGGCCCCGAGCGGGCGGTGATGGTGACCGGCGGCCGGCCACCGGCCGGATTGAACGAGCTGCCCGCCGAAGCGGTGCTCGGTCAGGTGCGCGGCCGGACCACCGTCTTCCGCGGCCGCCCGTACCTGTCCGAGCGCGCCGCCGGGCGTTCCTGGCGGGTCAGCGCGCCCGGCTTCTGGCAGGTGCACCCGGCCGTAGCCGACACCCTGGCCACGGCCGTGCTGGACGCGCTGCGCCCGCAGCCCGGCGACACCGCGCTCGACCTGTACTGCGGGGCTGGCCTGTTCACCGGGGTGCTGGCCGCGGCGGTCGGCCCGGACGGCGCGGTGGCCGGTGTGGAAACCGACCGGGCGGCGGTCCGGGACGCCCGCCGCAACCTCCGGGACACGCCCTGGGCGACCGTCTACCAGGGCGACGTCGGCCAGGTGCTGGCCCGGCACCAGTCCGGCCTGCCGCCCGCCCGGCTCACGGTCCTGGACCCGCCCCGGACCGGGGTCTCCCGCGACGTCATCGACTACCTGACCCGGCCCGCGGACCGCCCCGCCGGCGGGGCCACTCCCGGGGCCACCGAGCCGCGGCGGATCGCCTACGTGTCCTGCGACCCGGCCACGCTGGCTCGCGACATCGGCCTGCTGCTCCCGCACGGCTGGCGGCTGGAGGCGCTGCGGGCCTTCGACGCCTTCCCGATGACGCACCACGTGGAGTGCCTGGCCACCCTGGTCACCGGCTGAGGCCTGCGTGCTTGGATGGATCAATGAGACTCCGGATTTTCACCGAGCCCCAGCAGGGTGCCGACTACGCGACCCTGGCCCGGGTGGCGGTGGCCACCGAAGATCTGGGCTTCGACGCGTTCTTCCGGTCCGACCACTTCCTGGCCATGCCCAACATGCCCAGCCAGCGGGGGCTGCCCGGGCCGAGCGATTCGTGGGTGACGCTGGCCGCGCTGGCCCTGCAGACCCGGCGCATCCGGCTCGGCACGATGGTCACCGCCGCCACCTTCCGGCTGCCCGGGCCGCTGGCGGTCGCGGTGGCCCAGGTGGACCAGATGAGCGGCGGGCGGATCGACTTCGGCGTCGGCACCGGCTGGTACGAGGCCGAGCACACCGCTTACGGCATCCCGTTCCCGAGCCTCGGCGAGCGGTTCGAGCGGCTCGAGGAACAGCTGGCCATCATCACCGGCTTGTGGGAGACCCCGCCCGGCCAGACGTTCTCCTATTCCGGCCGGCACTACCAGCTGACCGGCGCGCCGGCCCTGCCCAAGCCCGCCCAGCGGCCCCGGCCGCCGGTCATCCTGGGCGGCACCGGCCCGCGCCGCACCCCGCGGCTGGCCGCCCGCTACGCCGACGAGTTCAACGCGCCATTCTCCGACCTGGCCACCACCACCGCCACCTTCGGCCGGGTGCGTGACGCCTGCGCCGAAATCGGCCGGGACCCGTCCTCGATCAGCTTCTCGGCCGCGCACACGGTCTGCTGCGGCAAGGACGACGCCGAGGTCGCCCGGCGGGCGGCCGCCATCGGCCGGCCCGTGGCCGAGCTGCTGCTGGCCGGCACCCCGGCCCGGATCGTCGACCAGATCGGCGAGTTCGGCCGGGCCGGGGCCGAGTCCTTCTACCTGCAGGTGCTGGACCTGACCGACCTCGATCACCTGGCGCTGCTCGCGGCCGACGTGCTGCCCCAGGTCTGACCCGGCCTTTCCGCTTTACCCGAAGGCGGCCTGGACCGCGTCGTGGCCGGCCCGGCGCCGGCCAGGAACCCGTAGCTGCCCTGGTCGCGCAGCTCCCGCGCGGCGTCGGCGAGCGCCCCGAAGGCCGCGAACGCGAACGCCCCGCCGACCGAGACCCGGCGCACCCCGGCCGCGCCCAGCTCGGCCACCCCGGGCGTCCCGGCCATCGTGAGCACGTTCACCGGGCGGTCGACCGAGCTGACCACCGTGCGGATGTCCTCCGGCCGGGTCAGGCCGGGCGCGTAGAGCACGTCGGCGCCCGCCGCCTGGTAGGCCTGCAGCCGGGCGATCGTGTCGGCCAGGTCGGGCCGGCCGTGCAGGAAGTTCTCGGCCCGGGCGGTGAGCACCAGCCCCGCCCCGGTGCCGTGGGCCGCCTCGGCGGCGGCCGTGACCCGCTCGCCCGCGAGCCCCAGGTCATAGATCGGGTCGCCGGGCCGGCCGGTGGCGTCCTCCACCGAGCAGCCGGCCAGCCCCGTTCCGGCCGCCCGCCGGATCGTCTCGGCCACCCCGTCAGGCTCGTCGGCGAACCCGTTTTCCAGATCGGCGGAGACCGGGATGCTGACCGCCCCCGCGATGACCGCAGCGTGGTCCAGCGCCTGGTCACGGGACACGCTGCCGTCCAGGCGGCCCAGCGTCGCCGCGAACCCCGAGCTGGTCGTGGCGACGGCGGCGAAGCCCAGGGACGCGAGCAGGACGGCCGAACCGCGGTCCCAGGCGTTCGGCATCAGCAGCGGCTCCGGGCCGCGGTGCAGAGTCCGGAAGTGTTCGGTCTTGCTGGCATGGTCAGTCACAGTGCCAATCTAACGACCTGCGGATTCGGCTTGCACGCCTGATAATGGCAATGCGATCGTGGTTGAGTGCGTCTTGGCTCCGTCTCCGCCCGGAGGGAACGGGTCCTCGTGACCCTGGCGGTCGCGGGACCCGTATCGCTCATGCCAGGGGGGATCTGTCCGTGAGCCGTTTCCGGCCTGGCCGGCGTAGGGACGATCACCATGATGGTGACCCTCCCGACGGCCAGGACTACGCCGGGGACCCTTACGACGAAGGGCCGTACCGGGACGACCCGTTGCGGGGCGGCTACCCGGCCCCCGACGACAGCGACGCCGGCGGCCGTCCGCGCGGTGATCCCGGTCCCGCCGACCGGGGCGCTCAGGCCGCGCACGGGCCGCGGTCCCGCAAGAACAGCGACGTCCTCCAGCCGACCTCGGTGATCTCGCCGAACGGCCTGGTCGGCGGGCCGCCGCCAGGGGACCGGCGGGACTACGACCAGCCGGGACCCGGTTTCGGCGGCTCCGCTGGGTACCCGCCCGCGCCGCCCTATCCATTGCAGCCACCGCGGCCGCCGCAAGCCGGGTACGCCTATCCGCCCGGTTACGACCAGGCCGGCTATGAGCAGCCGGGCGGGTACGGGGCCGCGTCCTACCCTTACCCCGGCCCGGGTTACGGGCCGGGCTCCGAGTACGGGCCCCAGCACCCGGACTACGGCCCCACCCACGGGGCCTCGGCGGGCTACGAGGCCGGCGCCGCCTACCCGCCGGGCCCGGACTCCGAGACCGATGCCGGCGAGGACGAGGCCGACGGCTATGAGCCGCTGCCGCCGTACGCGGCACCGCCCGAGTACCGGGCCGGGCCGGCCTACGGCCCCGATCCGCGCGGCTATCCGGGGCCGCCTCCGGCGGGCTACTATCCGCCGCCTGGCCCCGGCTACTACCAGGGGCCGGCGCCGCTGGCTACTACCCGCAGGACCGCCGGCCGCCCGCGCCCGGCTACCCGGAGGGCGGCTACCCGGCCGCCTACCGCGGGCCGGAGCCGTACGACCAGGGCTACAGCTACGGGGTCAGCGACGGCGAGGAGTTCGTCCCCCATTCCGGGTCCAGCGTGCCCGAGCTAGGCCCGGACGCGCCCTGGGGTGGCCTGCTCGCCACCGGGCCGATCCCGGCCGCGGCCGGCGACCCCGGGCCGCCCGGCTACGACGACCGCCGGGACCAGTACCGCCCGGACCAGTACCACGACGTCCCGTCCGGGCCGGATCCACGCGGCCAAAGACCGGTGCCGCCGCCCGGCTACCCGCAGGCGCCGGGCCAGCCGCCCCCGGGCTACCGGCCGGCGTCCGGGTACGCGCCCGGACCCGAATACCCGCCGCCCGGCCATCGCCCGCCCCCGGGCTACCAGCCCGGTTACGGCCCCCAGGACCCTGGCTACCGGGAGGCTGACTACCGGCAGCCGGAGCCGCGGTACCGGGAGGCGGACGACGAGGACGGCTACGGTCCCCGCCCGGCCGCCTACCGCCGCTATGACCCGCGGACCCAGTACGCCGAGCCCGGGCCGGGCCGTTACGGCCGTGACGACCCGGGTTACGACGACCCCGGCTACCAGGAACCAGCCGGCTACGACGACGGCTACGACGCGCCCGATGACGCCTACGGCTACGCCCGCCCGGACGAGCCCGCGGACTACGGCGACCGCGAGCGCGCCGGCTACAACGGCCGCGAGCGCGCTGGCTACAACGGCCGCGAGTCAGCCGGCTACGGCGGCCGTGAGCGCGCCGGCTACGGCGACCGTGAGCCAGCCGATCACGACGGCCGCGAGCGGCCTGATTACGGCGGCCGTGAGCCAGCTGGCTACGGCGACCGCCAGCGCGCCGGCTACAACGGCCGTGAGCGCGCCGGCTACGGCGACCGTGAGCCGGCCGGGTACGCCGACGCGGGCACCGCGCCGGCCCCGTACCTGACCCCGGACCGCTACGTGGCCGCCCCGGACGGCTACGTGGCGACGCAGGACAGCTATCCAGCCGACCCCGCCCCGCCGGTCTACCGCGACCCCGGTGACCCCGCCGAGCCCGCCCGCTCCGGGGCGCCGGCCGAGCCGGCCAGCTATGAGCCGCCCGCCGAGCCCGCCCGCCCGGTGCCAGACCCGGCCGTCTACTTCTCCACCCCGGACGAGCCCGCCGCCACGGCCACCCCCGCCGAGCCCATCGCGCCCGAGCCGGTCACCCCGGAGGCGCCGGCTCAGGAAGCCGCCATCCAGGCCCCGTCGTCCTTGCCGCCCGCCGAGGCCGCGGCGATGGCCGGCCGGGACGAGGCCGAGCCCTACGTGGCCCCGGACGACCCCAACACCGGCGCCCGCACCGAGCCGTTCCGCGGGCCGTTCGAGCCGCCGCCCGGGCAGCCCAAGCTCAGCGACTTCGTGCCCAGCAGCCCCACTCCCGGCGAGCCCGCGGCCGCCACCGAACCCCGGGAGACGCTGGCCACCCCCCACCCGGGCGACGGCGCCGCCCTGGCCGTCCCGGCCGCGACGTCCGGGGGTGCCCCCGAGGAGCGCGGTGCCTCCGAGGAGAAGCTCGAGAAGATCAAGGACCTCTACCTCACGGTCGAGGCCATCGGCGACGACAACGTAGGCAAGCACTTCGACGAGCTGATGGCCCGCCAGCGCGAGCTGATCTCCGAGTACTTCAAGGAGACCGGCATCGGCAAGGGCCCGAAGAGCACCACCCAGACCGACCAGCCCAGCTGAAGCCGGCCGGTCAGCCCGCCCGGCCGGTCAGGCCAGCTGGCCGAGGGCGTCCGCCAGCGGTGCGAGGATGTCGGGCTTGGCCGCGTGCGGCAGGTTGATGATGACCAGGTCCGCCCCGGCGTCCCGGTAAGCGGACGCCTGCGCCACCGCGGGCTCGATGCCCTGCTCCAGCCCGACGTTGACCGAGCAGGTGATCTCGCTCGGGTCGCGCCCGATCCGGTCGCAGTGCCCGACCAGCACCTGCTTCAGCTCTTTCCACTGGTCGATGCTCTCCGGCAGCAGGTTCCACTGCTGGGCCCAGCGCGCCGTGGTCTTCAGCGTCCGGGTCCGCCCGGCCCCGCCGATGGTGATCGGGGGATAGGGGCGCTGGCGCGGCTTCGGCTCGCAACGTGCGTCCGTGAGCTTCACGTACTGACCGGCCAGGGTGGTGGTCTCCAGGCTGAGCAGGCAGGCGATGGCCTCCACGCCCTCGTCGAACCGGTCGAAACGCTCCTTCAGCGGCGGCAGCTCGATCCCGTAGGCGTCGCACTCCATCTGGTTCCAGCCCGCGCCCAGGCCCAGCTCCAGCCGCCCGTCGGAGATGTTGTCGACGGTCGCGGCCATGTTCGCGAGCACGGCCGGGTGCCGGTAGATCATGCCGGTGACCTGGCAGCCGACCCGGATGCGGCGGGTTGCCTGGGCCATCGCCGCCACCATCGTCCAGGCCTCGAGGTTGGGGCCGTCGTAGGGCGGGGTGAGCGGGTAGAAGTGGTCCCAGTTCCAGGCCGACTCGAACAGCGGGATGGTGTCGGCGGCCACCCAGATGTCCCGCAGTTGTTCCCAGGTCGTGTGCTGAGGCCTGGTCTTGATCGCGAACCGCATGAGCAGCGCCTCCTCGGCCGTGACCGGCGGCCGGCCACGAGTTCCGCGGCCGCGGGGCCGGCCACGAGCGTCGCGCTCGACCCTAACGCGGGCCCATGATGGAGCCATGTCCGGGTTCCCGCCCCGCCACTGCCGGCACTGCTGGGGCAACTGCCCCGGCAACTGCCTGCTGCCGGGCCTTGACGTGTGCGTCCACGACGCCAGCCGCGGCCCGAAAATGCCCCTGCGGGTATGGGTGCGCGCGGTCGGCACCCGCCGCTTCTGGCGCCGCGTGCTGCTCGGCGTCCACGGATCCTGACCGGCTGCCCGCAACTCGATCCCTTGTTACTATTCAGTAACTTAGTACCTTGCTAGATAGCTTGATATCGAGATACTGTAAGTTGAGACGCGGAAACATGAGATGACGTAGCCGGGGCAGGTGCCCAGCGCGGCCGCGCGGCGAACCCGCGGCCCGCTTACGAGGCCCGTTCCGGATCTGGGCGAGGAGGCTCACGACGATGACCGGGAACAGCTTTGACAGCCGCGGGACGCTCACCGTCGGGGACAAGTCCTACGAGATCTACCGGCTCGCCGCCGTCGACGGCGCCGAGCGGCTGCCGTTCAGCCTGAAGATCCTGCTGGAGAACCTGCTCCGCACCGAGGACGGGCTGAACGTGACCGCCGACCACGTGCGGGCGCTGGCCGGCTGGGATCCGAAGGCCGAGCCGCACACCGAGATCCAGTTCTCCCCGGCCCGGGTCATCATGCAGGACCTGACCGGCGTGCCCGCGGTCGTCGACCTGGCCGCCATGCGCGAGGGGATGGCCGCCCTCGGCGGCGACGCCACCAAGATCAACCCGCTCGTCCCGGTCGAGCTGGTCATCGACCACTCGGTGGTGGCGGACTTCTTCGGCGGTCCGGATTCCTTCGGGCGGAACGTGGACCTGGAGTTCCAGCGAAACAAGGAGCGCTTCCAGTTCCTGCGGTGGGGTCAGTCGGCGTTCGACGGGTTCAAGGTCGTCCCGCCCGGCACCGGCATCGTCCACCAGGTCAACATCGAGTACCTGGCCCGCGTGGTGATGAGCAAAGACGAGGATGGGACCGCCAGCGCCTACCCGGACACCTGCGTGGGTACCGACTCCCACACCACCATGCAGAACGGCCTGGGCATCCTGGGCTGGGGCGTGGGCGGCATCGAGGCCGAGGCGGCCATGCTCGGCCAGCCGATTTCTATGCTGATCCCCAAGGTGGTCGGGTTCCGGCTGACCGGCGAGCTGCCGTCCGGCGCCACCGCCACCGACCTGGTGCTGACCATCACCGAGCAGCTCCGCAAGCACGGCGTGGTCGGCAAGTTCGTCGAGTTCCACGGGGACGGCGTGGCCGCGGTGCCGGTGGCCAACCGGGCCACCATCGGCAACATGAGCCCGGAGTTCGGCTCCACCTGCGCGATCTTCCCGATCGACGACGAGACCCTGACCTACCTGCGGCTGACCGGCCGGTCGGAGGCGCAGATCGCCCTGGTCGAGGCCTACGCCAAGGAGCAGGGCCTGTGGCACGACCCCGACCGTGAGCTGGTCTTCTCCGAGGAGCTCGAACTAGACCTGGCCACAGTGGTGCCGTCGATCGCCGGGCCGAAGCGCCCGCAGGACCGGGTCGCGCTGTCCGACGCCAAGACGAGCTTCCGCGACGTGCTGAGCAACTATGTCGCTGACCCGGAGCCCAACGACGGGGTGGCCGACACCTTCCCTGCCTCGGACCCGGTCACCGACGAGCCCGGCGACACCGCCGCCGATGAGGACCCGGGCGAGCCGGCCGCCGACGGGCACCCGCTGCACTCCACGCCGACCAGCGTGACGCTGGAGGACGGCACCGACGTCACCATCGACCACGGTTCGGTGGTGATCGCGGCCATCACCTCCTGCACCAACACGTCGAACCCGTCGGTCATGGTGGGCGCGGCCCTGCTGGCCAAGAAGGCGGTCGAAGCCGGGCTGACCAGCAAGCCCTGGGTCAAGACCACGCTGGCCCCCGGGTCCAAGGTGGTCATGGACTACTACGAGCGGGCCGGCCTGCTGCCCTACCTGGACAAGCTGGGCTTCAACCTGGTCGGGTACGGCTGCACCACCTGCATCGGCAACTCCGGGCCGCTGCCGGAGGCGATCAGCCAGGCGGTCAACGACAGCGACCTGGCCGTGGTCGCGGTGCTGTCCGGCAACCGGAACTTCGAAGGCCGGATCAACCCCGACGTCAAAATGAACTACCTGGCCTCACCGCCGCTGGTGGTGGCGTACGCGCTGACCGGCTCGATGGACACCGATATGGTGAACGACCCGATCGGTACCGGCCGGGACGGCCAGCCGGTGTACCTGCACGACATCTGGCCCGCGCCCGCCGAGATCGCTGAGGTCGTGCTGGATGCGGTGGCCTCCGAGATGTTCTCCCGGGACTACGCGGACGTGTTCGAGGGCGACGACCGGTGGAAGGGCCTGGAGGTGCCGGCCAGCGACACCTTCGCCTGGGACGAGCACTCGACCTACGTGCGCCGCCCGCCCTACTTCGACGGCATGACCGACGAGCCGCAGCCGGTCAGCGACGTCCACGGCGCGCGGGTGCTGGCCAAGCTGGGCGACTCGGTCACCACCGACCACATCTCGCCGGCCGGTGCGATCAAGAACGGCAGCCCGGCCGCCAACTACCTCAACGACCACGACATCCCGCGCAAGGACTTCAACTCCTACGGGTCCCGGCGCGGCAACCACGAGGTGATGATCCGCGGCACGTTCGCCAACATCCGGCTGCGCAACCAGCTGGCGCCGGGCACCGAGGGAGGGGTGACCACCAAGCTGCCCGAGGGTGAGGAGATGAGCATCTACGACGCCTCGCGCCAGTACATCTCCGAGGGCACCCCGCTGATCGTGCTGGGCGGAAAGGAGTACGGCTCAGGTTCCTCGCGGGACTGGGCGGCCAAGGGCACCGCGCTGCTGGGCGTACGGGCCGTGCTGGTCGAGTCGTTCGAGCGCATCCACCGGTCCAACCTGATCGGCATGGGCGTGCTCCCGCTGGAGTTCCCGCGCGGCGAGTCGGTCGAGTCGCTCGGCCTGACCGGGCAGGAGACCTTCGAGATCACCGGGGTCGAGGAGCTCAACTCCGGGACCATACCCAGTGAGGTCACGGTGACCGCCGACGGCAAGGAGTTCAAGGCCCGGCTGCGGATCGACACCCCCGGCGAGGCCGACTACTACCGGCACGGCGGGATCTTGCAGTACGTCCTGCGTTCACTGCGCGATCAGGCTGATTCCGCTTCTGCGTAAGCGCTGTGGCTCTAGGTTGATGAGTCATGACAGAAGGAAGCGGAACGGCTGCGAATGAGCTGGCGTCGATCGAGCACGTGGTCGTGCTCATGCTGGAGAACCGGTCCTTCGACCACATGCTGGGTTACCTGTACAGCGACGCGGGCAACGTGTCCCCGGCCGGCCAGCCGTTCGACGGGCTGACCGGCCAGGAGTCCAATCCCGGCTCGTCCGGTTCGTCCGTGCCGGTGTTCAAGATCGAGCCGTCCACGGCCAACGCCTACTTCATGCCCGGCGCCGACCCCGGCGAGGGCTACATGGCCACCAACCAGCAGCTGTACGGCACCGACGCCGGGCCCGCCTCCAGCGGCGAAACCGCCCCATGCAACGGCTACGTGACCGACTACTCCTACACGCTCGGCTGGGAGACCACCGAGAAGTGGTCGATCGTGGCCGGCACCACCGAGCAGGACATCATGGGGTGCTTCACCCCCGAGGCCCTGCCGGTGCTGTCCGCGCTGGCCAAGGGGTACGCGGTCTGCGACCAGTGGTTCTCCTCAGTGCCGACCGAGACCATGCCAAACCGGGCGTTCGCCTGCTCCGGCACCAGCCAGGGTCACATGGACGACAAGACCCACACGTTCACCGCGCCCAGCATTTTCGGCCTGCTGAACTCCAGCAATCTGGGCTGGGCGATCTACGGCTATGACGCCACCCCGCTCACCAAGGAGACGTTCACCGACATCAGCGGGGCTGACAGTTCCCACTTCGGGTTGTTCAAGGACTTCCAGGCGGCGGCCGCCGCGGGCACGCTGCCGCCGTTCACATTCCTGGAGCCGAGCTGGGAGTCCACCGGCAACAGCCAGCACCCGAACTACGACGTGGCCCTGGGCGAGCAGCTCATCCACGACGTGTACGAGGCGCTGCGGGGCGGCCCGGGCTGGCCGCAGACGCTGTTCGTGCTCACCTACGACGAGCACGGCGGCTGCTACGACCACGTGTCCCCGCCCTGGGGTGCGACCCCGCCCGACAGCACCGCCGGGGAGTTCAGCTTCGGCTTCACCCGGTTCGGTGTGCGGGTGCCGGCCGTGCTGGTCTCCCCGCTGATCACGCCGGGCACGGTCTACCGGGTGCCCGCGGGTGGCGCCCCGCTCGACCACACCTCGATCCTCAAGACGGTCGAGCAGCGCTGGAGCCTGCCCGCCCTGACCGCCCGGGACGCCGCCGCGCCGGGCTTCGGCGACGTGCTGACGCTGACCGCCGCGCGCACCGACGACGTGCTGTCCGGGGTCACCGTGCCGGTCTCCGGCGG
This sequence comes from uncultured Actinomycetes bacterium, assembly GCA_963830385.1. Taxonomy (GTDB): domain Bacteria; phylum Actinomycetota; class Actinomycetes; order Streptosporangiales; family Streptosporangiaceae; genus Bog-532. The sequence goes on along the minus strand of CAWHMD010000008.1, from coordinate 1,005,460 downwards.
CACCAGCCCGGCCGCCGGCCAGCTGTCGCACCTGGAGGCCATCCGCGAGGAGCTGCTGTCCCGCGCCCTCCCGGCCGGCGCGCACCCGATCCCGCCCCAGAACGCGGTCATCGAGCCCTGACCAGTGGACCGGCTCTGGATAGGGTTATCCGCATGCATGCTGTGGTGATTGAGAGTCTCGGCGGCCCCGAGGTCATGAAGCTCGTCGAGCAGCCGGACCCGGAGCCGCAGGCGGGCCAGGTCGTGGTCCAGGTGGCCGCCGCCGGGGTCAACTTCATGGACATCTACCAGCGCCAGGGTGTCGGTGGTTACAAGCCGGCCGCCTTCCCGGTCATCCAGGGCGGTGAGGGCGCGGGCACCGTCATCGCGGTGGCGCCCGACGCCACCGACTTCTCGGTCGGGGAGCGGGTGGCCTGGGCCGGGGTGCCGCACAGCTACGCCGAGCAGGTGGCGATCCCCGCCGCCCGCGCCGTCCCGGTGCCGGACGGCGTCGGCCTGGACGTCGCCGCCGCGGTCATGCTCCAGGGCATGACCGCCCACTACCTGTGCTTCAGCACCTACCCGGTCCAGGACGGCGACGTCACCGTGGTGCACGCCGCCGCCGGCGGGGTCGGACTGCTGCTGACCCAGCTGATCAAGCGCCGCGGCGGCGTGGTCGTGGCCACCACCTCCGGCGGTACGGACGGGCTGAAGGCCTCCCTGGCCCGCGAGGCCGGCGCGGACCACGTGGCCGGCTACGACACCTTCCGCGACACGGTGGCCGAAGTCACCGGCGGCCGCGGCGCCCACGTGGTCTACGACAGCGTGGGCCAGGCCACCTTCAACGACAGCCTGGCCACGCTGCGCCCGCGCGGCACCATGGTCCTCTACGGCGCCAGCAGCGGGCAGGTCCCCCCGTTCGACCCTCAGCAGCTCAACTACCACGGCAGCCTCTACCTGTCCCGCCCCACCATGGGCAGCTACGTCGCCGACCGCGACGAGCTCCTCTGGCGCGCCCGCGACCTGTTCGGCTGGATCGCCGAGGGCCAGCTCCAGGTCCGCATCGGCGGCACCTACCCCCTGGCCGACGCCGCCCGGGCACAGGAAGACCTGGCCGCCCGCCGCACCACCGGCAAACTCCTCCTCCTGCCCTAGCCGCCCCGGCGCCCCAGCCTGATAACAGCAAGAAGCGCCAGCGCTGCCCGGGCCACAAGGCATGTCCGGCTTCGACTGGAAACGTGAATTTCGATAGTTTTAACGCACGATGGCTAACTTCCCGGCGACTAACGGTCCGGCTCGGCGGTCGCTGGAAGCGACGTTGCTCGTGGTCTCGATCGCTGCGCTCGCGTTCAACCTGCGGGCCGCCATCACCAGCCTGCCGCCGGTGTTCCCGGAGTTGCAGTCCAAGCTCCATTTGTCGTCGGCCGCGATCACCTGGCTGGCGGCGACGCCGGTGCTGTGCTTCGGGGCGTTCTCGGGGATGGCGGCCTCGCTCAGCCGCCGGTTCGGCGAAGAGCGGGTCCTGTTCGGCGCGCTGATCGGGGTGTCGGTCGGCCTGCTGCTGCGGGGCGCGTTCCCCAGCGCACTGCTGTTCCCCGGGTCCATCATCGCGCTCGGCTCGATCGCGATCATGAACGTGCTGCTGTCCAGCATGATCAAGCGCCGCTGGCCCGAGCGGGCCGGGCTGCTGATCGGGGTCTACCTGACCGCGCTGTCGACCGGCGCGGTCATCGCCTCGCTGGTCAGCGTGCCGCTGTTCAACGGGTCGGGTGGCTCGATCGAGGTGACCCTGGGGCTGTGGGGCCTGCCCGCGGTGGCCGCCACGCTGATGTGGATCACCCAGCTCCGGTACGGACCGCCCCCGCGCCGGCCGGCGCCTGCGTCCTGGCCGCCCGCGAGCGCGACCGCCAGTACGACCGTCGGCACGGCCTCGGTGGGAGTGCACCGGCACCTGCTGACCTGGCAGGTCACCGCGTTCATGGGCCTGCAGAGCCTGCTGTACTACGCGGCCGCCTCGTGGCTGCCGAACCTGTTCCGCGACCGGGGGGACAGCGCCACCGTCGCGGGCGCGCTGCTGGCCGTGATGGGCCTCGGCAACCTGCTCACCTCGCTGGCCACCCCGGCCATCGCGCACCGGGTGGCCGACCAGCGGCTGCTGGTCGCCCCGGCCGTGGTGCTCACGGCGATCGGCCTGGCCGGCTCGCTGTGGGCCCCGCTCGGGTCGGCCGTGTTCTGGGTGCTGATCCTGGGCATGGCGCAGGGCGCGTCGCTCGGGCTCGGCATCTTCTTCACCATGGCCCGGGCGCCCGACCCGGCCACCGCGGCGTCCCTGTCCTCGGTTGCCCAGTCGGGCGGTTACCTGCTCTCGGCGGCGGGCCCGCTCGCGGTGGGGTTCTTGCGCACCGCCACCGGCAGCTGGACGGTCCCCGTCGTGCTGCTGCTCGCGGTCTGCGTCGTGGAAATGACCGTGGGCCTGCTGGCCGGCCGGGACCGGATGATCCCGGCCCGGTTTCAGCACCCGCACGCCGCCGCTGCCGATGACGGTCTGCACGCCGACAACTACTGAACAACTACTGAAGGGCGCAGATTGGCGCCGGTCGCGCGGCGTGTCGGCTGGACTTCCCGGTGGCCCTCAATCCGTGACAAATCAACGTGCATTTATTGGCCAGAGTCGCAATCCGCTCGCCCGTCAGCGGAGTACAAATAATCACAAGAAGAACACGGGGTCCGGTGCGGAGCAGGTGTCCCGCCGGTACGGGGATGTCGAATGGAGGCATCGTGCAGCTGCTCAGCGTGCGCCAGCCATGGGCTTGGGCGATAGCACGCGGCCGCAAACGGGTGGAAAACCAGACGTGGGCGCCTGCCTACCGGGGGCCGGTGGCGATCTACGCCTCGATGCGCGTGGATCTGCACGCCGCGGAGAGCCCGCTGCTGTGGTTCGCCGGGTGGGATCCGGACGATCCAGTGGCGGCGATCGGCGGCATCGTGGCCGTCGTGACGCTGACCGATGTCTGCTCGGCCGCGATCAACGGGGATGAATGCGACTGCGGCGAGTGGGCCGAGCCCAACGCCTACCATTGGCGGCTGGCCGATCCGCAGCCGCTGGCCCGGCCGGTGGTCAGCATCGGCCGGTCCGGGCACATGACCGACGTGATCCCGGTGCGGGTGATTGGCCAGCCGGTTGGCGCCGACGACCCGCAGACACTTCTCTGGGAGCCCGGTCCCGCGGTCGTCGCCGAGGTCACCGCCGCCGCCCAGCTGGCCTAGCCACCAGCACCGGCCGTCAGCTCACACGCCCAGCCAAACACGGTTGCGGTATAACCCCAATGGGGGTATGAATGGGTTGCTAACCCCTGCGTACCCCCATTGGGAGGAGCTGTGGTGCCGAAGATAAACGTGTACCTGCCCGACGACCTGGCCGACGCGGTCAAGGAGATGGGCGTGCCGGTCTCGGCGATCTGCCAGCGCGCGCTGGAGGCGTCGGTGCGCCGGGTGACCGCGATCCGCCAGGCTGCGCTGGGGGACGTAACGCTGGATGACACGGCTGGGCGGCTGGCCCACTTCACCGCCAACGCGCGGTCGGCGGTCGCCGCTGGGCTGCGCGCGGCGCTCGCGTCCGGTGCGGCCGAGGTCGGCACCGAGCACCTGCTGGCCGGCGTCCTCGCCGGGACCACCAACCTGGCTGTCCCGGTCCTGGACAGCATGGAGATCGAGCGCGACGCGGTGAGCCGGGCGCTGGCCCAGCACGGCGTGGTCGCCGGCGCGGCCGCGGCGGCGATGCCGGGCGCTCCCGCCGAATCGGGGGAGCAGGCCGGTGCAGCAGGTCAGCCCCGTACGCTGCGGTTCAGCGGGCCGGCCGTCAACGCGCTCGAGCTGGCCGTGACCGAGGCCATCGGTCTCGGTCACAACTACATCGGCTGTGAGCACCTGCTGCTCGGCCTGGCCGCCGAGTCTGACGGGACCGCGGGGGAGGTGCTGCGGAGCCTGGGCGCCGACTACCGGCCGGTCCGCCGGGCGGTATCAGCCGCGCTGGCCGGCTATACAGTGATCAGCGCCTCGAAGCAGGCGCGGGCCCAGGCGGCCGGCCCGGCGAACCAGCCCGGCCAGCCCGGCGACGGGCAGATGCTCACCGTATTGCGGGAGGCCGTGCGGCGGGAGATGCAGCCGTTTGTGGAGCGGCTGGACCGGCTGGAGCAGCGGCTGGGGCCCGATGAGCAAGCCGATGACAACGGGGACGGCGGCCCTTCAGGGGAGCGTTAGGCGACACGCCTGTCAGTCTTGGCCCGGGTGTCGCGCGCGTCCCGGCAGCTCCGCAAATAGACTCGGGGAATTGCCGTCCCATCCGGCCACCCGGAACACGAGGAGCGCACCAACGTGACCCTGCTGGAGTCCATTGCAGGCCCGGAAGACCTGAAGGGCCTCAGCCAGGAACAGCTTGCGGTCCTGGCCAGCGAGATCCGCGATGTCCTCATCGAAACCGTGATCCGCACCAGCGGGCACCTGGGGCCGAACCTCGGCGTGGTGGAGCTGACGATCGCCCTGCACCGGGTGTTCAACTCCCCGCAGGACCGGATCGTGTTCGACACCGGTCACCAGTCCTACGTGCACAAGCTGCTCACCGGGCGCCAGGCCGAGTTCGGCACGCTGCGCCAGCGCGGCGGCATGTCGGGGTACCCGAGCCGGGCCGAGTCCGACCACGACATCGTGGAGAACTCGCACGCCTCGACCAGCCTTTCCTACGCGGACGGGCTGGCCAAGGCCTACACGCTGCGCGGGGAGATCGACCGGGCCGTGGTCGCGATCATCGGGGACGGCGCGCTGACCGGCGGGATGGCCTGGGAGGCGCTCAACAACATCTCGGTCTGCGACGACTCCCGGCTGGTCATCGTGGTCAACGACAACGGCCGGTCCTACCAGGCCACGATCGGCGGCCTGGCCAAGAACCTGAGCTCGGTGCGCGTCACCCAGCGCTATGAGAACGTGCTCGACTACATCAAGACCACGCTGTCCCGCACCCCGGTGGTCGGCCCGCCGGTCTACGGGACGCTGCATGGGATCAAGAAGGGCCTCAAGGACGTCCTGCAGCCCCAGGTGCTGTTCGAGGACCTCGGCCTGAAGTACCTGGGCCCGATCGACGGCCACGACGAGGCCATGGTCGAGCAGGCGCTGCGCCGGGCCCGGGAGTACGGCGGCCCGGTGCTGGTGCACGTGATCACCCGCAAGGGCTTCGGGTACGGGCCGGCCGAGGAGAACGAGGACGACCGGCTGCACCAGGTGCCCGGCGCGCCCCGGCCCGGGTCGGTGCCCGGCGCGGCCAAGAAGACCTTGTCCCAGGTGTTCGGCGACGAGCTGGCAGCCATCGGCGGCCGCCGGCCGGACGTGGTGGCGATCACCGCGGCCATGCTCAACCCGACCGGCCTGGGCCCGTTCGCGCGCGCGTTCCCTGACCGGGTCTACGACGTCGGCATCGCCGAGCAGCACGCGGTGACCAGCGCCGCCGGGCTGGCCCTGGGCGGCCTGCACCCGGTGGTGGCGATCTACGCGACGTTCCTGAACCGGGCGTTCGACCAGGTGCTGATGGACGTGGCGCTGCACCAGCTGCCGGTGACCCTGGTGCTGGACCGGGCCGGCGTGACCGGGCCCGACGGGGCCAGCCACAACGGCATGTGGGACGGCTCGATCCTGCAGGTGGTGCCGGGCCTGAAGATCGCCGCCCCGCGCGACGCGGCCCAGCTGGTGGAGTTGCTCAACGAGGCGGTCGCGGTCAGCGACGGCCCCACGGTGGTGCGGTTCCCCGGCAAGCAAACGGTGGGCCACGAGGTCGAGGCGATCGGCAAGCTCGGCGTCATGGACGTGCTCCGGCAGCCCGAGGGTGCACTGGGGTGTGACGTGCTGCTGCTCGGGGCCGGGCCGATGGCGCTGATGTGCCTGGCCGCGGCCGAGCGGATGGCCGACCAGGGCATCGGCGTGACCGTGGTCGACCCGCGCTGGACCAAGCCGGTGGACGAATCCCTGATCGCCGAGGCCCGCCGGTACCGGCTGGTGGCGGTGGCCGAGGACAACGGCCGGGTCGGCGGGTTCGGTGACGCGGTGGCCCGGCTGCTGCACGATCACGACGTGGACACCCCGGTCAAGACGTTCGGGCTGCCGCAGCGGTTCCTGGCCCAGGGGGACCGCAGCGAGGTGCTGGAGGAGACCGGCCTGACCCCGCAGCATCTGGCCCGCCGGCTGACCGAGGCCGTCGCCCGCCGGGCACCGGCCGACGTACCGGAACAAAGTCCCCAGGTGCGCCAGCCGACCGAAGGGCAGTAACGTCGGGACCGTGGCTGCCAACGTGCTCAAGGTCGCGGTTGTCGGTTCCGGCCCCGCTGGGCTCTACACGGCGGAGGCACTGGTCAAGCACGCCGCTGCGCTGCCGGATCCGGTCCGGGTGCGGGTGGACGTGCTGGACCGGCTGCCGACGCCGTACGGCCTGGTCCGATACGGGGTCGCCCCCGACCACAAGTCGATCAAGTCGATCGCCGAGTACCTGCGCAAGGTGCTGGAGAGTCCCGACGTCCGGTTCATCGGCGGCGTCCACTTCGGCGAGGACGTGACCCGGGCCGACCTGCTGTCCGCCTACGACGCGGTGGTGTACGCGACCGGCGCCATGCGGGACCGGCGGCTCGGCATCCCCGGCGAGGACCTGCCCGGCAGCTACGCGGCCACCGACTTTGTCAACTGGTACTGCGGGCACCCGGACGTCGGCCCGGACTCGTTCACGCTGGACGCCGAGTCGGTCGCGGTCATCGGGGTCGGCAACGTGGCGGTGGACGTGGCCCGGATCCTGGCCCGTGACCCGGCCGAGCTGCACACCACCGACGTGCCCCAGCCGGTGCTGGAGACGCTGCTGGCCAGCAAGGTCCGCGAGGTCCACATGATCGGGCGGCGCGGCCCGGCCTACGCCAAGTTCACCACCAAGGAGCTGCGTGAGCTGGGGGAGCTGCCGGGGGTCGAGATCATCGTGCCGCCCGCCGAGGCCGACCTGGACACCTTCGACGCCAGCGGCCAGGGAGCCGAGCTGGCCGAGCAGGACCGTCGGGTCCGCGGCAACCTGGTCGCGATCAGGAAGTGGGCCGGCGACCGCCACGCGGAGGCTCCGTCGGGCCACGCCCGCACGCTGACCGTGCGGTTCTGGCTCCGGCCGGTCGAGATCACCGGCGACGACCGGGTCACCGGCCTGACCCTCGAGCGGACCCGGCTGGACGAGCACGGCGTGTTCGGCGGCACCGGGGAGCTGGAAACGCTCGACGTCCAGATGGTGCTGCGGTCGGTCGGTTACCAGAGCGTCCCGCTGGACGGGGTGCCGTTCGACGAGCGGAACGCGGTGGTGCCGAACGAGCAGGGCCGGGTGCTCGGGCCCGACGGCCAGCCGCTGCCCGGCGAGTACGTGTCGGGCTGGCTCAAGCGCGGCCCGACCGGGGTCATCGGCACCAACAAGTCCGACGCCTCCGAGACCGTCCGCGCGCTGCTGTCCGACCTGCTCGGCGACGAGGCGGTCGACGTGCAGCTGCCGCGCCCGGGCATGCTCCGCTACCCCGGCGCCGGCGAGGGATCAGACGGCGACAGCCCGGACGGCCTCACCGCCCTGGAGCAGCTGCTGGCGGACAAGGGCATCCGCCCGGTCAGCTACGCGGAATGGCTGCAGATCGAGGCGGCCGAGACCAGCCTGGCCAAGTCGCTGGGCCGCGGGGAGCGGGTCAAGCTGCACGGCCGGGAGGCCCTGTTCGCGGCCTGCTGGCCCAGCGAACCGGACGCCCCCGGCCAGGACTGACCGCGGTCCAGACGGTCAGGTGGTCAGGAGGCTCCGGCCGCGCGCTCGGCCGCGGACGGCTCCACCGGGGCCAGCGGCCAGCCGCCCTCCGCCAGGTGGGCCCGGACCCGGTTGACGTCGGCGTCGGTCGGCTTCTCGTGGGTGACCTCGTTGATAGCCCCCTTGATCGCGGCGGCCGAATCCGGGTCGCTTGAGTTGGCTAGCTCGTCGGCGATGGCCAAGACTTCGACCTCGGTCAGCTGGGAGCCGAGCAGGGCGAACAGCGGGATGTAATCGGCGGCGGGCACCCCATCGGGGTAGCCGGTCCGGAGCCAGCTGATGACCAATTGCAGAACGTAGGGCAGGGGCATGGCCTCGGCGCCTCTCGATGTCAGTATCTGGTCGAGCGGAAATTTCACCGGCTCGTGCTGGAACAGGAGGGCCTCAGCTGATCTGGCCGGGCTTGGCCAGCGGCCAGCCGCCCGCGGCCAGCCGGGACCGGACCCGCGATATGTCGTACTCGTTCGGCTCCACATTCGTCACGTCGGTGATCGCCTTCTTGATCGCGGCCGCGGACTGCGGATCGGAGTCGCTGGCCAGCTCATCGGCGATGGCATGCAGGTCCTCGTCGGTCACCTGCGTGCCCAGCAGCGCGAACAAGGGGATGTAGTCAGCGGGCGGAAGTCCTTCGGGGTAACCGGCTCTCAGCCAGCTGAGGATGGAGTGTACGTACGAGGAAACCGGCATGGACTGGGCTCCTGTTTGATGTTGTGCCGCCCGGCCCTCACGGGACCGGGCGGCCGCGATGATCAGGCTTAGCTGCCGTGACTGCTCGCGACGATCAGGTAGATGCCGTAGCCAATTGCGGCCAGCACGATCGCGAAACAGAGGCAGGCCGCGACGAGGCCGCCCGGGTTACCCCCGTAGACCCGGCCGTCGTCGGACTCGGTAGTGGCCCCGCCCACGCCCCCGCCCGCGCCGGCGGCCTGAACGCGGTTGCCCGACATGTTCAGGGCGACCAAGCCGACGGCGAACAGGGCAGGCAGCCCGGCCCCGCAGACCAGGCCCAGGACGACGATCTGCCACAGGGCGTGCAGATTGATCCAGCCGTTCATGTGTTTCTTCTCCCCTTGCCGTCAGACTGCGGCGGGCTCGCGCTCGGGAGTGACCGATCCGGTCCACTCTTCGTTGACGTTGTCGTGCCCCACCCGGTTCTTGCGGGCCCGGATGAACACGAGCGCCGCGATGGCGATCAGGATGGCCAGGGCGACGATCACGCCCGGCAGACCGTGGATGGCATCCGCGAGCGCGTAACAACCGGCCCCGACCAGCGCCGCACAGGGCAGCGTGAACAACCAGGCCGTGGCCATCCGGCCAGCCACGTTCCAGCGGACGTCGGCGCCCTTCTTGCCCACGCCGACGCCCAGAATCGAGCCGGTCGCCACGTGCGTGGTGGACAGCGAGTAGCCGAAGTGGCTGGACAGCAAGATGATGGCCGCCGAAGCGGACTCGGCCCCCATGCCCTGCGGCGGATCGATCTCGACCAATCCCTTGCCCAGCGTGCGGATGACCCGCCAGCCGCCTGTGTAGGTGCCGATGCTGATGGCCAGCGCGCAGGACAGGATGACCCAGAACGGCGCCTGGGAGCCAGAGGGCAGCGAGCCGTTCGCGATCAGGGCCAGCGTGATGACACCCATGGTCTTCTGCGCGTCGTTCGTGCCGTGCGCCAGGGACACCATCGACGCCGACCCGATCTGGCCGATGCGGAAGCCGTGGGTGCGGGTCCCTTCCGAGAGGTTCCGGCTGATCCGGAAGATCAGCCAGGTCCCGATGGCCGCGACCCCGAGGGCGATGATCGGGGACAGCCCGGCGGGGATGATGACCTTGGAGAACAGGCCTTTCCACTTGATCGCGTCGCCGCCCGCCGCAGCGATGGTCGAGCCGATCACTCCGCCGATCAGGGCGTGCGACGAACTCGATGGAATGCCGAAGTACCAGGTGGCCAGGTTCCAGATGATGCCGCCGACCAGGCCGGCGAAGACCACTGTCACGGTGACGTCGGCGGTTTGGACGAGGCCGTTGGCGATGGTCGCCGCGACAGCCAGCGAGAGGAACGCCCCCACCAGATTGAGTACCCCGGAGATCGCCACTGCGACCCGCGGTGGGAGTGCGCCGGTGGCGATCGAGGTCGCCATCGCGTTGCCGGTGTCGTGGAAGCCGTTGGTGAAGTCGAACCCCAACGCGGTGATCACGACCAATACGATAATTACTTCTTTCGTCACGCCTGTAAGGGTTCCGGGTGGTCAGGCCGCTATCAAGACCCGCGCCCAAGTTCCGGCAAAGGGTTAAGCCGTGAGACGCCCGCTGTTAATCTGCTCGTCGAATTCGCCCTGACCCCGCCGTGACCTGCGGCTTCTCCGACAAACTCGGTAGTGCCATGGCGCCTGCGAACCCAAGATCACCGGCGGCGAGGCCCGGATCGGGCATCTGGCCGTCCGTTCGACCCGGGCCAGCAAAAAATTTCCCCGGCATCCACGGGTCCCGTCCCGTGCACTTGCCGCGTCAACCACCGCTCATCTGCCCAAACGTGTACGGCCATCACCGCACAGATCATTAACCGCCAGCCCGGGCCTGCGGCACGCGTAACTTTGTCGCTTCTCGTGTGTTTGGTGCTGGTTTGCTCGGTTACATGAATCGCGTCCTATTCTCACCACGAATGGAGCGAGCGATGAAAGTTCCAGCTTTTCGGACGCTGGCCATCTCGACGGGATCGGTGGTGGCGCTGACCGGATTGACGGCGGCGACGGCCGGTGCATCCGTTTCGGCGACGACTGCGAAAACGGTCACTTCGGCCCCCGCCTCGTCGGTCGGAAATCTCACATCGGTGGTCAAGGGAACGTTCACCAATTCCGACGGTAAGGGCACCTTCAGCGGCACGTTCACGCCCCAGAGGTTCAGCGTGGTCAACGGCGTGCTGCAGGCCACCGGGGTCCTCAAGGGCACGCTCACCGACGCCAACGGCACGTCGCTGGGCACGGTGAACCAGACCGTCACCGACTCAGTCAACACCAGCAAGGCGGCCAACGCCCCGGCGATCGGCTGCCAGGTGCTCAACCTGGTCCTGGGCCCGCTCAACCTCAACCTGCTAGGCCTCGTGGTCACGCTCAACCAGGTGACGCTCAACATCACCGCGGTGCCCGGTGCGGGCAACCTGCTCGGCAACCTGCTGTGCGCGGTGGCCAACCTGCTGAACGGCACCGGCGGCCTGGCCTCGCTGTCGGCGCTGCTGAACGAGATCCTCGCCGCGCTGGGGCTCTGACCGCCACGTAACGGCGTCAGCCAGAAATTACCCCGGCCGCTGACGGCATCAACTCACATCATTCGGCGGTCACCGCGGCCGGTGAGCGCGAGTAATTCATCCCAGTAATATCCTGTGACCCGGAATTCCGCGTGCCCTTTTCCGTTTTTTCCCAGGGAAAATGGCGACGCGGAATTTCGGCATGCTCGCTGAACCGGGGACGAATTCGGTCATCAAACAAAGGCACACTGATCCACCCGGCCGGGCGACCGCCACGTTGATCATTGTTGGCTTGCCGTACGCTGGCCACCGCACGCAGAGCCGGCCGCCGGGGCCCGGAATCCAGGGGCCGCCCCCAGCACGCCGCCGGTTACATGCGACGCTTTCAGGACAGAACGTGGGAAGCGGGCAAACACCGGCTAGCCTGCGAGAATCTCTCACCGCGACCTGGAGCCTGGAGCCGTGCCGTGACCGAAGCCCACGAAGAGCTGTCCGAGCCGGCCTCGCAGCCGCATCATCACCACGCACGGGACGGGCACGGGCAGCACGAGGGCGGCTCCCGCGATCACCCGCACGAGCCCGGCCACCAGGCGCAGCACGAGAGCACCCAGCGCGGCAACAAGTGGTGGACGCTGGTCGCGGTCTGCCTCGGCACGTTCATGCTGCTGCTCGACATCACGATCGTGAACGTGGCGCTGCCGGACATCCAGACCGCGCTGCACTCCAGCTTCTCCGACCTGCAGTGGGTGGTCGACGCCTACGCGCTGACCCTGGCCGCGTTCCTGCTCACCGCGGGCAGCCTGGCCGACATGTACGGCCGGCGGCTGATGTACCTGGTCGGCCTGGTCATCTTCACGGCCGCCTCGATGCTGTGCGGTTTCGCCGCCAGCACGCTGATGCTCCAGCTGTCCCGGGCGCTGCAGGGGATCGGCGGGGCGGTCATGTTCGCGGTGTCGCTGGCGCTGCTGGCCGACGCCTTCCGGGGCAAGGACCGCGGCACCGCGTTCGGCATCTGGGGCGCGATCACCGGACTGGCCGTGGCGATCGGTCCCCTGGCCGGCGGCCTGCTGACCTCCGGCCTTTCCTGGCGGTGGATCTTCTTCGTGAACGTGCCGTTCGGGGTCGCGGCCGTGGTCATCGCGACGCTGAAGGTGTCCGAGTCGCGCTCCCCGCAGGCCAGCGGCCCCGACTGGATCGGCTTTGTGCTGTTCACGGTGGCGCTGGCCAGCCTGGTCTACGGCCTGATCGAGTCCAACGAGAAGTCGTTCGGCAACAGCCTCGTGCTCGGCTGTTTCGCGCTGGCCGCGCTGCTGCTCATCGCCTTCACCCTCGTTGAGATGCGCATCGCGCACCCGATGTTCGACCTGACGCTGTTCCGGCTGCCCACGTTCACCGGCGGCTCGGTCGCGGCGTTCGGGGTCAGCGCGTCGATCTTCGCGATGCTCCTCTACCTCGTGCTGTACTTCCAGGACATCCTGGGTTACTCGGCGCTGCAGACCGGTGTGCGGGTCATGGTGCTGTCCGGCGGAATCCTGGTGACCGCCACCTTGGCTGGCCGGCTGTCGTCGAAGGTGCCGGTACGCCTGCTCATCGGGCCCGGCCTGATCCTGGTCGGGGTGGGGCTGCTGCTCATGCGCGGGCTCACCGCGAGCTCCGGCTGGACCCACCTCATCCCGGGCATGATTGTCGGCGGCATCGGGGTCGGCCTGGTCAATCCGCCGCTGGCCTCGACCGCGGTCGGCGTCGTACCGCCGGCCAAGGCGGGCATGGCTTCCGGCATCAGCTCGACCTTCCGCCAGGTGGGCATCGCCACCGGTATCGCGCTGCTCGGCACGCTGTTCTCCAGCCAGGTCAAGAGCGACGTGCTGAGCCAGGTGGCCCGGCAGCCCAGCCTGGCCCACCAGGGCCCGAGGATCGCCACGGCGGTCCAGTCCGGACAGGTCGGCCAGCTGATCAGCAAGCTGCCGCCCCCGGCCCGGCAGGCCGCCGCGCAGATCACCCGGGGCGCGTTCGCATCCGGCCTCAACCGCACCTTGCTGGTGGCGGCGGTCATCGCCCTGGCCTCCGGGGTGCTGGCGCTGGTGCTCATCCGCGGCAAGGACTTCGCCCGCCCCGAATCCGGCGGCTGACCCGCATACCGTGTGAGAGTGACCGCACGCCGCTCCTGCTCGCTGATCGCCGGTTTGCTGCTGCTGGTCCTGCTCGCCGCCTGTTCTTCATCGAAAACGCCGGCTCATGCCCGCGCCACCACATCCAGCCGGGCCGCCTCCGGTGCGCCCGCTGCCGCTCCCGGCCCGGCCGCCCGCCCGCTGGCGGGACCCTACGTGGCGCTGGGGGACTCGTTCGCGGCCGCGCCGCTGTCCCCCCGGCTGGCCGGGGCCGCCAACGTGGCCTGCCAGCGTTCCGGCCACGACTACCCGTACCTGGTGGCGGCCGCGCTGGGCACCTCCGCCAGGCTGACCAACGTCAGCTGCTACGGTGCCACCACCCGGGACCTGAGCCAGCCCCAGCGCACTACGCCGTCCACCCCAGCTCAGCTGGACGCCCTGTCGGCCGCCGACCGGCTGGTCACCGTGCAGATCGGCGGCGACGACATCGGCTTCAGCGGGATCGCCACCACCTGCGGGGCGCTCAGCCTGACCGACCTGAACGGCGATCCCTGCCACCGGCACTACACCCAGGGCGGCACCGACCAGCTGGCCCGGAAGATCAGCCAGGCCGGCCCCAGCGTCGCGGCCGCGCTGGCCGCCATCCGGCAGCGCGCCCCGCACGCCCGCGTGCTGGTCGTCGGCTACCCGGACATCCTGCTGGTGCACGGCAACGGCTGCTGGCCCGAGGTGACCGTGGCCCGCGGCGACCTGCCCTACCTGCGCGGGGTGGAAACCGGGCTCAACACGATGCTGGCGGCCCAGGCCGCCCGGGCCGGGGCCACGTTCGTCGACACCTACACCCCCAGCATCGGGCACGACGCCTGCCAGCGAACGGGCACCAAGTGGGTGGAGGGGCTGATCCCCACCTCGGCCGCCTACCCGATGCACCCCAACGCGCTGGGGGAGCAGGCGATGGCCCGCGAGATCGGGACCGCCCTGCGACAGGGCGCCCTCCGATAGGCTCGCTTCGTGGCTGAGGTGCGGATTCCGGGGTCCAAGTCGATCACTGCGCGGGCGCTGTTCCTGGGCGCCTGTGCCTCCGGGCTGAGCTATCTGCGGCGGCCGCTGGTCTCCGACGACACCGAGGCGTTCGCGGACGGGCTCACCGCGCTCGGCTACCAGGTCCAGCACTCCGGCGACGACGTGGTGCTGATGGGCAGCCTCAGCGGGCCGCCCGCCACCGCCGCCGAGGTCTACACCCGCGACGCCGGCACCGCCTCCCGGTTCCTGCCCGCGCTGGCCGCGGCCGGGCGCGGGACGTTCCGGTTCGACGCCTCGCCGCAGATGCGCCGGCGCCCGGCCGGCCCGATGGTCGCCGCCCTGCGCGACCTGGGCGCGACCGTGGTGTGCGAGGAGGCCGAGGGGCACCTGCCGCTGACGGTGACCTCCGGCGGGCTGGCGGGCGGGCAGATCACGATCGACGCCAGCGTGTCCTCCCAGTTCCTGACCGCGCTGCTGATGGCGGCCCCGCTGACCCGCGACGGCCTGGCCATCAACGTCACCGGCATGGTGTCGGCCCCCTACGTGGACATGACCGTGCGGATGATGCGCCAGTTCGGGGCCAAGCTGACCCGGGACGGCGACACGTTCGCGGTCAAGCCCGGCGGCTACGCGGCCCGCAGCTTTACGATCGAGCCCGACGCCTCGGCCGCCAGCTACTTCTTCGCCGCCGCCGCGATCACCGGGCAGACCGCGTTCGTGCCCGGCCTCGGCGCCGACTCCCTCCAGGGCGACGTCGCGTTCGCCGCGATACTCAAGCGCATGGGCGCCACCGTGGAGGTCTGGCCGGACGGCCTGGCCGTCACCGGGACCGGGACGCTGCACGGCGGCGAGTTCAACCTGCGCGACATCTCCGACACCATGCCCACGCTGGCCGCGATCGCCCCGTTCGCCGACGCCCCGGTCCGCATCGTCGACGTGGCCAACACCCGGGTCAAGGAGTCCGACCGGCTCGAGGCCTGCGCGGTCAACCTCGGCCGCCTCGGCATCGAGGTCGCCACCGGGCCCGACTGGATCGAGATCTGGCCCGGCGATCCCAAGGGCGCCACCATCGACTGTCACCGCGACCACCGCATCGCGATGAGCTTCTCGGTCACCGGCCTGCGCACCCCGGGCATCGTGCTCGACGACCCCGACTGCGTGAAGAAGACGTTCCCCGACTTCCACCAGGTCCTGGCCGGCCTCCGCCACGAGTGGGGCCTGCCCCCCGCCTAGCCGCCCGCGCCCGCCCCGCAAGTCACACCCACCTCACCAGCCACCGCACTAAGTGGGTACTTCCGATGCGGTTACGTTTTCCCGCAGTATCCGCGGGGAAGCGCCCCCGAATCCCGCAAGCCCCAACCGCGGTCAGCTACTCCGGAGCTGCTGGACCAGGCCCAGCGAGTCCTGGTAGGCCCAGCTGCCGGTCACCTTCCCGGCCGCCAGCTGGTAGATGCGGATCGCGCCGAAGCTGACCGGCCGGCCGGTGGGCGCGAAGTCGCGGAACGGGCCCTGATGGGTGCCGGAGAACATCAGCCGGGCCGCCACCTTGTCGTCCTCGGCGATCAGGTCCTCGATCTGCACTCGCAGGTCCGGGAAGGCGGCGGTGAGCAGCTGGTGCAGCCCGGCCGCCTCGGCCCGGCGAAAAACTCCGGCACCAGCTCGGTCCGGCCGGCGTTGAAGACCTCGTCGATCATCGTCCGGATTCGGTCCTTGTTGTCCATGCACCCAAGCTATAGGACATGCGTCCTAATTTCCAGGACACATGTCCTGATTCGGCTAGACTCGGCCTGTGCGCACCGGGACCGCGATCTCACCGAACCAGGACAGCAAGCGGCGCCAGATCATCGAGGCGGCGCGGGCCGTGCTGGCCCGCGACGGGCTGTCCGGCTGCACCGCCCGGGCGGTGGCCGACGCCAGCCCGCTGACCAAGAGCGCGATCAACTACTACTTCGCGAGCATGGACGAGATCATCGACCTGGCGATGACCGCGCACGTCGAGGCCATGCTGGCCGCGCTGCGGGCGGTGGCGGCCCGCGAGCGGGACCCGTACCAGCGGCTGCACGCCGTGCTGCGGGCGTACCTGGACACGTTCGCGGACCAGCCGCACGCCGCCTACCTGTGGTTCGAGTACTGGATCGCGGCCGCCCGGCGGGGCGCCACCGCCCCGGCCGAGGCGATGCTGGCGGCCGTGCGCGACCTGCTGACCGACCTCCTGGCCGGCTTGCGGGGCGCCGCCGGCCGCCCCGCCGACCCGGCCCTGGCCGCCAACGCGCTGTTGTCGTGGCTGCTCGGAACGCTGGTCCAGCAGCAGGTGGGCCCGCTGCCGCCGGCCACCGTGCGCGCTGAAGCGGACCGCGTGCTCGGCCTGGGCTGAGCACGCGGTCCGCCTCCGGTCACCCGCGAGCGGGCTGGCTGGTGACCGGAGCGAGCGACGGCGACTCGCTGAGGTCGGCCTGGCTGCGGTCGGGGAGCAGGGCCACCGCGATCAGCGTGAGCACCGCGCAGGCGATGATGTAGACCGAGATCGCCTGCCAGCCGAAGTTCGCCAGCATCCAGGTGGCCAGCAGCGGCGCGGGACCACCGGCGATCAGGGATGCGGCCTGGTAGCCGAGGCCGCTGCCCGCGTAGGCCAGCCCGGTCGGGAAGTTCTCGGCGATGTAGGAGGACTGCGGCCCGTACTGCATGGCGTGCGGGATCGCGATGATGGCCACCCCGAGGACCACGGCGGCGGCCGCCTTGGTGTTCATCAGCAGGAAGGCCGGGAACGAGGTCACGCCGATCAGGACCGCCCCGGTCGCGTAGACCCGCCGGCGGCCTACCCGGTCGCTGAGGTTGCCGAAGGTGGGGATGAGGATCAGCTCCAGCGCGCCGCCGACGGTGACCGCGGCCAGCCCCAGCCCTTCGCTCTTGTGAAGGTGGTCCTTGATGTAGGTGAGCGCGAAGGCCGAGTAGATGTAGAACGGCGCCTGCTCCGACATCCGCAGCAGCGCGCTGAGCAGCACCTGCCGGGGATAACGGCGGAGCACTTCCAGCGTCGGGGTCCGGGCCACCGTCTTCTTCTGCACGAGCTTGGCGAACATCGGCGTTTCCAGCACCTTCAGACGCACCCACAAGCCGATCGCCACCAGCAGCAGGCTGGCCAGGAACGGGATCCGCCAGGCCCAGGCCTTGAACGCGTCAGGGAAGGACAGCGCGATCGCGGTCATCGCCCCGGTGCCGAGCAGCAGCCCGATCGGCACCCCCATCTGCGGCCAGGACGCCATCAGGCCGCGTCGGCGCTGCTTACCCCATTCCATCGACAGCAGCACCGAGCCGCTCCACTCGCCCCCGACCGCGATGCCCTGCAGCAGCCGCAGCACGACCAGCAGGATCGGGGCGGCGATGCCGATTGAGTTGGTGCCCGGCAGCACGCCGACCAGCGCGCTGGCCAGCCCCATCATCAGCAGCGTGACGATCAGCGTGGCCTTGCGGCCGATCCGGTCGCCCCAGTGCCCGAAGATGGCCGCGCCGACCGGCCGGGCCGCGAACCCCACCGCGTAGGTGGCGAACGACTCCAGCGTGCCCGCGTACGCGCTCGACTTCGGGAAGAACACCGCCGGGAACACGATCGCGGCGGCCGTCCCGTAGAGGAAGAAGTCGTACCACTCGATCGAGGTCCCGACCACGCTCGCCACTGCGGCCAGCCTGACCTGCTTGTTTCGCGCCTTCTCGTCGCCGGCGGCCGTACTGGCCTGGCCCGCTTCCTCGGGGGGCAGCACCATTCGGGGGCTCCTTTCCGGCTGCGCCCCCTCGCAGCCCAAGTCCGCTGTTGCTCCTTTGGAAGACCGTGGTACCCGTTGTGCATTTGTGAAAACAACACTCTGGTCGGCACTATGAATCAGCACGATGAAGATGCCCGGGCGAAGTGTCGATCTGCGGTTCGCGTCGCTCGTCGTATGAGCAGGAGGGTCCACCGGGCCCGGACACGATGGGACTTCAGACATGGCCAAGTACATGCTGCTGATCTACGGCAACTACGAGCAGTGGAACGCGATGAGCCCCGAGCAGGGCGAGGCCCACATGGCAGCCCACGGGGCGTTCCAGGCGACCGCGGGCACCAAGCTCGTCGACGGCGCCCAGCTGGCGCCCGAGTCGATGGCGACGACGGTGCGCTCCGACGGTGCCGATGGCGTCACGATCACCGACGGGCCGTTCCTGGAGACCAAGGAGGCGCTCGGCGGTTACTACGTGATCGACGCCTCTGACCTGGACGAGGCGATCAAGGCCGCGTCGATGCTGCCCGAGGTGCGGGCCAGCCACAGCGGGGTCGAGATCCGCCCGCTGGTGGAAAACGGCTGACCAGCTGGGCCCTGAGGTCGTCGCGGCGGTGGCGCGGGCCCACCGCCGCGACTGGGCCCAGGTGCTCGCGACCACCGCCCAGCTGACACACGACCTCGACCTGGCCGAGGAGTGCACCCAGGACGCCTACGAGCAGGCCCTCCGCAGCTGGCCGGAGCAGGGCATCCCCGGCCGGCCGGGGGCCTGGCTCACCACCACCGCCCGCAACCGGGCCCGGGACCAGCTACGCCGGGAGTCGGTGTTCCGCCGGGCGATGCCGCTGCTGGTCACCGAGGCGA
Source organism: uncultured Actinomycetes bacterium (assembly GCA_963830385.1). Classification (GTDB taxonomy): domain Bacteria; phylum Actinomycetota; class Actinomycetes; order Streptosporangiales; family Streptosporangiaceae; genus Bog-532. The sequence continues at coordinate 986,644 of CAWHMD010000008.1, read as the reverse complement.
CCACGCCCGGCCCGGAGGCTGGTCTGTTCGACGACGACCGGCTCCGGCTCATCTTCACCTGCTGTCACCCGGCACTGGACCGGGACGCCCAGATCGCCCTGACCCTCCGGTTGGTGTGCGGCCTGACCACCGCCGAGGTGGCCCGCGCGTTCCTGGTGCGCGAAACGACCATGGCTGCGCGCATCACCCGGGCCAAGAAGAAGATCAGCGTCGCCCGCATCCCCTACCGGGTGCCATCGCCCGACCAGCTGGCCGAGCGGGTCAGCGCGGTGCTCGAGGTGGTCCACCTGATCTTCACCACCGGCCACACCGCCCCGGACGGGCCGCAGCTGGCCCGCCGGGATCTGGTGGACAGCGCCATCAGCCTGGCCCGGCTGCTGAACCTGCTCATGCCGGGTAACGCCGAAATCAGCGCCCTGCTGGCGCTGATGCTGCTCATCGACGCGCGCGCGGACACCCGGCTGGCTCCCGATGGCCGGCTGCTCCTGCTGTCGGAACAGGACCGGACGCGCTGGGACCAGCGGCTGATCAGCGAGGGCATCAGCCTGCTGACCGGGGCCCTGCGCCGCCGGCCGCCGACCCGGTTCGCGGTCGAGGCCGCCATCGCCGCCAGTCACGCCGAGGCGCCGTCCTGGGAGGACACCGACTGGGGGGAGATCGCCGCGCTGTACGGGGTGTTGCACCAGCTCTGGCCGTCGCCGGTGGTCGAGCTCAACCGGGCCGTCGCGATCGGCCTGCGGGACGGCCCCGCGGCCGGCCTGGACGAGCTGGCACCGCTGCTGGCCGACCCCGCGCTGGCGACCTACGGCTACCTCAGCGCCGCCCGCGCCGATTTTCTGCGTCAGCTCGGGCGCTGGCCGGAGGCCGTCTGCGCGTACGAGGAGGCGCTGGCGCTCACCAGCAACGAGGCCGAACGGGCGTTCCTGGCCGGGCGGCTCACCGACGTCCGGACTCACCTGTCCTGAGCGGGTGAGCCAGCAGGCCGACGGGCCAGCAGGTAGGCCTGCGGCGTCGGCTCCCGCGGGCCCGGGTCGCGCAGGATGCGGGTGTGGGTCACCAGCCCCTCCGCGCGCAGCTGGTCCTCGATCCACGCGGGTGGCAGCCGGTAGGCGTCGAGGGCGATCGCGTGACCGTAGGCCTGGTGCAGGTGGACGCGCTCATCACCGGCCTGGAAGGCGATCAGCAGCTCACCGCCGGGCCGCAGCACCCGGCGGAACTCCGCGAACACCGGTGCCAGCTGCCCGGGTGGGGTGTGGATGATCGAGTACCAGGCGACCAGCCCGGCCAGCGCGCCGTCGGCCACCGGGAGGGCGGCCAGGTAGCCTCGCGCCCAGGCCAGGCCGGGGTGCGAGCGCTGAGCCACGCCGAGCATGCCAGGCGACATGTCGACCCCGAAGATCTGCACCCCCAGGCTGGCCAGGTGCGCGGTGATCCGCCCGGGCCCGCACCCGGCCTCCGCCACCGGCCCGCCGGCCCCGGCCGCCCGGACCTGTTCGGCGAAGGCGGCCAGCGCGGCCCGGTCCACCGGGCGGCCCGCGAGCTCGTCGCGCAGCAGGTCGGCGTAGTCGGCCGCCACCGTGTCGTAGGCGGCCCGGGTGGCGCTCAGGTAGCCGGCCGGCTCGGCCGCGTCGGTCTCGGTCACCCCGCGACCGTACTGCCGCCCGTGGTTGGCCGTCGCCCCTCGAGGGTAGTCCACCGGGCCAAGGGTGACGGGCGCCACAATCTGACGTCTTAACCAACCTAATGAATCGACATAATCTGTAATTCCGCCCGGACGGAGTCTTGCGTACGAGGAGGCCCCTGTGGCACTGCCGGACTTTCTGGTGATCGGTGCGCCCAAGGCGGGCACGACGGCGCTGCATGCTGCGCTGGCCCAGCATCCCGGGCTGTACATGTCGCCGATCAAGGAGCCCAAGCACTTCCTGACCGACGGCCCGCCGCCGACCCGCGGCGGCCCCGGCGACGTGCAGACCTACCGGGAGCACGTCTGGCGCCGCGCGGACTACGAGGCGCTGTTCGACGCCGCCCCGGCCGGTACCCTGCGCGGCGAGTCCACGCCGCTGTACCTGCACGACCGGGAGGCGATGGCCCGGATCCGCGCGGCCATCCCGGACGCCAGGCTGATCGCGGTCATCCGCGACCCGGTCGAGCGGGCCCACTCCAACTGGACGCACCTGTGGTCGGCCGGCCTGGAGCCGATCGGCGATTTCGTCCAGGCCTGCGGCGAGGAGCAGCGCCGGATCGACGCCGGCTGGGCGTCGTTCTGGCACTACACCGGGCTGAGCCGGTACGGCGAGCAGCTCGAGCACCTGTTCACGCTCTTCCCGCGCGAACAGATGCTTGTCATCCGGTACCGGCAGCTGGTGGACCAGCCGGCCACGACGCTGGACACGATTTTCGGTTTCCTGGGGGTGAAGCAGGGCGTGGTCACCGAGATCCCGCGGCAGAACGTCACCGCGCACCCCGAGGCCACGCTGTCGCACCAGGCCGTGGCGCTGCTGCTACGGGCGGCGGCGGGGACCGGCCGGTTCCTGCCCGGGGCCGCGTCAGACGCCCTGACCGGGCCGCTGGAGCGGTATCTGCAGCGGCACAGCCGCGAGCGGCAGCCGCTCAGCTGGGAACAGCGCCAGGAACTGATCCCGCGCTTCCAGGCCGACCTGGAGCTGCTCGAACGGGTGCTGGGCGCGGACTTCAGCGACTGGCGGGCCCCGCGTGACCGGTCCGGCGGCATGGTCGGCGCCCGCCCCGAGGGGCAGTCCCAGGCCAGGAACGGCCGTCCCGTGCAGTCCGCCTAACGCAACTCGGTGCGCAGCTCGTGCGCGCCGTCGGCCCGGGTCATCTCGTAGTAGAGCCGGCGGGGGCCGTCCGGCAGCGGCAGGATGTCCAGGTAGCGCAGGCCGCCCCCGTGGTACGGGGACGACGCCAGCGGGTCGGTCCCGGCCGCGGTGAGCACGGTCGGCTCGCTCCCGGTGGCCACCCCGGTCCGCTCTTCGTAGTTCTCCGCCGCCGTGGCCCGGCCGTCGTAGTAGGCCACGATCGTGCCGCCGCTGAACACCACCGAGGTGACCCGCGTGCCCCGCGCGTCCCAGTAACCGGGACGGCCGCTGAGCGCCACTCCGTCCCAGGCCCAGTCGAGGCCGTCGGCGCTGGTGGCGTACTCGGTGACCATCTGGTCGGTCTCGGCCGGGTCGGCCAGCGGGTGGCAGGTCACCCACATGTGCCAGCCGTCGTCACGGCGGACGATCACCGGGTCCTTGACGCCCTTCTTGGTGTCGCCGGGCAGCACCAGCTGCCGGGTCCGGGCGCTGAACTCGCCCGGGTGGGCCGCCTCCAGCACCTCCACCCGCCAGTGCTTGGTCCCGGGGGTGGCGCAGCTCAGGTACAGCCGCCAGGCCCCCTCCGGCGTGCGCACCATGAACGGGCGCTCCAGCGAGTCGGTGTCCATCTCCTCTTTGGAGATCATGGTCAGCGGCTCGAAATGCTCACCGTCGGTGGAACGGGCCACCGCGACGGCGTACCCGCGGCCGTGCCCCAGCGGCCGCCGCAGCCGGTAGGACAGGAAGATCTCGCCGTCCGCGGCCACCGCCGACGGGCCGCCGGCCCAGAACCCGGGCCCTTGTCCGGGGGGTGCCACCGCGACGCTTCCCTCGCCCGGCCGGGGCCTGAGCAGATCGTCCGGCAGCGGTGGCGGGGGAGCCGCGGTGGCTGGTTCTTCTCGGTCGGCCGAGCCCTGTTCACTTGGTGGCACCCCAGCATGATAGGCAATCCGGTCGGCCACCGGGGCGCGTGCCGTGGCTGTTACCCGGCCCGCGGCGACTACCCTGGGTGAGAAGCGATCACGCAAAGGATACGGGGTGTCACCCCGGCCGGGGGTTCTCGGCATCTGACTGGCCTGTGACAATGGGAGCATGAGCGACGGCGAGGCCACCCCGGACGGGGACATCGACACCGACCCGGCGGCCGAAACACGGGCCGCGGCCAGCAACGGCGAGGTCGACGACGCCATGCCGCTGGTGACCGCCAACCGCGACGCGCCCGAGGGCATCGCGCCCGCGCATCGCGCCGGAACCGGCGACGGGAGGTCCAGACGGCCGGACCCGGACGGGCCACCGCCGGACACCCTCACCGTCAACGGCCTGAAGGCCATCGAGCAGGTCGTGGCGGCCGCCGGGCTGGATTCGCTGCCGCCCGACCGGTACCTCGACCGCGAGGAGAGCTGGCTGCGGTTCAACCAGCGGGTGCTGGAGCTGGCCGAGGACGACACCGTCCCGCTGCTGGAACGGGTCCGGTTCCTGGCCATCTTCGCCAGCAACCTGGACGAGTTCTTCATGGTCCGGGTGGCGGGCCTGATGCGCCGGATGGCGGCCGGGCTGCCGGTCGAGGGGGTCAGCCTCCAGCTGCCCGGCCAGGTGCTGAACCGGACCCTGGAGCTGGCCGGCCAGCTGACCGGCCGGCACGCGGCCTGCTTCAGCGAGCAGGTCTCACCGGCGCTGAGCGCCCAGGGCATCGAAATCCTGCGCTGGAAGGAGCTGTCCAGCGAGGAGCGGGACAACCTGCGCGAGCTGTTCCGGGAGCGCATCTACCCGGTGCTGACCCCGCTGGTGGTCGACCCCGCCCACCCGTTCCCGTTCATCTCCGGCCTGTCCCTCAACCTGGCCGTCATGGTGGCCGACCCGCGCACCGGCGCGACCATGTTCGCCCGGGTCAAGGTGCCGCCGCTGCTGCCGCGGTTCCTGGCCGTGTCGCCTCAGCGGTTCGTGCCGATCGAGGACGTGATCGCGGCCCACCTGACCCAGCTGTTCGCGGGCCTGGACATCGTCGAGCACCACGTGTTCCGGGTCACCCGGGTGCGGGACCTGGAGGTCGACGAGGACGTCACCGAGGACCTGCTGCAGGCGCTGGAGCGGGAGCTGCTGCGGCGCCGCTTCGACCCGGCCGTCCGCCTCGAGGTCGAGGACTCGATGTCCAGCGACGTGCTGGACCGGCTGGTCACCGAGCTGAGCGTGGACCGGCGGGCGGTGTACCGGGTGCCGGGCCCGCTGGACCTGTCCGGGCTGTCCGCCATCGCCGACCTGGACATCGGCGAGCTGCGCTACCCGCCGTTCGTGCCGTCGTCCTCGGCCATCCCCAAGGACATGGACATCTTCACCGCCCTGCGCGAGCGGGACGTGCTGGTGCACCACCCGTACGACTCGTTCACCACCAGCGTCGAGCGGCTGATCGAGGAGGCGGCGGCCGACCCCAGCGTGCTCGCCATCAAGCAGACCCTGTACCGGACCAGCGGTGACTCGCCGATCGTGGACGCGCTGATCGACGCGGCCGAGCTCGGCAAGCAGGTCGTGGTGGTGGTCGAGATCAAGGCGCGCGGCGACGAGCGCAACAACATCGCCTGGGCCAGGAAGCTGGAGGAGGCGGGCTGCCACGTCGTCTACGGGTTCGTGGGCCTGAAGACGCACTGCAAGGTGCTGCTGATCGTCCGCGAGGAAACGGACGGCTCGCTGCGCCGCTACTGCCACATCGGCACCGGCAACTACAACCCGTCGACGGCCCGCCTGTACGAGGACTTCGGCCTGCTCACCGCCGACCCGGCCATCGCCGAGGACGTCACCGACCTGTACAACCACCTGACCGGCTACGCCCGCCAGGACTCCTACCGGCAGCTGCTGGTCGCGCCCGAGTCGCTGCGGGCGGGCCTGGTCGGCCGGATCGCGCACCAGGCCGAGCGCAAGCTGGCCGGCCAGCCGGCCCGGATCCAGTTCAAATGCAACGCGGTCGTCGACGAGGTGGTGGTCGACGCGCTGTACCGGGCGTCGCAGGCCGGGGTGCCGATCGACCTGTGGGTGCGCGGCATCTCCGCGATCAAGCCCGGGATCCCCGGGCTGTCCGAGACGATCCGGGTGCGCAGCTCGCTCGGCCGGTTCCTGGAGCACTCCCGGGTCTACTCGTTCGGCACCGGCGACCACGACGAGGGAGACCCGGACGCGGCCGATGAGGTCTGGCTGGGCAGCCCCGACATGATGCACCGGAACCTCGACCGGCGGGTGGAGGTCGTGGTCCGGGTCGGCGACCAGGGGCACTGCCGGGAGCTGCGCCGCCTGCTCGACCTGGGCATGGACGACGGGACCGCGTCCTGGTGGCTGGACGGTGAGGGCACCTGGACCCGGCACAGCCTGGGACCGGACGGCGAGCGGCTGCGCGACATCCAGCTCGACCTGATCCGGGACCGGCGCCCGCGAGCGGGCGATGGCTGACCAGCACGGTGATCCTGGCGCCCAGGCGCCGTCGGTGGTCGGGGAGATCGAGGCCGCGGGCGTGGTGCCGTGGCGGCGCGGGCCGGACGGCCCGGAGATCCTGCTCGTCCACCGTCCGCGCCGGGCGGACTGGTCGCTGGCCAAGGGAAAACGTGAGCCGGGGGAGGAGCTGGCGGAGACGGCGGTCCGCGAAGTGGCGGAGGAGGCCTCGGTCCGGCTGCTGCTCGGCCGCCGCCTGAAAACCGTCCGCTACCAGGTCAGCGGGCATCCCAAACGCGTGGAGTTCTGGGCCGCGGCGGAGCCCGCCGGCCCCGTGAGCCCGCCGCCTTCGCCCCCAACGACGAGGTCGACGAGGTGCGCTGGTTCCCGCTGGCGCGGGCCTGGGAGCAGCTGTCCTACGCCAGCGACGTCGCCGTGCTGAACGACTTCGCCCGCTGGCCGCACCGGACCGTCCCGTTCCTGGTGCTGCGGCACGCGTCGGCTGGCCGCAAAAGGGACTGGACCGGCGACGACCTGCTCCGCCCGCTGGACTTCAAGGGCCAGGCCGAGGCCCGGATCCTGGTCCGGCTGCTGAGCTGCTTCGGCCCGGTCCGCGTGGTCAGCTCACCGGCCGCCCGCTGCCTGGCCACCGTCGAGCCCTACGCGGCCCACGCCGGCGCGCCGGTGGTGGCTGAGCCCGCGCTCATGCTGCCCCGCCCCCCCGCTTCCGTTTCCGCGGATGAAAACGTCCCGCATCCGGAGGTGGTGGGCGCCGTGCGGAGGCTGCTCGTGGACGGCGTGCCCACCGTCATCTGCGCGCACGGGGAGAACATCCCCGACATCATGGCGGTCGCCTGCCACCAGCTGAACGCGCCGCCGCCGGAGGACGTGTCGCTGCGCAAGAGCAGCTTCTGGGTCCTGCAGGCGGCCGAGACGTCGCTGGGCGGGATCGAGCGCTACGACTTGTCCGGGTTACTGGCCCGCGTATCGGGCTGAGCCCGGTCCCGGCTCCCGCCCGTCACCTCGGTCCCGCCCGTCACCTCGGTCCCGCCGGTCACCTCGGTCCCGCCCCTCACCTCAGTTTCGCCGGTCACCTCAGTCCCGCCGGTCACCTCAGTCCCGCCGGTCACTTCGGCCTCATCCGCTACTTCGGCCTCATCCGCACCAGCTCCGGCCGCATCCGCTTCGGCCGCCTGGGCCTCGGCCCGGGCCCGCCGCTTGCGCAGGTGCTCGCGCACCCGCCAGCCGGCGAACGCGGCGACCGCGACCGCCAGCGCGATCAGCACGTACAGCGAGTACCGGGTGATCTGCTCGTAGATCGTGGTGATGTGACTGCCGGCCAGGTAGCCGACGCTCACCCACAGGCCGACCCACAGCGCCGCCCCGAGCGCGTTGAACGGGATGAACCGCTTCCAGTGCATGCCGGTGATGCCGGCCACGATGCCGTTGGCCTGGCGCAGTCCCTCGATGAAGCGGGCGGCCACGATGATCTTGCCGCCGTGGTGATCGAAGAACTCCTCCGCCTTGTCCAGCCGGGCGCTGGTCAGGAAGATGTATTTGCCGTACTTCAGGGCCAGCCGGCGGCCGCCGAAGTGCCCGATCAGGAAGCCGATGTTGTCGCCCAGCACGGCGCAGATCCAGGCGATGACGCCGACCGCGACCACGTTCAGCCGCCCCGCGCCCGCGTACAGCGAGGCGGCGATCAGGATGGTCTCGCCCGGCACCGGGATGCCGAAGTCCTCCACCAGGACCAGGCCGCCGACCGCGAAGTAGCCGTAGTTGTTGAGGATCGGCGCGAGCGTGCCGAAGATCCCCGGCAGCGCGGGGGTGCTCATGGCCTGTCGGGCTGGGTGCTGACCACGCCCTCGACAGCGTTTGCTATGGGCCCCGCGGTCAGCTCGACCTGCCAGCGCCGGGCGCCGAAACCGCTCAGCGCGGCCTCGATCGCCAGCGGGTCGGGCGGGTCGGGCGGCTCCCAGCTGATCCGGCGGACCGCGTCCGGGGGCAGCAGGTTCTCGGTCGGCATCGTGTAGCGCTCGGCCAGCTCGGCGATGGTGGCCCGCACCGCCGCCAGCCGGGCGGCGGCGGCCGGGTCGCGCTCGGCCCAGCGGTGGGTCGGGGGCGGCCCGCTGGCCACCGCGGCCCCGCCGGTGTCGGGCAGCGCACTCTCGGGCAGGCCGCGGGCCGACCGGATGGCCCCCAGCCACTCCGGCAGGTGCCGGCGCGCTACCCGCCCGGTGAAACCGGAGATCCGGGTCAGCGTGCTGGTGCTGGTGGGCAGCGACCGGGCCGCCTCCACGATCGCCGCGTCGGGCAGCACCCGCCCGGGCGACAGGTTGAGGTCCTGGGCGATCTTGTCCCGCTGCTCCCACAGCGCCCGGACCACGGCCAGGCTGCGGCGGCTGCGGACCCGGTGGATGCCGGACGTGCGCCGCCACGGGTCCGGCCGGGGCGCGGGCGGGGCGGCCGACAGCACCGCCGCGAACTCCTGCATCGCCCAGTCCAGCTTGCCCTGGGCGGCCAGCATCTCGGCCAGCGCGTCCCGCAGCTCGACCAGCACCTCGACGTCCAGTGCGGCGTAGCGCAGCCAGTCGACCGGCAGCGGCCGAGTGGACCAGTCGGCCGCCGAGTGGCCCTTCTCCAGGTGCAGCCCGAGCACGGTCTCGACCAGGGTGCCCAGCGCCACCCGGGGGAAGCCGAGCAGCCGCCCGGCCAGCTCGGTGTCGAACAGGATCCGCGGCCGGTACCCGATCTCGGTCAGGCAGGGCAGGTCCTGGGACGCGGCGTGCAGCACGGCCTCGGTACCGGCCAGGGCCGCGTCGATGCCGGACAGGTCCGGACACAAGATCGGGTCGATCAGGAACGTGCCCGCGCCCGCCCGGCGCAGCTGCACCAGATAGGCGCGATGGCCATAGCGGTAGCCGGACGCCCGCTCGGCGTCGACCGCGACCGGCCCGGTCCCGCTGGCCAGCGCCGCGGTCGCCCGCTGCAGCGCCTCGTCGCTCTCCACCACCGGCGGCAGGCCGTCGCGGGGCTCGAGCAACGGCACGACCAGGCGGTCCGGTGCGGGCTCGTCGTGGTCGGGGGCGGCCTGATGCTCAGCGGTCACCGGCGCCGCCGCGGCCGTGGTTCCGCCGTACGGGGCGCGGGCAGCGTGTGGGTGCCCGGCGCCAGCGGCGGCAGGCCGGCCGCGGCCGCCAGCGAGTCGCACCAGGCGGTCACGTGTGCGGCGATATCCAGCGTGGCCGGGTCGTCGGCCGGCCCGGCCCCCCGCACCCCGTACGCACCCGGGCCGCCGGACGGGCCCGCGGGCACGGTCGGCGACCAGGAGGCGCGCTGTTCGAAGCCATACACCGGCGGCTCGCTCTGTTTACCGCCGAAACCTTCCGTGGTCACCCGGGTCACGGTACCGCTTGGCGTGCCGTAGCCGGGTGTGCGGGCCTCCAGCGCCTCGATCAGCCAGTCCCAGCCGACCTGGCACAGCATCGGGTCGGCGGCGATCTCCTGGTCCACCTCGGCCCGCAGGTAGCTGATCAGCCGGTAGCAGCCCGGCCAGCCCTCGTGGCCGACCGGATCGAAGAGCAGCACCAGCCGGCCCCAGGCGATGTCGGCGCCGTCCCGCTCCACGGTGGCGGAGGTCGCCGCCGCGTACGGGGCCAGCTTCTTGGGCGCGGGCACGTCCTCGAAGGAGAACTCGGCCCGCAGGAAGCCCTGGTCCTCCAGCCCGGCCTGGAAGGCGGCCAGCACCGAGGCGAACACCGCCGTCGCCTGGTCCTCGCCCTGCTCGCCGCCACCGGGTCCCTCGCCGGGCGCCGGGCGCGGCCGCACGGGCCCGTCGGCCGATCTCATATACAGAGCGTATGCCGCGCCCGCTGTATTCTCGTGCGGGTTTCGGGCCGGAGCGTCATGCCGCCTGGCCGGGGTTACGCGGTGCAGCCGTCCTGTACGGCTCCTCCTGCGGCAGGAAACCCACGATCAGCGCGGTGCCGCATTCACAGCAGGCCCATTCGGGGCAGTGCCCGTCCGGGGAGTCCGGGCAGTTCCCGGACGCTTCGTGAAACTGCTCGAACAGCTGCTCGGCAGCGCATCCGGGACAGTACCAGGGCATCTGGCTCATATGCCTGTGACCTCCTTCAGCGCGACGTGGTGGGGCTGAAATCGATAGTGGCACGGGCGTACGACATTGCGCGGGAGGCTGCGCGGCGTGTCCGTCATCCGCTGCCGCCGTGACCTGCCGGTGTGAGACGATCCGAGGTGTGCTCGCCAAGGATTCACCGTTCCTGCGCGCCTGCCGCCGGGAACGGGTGCCGTACACCCCGGTCTGGTTCATGCGGCAGGCTGGCCGCTCGCTGCCGGAGTACCGGGAGGCCCGGGCGGGCGTGCCGATGCTGGAGTCGTGCACCCGGCCGGACCTGATCACCGAGATCACCCTGCAGCCGGTGCGCCGCTACCCGGTCGACGCGGCCATCTTGTTCAGCGACATCGTGGTGCCGCTCAAGGCGATTGGCGTCGGCATCGACATCAAGCCCGGGGTCGGCCCGGTGCTGGATGACCCGGTCTGCGGCGCCGCCGACCTGGAGCAGTTGCGCCCGCTCGAACCGGCCGACGTGCCCTACGTCACCGAGGCGGTCACCGCCCTGGTCGGCGAGCTGGGCGCCACCCCGCTGATCGGCTTCGCGGGCGCCCCGTTCACGCTGGCCTCCTACCTGATCGAGGGCGGGCCGTCCCGGCACCACGACAAGACCCGCGCCCTCATGTACGGCGACCCGGCCCTGTGGCACGCGCTGATGGCCAGGCTCACCGCCATCACTACCTCGTTCCTGGAGATCCAGGCGAGCGCGGGCGCCGCCGCTCTCCAGCTGTTCGACTCCTGGGTCGGCGCCCTCGCGCCCGCCGACTACCGCGAGTTCGTGCTCCCGCACGCCAGCCAGATCTTCGCCGCGCTGGCCGCCTACGACGTCCCCCGCATCCACTTCGGGGTCGGCACCGGTGAGCTTCTCGGCGTCATGCGCGACGCCGGCGCCGACGTGGTCGGCGTGGACTGGCGGGTCCCCCTCGACGAAGCCGCCACCCGCGTCGCCGCGGGCACCGCCCTCCAGGGCAACCTCGACCCCGCCGTCCTGCTGGCCCCCTGGGACGTCGTCGCCGCCCGCGCCCGTGACGTCCTTAGCCAGGCCCGCGCGGCCGAAGGTCATATCTTCAACCTCGGCCACGGTGTCCTCCCCGACACCGACCCCGGCCAGCTGGGCCGCCTGACCGACCTGATCCACGAGGAAACCGCCCGTTGACGCAGGAAGCCCTCCTGCCGGAGACCGAGGCCCGGGTCCGGGCCAGCATCGCGCGGCAGACTCTGCTGACCACGCTCGGGGTGACGGTCGAGCGACTGGAGACGGGGTACTGCGAGCTCGGGCTGGCCCACCGGGCCGACCTGACCCAGCAGCACGGGTTCGTGCACGCCGGCGCGATCACCACGATCGCCGACTCGGCCTGCGGGTACGGCGCCTACACGCTGTTCCCGGCCGACCGGGACGTGCTCACCGTCGATTTCACGATGAACCTGGTGGCCCCGGCCGCTCAGCCGCGCTTCGTGGCGGCAGGCCGGGTGATCCGGGCCGGGCGGACGCTCACCACGTGCCGGGGTGAGGTCTACGGGATCGGCGAGGACGGCCAGCGGACGGTGATCGCCCTGATCCAGGCGACGATGATGGCCGTCACCCGGATGTCGGTGTTAGCGCTCGCTACTGCTTCGCGTCGGCCGCGGCCCGGCGCAGCGCCTCGGCGAAGACCTCGGCCGACTGGGCGCCCGATACTCCCAGGCGGCCGTCGAGCACGAAGAACGGCACGCCGTTGATGCCGAGCTGGCGGGCCTGTTCCTCGTCTTCGCGGACGTCGGCGGTGTAGTCGTCGGAGTCCAGCACCTGGTGCACGTCCTCGGGGTCGAGGCCGGCATCCTGGCCCAGCTCGGCCACCACGTCGGGATCGAACACGTCGGCCGCCTCGCCGAAGTAGGCCCGGTAGATGGTGTCCAGCAGGCGGTGCTGGAAGCCCTGGTCATGGGCCAGGTGCAGCACCCGGTGCAGGTCGAACGTGTTGCCCAGGGTGCGGTCGGAGCGGAAGCCGAGGCCCTCCGCCTCGGCCAGCGCGGCCACCCGGCCCTCGGCCGCCTCGGCGTCGGCCGGGGACAGCTGGTACTTGGTGGCCAGCATCTTCAGGATCGGCATGCTCTGGCCCTGCGGCCAGGACGGGTCCAGCTCGAAGGAGTGGTAGACCACTTCCACGTCGTCGCGGCCGTCGAAGCCGGCCAGCGCTTTCTCAAAACGTGCCTTGCCCACGTAGCACCAGGGGCACACCACGTCGCTCCAGATGTCGACCCGCATGTTCTTACTTTAGTCGGGGGGATCGGGGGGTCCTCCCCCCGGAATCGCAGAGCCTAGGCTGTGCAAGTGAGTAAGCCGCATGTGGTCATCGTCGGGGGCGGCATCGCCGGACTGGCGGCCGCGTACTTCCTGCGGGACGAGCCAGCCGACGTCACCGTGCTCGAAGGGTCGCCCCGGCTGGGCGGCAAGCTGACCGCCTCCGAGGTGGCCGGGGTACCGGTGGACGCGGGTGCCGAGGCGCTGCTGCGGCGCCGGCCGGAAGGCACCGACCTGATCACGGCGGTCGGGCTGGGTGACCAGCTGGTCCTGCCCGGTACCACCGCGTCCGGGATCTGGAGCCGGGGCGCCCTGCACCCGCTGCCACCCCGCCAGTTCATGGGCGTGCCCGCCGACCTGGACGGGCTGGCCAGCAGCGGCGTGCTGTCGGCCGGCGGCCTGGCCCGGGCCCGCCAGGACCTCGAACTGCCCGCCACCCCGCGCGAGGGTGACGTGCCGGTGGCCGCGTACGTGGCGGCCAGGTTCGGTCCGGAGCTGGTCGACCGGCTGGTCGACCCGCTGCTCGGCGGGGTCTACGCGGGCCGCTCGGAGGAGCTCTCGTTCGAGGCCACGCTGGGGCCGCTGGCGTCGGCGGCGGCCAGGCACCAGTCGCTGGCCGAGGCGGCGGCGTCCCTCATCCCCGCGCCATCCGCGGCCCGCCCGGCCGTGTTCACCACGCTGACCGGCGGCCTGGGCGAGCTGCCGGCCGCGGTCGCGGCGGCGTCCAAGGCGACGGTCCGGACCCGGGCCACCGTCCGCGCGCTGGCCCGCACCCCGGCCGGGTGGCGGCTGACGGTCGGCTCGGCCGCCGGCCCGGAGCAGCTCGAGGCCGACGCGGTGGTGCTGGCGCTGCCCGCCCGCCCCGCTTCCCGGCTGCTGAGCGGCGTGCCGGGGGCGTCGGCGGCGGTCGCCGCGCTGGCCGGGATCGAGTACGCCAGCATGGCCATCGTCACGCTGGCCTACCCCCGGTCCCGGTTCCCGGCCGCGCAGGGAGAACCGCGCAGCGGCTACCTGGTACCCGCGGTGGAAGGCCGGGCGGTCAAGGCGGTGACGTACTCCACGCTGAAGTGGCCGCACCTGGCCGAGCAGCACCGCCCGGACGGGCCGATCGACATCATCCGCTGCTCGGTCGGCCGGATCGGGGAGGAGGGCCTGCTCCAGCGCGACGACGCGGAACTGGTTGCGCTGGCCGTCGCCGAACTGGCCGACGAGACCGGCGCCCAGGGACCGCCGATCGACACCCGGGTCACCCGCTGGGGCGGCGGCCTGCCCCAGTACGCGGTCGGGCACCTGGACCGGGTGGCCACGATCGAGGAGGCCGTGGCGGCCCAGCCCGGGCTGGCGGTGTGCGGCGCGGCCTATGCCGGCATCGGCATCCCCGCCTGTATCGGAACCGCGCACGAGGCGGCCGCCCGGGTGCGTGACTTTTTCCATTCCAGAATAAAAAGTGAGCCTATGGCAGAGCGCCCCCGCTGGCCCGGCCGCCTCACGTCGTGACCGACAATGGGGGCATGGCTGCCAACGACGACGCGGGACGTGCGGAGGGGGCCCGGCCCAAGGCCCGGGACCTGAACGAGCTGATCCGCTACACGATGTGGTCGGTGTTCCGGGTCAGTGACTCAACGACCCTGCACGGCGACGACTCAGACCACGTGGCCCGCGAGGTGACCGAGGTGCTCGACCAGGCCGCGGGCAAGGGCACCGTCACCCGGGGCTGCTACGACGTGCAGGGCCTACGGGCGGACGCCGACTACATGTTCTGGTGGCACGCCTCGTCGGCCGACGACCTGCAGGAGATCTACACCCGGTTCCGGCGGACCCGGCTCGGCCGGGCCAGCGAGCCGGTCTGGTCGGTGATGGCGCTGCACCGCCCGGCCGAGTTCAACAAGGGCCACATCCCCGCGTTCCTGGCCGAGGAAGAGGCCCGCAACTACGTGAGCGTGTACCCGTTCGTGCGGTCCTACGACTGGTACCTGATGGACCCCGGTGAGCGCCGTAAGCAGCTGGCCGAGCACGGCATGATGGCGCGGGAGTACCCGGACGTGCGGGCCAACACCGTGGCCAGCTTCGCGCTCAACGACTACGAGTGGATCCTGGCCTTCGAGGCCGACGAGCTGCACCGCATCGTCGACCTCATGCGGCACCTGCGCGGCGCCGAGGCCCGGCGGCACACCCGGGTGGAGATCCCGTTCTACACCGGGCGCCGCAAGCCGGTCCGCGAGCTGGTCGCCGCCCTCCCGTAGGCTCCCGAACCGTGGCCGACGATCTACGGGTGAACAGCTGGCTGGTGATCCCCGCCGGTGAGCTGCGCGAACGGTTCTCCCGGTCGTCCGGTCCGGGCGGCCAGGGCGTGAACACGGCCGACACCCGGGTGGAGCTGTCGTTCGACATCGCCCGGTCGCCCGCGCTGCCCGAGTACGCCCGGGTGCGGGCCCTGGACAACCTGCGCGGCCGGGTCGGCGAGGACGGCGTGCTTACCGTGGTCGCCTCCGAGCAGCGCAGCCAGCTGCTCAACCGGCGCGCGGCCCGGGGCCGGATGGCCAGCCTGATCCGGGAGGCGATCGCCCCGCCGCCTGCGCCCCGGGTCGCGACCAAGCCCAGCCGCCGGGCCCGCCAGCGCCGGGTGACCGACAAGCGCCGCCGCGGGGAGGTCAAGCGCAACCGCCGGGTGCAGCCCGGCGACGAGTGAGCTACAGCGCCGGGACGTTGACGACGATCGCTTCCTGGGTGGACCGCGCGATCACGACCACCGCCTCAGTGTCCGGGGACGGGTTCTCCTCCCGGTGCGGCACGTGCGGTGGCACCCAGACGTAGTCGCCGGGGCTGGTCTCCAGCCGGGTGATCTCGCCGCTGGCCGGATCCCGGAACACGAACACCGGGTGACCGGAGACCACGTAGATGCCGGTCTCCGACTCGCCGTGGTGGTGGTCGCCCGAGGAAGCGCCGGCCCCGACCACGGTCCGGCCCATCCACAGGTCCCGGGCACCGACCAGGTCCCCGGAGATCGCCGCCGACCGCTGCATCCCCGGGGTCTGAGCCGTGCCAGCGGACAGCTCGCCATCGCGGATGACCCGAAGCTCGCTCATGCCCCCAGCTTAATGAGTCGGAACTGTCCCGGCCTGATGCGATACTCAGGGCATGTTGCAGGAGGCCACGTCGGGTTCGGAGAGCACCTGGGGCCGGCTGGTCGGACGCGACCGCGAGCTCGCCCGCATGGTGACCCAATTGCAGGACGCCGCCTCGCACCAAGCCGTTGTGGCCCTGATCAGCGGCGACGCCGGCGTGGGCAAGACGCGGCTGGTGACCGAGGTGACCCGCCGGGCGGCCGGACAGGGGTTCATCGTGCTGTCCGGGCATTGCGCCGAGCTGGGCGAGAGCGTCCCCTACCTGCCGCTGGCGGACGCGCTGCGCACCGCGACCCACGACCCGGGGACCGGGCCGCGGCTGCTGGAGGCGCTGGCCACCCGCCCCGTGCTCGGCCGCCTGCTGCCCGAGGCGGAGGCGGCCGCGGCGGCCGACGGGGAGACCGTCGGCATGGCCCGGCAGCAGATGTTCGGCGCCGTGCTCGGCCTGCTGGGCGAGCTGTCGGCCGCCGCCCCGGTGCTGCTGGTGTTCGAGGACCTGCACTGGGCCGATGCGTCAACGCGGGACCTGCTGACGTTCCTGACCCGGGTCCTGCGCACCGAGCGGGTGGTGCTGATCGGCACCTACCGCACCGATGACCTGCACCGGCGGCACCCGCTCCGGCCGGTCATCGCCGAGTTGCAGCGGCTGCCGAGCGTGACCGCGCTGCGGCTGGGCCCACTGGACGCGACCGCGCTGGCTGAGCACCTGACCGCGCTGGCCGGACTGCGGGCCGGCGGCCTCGACGCGGCCGAGCTCAACAGCATCATCGGCCGGGCCGAGGGCAACGCCTACTACGCCGAGGAACTGCTGGCGGCCACCTCCGGCGGCCGTGGTGACCCCCGCGGCCGGGGCGGTCCCGGCGGCCGCCGGGCGCTGCCTGAGGACCTGGCCGCGCTCCTGCTCAGCCGGGTGGAGCGGCTGAGCGACGCCGCCCAGCGGGTGCTGCGGGCGGCCGCGATCGCGGGCCGTCAGGCCGACGACGACCTGGTCCGGGCGGCGTCCGGGCTGCCGCTGCCCGAGTACGAGGACGCGATCCGCGAGGCCGTCACCCAGCAGCTGCTGGTCCCGGACGGCGACGGCTACTCGTTCCGGCACGCGCTGCTGCGGGAGGCGGTTGAGGCCGATCTGCTGCCGGGGGAGCGGACCCGGCTGCACGGGGTGCTGGCCGGGCTGCTGGCCGACGAGGACCGGCTGGCCACCCACCCCGGGACCGCCGCCGAGCTCGCCCACCACTATCTGGCCAGCCACGACATCCCCGGCGCGTACGCCGCCTCGATCCAGGCCGGGGCCGAGGCCGAGCAGCTGGGCGCCCCGGCCGAGGCGCACCGGCACTACGACCAGGCGCTGGCCCTGTGGGACCGGATCCCCGACGCCGAGGAGCGTGGCGGGATGTCCCGGGGGCAACTGGTGCTGTACTCATCCAGCGGCGCGGCCGCCAGCGGCGACGTGCCCCGCGCGGTGCACCAGCTCCGGGCGCTGTGGGCCAGCCTCGGCCCCGGGGCCGACCCGGTGCTGGCGGCCAAGGCCGGCGAGCGGCTGGCGTACTACTTGTTCCAGGCCGACGACTACGAGGCGGTCCGGGAGGCGACCGAGGTGGCCCGGGCCGCGATCGACAGGCTGCCCGAGCAGCCGCCGACGTGGGAGCGGGCCAAGGCCATCGCCACCTACGCCAGCTCGCTGATGGCGATCGGGTTCGAGGACGAGGCGGCGGCCGAGTGGGCCGACCGGGCCCGGTCCGCCGCGCGCGCCGCCGACGCACCCTCGGTCGAGGCCGACGCGCTGGTCACGCTGGGGACGGTGGCCAAGCGGGACGGCCGCGACGATGAGTCCATCGCGCTGTTCACCGCCGCCCACGAGCAGGCCCGCAAGACCATGGTGCTGGGGGTCGAGCTGCGGGCGGCCACCATCTTGTCCCGGGCTCACCTGGAGCGCGGTGAGCTGGCCGACTCCGGGCGGGTGGCCCACGAGGGACTCCAGCGCGCCGAGGAGGCCGGCCTGTCGCTGGCTCCCTACGGCCTGGACGTGCAGCACCTGCACTTCCAGGCCCACTACGCCCAGGGTGAGTGGGACCACGCCCAGGAGCTGGCCAACGCCTGGTCCGTGCGGGTGGCCACGCTGCCCGAGGCGGTGCTGTCGGCGATGGCGCTGTTCCTCGACGTGTCCCGGGGCAACGCGGTCACCGCCGAGCGGCGGGTCTGGCTGGAGCCGCTGTGGGACCGGGACCGGCTGTGCGTCTACATGGCCCGGGCCATGTACGCCGAGCAGGCGCTGTGGCAGGGCGACACCGGGCTGGCCGTGGCCGAGGCCGAGGCGGCGATCGCCGGCGACCTGGACGAGCACTACGGCTACGCGCCGTCGGCGATCCGGCCCGCCGCCGTCGGAGTCAGCGCGCACGCCGACCGGGCCGTCCAGGCCCGGGCGGCCGGGGACGCCGCCGGGACCGAGTCCGAGGTGGCGGCCGCGCGGATCCTGCTCGAGCAGGCCCGCGCGGGCGCGACCACCCCGTACCGGCGGCGGGCGGTGCTCGGGCCCGAAGGCCGGGGCTGGCTGGCCCGGGCCGAGGCCGAGTTCCGCCGCGCCCAGGGCGAGAACGACCCGGCCGCCTGGCAGGTGGTGCTGGACGAGTTCGGTCCCCAGTTCATCTACGAAGTGGCCCGGACCCGCTGGCGGCTGGCCGAGGCGCTGGCCGAGGCGGGCGACCGGCCCGCCGCCCAGGCCCAGTGGGACCTGGCGGCCGGGACCGCCGACCAGCTGCGGGCCGCTCCGCTGCGGCGCGCGCTGGCCGACCTGGCCCGCCGGGCCCGCCTGAACGACCCCGGCGAGCACCTGTCCGCCGAGCCGGTCGCCGACGCGGCCCTGACCGCCCTGACCACCCGCGAGCGTGAGGTGCTGCGCCTGATAGCGGCCGGCCGGTCCAACCGCGAGATCGGTGCCGAGCTGTTCATCTCGGCCAAGACGGCCAGCGTGCACGTGTCCAACATCCTCGGCAAGCTCGGCGTGGCCAGCCGCACCGAGGCCGCCGCGATCGCCCACCGCGAGGACATCGCCCGCAACGCGTAAGATCCGGCCGGCCATCAGCGCGAGTCTGTCCCAGCTGCCGAACCGTGACAACCAGCGGTAATGTATACACGCACGCAAAGTAGTTGTAAAACACGCCAATCCGACCGTGCTGACGGTCCGAATTTGGAGTGTGAGCGAACTGGCTCCACCGGGCGGGACTCCCGTTGGCCTGCTGCGACCCGCGGCCGGCCTTAGCCTCCTGGGCCAGGACCAGGGCGGCACGTCCGCCAAACCGCGATACCTGATTCGCCGGAGTGACGGGCAGACCATCCAGGTGTCCCAGCTGCTGTACCTGGTGACCGTGGCCGTCGCGGAGGCGACCGCGCCCGGGGACGGTGGCGGCAGGACCACCGGGGTCAGCCCAGACCTGATCGCCACACAGGTCAGCGCCGACTTCGGGCAGCCCGTCTCCGCCGATATCGTCCGCGGCCTGGTCCGCGACATCCTCGGCCCGCTCGGCGTGGTGAGCGCCGGGACACCGGCACCGGGCAGGTTGGCGCCTGCCGCCGCGGATCAGCGGACCCCCCGCCCGCTGCCGGAGGCGCCGGTGTCCAGCGTGGAGCCGGAGGCGCCGGTGTCCAGTGCGGAGCTGGAGGAACCGGTACCTGGCCCGGGGCCGGAGGCATCGGCATCCGGCGCGGAGCCGGAGGAACCGGTACCCGGCCCGGGGCCGGAGGCATCGGCATCCAGCGCGGAGCTAGAGGAACCGGTATCCGGCGCGGAGCCGGAGGAACCGGTACCTGGCCCGGAGCCGGAAGAACCGGTACCCGGCCCGGGGCCGGAGGCGCCGGTACCCGGCCCGGAGGAACCGGTACTTGGCCCGGAGACGGACCCACTGGTACCTGGCCTGGCGCCGGAGGCATCCCCCGCTACCGTACGGCAGCCCCGGGTCGGCCGCCCGCGACGGCGCACGGTGGTGCTCGCCGGCGCCGGCATCGTGGCCGCCGCTGGGGTGGCGGCCGCGGTGTTCGCGGTCACCAGGCCGGGGCCACCCACCGCCCCCGTCCCCAGCCCGGCCAGCTGGACCCAGGCCGCGGCCTGGGTCGCCGACCAGGTCAGTCCGGCCACCGTGGTCTCCTGCGACCCGGCGATGTGCGCCCAGTTGCGGCGGCTGGGTTTTCCCGCCGCCCGGCTGATGACGCTGGTCCCGGCCACCCACGATCCGCTCAGCTCGGCCGTGGTGGTGGCGACGCCGGCCGTCCGCGGCGAGTTCGGCACCCGGCTGGATTCGGTCTACGCCCCGATGGTGATCGCGGGCTTCGGCTCGGGGGCCAGCCGGATCGAGGTGCGGACGACCGCCCCCGACGGCGTGACCGCGCTCGAGGCCGAAGTGCGAACCCAGCGCGCGTCGCTGATAACCGCGGGGCAGCAACTGCTGCGCAACCCGAGCATCCGGGCGACCGCGGCCGCCCGGACCGCCCTGCTGGCCGGCCGGGTCGACGCCCGCCTGCTGGCCAACCTGTCGGTCCTGTCCTCCCAGCTGCCGATCACGGTGGTGGCCTTCGGCGATGACTCGCCGGGCGCCAGCGCCGCCGTGCCGCTGCGCGGGGTCCAGCTCGGCGCCACCTCGGCCACCGGCCGCGCGGCCATCCTCGAATTCCTGCACGCGCAGCGTGGCGCCTACCGCCCGTCGATGGTGACCACCGCGACCGACAGCCTGGGTAAGCCCGTCGTATCCGTGCGGTTCGACGCGCCGGGGCGGATGTCCAGCCCGTAGCTAACGGCCCGGGGCCAGGGCGGCCATGATCTCGCCGGCGCGAGCCACGGCGGCCGCGTGGTCGACGTCGGGCGAGCCGACCAGCTGGTCCCAGTTGAGGTCGTAGAACAGCTCGGTCACCCCCCGTTCGGCGAGCCACTCGGTGTCGGCCCGGATCTGGTCGTAGGGGCCGGACAGCAGACGCCGCTCGCCGCGGCTGTTCCTGGCCTCCTCGCCCGCCCGCACCACGCCCCGGCAGACGATCCGGATCCGGTCCGGGTCCCGGCCGGCCGTGGCCGCCGCCGACCGCACGATCTTGATGTCGTCGGTGATGCGGGTCAGGTCGGCCCGGCTGGAGGTCATCCAGCCGTCGGCGATCCGGCCTGCCCGCTCCATCGCCGGGCGGGACATGCCGCCGAGGATGACCGGCGGGCCGGGCTGCTGGACCGGGGTGGGCTGCTGGCGGCCGGGCGGCACCGTGTAGAACTCGCCGTCGAACCGGGACAGGCCGTCGGGGCCGGGATTCCACAGCGCGTGCAGGGCGGCCACGTACTCGGATGCCCGGGCGCCGCGGCGCGCCATCGAGGCGCCGGCCAGCTCGAACTCCTCCGGCAGCCAGCCGATCCCGAGGCCCAGGTCCAGCCGCCCGCCGGACAGCACGTCGACCGTGGTGGCCTGTTTGGCCAGGTAACCGGGGGAGATAAACGGCAGGTTGACCAGCGCGACCCCCAGCCGGATGTGCGACGTCCCGGCGGCCAGGAAACCCAGGCTCACCAGCGGGTCCAGCACGCTCTGGTAGACGGGCTCCATCGGGGTCTCTTCCGGCACCAGCAGTCGCTGGAACGTCCACAGCGACGCGTAGCCGGCCTCTTCAGCCTGCGCACCAAAGCTGGCCAGGTCCCGTGGGGTGGCCCAGGCCCCCGAGACCGGCGCTCCGAAACCAATCTGCATGACTCAACTCTAGAGAGCGGCCCAGGCCTCGCTGCGCTCCCATAGGGTCTGGGCCAGTTCCGGGGTGGCCGCCCGGTTCGGCTCGGCTTCCCGGCTGTTGATGTAGAAGCGGCCGGTAACCCCGGTCAGGTCCGGTGAGGTGGCGCAGTACACCGAGGTGGCAGCGCCCTGCTCGGTGGTGAGCATCCGGCGGGTGATGAGCGGGCGGACCGGCCACGGCACCCGGCGCCAGATGTCCGACGCCACCACCCCCGGATGCAGCGCGTAGGTGGTGATCCCACGGCCGGCCGTGCGGCGGGCCAGTTCCTGGCTGAACAGCACGTTGGCCAGCTTGGACACCGAGTACTCGGGCATCGCGGTCACGTGCGCGGTGCGGCGGCGCACCGCGTCGTAGTCGATGCCGGTCGCGTTGTAGTGCGCGTCGCTGGCCACCGTCACCACCCGCGCCGGGGCACTGGCCGCCAGCCGGTCCAGCAGCAACGTGGTGAGCAGGAAGTGGCCGAGGTGGTTGACGCCGAACTGCAGCTCGAACCCGTCCCGGGTCAGCCCCCGGCGCCCGGCCACACCCGCGTTGTTGACCAGCACGTGCAGCGGCTCGTCGCGGGCCAGGAAGCCGGCCGCGCAGCGCCGGACCGAGGCCAGGTCGGCCAGGTCGAGCGGCAGAAAGGCGACCTGGTCGTGGCCGGTTTCCGCCGCCAGCGCGGCCGCCGCCGCCTCGCCCTTGGCCCGGGACCGGCAGGCCAGGTAGATCCGGCCGCCCCGGGCGGCCAGGGCCCGGGCCGTGGCCAGCCCGATCCCGGTATTCCCCCCGGTCACCAGGAACGTGCGCCCCGCGAGATCACCCACGGCCAGCCAGCCCCTCCGCGATCTCCCGGGCGCAGCCCCACGAGATGGAGACGCCGGCGCCGCCGTGGCCGTAGTTGTGCCACAGCACCCGGCCGTCGTCCAGCGGTTCGGCCTCCAGCCGGACCTCGGGCCGGGCCGGCCGCAGCCCGACCCGGTGCGCCACCACCGGGGCGTCCAGCACCCGCGGCTCGACCACGGCGCAGTCGGCCAGGATGCGCTCGGCCACCGCGGGCCGTGGCTCGGTGTCCCAGTCGTCGTGGACCATGGTGCCGCCCAGCACCACCGTGTCCCGGTGCGGGAACAGGTAGATCACGTCCGGCGGCGGCGTGCTGTGGTCGATGTGGAACTCCTCGATGCCCGGGTTGGCGATGACCACGACCTGGCCGCGGATCGGGTGCACGGCCGGGTCCGGGACCAGCTGCCGGGCGGCCGCTCCGGTGCAGTTCACGATCACCGGGGCCGGGAACTTCCCGTCCGCACCAGCCGTAACTTCCGACAGTGACGTGATCGGATTCACATCGATTTTTACGCCGGCCCGTTCGAGCCGGGCCGTCAGGTAGTCCAGGTACACCGGCATCGAGACCACGGGGGCACTGTACCGCCAGCCTGCCACGAACCCCGGCGGCAGCTCGCCCTCGCGGCAAATCTGCAGGTCATCCACCAGATCACTCCACGCAGGGGGGCTCGCGGGGGTGCGCGAAATCTCGCGCCCGGTACGGGTCACGATGCCCGCCGACGGGTCGTCCGCCAGCTCCCGCAGCACGGCCAATCCGGTCCGGGCCCAGTCGCGGCAGCGTCCGGGCGGTCCCACCGTCACCGGGCCCCACACCGCCCCGGCCGCCGCCGAGGTCGTCGCCCCCGGTGGGCTGGCCGTCCGTACGCTGACCCGCCATCCCGCCTCGGCCAGGGTGATGGCCGTCGTCAGGCCGACCACCCCCGCACCGAGGACCTGCACATCGAGTTCGCTGCCGTTCGTCACGGTCCGACGTTATTTGATCCGCTCTCGAGGACTAATACGCTGGAACACTCATGCATCGGCCGGTTTGCCATGCTCAGCCTCCCGTCGCGGGGTAGACAGGAAGGGCTGGGCTCACTGCCATGAGCCCAGGCAGCCGGACCGCACAAACCCACCTATCACTGCGCGAAGGGGGATGATGAGCGACCGGCCTAAAGGCATCGAGCTCAACACGGTTCAGATCGTCGCGAGCATGGGCGCGGCCGTGACCGGAGCCGTCCTGACGTCCTATCTCGGGGACGGCGGGACAATTTTGGGCACCGCCGTCGGCAGCGGGGCCAGCACTGCGGGCTTCGCCATCTACAAGCACTACCTGGCCAGGACCAAGGAAAAGGTCACCCCGGTCATCGTCGAGCACGCCCGCCAGTGGACTCCCACCAGCACGATGACCGGCGACGGGAGCTCCGGTGGCCGTAACGACGCCACCCGGGCCGATGTCCCCCGCGCGGGCGTGGCCCGCGCCGACGCCACCCGGGCCGACCACCCGGTGGGCGGCAACGGAAGCGGCCGGGGCGCCACCGCCGCCGAATGGGATCGGGCCCGCCGGACCGCGCCCGGCTGGGCGCAGCCCACCCAGGCCGAGCCGGGCTGGGGTCCCGACGCCACCCGCCAGGACATCAACCGGCAGGACCTCAATCAGACCCGTCAGGACCTCAATCAGACGCGGCTGGACGCGAACCAGACCCGGCAAGACTACGGGCAGACCCGGCAGGACTTCGGCCAGCCGCGGTTCGTTCCCCATCAGGACGGGCCTGACGCCGAGGCGACCCGCACCGCCGGCTACGACGCCACCCGCTACGGCACCGTCCGGCTGGGCGACGGGACCGTGGTCAACGGCGGCCCCGACGGCGCCGGCCCAGAGGGGGCGGCCGGCGGGAACGG
Organism: uncultured Actinomycetes bacterium; assembly: GCA_963830385.1. Classification (GTDB taxonomy): domain Bacteria; phylum Actinomycetota; class Actinomycetes; order Streptosporangiales; family Streptosporangiaceae; genus Bog-532. The sequence continues at coordinate 962,425 of CAWHMD010000008.1, read as the reverse complement.
CAACGGCCGGCACGGCAAGTCCGGCGGTGGCCCGCTCGGCTTCCTGGCCAACCGCCCGCGCTGGCTGGTACCGGCGGCCACCGCGGCCGCGGTGTTCGTCGTGGCGCTGATCATCATCACGGTGGTCGAGCTGGGCACCGGCAAGCCGATCGCCGCCAGCGTGTGGGGCCGCAGCCAGTCCGGCACCACCCTCGGCGGCACTCACAGCAAGACGACCGCCACACCGACCACCAACGCGACACCGACCCAGAGCCCGACCGCGCCGAGCAGCGTCGGCGCGACCGGTTCGCAGTCCACTGGCGCTTCCACCACCGGGCCGACCACGGGTCCGACGCCGACGCCGAGTTCGGTTCCCACCGTGGGTTCGACCGGCGGGGGCAGCGTGCCCGCGTCCGGCGCGGCCGGTAACGGCAACGCCGGGAACGCCACCCCCGCCCCCGGTCAGTAAGCCCGGCCAGTAAGCCCGGCCAGCGCGCCCGATCGGAGCCCCCGGCGAATCCCGCCGGGGGCTTTCGTATGCCCGCGCGAGTGTTCGCGCCGAACCGCACAGCAACCAACGTCTTCCCACGCTGGTTACCGGTGCGTAAAATCCCCGTCGAGTCCAGTACAGACAGCTTGTCTAGCGTCGCCGTTGATGCCGATCCCAACCAGGCCAGCCTGTCGCGCGGAGGTTTGTGTTGACTGACCACGAAAAGCCCGGCGCCTCGCCCCGCCCCAGCCAGCCCAGCCGCCGCTCGTTCATGGTCGGCGGGGCCGCGCTCGGCGCGTTCGGGGCCCTGTCCGGACGGCGAGGTGCCGGCCTCAGCGCGGCCCAGGCCCGGCTGCTGGACAAGGTGACCGGCACCGCCGCCAGCAACGCCAGTTTGTCGGACATCAAGCACGTGGTCATCCTCATGCAGGAGAACCGGTCGTTCGACCACTACTTCGGCACCCTGTCCGGCGTACGTGGCTTCTCCGACCCCCGCGTGCTGACCCAGACGGTGGGCGGCCAGACCTACCCGGTTTTCGACCAGTTCGGCTACCAGCCCGGCACCGGGGCGGACGCGTCCGGCTACATGCAGCCGTTCCACCTGCTCAGCGACCCGCCGCTGGAAGACGGTCAGACCACCAACGACATCACGCACTCCTGGGGCCCGCAGCACCAGAGCTGGAACAACGGCAAGATGGACCAGTTCATGGTCGCCCACCTGGCCGCCGACGGGACTGAGAACGGGCCCGTGACGATGGGCTACTTCACCCGTTCGGACCTGGCTTTCTACTACGCCCTGGCCGACGCCTTCACGATCTGCGACAACTACCACTGCTCGGTGCTCGGCCCGACCGACCCGAACCGGCTGATGGGCATCAGCGCCACCATCGACCCGGCCGGCGCCAGCGGCGGGCCGGTCGTCCAGACGTTCTCCGACCGGGTGGCCGAGTACGGCAAGCTGACCTGGGAGACCATGCCCGAGCGGCTGCTGGCGGCCGGGGTGAGCTGGAAGGTCTACAACGATCCGACCGGCCTGATCGGGCTCAGCCCGCTGCCGTACTTCAAGGCCTACAACAACCCGTTCTCGGTGACCGGCTTCGAGCTGGTGTCCAAGGGGCTGACCCCCACTTACCCGGCCTCGTTCGCGGCCGACGTCAAGGCCGGGAAGCTGCCCTCGGTGTCCTGGATCATCTCGCCGCTGGCCGAGTGCGAGCACCCGGCCGCGCCCCCCGAGTACGGGGAGTACCTGGTCCAGCAGGTGCTGAACACGCTGGTGTCCAACCCCGAGGTGTGGGCGCAGACCGTGTTCCTGGTCATCTACGACGAGAACGGCGGATTCTTCGACCACGTGCCGCCGCCCGCCGCACCGGCCGGTACGGCGGGGGAGTACCTGACCGGGACGCTGCCGGCCGCCGCGTCCGGCATCGCCGGGCCGATCGGGCTCGGCTTCCGCACCCCGGCGCTGGTGATCTCCCCGTTCAGCCGCGGCGGCTACGTGGCCTCGCAGACCTTCGATCACACCTCGACCCTGCGGCTGATCGAGACGCTGTTCGGGGTGGAGGTGCCGAACCTGTCGGCCTGGCGGCGCAGCGTCACCGGCGACCTGACCAGCGCCCTGGCCCTGGCCAACCCGCCCAACACCAGCGTCCCGGCGCTGCCTGCCACCTCGCTGGGCGACACCACCGTGGCCGAGCAGGCGGTGCTCAACGCCCTGGCGGGCACGCTGGACGTGGGCATCCCGTACCCGCTGCCGAAGACGAACTCGATGCCGTCCCAGGAGACCACCCCGAACCGCCCGCCGGTCCCCAGCTGACAGACTGGGCCGCGTGGAACTCTCCCCGGACGCCTGGAACAAGCTGCACGAGGTCTCCACGGCCAGCCTCACCAGCGAGCTGCTCAAGCTCGGTTTCCGCAACACGTTCATGGCCGGGATCCGGCCGCTGCGGCCGGACCAGCGGATGGTGGGCTACGCCTTCACCTTGCGCTACGTCCCCGCTCGCGAGGACCTGGATTTCCAGGTCGAGTACGACAACTGGACCAACCCCCAGCGGGTCGCGGTCGAGACCGTCGACCCGGATCAGGTGCTGGTCATCGACGCCCGCGGCCAGCTCGGGGCGGCGTCGCTGGGCCACATCCTGGCTACCCGGCTGATGGCCCGCGGCGCGGCCGGCCTGGTCACCGACGGCGCCCTGCGCGACTCGCCGGCCATCGCCACCCTCGACTTCCCCTCCTACGCGGCCGGCGCCCACGGCACTACCAGCTCCGTCCTGCACCACCCAGCCGACTTCGGCCTGCCCATCGGCTGCGGCGGCGTCCTCGTCGAGCCCGGCGACGTCGTGGTCGGCGACGCCGAAGGTGTCGTGGTCATCCCCGCCCACGTCGCCGAGGACGTCGCCACCCGCACCCGCGACCGCGACCAGCTGGAGACCTGGCTCCAGCAGCGGGTGGCGGGCGGCGCCAGCATCCGCGGCACCTACCCGCCCGACGACGAAACCCGCGAACTCTACCGGCGCGAAACCGGCCGCTGACGCCGCCCGCGGACGGTCAGAAGTACTTGGAATCCCAGCACTGATAGCCACCTGGCACGCCCGACCCCGAACTGCAGAGGGTCACGTAGCCCGATATGGTGTCCGGCGGCGAGTTCTTCGGAGAGTGGAAACAATTACTTTGTCCAGGGCCAGCGGAGCCAATCTGCCCGCCGCCAGGGTTGTCTGAACTGTCGAACCACTGGAAAAGAACCAGCTGCTTCTTTCCCGCGCAGCCGCTGCCATTTTCCCAGATTATGCCGTAGGCGTCGTCGGAATAGTTACTGCCGATATGGACGTCGCCGTTGGCTCCGCCACATCCATCCCGGAGATTGAAGCTGATCGTGCTGCCCGCCGTCAGCAGTGCTGGCCTCACCATGCGCGTGCGGATCATGACCGGCTCTCCTAGCATTCTGCGGCGCTGAATTGCCGCCAAGCCTAGGCGTGGACGACGACAGCCGACAGGAAGGATGACCGGCAATCTGACCGGCAATCTCGTGCGATTGCGTACCTTATGGCCTCCACATCGACCTGAATAACGGCTTCAATAACGGATCCATTCTCGTCTCCGAGGAAGCTGATTTTGGCTGGTGGCCCCGCACGTGTATCAGCCTGAGCCCCGCCGGTCCTCCGCAGCGTAAATGCGCGAGAAGGGAACCCACGTGAAAAGTCTCGGGGCACGGCTGCTGCTGGTGATCGCCGCGCTGGTCGTGGTGGTGTCGGGCTGCGGCGTCGCCAGTAAGAACTGCCCACCGGCGTCGGGTTCGGCCGGTGGGTCTGGTTCGGCCGGCGCGTCGGGTTCGGCCCGCGGATCGGGCACGGTCAGCGGGTCAGGGAGCCTGGCCGTACCCGATCTCAACGTGCACGTCCCCGGCGACCCGACGGCCGAGCTGGCCGACGTCGCCGAGCGTGGTATCACCGATCTGCAGGCTCAGGCCCTCGAAGCCGCTTGCGGGCGGGGCGTCAACGATCGGATCTGCCTGGCCAAGCTAAAGGCCCTGCTCCCGTACATGACCGCGCTGTGCCCGCGACCCGGGTTCCACGAGTGCATCGTGGTCGCGGCCATCGTCGGCCAGGGCCGCTCGTTCATCAAGGTGGTGGACTCGGGCAACGGCGGCACGATCTGCGCCGGCGCCACCAGCAGCCTGTGCGACGGCAAGGCAGTGTCGGATCTGGCCGCTGCCGACGTGACCCCGGCGGCCTCGCCGCCGGTCACCCCCAGCACCACCGTCAGCCCGGTGCCCACGCTCTCCGGTACGCCGGCCCCGGCGATGAGCAGCCCGCCGGCCGGCAGCACCACGCCGCCGGCCGGCCCGTCCGACCCCGCCTCGACGCCCGCCCCTTAGACCGGGTGCCCCTGAACCGGGCGGGCATTGATCCAGACGAACATCGGTATCCGGGCCCACTGGACCATGGCCGGCGCCTGGTCCAGGTCCGGGACCGGTTCGGACAGCCCGGTGATGGCCAGCCCGGCCGCCGCGAACGCGGTCACGTAGTCGTGCAGCGGGTAGGACCAGCCGTCGAAGGTCATGCTGTGCCCGCCCTCGGTCACCCGCTGGCTGAAGTGCTCGCGGCCGTAGTAGCTGCCGGCGACCACGAACGGGGCGCCCGGGTCCTCGCCGGCGAACCGGCCGCGGTCGGCGAACGGGTGCACGATGGACACGGTCAGGACGCCGCCGGGCGCCAGCACCCTGGCCGCCTCGGCCACCGCCCGGGGCATGTCGGGCACGTCCATCAGCATGTTGTAGGCCACGATGCGGTCGAAGACGCCGGTCCCGAACGGCAGCGCGCCCGCGTCGGCCAGCACGTAGTCACGGGCCGAGCCAGCCTCCCGGGCGGCCGCCAGCAACGACGGCGCGTAGTCGGTGGCGGTGACCGTGTGCCCGAGCGCGCCCAGTTCCCGCGCCACCCGGCCTTCGCCGCAGCCCAGGTCGAGGGTGGACCGGCCGGGCGGCGGGAGGAACGACCGGAACGCGGCCCGGTAGGCCCAGAACGCGTCGTGCCCCGGGGCCCGCGCCCAGTCGATCCAGTCCGGGGCGGCCCCCTCCCAGTGACCCCCCGATCCCGGGTTCACCTCAGATGCGGTCCCAGGCCTCGGTCAGCACCCCGCGCAGGATCTGCTCCATTTCATCGAAGTGTTCCTGGGTGCAGATGAGCGGCGGCGCGAGCTGGATGACCGGGTCGCCGCGGTCGTCGGCCCGGCAGACCAGGCCGGCGTCGAACAGGGCGGTGGACAGGAATCCGCGCAGCAGCCGCTCGGACTCCTCGTCGGTGAACGTCTCGCGGGTGTCCTTGTCCTTGACTATCTCGATGCCGTAGAAGTACCCGTCGCCGCGGATGTCGCCGACGATCGGCAGGTCATTGAGCTTCTCCAGGGTCGAGCGGAACGCGCCCTCATTGGCCCGGACGTTACCGAGCAGGTCTTCCTTCTCGAACAGGTCCAGGTTGGCCAGCGCCACCGCGGCCGACACCGGGTGGCCGGCGAACGTGATGCCGTGCAGGAACGTGGCGGTGCCGCGGTTGAACGGCTCCATCAGCGCGTCCCGCACCACCATGCCCCCCAGCGGCGAGTAGCCCGAGGTCAGGCCCTTGGCGAAGGTGATGATGTCCGGCTGGTAGCCGTACCGGGCCGAGCCGAAGTAGTAGCCGAGCCGCCCGAACGCGCAGATGACCTCGTCCGAGACCAGCAGCACGCCGTAGCGGTCGCAGATCTCCCGCACCCGGGCGAAGTACCCCGGCGGGGGCGGGAAGCAGCCGCCTGAGTTCTGCACCGGCTCCAGGTACACCGCCGCGACCGACTCGGGGCCCTCGCGCAGGATGGCCCGCTCGATCTCGTCGGCCGCCCAGCGGCCGAACGCGCCCAAGTCGTCGGCCACGAAGTCCGGGGCGCGGTAGAAGTTCGTGTTCGGCACCCGGACCCCGCCCGCCGGCAGCGGCTCGAACGGGTACTTGATGTCGGCCAGCCCGGTGATGGCCAGGGCCCCCATCGACGTGCCGTGGTAGGCGATGTCCCGGCTGATCACCTTGTACCGCTCAGGCTGCCCGGTCAGCTTGAAGTACTGCTTGGCCAGCTTCCAGGCCGACTCGACGGCCTCCGAGCCGCTGGTGGTGAAGAACACCCGGTTGAGGTCGCCAGGGGCCAGGTCGGCCAGCCGCTCGGACAGCTCGATGGCACCGGGGTGCGCGTACGACCAGAGCGGGAAGTAGGCCAGCTCGGAGGCCTGCCGCGCGGCGGCCTCGGCCAGTTCGGTCCGCCCGTGCCCGACCTGGCTGACGAACAGCCCGGACAGCCCGTCCAGGTAGCGCCGGCCGCGGCTGTCGAACACGTACGGCCCGGATCCGCGCACGATGACCGGGACGTCGCTGTCGGCGTAGCTGGACATCCGGGTGAAGTGCAGCCAGAGGTTCCGCTTGGCCATCTGCTGGAGGTCGGCGTTGGATTCGGGTGAGCTTGTCATCTGGTTCCCCATGAATAGGTCTGCTTGCGCAATTTCAGGTACACAAACGTCTCCGTGCTCGTCACCGACGGCACGGACCGTACCCGGCTGAGGATCTCGAGCAGATGGTCGTCGTCTTCGCAGACCACCTCGAGCAGGAGGTCGAAGGAACCGGCGGTGATCACGACGTAGTCGATCTCGTCGATGCCGGCCAGCTTGTCGGCGACCTCTTCCAGGTCGCCGTCGCTCTTGACCGCGATCATGGTCTGCCGCCGGAACCCGAGCGTGAGCGGGTCGGTGACCGCGACGATCTGCATGACCCCGCCGTCGATCAGCCGCTGCACGCGCTGCCGGACCGCCGCCTCCGACAGCCCGACCGCCTTCCCGATGGCGGCGTAGGAACGCCGGCCGTCCTGCTGCAACTGCTCGATGATCCTCTTGGAGATACCGTCGAGGGTGACGGCGGGACCCGGCAACACCCTTGGGCCGTGTGCCATGGTCGCCTCCTTGCTTCGCATAATGGGTGACGCTGACTGGGCGTGTCAACTAAATCCGCAGTTGAGTGCAAAGGTAGCCACTGATTCACTTGTGCCGGGGTCTTTTGTCTGCGAAGGTCGTTAGGTTGAGTCCAAACGGAGGCTGACGATGACCGAGCTGAAGAACTTTGTCGGCGGTAAATACGCCGATACCCGTGACGGCCGCACCAGTGACGTCATCGACCCCAGCACCGGCGAGGCCTACACGCAGGCTCCGGTGTCCAGCGCCGAGGACGTCGACGCGGCCCTGCGCACGGCGGCCGAGGCCTTCCCGGGCTGGCGGGACGCCACTCCGGCCGAGCGGAGCCTGGCCCTGCTCAAGATCGCCGACGCGGTCGAGGCCCGCGCCCAGGAGTTCGCCGAGGTAGAGGGGCGCAACACCGGCAAGCCCATCGCGCTGACGATGAGCGAGGAGATGCCGCCGATCGCGGACCAGCTCCGGTTCTTCGCGGGCGCCGCCCGGGTGCTCGAGGGCCGGTCCGCGGGCGAGTACATGAAGGACCACACCAGCTACGTGAGGCGCGAGCCGATTGGGGTGTGCGCCCAGGTCACCCCCTGGAACTACCCGCTCATGATGGCGATCTGGAAGATCGCGCCGGCGCTGGCCGCGGGCAACTCGATCGTGCTCAAGCCGTCCGACACCACCCCCGCCAGCACGCTGCTGCTGGCCGAGGTGGCCGGCGAGTTCCTGCCGCCGGGCGTGTTCAACGTGATCGCCGGCGACCGTGACACCGGCCGGGCGCTGGTCTCCCACGACATCCCGCAGATGGTGTCGATCACCGGATCGGTGCGGGCGGGCCGCGAGGTGGCCCAGGCCGCCGCCGTTGACCTCAAGCGCGTCCACCTCGAGCTGGGCGGTAAGGCCCCGGTGATCGTGTTCGACGACGCCGACATCGCCTCCACCGCCGAGGGCATCGCGGTCGCCGGCTACTTCAACGCCGGCCAGGACTGCACCGCCGCCACCCGGGTACTGGCCGGGCCGGGGATCGCCGAGGAACTGACCGCCGCCCTGGCCGAGCAGGCCCGCGGCACCACCACCGGCGGCCTCGACGTCCCCGACGCCGACTACGGCCCCCTCAACAACCCGAACCAGCTGTCCCGGGTCGAGGGCTTCCTGTCCCGCACCCCCGACCACGCCAGTGTGGTGGCCGGTGGCCAGCGGGTCGGCGACCGCGGCTTCTTCTTCGCCCCCACCGTCGTCTCCGGCCTCGCCCAGGACGACGAGATGATCCAGGACGAGATCTTCGGCCCCGTCATCACCGTCCAGCGCTTCACCGACGAGGACGAGGCCGTCGCCTGGGCCAACGGCGTCCAGTACGGCCTCGCCTCCAGCGTCTGGACCAGGGACCACGGGCGCGCCATGCGCATGTCCAAGCGTCTCGACTTCGGTGCGGTGTGGATCAACACCCACATCCCCATCGTCGCCGAGATGCCCCACGGCGGCTTCAAGCACTCGGGCTATGGCAAGGACCTGTCCATGTACGGCCTGGAGGACTACACCCGCATCAAGCACGTCATGAGCTACATCGGCGAGTAGTCACTATTCGGGTTGTTACCGGCGAGTTCGTCCCCGTCAACCCAGATTAATGAGTTATAAACAGTCGTAGTTGGGATGGGTGGTCGCGGCCCGGGGTTCTTGAGGGGGGACCCCGGGCGCGCGTCATTTTTACCGAACGTGCGGTATCACCGCGGCGGCACGGGCGGTGCAGGAGGCCGCGGAGGCACTGGTGGCCGCGGCGGCGCCGGAGGCCGTGGCGACATTGGCCGGGCGCCGCCGCTCGTAGCCTCGGCCCAGACCCAGCCCGGGTCATCGTCCGGCTGATCGGGGAACTCCCCGTTGGCTGCCTCGTCGGCCGCGTCGGCGGCCAGGTCGGCCCGCTCCTCGGCCGCGACCGCCGCCTCTTCCGCCTCGTTGGCCCGCTCCCGGGCCTGCTCGGAGGCCTGCTGCAACTGCTCCGCGCGATCGTGCAGCAGGCGCCGCTCGGCGGCCTCGGCCCATTCCTCGGCCTCTTCGGCCGCTTCGGTGGCCCGCCCCGCCCGGTCCTCAGCCCGCTCGGCTTCCTCTTCGGCCCGGTCGGCCAGCTCCCGGGCCCGCTCGGAGGCCTCCTGGGCCCGCTCGGCCGCCGCCTCTAGCCGGTACACCAGCGTCTGCGCGTCGATCTCGGCCGTGCTCGCCCCCTCGGCCGCCGCCTCGAGCGCGTACTGCTCCTCCGGCGTCAGCTGATCCGGCGGCGCCAGCCCCTCCCGTGTCCCAGGGGCCTCCGGCGTCGCGCCGTCCCCGAGCACCGCCCGGCGCGCCACCACGTAGGACTCGCCGGTCTCGGCCATACGCCGCCGGATGGCTGTCTTCTGAGCCTTGTTCTGCGTCATGATCATCTCTTCCCGGCGAGGCGGCCCGCGTCTGCTCGCCCAGGCGAAAATGACCAGACGAAAGTAACGGCGCGAGTCAACAGACCCTTGTCCTCGTCGCCGCCGCGGCGCGGGCCACGGTCAGCTCGGAAGCAGGCAGGCGCGGCTGCCACTGCTGCCAGCGTAACGCCGCCGCAGCCCGGCCGCCAGGCACGATTCCCAGGAGTTGCCGCTCACTGGCCGGGGTTTGGGCGATGCATTGGCGCGGTAGCGTGACGCCGTGGCCGACAGTGACAAATCAGGTGATCGTCCCGCCACCGCTGAGATCGATACGTCCGGTATGGCGCCCGCCCGGCGGCCGCGTCGGCCGGATGTCGCCACCTACCAGGTTCGCGCCGAGCTGAAGGGAACCAGACCGCCGCTGTGGCGACGGCTGGAGCTTTCGTCCGATCTGCTCCTCAGCGAAATACACGCGGTCATTCAGTACGCGTTCGGGTGGGAGGACAGTCACCTGCATCAGTTCGCCTCCAGCCCAAACGTCTACAGCCTGGAGGCCGAACGTTATCTGTGCCCGTCCCTGGTGGCGGAAGGCGAGGTCGGAGTTCCCGAGGAACAGGTGCGCCTCGACGAGGTCTTGGCCGAGCCAGGAGACAAGCTGTACTACGTCTACGACTTCGGCGATGACTGGGAGCATGTCATCAAGCTCGAAGCAGTCAGAGCCCGGGATGCCAGCTCGGTCGGAAAAGCCCGCTCGCCGCGAGCAGTCTGCGTGGGCGGCCGACGTGATGGGCCACCCGAAGACTGCGGCGGCGTGTACGGCTTCGAACTGCTGGCCGCGGTCGCGGACCCGGCCCACCACTGGCACGCGGAGGCAGTAGCCCAATTTGCTCGAGACTTCGGCGACGAGGCCGATCCTGGGGAATTCCCGCTCTCCCATTTCGATCCTGACGCGATCAACGCCGACCTCGCCGCCGCGTTTTCGGCCGATCCCGCGCACGGGCAAGACCTGGCGGTCTCGGCCGGCGGCCCACCGGGGCCGCTCGGCGAGCTTGTGACCGCCGTACAGACCGCAGCCGGCCACCGGGCACTGTGGCGTCTGGTCGATGCCGCCCGTTTGGACGAGCCAGTGGTCGTCACCGCCGCGACGGCAGCCAGGATGGTTTACCCGCACGCCTGGCTGTTGGACCGCGTGGGCGCCGAAGGCATCAAGCTGACCGGAGCCGGGCACCTCCCGCCCGCGGACGTACAGGCAGCCATGACCGAACTGCAGCTGGACGAGGGCTGGATTGGCAAGGCCAACCGGGAGGCACTGACCCCGCCGGTGCTGCACCTGCGTGAGTCAGCGATGAAGCTGGGTTTGCTGCACAAATACAGCGGCAGCTTGATGCTGACTCCCCGTGGCCGTAGCCTGCGCGGCGACCCGGTCGGGCTCTGGTGGCAACTGGCCGAACGGATGCCGTTCGGGCCAGCCGACTCGATCGAAACACAGGCCGGCCTGTTGCTGCTCGCAGTGATCGCTGCGGGTGTTCCCGACGACCCGAACCCGATCGTGGCGCGACTACTTGGCGCCATTGGCTGGGTCTGTGCTGACGACACGCGGCTCACCAGCACCGAGGCAGGTATCGCGGTCTACAACACCGCGACCGTGCTCCGCCAGATGGGCGCTTTCAGCTCCAGTGGCCACGGTTTCGAGCGAGGAAGGCCAACCCCCGACGGCATCACCTTCACCCGTGCCACCCTGCAGACCTGGCCAGCCTGATCCTCGTGCTTGGCCCAGGTCGGAGGACCCGCTCAATGGCGGGCTTTTATCTGGGCGTGGTGACATAGCTGCGCCCGGCCGGGGTGGTCCAGCGCATGGTGCCGGGACTCGGCTGGTCGAGCCGCCAGCCCGCGGACTGTTTGCAGCGATGGTGATGGCGGCACAACGGGGCCAGATTGCATTCGCAGGTACGGCCGCCCTGGTCGTAGGGGAGCGTGTGGTCGAGGTCGCAGCGCACGGCGGGTCGCTGGCAGCCAGGAGCGATACAGGTGGGGCTGCGGGCGGCGATCAGGTGGGCCAGCTTGCGGCTGGGCTGGTACGTCAACTCCTGGTGCCGGTGGTCGCAGTCAGTGCCTGCCAAGGGGCTGACCGTGACGGTAAAACCGGGGGACCCGGGCTGGCTGGGATCTGGGGGGTGACCGAGGTCTGGCGGACGGCTGAGGTCTGGGGGGTCATCGGGGTTTGGTGGATGCCGGGGGTCTGGGGGGTGGCTGGGGTCTGGGGGGTGGCCGGGCAGGCATCCGTGGCCGATGGTCCGGCCGCCGGCGCCGGTCACGGTCACGCAGAAGCGGCTTGCTGGGCTGACGGCCGCTAGCGTGGTCAGCTCGCGGGCCAGCGCCGGATCGACCGGCCCGAACCCGGCGACCTCTCCCGGCCGGGACGCCAGCCCGAGGTGGGTGAGCAACGGCACGGTCAACGTGACCCGCGCGGCCAGCCGCGGCTTGCCGGCGGGGAGCCGGCCGGCGGCTCTGGTGGCGGGGCGCCGAGCGGGTGGTCCGGTTCGGTGGGTGGGGTGGAGTCCTGGCCGAGGAGGGTGTCGAGGTAGGCGCGTGCCCGCAGTTCTTCCAGGGAACCAGTCAGGCCGGCGTCCCGCAGCGCGAGGGCGCGGTCGGTGAGACGCTGGTCGGCCTGCAGCACCTCGGCCGGAGGTAGCCCGTAACCGGCCAGCGCGGCGGTGCCTGCGTCCTCCCGCCAGCGGCGTACCCGCGGATCCTTTTGCGCTTCCTCCCGGCGCTTGGCCGCGGCCTCCGGGTCGGCGGCCAGCACCGCCCGGTTCACCGCCGCCCTCAGCTGGCCTGTCGTCTGCTGCCCGGCTCCGGGCAGGATCCTCGCCTCCACCGCGCGGGCCTGCTCATCGGTGAGCACCCGGGTGAGGTCGGCAATGAGGCGGGCCTTCGGGTAGTCGATGATCCCCTCGCGCAGGGCCCGGGCCGTGCCGGGCAGTCTGGTGGCGAGGTCCAGCGCCAGCTCGAGGCAGGCGTCGGCGCTGTGAGTGGTCAAGGTCAGCGCGGCCGCGACCTCATCACCGATGAACTCGCTCAGCTGGGCGGGGAAGGACCCCGCCGGCGCGGGCGGGCTCTTCTCGGCGGGCCGGCGGCGCGCCAGCTCGGCGATTGCCGCAAGGGTGCCCGCGCTGCACCACGACTCCAGCCGGCGCCAGGCGCGGAGGACGCCGATCAGCTCGTCGTCGGAGAGGCCCGCCAAACCACCGTCACGGGTGGCCGCGTCGGCCAGTCCGGCCAGCGACCCGTCCGGCTTGGCCGTATCGGACACTCCACCGGACCCGAACCCAGAACCGGGCCGTGACCCGCGACGAAGCGGCGGTTCCTGCCCGCCAAACTCGCCGTACATCAGCTCCGCCGCCATCGTTCACCGCCCATCAGAGCCAAGCTTTTCAATACGAACATAATATCGAATAAGCCGCAGAATGAATAGACGCTTTAGAAAATATATTTCCCGGAAAATGACACACACAATGCGGGTTTAATAGTGCAGAAATGCAATTCCGGGGCTCGGGAAGGCCCAGATTGGAGGCCGGGGATCGGGGGTGCGCGGGCGACCGTGCAGGGGCCACGCCGCGCACTTGACGGCGCCGGCCCGGGCGGCGTGGTGGCCGGGGCGGCGTGGCGGGCCGACCGCGCCGGGGGGTTGACGGCGCTGAGGTGCCCGGGCGCGAGAGGCCGCGCCAGGCGGCGGCGCCCCTGGCCTGGCCGACGGCGCCCCGGCCCGGCCGGCGGTGCCCCCGGCCGCGTCGGGCGGCAGTGCCCCCGGCCCGGCGACGGCGCCCCAGCCGCGCCGGGCGGCAGCGCTGCTGGCCCGGGCGATCTTTGGCGCGGTAGGTTCAGTGCGATGTGGATCACAGGGGAAGCGGACCCGGCGGCCCGGGAGCATGCGGAGCAGGCCCTGGCGGGTGCGCGGCCGCGCTCGTTCTGGACCAGCCAGCCAGGGGCGCCCGAGCCCGCCGAGCCGCTCACCGGGGCACAGCCGGCCGTGGACCTGGCGGTGGTCGGCGGCGGGTTCTCCGGCTTGTGGACCGCGCTGCTGGCGCGGCAGCGCGACCCCGGCAGCGACGTCGCGCTGATCGAGGCGAGCACGAGCGGCTGGGCAGCGTCGGGGCGGAACGGCGGATTCTGCTCGGCCAGCCTCACGCATGGGATCGGGAACGGGCTGAGCCGGTTCCCGGGCGAGATGCCGCAGCTGGAAAGGCTCGGCGCGCAGAACCTGGCCGAGATCGCGGTCACCGTGGCCGAACACGGCATCGACTGTGATTTCACGCCGAGCGGGGAGCTGGCGGTGGCCACCGCCGCCTGGCAGCTGGACGGGCTGACCGAGGAGGCGGAGGCGGCCCGGGCGCTGGGCCACCAGGTCACCGAGCTGGACGCGGCTGCCGTGCGGGCCGAGCTGGACTCGCCGGCGTTCCTCGGTGGCAGCTGGTACCACGACACCTGCGCGATGGTCGACCCGGCCCGGCTGGCCCGCGGGCTGCGCCAGGCCTGCCTGGACGCGGGCGTGCGGATCTACGAGCACAGCCCCGTCCGCTCGATCCGCCCCGACGGCCGGACCGGACGGACCGGCCGGACCGGCCAGTCAGCCCTGACCCTCAGCACCGCCAACGGCACCGTCCGGGCCAACCACGTCGCCCTGGCCACCGGCGCCTACCCGTCGCTGCTGCGCCGCGTCCGGAACTACTTCGTACCGGTCTACGACTACGTCCTCGTCACCCGCCCGCTCAGCCCCTCCGAACTGGCCAGCCTGGGGTGGAAGAACCGGCAGGGCGCGGCCGACAGCGGCAACCAGTTCCACTACTTCCGGCTGACCGCCGACAACCGGATCCTGTGGGGCGGCTACGACGCGGTCTACTTCGCCGGCGGCACCGTCGGCCGCGGCCACGACCAGCGGCCCGCGACGTTCACCAAGCTCGCCGAGCACTTCTTCGCCACGTTCCCGCAGCTGGAGGACGTGACGTTCGAGTACCAGTGGGGCGGGGCGATCGACACCTGCAGCCGGTTCTTCGCGTTCTACGGGACCGCCCACCACGGAAGGCTGGCCTACGTCTGCGGGCACACCGGGCTGGGCGTGGGGGCCAGCCGGTTCGGCGCCAACGTGATGCTGGACCTGCTGGCCGGCCAGCCGACCGAGCGGACGGCGCTGGAGCTGGTCCGGTCGCGGCCGGTGCCGTTCCCGCCCGAACCCGCGCGGACCGCGGTCGTCCAGCTCACCCGGGCCTCGCTGGCCCGGGCGGACCGGGACGCCGGACGGCGCAACCTGTGGCTCAGGGCCCTGGACCGTTTCGGCCTGGGGTTCGACTCCTAGCGTTTACCGGCGCATGAAATGCTCGCGTCGGAGCACAGTCAATGAGGCGGTTCCGGACAAGGGCTGGACGAAGGAGGAGACATGGCCGTGACGCCGCTGCGGGAGCGCAAGGCGTGGCAGGCGCTGCAGCGCCATTACGACGAGATCGCGGGGCGGCACCTGCGCGAGATCTTCGCCGAGGATCCCGGGCGGGGGGAACGGCTGGCCGCCGAGGGGGCCGGACTGTACCTCGACTACTCCAAGAACCGGATCACCGACGAGACCCTGCGGCTGCTGGTTGAGCTGGCCGAGGAGTCCGGCGTGGCCGAGCGCCGGGACGCGATGTTCCGCGGCGATCACATCAACGTGTCCGAGAACCGGGCCGTGCTGCACGTCGCGCTGCGGATGCCGGCCGGTACCGAGCTGGTGGTGGACGGCCAGGACGTGGTGGCCGAGGTGCACGAGGTGCTGGGCCGGATGCGGGACTTCTCCACCCGGATCCGGTCGGGGGAGTGGACCGGCTACACCGGCCGGCGTATCCGCAACGTGGTCAACGTCGGCATCGGCGGTTCCGACCTCGGGCCGGTCATGGCCTACGAAGCCCTCAAGTACTACAGCGACCGGGACATGACGTTCCGGTTCGTGTCCAACGTCGACTCGACCGACTTCGTGGAGGCGACCCGGGACCTCGACCCGGCCGAGACCCTTTTCATCATCTCCTCGAAAACGTTCGTCACGCTGGAGACGCTGACCAACGCCCACTCGGCCCGGGACTGGATCGTGTCCGCACTGGGCAGCGACGACGCGGTCGCCAAGCACTTCGTGGCCGTGTCGACCAACGCGGAGAAGGTCAGCGAGTTCGGCATCGACACCGCGAACATGTTCGGGTTCTGGGACTGGGTCGGCGGCCGGTATTCGATGGACTCGGCCATCGGCCTGTCGACGATGGTGGCCATCGGCCCGGACGGGTTCGACGAGATGCTGGCCGGCTTCCACGAGATGGACGAGCACTTCCGGACCGCGCCGCTGGCCGAGAACCTGCCGGTGCTGATGGGGCTGCTGTGCGTCTGGTACCGGGACTTCTTCGGCTCCCAGACCTACGGCGTGATGCCGTACGACCAGTACCTCAAGCGGTTCCCGGCCTATCTCCAGCAGCTGACCATGGAGTCCAACGGCAAGCACGTCACGCTGACCGGCCAGCACGTGGACTACGACACCGGTGCGGTGTTCTGGGGCGAGCCCGGCACCAACGGGCAGCACAGCTTCTACCAGCTGATCCACCAGGGCACGGTGCTGATCCCGGTCGACCTGATCGGGTTCGGCAAGACGCTGAACCCGCTCAGCGACCACCACGACAAGCTCTCCTCCAACGTCTTCGCCCAGGCCCAGGCGCTGGCCTTCGGCAAGACCGAGGAGCAGGTCAGGGCCGAAGGCACCCCCGACAACGTGGTCCCGCACCGGGTGATGGAGGGCAACCGGCCCACCAACACGATCCTGGCCGAGGTCATCACCCCCCGGGTGCTGGGCGCGCTGGTCGCGCTCTACGAGCACAGCGTGTTCACCCAGGGGACGATCTGGGACATCGACTCGTTCGACCAGTGGGGCGTCGAGCTGGGCAAGGTGATGGCCCAGCAGATCATCCCCGAGCTCGAGTCGCCGGCCGAGCCGGACCTGCAGCACGACTCCTCGACCAACACACTGATCCGCAAGTACCGCGCGCTCAAGAACCAATAACAGGGGAGCTGACTTCCATGGCAACTGACAAGCCAATGCAACTGGGCATGGTCGGGCTCGGCCGGATGGGCGCCAACCTCGTCCGACGGCTGATGCGCGACGGCCACCACTGCGTGGTCTACGACATCAGCGCCGACGCGGTGAAGGAGCTTGAGGGCGAGGGGGCCAAGGGCTCCACCGACCTGGCCACGTTCGTGAACATGCTGGACACGCCCCGCAACATCTGGCTGATGATCCCGGCCGGGATCGTCGAGCAGACGCTGAACCAGCTCAAGCCGCTGGTCGCGGCCGGCGACACCATCATCGACGGCGGCAACTCCTACTACCGCGACGACATCCTCCGGTCCAAGGGACTCAAGCCGGAGGGCATCAACTGGGTGGACTGCGGCACCAGCGGCGGCATCTGGGGCCTGGACCGCGGCTACTGCCTGATGATCGGCGGCGACGACGAGCCGGTCGAACGGCTCGACCCGATCTGGAAGTCGATCGCCCCCGGCAAGGGGATGGTGCCGCCCACCCCGAGCCTGAACGACAGCCAGAGCACCGCCGACCAGGGCTACCTGCACTGCGGGCCGCCCGGGGCCGGGCACTTCGTCAAGATGGTCCACAACGGCATCGAGTACGGCATGATGGCCGCGATCGCCGAGGGCCTGTCGATCATCCAGCACGCCGACATCGGTGAGCACATGGACGAGATCGACGCCGAGACCACCCCGCTGCGCGACCCGTGGGCCTACAAGTACAACATCAACGTCGCCGACGTGGCCGAGGTGTGGCGGCGCGGCTCGGTGATCAGTTCCTGGCTGGTCGACCTGACCGCCGACGCGTTCGCCAAGTCGCCCGACCTGAGCGACTACAGCGGCCGGGTGTCGGACTCCGGTGAAGGCCGCTGGACGGTCGAGGCGGCCATCGACACCGGCGTGCCCGCCCCGGTGATCTCCTCCGCTCTGTACGAGCGGTTCGAGTCGCGCGGTGACGGCAAGTTCACCGGCCAGGTGCTGTCGGCCATGCGCTCCGGCTTCGGCGGCCACCAAGAGAAGAAGGCCGACTAACCCCGGTTTTCTGGTTGTTGCCAGGCTAACGCCGCCGCTGGTTAACCGGTTGCCCGCGGGCACAGCGCGGGGGATAGTGCTGCGTTGTGCCCCGACGGTTCCGCCTGCTCGCCGACATCGAGCCGCTGCGGCAGTCGCTGGCGTTCCGCCGGCTGTGGGCGGGCACCACGCTGTCGTCGGTCGGCGGCGCGCTGACCTACTTCGCGCTCAGCCTGCAGGTCTTCCGGCTGACCCATTCCTCGTTCGCGGTCGGGGCGCTGGGCCTGGTCCAGGTGGTGCCGCTGCTGACGGTGGGGCTGCTGGCCGGCTCGCTGACCGACGCGGTCGACCGGCGGCGGCTGACGCTGGTCACCGGCAGCGTGCTCAGCCTGCTGTCGGCCGCCCTGGCCGCCCAGGCGTTCGCCGGGCGGGGCATCTTGTGGCTGCTGTACCTGCTGGCCGGGCTCCAGTCGGCGGTCGGCGCGATCGACTGGCCGGCCCGGGCGGCGCTGGTGCCTGCGCTGCTGCCGGGCCGGCAGCGGACCGCCGCGCTGGCCCTGACCCGGTTCACCTTCCAGGTCGCCGGGGTGCTGGGCCCGGCCCTGGCCGGGGTCATCGCCGCCGCTCCGCACCTCGGCCTGGGGGCCTGTTACCTGATCGACGCGGTCAGCTTCCTGGCCGCCCTGTACGGGATCAGCCGGCTGCCCCCCATGCGGCCCGAACAGGTCGCCCGGCCGGGGCTGCGGGCGGCGGCCGAGGGGGCCCGGTTCATCCACCGGAGCCAGCCGCTGGCGGGCGCGTTCCTGGCCGACCTGAACGCCACCGTCTTCGGGCTGCCGATCGCGCTGTTCCCGGCCATCAACGCCGCCCGCTTCGGTGGCAGCCCGCGCACGCTCGGCCTGTTCGGCGCCGCGATCGGGGCCGGCGGCCTGGTCAGCGCCGTGCTGTCCGGTCCGCTGCGGCACCTGGCCCGCCCCGGGCGGGCGATGCTGATCACGGTGACGATCTGGGGCGGCGCGTTCGCCGGGTTCGCGCTGGCCCGGTCGCTGTGGCTGACCCTGGCCATGCTGGCGGCGGCCGGCGCGGCCGACATGTTCACGGTGGTGTTCCGCGGCGCCATCCTCCAGGATGTCACTCCCGACCCCCTGCGCGGCCGGGTGATGGCGGCCGACTACGTGGTCGGCGCGGGCGGTTCCCAGGTTGGCAACCTGGAGGCGGGCGCGCTCGGGTCGCTGACCACCCCGGTCATCAGCGCCCTGGCCGGCGGCCTGGCCACAGTGGCCGGCGCCCTGATCCTGGCGGTGGCGCTGCCCGGCTTCTACCGCTACCGCTGGACCGGTGACGGGGGAGTGTCCGGTACCACGGCTCAGGAAAACCCTGAAAACGTTGTCACCAACGAGGGAGCCTAGGTAACGAGGAGTCCGGCGGCGGCCTCTAAGGTGGGCCTGGGAACGCCGTGCCGACGGGCACGAGGCGTTCGGCAGCAGAACTTCCATCCCTCGGGAGTATCGATGGCACTTGACCAGGCCGGCATCGCGCGGCTGAAGGACGCGCTGGCCACGGTGGTGGTGATCCCGGTGACGCCGATGCGGCCCGACGGCAGCGTCGAGTGGGGCACCTACACCGACCTCATCCGGCGGGTGACGGAGTCCGGGGTCACGCTGGTGACCGCGAACGGCAACACCGGTGAGTTCTACGCGCTCACCCCGGCCGAGGCGCGCGAGGCGGCCGAGCGCGCGGTGCGGGCCGCCCACGGCGAGGAGGGGCTCGGCGCGCACGCCGACGTGCTGGCGGGCGTGGGCCACGACACGGCCAGCGCCATCGACGCGGCCCGGCACGCCCAGGACGCCGGCGCCCAGATGATCATGATTCACCAGCCGGTGCACCCCTACCAGGCGGCCGGCGGCTGGGTGGACTACCACCAGGCCATCGCCGACGCGGTGCCCGACCTCGGCGTGGTCCTCTACGTGCGCAGCGAGCAGGTCACCGGAGCGCAGATCGGCGAGCTGGGGACCCGCAGCCCCAACGTCATCGGGGTCAAGTACGGGGTCAAGGACGCGGCCCGGTTCGGGGCGGTGGCCCGCGACGCCGGCCTGGACCGGTTCACCTGGCTGGCGGGCCTGGCCGAGCCCTACGCCCCCGGTTACTGGGCCTACGGTGCCCGCGGGTTCACCTCGGGGCTGGCCAACGTCAGCCCGTCGCTGTCGCTGTCGCTGCTGGGTGCGCTGCGGAGTGGTGACGCCGGCGGGGCGATGGACATCTGGGAGCTGATCCGCCCGTTCGAGGACCTGCGCGCGGCCGGCGGCTCGGCCGACAACGTCAGCGTGGTCAAGGAGGCGCTGGCCCAGCTCGGCCTCTGCGGGCGGGACGTGCGCCCGCCCAGCCAGGTGCTGCCCAAGGAAACCAGGGAAAAGGTGACCGAGATCTTGCGGTCCTGGAGCCTGGACCCGGCCGAGGGGCCCGCGGAGGTCCGGCCGTGACCAGGACTCCCGAGCAACTGCGGAGCCACAACTGGTTCGGCAGCGAGCGGACGTCGGGCCTGCGGGCCTTCGGCCACCGGTCGCGGATGCGCCAGCTCGGCGTCACCCCCGAGGAGCACCTGGGCAAGCCGATCATCGCGATCCTCAACACCTGGTCGGAGATGAACGGCTGTCACATGCACCTGCGGGAGCGGGCCGGGCAGGTCAAACGGGGGGTGCTGGAGGCCGGCGGCTTCCCGGTCGAGTTCCCGGTGGCCACGCTGTCGGAGTCGTTCCAGAAGCCGACCCCGATGATGTACCGGAACCTGCTGGCCATGGACGCCGAGGAGTTGCTGCGCTCCTACCCGGCCGACGGCGCGGTGCTGATGGGCGGCTGCGACAAGACCACCCCGGCGCTGCTGATGGGGGCGGCCAGCGCGGACCTGCCCGCCATCTACCTGCCGGCCGGGCCGATGCTGAGCGGCAACTACCGCGGCCAGACCGTCGGCAGCGGCACCGACCAGTGGAAGTTCTGGGACGACGCCCGGGCCGGGCTGATCGGCGACTGTGAGCTCGCCGACCTGGAGGCCGGGATCGCCCGGTCGCCCGGGCACTGCATGACGATGGGCACCGCCTCGACCATGACCTCGGCGGCCGAGGCGCTGGGGATGACGATGCCCGGGGCCGCATCGATCCCGGCCGTGGACTCGGCCCACTACCGCAACGCGGTGGACACCGGGCGGCGGATCGTGCAGATGGTGTGGGACGACCTGCGGCCGTCTCAGATCCTCAACCGGGAGGCGTTCGAGGACGCGGCCGCCACCGTGCTGGCCCTCGGCGGCTCCACCAACGCGCTGATCCACCTGGTCGCGATGGCGGGCCGGGCGGGTGTCGAGCTGAGCCTGGACGACTTCGACGAGATCTCCCGGCGGGTGCCGGTGCTGGCCAACATCCGGCCCAGCGGCGCCCACCTGATGGAGGACTTCTACTACGCGGGCGGGCTGCGGGCGCTGCTGGCCCAGCTGGCCACCGTGCCCGGCGCGCTGCACCTGGACCGGCCCACCGCCAGCGGCGGGACGTTCGGCGAGCAGATCGCCGGGGCCGAGGTCTACCGCGACGACGTCATCCGCTCACCCGGGCAGGCGCTGTCGGCCGAGGGCGGGGTGGCGGTGCTGCGCGGCAACCTGGCCCCGGACGGCGCGGTCATCAAGCACATCGCGGCCGAGCCCCGGCTGCTCAAGCACACCGGGCCGGCCGTGGTGTTCGACAGCTACAGCGAGATGCAGAAAAAGATCAACGACCCGGCCCTGAACGTCACCGCCGACTCGGTGCTGGTGCTGCGCAACGCCGGGCCCAAGGGCGGCCCCGGCATGCCCGAGTACGGGATGCTCCCGATCCCCGATTACCTGCTCAAGCAGGGGGTCAGGGACATGGTGCGGATCTCCGACGCGCGGATGAGCGGCACCAGTTACGGGGCGTGCGTGCTGCACGTGGCGCCGGAGTCGTTCGTCGGCGGCCCGCTCGCCCTGGTCCGCACCGGTGACCTGGTCACGCTGGACGCCGCCGCCCGGGAGCTGCGGCTGGAGGTCTCTGACGAGGAACTGGCCGCGCGGCGGGCGGCCTGGCAGGCCCCGGAGCCGAAGTTCGAGCGCGGTTACGGCGTGCTCTTCACCGAGCAGATCACTCAGGCCAACGAGGGGTGCGACTTCGCCTTCCTGGCCCGGCCCGGTCGCAACGCCGACCCCAACGCCGGATAACGTGAAGATAACGAAGGGGTGCTGATGATTCAGGGTTTCAACCCGCGGACGGGCAAGCCGGCCGGGGATCCAGTGGCCGAGACGACCAGTGCGGAGGTGGACGCGGCGGTCGCGGCGGCGGCCGAGGCGCTGCCGGCCTGGGCGGCCCTGGCCGACGAGGACCGCGCCCGGGCCCTGGAGGCGGTCGCCGACGCCCTCGACGAGCACGCCAGCGAGCTGGTCGCGCTGGCCGACGAGGAGACCGCGCTGGGGGAGACCCGGCTGACCGGCGAGGTGGGCCGGACCACCGGCCAGCTCCGGCTGTTCGCGGGCGTGCTCCGCGACGGCCGCTACCACGACGTCGCCGAGAGCCCGGCGGGCGGCGGCATCCCCGAGATCGGCCGGGTCAGCCACCCGGTCGGCCCGGTCGCGGTGTTCGCCGCGTCCAACTTCCCGTTCGCGTTCTCGGTCCTGGGCGGCGACACCGCGTCGGCGCTGGCGGCCGGCTGCCCGGTGGTGGTGAAGGCGCACGAGGGCCACCCGAACACCTCCGCCCGGACCGCCCAGCTCGCGGCGGACGCGCTGGCGGCGGCGGGCGCGCCGCCCGGGGTGTTCGCGCTCGTCCACGGGGTCGAGGCCGGGCTGCAGCTGCTCAGGCACCCCACCATCGCGGCGGCCGGGTTCACCGGCTCCACCGCCGGCGGGCTGGCGCTGGCCAAGATCGCCGCCGACCGGGCGGTGCCGATCCCGTTCTTCGGCGAGCTCGGCGCGGTCAACCCGGTGGTGGTACTGCCGGGCGCGGCCGTTCAGCGCGGCGCCGACATCGCCTCGGGCTACGCGGGCTCGCTGACGCTCGGGCCGGCCAGTTCTGCACGAACCCGGGCCTGCTGTTCGTCCCGGCCCAGGACGAGAGCCTGCGGGGCGCGATCGCCGACGCGGTCAGCGGGTCCAGCGGCGCCCCGATGCTGTCGGAGCGGATCTACTCCGGCTACGAGGCGGCCCTGGCCGAGATCGAGGCGCACCCGGCGGTGACGGCGATGGCGGCCGGCACGACCGGCGAGGGGCCCTGGGGAGCCACCCCGCGGCTGTTCGCGACCACGCTGGAGGAGTTCGCGGCCGACACCGAGGTGCTGGCCAAGGAGCGGTTCGGCCCGGCCGGGCTGCTGATCACCTACCCGTCGGCCGAGGAACTGCTCCCGGTGCTCGCCCAGCTGGAGGGCAACCTGGTGGGGGCGGTGCACGGCGACGCGGGCGACCAGAGTGACCTGGCGACCGCCCGGCAGGTCATCGCGGTGTTCGAGCGGACCGTGGGCCGGATCGTGTGGAACGGCTGGCCCACCGGGGTGGCCGTGAACGCCGCCCAGCACCACGGCGGCCCCTACCCGGCTACCACCGCGCCCGCCACCACGTCGGTCGGGGCGGCGGCGATCCGGCGGTGGCTGGTGCCGGTGGCCTACCAGGGCCTGCCCGCCGAGCTGCTGCCCGCCCCGCTGGCCGGGACCGCGGGCTGACCGGTGCCGGTCGCCGCCTACCTGTACCCGTGGGACGTGGACGGCGACCCGGGCGCCGCCGACCGGATCGCCGCGCTCGGAGTCACCGAGGTGTCGCTGGCCGCCGCCTACCACGCGGTGCGGGCGGTCACCCCGTTCCACCCCGGGCACCGGGTCGTGACCCGGGACGCGGCCGTCTACTACCGGCGGGACCCGGACCGGTGGGCGGGAGCGCACCTGGTCCCGGCCGGCCCCGGCCCGGCCGAGGCGGGCTCGTTCGAACGGGCCGCCGGGGCCCTGCGCGCGGCCGGCCTGCAGGTCAACGCCTGGGTGGTGGTGACCCACAACGGCCGCCTGGCCGCCGCCCACCCGGAGTGCGCGGTGCACAACGCGTTCGGTGATCCCTACCCGTGGGCGCTGTGCGCCGGGTCGGCGGCGGTGGCCGAGTACGCGGCCGCGCTGGCCACCGAGATCGCGGCGCTGGACGCTGTGGCCGACGTGGAGCTGGAAGCCTGCGGCTGGTACGGCTACGACCACGGCAGCGCGCACGACAAGACCGGTGGCACCCCGTCCGGCCCGGCCGCCCGGCTGCTGGACGCCTGCTTCTGCGGCAACTGCGCCGCCACCATGCGGGTGGCCGGCGCCGACCCCGGCGCCATCGCCGCCGCGGTCCGGGCCGCTCTCGACGGCGGGCCGGACGTCCCCGCCGGCCTGGCGGCGACGTTGCGGGCGGTGCGCACGGCCACCGCGGCCGGTTTCCTGGAGTACGTGGTGGCGGCGGTGCGGGCGGCGGCGCCCGCCCAGGGGATCCTGGTCCACGCCCACCCGGACCCGGCCGAGGCGGGCTCGAACCCCGGGTTCGAGCTGGCCACGCTGCTCGGGCCGGCCGGGCCGGACGGCGTCATCCTGGCCTGTCCTGGCCCCGCCGAGCCGGCCGCGGCCCAGGTGGCGGCCACGGTCCAGGCGGCCCGGGCGGACGGCGTCGCACCTGGCCGGCGGGTCATCGCCACCCTGCCGGCGGTCGCCGCCCTCGGCGCGGACACCGGCGGGCTGCCCGCCAAGGCCGAGGCGGTGCTGGCCGCGGGCGCGACCGACCTGCGCCTGTACCACGCGGGCCTGGCCTCGCTGGCCGACCAGGCGGCGCAGCGCGAGGTGGCCGGGCTTATAAGCTCATTCCCGTGAGCCCACACGTCGCCACCAACACCGCCGTCAGCCGGGATGAGCTGCTCGGCTTCATCCGTCCCCGGCACCACGCCATCGTCATCACCACCCGGGCCGACGGCCGCCCGCAAGCCTCGCCGGTCACCTGCGGGGTCGACGAGGACGGCCGGATCGTCGTGTCGACCTACCCGGAGCGGGCCAAGACCCGTAACGCCCGGCGCCAGCCGCAGGCCAGCGTGCTGTTCCTGTCCGACGACTTCGGCGGCGCCTGGGTCCAGGTCGACGGCGACATCGAGGTCATCGACATGCCCGAGGCAGCCGAGGCGCTGGTCGACTACTACCGTTCGATCGCCGGCGAGCACCCCGACTGGGACGAGTACCGGCAGGCCATGGTCCGCCAGGGCAAGTCGCTGCTGCGCATCACGCCCAGGTCCTGGGGCCCGGTCGCCACCGGCGGCTTCCCCGCCCGGCTGGCGGGCTGACCGCGGTGGCGAACCTGTCGGTGCGGCAGCGGCGGCTGCGCGCCTGGATCGTGCTGTCCTGGCTGGTACTGGCCGTCCTGCTCATCGCCGGGGCGGTGATCGGCCTCGCCGTCAACGGCCTGGCCGGCGTCATCATCTTCGGGCTCGGCACGGCCGGTTTCCTGGTGCTCGGCGCCATCGTGTTCATGTTCATGCCCAGGCAGGGCTGACCAATGGTCATTATCGTCTCGGCGGCGCTGATCATCGTGGTCGCCGTGGTCGCCGTCATCCTCAACCAGGTCTTTCGCCGATAGCGCGGGCCAGCAAGGCCACGTGCAGGGACGTCCGCGACTCGGCCGACGAGAGGTCGACCCTGAGGATCCGCTCGATCTGCTCCAGGCGCTGGTAGAAGGTGGGCCGGGCCAGGTGTGCCCGCTGCGCCGCCGCCGCCTTGTTGCCGCCCTCCTCCAGGTAGGCGGCCAGGCAGTCCAGCAGCTCGGTGCCCTGGGCCTCGTCGGCCGCCAGCAGCGGTCCCAGTTCCCGCTCGGTGAAGTTCTGCAGCCGCGCGTCCTCCCGCAGCAGCTGCAGCAGCCCTCGCAGCCGCAGGTCCGGCAGCCGGTAGAACGGGCGCTCGTCGGCCTGGCGGATGGCCACGTCGCTGACCTGGCGGGCGTCCAGGAACGACCGGCGCACGTCGCGCAGCGTCTCGGTGGCCGCGCCGACGCCGAGCACGAACGGCCCGGTGCGCAGCTGTGGCCGCTGGCGCAGCCGCGCGGCCAGCGCGGTCAGCGTGCCGTCGGGGTCGGCCCGCCGCGGCAGTGACAGCAGCGCCCCGGCCCGCACGTCGTCCAGCGATCCGACCAGTGCGGGCAGCCGTTCCTCGCGGCAGGCGTCGGCGACAGCCTCGGTCACCTCGGCGATCCGGGTGTGGGCGGAGATGCCCGGGCCCATGTCGCGGATCCGGACGATGACCGCGATCAGCTGGCGGTCGCTGACCGGGACGCCGAGCGCCCGGGCGCGGGCGGCCGCCTCTTCCGGGCCGGCGTGCGCGCTCTCCACGATCGCGCTGATCAGCGTGCGGTGGGCCTGCCGTTCCAGGCTCTCCTGCTGGCGGGTGAGCAGCCGGCCGAGGGCGAGCGCGCTGGCGGCCCGCTCGATCAGCACGGTGTCGGCCGGGGTGGGGGGTGCGTCCATCACCTGGATGACCCGGCCCCAGTCCTCACCGCGAGCCCCGACCGTGGTCACCAGCCAGCCGGCCGCCTCGTCGTAGAACGTCCGGCGCAGCCCGGCCACCGCCCGGGCCTGGTGCTCGAACCCGGCCAGCAGCGTGCGCGGGTCGGCGGTCGCGGGGGAGCAGGCCAGCACCCGGTGCGACAGGTCTTCCAGGATGACCGGCCGCCCGGCCAGCAGCGCCGCCTGCCGGACGATCTCCTCCGGCGGCGCCCCGGCCACCGACAGCTCGGTGAACGTCTCGTGCACCCGCTCGGACCGGCGCAGCTCGTCGAGCTGGGCGTCGATGATCATGGCGTGTACGGTCTCGGTGATCTCCACGAACGGGACCTCGCGGCGGAACGCGATCAGCGGCACTCCGTGCCGGTCGGCGGCGGCGACCAGCGGGTCCGGCAGCCGGGTGTAGCGGCGGCCAAGCTCCACCGCCAGCCCGCTCACCCCGGCCGCCGCCAGGTCAGCCGCGTAGCCGGCCAGCGCCCCCGGTTCGTCGGGCAGTGCGATGCCGGTGCTGAGGACCAGCTCACCGCCGTTCAGCAGCCGGGCGGCGTCGGCCTGTTCGATCGCGTGCACCCAGCGGACCGGCGCTCCCAGGCCCCGGTGACCGGCCAGCACCTGCGGGCGTCCGCGCCGCACGGCGTCCAGCTCCAGCACGTCCGCCAGCGTGGGCAGCACGCGGTCACCACCTGACACAGTGTTTCGGATTCAGCTGATCTGCTTACATTATGTACCGCGGTAGCGAGCCCGGGGACCCGCAGACTGGTAGGTATGGCTGATCTCTACGCCCGCCACCGTGCGGTCATCCCCAGCTGGGTCGCGCTCTACTACGACCAGCCCATCGAGCTGACCGGCGGCAAGGGCTGCCGGGTCACCGACGCGAATGGTCAGAGCTACCTGGACTTCTTCGCCGGCATCTTGACCAACATGCTCGGCTACGACGTGGCCGAGGTCCGCGAGGCGGTCGAGCGGCAGCTCGCCACCGGCGTGGTGCACACCTCGACGCTGTACCTGATCCGCAACCAGGTCGAGCTGGCCGAGAAGATCGCCCGGCTGTCCGGCATTCCGGACGCGAAGGTGTTCTTCACCAACTCCGGCACCGAGGCCAACGAGACGGCGCTGCTGCTGGCCACCGCCGCCCGCGGCGCCGACCAGGTGCTGGCCATGCGCAACAGCTACCACGGGCGCTCGTTCGGGGCGGTGGCGATCACCGGCAACGCGGGCTGGAAGCCCTCGTCGCTGTCGCCGTTCGGCGTGCACTATCTGCACGGCGCCGACCAGCACCTCCCGGCGTTCGCTGGCCTTTCTGATGCCGATTACATCGACGCCTGCGTCGCGGACCTGAAGAACGTGCTGGCCACCGCGGCCCACCCGGCCGACGTGGCCGCCCTGATCGCCGAGCCGGTGCAGGGTGTCGGCGGCTTCACGATGGCGCCGGACGGCCTGTTCGCCGCCTACAAGGAAGTGCTCGACCAGCACGGCATCCTGTTCATCTCCGATGAGGTGCAGACCGGCTGGGGCCGCACCGGCGAGCACTTCTGGGGCATCGGCGCGCACGGCGTCACCCCCGACGCGATGACGTTCGCCAAGGGCCTTGGCAACGGGTTCGCGATCGGTGGCGTGGTCGCCCGCGGCGACCTGCTGGACGGGCTGCGCGGCAACGGCGTTTCCACCTTCGGCGGCAACCCGATCTCCACCGCCGCGGCCAGCGCCACCCTGGACTACGTGCTCTCGCACGACCTGCAGGGCAACGCCCGGCGGCTGGGCGAGATCATCATCCCCGCGCTGCGCGAGGCGGCCGCCGCCAGCGCGGCCGCCGGCGCGGTCCGCGGCAAGGGCCTGATGTTCGCCCTCGACATGATCGACCCGAAGACCGGCCAGGCCAGCGCGCCGCTGGCCGCCCGCATGCTGGAGGCGACCCGCGAGCGCGGGCTGCTCATCGGCAAGGGCGGCCTGTACGGCAACACGCTGCGGATGGCCCCGCCGCTCACGCTGAGCGAAGCCGAGGCCCGCGAAGGCCTGACCATCTTGACCGACGCCCTGAAGGCCGTAAGCGAGGAGACACAGTGACATCTATTGGGAGCCAGCCCGACAAGCACGTCACCCACTGGATCGGCGGCAAGCCGTGGGACGGCACCGCCGAGCGGCAGGGCGACGTCTACGACCCCGCCACCGGACAGGTCACCGGGCACGTCGACTTCGCCAGCCCGGCCGAGGTCGAGGCGGCTGTGGCCGCCGCCAAGACGGCCTTCGACAGCTGGAAGAAGGTCTCGCTGTCCAAGCGGGCGGCGATCTTGTTCAACTTCCGTGAGCTGGTGCACAGCCACATCAAGGACCTGGCCGCGCTGATCACCGCCGAGCACGGCAAGGTGGCCTCCGACGCGGCCGGTGAGGTCGCCCGCGGCCTCGAGGTCGTCGAGTTCGCCTGCGGCATCCCGCACCTGCTCAAGGGCGGGTTCTCGGAGAACGTCTCCACCGGCGTCGACTCGTACTCGATCCGCCAGCCGCTCGGCGTGGTGGCCGGCATCACCCCGTTCAACTTCCCGGCCATGGTGCCGATGTGGATGTTCCCGATCGCGATCGCCTGCGGCAACACGTTCGTGCTGAAGCCGTCGGAGAAGGACCCGTCCGCCTCTTTGCTGATCGCCCAGCTGTGGGCCGAGGCCGGCCTCCCCGAGGGCGTGTTCAACGTGCTGCAGGGGGACAAGGTCGCGGTCGACGGGCTGCTGCACCACCCGGACGTGGCCGCGGTCAGCTTCGTCGGCTCCACCCCGATCGCGCGCTACGTCTACGAGCAGGGCACTCAGGCCGGCAAGCGGGTGCAGGCTCTCGGCGGGGCCAAGAACCACATGGTCGTGCTGCCCGACGCCGACCTCGACCTGGCCGCCGACGCGGCCGTGTCGGCCGGGTTCGGCTCGGCCGGGGAACGCTGCATGGCGATCTCCGCGCTGGTGGCGGTCGAGCCGGTCGGTGACGAGCTGATCGAGAAGATCAAGAGCCGGATCAGCGCTCTGCGGGTCGGCCCGGGCACCGACGAGCGGGCCGAGATGGGCCCGCTGGTCACCGGCGCGCACCGGGACAAGGTCGCCTCCTACCTCGACTCCGGGGTCGCCGACGGTGCCACCCTGGCCGTCGACGGCCGGGCGCACCCGGTCATCGGCGGCGAGTCCGGGGGCTTCTGGCTCGGCCCCAGCGTGCTCGACCACGTGGCCCCGGGCAACAGCGCCTACGACGACGAGATCTTCGGGCCGGTACTGAGCGTGGCCCGGGCCGACTCCTATGAGGAGGCGGTCGAGCTGATCAACAACAGCCCGTACGGCAACGGCACCGCGGTGTTCACCAACGACGGTGGCGCGGCCCGCCGGTTCGTCAACGAGATTCAGGTCGGCATGGTCGGCGTGAACGTGCCGATCCCGGTGCCGATGGCGTTCTACTCGTTCGGCGGCTGGAAGAACTCGCTGTTCGGCGACACCCACGTGCACGGCACCGAGGGCGTCCACTTCTACACCCGGGGCAAGGTCGTCACCTCCCGCTGGCTCGACCCGAGTCACGGCGGCGTCAACCTGGGTTTCCCGGTCAACGCCTAGACCTAGATCGCGGTGTAGCCGCCATCGATGACGATGGTCTGCGCGGTGAGATAGCTGGATGCATCGGAAGCGAGGAAGCTGACCAGCCCGGACAGGTCATCCGGGGTGGCGATGCGCCCCAGCGGAATGCGGGCGACCCACTCGTCGCGCAGCGACGGCTGCTGCTCGATGATGCGTTCGGTCAGGTCGGACAGGACGTACCCGGGGGCGATCGAGTTCACCCTGATGCCGGCCGGGGCCCACTCCACGGCCAGGGACTTGGCCAGGTGGGCGACCGCTGCCTTCGATGCGTTGTACGAAGCGGCCCATTGGGGCACGTTCACGATGACGCCCGACATCGATGAGATGAGGATGGCGCTTCCGGGCAGGCCGGCCTGCAGGAGCGCGCGGCCGAATGCCTGGGCGGCGTAAAAGGTGCCGCTCAGGTTCACGTCGATGACCTTGCGCCATTGATCGGCCGTCACGTTGACCGAATCATCGTTGATCTCGATGCCCGCCGCGGTCAGCAGCACCTGGGGAACGCCCAGACGGCTGCTGACCGCGTCGAAGGCGGCGACGGTCGCGTCCCGGTCGGTGACGTCGAGTTGCTGACCCAGCGACTCCACGCCGTACTCGTCCGCCAGCTGCTTCGCCGCGTCGGCGACGTTGCCGAGCACGTCGAGCAGGGCGATCTTGGCGCCGTCCGCGGCCAGCGACCGGGCGACGGCCAGCCCGATCCCGCGTGCTCCGCCGGTGACGACCGCAGTTTGTCCTTTGAGGTTGGTAATCATCGGTGTTTCTCCTTCGTGAGGCGGTCGGGTTCTGACGGTTGCCGGTGAACTGCTTCGGTTACCGCTGACGGAGCCGGTCCCAGCCGGCCCGGGTGGCGGCGATGAACGACCGCGCCGCGCAGAGCGGGTCGTCCGCGCCGATCACGCCGCTGGTCGAGCCGGTTCCGTCGGCGCCGGCCGCCATGATGGCGGCGGCGATGGACGGCGAGGAGACTCCGCCGGCGTGCATCATCAGCACCGCCGGGGCGACGCGGCGCACGGCCTCGTTGGCCGGAGCGATCCAGTCCCGGGCGACGCGCCCCACGGAGCCGATGAGGGCCGGCGGTTCCAGCAGGATCGCGGTCGGGCCGAGCCGGGCGACTCGCACGGCCTCAGCGTCGGTGTCCGTACAGACGATGGTCTGCAAGCCGGTGGCGCGCGCGCGTTCGACTGCTGCAGCGAGTGCCGGTGGGTCGAGGGGGTTGCTGGCGTGGTTGAGCATGATGCCGGCGGCTCCGGCGTCGACGAGCGTTTCCGCGATGACCCGGCCCATGGAGTCGCCGGGCTGGTCCGGCGCCATGGCTTGCGCGAACGGGAGGACGCCGCTGTGGAGGTCGTGAATCGGTGCGATCAGGGCGGTCGGCACGGTAAGGATGACCGAGACGCCGTGGTCAGAGCCGGCCGCGCCGGCCGCACGGGCCAGAGGTTCGAGTTCGGCTCGGCGGAGCAGGTTTTTCGGCCCGATCTCGAAGAAGGGGCCGGACAACCCGGCCGGCTCAGGACTGGGCGAGATCACGGATCCAGGCCGCGGTCGCGGGAAGGGTCACCGCCGGGTCCCCGGTGGTGGAGCACTCGAGGTTGACGTAGCCGTCGTACCCCACCGTGTTCAGGGCGCCGAAGATGTCGGGCCAGTTCAGGAGGCCGTGGCCGGGCAGGAGCCGGTTGCTGTCCCCGAGGTGCACATGCCCGATGCGGGGGCCCGCCTGAATCAGCGCCTGTCCCATGTCCGCTTCCTCTATCGACATGTGGAACGTGTCGGGCAGGAGCCCCGCGTTCGGATGCGCGACCGCGTCGATGATGCGGATGTTGTCGGCGATGCGGTTGAGGTATCGGCATTCGTACCGGTTGATGGGCTCGAGCAGCACCCGGGCGGGTGTGCCGGCCACCAGGTCGAGTACCTGCCGGTAGAACGCGGTGAAGTCATCCGCCTGGTCCGGGCTGAGCTGCTGGTAGGGATCGAACAGCGGCATCGGGTCCTGCGGACCGTACTGGTACTCGATCTCGGTCACCGCCCCGATCTGGGCGCAGACGGTCGCGGCGAGCCGGTACATGGCGCGGCACCGGTCGCGCAGTTCGCCGTCCGGTGACATGGCGTTGCCGTAGCTGGCATCCATGAAGACGAATTCGGCGGCCCGGACACCGGTCCGCTCCTCCAGCGATCCCAGCTCCTCCCGCAGTTCGTCCGACCACTCGCTGTAGGGCTGGAAAACGGCGAGCGCGTCATAGCCCCACGTCCGCAGGTTCTGCGCCTTCTCGGTCAGGGTCTGCCCGGGAACCATGGGCGACGAGCAGGAGAGCTTCACGTGCTTCCTCCTTCAGCTGGTGCTGGGGTACAGCCGGGCGAGATAGGTCTCGAACAGCTGGTATCGCGCCGCGGTCGCGCCGGTCTTCAGCGGCCGGTACGTGACCACCTCGGGCTGGTTGAGCAGCGCGGCGTCACTGAGGCCGCCGAGGGCGCCGTGTTCGACCAGGGCCAGCGCCGCGGCGCCGCGGCAGGTCGCTTCCTGTTCCCGGGGCACGAGGACCTGTACGCCGCAGACGTCGGCCTTGAGCTGACTCCAGTAGGGCGAGGCCGCGCCGCCTCCGGTCGAGACGATCTCGGTCACATCACCGTCCGGCGCGAGGTATTCGATGTTCCGGCGCAGCAGGTGGGCGAGGCCTTCTTCGACCGCGTGCGCGAGGTCGGCCCGGCCGTGCTGGAGGTCCAGTCCGAGGAATGCCCCCTTGGCCGCGGGGGAGTAGTCGGGCGGGTTCACGCCGGTCAGGTAGGGCAGGAAGATCGGCGCGTCCGTGGACCGCCGGGATTGCAGCAGGTCCTCGAGCTCCTCGTAGCGCATGCGGCCGAGCGCGGTGGCCCGGAACCAGTCCAGGACCACCCCGCCGCTGTCGGCCCCGGTGAACAGAAGGATCTCGCCGGGTCGCAGCCCGGCGTGGAAGGACACTCGCCGGGCGGGGTCGAAGGTCCAGCCGCGGGCCAGCATGGACAGCGACAGGACCGTGCCGGCCGACTCGCTGACCATCCCGTGGGCGTAGGAACCGGTGCCGACCATCGCGCAGAAGTGATCGAGTGCGCCCGTGTTGACCCGGTAGCTCGCGGCGGCGGGCAGCCAGTCGAGCACCTCAGCGGCCACGGGGCCCACGTTCTGGCCGGCGCCGGCGATCGCCGGGAGCGCCTCGGCCCGGACGGCACAGAAGTCGAGCATCTCGGGCCAGTAGCGCCGCCCGGGCACGTCGTAGAAGTAGGTGAACCCACGCGTGGTGACTTCGCCCGCCATGACACCGGTGAGGCGGAAGATGATGTCGTCCTTCACCATCAGGACCGCCCGGGCCTGGTCGAGGGCGCCGGGATCGTGCCGGGCCAGCCATCTCAGCTTGGCCGCGGGCCACGTGGCCGACGCTTCGGGTTCGCCGGTGACCGCGAAGGCCTGAGCCGATCCGAACTTCTCGGCCAGCTCCACGGCCTCCGCGGTGGCCCGCGCGTCCAGCCAGGAGATGCCCGGCCGGAGCAGGCCGCCGGCCGCGTCGCGCAGGACCAGGGACTCCGCCTGCCCGGTGATCGTGATGACGGCGTCGTGCCGGGCCGTGTCGCCGTACTGATCGCTGCAGCCGTGCATCAGCTCGACCATGAGGTCGAACAGGCGCTGCGGGTCGAACTCGACCCGTGCTCCCTCACGGTCGTAGGTCACTGGCGCCTGCATCAGGGCCAGCCGCCGCAGCCGCTCGTCGAACAGCGCCACCTTGATGTTGGTCGTGCCGAGGTCGACCGCGTACACGATCATGCTCAGTCGCCGATGACCTGGAAGTGGACCATCCGCTGGCGGGGGCGGACCGAGTCCAGGTCGCCGAAGTAGACGCGCCCGAACTCGCCCAGCACCAGCCGGCCGTCGTGAACCGGAACGGTTTCCGAGCGGCCGAGGAGGGACGAGATGATGTGCCCGTCGGTGTTCAGTCCCCAGGCCGGAAGCTCGTCGCGGAGCTTGGCGGCGTTGCGGATATGGATCGGGCCGGGGTGGAGGTACTGGTTCTCGTTCCGCGTCGGCGGGGCGATCTTAGCGAGGACGTTCAGCGTGTCCTGGAGGATGTACTGGGTGCCGTAGTAGGTGGTGTCCTCGGATTCCTCCTGGAGCAGGACGCAGCAGCTCGTGTGCTGTGAATAGGCGACAGCCAGGCCGTTCGCGACGCCGCTGCCGCCCACGAACTCCTCGAACTCCGGCGTCAGGTCGAAGAACTCCTGACGCGCGGGGGTGTCGATCGTCAGGGTGTGCGTTTTCGTGGCCATCACTGCTCCGTGGCCGGCACGACCAGGCCGGTGGTGTCGGCGGGCGCGATCTCGCGATAGATGCCGACCTCGCGGGTCGCCAGGCGGGGGCGCAGGTACAGCAGGTACCAGAACAGGCCGGCCACCTCGGCGCCGAGCAGGTAGCGGGCGGCCACGTGGCCCTCCTGCGGGGCGAGAGCGATCACGACCACGCCGACCGTGAACAGCAGAGCCGATACCGCGACGACGATGAACCATCGTCCGAGGGAGAAGTCACCGGCCCGGTGGCCGGGCATCTTCTTCGCGAGGTGGGCGTAGAGGGCCGCGCCCACGGTGAGCAGGTAGACGAAGTAGTAGGCGACGCTGCAGATCGACACCACGTTCGCGGCGATGCCGGCCGAGAGCATGTTGATCCCGATGCCCACGACCGCTACCAGCAGGATCGAGGCGATCGGTGTCCGGGTGGTCTTGTTGACGCTGCCCAGCACGGACGAGCCCGGCAGCATCCGGTCCCGGGAGAGCGCGAACGTCAGCCGCGTGGCGACGACCATGTTGGCCAGCACGCACGAGAAGATCGCCAGGAACACGACGACCTGCAGCACGCTGGCGGCGATGACGCCGAAGTGGCTCTGGAAGATGTAGATGAGCGGGTTCTTCGACTGCCCCAGCAGTGCGGCCACGCTGTAGGGAATGGCGATCAGGAAGCCGACGATCATCAAGGCGCTGGCGCCCATCGAGACCAGGTTGGCCCGCATCATCGCGTACGGCGTGACCGCCCGCGGGTCGTTCGTCTCCTCGGCCAGGTCGGCGGCACCTTCCCACCCGATGAAGCAGTACATGGGCAGCAGCGCGGCCAGGATGAAGCCGTACCACAGCGAGCTGTGGTTGGTGCGCGCGGTGGAGGTGAGGATCGAGAAGCCCGCCTTGTGGTGGAAGAAGGCCACGCCCACCAGCAGCAGCAGCGCGGCCACGACCGAGCCGACGATCTCGAAGAACACCCCCACGTTGTTCACCGCGCTCACCAGCCGGATGCTGACGATGTTGATCACCGCGGCGGCGACCATCGCGCCGGTGGCCAGCACCACGATGTCGCCGTGAGTCGGGTGCGACCAGATGTCGCCGGCGAACACCGTCGCCAGCGCGACCGCGGTCGCGGCGGTACCGGCGATGAACGCGAGCAACGCTGTGTACCCGGTGAACCAGCCATAGTGCGGGTTGATCAGCCGGCTGTTCCACTGGTAGGCGAACCCGGTGATCGGGATGCGGGCGGCCAGATGCGAATACACCAGCACGACCAGGAACACGCCGCCCGCGCACGGCAGCCAGAGCCACACTCCGGCCGCGCCGCTCGTGCCGAACAGGCTCGGCAGCAGGAAGAAGATCGCGGTCGTGATGCTGACCATCGAGAACGCCACCGAGAACGAGGCGAAGGGGCCCATCGTCCGGCGCAGCGACTGAGCGTAACCAAACTGATGCAGGTCGCCGACGTCCTTCGGGTCGGACAACTGCTGCTCGACACCTGATGTAGGCGGTGCTGATGCCATCGCGATACCACCCCTCATGATTCAAATTGTTAGGTGGCTGATACATTAGCTCTGCAATTTGCCCAGGAGAATGTCGAGTTTCTGCCATTATTATGTGGATAAATTGACAGAATAAAATGTGCGCTTCAACCCGGCCATCCGTGCGAAGGGAGCCTGACCTGTCAGCAACCTCGAATATCACCCTCCGGCAGATCGAGGCGTTCCTCGCCGTGGCCCGGGAACGCAAGTTCGCCGCGGCGGCCGAACGGCTGCACGTGTCGGCGCCCTACCTCAGCCAGACCATCAAGCAGCTGGAACACGCGCTGGGGTACACGCTGCTGACCCGCACCACCCGCTCGGTCGAGCTCACGCCCGCCGGAGGCGTCTTCACGGGGCTGGCCGAACGCGCCCTGGCCGACCTGGAGCGCGCGATCCAGGTCGCCCGTACGACCGCCCAGCCGCCCCGGGCCGGCCTGCGGCTGGGCTACACGATCGGCGCGGGACTCGACATCGTCCCGACCCTGCTGCGCACCTTCGGCGCCGAACATCCCGATGTCCGGGTCCAGACCGAGGAATACGACTTCAGTGAGCCCAGCGGCGGGCTGAGGGATCACCAGGTCCAGGCGGCCGTCGTGCGGCCCCCCATCGGCCTGGCGGGCCTGCTCACTGTCGACCTCGCCCATGAGGACCGTGTCGCCTGCCTGCCCGAAGGCCACGAGCTCGCCAGCCGGGAGACCGTCTCCGTCGCCGACCTGCTGCCCGAGCCGATCATCGCCGCCCCGCCCTCGCTCGGCCCATGGCGCGACTACTGGATCCTCACCGAGTACCGCTCCACCCCGGCACCCGTCGTGGCTGAGGCCGCCACCTTCGAGACCGAACTGCACCTGGTCGCCAGCGGGACCGGCATCAGCGTCACGGCGATGGCCGCCGCCCGCTACTACAGCCGCCCTGGTGTCGTCTTCGTCCGCATCCGCGACCTCGAACCCTGCCACGTCGCGCTGGCCTGGTGGCCCGAAGACACCGCCTCGGTGGCCGACCTCGTCACCGTCGCGACCCGCATCGCCAGTGTCCCGGCC
This sequence comes from uncultured Actinomycetes bacterium, assembly GCA_963830385.1. Classification (GTDB taxonomy): domain Bacteria; phylum Actinomycetota; class Actinomycetes; order Streptosporangiales; family Streptosporangiaceae; genus Bog-532. The sequence goes on along the minus strand of CAWHMD010000008.1, from coordinate 926,008 downwards.
GGCTCCTAGGGGTTGGCGCCACCCGGCGTGGCCCCGGAAGCGGCGGGCGCCGCCGGGGTCGGCGCGGCGGGGGTCGGGGCGGCCGGGCTCCCGGCGGCGGCCGGCGCGGCCAGCTGCGTCGAGGCCAGGATGATGCCGATGTTGGCGGTGCCCAGGTTGTTCGGGACGGTCACGTAGAGCACGGCCGGGGGCTGCCCGGCTCCCCGGTCCACCACCACGACCGCGCCCATCTGGGTCTGCCAGGCCAGGCCCTGGGCGGCCGCGTTCTGGTAGGTCATCTGGAACTCCACGATCCAGCCCGCGTGCCCGCTGACCTGGAGCGGGTTGTTCTCCACGGTGGCCCGCACGTGCGGCAGCGACGCGAAGTAGGCGGCGTCGAACGCGCTGACCAGGTTCATGGCCGTCTGCGGGAGGTCGGCGGTGCCGGTGTAGGCGTACTGCTGCGGCAGCAGACCCGAGCAGGCGCTGGCGTACCAGGGGGCGCCGCCCGCCGACGCGACCGTGCCCGCCACCGCGTTCTCACCGGCCGACCAGGCGAACACCGCGTTGTTCATGGTGCCTGGGCAGCCCGGCTGCCAGGGCGCGGCCAGCAGCGCGTAGGACAGCCCGGAAGCGGTGTCGGACACCGGGGTGCCGGTGGTCGCCGTGGTCGAGGGACCGTTCGTCGCCGGCGGCGTGGCGGTCGCGCGGTGGGTGGCGGCCGGGTGCCGGGTGGTGCCGGCGGCCGGGCTGGTGCGCGGGGAGGCGGACGAGCCGAACACGCCGACCAGCACCCCGGTGATCAGCATGGCCACGGCCGTGCCCAGCGCCACCAGCCACATCAGCCGGGTCCGGTTGCGCCGCAGCATGCCCCCGTAGCTGGTCCGGTCGACCAGCGGCAGGTTGTCCTCGGTGACCGGGGCGCTGCGCCGCCAGCCCAGCCGGGCCAGCGCGCCGGTCCCGCGCGCCGCGTGGCCGCCGGTCGCCGGCAGCAGGGCCCCGTCCAGCACCTGGGTCGAGTTCTCACCGCCCGGCCCGGACTGCGCGCTTCCCGCCAGGGCGACCGTCGTGCCCGGCTGCTGAACCGGGGTGTCCTCGAACCACTCGGTCAGCGACTTCTGGTCGTCGTCGTCCGGGGCCGCCGCGAAGTCGCTGACGTCCGCCAGCACCGGAGCCGGGAGTGCCTGCTGGACGGGGGCCTGCTGGACGGGGGCCTGCTGGACGGGGGCGGGTTCGGGCGCCTGGACCAAGGGGGCGGTGTGCACCGTCCACTGCGTCCCGTCCCACCAGCGCAGCAGAGTCCCCTTCTGCACAGGGTCCTCATACCAGCCGGGGGGCGGCATCTCCATGCGAGGCTCCTCCGACGCCAACACTGGTCATGCAGAGTATCGGAACTCCAGGTCCAGGCGCTGCCGGAGCGGACAAATAACCGCAATACGGCCCGGCCGCCCCTGACCGGCTCTGCCGCCTAACCGGCCGGGGCGGACGACGGGCCGGTCAGCAGGGCCGGCGGCGGCAGCGGTGAGGGCTGGGCGGTCGCATCGGTGGCCGGGCGGGTGCCCGCCACGAACCGGTCCAGCTCCTCGCCGTCCAGCACCCGGGCCGGGAACGGGTCGGCCGCGGCCAGCTGCCGCAGCCGGGCGGCGGGCAGTTCGCGACGGCCGCCGGCCAGCACCAGGTTGCCGAACCGGCGGCGGCGCAGCACCCCCGGCTCGGCGACCAGCAGCCCGTACGGGAAAACCGACGTCACGGTCGCGGCCTGCTGTTTTGCGAAGGCCAGCGGCGGCCCGTCGGCCACGTTCTGGATCAGCACGCCGTCGTCGGCCAGCGCCCGGGCGGCCAGCTCGGCGCACTCGACCGTGGTCAGCCCGGGCGGGGTGCGGGCGCCCGCGAACACGTCGCTGATGACCACGTCGAAGCGGCCCGGCCGGACCGAGGCCAGCACCTCCCGCGCGTCCCCGATGCGGACGCGGACCTGGTGCCGGGCCGGGCCGAGCGGCAGGTACTCACGGACCAGGCCGACCAGCGCGGCGTCCCGCTCCGCGACCAGCTGGCTGGACCGGGGCCGGGTCGCCGCCAGGTAGCGGGGCAGCGTCAGCGCGCCCCCGCCGAGGTGCAGCACCCGCAGCGGCACCCCGGCCGGCGCGATCACGTCCAGCAGGTGCGCGATCCGCTGGACGTACTCGAACTCCAGGTAGGTCGGGTCATCCAGGTCCACCGCGGACTGCGGTGCGTCGCCCAGGTACAGCAGCCACGCGCCCGGGCGGTCGAGGTCGGGCACCAGCTCGGCCAGCCCGCCGTCGACCTCCCGGTGCACGGCCACCCGCTGTGTCCTGTCTCCCGCCCGGCGCGCCATAGCCCCCAGTATCGGGGGCACCTCACACCGCCGCGAACGCGTCCTCCAGGATCGACAGGCCCTCTTCCAGCAGCGCGTCGCCGATGACCAGCGGCGGCAGGAACCGCAGCACGTTCCCGAACGTGCCGCAGGTCAGCACGACCAGGCCGGCCTGGTGGCAGGCCTTGGCGACCTTGCCCGTCGTCGCCGGATCGGGCTCGATCCCGCCCGGCTGGACGATCTCGACGGCGATCATCGCGCCCCGGCCGCGGACCTCGCCGATGTGCGGGTTGGCCTCGGCCAGCTTGGTCAGCCGGGGCACCATGATGTCGCCGATGTGCCGGGCCCGGCCGGGCAGGTCCTCGGCCTCCATGGTTTCGATCGAGCCGAGCGCGGCCGCACAGGCCACCGGGTTGCCGCCGTAGGTGCCGCCCAGGCCGCCCACGTGGACCGCGTCCATCAGCTCGGCCCGGCCGGTGACCCCGGCCAGGGGCAGGCCGTCGGCGATGCCCTTGGCCGTGGTGATCAGGTCCGGCACCACGCCCTCGTGCTCGCAGGCGAACCAGTCGCCGGTCCGGCAGAACCCGGTCTGGATCTCGTCCGCGATCAGCACGATGCCGTAGCTGCGGCAGAACTCGGCCAGCCCGGCCAGGAACCCCGGCGGCGGCACGATGAACCCGCCCTCACCCTGGATCGGCTCGATGATGACGGCGGCCACGTTCTCCTCGCCCACCTGGGTGTGGATCAGGCCGGTGATCACGTCCAGGGCCTGCTCCCGGCAGGCCTGCGGGCCGCCCGGCCAGCGGAACGGGTAGGCCATCGGCGCCCGGTAGATTTCCCCCGCGAACGGCCCGAACCCCTGCTTGTAGGGCATGTTCTTCGCGGTCAGCGCCATCGTCAGGTTGGTACGGCCGTGGTAGGCGTGGTCGAACGCGACGACCGCCTGGCGGCCGGTCGCGTGCCGGGCGACCTTGATCGCGTTCTCCACCGCCTCGGCGCCCGAGTTGAGCAGCACCGACCGCTTCTCGTGGTCGCCGGGAGTGCGCCGGGCCAGTTCCTCGCAGACCGTGACGTATTCCTCGTACGGCGTGACCATGAAGCAGGTGTGGGTGAACTGGGCGGCCTGCGCGCTGACCCGCTCCACCACCCGCGGCGCGGCGTTGCCGGCCGACACCACCGCGATACCGGAACCGAAGTCGATGAGCGAGTTGCCGTCCGCGTCGACCAGCACGCCGCCGCCGGCCGCGGTCACGAACACGGGCAGGACGTGGCTGACGCCGCGGGCGACGGTGCGTTGCCGGCGCTCGAGCAGGTCGCGCGAGGCGGGCCCGGGGATCTCGGTGATGACTCGGCGTTCCTGGGGCAGCCCGGGACCGCCCACGCTCGGTGCAGACGCGTTCATGCTGCTGACCATACGCCTGCCCGTCTGTTTGGCCAGAGCCGTATGGTGGTCGGCGAACCGGAAGGAGCAGCCGATCATGCCGGAAACCGATCGCAGCCGCGGGGTCCTGTTCGGTGGGGTATTCAGCCGCGGCGAGGTGGACGCCGGCGACGCCGCCTGGTTGCGCGCGATGCTGGACACCGAGGCCGCGCTGGCCCGGGCGGTCGACCGGGCCGGGCTGGTGCCCGCCGGGGCCGGGGCGGCGGTGACCGCGGCGGCCGTGCCCGCGAACTTCGATCTGGCCGAGCTGGGGGAGCTGTCGGTGCTGACCGGCAACCCGGTCCCGGCCCTGAGCCGGGCGCTGGCCCGGCAGGTGCCCGGCCCGCTCGCGGCGGCCGTGCACAAGGGCGCGACCAGCCAGGACATCGTCGACACGGCGCTCATGCTGATGGCCCGCCAGGCCCTGGAAGTGATCGGCGCCGATCTGGCCGCCGCCGCCGACGGGGCGGCCCGGATGGCGGCCGGGCACCGGTCCACCATCATGATCGGCCGGACGCTCCTGCAGCAGGCCGTCCCGACCACGTTCGGCCTGGTCGCGGCCGGCTGGCTGAACGGGCTGGACGAAGCCCGGGCGGCCCTGGCCCGGACCGGCGCCGAGCGGCTGGCCGTGCAGTTCGGCGGCGCCGCGGGCACCCTGTCGGCGCTCGGTGACCAGGGCCCGCGGGTGGTGGCGCTGCTGGCCGAGGAGCTGGGCCTGGCCGCGCCGCCGCTGCCCTGGCACACGATCCGGCTGCGGCTGCTGGAGCTGGCGGCCGCGCTGGCCGGGGTGGACTCGGTGCTGTCGAAGATCGCCCGTGACGTCACCCTGCTGGCCCAGACCGAGGTGGCCGAGGTCCGCGAAGGCCCCGGCGACGTCCGGCCGAACGGGGCGTCCCCGGCCCGCGGCGGCTCCTCGGCCATGCCCAACAAGCAGAACCCGGTCGCGGCCGTGTCCATCCTCGGCTGCACCAAACAGGTCCCGGGCCTGCTGGCCACGCTGGCCGCGGCCGGCGAGCAGGAGCACCAGCGGGCCGCGGGCGCCTGGCACGCGGAGTGGCAGCCGCTGGCCGACCTGCTCACGCTGACCGGCTCGGCCGCTTCCTGGGCGGCCGACCTGCTCGGCGGCCTGATCGTGGACCCGGCCCGGATGAGCGTCAACCTGCGCGCGGCCGGTGGCCTGCCGCTGGCCGAGCGCCTCACCTCGCTGCTGGCCGGGACGCTCGGCCGGGCGGTCGCGCACGACCTGGTGGCCGAGGCCGGGGCCCGGGCGGTGTCGGCCGGGGTCCCGCTGCGCGACGTGCTGCTGGGCCGCCCCCAGTCGGCCGGGAAGCTGGAGGCGGCCGGGATCACGGCCGAGCAGATCGACGCGGCCCTGGACCCGGCCAACTACCTGGGCGCCGCCGTCCAGTTCACCGACGCGGCCCTGGCCGCCCACGACGCGGCCGTGCCCGCCCACGAAGGGACCCGATGATGGACGACGCCGAACGCACCGAGCAGGGCATGACCGTCCGCCGTGAGGTGCTGGGCGACGAGCACGTCAACCGGGCGGTGGCCCGCACCACCCCGTTCACCGCCCCGTTCCAGGACCTCATCACCCGGTACGCCTGGGGTGACGTCTGGTCCCGGCCCGGCCTGTCGCGGGGCGAGCGCAGCCTGGTCACGCTGGCCGTGCTGACCGCCCTGCAGCACGAGGGCGAGCTGGCCATGCACGTCAAGGCCGCGCTGCGCAACGGGGTGACCCCCGAGCAGATCTCCGAGGTGCTGCTGCAGGTGTCGATCTACGCCGGCGTCCCTACTGGCAACCGGGCCTTCGCGGTGGCCGAGCGCGCGCTGGAAGAGGCAGCCCAGGATCGACGGTGACCCCTCGGCCCGCTATTGTACGGATGTCGAACGTTTGTGCACCCAGCGGTCATTTCGGCGGGGAGTGGTATGGCGGAAATCGTGTCCCTGGCCCAGGCGATCAGTGCCGCGGTCCACGATGGCGATGCCGTGGCCATGGAGGGTTTCACGCACCTGATCCCCTTCGCGGCGGGACACGAGGTGATCCGGCAGCGCAAGCGTGACCTGACGCTGATCCGGATGACCCCCGACCTGATCTACGACCAGCTGATCGGCGCCGGCTGCGCCCGCAAGCTGGTGTTCTCCTGGGGCGGCAACCCCGGCGTCGGCTCGCTGCACCGGTTCCGGGACGCGGTCGAGCGGTCGTGGCCGGTGCCGCTGGAGATCGAGGAGCACAGCCACGCGGGGATGGCCAACCGCTACGTGGCCGGTGCGTCCGGGCTGCCGTTCGCGGTGCTGCGCGGCTACAGCGGCACCGGCCTGATGGAGCCCCCCGGCCCCGGGCCCGGCGTCGGCCCCGGCCCCGGCGGCGAGAGCCCGCAGCACCCCAGCATCCGGGCGATCACCTGCCCTTTCACCGGTGAAATACTGACCGCGGTGTCCGCCCTCAACCCGGACGTGGCCATCGTCCACGCCCAGCGGGCCGACTCCGCTGGCAACGTCCAGCTGTGGGGGATCACCGGCGTCCAGAAGGAGATCGTGCTGGCCGCCCGGCGCTCGGTGGTCACGGTGGAGGAGATCGTGCCCGAACTGGACCCGCGGCCGGACGCGGTGGTCCTGCCCAGCTGGACGGTCAGCTACGTGGCGGCCGCGCCGGGCGGCTCCCGGCCGTCCTACGCGCTCGGCTACTACGACCGTGACAACGACGCCTACCAGGCCTGGGACGCGATCGCCCGGGACCGGGAGCGGTTCCAGCAGTGGCTGGACACCGAGATCTACGGCGGGGCGCATGTCTGAGCAGGCCGCCGGCGAGTACACGTCCGACGAGATCATGACGGTCACCGCCGCCCGGGCGCTGCGCGACGGCCTCACCTGCTTCGTCGGCATCGGGTTGCCCAGCGGCGCGGCCAACCTGGCCCGGGCCACCCACGCGCCCGGGCTGGTGCTGATCTACGAGTCCGGCACGATCGGGACCAAGCCGGACCGGCTGCCCCTTTCGATCGGCGACGGCATCCTCGCCGAGACCGCCGACGCGGTGGTCAGCGTGCCGGAGATCTTCAACTACTGGCTCCAGCCCGGCCGGATCGACGTCGGCTTCCTCGGTGCCGCCCAGATCGACAAGTTCGGCAACATCAACACCACCGTCATCGGCGACTACCACGACCCCAAGACCCGGCTGCCCGGGGCGGGCGGCGCCCCCGAGATCGCCGCGTCCTGCCGCGAGGTCATCGTGATCGTGCGGCAGAACCGGCGTGCGTTCGTCGAGCACGTCGACTTCATCACCTCGGTCGGCTACGGCGACGGGCCCGGCGCCCGGGCGCGCCTGGGCCTGACCGGGCCGGCCCGCGCAAGATCATCACCGATCTCGGGGTCCTCGAGCCGGACCCGCACAGCTGCGAGTTCGTGCTGACCGGGCTGTACCCAGGGGTCACGCTGGCCGACGCCCGTGAGCGCACCGGCTGGGACCTGGACGTCGCACCGGACCTGGTCACGCTGCCGGCGCCGGCCAGCGCCGAACTGACGGCCCTGCGCAAATTCACGGCCAGAACAGAGGAGTAGGACTGGATGACCGCTGACGTGACCCCCGGTGGCCTGGTGCTGCCGTCCTACGAGCGCCCGCACGGTGTCCATCCGCCGCTGGACTTCAGCGGGTACCGGTCTACCGCCCTGCGCCACCCGAAACAGCCGCTGGTGCTGCTGCCGCAGCGGCTGACCGAGGTGACCGGGCCGCTGCTCGGCAGCGATCTGATCACGCCAACCGACTCCGACCTGACCATGCAGCACGCCGGGGAACCGCAGGGCCAGCGGATCATCCTCACCGGCCGGGTGCTGGACTCCGGCGGGCGGCCGGTGCCGGACACGCTGATCGAGATCTGGCAGACCAACGCGGCCGGCCGGTACCGGCACGCCCGCGAGCACCATCCGGCCCCGCTGGACCCGAACTTCACCGGGGTCGGCCGCGCGATCACCGACGCGGGCGGCAACTACCGGTTCATCACGATCCAGCCGGGCGCCTACCCGTGGGGCAACCACCACAACGCCTGGCGCCCCGCCCACATCCACTTCTCGCTGTTCGGCCGGGCGTTCACGCAGCGGCTGGTGACCCAGATGTACTTCCCCGGCGACCCGCTGCAGCCGATCGACCCGATCTTCAACTCGGTGCCCGACCCGAAGGCCCGCGAGCGCATGATCGCCCAGTTCGACATCGACCTCACCCAGCCCGAATGGGCCCTGGGCTACCGCTGGGACATCGTGCTGCGCGGTCCCGGCGGCACCATCTTCGAGTCCGGGGAGGACGAGTGACTGAGGGGCTGACTCCGTCGCAGACGGTGGGGCCGTTCTTCGCCATGCGGCTGCCCTGGCCGGACGGCCCGTTCGTGGTGCCCGAGGACACCCCCGGCGCGATCACCATCGTCGGGCGCCTGTACGACGGGGAAGGGAACGTCATACCGGACGGGCTGGTGGAGACCTGGCAGGCCGACCCGGCGGGCCGGTTCGCGCACCCGGACGACCCGCGCGGCCCGGCCGGCCCCGGTTACCAGGCGTTCCGCGGCTTCGGCCGCTGCCCGACGGCGGCCGACGGCTCGTTCCGGATCGTCACCCTCAAGCCCGGCCCGCTGCCGGCCCCGGACGGCGGCGCCGAGGCGCCGCACCTGGACGTCTCGGTGTTCGCCCGCGGCCTGCTGGACCGGGTCGTCACCCGCCTGTACTTCCCCGACGAGCAGGCCGCCAACGCGGCCGACCCGGTCCTGGCCTCGGTCGACGCCGGCCTGCGGGACACCCTGATCGCCCGGGCCGAGCCCGCCGACCCGGCCGAGCCCACTGACCCGCTGGCCGGGCCGGCCACCGTGCTGCGGTTCGACATCCGGCTGCAGGGCGACGGCGAAACCGTGTTCTTCGATGTCTGAGCGGCCGGCCGCCCGGCCGGCCGCCCGGCTGGCCGCCTCACTGGCCGGCCCCGACGGCGCCCCGGTGGTGGCCCTGGGCACGTCGATCGGCACCAACCAGGGCCTGTGGGACCCGCAGGCGGCCGTGCTCGGCCGCCGGTTCCGGCTGCTGCGGTTCGAGTTCCGCGGCCACGGCCCGGCCGGCGCCCAGTCCCCGGCCCCGCCCGGCCCGTACACGATCGCCGAGCTCGGCACCGACGTGCTCGGCGTGCTCGACCGCTACGGCCTCGACCAGGTCGCCTACTGCGGCGTCTCGCTGGGCGGGATGGTCGGGATGTGGCTGGCCGCCCACGCCCCCGGGCGCATCACCCGGCTGGCGCTCTGCTGCACCGCGGCCTACATGCCGCCCGCCTTGATGTGGCACGACCGGGCCGCCACCGCACGGACCGAAGGGCTGGCGGCGCTGGTGGAGGCGACCACCGGCCGCTGGTTCCCGGCCGCCTTCGCCCGCCAGCACCCGGAGGCGGTCGCCCCGGTGGCGGCCATGTTCACCGCCACCGATCCGGAGGGCTACGCGGGCTGCGCGGAGGCCATCGCGGCGATGGACCAGCGCCAGGTGATCACCGCGATCACCGCCCCGACCCTGGTCGTGGCCGGGGCCGAGGATCCCTCGACGCCGCCGGGGCAGGGCGCGCTGCTGGCCCGGTCGATCCCCGGGGCCGCCCTGACCGTGGTCCGCGGCGCCGCTCACCTGGCCAATTACCAGGTGCCGGGTCCGGTCACGGCCGCCCTGGCCGCCCATCTGGCGCCGCTCCTGGCCTGACCCGGGCGGACCCCGGGGTGGCTCGTTCGGCTTTCCCGCGCACTTGCGGCATGCTGGGGGCCACGGGGGGACCAACCCGGAAGGAGACGGAATGCTGCCCTGGTCGGCAGATCTGGCCGGACGCCTTGATGAGCACGTGATCACCAGCGAGGTCCTGCGGGACAACCCGCTCGGTGACCCGTATGAGCGACCGCTGCTCGTCTACGTCCCACCCGGGTACGACGACGACCCCGGGCGCCGCTACCCGGTCGTCTACGTCATCCAGGGCTACACCGGGCATCTCAGCATGTGGCGGAACCGCTCGCCCTACCGGCAGCCGTTCCCGGAGACCGCCGACGCCGTGTTCGCCCGCGGTGAGGCGCCACCCGCGCTGGTCGTGTTCGTGGACGCCTGGACGAAGTACGGCGGCAGCCAGTTCGTCGACTCGCCCGGCACCGGCCGCTACCACTCCTATCTGTGCGACGAGATCGTCCCCTGGGTGGACGGGCACTACCGCACGCTCGCGGCCGCGCCGCACCGGGCCATCACCGGCAAGTCCAGCGGCGGCTTCGGCGCGATGATCACTCCGATGCTGCGGCCGGACCTGTTCGGCGCGCTCGCCACCCACTCCGGCGACGCGCTGTACGAGTACTCCTACATCCCGGAGTTCGCCAAGGCCACCCGGCACCTGCGCGACTACGGCGGTGACATCTGGCGCTGGTGGGACGACTTCCAGTCCCGGACCTCGTTCACCAAGCCCGAGGACCACGACCTGCTCATGCTGCTCGGCGTCTCGGCCTGCTTTTCCGCCAACAAGGACGGTTCGGTCGACCTGCCGTTCGAGCCGGACACCGGCGAGCTCCGGCCCGACGTGTGGCAGCGCTGGCTGGATTGGGACCCGATCCGGATGGCCCCGCAGTACGTGAACGCCCTCACCGCCCAGCGCGGCATCTGGATCGACGCCGGCACCCGGGACGAATGGTTCCTCGACCTGGGCGCCACCGCCTTTCGCGAGACGCTGCGCGATCTGGGCGTCGGCGACGACGTGATCCAGTTCGAGCTGTTCGACGCCACCCACATGGGCATCGACTACCGCTACCCGCTTTCGCTGGCCTGGCTGTGCCACCGCATCGCGGAATGACCAAATTCTTAACTCCTTAAGGAGTTGTGAACCGCGCACCGGGCCGTCGCGTGACCCGCTTGAGTGACCTTGAGCGGGTCAACGCGAAGGGAGACGTGCGATGCGCAATCGCGGATGGGCCACGGCCGGGACCGCCACTGGTCTCGGCGGGCTGGTCCTGCTGCTGGCCGCCTGCGGCAGTTCGGCCACCAACACCAACGCGGGCGCCGCCTACGGCGGTTCCGGCACGGGCGCGACGCCGAGTTCCTCGGCGATGAACGGCGCCGGCAGCACCAGCGGGATGGGCACCAAGACGGTCACCCTGACCATCAAGTCCACCAAGATCGGCAAGGTGCTGACCGACGCCAAGGGCGACACCCTGTACTGGTACTCCAAGGACGCCAAGGACGGCCCGTCCACCTGCACCGCCAGCTGCCTCAAGCAGTGGCCGATGGTGACGGGCAAGGCGGTCGCCGCCCCCGGCGTGAAGCTGGCCGGCAAGCTCGGCGACACCACCGACGCGGGCGGTGCCATCCAGGCCTCCTACAACGGCTACCCGCTGTACACCTACGCCGGTGACATGGCGCCCGGTGACACGGCCGGCAACAACGAGGGCGGCGTCTGGCACGTCATCACCGGCTCCACCCTGACCGCGTCCACCGGGATGGGTTCCTCCGGCAGCAAGGCCGCCGCGACCCCGACCAAGGCGGCGGGCGGCTACGGCTACGGGGGCGGCGTCCCGGTCAGCTCGGGTACCTCCTCCGGCTCGTCCGGGTCATCAGGGTCATCCAGGTCGTCCGGGGCGTCCGGCGGCTCGGCGGGCAGCCAGGGCTCAGCCGCCCACACCAGCACCAGCACGGCCCCCGCCCCCGCGTCCGCGCCGTCGACCGCCGCCCCCGCGCCGGCCCCGACCTCCCCGGTCAACGGCGGTGGCTGCGGCGAAGGCGCCTGCTGGTAACGTCGGGCGCCATGAGGCTCGCCACTATCAGCACCCCCAACGGACTCCGCCTGCACGTCCGCGGCCGCAGCGGTTACGTCGACGTGGCCGAGGCCACCGGCCAGGACCGCTACGCCACCCTGCAGGGGCTGCTGGACGACGGCCCGGCCGGGACGGAGGCCGCCCTGGGCGCGGCCGGGCGGGAGGGCCGCGAGTACCAGGAGCGGGACTTCGGCCCGGCCGTGCCCAGCCCGCGGGTCATCCACTGCCTGGGCCTCAACTACGCCGACCACGTCGCCGAGGGCGGCCGGGACCTGCCTACGTTCCCGAACGTGTTCATGCGCAGCCCCGAGACCGTCACCGGCCCCTACGCCGACCTGGTGGTGCCCGCGCTCACCGACGGCTACGACTACGAGGGCGAGGTCGGCATCGTCATCGGGGCCGGCGGGCGCTACATCCCGGCCGACCAGGCGATGGCCGCGATCGCGGGCTTCACCGTGCTCAACGACGCCTCCGCCCGGGACTGGCAGCGCGCCGCCAGCCAGTGGATCCCGGGCAAGAACTTCGACGGCTCGATGCCGATCGGCCCTGAGGTCGTCACCCCCGACGAGGTGGACATCCTCGACACCACGCTGACCACCCGGCTCGACGGCGAGGTCATGCAGCAGGCGCGGACCTCGCAGATGCTGATCGACATCCCCAGCACGGTCGAGTTCTACTCCTCGTTCACCACCCTGCGCCCCGGTGACGTCATCGCCACCGGCACCCCGGGCGGCGTCGGCTACGCCCGCAAGCCACCGGTCTGGCTCGAGCCCGGCAAGACCATCGAGATCACCGTGGGCGGCGTCGGCACGATCCGCAACCGGGTCGTGGCCGAGCCCGGCGACCACAGCAAGTGGCGCTGGCGCCCGGCCGGCTAGCCCCGCTGCTGGCTAGCTTGTCCAGGCTTCGCCGGTCAGGCGCTGGTACACGTCGATGTAGCGGTCCCGGGTCGCGGCCACGATCTGCTCGGGGATCGGCGGCCCGGGCGGGGTCCGGTCCCAGTCCAGCGTGGCCGACCAGTCGCGCACGAACTGCTTGTCCAGCGAGTGCTGCGGCCGGCCCGGCTCCCACTGCGCCCGCGGCCAGAATCGGGACGAATCCGGGGTCAGTACCTCGTCGGCCAGGATCACCGACCCGTCCGGCGCCAGCCCGAACTCCAGCTTGGTGTCGGCGATGATCACCCCGCGCTCGACGGCCAGCCCCGCCCCCCGCCGGTACACCTCGAGCGTGATCCGCCGCAGCTCGGCAGCGACGTCCGCGCCCACCGCCTGCACGGTCTCGTCGTAGCTGAGCGGCTCGTCGTGCCCCTGCGCCGCCTTGGTCGTCGGCGTGAACACCGGCTCCGGCAGCTGGGCGCCTTCGGCCAGCCCGGGCGGCAGCGCCACCCCGGAGATCGCGCCGCTCTCCCGGTAGGCGGCGAGCCCCAGCCCGGCCAGGTAGCCGCGGGCGATGCATTCGACCGGCACCATGTCCAGGCGGCGGCAGCGGATCGCCCGGCCCGCCCACTCCGGCGGCACGTCGGTCGCCGAGATGACGTGGTTCGGCACCACGCCGGCGAGCTGCCCGAACCACCACAGCGAGAGCTGGGTGAGGATCTTGCCCTTGTCCGGGATCGGCGTCGGCAGGATCACGTCGTAGACGCTGACCCGGTCCGAGGCGACCAGGATGAGATCTTCTCCGTCGGCGTACAGGTCACGGACCTTGCCGGAATGCACGAGCTGCACGGCCACGAAGTCTAGCGGCGTACGATCGGGCCATAACGGCGGAGGGCGGCGTCATGAGCGGCTCATCAGCGGATTACCTGCAGGTACAGACCACGACTGATTCACGGCCGGAAGCGATGGAGCTGGCCCGCGCGGCGGTCGAGTCCCGGCTCGCGGCCGGCGCCCAGGTGGCCGGGCCGATGACCGCCACCTACTGGTGGGACGACGGCGTCGAACGGGCCGAGGAGTGGCTGGTCATGTTCAAGCTGCCGGCCGACCGCTACGAAGAGCTGGTCGCGCTGCTGACCGAGCGGCACAGCTACGACGAGCCGGAGATCGTCGCGATCCCGATCCTGCGCGGCTCACCCGGCTACCTGAACTGGGTCACCGAAGAGACCCGCACCCAGTCGGCTAGCCCGGGCTAGCTCGCGGTCGGCGGCACGTTCCAGCTGTCGATGACCGGCTCGTCGTGCTCGGCGCCCAGCTCCGAGATCGTCCCGGTACCGAGCGCGAACAGCCGTCCCCCGTCCGGGGCCAGCCCCAGGTAACGCGCGGTCAGCACCCGCAAAACGTGCCCGTGCGCGACCAGGGCCACGTTCCCCTGGGCCAGCAGCGGCCGGACCAGCGCCAGCACCCGGTCGGCCCGGGCCCCGACCTGCTGAATGGTCTCACCCGGATGCTCGGCGTCGCTCGGGATCACCCCGTCCCGCCACAGGTACCAGCCGGGCCGCTCGGCCTGGATGTCCTTGGTCGTGCGCCCCTCGTACCCCCCGTAATCCCACTCCCACAAGTCGGAGTCGACGGTGACGTTCGTCAGCCCGGCCAGCTCAGCCGTCCGCCGGGCTCGTTCAGCCGGGCTGCTGAACGCGGCCACCACGTCCAGCTTGGCCACGGCCGGCTTGAGCCGGGCCGCCGCCGCCTCTCCCGCCGGCGTCAGCGGAATGTCGGTCCGCCCGGTGTGCCGGCCGTCGCGGCTCCACTCGGTCTCCCCGTGCCGGAGCACGATCAGCTCTCCCATGGTCCTCATCTTCCCCCAGCACGCCCGGATCACAAGATCGCCAGCCCTCCCGCCCAAAGATCGAGAGCCGGGCCACCGCGCCCAGCCCCGATGGCTCCCCACACACCCATGCCGCCCCACCAGCCGCCCATGCCCCACCAGCGAGGGCCGGGCCCGCGCAAGCAACAGCATCGTTGGCGCCTTCGATGCTCCAATAGCAGCATCGAAGGCGCCAACGATGACCCAGTCACCAGCGCCGGGCCGCCCCGCATGCGGCACCGCACCGCCCGGGCTCACCACCGCACGATGACGCCATCGATCCGGTTGCCGCTCCCGCCCCGGCAGCCCACGCTCCCGCCCTATCCCATGCCCAGGCCAGGCTCAGCCGTATACCGCCAACCTCGCGCGAACCCTCTTTACCCCTTGACCCCCGGTCCCTCCCGGCGCTTATATAAGGAAAGTTTCTTAATAGTTGGATAGTTGGGGGGATCTGGTGAGGAGAGCAAACCCAATGATCCGATCGCGCCTCAGATACCTCGTGCCCGGTGCGGCCCTGGTCGCCGCCGCCACCCTCGGCGCCACGCAGGCGGCCGTAGCCCAGACCCAGGCCCCGGCCGCCCCGCAAGCCCCGACCGCCCCCCAGGCCCCACAAGCCCCAGCCGCCGGCAAGCCCTGGCCCCGCCAGGTCTACGCCCCGTACTACGAATCCTGGCTGAACGGCAGCATCGCCACCAGCGCCCAGCAGTCCGGCTCGCCGTACGAGACGATCGCCTTCCTCCAGACCGCCACCGCCGGCTCGTGCTCACTGACCTGGAACGGGGACGCCACCGAGCCGGTCCCCGGCAGCACCTTCGCCACCGACATCGCCACCTTGCAGCGGCACGGCGGCAACGTGATCCCCAGCTTCGGCGGTTACGGCGCCGACTCGACCGGCACCGAGATCGCCGACTCCTGCACCGACGTGAACGCGATCGCGGCCGACTACGAGTCGGTCATCGCGACCTACCACGTGACCCGGCTCGACATGGACGTGGAGGCGAACTCGCTGACCGACACCGCCGGTATCGCCCGCCGCAACCAGGCGCTCAAGCTGGCCGAACAGTGGGCGGCCCACCGTCACCAGCCGCTGCAGGTGCAGTACACGCTGCCGGTGGAGCCGACCGGGCTGACCGCGACCGACCTGGCCGTGCTGGCCAACGCGGCCGCCACGGGCACCCGGGTCGACGTCGTCAACATCATGACGTTCGACTACTACCTGGCCAGCGAGCCCAGCCCGCTCCCGATGGGCGCCGACGCGATCAGCGCGGCCGAGGCGGCGCACACCCAGCTGGCGACCGTGTACCCGCACGCCAGCTCCGCCCAGCGGTGGGCGCTGGAGGGCATCACGATGATGCCCGGCATCGATGACTACCCGGGCGGAACCGAGGTCACCCACCCGTCCGACGCCCAGCAGGTGCTGACCTTCGCCCGCGCGCACGGCCTGGCCCTGCTCTCCATCTGGGCCATCCAGCGCGACAACGGCGGCTGCCCCGGCACGGTCGGCGCCAGCACGTGCTCGGGCCTGGCTCAGAACACGTGGGACTTCAGTCATCTGCTGGAGCACTTCAACCGCTAGGACCCTTTTCAATCAGAATCTGAAAACGTCACGGTCGCCGGGAGCCAGCGGCCGCGGCGGAGTCCCGCGTGGTTAGCATGCGGGCATGGCAGACAGTGAGGACTACGCCGCGACGCTGGTGGCCCGCCGGGTGCTGCTGACCGGCGGGACCAGCGGGCTCGGGCTGGCCATGGCGTCGGCGCTGGCGCAGGCCGGGGCGACGGTGGTGCTGACCGGCCGGGACGCGGCGCGGGCCGAGCAGATGGCCGCCACCGTGCCGGGCGCGTCCGGGCTGGGCCTGGACACCCGGGACGAGACGTCGGTCCAGGCAGCCGTGCGGGCCGCGGCCGACCGCCTGGGCGGCATCGACCTGCTGGTCAACAACGCCGGGCTGGGCATGCGGACGGTCAACCCGAACTTCGTCACCGAGCCCCGGGGGTTCTGGACGGTGACCGCCGAGGGTTTCCGGGCCGTGGTCGACACCAACCTGACCGGCTATTTCCTCGTCGCCAGGGAGGTGACGCCGCTCATGCTGGCGGCCGGGCGCGGCCGGATCGTCAACATCTCGATGAACCACGCCACCATGACCCGGCGGGGATTCGTGCCCTACGGGCCGTCCCGGGCCGGGGCCGAGGCGCTGTCCCGGATCATGGCCGCCGACCTCGACGGTACCGGCGTGACCGTGAACATGCTGCTGCCGGGCGGCGCGACCCGGACCGGCATGGTCCCGGAGAGGGACCAGCACCGGCCGCTGCTCGAGCCGGAGATCATGGGGCCGCCGATCGTGTGGCTGGCCTCGGCCGCCGCCGAAGGCACCAGCAACGAGCGGATCGTGGCGACCGAGTTCGACGGCTGGCTCCGCCAGCGTGCCCTGCCGCTCTGACCAGGGGGAGCGCGCCCTACGATCAAGGGTATGGCGGCACCGACGGGGGACGGCCGCGCTCCCGCCCCGGCCCGGCGCCACCGCTGGTGGGGGGTGACCGCCGCGGTCGCGGCGCTGGCCGTGGCCTGCCTGGTGGCTGCCGTCATCGCGGTGGGCCGGGCCCACGCGGAGCTGACCCGGCCGCCGACACCGGCCGAGCGCTCGGCGGCGGCCGCCGCCGGGGTGGCCAGCCGGTGGGCCTTCGAGCCGGCCGGCCAGGTCTTCCCGGCCAGCCTGCCCTACTACTCTGACCTGCTCGACCGGGAGGTGGCCGCCCGGGCCGGGATCAGCCCGGCCAGCGGCTGCGCGGCGGCGCTGGACGTGGCGGTGGCCGCCATCGCCCGCCGCGACGGCTGCCAGACGGTGCTCCGGGCCAGCTACGCCGACCAGCTGGGCGGGGTGGTGTACACGATCGGGGTGCTGGCGTTCCCGACCGCGGGCCGGGCGGCCGCCTTCCTGGCCAGCTACCAGGCCGGCCAGAGCCCGGTCCGGGGGCTGCGGGCGGTCGCGTTCCCCGGGACCGGCGCCGCGTCGTTCGGCGACGCCGCCCGGCAGGTGGCGCTGAGCCGCCAGGACGGGCCGTACGCCGTGCTCACGGTGGCGGGTTACGCGGACGGCTCCCCGGCCGGCGCGACCGGCCAGCCCCGCTCCACCCCGTTCTACCCGGCCGATCAGCTGGCCGAGGACGTCGGCACCGCGCTGGGCCAGCCAATCATCGTCACCTGTCAGCGCCCGGAGTGGTCGTGCTGACCGGCCTGGTGGCCGTGCTGCTCACCGCCAGCGGCCTCGCAGGCGCCTCGGGCCCGGCCATCACCGTGCAGAGCATCAGGGCGGCCGAACAGCCCCAGCTCGGTGCCGTCAACGCGCCCGCCGCGTGGCCGGTGACCCGGGGGAACGGCGTCACCGTCGCGGTGCTGGACACCGGGGTCGACGTGTCGGTCCCGGACCTGGCCGGTTCGGTGACGGCCGGGCCGGACGAGGCGGCCGGGGCCGACCCGCCCGGGTACCAGCCGCCGCATCTGCACGGGACCTACATCGCCTCGCTCATCGCCGGGCACGGCAGCGGCACCGGGCGCCGGTCCGGGGTCATCGGCATCGCGCCGGCCGCCAGGATCCTTTCCGTCCGGGTGATCCTGGACAACACCGAGCCCGGCTTCGGCGCGTTCGCCAACGAGTCCGGCAACGACGACGCTATCGGCAACGGCATCCGCTACGCGGTCCAGCACGGCGCCGGCGTGATCAACATGTCGCTCGGCAGCATCACCCCGAGCCAGAACCTGCGGGCGGCGCTGGCCTACGCGACCGCCCACGGGGTGGTGCTGGTCGCGGCGGCCGGCAACGACGGTACCCCCCAGCCGGGGTACACGCCGTTCAGCTATCCGGCCGCCATCCCCGGCGTCATCGGCGTCGGCGCGGTCAGCCGGACCGGCGCCCGGGCGGCGTTCTCGGATGACAATTCCTCCGTCGTGCTGTCCGCCCCCGGCGTGAAGGTGATCGGGGCCGGTCCCGGCGGCAGCTACCTGGAGGCCGACGGCACCAGCCCCGCCTCCGCCTTCGTGGCCGGGGTGGCGGCGCTGATCCGGGCCCGCTACCCGCGGCTGACCCCGTTCCAGGTGGAGCAGGCCATGGTGTCCTCCGCCACCCACCGTCCGGCCGGGGACTACAGCCCAGCGACCGGTTTCGGCGAGGTCGACGCGCCCGCCGCGCTGGCCGCCGCGGGCCGCCTGGCCGGCGCCCCGGCCGAGCCCGGGCTGGCCGCCGGCGCGCGGTTCGCCGACCCCGGTCCCATCCCGGTCGTGCGCCGGGACCGGGTCAGCGTCGCCGGCTACGCGGCCGCCGCCGCCGTGCTCGTCCTCGCGTTCCTGGTCCTGGCCATCGCGGCGGCGGTGCGGATCCGGCGCCGCCCGCCCCGGCCGCCCGGGTCAGAGCAGCTTGCGCAGCCTCAGTAGGTCGCGCATGCTGGCCTGCACCTTGACCTTGCCGGACAGCCACGCCCGCGGGAACGCGGACACGTGCTCGGCCAGTTCCAGCACGGTGTCACTGCTGGCGGTCAGCCGCACGTCGGCCTGCGGGTCACCGGGCGCGGCCAGGTGCACCGGCTCCGCTCCCTGCGGCCCGAACCGGGTCACGAACGTGACGTCCAGATCCGGGACCTGGCAGGAGAACGAGCGGCCGGCGAAGAAGGCGTCCCGGTCTTTGGGGTCGAGGTCGGAGAGCCGGGCCGTCAGCTTCTCGAAAGCTTCCTGGCATTCCTGGGCGGTGGCCATCGCGGCTCCCCTTCCACGAGCGTCGGGACGGTAGCGTTCAAGGCGGAGGGTAGCGCACAACGAGCGCCAGCAGACGGAAGGGCACGACTCATGACCGACGGCGACATCGTCCGCATCAACCTGGCCGGTCTCGAAGGCACCGGGGACTCCCGGGTGGATGAGGCGATCGCGGAGCTCGGCCGGCTGGACGAGGCGCCGCTGGACGAGCACCCGGTCATCCTCGGCCAGGTGCACGACCGGCTCCGCGAGGTCCTCGGCGAGCTCAGCCCGGGCGACCACCAGCGAACCGCCGGGACGCCATGACCGGACGCACCCGTAAGGCACCCCGGGCCGTACGGACCCGGCTGGACGCCGAGCTGGTCCGGCGCGGGCTGGCCCGCTCCCGCGAGCAGGCGGCCGAGCTGATCGCGGCCGGGCGGGTCACGGCCGGCGGGGAAACCGCGGCCAAGGCGGCCACCCAGGTCACCCGGGACACGCCGATCCTGGTCGGCGGCGGCGACGCCGACCCCGGCTACGTCTCCCGGGGCGGTCACAAGCTGGCCGGGGCGCTGGCCGCGTTCCCCGGCCTGGACGTGACCGGCCGGATCGCGCTGGACGCGGGCGCGTCCACCGGCGGCTTCACCGACGTGCTCCTGCGGGCCGGAGCCGCCCACGTCATCGCGGCCGACGTCGGCTACGGCCAGCTGGCCTGGTCGCTGCAGACCGACCCGCGGGTCACGGTCCGGGACCGGGTGAACGTCCGGTCGCTGCTGCCCGAGCAGGCGGCCGGACCGGACGGGCAGCGGCCGGACCTGGTGGTGGGGGACCTGTCGTTCATCTCGCTGTCGCTGGTCCTGCCGGCCCTGGTCGCCAGCGTGGCCCCCGGCGCCGATTTCCTGCTGATGGTGAAACCGCAGTTCGAAGTGGGTAAGGGCCGGGTCGGAACCGGTGGCGTGGTGCGCGATGCTGGACTGAGAGCCGAAGCGGTCAGCGCGGTCACCCGGACCGCCGCCGGCCTCGGCCTCGGGGTGCTCGGGGTGACGGCCAGCCCGCTGCCCGGGCCGGCCGGCAACGTCGAGTACTTCGTCTGGCTGCGGCGTGGCGCCCCGCCGCTGGACGATGGGGACCTGCGCCGAGCGATCGCGGAGGGACCGCACTGAACCGGACCAGATCGTGAAAGGGCACACAACACCAATGAGCGAAGGCAGCGGCGAGACCGGACGGACGGCCCTCGTCGTGGCACACACCGGGCGCAAGGACTCCCTCCGCAGCGCCCGCAAGGTGGTCTCCCAGCTGATCGCGGCCGATCTGACCGTGCGCGTCCTCACCCCGGAGGCCAGCGACCTGGCCTGCGCGGGCGTGCAGGAGGTGGCGCCGGGCCCGAGGGCGGCCGAGGGAGCGGAGATCGTCATCGTGGTCGGCGGCGACGGCACGCTGCTGCGGGCGGCGGAGATCGCGCGACCGGCGGGCACCCCGCTGATCGGGGTCAACCTCGGGCACGTGGGCTTCCTGGCCGAAGCCGAGCCCGACGGCCTGGCCGACACCGTCGACCGGGTGGTGGCCCGGCACTACGTGGTCGAAGAACGCATGACGATCGACGTCCAGGTGCTCTACGACGGCGTGCCGGTCGCGGTGACCTGGGCCCTCAACGAAGCCACGGTCGAGAAGGCAGCCCGCGAGCGGGTGCTGGAAGTGGTGACCGAGGTGGACGGGCGGCCGCTGTCCCGGTGGGGCTGCGACGGCGTGGTGTGCGCCACCCCGACCGGCTCGACCGCGTACGCGTTCTCGGCCGGCGGCCCGGTGGTCTGGCCCGAGGTGGAGGCGCTGCTGATGGTGCCGATCAGCGCGCACGCGCTGTTCGCGCGGCCGATGGTGGTCTCGCCCCGCTCGGTGCTCGCCGTCGAGGTCATCGGCGGTTCCGGGCGCGGTCCGGCCCCCGCCGCGGCGGACCTTCTGGCCGAACCGGCCGGCGCGGCGCCGCCCGGTGCCGTGATGTGGTGCGACGGCCGCCGTATGGTCGATCTGGAGCCCGGGGCACGGGTCGAGGTCCGGCGCGGCGCGCTCCCGGTGCGGCTGGCACGGCTGCACGGGGTCAGCGCCACGGCGGACGGTGGCCCCGCCACCGACGACGGTGGCGCCCCGTTCACCGACCGGCTGGTGGCCAAGTTCGGCCTGCCAGTGAAAGGCTGGCGAGGGAGCCGGCTCGGCGGCAGGCCCGACCCAGAACACGACAGGCCAGGACGAGACAGCAACAAGGAGACGGGCTGACGGCCATGCTTGAGGAAGTCCGGATCACCGGGCTCGGGGTCATCGACGATGCGACGCTTGAACTGTCCCCGGGCTTCACCGTGGTCACCGGCGAGACCGGCGCGGGCAAGACCATGGTGGTGACGGGGCTCGGTTTGCTGTTCGGCGGCCGCGCCGACCCGGCCCGGGTCCGCCCCGGCGCCCAGCGCGCCGTGGTCGAAGGCCGGCTGACCATCGACCCCGACGGCAAGGTCGCCCGCCAGGTCGACGAGGCCGGCGGCGAGCTCGACGACGACGGCGGCGCGCTGGTCATCAACCGGTCGGTGTCAGCCGAGGGCCGGTCCCGGGCGCACGCGGGCGGCCGGTCGGTCCCGGTCTCGCTGCTCACCTACCTGGCCGACGACCTGGTCGCGGTGCACGGCCAGTCCGACCAGCAGCAGCTGCTGCGGGCGGGCCGCCAGCGCGAGGCGCTCGACGCCTACGCCGGCCCCGCGCTGGCCCAGGTACTGGGCGACTACCAGCGGGTCTACCAGCGGCACCGGGAGACCCGGGCCGAGCTGACCGAGCTGACCGAGCGGGCCCGCGAGCGCGAAAATGAGGCGGCCGGCCTGCGCCAGGCGCTGACCGAGATCGAGGCGGCCGACCCGGCCGCCGACGAGGACGTGCAGCTGCGGGCCGAAGAGGAACGGCTCAGCAACGCCGAGTCGCTGCGCGCCGCCGCCACCGCCGCCCACGAGGCGCTGCTCGGTGACCCGTCCGCGGGCGCCTACGAGCGCCCGGACGCCACCGCCCTGGTCGGCGGGGCCCGGCAGGAGCTCGAGGCGGTCCGCCAGCACGACCCGGCCCTGGCCAGCCTGGCCGACCGGCTGTTGGAGGCGTCCTACCTGCTGGCCGACGTGGCCGGCGAGCTCGCCTCCTACACCGAGGCGCTGGACGCCGACCCGGCCCGGCTGGCCTCGGTGCAGGAACGCAGGGCCACGCTGGGCCGGCTGGTCCGCACCTACGGCCCCCGGGCCGCCGCCGAGCTGACCGCCGCGCCCGCCGCTGACGGCGACGCGGCCGGCCTCGATCTGGCGGACATCGACCCGGCCGGGGACCTGGCGGTGGTGCTGGCCTGGACCAAGCCCGCCGCCGCGCGGCTGCTCGAGCTGGAAGGCGACGACGACCGGATCGCCGGCCTGGCCGAGGAGACCGCCCAGCTGGCCGCCCGCGTCAGCGAGCTGGCCGGCCAGCTGACCAGCCTGCGCGAGGACGCGGCCGAGCGGTTCGGGCGCGACGTGACCGCCGAGCTGACCGCGCTGGCCATGCCGCACGCCTCACTGGTCGCGGTCGTCCGCCCGCTGGACGAGCCCGGGCCGCACGGCGCCGACGATATCGAGATCCGGCTGGCGGCCCACCCGGGCGCCCCGCCGCTGCCCCTGAACAAGGGCGCCTCCGGCGGTGAGCTGTCCCGGGTCATGCTGGCCATCGAGGTGGTGTTCGCCGGGGCCGACCCCGTCCCCACCTTCGTGTTCGACGAGGTCGACGCCGGCGTCGGCGGTAAGGCGGCGGTCGAGATCGGCCGCCGGCTGGCCCGCCTGGCCCGGCTCGCCCAGGTCATCGTGGTCACCCACCTGCCCCAGGTCGCCGCGTTCGCCGACAACCACCTGGTCGTCATGAAGGCCAACGACGGCCTGGTCACCAGCAGCGGCGTCGTCCGCCTGGACGGTCCCGGCCGCGTCCGCGAGCTTTCCCGCATGCTGGCCGGCCTGGAAGACTCCGAATTCGGCCGCGCCCACGCCGAGGAGCTCCTGGACCTGGCTGCCCGCGAGCGAGCCTCCTGAGCCAGGCCACCCGCGCCCCACCCGGCGCGTCACCCCCAGCCGCCCCGCCCGACGCGCCGTGGAAAATCCTGCAAGAAAATGACGAGTCTTGCCGTAAGCTTGCAGCATGGCACAGAGGCTGGGTGACGTAGCGCGCAAGGCGGGGGTGAGCGAGGCCACCGTGTCTCGCGTCCTGAACGGCCGCCCCGGCGTGTCCGAATCGACCCGGGCGGCGGTGCTGACCGCCCTGGACGTCCTCGGTTATGAGCGCCCGACCCAGCTCCGGGGCGACCGCGCCCGGCTGGTCGGCCTGGTGCTGCCCGAGCTGGAGAACCCGATCTTCCCGGCGCTGGCCGAGGTGGTCGGCGGCGGCCTCGCGCAGCAAGGTTTCACGCCGGTGCTCTGCACCCGGACGGGCGGCGGCCTGTCCGAGGCGGCCTACGTCAGCATGCTGATCCAGCAGCAGGTCTCCGGGGTGGTGTTCGCGGGCGGCGACTTCGCCGAGGCCGACTCGCCGCACGACCACTACCGCCTGCTGCACGACCGCGGCGTGCCGGTCATGCTGGTCAATGCGGCCGTCGACCAGCTCGGCTTCCCGCGGGTCTCGACCGACGACGTGGTGGCCAGCGAGCAGGCCTTCGGCCACTTGTCGTCCCTGGGCCACACCCGGATCGGCGCCATCATGGGCCCCGCCGACCACATGCCCAGCCGCCGCAAGCTCGCGGCCCTGCAGGCCGAGGGCAAGCGGGCCGGCCACGAGGTCGCGGTGGAGCACGCGCTGTTCAGCATCGAGGGCGGCCACGCGGCCGGCACCCGGCTCATCGAGACGGGCGTCACCGGCATCATCTGCGCCTCCGACCAGCTCGCGCTGGGCGCGGTCCGCGCCGCCCGCCGGGCCGGCCTGGCCGTTCCCGACAGCCTGTCGGTGGTCGGCTTCGACGACTCGGCCCTGATGACCTGCACGGCCCCGCCGCTGACGACCGTTCGTCAGCCCATCGAAGCGATGGGCCGCGCCGTCGTCGCCATGCTCGTCAACCAGATCGAGGGTGTCCCCGTCGCCCCCGAGGAGCTCCTCTTCGAGCCCGAGCTGGTCGTCCGCGGCTCCACCGCCCGCGTCGCCTGACCCGGTCGGCCAGCGGCCCCGGTCCCAGCCCCCGGTCTCAGCCCCCCGGTCTCGGCACCCCGGCCACCCGGATCCCTTTCAGGGTTTTCCAGGGCACCGCCGTCCCCACCGCCCGCGCAGCTTCGGTCCGCGCCGCCGGCTGTTCGATCCGCGCCGCCCGGCGCTGCGGCCATGCTCGCCGTGATACGGACACAGCGCCGCACCGCGGACGAGCAACCCCAGCGAGCCCCCAGCCTGCGATTACTTCCTTCTTTACTATGTCGTTATTTTGCAAAATCTTATTCAGATATTGCGTTGATCTGCGGCCAGATGTAGCGTCAGCGCCACCACGCTGGCCCATCAACGTAGAAGGTGCCCATGAAAGTAACTGGCAACGGCGCAGGCGCGACAGGCAGACGAGGCCGCGCTGTGATACCCGGCCGGCGCCACGCCGCG
Source organism: uncultured Actinomycetes bacterium (assembly GCA_963830385.1). Classification (GTDB taxonomy): domain Bacteria; phylum Actinomycetota; class Actinomycetes; order Streptosporangiales; family Streptosporangiaceae; genus Bog-532. The sequence continues at coordinate 901,418 of CAWHMD010000008.1, read as the reverse complement.
GTGGCCAGCCTCGCGGTCATCGGAGCCATCTCGGTTGCGGCCTGCAGCTCGGGCGGCAGCAACAGCAGCACGTCGTCCAGCTCAGGCGGCCACGTCACGATCACCGTCGGCTGCGAGCCGCCCAAGACCCAGGCCGCCCAGCGGAAGTTCTTCGTCGACGACATCCAGGCCTTCGAGAAGGCCAACCCCAGCATCACCGTGACCGGCGACGACACCAACCCGTGCGACGACCCGTCGACGTTCGACGCCAAGCTGGCCAGCGGCAAGCTGGACAACGTCTTCTACACGTACTTCACGGACGCCTCGAACGTCGTCAGCTCGGGCCAGGCGGCCGACATCAGCAAGTACGCCAGCCAGATCAAGAACCTCGGCAGCATCCAGTCTGACCTGGTCAACTTGTACCGCCAGGGCGACAGCGCGAGCGGCGCGCTGTACGGCATCCCGGTCTCGAACTACACCCTCGGCCTGCTCTACAACAAGCAGCTGTTCCAGCGCGCGGGCCTGAACCCGAACCAGCCGCCGACCACCTGGGCGCAGGTCAGGACCGACGCCAAGAAGATCAGCGCGCTCGGCGGCGGGATCGTCGGTTACGGCGACTACAGCGCCGCCAACGTTGGCGGCTGGCACTTCACCGCTGAGATGTACTCCCTCGGCGGCACCATGGTCAGCGGGCAGAAGGCCGCCTTCGACAACGCCACCGGGATGCAGCTGCTGCAGAACCTGCAGGCCATGCGCTGGACCGACAACTCGATGGGGTCCAAGCAGCTGCTCCAGTACAACGACCTGCCGCAGCTGATGGGCTCGGGCAAGCTCGGCATGTACGTGGCCGCGCCGGACAACGTCACCTACATCCACCAGGAGTACGGGTCCCCGTACAGCAACCTGGCCGAGGGGCCGATGCCCGGCGACGGCGGCACGCTGCTCGGCGGCGACGGCTACATGTTCAGCAAGAAGGACACCCCGGCGCAGATCCAGGCCGGCATCAAGTTCCTCAACTTCGAGTTCCTCACCCCCGGCGCCGGCCAGTTCAACTTCAAGCGGGCCAAGGCGGCCGGCCAGCCGGTCGGCCTGCCCGAGCCGAACATCTGGACCGCCGGCACCTCGGTAGCCCAGAGCACCAACTCCGACGAGGACAGCAACGCCACCATCCCGGTGTCGAACTTCGCGCCGTACCTGAGCGCGGCCCCGAACATGAAGAACGAGATCGAGCCGCCGCAGGCCCAGGCCATCTACGCCCAGGGCGACAAGGTGATGGCGGCCGTGCTCACCCAGCGCAACGCCAACCTCAAGCAGCTCCTGGGCACCTTCTCCTCACAGGTCAACTCCATCCTCGCCAACCAGCAGTGAGCACGGATCTTCAGTGAGCACTGAGCTACCTGTCGCCCTCCGGGTGAGCAACCCGGAGGGCGCACGCTCGGGCCGCATCAGCCCGGCCCGCCGGATCCGCCGGACCCGTAAGCTCCGCGACAACACCGCCGCTTACGTGCTCATGATCGGCGGGATCTTCTGTTTCGCGCTGTTCTCCTGGTACCCGATGATCCGCGAAGTGATCATGAGTTTCCAGAAGACCAACTTCGCCGGCGAGACCACCTGGGTCGGGCTGCGCAACTACCGGCACATCATCGCGGACCCGAGCTTCTGGGGCGCGTGGCGGGCCACCGCCCTGTTCGCCGGGCTGGCCCTGGTGTTCGGGTACGCGGTGCCGTTCATCACCGCGGTCGTGCTCAACGAGCTGCGGCAATGGCGTGGCTACTTCCGGCTGCTGGTGTACCTGCCGGTGATGATCCCGCCCGCCGCGGCCGCGTTCTTGTGGAAGTGGTTCTACACCCCCGACAACAGCGGCCTGTTCAACGCGGTGCTGCACGCGCTCGGGCTGCCCACCTCCCAGTGGCTGCAGTCCCCGCACATCGCGCTGCTCTGCCTGGTGCTGTTCTCCACCTGGAGCAACATGGGAGCCGCGGTGCTGGTGTACCTGGCCTCGCTGCAGGGCATCCCCGGCGAGCTGTACGACGCGGCCGAGATCGACGGCGCCGGGCTGCTGCGCCGGGTCTGGCACGTGACCATCCCGCAGACCCGGCTGATCCTGTCGCTCATGCTGATGCTGCAGATCGTGGCGACCATGCAGGTGTTCCTGGAGCCGCTGATCCTGACCGGCGGCCAGTCCGGCACCACCACCGTCGTGTACCTGATCTACAACTACGCGTTTTCGTTCAACAACTACGGGAGCGCCGCCGCGCTCGGCATCTTGCTGCTGGTCGTGCTGCTGGGCTTCGCGGGCGCCTACCTGTGGCTGTCCCGCCGCACCGAGGAGGCGAACTAGATGGCTGCCGTCGAATCCGGCCCACGCACGCTGATCTCACCCGCCCAGCTCAGCCGCGGTCACGGCCGCGTCGTCTACTGGACCGTGCTCGGCGTGATGATCCCGTTGTTCGCCGCGCTGTTCCTATTCCCGCTGTACTGGATGGTGACCGGCGGCCTGAAGTCACCGTCGCAGGTCGTCCAGACGCCACCCACCCTGGTCCCCAGCCATCCGGAATTCCACAACTACCTCACCGCCTGGAACGACCTCGGCCTGGGCCGGCTGATCCTGAACACGATCCTGTACGCGGGCGGCGCGCTGGTGTTCCAGGTCGTGTTCGACGTGGCCGCCGCCTACGCGATCTCCAAGCTGCGCCCGGCCCTCGGCAACGTGATCCTGTTCGCGATGCTGGCGGCGATGATGATCCCCGCCACCGTGCTGGTGCTGCCCCAGTACCTGACCGCCAGCAGCCTGCCGTTCCTGCACTCCTCCATCCTGAATACGCCCTGGGTGATCTGGCTTCCGTCGGTCGCCAACGGGTTCAATATCTTTATTTTGAAAAGGTTCTTTGACTCGGTGCCGGCTGATCTGCTGGCGGCCGCCGCGCTGGACGGAGCGGGCCCGTTCCGCACGTTGTGGCGGGTGGTGCTGCCGATCTCGCGGCCGATCATCGGGGTGGTGTCGATCTTCGCGGCGGTCAACGTGTGGAAGGACTTCCTCTGGCCGCTGCTGGTGCTCAGCGAGCCGTCGGCCCAGACCATCAACATCGGCCTGTACCACCTGAACTACGGCATCCCGGAGGACGTGTTCATCGCCGCACTCGCCATCGCCTGCGTGCCGGCGATCGCCTTTTTCCTCGTCTTCCAGCGCAACATCATGGCGGGCCTGACCGCAGGGGGCGTGAAGGGCTGAGCAGGCCGGGCCCCCACCGTCCCATCCCTGATCGGAGGATCGATACTTCCGTGAGCGATCACACCCTGGCCCGGCCGACGGTCGCGCCTGTCCCGGACGTCCCGGATGCGCGCCCCTGGTGGCGCGACGCGGTCATCTACCAGGTGTACGTGCGCAGTTTCGCGGTGGGGCCCGGCCCGGGCACCAGCAGCGGGGTCGGCAATCTGGCCGGGGTCCGGTCCCGGCTGCCCTACCTGGCCGACCTTTGCGTCGACGCGATCTGGTTCAACCCCTGGTACCCCTCGCCGATGGCCGACGCCGGCTACGACGTGGCCGACTACCGGGCCATCGAGCCGTCGTTCGGCACCCTGGACGAGGCCGAGAAGCTGATCGCCGAAGCCCACGACCTGGGTATTCGCATCATCCTTGACGTGGTGCCGAACCACGGCTCGGACGTGCAGCCATGGTTCAGGGCCGCGCTGGCGGCCGCGCCCGGTTCGCCCGAACGGGACCGGTTCATCTTCCGTCCCGGCCGCGGCCCGGACGGCGGCCAGCCGCCCAACAACTGGACATCGGAGTTCGGCGGCCCGGCCTGGAGCCGGGTGGCCGGTCCCGACGGCCAGCCGGGGGAGTGGTACCTGCACCTGTTCACCCCCCAGCAGCCCGACTTCAACTGGGCCAACGCGGACGTGCAGGCCGAGTTCGAGGACGTGCTGCGGTTCTGGTTCGACCGCGGGGTGGACGGGTTCCGGATCGACTCCGCGGTGCTGCTGGCCAAGGACCCGGCGATGGCCGACTACGACCCGGCTGACGCCAGCGCCGGCGCCGGCGTGCACCCTTTCGTCGACCGGGACGAGGTGCACGAGGTGTACCGGGCCTGGCGGTCGATCGCCGACAGCTACCCCGGGGAGCGGGTGCTGATCGGCGAGGTGTGGCTGCCCGACGTGGAACGGACCACCCGCTACCTGCGCCCCGGCGAACTGCAGACGGTGTTCAACTTCGACTTCCTGCGCTGCCCGTGGGACGCGGGCGAGCTGCGGCAGGTCATCGGGGCCACGCTGGCCTCGCACACCCGGGTGGACGCCCCGGCTACCTGGGTGCTCAGCAACCACGACGTGATCAGGGACGTCACCCGCTACGGACGGGCCGACACCTCGTTCGACCGGCCCGGCCACCGCATCGGCGAGGCGACCGATCTGGTCCTGGGCACCCGGCGGGCGCGGGCGGCGGCGCTGCTGTCGCTCTCGCTGCCCGGCACGGCCTACGTCTACCAGGGCGAGGAGCTGGGGCTCTGGGAGGTCGAGGACCTCGCCGACGAGGATCGCCAGGACCCGATGTGGCAGCGCTCCGGCGGCGAGCACCTGGGTCGCGACGGCTGCCGGGTCCCGCTGCCGTGGGCCGGCGGCCACCCGCCGTTCGGCTTCACCGGGGACAGGACCCGGGCCTGGCTGCCCCAGCCGGTGGCCTGGGCGGGTCTCACCGTCGAGGCTGAGAGCGCCGACCCGGACTCGATGCTGTCGCTCTACCGGCACGCGCTGCGGGTCCGCCGGGCCGAGCCCGCCTTCACCACCGACACGTTCACCTGGCTGCCCGCCCCGGCCGGCGTGCTCTGCTACCGCCGCGGCGCCGACGTGACGGTGATGATCAACCTGTCCGAGCGCCCCGTCGAGCTGCCGCCCCACGAGCAGGTGCTGGCTGCCAGCCATCCGCTCACGGACGGCTCACCGGCCCCGGACGTCACGCTGCCCCCGGACACCGGCGTCTGGCTCCGGACCCGGCCGCCCGCGTCCTGACCGGCGGACGGCACGGAGGGCTGGTCCGGGACGGCGGGGACACGTGTCGTCGCACGCTGCCCGTCCCGGGCCACCCGCGCCCATCCCCGCAGATAACAGCAAGAAGTGTGCCTCGTTCCGAGCCATCTCACGATCGTCGAAGCCTCAGAATGCAGCAGTCCTCAACAGGTAGTCGTGTCCCACCTGCGGCCGGCCATTCGATTCTTGCCATTAAAAGTTCTAGTATTGCTAAATTCTGTTGAAAAACTTAGAATTTGGGGCAGTGCCCTGGCGGGTGCTCGTAGCGACATCCGGCATGGCTTCGCAGGCCAGCGGAGACCCGTGCCGGTGGCCGCTCGACGGCGACGCCCGTACCGACAGCACCAGTGGCGACCACGCGCCCCACGGCTCGTGCAGGTCAGGCCTTACCAGCCCAGCGAAGGGAAGGTGTGGCAGACATGCCTACGCAATATCCAGGGGGACCACCAGCAACGCCGTCCAGGCTCCGCACCCGCGTGCTGGCCGGGGCCGCCGCCGTCCTCACCGCGGCCGGGCTCACGGCCGGGGTGGCCTCGCTCGCCGCCGCCTCCATCCCGGCCGGTACTCACCAGAGCGCGACCAGCCGGCCCGCTGCCGCGCCGCTGGGGCTGCCGAAGAACGCCGGTGCGACCGTGACCGGGATGACCGAGGACCTCGCGGTCGGCGCGAACGCCTCGACCAGCGGCGGCAAGGTCATCGGCCCGGACTACACCCAGGGTGACCTGGCCACCGAGGCGGTCGGCCGGGAAGCCGTGCAGCTCACCGGGCAGGGCCAGTCGATCACGTTCACCACCACCGCGACCGCCAACGCCTTCGACGTCAGCTACGCGCTCAGCCAGGGATCGTCCGGCACACTGTCGGTCTACGTCGACGGCACCCAGCAGAACTCGAAGCTGTCGCTGACCTCGGCCTATGCTTACGTCACGACCGGCAACATCGCCGGCAGCAAGACGCATCATTTCTTCAACGACGCGCGGATGCTGCTGTCGTCGTCCATCGCGGCCGGCTCGACCGTCACCCTCCAGGTCAACTCGGGCGACGTCACGCCGGTGACGATCGACGTGATGGACTTCCTCAGCGTCCCGGCCGCCGCCAGCCAGCCCGCGAACTCGGTCTCGGTGGTCAGCCAGGGCGCCGATCCAACCGGCAACGCCGACTCCACCAGCGCGTTCAACAGCGCGATCTCCGCCGCCACCAACGCCGGGGACTCGGTCTGGATCCCGGCCGGCACCTACCTGATCAGCTCGCCACTGCAGGTCAGCAAGGCCACGATCGTGGGCGCGGGGGACTGGTACACCTCGATCAAGACCAACGAGTTCATCAACAACACCTCGGCGGTGCCCGGCCCGGTCAACCTGAGCGGCTTCGCGATCATGGGCTCCACCGTGGGGCGGCACGACGACAGTTCGGCCAACGCGATCAATGGGTCGCTCGGCACCGGCGCGACCGTCAGCGGCCTGTGGATCCAGGACACCAACGTCGGCTTCTGGCTGCAGTACGGCAACACCAACGTCACCGTGGAGAACTCCGTGGTGCTGTCGACCGACGCCGACGGGCTGAACTTCAACGGCAACGCGGCCAACTCGACCGTCACCAACAACTTCATCCGCAACACCGGTGACGACGGCTGGCGATCTGGTCCTATCCGGCCGCCGACTCGGGCATCACGTTCAGCGACAACACCATCGAGCAGCCCAACCTGGCCAACGGCATCGCCGACTACGGCGGCTCCAACAACACGATCACCGGCAACGTGATCATGGACACCCAGCCGCTCGGCAGCGGCCTGGCCATCTCCAACGAGCAGTTCCTGTCGCCGGGCTTCGCGCCGCTGTCCGGCACGATCACCGTCTCCGGCAACACGCTCATCCGTACTGGGGCCATGAACCCGAACTGGGGCCACGCCATGGGCGCCATGCGGTTCGACGCCTACGACTATGCGTTCTCCGGCGTGACCGTCAACGTCACCGGCAATACCATCGACGACAGCCCGTACGAGGCGTTCGAGATCGTCGGCGGCGGCGGCGAAGGGTACGCGGTCACCGGTCTGAACTTCAGCGACGACACCGTCGACTGGACCGGCACCACGGTCTTCCAGGCCGAGACCACCGGCTCGGCCAGCGTCAGCGGCGTCACCGCCACCAACGTAGGCGTAGCCGGCACCTACAACTACGGCTACCCGAACGACACGGCCGGGACGTTCACCTTCAACCTGGGCAGCGGCAACTCGGGCTGGAGCACCACCCCCGTCCTGACCAGCTACGCCAGCCCGGTAGGCCTGCCGCCCAGCGCGGGCGGCGGAGGCGGCACCACCCCGCCGCCCCCGCCACCGACCAACCCCTGCTCGGACCTGTCGCTCAACCAGCCCGCCACCGCCAGCGGCTCCACCCAGACGTATTCGCCCGGCAACGCGGTGGACGGGAACGCCAGCACCTACTGGGAGAGCACCGACAACGCCTTCCCGCAATGGATCCAGGTTGACCTGGGCTCGGCCCAGAGCGTCGGCGGGGTGGTCATGGACCTGCCTCCGTCGTCGGCGTGGGGAACCAGGACCTAGACGCTGTCGATCTCCGGCAGCACCGACGGCTCGACCTTCACCACCCTGGCCGGGTCGGCCGGCTACACCTTCAACCCGTCCACCGGCAACACGGTGACGATCACGTTCACCGCCGCCACCACCCGCTACCTGCGGCTGACCTTCACCGCCAACTCCGGCTGGCCCGCCGGCCAGCTCTCCGAGCTGCAGGCCTACGCCAGCTAGCTCACGCCCGCGGGCGCGGTGGGGGAGGAGCCGCTGGTTCCTTCCCCACCGGCCCGGCCGTCCAGACGAGCGGTGACGTAGACCGCCCGGTGGTCGGACCCTTTTCTTCTGACCGCGTGCCCACGGGCGGTCAGCCCGGGGGAGACCAGGGCGTAGTCGATCGCCCGGACCGGGCGGGGCCGCGTGGGGAACGTGGCCTTCCGCCACCTGGGCACCACCGTGACGCCCTCCGGCAGCTCGTCCCGCCAGGTCTTCACGGCCGTGTTGAAGTCCCCGCACACCAGCCAGGGCGGGTCCAGCTGGCGCAGCAGCGCGGCCAGCCGCGTCAGCGCCCGTGACCGGTCCGCTTCCTGGTTGGCCGGGAGGTGGGTGGCGCCCACCCAGACCGGCGTGCCGGCCACCTCCAGCCGGGCCAGCGCCACCGTCCGCGGCTCGGACGGCTCGTTGTCCGCGTACCGGTCGGGGGAGTGCACCCGCCACTGCTGCACGGCCAGGATCGGCAACCGGGTCAGCAGCGCGTTGCCGTACCCCTCGGTGGCCGGCTCCCCGCGGTACTCCAGCGTCGGCACGAACACCCACCGGTACTTCAGCCGGCCGGCGATCTCGCTCAGCGGCCCGGCCTCGCCCCACGCCGTGCTGACCTCGGTGAGCGAGACCGCGTCGGGCCGCAGGTCGCCGATCAGCCCCTCCACCGCCCACTCGTTCGGCGCCTCCCGGTCGTCCCGCCACGAATGAATGTTCCAGTGCAGCACGCTCAGCCGCCGGTCAGCCAAGGCCGGTGCCGCCTGCGATCTCGAGCCGGGCGCTCTGCGGAGGGCCGCCGACCAGGCCGGGCATGGAGGCGGCCCAGGCCTGGATCTCCGGGCGGCGGCGGGCCTGCTCCCAGGCGTCTTCGGCCGACCAGATCTCGGTCAGGTAGACGACGTCGGGCGCGTCCGGCGCGGTGCTGACCAGCATCAGCTCGCAGGCGGGGTTGTCGCGCTGGATCTCGGCCGCCTCCAGGAACTTGGCCACCAGCTCATCGCGCTTACCGGGCGCGGCGACCAGCCGGGTGTGCTGCGCGAACCGGGGGTGCGGGGCGGGCGGGGACATCAGCGCTTGGGGTCCTTCACGTAGGTGCCGCGGCCCTGGACGCTGACGATCAGGCCGCGATCGCGGAGCTCGGCCATGGCCCGCCGGATGGTGAGGTAGGCGACGCCCCAGCGTTCGGCCATGGCCCGCTCGGCGGGCAGGCGGTGGCCGGGCTCCCAGTCGCCGGACTCGATGTGGGCCGTGATGTAGTCCACGATCTGCACGTAGATCGGCGTCGGGCCCTCGTGCACGATGTCCGGGCCTTGATCATCCACCACAACTGCATACCGTAGGGCACCGTTGACCTGCGATTACGCATGTAATGCCTCACAATGGCATGCAATGCTTCACACCAGCCTCCCGCGGTAGACGGTGGGTGACCGGGCGGCTGCGGACTGGTGATCAGCCGGCGGGCCGGGCCAGCGACAGGCCGAAGCGCCCCTCCGGGTCGGTCCACCAGTGCTCCAGCGCGAACCCGGCCCCGGTCAGCTCCCGTTCCACCCCCTCGCGCCGGAACTTCGCGCTGACCTCGGTGCGCATCTCCTCACCGTCGGCGAATTCGACGGTCAGGTTGACGGCGGGCAGGTGCACGGTCTGCGGGCCGGCCGAGCGCAGCCGCATCTCGATCCACTCCTGGTCGGGGTCCCAGCGGGCCACGTGCTCGAACCGGTCGAGGTCGAAATCGGCGCCCAGCTCGTGGTTGAGGACCGACAGCACGTTCTTGTTGAACGCGGCGGTGACGCCGGCCTCGTCGTCGTAGGCGGCCACCAGCACGGCCGGGTCCTTCACCAGGTCGGTGCCGAGCAGCAGGGTGTCCCCGGCCGTCAGGCCGGAGCGGACGCGGGCCAGGAACGAGGCCCGCTCGTCCGGGAGCAGGTTGCCGATCGTGCCGCCCAGGAACGCGACCATCCGCGGGCCGCCGCCCGCCTCAGCCTCCAGGGCCCCGGCCTCGCCGTCACCGTCCGGGCCCAGGTAGTCCTCGAAGTCGGACACCACCCCACTCACCTCGAGGCCCGGGTAGTCGCTGAACAGGGCGCTGGCCGCCGCCAGCAGGGCCGGCTCGCTGACGTCGACCGGCACGTACTGGCGCAGGGTGCCGCCCGAGCGCAGCGCGCCGATCAGCAGCCGGGTCTTCACCGACGAACCCGAGCCCAGCTCGACCAGGGTCGCGGCCCGGCTCGCGGCGGCAATATGAGCTGCCCGCGCCTGCAGGATCTCCCGCTCGGCGCGGGTCGGGTAGTACTCGGGCAGCGCGGTGATCTTCTCGAACAGCTCGCTGCCGGCCGCGTCGTAGAACCACTTGGGCGGCAGCGTCTTGGGGGTGGCGGTCAGCCCGGCCCGCGCGTCGGCACGCAGTGAATCGGCCAGGAAGTCGGCGGGCAGACGTCGCTCAACGTGCAGCGAGGTCGTCATTGACTGGGGTTCCTTCCGTCGGGACTGGAGGTGGCGGCCATGCCTGCGGGGAAGCTGCCGTGCTGGACGCGCTCGGGGCTGTCGGCGGTGACTTCCGGCGGCACCGGCAGGATGCGGACCTTCACGTCGCTGACGGTCGCGGTGAGCAGGGACCGGTCCGGGACCTCGGTCCAGGCCGGGTCGTCGTCGGCCGGCTCGGACGCCACCGTCACGCTGTCCGCCCCGTCCGCGTGGCCCTGCCGGTAGAACAGCGAGTGGCCTGCGGTGGTGGCCGCGATCGCGTGGCCGTCGGTGAGCAGGAAGTTGAACCGGCCGGCCACACCGGCCTGGTCGAGCAGGCCGATCACCGTGGCCAGGGCTTCGTCGGGGGCCGCACCGTCGCGCAGCTGCTTCAGCGTCAGCGCCCACAGCAGCGCCGAATCGACCCGGGCGTCCAGGTTGAGCAGCTCCAGCGGGCTGAGCGTGGCCGCCAGCCCGGCGGCCGTGCCCGGCCAGCCCACCAGCGCGCCGTTGTGGCTGAACAGCCAGTGGCCGGCGCCGAACGGCGACGTCGCCGACGCGCTGGGCTCGGTGCCGGCGCTCGCGTCCCTGACCGCGGCCAGCAGCGCACCGCTGCGGGTGACCCGGGTCAGGTCGGCGAACGACGGATCGGCCCAGATCGGCCCGGAGTTCCGGTAGCGGGCCGGGACCGGGTCGCCGTCGGCGTACCAGCCGGCCCCGAAGCCGTCGACGTTCATGGTGCCGCTGCCGCGCATCATCTTCGGCGCCCACGCCTGCCGGTACAGGCCGTACGGGGGGTCGATGATCGCTTCCCGCAGGCTGACCGCCGGGCCCAGGTAGGCCAGGTGCCGGCACATCAGGAAGCCTCCGGGGTGGCGGTGCGGGCGGTGCGGAAGCCGGCGAAGATCTGCCGCCGGATCGGGTAGTCCCAGTTCCGGAAGGTGGCCCGGCTGAGCGCTGGGCTGACCGCGAACGACCCGCCCCGCAGCACCTTGTACTCGGGCCCGAAGAACACCTCGGAGTACTCGCGGTACGGCCAGGCCTCGAAGCCGGGGTAGGGGAGAAGGTCGCTCGACGTCCACTCCCATACGTCGCCGATCAGCTGCCGGGCGCCGCAGGGAGCCGCCCCCGCGGGGTAGGCGCCAGCCGGGGCCGGGCGCAGGTGGGCCTGGCCCAGGTTGGCGTGCTCGGCCGTCGGTGCGTCATCGCCCCACGGGAACCGCCGGGACAGCCCGGTCACCGGGTCGAAGCGGGCGGCCTTTTCCCATTCGGCCTCGGTCGGCAGGCGGCGGCCCGCCCAGCGAGCGTAGGCGTCCGCCTCGTACCAGCTCACGTGCAGGACCGGCTCGGCCGGCTGGACCGGTTCGGTCAGCCCGAAGGCGGTGCGGACCCACTGGCGGCCGTCCCGGCGCCAGGTCATCGGGGCGGTCAGCCCGGCCCGCTGGCGGTGGTCCCAGCCCTCCGGCGTCCAGAACCGCGGGTCGTCGTACCCGCCGTCGGCGATGAACGCCTGGTAGGCGGCGTTGGTCACCGGCGTGGTGTCGATAAAAAACGGCGCCACGGCCACGGTGTGGGCTGGCCGCTCGTTGTCCAGCGCCCACGGCTCGGTCGAGGTGCCCATGGTGAACGGGCCGCCCGGCACCAGCACCTCGGCCGGCAGGCTGATGGCGTCGGCCGGGGCCGGGGCGGCCGGCGGCGCGGTCAGCACCGGCGCGCCCTTGCGCAGCTGGTGGGTGATGAGCATGGTCTCGTCGTGCTGCTGCTCGTGCTGGACGATCATGCCGAACGCGAACCCGCCGGTGACCAGGCGGCGGCCGCTGAACGAGGCCCGCTCCAGCACGTCCAGCACCCGGCCGCGCACGTCGGCGGCGTAGCTGCGGGCCTCGCCGGGCGGCAGCAGCGGCAGCGTGGGCCGTTCGGACCGGGGGTGCTCGAACGCGTTGTACAGCGGGTCGATCTCCGGGTGCATCGGATCCTGGCCGCCCACGTCGCGCAGCAGCCACAGCTCTTCCTGGTTGGCGATGTGGGCCAGGTCCCACACCAGCGGGGACATCAGCGGCGAGTGCTGGCGGATCAGGTCGTCCTCGTCCACGCAGTCGGTGAGCGCCGCGGTCCGGTCTCGGGCGGCGGTCAGGGCGGTGGCGATCTCGTCCCGCAGGGTCTCTGCGGTAACGAGGGTGGTGGCCGGGACGGTGGGCAGCTCATGTGACGAGGTCAATGCATCCCCTTGAGTTGATCGTCGGCTGGACAGCGGCCTGTGAGCACGTATCGTTCGGCGAAGTCGGCGACCGATCGGCGGATACCGTCCGGGGCGTTGGCCCGGCCCAGCGCGGCGTCGGCCGCCTCGAAACACTGCTGGCTGGCCCGCGCGATCTGCGGGTCGGCCGGCCCTTCGCGGGCCGCCCGGAGCCACGGGTTCCCATCGGGCACGGCGTCGTGCCCCACTTGGCCGTTCCCGGAGGTGAGCGGCTCGGCCGCGGCCATGGCGGCGTCGGCCGCCTCCGGGTCCTCGAACAGGGCCCAGGTCACCGCGGCGGGCACGACCCAGCCGTCGTCGCCGGGCTGCGCGTCGATCATGCGCAGCTCCAGGTGGCCGCGCGGCCGCACCGGCGGGAACAGCGTGGACAGGTGATAGGTGAGATCCTCGACCGTCGGCCGGCGCTCCCCGGCGCCCCGCAGCCAGCCCCGGAACGTCAGCCCCGGCGGTGCGCTCCAGGACGGCGAGCCCTCCCGGCGGACCAGCATCAGGTCGGCGTCGAGAGCGTAGTCCACGTAGGTGTCCCGGGGGTCGCGGTCCCCGTCCGGTGGCGGCTTGGTCCGGCTCGGGTCCAGGTGGGCCCAGACCTCCTGCCGGGTCGACCGCCAGCCCGACGGCTTGCCCTGCCGGAGAGGGGAGTTGGCGAACGCGGCCACCAGCACCGGCCCGATCTGGTGGGCCAGCCGCCACCGCGCGCGGTAGCCGCCCGCGCCGGCGGTGTCCTGGCCGGCGTCCACGCAGACCTGGACCGACGCGGTGTTACACATCATCTGGCGGCCCCATGGGCCGCTGCGGTCGAAGAACTCCTCCATGGCCGTGTACCGGGGCAGATCGAGCACCCGGTGCGGCGGGCGGAGCGGGTCGTAGCCGTAGCCCTGCAGGCACAGTCCCGCGCGATCCACTGCCTCGCGCAGCGTGGTCATCTCGCGGCTGACGGCCGTTATGCACTCGCCCAGGCTGTCGGCGGGTGCGGAGCTCAGTTCCAGCTGGCCGCCGGGCTCCGTGGTGAGCATGCTCCCGGAGGGCAGCGCGGCTGGGTCGGGAAGAACGGCCGGTGCGGTGAGATCGGCCACGGCCGGGAACGTGCGCTTGGCCGGGACGGGAAGCGCGGGATCTCGGGCATCGCGGACGAGCCACTCCAGTTCAACGCCGAACTTGCCCGGCGGACCGGTCTTGAACGCGATGCCGTGCACGTGCGCGGCCGCGGTCTCCTCGGTCAGTCCGTCCTCCGTCAGTGGTTCATCGGTCCAGGTCACGGTCACCCCGTTCGTCAGCGGACGTGCCACCCAGGGCACTCAGGCATATCTCAGGCCCAACGTAACGAGGGGGTCTGACAAAACGGCGTCCCCGCCCGGCGCCGGTGACGGGCGCGCCGGGTGGTCCCGTGCGTCCTGCTGATCAGACCCCGGGGCTCCGTTCTGAAGGCCGCGTGCTGGTCCTAGGAAACAACGGTGTCATGGTTCCGCCGATTCCCGTCGTCCGCCTCCGGCGCCTGCCCCGGAGGCGGGCGTCCACATGGCGCCTCGTCAGGCCGGAGCGGTGGCCCGCACCGCGATCCGGCCCGGTTCCCCGGTCTCGACCGTGCCCACCAGGGCCGCCTCGGTCCCGTGGGCCCGCAGGTCAGCACGCAGCGCGTCGACCTGGCCGGGCGGGACCGCGATCAGCAGGCCGCCAGAGGTCTGGGCGTCGTGCAGCAGCACCGCGGTGTCCGGGTCCGTGTCCGGGTCGATGTCGGTCACGTCGGACAGGTAGGACATGTTGGCGTTGGTGCCGCCGGAGATGAAGCCGGCCGCCGCCAGCCCGGCCGCCCCCGGCAGCAGCGGCACCTGATCGGCCCACACCTCGGCGGCGACCCCGCTGGCCCGCAGCATCCGGTGCAGATGCCCGAGCAGCCCGAACCCGGTCACGTCGGTGGCGGCCTGTACTCCCGCCCGCCCGGCCGCCTCGCTGGCCGCGCCGTTGAGCGTGGTCATGGCCGCGACCGCGGCGGCCAGCACGTCGCCGGGGGCCGCCCCGCGCTTGTGCGCGGTCGCGATCACGCCGGTCCCGATCGGCTTGGTCAGCACCAGCCGGTCGCCGTCGCGGGCCCGGTCCACCGTCATCAGCCGGTCCGGGTCGGCCATGCCCACCACCGCCAGCCCGTATTTGGGCTCCGGGTCGTCAATGGTGTGTCCGCCCACCACCAGGCAGCCCGCGGCGGCAGCTGCTTCTGAGCCGCCTCGCAGGACCTCCGCCAGCAGCTCGACCGGCAGCGTCTGCCCGGGCCAGGCGGTCAGGTTGAGCGCGATGACCGGGCGGCCGCCCATCGCGTACACGTCCGACATCGCGTTGGTGGCGGCGATCCGGCCCCAGTCACGGGCGTTGTCCACGATCGGGGTGAAGAAATCGGTGGTCAGCACCAGCGCCCGGTCCTCGTCCAGCCGCAGCACGGCCGCGTCGTCCCCCTCGGCCGCGCCCACCAGCAGGTCACCGGCCGCCCCGGCCAGCCCCGGCCCGGTGCCCAAGGTGGCCATCAGCTGGTCCAGCGTGGCCAGCGGCAGTTTGCACGCGCAACCCGCCCCGTGCGACAGCGAAGTGAGCCGTATCTGGTCTCTGACCTGCTCTGTCACCGTGTGCCTCCTGATCGGCGGGGCCCCGGCCCGCCCGCGCCTCATCCGGCGCGGCCAGCCCGAAGCAGTGCTTGACGTCATCCATTATGGAAAGCAGCACCGAGTGACGGCCGGGCCCGGGGGCCGCCTGCACACGGGCACCGCTCCCGCGTACCGCACGATTCGTACGTACCTGATAACACGCCGTAATTATAAAGATGACGGCGAGTGGTCGGGGGCTCTGGCAGGATGGAAGAACGATGAAGGTGCTGTCCGTAAGGATCCCGGTCATCCACCGCGGTAAGTCCAACGAGCTGCCCGGGGTGGCCGGACCGGCGCGCCTGGACCGCCGGACCAAGAACCTGACCAAGCGGCTGTGCCCCGGCGACATCGCGATCATCGACCATATTGACCTCGACCGGGTCGCCGCCGACGCTCTGATCAGCCGGAAGGTCTCGGCCGTGGTCAACGCCGCGGTCTCCATGAGTGGCCGCTACCCCAATCTGGGCCCGCAGTTGCTGATGGAGGCGGGCATCCCGCTGGTCGACAACGTGGGGCAGGACGTGTTCAGCCGGGTCCACGAAGGCGCCACCCTCCGCCTCGATGGTGACACTCTGTACGCCGGCGAGCAGGTGGTGGCCAAGGGGACGCCGCAGACCGCGGACTCGGTGGACGCGATGATGGCCGAGGCCCGGGCGGGCATCGTGACCCAGATCGAGGCGTTCGCCGCCAACACCATGGAGTTCCTCAAGCGGGAGCACGAGCTGCTGGTGGACGGGGTGGCGGTCCCCGACATCCGGACCCGGATGGACGGGCGGCACGTCCTGGTCGTCGTCCGCGGCTACCACTACCGCGAGGACCTGGCCGCGCTCCGGCCCTACATCCGCGAGTACCGGCCGGTGCTGATCGGCGTCGACGGCGGGGCGGACGCGTTGCTGGAGGCCGGGTACGTGCCCGACGCGATCGTCGGCGACATGGACTCGGTCACCGACGAGACGCTGCGCTGCGGGGCCGAGCTGATCGTGCACGCCTATGCCGACGGGCGGGCCCCCGGCCTGAACCGCATCAAGGAGCTGGGGCTGAGCTCCGCGGTCATCCCGGCCGCGGGGACCAGCGAGGACGTGGCCCTGCTGCTGGCCGACGGCAAGGGCGCGAGCCTGATCGTCGCGGTCGGCACCCACTGGACCCTGGAGGAGTTCCTCGACAAGGGCCGGTCGGGGATGGCGAGCACGTTCCTCACCCAGCTGCGGGTCGGCACCAAGATCGTCAACGCCAAGGGGGTCAGCCGGCTCTACCGGAGCCGGATCTCCAGCTGGTCCCTCATCGTGCTCGCGCTCGCCGCTATCGTGACCGTGCTGGTCGCGGTGGCCGCGTCGCCCGTCGAGCCCATCCTGATCCGATACTTCGACGCAACGTGGCATTCGTTCGTCTCCTGGCTTACCGGACTGTTCAAGTGATTGATTTTCGTTACCACCTGGTTTCCATCGTCGCCGTCTTCCTGGCTCTGGCCGTGGGCATCGTGCTCGGCTCGACCGAACTGCGGGGCGCCGCGCTGAGCGCGCTGGACCGTACCTCGAGCTCGCTGAGCAGCAAGCTCGATGCCGCCAACAATGAGAACACCGCGCTCCAGCAGCAGGTCCAGGGGGACCGCCAGTTCGCCTCGGCCGCCGAGCCGGTTCTGCTGAAGAACCTGCTGGAGGGCAAGCGGGTCCTCATCATCACCACTCCGGGCGCGCCCAGCACGGTGGTGAACGGCGTCAAGACCGGCCTGTCCGACGCGGGCGCGACGATCAGCGGCCAGGTCGCGCTGTCGTCCAAGTTCGCCGACACCAGCGCCAGCAACCTGAGCCTGCTCGACCAGCTCACCGAGCGGGTCACCCCGGCCAGCCTGACGCTGGTCAACGGCACCCCGCAGCAGCAGGCGGCCCAGGTGCTGGCCAGCGCGCTGGTCTCGCAGAGCTCCGGCAACGGCAACGGGACCAGCAACGGCAACGGGACCGGCTCGAACTCGGGCAGCAACTCCAAGAACGGCTCCGGGAACGGCTCGGGCTCGATCAGCACCCAGAACGCCCAGACCATCTTGTCGAGCTACTCGGCCGGGCAGTACATCACGGTCAGCGGCCAGCCGTCGTCGGGCGCGACCCTGGCGGTGATCGTGGCCCCCGGCACCGTCCCCCAGGCCGGCAACTCCGACCCGGCCAACCAGGCGGTGGTGGCGCTGGCCCAGGAGTTCGGCTCGGCCAGTGACGCCACCGTGGTGGCGGGGCTGAGTGCGGCCTCCGGGCAGGGCAGCGCGATCTCCGCGGTCCGCGCCAGCGGGGCCGCCAACGACGCCTCCACCGTTGACAACGCCGACACCGTCGTTGGCCAAATCGTTGCCGTCCAGGCGCTCGAGCAGCAGATGAACGGCAAGAAGCCCGGTAGCTTCGGTATTCAGTCCGACGCCAACTCCGCCGGACCAAGCCCGGCGCCCACCGCAAGCGCCTCGCCGAGTACCTCGAAGAGCTCAAAGGGGAAGTAAATGGCTTACGCCCGGCGTGCGGCGGCCTCCGCCGCTACGGCGGTCATCGCGGCGGCGGCGGCCCGGGCCGCCTACACGTCGCTGACCCGCAACCCGCCGGGCGGAGCCACCCAGTGGACCCGCACCAACCACCGGGGTGAGCCGGTCACGCTGCTGGAGGGCCCGGCCGTGGCGGTGGCGGGCGCCGCCGCCGCGCTGACGGCGCCGGGCCTGCCGGGCCGTACTCGCGTCGCCCTGGCCGCCGCGGCGGCCGGTGCCGGGGCGTTCGGCGGGTACGACGACATCGCCGGTTCCGGGGACAAGCGCGGGTTCCGCGGGCACCTCGGCGCGCTCGCGCACGGCGAGATCACCACCGGCGCGGTCAAGCTCGGCGGCATCGGCGCGACCGGTGTCGCGGCGGCCGCGCTGACCGGCGGCCCGGCCTTGGACGTGGCGGTCAACGCCGCGCTGGTGGCGGGCAGCGCCAACCTGCTCAACCTGTTCGACCTGCGCCCCGGCCGGGCCATCAAGGTCGCGCTGGCGGCCGGGCTCCCGATCGGGCTCACCCAGCTGGGCCGGGGGCGCGCGCCCAAGGCGGCCGCCGCCGCGGTGCCGCTGGGCGCGGCCGCCGCCCTGCTCCCCGAGGACCTCGGCGAGCGCGCCATGCTCGGTGACGCCGGGGCCAACGCGCTCGGGGCCATGCTCGGTTCGGCCGCCGCGGGCAGCCTGTCCCGGCGCAACCGGGTCACGATGCTGGCCGGGATCATCGCGCTGACCGCGGCCAGCGAGGTGGTCAGCTTCACCAAGGTCATCCAGCGCACCCCGCCGCTGCACTGGCTGGACATGCTCGGCCGCCGCCCGGCCCACGCGGCCGGCCCGGCCGCTGCGGCCCCGCGGCCCTCCGCCTCGCCGGCCGGGCAGCCGGTGCTGGCGGAGATGAACGGCCACGCGGACCGCGATCCCTCCAGCCTGGCTGTTCCGCCCTCCCCGTGACGGCTCCGGTGGCCGAGCGGGGGGCCGCCCGGCCGCCAAACCCGGGCATGGGCCGGGCCGCGGCGGTCATCGGGGTGCTCACCGTCGTCTCCGGCGTGGTGGGGTTCGGGCGCCAGCTGGTGTTCGCGCACACCGTCGGGGCCAGTTGCGTGGGCACCGCTTACACCACCGCCAACCAGGTGCCCAACATCATCTACGACATCGTGCTGGGCGGCGCGCTGACCAGCGCGGTGGTGCCGGTGCTGGCCGGCCCGGCCGCCCGCGGCCCGGACGGGCAGGCCGAGTCACGCCAGATCGCGTCGGCCCTGCTGACCTGGACGGTGCTGCTGCTGGTGCCGGTCGCGGCGGTGGTCGCGCTGATCGCCGGTCCGCTGACCACGCTGCTGATCCCGGCCACCCGGGGCTGCCCGCACGGGGCCACGCTGGCGGCCAGCGCCCGGATGCTGATCGCGTTCGCGCCCCAGGTGCCGCTGTACGGGCTGGCGGTGGTGCTGTTCGGCATCCTGCAGTCGCACCGCCGGTTCACCGCCCCGGCCCTCGCTCCGGTCTTGTCCAGCGTGGTGGTGGCGGCCGCCTACGCCGCGTTCGGGGTGCTCGGGCGCGGTTACGCCAGCCGGCCCGGTGCGCTGCCGATGACCGCGGAGCTGACGTTGTCGCTGGGTACCACGGCCGGGGTGGCGGCGCTGGCGCTGACCGGGGGAGGGCCGGTCGGCCGGCTGCGGCTCGGGTTGCGCCCCGCGTTGCGGTTCCCGGACGGGGTCGCCATCCGGGTGCGGCGGCTCGCCGTGGCCGGCGTGCTCACGCTGATCGCCCAGGACCTGTCCACCGTGGCCGCGATCGTGCTGTCCAACGCCCGCGGCGGCAACGGCGCGCTGGTGCTGTACAGCTACGGCTGGCAAGTGTTCTTCATCATCTACGCGGGCCTGGCCGTGCCCGTCGCCACCAGCGCGTTCCCGCTGCTCAGCGCCCAGGCCGCCGGCAGCGTCACCGGCCGGGATAAGGAATTCCGGGCCACCAGCGCCGCCGCCAGCCGGGCGGTGGTGCTGATGTCCTGGCTGGGAACCGCGGTGCTGGCCGGGGCCTGCCTGCCGCTGGCCCGGGTGTTCAGCAGCCATGACCCCGCCCAGGCCCGCCAGCTGGCCGGCGCGCTCGCCCTGTTCGCCCCCGGTCTGGTCGGCTACGGGCTGACCGCCACCTTGTCGCGCGTCCTCTACGCGGCCGGCCGGAACCGGATCACCGCGGTGGCCATGACCGGCGGCTGGCTGCTGGTCATCGTGGCCGACCTGCTCATCGTGCCGTTCGTGCCGCGCGGCTGGGTGGTGCCCGCGCTCGGCCTGGGCACCACGATCGGCCTCACCGCCGCGGGCCTGGCGCTGATCGTGGCCGTCCGGCGGGTGCTCGGCCGGCCCGCGCTGGCCGGACTGCCCCGCGCCGCCGCGGCCGGGCTGGGTGGCGGCCTGGCCGGAGCGGCGGCCGGGGCCGGGGTGGCGGTGGCCCTGCCCGTGCACGGTTTCCTGCCCAACGCGGCCGTCACCGTGCTGGCCGCGGCCGCCGGCACGGTAGCGTTCCTGGTCGTGACGTACCTAACCGACGGCGGCGACCTGCGCGCCGTCACTGCCCGCCTGCTCAGCCGCCTCGGCCGCGGCCGTATCGCCCGGGACCAGGCATGAAGGTCGCGTTCGTGCTCGGCACCACGGCCGGCGGCACCCTCCGCCACGTGCAGATGCTGGCCGCCGGGGCTGCCGTCCGCGGCGTGCCCGTCGTAGTCTGCGGCCCGGCCGAGCACGCTTCGGACTTCCGCCTCGGCCGGCCGGGCGCCGCCCCCGTCAGCTACGAGACCGTCCAGTTCGGCGACCGGCCCAGCGTCCGCGACGGGCTGGCCGTGCTGCGGCTCCGGCAGATCCTGAGCCGCCATCAGCCCGACGTGGTGCACGCCCACGGCCTGCGGGCCGGCGCGCTGGCCGCCCTGGCCCTGACGCTCGCTACCCGCCCTTCGCGCGCGGCGTTGCCTCTGGTGGTGACCGTGCACAACGCGCCCCCGGCGAACGGGGCCAACGCCACCATCTACCGCGGCCTGCAGTTCCTGGCCGCCCGCAGCGCGGCCGTGGTCCTGTGCGTGTCAGGTGACCTGGAGGACCGGATGCGGAAGGCCGGGGCCCGTGACGTCCGCCGCGCGCTCGTCCCGCCCTACACCCCGCCCGAGCCGAACGAGCCCTCCGGCGTTACGGGCGTGACCGGCCCGGACGCCGTCCGTCAGGAGCTGGACGCCACCGGCCGGCCCCTGATCCTGGCGGCCGGGCGGCTCGCCCCCCAGAAAGGCTTTGACACCCTGATCGAGGCCGCCCGCGGCTGGCAGGACCTGTCTCCGGCGCCGCTGCTGGCGATCGCGGGCGCCGGCCCGCTGCAGGCCGAACTGGCTGCCGCCGCCGCCCCGCTCGGCTCGTCCGCCGTCCTGCTCGGCCAGCGCACCGACGTACCGTCCCTGCTGGCCGCCGCCGACCTGTTCGTGCTGCCCAGCCGCTGGGAAGGCCAGTCGCTCATCCTGCAGGAGGCGCTCCGGGCCGGCCGTCCCATCGTCGCCACCCGGGTGGGCGGCACCCCCGACCTGACCGGCGAGGACGCCGCCCTCCTGGTGCCCCCGGACGACCCGGCCGCGCTGACCGCCGCGGTCCGCCAGGTCCTGGCCGGCCCCCCGCTGGCCGCCCGCCTCGCCGAAGCGGCCCAGGCTCGCGCCGCCACCCTGCCGTCCCCCAACACCGCCGTCGAAGCGGCCCTGGCCGTATACCGTGAGCTGACCGGGCCGCCCGAACTCACCAGGGACACGGGCCAAGCCGACTAGCACAACTCCGCGATCCCGGGCGGATCCCTCAGCTGGCGGGTACCGAGTTGGTCCGGGCCACCTCGCCGAACCAGCCCGCGCTGACCTTGGCGATGCGCCGCTGGGTGCCGTAGTCCACGAAGTAGAGCCCGAACCGCTTCGAGTAGCCGTGCGCCCATTCGAAGTTGTCCAGCAGCGACCAGGCGAAGTACCCGCGCAGCGGCACCCCGTCGCCGATCGCGCGCCGGGCCGCCTGCAGATGGCCGTGCAGGTAGGCGACGCGCTCGGAGTCCTTCACCACGCCGTCCGGGTCGACGTAGTCGTAGCAGGCGGCCCCGTTCTCGGTGATGTACAGCGGCAGCTCGCCGGCGTCGTCGTGCACCCGCAGCAGCAGGTCGTACAGGCCGTCCGGATCGACCAGCCAGCCCATGGCGGTGACCGGCAGGTGGTCCGGCTGGGTGAACACGCCTCCTGGCCGCCGCGGCATCGGGGTGTCGCCGCGCCGGAGGATCCCGTCCTCGCGGACCCCGACGATATGCGGCGCGTAGTAGTTGATGCCGAGGAAGTCGATCGGGGCCTGGATGGTGGCGAAGTCGCCGTCGCGGATCAGCTCCGGGCCGGGCGCCTGGCCCGGTCCCAGCCGGGCCGGGTAGGCGCCGCGGGTCAGCGGGTCCAGGAACACCCCGTTGATGTCGGCGTCGAGGTCGGCCGCCAGTTCCCGGTCGGCCGGGCGGGCCGGGTCGGCCGGGTAGACCTGGGCCATGTTCAGCGTGATGCCGACCTCGGGCGGCTGGCCGGACGGCAGCACCCCCGCCGAGGCGGCCGCCCGGACCGCCGAGGTGGCCTTGCCGTGGGCCAGCAGCAGGTGGTGCACGGCCGCCACGTACTGCTGCGGGTCGGTGATGCCGGGCGCGTGCTCGCCGGAGCGGTAACCCATGCTGGCGGCCACCCACGGCTCGTTCAGCGTGATCCAGCGGGGCACCCGGTCGCCGATCGCCCCGGCCACGGTGGCGGCGTAGTCGGCGAACAGGTCGGCGGTGTCGCGGGTGGCCCAGCCGCCCTTGTCCTGCAGCGGCTGCGGCAGGTCCCAGTGGTAGAGCGTGACCAGCGGCGCGATCCCGCGCTCGAGCAACTGGTCGACCAGCCGCCGGTAGTGGTCCAGGCCGGCCTGATTGGGGGTACCGCGGCCGTCGGGCTGGATCCGCGGCCAGGCGATGGAGAACCGGTAGCCGCCCACTCCCAGCTGGGCCAGCAGGTCCAGGTCGGCGTCGGTCCGGTGGTAGGCGTCGCAGGCGATGTCCCCGGTGTCACCGTTGGCAGTCTTGCCCGGCTGGTGGCTGAAGGTGTCCCAGATCGACGGGCCCCGGCCGTCCTCGGCCACCGCCCCCTCGATCTGATAGGCCGCGGTGGAAACGCCCCACAAGAAGCCTTCGGGGAAGGCGTCACGCCCGTCGCTCATCTGCACTCCTCGATCGTTTGGGTTCGTGTTCCCCCGCACGGCATTGACACCGCTTACATCCCCTTCTACCATCACAATCCAACATTCGGAGCAGAGGAATTGTTCATGCCCACCGTGTACGACGTGGCCCGCCTGGCCGGCGTCTCGACGGCCACGGTATCCCGCGTGATGCGCGGCTCGGATCTGGTCCGGCCGGTAACCCGGGACCGGGTGCTGGCCGTGATCGAGGAGGTCGGCTTCGTCCCGGACGCGTCGGCCCAGGGGCTGTCCCGCCGGCGCAAGGAGATCATCGGCCTGGTCGGCCTGGAACGCGGCGTCAACGAGACCGACATCGAGCGCGACGGCCTGCTGTTCGTGGACGTGGTGGTGCACGCGGTCGAGGCGGTGCTGCGCGGCACCGACACCTCGCTGCTGCTGTCGTTTGGGCCCAGCGGCGAGCCGTTCCACAATCGCATCCGGGCGCTGTCCGGCAAGGTGGACGGCCTGCTGGTGGTGGAGGACGCGCTCAGCCCGGCTCAGCTGCGGGCGCTGGCCCGGCGGCTACCGGTGGTGGCCATCGCCGCCTCGCCCGGGGACACCGGGCTGGACGTGCTCCGGGTCGACAACCCGGCCGGCATGCGCGCCATGGCCACCCACCTGACCGGTGACCACGGCTACCGGCGGCTGGGTTTCGTGGGCGGCCCGCCGGACGCGCCCGATGCGGTCGAACGCCTGGCCGCCTTCTCCTCAGCCGTGCGCAGCGTGCCCGGCGCTACCGTCGACGTGGTCCCCGGCGGTGACTTCTCCGAGGCCAGCGGGCGCACCGCCGCCCGCGTGCTGCTCGGCCGCGAGGCCATCCCCGAGGTGGTGGCCTGCGCCAACGACCAGATGGCGATCGGCGTCATGCGTGAGCTGCAGCGCTCCGGCATCGGAGTCCCCACGGACGTGGCGGTGACCGGCTTCGACAACGTCTTCCCCGGCCGGGTGGTGGAACCGCCGCTCACCACGGTCGGGCAGCCCGTGCGCGACCTGGGCGTGCGCGCGGCCGCGCGGCTGCTGGAGCGGATCGAGGGCAACACCGAGCCGGCCCGGGCCGAGACCCTGCCGACCGAACTCGTCATCCGGCGCAGCTGCGGCTGTCTGCCGGGCGAGAGCGGTCCCTGATGACCCACCCGGTGGGCCAGGCCGGGTCCGCCGCGTCCCGCTTACGCGGCGGCCCCGGCCGTGGGTCAGCCCGGCCGTGGGTCAGCCCGGCGGTCGGTCAGCCCGGCCGTACGCTGATCCGGTGGTGCTCATCCGCCCCGGTACCCCGGCCGACGCCGCCGGCATCGTAGCCGTCCGCCGGGCCAGCTGGGCCGCCGCCTACGCGGGCATCCTCCCGCCCGACGTCATCCGCCAGGTGGTGGCCGACGCCGACCCGGCCCGCGAGCGCACCTCGTTCGCCACCCGCCCCTGGCGGCGGGTCCTGGTGGCCGAAGCGCGGGCCGGCGAGACTCCCGCGCCGGTGGCCGTCATCACCGGTTACGCCTCTTATGGGATGGAAAAAGGGCCGAACGGTCTGCCGCGGACACGACGGTCCGGCGTCCCGCCTGGTGGCCGCCCGCCCGCCGCCGAGTTGTACACGCTCTACGTGGCGCCCGGGCACTGGTCGACCGGGACCGGGCGGGCCCTGATGGACCGGGTGCTGACCGAGGTCCGGGCCGAGGGGTATCCGCGCATCATCCTGTGGGTCCTGCGCGACAACCGCCGGGCCCGCCGGTTCTACGAACGGGCCGGGTTCCGGCGCAAGGGCGCCGAGCACCCCAGCTACTTCGCCGGGGTGCCCGAGGTCCGCTACGTCCGCGACCTGTGACCAGCGGGGCGCTTTACCAGCCGCGGGCGCGCCACTCACCCAGGTGCGGACGCTCGGCGCCCAGGGTGGTGTCGGCCCCGTGGCCGGGGTAGACCCAGGTGCCGTCGGGCAGCCGCCCGAACACCCGCTCCTCGAGGTCGTTCATCAGCGAGCTGAAGTCCTCGGGGCTGTTGGTCTTGCCGGGCCCGCCCGGGAACAGCGAGTCCCCGGTGAACAGGTGGGGCTCGGCGGCCAGGCGGCCCTCGGCGTCGTAGAGGATGGCCACGCTGCCCGGCGTGTGCCCGCGCAGGTGGATCACCGACACCGCGGCGTCGCCGAAGCGCAGGATGTCGCCGTCGCACAGGTCGTCGTCCACCGGGATCGGCAGCTCGGGCGCGTCGGCGGTCTGCGCCACCACCACGCCGCCGATCGCGTCGTGCACATCCTTCAGCGCCTGCCAGTGGTCGAAGTGCCGGTGGGTCGTCACCAGCCAGGTGATGGGCACGTCGCCGACCATCTCGATGATGCGGTCCGGCTCGTTCGCGGCGTCGATGAGCAGGCCCTCGCCGGTACCGGTGTCGCGGAGCAGATAAGCGTTGTTGTCCATCGGGCCGACGGCCAGCTTGGTCACGGTCAGGCCGTCGATCTCACGCGTGTCGGACGGCCCGCCGACCTTCACATTCCCGGTGTAAGTCACGCGCCAATGGTACGCAGCGGCGCTCGCGCTCGCTTGTGCTATCGAATACCCATTGCAATCAAATGATTACAATCTCCCGTCGGTCCGTTGTGTGCGCACGGCGATCATTGGAGGGGTTCCTGGTATATGCCCAGGATGTTGCCGCCCGGGTCGCGGAACCGGGCCGTGATCTCGGGCGCGTCGCCGCCGATCGGCTGCACGATCTCGCCCCCGTGGGCCGTGATCGCCGCTACGGCCTGGGCGGCGTCATCGACCATGATGTCGACGATCAGCCCGGGTTCCCCGGCCCACGGCGCGCGGCCCTCGACCCACATCCCGCTCACCTCGCCGATGGTGTCGTCGAAGGCTAGGGTCCCGTCCCCGTGACGGCGCAGCGACCAGCCGAAGACCTCCTGGTAGAAGCGGCCTGATGCGTCCGCATCGACGGCCGGGATCTGCAGATAGCACACTTTCCCGTGGCGGCTGGTCGGCGGCATCGGGCCTCCTCGTCGCGTATCCGGATGATGGCCGCAGCCTAGCCCGGCCGCTGGCGCCCCCGATTGGCGAAAAACGTCAGGTCACCGGCAGGTGGTTACGCTCGGCGGCCGACCGTGGCCGGTACGCGCCGGGCGTCACCCCGGTCAGCTCACGGAAGTCGTCGATCAGGTGAGCCTGGTCGCAGTACCCGTGCTCGGCCGCCAGCCGGGCCCAGTCGGCGGCCGGCGCGAGCTCGACCGTGGCCAGCAGCCGCTGCAGCCGCCGGATCCGGGCGTACCGCTTGGGCGTCAGCCCGGTGTGGTCGCGGAACCGGCGGGTGAACGTGCGCGGGCTGAGTCCCAGCTCCGTCCCGACGTCCCTGACCCGGCGCCCGCGCGCCAGCTCGGCGGCGGCGTGGCTGATGGCCGCGCCGTGCGGAGACGGCCCGGCCAGGTGACCGAGCAGGACTTCCTCCAGCACGGCCAGCTGGCGTCGCGGGCCGTCCGTCTCCAGCAGCCGGTCGCGCAGCGTCGCGCCGTCGCGGCCCCACAGCTCGGACAGGCCGACGAGCTGGCCGGCCGTCTCGCCCAGCGGCAGGCCGAAGAACGCCGCCGCCCCAGCCGGGGTGAAGTCGACCGACAGGCCGCGGCGCTGGTCCGCAGTGTCGATGACCACCGCGCGATCCTCCGCGCCGGTCAGCACCGCCCCGGGAGCACGCCGCACCACCGTGGCGCCGGGCCCGTTGTACGTGCGGAACTCGTCCTCGTGCAGGTTGACCATGAGGCCCGTGCCGCCGCCGGGCAGCACCCGGTCCCGGCCCGCGGGCAGCGCGCTCTCGTAGTAGCCGAGGGCGC
This sequence comes from uncultured Actinomycetes bacterium, assembly GCA_963830385.1. GTDB lineage: Bacteria > Actinomycetota > Actinomycetes > Streptosporangiales > Streptosporangiaceae > Bog-532. The sequence continues at coordinate 874,740 of CAWHMD010000008.1, read as the reverse complement.
TCACCAGCGGGGCCAGCCGGGATGACCGGGGTGGCACGGCGAAGTGCATAGGCTGTCACCCTATGGCTGAGGCTCTGCGCCTGCCCTCTCCGTTGCAGGAGATCACCGGCCCGGAACTGGGGGAGGGGAAGTTCAGGGTTTTCCTGAAGCGCGACGATCTGATCAGTCCCGACCTGCCCGGTAACAAGTGGCGCAAGCTCAAGTACAACCTCGACGCCGCGCGGCAGGGCGGATACCGGACGCTGCTGACGTTCGGCGGGGCGTACTCCAATCATGTGCGGGCCACCGCCGCGGCCGGGGCCCGGTTCGGGTTCGCCACGATCGGCGTGATCCGGGGCGAGGAGCACCGGCCGCTCAACCCGTCGCTGCGCTACGCCGCCGACCACGGCATGCGGCTGGTCTACCTGGACCGGGCCAGCTACCGGGGCAAGTCCTCGGCGGCCGTCATCGCGCCCCTGCGCGACCGGTTCGGCCGTTTCTACCTGCTGCCCGAGGGTGGCAGCAACGCGCTGGCCGCCCAGGGCTGCGCCGAGCTGCCCGCCGAGATCACGATCCCGTTCGACGTGCTCTGTGTCCCCTGCGGCACCGGCGGCACCCTGGCCGGCGTGGCCGCCGGGCTGGCCGGCGGCCAGCGGGCGATCGGCTTCTCGGCGCTGCGGGGCGGCGCCGGTTTCCTGCCCGCGGCGGTCCGCGCCCTGCAGGACGAGGCGTTCGGCGGCCCGCGCGGCCGCTGGCAGATCGACGACGAGTTCCATTTCGGCGGTTTCGCCCGCCGCACCCCGGAGCTGGATGCGTTCATCGCTGACTTCCGGGCCCGGCACGGCCTCACCCTGGACTGGGTCTACGTAGCCAAGATGGTGTACGGCCTCAGCACCCACCTCCAGCGCGGCACGTTCGCCCCAGGCACCACGGTGGTCGCCGTCGTCACCGGCTGCCCGGTCGGGAACACGCCACCCCACCCCGGCGTTGATGGCGGCGGACGGTGACGCGAGCGGTGACGGGGGCGGTCGCGATCCGGAAGCGGCCCGGTTTGTCAGACCCCCTGGCTACAGTTGAAGTGGCCTTGTGCCCACCCCCGCAAGCTGCGTCAACTCGTTGAGCCCACCAGAGCGCCAGAGAGAGCAGAGAGCCCAGTGGCTGACCGACTTCTCGTTCGCGGAGCCCGCGAGCACAACCTCAAGGACGTCTCGATCGACCTGCCGCGGGACGCCCTGATCGTGTTCACCGGGTTGTCCGGATCGGGGAAGTCCAGCTTGGCCTTTGACACGATCTTCGCCGAGGGCCAGCGCCGCTACGTGGAGTCCCTGTCGGCCTACGCGCGCCAGTTCCTCGGCCAGATGGACAAGCCCGACGTCGACTTCATCGACGGGCTGTCCCCGGCGGTGTCGATCGACCAGAAGGCGGCCAGCCGCAACCCGCGGTCCACGGTCGGCACGATCACCGAGATCTATGACTACATGCGGCTGCTGTTCGCGCGGGTGGGCAAGCCGCACTGCCCGATCTGCGGGCGCCCGATCGCGCGGCAGAGCCCTCAGCAGATCGTGGACCGGGTGCTCGAGCTGGAGGACGGGACCCGGTTCCAGGTGCTGGCCCCGGTCGTCCGCGGCCGCAAGGGCGAGTACGCCGACCTGCTCCGCGAGCTGCAGACCAAGGGCTACTCGCGAGCCAGGGTCGACGGTCAGCTGGTCCGGCTCGACGACGCTGCTTCCGGCAGCCTGCCCAAGCTGAAGAAGTACGAGAAGCACGACATCGAGGTGATCATCGACCGGCTCGCGGTCAAGGACACCGCCCGCAGGCGGCTGACCGACTCGGTGGAGACCGCCCTCGGCCTGTCCGGCGGCGTGGTGGTCCTCGACTTCGTGGACCTGCCCGAGGATGACCCGCACCGCGAGCGGATGTACTCCGAGCACCTGGCCTGCCTTTATGACGACCTGTCGTTCGACGAGCTGGAGCCGCGCTCGTTCTCGTTCAACTCCCCATGGGGCGCCTGCCCGGACTGCACCGGCCTCGGGACCAAGATGGAGGTCGACCCCGAGCTGATCGTGCCCGATCCGGCCCGGACGCTGGACGAGGGCGCGATCGCGCCGTGGAGCGGCGGCCACGTCAGCGACTACTTCGCGCGGCTGGTCGAGGCGCTGGGCGACTCGCTCGGGTTCCGGCTGGACACCCGCTGGGAGCGACTGCCCGCCAAGGCCCGGAACGCGCTGCTCAACGGCTACGACCAGCAGGTCCACGTCCGCTACCGGAACCGGTACGGCCGTGAGCGTTCCTACTACACGCAGTTCGAAGGCGTCATCCCCTACGTCGAGCGGCGGCACTCGGAGGCGGAGAGCGACTCCAGCCGGGAGAAGTTCGCCGGCTACATGCGCGAGGTGCCGTGCCCGGCCTGCCGGGGGAGCCGGCTGAAGCCGATCGCGCTGTCGGTCACGATCGACGAGCGGACGATCGCGGACATCTGCGCGCTCCCGATCGGCGAGATGGCCAAGCTCATGCTCGACCTCAACCTGTCCGAGCGGGATCGGCAGATCGCCGCCCAGATTCTGAAAGAGGTCAACGCCCGGCTGGGTTTCCTGCTCGACGTGGGCCTGGACTACCTGAGCCTGGACCGGGCCTCGGCCACCCTGGCGGGCGGCGAGGCGCAGCGCATCCGGCTGGCCACCCAGATCGGGTCGGGCCTGGTCGGCGTGCTCTACGTGCTGGACGAGCCGTCCATCGGCCTGCACCAGCGGGACAACGCCCGGCTCCTGGAGACGCTGCTGCGGCTGCGCGACCTGGGCAACACGCTGATCGTGGTCGAGCACGACGAGGACACGATCCGGTCCGCCGACTGGGTGGTCGACATCGGCCCCGGGGCCGGCGAGCACGGCGGCTGGGTGGTGGTGTCCGGGCCGGTCAAGGAGCTGATCGACAGCGAGCGGTCGCTCACCGGGGCCTACCTGTCGGGGCGGGCCTCGATCCCGGTGCCGGAGAAGCGCCGTAAGCCCGACAAGAGCCGTGAGGTCGTGGTCAAGGGCGCCACCGAGCACAACCTGCACAACGTCAACGTGGCGTTCCCGCTCGGCTGCCTGGTCGCGGTGACCGGTGTTTCCGGTTCCGGCAAGTCCACCCTGGTCAACGAGATCCTCTACAACGCCCTGGCCAAGGAGCTGAACGGCGCCCGCACGGTGCCGGGCAAGCACACCCGGATCACCGGCATGGGCCAGCTGGACAAGGTGGTGCACGTCGACCAGGGGCCGATCGGCCGCACCCCCCGGTCCAACCCGGCCACCTACACCGGCGTCTTCGACCACGTGCGGAAGCTGTTCGCCCAGACCACCGAGGCCAAGATCCGCGGTTACCAGCCGGGCCGGTTCTCGTTCAACGTCAAGGGCGGCCGCTGCGAGGCCTGCTCCGGTGACGGCACGATCAAGATCGAGATGCAGTTCCTGCCGGACGTGTACGTGCCCTGCGAGGTCTGCCACGGCGCCCGCTACAACACCGACACCCTCCAGGTGCACTACAAGGGCAAGACGATCGCCGAGGTCCTCGACATGCCGATCGAGGAGGCGGCCGAGTTCTTCGAGCCGGTGCCGGCCATCCACCGGCACCTGAAGACCCTGGTCGACGTGGGCCTGGGCTACGTGCGGCTGGGCCAGCCCGCCCCCACCCTGTCCGGCGGCGAGGCGCAGCGGGTCAAGCTGGCCACCGAGCTGCAGCGCCGGGCCACCGGCCGCACGATCTACGTGCTCGACGAGCCCACCACCGGCCTGCACTTCGAGGACATCCGCAAGCTCCTCGGGGTGCTGCAGCGGCTGGTCGACACCGGCAACACGGTCATCGTCATCGAGCACAACCTCGACGTGATCAAGACCGCCGACTGGATCATCGACCTCGGCCCCGAGGGCGGCTCCGGCGGCGGCACGATCATCGCCACCGGCACCCCCGAGCAGGTCGCCAAGGTCAGCGAGAGCTACACCGGCCAGTTCCTCAAGAAGATGCTGAACGCCTGACCCCGGTGATCTCGTTCGAAGTCGGCACCACCCAGGGGCCGGCCATGCTCGACTGGACCGCGCCTACCGGCGGGGCAGCGCTCGCGGCGACGCCGGGCGCGGTCCAGCCGCGCTTCATCATGGCCCTGACCCACGGCGCCGGCGGGACCGTCAACTCACCGGACCTGCTGGCCGCCCGCGACGCCGCCCTGCGCCTCGGCGGCGGCGTCGCCCTCATCACTCAGCCCTACCGCGTCCGCGGCGCCCGCGCCCCCGGCAACGCAGACCGCCAGGACGAGGCCTGGACCGACCTCATGGCCTGGCTCCGCTCGGCCGCGAGCCCCGCTGTGGCATCCGTCCTGCTGCCCCTGATCGTGGGCGGGCGGAGCAACGGGGCGCGGGTGGCCTGCCGGACAGCGGCCGCCGTGGGCGCGCGCGGGGTGCTCGCGCTGGCGTTCCCGCTCCAGCCGCCCGCGCGCCGGAGCCGGGGGAGTGATGAGCTCACGTTTCCGCCGGACCGGTCTCCCGAACTACGCGCGGCGACGGCCGGTGGTGGGTACCTTCTCGTCCTCAATGGGGATCGGGACCCGTTTGGGATCCCAGCGGGGGACGCCTCGACTCAGGTCGTCGTGCTCGACGGCGAAACCCATTCGCTTTCGAAAAAGCCCGCCGCGGTGGCCGGTGCGGTAGCCGCGTGGCTGTCGACCGTGGCGCTCCCGGCGCTCTAGGGGAGTGGACACTCAACCGGACCGGGTAACGGGTGGCGCAAATTTAGGCTCAATGGGGGCAGTAACCGCCTGTGAACGAGGGCGGCGCATCGTATTCACCCATTGGTAACGATCTCATTGCCGTTGCAATGGACGCCGATATGGTGTTGTGACCAAACACCGAACTGTGACCTTCGCGGCGTCAGGAATAGCTTCAGTGATCTTTCGGGCAAACTTAAGAAAAAAGCCCCTACCGTCTTAGGCGGCGGGGGCGTGTCCGGGGTGACTGGAACTGACCGTCGTCTTAAACACCAGGTCAGTGGGCCTGTGCGGGTCGATACACATCCCGCCCGGCAGTAGCTCACCGGTGTCTTCGAAAATCACGATCCCGTTGCAGAGCAGGCTCCAGCCCTGGTCGGGGTGACTCGCGAGCGTCCGCGCCGCCTCGCGGTCCGGGGCGGACGCCTCCGGACACCTTGGCGTGTGTTGGCACATGTTGTGCTCCTTGCAGCTGCTAAATCGTGCGTGTTCTGAATCACATGTTAGTCTGCCGCAGCCGATGCGGCTGCAACATGGCTCATTCTGACCGTTTTCCGGAGCGCCTTTTGTAGCTTCCGGTTAGCTATCCGCTATGGCATTTTGTGACTACGCCGCGTGGCCTAGTCATTACCGTCCCGTGCTGGCTGGCGGGCGGCTGGCGGCCGTCTCCCCGGATCAAGTGGCCTAGACCACTTGCTCTAGACCACTTGCTCTAGACCAACTCTGCTCCCGGCTTCCCGGCCGGCGCAAGGGTATGTCGAAATTGGTCTGGTCCAATGACCAGCTCAGGCTTTGGGGCGGCCTGCGGTAGCAACGCCTCATGACCCGCTTCCCGCTGGCACCTAGTTAAACGTCCAGAATGCGACGCGGGTTCGATGGGCCGAACCGGCCCGCTGTTCAGTTGGTGGAGCGGCCACCCTCGCTGCGCTAGCACCGACTGTAGGACGGTGCCGCCCGGTGTGGGTCCGAACGGGTCAATGCGCAGGTCAGAGAGCGTGTCGCGACGGCTTCGGAAGCACCTCTGACTAACGGAGCATCCCACCGGGGCGGTGATACAGCCCGGACAAAGAAAATGACTAGACCACGTGGGCGATTGGACTAGTCCACGTGGTACCCAGCCCGGCCCGGGCGAGTAGCCCGGGCAGCCGGCGCCCGGTAGCGCCGGGCCGCGTCAGACGGCGGGCTGCAGTGGCTGCGGCGGGATGCCGTTCAGCCGGTGATTCTCGCGCAGGGTAAGCAGTAGCTCGGCCTCGGCCGTGAGCGCGTGCACCGTGGGCCGGGCCATCGCCTTGCGCCGGTAGATCCGGTCGTCGTATCCGAGCGGGCCGATCTCCGCCCGCTGGGCCGCGTAGGCGGCGCGCATCACCGCGGTCAGGGCCGAGTCCAGCGCTACGGCCAGCGGTCGCTGCTCGGCCAGCGGGGCGCGCCGGGCCTGAGCCTCGCGCAGCCGGACCTCGGCCTGCCGGGCGTCCTCGTAGAGGTCGTCGAACTTGCCCGCCAGCGCGACATCCTCCGCGTGCTTGTTCAGCGCCTCGCTGCTGGCCTGCTGCCGCTTCTTCACGCCGTGCCCTTTCCCTGCCGGCCGTCTGGTACCGGCCGGCCCGCCCCTCGCCAGGAGGTGGCGGCGCTCAGCCCGAGCTAAGCGTACGCGCATCCCACCCGCCGAGTGGCACAGCATCCCCGTGCCGCGCCGGTCCACTCCCGGCAGCCACGCCCCCTGGCTCGCGCCGTCCCTTCGCCTGGCCCGCGCCGTCTCCCCGCCTCGGCCCCGCCGGCCCTCAGCCCCGCGGCCCTCAGCCCCGCCGGCCCTCAGCCCCGCCGGCCCTCCAGCCCCGCGGCCCTCCAGCCCCGCCGGCCCTCGGCCCACACCCCGCCGACCCTCCAGCCCCGCCGACCCTCAGCCCCGCCGACCCCTCGGCCCGGCCGCCCGCGCTCCCGCCCCCGCGCCGGTCCAGCCAGTCACACCATTCCCGCTGGAATCACTGTACTCATTTACTCCCGATATCTAACAGACTGTAGCGAACTGGGCGAATATCGCGACGGTGCGTGCGGATCGTTACGGTGCCTGGCTTGTCTGGGTCGGCCAACCATGGCACGCTGGCTCCCCCGGAAGCTTCATGTACCGGCTGCCGGTTTCCGGCCTGGAGGATCCGTGACGCGCGTGTACATCGACGGTCGTCGATGACCGCGTGGTCAGCCAGACCGGGATTGGCTGCTTACCGTGACGGTGTCACCGTCATCTGTGAGCTGGCCGCCCGTTTCACCGATGAGCAGTGGTCGGCCCCCACCCCCTGTGGCGACTGGCGCGCGGCCGACATCGCCGGCCACCTGCGCTGCATGGCCGACGACTATCACGAATACCTGGACGACGCGCCGCACAGCCGGCTGGCCCGGCTGATGGCGACTGGGTTCCCGGCCGCGACGCTGGCCCGCAAGCTGGCCCGCCAGAACGCAGCCGAACTGGCCGAGCTGCCCGACGTGCCGGCCCCGGAGCACATCGCCGCGTTCGCGGAGTCGGCCCGCTCCTACGCGACCCGGGTCCCGCCCGTGTGGGACCAGCCGCACCACTACTACCGCGGCACCACGGTCACGGTCGGCGAGATGGCCGGGGTGGCCTGCGGCCAGTGGCACGTGCACGCCTGGGACCTGGCCCGCTCGCTGGGCATGGACTACCGGCCCGCGGACCCGGAGCTGGTCTTCGACGGCTGGTGGTCCGGATCGCCCCAGCTCCGCCCGGCCGAAGCGGCGGGCCTGCTGGTGGCGGCGCCGGTCGAGGGCGACGTGTGGGAGACCCTGCTGCACGTCTTCGGCCGCGACCCGAACTGGTCCCGCTGACCAGCCAGTGCGAGCATGGCTAGCGTGACCTTTGACGTAGAGACGGTGCGGGCCGCCTATCCGGCCCTTCGCGATGGGTACGCCTACCTGGACGGGGCCGCCGGCACGCAGGTGCCGGAGGCCGTGATCGACACGGTGGCCACGGCCGCCGGGGCCGGGATCGGCAATGCGGGCGGGGCCTTCCCGGCCAGCCACCGGGCCACCGCCATCGTCAACGGCTTCCGGGAGGCCGTCGCGGACCTGGTGGGCGGCGCGGCTGACGGGGTCATCCTTGGCCCGAACATGACCACCCTCACCTACCGCCTGGCCGGGACACTGGCCGATACCTGGAGCGCCGGCGACGAGATCGTGGTCTCCCGGCTCGACCACGACGCCAACGTCCGGCCCTGGCTGCAGGCCGCCGCCCGGGCCGGCGCGACCGTGCGCTGGGCCGAAGTCGACATATCGACGGGTGAGCTGCCCGCGGGCCAGTACGCCGAACTGGTGAACGAGCGGACGCGGCTGGTCGCGGTCACCGCCGCCAGCAACATCCTCGGCACCCGGCCGGACGTGCCCGCCATCACCGCGATCGCGCACCAGGCGGGCGCGCTGACCTACGTGGACGGCGTGCACGCGACGCCGCACGTTCCGGTCGACGTGCGCGCGCTGGGCGCCGACTTCTACGCGACCAGCGCCTACAAGTGGTCTGGGCCGCACATCGGCATGGTCATCGCCGACCCGGTCCTGCTCGACACCCTGCACCCGGACAAGCTCGCCTCGTCGCCGGACACGGTCCCCGAACGCTTCGAGTACGGGACCCCGGCCTACGCCGACCTGGCCGGGGTGACGGCGGCCGTCGACCATCTGGCCAGCCTGGGCGGCGAGCGGTTCGGCAGCCGCCGCGAGCGCATCGTGGGCTCGATGACCGCGGTGCACGACTACGAGCAGGAGCTGTTCGGCGCGCTGCTCGGCGGCCTGAACGCGCTGAGCCAGGTGATCACCTACGGCAAAGCGGCCAGCCGCACCGCGACCGCGTACTTCAACGTGAACGGGCGGCCGCCGGCCGAAGTAGCGGCTCACCTCGCCGAACGGCACATCAACGTGTGGAACGGGCACAACTACGCCTGGGAGCTGACCGGGGTCCTTGGCTTGCGCGATTCCGGCGGGGCGATCCGGGCCGGCCTGGTCCACTACAACAACCGCGAGGACGTCGACCGGCTGCTGGCCGCCGTCGCCGAGTTGGCGGCGTAAGCTGGCCGGCGGAGGCTAACTCCGGCGAGGGAGGCGGCGATGTCAGCGATCCGGTGCGGTGAACTGGCGCTGGCAGCGGTCCTCGGCTATTTCCTCGTGGCGCCCGGTGGCCTGACCGTGGCGAGCGCGGCCGTGCTGGCCGCGATGCTCACCGGCCTGGTTGTCGCGGCGGTGGCCAGCGGCGCCCGGCTGGCGGCGGTGGTGACCGCCGCCCCCCTGCAGCGCCGCGCCTCTGGCCTGCAGGAAAAGTCCTGGTGTGCCGGGTTCCTGCGGCAACGAGACCCGGACGCGGCGGGCCGTTCCCGGCCCCGGGCACCTTCGGCGGCCCCGGCGGCCGCCTGATCCTTCGCGCCGTTTTGGCGCCCTGGCCTGACGACGGCCGTCTCCAGCACCCGTCAATCACCTTGGCCCGCTGGAGGGTTGTCATGTCCGAGATCTTCGGCGTTCCCGTGGACGCCTTTTACTACGTGGTCAGCGCGCTGGCTGGGGCTCTGACCCCGCTGGCCGGCGGCCTGGCCGTCACCATCGCCATCGTCGTCTTCACCGTCGCCGTCCGCCTGCTGTTGGCCCCGTTCAGCTACTACGCGCTGCGCGGCCAGCTGGCCCAGAGCCGCCTGGCACCCCAGCTGCAGGTGCTCCGCCACCGCCACCGCCGCGACCCCGAGCGGCTGAACCGCGAGGTCAGGACCCTGTACAGGGCGAACGGGACGAGCATGTTCGCCGGTTACCTGCCGCTGCTCCTGCAGTGGCCGTTGCTGTCGGTCATGTACCTGCTGTTCCGCACCGGCACTATCGGCGGCGCACCCAACACCCTGCTCCATCACCACCTGTTCAGCGCGCTGCTCGGCGCGCACTGGCTGTCCGCCCCGGGCCCGCTGAGCGGGCCGGGCGCCGTCTTCGCCGCGCTGTTCGTCCTGCTGGCGGTGACCGGTTACCTGGCCGTCCGGCTCTCCCGCCGGCTCTTCCCGGCCCAGGCCGTGCCTTCGAAGGCGTCCGGGTCCGCCGCTCCGGCGTCCCCAGGTGCGCCCTCCCCGTGGCTGACCCGGCTGACCCCGCTGCTCGCCGTGATCTTCGCCGCTTTCCTGCCGCTGGCCGGGGTGCTTTGCCTGCTGACCACCACCACCTGGACGCTGCTGGAACGCCGGGTGTTCGCCCGCCACCTGCAGTCGGCCGTCCCGTCCTTCACGCCGCGGCAGGCAGGCTCCTGATCGGCAGTCGCGGCCGATCACGCCCCGCGATCAGGGCCGAGCGGATCTCCGCCGCCACGGCCCGCGGCTCGGCCCTGATCCGGGCGGGCGTGAAGTGCAGGACCAGTACGCCCCGGGCCACCAGCCGGTCGTGCCGCTGCATGGTCCGCTGCCAGTCGTCGGCCGAGTAGTGGTACTCCCGCGAGTCCACCTCGGCCGCCACCCCCGCCTCCGGCCACCAGGCGTCCGCCACCGCGATCAGCGCCTTCCCCACGTAAAGCCGGGCATTGAACATCGGCATCGGCAACCGCTCCCGTCGCAGCAACCCCCGCAAATCCCCCTCCGGCACCGACCGAACCCCAGCCCGGACCTCTTCTAACGCCGCCCGCAAGAACGCGGAGCCTTGAGTAGGACCCTCATCCAGCTCGATAGTGAGCATCTCGATCGTGCATCGGTGCTGCTGCACCGCCTGCGCGATCAAGGCTCGGACCTCGCGTGCGCTCCGCATCCGCCGGGCCGCATCAGCTAGCGCCCTGGCGGGCAGGACGAAGCGGATTTCGCCGGCGACACACACGTCCGCCGGCATTCGCTCGCTCCGCTGAACCCTGACAAAGGCGGTGCTGTGGCGCCTCACCTTCATCGGCACCACCACGTCGACCGGGTCGGCATCCTGGATCTCGAAGCCGAAATGCCGGGCCGCGGCCATCCCGGTAAGGGCACTGCGCGGTCCCGCGTGCAGCAAGGCCGCCATTTCCCGCTGGTCCGCCGAGATGCGGCCGTTCAAGGCGAGATAGACGCCGGGCAGCAGCTTCTGCCAAGGGCCGCCCGGCCGGAGGCGATAGCGCAGCGCCGGGTGACTCAGTCCGCAGGCCAGGGCCTGGTCCCGCCCGATGACCTGGTGCTGGCGTCCCAGTACGTCCGATATCGCATTACTGCCCGGTGAATCCATGGGTGCAGCGTTACACGAGCCAACGACAAATCGGCGTCCCCACCACCTCGGCCCACAGCATCGAAGGCGCCAACGATGTCGCCATTGCAGCATCGAAGGCGCCAACGATGCTGTAGGCCCGGGGGCCCAGGGCGCGCCGGCCGGGAGGCGGGCGGCCGGAGGGGGGTGGCCACCGGTCCCGAGGGGTGGGTTACGCCCGAGGGGGGTCAGGAGGATTTGACGGTTACTTGGGTGGTGGGGTAGCCGGAGGCGCCGTTGGGCTCGGGGGGAGCTTGCGACGCGGTCTGGGTGTGGCCGGTCTCGTCGGTGGCGCGGGCCTCGATGGTGTGGTTGCCGGGGGTGGCGTCCCAGTACCAGACCCACTGGCGCCAGGTGTCGATGCCGGGCACGGTGGCCAGCGTGGCGTGCTGCCAAGGGCCGCCGTCGACTCGCACCTCGACGGCGGCGATGCCGCGGTGCTGGGCCCAGGCGACGCCGGCGACCGCGGTCCGGCCTTTCTTGATCGAGGCGCCGGCCAGCGGGACGTCGATCCGGGACTCGGTCTTGATCGGGGCCTGGGCCGACCATCCGCGCTGGGCCCAGTAGGCGACCTCGGCCTGGTAGGTGGTGACCTTGATATCGGTGACCCACTTGGTGGCCGACACGTAACCGTAGAGTCCGGGCACCACCATCCGGGCGGGGAAGCCGTGCTCGACCGGGAGCGCGGTCCCGTTCATGGCCACCGCCAGCAGCGCCTCGCGGCCGTCGAGCACCACCTCGATCGGCGTGCCCGAGGTGAAGCCGTCCACCGAGGTGCACAGCAGCTGGCTGGCGCCGGCCTGCGGGCGGGCCGAGCGGATGAGGTTGGCCAGGCTGGCGCCCAGCCACTTGGCGTTGCCGATGTAGGGGCCCGCCACCGGGTCGGAGACGCAGGTCAAGGTCACGTAGTGCTCGATCAGCGGGCGGCGGAGCAGCTCGGCGAAGCTGACCGCGATCTCCCGGTCGACCATGCCGTGGATGTGAAGTTGCCAGCTCGCGGGGTCGACCTGGGGGAGCACGATCGCGGTGTCGACCCGGTAGAAGCTGGAGTTCGGGGTGACGAACGGGCTCAGGTTCGGGATGTTCAGGTTGACCCCGGCCGGCAGCGGCGGCGCGGGTTCGGCTGCCCTGGGGATGTGCACGGTCGACCGGGCCTGGGTCACGCTCTGCCGGGCGTTCAGCTCGCGCCCGGCGAACGCGGTCACCGCGGTCGTGCCGATGGCCAGCCCGCTGGCCACCAGGAAGCGGCGGCGGTCCGGGCGGCTGGGCGACCGGTAGGTCCAGGTCTCCGGCGGCGGCCCGCCGCGGGAAGTCCACTGGTCATCGTCGCCATCCGCGGCGCCGGCACCGGACCGGGTCCACGCCGACGCTCCCGCGCTCATCGGTGTGACGGAAGCGTCGTCAGGTTCTTCTGTGTCTGGTGTGACTCCTGAGGCTGACGAGCCTGGCAGGACTGGCGTGTTCGGCGGAGCTGGCGGGCTTGGTGGGCCTGACGAGCCTGACGGGGCTGACGAGCCTGGCGGGACTGACGTGCCTGACGGGCCTGACGAGCCTGGCAGGACTGGCGAGTCTGACGGGACTGGCGAGCCTGGCGGGACTGGCGGGCTTGGTGGGATGGGGGAGGGGATCGCGGGGGAGATGGCAGTGGCCGCCAGCGCCACCTCGGTCAGCTTTTTCATGAAAAAGGCCGCGACCAGCGCACCAAAAACTGTCGGCGCGGCCCACCCCGCATTGGCCTTAGGCAGGCTGATCGCGGCCGCGACGCCCACCACCGCGAAGAGCACCAGGCCGGCGTAGCCGTAGGCCAGCCGCCGCAGGGCCAGCACCCCGATCACCGCGGCGAAGATCGCCAGCACGACCAGAATGCCTGCCACCAGGACGTTCTTGTCGTTGGAGCCGAACGCGTTGATGGCGAAGTTCTTCACCGGCGGCGGCGCCAGGTTGATGGCGGCCTCACCGACCACGGCCCAGGGAGCGCCCTGGCGGACGGTCAGGCCGGAGACCAGCTGGCCGACGCCCATGGCCACGGCCGCGGTCAGTACACCGACGATGGCACCGTAGCTGGTGGCCCGGTGCCGCGTATAAGCGTTCGCAGCTGCTCCTGTTGCCGTGCGCGCCGCCGGCCGGCCCGCCATACCTAGTCATACGGACGCGGAGCGCATCTGGCTTTCAAACTACCGTTCTTCAATCATCAAATATCCAACGAGTTGGTGACCCGGTGAAGTCCGCGTCCCGCATGCCGAACACCCGGTTCGGGCGCACCCCGAACGTCGCGTTCACGGCCGGGTCCAGGAAGCTGACCGGCGTGTGGGTGGCGTACTTGGCGTTCATCAGGTCGACGACCCGCTGCAGCTGGGCCCGTTCGGTGACGACGGCAGCAAGGCCCTCGATGATGACCGGGTCGGAGGCGTCGGTGGTGATCGCGCAGTGCGGGTCGGCGCGCAGGTTCTTGCTCTTGCGGGAATCGACCGCGCTGGAGAACCACAGCATGCTGTCGTCCCACATGGCCCAGACCGGCATCAGGTGCGGCCGGCCGGTCGGCCACACGGTCGCCACCCAGTAGTTGCGGGCCGTGGTCAGCCGTTCCGCCGCCCACGACCAGTCGAGCAGGCCGCTGCCCTGATCGGCGCCCGCGATGCCGTATCCCGGCATATAGGGGCGGCTGACCCGCGGGATCTCCATGGCGGAATGTCTACCACGCGACAGTACCCCTGGGTGGGGCTAACGTGGGGCGCGTGAAAGCATCTCCCGAAGCGCAACTGCGCCTGCTCGAATTGGCTGATCTGGACGCTGATCTGGCGCGCCTCGACCATCGCCGCCGGACCCTGCCGGAAATCGCCCAGCTGGAGCAGATCGACGCCCGCAGCCGCGAGCTTCGGGACGGCGTCGTGATGGCCGACACCGATCTCAGTGACCTGGACCGGGAACAGACCCGGGCCGAACGGGACGTCGAGCAGGTCCGGCAGCGGATCGACCGCGACCGTTCCCGGCTGGACAGCGGCCAGGTCTCCGCCGCCCGTGAGCTGTCCAACCTGCAGTCCGAGGTCGAGTCGCTGCTGCGCCGCCAGTCCGACCTGGAAGAGGTCGTACTCGACGTGATGGAGCGGCGCGAAACCGCCGAGACCCGCCGGACCGGGCTCGTCACCGAGCAGGAGAGCCTGGCCGGGCAGGCGGCCGAGCTGACCACCAGGCGTGACACCGCGCTGAAGGAGATCGGTGAGCAGGCGGCCAAGGCCGACGCCAGCCGGGCCACGGTGGCCGCCGACGTGCCCGCCGACGTGCTGACCCTCTACGACAAGCTGCGGGCCCAGCACGGGGTGGGCGCGGCCATGCTGCGGCGCGGCAGTTGCGAGGGCTGCCACCTCACGCTGAACACCGTGGACCTGAACCAGATCCGCGCCACCCCGGCGGACGAAGTGGTCCGCTGTGAGGAGTGCCGCCGCATCCTCGTCCGCACGGCCGAGTCCGGCCTCTGATGCCCCGCTTCATCGTCGAAGCGGACGGCGGTTCGCGTGGCAACCCCGGGCCGGCCGGATACGGCGCGCTGGTCCGGGACGTGGAGACCGGGATCGTGCTGGCCGAGCGGTCGGAGTCGATCGGCACCGCCACCAACAACGTAGCCGAGTACAACGGGCTCATCGCCGGGCTGCGGGCCGCCGCCGAGATCGACCCGCGGGCCGACGTCGAGGTCCGGATGGACTCCAAGCTGGTGATCGAGCAGATGTCCGGCCGCTGGAAGGTCAAGCACCCGGACATGAAGCCGCTGGCGCAGACCGCGGCCGAGGCGGCCCGCTCATTTTCCCGCGTCACCTACACCTGGGTGCCGCGGGAGCAGAACAAACACGCGGACCGGCTGGCCAACGAGGCGATGGACGCCGCGACCGGCCGGCCCCCGCGATCAGCGAGCCGCCTGGACCCTAAGCCCGCCCCGCCTGATAACAGCAAGAAAAGCGTCGGTGATAACAGCAAGAACAATGCCGGTGCCCCCGCCACGCCGGCGACGGAAGCCAGCCGCCCGTCCGGGCTCGGCTGGGGCGCGGCCCAGGGGCAGCCGACGATCACGCTGCTGCTGCGGCACGGGCAGACTCCGCTGTCGACCGAACGGCGCTTCGCCGGCATCGGCGACATCGAGCTCACCGAGACCGGCGTCCGCCAGGGCAAGCTGGCGGGGGAGCGGCTCGCGGCCCGCGGCGGGGTGAGCGTGATCGTGAGCTCGCCGCTGCGCCGGGCCCGGCAGACCGCCGACGAGGTGGCCGCGGCCACCGGCGCGCCGATCGTGACCGACGACGACCTGCGGGAGACCGACTTCGGGGCCTGGGAGGGCCTGACGTTCGCTGAGGCCCAGCAGCGCTGGCCGGAAGAGGTCACCACCTGGCTGAGCGACCCGGAGGCCGCCCCGCCCGGCGGTGAGAGTTTCGCCACCGTCGGGATCCGGGTCCGGCGGGCGCTGGCCCGGCTGCTGGACCGCTACGCGCGGGACACGGTAGTGGTGGTGAGCCATGTGACGCCGATCAAGACGCTGCTGGCCGACGCTTTGCTGGCGCCCCCGGCCGCCCTGTACCGGATGCACCTGGATGTGGGCGCGCTGAACGAGATCCACTGGTTCAGTGACGGCCCGGCGGTGGTCAGGTCACTGAACGATACCGGCCACCTGCGGTAGCACTCAGTCCAGCGGCACGTGCGGTAATGTCGGCTGGCGCCTGGTTAGAGCCGGCGCCGGGAACCGTGCTCCGGGTCACAAAGGAAATCGCATACATGGCTGATCGTTCGCAGCTCAGTGCCCCTGGGAGCCTGGCGAACGCCGAAGGCATCACCAAGGTCGCTACGCCGCTGCCGAGCGAAGACCTCGCTCAGCTGGCACTGAACGCTGGGCTGAAGCCGAGCGCCGAGCGGCCCGGGTTCTTCGAGTACCTGGGCAAGCTGTGGCAGCGACGGCATTTCATCCTGTCCTACGCCACCGCGCGAAACGTGTCGATGTACACCGACGCGCGGCTCGGCCAGGTCTGGCAGGTGCTCACCCCGCTGCTCAACTGCGCGGTCTACTACCTGATCTTCGGGATCCTGTTCAAGGCCAACCGGGGGATCGAGCACTACATCCCCTACCTGGTCATCGGCGTCTTCATCTTCACCTTCACCGAACGGTCGATCCTGACCGGCTCGCGGGTGATGTACAACAACCTGTCGCTGATCAGGGCCCTGCAGTTCCCGCGCGCCTCGCTGCCGTTGGCCTACACGATCGTGGAGCTTCAGCAGCTGCTGCTGTCGCTGGTCGTCATGGTCGTGTTCGTGCTCGGCTACGGCGAGCCGCTGACCTGGTACTGGTTCCTGGCGGTGCCGGTGCTGCTGCTGCAGTCGATGTTCAACGTGGGCGCGGCCCTGATCATCTCCCGGATCGGCGCCGAGCTGA
The DNA here is from genome assembly GCA_963830385.1 of uncultured Actinomycetes bacterium. Taxonomy (GTDB): domain Bacteria; phylum Actinomycetota; class Actinomycetes; order Streptosporangiales; family Streptosporangiaceae; genus Bog-532. The sequence continues at coordinate 858,400 of CAWHMD010000008.1, read as the reverse complement.
ACGACGTCAGCCAGCTGGTGCCGTTCCTGACCCGGGTGTGGCGGTACTTCTGCGGCGTCATGTACTCCATCGCCAGCCTGCCGGCCGTGCTGCCGGCCTGGTCCAAGGACATCCTGCAGCTGAACCCGGCCGCCGTGTACATCTCGCTGATGCGGCTCTCGGTGATGGAGAGCCAGCGCACCAACGCGCCCGGGTCCGAGCCCTACAACGCGAACATCTGTGCCTACTTCAAGGCCCATCTGACCGCTTATCACGCCCAGGCGTACTGTCACCCCGAGGTCACCACGCAAGAGCTGTGGGTGGCCGGCGTGGGCTGGGCGGTCTTCACGGCCGTCATCGGCATCATCTACTTCTGGCGCGCCGAAGCCCGCTACGGCCGCGGCTGAGCGCTAACGGGGGACAGGGATCGCGAACGTCTGACCCGTCTCGTCGCGGGCGTTGAGCCAGTCGCCGGAGCACAGCGCGGCCAGGGTGGCCAGCGCCCAGACGGTGATCGGGTCGCCGTGCGGGACGCGGAGCAGTCTCTCCGCCGCGGGACGGCTGACGATCGTGAAAAGGCCGCTACCGGCCCCGGTCCCGCCCGAGAGCACGTAGTCGCGCAGGAAGACCGCCACCTCGTCGCCGTAGCTCCGCCGCCAGTCAAAGCGGGCCCGGCCGCCGCCCCCAGCTGCGGCCGACGTCACCGCCCCGGCCGGGGGCGGGCACTTCCACTTGTCGGCGGCCAGCGGGAGGTCGGCCAGCGGCGCGTGCAGCGCCCGGATCGCGCCGCGCACCAGCCGGTCGTCCAGCCGCTCGGCCAGCGGTACCGCGCGGGCCGCCCTGACCACCGGGTCGTCGAAGAACGGCTGGGCCAGCACGGACCGGATGGCGTACGCCTGGCGAGCCGCCGCGGACCACCGGCCCGCCCGGTTGACCAGGTAGAAGTCGTCCAGCGTGGGCCCCGGACGGGCCGCCACGGCGGCCACCCAGGGCGCCAGCGTGGAGACGTAGGTGGCACGCCACCGGGGCCGCAGCAACGGCACCCGGCGCATGGTCAGCCGCCGGAACATCTCGGCTGAGGCCGCCGCCCGCCGGGCCGCGGACCCGCCGATCACCTTGGCGTAGCCGCCACGCAGCAACTCGCCGCCGTGCCCGCCGATGGCGATGGCCGCCTCGGCCGGGTCGGGGTCGGGCCGCCCCAGGTTCTCGAACGCGGACAGCATGCCGTCGGCGACCAGCACGCCGGCCCGCAACCGGGCCAGCACGTCCACCTCCTGGACGGTGGCCCCGGCGTCGTCGCCCGAGGCCGAGGCGGAGGCCGGGGCGGAGGTCTTGGGCTCCGCGATCTCGTGCTCCAGGCCCAGCTCACGAGCCACCTGAGCGGCCACCACCACGTCCGGGTGGTCGGGAAACCCGTAGGTCCGGGCGCGGGTGGGCACCTTGGCTACGGCCAGCGCGGCCGCGATCAGCCGGCTGTCCTTGCCGCCGGTCAGGCTCAGCTCCACCGGCTGGCCGGCGTCGCGCAGCGGCGTGACCGCCTCGACCAGGGCGGCCGCCACCCGGGCGGCGCCATCCGCGCCGCCGGCGCCGGGCTGGCTCAGCGGCGGCCGCCGGCCCTCGGTGAACACCCCGGCCGCGGCCCGGCCGGACGCGCCCGGCGCCAGCGCCCGGACCCCGGCGAACGGGGTGACCGCGCCCAGCGGGTAGCCGGGCCCGAGGACCCCCGCGTACAGCAGCGGATCCGGGCTGCCCAGCCGCCCGGTCACGGCCGCGGCCCAGCTGGCCCGGTCCGACAGCACCACGGCCCGCCCGGCCCGGGCCACGTACACCGGATCGACCCGGCACACCCCGGTGGCCGCGATCACCGTGCCTCCGGCCTCGTCGCTGACCCGGATCGTCCCCGCCGCCGACCGGGACACGCCCTCCGCCGTAAGCGATCCCCAGACGAGCAGCGCCGCCCGGCCGTCCGGAGCCCGCCAGGCGACCCGGCCCGGCCCCGGCACCGGCAGCGCTCGCGGGTCGGTCGCGCAGCCCCGCCGGGTCAGCTCCTCACAGGCGGCCGAATCCGGAGCCGAGACCGCCAGGGTGAAGTACACGCCGCCGTCAGGGCATGCCGGGCAGCGAGTACCGGGCCACCGAGCTGGCGGGCGGCAGGTCCTCGGTCATCAGCCGGTACCAGGTCGGGAACACCTTGCGCGGGTCGTAGGCCTCGATCGCCTGCTCCTTGGCCAGCGCCGCCGCCTCCTGCCACTTCTCCACGGTGTCCAGCCCGGCGATGGCGGCCGCCATGCCCGCCGTGTCGTCGTGGATCCACCGGGTGTCGTAAACGGTCTCGGCGCCCGGCCAGTGCCGGATCACCGGGACCGCACCGGACACCATGCCCTCGACCGGGGCGACGTGGAAGCTCTCGTCGTCGCTGGTCGACAGCACGAACCCGACCCGCCGCAGCCAGGCCGGGACGTCGCGGCCCGCCTGGTCGAACACCACCGCGCCGCGCAGCAGCGGCGAGCGCTGGATCCGGTGCAGGGCGGCCGCGTAGTGACCACGCTCCTCCGGCTTCTGCCAGATCCACCAGTGGTCCCAGGGCATGCCGGACTTGATGCAGAGCATGTACCGCTCGTCGTCGCGGCGCAGCTCCTCCAGCACGTCGAGGGCCAGGTCGACCCGCTTGCGGGACGGCACGATGCCGACCAGGCCGAGGCTGAACCGGGCGCCGTCGAGCTTGGGCCGGTCCAGCTGGGTGACCTCGACCGTGTTCGGCACCGCCACGATCTTCCTGGCCGGCCAGCCGGTCTTCTCGGCGGTCAGCTGCGCGTAGTACTTGTCCACGCAGACCACCTGGTCGACGTTCTTGATCATGACCCGGTACGGGTACCGGGCGAAGACCTCGAACCGGTGCAGCCGGACGATGAGCCGGGTGCCCTTGCGCTTGTTGTAGCTGTACCAGATGGCGTTCGGCCCGCACCATTCGCAGATCACCACGTCGGCCCAGTCGACGATCCGCTGGCTGGCGGCCTCGTCGTGCTCGCCGAGCGTGATCCAGCGATCGGTCCGCACCTCCAGGCCCGGCTGGGCCCGCAGGTACTCCAGCAGCGGGGTGAAGAACTTCAGGTCGTGCCCGGCCACCGCGACCTTGAGCGTTGTGGTGCCTGGGCCGGCCTCGACGCGGGGCAGCGCGTCATCCAGGTAGCGCCGGATCCGGTCCGACGCCTTGTCCAGCGTGTACTCGGCGGCCGCGGCCGAGGTCCGGCTGGCGGCCAGCTTGACCATCGCCGGGTCGGCGGCCGCGCTCTCGGCGATCGCCACCACGTCGTCCAGGTCCTTGGCGAACATCGGGTAGTCGGCACCCAGCAGCGCCTCGTGCATCGGCGTCCGGTTCAAGATGACCGGCAGCCCGAGCAGGCCGAACTCCAGCACCTTGGTGGACAGCTCGAGGCTGGCGTCCAGCGACGGGTGCCGCCAGCCCAGCCCGATGTCGGCGGCGGCGGCGATGGCCATCGCGCCCTCGCGGGAGTGCCCGCCGTGCCACACCACCCCGTTGGCCGGCACCGGCAGCGGCTCGCCGGCCGGACCGCCCGAACCGCCCGAACCGCCCGCGCCGGTGCCCACGGCGGGCGGGTCGCCCAGCGCGTCGCGCATCCGGCGGTTGTAGCCCGGGTCGTCCGGGTCGTTGTGGATCTTGTCGCCGACCATGTGCAGCTCGGCCCGGACGCCGTGCTTGGCCAGCAGGCCGGGCAGCTGGGTCATCTCGTAGGTGTTCCAGCGGGGGGCGAACTTGCCCGTGTAGACCAGCCGGAGCACCCCGGCAGGCTCGGCCTGCCCGCCGGTCACCTCGGGCGCCGGCGGCACCACCGGCGGGAACAGCACGCACTTGCCGCAGGCCTCGGGCACGCTGCCCTCGAGGAAGCAGCGCAGCTCCTCGGTCTGGCACAGCACGTACTGCGAGGCCCCGGCCACCCCGGCCAGCCAGCTCACGGCCTCCGGGGTCATCTCCGGGATGGACTGCGGGATGTCGGTCAGGTAGGCCCACAGCCGACCGCGGAAGTCGTCGTCGCTGACCACCTGGTCCACCAGCCGCCGCCCGCGCAGCACCACGATGTCGTGGCGGGCCCCGGCCGGGCCGCCGGCCCGCTCCGCGTCGACCGCGCTGAGCACTTGCGACGCCTGCCCGGGGGTCATCCCGCTCCGCCCGATGCCGGTCAGCAGCTGCTCCTCGGCGGGCCGCCGGATCGTGACCCCGGGCAGGCCCTGCAGCGGGGTCAGCAGCCGGCCGGTCTGCACCGGGGCCTTCACCACCAGCGTGACCTCGCAGCCCGCCCGGGACAGCGCCAGCACCATGGACTGGACCCAGATCGCCGACCCGTCGATCAGGTTCAGGTTGACGTCCCCGTACACCAGGGCCGACCGCGCGGGCATCACACGTGCTCCTTCTCACTCGTGGGGGTCACCGCGAACAGGCGCAGCCCCCGCCGCGCCCAGGCGGACCGGGGTGGCGCACCGTCCCGGAACAGCTCGGTGCGGACCACGGCCGGATCCAGGGCGTCGACGAACACGTAGTCCGCCCCGGGCACGTAGCCGGCCGCGTCGGCCCGCGAGCACTCCAGCGCACAGACCAGCTCCAGCAGCCAGGACGGCGGGTAGCTGGCGCCCGGCTCCCACACCGCCGCCCACGGGGAGGTGGCTGACCGGGCGGCGGCGGCCAGGCCGCTACCGGTCACCACGGTGACCGTGACCCCCTCGGCCGCCAGCCGGTCCAGCGCCGCGGCCGACCCGGGCGCGGCGCCGTCGAGCCACACCACGACCTCGGCGGGCCGCAGCCGCTGGCCCAGCACGCTGTCGGCCAGGACGCCCGCGCCGGCCGCGTCGCGCAGCCCGGCCAGCACCGCCACCCGGCGGCCGGGCACCGGCCGCGGCGGCAGGCCCACGATGCTGCTGAGCTCGGCCAGCCGGACCGGGGTGGCATGGGTCTCGAACAGGTCGTGCAGGACCGCCTTGGTCTCGGGCATGCTGCGCGGGCCGGCCCCGGCCGCCGCGGCCAGTTCCCGGCCGGCCGACCCGTTCAGCTGGGCGGTCACCGGGCCGATCGCCCGGGCCCCGCAGGCCTGCTGCTCCCGGGCCTGGTCCTCGGTCGCGGCCAGGAACGTCGCGTGCTCGCGGTACACCGTGGGTGCGGTGCGCCAGGTGGGCTGGCCGATGACCCGGACCGGTCCCGGGCCTCCCGCCTCGCCGTCGGTCAGCTCGTCCAGCAGCCGCTTGGTGGCCGGCCGCTCGCGCTCGTCCCGTTCGGCCGCGTAGACCGGGGCCTGATCGCGCCGGGACGGCAGGTCGATCGGGTTGAACCGGGCCAGCTGCACGCCCAGGCCGCCGTCCACCACCGCGTCGCAGTAGGTGCCCAGCCAGTCCAGGTAGGGCATCAGGTAGGAGGGGGCGTTGCGCAGGAAGATGACCGGCTTGCCGAGCGCCCGCGCCAGGTCGATCAGGTCGGCCAGCCGCCGCCCCCGGTCGGTGGCGGCCGGGTCACCGGCGTGCGCCCAGGCGCCCCCGGGCAGCAGCGCCGCCGCTTCGATCAGCACCAGGTCGGCGCCCGAGCCCTCCAGCACGAACGGCGCGTCGTGCGGCAGCAATTGCTCGGCGGTGGCGTCCGGGGCCAGCGCGGCGCAGCTGGTGTCGGTCAGCACCCCCGCCACCACCAGCCCGTCGGCCAGGTCCTCACCATCGGTCTGGGTCTGCGACGACCAGGCCAGCCCGGGCACCGTGTAGGCGGCCAGGAACCGGTCGCCGGCCGCGCCGGCCCCCGCGTCCTCCAGGATCCGGGCCCAGCGGGCCTCGTCCTCCGAGCGGAACCCGTCGCCCTGGGCGCTGGCCGCCGACCGGACCGCGCGGCCCTCCCGCCACATCCGGTACAGGTGCCGCGGCAGCCGCGGGCCGCCGATCCACGGGCGCTTGGCCGCCGCCACGATGGCCTGGCCGAGCTGCAGGGTGGCCGAGCGCTTCATCGCCATCAGCTGGGACTCGGCGGTGGCCAGCTGGCGGTGCGTGTCGCGCAGCGCCCGGGCCAGCCGGTCCCGCTCGGCCGCCAGCGCGATCGCGTTCGCGGTGGCGGCGGGATCGGCCACCTCAGCGGTCTCGCTGTGTTCTTCTGGCTCGTCCAGGTCCGGGGCGTACACGGTCAGGGCCAGATCGGCCTTCTCGTCGTTCTCGGTCATGGGTGGGGAAGGTCTCCTCAGCCGTCGCGGGCAAGCCAGTCGGTGATGATCCGCCCGATGCGCGGTCCGGCCTGGCCGTCCCACAGCGGCGGCAGTTCGCCGGGGTACGGCCCGTCGTCACACGCCTTCAGCACGGCCGAAGCCAGTTCAGCGGACGTGATGAGCCTATTGCTGCCGTGGGTGATCGTGATGGGCCGTTCAGTATTCGGGCGCACGGTCAGGCACGGTACCCGCAGCAGGGTGGTTTCTTCCTGTACCCCGCCCGAGTCGGTGGCGACCGCCGCCGCCCCGCGCACCAGGCCCATGAACTCCAGGTAGCCCAGCGGGGGGACGGCGTGGACGCGAGGGTGGGCGCTGAGCCCGGCCGCCTCCAGCACCGCCCGGCCGCGCGGGTGCACCGGGATGACCACGTCGATCACGGCGGCGATCTCGTGCAGCGCCCTGACCAGGCCGGCCGCGATCTCCGGGTCGTCCACGTTGGCCGGCCGGTGCAGCGTGGCCACCACGTAGCGCTCCGGCAGGTCCAGCTCGGCCCGCACCGTCGCGGTGTCGAACCGGTCCAGGTTGGCCATCAGCGTGTCGATCATCGGGTTGCCGACCAGGTGGATGTGGTCCACCGGCCGCCCCTCCCTGGCCAGGTAGCCGATCGCCTCCGGCGAGGTCGCGAACATGAGGCTGGACAGCTGGTCGGTGACCCGCCGGTTGATCTCCTCCGGCATCGTCTCGTCGAAGCTGCGCAGGCCCGCCTCGACGTGCGCCATCGGGATCTGCAGCTTGGCCGCCACCAGGCCCGCGGCCACGGTCGAGTTCACGTCCCCGTACACCACCACCAGGCCGGGCGGGTACTCGGTGAAGTCCTGCTCCAGGCCGGTCATGGCGGCCGCGGTCTGCTGGGCGTGGCTGCCGGAGCCCACTCCCAGGTTGACGTCCGGCTCAGGCAGGCCCAGCTGGACGAAGAACACGTCCGACAGCCGCTCGTCGTAGTGCTGGCCGGTGTGGACCACCCGCTGCCGGCTCCCCAGCGCGGCCAGCGCCCGGATCACCGGGGCGGCCTTGACGAAGTTCGGCCGTGCTCCGAGAACATGAGTGATGGGTGCCAGCATTGCCTGGTGTTCCGTCCTCTATCTGGTTCGGGCAAGTATCATTCGCCGACGTGACGTCGCGATCCTCTCACCGCGTTGAGCCGGCCGGCCGCGCATCCGCGCTCCGCGTGTCGCCACGCGTCCTGGCCCTGGCGTTGTCGGTCATGTGGCGGCACGTCACTGAAGATCCCGTCCGTGCGCTGCTGCTCGGCTGGCGCGTGCTACCAGGCAGGGTACGCCCGTGGCTGCGGTGGGCGGGCCCCTATGGGCCGGCCACGGTGGCCTGGGGTTCCGGCCGCCGCAAGGAAGCGCTGGCCCTGCTCGACACCACGCCGCGGCGGCTGGCCGCGTTCGCGCTGGCGGTCGACCGGCCGGAGGCGGCCCGGGCGGCGCTGGACCGGATGCCGGCCGCCGACCCGGCCCGGGCGCTGCTGCTGGCCCGGCTGGCCGGGCGCGAGGGCCGGCTGCGGGCCGCGGTGGCCGCCCTCGACGGCGTGCCCGGCCGCAAGCAGGCCAAGGTCCGTGGCACCCTCAGCGGCGAGCTGTACGTGCTCGAGCGGGGCATACCGCGGCCGGACCGGCTGGCCCGGCCGCGCGGATCGTTCGACCCCGAGCCCGGCCGGGTGCTGCACCTGGTCACCGACGCGCTGCCCACCACCAACGCCGGTTACACCGTCCGCACCCAGCAGATCGGGGTGGCCCAGCGCCAGGCCGGTATGGACCCGCACGTGGTGACCAAGGCCGGCTTCCCGGTCGCCCAGGGGCATCTGGACGGGCGCCGGGTGGCCCTGGTCGACGGCGTGCCCTACCACCGGCTGCTGCCGTACCGGCTGCCACCGCGCCCCGACGAGGCCGCCAGCCTGGGCTACGAGCTGGCCGCCCGCCTGGTCGGGCGGCTCCGCCCGGCCGTGCTGCACGCGGCCAGTAACCACCTGAACGGCCAGCTGGCCCTGGCCCTGCGGGAGGACTTCGGCCTGCCGGTGATCTACGAGGCCCGCGGCTTCTGGGAAGAGACCTGGCTGTCCCGGCACGGTGGGGATCCCGGCGATCCGGCCGCGCAGGACGCGGGAAGCCCAGCCCGGTCAGTCCCCTTTAAAAAATCTGAAAAGGGATCCGGGGATGCGGCGGGTAGCGCGGGTGCGGCGGCCACCGGTCTGGCCACCGAAGCCGTACGCGACGGCGTGGTGCCGCTGCCGCTGCCCGGTCCCGACCTCGCCCGGAGCGACTTCTACCTGCTCAGCCGGGCCGCCGAGACCCGCTGCATGCAGGCCGCCGACCTCGTGGTCACGCTCGGCGAGGTCATGCGGGCAGAGATCGTGGCCCGCGGCGTCGCCCCCGACAAGGTGCTGGTGGTACCGAACGCGGTGTCGGGCGATTTCCTCCAGCCGCTGCCGGACGCATCCGGGCTGCGGGCCGAGCTCGGCCTCCGGCCGGGGGAGCAGGTCGCCGGGGTGGTGTCCAACCTGGTCGGCTACGAGGGCATCGACACCCTGCTGACCGCCGTCGCCGAGCTGCGCAGCCGCGGGGTCCCGGTCCGGCCGCTGATCGTCGGCGACGGCCCCGAGCGCGCGGCCCTGGAACGGCAGGCCGGGCAGCTCGGGCTGACCGGGACCGCGATCTTCACCGGCCGGGTGCCGATGACCGAGGTGCGGCGTTACCACGCGCTGCTCGACCTGTTCGTGGTGCCGCGCACCAGCGACCGTGTCTGCCAGCTGGTCACCCCGCTCAAGCCAATCGAGGCGATGGCCAGCGGGCTGACCGTGGTGGCGAGCGACGTCGGGGCGCTGCGGGAGATCATCCGGCCCGATGTGACCGGCGCTCTGGCGACTTCCGGGGATCCCGGCTCCTTTGCCGATATCATGGAGCCCCTGCTTAACAGTTCGGACATTCGGCGCAAACTCGGGACCAACGCGCGCGAATGGGTGGCCCGGGACCGTACCTGGGCCCACAACGCGGCGATCTACCGGGCGGCCTACGAGCGTCTCGGCGCCATCAAATAAAAGCCGCACGGATCATATTTTCTGGCGAAGGGACGCCATCTATGCAGGTCGATCTGCTGGTTATCGGGCTTGGCTACGTGGGCCTCCCGCTGGTGCGAGAGGCCACGAGCGTCGGCCTGAGCGTGGTCGGGTACGACATCGGCCAGGGCGTCGTCGACCTCCTGAACAGCGGCCATTCGCACGTGGACGACATCTCCGGCGCCGACGTGCAGCGGATGGTGGCGGCCGGCTTCCGCGCCACCACGTCGGAGTCGGAGATCGGGGACCCGGACACCATCGTGATCTGCGTGCCGACCCCGCTGTCGGAGGCCGACGGCCCGGACCTGACCGCGGTGCGGGCCGCGTCCGAGACGGCCGGGCGCCTGCTGCGCAAGGGCATGCTGGTGGTGCTGGAGTCCACCACCTACCCGGGCACCACCGACGAGCTGGTCCGGCCGATCCTGGAGAAGGCGTCCGGGCTGAACGCCGAGGTCGACTTCCACCTGGCCTTCTCGCCGGAGCGGATCGACCCCGGCAACCCGGTCTACGGGCTGCGCAACACGCCCAAGGTGGTCGGCGGCCTGACCCCGGACGCCACGGCGGCGGCGGCCCGGTTCTACGGCAAGGTCTGCGACCAGGTGGTCGAGGCCCGGGGCCCGCGCGAGGCGGAGATGGCCAAGCTGCTGGAGAACACCTACCGGCACGTCAACATCGCGCTGGTCAACGAGATGGCCGTGTTCTGCCACGAGCTCGGCGTCGACCTGTGGGACGCGATCCGCTGCGCCTCGACCAAGCCGTTCGGGTTCCAGGCGTTCTACCCGGGCCCGGGAGTAGGCGGGCACTGCATCCCGATCGACCCGAACTACCTGTCCTACAAGGTCCGCACGCTGGGCTACCCGTTCCGGTTCGTGGAGCTGGCCCAGGAGATCAACAGCCGGATGCCCGGCTACGTGGTCGACCGGGCCGCCGAGCTGCTGAACCGGCACGCCAAGCCGCTCAACGGGGCCAACGTGCTGCTGCTGGGCGTCACCTACAAGCGCGACATCGCCGACCAGCGGGAGTCGCCGGCCCGGCCGATCGCCCGGCGGCTGCTGGCCCGCGGCGCGGTGCTGTCCTACCACGACCCGTTCGTGCCGGACTGGGCGATCGACGACCGTCCGGTGCGCCGGGTCACCGACCTGGACACCGACATCGTCACCGCCGACGTGGTGATCCTGCTCCAGGACCACGGCGAGTACGACCTGCCGGCGCTGGCCGCCTCGGCCAAGCTGTTCCTGGACACCCGGGGCAAGCTCGACGCGCTCGGGGCCACCGGGCCGAACACCGAGACGCTGTAGCGCCGATGCGGGTTGTCGTCTGCACGGTGGTGCACCATCCGGCCGACGCCCGGATCCTGCACCGGCAGATCCGGGCCCTGCTCGACGCCGGGCACGATGTCCTTTACATCGCGCCGTTCCGCGCCTGCGACGTCGCCCCGTGGCCGGAGGTCAGGGCGGTCGACGTGCCGCGGGCGGTCGGGCGCCGGCGTCTGGCGGCCCTGCGCGCGGCCCGGCAGCAGCTGGCCAGGTACGCCCCCGGGGCCGACCTGCTGCTCGTGCACGACCCGGAGCTGCTGCTGGTGCTGCCGACGATCCCGCACCGGCCGCCGACCGTCTGGGACGTGCACGAGGACACCGCCGCCGCCCTCGGCACCAAGGCCTGGCTGCCGCCCGCGCTGCGGCGGCTGGCGGCGTCCGGCGTGCTGCGGGCCGAGGGCCTGGCCGAGCGCCACCTGCACCTGCTGATGGCCGAGACCAGCTACAACGAGCGGTTCGCGGACGTCCACCCGGTCGTGCCCAACACCACCTACGTGCCCGATCAGGCCGCGCCCTACGACGGCCAGGCCCGGGTGGTCTACGTCGGGCACATGTCGCCCGACCGGGGCGCGGCCGAGATGGTCGCCCTGGCCGAGCTGGTGCATCCGCAGGGGATCACGGTCGAGCTCGTCGGCTCGGCCGACGCGCAGGCCCGGGCGCTGATCGAGCCCGCCCGCGACCGCGGGATCCTGCGCTGGCACGGGTACACGCCCAACGATGAGGCCATGCTGATCACCGACGGGGCGCTGGCCGGGCTGTCGCTGCTGCAGGACGACCCGAACCTGCGGCACTCGATGCCGACCAAGGTCGCCGAGTACATGGCCCGCGGGATCCCGGTCGTCACCACGCCGCTGCCACTGGCGGCCAACCTGGTCGAGCGCAGCCAGTGCGGCTTCATCGTGCCCTTCAACGATGCGAAGGCGGCGTCCGAGGCGGTGCTGACGCTGCGATCGGACCGCGCGCTGCGGGACGCGATGGGTGCCCGCGGTCACCAGGACGCCGCCCAGTTCCTGCGCTGGCCGGAGGACGCCCGCGCCTTCGTGGCCCAGCTGGAACGCTGGGCCGGGGTGGCCGCCGGCCGCGAATCGGCCACGCCGGTCGCGGTCACTTCGCCGGTTTCCGGTCCGGATGACCGATAGGATCACGCCTGTGCAGAACGAGGTGCCAGGGGCCTCGACCGCCCCGGTCGGACGGGTGTCGCGGTCGGCCCGGCTGGGTGCGCTGATCCGGGTCAACTGGCTGTTCTCGATCGCGCTGGCCGGCGGCGCGATCGTCCGGCTGGTGACGGTGCTGGGCTACCCCGGCGCGCTCTGGTTCCAGGGCGACACCTACGTCTACATCGGCGCGGCGCTGCGGCTGCAGCCCAACAAGAGCAAGACGACCGGCTACTCGCTGTACCTCAAGGCGCTGGAGCCGTTCCACAGCTTCACCCTGGTCACCATCACCCAGCACCTGATGGGCCTGGCCATGGCGCTGATGCTCTACGCGCTGCTGCGCCGGGCCCGGGTCCGGACCTGGATCGCTGCCCTGGCCACCGTGCCGATCCTGTTCAACGGGTTCGAGATCCAGCTTGAGCACATGGTCATGGCGGACCTGCTGTTCGAATTCTGCATGTTCGCGGCGGCCACCCTGCTGCTGTGGAGCCGCCGTCCGTCCTGGCGCAACGTGCTCATCGCCGGGCTGATCACCGGCTACGCCTGCACGATCTGGAGCGGTGGCCTGCTGCTGCCGGTGATCTTTGTCCTGTTCGTGCTCTGGCGGCGCATGGGCTGGCGCCCGCTGGCCGCGATCGTGGCGGGCTGCGCGATACCGCTCGTCGCCTACGCGACCTGGTTCCACGCGGCGTGGGGCAACTTCGCGATGACGAACTCCGAGGGCTTCTACCTGTACGGCCGGACGTCCTCGTTCTCCAACTGCACCAAGTTCACCCCGCCGGCCGGCCTGAGCTACCTGTGCGTCACCACCCCGCTGGACAAGCGCACCCCGCCGGGCGCGCTGGTCTGGCACCTCAAGCAGGTGCACGAGGTGCCGGGCGGCCCGGTCAGCATCGAAGGCAACAAGGACCTGCGCGAGTTCGCGCTCGCCGCCATGGAGGGCCAGCCGCTCAGCTACGCGCACGCGGTCGTCAAGGGCGTGGTGCTGTCGGTCGACTGGAAGCGCTACGACTACCCGAGCTACGGCACGGTCTACGACTACTACTTCCACACCAAGCCGATCTGGGTGCCGCCGGACCACACCTGGATCAAGGGCGGCACCGCCACCCAGGACATCAGGTCCTACGGCCACCAGGGCATCGGCCGCACGGTGAAGCCGTTCGACCAGCTGATGTCGGGCTACCAGCGGGTCTTCTACCTGTACGGCCCGTTGTTCGGCGTGATCCTGTTCCTCGGCCTGGGGTCCCTGGTCCGCGTCTACCGCCGCGCCGGCCACCTCCGCCTCGGCCGCTGGCGGGACGGCCCGTCCAAGATGCCGTTCGTCTGCGCCCTGGTGCTGCTGATCTTCCCGATCATGGTGGCCGACTTCGATTACCGCTACGTGCTGCCGGTGGTGCCGTTCGCCTGCCTGGCCGCGGGCCTGGCGTTCTCGTCGCCTTCCGCGCGCCCGGGGCCCTCAGAGGACCCGGCGCCGGAGGGGGCCGCCGCCGAGGTCCCCGGCCACACCGAAGCCGGTGTCACCAGCTCCCAGCCCAGCTGACACCGCCTGCCCAGCCGCCCCGGTTCCTCCAGGCACATCTGCCCCGGGAGCTCCGCGCCCCCAGATACCCCGAGCATCCCAGGCTGGATGGGGCACGCCTAGTGCACACTCAAGAGTCCGCCCCGCGCGAGGCGCCAGGAGAATATCCTTGGAGCGGCGAGCGAGTCGGCCGGGCGGCCGCGCTGCACAGTGTGTGGCGAGGAAGGTCCGGGCTCCGCAGGGCAGGGTGGTCGGTAACGCCGACCCGGGGTGACCCGCGGGACAGTGCCACAGAAAACAAACCGCCGCCCCGGCTTGCCGGGGCGGTAAGGGTGAAACGGTGGTGTAAGAGACCACCAGCGCCCAAGGCGACTTGGGCGGCTAGGTAAACCCCACCCGGAGCAAGGCCAAAAGGGACGCGGTCCTGGTGACCGCATCCTGCGCGAGCGTTCGAGGGCGGCCCGCCCGATGCTCGCGGGTAGGCCGCACGAGGCTGCCGGCAACGGCAGTCCCAGATGGATGGCCGTCGGCCCGCGCAAGCGGGTGCACAGAACCCGGCCTACAGGCCGACTCGCCCGCCACCTACCGGCCTGAGCTGCGTGTCAGTGGTTACCAAAGGCCCGGAGCAGCGGCTCGGCCTTAGGCCAGTCCTCGTCGACCGCTGGCCGGACTACCACGTCAATTCCTCGCGGCGTGCCCACCACGCCTCGGCGGCGTCCATCGCTCTCTCCGCCTCGGACACGCCCACTGTTCCGTGTACTCCGGTTGGCTCATCCATGAACCCGGCCGTTGCGGCCCAGTGCAGGGGAATCAGGGTGATCTGCCCCGGGAGCAACTGGCGCTCGTCGGGCGTCACGGGTTCGGGAGCGGAACTGTCGTAGGCGTCGCAGAGTTCGCGGAGGTCGACGTTAGCGCCACTGTCAGATGCCCAGTACAGGCTGGCGGCTACGTCGTAGAGCCGCTCCCGGATGCGCACGAAATCCAGATCGAGATTCGCCCAGGAGCCATCTGGCAGTTGGACCGCGTTGCCGAGCTTGTAGTCGCCGTGGATCGGAGCGCGCGGGAGGTCGATGCCGCGCCGGGCTTTGCCCAGCTCGTCGAGGAGGAGCTTGGCGCGGCGCACCACGGGCTCGGCCCCAGGGCCCAGACGGCGACGCGTGAAGCCGAGCCAGTAGTGCAACTGGCGGTGGGTTCGGTGGTCGTCGAGCGGCGGGGGCAGGTCCGGCTCCCAGACCGCGCGCAGCCCCGCGTGCAGGCGGCCGAGCTCCTCGAACAGCCGCAGGTACGACTCCTGGCTTGGGTTTGGCTGCACGTGCGGGACAAATTCTTCGAGTTCCGCCCAGCGGCCACCGACCCTGGCGAGGTCCCGGCCGAGGATCGGCACCGGCTGGGCGACCCGAATCCCTGCCCGCTGGAGTCGCTCGCGCAGCCGGCGCAATCCCGCCACACGGCCGCGCGTCGCCCATGGTCGATGCACACGCAGGACGAGCGGTGCAGCGGCGTCGAGCCGGACGTTGAGGTTGAAACTTCCGCCGAGGTCTTGCCGCGTCCTGGACGGCGCGACCTGATCGAGCAGCGCTGCGACCGTGGGGTCATTGGTGCTGGCTCTTGGCCCGAACCAGCTGGGCGGTGGTGGAGGTGGTGTCAAAGCTTGGGTCCATCGTCGGGCAAGGGGTCGTATGGTCAGTTCGCCGAACCAGGATGCAGACTGATTCGTAGCACAGCCCAGACCCAGACCGGAGGCGGCTCAGATGCCTGTTGGGGTGGTCAGGTGCTACAAGGACGCACTCCGCTACCAATCGCACCATTTCACTGCCCATGCGCGCCCGCAGCCTGTGGTCCACGCCGACAAGATCCAGCTCGGCCGGATGGTCTTCCGGGTCCGCAAGACGCTTGCAGCGAGCCGTGACCCCTACCATGCCCCGAGCTTCACCGACGAGGCGGCGACGGCTCTGCCCGTGGGCACGCCGGTATACGAGGTGATCGGATATTCAGCCGACCGCCGGCTCGCAGCTGTAGAGAACGACCTGCTGCACATCTACGACGCAGACAGGTAGCGGAAAATCGCAGCCGCAGGTCAGCCCGGCTGCAGCCAGCATCGGCCAAGATCAGGGGAACCCGGCACAAGACCCGGCCTACAGGCCGACTCGCCTGCCACCAGTCGCCCGGAGCACCTCGTCGGCCAGCTCGGACGGGGTGAGCTGGTCCGAGCGCAGCATGAGCGTCCCCGTCGGCTGACGGGCGGCGGCCGCCACCATCTCATCGATGCCCGTCATGCCGAGCTGGAGCGCTCCCGGTTCCCAGTCCCGGCCGGGGACAGTCACGCGGGCGTTGAGCCGCTCCCGGAGCACGCCGGCGTCCGCCGCCAGGAACACGTGCAGGACCTCCTCGCCTGCGTCGGCCAGGCCGCCGAGGATCTCGGCCCGGTAGGCGTCGCGGATCAGCGACATCGGGACGATGAGCGTCTCGGTGTGGTGCCTGCGCAGCGTCAGCGCCGTCGCGACGACCAGCTCGCGCCAGCTCGGCAGGTGCTGGAAGTCGCCGCCCGGTGGCATCCACTTCCAGAGCATCAGGCCGACGTCTTCGGGGTTATAGACGACCGCGTCCGGAAGCCGCCGGTGCAGCTCCTCCGCAAGCGTCGTCTTGCCTGCCCCGAACCCGCCGTTGATCCAGATGATCACCGGCACAAGCTATCCGGTGATGGCTGGGCCGCTGGGGATCTCGGCCCGGTAGCTACCCAGTGATGTCCACGATGTCGATCGTGCCGTCGTTCTCGTTGGTGACGTACGCCTGGCGGCCGTTGGGCAGCACCGTGATGCTGCTCGGCGACTGCCCGGTCGCGATCGTGGCGGTGACCTTGTCGGTCGAGGTGTTGATCACCGTGACCGTGTTGCTCTGGTTGTTCGCCGTATACAGGTGGCGTCCATCCGGGGCGTAGGCGACGGTCTGCGGATTCTTCCCGACCGGGATGCGGGCCACGACCTTATCGGTGGCGGTATTGATGATCGATACCTGGTTACCGTTGTAGCTGGTGACCGCCAGGCGGCTGCCATCGGGGGAGATGGCTTCGCCGTGCGGGGTCGACCCGACCGGGATCTCCTTGACGATGCTGTTGGTCTGGGCGCTCAGCACGGTGACGAGGCCGGCCATGTGGTTTGAGGTGTAGAAGTACCGTCCGCCGTCACCGAACACGAGCCAGTGCGGGTTCATGGGAACGGCGATGCTCTTGATCAGGGTTTTGGTCGTCGTGTCGATGACGTCGACCAGGTCCCCGTTGTTGTAGCCCATCGTCATGTCGTGATCGGGGACGTACAGGTAGCGCCCGTCCGGGCTCGTCATCGAGGGGCCCGGTTTCTGGTTGTTCACCTGCACGGTCCCGGTAACGGTGCGGGTGGCGGTGTTGACGAAGGCGATGAGGTGAACCGCGTCGTCGTCGTTGGCGTAGCTGTTGCCGTTAAAGATGCTGACGTAGGCGGTCCGGCTGTCCGGCGAGAACGAGATGAACTGGGGCGAGCCCTGCGGGATGTTGATGATCCCGGAGATCGTGTCGGTGGCCGTGCTGAACACGGTGATCACGCCCGCGTTCTGGTTGGCGATGTAGGCGAACTTGCCGTTCGGCGCGACCTGGACGTAGGCGGGGGTCTTCCCGACCGGGATCTTCCCCGCTACCCGGGGAACGTCGGCGCTGGGCGCGACCTTCGCCGGGGCGCCGGCGGGACGCCCCGTGGAGGCTTGGCCCAGCTTCGCCGGGCCGCCGGACTTCGGCCAGAAAAAGGTCAGGACGAGCGCGATCACCACGCCCACCGCCACCGCGCCGGTCAGCAGCAGCATGCCCCGGCGGCGCCAGGCGGGCTCGCGGGCCGGCCTGCTGGTCTCCGGGCTACGCGGCGGGGGACCGGTGCCCGGCTCGGCAGGCGCGGCCGGCGGCATTTCCTTCGGCGGCATTTCCTCCGGGGTTACTTCCGCCGGTGACGGCGGGGCGATCAGATTGTCCGCGCTGGTCGCCTTCACCGGTTCCGGCGGGATGAAGGGGACGCTCACGGTCGGGCGGACGGCTGCGGGGTCCGGTTCGGGGACCGGCGCCTTCACCGGCTCGGGCCGGCCCGCAGCGGGGGACCGGGCGGGCGTCCGGGGCCGGCCGGCGGCGGGGGCCTGGGGCCCGGGGGCGGGAGCCGCTACCTCGGTCACCAAGGCTTGCTGGGCCGCGGCCATCAGTTCGCCGGCGGTCGGGAAACGGTCCGCGGGATCTTTGGCCATGCCCCGGGCGATCACCGCGTCCAGGGCCGGCGGCACGCCGTCAACGACGCTGCTGGCCTGCGGCGGCGGAGTGTAGAGGTGGGCGTACATGAGCGAGGGCAGGTCTTTGCCCTCGAAGGGCGGCGCGGCGGTCAGGCACTCGTGGAGCACGCAGGCCAGCGAGTAGATGTCGGCCCGGCCGTCGACCGCCTGGCCGGCGAACCGCTCCGGGGCCATGTAGTCCAGCGTCCCGATCGTGGCGCCGGTGATCGTCAGTGACGTCTGCTGACCGCCGATGGCCCGGGCGATCCCGAAGTCCACCACGTAGACGAAGTCGCTGGCCGTGACCAGGATGTTCGACGGCTTGATGTCGCGGTGGACGAGGTCGTCGGCGTGGGCGGCGTCCAGCGCCTGGGCGACCTGACTGAGAAGGTTCACCGCCCGCTGGGGTGCGACCGGGCCGTTCTCTTCGACCAGCACGCGGATATCGACCCCGTCGACCAGGCGCATGTCGATGAAAAGGCGGCCGTCGATCTCACCGAAGTCGTGAATCGGGATCACGTGCGGTTCCCGGAGTCGCGCGGCCACGTGCGACTCGCGCTGGAACCGTTTCAGGTAGTCCTGATCGCCTGAGAACGCCTCGGGCAGCAGTTTGAGCGCCACGTACCGGTCGCGGTGTGAGTCGTAGGCCTGATAGACCTCACCCATTCCGCCGACACCCAGCAGATGATCCAGGCGATAGTCGCCGATCTGCCGTGGGGTCACGAGAACGTCACCCCCCCGGTAACGTCGCTACCTTGAGCCCTTGCAGTGCCGACGTTAAAGCCTGGATAGGTGCCAGTCACTACCTGATTGCCTGCAAATACCGTAACAATTTGAGCTTTAGTATCATCTGCGGATACCGCAAAATAGGCTGTGCGGGACAAATCGATCCTTTAGTAACATAGTGGGTCAATTGACTGACGTCAGATCATGATGATCAGCAAAAAGGCCATGGTGACGCCCAGGGCCACCCGGCGGCCTCCCGCCTGGAAATAGCCATCGGCGCTGGGCCGCCGGTCCAGGTCACGGACCGTGAACGCAATCAGCAGCACCGCGAAGACGAACGCCAGCGTGGGCGCACGCAAGACCGGCAGGGTGCTGGGCGGCCCGCCCGCCATCCCGGGCATGCCTGACATGCCCGGCATCCCGGCCATGCCGGAGTCCGGGGCCGGTCTCGCGAGGGCGGTGAAGACGTAGAGCATCGCCGCGCTGCCGACGAGGTGGGGCGCGTAGGGACCGGCGATCGCGGCGCCGGCGCCGTGTTCGCGGCTCTGCCGCCACAGGCGCCAGTCGAACCAGGCGGTCATGACGGCGAAGACGACGGCCCAGGCGGCGTTGGGCAGGATGTGCAGCCCAGTCACCAGCACCCCCGCCATGGCGGCCCCCATCAGGATCTGGCAAATGGTGATGTCGGCGGCGCCACGGCGGCTCTCCCGCGCCGCCAGCAGAGCCCCAGCGCTCAGCGCAGCGACCAGCAGCGAGATCCCGGCGCAGACGTCCAGGAGCCAGTCGGGGATGCTCACCGCCTTACTTCGCGATGTTGAGGACGTCGACGGTGCCGTCGTTCTCGTTGGTGACGTACGCCTGGCGCCCGTTGGGCAGCACCGCGATGCTGGTCGGGGAGCTACCGGCCGGGATCTCGGCGGTGACACGGTTGTCGGCCGTGTTGATCACCGAGACCGTGCTGTCCACGTTGTTCACCGTGTAGAGGTGGCGTCCGTCCGGCGCGTAGACGTCGTCCTGCGGGCTCTTCCCGACCGGGACCCGGGCGACGACCGTGTCGTTCGCGGTGTTGATCAGGGACACGAAGTTCCCGCCGAAGCTGGTGACCGCCAGGCGGCTGCCGTCGGGCGAGATGGCTTCGCCGTGCGGGGTCTGCCCGACCGGGATCTCCTTGACGATGCTGTTGGTGTGGGCGTTCATCACCGTGACGAGGCCGGACATGTGGTCCGTGCTGTACAGGTACTGTCCGCCCGCGCCGAACGCGAGCCAGTGCGGGTTCATCGGGACGGCGATCTTGCCGCTCAGGCGTTTGCTGGCCGTGTCGATCACGTCGATGTCGTTGCCGTTGGCGGTGCCCATCGTCATGTTGTGGTTGGGCACGTACAGAGACCGCCCGTCGGGGCTGGCCGCCGAGGGGCCCGGACGGGAGTTGTCCACCTGCACGGTCGACGTGACGGTGCTGGTGGCGGTGTCGACGAACGCGATGAGATGGACCGAGTCGCTGTCGTTGTAGACGCTGACGTAGGCGTACCGGCTGTCCGGGGAGAACGACACGAACTGGGGCGGGCCCTGCGGGATGTCGATGATCCCGGAGACCTGGTCGGTGGCCGTGTTGAGCACGGTGATGACGCCGGCGTTCTGGTTGGCGATGTAGGCGAACTTGCCGTTCGGCGCGACCTGGACGTAGGCGGGGGTCTTCCCGACCGGGATCTTGGCCGCCACCGTGGGGACGTCCACGCTGGCCGCGACGCCGGCCGGGGCGCCCGTGCCAGCGCTGGCGCTGGGCGCGCGGCTGGTCGCCGCCGCGTTGTCTTCCTTGGTCGGGCCCCCCTTCTTCGGCCCGGCAAAGTTCAGGACCAGCGCGACCACGATGCCCGCCGCCACCACACCGGTCAGAACCAGCATGCCGCGGCGGCGCCAGGCGGGCTCTTTCGCTGGCTGGTCTGGCGGCGAGCCCGATGGCGGTCCGCTGGCACCGGCGGGACTCGCGCCCGGCGGCACGTACGCCGGCGGCCTGTACTGCGGTGGCAGCGCGCTGACGGGAGAGTCCGAGCGGGTCACCGGCGACGGCGGCGGCGGGATGTAAGGGACGCTTACCGTGGCGCGTTCGCCCGCTGGTACCGGCTCATGATCCGGGGCCTTCACCGGGGCCTTCACCGGGGCCTGGCCCGCGACGGTGATCGGGGATCGCGGGACTGCCGACGGTGCCCGGGCCAGCAGGGCTTCCCGGGCCGCGGCCATCAGTTCGCCGGCGGTCGGGAAACGGTCGGCCGGGTCCTTGGCCATGCCCCGGGCGACCACCTCGTCCAGCGCGGGCGGGACGCCCGCGATCAGGCTGCTGGCCTGAGGCGGAGGGGAGTAGAGGTGGGCGTAGATGAGCGAGGGCAGTTCCTTGCCCTCGAAGGGCGTCGCGGCGGTCAGGCACTCGTGCAGCACGCAGGCCAGCGAGTAGATGTCGGCCCGGCCGTCGACCGCCTGGCCGGCGAACCGCTCCGGGGCCATGTAGTCCAGCGTCCCGATCGTGGCGCCGGTGATCGTCAGTGACGTCTGCCGGCCGCCGATGGCCCGGGCGATCCCGAAGTCCACCACGTAGACGAAGTCGCTGGCCGTGACCAGGATGTTCGACGGCTTGATGTCGCGGTGGACGAGGTCGTCGGCGTGGGCGGCGTCCAGCGCCTGCGCGACCTGGTCAAGGAGCTGCACGGCCCGGTGGGGCGCGATCGGGCCGTTCTCATCGAGCAGCTTGCGGATATCGGTGCCATCCACCAGGCGCATGTCGATGAAAAGGCGGCCGTCGATCTCACCGAAGTCGTGAATCGGGATCACGTGCGGTTCCCGCAGCCGCGCGGCCACGTGCGACTCGCGCTGGAACCGCTTCAGGTACTCCCGGTCGCCTGAGAACGCCTCGGGCAGAAGTTTGAGCGCGACATGCCGATCCCGGTGTGAGTCGTACGCCCGGTAGACCTCACCCATTCCGCCGACGCCCAGCAGATGATCCAGGCGATAGTCGCCGATCTGCCGTGGGGTCATCAGAACGTCACCCCCCCGGTAACGTCGCTAAATCGTGCCCTGCCTTGGAGACATTAAGGGCTGTATGGGCACCCGTCACTCCCAAGCGGGACCAAATATCGTAACAATTTCGTCTTATGATCCATCCTTGCTTTCCGGGCAACCCATACAAGGGGTCGGTGGCTGACAAATAAGACAAAGGGCGTAAGGCTGCCGAAGTAGTGTTTGTATTCGCGAAAAGCGGCCAGTCGTGTATCTCGATGCCCTTACTGCGATGATTTGCCGGGCGAGGGCGCGTCTTCCCTGTCGTCAGCGTGGACGCGGACGCCGAGCGGCGGCTGCTCCAGGGAAGGACTGGGTTTTGCGATGGATGAGGACTGCCAGCCGGTCGCCGTGTCGCGGCGGATCGGTGTCCCCGCTCGTGACATCTTCCGGATCCTGGCCGATCCGGCCCGGCACCCGGAGTTCGACGGCTCGGAGAGTTTGCGGGGAGCGGCCACCACCGCGGTGATCTCGGCCGTGGGGGACGTCTTCGTGATGAAAATGTTCTTCCCGCACCTCGGTGACTACGAGATGAACAACCACGTGGTCGAGTACGAGCAGGACCGGCGGATCGGCTGGGAGCCGGCCGCCGGGCGCGGCCACCCGGGCGCCGGCGGCTCGTGGGGGCAACGCTGGACCTACCAGCTCACTCCGGACGGCCCCGGCGCGACCGTGGTGACGGAAATCTACGACTGCTCACGAGTGCCGGAGCCGGAGCGGGCCGGGATGGACAACGGCCGCGTCTGGACCGCGGCCATGACCGAGACCCTGCAGCGGCTCGAGGCGCTGTGCACCCGGGCAGCGGGCCCGGCCGGGCGGTCGCAGCCGCCGGATCGCCGATAGGGTAAGCAAGGTTGCGCGTGATCCCCGGCCGCTGGGAGTTGGCGTGGAAAGCGTTGGGCGGTTTGTCGCCGAGCAGCTGGCCGCCTGGGAGGTGCCCGGATGCGCGGTGGCCGCCGTCCGCGGCGGGCAGGTTCAGCTGGCCGGCGGCTGGGGGCTGCGGGACCGCGAGGCGGGGCTGCCGGTCACCCCGGACACGCTGTTCGCCATCGGGTCGGTGACCAAGGCGTTCACCGCGACGACGGTCGGCGCGCTGGTCGACGAGGGCCTGCTGGAGTGGGATCGGCCGCTGCGGGATTACGTGCCCAGCGTCCGGCTGCACGACCCGTTCGTCTCCGACCGCCTGACGGTCGTCGACCTGCTGTCGCACCGGTCCGGGCTGCCCCGGCACGATCTGACCTGGGTGGGCCAGCCCGCCCGGTCCCGGGCCGACATCGTCCGCAGCCTGCGCTTCCTGCCGCTGAGCCGGGACCTGCGCCAGGAGTTCCAGTACTGCAACCTCGGCTACGTGGCGGCCGGGTACGTGGTGGAGGCGCTTTCCGGCGTCACGTGGGAAGACTTCGTGCGTGACCGGCTGCTGGGCCCGCTGGGGATGGGCCGGTCGAACCTGTCGGTCGATGAGATGCTCGCGGACGGCGACCACGCTGCCGCCTACTCCCGTCGGGACGGCGTGATCGTCCCGGTGCCGCAGCGGCCGCTACCGGCGGTGGCGCCGGCCGGGGCGATCAACTCCAGCGCCGCCGACATGGCCCGCTGGCTCCTGGTTCAGCTGGCTGCCGGGCAGCTCGACGGCGCGACCGTGATGTCGGCGGGCACGGCCAAGCGCCAGCTCACGCCCCACATGCTGATGCCGGGCGGTGAGGAACTGCCCGGCCTCACCCAGTTCGCCTATGGTCTTGGCTGGTCGATCGGCCGCTACCGGGACCACAAGCTCGCCATGCACTCGGGTGGCATCGACGGGTTCACCACGCACTGCATGCTGCTGCCCGACGACGGAGCCGGCGTGGTGGTGCTGACGAACACCTCGGCCAGCGCTATGCACCTGGTGGTCGCCTGCCGGGTCCTGGACGAGCTGCTCGGGGCCGAGCCGCTGGACGTGTACGGCTTCCTCAAGCCGCGTTTCGACGCGGTGATGGCCGGGGCGAACCAGGCCAAGACCGCCCGCCGGGTCGTCCCCGGCGCGCCGCCCGCCCGGCCGCTGTCCGCCTACGCCGGGCAGTATGAGCACCCGGGCTACGGCACCCTCACCATCGTCGTCGAGGCGGAGGTGCTCAGGCCCTCGCTCGGCACGATGGACCTGAGCCTGGTCCACCGGCATTACGAGACGTTCGACCTCACCTGGCGCGAGGTGGGCGACCAGCCGGCGGTCTTCCCGGTCACGTTCCTGGCCGGCCCCGACGGCGACGTCAACGCGCTCACCGTTCAGTTCGAGCCGCTGGTCGAACCGCTGCACTTCGCCCGGCGCCCGGACACGCTGGGACCCGAAGCCCTGCGCCAGCTGTGCGGCACCTACGCCATGGGCCCGATCGAGATCGTGGTCGCCTGGCGCGGCGAGCGCACCCTTACCGTCACCCCGCCTGGCGGGCAGCCTCTCGACCTGGAGCCCACCGGCGGCCTCCGCTTCGGCGTCAAGGACCAGCCCGCCGTCACGGCCGAGTTCGAGCTCGACGACGACGGCAAGGTCAGCCGCCTCGTCGTGCAGCCGCTGGGGATCTTCCTGCCGGCAAAGCCGTGACCGGGGGAGCGGGTGAGATCCAGGCCCCTACTGAGAGGCGCTGGCGAAGAATTCGATGAGCCCGTACGGTGCGCGGTCCCCGAGGCAGAGGTCGAGGATCTCGTGGGCGTCCGCCGCTTCGGCCTCGCTGCGGGGGAACATCTCCTTCTCGTAGGCGGCCAGGGCGGCTTCGATGTCGCCGGGGTGCGCGGCGATCGCCTGGCCGAGCTCGGCGCCGTCGAGCATGGCCAGGTTGGCGCCCTCGCCGGACGGCACCATCAGGTGCGCGGCATCCCCGACGAGCGTCACCCCGGGCACCCGGTCCCACCGGTGGGCGTCCGGGAGCGCGTAGATCATGCGCGGGACCGGCGGGGTCTCGCCGTCGGTGATCAGCGCGGTGAGCTCCGGCGCCCAGCCGTCGAACTCGGCTGCGACCCGGGCGGCCGCGGCCGCGGCGTCGGTGAAGTCGATGCTCGCGACCCACTCGGCCTGGCTGAGCTGGACGTACGTGTGCAGGATGGCGCCCGCCTCGCGGTGCGCGACGATCCCCTTTCCGGGGGTGGGCGCGGACATGGCGCCACTGCCGACCGCCTTGGCGGTCGCGGAGTGCCGCTCGTCGGCGTCGTACAGGTAGGTCTCGACGAACGTGGCGCCGGCGTACTCGGGCGTGGCGTCCGACAGCAGCGGCCGGACCTTCGACCAGGCGCCGTCTGCCCCGGCCAGCAGCCCGGTGCGAACGGCCGACCCATCCGCGAACGCCAGCTCGTACCGGCCGTCGCCGAGGGCCGAGACGCCGGCCAGCCGCTTCCCCCACTGGATCGTCCCGGCGGGCAGGGATTCGATGAGGATCCGCCGCAGGTCACCCCGCAGCACCTCGGGACGCCCGCCGGTGCCCTCGTCGGGCTCCTCGAACAGCACCCCGCCGTGCGGGTCGAGGATGCGCGTGGCCTCGCCACCCGCGTGGATGATCGCGCGGAACTGCCCGGTCAGGCCGGCTGCCTCGAGGTCCGGCTGCCCGTTGTGCTCGTGGATGTCGAGCTGACCGCCCTGCGTGCGCGCCTCCGCCGAGGGCTCCGCCTCGTAGATCGTCGCCAGGATGCCGTGCACGTGCAGGACGCGGGCGAGGACGAGGCCGCCGAGGCCCGCTCCGATGATCGTTACTGGCGTCGTCATCATGGACTCCCTTTCAGGTTTTCCGGAACTCAATTGGAACGTTGTTCCATTGGTATCTTGGAACAACGTTCCAACTATGTCAAGATGGTGCTCATGGTGACCAAGGCAAAGCGGGCCGAACGGCGCACGGACGCGCTCTCCAAGGAGCGGATCGTCGAGGCCGCGATCGAGATCCTCGACGCCGGCGGCGAGAGCGCCCTGACCTTCCGTGCTCTCGCGACCCGCCTGGCCACCGGCAGCGGGGCGCTCTACCACCACGTCGCCAACAAGAACGAGCTGCTCACGGCGGCCACCGATGAGGTCATCGCCCGGGTCACGACCGGCCGGGCCGGCGGCGCGGAACCGCGGGCAGCGATCCGGGACATCGCCCTGGGCGTCTTCGACGCGATCGACGCGCACCCGTGGGTGGGCACCCAGCTCTCCCGGGAGCCGTGGCAGCTCGCGGTGGTGCAGATCTTCGAGAGCTTCGGCGGGCAGCTGCTGGCGCTCGGGGTCCCCGAGCAAGCGCAGTTCGACGGCGCGTCCGCGCTGCTGAACTACGTCCTCGGCCTGGCCGGGCAGTACGCGGCCGGTGCCCGCCTGATCCCGCGCGGCACCGACCGGTCAGCCTTCCTCGCCGCCGTCGCCGCCCGGTGGCAGCAGCTGGACCCCGGGCAGTTCCCGTTCGTGCGCACGATGGCCGCCCAGCTGCCCGGCCACGACGACCGCGAGCAGTTCCTGGCCGGCCTCGACCTGTTCCTGGCCGGCGTCACGACCGGCGTTCCTAGCGATACCCGGCGATCATCAGGGCGATGAACACGGCCATGGCCGTGCCCGCGAGGACCAGGATGACGGTGGTGACCCGGAGCAGCAGCCGCTCCTGACGCAGCTCCCGCTGGCGTTCCGGCAGCGGGATCCTCGGCCGCGGTGGGTGATAGCCCGGGGGAGGGTCGTGCAGGTAGATTCCCCGGCCCGTGATTCGCCTGCGCCCGCGCGGGCCACCGCGATCCTGCGGCCCGCGACCGCAGGTCCCGCGCTGCTAGCGGCTGTCCTGGCCGGCGCCGTCGCCTGCGTCATCGGCGGCATCCTGGGCGTCCGCGTCATCCGGTAGCCGCAGCCGGTACAGGTTGCGGAGGTCGCCCTCGACCGGCGCCTGCTTCCAGAACCTGAACCCGAGCTTGCGGCCGACGTTCTGGGAGGCCAGGTTGTCCGGATGGATGACGGCCAGCAACTCGCCCTGATGGACCAGCCGGGCCCGGGCCAGCAGCGCCTGGCTGGCCTCGGTGGCGTACCCGCGGCCGCGGCTCTCCGGGGTCAGGCGGTAACCCCATTCGAGCCAGGTCTGCCCTTCGAAATCGATGTAATCGACCCCGGTGTAGCCCACGATGGTGCCGGATGCCCGCTCCACCACCGGCTGTTTGCCGAACGGGACCCGCGCGCAGACCGCGAGCAGGTGGTCGAAATGCTCGCTGGCCCTCTCCCGGCTGAGCGCCTCCGGGTAATAGACCATGAACTCCGGATCGCGGAACAGCTCCGCCAGCCGCGTCCGGTCAGCCTCCCGCGGCGGCCGCACCAGCAGCCGGGCCGTGGCCACCCCGGCTGGATCCGCCGCCGTCCCGATCCGGGCACCGTCCGTCATGCGGCCAGCATCTTGCCCAGCAAGCCGGTCAGGCGCTTCTGCTCGGCCGGAGTCAGCGCGCCGGTCAGCGGCGCGATCAGTCCGGCCACCTCGGCCGCGACCTGGGCGGCGAGGCGGTGGCCGTCCGCGGTCAGGCTGACCTGCACGGCGCGCCCGTCCGAACGGCTGGTCGTGCGCTGCACGAGCCCGCGCCGCGCCACCCGGTCGATCAAGCCGCTGACCGATGATCGCTCAAGGCCCAGGAAGCTGGCCAGTTCGGCCATGGTCGGGGTGCGGTCGCGCAGGATCGCCATCATCCGGAGCTGGGTCAGCGACATGTCGTGCTCGGCCGCCGTCCGGCTGAGCAGCGCGATCACCGTGAACGAGGTCAGCGCCAGGTTGTCCAGCAGGCCGGCCGGGACCGGGGTCACGTTCGCGTCGGTGCTCATGCCCTGATCCTATCTTGCATTAGTTCGTAATACTATCTATTTTAGTTCGTGTTGCCACCTATTTTTGGAGGTCATCATGCATGCTGCGGTGGTCACCGCGTTCGGCTCGCCGCCGGCTTACCGCGAGTTCCCCGTCCCCGAGCCATCGGGACCGGACCAGGTGCTGGCCGACGTGCTGGCGGCGGGCCTGCACCCGCGGGTGCGGTCGCAGGCCGACGGGTCGCACTACACCAGCTCGGGCGAACTGCCGCTGGTGCCGGGGGTGGACGGGGTGGCGCGGACCCCGGACGGGGCGATGCGGTACTTCATCCTGGAGGACACCACGATGGGCGCGATGGCCGAGCAGACCATCATCGACCTGCGCCGCAGCGTCGTGCTGGCCGGCGGCAGCGACCCGGTGGCGATCGCGGCGGCCATGAATCCGGCCATGTCCTCGTGGATCGCGTTGCGGCGGCGGATCAGCTTCGAGTCCGGCCAGAGCGTCCTGGTCCTGGGGGCGACCGGTAACGCCGGGGGGCTGGCTGTCCAGGTGGCCAAGCACCTGGGCGCCGGTCACGTCGTCGCGGCCGGCCGCCAGCCGGGCAGGCTGGCCGCGCTGGCCAGCCTGGGCGCCGACGTGACCGTGACGCTGGACGGCGGTGACCTGGCCAAGGCGGCCGCCGACGTCGATGTCGTGCTCGACTACGTGTGGGGGCCGCCGGCCGTCGAGGCCATGACCGCCCTGGTGACCCACCGCACCGACCGGGGCCAGCCGCTCAGCTGGGTCGAGATCGGGTCGATGGCCGGGACCAGCGCGGCCATCCCGTCGGCCGCCCTGCGGGCCGCCCGCCTGCAGCTCGTCGGCAGCGGCCAGGGGTCGGTACCGACCCGGGACATCGTGGCCGAGCTGTCCGACCTGGCCGCCGCCGTCGCCGGTGGCGCGTTCCGGCTCGATGCCCGGGCGGTCCCGCTGTCCGGCGTGGCCACCGCCTGGGCCGGCCCCGGCAGCGGCCAGCGCCTGGTCCTCGTGCCGTGACCTACACCGTGCGCCAGGCCAGCTGAGGCGAGGTGAAGTGCACGATGGCGGCGTCGTCGTGCCGTTTGGCCCGCGGCCAGCGGGCGCCGTCGGGATCGCCGGTCTCGGCCGCCCGGATCCGGTCGAACACCACGGTGATCCCCTCCGCGCCGAGCAGCGCCGCCAGCTCCGGCCAGTCGCCGAGCCCGAACTCGACGAACCGGGTCGCCCCGTCCGACAGCAAGGTCACCGAACGCAGCCCGGCCGCCGATTCGGTTCCGGTCCAGGCGTGGGCGGCGGCGCCGGGGTCGGCGCTGGTGATCCAGTAACCGTCCGGCCGGTTCCGCAGCTCGCGCTGGCGGCCGACGTACCGGACCCGGGCCTCGAAATGCTCGGGGGTTCCGGTCGGCAGCGCGTTCATGGCCGCCTGCTCGGCCGCGGCGACCTGCTCGATGCGCTGATCGGTGAAGACGGCCGGCTCCTGCCCGTCGCGGTCGATGAGCAGCGTCGAGTCGCCCAGCACCAGGTACTCGATCCGGTCCGGCCGCAGCCGGGCCATCACCACCGTGGTGGACGGGGTGCCGGGTGCGGTCAGGTCGCAGCCGTCCGCGTGCAGCGCGTTCACCTCGGTGATCCCGTCGGCCAGCAGTTCCGTCAGCAACTGCCCGGGCCGCCCGCCCAGCCCCGCCAGCAACCGAACCCCCAGCTGGCGCACGTACCAGCCGGTACCGTGCACGCAGCCGGTCGGCATCTCGGCCGGGCCGCCCGCCCCGTCCAGCAGCACCGCGCAGTCCGGCAGCGCCGCCGGGAAATCCTCGTTGGGCCGGTCGTCGCGCCCGGCGATGGTGGCGAGCTGAACCAGCATGGCCAGAGCCTCCCGGTCGGAAACGGCAGCCCGGCGGTCAGGCGGGCAACGGGCGGTCGTGCACGATCCGCTTCATGACCAGTGTGGAGGTCATGCGCTGGACGCCGGGCAGCGAGGTCAGCTTGTCGTCCTGCAGCCGCTGGTAGGCAGCCAGGTCGGCGGTGACGATGCGCAGCAGGTAGTCGGGGTCGCCGAACAGGCGCTGGGCCTGCACCACGTTGGGGATCGCGGCCACCGCGTCCTCGAACGCGGCCAGCGTCTCCCGGTCCTCGCGGCCCATGGTCACGAACACCAGCGCCTCGAACGACAGCCCCAGCGAGTCGGCGTCCACCACCGCCCGGTACCCGCGGATCGCGCCGCGGCGCTCGAGTTCGCGCAGCCTCCGGTGACACGGCGACACGCTCAGGCCGACCCGTCCGGCCAGCTCGGTGACGGTCAGCCGGCCGTCCTCCTGCAGCGCGGCAAGAATCTTCCTGTCGACGGCGTCCACGTAGTTGATTATTCCAATCTGAAAGGTCTTACCGGAAATACTTGGCAACAAATTCTGGCTGGTTATCGATATTTTTTAAAGAGAGATTGCCTCCCGGTGGAGATGTGCGATGGCCCTGGATTCGGTGCTGGCGTTCTGGGGGGTGTGCGCGCTGCTGATCGTGGTGCCCGGTGCGGACTGGGCGTTCGTCATCGGCGCCGGGCTGCGCGGTTCCTCGGTCGTCCCGGCCGTGGCCGGCCTGGTCCTCGGCTACACCGGCCTGACCGTCGTGGTCGCGGTCGGGGTGGGAGCGCTGGTCGCGCGCACGCCGGCCGCGCTCGCCGCTCTGACCGTGACCGGCGGCGCCTACCTGATCTGGCGCGGCGCCGCCGGCCTGGCTCGTCGTCCCCACGCGGTCGTGCCCGCCGCCGCGGCCACTTCGGTCACAGCAGCACCCCAGACCCCGTCGGCGGCCGTGGTGCAGGGGCTGGGGGTGAGCGGGCTCAACCCCAAGGGCCTGCTGCTGTTCCTGGCCCTGCTCCCGCAGTTCGCCAGCCGCCACGGGAGCTGGCCGCTGCCCGCCCAGCTGGGCCTGCTGGGCGCGGTCTTCACCCTCACCTGTGGGACTTTTTATCTCGGCCTGGGTTCGTTCGTGCGGACGGTCCTGGCCTCCCGGCCGTGGGCCACCCGCGGCCTGGCCCGCGTCTCCGCTGCCGCCATGATCGTGATCGGCGCGCTCCTGCTCGCCGACCGGTTCCTGCCCTGGAAATGACCCCGGTCAGGCCGGACGGGCCGCCAGCAGTTCGCTGGCCGTGACCAGCTGGTAGCCGTCGTCCTTGAGGCTGCCGACCAGGCGATCCAGCTGCTTCATCAGGTTCTGGTTGGGTTCCGGGCCGCCGTCGTGGGCGAGGATGACGCTGCCGGGGGAGACGTCGCGCAGCACCTTTGATGTGTCATAGGTGGCGTTGCTGCCGGTGATGTGGCCGCACCACAGCAGCACGTTGTACTGCAGGCCCGTGCAGACGGCCAGGCCCACGCTGTCGATGCGCCCGTAGGGCGGGCGGCACAGGGTCGGCGCCCGGCCGGTCAGCTTGGTCAGCAGCTCGTGGGTCTGCTCCAGGCTGGCCCGGTCGTCGGCCTCGTTGTGCTGGGTCAGGTCCTTGTGGGCCCAGGTGTGGTTGGCCACCTCGTGGCCGGCGTCGACGGCCGCCGCGATGGCCCCCGCGTGGGCCTGCGCCCGCTGGCCGACCACGAAGAACGTGGCCCTGGCGTTGTGCCGGGCCAGCAACCGGTGGACCTGCGGCGTCCACTCCCGGGTCGGGCCGTCGTCAATCGTCAGCGCCATGTACCGGTCGGCCGGCGCGGTACGGAACGTCACCGTGGCCGCGTGCGCTGCTGTCCCCGTGGGGGTCGCCGTTCGTGCCGTGGGGCCTTCGGTCGCGATGGCCGGCTCGGCTTCGAACCCGGCACTCGCTCCCACCGAACCCCCGATAGCGAGCAAGCCAAACCCCGTCATGAATCTCCGGCGATCCATGAGGTAACTCTCAGGCACCACCCAGCGGAAATCAAGCTAATTAGTAACAACCACGAGCAAAACCTGGGCACCATCACCCGGCGTCGTCGCAGGCCCAGAAGATGTACGGCCCGGTCCTCCGGCCCGGCTAACGTTCTGCTGTGACCGTTTCGTTTACCACCACCGATTATCCCGCGGTGGTGATCGCGCTGCGCACGGCGGGATGCGTGTTCGCCGAGGACGAGGCCCAGCTGCTGGTCTCGTCGGCGGCCACCGACGCCGAGCTGACCGCCATGGTCGGGCAGCGGGTGGCCGGCCTGCCGCTCGAGCAGATCCTCGGCTGGGCCGAGTTCTGCGGGCTGCGGATCGCGGTCGAGGCCGGGGTGTTCGTGCCCCGGCGGCGGACCGAGTTCCTGGTCCGGCAGGCGATCGCGCTCGGCTGGCAGTCGGCCCAGCCGGACGCGCCGGTCGTGGTGCTCGATCTGTGCTGCGGGACCGGGGCGCTGGCGCTGGCGGTGGCCCGCGGCCTCAGCCATGGCCAGGGTCACCGGGCCCACACCACCGGCGGTCATCCCGAGACCCCGCGGCACGCCGAGGTCTACGCGGCCGACATCGACCCGGTGGCGGTACGGTGCGCCCAGCGCAACCTGGCCGCGGTCGGTGGCCAGGTGTACCAGGGCGACCTGTTCGCCCCGCTGCCGGCCACGCTGCGCGGGCGGGTCGACATCCTGACCGCGAACGTGCCGTACATCCCGTCCGGCGAGATCGAGCTGCTGCCACCGGAGGCCCGGCTGTACGAGCCGCGTCCCGCCCTGGACGGCGGCGACGACGGGCTCGAACTCCTGCGCCGGGTGGCGGCGGCCGCGCCCGCCTGGCTGGCCCCCGGCGGCAGCCTGCTCAGCGAGGTCAGCGAGCAGCAGGCTCAGCCCGCCCGTGAGATCCTGCGCGCGGGCGGCCTCGGCACCCGCGTGAAGACCAGCGAGGAAATGAACGCCACCGTGGTGATCGCCACCCGCTACGGCCGGCCAGCCCACTGAGCCCGCGCTACCGCATTGGCGCCGGTCAGCTGCTGCGGCCGACGTTGATGATGTAAACGGTCGAGGCATCGTCGTCCACGTCGTAGAGGATCCGGGCGGTGCCTGCGTGGAGCCGGAAGAGTCCGGTACCACCCCAGGCGATCACGCCATCGGGAACGGGCGCCGTCTCGCGGAAGACGACTGTCAAGCTCACTCGATCGTCTCTGCGTCGATCCGGTCAAGCGCGGCATCGAGCGCGTCGAGTGTGACACTGCTACGGCCAGCTGCCTTCTCGGCGAAGTGCGCTGCCAGGGCCGCCCGGTCCTGCAGATCCGCTAGGTCTTCGATGTTGATGAGCGCCACGACGGGCTTGCCGTGCTCAGTGATCGTGACGGGGCGGTGGGTGTGCCGTGCTTGGGCGACGAGTTCTCCGAGGTGGGTTCGAGCTGCCGTCAGCGTGTAACTGGTCATACTTCAAAGTTTACACTTTGAAGTATTCTGCGCAGCCTCACGGCTACGTGACCGATGCCTCACTGACGGTGCAGCCGACGGCGGCTAGTTTGAGATCATGCCCCAGCCGTCCGGAAGCTGGCGCCGGGTGGCGGTGGCGATGTTCGCGGTCGGCTGGGGGGCCAACCAGTTCTCGCCGCTGCTGATCGAGTACCGGCACGCCCTCAGCCTGAGCGCCGGGGTGCTGGCCGGCCTGTTCGCCATCTACGCCGCCACGCTCATCCCCGGGCTGCTCATCGGCGGACCGGTGTCGGACCGGGTCGGGCGGCGGCCGGTCGTGCTGCCGTTCGTGGCCGCCTCGCCGGTGGCGACCCTGCTGCTGATGCTGGGCCCGCGCTCGCTGCCGGTGATCGCGGCCGCCCGGGCGCTGGCCGGGCTGTGCTCGGGGGTGGTGTTCGGCTCGGCCACCGCCTGGGTGCAGGAGCTGTCCGACGATCCCGGGGCGAGCGCGCGCCGGTCGGCGATCGCGTTGTCGGCCGGGTTCGCGCTCGGGCCCGCGGTGGCCGCGTCGGTGGCCGAGTGGGCGCCCCACCCGCTCATCCTCCCGTACCTTCCGCACCTGGTCATCGGCGTCCTGGCGGTACTGGTGCTCTGGCCGGCACCGGAGACGGCGGGGCGCGCGCGCTGGGCCGGCCCCGCCGCTGAGCCGGTAAGTCCCGCCGCTAAGCTGACCGGCCGCCGCGGCTGGCCGCCGCAGGCGGTACGGTCGGCCAGGTTCTGGCTGGCGGTCGCGCCCGCGGCGCCGTGGGTGTTCGCGATCGCGTCGCTGGCGTTCGTGGTGCTGCCGCAGGAGGTGACCCGCGCGGGCAGCCTGTCGGTCGGCTTCGCCGGGCTGATGACCGCGGTCGCGGTGGCCAGCGGGATCGCGATCCAGCCGGTCGCCCGGCGGCTGGAGGCGCGCCGCCGGCTGGCCGGGGACGTGGCCGGCCTGATCTGCGCCACGGCCGGGCTGGGCCTGGCCGTGGCGGTGGTGGCCGCGTCCAGCCGGGTGGGTGCGGTCGGCTGCGCCGTGCTGTGCGGGCTTGCCTACGGGCTCTGCCTGGTGTCTGGCCTGCGCGAATGCGAACGGCTGGCCGACCCCCGCGAGCACGGCGCGGTGGTGGCCTGCTACTACGCCCTCACCTACATCGGTTTTGGTGCCCCCTATCTGGTGGACGGGCTGAACGGCCCGCTCGGCCGGACCGGCGCGTTCGCCGCCCTCGCGATCCTGGCCGCCCTCTGTGCGGGCTGGACCGCGCTGCAGGTACGGCGCCCGGACGCGCCGGGCCAGCCCGCGCGGGGAGGGACCGCGCGGGCCGGCTCGGGCCGGTCGCTACCTCAGGGGTAGCTGGTCACGTCGACCGGTGTGGTGTTGGACGGGGTGGCCCCGCCCGTTTCGTTGATGACGTGCTCGATCACGCCGACCCCGCCGAGCGACACGGTGAGGAGGTCGTGGAACTGCACGCCGGAGGTGTTCGGGGCCTCGAACGCATGGTCCGCGACCACGGCCGGATTGACGTTGAAGTAGCAGTAACTGCCCAGCCCGTAGGCCTGATGGCTGGTGACGCTGGGTGCCACCTCATAGGCGGGATACCCGTCGCTCGACCCGTCCATCCAGGCGGCCTGGTTCGGCGGATCGTAGGGCATCTCGTCCTGGAAGAAGATCGTCTCGCCGCCGTTGCCGTTCCACACCACCTGCTGTTGCTGGTAGTGCTCGACGAACAGGCCGGTGGCGAGCACGTTGCTGCCGTTGACGACCAGGCCGTGGGCGGCCGTGTTGGTCGTCCAGCCGACAGTCCCGGAGTTGCCGTGGTCGGCGCGCCAGGCCCAGATGTCGTTGAGCAGCGTGTTGCTGGCGTTGACGACCAGGCTGTTGGTGGCCTGGCCGGCGATGTCGCCGCCGATCCGGAAGAACGTGTCCTGGACCGAGATCGGGTCGCTGGCGTGGCTGGTGGTCGAACCCGACGTGCCCACGGTCAGCAGGGCGCCCGAGTTGGTGGTGCCCGCGTCGAACAGCAGCCCGTCGATGCGGACGCCGTTCACGTCACCGACCTGCATGGTGTTGACGCCGTTCTGCGGGATCAGGGTCGGGAAACCGACCCCGAGCACCACGGTGTCGGGGTTGGTGACGTTGATGGTCTGGTTGATGTTGTAGACACCCGGGGTGAAGAACAGGTTGCAGCCTTCGGCCAGGGCCGAGTTGATCTGCGCCGCGGTGTCGGACGGGGTGGCCACGAAGAACTGGCTCATCGGCAGGGAAGCGCCCGGCGTCGAGCCGTTGGCCCAGCTCGCGCCCGGTGCGTTGGTCCGCAGGGACGGCACGAACACGTGGTAGTTACCGGCGGAGTCGACGTACAGGTACGGCACATCCCGTGACGTCGGCGT
Source organism: uncultured Actinomycetes bacterium (assembly GCA_963830385.1). GTDB lineage: Bacteria > Actinomycetota > Actinomycetes > Streptosporangiales > Streptosporangiaceae > Bog-532. The sequence continues at coordinate 823,570 of CAWHMD010000008.1, read as the reverse complement.
GCTGGCCAGGGTGGTCATCGGCGGGCTCGGGAAGCTCTGGGCCGGGGCTCCGGTCACCCCCGAGAACACCATGTTCCAGACCGACCCGCTCCAGCTGCCGAAGTTGCTGTCCTGGGAGTACCACTGCTGCTGCGACACCGAGGACACCTGGCCGGAGACCTTGGTGTCGGCGATGTAGCCGCCGCTGGCGTAGCCGTAGCTGGCCGGGTAGAGCTCCAGTCCGCCATGCACGTCCATCCGGCGGAACGGCCCGGCCTGGGCCACCGCCCACCGGTCGGAACCGGCCGACGGGTTGATCGCCATGTTCTCGGCCGACCGCCAGAAGTTCTGGGTGGCGTTGCCGGTCCCGTCGAAGGCGTCGACGGTCACGTCACCGTTGATCGTGACGTCGTCCGGGTTCTGGCCGAGGCCCTGGATCGAGGTGTAGTAGCCGATGTTGGCCTCGGCGCTGTAGGTGCCCGGCTTGAACAGCAGGGCGTAGCGCTGGGTGCCGAACTGGTTCAGCTTCTGGGTGTTGAACACCGAGTCCAGCGTGGACTGGATGCTCGAGCTGGACATGCTCGGGTCGAAGACGTAGACGTTGGGGCCGAAGTTCGGGGTGTTGGACTGGCCGGTGCAGCCGGTAGGCGGCGGCGTGGTGCCCCCGCCGCCGGTGCTGAACACATCGAACTCCCACAGGCTGTAGCCGTAGGGGGTGGCGCGGGCGGTGCCGTACATGCGGACGTAGCGGCCGGTGCCGGAGACGGTGAGGTTCTGGGTGCCGCCGGTGCCGCTGGTGGTGGAGTAGATCGAGGTCCAGTTGGCGCCGTCGGCCGACGTCTGGATCTGGAAGCCCGTGGCGTAGGCCGTCTCCCAGTTCAGCGTGACCTGGCAGATTGACTGGCTCGAGCCGAGGTCCACCTCCAGCCACTGCGGGTCACTGAACGCGCTGGACCAGCGGGTGCCGGTGTTGCCGTCGACCGCGTCGGCGGCCGGGTAGGCGGCGCTCTCGGTCGAGGACGCGGTCGCCGTCTTGTTCAGCGCGAGGTCGGTGGTCCCGCAAGTCGCGGCGGCGGCCTTGGCCGAGGCGGCCGACCCGCTGGGGGTGGCGACCGTCGTGGCCGCGGCGGGCAGCACCAGCGCGGCCAGCAGCACGGCCGCCGCCGGCGCGACGGTCGACCGGACCAGCCGTTTGAACAGGCGTGAATGCGGTGGGGAATGGCGGGATGAGCGCATGGCGCGGCTCCTGGAGGTGGTGGCGGCGATGCCGAGGGACGTGCACCTGGGCATGCTGAAGCCCACTGCCCAGGCGGGTAGAGCTGCGGGAGAGCCGTGGGGGAGTTGCTACAAGGCTTATTTAATGACGTAATTTAACGAGATAGTAAACACTCGTCAAGAGTTTCACTGTTTGAGTATGTGTGGAAAAAGGGTGCCACCGCACAGAGCAACGGGCCGGGGGAGCGTCAGCTCCCCCGGCCCGGCAACGGCCTATCCAGTAGCTCAGCCGGTCTGGTTCTCCGCAGCCGGAGCGGCCGGGTGCTGCCCGTCCACGCCCACGTGCTCCTTGCCCGCCGCCGCCCGGCGGGGTGCGACCGTGGCCGCGTCGTCGATCCGCTCCGGAGGCTTGAGGCCGAGCAGCCCGTACACGGTCTCGCCGCCCACCGTCTCCTGGTCCAGCAGCAGGCTGGAGAGCTGGTCGAGCTGACCCTCGTGGCTCTTCAGCAGGCTGACGGCCTGCTGCTCAGCCTCCCGCAGCAGCCGCGACACCTCCCGGTCGATCTCGGCCTGGGTCGACTCGGAGAACGGCCGGCTCGACACCGCGCCGCCGTCGCCCAGGAACATCGACCCTCCGGCCGGATACCCGACCGGACCCAAGGCAGGTGACAGGCCGAACTCCCGGATCATCCGGGTGGCCAGGTCGGTGGCCGAGGCCAGGTCGTTGGAGGCGCCGGTCGACCCCTGGCCGAACTTGACCAGCTCCGCGGCCCGGCCGCCCAGCCGCACGGCGAGGGACTGATGCAGATAGTCCTCGCTGTACAAGTGCCGCTCGACCAATGGCAGCTGCTCGGTGACGCCCAGCGCCTGGCCGGCGGGCAGGATCGTCACCTTGGCCACCGGGTCAGCCTGCGGCGACAGGGCGGCCACCATGGCGTGCCCGGCCTCGTGCACGGCCACGGATTTCTTCTCCTCGGGCAGCAGCAGGTTGGAGTCTTCGCGGCGGCCGAGCAGGACGCGATCCCGGGCGGTGTCGAAGTCCACCTGGGTGATGGTGTTGCGCCCGGCCCGGACCGCGAAGATCGCGGCCTCGTTGACCAGGTTGGCCAGGTCGGCGCCGGAGAAACCGGGGGTGCCCCGGGCCACCGCGTTCAGGTCCACATCCTTGGCGACCTGCTTGCCGCGGCAGTGCACGGCCAGGATCGCCGCCCGCTCGCTGACGTTCGGCAGCGGGATCGTGACCTGGCGGTCGAACCGGCCCGGGCGCAGCAGCGCCGGGTCCAGCACCTCGGGCCGGTTGGTCGCGGCCAGTACGACGATGCCGGTGGCCGGGTCGAAGCCGTCCATCTCGGACAGCAGCTGGTTGAGCGTCTGCTCCCGCTCGTCGTTGGACGCGTAGACCTGGCCGCCCGACCGGCGCTGGCCGATGGCGTCGATCTCGTCCACGAAGATGATGCACGGGGCGCGCTTTCTGGCCTCGTTGAACAGGTCGCGAACGCGGGCCGCGCCCACCCCGACGAACAGCTCCACGAAGCTGGAGCCGGCCACCGAGAAGAACGGCACGTCCGCCTCGCCGGCCACCGCCCGCGCGATCAGCGTCTTACCGGTGCCAGGCGGCCCCACCATGAGCACGCCGCGCGGGGGCACCGCCCCTACCGCCTTGTACCGGTCGGCGTTCTTCAGGAAGTCGACGACTTCGCTGATCTCCCGCTTGGCCCCGTCGTAGCCGGCCACGTCGGAGAACCGGGTGCTGGGCCGTTCGGCGTCGAAGACCTTGGCCCGGGACCGGCCGACGCCCATGATGCCCTGGAGGCCTCCGCCGCCCGCCGCGTTACGGGACAGCCGGAACCACAGCCAGCCGAACAACAGCAGCGGCAGCAGGATGATGGCCCAGGACAGTACCTCCGAGCCGAACGACGCGCCGGTGGGCGCCGCGGTGATCTGGACCTTGTTGTTCTGCAGCTCGGTCAGCAGCGAGGAGCCGGCCTGGGCCGGCACGACGGTGGTGAAGTCCTTGCCGTCGGTCAGCACGCCGGTGCTGGTCTGGCCGCTCTCGCCCAGGTTGATGGATTTGACCTGATGCGCGAGGACCTTGGACTGGAACTGCGTGTAGTTCAGCGAGACCTGGGGCGTCGAATGGGCCGCGGGCAGCGCGATCCACAGAGCCAGCGCCACGAAGATCGCCGCTGGCCACAGCCAGTGCCGCCAGGTCGGCGGGGGCGGCGGGGCCGAGGGGGATGGCTTGTCGCCGGGAGGCGGCGGCGACGCCTGCTTGGTCATGGCATGTCCAAGGTCATGCTGCCAGTTTGCCCTACGCCGAATTGATCTTTGCGCGTCCGGTCCCGCAAATTCGCTGACCGCGTAAACAGCCAGCGGTTTCTCAGTCCGGCTGGCACGAGGGGCACCAGTAGGTGACGCGGTCACCCAGCTCGGACTGGCGGATCCGGGTGCCGCAGCGCCGGCAGGGCTGGCCGCCCCGGCCGTAGACCCACACCTGCTGGCCCCGGCGCGGCACGCCGGTGGTGACCCGCTCGGCCCGGTCCTTGTTCGCGTCGAGCATCCGGTGGGCCAGGTCCACCAGCCCGTCCACGTTCCTGATCTTGCCGATCGGCCGCCACGGCCGGATCCCGCGCAGGAACAAGATCTCCGACTTGTAGACGTTGCCGATCCCGGCCAGGTTGCGCTGGTCCAGCAGCGCCTCGCCGGCGGCCCGGTCCGGGTTCTCGCGCAGCCGCCGGGCGGCCTCTTCCGGGTCCCAGTCGGGCCCCAGCAGGTCCGGCCCGAGGTGGCCGGTGACCTGCCCCTCGGCCTCGGTGCGGAGGATCTCGGTGATGCCCAGGTCGTAGCCGGCGGCTTGCCAGTCCTGGTTGGCCAGCACCAGCCGGATCCGGTAGCTCTCCCGCAACCGCTCGGCGGCCGGCCGCACGCGCCACCGGCCTTCCATTTTCAGGTGGGTGTGCACGCTCAGCCCGGCGTCGGTCCGGACGAACAGATGCTTGCCCCGGGGGACGACCTCGGTCACGGTCTGGCCGGACAGGTCGGCGGTGGCGTAGCGCGGCACCCGGAAGTCGCTCCGGGTCAGCACCCGGCCGGCCAGCGCCCCGCGCAACTCGGCGGCCGCCCGGAATACCGTGTCTCCCTCAGGCATACAGCCAGCATGCCGCCTGGGTCACCGTGCCGCGACCGCTGGGTCACCGCACCCGGCCGCGCGGTCAGTAACCGCGGCCGTCGCGGCCGTACGGGTCCTCGTAGCCGTCCTCAGGGCGGCGCCGGCCGTTGTCCCGATCGGTCCCGCGTCGGCCGCGGCCATGCTCGCCGGTGCCGTTCGGGCTGGGCGGCAGCGGCGGCCGCCGGCCCTGGTCGTCCGGGTAGCCGCCCGCGGGGGCACCCGGGTAGGGGCTGCCGCCTTGGGGGCCGTAGGTGGACCGCCGGTCGCCGCCGGCCGGGCCGCCGGGGCCGCCCGCGCGGTTCGGGCCCGATGACCAGCCGTTGCTGCCGGGGGCGGGCCCCGAGCCCTGGCCGGGGGCTGGCAGCGCCGGCCGGGCGCGCCGTCCACCGCCGGGCGGGCCGCCCGGTGCGGGCGGACGGCCGTTGGCGGGATAGCCGGGTGGCGGGGGACCAGCCGGGCCGGGCCGACCGGAACCGGGCGGAACCGGCGGGCGGCCGCCGCGACCGGGCGGCGGGTAGCCCGCGTTGCGGTCGGGATAGCCGCTGGGGCCGGTGCCGTTACGGTAGCCGTGACCGGCGTACGGGTCCTGCCGTCCGGCGGGCGGCAGGCCGTTACCGGGTCCGGTCGGCGGCAGGCCGTTTGCGGGCCCCGTGGGCGGCCGTCCGCTGGCCGGCCCGCCCGGGTAACCGCCGCTGGGGCCGGCCGGATAGCCTCCGCCCGGTCCGCTGCCGGGGTAGCCGCTGCCCGGGCCACCAGGGGCGCCGGGGCCGGCCGGGCCGCCGGGGTAGTTGCCGGCCGGCGGCTGCGGTGCCAGCGGGCCCGGGCCGGTCAGCGGGTCCGCGCCGTAGCCGCGTGAGCCCGGTCGCATGGACTGGGTGTCGGCGCTGGCCGAGTCGGGCCGGCCGGGGGCCGGGGGCCGGTTCTGGTCGGCGGACCGCGATCCCCGGTATGACCGGCTGTCGTTCGCCTCGCGGGCGTGCCGGGAGAAGGATTCGCTGGTCAGAGGGTCCTCCGCCGACCGCGAGGGCCGCGGTACCCCGTGCCGGCCGCCGCTCGCGCCCGGACCCGGATCTGGCTGTGCCTGCGGGCGTGGCTCGGGCCCGGGCTCCACCGTGTCCTCGGCCCGGCGGCGGCCCCGTCGGCCGCGGCCCTGCGGGGCGGCGTCCGGTTCAGCCTGCGCCGCGGCCGGGTCCGCATCGGGGGCGCCCCAGCCCTGGTCCACCTCGGAGGCCGCGTGCGCGGTCCGCGCGGTGGTCGACAGCGGCCGGTCGGAGTACATGTCCGCCCAGTACTTCTCGTCCGGGATCGCGCCGTCGTCCTCGTCGTAGGACGGCCACGGGTCCTCGTCGAAATCGGACTTGTCCCGGCGGAGCCGTGGCCGCTGGATCCGGCCGCTGAGGCGCCGGCGGCCGCCGCCGCGCCCGGGCTCGTCGTCGTCGTCCGGGCCTGCCAGGCCGGGACGGCCGGGGGCCTGGCCAGGGTCGGCGAAGCTGGCGGTTGCGGTGCTGTCGTCGGGGTCAGAGCCGTAGGCCGCGGCGGCCGGTCGCGCCGCCCGCTCACCCGGGCCGAAACCCGGCTCCGGCGGCCCGTAATCGTCGCGTCCGGGCTCGCGGTAACCCCGTGGCCCGCCGCGCCCGGACGGGCCGGCGCCGCCCCGTCCGGCCCCGGGCCGTCCCCGCCCGGCCGGTTCCTGGGCGGGGTATCCGCCCGAGCCGAACACCTCGGTGCCGGGCTCCGCGCTGATCGGGCCGGTCGGCCCGGTGTCGTAACCGTCGTAGCCGCCGGCGTCACGCCCGTAGCCTCCCGCGGACCCGGGATCGGCGTCGCCGAAGCCGGGATCGGGCCGCCCGCGACCCTGCTGCCGACCGGCGCCGCTGGCCACCAGGCCGCTGCGATTCTGGCCACCGCGGGGGCCGCGCGGCCCCCGCTGAGGCGCGGCGAAGTCGTCGTCGAAGTCATCACGGCTGCGGCCTGCTACCCGGTGACCTGGGTACTCGTCGTCCTTTTTCGGCCAGGCCATCGACCTGGCCCGGCCGGCCAGCGACAGTGATCTGTCCGACCTGCTCCCGCCTCTGCCTGGCCGGTCACCGGCGGCGCCGGAGGCGGATGCGCCATCCCGGTTCCGTCCCGACCGCAAGCTGAGGAACAGGGCCGCGAGAATCGTGACGACGACCACGATCCCGAGGACCACGAGCAGAGTCATTTCACCACCCAACAAACCATGGCCACCTGGGCGGCGCTAGCGAGGCACACGCGGCCATTGACGCGAACCTGCCCTCGTTGTCGCTAGCGCCGGGGACCCGTCAACGCCTGGTCGCCCCGAAGTTCGATTCTCGCGGACCAGCTCGGACGGTGTCAGAACTTTGGGAAAGTTCCGGCATGGTTCGGGCATCTGACCTAAACGGTGCCCGCACGCGCCCCGTCCGGGCCTGGTCTTTTAGTGCAGTTGGGACGCGGCGATCAGGGACTCGCCGTGACCGGCACCCGGCCCCGGGCGACCGCCGCGTTGGCGATCGCCTGCCAGGCCTTCAGCGTGGGCGCGCCCTTGGGCAGGTTGAGGGTTGAATTCAGTGCGTACACGGTGAAGCGGTAGCTGTGCCCGGGCTGATCCGGGCAGGGCGGATCGTAGCTGGCCTTCCCCAGGCTGTTCTCGGCCACTTCGGCCCCCGGCGGCAGCTGGGCCGCCTGCAGATCGGTGGTCGCCTGGGGGATGTTGAAGACGATCCAGTAGATGTACGGGTTGATCGGGGCGGCCGAGTCGTCCACCACGATCGCGTAGCTCTTGGTGCTGGTCGGGCCCCCAGACCAGTCCAGCGGTGGGCTGGCGCCGGCCCCGTGGCAGGTGAAGTGCTGCGGCAGCACGCCCCCGGTGAAGGCGGCGCTGGTGACGGTCATCGTGTTGGGCGCGTCCGGGGTCAGCCCGGTGGTGTTGGCCACCCCGCAACCGCTGAGTGCCAGCATCAGCACGCCGACCACGGTCGCTCCGGCCCGGGTGCGGTGACCTGCCCGGGGAAACCGGCTCACCTGCCCGTCACCTCTGCCTTTCGCCGCCGGCTACCGACCTGCGCCCGGCGGGCGCATCGCCCGTGTGGCCGGAAGCCGTACGGCTTCCGGTGCCCGATCCTATGTCGGCCCGGCCGGCCCGGGGACCCGATCCGGAGCCGCCGGCGGCTAGTCGGGCTGCCGCGAATTGCCGAGCATGATCTCGTCCCAGGACGGGACCGAGGCGCGGCGGCCACGCTGGCTGCTCTTCTTGCTCCGGCCGCGGGCCGGTGGCTCGGCCGGACGCTGCTCGGCCGCAGCCGGCTGGCCCTGGGGCTGATTCTGCGGCTGGCTGGCGGCTGGAGCCTCGGCCGCCGGGCTGGCCGGTGCGGCCGGCATTGCCTGCGCGGCCGGGCGTTCGGGAGCCCTCGCCGGCTCGGCGGGCGTGGCCTGGGCGGCCGCGTGCCGCCCAGGGCGGTGTTCGGCCGGTGTTTCGTCGCTGGCGGTCCGGGCGGCGGCCGGGGGCGCCGGGGCTGGCCGCGGGGGAGCGGACGCGGCCGGCTCGCTGGCGGGCGGCCCGGTGGCCGGAGCCCGCGGCGGTATCGGCGCCGAGGGCACGGGCGCGCCGCGGGACGCGACCTGGGCGGCCACCCGGACCGGCTCGGGCACGCTTTCCTCGGCGGGCTCGGTGGGCGGCTCCGGCAACGCATCGGGAGCCGGGCCGGCTGGCGTGCCCGGCCCGGAGCGCTGGGGCGAAGAGGCCGGCCGGTCCGGGCGCCGGATCGGGGTCACGGTCGCCGCCGTCAGCGAACCGCTGGCGGGCGGGGGCAGCTCGGTGTCCGGCAGCGACAGCCGGGCGGCGTTGTCGTCGGCCGGGGCCACGTGCCGGCGCCGGGGGTCGAACAGCCACTCCGCGATGTGCAGCCGGCCGCCGGCCCGGAACGCCAGCTGGACCTGCCAGCTGCCGTCACCGAGCTTGCGTGAATCCCACTGCGCGTCCTCAGGATCGGCGCCCAGCTCGATGAGCCGTTCGCCGACGATGTCACCAAGCCGGGGGCCGGGGGTGGAGTCGCCCTGCCGCCGCACCGACGCGTTCTGGGCCTGCTCGGCCAGGTAGCCGCGCTCGGCGAGCACCGGTCCCTCGAACCAGCGGACTCTATCGACCGGGATCCCCGCCGCATCGGCGATCTCCTGGACCGTCTCCCCGGCACGAATGCGGGCCTGGATCTCCTTGGGTCGCAAGGGATTCTCCACTTCGATCTCGTACTGGGCGAGCCGGGAGAACTGGCCTTTGGCGACCGCCCTCAGCCGGTCGTCGATGGGCAGCATGAAACGCCCGCTCCGACCCGGAATGGCGAGTACGGCGTAACTGCCGTCTTCGCTTACCGCGACGAAGCGCAGTTCCTGCATGGGCGTCCCTTTCCGTCTCGCGCGTGTCCGGGGGCCTCCGACGAACCTGGTCCGGTACCGGGCTCCCGGCACGAGTCTGCCGGTCAAGGGGGTATCTGGCCAGCACCTTGCCCGGCATGTCCCGAGTTCAGCCCGGGATTCGTTCCTCCGGGCCGACTTCGGCCGGGTGGTCACCGGGTTGGTCAGCGGGCTGCTGGGACCGCGACAGCCGGGCGGGCCACCAGTTCCACCGGCCGAGCAGCACCACGGTAGAGGGGACCAGCACGGTGCGCACCACGAACGTGTCCATCAGGACCCCGAGGGCCAGGCCCACACCGACGTCACGGATCTGGCTGCCGCCCGAGCCGCGGCCGCCGACCACCGCAAACACCGCGAACGTGCCGGCCAGCACCATGCCCGCGGACGTGACGGTGGTGCCGGTGGCACCCACCGCCCGGCTCACCGCCTCCCGCAGCGGCAGGTGGTGGGCCTCCTCCCGGATCCGGGACATGACCAGGATGTTGTAGTCCTCGCCCAAGGCGAGCAGGAACACGAACATCAGGAACGGCAGGATGAAGGTCAGGCCGCCGTCACCGGCCAGCTCGATGAAGATCAGCACCGACAGGCCCAGCGCGGCCAGGTAGGACAGGCCGACCGAGGCGATCAGGTACAGCGGCGCCACCAGACTGCGCATGACCAGCGCCAGCAGCACGCCGATGACCACGATCGCGATCGGGATCACGCGCAGCAGGTCCGCGTCGGAGATCTGGCTGATGTCGTAGAACGCCGGCGCCTCGCCGCCCACGCCGTAGTCGGCGGCGCCCATCGCCGACCCCGCCTGCGCGGCGGCGTGCCGGATGGCCGGGACCGCGTTCAGGGCCGCCGTGCCGGCCGGGTTGCCCGCGGTCAGGCTGGTCTCGAACTGGATGGTCCGGCCGTCCGGGCTGACGTAGGGCGCGGTCGCCCGGTACAGCTGGTAGGAGGACTCCGGGACCTTCAGGCCCGCGGGTGGGGTGGCGGGCAGCTTGCTGGCCGGCCCGAGCGCGGACAGCTGGGCGTGCAGCGCGGTGAACTGGGCGGGGGTGAGGTTGACGCCCCCGACCGGGTCGAGCGGCCCGGTGATCCCGGTGAACTGGCCGCTCTGCTTGATCACGCTCTCGCCGGCCGCCACCGACTGCGGGTCGTCCCAGGCCGGCTGCCTGAGCCGGTAGATCAGGCTGGTCGGGTTGGCGCTGCTGGACGGGAAGTGCTTGGCCAGCAGGGTCTGCCCGGCCGCCGAGTCGGTGCCGCCGGGCGCGCTCAGGGTGCCGCCGAATCCGGCCGGCTTGTAGGCGGTGACCGCGACCGCCAGCGCCCCGAACACGACCACCCCGGTGATCAGCGCGGCCGCGGGCCGCTTGACGATCCGGGCCGCCAGCCGCCCCCACACGCCGGTCTTCCCGGCCCCGCTGAGGGTCCGGGACGGCCAGAACGCCGCCCGCCCGAAGATGGCCAGGAGCGCGGGCAGCAGCGTCAACCCGGCCAGCAGCATCACGCCGATGCCGATGGCCAGCGGGATGCCGAGCTGGGAGTAGATCTGGAAGGTGGCGGCCAGCAGCGACAGCAGCGCCGCCACCACAGTCAGGGCCGAGAACGAGATCGACTCACCCACCCGGATCAGCCCCTGCTGCACGGCCTCCCTGGGTGCCTCGCCGGCTCTGAGCAGCTCCCGGACCCTGAACACCAGGAACAGCCCGTAGTCGGTGCCCGCCCCGAGCACCAGCACGATGAGCATGAGCTGGGCGATCTGCGAGACCTTGAGCCCGGCGTGGGCCGCCTCGGCGACCAGCGGGCCGGAGATCGCCACCGCCATGAACGCCGGGATCAGCGTGATCAGCGGAGCCAGCAGCGACCGGAAGATCAGCAGCAGCAGGATGAGGATGAAAACAACCGAGATGCCCTCTTCCTCGTTGCCGGTGGATCCCGAGTTCTTCTGCTGGTCGACCTGGATGGCCACCGCCCCGGCCAGGTGGACCTGCAGGCCGGGCGGCGCGCTGGCCCGGCTGATCGCGGCGCGCAGGTTGCCGACCAGGGTGGTCTGCCCGTCCGCGTCACCCTGGCCCACGCTGGACAGCACCTGCAGCTGCTCGGCCTGGCCGTCGGCGGACCGGCCGAGGTCGCTCACCTTCACCACCGTCGAGGTGCTCTTGAGATCCCGCTCCAGCGTGCCCAGCCAGGCGATGTCGGCCGCCGTCAGCGTCCCCTGGCTGGCCGCCGCGACCACCGGCACCGGCGTGAGATTGTTCACCCCGAACGGCTTGGCCAAGTCGGTGGCGTGCTGGCTGGGTGCGCTCGCGGGCAGGAAGTTGGCGTTGTTTCCCTGCGTAACGCTCGCCAGCGAGGGCAGGAACCGTGGCACCGCGACGGCCGCGATCACCCACGCGACCAGGATGAACCAGCGGAATCGAACCGCGAACCTGCCTATTGCCCCGAAAATCCCCTGAATTGACACGCGCAGAAGCATAGTGGCGGCCAACTGAGATCCGGCTGAGCCCGCGCTAGCCTCGGAACCGACGAAGGGAAAAAGACATGCGGCACTTTTCTGGGATCGTGCTCGCCGTCATCGCCGCCCTGGCGATCTTCTTCGGCGGCGGCTGGGGATACCTGCGCCTGCTCCAGGTGCCAACCGCGAACGAGCCGCAAGGCAGCCTGCCCGGCGCCGGCGGTTCGCTGCTGCACGACCACCGTGTCCTGTTCGCGCTGGCCGCGCTGCTGGCCGTCGGCCTGCTGATCGGGCTGCTGCTCGCGGTGCCGTGGGTGTCACCGCTCGCCGCCGGCCTGCCCGGGCTGGCCCTGCTGGCTCTGACCGCCCTCTACCTGACCAGCGTGCATCACGCGGTGCAGCTGATCCCGCTGCGGACCCGCCCGTACGGGCTCGGCTTCGAGGCGCTGCTGTTCAATGGGGTGCTGGCCCTGCTCGGCCTGGCCATGGTCATCCCGCTGTTCATCCCGTCGCGCTGGCGCCGCCGGGTGGCCGTCCCGTACACCGGGGCGCCCGACCCGGCCCAGTCCGGGCTGCTCACCTCCGAGGACACCGCGGTGACCCAGCAGGGTCCCTTCTTCGGGACCCAGGAGTTCCCGGCCGCCGACAGCACCGCTCAGCACGACCCGTTCCCGCCGGTCAACGACCCGTACCCGCCCACCCAGGACCAGCAGAACCCGTACCTGCGGTAGCCGGTCGGGGATCCGGCCGCGCGGGTACGGGCTCTGGCCCGTGGGGCAGGCACCTGTGGGTCAGGCAGGAAGGGACGCTCACGCCGTCGTGAACTGCTCGCTCTCGGTCGAGCCGGTCAGCGCCGTCGTCGAGGAGTCCGGGGTGATGGCCGACGCCACCTGGTCGAAGTAGCCGGTACCGACCTCGCGCTGGTGCCGGGTGGCGGTGTAGCCGCTCGACTCGGCCGCGAACTCGGACTCCTGCAGCTCCACGTAGGCGGGCATGCCGTTGGCGGCGTAGCCCTCGGCCAGGTGGAACATCGAGTAGTTCAGGGCGTGGAAGCCGGCCAGCGTGATGAACTGGAACTTGTAGCCCATCGCGCCCAGCTCGTTCTGGAACTTGGCGATGGTCGAGTCGTCCAGGTGCCGCCGCCAGTTGAAGGACGGCGAGCAGTTGTAGGCCAGCATCTGGTCCGGGTAGACGGCCTTGATCCCCTCGGCGAACTCGCGCGCCTCGTCCAGGTCCGGGGTGGAGGTCTCCATCCACAGCAGGTCGGAGTAGGGGGCGAACGCCAGCCCGCGGGCGATGCACGGATCGAGCCCGGCCCGGGTCCGGTAGAAGCCCTCGGCGGTGCGCTCACCGGTGGTGAACTCGCGGTCCCGCTCGTCCACGTCGCTGGTGATCAGCGTGGCCGAGTGCGCGTCGGTCCGGGCGATGACCAGTGACGGGACCCCGCACACGTCGGCCGCCAGCCGGGCCGCGTTCAGCACCCGGATGTGCTGGCCGGTCGGGATCAGCACCTTGCCGCCCAAGTGGCCGCACTTCTTCTCCGACGACAGCTGGTCTTCCCAGTGCACGCCGGCCGCGCCGGCCGCGATCATCGACTTCATCAGCTCGAACGCGTTCAGCACGCCGCCGAAGCCTGCCTCGGCGTCGGCCACGATCGGGGCCAGCCAGTACGGCGTGTCGGTGGCCTCGCCGTCACCGTCGATGCTGGCGTCGGCTGCCTCGGAGAACGTGATCTGGTCGGCCCGCAGCAGCGCGTTGTTGATCCGCCGCACCACCTGCGGCACCGAGTTGGCCGGGTACAGGCTCTGGTCCGGGTAGGTCTGGCCGGACAGGTTGGCGTCCGCCGCCACCTGCCAGCCGGACAGGTAGATGGCCTTGAGGCCGGCCCGCACCTGCTGCACGGCCTGGTTGCCGGTCAGCGCGCCGAGCGAGTTCACGTAGCCCTCGTGGTGCAGCAGCCGCCACAGCCGCTCCGCGCCCAGCCGGGCCAGCGTGTGCTCCTCCTGCACGGATCCGCGCAGCTTGATGACGTCTTCGGCGGTGTACGTACGCTGCACGCCCGCCCAGCGGGGGTCGGCTTGCCACTGGCTCTGCAACTGGCTGGCCTGCTCAGTGATGCTGGTCATGTCGGTCGTCGCCTCCTGCCTGGGCTCCACGGGTGTCGCCTCTCTTTCGAGCATGCCCCGCCAAAACGCTACTGGTGAGTAATTTCGGAAGAAAAAAACGCTGAAATTTATCTATCGAGAAGATAGGCTTGATTTCATGCCGGAAGGATCAACGAAATTGACGACAGAACATGGTCTAGACCTAATGACTCTGGGCCAGCGTCTTCGTCATCTGCGCCGGACCCGCGGGCTGACCCTGGCCGAGCTGGGCGAGCGGGTGGGCCGGGCCCCGTCCGCGCTGTCGCTGCTGGAGAACGGCCGCCGGGAGCCCAAGCTGTCGGTGCTCGAGGACCTCGCCCGGGCGCTGTCGGTGCCGGTCGAGGAGCTGCTGCGGCGGCAGGCGCCCAGCCACCGGGCGCAGCTGGAGATCGCGCTGGAGGAGGCCCAGCGGGACGAGGCCTACGCCGAGCTCGGCCTGCCGCACCTCAAGGTCGGGACCCGGGTGCCCACCGACGTGCTGGAACACCTGGTCAAGCTGGCCGGTGCGCTGCGCGACCAGCGGGCCAAACCCACCGCGACCCCGGAGGAGGCGCGGCTGGCCAACGCCGAGCTGCGGTCGGCCATGCGCGAGCGGGCCAACTACTTCTCCACCATCGAGCGGGTCGCCGACCAGGCACTGGTGCCGGCGGGCTACACCGGCGGCGGCGCGCTGTCGCAGGGCATGCTGCTGTCGGTGATGAGCCACCACGGCTTCGCGGTCCGGTACGTGCAGGACCTGCCGCGGTCGGTCCGGTCCCTGACCGACCTGCGCAACCACCGGATCTACGTCAAGCAGGAGCCGGTCGGCACCCACTCACCGCGGGCCGTGCTGCTGCAGGCGCTCGGCCACTTCCTGCTCGGCCACGAGGCGCCCCGTGACTTCGCCGACTTCCTGCGCCAGCGGGTGGAGAGCAACTACTTCGCGGCCGCGGTGCTGATGCCGGAGAAGGCAGCGGTCCGCTTCCTGGCTGACGCCAAGGAGTCTCGCGACCTGGCGGTCGAAGACCTGGTCGACACGTTCTCGGTGTCCTATGAGATGGCCGCCCACCGGTTCACCAACCTGGCCACCCAGCACCTGGACATGCCCTGCCACTTCACCAAGAACGACTCGGGCGGCGTGATCTACAAGGCCTACGAGTGTGACGGCCTGCTGTTCCCGGCCGATCCGTCCGGCGCGATCGAGGGCCAGCGGATGTGCCGTAAGTGGGCGGGCCGCCAGGTGTTCAGCGCCTCCGACCGGTTCTCCCCGCACTGCCAGTATTCGGCCACGCCATCTGGCACCTATTTCTGCGTTTCCCAGGTCGACCCCCGTACCGACCGGGGATTCGCTATCACCCTGGGCGTGCCGTACGAGCACTCACGCTGGTTCCGCGGCCGGGACACCTCCACCCGGATGCGCTCGGGCTGCCCGGACGGCGACTGCTGCAAGAACCCGCCGGTCGACCTGGCCGCCCGGTGGGAGGGCATGGCCTGGCCGTCAGCCCGTGCCCACTCCCACGTCCTGTCGGCGCTCCCGGCCGGCATCTTCCCCGGCGTCGACGACGCCGACGTGTACGAGTTCCTGGACCGCCACGCCACCACCTGACTCCCAGTGCGCTCGGTGCTCTCTGGTGTTACTCTTGAGTAACTTACGGCACTAGGAGCAGCATTGACCACCGGACCGGACACGCCGGAGACATCGGGCCAGTTCAGCCTGGACCTCAGCGAGGACCTGGGCGACATGCGGGGATGGGTGCACGATTTCGCCGCCTCCGTCATCCGCCCGGCCGGGGCCGAGTGGGACGAGCGTGAGGAGACGCCGTGGCCGATCCTCGAGGAAGCGTCCAAGATCGGTCTTTACTCGCTCGACTTCTTCGCCCAGCAGGCGTTCGAGCCCAGCGGGCTCGGCATCGTGGTCGCGTTCGAGGAGCTGTTCTGGGGCGACGCCGGTATCGCGCTGTCGCTGGTGGGCAGCTCGCTGGCCGCGGTCTCGCTGGTTAGCAACGGCACCAACGAGCAGATCGGCGAGTGGGCGCCGCAGATGTTCGGCTCGCCCGGTGACGTAAAGCTGGCCGCGTTCTGCTCCTCCGAACCGGACGCGGGCAGCGACGTGGGCGCGATCCGCACCCGGGCGGTCTACGACGAGGCCAGCGACGAGTGGGTGCTGAATGGCACCAAGACCTGGGCCACCAACGGCGGCATCGCCAACGTCCACATCGTGGTGGCCTCGGTCGACCCCGCCCTCGGCACCCGCGGCCAGGCCAGCTTCATCGTGCCGCCGGGCACCCGCGGCCTGTCCCAGGGCCAGAAGTTCCGCAAGCACGGCATCCGCGCCTCGCACACGGCCGAGGTGGTGCTGGACGACGTGCGGGTACCCGGCCGCTGCCTGGTCGGCGGCAAGGAACGGCTGGACCACCGGCTGGCCCGGGTCCGCGAGGGCGGCCGCAGCGGGGAGCAGGCCGCGATGAAGACGTTCGAGGCCTCCCGGCCGGGCGTGGCCGCGATGGCGGTGGGCGTGGCCCGGGCCGCAACCGAATACGCCACCGAGTACGCCCGCGACCGCGTCCAGTTCGGCCACCCGATCGGCCAGAACCAGGGCGTCGCGTTCATGCTGGCCGACATGCAGTCCTCGGTCGACGCCGCCCGCCTGCTGACCTGGCGGGCGGCCTGGATGGCGCGCCAGAACAAGCCGTTCGAGCACGCCGAGGGCTCCATGTGCAAGCTGGTGGCGGGGGAGACCGCGGTCCGCGTCACCGAGCAGGCCATCCAGATCCTCGGCGGCAACGGCTACACCCGCGAGTACCCGGTCGAACGCTGGCACCGCGACGCCAAGATCTTCACCATCTTCGAAGGCACCAGCGAGATCCAGCGCATGATCATCGGCCGCGCCGTCACCGGGCTCCCCGTTAGGTAGCTCCGACCTGCGGAAACGCCGGGCAATTGATGACCGGCCGTAATACCGGCCAAGGGTGTGACTGAGGCCGTCGCGGCCTGACCCGAGTGCTGTTCCGTCACTGTTCCGTCAGCATGAGCGCGGCGAAGTGATCGTTGATGACGACGCGGGCCCGGTCGTGCGAGGACGGCAGCATGTGGGCGTAGACGCGAAGGGTGAAAGCCGGGTCGCTGTGCCCGAGGTACTCAGCCAGCTCCTTGACCGAGACGCCACCGGCCAGCATGACGCTGGCGTAGTAGTGGCGGAGCTGGTGAACGCCTTCCTTGCGGGTGGTGACGTACCGGCTGCGCCCGCGCCGGTCCCTGGTGGGTGCGGGGATGATTCCGGCCTTGACGAGCGCGGGCTTCCAGACGGTCTCGGAGTAGTTGCGGGCCTTGAGGTGCTGACCGTCGGTGTGCCACCGGAACAGGATGTTGCAGGTATGCCGTCTGCCGGTTGGCTTTTCCCAGGGCAGTGTGCAAGATTGCGGTGGGTATTTCTCAACGTGCCGTTTTATAGCCCTGATCGCCCAGTCTGAGAGCGGGATAATCCGTTCGCGGTCATTTTTCGGCAGGGCGAATACGTATCCCTCTCCGAGCTTCTTTATCTGGCGTCGGAGCCGGACAGTTTTACCGTCAAAGTCGAAGTCTTCGAGCGCGATACCGAATAGCTCACCGAACGACATCGTCCCGCCATCAGGGCCAGTCGTCAGATCGCAAAATACGAGCGCATCATAAGTGATCGACTCTTCCGGCTCGAACTCAGCCAGCAAATCCTGCTCAAGACCTCGTACCCGAGCTTCATAAACCGCGTTGGAATGATAAGCCACCAGCCGAACAACACCCTCGGCAACGCCGATACTCCGCAGGTAGCGAGCGCCATCAAGCGGGTGAAGTCCCGTATCAACCAATTCCGGCGCATAACCGATGTCGTGAAGCCACGCAGCCACAACGAGGTTCTCTGATAGGGACAACCGCTCAGCGACCAAAGATGCCTGCCAAGCGACCGACTGGACATGTCGCCACCTCCGAGGCAGCGGAACGGCCAGTTTCGACTTGGCCAGAGCTTCCGCTTCCCCGATCGTGGTCATGCCCCTGACTCTAACTCTTAGCATCGCGAACGTCGGGCTGAGATAAGCCCGTCGGCCTGCCCGTGCCCAACCTAGCTCAGCTGCCCGCCCATACCTGACGCCACTGCTTGGCTTCGCTGCCTTCGCGCCGTTGTCTGGCTCTGTCTGTCTGGCTCCGCCCGACGCTCCTATTTGTGTCAAGCGGTGCTGCTAGTGCGGCGCGTACCCTCGGTCCATGAGGGATGACGATCTGCACAGCACGATCTTCGTGGTGTTCCGGCCGGTCGGCACCCACGGCGAGGCCGACATCAAGATGCGGTGCCCTGTCGATGAGCCGGTGATGGTCGTCAGCGTGTTCGGGCACACAGACGGGTCTGAGGGCCAGCATGTCGTGATCGAGTACGGGCCTGACAACAGGCCCCCGGAGGTGTGGGCGAACGACATGCGCGCCCAGCAGCAGCGGGAGCGCGAGATCCGCGAGAGTGAGCGCCGCAGTATCTTCCGCCTTTTCACCGATCAGGCGCGGCGGGTCATTGTCGTCGCCCAGGAGGAGGCCCGCCGACTGGGCCACAACGAGATCGGCGCGGAACATATCCTGCTGGCGATCATCGGGACCGAGGCGACCGCCGAGCTGGAGGCGCTGGGAGTCAGCCCGGATGGTCTGCGCGATGATGTCCTGCGCATTGTCAAGCCGACCGGAGAGCCGACGTTTGAGCACATCCCTTTCACGCCGCGTGCCAAGCGGTCACTGGACCTGGCGGCGGAGGAAGCACGCATGCTCACACCGCCGTCTCAGCCCGATTTCAGCATCAGTACTGGACACCTGCTGCTCGGCCTGATCCATGAGGGCAAGGGGATAGCGGCGAACGTGCTAGAACGCCGTGGCGTGACCATCGAGACCATGCGGGCACAAGTGGAAGCCCGCCGGGCCTGAATGGCACGGGCACCGCGGCGCATCTGAAGACGGCGCCGAGAGCCGTGAGAACTTTCTGTACGTCTTCAAGGCGGCCCGACGGGCCGCACGCGCCGCCGAACACGGCGGCCGCGTCCGGCACTCCACTGGGCTCCATGCCGGACGGGCCTCAACGCCGGTCGGCTGGCGCGAAAACAGAAGATCGATGCGGGCCGCGGTGCAACTCCAGCGACCAGGGCCACGGCGGATTTGACAAGGGAACCCTCGCGGCGGCTCGTATCGGGCTGAAGCGGGCATGCCAGGAGGCAGCCCGATCGCGGGCAAGCGTATGAGCCGCCGCCCCTTATCAAATCCGCCGCTCCGTGACGGCAAGGTGCGGTCCCCAGGGAACTAATTTCCTGTCAACGATGCATTGACGGCTAGCGGACGCGCGTTAGCGCCGTCCTTCCCCACGGTCACGCTGGGCCTGTGGTCAGCGGGGGCGGGAACCAGCGTCCGTCGAGTACTTCTGGTTTCGAGACGTAGAGCCGCAAGGTGAGGGCGAATCCTTGGCCTGCTGGGGTGGGAAGCCAGTTCGGCTGCGGTGCCGCTTCGGGCTGCTGGGGGGCCAGCCACAGGCTCAGGGAGCCGTCGGGGTTGTGTTTCAGCGGCATCGTGGAGTTGAGGTTCCAGCGGTCGATGCTGTTCGGGACGACATGGTAATCGGGTACCGAATACAGAGTGCATGACCAGAACGCCCCGACGACGGAGCCTGGCAGCGCATCGGCCGGGAACTGGACCTCGTAGGTGCGGGAGCCGTTCAGCAGCGTTCCCGTCGCGTCGGTGAGCCCGACGAAGTAGATGGCTTCGTCGGTGGTGTTGGCCCACAATCCGCCGAAGTTGATGATGTCCCTGGCCAGTATGTCGTCACCGAACCGGCCAGCGGCGTAGGACACGGACCAGCCACCCTCGTGCCGTCCGAAGCCCTTCGCACCGGCGAAAAACGCGGGGACCGCCTTGGTGCCAATGATGTCAGCGACCCGCTGGGCGCCGCTGGCGGTGGTCATCTCCGCGAGAACCCGGGCAACCGTGCCCTGGTGCTGGGCGGCGCTGGGCATGGCGTCCGGATAGGACGCCAGCACCTGGCGTGAGAGGGTGAAGATTTCCGGGCCGAGCAGGGCAGAGTTGGTGAAGTCCGGGACCTGGACCGGCGGCTCCACCCCAATGCCATCGGGAACGTCCAGCGTGAACTGGCGCTGAAGGTGCAGCGCTTTGCCGGGGTCGCCTGCCAGCTCAACCCGGGCCAGGATCTTCGTCTTGGCTGCGGGCAGGTCGATGCGCAGGGCACCGTCCGGAACCGGTGGGCTCGTGCCCGCCAGTACGAAGGCGACCTGACCGTGCGGGTGGTCCGGGTAGGTGCGCTGGTTGACGTTGGCGATGACCTCGCCCCAGCCGTCCAGGATCTGCACGGTGTAGTACCGGTCAACGACCGGCGGCACATTCATGACGACAGCGTGATCGGGATCGACCGCGATCCACGCCTCCAGGTAGGCGACATCCAGGTTGGGGTTCACGAACTCGGCCGCCTCGGCCCCGAGCGGGTTGTACTTAATCGTGTTGTAGCCGGTCTGCTCGACCCGGATGTCGTGGTTCTCCTGCCGCAGGACGAGGAACCGGCCCAGCAGGTACAAGTAGGCATCGACGATGTCGTCATCGCTCACGGCCATGCGTGTCCTCCCCGAACGGCAGCGGCCCGGTGACGCCGCAGCCTCAACCTAAACCGGGGGCCAGAGCATGCAATCACCCAAGGAGCATGAATCACTTTCCGAGCCTGGGCGATGCCTGGCTCCAGGCATATCGCGCCATGACTTACCCTGACGACTGCCCGCCCTCGCGAGCGTCCCAACCGGTTCGTTTCGCAG
The DNA here is from genome assembly GCA_963830385.1 of uncultured Actinomycetes bacterium. GTDB lineage: Bacteria > Actinomycetota > Actinomycetes > Streptosporangiales > Streptosporangiaceae > Bog-532. Next base: position 803,416 of record CAWHMD010000008.1, on the reverse strand, counting down.
GTGATTTCGCTGGCTAGGGTGCCTGGGGTATCAAGTAGTCGTCGGCGCCCCAGCGGTGATGGTGTGCAGCAGCAAAATGCAGCAACCGCAGCGACCTCTACCGATCCTTAGCGTCCCTTGCAAGCCAACGAGCTGCGTTAACGACCTCCAGTGACCTTCTTGCCCCTAGATGGTAAGGAGAAGGTCACTGACGCTTGAGCGTCAAGCCCAGACATCACCAGTGGCAGCACAAACGCCAGCAACCGCATTGCCTCCAGATGACCCGAATTGGCGGTCATCGACGGAGCCGCTAGCGACCCCAGTGGGCCTGATGGCAAAGGCCACGCCCGAAACGTGCGCGGCAAAGTTCCTGATTCGACTAGCTTGGGACAGATATTAGCCGAGTTGAGGTTCTTTTACTCGGACACTCTGGGAGGAAAGGTGCATGCAATGACACTCTCGCTCCTCGTCGCCCAAGCGACTGCTTCGCCGTTCTGGCGTCAGGCGTGGTTCTGGCGTCAGGCGACTCTAGACGCCGTCAGTCCGGTCATAACGGCAATTTTTGTTGGCGTGGCGGCCACGCTGATCTGCTACAGAATACAAACTCGCCACGCAGACCAAGTACGGATCGAAGAGCGTGATCGAGCAGAACACAAGCAAGAAGAAGAGCGCCTGCGATCTGACCTAAAACAAGAAGAAGAGCGCCTGCGATCTGACCTAAAACAAGAAGAACAGCGCGCGCAGGCGGAACGGGAACGAAAGAATCAAATAAGCCTCGACATTATGAGGATAGCATTCGGTTTTTATACAAGATTGATTGAGCCTACTCGCGTTGAACAATACAACGGGGAGGACCAAGTCAATCTTGGTAATTTGCCTAAGCAGTACGAGGAGTTTCGGATTAATGCACGAGTTTTGGAAGAGCAGCTCCGTGTTTACTTCCCAGATGGCGAGGCGCGCTGGCTCTGGCATGGAGTGGTCGACATGCTAAGTGTTCGTTACTATCGCCTTGTTCATAAAGGCCCGCGCTTGGACGGAATGATTGAAACCCACAGCAGCCATCCGATCGACGAGAAGATACCGCTAAGCATCCGCCCGCTTTTCTTGGGCGTAAAAGATTTGCAATGGGATGATCGTGAAACATTCCATAACACGATTATGCAGCGATATGAAGAATTGCTAACCATGCTGATAAATCTGGTCGTTAATGATGACATGAACTGGGATGGCGACCCGGTAGTACTGGAGCCAGGGCGTGGACCACGACTATGAGTGTCGACAGACCGACAAGAGACCGGATCAGACTCAACTACATAGTTATCTCGCTGGCCTGATACATAATGATTTTAACCTGGCAGCGTGGAGTGCCCTTTTGCAACTTACAGATGTTGCTCGCCATCGAGCGTCAGATTCACGTATCCGATGCAGCATAGCCCTTAGTGGGAGCAACGGGAATCCGGACATGTCACAGGTTGCTGACCATGAGATTGAAGGGGGCCAGCCGAAGTCGACCTTGCTGATACCATGGACACCATGGAGAAAGAGCAGTGGCCGTTGACAGAAGACGAGTTTAAGCAAATCTACGCGAAAGTGCCACGTTTGACGGTGGAAATCATAGTCCGAAATGAGCACGGTGCCGTCTACCTTACGCAAAGAGCTGCAGGGCCATGCGAGGGACTGTGGCACCTCCCCGGTGGGACGGTACAGTTCGGCGAACCTCTAATTCATGCCGTTCATAGGATCGCCTTGCGAGAACTATCTATCGATGTCGACGTTGATCAGGCGAGAGATTGCGGTTACATAGAATATCCGTCTCATTACTCAGAGGGTCTCGATTCGCCAGTCGGTCTGGTTTTCGAGGTCTCAAAATACAGTGGCACCCCTAGTATTAACAAAGAAGCTTCAAATGGAGCTTGGTTCACCAACCTTCCCAGCGGCATGCATCATGATCAGGATAAGTTCTTGACCAACAAAGGTTATCTCGCAGGAGTGCTGTGACTAAGCCTCGATCCACCGTGTGAATTCGGTCGTCGCTTTTCGGGCTCGTGAGCCATGCAAGAGGCCACTTCTCAAGTCGCTCGATGGTTGACGCTTAATACTGCAACGGCACTTGGGTGTGCGCGTGCTCGGGCGGCGCGTCTTTGCCTAGGGCAGGCGGCTATTCCGCTGCGCTGGCCGCCCTATCGGGGGAAGCTCGCCAGGTCGGCGAGGGCCTGGTCGACGGCGTCGGGCAGGCCTTGATCGAGCAGGCGCCTGGATGCCTGGTCGCCCGCGGCGGCCTTGTCGTGGATGCCGGTGGCGTGGGCGGTCATGCGTGCTTGGACCACCTCGAGGAACTCCCCGGTGGTTCCCGCCCAGCCGTAGGTGTCCAGGAACCGGCCGAGCCGGCGGGGCCGGTCCGCGAAGTCGGTGAACCCCTCGGCGGCGACGATGGACTGGGTGTGCAGGGGCACCCAGGTGTAGCCGGTCAGGGCCAGGTCCCACTGCGGTGTGGCGGGCCCGGCGAAGTCCCAGTCGAAGAACCCGGTGAGCTGGCCCTGGTGCCAGGCGGCGTTGTGGGTGGTCGCGTCGTTGTGGGCGATGATCAGGCCCGGTGACCAGGTGCCACCCTCGCGCCAGACCGCGTCAGGCGGCGGGACGAAGTCCGCGACGATCTGGTGGAACTCGCGCATCCAGCCCGCGACCTGGACCAGGGTGTCCTCGGTGTGCACCCAGGCGGGCCGGGGCTTGCGGCGCCCGACGGTCTCGCCTTCCAGGAAAGTGAGCACCTCCCGGCCCTGCTCGTCGAACCCGAGCGGACGCGGGGCACCGGTGAACCCCCGGTCGGCCAGATAGGAAAGCAGCGTGTGCACGGCCGGCGTCCACCGGCCGGCCAGGCGATGCACCGTATCCCCCACCCGCACGGCCCCATCGCCGTACCCGCCCGCAAGCCGCTCCTCAGCCATGAGGACATGCTGGCACACCCCGCCGCCATGGCCGGGATGCCAGGCACGCCAAGTGCCGCCGCACGTTCAGGTGAGGACGTACCCTCGCCGGCGGTAATGGCTGATGCGGGCTTGGTACTGGCGTTTGCGGCGCCAGCGGGACCAGGACCAGGCCTGTCCGGGAGCCGGTGGCTGCTGCTGGGTGATCTTGATGAGCAGGCGGCGGACTTCCGCTAACGTGTAGCCGATCATGCCTGGCCCGCTGGTGCCGGTACCCCTTTTACCGCCCGCGCCCGGCTGCCGGCCAGCCAGGCCAGGGCCAGCATCGACAGCGTGATGTGGGCATACCAGGCCCGCCAGGTGCGGGCCTGGTAGTGGTCCAGCCCAGTCTCGTTCTTGGCCTGCTGGAAGCATTTTTCGATGTGCCAGCGGCTGCCGGCGACCGCGGCCAGGGTGGCGGTGCTGGCGCGCCGGGGCCCGTAGGAGGCGTAATAGGCGATCTCGCCCGGATCACGCAGCGATCTCCGGGCCAGCAGCCAGTGCCCCCGGCCCGGTGCCCACGGGGTGCGGACAAGGACCCGGGCCCAGTGATACTCGCGCGGGCCGTGCGCTCCGGCCCCGGCGGAGATGCGCTGCCAGCACTGCGGGGCCAGCGCGGCGATCAGCGCGTCAGCCCGCTGCTCGCCCGTATCGGTGGTGAGCGTGTCGCTGCGCCGGATCGCCATCACATAGGACATGTGGCGCTCTTGCAGCCAGGCCTGCAGCCATTTGGCCTGCCCATAAATCTCATCGCCGGTGAACCAGGCGAACGGCACCCTCCCCTCGATCGCCCGGGCGATCATCGCCTGGGCCTGCACCGGCTTGGTGGCGAACTCCACGCCGGCAGGGATGCCAGCCGCCCAGCACCGGCCCGGATCATCGGTCCACGCCCGGGGCAGGTGGAGCTCGCGGTCGATCAGCGCGTGCCCATGCCGGGAGGCATAGGCCAAGAACACCCCGATCTGGCAGTTCTCGGTCCGTCCGGCCGTGCCGGAGTACTGCCGCTGCACCCCTGCTGACCGGGTGCCTTTCTTGATGAACCCGGTCTCATCGGCGATCAGCACCCCGCCGGAGTCCCCGAGATGCTCGATTGCATAGTCCCGCAAGTCATCGCGGACTCCATCGATGTCCCAGTCAGCGCGGCGCAGCAGCCGCTGCATCCCGTCCGGGCTGATTTCCCTGGCCTGCTCGGGCCAGCGTCCACCCGTTCTTGCGCTCCAGGCCCGCAGTCAGCCCCGCCACATACCGGCGCACCCGGCCCCGCGGCTCAGCCCGCGCAAACCGGCCCCCGATCCGCCCGAACACCCGATCTAGCTCATCAGCCGCCAGCTCCACCACCACGCACAGCATCATGCCCCCACGCAGCAAGTGCCGTCGCAGTATTAATACTGCAACGGCAGTTGCGGGTCCGCAGGGCGTCTGGCTGGCGACTGGGCTGCTTCCACAGCGTTGAGCCAGTATTCGGTGAAGCCGGCCGAGTCCAGGTCTGTTAGCATCCGCGTTGGCCGTCCGGCAGTCCCGGGCCGGAACTGCACCAGCTCGCCCTGGTGAACGAGCTCCAGCCGTGTTTCCTCTACGATCGCGCCCGGCCAGCCGAGCGCTACGGCGCAGGCCACCGGGTCGTATTGGAAGTTGAGCAGGTCATCAGGCAGCCCCGCATGGAGCTGTCCCATCTCGCCCATCTGGAAGTCATGGCCGTGTGCCTCGCCCTGGCGGGCGAGCAGTTCGCCGAGCGGGCCCGAGGCACGAAGGCGCGGCAGATCGGCGGCGCGCAGCGGGGCCGTGAGCGTGACCGGCAGCGGGACCAGGGTCAGATCGGCGGTGGCGGCGACGATCTCGGCGGCCCGGGTGTCCTGCTGCACGTTGAAATCCATCTCCGGCCCCCACCGGGGCAGGCCGGTCCCCAGCCCTGTCCATCCGCCCGTCGCCACGACCGGTGTCCGGCGCAGACTGCCCGGGCGGGCAATCTCCAGCAAAGCCAGGTTGGTCCATGGGCCGATCGCTACCAGCGTCGCGCCCCGCCCGGCGTTGCGGAGCAGAAGGTCAAGTGCGGCTCCCGGCGGTGCGGGGCAGCAGGGCAGGCCGCTGGGCCAGTAGCGCTCGTCATCGGTCACCGGCCCGGCCGATCCCAGCGTGGTCATCGACACCCCAGCCCCCGCGGCCACGGGGATGCCGTCGCGTCCAGCCAGGGTCAGGCAGTGGCGAACGTACCCAGCCCGGCGTCCGTCCCGGTCGGCAACTGTCGTGACACCGGCCAGCTCCACTCCCGGCTGCCCCAGCAGGAAGGCCAGAGCGCAGGCGTCGTCGGTGTCACCGCCAAGGTCGGTATCGAGATGGACAAGCATGACCTCAGAGTGCCCCCGCAGCGCCCATTCTCACCGGCCGGCCCGGCACCCCGCGCCCACGTCAGTGCGTAACCGCATTGCCCTCAATGATCCCCCACGGATCACCCAGGCGCCGTTGCAGTATTAATCCTGCACGGCGCTTAGCTGAGTACGTATCCGCGTTGCCGGTAGTGGCATAGCCGGGCTTCGTACTGGCGTTTTCGGCGCCAGGTGGACCAGGACCAGATGTGGCCGGGGTTGGGTGCGCGGGCCTGAATCAGGCTGGTCAGGAGCCGGCGGATCTCCGGTAACGTGTAGCCGATCATGGCGGGGTCGCTGGTGCCGATCCCCCTTTTTCCGCCTGGGCCCGGCCGGCCGCGAGCCAGGCCAGGGCGAGCATCGACAAGGTGATGTGGGCGTACCAGGCCCGCCAGGACCGGACCTGGTAGTGATCGAGCCCGGCCTCGCCCTTGGCCTGCTGGAAGCATTCCTCGATGTGCCAGCGGCTCCCCGCGGTCCAGGCCAGGTCGGCGGTGCTGCAGCGGCGGGGGCCGTAGCAGGCGTAATAGGCGATCTCATCGGGGTCGCGGAGGGACCGGCGGGCCAGCAGCCAGTGCCCGCGGCCGGCCCGCCACCCGGGCCGGACCGGGACCCGGGCCCAGCTGGACTCCCGCAGGCCGTGCGCCCCGGGCCCCACTGAGATCCGCTGCCATGCGCGGGCCGGCGCGGCGGCGATCAGCGCATCAGCCCGCTGCTCACCGGTGCTGGTGGTGAGGGTGTCGCTGCGCCGGATGGCCAGCACATAGGGCACGTCCTTTTCTTCCAGCCAGGCCTGCAAGTACTTGGCCTGCCCGCAGACCTCGTCCGCGGTGAACCACGCAAACGGCACCCCGGCCTCGATCACCCGGCTGATCATCGCCTGCGCCTGCCGCGGCTTGGTGGTGAACTCCACCTCCGCCGGGATGCCCGCCGCCCGGCGCCGGTCCCCGTCGTCCGCCCAGGACTGCGGCAGATACAGTTCCCGGTCAATCAGGGCGTGCCCACGATCGGAGGCATAGGCCAGGAACACCCCGACCTGGCAGTTCTCGGTCCGTCCCGCCGTCCCGGAATACTGCCGCTGCACCCCCGCCGACCGGGTGCCCTTCTTGATGAAGCCGGTCTCATCAGCAATCAGCACCCCGCCGGCCTCGCCCAGATGCTCGATGACATAAGCCCGGACGTCATCGCGGACGCCATCCACGTCCCAGTCGGCGCGGCGCAGCAGCCGCTGCATCCCGTCCGGGCTGACCTCGCCAGCGCGTTCCGCCAGCGTCCAGCCGTTCTTCCGTTCCAGGCCCGCGACCAGTCCAGACACATACTTCCGGACCCGCGCCCACGGCTCAGCGCGCCCGAACCGGCCCGCGATCCGCTCATGCACCCGGTCCAGCTCACCCGCGACAACATCCACCATCACGCACTCAATGATCCATCACGGATCACATAAGTGCCGTTGCAGTATTAAGTGTCAGATTTCAAGGTTGGAGCTACCGAGCTGGCTCGCCGTGTGGCAAAGAGCTACTCCCCGAGTGACCAACTGAGTGACACTCGGTCCGAACATAGACGGACTCCCCCGCACGTCCCGTACCATTAGCCGCAGGTCGCCACATCTTTCCGCACGTACATTCGTTCGTGAGGATGCCTGGGGGTCAAGGGGTCAAAGCGCTCCTTCAGTGCTCTGTAGCACCTGATGGTGGGCCGACCGCCAGCCATGCACGAGTTCGTCAGAGACATCCGGGGTGGTGTCCGTTGCGCTTCAGGGCCGCCCTGAGCCGTGCGGCGTCGTCGTCCAGGGCGGCACGTGATCGCTCCTGCCACCTGACCTCCAAGTGGAACCGGTCGTCGGCGGTCCGCGGGAAGACATGCACGTGGAGGTGGAAAACCGTCTGATCGGCGGCCTCGCCGTCGGCGAGGAACAGGTTCACTCCCTCACATGGCAACCCCGAGCGCCGCAGAGCCCGCGTCAGCCGGTGAACGACACGGAACAGGTGGGTCATCAACGCCTCGTCAATGTCCTCCAGACCTGCCGCGTGCATCTTGGGGATGACCAGGAGGTCTCCGCGCGTAGCCGGGTGGATATCCATGAAGGACAGGACCCGCGCGTCCTCATACACCCGGCTGGCCCGCACCCGGCCGGAGACGATACCGCAGAAGACACAAGCCGGATCCCCGGCCGACAACCCCATCGGCCTAGCATCCGGCATCGGCTCGTCCTCCGCTGCAGCGCGGCCGTACCGGGGGCCAGCCCGTCACTCACCGAGCATGGCTCAATGACAGCAGTTCGGCTGCAGCCACACTGCGCTCAAGCGTGCCCATGTTCCGTGTCTGTTCCGTCAGGCCCAGGAAGACAGCGGAAGATGACAATCGACGATCATCGGATCACAGGCAGGTCAGCTACACCATTACGAACATACGGCCGGGTCACACATCTCCACGTCCAATAACTTCACCATCTTCGAAGGCACCAGCGAAATCCAGCGCATGATCATCGGCGCGCCGTCACCGGGCTGCCCGTCCGCTAGCAGCGCTCAGGACGGCGACAGGCGGGCTTCTGGCAGGACCGGCTCGAACAGCTCCACCGGGTTGCCGGACGGGTCCTCGGCCAGGATCTGCTTGCCGCCGATGCCGGTGACGATCTCGTTCCGGAACCGCACCCCCTGGTCCCGCAGGCCGCTGACCGCGCCCGCCAGGTCGGGGACCTCGATCGCGAACCGGTTCCAGCCGCCCGGCTCGGGGCGGCTGCCGTCGGGCATCGCCTGGCCGCCGCCCGGTCCGTCTCCGGCCGCGCTGAGCAGCAGGCGCAGGTCGCCCCGCGACAGCATGGCGAACGCCGGGGCCGGGTGCATCACCTCGGTGAAGCCCAGGCTGTCCCGGTAGAAGGCGATCGCTGCGTCGACGTCGTGGACGATGTAGCGGACGCTGACCGTTGGCATGGGTCCCCTTTCCAGAGGCTCTAGAGACGCTTGTAGAACGTAACCGTTTCACAGCGATACGTCAACGTTTCATAGTTGTATGCTGTGCGCGTGCAGGCGGAACGTGGTGTCGACCCCCGGGTGGAACGGTCTCGGCAGGTCATTCTGCGCGCGGCGCTCGGTGAGCTGGGCGAGGCGGGCTACGGTGCCTTCACCATTGAGTCGGTGGCGGCCCGGGCGGGCGTGGCCAAGTCCACCATCTACCGGCACTGGCCCGACAAGGTCAGCCTGATCGGGGACGCGTTCGAGACCGCCCACGAGCATGCCGTCCCGGCCGTGGAGGGGCTGACGGCCCGCGAGAGCCTGCAGACCCTGCTGGGCCACGTGGCCGGGGTTGTCGTCGACTCGTTGTTCTCGTCGTGCATCCCCGCCCTTATCGAGGGTGCCGAGCGCGACCCGCGGCTGCGGGAGTTCCGCCACCGTTACTCAGCGCACCGGCGCCAGTCGCTGGCCACACTCATCGCGCGGGGAGTGGCGGACGGGGAGTTCCGCGCGGGAGTGGATCCCGAGCTCGCGGCCCAGGTGCTGCTTGGCCCCCTCTTCTACCAGCGGCTCATGACCAGCGAGCCGTTCGACCCGCACCGTGTCGGCGACCTGATCGACCTGGTGCTAGGCCGCTAGCATCGCCAGCATGACCTGGTCGCTGATCCACGACGAACGGGCCGCGCTGGCCGCCGACCTCGCGGGGCTGACCGAGCAGCAGTGGGCGACCCGGTCGCTGTGCGACCAGTTCACCGTCCGCGAGGTGCTCGCCCACCTGACCGCCGGGGCCAGCCTCAGCCCGGTGCGGTGGATGGCGGGCGTGATCCGCTGCCGCTTCGACTTCGACCGCCAGGTCGCACTGCGGCTGGCCGAGCAGCTGGGCGCCACCCCGGCCGAGACGCTGGCCCGGTTCCGCCGGGTGATCACCAGCACGACCAAGCCCCCTCTGCCGGTCGTGGCGATGCTCGGCGAGACCATCGTGCACGGCGAGGACATCCGGCGGCCGCTCGGCATCACGCGCGACCACCCCGTCACCACCCTGACCGCAGTGGCCGATTACTACCAGGGCACCGACATGCCCGTCCTCACCAGGAAGCGCATCCGCGGCCTGCGGCTGACGGCTACCGACGGTCCGTTCGCCAGCGGGGCCGGGCCGGCGGTGTCAGGCCCCGCCCTCGCCCTGATCATGGCCATGGCCGGCCGCGCGCCCTACTGCGATGAACTCGACGGTGACGGAGTCGCCACCCTGCGCGCGCGCCAGGACACGGCCGATGCGTGACCGGCCCGCCGCAGCGCTCAGGTCGCGGGGACGGCCGGTCCGGTAGTGCCGGTCCCGGCCGGGGAGCCAGCCCCGGCTGGCCCCGCGGCGCCACTCGGGATCGAGGTCGCACTCGGGATCGAGGTCCCGCTCGGGCTGGGGGTTCCGCTCAGGCTGGGAGTCCCGCTCGGGGCGGGGGACCCGCTCCCGGCCGGTGTCCCGGATGGCGCGGGTGTCCCGCTCCCGGTCAGGACGCGGCCCGTGGCTGGGGTCCCGGCCGGGGCGGCAGCCGCGGCCGGCGAGCGGTGAACGGCAGCCCGCCGGCGGGCCGGGACGGATGCTCCAGTGCCACCGGCCGGGCCGGTTACGCGGACCGGCGCCGCGACCGGTGCCGGGTGGCTCCCCGGCTGCGAGGTGGCTGACCGGCTGGTGGCGGGCGGGCTGGCCTGCGCGTGGACCGACGGGGACCCGTGCCCGCCGGTCATGATCCACCCGGCCCCGGCGATCGCGGCCACCGCGGCGGCACCGACCGCGTAAGCCGGGCGCCGGCTCCGTACCCGGCGCGGGCGCACAGCCAGGGCGCCCCCGTCAGCCAGGGCAGCCCCGTCAGCCAGGGCAGCCCCGTCAGCTACCGCGGCTGGGGCGGCGGGCAGGCGGGCGGCTCGCCGGGCGACTTCGGCGGCGCTGGCTGGCCGGGCCCGCGGGTCTTTGGCGGTCAGGTCGGCCACCAGCGCGGCCACGTCCGCCGGCACCGACGGTGGCAGCGGCGGCAACGGCCGCTCCTGCTGGGCGATCGCCATCGCCAGCGGCGGCCCGTCGAACGGAAGCCGGCCGGTGAGGCACTGGAAGGCCACGATGCCCAGCGCGTACAGGTCGGCGGCGGGGGTGGCGGTCGCGCCGAGGGCCCGTTCCGGTGAAAGATACGCCGGCGTCCCGATCAGCGCCCCGGGGCGGGTGATGTGCGCGGATCCGATCGCATGAGCAATCCCGAAATCAGTGATCTTCACGTTCCCGCTGCGGCCGACCAGCAGATTGCCCGGCTTGATGTCGCGGTGGACCAGGCCGGCGGCGTGCGCGGCCTCAAGGGCCCGGGCGGCCTGGGCGACCAGATCCATCGTCCGCGCCGGATCCACCGGCCCCGCGTCGAGCACTCTGGCCAGAGACGGGCCGTCGACCAGCTCCATCACCAGATAGGGACGGCCCGGTGGCTCGGCCTCGCAGTAGTCGTACACCCGCGCGATCCCCGGGTGCGTCAGCGAGCCCGCGTGCCGCGCCTCGGCCCGGAAACGCGCCAGGCCGACCTCATCGCTGGCGCCGCCGGGATCGAGCAGCTTCACCGCGACCAGCCGATCCAGCACCAGGTCAGTGGCTCGCCAGACCTCGCCCATCCCGCCCGCGCCGATGCGATCATCGAGCCGGTAGCGGCCCTCAAGCGGAGCGCCGGGCCAGGCCGGGACGGACGTCACTGTCGCCATAGTGGGCGCAAGTACCCGATTCCGGCCAAACAATGCGACGCCGGGTCAATGCGGCCGGACGCACCGGCGAGCTGTCGATTTCCCGGCGCGTCGTTCGTCTTAGTGCGTGACCATCTGACAGCGACGAGGAGGAAGCGATGAAATACATCATGGTGATCTACCAAGGCGACGCGCAGGAGCGGCAGGCGGCGCTGCCCGAGGCCGAGCAGAAGCAGGTCTACGCCGACTACCAGGCGATCAACGAGAACCCGGGGGTCACCACGGTGCCGCCGATGGGCCTGCCCGAGAACGCCACCACCGTGCGGGTCGAGGGCGGCAGGACCCTGACCACCGATGGCCCGTTCGTCGGGATGAAGGAGGCCGTCGGCGGCCTGTTCATCCTCGAGGCCGACGACCTCGACGCGGCCATCGAGGTGGCCGCCCGCGTCCCGGCCGCCCGCCACGGCGGCGCGGTCGAGATCCGCCCCTCGGAGGTGTATTGGTAGCCGGCCTCGATCAGATCTTCCGCGAGGAATGGGGCCGGGTCCTGGCCACCCTGATCGGCCTCCTCGGCGACTTCGACCTCGCCGAGGAGGCCGCCCAGGAGGCGTTCGCGCTGGCCGCCGACCGGTGGCCGCGCGACGGCGTCCCCGGTAACCCGCGGGCCTGGCTGATGCGGACGGCCCGCAACCGGGCGACCGATCGCATCCGCCGCGACCGGGTCCTCGCGGGCAAGCTCGGCCTGCTCGCCGCCGGAGCCGGGACCGCGGCCGATCGCGGCGAGGTGCCGATGACGACGACAGCGTTCCCGGACGAGCGGCTGGAGCTCATCTTCACCTGCTGCCACCCCGCACTCGCGCCCGAGGCGCAGGTCGCGCTCACCCTGCGCACGCTCGGCGGGCTCAGCACCGACGAGATCGCCCGCGCCTTCCTGGTGCCGGAGCGCACGATGGCGCAGCGGCTGGTGCGGGCGAAGCGGAAGATCAAAGCGGCCGCGATCCCGTTCCGGGTGCCCCCGGCCCACCTGCTCGGCGAGCGCCTGGACGCCGTGCTCGCCGTCGTCTACCTGATCTTCAACGAGGGCTACGGCGGCCGCGACGAGCTGGCGGCCGAGGCGATCTGGCTCGGCCGCGCGCTGGCCACCCTGCTGCCGGGAGAGCCCGAGGTGCACGGGCTGCTGGCGATGATGCTGCTGCACGATTCCCGCCGCCATGCGCGGTTCCGCGACGGCGAGCTGGTGCTGCTCGGCGACCAGGACCGGTCCCGCTGGGACAGCGGGCAGATCGCGGCTGGACGGGCCGCCCTCGACCGCGCGCTCGCGCTGGCCGGCCGTGGCCCCTACGTCCTCCAGGCCGCCATCGCCTCGCTGCACGCTGAGGTGCCGTGCGACTGGCCGCAGATCGCGGCCCTGTACGGCGAGCTCACCCGGCTGACCGGCTCGCCGGTGGTGGAGCTCAACCGCGCGATCGCCGTCGCCGAGACCGACGGCCCCGAAGCCGGCCTGCGCATCGTCGACCAGCTCGGCCTCGGCGACTTCCGCTACCTGCACTCGACCCGGGCCGAGCTGCTGCGACGGCTCGGCCGGACCGGCGAGGCCCGGGCCGCCTATCTGCGGGCCCGCGAGCTCACCGACGACGGCGCCGAACGCCGCTTCCTCGAACGCCGCCTGACCGAGCTGGCCTGACCGAGCTGGCCTGGCCGAGCTGGCCTGAACGACCTGGCCTGAACGAGCTGGCACGGCCGCCGGCCGGTTGATGCGCAGGTCTGGCGTCAAGCCTGGTTAGCTGGGCAGGCTGGTTGGTGCCCAGGCACGCCGACGAGTATCTTGATATCGAGAAGAAGTCTCCAGAGCAGGAGCTGGCAAACCCGATGGCCGCGATCATCTACACCCACACTGATGAGGCGCCGCTGCTTGCGACGTACTCGTTCCTCCCCATCGTCTCCGCCTACGCCCACAAGGCAGGCGTCGAGATCGAGACCCGTGACATCTCGCTGGCGGGACGAATACTGGCTCAGTTCGACCTGGCTGACAACGCGCTGGCCGAGCTGGGTGAGCTGACCGGGCGGCCCGAGGCCAACATCATCAAGCTGCCGAACATCTCCGCCTCGATCCCGCAGGTCAAGGCCGCGATCAAGGAGCTGCAGGCCAAGGGGTACGACCTGCCGGACTATCCGGATGCGGCGGCCACGCCCGAGCAGGCCGAGATCCGGGCCAAGTACGGCAAGGCGGTCGGCTCGGTCGTCAACCCGGTGCTGCGCCAGGGCAACTCTGACCGGCGGGCCCCGCTCGCGGTCAAGGCCTACGCGCGCAAGCACCCGCATACCAACAAGCCCTTCGCCCCCGGCTCGAAGACCAGCGTGGTCACGATGGGCGAGCACGACTTCCGGTCCAACGAGAAGTCGGTCACGCTGCCGGCCGACGACACCCTGACTATCGTGCTGGAGACGATCGCGGGGGAGCGGAAGGTGCTCATCGAGTCGCTCCCAGTGCTGGCGGGCGAGGTCGTCGACGCCACCGTCATGCAGGCCGCCAACCTCCGGGCCTTCCTGCGCAACGCGCTGGCCACCGCCAAGGCCGAGGACGTGCTGTTCTCGGTGCACCTCAAGGCGACGATGATGCGGGTGTCCGACCCGATCATCTTCGGTCACGTGGTGAAGGCGTACTTCGCGGACGTCTTCGACAAGTACGGCGACGACCTGGCGGCGGCTGGCCTGTCGGCCAACGACGGCCTCGGCTCGATCCTGTCCGGGCTGCCGGCCCTGCCCAACGGCGCCGAGATCCAGGCGGCGTTCGAGGCCGCGCTGGCGGCCGGGCCGCGGCTGGCCTACGTCAACTCCGACAAGGGGATCACCAACCTGCACGTGCCGAGCGATGTGATCGTGGACGCCTCGATGCCGGCCATGATCCGCAACGGCGGCAAGCTCTGGGGGGCCGACGGCGGCGAGGACGACACCCTGGCCGTCATCCCCGACTCCTCCTACTCGGGGGTCTACGGGACCGTCATCGAGGACGTGAAGCGCAACGGCCCGCTCGACCCGGCCACGATCGGGACCGTACCCAACGTCGGCCTGATGGCCCAGGCGGCCGAGGAGTACGGCTCGCACAACAAGACGTTCGAGATCCCGGCCGACGGCACCGTCACCGTTACCAACCGGGCCGGTGAGGTCCTGCTGACCCACGACGTCGAGGCCGGCGACATCTGGCGCGCCTGCCAGACCAAGGACGTCCCGGTCCGCGACTGGGTCAAGCTGGCCGTCACCCGGGCCCGCGCGTCGCAGATCCCGGCCGTGTTCTGGCTGGACGAGTCCCGCGCCCACGACGCCGAGCTGATCAAGAAGGTCCACGCCTACCTGCCCGAGCACGACACCTCCGGCCTGCAGATCGAGGTCCTGGCGCCCGAGCTGGCCACCGAGTACTCGCTGGCGCGCATGCGGCAGGGCCTCGACACGATCTCGGTGACCGGCAACGTGCTGCGCGACTACAACACCGACCTGTTCCCGATCCTCGAAGTCGGCACCTCGGCCAAGATGCTCTCGGTGGTGCCGCTGATCGCGGGCGGCGGGCTGTTCGAGACCGGGGCCGGCGGCTCGGCCCCCAAGCACGTCCAGCAGCTGGTGGCCGACGACTACCTGCGCTGGGACTCCCTCGGTGAGTTCTTCGCGCTGGTGCCCGCGTTCGAGCTGTACGCCGACTTCGCGGGCGTACCGGCGGCCAAGGTGCTGGCCGACACGCTCGACCGGGCCACCGCCACGTTCCTGGAGGAGGACCGCAGCCCGGGCCGCAAGCTCGGCACCATCGACAACCGCGGCTCGCACTTCTACCTGGCCATGTACTGGGCCCAGGAGCTGGCCGACCAGACCGGCGACGCCGACCTGGCGGCCGCGTTCAAGGAGCTGGCGGGCACGCTGGCCGCGCACGAGGGCGACATCGTCGCCGAGCTGCTCGCGGTGCAGGGCCACCCGGCCGACATCGGCGGCTACTACCTGCCCGACCCCGGGAAGGCGACCGCGGTGATGCGCCCCTCCAAGACCTTCAACGAGGCGCTCGCCGCCTTCTGAGGCGCGGCCGCTGGTAGCTGTTTTACAGGTGGGGCTGGTCTGCCTCTTCCAGCCCCACCTGAACGGATCGAGCCCGCTGCCTACGATTGCCGAACAAGACCGGTTGGGGCGGCCGACGGTATACTGGTTATCAATAACCAGCACTTGACCGCCGCTGGGGGGTTAGCGCTGCGGGGTGGGGAGAGAGGCCGGATGGTCTTCCCTCAGGAACGGGGCACGTTCGACGACGGCGAGTCGTTCCGGTTCGAGCGGGTGCCCCTGGGGAACCAGATCGCGGATGTGATCCGCCGTGACATCCTTTACGGTCGGCTATCGGCCGGCACTCACGTCGGCCAGCAGTTGCTGTGCGAGCGCTTCAACACCAGCCGCATGCCCGTCCGCGACGCCCTCCGCCAGCTCACCACCCAGGGCTTCCTGGCCGACGACGGGCACGGGCACAGCCTGGTCGCCCCGCTGGCCCGCTCCGACCTGCGCGACATCTACCTGATCGAGGGGATGCTGCACGGCCTGGCCCTGCGCCGGGTCACCGAGCGCCACGACGAGGACGAGATCAGCGAGCTGGCCGGCTACCACGACGAGATGGTCCGGGTGACCGCGGCCGGCGACAGCGCGCGAATGTCCAAGATCAACTGGCAGTTCCACCGGCGGATCAACCAGCTGTCCCAGTCGCCCAAGCTGCTGGCGGTCATCCGCACGCACAGCCTGAGCATCCCCAGCGACCAGATGGACCAGATGCCGAACCGGTCGGAGCGGGTCAACCGGGAGCACGCCGAGATCATGGCGGCGGTGCGCCGGGGCGAGGGCGCGGTGGCCGAGTCGCTCATGCGCCAGCACGTCGTGAACGCCGGCGACGATCTGCTCCGCTTCCTCGAGGCACAGAACGTCGAGTTCGCCTAGGAACGCCCTGGCCGGCCCGGCGGGGCCGTGACCCTGAGGCGACCGGTAGCCTGGCCCGCGATGATCACCGAGATTTTCGAAACGGCGGCGCCGGCCGCAGGACCGGCTCTGGCGGTACACGGCGGCGCCGGGCCGCGGGCCCAGGAGCTGTCGCTGGCCGAAGGAGCGCCCTACGCCCAGGGGCTGCGGGCCGCCTACCAGGCCGGCTGGCAGGTGCTTGCGGCGGGCGGCGCCGCGCTGGACGCCGTGTGCGCCAGCGTGGCCGCGCTCGAGGACGACCCGCTGTTCAACGCCGGCCGGGGCGCCTCGCTCACCGCGACCGGCCAGGCCGAACTCGACGCGTCGGTCATGACCGGGGCCGGTCAGGCCGGTGCGGTCGCCGCCGCCCGGCACGCCCGCAACCCGGTGCGGCTGGCCCGCGCCATCATGGAGCACACCGACCACGTGTTCATCGTCGACCCGGACGTGGAGTTCCTGAAGCACCATGGCCTGGAGGTGGCCGAGCCCGGCTACTTCATCACCGGGCACCGTCAGCGCCAGCTGGACCAGGTGCTGGCCCGCCGGGCCACCGCCCCCCGCCACGGCACCGTCGGCGCGGCCGCCCGTGACGCCGGCGGCCGCCTCGCCGCCGCCACCTCCACCGGCGGCATCGTCGGCCAGATCGACGGCCGGGTCGGCGACACCCCCGTCATCGGTGCCGGTGTCTACGCCCGCGACCACCTGGTCGCGATCTCCTCCACCGGCCACGGCGAAGCCTTCATCCGCGGCGTCATCGCCCACGACGTCGCCGCCCGCCTCAAGTACACGGGCGCCGGCCTGGCCGATGCCGTCCGCGCCACCTTCGACGAGGAACTGGCCCAGCGCGGCTCCGACGGTGGCCTGATAGCCGTCGCCGCCGACGGCCGCATCGTCGTCGCCCACAACGCCCCCGCCATGTTCTCCGCCCGCGGCACCGGTCCCGATCCCGGCCTGACGCTATGAGGCCGTTGGCGCGCAGGTTGAACAGCTCCTGCCTGGCTCTTAGCCAGCCAGCCCCTTGGCCAGCAGCGACTGCCCGACGGTGACGTCGGCGGCCGCGATCAGCTCGGTGAACACCTCACCGGCGCCGCTCCTTTCCTCGCCCGCCCGGTGCGCGGCGAACGCGGCCTCGTCGGCGTAGACCTCGGTCGTCCAGAACACCAGCGGATCGTCGGCCGAGCGGTTCAGTGTGTACAGGAGCGTGCCGGGCTCCTTTTCCGCCTGTTGGAGCAGGGCCGCGAACGCGGCGATGTACTCGCCTTCCCGGCCCTCGTGGACGGTGACGCGGGCGACGATCGCGACCTTGGACACGGATCCTCCTCGGAGCTGCCCCTGCCGGCGGTAGCCCCTGCCCCGCGGCTGACCCTGCCGACGGTAGCCCCCGGCCCGCGGCGCGGCTCAGCCTGGTCCACCCCACCGCCCGGACGGTCATTACTTGTTCAGCTGCTGTTAGCGGGCTGATCCACTGCTCCAAAGCCGGTAGGCGAATCCTCTAGGTCGGCGCTGTGCGCTTTTTGTTGTTTTTGAGCGACCTGGAGGTCAGCTTCATGTCCGACGTGTCCCGCCGGGGTTTCATCGGGGGAGCCGCTGCCATCGCGAGCGCGGCCGCGGTAGGCACCGAGGCCTCGTCGGCCGCCGCCCAGACGGCCCAGCCACCCAGGACCGGGTCCGAGCTCGGCCCGCAGCAGCGGCACGGGGACATCCGCGACCTCAAGCACGTCGTGGTGGTCATGCAGGAGAACCGCAGCTTCGACCACTACTTCGGCTCGATGCGCGGCGTCCGCGGCTTCAGTGACCGGTCGGCCATCACGCTGCCCGGCGGCAACAGCGTCTTCCCGCAGCCGGACACGCCGACGGCCGGGGCGGCCACCCAGTACCCGTGGCGGCTGAGCGGCACCGACGAGTGGCAGGGGACGGTCCCGCCCAGCGCCGAGCTCGGCGCGGCCAACTACGGCGGCACCGACCACAGCTGGCTGACCCAGCACGGCGCCTGGTACGGCGGCCTGATGAACGGCTGGATCCAGGCCAAGGCCGGCCCGACCACGATGGGCTTCCTGTCCCGCGCCGACCTGCCGTTCCACTACGCGCTGGCCGACGCCTACACGGTCGGCGACGGCTACCACTGCTCGGTGATCAGCGCGACCGGTCCGAACCGCCTCTACCTGATGAGCGGCACGATCAACGCCGGCCAGGCGCACCCCGGCTACAACGGCACCGCCCCCCACGTCGCCTACGACGGCGGCGGCAACCTGCAGCGGAACTTCCTGACCTGGCAGTCCTATGTCGAGACGCTGCAGAAGGCGGGCGTGTCCTGGCGGACGTACCACTGCGCCGACGACTACGGCGACAACGCCCCGCCCTACTTCGCCACGTTCGCGAAGATGGACCCCACCCAGACCGACCCGGCGACCGGCAAGCCTGGCGTGCCCGACCCGTCGAACCCGCTGTACGCCGACGGCGTCGCCAACATCACCACCGACACCGGGGTGCAGACCCAGAACGCCGACGACATCGCGGCCGCGCTCAAGGCCGACGTGCTGGCGGGCAAGCTGCCGCAGGTCTCCTACCTGGTCAACAACCAGTTCTTCTCCGAGCACCCGGTGACCGCGCCCAGCAACGGCGCGTACTTCCTGCGGGCGGTGATCGAGGCGCTCAGCGCCGACCCCGACGTGTTCAACTCCACGCTGGTCATCGTCAACTACGACGAAAACGACGGGCAGTTCGACCACGTGCCGCCGCCGGTGCCCCCGGCCGGCGAGCAGGACGAGTTCGTCAGCGGCACCGACCTGAGCCAGTACGGCCTGACCGCCCCCGCCCCGGTCGGCCTCGGCTTCCGGGTGCCGATCATCCTGGTGTCGCCGTGGACCCGCGGCGGCTGGGTCACCTCCGAGACCGCCGACCACACCTCGGTGATCCAGTTCCTGGAGAAGTGGACGGCGGCGCTCGGCAAGCCCGCGATCTCGCCGAATATCAGCGCCTGGCGCCGCCAGGTCTGCGGCGACCTGACCGGTGCGTTCGACTTCAAGAAGCCGGTCTACGGGCTGCCCGGCCTGCCGGGCACCGGCCCCCTGGTGGCCGAGACGAAGTACGTACCGCTGCCCGACGACAACACGATGCCGTCCCAGGAACCGGGCACCAAGCCGGCCCGGCCGCTGCCGGTCCAGCCGAACGCCAGCCTGACCGGCTTCGCCGCATCGGGCGGCACCGCGACCGCGCAGCTGGCCCTCAGTAACGAGGGGCCGCACGTGCGCAAGGCCAGCCACTTCGCGGTCTACAACAACCTGGCCGCCATTCCCGCGCTGGCCGACTACCCGGCCAGGTTCCCCGGCCAGTACACGGTCGGGGCGTCCAAGTCGGCGACCGGTACCGCCCCGGTCGGGGCCACCGCCGGTGACACCAGGTTCGACGTCACCGTGGTCGGGCCGAACCGGTTTCTGCGCCGGTTCACCGGCGACACCGCGGCGGCCGGGGCGCAGCTTTCGGTCCGCGCTGAGTACACCGGGGGCGCCCGGCCGCGGCTGCGGCTGACGCTGGCCAACCACGGCGGCCAGGCGGTGACGTTCACGGTCACCGCCAACGCCTACAGCAAGGACAAGCCGCGCACCTACCACGTGGCCGCCCACCGGTCCGCCACCTGCACCGCCGACCCGCTGGCCGGCGCCGGCGGCTGGTACGACCTGACCGTGACCGCCAGCACCGACCCGTCCTGGTCGCAGCGGTTCACCGGCCACCTGGAGAACGGCGAGCCGAGCGTCACCGGCGCCTGACCGCGCCGCGGCCCAGCCGACGGGAAGCTGCCGGCCGCGGGGGAGCTGGAGATCGCCGGCGTCCGGTTGCCGCCAGGACGGCTGATCCGCCCCGGCCCGGCCCGGGGCCTCGCCCGGATCGGGCGGCCACCCGAGCCGGTGCTGTGGCTGAGCAGCGAATTCGACGACGCCCCGGCCGCCTGGCTGACGCTGCGCGAGCGGCTGGCCGGCACGGGCCTGGTGCCACTGCTGCTGTCCACCCTCGAAGGCCAGCCCGAACGGCCCTGGGACGTCGGCGAACTACGGCCCGAGGACCCGCGGGTGCTGGACACCATGGACCTGACCGGGACGATTGCCGAGCTGTGGGACGGTGGCGTCCCCGACCCGGGCGAGCTGGCCGCCGCCCCGGCCACCGTTGATCTGCCGGCCGGCATCGCCCTGGTCCGGGCCGCCCGCCCGGCCGACACCCTGGTCGCCATCGGCTGGACCGGCGCGGTCAACATCCTGGACAGCCCCGCGCCGGTGGCCCTGGTCCTGCGCTCGTGGGAAGATCGCTTCGGCGCCCGCCTGATGCACGTCGGCTTCGACACGATCGCGCTGCTGGTCGAGCGCCCGGTGGCCGCCCTGGACCAGGCCTTCGCGGTGGCCGCCGAGCACTTCGCCCTCTGCACCGACAACATCACCCAGGGCCGGGGCGCGATCGCCGCCTACGCCGAAGAACTCCCCGGCGCGACGTCCTGGTGGTTCTGGTGGGACTGAGGACGCCCGGCGGCGGAACACGGGCGGCGCTGGCCGAAGGCTGCGCCGGTGCCGTGGTCATCTGCGACGGGCCCCTGTTGCCGCCGAGGTGACACGGGTGTGCAGAGCGAGGCCCTGTGGGGCAGTCGGGGCCGTGCTGCGGCCCGGCTGGTCGCGACGGGCCGGCTCAATGGCGACGTCGTTGTCGCCATTGAGCTCACGTCCCGGACGATACGCGGTGATATTTCTCGCGCCAGGGACCAAAGGCCCAAATCAGCCGCCGAACACCGGCGGGGTGACCGCGGGGCGCAGCGGCAGCTGCTCGGCGATCTCTTTGACCAGGGCGCCCAGCCGGGCCCGGCCGGGCTGGATCACCGGGATGCCCTCGGCCAGGAGCGGCCCGGCCGTGACCGGGCCGACGCAGGCGGCCACGACCGGCCCGGCCAGTGCCGCGCGCACGCGGTCGCCGAGACCCTGCTCATCGGCCATGCGCAGGAAGCTCGTCGCCGCCGGGGCACTGGTGAACGCGACCGCGTCGACCGCCGCCGCGCTCACCGCCTCGATCAGCCGTTCCAGCGGCGCGGTGTCCTCCGGCCGTTCCCAGCGGTAGACGGGTACCTCGATCACTTCGGCGCCCGCCCGCCGCAGCGTCTGCAGCAGGTCCAGCAGCGGGTCGCCGTGCAGCTGGACCGCGATCCGCTGGCCGTCGAGGTCGCCCGCCATCAGGTACTCCAGCACCTCAGCGGAGGACTCCGACTCCGGTGACCACTGCTCGCGCAGCCCGGCCGCCCGGATCGCGCCGCGGACCTTGGGGCCGCGGGCGAGCACGGTCGCCCGCCCGATCGCCGTGATCAGCTCGTCGCCGGTGCCCCAGGCGGCGGCCGCCTCCAGCCAGCCGCGGAAGCCGACGCCGGTGGTCCCGACGACGATGTCCAGCGGCTGCTCCAGGCAGCGGCGGGTGGCCTCGCGCAGCTGGCAGTCGTCGGCCAGCGGCACGATCCGGATCGCCGGTGCGGAGATCACCCTGGCGCCGCGGCGTTCGAGCGCGGCCGCGAACTCTTCCCGGCGGCGGGCGGCGGTGATGCCGACCGTGTAACCGGCCAGCGGCTCATCCGTCATCCAGCGCCCACCTCCACACGACCATTAATACCCATGATCGGCGACCGTGAAGTACACCACCGACAACCCGACCAGGCCCGCGCCCAGGAGGTCGCCGCCGGTTACCTGCTCACCCAGGAACACGGTGGCGCCCGCGAACGCGAACACCGGGATCAGGTTGAGCACTACCGCGGCCTGGGTGGCGCCCACCCGCGAGATCACCGAGTTGAACAGCAGGAAGCTGGCGCCGTAACCAGCCATTCCGATCAGCGCCGCCGCCACCCAGAACCGGGCTGGCACCCCGGCCGGCAGCCGTTCGCTGCCGGCGGCCCAGCGGGCGGCCATGGTGCCGCCGGTGGCGATCGCCGCCACCGTGAACTGCCAGGTGGTGAGGGACAGCGGGTCCGAATCGTCACCGAATCGCTTGGCCACGATCGTGTACAAGCTGGCGCTGAGCACACCCCCGGCCACCAGCAGGTCGCCCGCCGCGGAGGCGTGGCCGCCGCCGGTGCAGGCCAGCACGGCCAGGCCGCCCACCGCCACCAGCACCGCGAGGCCAGCGGCGCTGGTGATCGCCTCACGCAGCAGGATCGCGGCCAGCGCGACCACCACCGCCGACTCCAGCCCGCTCAGCAGCGCCCCGTGCACCGCGCTGGTCAGCGACAATCCCAGTGTGTCGGCCAGGTAGGCCAGGGCCGGCTCGAGCAGCCCGAGTACGACCGGCAGCCACCAGGTCCGCGGCGCCCGGTAACCGCGGGCCAGCAGCGCCACCCACAGCATGGCGGCCGCCGCCACCAGCGCCACCGCCAGCATCGTCACCGGCCCGAAGCCGCCCAGCGCGTACTTCGTCCCGCAGATGGCGCCACCCCACAGGGCAGACGCCAGCACCAGCCCCACCAGACACCGCCGCATCCCAGCCCCCCAACGGCACGCCAGGCCGTGGTGAGCGGCTGGCTCTACCCAGCCGGAGGTGCTGCAGGCGCTGCTTGATTCACAGGTGACGCGAGATAAAACCCTCAGACCCCGACGAGGTCGCAGACGAAGATCAGGGTCTCGCCGGGGGCGATGACGTTGCCGGCGCCGCGGTCGCCGTAGGCCAGGTGCGGCGGGATGACGAGCTGGCGGCGGCCGCCGACCCGCATGCCCTGGACGCCCTGGTCCCAGCCGGCGATGACCCGGCCCGCGCCCAGGCGGAATTCCAGCGGGTCGCCGCGGTCGTAGCTGGAGTCGAACTCCTCGCCGGTCGAGTAGGCCACGCCCACGTAGTGCACCTGCACGTTGTCGCCGGCCTTGGCTTCGGCGCCGTCGCCGACCTGGATGTCGGTGACCTGCAGGTCAGCCGGGGGCTCGCCGCCGGGGAAGTCGACCTCGGGCTTACCGGTGCTCATACAGACGTCTCCTACAGTTGGCCAGATCAAGGACCAGCCCACCCTAGCGCTTAGGGTCGGAGTATGGCCCCAGGCAGCGAAGCCACCACCGAAGTCATTGCCGTCGAGGTCCCCGGCGGGCAGCTGGCCGCCGAGTACGTGACCGCCGGCTCCGGAGCGGCGGGACCGGTCCTGGCCATCCACGGCATCAGCAGCCAGCGCAAGCTCTGGAACTGGCTGCGGGCCGAGCGCCCCGGCCTCAGCCTGATCGCCCCTGACCTGCGCGGGCGGGGCGACAGCGTGGGGGTGACGGGCCCGTCGTCGGTCGCCCGGCACGCCGCCGACCTGATCGCGGTGCTGGACCACCTGGGCCTGGACACGGTGCCGGTGTGCGGGATGTCGATGGGCGGTTTCGTCGCCGTGGAGCTGGCCACCGCCTACCCGGACCGGGTCCAGAGCCTGGTCCTGGTCGACGGCGGGTTCCCGATGGCCACCCCGCCCGGCCTGACCCCGGAGGCGGTGCCCGCGATCTTCCGCGACCGGCTGGCCCGGCTCGGCCGGGACTGGGCCACGGTGGCGGATTACGCGGCATTCTTCGTCGCCAGCACCGCCCCGCTGCTCGACCCGGCCGACCCGCTGCTGCTGGACTACCTGGCCCACGACCTGGAGGGCCACCGCGTCCGGCTGGACGCCGACGTACTGGTCGCCGACGCCACCGGCATCTTCTTCGGGCCGTCCAGCTGGGAACAGATCGCGGTGCCGACCCGCCTGCTGACGGCCGAGTGGAGCACCGGCCGGGACACCCCGCCCGCCTACCCGCCCGAGGCGGTCGAACGTTTTCAAAAAGAACTGAAAACGCTGGCCACGGTGAAGACCGTACCGGGTGTCGATCACGCCGCGTCGATCATGAGCCCGGTGGGCGCCCGGGCCACCGCAGAACTGCTTTCGGAGGCGCTGTGACCAGCCAGGTCGTCGAACTACTGAGCCGCGGGCTGCCGGCCGGCCGGATCGTGGTCGACCCGGACGTGCTCGCCGCACTGTCGCACGACGAAGCCGAGTGGGCACCGGCCGGGCGGGCGGTGGCCGCGGTCCGGGCCCGGACCGAAGCCGAGGTCCGGCACGTGGTCCGCAGCTGCGCCGAGCTGGACGTCCCGGTGGTGCCGCGCGGGGCCGGGACCGGGCTTTCGGGCGGCGCCAACGCCGTGACCGGCTGCGTGGTGCTCGACCTGGCCGCGATGAACCAGGTGCTGGAGATCGACTCGGACAACCTGCTGGCGGTGGTGCAGCCGGGCGCGGTCAACAACGACGTCAAGGCGGCGGTGGCCGAGCACGGCCTGTGGTACCCGCCCGACCCGGCCAGCGCGCCCTGGTCCACGATCGGCGGCAACGTCTCGACCAACGCGGGCGGCCTGTGCTGCCTGAAGTACGGCGTGACCCGCGACTGGGTGCTGGGGCTGCGGCTGGTGGCCGGCGGCCCGGTCGGCTACGGCGAGGCGGTCCGGCTCGGCCGCCGGACCACCAAGGGCGTGGCCGGGCTCGACCTGACCGGGCTGGTGGTCGGGGCCGAAGGCACGCTCGGGGTGGTCACCGAGGTGACGCTGCGGCTGCGGCCCGCGCTGGCCGCGATCCCGCGCACGGTGGTGGGCGCGTTCGGCGAACTGGTCGCGGCCGGCCGGGCGGTGGCCCAGATCACCCGGCGGGGCCTGACCCCGGCCGTGCTCGAGCTGCTCGACCGGTCCTGCCTGGAGGCGGTCGAGAGCTGGAAGCACCTGGGTATCGAGGCCGACGCGAACGCGATGCTGCTGGCCCGGGTGGACACGCCGGGCGAGTCCGGGACGGCCGAGGCGGCCGACATCGCCGCCGCCATGACCGGCAGCGGCGCACGGTGGGTCGAGCAGTCGACCGACGACGCCGAGTCCGAGGCGCTGTTCGAGGCCCGGCGGCTGGCCTACCCGGCGTTCGAGCGCCTCGGTCCGGTGCTCACCGAGGACGTCTGCGTGCCCCGTTCGGCCGTCCCGGCCATGCTCGAGCAGATCGCCAAGATCGGTCACCGGCACGGCGTGCAGATCGCCACGATCGCGCACGCCGGCGACGGGAACCTGCACCCGCTGATCATCACCCCGGCCGGCGACGACGAGGCCCGCGCGGCCGCCCAGGCCGCGTTCGACGAGCTGCTGACCGAGGCGATCGCGATCGGGGGCACGGTCACCGGCGAGCACGGCGTCGGGCTGCTGAAACGGGACGGCATGCTGCGCGAGCTCGATCCCGGCGCGGTCGCGATGCAGACCGCTGTCCGCCAGGCGCTGGACCCGAAGAACATTTTCAACCCCGGAAAGGGCTGACACCGCCCGGGCGGCCGGGTCAGCTCAGTCCCGGGTGGCGCGGGCCACCGCGATCAAGTCGCTGAGCACGCCCTGCCCGGCCAGCCCGGGCCCGGCGCCGGGCCCGGTGATCGTCACCTCACCCAGGGGGTCGGCCCGGACCGTCAGCGCGTTGGTGGCCCCGTCGATCCCGGCCAGCCGGTCGCCGGGACGGACGATTTCCGGCCCGACCCGCGCGGTGACCGGGCCAGTGCCATCCGGCCCGCCCAAGCTCAGCGCGGCCACGTGCTTGAGCACGCCGCCGGCCGCCCGGGCCTCGCCGGTCGCCTGGGCGGACAGCCCCTCGATGCCCCCGCCGGTCACGTCGGCCCGGGTGAGCTGGCGGCCGAACACCAGCGCCGACACGATCATCACCTTGGCGGCCTCATCCGAGCCGCCCACGTCGGCGGCCGGGTCCGGCTCGGCCAGCCCGGCCTGCTGGGCGGCGGCCAGCGCGTCCGGGTAGGGCAGGCCCGCGGTCATCCGGGTGAGGATGTCGTTGACGGTGGCGTTGAGCAGCCCGCGGACGCTGAGCGGGCGGGCGCCGGCCAGCCCTTCGGTCAGCGTGCTGAGCACCGGGGTGCCGGACATGACGGTGGACTCGGCCCGGAACGGCACCCGCTGGTCGCGGGCCAGCGCGGCCAGCGCCACCCCGTCCAGCGCGACCGGCCACTTGTTGGACGTGACGACCGGGATCCGGCGGTCCAGCGCCGCCCGCAGGTGGGCCAGGCCGGGCTGGCCGCCGGCGGCCGGGCTGGCCGACACCTCCACCAGCAGGTCGGCTTCGGTGGCGCCGAGCCCGGCCAGCGTGGTCGGCCAGTGCCGGGTCCCGGGCAGTTCGGCCAGCGGCAGGCCGGCCGCGGCGGCGCGGCGGGCGGCCGCCAGGTCCAGCCCGTCCGGGGCGTAGACGAACCCGTCGTGCCCGGTGGCGACGGCGACGACCCGGGGGACCAGGCCGTACCGGGCGGCCAGCGATCCGGCCTGCTCGTCCAGCGCCCGGGCCAGCCACCGGCCGACGGTGCCGAAACCGGCCAGCCAGATCCGCATGGGCCGACCCTAACGGCATATGGTGGGAGCGTGCAGGGATCGGTGGTGGTTGACCTTCTGCAGCCGGTGATCGGCAAGCAGGGGCAGGTCCGGCTGGTGGTCCGCGGGCTGAGCGCGCGCTGGACGCTCAACGACGACAAGCACCCGCTGCTCGGCGTGCGGCTGCGCGACGACGGGCTGATCGAGACGACCCGCGACGACGGCTGGAACGTGCTCGACCCGGCCGACGTACTAGCCGTGGAGTGGGTGTCGCGCGACACTGAGGGACAGGGCCAGTACCTCTGATCCACGGGGAGTGGCGATGACACCAATCGCCGGGCGCCGGATGAGGGCCGAAATCGACGGGGACTTCGTCGTCTTCCTCATCGGGGCGCGTTTCAACAGCAAGCTGCACCTGTACCGGACGTTCCTCGACCTGGGCGGCCGCCGCGGCATGGTCCATATGCTCCAGTACCTGATGGCGCATCCGGAGAAGGGCCTGCTGGGCTTCCAGCAGCTGGGCCTGACCACGATCGCCCAGTACTGGCGGTCGTTCGACCATCTGGAGGCGTTCGCCCGCGACCAGGACGACCCGCACCTGGCCGCCTGGCGGACCTACTGGAAGCGTGTCGGCCAGAGCGGCCGGAGCGGCATCTGGCACGAGACCTACCTGGTCAGGGCGGGGGAGTACGAAGCCGTCTACGGCAACATGCCGCCGTTCGGCCTGGGCAGGGCCGGCCGCGTGGTCCCGATGTCGGACTCTTCCTCGGCCCGTACCCGCCTGAGAGGCGGCCAGGCGGCCAGCCCGGCCCGGACGGCCCGCTAGACCCGGTCAGCCCCGCAGCATACGGCCGAACGTGTCCATGGCCTCGGTGGCGTTGGCGTCGGCGGCGTCCACCACCCCCAGGAACCCGGCGTAGCCGTGGATCAGGCCGGGTCCGGCCACGTACTCGACGTGCACGCCGCCGTTCTTGAGGCGGTCGGCGTAGACGGCCCCCTCGTCGCGCAGCGGGTCGAACTCGGCGGTGGCGATCACGGCCGGGGCGGTCCGGTTGACGTTGGCGTAGGCCAGGTTGGCCTCGGCGTAGCCCAGCCCGGCCTCGGTCTCCGAGGCGTCGCCCAGCGCGGGCAGGTACTGGCGGTAGAACCAGGCCATGTCGTCCCGGGTGAGGAAGTAGCCGGCGGCGTTCTCGGTGTAGGACGGGCTGGCCATCGACGGGTCGGTGGCCGGGTAGAACAGCAGCTGCGCGGCCAGCGGGATCTCCCGGTCACGGGCCCGCAGGGCCAGCCCGGCCGCCAGCGACGCCCCGGCCGAGTCACCGGCCACCCCGACCGGCTCGTCCGCGTTCTCCTCGCCGACCCAGCGCAGGACGTGCTCGGCGTCGTCCAGGCCGCCCGGGAACGGGTGCTCGGGGGCCAGCCGGTAGCCGACCGACACCACCCGGGCGC
This sequence comes from uncultured Actinomycetes bacterium, assembly GCA_963830385.1. Taxonomy (GTDB): domain Bacteria; phylum Actinomycetota; class Actinomycetes; order Streptosporangiales; family Streptosporangiaceae; genus Bog-532. The sequence goes on along the minus strand of CAWHMD010000008.1, from coordinate 775,690 downwards.
CGGTCACGTTGGCCACCCGGCGGGCCAGCGGGTCGTGCGTGTTCACGTCGCCGGCCACCCAGCCGCCGCCGTGCAGGTAGACGACCGTACCGCCGCGCGGCTCGCACGGCTCGAAGATCCGCACCGGCACCCCGGCGGGCGAGAGCCGGTCCGCCACCGACGCGACCGGCTCGGGCACGAACTGCGGGCCGCGGCGGCTGAGCGACAGCGTGCGGTAGTGCGCGCGGGTCTGCTCGGCGTCGTCGCGGACAAGCGGCAGCAGTCCTTTGGCCTCGAGGTGGTCGAGGATCCTGCGGAACTGCGGATCTAGCGGCATCGATGGCCTCCCAGCGGGCTGTCACCGAGAAGGTATCGGGCACACTGGGCGGATGACCAGCACCGTGGCACCGAAAGTTCCCGACGGGTCCGGCCCGCGCGATCCGCGTGGTCCGCATGGTCCCGATGGTCCTCGTGATCCGCGTGATCCGCTCGGGCTGCGCTCGGGGGCGCCGCTGCTGGACGCCTGGTTGCGGGCGAGCGCCAGCGGGCTCGGCCGCACCGCCCGGATGTCGATCCCCGGGCACAAGAACCGGCTGGACCTGACCGGGGCGGTGGTGGCCGACGACATCCCCCTGTACGGCGGGCTGACTTCGATCAAGCAGGCCGACGGGCTGCTGGGCGAGGCTGAGCGGCGCGCCGCCCGGCTGTGGGGCGCGGACTGGTGCCGGTTCTCGGTGGCCGGGTCCACCCACGGCAACCAGGCCCTGGCGCTGGCGGTGGGCCAGCCCGGCGACGAGGTGATCGTCAGCCGCACCCTGCACCGGTCGCTGCTGCTGGGGCTGGTGCTGGCCGGGCTGCGCCCGGTGTGGGTGCGCCCGCGGGTGGACCCGGCCTCCGGCCTGCCGGGCGCCGTGCCGGTGGATGAGGTCCGGGCGGCGCTGGCCGCGCACCCCGGGGCCCGGGCGGTGTTCCTCGGCGACCCCTCCTACGTGGGCACCACCGGCGACCTGGCCGGGCACGCGGCCGCCGCCCACGAGGCCGGCCGCCCGCTCATCGTGGACGCGGCCTGGGCCGCCCACCTCGGTTTTCACCCCAGTTTCCCGCCGCACGCGCTGGCGGCGGGGGCGGACGCGATGGTGACCAGCGCGCACAAGGCGCTGCCGTCCTGGACCCAGGGCGCGCTGGTGCTGGCCCGGACCGGCCGGCTGGACCCCGCCCGGCTGGAGCGGGCGTTCGACGCCACCCACACCACCAGCCCGACCGGAACGATCCTGGCCAGCATCGACGCGGCCCGCGAACTGCTGGCCAGGGACGGTGAGGCGCTCTGCGGCCGGCTGCTGGCGGCGGTGGCCACGGCCCGGATCCGGCTGGCGGCGGTACCGGGGCTGGCCGTGCTGGACGGGCCGGACGTGGAGCCGGGCAAGCTGGTCGTGCTGCTGGCCGGCACCGGCGCCCACGGCCACGCGGTCGAGGCCGACCTGATCGCGGCGGGGATGCCGGTGGAGATGGCCGACCAGGACACGATCGTGCCGATCGTCACGCTGGCCGACGAGCCCAGGCACGTGGCCCGGTTCACCGAGGCGCTGGTGGCCGCGATCGAGCGGCACCGGTCCGCGCCCCGGCACCCGGCGGCCGGGCTCGCCTGGGGGCTCGACCCGCAGGTGGTGCTGCCACCGCGGGAGGCGTTCTTCGCCGCCCACGAGACCGTGCCGGCCGAGGCCGCGGCGGGCCGGGTCAGCGCCGAGCTGGTCGCGCCCTACCCGCCCGGGGTGCCCGTGCTGGCACCCGGCGAGCTGGTCACCGCCGAGATCGTGGCCGCGCTGCGGGCGGTGCTGGCCGACGGCGGCCGGGTCGCCTACGCGGCCGACCCGACCCTGGCCACCGTGCAGGTGGTCGCGGGGCGTTAACTCCCGGCCGGGCCAGCCGGGTTACCGTGAAGGGATGGCGCCGATCATCACCGCGCCCGAGCGCGCGTCATTCCGGCGGGGGGACCTCGGCCGGCCCGGGCCGGAGGCCGTGCCCGACTTAGGCCGGGCTGTCCGGGACGCGCTGGCTATCTACTACTACCCGGGCATGTGGGACTGGGACCGCGGGGTGCGGCTGCCGCTGGTCAGCCAGGAGCTGGACCGGGCTGTGACCCGGCTGGGCGCGGACGGCGCGGGCGCGGAGCAGGCCCGGCGTGACGGCCGGGCGCTGCTGACCCGGTACGCCGAGTGGGCGCCGGCGGTGGACCGGTTCGCGCCGGTGCTGGTCGAGACCGACTTCGACGTCCCGCTGCCGGACCTCCAGCGGCCCGGATCCGGGCTGGTCACGGCGGACGGAGCGGCGGTCCGCTACCGGGACCGAGTCGATCTGCTGGCGGTCGACGAGCACGACAACTACTGGATCGTGTACCACCGGCTGGCCGGCGGCGACTGGGCCCCGGCCGCCGAGCTGGCGGCTGACGAGGCGGCGCTGGCCGCCTGCTGGGCGTGGGAGCAGTTCTACCTGGGGATGACGATCACCGGGACGATCGTCAACGAACTGCGCGCCGATGCCGATTTTGAGAAGGTCACACGGCGGCGCTGGCGCTGGTTCCGGCGCGGTGCGGCGCCTCCGGGCGGCCCGGTGGTCCGGCAGCACGAACCGAGTGGCGGCGGCCGTTCGCTGTCTCAGCGCCAGCGGCAGTCCGCCCGGGCGGCGGCCCCGGCCCGGGCCGCCGCGGTCGCGCAGGTCTGCGGGCCCGGCTTCCGCCGCACCTGGCTGCGCCGCACCCCGGATGAGGTCGCGGCGGCCGGGCAGCGGCTCGCGGCCGACGCGGCCGCCATGATCGCGCCCGGGTTTCGCCGCGGTGAGGGCGGATAAATTCGTAACAGATGACTGAGCGCAAACCACCGCAGCAGAGCTTTCCCACGTGGATCGACCAGCAGATCGCCGACGCCGAGCGCCGCGGCGTTTTCGACAATCTGCCGGGGACCGGAAAGCCGATCCAGCGTCGCTCAGAAGCTGACTTCACCCAGGCCTGGCTGCGTGACAAGCTGCGCCGTGAAGGCGTGTCCACCGAGGAGCTGCTGCCCACCCCGCTCCGGCTGCGCCGGGAGACCGAGCGGCTGACCGCCGGCCTGCCCGGCCTGCGCTCCGAGCAGGAGGTCCGCGAGGCGGTGGCGGAGCTCAACACCCGCATCCTCGACTGGCGCCGCAACGGCACCGAGGGCCCGCCCATCCCGGTGCCGCTGGTCCGCGAGGACGAAGCCGTCGCCGCCTGGCGCGAAGCCCGGGCCGCCTACGAAGCCCAGGCCGCCGCCGCGCAGCCCCCGGCTGCCCCGGAGGTCTCACCCGCCCCGCGATCGCCGCGGCGCCGCTGGTGGCGCCGCCGGCGCACCTGAGCCGGGCCGGCTAACCCCGCCCGGCGGGCTGCTGGCCGTGCAGCTGGGCGTGGGTCTGGGACAGCGGCTGGCCGGCCAGGCGGGCGGTGACGCCCGCGTGGAAGTTGGGGCACTGGGTGATGTCCTCGTGCGGGCACCGCAGTCCGTGCCGGATGGCGTCGCGGGCGGCCTGCGCCCGGGCGATCTGCTCGTCGAGTTCGGCGAGCTTGCGGCGGGCCAGCCGGCTCCATTCCGCGGATGCTTGACCGGGCGTCGCCGCGCAGGCTTCCCCGGGGGCACGGTCGCGGGCGGCCAGCAGGGCCTTCTGCTCGGCCAGGGTGAACCCGGCGTCGCGGTAGAGCAGGATCGCGCCGACCTCGCGGGCCGCGGATGCGGGGTAGCGGCGCTGGCCGGAGACCCGGGCGGCCGGGGCCAGCAGGCCGAGCTCCTCGTAGTAGCGCAGCGCCGAGGTGGAGACCCCCGCCCGGCGGGCCAGTTCGCCGATGGTGAGCAGGCCGCCGGACCGGTTCTTGACTTCAGGTGCGCTTGAAGGCGTTGACTGCCCGCCATGCGAACGCGACATGAAGGCAGCATGCCACGCCCAGCCGGAGGGCCGATACGGCGAACCGTGGCCGCCGCCGTCGAGTACGGGGTCTCGCGGGCCGGGCTCGGTGCCGTCCGCGCCCTGGACCGCGACGTCATCAGCCAGGCCCATCACCCCCGGGGCGCGGCCGGGCGGGTGACCGCCTGGGAGATGGCGCACCGCCCGTCCAACCGGCAGCGCAGCGCCTGGGTGGTCTCGCTGCTGGAGGTCCGGGCCGCCGACCGGGTCCTCGAGATCGGCTTCGGCCCCGGCCTGGCCGTCGCCCAGTTGGTCCGGGTCGGCGCCGGTCACGTGGACGGCATCGACCATTCCGGCGTGATGGTCCGGCAGGCGTCCAGGCGCAACGCCGCCGCCATCCGGGCCGGGCGGGTCACCCTGTTCGAAGCCTCGGTCGACCGGCTGCCGCCCGCGCTCGACGGGCCGTTCGACGTGATCCTGGCCGTCAACGCCATCGGGTTCTGGCCCGACCCGGCCCGGCGGCTGGCCGAGCTGCGCGAGCGGCTGGCGCCGGGCGGGCGGCTGGCCATCGCGTCCCAGCCCCGCTGCCCGGGCGCCACGGCCGGCACCTCCCGCGCGGCCGCCCGCGACCTGGGGGACCTGCTGGCCAGCGCCGGCTTCACCCAGCTGAGCACCCGGACCCTCGACCTCAGCCCGCCGGTGGCCTGCGTCCTGGCCGCGGACCCGGCAGCCGGCCCGCCCAGCTAGCTAGCCCAGCTAGCTAGCTCAGCTAGCTAGCCCAGCTCGCGGACCGCCTCGGCCAGCGCGGTGCGGAACCGGGCCACGTTGGCCAGCTTGACCTCCTCGTAGCCGCGCACCAGGTCCGGCAGCTCGGCCAGCGCCACCAGGGCCGGCAGCGTCTGCGCCGACAGCCGGGGGAGCGCGGCCGCCACGGCGGCCCGGTACTCGCCCGGCAGCGCCCGCTCGGTGCGGCGAACCTCGGTCCGGCCGAACACGTCCAGCGCGGTGCCGCGCACGGACCGGCTCGCGTACAGCGCCCGGAACACCGGCCGGAACCACGGGCCCAAGGTGACCTTCCTGGTCATGCCCAGCGAGCGCAGCACCGGCGGGTGCAGCCGGTAGTAGTAGCGGGCGTCCGCCCCGAACTGGGCCGCGACGGCTTGGCCGAGCGCCGGGTCGAGCGACAGCCGGGCCACCTCGTACTCGTCCTTGTAAGCCATCAGCTTGTACAGGTTCCGCGCGTAGGCGCTGGTCAGCTCGCCCGGGGCGCCGAGCGCGGCCCGTTCGGTGTCCGCGACCACCCGCACCTGGGCGGCGTACTGGGCGGCGTAGTCGCCGTTCTGGAACGCGGTCAGCTCGGCCACCCGCCGCTGGATCACCGCCTCGACGTCGGTCCCGGCGTCGGTCCCGGCGTCGGGCGCCGCCCCAGCCGCCCCGCCGGCCCCAGCGCCGTCGGCGACGTAGCGGCGCCCGGCCCGGAAGGCAGCGATGTTCTTCTCCACCGCTACCCCGTTCAGCTCCAGCGCCTCCTCGATGAACCGGGCGGGAACCGGCAGCGCGCCCGCCTGCACGGCCGCCCCGACCAGGAACACGTTGGTGAACTGGTCGTCACCGAGCAGCGCGCTGGCCTGTGCCCGCGCGTCCACGGCCACCCCGTGCTCGGCCCGGGTCAGCTCGTGGATGCGGGCCACGGTCCCGGCCACGTCGGGGAAGGCGACCTCGGTGCTCTGGATCATGGCTCCCGTCGGCACCCGGGACGTGCAGGTCACCGCGATCGTCCGGTCCGGTGACGCCGCGGAAAGCTGCACCGCGTCCGCGGCCACCAGCAGGTCGCAGCCCAGGTAGAGGTCACAGCTGCCGGGGGTCAGCTTGTTCGCCCCGGTGAACGGCTCCGGCGACAGCCGGATGTCCGACACCACCGCGCCGCCCTTCTGGGCCAGGCCCATCTGGTCCAGCGCCCGCACCTGCAGCCCGGCCAGGGTGGCAGCGGTGGAGATGACCTGGGCGATCGTCACCACGCCGGTCCCGCCGACCCCGGTGATACGCATGTTGAACTCGTCGGTGCGCACCCGGATCTCCGGCTCGGGCAGCGACCCCGCATCGGCCGGCCCGGCCGTCCCGGCCTTCCCGGCCTTCCCGGGCTTGACGGTCAGGAACGAGGGGCAGTCGCCGTCCAGGCAGGAGAAGTCCTTGTTGCAGGACGCCTGGTGGATCCGGGTCTTCCGGCCGAACTCGGTGTCCACCGGCTGCACCGACAGGCAGTTCGACTTGACCCCGCAGTCGCCGCAGCCCTCGCAGACCCGCTCGTTGATCAGCACCCGCTGGGCGGGCTCGGCCACCAGCCCGCGCTTGCGCTTGCGCCGCAGCTCGGTGGCGCACTCCTGGTCGTGGATGAGGACGGTGACCCCGTCGACGGCGGCCAGCTCCTCCTGCACCTGGGCCAGCTGATCGCGGTGCTCGACCCGCGCGCCGCGCGGCAGCCGCACCCGCCGGTACCGGCCCGGGTCGTCGGTGGTGATGACGACCCGGCGGACCCCCTCGGCCAGCAGGGCGGCGGCCACCCGCGGCACCGGCATCTTGCCGACCGCCTGCTGGCCGCCGGTCATGGCCACCGCGCCGTTGTAGAGCAGCTTGAACGTGATGTGCGACCCGGCCCCGACCGCCTGCCGGATGGCCAGGCTGCCGGAGTGGTGGAACGTCCCGTCGCCGATGTTCTGCAGCAGGTGGTCCTGGCGGACGAACGGCTCCATGCCCACCCACAGCCCGCCTTCGCCGCCCATCTGGGTGAACCCGATGATGTTGCCGAACCGCTCCTCGGGCATCAGCACGGCCAGCGTTGAGCAGCCGATGCCGGCGCCGACCAGCGACCCGTCCGGCACCTGGGTGCCCCGGTTGTGCGGGCAGCCGGAGCAGAAGTACGGGGTCCGGGCGATGATCGGCAGCAGCTCCGGCGGCCGGCGGCCGTCGCCAGTTCCGGGCGGGGACTGGCGGGCGGCCAGCCAGGCCTGCGCGGCCGGTGAGTCCACATGGGCGATGATGCGCGGCGCCAGCGCGGCCGCGATCACGTCCGGCGGCAGGTCCCCGGTGGTACGCAGCATCGGGGTCCCGGCCGGGGTGCGCCTGCCGCTGACCAGCGGCGCGTCCGGCTGCCGGTAGAACAGGTCCTTCACCGCCAGCTCGATGAAGGCCCGCTTTTCCTCCACCACCACGATCTCGTCCAGGCCGCGCGCGAACTCAGCGACGATGCGCGGTTCGAGCGGCGACACCATGCCCAGCTTGAGCACCCGCACCCCGGACGTATTCAGGTCTTCCGCATTGATGCCGATCAGCTGCAGGGCCTGCCGGACGTCCAGATAGCTGGCCCCGGCGGCGATGATTCCGACCCGGGCGGCCGGGTCCCCCTCGATGCGGTTCAGGCCGTTGGCGTACGCGTACCGGCGGGCCAGTTCCAGCCGCGCCCCGGTCTGCGAGGTCTCCAGCGCGGTCAGGTTGGGCTGCAGGAAGTTGGCCGACACCTGGTGCCGGAACTCGGCCCCGTCCACCGTCCGGTCCGGTTCGGTGATCGTGATCCGGTCCTCGGCGACCTGGACCGAGGCCGACCCGTCGACCACGTTGGTGGCCAGCTTGAACCCGGTGAACAGCCCGCAGAAACGGGACAGCGCGATGCCGTGCAGCCCCAGGTCCAGCACGTCCTGCGGGTCGGCCGGCGCCAGCAGCGGCATGCCCAGCTCGGCGATCGCCACCTCGGAGCTGCTGGGCACCGTCGAGGACTTGGCCACCGAGTCGTCGCCCACCATGATCAGCACGCCGCCGCGGGAGTCGGCGCCGCCCAGGTTGCCGTGCCGCAGCGCATCGGTCGCCCGGTCCAGGCCGGGCGCCTTGCCGTACCAGATCCCGACCACGCCGTCGCCGGTCTTGTCGGGCGACGCCGAGGCCAGCTGGGAGCCCTGCACCGCGTTGGCCCCCAGCTCCTCGTTCACGGCCGGCCGGTGCACCACCCCGTGCGCTTCGAGCAGCTTGCGCTGGCGCCCGATCTCCAGGTCGTAACCGGCCAGCGGCGACCCCTCGTAGCCGGCGATCAGCGTCCGCGTCTGGCGCCCGGCCCGCTGGTCCAGCCGGTACTGGTCGACCGGGATCCGCACCAGGGCCTGCAACCCGGACAGGTAGAGTGCCCCCTCCTCGAGTTCGTAGCGGTCCGACAGCCGGAAGGTTCGATCTCCGAGGAGGCTCATGCCAGCATCATAAAGAGGCCGAACTAGGCGTCGCCGGACGGCGGGACCGACGACGGGATCGACGGCAGCGACCAGGAGTAGCGGATCGCCAGCAGGCGAGCACCAGCGTGACGGCCACGCCGGTCCAGCGGGCGGCCTCGTACGGGGCGTGCAGCTCGGGGTCCTCCAGGGTCAGCCGGTGCAGCGCGATCACGAGCGGCGCCGCCGTCAGCTGACGTCGGCCGCGAGGTCGCGCAGCGGCTGCTCGTAGGCCTGGGCGTAGGTGGGGAACGGGTGCACCACGTCGGTCAGCACGGCCAGCGGCACCTCACCGCGGATGGCCAGGCTGGCTTCGGAGATCCATTCGTCGGCGCCCGGGCCGAGGGCCGCCGCCCCGACCAGGATGCCGCGTCTCCGGTCCGCGACCAGGATCAGGGTGCCGTCCGGGGCGCCGTCGGTGTGGGCCCGGACCAGGCCGGACAGGTCCGCGGTGGCGGTCACCACGTCGATCCCGGCCGCGCGGGCCTGGTCTTCGGTCAGCCCCACGCTGGCCATCGGCGGCCGGGTGTAGACGACCCGGGGGATGGCCCGGTAGTCGGCCCTTCGGCGGCGCCCGAGCAGGTTGTCCCGGATGACCAGCGCCTGATAGTCGGCGCCGTGGGTGTAGGGCGCGATCCCGGTCACGTCACCGCCCGCCCACACGTGCTGGTGGCCGCGGGCCCGGCAGTAGGCGTCGACCTCCAGCGCGCCCCGCTCGCCGGGCTCGATGCCGAGCTGGTCCAGGCCCAGGCCGGCCGTGACCGGGGTGCGGCCGGCGGCCAGGATGAGCCGGTCGGCGGTCACCGGCGGGCCGTCCTCGAACAGCACCCGGGTGGCGCCCGCCGGGGTGAGCTCGGCCGCCTTGACCGTCGCGCCCAGCCGGAGCTGGGCCCCGGCGCGGTCCATCGCCGCGGCCATCGCCGCGCTGATGATCGGCGGCTCGTTGCTGAGCAGCCGGGGCATCGACTCGATCACGGTCACGGTGGCGCCGAAGCCGGCGTAGATCTGGGCGAACTCGCAGCCGATCGGGCCGCCGCCGAGGATCGCCACCGACGCCGGGCGCCCGGGCTCGGAAAGGGCCCGGTCACTGGTCCAGTAGGGCACCGTGTCCAGGCCGGAGATCGGCGGGACGGCCGGGACGGAACCGGTGGCCACCACCAGGTCCAGGTAGCCGAGCTCGCGGCCGTCCACGTCGAGCCGTCCGGGGCCGGTCACCCGCCCGGTGCCGCGGATGAGGGTGACGCCCAGCCGTTGCTGCTCTTCGGCGTGGCCGGTGTCGTGCCGGCCGCTGACCAGCTGGTCGCGGCGGGCGGCGGCGCGGCGGTAGGCCGCTTCGTCCGGCCCCAGCGCCACGGGGGCAGGCGCGCCGCCCAGCTCCACCAGCCGTCGTGCGTCCGCGCGGGCCTCGGCCGACCGGAGCATGGCCTTGCTCGGCACGCAGGACACGAACGGGCACTCGCCGCCGACCCGCAGCTTCTCCACCAGCGCCACCGACCGGCCCGCGCTGGCCAGGTCGCCCGCCACGTACTCGCCCGCCGACCCCGCCCCCAGGACGACTACCTCGAAGCTTTCCACCCGGTGAACGCTACATGTGGTTGAGGAAGTCGGCGGCGATCGGGCCGTCGGTCGGGCCGCCGTTGCCGGGGGAGTCGATGGTCAGGACCGCGAACGCCACGTTGTCCTTGAACCCCATCAGCCAGGCGTCGATCTTGAGCGGTTTGCTGGTGCCGTACTCGGCCGTGCCGGTCTTGGCGTAGGTTCCGCCCGGCAGGCCCTGGCCCGCCGCGGTACCGGTCGAGACCACCTGGGCCATCATCTGGTGCAGGTCGGTGACCACGCTCGACGGCAGCCTGGAGGTGGCCGCGCTGTCGTCCGGCGCCCCGGTGACCAGGCGCGGGGCCCGGACGGTGCCGGTGTCGGTTGCCGCGGCCACCATGGCCAGGTTCAGCGGGGACAGCAGCACCCGGCCCTGGCCGATCGACGTGGCGGCCAGGTCAGCCTCGTCCTTGGGCTGCGGCACCGAGCCGGCGAAGGCGGGGGTACCCATCTGGATGGGCTTGCCCAGCCGGTAGGTCGAGGCCACGGCCGGGAAATCCGAGGTCTGCAGCTTGCTGGTGGCCAGCCCGATGAACGCGGTGTTGCAGGACTCCGCGAACGCGTGCAGCAGGTTGCTGACCTGACCCTCGCCGTCGGAGTTGTGGAACACCTCGCCGTCCACGGTGGCGGTGGTGGGACAGCTCGCCGCCGACGACGGGCTGAGCCCCTTGCCGATCAGCGCGGTCGAGGTCAGCACCTTGAACGTCGAGCCGGGCGGGAAACCGCCGAGAATGGCCTGGTCGTAGCCGCCGGCGTTGGTGTTGGCGACGGCCAGCAGGTCCCCGGTGGTGGCGTCCACCGCGACCAGCGCCGCGCTTTTGCCCTTGGGCGCCTTCGCCAGCCCCGACTCAGCCGCGTTCTGGACGGCCGGGTCGATGGTGGTCTTCACCGCCGTGCCCGCGTGCCCGGCCAGGGTGGCCAGCGTGGCCACGTGCGCTCCCGCCGCCGTGACCACCGCGACGGTGGCGGACGGGGTCCCGGCCAGCTGCTTTTCGGCCGAGGCTTCCAGGCCGGTCTGGCCGACCACGCTGGAGGCGCTGTAAGCCCCGCCCAGGTCCTTCAGCTCCTGGGCAGTGACCGCCCCCACCGTCCCGACGATCCCGGAGGACAGCCCGGAGGTGATGGCCTGCTGGGCCGCCGAGGACTCGAACACCGTGCCCGGCAGCGGGTACAGGGTCGGCTTGAGCTGCTGGTACCGGGCCTGGCTGACCGTGAACACCGGCTCGAAGAACGCCGGGTGGGCCTGCGCCGCGCTGACCGCGCTGCTGGCCTGCTGCGACGTCGCGCCCGCGGTCACCAGCGCCTTGGTCAGCGAGGTGGCGTCCTTGATCCGGCTGCCCTCGAGGCCGACCGTGACGTTGCTGGCCTGAGTGGTCAGGGCCTGGCCGTTGGCCCCGAGGATCGCGGCCCGGGCCGGCCAGGTGGTCTGCAGGGCCAGCTTGTCGTTGGCGCCCAGCTTGGGCGTGATGGTGGACGGCGCCCACCGCACCAGCCACTTGCCGCTGGTCTGCACCATCCGCAAGGTCGTGGTCAAGGTGACCGTGCCCAGCCCCTGGAGCTGGAACTTCTCGGTCACCGGGTCGCTCGCGGTGCTGCCCTTGGTGGTGACCGTGCCCGCCGTGAAGCTCGCCTTCTGCACGGCCAGGTCGGTGAACGCGGCCTTGTTGACCGCCGTGAAGCCGGCGGGCGGGTTGCTGACCAGCCCCTGCATCCCGGACCAGTCCTGCCTGGCCCAATCCGACAGGTACGCGCTGGCCGTGTCCTCCGGTTTCGGCCCGCTGCTGCACGCGGTCAGCAGGGCGCCCAGGCTCACGATGCCCGCGCAGGTCGCCGCGGCCCACCGGGACCGCCGATATCCGTGCCCCCTGACGTCACCCATAGGCAGAGAGCGTACGCAGCCACCGTGCCCACCCGTGCATGATCCCGGACGTTACGCTGGGCTATGGCGTCATCGCAGGACACCGAGATCGCGATGTTCGGGCATCCGAACGCGTTCGCCCGCCAGTACGACTTCTGGGACGCCCAGTACGAGGGCCGGCGCTTGTTCAGCGAGCTGCTCGGCACGTTCTTCCTGGTCCTGGTGGCCGCGGGCGGCGGCGTGGTGAATGCGCGTTTCGGCGGCCACGCGGTCCCCGCCTCCGCCCGGGTGGTCGCCCCCGCGCTGATGGTGATGGCGATCATCTTGTTCATGGGGACGGTCTCCGGCGCCCACCTCAATCCCGCCGTCAGCCTGGCGTTCGCCCTGCGCGGTGATTTCCCCTGGCGGCGGGTGCCCATGTACGTCGCGGCCCAGTTCGCCGGCGCGGTGCTGGCGTCGGTGCTGCTGCGGGCGCTGCTGGGGATGCCCGGCCACTCCGGCCTGACGCAGCCCGGGGCCGGCATCTCCGACCCGGTCGCCTTTGTCTGGGAACTGGTGCTGACGGCGGGCCTGGTCAGCGTGATCCTCGGCACCGCGTCGGGCGCCCAGCAAGTCGGCTCGTTCGCCGCGCTCGGGGTGGGCAGCTTCATCGCCCTGGCTGGCCTGTTCGGCGCCCCCGTGAGCGGCGCGTCGATGAACCCGGCCCGGTCGCTGGGCCCGGCCCTGGTCACCGGCGACTGGACCGCGTGGTGGGTCTACCTGGCCGGACCGGTCGCGGGCGCGATCGTCGCTGTCGGCGCCGCCTGGGTGCTCCGGGGTCCCGGCGGCGGGCAGCTCGGGCGGCAGGCCGCCCAGGGCACGCTCGGGACCGGGTGGCGCCCCGGGCGGACCATCCCGCCCGCAGTGCCCGCCGACGACGAAGGAGGTACCCGATGACCAGTGCCGAGACCCCGGCCGAGCGGGCCGCCCGCGGCCGGGCGGCCCGCAAGACCGCGCCGCGCCGCAGTCACGCGGTGTTCGAGCCGGCCCCGGACCGCCCGGACCCAGTCGCCCTGCTGGAACAGCAAGGAGCCGGGCGGATCGCCAGCCTGCTGCCGATCCGCTACGGCCGGATGCTGGCCTCGCCGTTCGCGTTCCTGCGCGGGGCCGCGCTGATCATGGCCACCGACCTGGCGCCGACCCCGGCCAGCGGGATCACCGTGCAGGCCTGCGGCGACGCCCACCTGTCGAACTTCGGCGTCTACGCGTCGCCCGAGCGCCGCCTTGTCTTCGATGTCAACGACTTCGACGAGACCCTGCCCGCGCCCTGGGAGTGGGACGTAAAACGGCTGGCCACCAGCATCGAGGTGGCCGCCCGGGTCAACGGCGACCGGGCCGGCCGCCGCCGTGACATGGTGCGGGCGGCGGTCGCCCGCTACCGCACCAGCCTGCACCAGCTGGCCCGGCAGCCGGAGCTGGCCGTCTGGTACGCCGCGTCCGAACTGGACGAGCTCGGCGCCCGGTACCAGAAGATCATGGGGGGTGGGCTGCGCAAGCTCAGCCAGGAAGATCTGGACCGGCTGCAGAACCGTGACGCCCGGCAGTCGGTACGCAAGCTCGTGCACAGCGTGCACGGCAAGCCGCGCATCATCGCCCGTCCGCCGCTGGTCGTCCCGGTCGCCGACCTGCCCGGACCGCAGGCCGGGGGCACGTCGCGGCCCGGTATCGAGCACATCCTGGCCGTGTACCAGCGCAGCCTGCAGCCCGACCGGCAGCACCTGCTCAACCGCTTCCAGGTGGCCGACGCCGCCCTCAAGGTGGTCGGGGTGGGCAGCGTGGGGATGGGCTGCTGGATCATCCTGCTGACCGGCCGGGACGACTCAGACCTGCTGATGCTGCAGGTCAAGCAGGCGACGACCTCGGCCCTGAGCAAGTTCGCCGGCCCCACCAGGTACCTCAGCCAGGGGAAGCGGGTGGTAACCGGGCAGCAGCTCATGCAGGCCACCAGCGACATCTTCCTCGGCTGGCACCCGGCCCCCGGCACCGCGGTGCCGGGGGAGGCGACCAGTCGCGGGATAGGAGACTGCTACCTGCGGCAGCTCCGGGACTGGAAGTACTCGGCGCCGGTCGAGGCCATGCCGTCGGCCACCTTGCACCGGTACGGCCAGCTGTGCGGGCAGGCCCTGGCCCGCGCGCACGCCCGGTCCGGTGACCGGATCGCCATCGCCGCCTACCTGGGTACCACCGAGGTGTTCGACCACGCGGTGGCGGACTTCGCGGCCGCCTACGCCGACCAGAACGAGCGCGACTTCGCCGCCTTGACCGCCGCCTGCAACGCCGGCCGGATCACGGCGGAGACCGGCGTCTGATCCCAGCGATTTCACAAGAAACTCTGCTGGCCGTCCCATAGAGGCGACCGACCATGGCGGTATGACCGAAGCAGGCGATCCTCCCGGAGCGGTGCCCACCGTGCCGCTGAACCGGATGCTGCTGCGCTGCCTGGCCGTGCTCAGCGTGGCCACGGCGGTCATTCACTTCGCCGTCGCCGGTGCCCACTTCCAGGAGTACTGGCTGTTCGGCGTGTTCATGCTGGTGGCCGCCTGGCTGCAGTTGTCGTGGGCGATTCTCGCCCTGATCCGCCCGTCCCGGGTGACCCTGTGGATCGGGATCGTTCTCAACGCGGGTGTGGTCGTCGTGTACATCGTCACCCGGACCGTGGGCGACGTGGTCGGGCCGACACCTCACGAGGTGGAGCCAGTCGGGTTCGGGGACCTGCTGTGCACGGTGCTGGAGGCGGTCGTCGCCGCGGTCTGTATCTGGCTGCTGGTCCGTCGGCCCAGCCGGCGGGTGACCCGGCCGCGGCTCATCGCGGCCCCCGTCGCCACCGCCGCCGTGATCGCGCTCCTGCTCAGCGTGGCCCTGGTCGACGGCGGACCGGAAGTGGTGATGACCATGAACAGCGCCGCCGCGTCCGCTGGCGGCACGTCCGGCAGCATGCCCGGCATGACCGGCGGCTCGCCGGTCAAGCTGGCCAACTCGACCCCGGCGGGCGACATCACCATGCCCGACACCAGCATGGACATGCCCGGCATGCGGATGGCCAGCTCGGCGCCGTGTGACAGCCAGCCGAGCACGGCCCAGCAGCAGGCCGCGGTCAGCTTCGTGGACACCAGCTGGCAGGACGCGAAGAAGTACCAGAGCCTGGCCGCCGCCCGGGCGGCCGGCTACGTGCCGCTCACCCCGCCCGGCGCCCAGGTCGTCCACTACCTCAACCGGGCCTCCTACCTGGCCACGGTGCGCGGCGGGCCAGTGCTGGACGAGACCGACCCGCAGTCCCTGGTGTACGCGAACACCCCGCGCGGGGCCGTCCTGGTCGCCGCGATGTACATCACCGCGCCGGGCGGGTCCACCCCGCAGCCCGGCGGCTGCCTGACCCAGTGGCACGTGCACACCAACCTGTGCCTGGGCAACGGCCGGGTGACCGGAGAGGTCAGCGCGGCCTCACCGAGCTGCCCGGCCGGCTCGGTCAATCACGTCACCCAGCCGATGATCCACGTGTGGTTCGTGCCGATCCCGGGCGGCCCGACCGCCATCGACGCCACCAACGCCCAGATCGTCCAGGCCGCCGAACGGGTCCCGGCCCCGGCCAACGGCCGCGCCTGAGCCGGCTGTCACTGGCCTCAAACCGGCTGCCACTGGCCTTCGGAGCGAAACTCGATGCGCTCGGCGTCCCAGGTGGACCGGCCGAAATCGTCCAGCGGGGCCTGCTCGTTCTCACCGGACGGGTCGTAGAGACGGCCGATGGCGAACGCCCGGCCGCGGTCGTCGGCCAGCCGGAAGAACCGCCCGGCGGTGAGCGCCTCGCGTACGTCCTCGGCGGCGGCCTGGTCGGGGCCGGCCTTGCCGACCGCCGACGGCTCCGCGCCGTCGTAGCGGGCGATCAGGTCCTCGGTGATCACCCAGCAGTACGGCGTGGTCAGCGACGAGAACTCCTCCAGCATCTCGGCCGGTACCTCATCGGTGTCCAGCTCGTCGGTGGCGGGCGGGGCCACGGGCGTCCCGAGGCCGCCGGGCTCAATGCGCTCTGTTGGTTCCCCTGGGCCTGTCACGCCCCCGTACTTATCCCTCCTCGGCCGGATTATGTGTCGTTACGCTCGGACTATGGATTCCGACTACGACCTGGACGAGGAGCCGGAGGGTGGCGATCTGGCCTGCTGGGCCCGGCTGGTCTGCCCCGAGTGCGGCGCGATGACGACCGAGGGGCACCGCCCCGGGTGCGCCGCCGGGCCGCCGCCGCCCCGTCCTAAGCTGGCCGCCATGCACCTGGAACACACGGCAGTGGTGGTCGACGACTACGACCAGGCCATCGACTTTTTCGTGCGCGGCCTGGGCTTCGAGCTGGTGGAGGACTCACCCGACAAGACCACCGTGGGCCAGCGGCCCAAACGGTGGGTGGTGGTCCGGCCGCCCGGCGCGCTGACCGGGCTGCTGCTGGCCCAGGCGGACGGCCCGGATCAGCAGGCCGGCGTCGGCCGCCAGTTCGCGGGCCGGGTCGGCTTCTTCCTGCGGGTCGACGACTTCGCCGCCGCCTATCAGCGGATGACCGAGTACGGCGTGCGGTTCGAGGGCGAACCCCGCTCGGAGCGGTACGGCCAGGTGGTGGTGTTCCGCGACGTGGCCGGCAACCGCTGGGACCTGCTCGGCCCCCGGCCAGTGAGGAGCGACCGGCAGGGTGAGTGACCTGCAGATTCGGCCGGCCCGCCCGGCCGACGTGGACACCTTGACCAGCCTGATCCGGTCCGCCTACCGCGGCACCGGCAGCCGGGCCGGCTGGACCAGCGAAGCCGACTTGGCCGAGGGCGAGCGGATCAGTTCCGGCCAGGTGCTGGCCATGATCAGCGACGCCGGCTCGCTGCTGCTGACCGGCGAGCAGGCCGGTGCGATCGTCGCCTGCTGCCAGCTCCGCAACGAGGGTGCCGGCCTGGCCTACTTCGGCACGTTCGCGGTCTCACCCAGCTCCCAGGACGGCGGTCTCGGCCGTCAGCTCATGGCCGAAGCCGAACGCCAGGCCGTGGCCGCGTTCGCGGCCCGCCGCCTGGAGATGACCGTGCTCGCCCAGCAGGACAAGCTCATCGCCTACTACGAGCGTCGCGGCTTCCGCCGAACCGGCGAGACCCGGCCGTTCCCGGCCGACGCGCGCTACGCCCGGCCCCTGCGCGACGACCTGTACTTCGTCGTGCTGGTCAAGGACCTGGCCTAGCCCGCCGGGCAGCCCGGATCAGGCCGCCTGCAGCTCCAGCTCCGGCTGGTCGACGATGACCACGGAGTTGTCGCTGCCGAACGGGTTGGGCTCGTAGCGGTCCGCCTGCCAGGCGTTCTCCCAGCGTTGGCCGTCCAGCAGGTACCGGTAGTGGTAGCTGTTGCCCGGCTCCAGCGGCAGGGTGACCTGCCAGCCGCCGTCGTCGACGCGCTGCAGCGGGGTCGGGGCGGCCGTCCAGCCGTTGAAGTCGCCGCACAGCAGCACGTCGCCCGCGCCCACCTCGGCGGGCAGGGTGAAGGTGACGTTGACCATGGCTATTTCCTGGGCCAGGGCGGCCCCGAACTCCAGGGTCGTCTCCTCCGCCGACGGCTCGTCAGCGATCACCGCTGGCTCGGGGGCCGCGGCTGGCTCGTTCGTCACGGCCGGCTCGGCCGACACGGGCGAGACCGTCGACTCGACGGTCACCGGCTCGGCCGCCGCGGCCCGGTGCGAACCGCGGTAGAACCACCGGCCGTCGGCCAGCAGCCAGCGGACCAGCCGCATCACGAGGGTGTAAGGAGACCTGATAATACTGCGGAAAGCCGAAACGGGATCCATTGCGTCCTGCTTCTATCGAGGGGTACAAGGGGAGGTGGCGCGCGACCCGCGCTGCCACGACGGAAGTCAGGGGCCACTCTGCCGGGTCCGGGCTCCCCGTTCAACGACCGACATCCCGCGATTATCAACGTGTTATCGATGCTCGGCGTGTCGCCCGGTGACAGCGCGAACGAACTGTTCAGATCTTGTGGTCGATGACGAAGCCGTCCGGCACGATCAGGTCGTCCGGCGACAGGTCGTGCACGGAGGACTTGCCCAGGCCGAGCAGGGTCTCGCTGACGCCCTGGCGGAGGATCTCCAGCACGTTGGTGACGCCGCGCTCGCCGCCGGCGGCCATGCCCCACAGGTAGGCCCGGCCGATCATCACCGCGCGGGCGCCCAGGGCCAGCGCCTTGACCACGTCGCTGCCCCGGCGGATCCCGCCGTCCAGCAGGACCTCGAGCTGGTCGCCGACGGCGTCGGCCACCCCGGGCAGGCAGCGGATGGTGGCCGGGGTCGAGTCCAGGTTGTTGCCGCCGTGGTTGGACACCGAGATCGCGGTGGCACCGATGTCGACCGCCCGCCGGGCGTCGTCCGGCCGGGTGATGCCCTTGATCATGAACGGGCCGCCCCACTGCTCCCGCAGCCAGGCCAGGTCCTCCCAGGTCGGCAGCGGCGAGTTCATCCACTGGCCGTAGGCGCCGAAGAACGTGGGGATCTCCGCGTCGCGCGCCCCCAGGTTCGGCACCCCCAGGTCGGGCAGGGCCCCGCTGCGCAGGTACCGGGCCAGGTAGGCGGGCTTGAGCGCGACCTGCGGGGCGTACCGGAGCATGGCCTTCAGGTCCAGCTTCTCCGGGATCCACGGGCTGCCCCAGTCCCGGCGGGAGTCGAACACCCAGTCCAGGGTGACGATCAGGCCGTTCGCGCCGGCCGCCCGGGCGCGCTCGGCCCGGGCCAGGATGTCGTCCCGGCTGCCGACCCAGTAGCTCTGGAACAGCATCTTGTCGGTGACCTGGCCGACCTCTTCGACCGGCTTGGAGGCGAACGAGGACAGCCCGGCCGCGGTGCCGGCCCCCTGCGCGGCCCGGGCCACCGCGACCTCGCCGTCCGGGTGCACGGCCTGGACGCCGGTGGGGGAGCAGATCACCGGGAAGCTGATGTCCAGTCCCATCACGGTGGTGGCCAGGTCCCGGTTGGCGGGCAGGCCGGCCACGTGCGGCCGCAGCTTGAGCCGGGAGAACGCGGTGATGTTCTCGTTCATCGTCTCGCCCGCCTCGGCCCCGGCCACCAGGGCCAGGTACACGCCACGAGGGAGTTGCCGCTTGGCCCGGCGCTGCGCCTCGGCCACCGATTCGAACCAGTCGCGGGTACTTGCCATCTAGAACTCCGTAACGCCGGCGTCCGGCGCGATCTCGTGGGCGGTGATGTACTTCGACTCGTCGGAGGCCAGGAACAGCACGGTGTCGGCCACGTCCTCGGGCTCGGTGCTCTGCACCGGCAGCATGTTGATGAACATCGCTCCCAGCCGGTCGTACCCGGCGATCGCCGCCCCTATCTCCTCCTGCATGCGGCCGCTGCCCATCGGGGTGTTCACCCCGGTCGGATGCACGCTGTTGACCCGGATGCCGTGCTGGCCGAGCTCGGCCGCGAACGCCTTGGCCATCCCGCGGACCGCGAACTTGCTGGTCGTGTACGGCACCATGAACGGCTGCACCTTCAGGCCGGCCGCCGAGCTGATGATGATGACCGAGCCGCCGCCCGCCCGGACCAGGTGCGGCGCCGCGACCATGACCGTGTTCCAGGTGCCGGTCACGTTGGTGCTGATCGTGTCCTCGTAGATCTGCGGGGTGGTCTGGTCCCAGGCCTTGGGCACGCAGATCCCGGCGTTCGCCACCACCACGTCCAGGTGGCCGAGCGTGGCCACCGCGTCGTCGACGATGGTGCGCAGCCGGTCCAGCTCCCGGATGTCGACGATCCCGGAGATCACCCGGCGGCCGGTCTTCTCGATCTGCCGCACGGTCTCGGCCAGGTCCTCCGGGGTGGCCGAGTCGTACGGCACGCTCGGCAGCGGCGCGCACACATCGACCACGATCACGTCCGCGCCCTCGCTGGCCAGCCGCACCGCGTCCGCCCGGCCCTGGCCGCGGGCCGCCCCGGTCACCAGCGCGACCTTCCCGGCTACGCGGCCGGTTGCTTCACTCATGACGCCCCTCCGTCTACTTGACTGAGTACTCAGTTTACGCCTTTTCAATAATTGGACGACAGATGTCCGTTAGTTGTAGCGTGGGCTTATGGACGACGAAGCTCCTGGTCAGAGGTCCGAGGACCGCCGACGCTTGATGACCGGGAACACCGATCCGCGCGCCCTCCGGACGCGCGAGAAGCTGATCAGTGCGTTCCACGACGCGATCCGCGATTCGGACCCGCGGGAGATGTCGGTCAGCGCGCTGGCCCGCGCGGCCGGGATCAACCGGACGTCGTTCTACGAGCACTTCGCGTCCCCGGAGGATCTGGCCATCCACGCGCTGAGCGAGCTTTTCGACGTGGTCAGCAACGCCGATATCGCGCTGCGCGCGCAGCACTCGGTGACCGGGGTGGAGGCCAGCCGGCGGGCCCTGCACGAGATCGTCGGCTTCGTCGCGGCCCGGCGAGATTCCTACACCAGGCTGCTCGGGCCGGGCGCCGCCCCGCAGCTGGTGCACGCGGTCGCGGAGGCGTTCACCGAGCGGACCGTCCAGGCCCTGGAGCCGATGGACGTGCGCCCGCCGGAGGCCGACCCGCTGGTCACCGCCCGGTTCCTGGCGGGCGGCGTACTCGGCGTGATCGGCGCCTGGCTGGCCGATCCGGACCCTGCCATGAGCCCCGATCAGCTGGTCGAGGCGCTCATCCACTGCCTGCCGGGCTGGCTGCTCGACGGCTGATTGCACACGGAAAAGCAGAAAGAGGGAGCACATGGGACAGCTCGACGGGAAGGTCGCCTTCATTACCGGTGCGGCCCGCGGCCAGGGCCGCAGCCACGCCATCACCCTGGCCCGCGAGGGCGCCGACATCATCGCGGTGGACCTCTGCCAGCAGGCGGAGTCCGTGCCATACCCGATGGCCACCCCGGACGACCTGGCCGAGACGGTCAGGGAGGTCGAGGCGCTGGACCGGCGCATCATCGCCAGCCAGGCCGACATCCGCGACCTGGCCGCGCTGACCGCGGTGGCCGACCGCGGCGTGGCCGAGCTCGGGCGGCTGGACATCGTGCTGGCCAACGCCGGCATCTCCAGCATGGCGCCCACGCTGGAGATGGAGGAAGCGGCCTGGAACGAGATGATCGACATCAACCTGACGGGCCAGTGGAAGACGATCAAGGCCGCCGTTCCGCACATCGTCGAGGGCGGCCGCGGCGGTTCGGTGGTGATCACCAGCTCGCTGGCCGCGATCACCGCCAACGAGAACATCGCGCACTACACCGCGGCCAAGCACGGCCTGATCGGGCTGATGCGGGTACTGGCCAAGGAGCTGGCTCCGCACAACATCCGGGTCAACACGCTGCACCCCACGACCGTGGCCACCCCGATGATCCTGAACGAGCCGACCTACAGGCTGTTCCGCCCGGACCTGGAGAACCCGACCTACGACGACTTCGCCGTGGCGGCCCGGACCCTGAACAAGCTCCCGATCGTCGCGGTCGAGCCGTCTGACATCTCCAACGCCGTGCTCTATCTGGTCAGCGACTCCGGGCGGTACATCACCGGCATCACCCACGTCATCGACGCCGGCGGCCAGGTCTGACTGGTGCCAGCGCGACCCGGTCAGGCAGGCCGCCGGGCGCCGGCTGAGCACGCGGTAGGCTGGCACGTCGCCCGTTCCCGATGGAGCCAGCCTGCCGATGCTCAGCCCAGCCGTCATAGATTCGCTGTTTCCCGCCGACCTGCCCAGCCCGCAGCACTGGGAGGAGCGGTACCCGCCGCGCGACCTGCCGCCCGGGGCCCAGGTCACCCGCTTCGGTCCCAGCCCCACCGGTTACCTGCACATCGGCGGCGTCTACGTGGCCATGATCGACGCCGACCTGGCCCGGCAGTCCGGTGGCACCTATCTGCTGCGGATCGAGGACACCGACCAGGCCCGGGTCACCGAGGGAGCCGTCGACCAGTTCGCGGACGGGCTGACCTACTTCACGATCAGCCCGACCGAAGACGACCTGAGCGGGCGCTACGGCCCGTACGTGCAGTCCAGCCGGGCCGAGATCTACCTCAGCTACGCCCGCGAGCTGCTCCGCCAGGACCGCGCCTACCTGGACTTCGCGACCAGGGACGACCTGGAGGACATCACCGCCAAGCAGCGGGCGGCCGGGGCGCTGCCCGGCTACTACGGCAAGTGGGCCATCTGGCGGGACGCGTCGCAGGAGCAGGTCCGGGAGAAGCTGGCCGCCGGGGCGCCGTACGTGGTGCGGTTCCGGTCCCCGGGACTGTCCGGCGGCCGGGTGAGCTTCACCGACGCGATCCGCGGCGAGCTGAGCGCGGACGACAACCGTAACGACGCGGTCATCCTGAAGAGCAGTGACCAGCCGCTGCGCCTGCCGACCTACCACTTCGCGCACGCGGTCGACGATCACCTGATGCGGATCACCCTGGTCGTCCGGGGCGACGAGTGGCTGTCCTCGGTGCCCCTGCACCTGCAGTTGTTCGCCGCCCTCGGCTTCGAGCGGATCCCTTACGCGCACGTCGCCCCGCTGATGAAGCAGGACGGCGGCAGCCGCCGCAAGCTGTCCAAGCGCAAGGACCCGGAAGCCAGCGTCGGCTACTACATCGAGCAGGGCTACCCGGCCGAGGCCGTCCAGTACTACCTGCGCGGCCTGGCCAACGGCCGGCTGGCCGAAATGCCGCTGCCCGAGGCGCTGGCCGCCCCGATCGAGCTGTCCGGCTTCAACGCCGCCGGGGCCCTGGTCGACCTGGTCAAGCTGGACGACATCAGCGCCGACTACATCGCCACCCTGCCTGCCGACGGCATCATGGGCCGGGTCGCCACCTGGGCCGAGGCCTACGACCCGCCGCTGGCCGAGGCGCTGGCCGCCGAGCCCGACCTGGCCCGCCGGGCCCTGGACATCGAGCGCGTCGACGTGCCCAACCCCCGCAAGGACCTGCGCCGGTGGGCCGACTTCCGGCCGGTCTACGGCTATTTCTTCCCGCAGCTCTTTGAGCCCGTCACCGACCCGGCCGACGACCGGTTCAGCGGCCTCGCCCCGGACCTGGTCCGCCAGGTCGCGTCCACCTTCGCCGACGGTTACCAGCCGCCCGGCCCCGACGCCGAGTGGTTCAGCCAGATCCGCGAGCTCGCCGCCCAGCTGGGCTTTGCCCCCAACGCCAAGACCTACAAGAAGGACCCCGGCGCTTACCCCGGCTCCATCCGCGAGGCCTCCCAGGTCATCCGCGTCCTGCTCACCGGCACCCCTCGCAGCCCCGACCTCGCGCAGGTCGCGGGCGCCCTCGGCGACGACGAGGTTCTCCGCCGGATCCGCGCCGTTATTTGAGCGGAGTTTCTGGCTAGGGCCTGTTTCATAAGTTCCGTGGGAGCCATTCGTTGATGGCGGCGATGTGGACGGTGGCTTCGTAGCGGACGGCGAGCTTGTCGTAGCGGGTCGCGAGGGCGCGGTGGCGTTTGAGCCGGTTGATGCCGCACTCGACCGCGTGCCGCTGCTTGTAGATCTCAGTGTCGAACGCGGGCGGGCGGCCGCCGCCCCGGCCCCGCCTCTTGCGGTGCTGGATACGATCACGCTGCTCGGGGATGGTGCATTTGATGCCACGCCTGCGCAGGTAGGCACGGTTGGCGCGCGATCCGTAGGCCTTATCGCCCAGCACGCGGCCCGGGCGGGTGCGGGGCCGGCCCGGGCCCAGCCGGGCTACGGCGATCTGGTCCAGGACGGCGGTGAACTGAGGGCTGTCGCCGTGCTGCCCGGCGGTGATCAGTATGGACAGCGGTTTCTGGCCCTGTTCCACGGCCAGGTGGATCTTGGTGGACAGGCCGCCGCGGGACCGGCCCAGCCCATGATCGGCGGGTTCTTCACCAGGCGGTTCGGCTTGCAGATCCCCCTTTTCCGGGCCCCGGCCGCGTGCTGATGCGCCCGGGTTACCGTGGAATCCACGGACACATCCCACGTGATCAGCCCGGCCGCATCCGCCTGGGCCTGCAGTCCAGCCAGGATCCTGGCCCAGGTGCCATCGCGCTGCCAGCGGCGGAACAGCCCGTACACCGTGAGCCAGTGCCCGTAAGCCGGCGGGACATCCCGCCACGGGGCACCGACCCGGGTCCGCCATCTGATTCCGTCGATGAGCTGCCGTTTCGTCCACTTCGGCGGGCGCCCTGGTCGCTTGCCGTGCGGCAGCAGGGGCTCCAGCACCGCCCACTGCGCGTCCGAAAGGTCCGCCCGCCCCGTCACCGCTAGGGTGGCCACGAGGTCTCCGGTGTGATGGTCTTCTTGGTCGTTGACTCATCTACCGGAGACCTCACTCATCCCCAGGCCGCGACACACCCACCACGGCGAATCACATCAAACCGCCGCTTTTGAAACACGCCCTAGCCGGTCTGCGGACCCCCGCCGGACTACGCTTTCATCGTGACGCTGACCGGGCCTTGGGCGGTCGCGCTGTGCGCGCTGGCCTGCTTCATGTTTCCGCTGACCCTGTTCGTCTGCTGGAACCGGGGCGGCCGGCGATGGCAAGCCTGGCTGTTCCGGGCCGTGCTGATCGTTGCCAGCCAGCTCAGCGCGGTGCTCTTGGTCGCGGTGCTGATCAACGACAGCTACAACTTTTACGGCTCGTGGCAGGAGCTGGCAGGCGTCCAGCGCCCGCACCTGACCAGCCCATCGGTTGTGCCCGGCAGCCAGGACCAGACCCTGCGACCGCGCATCGTGCGGGCCGCGCGGACGGGGCACGGCGCCATCGTGTGGCTGACCATTCCTGGCTTGCTCAGCAGGGCCGGCACCCATCCGGCTGTCGTCTATCTGCCCCCCCAATATGGGGAGCCCGCCTACCGGAACCGTACGTTTCCCGTGGTCGAGTTGCTGTCCGGCTATCCCGGTCATCCGCGGAACTGGGTCGACCAGGCCGAGGGCGCCGCGATCCTCGACCAGGCCATCGATTCCGGTCACGTCAGCCCGCTGATCGCGGTCATGCCCACCAGCATCGTCGCGCCGCCCCGTGACACCGAGTGCGTCAACGTCCCCGGCGGCCCGCAGGCCGAGACCTACCTCACCACCGACGTGCCCAGCGCCGTCACCCATTCCTTCCGTGCCCAGCCCACCACCACCGGCTGGGCCGTCATTGGCTATTCGACCGGCGGCTACTGCGCCGTCAACCTCGCCCTGCGCCACCCCGACCGCTACCGGGCCGCGGTCTCCCTGGCCGGCTACAACGCACCCGCCCACGACCACACCACCGGCGATCTGTTCGGTGGCAGTTCCCTGCTGCGCGACCAGAACACCACCATCTGGCGCGTCCGGCATCTTCCGCGACCCGTCCTCGACCTGCTGCTGATGGACACCCGCGACGACAAAGGAAGCTTCCAGGACGACCGGGCCCTGGCCGCCGCGGCCATCCCGCCCATCCGCGTCTCGGTACTCAGTGCGGCCCATGGCGGACACAACTTCACTACTTGGCATGCCGACGAGATAACCGCCTTCGCCTGGCTGTCCGCCTACCTGACGCCACCGCTCGCGCCCATCCCCGCCATCGACGGCCACACTCCCAGTTTCCAGCCACCTGCCCATAGGTGACATTCATCGTTTGTGCACCGGCTCTGGAATAAACCGGGACTTTTATCTCCAGCTCACGAAATGGCCGTGCACGTGAAGATGCCCGTCGGGGAGGTCTGGGACAGCCGCGCTCAGTTCGAGGCCTGGTTCAACCAGAACGTCAAGCCCAACGTGCCCGGTGAGATCCAGCCTGAGGTCATCGAGCTTCACGCGGTCCTGCAGACCTGATCACGATGCCTCTTCCGCGGCCCACTGGGTGATGGCCCGCAGTCAGCTCGACGGGAGCCTCGCCGCAGATCAAGCCGCCGGCGTCGAGCTGGGCTCGCGGCTGGTGTTCCCTGACCGGGCAGCGTGGTGCAATGCCTCAGTTCAGCCGCCGCTCACCACGACATTGGAGAAGGTGAACGGTGCCCGCCAAGCCCTGATGGCGACGCTGCCGCACTCCGCGGCGTGCCCGTAGCTGGCCTAAAGTTGGCCGTCGATGTAGATGCTCAGCGACGTGCCGGTGTCCGTTACCCGGATATGGTGAGGCTGAGCCACGTCCGGCGCCGGCTGCGGCGCCTCGACCGTCCAAGCGCCACGGGGGAGTATGGCGGGCCGGACAAACGAGCCGGCGACAGCGAAGTCGGGCGGCGCCTCGTGCTCGAACTGCACCGATGCGCCGTCCGGCTGATCGGACTGCACCGAGCTGAGCGGAGCGACCGCGAAGCCGAAGTTGCCGGTGGCGGCAGGGTCGGCCAGCTGGCTGTCCAGATCCACGGTGGCCCGGCAGCGCTGACCGCTGTCGGCGACTCCAGCAACTGGATGGCTCCGCGGGGCCGCGTCGCTCGTCCGGTGGGCCGATCCGAACCCGGTCCCGGCGGGCTTTGATCGTTCTCATCGGTGGCTTCACTTCCCGATCACGAGCTGCGGTGCTGGTACGCGCCGAGCGCGCCGATGAGGGCGATCAGGCAGCCGCCGACGGCGACGACCGTGCCGGCCGAGGACGCGTAGTGCGCCAGCGTGGACGCCTCGGCCGGGGCCAGCCACGGGACCATGATGAACCCGGTCAGGGTGTAGGACGTGTGGGCCAGCGCGCCGGCGCCGAACAGGCGCACGCCGGTCAGCGCGAAGGTGGCCGCGCCGAGGACGGACAGGCCGAGCGCGGTCGCCGCGGCCGGGGCGGCGTACCGGCGCGGAATGGATCGCAGCGCGGCGCCCAGCCCGGCCAGGACGAGCCCGAAGACCATGGCGGCGCCCGCGGCGGCCGGGACGATGTGGTGCGGGCCGCGGCCGGTGAACGTCAGCGACAGGGCCGCGCCCGCCACGACGGTCAGGCCGCCGGCCACCGTGCACACGCTGTCCGCCAGCCGGCCGCGGGCGGGGGGCCGCGTCGTCGGCTGGGTTTCCGGCCGCTCCGGGGCTGAGCCAAAACGAGTCGCCATGATGACTGCCTTTCTGAATTTAAATGGAATAGGGAATTACGGAAAAGGTGCTCGGGCCGTGATTGTGCTCAGGAGGTGCGCCGGGCGACGGCCAGGACCGCGTTGAGCGCGGCCACCGCCGCGGCGGTGCAGCCAGCCAGGGCCAGCAGGACGCCGATCGACGGGGAATAGGTGACCTCGGCCGGCAGCCCCAGCGAGCCCCCCACGTTGATGCCGTGCAGCCCGAGCAGGATGAAGCCGCTGTAACCGAGCACGCCGGCCGCGCCGCAGCCCAGCGCGGCGATCGAGAGGCCGCGCCGTCCCGCGGGCGGCCCGAACTTCATGACCGCGCCGAGGCCGGCGACGACCAGCCCGAACAGCGCGGAAAGGACCCGCGCGCCCGGGCTCATCACGTTGATGCTGAACAGGCCGTCGACGCTGACGCTGACGAACGGCAGCAGCGAGCCCAGGAAGATGGCCGCCCCGCCGCCCAGCACCCAGAACGGCAGCGGATCTGAGCGGCCCGGCGGCGCCGGCGCGGGAGCATCATTGCGCGGCGCGCCAGAAGGCTGGGGAGCGGAATGGAAATCGGTGGTCATGATTCCTGCCCTTCCTGGATGAGCGCACGCCAAATAGGCGCGGCATTTCCGCGTGCGTTACCTGAGTTTTTGTCCCGGCCGCATTCCTGGTGGCGGGCGGCCTGACAATTCAGCTACGACGCCAGCGCGCGATCCGGTTCAACGACGGCAGAAGTTTCTCCCGCCGCGCCCATCCGAGGATGCGCTAGCCGGCGTTGATCTCCAGCACGACCTTGCCGCGGGTGTGGCCGCCCGCGACCTCGGCCAGACCCTCGCGAGCCTGGCCGAGCGGCAGCACCGCCGCGACCTGAGGACGGAGCGTGCCCGCCTCGACCAGGCGGCTCAGCGCTTCCAGCCGCTCGCGGCCGCCGTGAGCGGCGAATGACTCACCGGTGATGCCGCGGTCCAGTTGCAGCGGGGGACCGGACAAGATGATGGAGATCACCTGGCCCCCGTCGCGGACGGCGGTTATGGCCTGGTCGCGGGTCGGGCCGCCGGCCCCGTCGAACAGCAGGTCGACGCCACCGGGGACGGCGGCCCGGACCTGCTGGGCCCAGTGGGGGTCGTGGTAGTCGAACACCTCGCGGGCGCCCAGGCTCCGCAGGTAGTCGTGGTTGGCCGGGCTGGCCACGCCCAGCGGGCGGGCGCCGAGGGCCGCCGCGATCTGCACGGCGGCGGTACCCACGCCACCAGCGGCGGCGGTGATGAGCACGGTCTGGCCGGCCTGCAGGTGCCCCTTGTCGACGAGGCCCTCGTAGGCGGTGCCCGCCCCGATCACCAGGCTGGCCGCCGCCGCGAAACCCACCTGGGCGGGCATCGGGGCCAGGCGGTCGGCCGAGGCCACCGCCAGCTCGGCGAACCCGCCGCCCGCCGGGAACACGGTCCCGTACACCCGCTCGCCCGGCCGCAGGTCCGCCCCGTCGCTGGCCGCCTCGACCACGCCGGCGATCTCCTGGCCCGGCACGAACGGCAGCGCCACCCCGGGGAAGCCCCCGCCGAGGAACCCCACGTCCCACGGGCCGACCCCGGCCCCGTACACCCGGACCAGCACCTGCCCGGTCCCCGGGACCGGATCCGGCAGATCCCCCAGCTCGACGCGGTCGATCCCGCCCAGTTCCCTCGCCAGCGCTGCCCGCATCGCCCTGATCGCCTCCTCAGTTGCCCCAGTGGTAACGCTAACGGGCCAGCGTCCGGCTTGGCATCCAGCTAGCGGAGCAGGTCGGCGACGGCGGCCAGGGCCGGGTCGATGGTCCGTTCGGGGACGTTGCCGAAGCCCATGACCAGCGCGGGCGGAGCGGCTGGGTCCGGGTGCCCGCGGTACTCGTCGACGCCGTGCAGCCCGACCCGCCGTTCCCGCGCGGCCGCGACCACCGCCGCCTCGTCGGCGCCGGCTGGCAGCGGCGCGACCGCGTGGAAGCCGGCCGCCAGCCCGGTCAGCCGGATCCCGGGCAGGTGCCGGGCAAACGACTCGACCAGCGCGGCCCGGCGGGCGGCGTACACGCCCCGCATCCGGCGCAGGTGCCGGTCGTACCGGCCCGAGGTGAGCAGGATCGCCAGGGCGTGCTGGTCGAGTGTGCAGGAGCCGCGGTCGCTCATCTCCTTCTCGTCGGCGATCGTCCCGGCCAGCGACGACGGCGCCTGCACCCAGCCCAGGCGCACCGCCGGCGCCAGCGCCTTGCTCGCCGTGCCCAGCAGGAACACCTGGTCGGGGGCCAGGCCCTGCAGCGCGCCGACCGGATCGGAGTCGTAGCGGAACTCCGAGTCGTAGTCGTCCTCGATCACGTACCCGCCCGTGCGCCGGGCCCAGTCCAGCAGCGCGTGCCGGCGGGCGGCCGACAGGACGACTCCGGTGGGGGACTGGTGGGTGGGGGTGACCACGACCGCCTGGGCCCCGCTGGCCGCCAGCGCGCTGACCACCACGCCCTGCTCGTCGACCGGGACGTAGCCGGCGCGCAGGCCCATCGCCATGACCGCCCGCACGGTCTCGTCGTCCTCGGGCCGGCCGTAGCCGGGGTCCTCGAAGACCACGCTCGACAGGCCGCGTTCGCGGGCCAGCGCGCGCAGCACCAGGATGACCCCCTGAGCGAAGCCGGCGGTGATGATCATCTGCCCCGGAGCGGCGTCGGCAGCCCGGACCCGCCGCAGGTAGGCGGCGAGCACCTCGCGCAGCACCGCACTGCCGCGGGGATCGCCGTAGCCCAGGTCGGCGGTGGCGATCTCGGTGCACGCCTGGCGGACGGCCCGCGCCCAGTCGGTGCGCGGGAAGCTGGACAGGTCCGGCACCCCGAGCCGGAAGTCCGCGATCAGTGACCGGCTGGCGGGCTGGCCGGGCGGGGCGGTAGCCGAAGGGCCGGCCGTGACCGGCTGGTCCTTCAGGTCCGCGACCCGGGTGGCCGAGCCGCCCCGGCTGGTCAGGTAGCCCTC
The DNA here is from genome assembly GCA_963830385.1 of uncultured Actinomycetes bacterium. GTDB lineage: Bacteria > Actinomycetota > Actinomycetes > Streptosporangiales > Streptosporangiaceae > Bog-532. Next base: position 746,143 of record CAWHMD010000008.1, on the reverse strand, counting down.
GGCCAGCAGCTGGCCGTAGCAGTCCTGCACCATGCCGCGGGACACCCCGAGCTCGCGGGCGAGCTCACGGGAGGACGGCAGCCGCTCCCCGCCCCGCAGCCGCCCGTCCCTGATCGCCTCGCGCAGGCTCGTCTCGAGCTGGGCGCGCAGCGGCTCCGGAGCCGAGCGGTCCAGCCGCACGAGCAGCTCCGGGCCCAAACCGGACCACTCAATCGTCATAGAATTGGACCTTACCAGGGTGCCGGTTGCCTCCTACTGTCCAGTTATGAGCACTCTCACCCCCGCTCCGCCCGCCGCTCGCGACGACGCACCGGCCCGGCTCCTCAGCCTGCCGCTGGCCGTCGCCTTCGTGGCCGAGTTTTCGTCGCTGACCAGCTTTTTCCTGCTGCTGTCGGTGATGCCGATGCTGGCCGCGGCGGCCGGGGGCAGCAGCTCCGGGGCCGGCCTGCTGACCGGCTCGCTGCTGCTCGGCACGGTGGTCGCGGAGGCGTTCGCGGCCGTCGGGATCCGGTGGCTCGGCTACCGCGCGATGATCGGCGCCGGGGCCGGCCTGCTCGGCCTTCCGGCCCTGCTGCTGCTGATCCGCGAGCCGCAGGCGGTCATGCTGGCCGTCAGCTTCGTGCGCGGCCTCGGCTTCGGCCTGTGCGGGGTCGCCACCGGTGCGCTGGCCGCCTCGCTGATGCCGCCGGAACGGCGCGGCGAGGGGCTCGGGCTGCTCGGCCTGGTCTCCGGCGTACCGGCCGTGCTCGCGCTGCCGGCCGGGGTCTGGCTGGCCGGGCATCACCTGACCACGGCGGTAGCGGCGATGGCGGCCGTGGCCGGCCTGCTGCCGCTGGCCGCGATCCGCTGGCTGCCCGGCCGGAGCGCCGCCACCGGCAGCGCGGGCGGCGCGCACGACCGGCCGCGGGCGGGCGCCGGGCTCCGGCTGGCGCTGATCTTCGCCGCCTGCACGATCGCGGCCGGCGTGATCGACTCGTTCCTGCCGCTGGCCAAGGGGATCCCCAGCAACCTCGCCTCGGCCGCCCTGCTCGTCCAGTCGATCGTGGCGACGCTCAGCCGCTGGCAGGCCGGCCGCTACGGCGACCGGTACGGTCACACCCGGCTGCTGGTGCCCGCGGTGATCGCGGCCGCGGCCGGCCTGGCCGCGATGATCGGGCTGGCGTCGCCGGCGCTGATCTTCGCCAGCATGGTGCTGTTCGGGGCCGGGTTCGGGATGATCGAGAGCTCGACGTTCGCGCTGCTGCTCGACCGGCTGCCGGAGGCCAGGGCCAGCGCGCTGTGGAACTTCGCCTACGACGCCGGCTACGGCGCCGGGCCGGTCGCCTTCGGCCTGCTGGCCGGCCACACCGGCTACCCGGCCGCGTTCGCCCTAACTGGCCTGCTGGTGCTGGCCGCCGCCCCCGTCGCCCGGCTGCACGACGGTGGCCAGGGTGCCGATCAGCGCGCGGAACCGCTCGACGGCGCCGGCGTCGCCGGTGATGACGGTCTCGGCATCTGACCCGGCGAAGATGAGCGTGGTCAGGGCCCGGGTGGTCGCGGTGATCGTGACGTCGGCCGCGGCGGCCGGCGCCTGCATGGTCAGCGACCAGCGCTGGCCGTCGCTTTCGGCCACGTAGTCCGCCCCGTCGGCCCGGAAGTGCCAGCGGGCCGGCCGGTGGTCGCCGGCCTCGAGGTCGATGGCCTGGATGGCGCTGCGGAGCAGGTGCTCGGCGTGCAGCGGCTCGCCGGGATTGGGAAAGCGCCAGGCGTGGCGCATCCCCCAGTTGTTGAGGTCGTCGATGACCGGCCAGAGATCGGCCCCGGCCGGCGTCAGCTGGTACCAGACCTCGCGCCGGCCGGGCTCGCGGTCCACGGTGACCAGGCCGGATCCGGTGAGGTCGCTGAGCCGCTGGCTGAGGGTCTTGGGCGTGATGCCGCCGAGCCGGTCGATCAGGTCGGTGAATCGTTTGGGGCCGGTGATCAGGTCGCGGATCACCAGCAGGCTCCAGCGGTCGCCGACGAGCTCCAGGGTCCGTGCCACCAGGCAGAAGTGGTCGTAGGTGCGAACGTTCCGGGTCACACCCCAATAATACTGGTTGATAGATACTATCTGTAAACTACTCTCTTTCAGCTATTAACCTGTTGGTGCCCGCCGCCTGCGCGAGCGCGATGCCGCGGTCAGGGATTAGCGTTGGTTCATGCCGGTAGAGCGGATGCTGCCCGATGACGAAGCCGAGGCGCTGGTCGCGCTGGCGCGGGAGATCGCGCAGGACGAACTGAAGCCGATCGCCAGCGAGTACGAGGCCGATGCCCGGTTCCCGCGCGAGAAGTTCAGGCTGCTGGGCAAGAGCGGGCTGCTGGGGCTGCCCTACCCGGAGCGCTGGGGCGGCGGTGACGTCGGCTACGAGGTGTACCTGCAGGCGCTGGAGGAGATCGCCGCGGCCTGGATGACCGTCGGGGTCGGGCTGTCGGTGCACACGATGGCCTGCTTCCCGCTGGCCCGGTTCGGGACCGACGAACAGCGGGACGCCTGGCTGCCCGCCCAGCTCGGTGGTGACCTGCTCGGCGCCTACGCGCTGTCCGAGCCGCAGGCCGGGTCGGACGCGGCCGCGCTGTCCGCCCGGGCGGTCCGGGACGGGGACGACTACGTGCTGAACGGGACCAAGGCGTGGATCACGCACGCCGGTCACGCGGACTTCTACACGGTGATGGTGCGGACCGGCGACGACGGCGGGCGCGGGATCAGCTGCCTGCTGATGGACGCGGGCACCCCGGGCCTGGGGTTCGCGGCGCCCGAACACAAGATGGGCCTGACCGGCTCGCCCACCGCGCAGCTGCTGCTCGACCAGGCCCGGGTCCCGGCCGCCCGGCTGATGGGCGCCGAAGGCCAGGGCCTGAAGATCGCGCTGGAGGCGCTGGACTCCGGCCGGCTGGGCATCGCCGCCTGCGCGGTCGGCCTCGCCCAGGCCGCGCTGGACGAGGCGGTCGGGTACGCCCGGGGCCGCACCCAGTTCGGTCAGCCGATCATCGATTTCCAGGGCCTGCAGTTCATGCTGGCCGACATGGCCGCCGGGGTGGAGTCGGCCCGGGCCACCTACCTGGACGCCGCCCGGCGCCGGGACCGGGGGCTGCCGTTCCACCGGCAGGCGTCGATTGCCAAACTGGTGGCCACCGACATGGCCATGCGGGTCACCACGGACGCGGTGCAGGTGCTGGGCGGGGCCGGGTACACCCGGGACTTCCCGGCCGAACGCTACCTGCGCGAGGCCAAGGTGCCGCAGATCTTCGAGGGCACGAACCAGATCCAGCGCATGGTCATCGCCCGTGCGCTCCAGAAGGGAACCCGATGAAGGCATCGGCACTGGTCACCGGCGGATCCGGTGGCCTGGGCATCGCCGTGGTGGAAGAACTGCTGGCCGCGGGCTGGCGGGTGGTGGTGCCGTGGGTGGCCGAGAGCGAGCTGCCCCGGCTGCCGGACGAACCCCGGCTGGAGAAGATCCGGGCCGATCTGGACGACCCGCACCAGGTGGCGGCCGCGGTAGCCCGGGGCGCCGGTGAGCCAGAAGCTCCGCTGCGGGCCGTGGTCAACCTGGTCGGCGGGTTCGGGACCGGCGGCCGGGTGCACGAGACCCCGGTGGAGGAGTTCGAGCGGCTGGTCCAGCTCAACCTGCGCCCGCTCTACCTGGTTACCCAAGCGGCCATACCGGAGCTGATCGCCGGCGGCGGGGGATCGGTGGTCTGCGTATCCAGCCGCGCCGCGGTCCGACCGTTCCCCGGTGCGGCCGGCTATGTGACCGGCAAGGCGGCCGTGACGGCCCTGGCCGACGCGCTGGCCGTGGAGTACAAGAAGGACGGGATCCGGGTCAACACGATCCTGCCCAGCGTCATTGACACCCCCGGCAACCGGGCCGCCCAGCCCGGCGCGGACTACTCCAGCTGGGTCGCCCCGGCCCGGATCGCCCGGGTCGTCAAGTTCCTGGTCGAGGACGGCTCGGACGTGGTGTCCGGCGCCCACGTCCCGGTCTATGGCGACGCGTGAAGCCGGAGCGCCACGTCGGCGGCGCTCCGGCTTCAGTTAGCCAAGTACACGGGTCAGCGGTTACAGCCCGGACTTGTAGGCGGCGCTCAGCTGGGAACTGGTGATCGCGGACGGGGTGAGCTTCCACTTGCCCGCGGCTGAGGCTGCGGCCTGCCAGTCGGCGGCGGGCATGCTGCAGCCGGTGTCCACCCCGGTGGTGGCCGAATCATCGATCACCGACGCGGGCAGGCTCTTGTTGTAGATGTGCGCGATGGCCTTCAGCGCCTGCGGCTGCTTCTGGCTCAGCGCGGTCTCGCCCGTCTCCAGCCCGGCCAGGAACTGCTTCACCGCGGCCTCGTGGGACTGCAGGTAGCTCTCGGACGTGGCGATCACGTCGTACTGGATGTTCTTCAGGGCGGGCACGTTGGCCGTGGTGAACGCGATCACGCCGCTCTTGTCCTGCAGGGACTCCTGCGGGATGGGCACGTCCTCGAAGTAACCGGCGATCTCGCCGTGAGCCAGCGCCTCCACGTCGTCACTGCTGGCGATGGCCGTCTCCTTGACCCAGGTCGATGGCAGTCCCGCGTCCTGCTCCAGGCCGGTGAGGATCCGGCCGCCGGTCGCGGTGGGGCTGTTCACCCCGATCGCCTGGCCCTTGAGCTTCTTCAGGTCGCCGTTGACGTCGCCGGACGTGAGGCCGAGGCTCTTCATCTTGCTGGGGGTGACGACCAGGGCCAGGCCCGGCACGCCCTGGTACAGGCCGCAGACCGCGACGATCGGCACGCCCTTGGCCCGGGCGGCCAGCACCGCGAAGCTGTCGGTGACGCCGAAGTTCACGCCGCCGCTGGCCAGCGCGGCCAGCAGGGTGTTGCTGGAGGACAGCAGCACGTCCTTGGTGGTGACGCCTTCCTTGGCCATCTGACCGTCGCTCTCGGCCACCACGAACGGTGCCTCGGCGTAGGTGGCCGCCGCGTTGCCCAGCACCACGCTGACTGCGGCTGGCTTCTGCGCCGAGGTGTTCGAGCCGCTGCCGCTGCTACTGCCGCTGGACGATGACGATCCGCAGGCGGCGCTGACCAGCGCGGCTGTGGCCAGCACGGCCACCGCGGCCAGCTGGTGTCTGGTTCTCGAAAGCTTCATCGCTTCCTCCGGTGGCCTCAGGTCGCAGGGATTGGCTTGGCGGTGCCGATGTTGGCGCGCCGGCCGCGGCGCGTCTCGGTCCGGCTGTAGTCGTTCACGCCGCAGTGCAGGGTCGTGCGGTGGTCCCAGAAGGCGATGTCGCCGAGCGTCCAGTTCCACCGGATCACGAACTCCGGCTTGAGCTGCTGCGCGAAGATCAGGTTGAGCAGCGCGTCGCTCTCTTCCTTGGACAGGTTCTGGATGCGGGCCGTGTGCTGGGCACTGGCGAAGTAGTACTTGCGCCCGGTCTCGGGCAGCTGCCGGACCAGCGGGTGGATGTTGGGCGACAGGGCCAGCTTCTGCTCGGCCAGCTCTTCTGCGGTCAGCGGGCGGCCGAACCCGGCCTCGTACCGGCGCGACCGCTCCTCGTCGGACAGGTAGTAGTCCGGATGCACGGGGTAGGTGTACAGCCCCTCGAGCATGCCCTTGACCGGCTCACTCAGCGCGTCGTAGCTGGCGCCCAGGTCCGCCCACATGGTGTCGCCGCCCACGCTGGGCAGCTGGAGCATCTGCAGCATGGCGAAGGAGGGCTGCTCGGCCCGGTACATCAGGTCGCTGTGGAAGTGGGCCACAACCTTGACGTTGGTCAGCCCGGTCTGCTCGTACTCCTGGTCAAACCGGTTGGAGCCCTGGAACGGGGTGCCAAAGTAAGAGGCCAGCCGGGCGTGCTGCTGCTCGTCCAGGTGCTAGTCGGTCAGGAACAGCACCTTGTAGTCCAGGATGGCCCGCTTGAACTCGTCGACCACATCGTCCGGCAGCGGCTCGCGCGCGTTCAGGCCGTCGACCCGGGCGCCGAACGTTGGTGTCAGCGGCGTGATCTTCAGTGCTTGCAGGGTCGACGACATCGCCGCTCCTTCGCTCCTCAGAATGGTAAATTTATCGAAACGTAAAATGGTATGACCCTTTGTGTCAAGAGCCCGTGCAGGGCGGAAACGGCCCGGTGGTACAGCGCGGATAGAGTCGGGGCAGAAGGGAGCCGACGCTGGGCATGGACGACCGCGTAGCCGGTGCTGCCGCGCACCGCGAGCCGGGACCACTGCGTCTCGGCACCCAGGAGTTCCCGCCCGGCCGGCTGCTGGTCATGGCCATCGTCAACCGGACCCCGGACTCGTTCTACCGGCCCGGCATCACCTGGGACGAAGGTGCCGCCCTGGACCGCGTGCACACGGTCGTGGCCGAGGGCGCCGACATCCTCGACGTGGGTGGCGTGCCGGCCCGCCCGGCCGACGAGGTCACCGTGGCCGAGGAGATCCGGCGCACGGTGCCGTTCATCGAGGCGGTCCGGGCGGCCCATCCGGACCTGGTCATCAGCGTCGACACCTGGCGGCACGAGGTGGCCCGGGCGGTCTGCGAGGCCGGCGCGGACCTGCTCAACGACACCTGGAGCGGCTGGGACCCCAAGCTGGCCGACGTGGCGGCCGAATTCGGCACCGGGCTGGTGTGCTCGCACGCGGGCGGCCTGCTGCCCCGCACCCGGCTGTTCCGGGCCGCCTACCCCGACGTCATGGCGGACGTGCTGGAGCGCACGCTGGCCCTGGCCCGGCGGGCCGAGCAGGCCGGGGTGGATCGCGACCGCATCCTCATCGACCCGGCCCACGACTTCGGCAAGAACTGCTGGCACTCGCTGGAGATCTCCCGGCGGCTGGCCGAGATGACCGCCACCGGCTGGCCGGTGCTGCTGGCCGTGTCGAACAAGGACTTCGTCGGCGAAACCCTGAACGTGCCGCTGGAGGAACGGCTCGCGGGCACGCTCGCGGTCACCTCGGTTGCCGCCTGGCTGGGGGCGCGGGTCTTCCGCGCCCACCAGGTCGCCGAGACCCGGCAGGCGCTGGACATGGTGGCCGCGATCAAGGGAGACCTGGCCCCGGCCCGTATCACCCGGGGCCTGACCTGATCGTCCGGGCGGCGCTCTGCCCCGCGCCGCCGCTGCTGGCCCGCGAGCTGACCGGGCGTGACCTGATCCTGCCGGAGCTGCTGGACGCCTGCGGGCGGGCCGTCGCCGACCTGGTCCGGGCCGGCCCCGAGGTGATCGTGGTGGCCGGCCCGGGCGCCGGGACCGCCGAATGGGACCCGGGCAGCCGGCTCGACCTGTCCGTCTACGCACCCGCGCTCGGGCCGCCTGCGGGGCCATCCGCCCGGCCCGGCCTGCCACCCGCGCTCGGGCTCGGCGCGCTCCTGCTCGACCAGGCCGGGTACGGCGGCCGCCGGGTCCTGCAGGCCATCGCCGACGACGAGCCGCCCGCCGCCTGCGCCGCCCTGGGCGGCCAGCTGGCCGCCGGACCGCCCACCGCCGTGCTGGCCATGGGGGACGGCAGCGCCCGGCGCAGTACCTCCGCCCCCGGTTACCTGGACGAGCGGGCCGTCCCGTTCGATTCCGGTATAGAAAAGGCGGTCCGGGAGGGTGACCTGGCCACGCTGGCCGGCGTGGACCCCTCACTGGCCCAGGACCTGATGGCCACCGGGCGGCCCGCCTGGCAGGTTCTGGCCGGCGCGCTCGGCCCCGTCCAGAAAAACGCCGCCCGTCCAAAGACCGAGGTCTTGTACGCCGACGACCCGTTCGGTGTGGCCTACCTGGTGGCCGTGTTCACGCCCGAGCCCGGAACCAGCAGTTAAGGCTGACCCGGCAGCAGTTCCACAAACAGGCCCCCGGCGTCGGGGTGATGCGCCGGAAGTTAACGTGCAGGTAGGCCGTCCGGGACCGGGTCCGCCCAGTGTTGGCCAGCCGGCCCAGGGTCTCGTCGAAGATCAGGCCGAGCACCCCGCCGTGGGCCGCGCCACCCGATCCGAGGTAGAAGCGTCCCAGCGTGACGTGGGCGGCCACATGCTGCTCGTCCCACTCATCGATGTGGATGACCGGGGTCATGGCCTGACCGCGCCCGGGCAGGTCGAGCCGGTGCGCCGCCACCTGCCGAGTCTCGTCGACCTCGAACGGAGCCAGCTCGGCGGCCAGTTTCTCCAGCGTGTCCGCGGCCCCGGCCACGACGTCGTGGGGCGGGCTGGCCGTGGTGATCCGCTCCTGTACCAGCCGCAGCGCCTCGATCATCCGGCCGAAGTCCGGGCCGCCGTCCTCGCTGAGCGGGATGCCCCACGAGGTATCCGGCTCGAGCCCGTCCGGTCCGTGGGCCGGGGCACCGGAGTCGTCCGCTCCGCTCATCAGGCCACCATAGCCACCGGCTGCGACTCTCAGGCTGGGCGGGTTGCCCGGGAAGCGGGCCGCCGATGGAGCCTGCGCCGAGCGGATAGCCTCCCGGGTATCCGCGCGGCCCATCGCTGACCCACACCGGCCCTGGCACCGTCCGCCCGCCCAGCCTGAGAACTGCCTCTAATCGAGCTCAGCGCCGTGAAGGTCCTGTTCGCGCTCTGTGAAGGTTGTGTGGAGACGGTCCAGCCGTCTGCCTGTTCCCGAGGTTGATGGCCGTTCCCGGGGTAGCGGATGGCCCATGACCGACCTCGATCAGCTGGCCGATGAACGGTTCGTATCGCTGACCACCTACCGGCGGAACGGGGAGGGCGTCGCCACGCCGGTCTGGGTGGCCCGGGACGGCGAGGCGCTGATCGTGCTCACCCCGGAGGCTAGTTACAAGGTCGGCCGGATCCGCCATGACCCCCGGGTCCGCCTGACGCCCAGCACCCGGACCGGCCGGATCAAGGACACCGGCCCCGCCGTCGACGGGACTGCGGAGATCATGACCAGCCCGGCCGAAACCGAGCGGCCGCGTGACCTCATCCGGCGCAAGTACGGCTGGGAGTACCGGGTGATCATGGCCGTCGAACGGCTGCTGGCCCGGCAGCAGAAGCCGCGGGTCATCCTCCGCGTCACCAAACCCCGCCCATGAGCCGAACCCGAGGGCGATCCGGTGCTACTTACGAAGTGTGCGAAGTCATAGCGACACGGCGACGGGCCTCACTGACGCCGGGCTGCTGAGCCAGATCGCGGCCGGTGATCAGGGGGCGCTGGCCGAGCTGTACCAGCGGCACGGGCGGATCGTGCTCGCGCAGATCAACCTGGTGGCCGGGGACCGGGCCATCAGCGAGGAGATTCTGCAGGACACGATGCTGGCCGCCTGGCGCGGTGCCGGGTCGTTCCGGGGCGACTGCAGCGTCCGGTCGTGGCTGATCGCCATCGCCCGGCGGCAGGCCCGGGACCGGCTCAGGCGCCACCGGATGCGGACGGTCGGCGACGACGCGCTGGCCGGGCAGCCCAGCCCGGCCCCCGGACCGGAGCACGTCGCCCTGGACCGGGCGGAAGTCGCCGAGGTGGCCGCGGGCATCCAGGCTCTAGCTCCGTTGCACCGTGAGGTGCTCGGCCTGGTCTTCGGGGCCGGGCTGAGCCTGCGCGAGACCGCCGGCGTGCTGGACGTCCCGGTCGGAACGGTGAAGAGCCGCCTGGCGGCCGCGCGCACCGCACTGAGCCGCCAGCTGGATGAGAAAGGGTCATCACGATGAACACCAGCACCGAGCCACATCTGGACGTCGAACAACTGCTGGACGGCGAGCCCCTCGGCGCTGAGGACCGCGATCACCTGGCCAACTGCGCGGGCTGCCGGTCGGAACTGGCCCAGTGGGAGCAGGTCTCCAGCGGCGCCGGACGGCTGTTCGCGGCCACCGAACTGCCGCCGTGGCAGTTCCCCGCCGCCCGGACCAGCCACCGGCCGAGCCGGCGTGCCCTGATCACGGCCGCCGCGGCCGCCGCCGTGCTGGCCGCCGGCGGCACCACCTGGGGCCTGGCCGGCCGCAACGCCGGTCCATCCGCCGTCAAGGCCGGGCTGACCGCGGTGACCGGCTGCCCCGGCCTGGCCGCCACCTCCGGCTCGCTCGTGCAGATCAACGGCACCACGCTGGTCGTCCAGACTGGGGACGGTGACAACGTGACCGTCACCACCAGCTCAGCGACGGCGGTGCGGGCCGAGGTCACCGGGTCGGTCGCTGACATTGCCGACGGCACCCAGGTGCTGGTCCACGGCACCCCGCAGGGCAGCACGCTGGCGGCGCAGAGCGTCATCGTCAACCTGGGGGCGCTGCTGCCCCAGAGGCCCTCCCCAGGCAAGAGGCCGGCACCGCCCATGGCGAATCCGGGCCCCGGTATCGCCAAGGGCATCGTGTCGGACGTGCGCGCGGGTGAGTTCACCGTGACCCAGCCGCTGGGCCGCCGGGTCCAGGTCACGACCTCGGGCACCACCACGGTGGACACGATGGTCGCTAGCAGCGTCGGGCATCTGACGACCGGTGTGCACGTCATCGTGGTGGGCCACTCGGAGGCGGACGGGACGCTCGCCGCGTCCACGGTGGAGCAGGGGGCCACCCTTCCGAGCGTCCAGATGGTGCCCGGAAAGTCGGCCACCGGGACCTGCGACCCCTCCGCCGTGGCCAGCGCGCTGGCCTTCGGCGGCTGAGCGAGGCTGAGCCTCAGGCCTTCCAGTCGGTCAGCACGACGTCGAGATCGGCCCCCGGCGGGCGGGGTGGGGTGGGCTCGCCCGCCGGGGTACGGGAGAACCGCGGCGCGGGCGCGGCCTGCTCGACCCCGCCGACGGTGATGATGGTGTCCCGGGCGGCCATGTGCGGGTGGGAGCTGACCTCGGCGAACGACAGCACCGGGGTCACGCAGGCGTCGGTGCCCGCGAACACCGCGGCCCACTCGTCGCGGGTGCGGGCCACGATCACCGCGGTGAACCGGGCCCGCAGCCGCGGCCAGCCGGACTTGTCCAGCTGCGGCGGCAGGTCCTCTTGATCCAGGCCCAGCCCGGTCAGCAGCGCGGCGTAGAACTGCGGTTCCAGCGCGGCCACCGCGATCCAGCGCCCGTCCGCGCACGTGTAGGTGTCGTAGAACGGCGCACCCCCGTCCAGCAGGTTGTCATCCCGCTGATCGGTCCAGCTGCCGGTGCCCCGGAACGCCCACATCATCTGGGTCAGCACGCTGGCCCCGTCCACCATGGCCGCGTCCACCACCTGGCCGCGGCCGGAGCGCTGCCGCTCCCAGAGCGCGGCCAGCACCCCGGCGACCAGGAACATCGAGCCGCCGCCGAAGTCACCGACCAGGTTGAGCGGCACCGTCGGCGGCTGCCCGGCCCGGCCGATGGCGTGCAGCGCGCCGGTCAGCGAGATGTAGTTCAGGTCGTGGCCGGACCGCGCGGCCAGCGGGCCGTCCTGGCCCCAGCCGGTCATCCGGCCGTAGACCAGGCCCGGGTTGACCGCCTGGCACTGCTCCGGGCCGACCCCGAGCCGCTCGGCCACCCCCGGCCGCAGGCCCTCCAGCAGCACGTCGGCCCGGGCCGCGAGGCGCAGCACCAGGTCCCGGCCGGCCTCGCTCTTGAGGTCGGCGGTCACCGAACGGCGGTTGCGCAGCAGGTAGTCGGGCCGCTCGCTGGCCAGGAAACCCGGCTGTGGCCGGTCCACCCGCACCACGTCGGCCCCCAGGTCGCCCAGCACCATGGAGGCGTGCGGGCCGGGGCCGAGACCAGCCAGTTCGATCACTTTCAGGTTTTCCAGCGGACCCGGCATAACCATTCCCCCTCAGCGGTGGATCAGGCCCTCCTGGGCCATCGTCGCGATCAGCGTGCCGTCCCGGTGGAACATGCTGCCCTGGGCCAGTCCGCGCAGGCCGCCGGTGGCCGGGGTGGACTTGGTGAACAGCGTCCAGCCGTCGATCCGGGGCTCGTTGTGGAACCACATCACGTGATCCAGCGAGGTCAGGCGGCTGACCTCGGGCCGCCCGAGCGGCCGCAGGACCCCCGACACGAAGGTCAGGTCGCTGACGTAGGCCAGGATCGCGGTCCGGCTGACCGGGCCGTACCGGAGCGGTGCCCCGTCCCATTGGCCGCGGGTGCGGAACCACAGGTCGTCGGAGAAGTGCGGCGGCCGGTCCTGGTCACCGACGGCCGCCCGCAGGTCGAAGGGCCGGTCCGGCCGCAGCCCGGTGGCCCGGAGCCGGAACACCATCGGCGGGCAGTCCTCCGGGTCCGGCACCGCGGGCGGGCTGACCTGGTACTCGGTGATCGACGGGTCGGTGGTGAACGAGGCCTCGAGGCACAAGATCGGCCTTCCGCCCTGGATCGCGGTCACCCGGCGGCGGCTGAACGTCCGGCCATCCTGTAGCGGATCCACCTGGAACACCACGGCCCGGCCGGTGTCGCCCGGGCGCAAGAAGTACGCGTGCAGCGAATGCGCCCGCGCCGCCTCGCTGGTGGTGCGCTCGGCCGCCACCAGTGCCTGGGCCGCGACCTGGCCGCCGAACAGCCGGTGGCCAGGCTCCCCGGCGGGCTGGCTGCGGAACAGCTCCTCCTCCAGCGGTTCCAGGTCCAGCAGGGTCATCAGGTCCGGCAGCCCCCAGTCCCGGTCGGCCGCGGTGCCGGTGGCGTCACCGGCGGCGCCGGGGACGGTCATTCGCCCCGCCAGACCGGCGCGCGCTTCTCCGCGAACGCGGACGCGCCCTCGCGGGCGTCGGCCGAGCCGAGTACCGGCCGGGTGATTTCCTGCTGGTGCTGCCACATGTTGTCGGCGGTCCAGTCGGCCGAGCGCACGATCACCTCCTTGGTCGCCGCGATCGACAGCGGCGCGTTGGCGGTGATCCGCTCGGCCAGCTCGACCGCACCCGCCAGCGCCCCGCCGGACGGGGTGACCCGGTTGACCAGCCCGAGCCGCTGCGCGTCGCTGGCGGAGAAGGACTCCCCGGTCAGCGCGAACTCCATGGCCACGTTGGGCGGGATGCGGCGCGGCAGCCGGAGCAGGCCGCCGCCCGCGGCGATCAGGCCCCGCTTGATCTCGGGGATGCCGAACTTGGCGTCCTGCGCCGCGACCATCAGGTCGCAGGCCAGCGCCAGCTCGAAGCCGCCCGCCAGCGCGTAGCCCTCGACGGCGGCGATCAGCGGTTTCTTCGGCGGTGCCTGAGTGAGCCCGCCCAGCCCGCGGCCGGGCAGCGCGACCTGCTCACCGCGCAGGAACGCCTTGAGGTCCATCCCCGCGCAGAACGTGCCGCCCGCCCCGGTCAAGATGCCGATCGACAGGTCCTTGCGCTCGTCGAGCTGGTCCAGCGCGGCCGCCACCCCGCGGGTCACGGCGGCGTCGATGGCGTTGCGGGCCGCCGGCCGGTTGATGGTGATGATCAGGATGCGCTCGCGCTGCTCGACCAGCACGTCGTCGGCCATCGGGTCCCTCCGGGCTTGGTTAACCATCAGTAGCATTACCAGTAGCAGTTCTACCGTCTGTGCGCCGCCCGGCATATCGTGGGAGCTAAGGGACACCAGCAGGTGGAGGCAGCTCAGTGCGTGACGCGGTAATCGTGGCGGCGGTGCGGACGCCGGTCGGCAAGCGGAACGGCGGTCTTTCGGGTATTCACCCGGTGGACCTGTCCGGGCAGGTCCTCCAGGCGCTGGCGGCGCGCACCGGCCTTGATCCGGCCCTGGTCGACGACGTGATCTGGGGCTGTGTCAGCCAGGTGGGGGAGCAGACCTTCGACATCGGCCGGAACGCGGTCCTGGCCGCGGGCTGGCCCGAGTCGGTGCCCGGCGTCACCGTCGACCGGCAGTGCGGTTCCTCCCAGCAGTCGGTCCACTTCGCCGCCGCCGGCGTGGTGTCCGGTCAGTACGACGTGGTGGTCGCGGGCGGCGTGGAGTCGATGAGCCGGGTCCCGATGGGCTCCTCGGTGGCTGGCGCCTGGCCGTTCGGGGAGAGCTTCCGGGCCCGGTACGACGGCGTGGCCCCGAACCAGGGCATCGGCGCGGAGATGATCGCCGAGCGCTGGAAGCTGACCCGGGCCCAGCTCGACCAGTACAGCCTGGGCTCACACGAGAAGGCGGCCGCGGCCCAGGACGACGGCCGGTTCGACGAGCAGATCGTCCCGGTCACCACCCCCGACGGCACCCGGATCAGCAAGGACGAGGGCATCCGCCGCGGCGGCACGCTGGAGAGCATGGGCAACCTGAAGCCGGCCTTCAAGCCCGACGGCGTGATCACCGCGGGCAACAGCTCGCAGATCAGCGACGGCTCGGCCGCGCTGCTCATCACCAGCAGCGCCAAGGCGGCCGAGCTGGGCCTGACCCCGCTGGCCCGCATCCACACCGCGGTGCTGGCCGCCGCGGACCCGGTGATCATGCTGACCGCGCCGATCCCGGCCACCGCCAAGGCGCTGGAGCGCAGCGGCCTGTCCATCGACCAGATCGGCGCGTTCGAGGTCAACGAGGCGTTCGCCCCGGTGCCGCTGGCCTGGCTGGCCGACACCGGCGCCGACCCCAAGGGGCTGAACGCCAACGGCGGCGCGATCGCGCTCGGCCACCCGCTAGGCGGCAGCGGCGCCCGGCTGATGACCACGCTGGTGTACCACATGCGCGACAACGGCATCCGCTACGGACTGCAGACCATGTGCGAAGGCGGCGGCCAGGCCAACGCCACCGTGCTTGAGCTGCTCTGACGGATCCGGGTACGGCGATGCGACGCACCGTCTTCGAGCCGGACCACGAGCAGTTCCGTGAGGTGGTCCGGGAGTTCCTGGCCCGCGAGGTCGCCCCGCACGCCCAGGCCTGGGAAGCGGCCGGGATCGTGGACCGCGAGGTGTACCGGGCCGCCGGCAAGCACGGCGTGATCGGGTTCAACGTGCCCGAGCAGTTCGGTGGCGGCGGGGTCAGCGACTTCCGCTTCAACGCCGTGGTCGCCGAGGAACTGGCCGTCGCTGGGCCCGGTACGCCCGCGTTCACCCTGCACAACGACATCGTGGCGCCGTACCTGATCTCGCTCAGCACCCCCGCGCAGCAGCAGCGCTGGCTGCCCGGATTCGCGGCCGGTGACCTCATCGGGGCGATCGCGATGAGCGAGCCGGGCGCCGGCAGCGACCTGGCCGGGGTCCGCACCCACGCCGAGCGCGACGGCGATGACTGGGTGCTGTCCGGAGCCAAGACGTTCATCTCCTCCGGCATCAACGCCGACCTGGTCATCGTGGTGGCCCGGACCGACCCCACCGCCGGCCACAAGGGCTTCAGCCTGCTGGTGGTCGAGCGCGGCATGCCCGGCTTCAGCCGCGGCCGCAACCTGGAAAAGATCGGGCAGAAGTCGCAGGACACCGCCGAGCTGTTCTTCGACCAGGTGCGGGTGCCCGCCGCCAACGTGCTCGGCCAGGCCGGCCGCGGCTTCTACCACCTCATGCACAACCTGCCCGCCGAACGGCTGTCGATCGCGGTGAGCGCGGTGGCCGGGGCGCGCGCGATCCTGGCCGAGACCATCGCCTACGCCAAGCAGCGCACCGCGTTCGGCCAGCCCATCGGCGCGTTCCAGCACAACCGGTTCGTGCTCGCCGAGCTCGACACCGAGCTCGACATCGCCCGGGTGTACGTGGACCGGTGCCTGGCGGCCGTGGCCACCGGGGACCTCACCGCAGTGGAGGCGGCCAAGGCCAAGTGGTGGACCACCGAGCTGCAGAAGCGGGTGGTCGACGCCTGTGTGCAGCTGCACGGCGGTTACGGCTACATGCTTGAGTACCCGGTGGCCCGCGCCTACCTCGACGCGCGCGTGCAGACCATCTACGGCGGCACCACCGAGATCATGAAAGAGATCATCGGCCGCGACCTGGGCCTGTAGTCAGGTCGTGGTGACCAGTAGCTCCTCGCCGTTGCTGGTCCGGAGGCCGTCGGGCCGCCCGCCGAAGTAACGCTCGTTCAGCTCAGCCGCTGACACGTGCCGCACCTGGGCGAATCCGGCTTCCCGGGCCAGCTGCTGGATCTCGGCGGGGGAGAAGAAGCTGAGGAACGGGGTGCCCGAGGCCCGGGCGCCCCGTTCGGCGTACTCGCGCCCGGTCCGCATCTCCGGCGCCAGCAGCTCCAGCGGCGGCTGGAACGTCATCACCACCGTCGAACCGGGCGCGAGCGCCGCCAGCTGGCTCAACGTGGCCCGGTTCGCCTCACGGGTCAGGTACATGCTCACGCCCAGCGAGGCCACGACCGCGGGCTTGGCCGGGTCGAACCCGGCCGCGATCAGCTTGGCCCACCACGAGCCGTCGGTCTCGAAGTCGTCCCCGACCAGGTGCAGGTGGCCGGGGACACCGTAACCGAGTTCGGTCAGACGGCGCCGCTTCCAGGCTGACGCCGCTGGCTGATCTATTTCAAAAATCTGAAAACGTCCCGCCACCTCGGGCCGCCGCTGCGCGAACGTGTCCAGCCCGGCGCCGAGCAGCACGTACTGGGTGACGCCGGCGTCCGCCTGCTCGGTGACCAGGTCCTCGGCGAACCGGGAACGCACCACGATGCTGGCCCGGAACGTCCGGGTGCCCTCCGGATCCATGTCCCCCCGGTCCCGCCAGCCCTCCTCCGGGTCCGCCAGCAGCAGGCCGATCTCGTCGTCGATCACGTGCGGGGCCGGGTCGCCCTGGGCGTGCATCGCCCGCCACAGCGCAACCCGCACCGCCGTGCTGTCCGGCCCCGGCTTCAGGTCGGTCACCGGCTCAGCCCTTCGCCTGTGGAGCCTGCAGGCTCCACAGGCGGCCGTCCGGGTCCTGGACCGTCATCTCCCTGGTGCCGAAGTGCGTGTCCTCGAACGGAGTGACCACCTCGATCGCCGGATCAGCCTGGAACGCGTCCGCGTCCGGGACCTTGAGCACGAGCCGGGTGTCGGGCTGCTGGTCGGCTGGCACCTCGGCGATGAACACGTACGGCCCGTCGCCGTTGCGCAGCTGGCCGGAGGAGTGACCGGTGTCAAACTCCAGCTCGTAACCCAGCCCCTGGAAGAACTTGGCCGCCCGGCCCCAGTTGTGCGTGGTCAGGAACACCGCTTCGATGCCCTCGGTCGTCATGTCAGCTCACCCTTCGTCGTCTAGGTACGCGCGCAGCGCGTCGGCGACCAGCGCCGACAGGGACATCTCGGTCTCGATGGCCCGGTGCTTGACCTGCTTGATCAGTCCCAGTGGCAGGTACACGTTGAACTGCTTCACGTCCTCATCGCTCACAGCAAGCATGCTAGCAATCTAACAACCTAAAAAGCAAGCAGTAAGCCCTTGACGGTGGAAACGTTTTATGCGGCAGAGTGAGACCCATGGAAACTGGAACGCCTGGTCTGCCCATCGACTCCCTGGATCAGCTGCGCCTGCGCCGTAGCGCCAAGTGGCAGACGTACCCGGCCGACGTGCTGCCGCTGACCGTGGCCGAGATGGACGTCAACCTGGCTCCGCCGATCGCCGAGGTGCTCGCCGACGCGGTGCGCCGGTCCGACACCGGCTACGGCTACACCTCAACGGACCTGGCGCGCGCGGTGACCAAGTTCGCGGCGGGCCGCTGGAGCTGGGACATCGATCCCGCTCAGGTCACCGCCGTGACCGACGTCGGCGTCGGGGTGGTCGAGTTGCTGCGCGCGCTGACCCGGCCCGGCGACGCGGTGGCGATCAGCCCGCCGGTCTACCCGCCGTTCTTCGACTGGGTGCCCGAGTCCGGTGCCCGGCTGCTGGAGGTGCCGCTGGCCCACGGCGAGGACGGCTGGCGGCTGGACCTGGCCGCGCTGGAGCGGGCGTTCGCCACCCACCCGGCCGTCTACGTGCTGTGCAACCCGCACAACCCGGTCGGCCGCGCGCACACCGCCGGCGAGCTCGCCGCCCTGGTCCGGCTGGCCCGCCTCTACAAGGTCACGCTGGTCAGCGACGAGATCCACGGGCCGCTGGTGCTGCCCGGGGCCACCTTCACCCCGCTGCTCACCGTGCCCGGCGCGGCCGAGGTCGCGGTCACGGTCATGTCGGCCAGCAAGGGGTGGAACCTGGCCGGCCTCAAGTGCGCCGCCGTCGTCACCGCCGGCCCCCGGACGGCCGCGGCCGTGGACCGCTTCCCGCCCGACACCAAGTGGCGGTTCGGGCACTTCGGGGTGCTGGCCACCGTGGCCGCCTACACCGAGGGGGAGTCCTGGCTGGATGACCTGCTGGTCACGCTGGATCAGCGCCGGGCCCAGCTCGGCCGCCTGCTGGCCGGCCGGCTGCCCCAGCTGACCTGGCACCCGCCCGAGGCCACGTTCCTGGCCTGGCTGGACTGCACCGCGGTCGGCCCCGACGACACCGCCCGCGAGCGGTTCCTGGACCGCGGCCGGGTCGCCCTCGATCCGGGCCTGCGCTTCGGCGCGGTGGGGGCCGGCTACGCCAGGCTCAACTTCGCCACCAGCGAGGCGATCCTGGACGAGGCCGTCGACCGGATGGCGGCCGCGCTCACGTGAGCGGCTGGCCCGAGCACGCGATCTGGTGGCAGCTGCACCCGCTCAGCTTCACCGCGACCGCGCCCGCCCCGCGGCTGGCGCGTATCGAAGCGTGGCTCGACTACGTGGTCGACCTGGGCTGCAACGGCCTGCTGCTGGGGCCGGTCTTCGCCAGCGAGACCCACGGCTATGACACCGTCGACCATTTCCGGATCGATCCCCGGCTCGGGACCGGCCAGGACTTCGACCACCTGGTGGAGCAGTGCCGGTCGCGCGGGGTCCAGCTGCTCCTGGACGGGGTGTTCAACCACGTCGGCCGCGGATTCGCAGCCTTCCAGGACGTACTGGCCCATGGCCAGGCGTCGGACTATGCATCCTGGTTCCGGCTCGACTTCTCCGCGGCCGGCGGTCCCGACGGCTTCGGCTACGCCGACTTCGAGGGCCACCGGGAACTGGTCGCGCTCAACCACGCCGAACCCGCCGTCCAGGACTACGTGACCCGGGTGCTGGCGCACTGGCTGGACCGGGGCGCGGCCGGCTGGCGGCTGGACGCGGCCTACGCGGTCCCGCTGCCGTTCTGGCACGCGGTCACCGGCCGGGTGCGCGCCACCCACCCGGACACCTGGCTGGTCGGGGAGGTGATCCACGGCGACTACCTCGCCGCCGTCCGCGACGGCGGCCTGGACTCGGTCACCCAGTACGAGCTGTGGAAGGCGATCTGGAGCTCGCTCAACGACCAGAACTTCTTCGAGCTGGCGCACGCGCTGACCCGGCACAACGAGTTCGCGGCCGCGTTCCTGCCGCAGACGTTCGTGGGCAACCACGACGTCACCCGGCTGGCCAGCCAGCTCACCGATCCCCGGCACCTGCCGCACGCGCTGGCGGTGCTGTTCACCGTGGCCGGCGCGCCCTCGGTCTACGCCGGCGACGAGCAGGCGTTCCAGGGCGTCAAGTACGACCGGGCCGGCGGCGACGACGAGATCCGCCCCGCCTTCCCCGCCACCCCCGGCGACCTGTCCCCGGACGGCTGGCCCACCTACCGGCTGCACCAGGACCTGATCGGCCTGCGCCGCCGCCACCCCTGGCTGGCCCGCGCGGCCAACGAGGTCCTCACCGTCCGCAACGAGTCCCTGGCCTACCGGGCCATCCACCCCGGCGACGGTCCCGACGTGGCGGTCCTGCTCAACGTGGGAGAGGAGAAGGCGTCGTTCGGCTTCCACGGCCGCGCGGGCGGCTACTTGCTCGGCAGCGATGAGGCCGGCGTCTCCGGTGACGTGGATCCGCACGGCTGGGCCATCGTCGAACTGGCCCGGCCGCCCGCGCCGTAACCGGCGCTCACGGCTGCCGGATGGGCCTCGGAACGCGCGTCAAGCACCATATCGTCGAGCCGGCCGTGCTGCGGGTGCTGCAGTGGCGAGGCGATCCGGTCGCCCGGATTCTGCTCCCGGCCGCCAAGGCCGACCCGTACCCGGTGTACGCGCGGGTGCGTCCGCGCGGGCTGGTGCGCAGCCCGCTCGGCGTGTTTCGCCGCCGCCGACCACGCGACCGTGGCCAGCATCCTGCGGGACCGGCGGTTCAGCAGCTCGCCGCTGCACCAGCCGGGCTACCAGCCCCCGTCCTACCCAGCGGGCGATCCGCGGGCCGAGCTGCCCGGCGAGAACCTGCTCTCGATGGACCCGCCCGACCACACCCGGCTGCGCCTGCTGGTGACCGGCGCGTTCACCCCGCGGGCGATCACCGGCCTCCAGCCCTGGATCCGCGACGTCACCATCCGGCTGCTGGCGTCGGCCGACGGCGCCGCCGGCTTCGACCTGATCGACAAGCTCGCTTTCCCGCTCCCGATCGCCGTCATCTGCCATCTGCTTGGCGTGCCCGCCGGGGACCAGGCCCAGTTCCGGGCCTGGGGCCATGACCTGGCCGCCACGCTGGACCCGATGACCGTGGCGGCCGCGCAGGCGCAGACCCGCGCCTCCGAACTGGCCCTGACCAGCTACCTCCAGGACCTGGTGCGCGGACGCCGGGCCAATCCCGACGGCAGCATCCTGTCCGCGCTCATCACGGCCGAGGAGGAGGGCGACCGGCTGACCTCCGCCGAGGTGGTGAGCATGGCGCTGCTGCTGCTGATCGCCGGCTTCGAGACCACCGTGAACCTGATCGGCAACGGCACCGTCGCCCTGCTGGGCGACCCCGGCAGCTGGACCCGCCTCCGCCAGGACCCGGCCCTGATACCCGCCGCGATCGACGAGATACTGCGCTACGACAGCCCCGTCCAGCTGACCTCCCGCGTCGCCACCGAGGACATCGAGGTCGGCGGCCGCGTGATCGGCGCGGGCAAGCCCGTCATCGTCTTCATCGGCGGCGCCAACCGCGACCCCGCCGTCTTCGACCACCCCGACGAGTTCCAGATCGACCGCCCCGAGCCCGGCCGCCACCTGTCCTTCTCCCTCGGCATTCACCACTGCCTGGGCGCCGCCCTGGTCCGCCTGGAAGCCCGCATCGCCCTGGAGGAGCTGACCCAGCGCTACCCAGCCCTGGAGCTGACCGCCCCACCGACCCGGCGCCCACTGCTCGTCCTGCGCGGCTTCGAAACCGTCCCCGTCCGCGCCACACAGCTGCGGTCGAAGTCCGCCGCCTAGTACCAGGCGCCGCTGCCTGCCCCGCGCCGTGTCCCTGCCGGTCCCGGGCCGTGTCCCCGCCGGTCCGGCGCCCTACCTCCGCTGGTCCCGCGCCAAAGCCCCACTCCGGTCAGAGCGCGAGTCTCGATCACTCCATCTAAGCCAGAACTCCGCCTGTCCCCGCGCCAAAGCCCCGCCCCGCCCGCGCACCTAAAACTCCACACCCATTCCGAGCCAAAAACTCCACACCTATCCGAGCCGAAAACTCCACACCTATCCGAGCCGAAAACTCCACAGCCATTCCAAGTCAATTTAAGTGTGCATTTTTATGTGTGTACTTATCAAAAACAAGTGCTCGAATTCTCTACCCATTTTCGGATTCATTCGATAATATGTTCGTATGGAAATGCGGTCCGCTCCGGTCCGTCCCGGCTCTGGCTTCGAGGCGGGCGGCGTGCTCGATTTGTCGGTGCCCAGCTGGTCGCTGGCCCGGCTGACCGACGCCGCCACGCGCGATGACCGCCTCGCCCAGCTGGACGACGACGAGCTGATCGGAGCGCTCCGGGCCTGGCGCCGGCTGGAGTCATGGTGCTGCTCAGGCGCACTGGCTGCCAGCGCAGAGCTCGCCCGCCGCCGCCCCGCCGAGCGGACCGCACCGGCCGCTCCCGGCGAGTTCCCGGCTCAGCTCAGCCAATTCATCGGCGACGAAATAGCAGCGGCGCTGACCCTTTCCAGCCGGACTGCCGACGTCTACCTCGGTCTCGCCCTGGATCTGGCCACCCGGCTACCCGGCACGGCAAGCGCCCTGCGCGACGGGTCCATCGACTACCCCAAAGCCCGCCTGATCGCCGAGGTCACCAGGATCCTGACCGATGATCAAGCTCGCCAGGTCGAAGCGCTGATCCTCACGAAGGCGGGGGAGCAGACCCTCAGCCAGCTACGCGCGGCCGTCGCTCGCGCAGTGCTCGCCGTCGATCCCGAGGCCGCGGTCCGGCGCCGCGAGGAAGCGCAGAAGGACCCGCGCGTGCGCCGCTGGCAGGAGGATGCGGGCACCGCGGCCCTGGCCGGTTTCGGCCTCCCGCCCGACGAGGTCCTGGAGGCCGACCAGCGCATCACCGCCCGCGCGCTCACCCTCCGTGCCGCCGGCCTGGCCGGTTCGCTCGACCAGCTACGCGCCCGCGCCTACCTTGACACCCTGCTCGGCCAGGACTCGACGCTCACCGCTCCACCCAGCCCCACCACCCCAGCCGAGCCAGCCCCGCCCCCAGCCCCGGCCCCCAAATCATTCGGCCCAGGCCTCACCCCTCACCCCGCCAGCGCCAGCTCCGGCCCAGGCCGTCTCACCTCCGCCCCAGCCGGACCCGCCCGTTCCAACCTCGCGGCCACCTCGAACTCTGACCCCGTCGGCCTGCGTCGACTGGCTGTGCGGCTCAACCTGACGGTCCCGCTGATCACCCTGCTCGGGCTGGCCACACAACCGGGGAGCGTCGCCGGCTTCGGCGCGGTCGACCCATCGCTGGCACAGCAGCTCGCCGACCTGGCCGCCGCCCACCCCGCGTCCCGCTGCTGCCTGACCATTACCGGCGACGACGGCCAGCCCATCGGCCACGGCTGTGCGCCCGGCCCAGTTCGACCCCCAACACCCGGCCAGCTACCGCGCATCCGCCCCTTCACGGTGACGATCAGCCCGCTCGCGCGAGGCAGTTGCGACCATCGCCACCAGGAGCCGGGCTACCACCCCAGCCGGCGCCTGCAGCACCTGATCACCACCCGTACCCCCACCTGCAGCGCTCCCGGCTGCCAGTGGCCCGCCGCCCGCTGCGACCTCGACCACACCGTGCCCTACGACCAGGGCGGCCGGACGTGCGAATGCGGCCTGGCCCCGCTCTGCCGCCATCATCACCGGTGCAAACAGTCCGCGGGCTGGCGCCTCGATCAGCCCCAGCCCGGCGTCATGACCTGGACCACCCCCGCAGGCCGCCGCTACATCACCGCGCCCAGCTCCGTCACCGCGCCCGGCCCCTAGCCGTAAGACGCCGTTATCTCAGCCAGTCGTCTCCACCTGCTTGAACTCCGGCTGGTCAAGCAGCCGCAGCCATGAGCCGTCTGGCTGCCGCCGGGCCACCTGCGCTCGCGCCCCCGCGCCGTCCTTGGCCACCGTGGCCGTCAGCGCGATGTCGCCGCTGACCAGCGTGGGCAGTGGGTCCTCGGGGTCGAAGTGCGGCGCGCTGGCCAGGACCTTCTCCCACAGTGCGCGGATTGCCTCGCGGCCCACCGTCTGGCCGCCAGGCGGGTATGCCATCACCGCGCCCTCCTCGTACAGGGCCGCAACCCCGGCCGCGTCGCCGCGGTTGGCCGCCTCGACGAACAGCCGGGTCAGGTCCTCGGGCTTAGCTGCCTTGGTCATCGGTACCAGTCCTCCTCTTCGTGCCGGTCAGTGCCTGGCTTGCGTTTCCAGTGAACTAGCCGCACCATTAGAAGTCCAACAGATAGTTCTTCTAAGAACCAGAATCTAGGGTTATGGAGCTACGTCAGCTTGAATACCTCGTCGCGGTAGCGGAGGAAGCCAACTTCACCCGGGGCGCCGAACGGGCTCACGTCAGCCAGTCGGGCATCAGCGCCCAGATCCGTCAGCTGGAGCGGGACCTAGGCGCCGAGCTGTTTGACCGGACCAGCCGGACGGTGTCGCTGACCGCGGCGGGGGAGGCGGCCATCGGCCACGCCCGGGCCGTGCTGGCGGAGGCGGGTGCCCTCCGGCAGGCCGTCGACGAGGTGAACGGCCTGGTCCGGGGGCACCTCACGGTCGGTATGGTGACCGCCTGCACGGTCGCACCGTTGTTCGACGCGCTCTCCGCGTTTCACCGGGCCTATCCGGGCATCGAGATCACGCTGACCGAGGATCACTCCGACCGGCTGGTCGAGCAGGTGCGCGACGGCTCAGCCGACCTGGCCCTGATCGGGGCGCCTGGGGAGTTGCCCGCGGGCGTCGAGGGCCAGGTCGTCATCAGCGAGAACCTCGTCGCGGCGGTGCCGCCCGGGCACTCGCTGGCCGGCCGATCGCGGGTCGGCCTGGCCGAGCTGGCCGGTTACCCGGTGGTCAGCATGCCGGCCGGTACCGGTGTACGGGCCGTCTTCGACCAGGCCTGCGCCCAGGACGATCTCCAGCCCGACATCGCGCTCCAGGCCAGCGCGCCGTCGGCCGTGGCCGACTTGGCCGCGCGCGGTCTCGGCGTGGCGATCTTCTCCGCCACGATGGCGGCCAATTACTCAGACCGGCTCGTCGCGGTCCCCGTGGCCGGGATCAGCGCACCTAGCCTGCTCGCGCTGGTGTGGAGTAATTCGCCGAGCCTGGCGCTGCGGGAATTCCTGCGTTACAGCAGCGAGGCGTTCACTGACATGGCGGAGGCCCGCCCATAACCGGACGGGCCTCCGCTGTCAGCTGACGCGAGCGCCGATTTATCACGAGTGCTTGAGGTCGCCGCGCACCTGGTCAGCAATCTCGTGGATCTTTTGTTCGGTCTGCTCGAGCTGGGCTTCCGCCTTGGCGGTACGCTCGGCCGCCCGGCGCTCCCGCCAGGTCGGCTTGTGGTCGACCGCCGTGGGCCTCGGTCGCTTGAACAGGCGCACGATTCATCTCTCCTTCCGCACCGCGGCGCGGTGGCGCCCCTCCGATACCCGGGGAAAACGGCTCTAACCGCGCACGTTGATAACACGCGGATAAAGGACTTTATGTAACGATTAATAAACCCCGGGAGCCGCAATTAGAGCCGGGAAAGCCGTTCACCGCCTGTTGCCGACGCCGACGCCGACGCCGACGCCGACGCCGGCGCCAGCGCCAGCGTCGACATTGGCGTGGACCTCAGTGTCAACGCCGGCGAGCTGCTGAACCTCGCGGCCGCCCTGGCGCGCCCACTCTCGGGCGGGGGCTGCGCCCGGCGAGGGGGGAGGCGAGGGGGAGGTGTGCCCGGGACGGAATGAGACCACCCAGGAAACTCCTGTCGGCCCGGCGCCCGGGCGTCGTAGGATGCCCACGCGCCGGGCCGACGGGAGGGATCGAGTGACCGCAGACAAGCAAGCGGGCAAGGAAGCGGAACGGGTCGAGCTGGGACAGGTCCAGGAGACGCTGTTCATCCCGCTGGCGGGGCGGGCGGACGAGACCGGTAAACGGCGGCCGGTCCTGCGGGACCCCAAGGCCGTCGAGATCCTGGAGTCCGTCGGGTTCGACCGGGCCAAGTACAACCGGGCCGGCGGCTGGACGACGGTCATCCGCACGGCTGGCTTCGACGTCTGGGTCAGGGATTTCCTGGCCGAGCACCCGGGCGGCACCGTGGTCGAGCTGGGCACGGGTCTCAACACGCGGTTCGAACGGGTCGACAACGGGACCGTGCACTGGATCGATCTGGACCTGCCGGACACGATCGCGCTGCGGCGCCGGTTCTTCGCCGACACCGAACGGCGGCGGATGGTGGCGGCCTCGGTGACGGACGACGACTGGCTGGCCACGGTCCGGGAGATGCCCGGGCCGTACTTCTTCGTGTCCGACGGGGTGCTCCCGTATCTGACCGAGGACGACGTCACGCGGGTGCTGGCCGGCATCGCCGAGCGGTTTCCCGGTGCGCTGATCGCGTTCGACACCTACTCCCAGCAGATGCTGGAACGGGAGCATCGGCTGGCGGCCCGCCGGGGCATCGCCCGGTGGCAGTGGGCGTGCGACGACCCACGGGAGCTGGAACGGCTGGGCATGCGGATGGTCGAGTCGGCCACCGTCACCCGGCCGCCGCGGCCGGTCCGGGCCGCCCTGCCCGCTTCGCGGCGACTGCTGCTGACCGCGATGGGCCCGATCCTGGGCCGGTCGATGCAGCTGGCCCTGTTCCGCGCGGCCACGTCGCAACCGCCGGATCAGCCTGCGAAGCCCTGGCCGGACAAGGCTTAACGGCCGTTTACCCGGCTGTCGGCTGCGCGCCGGCTGCCGGCCTCATCCAGCTGCGATCCTGAAGGCCATGTCACGTACGGGGGCTACGGGGGCGACGTGGTTCACGGCGGCGACCACCGCGGTCGTCCGGCACCTGCCGTTCGGCCTGTCCCGGATCATCGCGCCCAGCCTGCTCGGCTTCGCCGTCATCAACGGCTGCACGTTCAGCCTGGACCTGGGCCTGCTGACCGTGTTCCACGGGGTGCTGCACTGGCCGGTGCCGGTCAGCATCACGCTGTCGTACGGCACCGCGACCAGCATCAGCTACGTGCTCAACCGGACACTGAACTTCCGCTCCCACGGCCTCGTCGGGCGGCAGGTGACGATCTACGCGGCCGTGGTGGTGGTCAACTACCTGGCGCTGATCCTGGGGGTCGGCTCGGGCCTGGCCGCGCTCGGCCTGGAGTACCAGCTCGCCCGGCTCGCGGCCGGCCTGTGCGAGGCCGTCTGGATGTACGTGGCCATGCGCTTCCTGGTGTTCCGCGACTCCCGGTCGCAGGCGCGACCCAGCCCGGACCCAGCCGGCCCAGCCAGCCCGGCCGGCCCAGCCCCTGCCAGCCCGGCTGACGACGATCTGGTCAGGCCAGATCCTCGATGATCACGTGCACGGTGCGGTCCCCGGCGAACGGCTCGACCGCCCGCCGCACGTCGGCTGCGATCTCCGCCACCGACGTGCCGTAACGGCCGATCACGTGCAGTTCGAGCTCGTCGTCGCGGATGACGACGCCGGTGACGCGGCGACCCGGCAGATAGGTGCCGGCGCCGCCCAGGCGGCCGCCGGACAGGCTGGCCACGCCGGGCGCCGCACTGACGGCGGCCGCGATCTGTTCGGCGTTTTCGGCTTTTCCGGACGGCGCCGATGACGTGCCAGCCGGGGCAGGCTCGTCCTGGAGCGGCGGTGACATCGGCTGGTACTCCCTTCCCGCAGGCCAAGGGGTGGCTTGGTCGAAGGCCCGGGCATCGTCTACCGTTAGTCCTGACGGCTATCAGGTACCGCGGCAGTTTCCCAGCTCGGGCCTTCTGACTGTTAAGACACGCCGGCCGCCAGCATCGTCACGCAGGATCTGCTGGCGATTTTCGCGGCCGTGCCCTTGAGACAGCTGGGAGGGGGACAGTGACCACGCGGCACGATGCCGGCGCGCACACCGATGCCGGTACGCCAGCCGATACTGGTACGACAGCCGGTGACGCCGGTCCGCTGAGCGACGCCACGATGGTCGCCCGGGCCCGTGACGGTGACACGCGCGCGTTCGAGGCCCTGGTCCGGCGCTATCAGCGGCCCATCTACAGGCTGGCCGTCCGCATGCTGAACGACGCCGGGGAGGCCGAGGACGTCACCCAGGAAGTCTTCGTCACCGCGTGGCGCCGGCTGCCGGAGATCCACGAGGATAAAGCCATCCGGTCATGGCTGTACCGGATCGCCACCAACCGCTGCCTGAACATCCTGAGATCCCGCAAACCCGTCGCCCCGCTGTTCGAGGAGGCCATCGCTATGGCCAGCCCGGCCGCCTCCCCGGAGGCGCGAGCCGAAGCACACGAGCGGCTGAGGGCCCTGCGGGTCGCGCTCGACCGGCTGACCGCCGAGCAGCGCGCCTGCTGGCTGCTAAGAGAGATGGAAGAGCTGTCCTATGCGGAGATCGCCGGCGTCCTGCGCACCACACCCCAGGCGGTGCGCGGGCGGCTGGCCCGGGCTCGGGCTGATCTGGGGGAGGCGATGATCTCATGGCAATAAAGGGCGTGGACGACGCCTACCTGCTGCCGTGCGGCCAGGACGCGGCCATCCTCTGGGAGCACGTAGCGGTCGGCCAGCTGGATGAGCACGAGCTGGAGTGCCCGCACTGCCAGGCGGCCTCGGCCGGGTTCCAGGCGCTGCGGGAGGCGACCGGCGGGCTGACCGAGGCCGACCTGGCCCCGCCGCGCGACCTGACCGAGCGGATCATGCGCGCGGTCCGCACCGAGCGCCGCCGGGACGCCTTCATCCCGGTAGCCGAAACCGGCCTCGGCCCGATCCGGGTCGCGGCCCAGGCGGCGGCGGCGGTGGTGCGCTTCGCGGCCGACCAGGCCGACGGGGTCATCGCCCGGTCGTGCGCGGTCGAGCAGCTGGCGGGCGAGCCGGACGGCTGGTGTGTGGTCCGGCTGGAGGTCGCGCTCCGCTACGGGGTGGACGGGATGGCCACCGTGGCCCGGGTCCGGGAGCTGGTCCGGACGACCGCCCGGGTGCTGGCCGGGTTCGAGGCCGCCCGGATCGACATCACGGTCGTCGACGTCTGGCAGGAGGGGGCATGAACGTCGGGCGGACCGTCGTCGAGACGCCGGCCGCGGAGAAGATCGCCGCGCTGACCGCGCTGAGCACCCCCGGGGTGATCCGGCTCGAGCCGTCGATCAGCGCGCTGGCGGCCAGCCTCGGCCGCCGGGCCCTGGGCGGCTGGCGCAGCGCCAGCAGCGGGGGCGGCAACGGTACGCTGCCGCCGACGGCCGGCGTCCGCGCCGAGATCAGTGGCGGCGCGGTGACCGTGGAACTGGCCCTGACCGTGGAGCTGGGCCGTCCGATCCCGGACGTGGCCGCCGACGCGCAGCGCCGGGTCGCCGGCGCCCTGCGTGAGCTCGGCGGCTTCACGGTCATCGAGGTCACCGTCCTGGTCGTCGACGTCGACCAGCCGTAAGCCCGGCCCCGCCGCCCTTCCCGGTCAGCGACGAGGGCGGAGCGAGCGGATCCGGATGATGGCGTTGAGATCGTCGTTTTCCAGCGCGGTGCGCAGGCGCTGCACGGCTTCGCCGACGCGCCCCACCGCTTCGGCGGGCTCGGCTTCGGCGGTCAGCGTGACGCTCAGCGCCAGCTTGGGACTGGCCCACGTCCCGCCCGGGCCGGCACCAGAACCACTGCTGATCCGCCACCCGGTTCCGGGTCGCTTTATCGATAATCAGCGAGTTGTGGGCACCGAGTACGCCCGGCGTAGCCGATGAGCAGCAGGCCCAGCGCACACGCGACCGCGGCGGCGACCAGGGATCGCTGGTCATCCCAGTGCAGCTGATGCCCGGCCTGGAACACTCCCGAGGGCAGCACGTGCACCTGGTGGCCTACGTACTTGGAGATCAGATAGGCGGCGATCAAGCCGGCCGCCACGGCCAGCAGCGCCGCCACGATGATCGCGGGCAGGACCCGGCGTGGCCGGAATGCCCGGGCCGCGGCCCTCCGCGCGGCGAAGGCGCTCCCGGCCGGCCGGAACTGACGGGTTTCGCCGGCCGTCGCCAGATCCTCGGTCGTCACAGCACCCGCCGCCCGCGGTCCGGGGTGATCAGCGCCGGAATCTCGATGTCCACGTGCCGGACATCCAGGCCGGTCAGTCCGCCGACCCGCGTCATGACGTGGGCGCGGACCTCACTGGTCACCTGCCGGATCGGCGCGGGGTAGCGGACCGACAAGGCCACCCGCACGGTGGCCAGGCGACCGTCGATCTGGACGGTGACGCGCGGCGCCGCGGCTCACGGCATCCGCAGGCCCAGTAGCCGGCGGGCCGAGCCGTAAGCGTCGTCCACCTCGGCTACCGCGCAGTCGGCGATCCGTTCCACCACCAGGTCGGCGATCTCGGTGCTGCCACGCTGTTCCCGGTCCCGCCAGCCCGGCCCGCGCGGGCCGGGTTCTCTCGGCCACCGCCGAGGTGGTCACGTGCGCCTCCGCAGCAGGCCGGCGAAGTCCACCGAACCGGTCAGCCGAGCGCGGTGCCGAACGCCAGCCCGATCAGGGGACGCCAGCTGATCTGATCCATTTCAGTTCCCGTATTTAAAGGGCTGGCTGTGGTCAACGCACCCGCGGGCTGCGGTGGCGGCGACGCCACCAGCGCGCCAGCCTCCACATCCCGTGCCGGGTCCGGAACACCGTGACCTCGGGCCGGAACCCGGGGGCACCGGGGGCCACCCCACGGCGCCGTCGCCAGGCGGTGAGCCCGGCCACGAACGTTTCGGCGTCGCCGCCGGCGTCGGGATGGTGGGCCCGGACCCAGGCCCGGAAGTCCCGCCGCCGCTGCGCGTCGAGGTCGTCCTCATCCGCCATGGGACCGGCGGCCGGTCACTGAACGCGCGGTTCCGCGCTGGAGTCGGGGGTGTCGTCAGTGGGCAGGTGCACGTCACCGACGGTGACGTTCACCTCGGTGACCTCCAGCCCGCACATCCGCTGGACCGCATCGATGACGTTGCGGCGGACCCCTTCGGCCAGGTCGGGGATGGAGATCCCGTACTCGACCACCAGGTCCAGATCGATCGCGGCCTGCCGCTCGCTGACCTCCACTGTCACCCCCTGGCTGACGCTGGTGCTGGTCACGCCGGGAATCCGGTCGCGGACCACACCGAAGGCCCGCGTCATGCCGGCGCCCATCGCGTAGACACCGGGCAGCTCCCGGGTCGCCAGACCGGCCACCTTGGCCACCACCGTGTCCGCGACCGCGGTGGTGCCGTGCTCGCTGACCAGCTGGCCGGTCTGGTAGGTGCCGGGCTCGTTACGGTGGGGCCGGGCCGGCGTCTCGCTCGTTTGTTCGCTCACGCTTACTCCTTCGAAAGGTTCTCAGAAGTAAGGACACGGGCCGGCCGGCGATGATCACGCGCGGCGCGGAGTTATCTGGGTCACGCTATGCCGGTCACACGGCGGCGCCGGCCACCGTTTCCAGGTAGCTGGCGGCCTTGGCCGGGTCCATGAACCAGCTGAAGAAGTCGCGCGGGTCGTTGAAGCCGTTCGCGAACCGGTCCGCGATCTGCTGGTGCCCGGCCGCCGCCCCCAGCACCTGCACCGCGTGCGGCGGGGGCGGCTGGAGCATGGCGTTGGTCCACGTGGTCGGGTACTGAGCGTAGTCCCAGAACCGGTCGAAGGTGTCCTGCATGAACGCCTGGTCGTACGGGCGGTCGCCGTGCGCGAGGATCTGGTCCAGGTAGATCGCCGCGCACTTGGCGGCATTGTTCGAGCCCTGCCCGGTGATCGGGTCGTTGGCCACCACCACGTCGGCCATGCCGAGCACCAATCCGCCCGACGGCAGCGTGCCGGCCGGGTAACGGACCACCGGCGCGTACCGGCCGGCCAGCGTGGCGCCCCAGTCGGTCAGCTCGACCTGGTGGGCGCGCGCGTACTCCCAGGGCACGTACTTCTCCATCAGCCGCAGCGTCAGCCGCAGGTGCTCCTCCGGGCTCCGGATCCCGGTGAAGCAGTCCAGCGGGCCGCCCGGGATCCCCTCGAAGAACAAGATGTCGCAGGGCCCGGTGGTGGTCAGCGCGGGCATGATGAACAGCTCGCCGACCCCCGGCACCAGGTTGAAGTTGACGGTCGCGAGATCGCCGCGTTCCGGCCGGCGCCCCAGGCCGCGGACGTAGACGACCGACAGCGCCCGCTGCGGCGCGGCGTAGGGGGAGTGGGAGGGGTCGCGGCCGAACAGCTGGACCAGCTCGCCCTTGCCCGCGGCCACGATCGTCAGGTCGTAGCGCGGCACCAGCCGGTCCAGGTCGGAGACGGTCACCCCGTGGATGATGACCCGCCCGCCCCGCTGCTCGAGCGCCTCCAGCCAGCCGGACATCTTGACCCGCTGGTCGACCGACTGCGCGTAGGCGTTCAGGTGCCCGGCCCAGTCCAGCGCCAGGCTCCCGTCCGGTCCGGCCAGGCTGAACCCGATGCCGTCGAAGTGCGGGCCTTCGTCCTCCCAGAAGTTGAGCCCCAGGTCGCGCTCGTGCTGCAGGGCCGCGTCGAACATGGCCTGGGTCGACATGACCCGGCCGCCCCGGATCTCGTCAGCGGTGCGCGCGGACATCAGCGTCACCTGATAGTCGTGCTGGAGCAGCCCGTGGGCCAGCTGCAGGCCCGATTGGCCGGCCCCGACGATAAGGATCTTCCGCGGCAAAGTCCACCTCCCGCTGGGTAGTGATCAGGACGCCGGCCACTCATACCAGCACGGGCGGCCCGGTGAAGTTCATCGCGTACCTGACCAGCTCGCTCAGCGTGTACACGGCCGATGCGGTGTCGCGCGCGTCGCAGGTCAGGAGCGGCACGTCGGGCCCGATCGCCAGCGCCGACCGCACGTCGTCCAGCTCGAACGGCAAGATCCCGTCGAAGCAGTTGAGGGCCACGATGAACGGGGTCTCGGGGGCGTTCTCGAAGTACTCGACGGCCGGGAAGCAGTCGGCCAGCCGCCGCGGGTCGGCCAGCACCACCGCGCCGAGCGCGCCGCGGATCAGGTCGTCCCACAAGAACCAGAACCGGTCCTGGCCGGGGGTGCCGAACAGGTAGAGGGCCAGGTCCTGATCCAGGCTGACCCGGCCGAAGTCCATGGCCACGGTGGTGGTGACCTTTTCCGGGGTTGCCGCCAGGTCGTCGGTGGCCTGGCTGGCCTCGGTCATCAGAGCCTCGGTGGTCACCGGCTCGATCTCGGAGATCGACTTGACGAACGTGGTCTTGCCCACGCCGAACCCGCCGGCGATGACGATCTTGGTTGAGACGGCGGTGGGGGACAGTTCAGTGCTTGATGGCCTGGAGACCACGAAGAACCCTTTCGAGCAGCATGTGTTCCGGCACCCCGGCGTTCGCGGCGGTCGGATGAATTCGCAGCCGGCCGTCGTCGGCGAGATCACTGACCAGGACGCGGACCACACCCAGCGGGATGTCCAGGTCGGCCGAGATCTCCGCGATCGAGCGCACCGAACGGCACAGCGAGTAGATGTCGCGCGACTCGGCCACCAGCAGCTGGTAGACGGTCAGGTCATAGTCGGGGACCGAGACCAGCGTCTCGAGCAGCAGTGGCAGCCTGGTGATGGTCCGGCCGCCGGTGATGGCGTAGGGCCGGACCCGGGAGCTTCTCGGCATGACCGCCCCCCTCATGACACCCGCGCCGCGGACAGCTCGGTGCGCAGCTCCCGGCGGATCTGCGGCGTGAGCACGTAGCCTGAGTTCTCCACCAGCCGCGTCATCTGATAAGCGATGATCTTCATGTCGCAGCCCGAGCTGGCCAGCACGGCCAGACAGGATCCGTCGCTGATGGCCATCACGAACAGGTAGCCGCGTTCCATCCGGACGATCGTCTGTCTGCTGCCGCCCAGGTCGAAAAGCTTGGAACTGGTTTCGGCCAGGCTGCGGGCCCCGGAAGCCACCGCCGACAGCTGCTGGGCCTGCTCGTCGGTCAGCTCGTCCGACGCGATCAGCAGCAGCCCGTCGGCCGACACCACGATGGCGTGCGTGACCCCCGGTACTTCGGCCACGAAGTTGTTCACCAGCCAGGTCAGAGACTGCGCCTCGCTGCTGAGCGTGTTCATGTCGGTCCCGCCTCCGTGCCGCCCTGACTGCCTGGTTCGCCTTCGCCGGGGCCGGCGGGTTTGCGTTCGGCCGCGCCGGGACCCTCGTCCTGTTCAGCGTTCCGGCGGCTCAATTCGTCGCTGTGGTGAAGTTCCGGCGCCGGCGGGGGCCCTGGAGCCGGCGGCGCTGGCGGGACCGGGGGGCCGGCCGGGGGACTGGCCGGGCCGGGCCCGGCCGCGCGCGCCTCGCGCTGGCCCAGCCGGAAATCGGCCAGGTCGTCGCGGATGCGGTCGGCCCGGGCGGTGGGCGGCTCCGGTTCCGCCGCTGGGCTGGCCGCTGGGCTGGCTGCTGGGCGGGGCGGCGGGGCGGCGTTGCTGGTGCGGCTTGGCGTCCGCTGCGGCAGCGTGGACGGATCGGCGGGCGCGAACCGGGGGGCCGGCGGGACCGGTGGAGCCGATGGGGCCGACGAGGCCGGTGGGGCCGGAGGCGGCGTCGGCCTCGTCGGCCGCTCCTGGGCGCCCGGGCTGGGCGGCCGGACCGCGGTCAGCCGCGGGCCGCTCGGCGAGACCACCGGCTGCGGCCGGGTGGCCGGGCGGCGGGCCGTCCGCGGCGGCGCCTCCGGGTCGGTGCGGATCAGGCGGCTGGGGGTGATGACGTTGGCCGTGATCCCCCCGTACGGCCGTTCCCGCAGCTGGATCCGGATGCCGTGCCGCTGCGCAAGGCGGCCGACCACGTACAGGCCCATATGCCGGGTCACCGTCGGGTCGACCACCGGGGCACGGCCCAGCCGCAGGTTCATGTCGGCCAGCTGATCGGGCGGGATCCCGATGCCGGAGTCCTCGACGCTGATCACCATCGTGCCGTCGCCGGTCCGCTCGGCGCGGATCACGACGGAGGCGCTCTCCGGCGACTTCGACGTCGCGTTCTCCAGCAGCTCGGCCAGGATGTGGCTCAGGTCGTCGGCCGCCAGGCCGAGCACCTCGACGTCGGGCAGCGAGGAGATCTGCGCCCGGCTGTACTCGGTGATCTCCGAGATCGCGGCCCGGGCCACGTCGAGCAGCGGCACCGGCTCCAGGTCGCGCCCCTGCGGATCGTCACCGGCCAGCACCAGCAGGTTCTCGCTGTTACGGCGCATGCGGGTGGCGAGGTGGTCGATCCGGTACAGCAGTTCCAACTGGCCGGCGTCCTCCTCGTTGCTCTCCAGCTTCTCGACCACCTGGAGGAGCGACTCGACCAGCGTGAGGTCGCGCATGGCGAGTCCGCCCAGGACCCGGTACAGCAGGTCGCCGTCGCCATCGCCGCCACCAGGTCCACCCGGCTCCGGAGCCGGCCTGGGTGGCGTGGGCGGCGTGAGTGGCGTGGCCGGGATGCCGGAGGCCTCCGGGGCGCTGAGGGGCGAGCCCCCGCCCCACGATGGCGGCGTCCCCGGCCCCAGCGTCGCTTCGAGCCCGGGGGCCGGCGTGAACGTCGGTCCCCCCAGGCCGCCCAGGCTGCCCGGCCGCTGCACCACGGGCTGCCCCTGCGGCGGCGTCTGGCTGCGCCCGGCCGGCTGGCCCGGGTCGGCCTGGCCGGGGCTGGCCTGCCCGGGGCTGGCCGGCCCGGCACCCGCGCCCGCCACCCGGTGCTGGGCCCGGTAGGTCGGCACCGCGGCCGGGTCACCAGATCCCCCCAGGCTGCCCGCGCCGCTGAGCCCGCCCGCGCCGGTCAGCCCGCCCGCGCCGGTCAGCCCGTTCCGGCCGGGGATCGGGCCGCGACCGGGTACCTCACGCACCGGCAGCCCATCCCTTATCTGGCGCCCGTCGCGCCCCGCAAGCTCCTCCCGGTCCGGCTGAGCGCCAGCGGCCAGCGGATCATCCCCCGCAGGCCGCCCCGCGCCTGGCCCGGCAGCCCCGCCAGCCCCGCCAGCCGCACCCCTCGCATCAGACCCGTCACCCGCACTAGCCATACCGGTCGCATCAGTCACAACAGTCCCACTGGTCCTGCTGGCCCATTTGGTCTCATCAGTCTGCGGCTCGGCCCAGTCCAGGGAGTCGGCCAGATCATCGTCGTGCCCGCGGCGGCCGAACAGGCGGCGCAGTGGCCCGGGCCGCCGGGCCGAGCGGTGGCCGCCGTGGTAGGCGTCGTCCGGCGCGGCCAGATCCGGTCCAGCACCGTCCCCTGGACGCCGGGTTGGATACGCCGAGTCGTCATTCGTGTGCTTAGGGTATCCACCACCATCGGCGGAAGCGGACGGCGGGATCTGCGTCACGATGAATTTCTCCTTGCTCGGCAACCTGGCAGCAGGATGGCGATGCGTCGGATACGCCACCTTGTACTAAGCGACAGGACCTACACATTTGTGTCACCTGCCGTTGCGTCGGCACGGAACGGTCCCCGCAGGGACTTAGCAACCACGCGAACAAAGTTCCTAACGCAGCAGCTACTCACCGAAGGTGACTGTAGCAGGATCGAGCGTGACATTCGGCCAAAGCGCGTTAATTCGGTGGGATTGCACAGAGGAATTGCACGAAGCGCCCGCTCCGCGCCGCTCCGGGCCGGACCGGGTCGCTGTGATTGACTGGCCGGGCAGAGTAATCGGGCAGGGCAATAGGGCCGGAGGGGTCACGCATGGCAAGCCTCAAGGTGCTGTTCATCGGCGGCAGCGGCGTCATCAGCGCGGCCTCGTCCCAGCTTGCCATCGAGCGCGGCATCGACCTCTACGTGCTGAACCGGGGTGCGACCCACCTCCGGCCGCTTCCCCCGGAAGCGACCGTCCTCCAGGCCGACGTGCACGATCGAGATGCGGTCCGCGCGGCCCTCGGCGGCCAGGAGTTCGACGCGGTGGTGGACTGGGTGGCGTTCACTCCCGAGCACGTGCGGTCCGACATCGAACTGTTCCGCGGCCGCACCGGCCAGTACGTGTTCATCAGCTCGGCCTCGGCCTACCAGACCCCGCCCGCCCGGCTGCCGGTCACCGAGTCGACTCCGCTGCGCAACCCGTACTGGCAGTACTCGCGGGACAAGATCGCCTGCGAGAGCCTGCTGACCGAGGCCTACCGGGACGAGAACTTCCCGGCCACGATCGTGCGCCCGTCGCACACCTACGACCGGACCAGCATCCCGTTCGATGGCAAGTGGACGGCACTGGCCCGCATGCGCGCGGGCAAAGAGGTCGTCGTGCACGGCGACGGCACCTCGCTGTGGACGCTGACCCACAGCGCGGACTTCGCCCAGGGGTTCGTTCCGCTGCTGGCGCACCCGCGCACCGTCGGTGACGTCTTCCACATCACCTCTGATGATGTCCTGACCTGGGACCAGATCGCGCACAGCCTGGCCGCGGGGCTGGGTGTGACCCCGCACCTGGTGCACGTGCCCTCGGACGTGATCGCCGCCGCCGACCCGCAGTGGGGTGCCGGGCTGATCGGCGACAAGGCGCACTCGATGGTGTTCGACAACTCCAAGCTGCGCTCGGTGGTGCCGGACTTCTGCGCCACGATCCCGTTCGAGCAGGGTGCCCGCGAGATCGTGGCCTGGTACGACGAGGACCCCGCGCGCCAGCAGCCCGACGGCCGGCTGGACGCCCTGATGGACAAGCTCGTCGCCGCCTACCGGCCGTAAGCCGTCACTCGGCGGGCGGGTAGTCCCCGGACGGGTAGTCGCACTCCAGCGTCAGGTAGTCCTTGCCGTCCCCGTTCTGGGACCGGCCGGACAGCGGGCCGTGATCCTCGGCGAACAGCCGCACCTCGGAGTTGACCACGACCTGCAGCGGTGCTTCGAGGTCGCCACCCGGCTCCTCCAGCGGCGCGACCCGGACGGCCATGTCGTCGGGGAACTCGGCCAGTGCCTTCCGCAATTGCCCGACGGTCCAGGCGCTGACCTCGTGCTTGACCATCTTCATCGGCAGCCCTCGCCTCCAGTTCAAAGCTGTTATATGCAGTTTGCCTGGCTGGGCTGACATTCGCGCTGTTTCCGCCAGTCCGCGCCGTGCGAGACTGGCGGGATGACCCACGGTGAAATCGACCCGTCGTGCGCGGTGGCCCACGGCGTGGAGTCGGGTCCAGCCGGGAATGCGGGCCCGTCGGCCGACGCGATCGCGCACGGCGCACCCGCCCCGGCCGACGCGACCCGGGTGCTGGTGGCGGTGTTCGACTCGCCGGTGGCCGGCTACCTGCTGCGTTACGCGGCGGACTGCGGGTACCGGACCGCGCTGCTGGAACCGGACGCGGACCGGGCGGCAGCCGCGGCTGCCGCCGGCCAGAGCATGATCGGCGACCTGGCCAGCCTGGATCCGACCGCCGACGTGGTGGTGACCGACCACCACCGGCCGGAACTGGACGTGGTGATCCGTGACCTTCTGGCGGGCAAGGCCCGCTGGATCGGCGTGATGGGAAACCCGCGCCACCCCGCGCCCTACATCCCGGGCCTGATCGAGTTCGGGGTGCCGGAGGACGAGATCGCCCGGGTACACCGGCCCATCGGCCTCAACATCGGCTCCCGGTCGCCCGCCGAGATCGCGCTTTCGACGCTGGCGGGCCTGATTGCCGACCGGAACGGGCGTCCCGGCGGCTTCGGCTTCTGACGTCGCTTGATCCGCCACCTGTGACGGCCCCTGTGCGCCACTGGTGGAGGAATCGGTGCACGTGCGTTTTAGGTCACTCGTTACGTACGTGGCAATACTGCGGAAAGCGCTGTCTACATTAACTACGCCGTTCTGAGCTGGTCAACCGGTTTACTCTCAACTATGACCCGATATATCCCTTTTATGGATCGACGTCGCCGGCTAACTAATCGGCAAACCAGCAAAACCGTAGTAAAAAACAGCAATCCGTAATTTACTGATTACGTCATGCGTGCGCCGCGTGGGCGGTTTTTTGCACGTGCACAGAGTAAGTCCACCCTGTGGGTAATTTCCTGCACGTGCATTGATGGCCGTATCTGCTTCCGCTGCCTCCCTTGAGTTTCCCATCCGCCACAAAAATCGCAGCCATCTCAGGAGTTCTCCAGGCGGGCCTTCAGCGCGCCATTCAGCGCCCGCAAGCCGGCCTCGCCCCGATCGAGCCTGCGGCCGGAAAAGCGCACCAGAAAACCGCGGTACTCCTCGCGCTGCAGGACCAGGGTGCCGCCGTTGCCCGGCTTTAGCGTGAGACCGTATTCGGCGCTGAGCAGGCCCGGTGGCATTCCCGGCGGGCGGCTCACCCAGCCCAGCTCGCGGCCGGGGATGACGGCGGTGACGCGCGGGCGGATCGTGACCCGGCCGCCGCCGTCGCGGGCGCCGCGCAGCGTGATCCGCTGCCCGACGGCCAGGTCGCCCGCCGCCGCCGGGAACAGCGGGTGCCACTCCGGGTAGCGCCGCAGGTCGGTGAGGACGGCCCATACCGCCTCAGGCCGCGCGTCGATCCAGGTGGCGGCGCTCACCGTCGTCATCGTCGGCTGTCTCCCTGGGCGTCGCGGTCCGGATGGGTCGCGCCCAGAGTGCCACCACCGGTCGCCGGTGCGTTAATCGCCGCCTGGGCCGGTGCGCCGCGCGTGCGCCAGCCAGCCCAGGCCGGCGGGCCGGAGCGCGTCGGTCCGGTCCCACAGCGGATCGGGGACCGCCTCGCGCTGCGGCACGCTGGCGGCCAGCGCGAAGCCGTGCGCGGCCAGCAGCGCGCCCATCTCCCCGGGCCGCAGGCAGGTCCGCCACGGCTCGCCCCACTGCGCCGCCACCGGCGCCACCTGCTGGGCGTAACCGCGGCCGAGGCCGTCCCGCAGATCGTCGGGCACCAGGTACTCGGCCACCAGCTCGGTCCCGCGTGCGCAGCGGCTCAGCGTGGCCAGCGTGCTGGTGATCGCGTCCTTGCTGAGGTACATGATCACGCCCAGCCAGCTGATCAGCGCGGGCTGCCCGAAGTCGAAACCAGCCGTGGTCAGCGCGGCGTCCAGCGTCCCGGCCTCCAGGTCGATGCCGGCGTAGCGGACGTCGCCCCGGGCGGTCATCCCGGCCTCGGCCAGCCGGGCCCGTTTCCAGCGCTGGGCGCCCGGGTGGTCGGCCTCGATCACGCGGACCCGGGCCGCCAGCGGCGACCGCCAGGCGAAAGAATCCAGTCCCGCGCCCAGGATCAGGTACTGGCTGACGCCGCGCCGCGCCGCCTCGGCCAGCCGTTCCTCGGTGAACCGGCTGCGGGTGGTCACGGTCGCGCGGGCCACCGCCAGCACGTCGTGAGCCGGGCTGCCGCGGTGGTAGGCGAGCAGCGGGCCGGCCTGGTCGCCGAGCAGCGTGGCGGCCAGCGGGTCGGCGAAGATCAGCGGTTCGCGGTCGACGACGAGGTGGGCGGCGCGGGCGGCGGCGGCGGTCATAGCGGTCATGCTCGGTGTCCCCGAATCATTCATGACCCAAATTTATGACCAGCAATTGACATAATAACACAAAAAGAAAACGTTAGAAAGCGCAGCGGAATTACATTTCAGCGACATCTATTCAGCCGGCGCAGATCAGCAGATCACTGGTTCGGCGGATCATGAGCCGAGGCGCTGGCGGAGGACGTCGGCGGCGGTGTCGAATGCGTCGGTGTATTCGTCGGTCGTGCTGACCAGGATGGTGTTCAGGCCAGCGGTGCCCAGCGGGGGAGCGCCGTCACCGGGCAGATCCTGGTCGGCGGTGAACTCCTGGTAGAGGACGGACTGCAACTCGCGCAGCGGCGGCATGTCGCCCGGGGGACGCAGGCTGCGCAGGGAACCGGCCACCACGCTGGCTGCTGCTTCGACGCCATCGGCGAACTGGTCCACCGCTTTGACCTTTTGGTCCGGCTGAGCCGGGCGGGGGGCCTGGCCTTGCTTGGGGTGCGTGGTTTCCAGCGCCGCTTCCAGGGTGAGCGAGGCGTGGGCCAGCCGCCGTCCGATACCGATCAGACCGTAGGCCAGCCGGGCCGTCAGGGGCGGCTGCGGCGGCTCGTCAGCAAGCCGGTCGGCCGACGCCTCGGCGTCAGTGCGGGCCCGGCGCGTGGTGCGGGCAGCGGCGGCGAGGGCGGCCCAATCCGGGGGACCGGGCCGGATGTAGGCGCGCAGCACCATCGACAGGTAAGCGGCCTGGGTCTCGAACAGCCGGGCCAGCTTCTGCTGCGCCGACTCACCCTCCCACGACGGCCACACCAGGTATCCGATCAGGGCGAGTGCGGCGCCGATCACGGTGCCGGTAATCCGGGCCCCCACGGTCTGCTCGGCGGTCTGGCCCAGCAGGGCCAGCAAGATGACCACGAAGTCAGTCAGGAACACCGCGAACAGCAGGTAGTTCACCGCGAACACGGCATAGGACACGGTCATCGTCACGCCCGCCGCCGCGATCAGCACCCCGGGGCCGGCGTGCAGTAGCAGCGCGGTGGCCAGCCCCAGCCCGGCCCCGAGGATCGTGCCGGCCGCCCGCTGTACGCCCCGGTAGATGGTGGAGGCGTAGTCCGGCCGCAGCACGATCAGGATCGTCAGCACGATCCAGTAGCCATGCGGGAGACCGGAGGCCTGGGCGACGATCTCCCCGATCGCGGCGACCACCGCCAGCCGCAGCGCGTGCCGGCCCGCCTCGGTCGAGATCCCGGCCGCGGCGGTCAGGTTTTCCAGCGCCGAGGTGACCTTCGAACGCCAGGCCGTCCAGCGGTGGGCGGGCCGGGCCGGGCGATCCGGGGTCGGCCCGACGTCCCGGTCGTCCAGCCGCCGCAGGATCCGGACCGCGCCGCGTAGCTCGCCCAGCAGGGCCGCGCCTGCCCAGCGCCAGGGCACGTCCGCGGACAGCTTGATACCGGCCAGCGTCTGCTCCAGCGTCTCGGCCAGATCGTGGTGGCCGCGCCGGGCCTCCAGCGCGTCGGCTAGCCCGTCCAGCACGCGGGCCACCGGATCCAGCAGCTCGCACTGTGACCCGTAACGGGCCACGGCGGCCAGGCTGACCCGGATCCGCTCGGCCTGTTCGAGCAGCAGCAGGAAGCGGTAGCGCTCCTGGGCCCGCAGCAGCGGGTTGGGGTCGGTGACCGCGGCGGAGTCGAAGCCCGGCGGAGGCGGGGCGGCCGTGGCCGTGGCCGTGCCTTCCGGCGGCCGATGGCAGCTGTCCTCGGCGTACCGGGCCAGGGCGCGGTATCCGGCCGCCAGCGACGCTCGCTCCTGCCCGCCCCGGGTGAAGGCCCAGCCCCCGATGACCAGCGCACCCTGCCACAGGCCGCCGGCCAGCACCAAACCGGCCCGCACCGCGGCGTCCCCGGGCGGCAGCGGGATCGCGCTGGCGATGACCAGCTGGATGGCCCACTGCAGACCCACCACACCGAACCGCTGCCCGAGCGCGGCCAGCAACCCGGCCAGGTAGCTGAACACCAGCACGGCCGGGAACAGCAACCAGCCGCTGGCCCAGGCGGCGACGCCGCCGACCCAGGTGGCGACGGCCATGCCCAGCGCGGCCAGCGTGATCGCGCTGACCCGGGTCCGCGACGCGCCCTGGAACGAGACGATTCCCGCGGGTTGCGCTCCCAGGGCCGCGAACACGCCGTACTCCAGGTGCCCGGTGGCCAGCCCGAGCGCGAGCGGGGTGACCATCCCGACCCCGGCCCGCAGCGCCCGCGGCACGTCCACCGCCGACCAGCGGAACGGGCCGAAGTTCAGCCAGCCGCCGTGGCTCAGCTCGGCCGCGAGCATCCGGCGGCTGGACCGGAACCAGGCGCCGAGCGCCAACCAGGGATCTCGGTAATCCCGCACGCAGCTGACCCTAGCCTGGACCGGGCCGGATACCCCGTGGCGGCACCCGGCCCGGTCGGCTAAGCTCACCCCCATGCGTACGACGAGGCTGCAGTGGTGGCGCCCCCTCTAGGCGGCGTTGCAGCTGACTCGTTGATCATGACGACCGCCCGCATTCGGCGGCCGTTTTTCTTTCCCGCCGTGGCCGGGCCCAGACAAAGGTGCCGACGTGGA
This sequence comes from uncultured Actinomycetes bacterium, assembly GCA_963830385.1. Taxonomy (GTDB): domain Bacteria; phylum Actinomycetota; class Actinomycetes; order Streptosporangiales; family Streptosporangiaceae; genus Bog-532. Next base: position 704,072 of record CAWHMD010000008.1, on the reverse strand, counting down.
CAAGATGGCCGATGTGCGAACCGACTTCGAGACCGGCGGCGGCGTGCGGGTCACCCGAACTGCTAAGTCGTTCGACCCGGACCGGCTGACCGAGATCGCGCGCGCGGTCGACGACCGGCGCGGCGGCGTGCTCAGCTCGGGCATGGAGTACCCGGGCCGGTACAGCCGGTGGCACATCGCCTACGCCGACCCGTGCGTGGAGGTCGTGGCCCGCGGCCGCCGCATCGGCGCCCGCGCCCTGAACGACCGGGGCCGGGTGGTGCTGCCGATGATCGCGGCTGCGCTGCAGCGGGCCGGCACGCTCGTCACCGATGGCACTGGGGACGCGGGCACGGCCGATGCAGGCACCAGCGTGACCGTGGACATACCGGAGCCGGACCGGGCCTACACCGAAGAGGAGCGCAGCCGCCGCCCCACCGTGTTCAGCGCGATCCGCGAGATCATCGCCGCGTTCGGCTGCCCAGACTCCCATCTGGGCCTGTACGGGGCGTTCGGCTACGACCTGGCCTTCCAGTTCGAGCCGGTGCGGATGCGGCTGGACCGGCCCGCCGACCAGCGTGACCTGGTACTGCACCTGCCGGACGAGATCTACGTGCTGGACCGCAAGCGGGAAGAGGCCACCCGGCTCAGCTACGAATTCACCGTGGACGGCGTCTCCACCGAGGGGCTGCCCCGGCTGACCGAGCGCACCACGCCGCCTACCCCGCCCCCCCCGGGCGCCCTGCCCGAGCAGCCCAAGCCTGGCGCCTACGCCCAGGTCGTGGCCCAGGCGCGGGAGAAGTTCGCCCGCGGCGACCTGTTCGAAGTGGTGCCCGGGCACGTGTTCTACGGCCGCTGCGCGCGGCCGTCTGCGTTCTATGAGCAGCTGCGGGGCCGCAACCCGGCCCCGTACGAGTTCATGTTCAACCTGGGCGAGGGGGAGTACCTGGTCGGTGCCTCGCCCGAGATGTACGTGCGGGTCACCGGGGACCGGGTGGAGACCTGCCCGATCTCCGGCACGATCGCGCGCGGGGCCGGCCCGCTGGAGGACGCGGAGAACATCCGCACGCTGCTCGACTCGGCCAAGGAGGAGTCCGAGCTGACCATGTGCACCGACGTGGACCGCAACGACAAGTCGCGGGTCTGCGTGCCGGGCACGGTCCGGGTCATCGGGCGCCGGCAGATCGAGATGTACAGTCGGCTGATCCACACCGTCGACCACGTCGAGGGCCGGCTGCAGCCCGGGTTCGACGCCCTCGACGCGTTCCTCACCCACATGTGGGCGGTGACCGTGACCGGCGCCCCCAAGAACTGGGCCATGCAGTTCATCGAGGACCACGAGGCCACCCCGCGCCGCTGGTACGGCGGCGCGGTCGGCGCGATCGGCTTCGACGGCGGCATGAACACCGGCCTCACCCTGCGCACCGCCCACATCCGGGACGGCATCGCCGCGGTCCGGGCCGGGGCGACGCTGCTGTTCGATTCCGACCCGGACTCCGAGGAGCGCGAGACCCACATCAAGGCCCGGGCGCTGATGGAAACCCTGAAAGACGCCGAACGCTCGGCGGGCTCGGCCAGCCCGGCCGAGCCTGAGGTGGCGGGGCCCCAGCCCGGGGCTGGCCTGCACATCCTGCTGGTCGACCACCAGGACTCGTTCGTGCACACGCTGGCCGACTACTTCCGGCAGCAGGGCGCGCAGGTGACCACGCTGCGGGCCGGTTTCCCGCCGTCGCTGCTCGACCACTACCGGCCGGACCTGGTGGTACTGTCGCCTGGTCCCGGCCGGCCGTCCGACTTCGCCTGCGACGCCCTGCTGTCCGAGCTGGACGCCCGCGGCCTGCCCGCGTTCGGTGTCTGCCTGGGCCTGCAGGCGATGGTGGAGCACGCCGGCGGTGAGCTCTCGCTGCTGACCGAGCCCGCGCACGGCAAGCCCGGCCGGGTCCGGGTCCAGGGCGGCCAGCTGCTGGACGGCCTCCCGGCCGAGTTCACCGGGGCCCGCTACCACTCCATCTACGCCCGGACCGAGCAGGTCAAGGGCGACTTCGAGGTCACCGCGGTCACCCCCGACGGGGTGGTCATGGCGATCGAGGACCATGCGGCCGGCCGCTGGGCCGTGCAGTTCCACCCCGAGTCGATCCTCACCGCCACCGGCCGGGCCGGGCACCAGGTCATCGCCAACGTGCTGCGGCTGTGCCGCGACCGGGTGTCTTCACCCGCTAGCTGACCGGCTGGCCGTTAGAGTGCTGTGACATGAGGAGCGTGGAGCCCGAGATCCGGCTGGTGGCCCGGCCGCAGCTCGACTACGACATGATCGCCGAGTACCTGGCCGAGGTGGGCGGCAGCAGCTGGCTCGAGCGGCTGGACCGCGACCAGCTCGACAACGACGCGCAGAACCTGGCCGAGTTCGCGGGCAAGATGTGTTACCGGTCCTGGGAGCCGGGGCTCAACCCGAACGTCCGCATGGTCCGCAACGACCAGACGGTCTACCTGCAGAACATCCTGGCCCAGGCGCACGGCTCGGTGCTGGAGCACATCAGCTTCACGTTCGTGCTGCACAACGTGAGCCGGGTGTTCACGCACGAGCTGGTCCGGCACCGGCCGGGCACCGCGGTGTCCCAGGAGTCACTGCGTTTCGTCCGGCTCGCGGACATCCCGTTCTGGTTCCCCGAGTGGGCCCAGGAGGACGAAGAGCTGATGAAGCGGGCGGGCGTCCTGCTGGGGGAGATGGAGAACTTTCAGCGCTGGATGGCCGATCACTTCGGGCTGGACGACGACGGCGTCAAGATGCACGAGAAGAAGCACAAGACGTCGTTCATGCGGCGGTTCGCACCGGACGGCGTGGCGACCGGGCTGGTATGGACGGCCAACGTGCGGACGCTGCGGCACACGATCGAGGCGCGGACCGATCCCGGTGCCGAGGAAGAGATCCGGCTGGTGTTCGGCAGGATCGGGGAGCTGATGCGGGCCGAGGCCCCGGCCCTGTTCGGCGACTACGAGGTCAGCGCCGACGGTGCCTGGGTGCCGGGCTGGCGCAAGGTCTGAGGTTCGCCGGGACGGTGCCGCCTAGAACATCGGGCAGTCGTAGTGGAGGCGCTCCTCGGGGGCGCCGCGGTCCTTCAGCTCGCTGACGGTCTGGGCGATCATCGGGTCCGGGCCGGCCACGTAGACGTCGCGGTCACGCCAGTTGGCCACGGCCACCACGTCCGGGATCGAGCCGAAGATGGCGTCCGGGGCGGCCTCCTCGGAGACGACCGGGATGACCTGCAGCCACGGATAGTTGCGCTCCAGGTGCTGCAGGTCGGCCAGGTCGTACAGGCCGGCCTCGTACCGGGCGCCGTGGTAGAGCACGATCTCGCGGTGCGGCCGGGCTCCCTGAGCGCCGGCGATGGCCTCGACGATGGCCTTGACCGGCGCCAGCCCGGTCCCGCCGGCCAGGCACAGCACGTCCCGCCCGGACGCGGTGTCGGCCGTCATCGCGCCGTCGGCCGCGCCCAGCAGCAACGTGTCCCCGACGGTCACGTGGTGCACCAGCGCCGCGCTCACCAGCCCGCCCGGCACCGCCCGGACGTGCAAGGTGAGGGTGCCGTCGTCGCGGGGAGCGTTGGCCACCGAGTAGCTGCGCCACAATCGCGGCCAGCGCGGGGTCTGGATGCTGATGTGCTGGCCCGGCTGGTAGGGGACCGGCTGGCCGGGCAGCAGCGTCAGCACCGCCAGGTCGGCCCCGCGCACCTCGTGGTCGACGATTTCCGCCAGCCACCACGGCGGTGACTGCTCCGCGTCCCGGTCGGCGGCGGCCACCATCGCCCGGCTGACCCGGTGGTAGAGGTCGTCCCACTCGGCCGCCGCGTCGGCCCAGGCGCTGGGCGCGTATCGCTGCCAGGTGGCGGTGAGCGCCTGCGCGAACGGGTCGAAATGATCTTTTTGCACCCCGAATTTGCGGTGCGCCCGGCCCAGCCCATCCAGATAGGCGGCCAGGACGTCGTCGTCCGCGCTGGCAACGATGCGGGTCAGCGCCTGATAAAACCTTTTCCGCTGGGTGTCCATGGCGGGCGGGAACATCGCCCGGATCTGCGGCTCGATCGCAAACAGGTGGCCATAAAAATAGGTCATCGCCGAATCGAAGACCGGGTCGATCGCGGCCAGCAGGCGGCCCAGGGGATCGTCGCGGGCGGCCGCCGGGAGGCCCCCGGCCGCACCCTCGCTGAAGAAACTCTGCGCCTGATCGGCGGTGGAGGCGCTGGTCTGATGGGCTGGATGGCCTTCCGGGCCGCCATCGGAAGATGCCATCGGTCAAATCTCCTGCCCAGTGGCCGGCAATTACAGCAGATACCGGCAAAGCCAGCCTTAAGGTACCCAGAATATCCATAATCGACGCCTATTAGTCGCCGAAAACGCGGTGTGACATCGATAACATCGGCCCCGGCGCAAATTGACCCTTTAACAAAAAACTGATTTTTGGATTTGCACGATAAGTAATCGTGACTGCCTTAAGTGGTTTGGTCCCATTAATGTGTTTAGGGACCGGATGCCGATTTCCGCCGCGGCCCGGTGTTCCCGCCCGGCCCTGGCCGGCGAGCCCGGCCTGGCCGGGCTCGCCAAGGCTTTGACGTGAACTTTCGCAAGCCGTTGACCCGGGGACGTGCCGATGGACCATGATGGGCAGCGGAACGTTAAGCGACCAGTTGGACATTCGCGACCAACACCGCAGGAGGGGTGCATGGCCCGCCCGCTCATTGGGATCACCGGTCAGCTCGAGGCCGCGCACTGGGGCGACTGGGTTCGCGAGGCTGTGCTGTCCCCGCTCACCTATACCCGGGCCGTCGAGCGCGCCGGCGGCACCCCGGTCATCCTGCCGCCGGTGCCGCCGGAGAGCGTGGCCGTGCTGATCGTGGGGCTGGACGGGCTGGTCCTGACCGGCGGGACGGACGTCAACCCGGCCCTGTACGAGGCCGAGCCGCACGAGCAGACCGACGCCCCCGACCGCCGCCGCGACCGGTTCGAGGTGGCGCTGGTGCGCGCCGCGATCGAGGCGGACCTGCCGGTCCTGGCCATCGGCCGCGGTCTGCACGTGCTCAACGTGGCCCGCGGCGGCACGCTGATCCAGTACCTGCCGGAGGCGGTCGGCCACAGCGGGCACGCGGCCGGCACCGCCAGGATGAGCCAGCACGACGTCAACCTCAACGCCACCAGCACGCTCGGCAAGCTGCTCGGTGGCAAGGTCCGGGTGCCGGCCCTGCACCACCAGGCGGTTCACCGGCCCGGCGAGGGCCTGACCACCGTGGCCTGGGCCGACGATCAGGTCATCGAGGCGCTCGAGCTGGACGGCCACCGGTTCGCGGTCGGTATCCAGTGGCACCCCGAAGAGGGCGACGACCTGCGGCTGCTGGAGGCGCTGGTCGCGGCGGCCACCCCGGCCACCAGAGCCGAGACCAGGCCCGCCGCCAACGGCCGGGGCGTGAAGAAGCAGCGTGGTGGCGGCGGCCGGGGCGCGACCGCGGCGGGTACCGCCCCGCCGGTGCGAGGGCCGCGCCGCTGAGCGCGTTGCCGTCGAACAGCTGTTACAGCGGGGGCTGGTAGCCGCCGATCCAGTGGATCTTCAGCCAGGTCATGGCCGAGGCCCAGGCGCCCGATACTTCGAGCACGCCCACCACGACCAGCAGCGCGCCGCCGATCCTGGTCACCAGGCGCGCGTGCCGCCGGGCATAGCCGAACACCCGCATGCTGCGCTGGAAGGCCACCGACACGATCAGGAACGGGATGCCCAGGCCGAGGCCGTAGATGAAGGCCAGGAACGCACCCCGGGCCGCGGTCCCGGTGGTCGTGGACAAAGCCAGCACGGTCGCCAGGGTGGGACCGATGCACGGTGTCCAGCCCAGGCCGAACATCACCCCCAGCAGCGGCGCCCCGGCCAGGCCGGCCCGCGGCCGCAGCGACGGGCGCAGCACCCGGCCCGCGAACGAGAACCGGTCCAGCAGGCCGGCGAACAGCAGGCCGAGGACGATCGTGACCGCGCCCAGCACCTGGGTGACACCGGTCTGGTGGTGGGCCAGCAGGCTGCCGCCCAGGCTGCCGGAGGCCGCGCCGTAGGTGGCGAACAGGGCCGAGAACCCGAGGATGAACAGCATCGTGCCCGCGATCGTCCGGCCCCGGCTCGGCCGGGCCGGGGCCGCCGTGCTCACCGTGGCGGCGGTCGCCACGGCGGTACCTCCACCGGCCTGCGCCGTCGCGGCCGCCTCGTCCGGGGTGGCCACCTGCCCGCGCGAGTCCTGCACGTCGCTGCCCGACATGCCGGTCGCGTAGGCCAGGTACCCGGGCACCAGGGGCAGGCAGCAGGGGGAGATGAACGTGATCGCGCCCGCGGCGGCGGCCACCGGCACGGCCAGGATGAGCGGGCCGGAAAAGACCAGCTGCTGCACTCCGCTGATGGCCGCTTCACCTCCTGGCGTCGGGGTTTGCCTCAACCACTATCGCATGTCGTAGCAGCCCCGGCGCGAGGTGCCCGCAAACGGTAGGGTTGCCGGGTGAAGTCGGTCCCCGCCCGCCCCCTGCTGGCCGCCGGCGCGGGCGCATTCGTCCTGGCCGTCGCGCTGTACGTCGTCTACGGCATCATCCACCCGGCCAGCTGGACGCTGGATCCGGTCGACCTCGCGGTCTACCGGTCGGGTGGCCTTATTGTCCGTGAGATCCGGCCCGACTTCAATCCCAGGGTCTACGCGCCGCTGTACCAGTGGAGTGGCTACGGCAACCTGGGCCTCAAGTTCACCTACACCCCGTTCGCGGCGATCGTGTTCGCGGTGGTGTCGTTCATCCCCTGGGGGGTGCTGCCCAAGCTGTCGGTCGCGGTCAACATCGTGGCCCTGGTCGCGGCCCTCTGGTACACCTTCCGCGGCCTCGGCTATTCCAGCCGGATGGTCCGCGCGGGCGCGACCCTGCTGGCCGCGGGTCTGGTGTTCTGGACCGAGCCGGTCATCCGCACCCTGTACCTGGGCCAGGTCAACCTGGTGCTGATGGCCTTGATCATCTGGGACCTGACCCAGCCCGACACCGCCCGCAGCCGCTGGTGGAAGGGCTTCGGCGTGGGCATCGCGGCCGGCATCAAGCTGACCCCGCTGGTGTTCATCCCGTACCTGCTGCTGGCCAGGAAGTACCGGCAGGCGGCGGTGGCGACGGCCGGGTTCGCGTTCACCATCCTGGCCGGCTTCGTCATCCAGCGGCACGCCTCGGTCAGGTGGTGGTTCCACGGCCTGTTCCTCCAGGGCGGTCGGACCGGGTTCACCGCCTGGTCCGGCAACCAGTCGCTGCGCGGCCTGATCGCCCGGCTGTCCGGCAGCATCGCCGGGTCGGGCAAGGAGTGGGCCGTGGCCGCGGTCATCTGCGGCGTCATCGGCCTGGTCACCGCGGCCGTGTTCGACCGCCGCGGCTACCAGATGGTGGGCCTGCTGACCGCTGCCCTGACCGGCCTGCTGCTGTCCCCGATCAGCTGGGACCATCACTGGGTGTGGATCGCGCCGGGCGTGGCCGTGGCCGGGCACTACGCGGTGCGGGCGTGGCGGACTTCGCGCTGGCGCGCGGCCTTCTGGGCGGCCACCGGGGTGGGGATCGTCGCGCTGTTCGGCGCCTGGCCCGGCAGCTTGTGGAGCGAGCCGACCGACCTGGGCGCGTTCTCCCTCGGCATCATCTGGCAGCCGCCGCAGACCGACCCGCTGACCTACTACCAGCACGGCGATCAGCCCTCCTACGTCGAGTACCACTGGTACGGGCACGAGCTGCTGACCGGGAACGCCTACATCCTGGCCGGTCTGGCCCTGCTGTTCCTGCTGGCGTTCACCGCCTGGCGGATCTGGCGCCAGCCCGCCCCGGACGGCCAGGCCGGCCGTTCGTCGGCCCGCCAGGACCGCGAAGCCGGCCAGCCGGCCTGACCGGCCGTGCCTGGCGGGCAGGGCCGCCGGGCCGGCCCGTGCGGCCGGCGTTATGCTCGCGCGGAGTACCGCTTCCGAAGGGGGTCCGATGCGCGCCACACCGCCGTTCCGTGCCGACCACGTGGGAAGCCTGCTGCGCCCGCCCCGCCTGCTGCAGGCCCGGGACGAGTTCGCGGCTGGCCGCCTGTCCGCCGATGACCTGCGGGCCGTCGAGGACGAGGCGATCACCGACGTGGTGGCCATGCAGGAAGAGATCGGCCTGCAGTCCGCCACCGACGGCGAGTTCCGCCGTGCGTCCTGGCACATGGACTTCATCTACAGTCTGGGCGGGATCACCAAGGTCCCGGGCAACATCACCGTCAACTTCCGCAACGCCAGCGGGGACCTGGAGGCCGCCTTCGCGGCCCTGCGGATCGACAGCAAGGTCCGGCTGAACCAGACGATCTTCGAAGACGCCTTCGTCTACCTGCAGTCCCAGGTCAAGTCGGCCATCCCGAAGCTCACCATCCCCTCGCCGAACATGGTCCACTACCGGGGTGGCCCGGCCGCCATCGACACCGACGTCTACCCGGACATCGAGGAATTCTGGTCCGACCTGTCGGCCGCCTACGCCGAGGAAGTGCGGCGCCTCGGGGCGCTCGGCTGCCAGTACCTCCAGTTCGACGACACCAGCCTGGCCTACCTGAACGACCCGGCCCAGCGGGCCGAGATCGCCCAGCGCGGCGACGACGCCGACCATCTGCACCTGCGCTACATCAAGCAGATCAACAACGCGCTGGCCGGCAAGCCGGACGGGATGGCCGTCACCACCCACATGTGCCGCGGGAACTTCCGGTCCTCCTGGGCGGCCGAGGGCAGCTACGACTTCGTGGCCGAGGCGCTGTTCAGCGAGCTCAACGTGGACGGGTTCTTCCTGGAGTACGACGACGCCCGCTCCGGCGGCTTCGAGCCGCTGCGGTTCGTGCCCAAGGGCAAAATGGTCGTGCTCGGACTGGTCACCACCAAGAGCGGCCAGCTCGAGGACCCGGACCAGCTCAAGCGGCGCATCGACGAGGCCTCCCACTACGTGCCGCTGGACCAGCTGTGCCTGTCGCCGCAGTGCGGGTTCTCCTCGACCGTGGAAGGCAACGTGCTGACCTACGACGAGGAGATCGCCAAGCTCCGCCTGATCGTCGACGTCGCCCGCGACGTGTGGGGCGACTGACCTGCTCGCGGACGTCGCCGGGCTGCTCGTCTGCCCGGTCTGCGCGGCCTCGTTCACGCTGACCGGGCAGAGCCTGCGGTGCGCCATCGGGCACAGCTTCGACGTCGCCCGCCAGGGCTACGTCAACCTGATGCCCGGCGGCACCCGGCCGGGCACGGCCGACACCGCCGAAATGGTGGCGGCCCGGGCTGATTTCCTCGACGCCGGGCACTACGCACCGCTGGCGGAGGCAGTGGCCGGCCTGGCCGTCAGCGCCCGAGCCGACGCCGGAGCCGGAGCCGGGGCCGGGGCCGGGGCCGTGCTGGACGCGGGCGCGGGCACCGGCTACTACCTGGCGGCGGTGCTGCGCGCGCTGGGTTCCGCGCCCGGAGCCGAGGCGGGAACCGGCGGGGGATCGGCGGCCGGCCTGGCCATGGACATCTCCGCCCGCGCCCTGCGCCGGGCGGCCCGGGCCGGCCCCGGCATCGGCGCCGTCGCCTGGGACACCTGGCAGCCGTTCCCGGTCCGCTCCGGGGCGGTCTCGCTCATCCTCAACGTGTTCGCCCCCCGCAACGCCGCCGAGTTCCATCGCGTCCTGCGCCCGGGCGGCACCCTCATCGTGGTGACTCCCGCCGAGGCCCACCTCGCCGAGCTGATCGCCCCGGCGTCCCTGCTCACCGTCGACGAGGATAAGGACAGCCGCCTGTCCGCCACCCTCGGCCCGTATTTCACCCAGGCAGCCCGGCGCACTCTCACGATCCCCCTCCACCTGACCCGCCCCGAGGCCGCCACCCTCATCGCCATGGGCCCCTCGGCCCACCACACCAGCCCCGCCGTCACCCAGACCCGGCTGGCCGCCCTCCCCGCCCCCCTCGAAGTAACCGCTGTCTTCGACATCACCAGCTACCACCCCCGCTGACCAGCGTGTCCCGGCACCCGCGACCCACGAGTCACCCTGAGCACATGCGCCTTGCCCGCCGCTCCACCCCTCTCAGCTCCAGCGGCCCCCCAAGCCACTCCAGCTCGCAGCCACCCGAAACGGACAGCGGCCGGAGCATGAACATTTACGGTCACTTTCACGGAGGGGAAGTGGATGCGGCCACGCCAGGCGGGGAGGTGGGGCGGGGCGCCAGGTAAGGTCGCGGCGTGGGCCAGATCCGTGGGGGCGGTAAGGGGAGCGGTGGAAACGCGGCCGAATCCGGTCTTCCCGCAGCTGGCGAGCCAGCACACCCGGAGCCTGATCACCCTGAGTCTGATCAGCCCGGGCCGGGGAACCGGGACCGCATCCTCACCATCCCCAACGGCCTCAGCGGCCTCCGCCTGCTCGGCGTTCCGCTCTTCCTCTGGCTGGTGCTCGGCCCGCACCTGGACGCCTGGGCGGTGGTCCTGCTGATCGCGTCGGCCGCCACCGACTGGCTGGACGGGAAGATCGCGCGGGCGTTCAACCAGCAGAGCCGGCTGGGGGAGGCGCTCGACCCGGCCGCCGACCGGCTGTATATCGCGGCCACGCTGATCGCGCTGGCGGTGCGGAACATCATCCCGTGGTGGCTGGTCGCCCTGCTCGCGGTCCGGGAGCTGATGGTGGCCGGGGCGCTGGCGCTCCTCAAGCGCAAGCTCGGCTTCGGCACCCTGCAGGTTAGCTTTGTGGGGAAAACAGCTACTCTTTGCCTTCTATACGCATTTCCATTGCTGCTCCTCGGAACGTACGCGGGGAACCTGGGCGAGGTCACCCGGATCATCGGGTGGGCGTTCGCCATCTGGGGCACCGCGTTGTACTGGTGGGCGGCGGCCCTCTACGTGATCCAGGCCCGCGATCTGCTCACCGGATCAGCCGAGCCGAGCCCTGACGACCGGGCACCGCATACATCGGAGGGAGCGGCGTAGCGTTGAAGGCTGTCGTGATGGCAGGCGGTGAAGGGACGCGACTGCGCCCGATGACCGCCAACCAGCCCAAGCCACTGCTGCCCGTGGCCAACCGGCCGATCATGGAACACGTGCTCCGGCTGCTGCGGCGGCACGGGTTCACCGACACCGTGGTGACCGTACAGTTCCTCGCCGCGCTGGTCCGTAACTACTTCGGCGACGGCGAAGACTTCGGCATGGAGCTGCAGTACGCGACCGAGGAGATGCCGCTCGGCACCGCGGGCAGCGTGAAGAACGCTGAGGACGCGCTGCTGGACGAGCCGTTCCTGGTCATCTCCGGTGACGCCCTCACCGACATCGACCTCAGCGCGATGGTCCGTTTTCATAAGGAACAAGGCGCGCTGGTCACCGTCGGCCTGACCCGGGTGCCGGACCCGCTGGAGTTCGGCATCGTGATCGCCGACGAGGACGGGCGGATCCAGCGGTTCCTGGAGAAGCCGACCTGGGGGCAGGTGTTCTCCGACACCGTCAACACCGGTATCTACGTGATGGAGCCCGAGGTGCTGGCCGAGGTGCCGACCGGCGAGTCGGTGGACTGGTCCGCCGACGTCTTCCCGGCCCTGCTCAAGCGGGGGGCGCCGCTGTTCGGCTACATCTCCGACGGCTACTGGGAGGATGTCGGCACCCACGAGAGCTACCTGAAGGCCCAGGCCGACGTGCTGGCCGGGCGGGTGCAGGCCGACATCGCCGGGTTCGAGGTCTCGCCCCGGGTCTGGGTGGCCGAGGGGGCCGAGGTCGACCCGGAAGCGGTGCTCACCGGCCCGCTCTGCATCGGTGACTACGCCAAGATCGAGGCGGGCGCGAACCTGCGCGAGTACACCGTGGTGGGCAGCAACGTGGTGGTCAAGGAGGGAGCGTTCCTGCACCGCGCGGTGGTCCACAACAACGTCTACGTGGGCCAGGGCGTGACCCTGCGCGGCTGTGTGATCGGCAAGAACACCGACGTCATGCGGCTGGCCCGTATCGAGGAATCGGCGGTGGTGGGCGACGAGTGCGTGATCGAGCCCGAGGCCTACCTGTCAGCCTCGGTCAAGGTCTACCCGTTCAAGACGGTCGAGGCGGGCGCGGTCGTCAACAACAGCGTGATCTGGGAGTCCCGCGGCAGCCGCACCCTGTTCGGGCCGCGCGGGGTCTCCGGCCTGATCAACGTGGAGGTCACCCCGGAGCTGTGCGTCCGGCTGGCCAGCGCCTACGCCACCACCCTGAAGAAGGGCTCGACCGTCACCACCTCCCGGGACGTGTCCCGGGCGGCCCGCACGTTCAAGCGCGCGGTCCAGGGGGCGCTCAACGCCAGCGCGATCAACGTGGTCGACCTGGAGGCCCAGCCGCTGCCGGTGGCCCGGTTCGAGACCGCCCGCACCGACTACAGCGGCGGGGTGGCGCTGCGCACCACCCCCGGCGACCCCCAGTCCATCGACATCATCTTCCTGGACGAGCGGGGCGCCGAGCTGTCGCTGGCCGCCCAGCGCAAGCTGCAGCGGGTGTTCTCCCGGCAGGAGTTCCGGCGCGCGTTCCCCGGTGAGATCGCCGAGCTGACCTACCCGCCCCGGGTGGTGGAGTGGTACACCCGGGAACTGCTCCGCTGCGTGAACATGAACACGGTGCAGGAGACCGGCATGAAGGTGGTGGCCGACTGCGCCGGCGGCACCACCTCGCTGGTGCTGCCGAACCTGCTCGGCCGGATCCGCATCGACGTGCTCACGATCAACAACCGGCTGGACGAGGTGCTGCCGACCGAGACCGTGGCCCAGCGCCGGGCCGGGCTGCAGCGGCTGTCGGAGGTGGTGTCGTCGTCGCGGGCGTCGTTCGGGGTCCGGTTCGACCAGGTCGGCGAGCGGATCCGGATCGTGGACGAGAAGGGCGAGATGGTCAGCGACGAACGGGCCCTGCTCGTCGTGCTCGACCTGGTGGCGGCCGAGCGCAAGACCGGCCGGGTGGCGCTGCCGGTCACCACCACCCGGGTCGCCGAGCAGGTGTGCCGGTTCCACGGGGTGGAGGTGGACTGGACGCCGACCTCGATGGACGCGCTGACCCAGGCGGCCGCGGCCGAGGATGTGATCTTCGCCGCCGACGGGCGCGGCGGGTTCGTGGTGCCGGAGTTCGCCCGCGCGGTGGACGGCATCGCTGCCTTCGCCCGGCTGATCGGCCTGGTGGCCAGGACCCGGCTGACGCTGAGCCAGATCGACGCCCGGATCCCCGACGCCCACCTGCTGCGGCGCTCGATCCCCACCCCGTGGGCGGCCAAGGGCAGCGTGATGCGCACGGTGGTCGAGGCGGCCGGCACCCGCGAGGTGGACACCACCGACGGCGTGCGGGTGGTCGAGCCCGATCTCGGCTGGGTGCTGGTGCTGCCCGACCCGGCCGAAGCGGTGACCCACCTGTGGGCGGAGGGCAGCGACGCGGACACCGCCCAGACCCTGCTCGATGACTGGGCCGCCGTGGTCGAGCAGGCCGGCCAGTGAGCCCGTCCCGCAACGCCCAATCAGTTAGCTCGGAGCAAACTCGGGCCAAACGCTGATCAGACCAGCCGGAAACGCCGAATCGGCTGGTCAGCAGGCCAATCGGTAAACCGGTCCATAACCGCCAGGTCAACACCTGCTCGCGAGGCCGCCCGGAGCGGCCCCGATTGGTCTTCTGCCGCCATAAGCCGCGCTATGGTGGGGGACTGACTAGGTACGCCATGTCGCGAATTCCGCCGGCCGTGAGACAATCACGCACACTACGGGGCACGGGTGGCCGCGAGCCGCGGTTCGCCCCCTGATTCCAGTCCTGGCCGGGCGGGTTCCGGCAGGGCGCCGGGTGTGGCGGAGGTGGAGCGGCGGTGTGGCGTCGATTCAGCTGGCGACGGCTGCTCGCGTGGCGCATGGACCGGCAGCCCTCGCCCCCGGTAGCCTGGCAACCTTCATCCCGCGAACCTGTGCCGCCCGCGCAGGCTCCGGAGCCGGACGCGGCCCCGGATGAGTGGGACTGGCCAATGGAGGGGAGGCCTGGCGGAGCTATGGCCAGCGTCTACTGCACGCGTTGCGGCCGTCCGAACCCAGAGGACGCCCGCTTCTGCTCGAACTGCGGCACACCACTGGTCCGCGGGACCGCCGACCGCCCGGGGGAGACCACCTCGACCATCTCGCTGGACCGGGGCCAGGCTCCGGAGGCCGAGCCGAACGATGAGCCGCTGGCCGATCCGGCCATGCTCGAAGCGCTGCCGGTCGACTCCGCGCTGCTGATCGTGCAGCGGGGGCCGAACGCCGGCAGCCGGTTCCTGCTCGACAACGAGCTGACCACCGCGGGCCGTCACCCGGACAGCGACATCTTCCTCGACGACGTGACGGTGTCCCGGCGGCACGCGGAGTTCTACCGCAGCGGGACCCGGTTCACGGTCCGGGACGTGGGCAGCCTGAACGGCACCTACGTCAACCGGGACCGCATCGAGGAGACCGAGCTGTTCAGCGGCGACGAGGTTCAGATCGGGAAGTTCAGGCTCATCTTCATGACGCACCCGAGACTCCAGGGCCAGCGCCGCGGCGGAGGCGCCCAGGACTACGCATGAGGTCGGCTAGTGAGTCGGGCTCGTTGAATATCGGCGAGGTACTGGCCCGGCTGCGGCCCGAGTTCCCGGACATCAGCCCGTCGAAGATCCGGTTCCTGGAGGCCGAGGGCCTGGTCGAGCCGGCCCGGTCCCGGTCCGGGTACCGCCAGTTCGCGCTGGCCGACGTGGAGCGGCTCCGGTACATCCTGACCGCGCAGCGGGACGAGTACCTGCCGCTGCGGGTCATCAAGGAGCGGCTCGGCGCCCTGGACGGTGCGGGCGGGCCCACCCGGCAGACGCTGGCGTCCGCGGTCGGCGCCGCCGTGGCCGCCGACGAGGCTGCCCGCCAGCCGGCCGGTACCGGTCCCGGCGCGCCCGCGGGCAACGCCATGACCCGGGCCGAGCTGCTGGAAGCGGCCGGGATCGACGCCGACCGTCTGGCCGAGCTCGAGGACTACGGCCTGATCCGCCGGTCCGGGCGGCACTACGGCACCGACGCGCTCGAGGTGGCCCGGGCCTGCGCGGCGCTCGCCAAGTTCGGGGTGGGGGCCCGCAACCTGCGCGGCATCAAGGCCGCCGCCGAACGCGACATCTCCCTGGCCGAGCAGCTCGTCTCCCCTCAGCTCCGCCAGCGCGGTGCGGGCGCCCGGGCGGCCGCCGCCCAGGACGCCTGGCAGATCGCCGCTCTGAGCCTCTGGCTGCACGCCGCGCTGGTCGAGTCCGGCCTCGAGGAGGCGGGCTTGGCGGGCGGCGTGATCGTGCCGCCGGCGGTTGCTCCGGCCGCTCGGGAGGACGGCGCAGGGGGTGGGCTGCGCTCCGCGTCGGGTCGATAGCGGGTGTACCTTGACAAAGGGAGTGGTCAGCCAGCGATGGTGTGCCAACGGCGCGTGAGGATGGAGCTGTAGTGCGGCAGATGGAGGTCGTCGGCGTCCGGGTCGAGATGCCATCGAACAGCCCTATCGTCTTGCTGAAGGAGACGCAGGGGGACCGGTATTTGCCCATCTGGATCGGCGCGGTGGAGGCGACCGCGATCGCCTTCGCCCAGCAGGGCATGGTCTCGCCGCGGCCACTGACCCACGACCTGTTCCGCGACGTCCTGGACGTGCTCAACGTCCAGCTGCGCACGGTCAACATCACCGCCCTGCGAGACGGGATCTTCTACGCCGACCTGGTCTTCTCCAACGGTGCCGAGGTCAGCGCCCGGCCGTCGGACTCGATCGCGCTGGCGCTGCGCACCGGGGCCTCGATTTTCGCCGCCGAGGAGATCCTCGACGAGGCCGGTGTGGCCATCCCCGACGAGCAGGAAGACGAAGTCGAGAAGTTCCGGGAGTTTCTGGACACGATCTCCCCGGAAGACTTCGGCCGGGCTACCTGATCGTTGGGCGATGCGTTTACAACACGGTGTTCCGGGACAGTGTTATCCCTGGTAGCGGGGATAGTCAGAGCTCGCCACGGGGCAGTGTTCGCGGTGGGTTTGCCTGACTTAAACGGAATGTCGCGACGCGCCGTACGGGATCGTTGACGCCATGAGCACGCTCGGCTTACGGTTCGAGACGAGTACCCAGGGTGGTCTGCTCGCGATGGAGGTGGGCGTGGCGGGAACCAGGGGCGATGACAAGCCGGTGACGAACCGGGCTGGAGTCCCCTACGCCGAGCAAGGCACGTTGTTCGACGCGGATGAGCAGGTAGCGCAGACCGCGGCCACGCTCGGCGTGGACGAGGTCGACGACACCGCGGGCTATCGCGGGCCGACGGCCTGCAACGCCGCGGGCATCACCTACCGGCAGCTCGACTACTGGGCGCGCACGGGACTGGTCGAGCCCAGCGTCCGCGGCGCCCACGGCTCCGGCTCCCAGCGCCTGTACAGCTTCCGCGACATCCTCGTGCTCAAGGTGGTCAAGCGCCTGCTCGACACCGGCATCTCGCTGCAGCAGATCCGCGCCGCCGTGCACCACCTCCGCGACCGCGGCACCCGCGACCTGGCCCAGGTCACGCTGATGAGCGACGGCGTCAGCGTCTACGAGTGCACCTCACCTGACGAAGTGGTCGACCTGCTCGCGGGCGGCCAGGGCGTCTTCGGCATCGCGCTCGGCCGCGTCTGGCAGGAAGTCGAAGGCAACCTCGCCGAGCTCCCCGCCGTCCGCGCCGAGGACGGCCTCCTCACCGTCGGCTCCGACGAGCTCTCCCGCCGCCGCGCCCGCAAGACCGGTTGACGGGATCCGTGTCCCGAACCATCTGACTCCTCGTCCTCGCCGGGACGATCCGCATCCCCCGACGGGGAGATCTTCTGGGTAGACTCGGGGATGCCATCGACACCGTCCGGGAGAGTCCTCGCCCGTAGCTGGGCGCGGCGCCGAAGGGGCAACACATCCCCGGAACCTCTCAGGCACCAAGGACCGGACGGGACAGGCAACTCTGAAGCCATTTTGGTGACAGACGGGGAGCCAGCAGTGCTGACCGGGGCGTGACCCCGGCATCCGAACTGGAGGCTCCTGGATGGTGGAATTCGCCCGGCGTCACATCGGGCCGTCAGCGGACGAGCAGCAGCGGATGCTCGAGACCGTCGGGTACACAACCCTGGACGAGCTGACCGAGGCGGCGTTGCCTCCCTCGGCCAGCGCCGCGCCGCTGGACCTGCCGCCCGCCCTGTCGGAGACCGGTGCCCAGGACGAGCTGCGCCGCATGGCCCAGCAGAACCAGGTCCTGACGTCCATGATCGGGCTCGGTTACTACGGCACCGTGACGCCCGCCGTCATCCGCCGCAACCTGCTGGAGAACCCGGGCTGGTACACCGCCTACACGCCGTACCAGCCGGAGATCTCGCAGGGCCGGCTGGAGATGCTGCTGAACTTCCAGACGATGGTGTCCGACCTGACCGGGCTGCCGGTGGCGGGCGCGTCGCTCCTGGACGAGGCGACGGCCGCCGCCGAGGCGATGACGCTGGCCCGGCGGGTGGCCGGCAAGGGGCACATCTTCCTGGTCGACGAGGACTGCCTGCCGCAGACCATCGAGGTGCTGGCGACCCGGGCCGAACCGCTCGGCATCGAGCTGGTCGTCACCGGGCTGACCCCGGAGACGATCGCCGCACCGGCCGACGGCGAGCTGTTCGGCGTGCTCGTGCAGTACCCCGGGGCGTCCGGCGCCGTCCGCGACCCGGCCCCGCTGATCGAGGCGGCCACCGCCCGCGGCGCGCTGACCGCGGTGGCCGCCGACCTGCTGGCGCTGACCCTGCTGCGCTCGCCGGGGGAGCTGGGCGCGGACATCGCGGTCGGCAGCACCCAGCGGTTCGGCCTGCCGATGGCGTTCGGCGGCCCGCACGCCGGTTACATCGCCGTCCGCGACAAGCTGCGCCGCCAGCTGCCCGGCCGGATCGTGGGCGTCTCCCTGGACGCCGACGGCAAGCCCGCCTACCGGCTCGCGCTGCAGGCCCGCGAGCAGCACATCCGCCGGGAGAAGGCCACCAGCAACATCTGCACCGCCCAGGTGCTCCCGGCCGTGATCGCCGCCTCCTACGCGGTCTACCACGGGCCGGAAGGCCTGACCGGCATCGCCCGGCACGCCCACGGCAGCGCCGGGCGGCTGGCCGCCACCTTGCGCGAGGCCGGCTGGGAGGTCGGGCCGGAGCAGTTCTTCGACACGATCCGGATCACCATGCCGGACGGCGCGGGGACGGCTGGCGACGCCATGGCCCGCGCCCGGGCGGCGGGGTACAACCTGTACCTGGCCGGCGACGGCGCCATCCAGATTTCCTGCGACGAGACGACCGGCGACACCGACCTGGCCGAGGTGGCCGGGGCGCTGCTGGACCGCCCGGCCGGCCAGATCCGCCTGGCCGGCGAGGCCGCCGGGAACGGGGACGGGCTGCCCGCCGGGCTGCGGCGCGACGGCGAGTTCCTGACCCACCCGGTGTTCCATCAGCACCGCAGCGAGACCTCGCTGCTGCGCTACCTGCGGCGGCTGTCGGACTCCGACATCGCGCTCGACCGGTCGATGATCCCGCTCGGCTCCTGCACGATGAAGCTCAACGCCGCCGCCGAGATGGAGCCGATCAGCTGGCCCGAGTTCGCGTCGCTGCACCCGTTCGCGCCGGCCGGCCAGGCCCGCGGCTACGCCGAGCTGATCGGGGGCCTGGAGGCGGCGCTGGCCGAGATCACCGGCTACGACCGGGTCTCGCTGCAGCCGAACGCCGGCTCCCAGGGCGAGCTGGCGGGGTTGCTGGCCATCCGCGCCTACCACCGGTCCCGCCAGGAGCCCGGCCGGACCATCTGCCTGATCCCGGAGTCCGCGCACGGCACCAACGCGGCCAGCGCGGTGCTGGCCGGGCTGCGGGTGGTCGTGGTCAAATGCGGCTCCGACGGGGCCATCGATCTCGGTGACCTGCGGGCCAAGCTGGACGCGCACGGTGAGCAGGTGGCGGCGATCATGCTCACCTACCCGTCCACCAACGGCGTCTACGAGGAGACCGTCAGCCAGGTGTGCGACGCCGTGCACGGGGCCGGCGGCCAGGTCTACATCGACGGCGCCAACCTGAACGCGCTGGTCGGGCTGGCCACCCCGGTCTCGTTCGGGGCCGACGTGTCGCACCTCAACCTGCACAAGACGTTCTGCATCCCGCACGGCGGCGGCGGCCCGGGCGTCGGGCCGGTGGCGGTGCGGGCCCACCTGGCCGACTTCCTGCCCGGCGGCGAGACCGACCCGGTCGGCCCGGTCGCGGCCGCCCCGTTCGGCTCGGCCGGCATCCTGCCGATCTCCTGGGCCTACATCGCGATGATGGGGGCCGACGGGCTGCGCCGCGCCACCCAGGTCGCGGTGCTGGCCGCCAACTACGTGGCCCACGAGCTCAGCCCGTACTTCCCGGTGCTCTACACGGGCCGCGAGGGCCTGGTGGCGCACGAATGCGTGCTCGACCTGCGGCCGATCACGGCCAGGACCGGCATCACCAATGAGGACGTGGCCAAGCGGCTGGTCGACTACGGTTTCCACGCGCCCACGATGTCGTTCCCGGTCGCGGGCACGCTGATGGTCGAGCCGACCGAGAGCGAGGACCTGGCCGAGCTGGACCGGTTCTGCCAGGCCATGATCAGCATCCGGCAGGAGATCGAGCGGGTCGAGGCGGGCGACTACGACCGGGACGACAACCCGCTCAAGAACGCGCCGCACACCGCCGAGATGCTGCTCACCGCCGAGTGGAAGCACCCCTACGAGCGCGCCGAGGCCGCTTACCCGGTGCCCGAGACCCGCCGGGCCAAGTACTGGCCGCCGGTCCGCCGGATCGACCAGGCCTACGGCGACCGCAACCTGATGTGCGCCTGCCCGCCCCCGGAGGCCTTCGAGTAGTGATTTCCCGCGCACGGGTAACGTCCTGCCGGAGGCGGGCAAGTGACACTGTGCCGGCCCCGTATGGCGGAGCGCGCCGAAGCCCTTTAGTCTTCCGGGCATGAGTGCCGAAGGGCCGGAGCCGCCCGCCGCGTCCGGTCAGACCCAAGCGCCGGAAGAGACCCAGGAGCGGCTGGCCGGGCCGGCCGACCAGTCGGGGACCGACCCGGCCGATTACGTCGCCGAGGGCATGGGCCACCTCGATCAGGCCATCGCGGCGTTCTCCCGGGGCTGTGAGTCGGGCGACGCCGACGTCATGCCGCTGGCCATCGAACTGCTGGCCCGGACGCTGCCGCTGCGCGGCCGCGACGCCGACGCCGCGCTGGTCTGGCAGCGCGGCCTGGAGGACCCCGACCCGGCGGTCAGCACCGGGGTCCGCACCCGGCTGCGCCGGGCCTTCGGCGGCGACGAGGTGCCCGCCGACGAGGACGGCGCCGCGCCCACCTGGTGGGAGAACTTCGTGGAGTCGGCGGTGCTCTACGGCACCTTGCCGCTGCTGGCCAACGAGATCTTCGGCGCCCTCGACCAGATGTACTCCCTGGCCGCCTTGCCGCTCGCCCAGGGCGGCGGCCGCGCCCGCGACCTGCGGGAGATCCTGCTCAGCGCCGTCCGCGTCCCCAGCCAGTACGCCTGGGGCCCCGACCTGCACCAGAGCTTCCACGCCCGCCTCAAGGAGGCGATGGGGTCCGAGAACGACGTGCTGCCCCCCGACTGGCCGGATTAGGGCAGCTCGTCTCCGAAGGCCGCGAGCTGGGGGACCAGGAGCGACCAGTGCAGGAACAGGGATTCGCCGCTCGCGTCGCGCTGCTCGCCGCGGTCGGCCCACTCACGGTCACCCCAGGGCGGCTCCAGCAGCTTGGCCCCCGGGATCAGGCCCGCGACCGCTTCGGAGGTGGCGCGCGGGTGAGCCGGGTCGCTGGCCCCGCTGCGGAACACGATGGCCGGGACCGAGATCGCGGTGATGTCGTCGTCGGGCGCCCAGGTCTGCCCGCCGTCGCCGATGACCTCGTACGCGATCTCCAGCCCGTTCACCGTCGCAACCGTCATACCTTGGACGTTACGACCCGCCGACCAGCCCGTAAAGCTAAAAATGAACAAATGTTTGTTCTAGTAAGACATCCGTGGGCGGCAATCCGCAGATATTAAAAGGGTCTTACGGGGAGGGCGGCCGGGCACCGAGCGTGGGCTTGCACCCGTACCAATAGGTGTACGCCGATTCGTGACCTGACCGATGCCGAGGAGTGCTGTGCTCGGGGTTGAACGACGAACTGTCCCGGTTGGGTCCCGCCCGCCGCATCCGTCCGGCCCGTTGCCGCGGCCCGGGCCGCCGCCGTCTCACGGGGCGAACCGGCCGAACCGCTCGGGCCGCTCGGGCCGGCCGGACCGGCCGGACCGGCCGCGGGCCACGCCGGAGGTCGTGCTCGCCATCATCGGGGCGGGCCTGCTGGCCGTGCTCGTGCTGTGGTGGAGCGACACCCCGTCGATCCGCGGGCTGGGGGACTACCTGACCGGCGCGGGCCGGATCCTCGGGCTGATGGCCGGTTACGGAGTGGTCGTGCTGGTCGCGCTGATGGCCCGGCTGCCACCACTGGAACGCGGAGTGGGGGCTGACCGGCTCGCACGCTGGCACGCGATGGGCGGCCGGTACGTGGTCACCGTGATCGTCGCGCACGCGGTGCTGATCACCTGGGGCTACTCGGTCACCGCCCACGAGGGGCTGATCAGCGAGGCCGGCACGCTGCTGACGTCCTACCCGGACGTACTGATGGCCACCGTGGCGGGCCTGCTGTTCGTCGGCATCGGGCTGGTCTCGGCCCGCGCCGCCCGGCGCAAGATGTCCTACGACACCTGGTACTACCTGCACTTCTACACGTACCTGGCCATCGGGCTGGCGTTCAGCCACCAGTTCGCGGACGGCGACTCGTTCGCCGGCGACCTGAAGGCGCGGTTCGCCTGGTCGGCGCTGTACGTCTCGGTCGGATTGCTGGTGCTGTGGTACCGGGTGGTCCGCCCGCTGCGGAGCGCCGTCCACCACCGGTTCCAGGTGGTCGGCGTGCGCCGCGAATCGGCCGACGTGGTCTCGGTCTACGTCGGCGGCCGCAACCTGGACGAGCTGCAGGCCGAGCCCGGGCAGTTCTTCCGCTGGCGGTTCCTGGACCGGGGCCTGTGGTGGTCCTCGCACCCGTACTCGCTGTCGGCGCTGCCCCGGCCGGACGTCATGCGGATCACGGTCAAGGACCGCGGCGACCACAGCCGGGCGCTGGGCGGGCTCCGGCCCGGCACCCGGGTACTGGCCGAGGGGCCCTACGGGGCGTTCATCCCGCAGCGGACCGGCCGCCGGGTGCTGCTGCTGGCGGGCGGGGTGGGCATCACCCCGCTGCGGGCCATGTTCGCGATGCTGCCAGCCCCGGTGACGCTGATCTACCGGGCCAGCCACGCCGAGGACGTGGTGTTCGCCGACGAGCTGGACGCCATCGCCCGGGACCGCGGCGCCACCGTGCACTACCTGCTGGGCTCCCGGGACTGGCTCGGCGTGGACCCGCTGTCGGCCGAGCAGCTGAACGACCTGGTGCCCGGCCTGCACCGGCACGACGTCTACCTGTGCGGACCGGCCGGCATGACCGACACCGCGATCGGCGCGCTCCGGGCCGCGGGCGTACCCCGGCGGCGCATCCACCACGAGAAGTTCGAGTTCTGAGCCACCACCCTCACCGATCGGAGAGTCCATGCGCCGGGCAGTCCTGGCCCTCGGCAGCACCGTCGCCGGCCTGATCCTGCTGTTGTCGTTCCGCTCCCATACCGGCTCCGCAGCCTCGGCCGGAGTCAGCGCGGCCGGGACCAGTTCAGGTTCTTCCGCGGGAACGGCCGGAAACGGTTCGTCCGGCGGATCCGCTGGCGGCAGCATGTCGGGGGCGTCGGCGTCGGCAGCTCCGTCTGCCCCGGCAGGCGGGTCGGCGGGCCAGTCGTCCGGGGGCTCGGCGGCGGGCGGCCGGGTCGTCACCGGCGACGTGGTGAACGGCCCCTACGGGCCGTCCCAGGTGGCGATCACGCTCAGCGGGAACAAGATCACCAAGGTCACGGTGCTGCAGCACACCGACGACGGCTCGAACAGCCAGCAGATCGACGGCAACGCGCTGCCCAAGCTCACCAGCGAGACACTGGCCGCCCAGAGTGCGAAGATCGACGCGGTGTCCGGCGCCAGCTACACCAGCGCCGGGTACATCAAGTCACTGCAGAGCGCGCTGGACAAGGCCCAGGCCTGATGCCGGCCAGCGTGCGGGCACGAACGGGGGTGGCCGTGGCGGCGGACAGCACCGCCCCCCGGCTGCGGCACGCCGAGCCGGTCATGGGCACGGTGTTCTCGTTCGACGTGCCGGGCGCGGCCGCGCCGGTGCTGCCTGCGGTGCTGCGCTGGCTGCACTGGGTGGATGCCACGTTCTCGACTTACCGCGCGGACAGCGACGTGAGCCGGTTCGGCCGCGGCGAGGTGGGACTGGCGGAGTGCGCGCCCGAACTGGCCGAGGTGATCGGCGAGTGCGCGGTCCTGAGCGACCGGTCGGGCGGCTACTTCACCGACCACCCGGGCGGCCAGTTCGACCCGTCCGGGCTGGTCAAAGGCTGGTCGATCGAGCACGCGGCGACCATGCTGACCGCCGTCGGGCACGCCAGCCTCAGCGTCAACGGGGCCGGCGACGTGCAGTGCGCGGGCGAGCCGGAGCCCGGCCGCCCGTGGCGGATCGGGATCGCCGACCCGCTCCGGCCGGGGGCGCTGGCGGCCGTGGTGGCCGGGCGGGACTTCGCGGTCGCCACCTCCGGAACCGCCGAACGGGGCCCGCACATCATCAACCCGCACACCGGCCGGCCCGCCACCGAACTGGCCAGCGTGACCGTGGTCGGTCCCCGGGTGACCAGCGCCGACGCCTTCGCCACGGCGGCCTTCGCGATGGGACCGGCCGCCCGTGACTGGGTGGAGACCCTGGACGGCTACGAGGCGTTCGCGGTCACCCCGGACGGGGAGCGCTGGCACACCTCCGGGTTCGCCGCCTACGCCGCCAGCTGAACCATTCCGCTGAGGGGCGATTTCCGGCCGCTGGCGCAGCCCGGGCCGTACCCTCGCGAGCATGGACGTGGTGGAAGTGCTGCCGGGGCTGCTGTACCAGTTCCGGTTCGCGGTCGGGCAGGCCTACCTGTGGCGGGACCGGGATTCGGTCACGCTGGTCGACACCGGTCCGCCCGGGCAGGCGGGCGAGATCGCCGCCGCCGTCGGCGGCCTGGGGCTGAGCCTGGCCAGCCTGCGGCAGATCATCCTCACCCACTTCCACGAGGACCACGTGGGGTCGGCCGCCGACCTGGCCGCCCGCAGTGGCGCCCGGGTGCTGGCCCACCGGGCCGACGCGCCGGTCATCCGGGGCGAGATGCCGGGCCCGGCGCCCGACTTCACTGCCGAGGAGAAGGTGCTAGACGACCAGATCAAGGCTGCCGCCGGTGGCCTGCCGGCCGCGCCGCCCTGCCCGGTCGACCAGGAACTGGCCAGCGGGGACCTCATCGACCTGGCCGGCGGCGCGGCCGTGATCGGCGCGCCCGGGCACACCGACGGCAGCATCGCCATCCACGTCCCGTCCCAGCGGCTGCTGTTCGCCGGCGACAGCGTGGCCGCGGGCCCGTCCGGCCGGGTGATCCTGGGCCCGTTCAACGTGGACCGCGAACAGGCCGTCGCCACGTTCCGGGCCCTGGCCGACCTGGACGTCGACACCGCCTGCTTCGGCCACGGCGACCCGGTGCGCACCGACGCGTCAGCCGCCCTCCGCAGTGCCGTCCGGGGGGACGACCCAGTTGGCCCGGTCGGATGGGAAACGTGATCCTGTCCAGTAGGGGCGGGGTCTGGCACCTTCTGGTTGTGGTCGGCGCGTGGGTCGAGGAGCAGGCCGCGGATGGCTTGGGGGGTGGCGGGGGTGATGGTGGCGTGGATTGGGTTGTTCTGTAGGGCCGTTACCCCTAACTGAGTGTCCATCGTCATCGGCTGCCTCCACATCTCAGCCGCGTCGGGTGCTGCTTGTCGCGAGCAGCGAGGCAGAGGCGCTCCGGTTACCTTGCCATCGCACTGTCACGGCTTGACATGAAACCAAATGGTTTCCTATTGTGGGCTCGTGGAACCGGTGTTCAAGGCGTTGTCCGACCCGACGCGGCGGGAGCTGCTCGACGAGCTGTTCCGCCACGACGGTCAGACGCTCAGCGCGCTGGCGAGCCGATTCGACATGACCCGGGTGGCAGTGGCCAAGCATCTGCGCCTGCTGGAGGAGGCCGGCCTGGTCGTCAGCCGTCGCCGTGGTCGAGAAAAACTGCACTACCTCAACCCAGTCCCGATCCGGCTTATACACGACCGGTGGGTGAGCAAGTACACCGAGGGCTGGGCCGCTGGCCTCGCCGACCTCAAACGCGATCTGGAGGCCACCGTGGAGAAGGTGTTCGAGATCTACATCCGCACCACGCCGGAACAGCTCTGGCGGGCGATCACCGACCCGGACGTCCGGGCGCGCTACCAGTTCGGCGCCCGCGTCGAATCCGGCTGGACAGCAGGGTCTTCCTACCAGCTGACCCACCCGGGCGCACCGAGGCCGCTGATCGAGGGCGAGAATCTCCAGATCGACCCGCCGCGCCGGCTGGTCCAGTCCTACCGGGCCGTGTGGGACGACGACATCGCCGCCGAAGGCACCAGCCGGGTGACGTGGGAAATCGAGCCCGTCGGCGACTCCTGCCGGCTCACCGTCACGCACGACCAGCTACGCGATAACGCAGACCCGCACCTGTATGGCGGGTGGCCGATGATCCTTTCTGGCCTGAAGACCTGGCTCGAGACCGGCCAGGAACTCACCACCCCTGGCTATCTCACGTACGGAGACACGACGTGACCCCACTCGACGAACGGCTATCACTCACACCGCGAAGGAGCACCCGATGACCGCCACCCCGACCCACATCACCGGTATCCGCACGGTCAGTATCCCGGTCGACGACCAGGACGCTGCCTTGCGCTTCTACAGTGGCACGCTCGGCTTCACCATCCTGCGCGACAACCCGACCCCCAACGGCGGCCGGTGGATCGAACTCGCGCCCGGCGGCGACAATGCCATCGTCACCCTCGAACCCGCGGCCACGGAGGTCACGCGCGGAGCCATCGGCATTCGATTCACCACCGAGGACGCCGACACTGCTCACGCCGCGCTCCTAGCCGCCGGCGTCGACGTCGACGAGATCCTGCGCTGGCCCGGCGTGCCTGCCATGTTCGCCTTCCGCGACCCCGACGGCAACGCCTTCTCCATCTCCGAAACGGCATAGTCGCACCGCTGCAAGATCCCCCCGCGGGACGGCCGGGTGCCCCATGACCGTGACCGCGCCGGCAGCCCGGCGGCTGCCGAAACGTTCGTGATCGCGAGCGAGCCAGCGCCGGCCCAGCGGCCGTAGGACCGGCCGCTCGCCCAGGCCTTCGGCCCGGGACTCGCTGGGCCGGTTAGGTCGCCTCGCCGCTGCCCGCCTATCTGCCTGCGGCGATCAGGTACCGGGCCAGGTCGCGGCCGGCTTGCTCGTTGAGGGGGCGGTGGCCGACCAGCAGGCGGTACCAGAGGAAGCCGTAACCCAGGTCGACCAGCAGGTCCAGGTCGGCGGCGGGGGAGAGCTGGCCCTGATCCACCCCGCGCTGAAGGACGGCCCGCAGCGCCGCCCGCCGCTGGGCGGTGAACCCGGCCAGCGCCTCGGCCACGTGCTCGTCGTGCTGGGCCTCGGCCGCCACGTCCCGCAGCCCGCGGGCCAGCCCGGGGTCGGCCAGGCTGCGGAAGCTGTCCACCCAGAAGCCCGTCAGGTCGGCCGCGAACGACCCGGAGTCGCGCGGCGGCACCACCGCCGCCGCCAGCAGGCCCATCGCCTCGGCCAGCATCGCGCCCTTGGACGGCCACCACCGGTAGATCGTCTGCCGCCCCACCCCGGCCGCCTGGGCGATCGCGTCGATGGTGATGCTGTCCAGGCCCCCGTTCCGCAGCAGATCCACCGTCGCGGTCAGGATCGCCGCGCGGGCTGCCTCGTTCCGCCGCCGTCCGGTGTGCGGGCGGCTGGCGGCCTTCACCTCCTCGGTCATGGCGACAGCATAACAGTTTGACGAGACTTTCAGTCTCGGTAAAATGTTGTCGAGACGGTGATTCTCGATAACGGAGGCGCAAGTGGGACAGCACGTGTACGTCATGGGCGGCAGCTACGGCATCGGCGAGGCGACGGCGCGCGTGTTCGCGGCCGCCGGGGACGAGGTGGTGATCACCGGCCGGTCCAAGGAGCGGCTGGACGCGGCGGCCGCCCGGATCGGCTTCCCGGTGGAGACCCGGCCGCTGGACGCGACCGACCCGGACGCGGTGGCCGGGTTCTTCGGCGAGGGCGAGACGGTCGATCATCTGGTGCTGGCGCTCAGCCCCGGTGCGGTGGCGATCGGCCCGCTGGTGACCCTGAACGAGGGTGAGCTGCGCACGGCGTTCGACGGGAAGTTCTTCGCGCACGTGCGGGTCGTCCAGGCGGCCGCGCCGCACCTGAGCGAGCACGGCACAGTCACGTTCATCAGCGCGGCGTCGGCCCGTTCGGCCGGCCCCGGCACCGCGGGCCTGGCCGCCGCCAACGGCGCGATCGAGGCCATGGTCCCGCCGCTGGCCGCCGAACTGGCCCCGGTCCGGGTCAACGCGGTCTCGCCGGGCGTCATCGACACCGACTGGTGGGCCGGGTTCCCGGCCGAGCAGCGCGCCGCGTTCTTCGCGAACTACACGGCCAGTACCCCGGTCGGCCGGATTGGCCGCCCCGAAGACGTCGCCGCCGCCGTGCTCTATCTGGCCCGGAACGGCTTCGTCACCGGCACCGTCCTGGACGTCTCCGGCGGCCTCACCCTCGCCCGCGGCTGAGGACGTGGCCCGTCGCGGCATCCAACGTCACTGGGCGGCCGTAGAGTAACTGCGTGGCAGATCCGGCATCGTACCGGCCGCCCCCGGGCTCCATCCCCGAGTCACCCGGCGTGTACAGGTTCCGCGACGGGCGCGGCCGCGTCATCTACGTGGGGAAGGCCAAGTCCCTGCGGCAGCGGCTGAACTCCTACTTCGCTGACTTCGCGAACCTCCATCCGCGGACGCAGGCGATGGTGACGTCGGCGTCCTCGGTGGACTGGACGGTGGTCGGCACCGAGGTCGAGGCGCTCCAGCTCGAGTACTCGTGGATCAAGGAGTTCGACCCCCGGTACAACGTCAAGTACCGGGACGACAAGAGCTACCCGTTCCTCGCGGTCACGATGAGCGAGGAGTACCCGCGGGTGATGGTGATGCGCGGGGCCAAGCGCAAGGGCACCCGCTACTTCGGGCCGTACTCGCACGCCTGGGCCATCCGCGACACCGTCGACACGCTGCTGCGGGTGTTCCCGGTCCGGACCTGCTCGGCCGGGGTGTTCAAGCGGTCCGGGCAGATCGGGCGCCCTTGCCTGCTCGGCTACATCGGCAAGTGCTCGGCCCCCTGCGTGGGCCGGGTCAGTGCCGAGGAGCACCGCGAGCTGGCCGAGGACTTCTGCGACTTCATGGCCGGGCAGACGGCCCGGTTCATCCGCCGCATCGAGACCGACATGCGCCAGGCGGCGGCGGCCGAGGAGTTCGAGCGGGCGGCCCGGCTGCGCGACGACATCCGGGCGCTCGAACGCGCGCTGGAAAAGCAGGCCGTGGTGCTGGGCGACGGCACCGACTGCGACGTTATCGCGCTGGCCGAGGATCCGCTCGAGGCGGCCGTGCAGATCTTCTACGTCCGGGACGGCCGGGTCCGGGGCCAGCGCGGCTGGGTGCTGGAGAAGGTCGAGGACGTCACCACCGGCGAGCTGGTGGAGAACTTCCTCGGCCAGGTCTACGGGGACGCGGCGGTGAACGTCACCGACTCCGGCCCGGACGCGTCCGGCAGCGGGGTGCCGCGCGAGGTGCTGGTGCCCGAACTGCCGCCCGATGCCGACACCGTCACCCGCTGGCTGGCCGAGCGGCGCGGCGGCCCGGTCAGCCTGCGCGTGCCGCGCCGCGGCGACAAGCGGGCGCTGCTGGAGACCGTGGCCCGCAACGCCGGCCAGTCGCTGGCGCTGCACAAGACCCGGCGGGCCAGCGACCTGACCACCCGCAGCCAGGCCATGAACGAGATCCAGGAGGCGCTCGGCCTCGACGACGCGCCGCTGCGGATCGAGTGCTACGACGTCTCCAACCTGATGGGCACCAACGTCGTCGCCTCGATGGTGGTGTTCGAGGACGGCCTGCCGCGCAAGGGCGAGTACCGCCGGTTCAGCATCAAGGGCCACGACGGCACCGACGACATCTCCTCGATCTATGAGGTCATCACCCGCCGGTTCCGCCGCTACCTCGAAGAGCGCGAGGAGACCGGCGAGCTGGACGTGCTCGGCGACCCCGACGCGTCCGAGCCGGGGGAAGGACCGGGCGAGGGGGAGCGAGCCGAGCTGACCGAGGCCGAAAAGGACGCGGCGATGCGCCAGCGCAAGTTCGCCTACCCGCCCAACCTGCTGGTGGTGGACGGCGGTCCCGCCCAGGCCGACGCGGCCTGGCGGGCCCTGAACGACCTCGGCATCGACGACGTGGCCGTGTGCGGGCTGGCCAAGCGGCTGGAGGAAGTGTGGCTGCCGGGCGAGGAGTTCCCGGTGATCATGCCGCGCAGCAGCGAGGGCCTGTACCTGCTGCAGCGGGTCCGGGACGAGGCGCACCGGTTCGCCATCACCTACCACCGGCAGAAGCGGTCCCAGGGCTTCACCGCCAGCGCGCTGGAGGACATCGCCGGCCTCGGGCTGGCCCGGCGGGCCGCGCTGCTCAAGCAGTTCGGCTCGGTCCGCAAGCTGACCGCGGCCACCCCCGAACAGATCGCCGAGGTGCCCGGCATCGGGCCCCGGCTGGCGGAGACAATCGTGGCTGCGCTACACAAAGAGGAGGCCCGGTGACCCCGGCGACCCAGCTGCGCGAACACGGCCCGGCCGAGGAGCAGACCGCCCCGGAGATCGTGGTCATCACCGGCATGTCCGGTGCCGGCCGCAGCACCGCGGCCAAGTCGCTGGAGGACCTGGGCTGGTTCGTGGTGGACAACCTGCCGCCCGGGCTGCTGCCCACCATGGTCGATCTGGCCGAGCGCTCCCAGGGCGCGGTGCCGAAGATCGCGGCCGTGGTGGACGTGCGCAGCCGGGCGTTCACCACCGACCTGTCGTCGGCCATCGACGGGCTCAGCGCCCGTAAGGCCGCCCCCCGCATCGTGTTCCTGGAAGCCTCCGACGAGACCCTGGTCCGCCGGTTCGACAGCGTACGGCGGCCGCACCCGCTGCAGGGCGACGGCCGGGTGGTGGACGGCATCAGCGCCGAGCGCGGCCTGCTGCGCGACGTCCGCGGCGGGGCCGATCTGGTGCTCGACACCTCGGCGCTCAACGTGCACGAGCTGCGGGGCCGGATGCGGGACTACTTCGGGGCCGAGACCGCCCGTTCGGTCAAGGGCCCGCAGGTCAGCATCGTCTCGTTCGGCTACAAGTACGGCCTGCCGGTCGACGCGGACATCGTGGTGGACTGCCGGTTCCTGCCCAACCCGCACTGGATCCCGGAGTTGGCCCCGATGACCGGGCAGGACGCCCCGGTCCGCGACTACGTGCTGAGCCGCCCGGGCGCGCAGGAGTTCCTGCAGGCGTACCTGCAGGCCCTGGAGGTGGTGCTGACCGGCGACGAGCGGGAAGGCAAGCACTTCGTCACGCTGGCCGTGGGCTGCACCGGCGGCAAGCACCGCAGCGTGGCCATCACCGAGTTCCTGGCCGGGAAGCTGACCGCGGCCGGGTCGGACGTCCGGGTCACCCACCGCGACCTCGGCCGCGAATGACACCGGGCGAGAAACCGGCCGCCGCCCCGCTCCGGGTGGTGGCGCTGGGCGGAGGGCACGGGCTGGCCGTCTCACTGTCGGCCCTGCGCCGGGTGTGCGGAGACCTGACCGCGATCGTGACCGTGGCCGACGACGGCGGCTCGAGCGGGTCGCTGCGCCGCCAGTACGGGGTGCTGCCGCCCGGCGACCTGCGGATGGCGCTGGCCGCGCTCTGCGGCGACGACGACTGGGGCACCACCTGGAGCAGGGTCGTGCAGCACCGCTTCGGCGGTGACGGCGGCCTGTCCGGGCACGCCGTCGGCAACCTGCTCATCGTGGCGCTGTGGGATCTGCTGGGTGACCCGGTGGAGGGCCTGGAGTGGGTGGGCCGGCTGCTGGGCACCCAGGGCCGGGTGCTGCCGATGTCCTCGGTGCCGATCGACATCGTGGCCGAGGTGGAGGGGGCCGACCCGGACCGGCCGGAGGAGATCTCCCGCGTCCGCGGGCAGCACGCCTGCGCCGCCACCCCGGGGAGAGTCCGGTCGATATCGCTCATGCCGGACGACCCGCCGGCCGTTCCGGCCGCCGTGACCGCGGTGCTCGAGGCGGACTGGGTGGTGTTCGGCCCCGGCTCGTGGTTCACTAGCGTGCTACCGCATCTGCTGGTGCCCGAGCTGGCCGCGGCCCTGCGGGGTACCCGGGCGCGCCGCCTGGTGGCGCTCAACCTGGCACCGCAGCCGGGGGAGACAGGCGGTTTCTCGCCGCACAAGCACCTGGAGGTGCTGGCGGGGCACTCGCCGGGCCTGGCGTTCGACGTGGTCCTCGCGGACCGTGCGGCGGCCGCGAGTCACGGCGGTGACGGTGATGACGCCGTGGCCGATCTGGAAAAGGCGGCCGGTCTGCTGGGCGCCCGGCTGGTGCTGGCCGACGTGGCCCTGGCCGATGGAACATCGAGGCACGATCCGTTGCTCCTGGCTAGGGCGTACGCGGAGATTTTCGGGGAGGGGAGTGGCGCCGATGGCGATGACCGGTGTAGTTAAGGACGAGCTCAGCCGGGTGACCGTGGTCAAGCCGTGCTGCCGGAAGGCTGAGGTCTCGGCCATGCTGCGGTTCGCGGGCGGCCTGCACCTGGCGGCCGGCCACATCGTGATCGAGGCGGAGCTCGACACCGGAGCGGCCGCGCGGCGCCTCCGGGCCGGCATCGGCGAGGTCTACGGGCACGCGTCCGATCTGCTGGTACTGGCCCCGAGCGGCCTGCGGAAGGGCAACCGCTACGTGGTGCGGGTGCTCAAGGGCGGCGACAGCCTGGCCCGCCAGACCGGCCTGCTGGACAACCACGGCCGCCCGGTGCGCGGGCTGCCCCGGCAGGTCGTGTCCGGCACCACCTGCGACTGCGAGGCCGCCTGGCGGGGCGCGTTCCTGGCCCACGGCTCGCTGACCGAGCCGGGCCGGTCGATGGCGCTGGAGGTCACCTGCCCCGGCAGCGAGGCGGCCCTGGCGCTGGTCGGCGCGGCCCGGCGGCTGAAGATCCACGCCAAGGCCCGCGAGGTGCGCGGGGTGGACCGGGTGGTCATCCGTGACGGCGACGCGATCAGCGCCATGCTGACCCGGCTGGGCGCTCACGACAGCGTGCTGGCCTGGGAAGAGCGCCGGATGCGGCGGGAAGTGCGGGCCACCGCGAACCGGCTGGCCAACTTCGACGACGCCAACCTGCGCCGCAGCGCCCGGGCCGCGGTCGCGGCGGGCGCGCGGGTGGAGCGCGCGCTGGAGATCCTCGGCGACGAGGCCCCCGACCACCTGACCATGGCGGGCAAGCTGCGCATCGCCAACCGCCAGGCCAGCCTGGAGGAGCTCGGCCAGCTGGCCGACCCGCCGCTGACCAAGGACGCCATCGCCGGCCGCATCCGCCGCCTGCTGGCCATGGCCGACCGCCGCGCCATCGAGCAAGGCCTCCCCGGCACCGAAGCCAACCTGACCCCCGACATGTTGATGCCGTAATAAAGGGGAGCGGTCACTTAACCCTTTGTTTGTTTGCGGGGAGAGCATAGATCTTCTATGGTCTAGACCATGGGTGGCTAGCGTCACCTACCGCGCCTCGCCCACATCAGGCGCGAGGTGCCGGATCGGACACCGCCTGCGGGGGACCCCCGACAGGCGGTGTTCCGATAGGCTTTTGGGGCGAAAATCTTTCCGGGTCACCGAGTGGCCGGAGGCCGTGAGCAGCACGGCAGGGCGGCCACACAGCTATCAACGAGGAGACGACGCTGTGACCATCCGCGTGGGCATCAACGGCTTCGGCCGTATCGGCCGTAATTTCTGGCGCGCAGTGAACGCCGAGACCATCGGCAAGGCCGGCCGCATTCCGGCCGGCGAAATCGAGATCGTCGCGGCGAACGACCTCACCGACCCGGCCACCCTGGCCCACCTGCTGAAGTACGACAGCGTGTTCGGCCGGCTGCCCGTCGACGTCTCGGTCGCCGACGACGTCATCCGCGTGGGCGGCCAGTCGATCAAGGTGCTGGCCGAGCGCGAGCCGGCCAAGCTGCCCTGGAAGGACCTCGGCGTCGACATCGTCGTCGAGTCGACCGGCCGGTTCACCAAGGCCGCGGACGCGCACCAGCACATCGACGGCGGCGCCAAGAAGGTCATCATCTCCGCCCCGGCCAAGGACGAGGACATCACCGTGGTGATGGGCGTGAACGACGACGCCTACGACCCGGCCCGGCACGACATCATCTCCAACGCCTCCTGCACCACGAACTGCGTGGCGCCGATGGCCAAGGTGCTGCTGGAGAACTTCGGGATCGTCAAGGGCCTGATGACCACGATCCACGCCTACACCCAGGACCAGATGCTGCAGGACGGCCCGCACAAGGACCTGCGCCGGGCGCGGGCGGCCGCGCTCAACATCGTCCCCACCTCGACCGGCGCCGCCAAGGCGACCGCGCTGGTGCTGCCCGAGCTCAAGGGCAAGCTGGACGGCTACTCGCTGCGCGTGCCGGTGCCGGACGGCTCCATCACCGACCTGGTGGTCGAGCTCGGCCGGGACGCCACCAAGGACGAGGTCAACGCCGCGTTCAAGGCCGCCGCCGAGGGCCCGCTCAAGGGCATCCTGTACTACACCGAGGACCCGATCGTCTCCAGCGACATCGTCGGCTCGCCGGCTTCCTGCACGTTCGACGCCTCGATCACGATGGCGTACGGCAACCAGGTCAAGGTCTTCGGCTGGTACGACAACGAGTGGGGCTACTCCAGCCGCCTGGCCGACCTGACCGCGCTGGTCGCGTCCCGGCTTTCCTGACCGGGCCGCCAGGCAGACAGCCGAACGCACGAGGGCAGCGAGGACATGAAGACCATCGACGACCTGGACGTTGCCGGCCGCCGCGTGCTGCTGCGGGCCGATCTCAACGTGCCGCTGGATCTCAAGGATCCAGAAAACCCGCGCATCACCGACGACGGCCGCATCCGGGCCAGCCTGCCGGTGGTCGAGAAGCTGTCCGCCCGGGGCGCCAAGGTGATCATCTTGGCGCACCTGGGCCGCCCCAAGGGCGGCGACTACGCCGAGCGGGCCGCGGGCGGCCCGTCGCTGCGGCCGGTGGCCGCCCGGCTGAGTGAGCTGCTCGGCCGGCCGGTGGCGTTCGCCACCGACGTGGCCGGCGACAGCGCCCGCGCCACCGTGGCCGGCCTGGCCGACGGTGACGTGGCCGTACTGGAGAACGTCCGGTTCGAGCCGGCCGAGACCAGCAAGGACGACTCGGCCCGGCTGGAACTGGCCCGGCGGCTGGCCGCGTTCGGCGACCTGTACGTGGGCGACGGCTTCGGCGCCGTGCACCGCAAGCACGCCAGCGTCTACGACCTGCCGCTGCTGCTGCCGCACGCGGCCGGTGACCTGGTGCGGGCCGAGGTGGAGGTGCTCAGCCGCCTGACCGGTGACCCGGGCCAGCCCTACGTGGTCGTGC
The DNA here is from genome assembly GCA_963830385.1 of uncultured Actinomycetes bacterium. Lineage (GTDB taxonomy): Bacteria > Actinomycetota > Actinomycetes > Streptosporangiales > Streptosporangiaceae > Bog-532. Next base: position 669,323 of record CAWHMD010000008.1, on the reverse strand, counting down.
TGGGCGGGGCCAAGCCGTCGGACAAGCTGGGCGTGATCGCCAACCTGCTCGACCGGGCCGACCGGATCGTGATCGGCGGCGGCATGTCCTACACGTTCCTGGCCGCGCAGGGCTACGAGGTGGGCAAGTCGCTCCTCGAAGCGGACAAGATCACCGAGGTCACCGAGATCATCACCGAGGCCGGGCGGCGCGGCGTGGAACTGGTGCTGCCGGTCGACCTGGTGGCGGCCACCCACTTCGCGCCGGACGCGGACCACGACGTGGTCCAGGTCAAGGAGTTCCCGGCCGACCGCGAGGGCGTCGACATCGGGCCGGCCACCCGGGAGCTGTTCGCGGAGAAGCTGGCCGACGCCAGCACGGTGTTCTGGAACGGGCCGCTCGGCGTGTTCGAGTTCCCCGCGTTCGCGGTCGGCACCAAGGCCGTGGCCGACGCGATCGTCGGCGTCGACGGGTTCACCGTGGTGGGCGGCGGCGACTCGGCCGCCGCGGTCCGGTCGTTCGGCCTGCCGGACGACGCCTTCGGGCACATCTCCACCGGGGGCGGGGCCAGCCTGGAGTACCTGGAGGGCCGCACGCTGCCGGGCCTGACCGCGCTGGAAGCCGACGACCCGGCGCCAGCGGGAGACACCGCCTCATGAGCCGGAAGAACTTTCCGCCCCAGGGGCAGGGGGGCCTGCCGCTGATGGCGGGCAACTGGAAGATGAACGAGAACCACCTGGAAGCCATCGCGCTGGTCCAGAAGCTCGCGTTCACCCTGTCCGACAAGGACTTCGCCAAGGTTGACGTGGCGGTGCTGCCACCGTTCACCGATCTGCGCAGCGTGCAGACGCTGGTGGAGGGGGACCGGCTGCGCATTGCCTACGGCGGCCAGGACCTGTCCCCGCACGACAAGGGCGCCTACACCGGCGACGTGTCCGGCCCGATGCTGGCCAAGCTGGGCTGCGACTACGTGCTGGCCGGGCACTCCGAGCGCCGCCAGTACCACCACGAGGACGACGCGCTGGTCAACAGCAAGGTCAAGGCGGCCTTCAGGAACGAGATCACCCCGATCCTGTGCGTGGGCGAGACGCTGGACGTCCGCCAGCAGGGCCGCCAGGTCGATCACTGCGTGGGCCAGGTCCAAGGCGGCCTCGACGGCCTGACGGCCGAGCAGGTGGCCAGCATGGTGATCGCGTACGAGCCGATCTGGGCCATCGGCACCGGCGAGGTGGCCTCCCCGCAGGACGCCCAGGAGGCCTGCGCGGCAATTCGTGAATGTGTTTTGGCGATTCACGGCCACGAAACAGCCGCTCGGTTGCGTATCCTGTACGGGGGGTCGGTCAAGTCCGACAACGTCGCGCCGATCATGGCCCAGCCGGATGTGAATGGAGCCCTGGTTGGAGGGGCCAGTCTGGACGCCGCTGAGTTCGCGCGGATCGTCCGCTTCGAATCCGCCGGCGCGGCGCTGAAATAACAGCTGGACAGGGAAGAAGGAACGAGCGGCAATGATCATCGGGGTTTCGGTCATCCTGATCATTACGAGCCTGGTGATGGTCCTGCTGGTGCTTCTGCACAAGGGCAAGGGCGGTGGCTTGTCCGACATGTTCGGTGGCGGAGTGTCATCGACGCTGGGATCTTCATCGGTGGTTGAGCGAAACCTGGACCGGATCACCATTTTTTTCGGCATCCTATGGTTTGTGAGCATCATCGGCCTCAACCTGCTGATCGCCCACTAGCTTTTCCTTCCCGGCTCCCGCACCGGACCCTTCAACGTTCATGTGTTATTCCAAGAGGTGATCTGTGAGCAGTGGCAATGCCATCCGCGGCAGCAGGGTTGGCGCTGGCCCGATGGGCGAGGCCGAGCGGGGTGAATCCGCCCCCCGCGTGTGGATCTCATTCTGGTGCGCCAACCGGCACGAGACGCGGCCCAGCTTCGCATCGGACGCGGCCGTGCCGGACAACTGGGAGTGCCCGCGCTGCGGGTACCCGGCCGGGACGGACGAGGCCAACCCGCCCGCGCCGCCGCGCGTGGAGCCGTACAAGACGCACCTCGCGTACGTGAAGGAGCGCCGCAGCGACACCGACGGCGCGGCCATCCTCGAAGAGGCGCTCAACCGCCTCCGCAAGGGCGCCTGAGCCAGTCCCCGCCGTAAAGCCCGGTACCGGTGATCACCGGTACCGGGCTTCGCCTTTTAATTAATGGGCGAATGACTGCCGGAACTTGTCGTCGGCCAGGGGGACTGGCTCGCGGGGGTGCTCGTTCAGCATCTCGACCTGCTTGCGGATGTCGGCCAGCAGCGATGAGGCCAGGTCCTGGCTGAAGCCGTTCTTGACCACGATCCGCATCACCGCCACGTCCTGCAGGTCGGCCGGGAACGTGTAGGCCGGTATCAGCCAGCCGCGGGCCCGCAGCCGCTCAGACAGGTCGAACACCGAGTACGTGGTGACGTCGTCGCGCAGCTTGAACGCGAACACCGGGAGCTCCTTGCCCTCGGTGAGCAGCTCGAACGGGCCGATCTTGGCGATCTCCGAGGACAGGTAGACGGCCACGTCCTGGCAGGCCTGCTGCACCTTGCGGTAGCCGCTGAAACCGAGCCGCAGGAAGTTGTAGTACTGCGCGATCACGTTCGAGCCGGGCCGGGAGAAGTTCAGCGCGAACGTCGGCATCTGCCCGCCCAGGTAGTTGACCTTGAAGATCAGCTCCTCCGGCAGCGCCGACGGGTCCCGCCACACCACCCAGCCGACCCCCGGATAGACCAGCCCGTACTTGTGCCCGGAGGCGTTGATCGAGGCGACCCGCGGCACCTTGAAGTCCCACTCCAGGTACGGCTGGAGGAACGGCGCGACGAAACCGCCCGAGGCCCCGTCGACGTGGATGGGAACGTCAAGCCCCTTGTCCCGCTGCAGCCGGTCGAGGGCCTCGCTGATGCCCTTGACCGGCTCGTAGCTGCCGTCCATGGTCGAGCCGAGGATCGCGACCACGCCGATCGTGTTCTCGTCGCAGGCAGCGGCCGCCTTGCCGGCGGTCAGGTGGAGCTGGCCCTTTTCCATCGGGACCTGGCGCGGCTCCACCTCCCAGTAGCGGCAGAACTTTTCCCAGCAGACCTGGACGTTGGACCCCATGACCAGGTTGGGCTTGGTCGCGTCCTGGCCGGCCGCCCGGCGGGCCTTGCGCCAGCGCCACAGCAGCGCCATGCCGCCCAGCATGCACGCCTCGCTGGACCCGGTGGTGGAGCAGCCGGCCGCCTCGCCGCCGGCCGGTGAGTGCCACAGGTGCGCGAGGATGTTGACGCAGCGCCGCTCGATCTCCGCGGTCTGCGGGTACTCGTCCTTGTCGATCATGTTCTTGTCGAACGACTCGGCCATCAGCTCGGTGGCCTCGTCCTCCATCCAGGTGGTCACGAACGTGGCCAGGTTGAGCCGGGCGTTGCCGTCCAGGATCAGCTCGTCCCGGACCACCTGGGCGGCGGTCGTGGGCAGCATGCCGTTGTCGGGGAGCCGGTAGGTCGGGATCTGTACCCCGTGCTCCTGGACGTAGATGGGGTTGATGGCGAGTTCGCCGTCCTGATCTGCTACATCGACCTGCTCGTGCAGCGCCATCGCCGGCTCCTCTGATCGCGGTGAGAGTCACGGGTCAGGCTATCGCCGGGCCTCCTCCGGGGCCGGCATCCACCATCTGGTTGATCCCGCGGTCCAACCTGAGCCCCGCCAACTATGGCCCGGCGGGCGATGCCGGGGCCCCCGGCGGCCGGGGACCATAGCGGTATGCCAGTTATAGAAGTAAGTGGATTGCACAAGGAATACGGGCCCAAGGTCGCCGTCGACGACGTGTCATTCACGGTTGAGGCGGGGGAGATCTTCGGCATCCTGGGGCCGAACGGGGCCGGGAAGACGACCACCGTTGAGTGTGTGACCGGCCTGCGGAAGCAGGACCGCGGGCGGATCAGTGTGCTCGGCCTGGACCCACAGCACGACCACGACGAGCTACGCCAGCAGGTCGGGGTCCAGCTGCAGGACGGCCAGCTGCCCGACAAGCTCCGGGTCCGCGAGGCGCTCGAGCTGTACGCCTCGTTCTACGCCCAGCCCGCCGACGCGGACGAGCTGATCACCCGGCTGGGCCTCGGTGACCGCCGCGACACCGCGTTCGAGAAGCTGTCCGGCGGCCAGAAGCAGCGGCTGTCGGTGGCGCTGGCCCTGATCGGCACGCCCAAGGTGGCGGTGCTGGACGAGCTGACGACCGGGCTCGACCCCGCCGCCCGGCGCGAGGTCTGGGGCCTGATCTCCGACATCCGTGACACCGGGGTGACGATCTTGCTGGTCACCCACTTCATGGAAGAAGCGGAAAGGCTGTGTGACCGGCTGGCGGTCATCGACAACGGCCGGGTGATCGCCAACGACACGCCCTCCGGCCTGGCCGGCCGGGCCGGCGGCGAGCAGTACATCCGCTTCACCGCCTCGGGCCCGCTGGACTCCGGCGAGCTGTCGGTGCTGCCCCAGGTGCACTCGGTCCGCCGGGAGGGCGACCAGTTCGCCGTGAGCGGTGACGAGGAAGCGCTGCAGGCGGTCATGGGGGTGCTGATCCAGCGCGGGATCGTCGCCCGGCACCTGCGGCTCGACCAGGCCAGCCTGGACGACGCGTTCGTGGCACTCACCGGAAAGGGACAGTGACGATGGCGACGACGACCGTGACCCCCGTGACCTCCGTGCGCGGGAACGCCTGGCGCATGCTCACGCTGACCGAGCTGAAACTGCTGTGGCGGACCCCGGCCGCCCTGTTTTGGGGCATCGGGTTCCCGGTGGTCGGCCTGATCGTGCTGGGCTGCATCCCCGGTACCGGCAAGCCGGTCAAGGCGCTGGGCGGGATCAGCGTGCTGGAGACCTACCTGCCGATCATCATCACCTTCATGATCATCATGACCTCGGTGAACTTCCTGCCGGCCACGCTGACCAGCTACCGGGAGCGCGGGGTGCTGAGGCGGATGTTCACCACCCCGGTCACCCCGCAGGCCCTGCTCACCGCCGAGGTCGTCATCACCCTGGGGGCCCAGATCGTCACCGGGGCGCTGATCGTGATCCTGGCCGTCGGGGCCTTCACCGGCTCGATCGGGGCGCCGCTGGCCTTCATCGTCTCGTTCCTCCTGCTGGCGGCGGCCGCCAGCACGCTGGGGCTGCTGGTCGCGGCGGTGAGCTTCACCGCCAAGGCGGCCAACGCGCTCGGCGCGGTGCTGTTCTTCGTGCTGATGTTCTTCTCCGGGCTGTGGCTGCCGCGGGCGGAGATGCCGGACTGGCTGCGCGGCATCAGCGACGCCACCCTGACCGGCTCCGGGGTGCAGGCCGTGCAGAACGCGATGGCCGGGCACTGGGCCTCCGGCCTGTTCTTCGGGGTGCTGGCCGCCTGGATCGTGGTCTGCGGCGCGCTGGCCATCCGGTTCTTCCGCTGGGAGTGACAGGATTGAGGACAGCACCGCCCGGCAAGCGATTGAGGACCACTGACATGCCGAAGCTGCCGCCACGGCTCGCGGCCGCCGGGTTCGCCCGGCGGACGGACGGCGCGCTGGATGATCCAGAGCAGCGGATGGAGAAGTTCCTCCGGCTGGCCCCGTTCGCGCTGCTGATCATCTCCACGATCCCGTACCTGCTGACCCAGCACCCGACGGCCGGCGACGTGGGCCGGACCATTGGCGCCGAAGCGGTCACGGCCGCCTGGGTGCTGTGGTGGGTCATTCTGCATGAGGAATGGCACCGCCGGCCGGTGCTGATGGCCGTCTTCTTCGCGGGTTTCGTGCTGTGCTGCGGCCTGCTGGTCGCCCGGAGCCCATGGTTCGGCTTCTTCTGCTGGGTCGGGTACCCGCTGGCGTTTCTGTACCTGAACGGCTGGCTGCGCTACGTCGGCATCGTGCTGATCGCGGCGGCGTCCGCGCTGGCTCAGCTGGGTGGTTTCCATCCGCCCACCCCGCCCCACGTGGCCCTCTGGCTCGTTGTCACGCTGCTGAACGGGATGCTGGTCACCACCTTCATCTATCTGGGCGAGAAGGCCGAGAACCAGAACCAGGAGCGTAAGCAGACCGTGATCGACCTGGCCGAGGCCAACCGCCGCCTCGAGGAAATGATGGCCGAGAACACCGGCCTGCACGCCCAGCTCCTCACCCAGGCCCGGGAGGCCGGGGTGCTGGAGGAGAGGCAGCGGATGGCGCGGGAGATCCACGACACCCTGGCCCAGGGCCTGACCGGCATCATCACCCAGCTCGAGGCGGTGCAGCAGGCGGGCCCGGGGCCGGACTGGGAACGCCGGATCGGCAACGCGGCCCGGCTGGCCCGGCACAGCCTGTCCGAGGCCCGCCGGTCGGTGCGGGCGGTCCGGCCCGAGCCGCTGGAGAACACCCGGCTGCCCGACGCGGTCGCCGACGTGGCCGCCCAGTGGTCGGCCGACAACGGCGTCAGCGCCGAGGTCACCACCACCGGCACCGTGCTCGGCCTGCATCCCGAGATCGAGGTCACGCTGCTGCGGGTGGCCCAGGAAGCCCTGGCCAACGTGGCCAAGCACGCCAGCGCCGCCCGGGTCGGGATCACCCTGTCCTACATGGAGGACGTGGTGTCGCTGGACATCCGGGACGACGGGATCGGCTTCTCGCCCCGCGAGCGCAGCCAGGCGGGGACCCAGCCCGGCAGCAGCGGCGGGTTCGGGCTGACCGGGATGCGGCAGCGGGTCCGGCGGCTGGCCGGCCACCTGGCCATCGAGTCCGAGCCTGGTCACGGCACCGCGATTTCGGCCAGCGTCCCGGCCATCCCGCGCGCTGGCGTCACGGCCATGGAGTCCCCTGGCGAGCGAGACACCGTTGAGTGAGGCATCGTTGAGTAATGCGTCGTTGAATGAGAGCCCGATCCGGGTGCTGATCGTGGACGACCACCCGGTGGTCCGGGACGGGCTGCGCGGCATCTTCGAGAGCACCCCGGAGTTCGAGGTGGCCGGCGAGGCCGGCAACGGGGCCGAGGCGGTGACCCGGGCCCGCTCGCTGAAGCCCGACGTGGTGCTGATGGACCTGCGCATGCCCGACGTGGACGGTGTCACCGCGATCAAGCGGCTGGCCGAGCTGGGCGTGAACACCCGGGTGCTGGTCCTCACCACCTACGACACCGACAGCGACGTGGTGCCCGCGATCGAGGCCGGCGCCACCGGCTACCTGCTCAAGGACGCCCCCCGCAGCGAACTGCTGCGGGCGGTCCGGGCGGCCGCCCGGGGCGAGGCGGTACTGTCCCCGTCGGTCGCCACCCGGCTGATCGGCCAGGTGCGCGCCCCCGTGCACGAACCGCTGAGCAGCCGCGAGCTGGATGTGCTGGCCCTAGTCGCCCGCGGCACCTCCAACCGCGACACGGCCGCCCGCCTGTTCATCAGCGAGGCCACGGTCAAGACCCACCTGCTGCACATCTACACGAAACTCGGCGTCAACGACCGCGCCGCCGCCGTGGCGGTCGGCTTCGAACGCGGCCTCCTGCCCCGCGCGGTCGACTGACAGGCGGCGCCCTCCAGCTCCTGAGTCCCACCAGCCCCAATAACCCCAGTAGCCACACCAGCCCCAGGCTCGTTGGCGGCCTTAGGTAACTTGCTGCCCTTCTAGGGTCGGCAAAGCTACCGTCGCCGCCCCTGGGCCGGCTCGCCGCCGCCGCGAGACCGGCCGGTACATGGGCAATGGCGCCATTACCCATGTAAGAGCAAGCGCAAAGGCGCCATTGCCTACGCTGGGCCGCCCGCCGCCCGCCGCCCGCCGCCCGCCGCCCGCCGCCCGCCAGAGCCCCGCACACCAGGTGCCCCACCGGCCCCGGCCGCGACGCAGCGTCCAGCCGCCTCAGGCTCGTTGGCCGGCAATGCCATATTGCCGGCACTCAAGGGGTGCGAAGTCTCCTTTGCTGCCCTTGGGCCGGCCCGCCCCGCCCGCTAAAATGTATGCGTCATGCATATGGAAAATGTGGCGACCGCGTGGGCGATCAGCTTGCACGACGAGCTGACGCAGGCGGCGAGCGAGTGCGGGGCCGGCCTACGCGAGATCGCGGCGCTCACGCTGGTGGCGAGCCATCCGGATGTGCCGGTGGACTGGCTGCGGACCCGGATCGGGCTGTCCCAGCCAGGGACGGTCCGGCTGGTCGACCGGCTCAGTGCGGCGAGGCTGATCGAACGGGCTGGCCGGGCGGGGCGTGAAGTGCACCTGGCCGTCACCCCGGCCGGGCAGGACCTGCTGCGGCGCTGGACGGAGCGTCGCGATCGGGCCGTGCGCGTCCTGCTAGACGGCCTCAGCGCCGGGCAGGAGGCCCAGCTGACCGAACTGCTGGCGGTGGCGCTCGGTACGCCGGGCCGGCCGCGGGCCGAGGCCGATCAGACCTGCCGGACCTGCGACTGGCCCGCGTGCGGAGACGACTGCCCGGTGGATCGGTCCGTCCGCCCGTGACCGGCCGGGGAGCCCGCCTCGGCGGCCGGGCCCGCTCCGGCGGCCGGGCCCGCTCCGGCGGTCCAGCCCGGTTGCCGCGGGCGGTGTACGCGCTGGCGGCGGGGGTGGTGCTCGACCTCAGCGCCGACACGTTCGTGGTGTTCACCGTGCTCTGGATCGCCGGCCCGCAGGGGTGGACGGGCGCGAAGACCGCGCTGATCGTGGTCGCGCTGCGGCTGCCCGCGCTGGCGGGCGGCTGGCTCGGCGGCCGCGGCGTCGACCGGTTCGGGCCGAAGCCGATGATGATCGGCCAGGCGCTGCTGCGGGTGGGCTGCCTGGCCGCGCTGGCGGCGGGCGCCTGGTCCGGGCGGTTCCCGCTGGTCCTGGTGCTGGTGCTCGGCGGGCTGAGCGGGGCGATGCTGCCGATCGGCTACGCCGGGGCCCGCACGCTGGTCCCGCGGCTGCTGCCGGCCAGCCAGCTGGCCCGCGGCAACGCCTGGCTGGCGGTAGGGGACCAGGCCTCCCTGATCGCCGGGGCAGTGCTGGTCGGGCCGCTGGTGGCCACGGCCGGGGCCGGGCGGGCGCTACTCGCCCCGGCCGCCATGCTGGTAGTCGCGGCCGGGTTGTTCGCACTCCTGCCCACTGATAACAGCAAGAAGCGGCCCGCCCGGACCATTCCTGCTGATAACAGCAAGAAGCAGCTGCCTGCCCCCGGTGCCCCCGCCGGTCATGCTGATAACAGCAAGAAGCTCCGTCAGGCCCAGCCACCAGCCGAGACCGCGCCGGCGGGGAGGTCGCCGTGGGGGAGCAGGCCGGTGCTCGCCCTGCTGGCGCTGTCGTTCCTGTACTACCTGGCCTACGGGCCGGTCGAGCCGGCGCTGCCGTACTTCACCCGGCAACAGCTGCACGCGGGGCCGGGCGCCTACAGCGGGCTGTGGGTGGTGTTCGGGATCGGCGCGCTGGCCGGGCTCAGCCAGGCGCCGCGGCTCACCCGCCGGCGCGCCGGGGTGGTGAACGCGGCCGGCGCCACGTTGTGGGCCGTGGTCACGTCCCCGCTGCTGTGGTGCACTTCGGTCGTCCCGGCGGGCGCGGTGATGCTGGTCTCCGGGGCCGTGTGGGGGCCGTACCTGGCGGTCGAGGCCACCGCGCTGCAGCAGTGGGTGGAACCGGCCTGGCACGGGCGGCTGTTCGGGCTGCAGCACGCCCTGCTGGGGGTGGCCAGCCCGCTCGGGGCGGCGGCCGGCAGCCTGGCCCTGGCCAGCGTGTCCAGCCGTACCGTGCTCGGCGCGGCCATGCTCGGCTGCGCGGTGGCGGGGGTCAGTATCGGCGCGACCCGGGCGATCAGGCGGACGCCGGCCGGGTCTGGTACCGGCACAGCAGGAAGCCCTGGTCCTCCAGCACGTGTCCCAGGCTGAGCGTCAGGCCGTCCGGCAGTCCGGCCCCGGTCAGGATGCGGCCGGAATCACCAGCCGCCAGTAGCGGGCTGATCGTCACGCACAGCTCGTCCAGCAGGCCCGCCGCCGCGAACTGGGCCAGCAGGTGCGGGCCGCCCTCGCACAGGATCCGCCGGAGCCCGCGTTCGGCCAGCGCGTCCACCGCGGCGGCCAGGTTCACCCGGTTGGTCCCGGCCACGATGACGTCGGCGACCTTGGCCGTGGCGGTCCGCCGGTCGGCCGGGGCGTTTTCGCTGGTGATGACGATCGTGCGCGCGTCCGGCGGCGCCTTGGTGAACAGGCTGGCCGAAAGGTCCAGGTCCAGCGACCCGGTGATGACCGCGATCGGCGGGGTGGCGGGCCGCCCGGCCCGCAGGCCGGGCACCATGGCCGACGTCTGTGCGGGCCGGTACTGCTCGTCGCGGACGGTGCCGGACCCGGCCAGCACCACGTCGGCCTGGCTGCGCAGGACACGGAAGACCCGGCGGTCGGCGTCCCCCGACAGGCCGCCGGACCGGCCGTCCAGGGCGGCCGCCCCGTCCACGCTCTCCACCATGTTGCCGCGCACCCAGGGCCGCCCGGCCGCGCCCGGAGAGCCCGAGCCGAGGTCCGGGTACGCGTACAGTGCGCCCACATCGGGATCGGCCACGGCCGCGGGGAACAGCTGGCGCACGCTTACCTCCGTCCCGCCGCCGCCGGCGAGCGGCCGGCGGCCGGGGAGCACAGCACGACCACCGACCGGCCGGTCACCTTGAGCTGAGCCCGGGCGGCGAGCGAGGGCAGCTCGGCCTGCAGCAGCGGGATCCGCGGCCCGCAGGTGTCGACGTACACCTGCCAGCTGGCCCCGTAACGGGCCTCCGGCAGCGTGAACGTGACCGGCTCGGGGGCCGCGTTGAACAACAGCAGGAACCGGTCGTCGCTGATGCGCCCGCCCCGCGGGTCCGGCTCGCTGATCGCGTCGCCGTTGAGGAACACGGCCAGCGTCTTGGCCCCTTCCGAGCGCCAGTAGCTGACGGTGACCTCTTTCCCCTGCGGGGTCAGCCACACGAGGTCGCCCGGCTCGTCCGCTGTCTCGGTGGCCAGCCGCCCGCGGAAGAACCGGCGGCGCCGGAACACCGGGTGCTCACGCCGCAGCATGGACAGCATGCGGGTGAAGTCAACCAGGTCGTGGGCGCCGCCGGCCAGCGACCAGTCCACCCAGGAGACCTCGTTGTCCTGGCAGTAGGCGTTGTTGTTGCCGCCCTGGGAGCGGCCCAGCTCGTCCCCGGCCAGCAGCATCGGCACCCCTTGTGAGAAGAAAAGGGTTGTCAGCACGTTCCGCTTCTGCCGGTCCCGCAGCTCCAGGATCTCCAGATCGGTGGTCGGTCCCTCGACCCCGCAATTCCAGGACCGGTTGTCGTCGGTGCCATCCCGGTTGCCCTCGCCGTTGGCGTCGTTGTGCTTGTGGTCGTAGCTGACCAGGTCTTCCAGCGTGAACCCGTCGTGGCAGGTGACGAAGTTGATCGAGGCCACCGGCCGCCGCCCCGAGGTCTCGTACAGGTCCGACGAGCCGGCCAGCCGGGACGCAAACTCCGGCAGCGTGCCCGGCTGGCCGCGCCACAGGTCACGCGTGGTGTCCCGGTACTTGCCGTTCCACTCGGTCCACAGCGGCGGGAAGTTCCCCACCTGGTAGCCGCCCTCGCCGACGTCCCAGGGCTCGGCGATCAGCTTCACCTGGGACACCACCGGGTCCTGCTGCACGAGGTCGAAGAACGTGGACAGCCGGTCCACGTCGTGCAGCTCGCGGGCCAGGGCCGAGGCCAGGTCGAACCGGAACCCGTCCACGTGCATCTCGACGACCCAGTAGCGCAGCGAGTCCATGATCAGCTGGAGCGAGTGCGGGTGCCGGACGTTCAGGCTGTTACCGCAGCCGGTGTAGTCCACGTACTGGGACTTGTCGCGGTCGTCGAGCCGGTAGTACGACGCGTTGTCGATGCCGCGGAAGGACAGCGTGGGGCCCAGGTGGTTGCCCTCGGCGGTGTGGTTGTAGACGACGTCGAGGATGACCTCGATGCCCGCGTCGTGCAGGGTCTTGACCATCGTCTTGAACTCGCCGACCTGCTCACCGAGCTGGCCGGCCGAGGAGTAGCGGTTGTGCGGGGCCAGGAACCCGATCGTGTTGTAGCCCCAGTAGTTGGTCAGCCCCCGGCCGACCAGCGCCTGCTCGGGCACGAACTGGTGCACCGGCATCAGCTCGACGGCGGTGACGCCCAGCCGCTGCAGGTGCTCGACGATGGCCGGGTGCGCCAGCCCGGCGTAGGTGCCCCGCTGGGCTGCCGGGATGTCCGGGTGCCGCAGCGTGAGGCCGCGTACATGGGCCTCATAGATCACGGTCTCGTGGTACGGGATGCGCGGCGGCCGGTCGTTGGCCCAGTCGAAGAACGGGTTGATCACCACGTTCTTGGGCATGCTGGCGGCGCTGTCGATCGTGTTGCGGGCTCGCGGGTCGGAGAACCGGTACGAGAACAGCGACTCGTCCCAGGTGAGCCGGCCCTGCATGGCCTTGGCGTAGGGGTCGAGCAGGAGCTTGGAACTGTCGCAGCGCAACCCGCGGCCGGGGTCGTAGGGCCCGTGCACCCGGTAGCCGTAGCGCTGCCCGGGGCCGACCCCGGGCAGGTAGGCGTGCCACACGAACCCGTCGACCTCGGTCATCGGGATCCGGGTCTCGGTGTGCGCGGTGTCGGCGGCGGTACCGTCACCGGCGAACAAGCACAGCTCGACCGCGGTCGCGACCTCGGAGAACAACGCGAAGTTGGTGCCCCACCCGTCCCAGGTGGCACCCAGTGGGTACGGCGCGCCGGGCCAGCTAAGCATCCGCCTCCTCTTCGCGTCGCGCAGCCGTACCGGGCGGAGCCGTGCCGGGGCCGCAAGCCTCAGCCGTAAGAGTACCCAGGCCGCGGCGGGCCCACCCGCGGTCCGCAGGCGATTGTGCTGTCAGCCTGCGGCCGCCGCGCCACTGTCGGTGAGCGTCTCGGCGTACCGGCCGAGCACCACGTCGGCGATCTCCGGGGCCGCGCCGAGCACCGGGGAAACGCCGTCCGCGCCCGCGGCCAGGCAGTCCCGGCGGATCTGATCGGCGAAGACGCCGGGGGAGAGCAGGTAGGTGGCCACCAGCACGTGCCGGGCGCCGGCGCGCCGGGCCGCGGCCACCGCGTCGGCCGGGGTGGGGGTGGCGGCCGATGCGTAGGCGGGCAGGACTGCCTGCCAGCCGCGCCGGGCCCGCCATCCGGCCGCCAGATCGGTGATGACGCCACCCGCGGCCAGGTCGCTGGACCCGGCCGCCGCCAGCACCACGGCCGTCTCGGCCGGCGCGTACTCCGGCTGGCCTGGTATTCCGGGGCCCGGGATCTCGGCCAGCCGCCGATCGAGCGCTCCCATCAAGAGCGGGTGCGGCCCCAGCGGCCGGCCGTAGCTGACGTCCAGCTGGGGCCGGGCGGTGCGCACCTCCCGCAACAGGCCGGGAATGTCGGCCTTGCTGTGGTAGGCGGCGGTCAGCAGCAGCGGCAGCACCACCGCCTCGCCGCCGGCCGCCGCCAGCGCCTGCCGCAGCGTCGGCGCGGCGTGGCCCAGGTAGGCGGCCCGCACGTCCAGGCCGGCGAAACCGGCGGCCGCCGCCCGCTGCCGCACCAGGCCGGTCAGGCGGTCGACGGTGGCGGCGGCGCGCGGGTCAGAGCTGCCGTGCGCTACCGCGATCAGAGGTGTATGCCGCACTCGGTCTTCCCGGTCCCGGACCAGCGGCCCGCGCGCGGGTCCTCGCCTGGTGCCACCTTGCGGGTGCAGGTCGCGCAGCCGATCGACGGGTAGCCGTCGTAGACCAGCGGGTTGACCAGGATGCCGTTCTCGGCGATGTAGTCGTCCACCTGCTTGCCGGACCAGCTGGCGATGGGGTTGACCTTGACCATCTCGCGGCGGCCGTCCCACTCGACCACATTGGTCTCGCGGCGCTCGACGGTCTCGTCCCGGCGTACCCCGGTGATCCAGGCGTCGTAGTTTCCCAGCGCCCGCTCCAGCGGCTCCACCTTGCGCAGGTAGCAGCACAGGTCCGGGTTCCGGCCGTACAGCCGGGGCCCGAGCTCGGCGTCCTGTTCGGCGACCGTCCGCGACGGCGTGACGTTGATCAGCTTGATCGGGTAGACCGCCTCCACCGCGTCCCGGGTGCCGATGGTCTCGGGGAAGTGGTAGCCGGTGTCGAGGAACACCACGTCGATGCCCGGCTTGATCTGGGAGGCGACGTGGACGATGACCGCGTCGGTCATCGAGGAGGTGATGCAGATCCGGTCACCGAACGTCTCGGTCGCCCAGCGGATGATCTCGTCGGCGGGAGCGTCAGCCAGCGCCTCGGCCGCCTCGGCCACGAGCTTCTCCATGCGGTGCGGTTCCTCCAGCACAGCGTCGTCGTGCATGGTCGCGGAACTCACAGCGCAGCTCCTATTCCGGCAAAGCGTAGCTGGAAACTGCGGGTGCAGCTACGACAGTGCCAATCCCCATCGGCGGTTCCCTGCGGCTCGAGGTCCTCTTCGCCGCAGTACGGGCAGTAGAACGGCACGGCCCGGCCGGTGTGGCCGGTCACGAGAGATCCTCATCGCTCGCCCGGACAGTCCACTGCGCGAACGTCTCTTCTGGCTGCTTGTCGGCTGCAAACCGGCTGAGGACCCGCTCTACGTAGTCAGGAAGCTGATCGGCGGTCGTCTTCAGCCCCCGGACCTTGCGTCCGAACCCCGAGGCCGAGCCGTCGCCGCCGGCCAGGCTGCCACCCAGGTGGATCTGGAACCCCTCCACCTGCTGGCCGTCCGGCCCGGTGACCAGCGAGCCCTTCAGCCCGATGTCCGCGGTCTGGATGCGGGCACAGGAGTTGGGGCAGCCGTTCACGTTGATCGTGACCGGCTCGGTGAAGTCGGGCAGCCGCCGCTCCAGCTCGCCGATCAGGTCGCTGGCGCGCGCCTTGGTCTCGACGATGGCCAGCTTGCAGAACTCGATGCCGGTGCACGCCATCGTGTGCCGGCGGAACGGGCTCGGGTTCACCTGCAGGTCGGCGGCCTTGAGCTCGGCCACCAGGTTAGCGACCTGGTCGGCGGGAACGTCGAGGATCACCATTTTCTGCTCGGTGGTGGTGCGGACCCGGCCGCTGGCGTACCGGTCGGCCAGGTCGGCGATGGTGTCCAGGGTGTCGCCGTCCACCCGGCCCACCCGGGGCGCGAACCCCACGTAGGACAGGCCGTCGCTCTGCGGATGAACGCCCACGTGGTCACGGACGCCGCCGCGGGGCGCGCCCGGCGCCGGGCCGTCGGCCAGCGCGTAGCCGAGGTACTCCTTCTCCAGCACCTCGCGGAACCGCTCCGGCCCCCAGTCGGCCACCAGGAACTTGATCCGCGCACGGTGCCGCAGCCGCCGGTAGCCGTAGTCACGGAACACCGAGACCACACCCGCCCACACCTCGGCCACCTGGTCGGGCCGGACGAACGCGCCGAGCCGCCGGCCGATCATCGGGTTGGTGGACAGCCCGCCGCCGACCCAGAGGTCGTAACCGGCCTCACCGGCGGGGGTGGTCACGCCGACGAAGGCGATGTCGTTGATCTCGTGCACGGTGCACTGGGCCGCGCACCCGCTCATGGCCGTCTTGAACTTGCGCGGCAGGTTGGAGAAGGCAGGATCACCGATGAAGCGCTTCTGCACCTCTTCGATCTCCGGCGTGGCGTCGATGATCTCGTCGGTGTCCAGCCCGGCGAGCGGGCAGCCGAGGATCACGCGCGGGGTGTCGCCACAGGCCTCGGTGGTGGACAGGCCGACCGACTCCAGCAGCTCCCAGATCTCCGGCACGTTCTCGATCTCGATCCAGTGCAGCTGGATGTTCTGCCGGTCGGTGACGTCGGCCGTGCCGCGAGCGTACCGGCGCGAGATGTAGCTGATCACGTGCAGCTGCTCGCTGGTCAGCTGGCCGCCGTCGATCCGGACCCGGAGCATGAAGTAGCGGTCGTCCAGCTCTTCCGGCTCCAGGATCGCGGTCTTGCCGCCGTCGATGCCCGGGCGGCGCTGGGTGTAGAGCCCGAACCAGCGGAACCGGCCGCGCAGGTCGGCAGGGTCGATGGAGTCGAAGCCTTGCTTGGAGTAGACGTCGATGATCCGCTGACGAACGTTGAGGCCGTCGTCGTTCTTCTTGTTTTCCTCGTTCTTGTTGAGCGGCTCTCGATAGCCTAGCGCCCACTGGCCTTCACCGCGGGTGCGGCGCGGCGCGCGCTTAGCTGTGCTCGGGGGCATGACACTCGTGTCCTTCGGTTCCGTGGGCGTGCGCCGTCAACCGGAGGCAAGGGTCGGCCCTGCACTAAAAAAGCCCGGCTCGCGACACGCGCCCGGACTGCAACAACGGGCGGAGTCAGCGGTCAGGCAGACAGATCGCGCTGTGGACGCGCAGCAGGTCGACATGCCTGCGCGCGACGAGCAAAGGGTCCACAGCGGTCATACCACTAGCATCACACGCAAATGTGCCGGCTGTCCATGCGGCAGCCGGCACCGGGGCGACGCTGGCTCCGTAAGGGGCCACGCCTGCGTGTGACGTCACGTCTAGCCGAACGGCCGGTGAATGGCGCTTATTCCGGCCGCTCATGAGATTCGCGGCGAAATTCAGCCCTGGCGGATCCAGCCCAGCGTGGGCTCCGTTTCCCGGGCCGTTTCCCGGGCCGGAAGGTGCTGACAATCACACCAGGTGCCGCCGGGACAATCCTCGTGGTGGCGATCCCGGCAGGGGACGCAGATCATATTCCTCTTCTTACCAGCAAAACGGGCCACGGACCCAGAGGTCCGTGGCCCGCACAAGCTGACCAGCTCGGTGCTCAGGCGGCGTTGGCCCGGCGCATCCGGCGACGGCGCTCGGCCGCGCGCTCTTCCTCGTTCAGGCCACCCCAGACGCCGTACTTTTCCGGCCGGGACAGCGCGTAGTTGAGGCACTCGGTGCGGACCGGGCACTCGGCACAGACGCCCTTGGCCTTGCGCTCCCTGATCTCCCGCTCTGGCTGGCGCTCACCGTCGGGGCCGAAGAAGAGGATAAGATCCTCTTCACGGCACGCGGCGTCATCCTGCCAGCCCCAATTGGGCCGGGGAAGCACGGCCGACTGCCGACGCACCTGAGACATGGGACCAATCACCTCTAATAGTTTCTTAGACTTGCTTGCAGGACATCTTTAGGTCAGGCTCGTATCACGCGGACGGTCCGTGCAGCACACGGCCGCCCGCCCGTCCTTCCATCCAACGCGTACTATCGCCGTTATGTTCCCGTCGGCGGTCCCGCCCCACCGGGGGCCGAGCGCGTGCAGGAAAGAACGGCGTTACTAGGCGACGCAAGATTGGTCCGAACGGCTGGCGCGTACGTCACGATCCCCGTTGTCCCGGCCGCGCGATCGACCGCTGCGGGCGGTGCTGTCTCGCGACGGCGCGGAACGAGCCAGGCATTAATCATGCCACCTGCACTCTCGCCCGCGCAGCCGGGGTCGGTATTTCAGTCCATCTTGTGACCAGCATTTTCGCGGGACGGTACCAACTCTCCCAACGAACTGGACAAAGGCGGGGGCGGGGGCCACCATGGGCTCCATGTCCGCGTCCGACGCAGCTCCTCTGCCCCGCCTCGGCGAAGTCTTCTTCGACGTGCGCGGCAGCTCCCGCAGCATGCGTCTGAGCTGGTACTCCGACACCGGCGTGGCCGTTTTCAGCATCTGGCAGGGCGGCACCTGCACCGGCACCTTCCGGCTGCCGATCGAGGACCTGTCCCGGATGGTCGAGGCCCTGCAGCGTGGCCCCCGCGGGGCGGGCCCGCCCGCCGCCGACACGACCGGTCTCATCGGGCTGCCCGGCAGCCGCGGGGAGGACCCCGCGGCCGCGCCGTACGCCGAGTACGCCACCGGCCAGCACATCGCCCCCGTGTCCAGCGCGGTCCGCGAGCTGGACCTGGCCGAGCAGGACACCGACCCGCACGGCACCGGCGGCTACCGGCCACCGTCGCCGGACCCGGCGTACCCTCCGCCCGCGCCCTCGTTCACGCCGTCCTCGCCCTACCGCGAGGACCCGCTGACCTCGCCCAGCTTCCGCGACGAAGCGCGGTCCGACCGGTACCGGCGGCCGGCCGCAGCGCCGTCGCCGTCGTTCAGCCCGGCCCCCACGTTCACGCCCTCCCCGTCCTACCCCGGCGAGCCGTCGCGGCCCTACCCGGACGAGCCGTCCTACCGCCGGGACTCCTACCGTGAGGACCCGCTGACCTCACCGAGCTTCCGCGACCAGGCCCGGTCCCCGGGCTACCGCGACAGCGACAGCGGCCCGTTCGGCGACGACCCGCTCGGCTCCGGCAGCTACCAGTCCCCGTCCTACCGTGACGACGGCGCCGGCCAGGGCTACCCGTCCGGCGGTTACCCGGCCGGTTACGGGGACGACGACTCCGGCGGCTACCGTGGTCACCGCTACGCCGACGACCCGTTCCAGTCGAACTACCCGGACGAGCCCCACGACGGCTCGCGCCCGTACGGCGAGCCCGACCGTGAACCGCGCGGCCACCGGGGGCGTCCTTCACGAACCTGAAAAACTTCCCAGGCTGGGAACAGTGAGCCACCGGCTCGCGTTCCACTAATCGTTCGATACGGATGAACGCCCCGGGCCGCATCCAAAAATGCCTTCGCGGAATACCGTCCGGCTGGAGCCGCGTTGTGCCACTCGCCGAGGAGGCGACTCCGTATCGGATGCCAATGGGAGCAGTGTGGTCGCGAGACCATGCTCGCTCCCATTTTGGCATTTGCCGTCCGGGGCGATGACCCCCCGCGCGGCCTCCTCACCGCGACGGTTCTCGCCGGCGGCCTTCTTACCGCCGTCATTGCGTCTGCCCTTTCCTTTTAAAACGTTGAACAGTGGTTCAGTCGGCGGCCGGCGGCTGGGTGTCCTCGCGGGTGGGCGGCTCAGCGGCAGCCGGTGGTTCCGGCTCGGGCGCGGTCGCGGCCGGCACCGGTTCGGGCACAGGCTCCTCCGGCACGGCCTCGGCCGGTGCCGGTGCAACCTCAGGCACGACCTCGGCCGCCGCCGGCGGCGCCGGCGCCGGGGTGGCCTCCTCGAGCACGATGCCAGCCGGTTCGGGCACCGGGCCGGGGGCGGGTTCGGTGCTGCCCTCGAGTTGCAGGTGCGGGATGACCGGCTCCAGCCAGCGCGGCATCCACCAGGCGTGCTTGCCCAGCAGGGCCATCACCGACGGGACCAGCATCATCCGCACCAGCGAGGCGTCGATCAGCACGGCGAAGGCCATGCCGATCGACAGCATCTTGACCGTGGGGTCGATGTTCAGCACGAAGCTGGCGAAGACCACCACCATGATGGCGGCCGCGGTAGTGATGACGCGGGCCGTGCTGCCGATGCCGATGGCGACGCTGCGGTGGGCGTCGCGGGTCTGCACCCAGCCCTCGTGCACCCGCGACAGCAGGAACACCTCGTAGTCCATGGACAGGCCGAACACGATCGCGAACACCAGCATTGGCACGTAGGCGGGGATCGGCAGCGAGGTGTGCAGGCCGATCAGGCTGGCCCCCCAGCCCCACTGGAAGATCGCCACGATCACCCCGTAGGCGGCCCCGATCGACAGCAGGTTGAACACGGCCGCCTTGATCGCGATCACGACCGACCGGAAGGCCACCGTCAGCAGGATGAAGGCGATGGCCACCACGGTCAGGATCAGCCACGGGATGCGGCTGGTGATCCGCTCGCTGAAGTCGACCGTCCCGGCCGTGGTGCCGGTGACGTAACTGGTCACGTGGGACTTGGGCAGCACGGCGCTGCGCAGCTGATTGACCAGCTGCTCGGTCTGAGTCGCCTGCGGCCGGGTGGTGGGGATCACGCTGAACGAGGCGGTGGTCGCGGCCGAGTTGACCTGGGCCGGGCCGACCGAGGCCACCCCGGAGGTGGACTTCACGTTCTGCTGCATGGTGCTCAGCAGCTGCTGGGTGTCCTGGCTCGACTCCTTGGGCAGCTTGACCACCACGACCAGCGGCCCGTTGACGCCCACGCCGAAGCCCTGGGAGATCAGGTCATAGGCCTGCCGGTTGCTCTCCGAGGTGGGGTTGGTGCCGTTGTCGGGCTGGCCGAGCGTGATCGAGAACAGCGGGATCGACAGCACCACCAGGATCAGCACACTGGCGATGGCCCACGGCCACGGCCGGTCGCTGACCTTCTTCCCCCACCGGGCGAACGCGCTGTGCTCGTGCTTGTCGTGGGTGGCGGCCGCGGTCTGAGCGGCCTGCTCACGTGCGCTCAGCCCGGCCCGCCGGGCGCGGAACCGCGCCCCCAGCGAGCGCACGTTCTGCCGGCTGACGCCCATGAACGCGGGCACCAGGGTCAGCGCGGCCAGCATGGTCAGCGCGACCACGATCGCCGCCGCCAGGCCGAGGGCCCCGACGAACGCCACCCCGGACACGTACAGGCCGAGGATCGACACCACCACCGTGCCGCCCGCCACCACGATGGCGGCGCCCGAGGTGCCAGCCGAGTGGGCCACCGACGTGACCACGTCCATGCCGGTGTCCAGCTGCTCGCGGTGCCGGGCGACCAGGAAGAGGCCGTAGTCGACGGCGACGCCCAGGCCGAGCAGGGTGGCGATGGTCGGGGCGGTGGTCGGGAACGTCATCGCCGAGGACAGCACGCCCAGCAGCGACAGCCCGGCCAGCACGCTGAAGATCGCCGACACCAGCGGGATGGCGGCCGCGATCAGCGACCCGAACATGAACAACAGCAACAGCAGCGCGCAGCCCAGGCCGATCACTTCGGACGTCAGGTCGTGGCTGGCGTTGCCGATCTGGCCCGCTCCGGCGCCGTATTCGACCTGCAGACCCGCGTTCTTGGCCGGGGCCACCGCCTGGTTGAGCTTGTCCAGGTAGGTTTCGTCGAGCGAGTTGGGGTTCTTGCTCCACGAGACGCTGCTGTAGGCGATCGTGCCGTCCTTCGACACCAGGCCCGAGCTGGACGAGGCGAACGGGCTGACCGCCTTGACCACGTACTGCAACTTGGACACGTTGGACACGGACTGGTTGACCGCGTTCTCCTGCGCGGACACCGCGCCGCTCTTGGCGTGGAACACGATCTGGCCGGCGTAGCCGCCCTGCTGCGGGAAGGTGCTGCTCAGCAGGTCCTTGCCCTGGGCGGAGTCGGTCCCGGCCACCGTGTAGTCGTTGACGTACTCGCCCCCGGACGCGTGGTGGGCGATCAGCAGGCCGCCCAGGATGATCACCCAGGCGACGATGATGATCCACCACCGGCGCGCGGAAAACGCGCCGAGCCGCTCCAGCAGCATGTTCATGGTCCCCCCAAGAATGGCCTATTGGCCAGAATGCGATGGGGGGAGGCCCGCTGTCCCTAGGGTAAAACCCTAATTTGGGCTGCTGGCGGAGGCCAGCTGCCGTCGTGACCGGATATGCAGCTTGGTGAAGATGATGCTCAGGTGGTACTCGATCGTCTTGACGCTGACGTACAGCTCGGCGGCGATCTCGCGGTTGGTCTTGCCCGCCGCCACCAGCCGGGCCACGACCTGCTCGCGGGCCGTCAGCACGTCCAGGCCCTCGCTGGTTTCCCGGTCGGGGAGCAGCGCGGGAATCCGCACCCCGCAGGCCAGCAGGCCCTGGTCACAGGCGGCGGTCAGCGCGGCCGCGCCGAGCCCGGCCAGCACTCCCCGGGCCGTCAGCAGGGCGTTGGCGGCCGCCCGGCGGCTCCGGGCGCCCAGCAGGAACCAGCCGTAGTCGAGCGCGAGCAGCCCGTCGGCCAGGCTGCGCGACCCGGGCCCGGGCGTGGCCATCTCATATCGCGCCGCGGCCCGCTCCGGCTGGCCGGCGCACTGCCAGATCCGTGCCTCCAGCCGGGCCCGGTCGCCTTCCGTCACCCCGCCCCACGACCCGGCCGGGCTCTGGTCGAGCAGCCGCCGGGCCTCGGCCGGCCGTCCCTGGGCCAGATGGGCCTCGGCCAGCCGGTACCGCCAGAGCGCGAGGTTGGGGTAGGTGGAGGCGGTGCCGCAGGCCCCGCGGGCCAGCGGGACCAGCGCGGTGATCACGCCCGGCCAGTCCGTGCGGGCCCAGGCCACGTGGGCGTCGGCCAGGGCCGCGCAGGCGAGGGCCTCCATGGACGGCGACAGCTCGGCCGCCTCGTGGGCGGCGGCCGCGTGGGCGGCCGCCGACGGCCCGGCGGCCGCCCCGGCGGCCGGCGTCTCGACGTCCCCGCGCGCCGCGTAGAGGTACGCGGCTACGCAGTGGGCATAGGACAGGTACCAGGTGTGGTCGAGGTCGCGGCCGAGCGAGATCGCCACCTCGACGTGGGTCGCGGCCGCGTCCCAGTCCCCGCTGCGGAACTCCGCCTCCGCCAGCGCCGTGTAGGCGTTGGTCAGCCCGACGATCGTCACCCCGGCCCGGTGCCAGCGCAGCACCGCCTGCAGGTCTTCCCGCGCCCCGGCGAAGTCGCTCGCCCAGTTGCGGACGACGCCCCGCACGGTCAGCAGCTCGGCGTCGAAGCCGCTGGGCTCGGGCTTGCGGGCGGAAAGGTCCGCCAGCAGGCGCAGCGACTCGCCGATCCGGCCGGTCTTGGCGTAGCTCCAGGCCAGGGCCTGGCGGGCCAGGGCGTCGGCGTCGGGTGCCTCACCCGGCACCGCCCGGGCCCGTTCCGCCCACTCCACCGAGGCTTCGTCCTCGCCCAGCGAAGCGCAGACGATGGCCAGCGCCGCGGTGGTGTGGCCGTACAGGCCGGGCTCGCCGGCCGGGGTGATGGTGCCGGCCAGCGAGCGCAACTCGGCCGCGGCGTGCTCCAGCCAGCCCTGCGCCACCGCCAGGATGGCCTGAACGTAACGACGGTGCGGCCCGGGCGGGCACGCGTTCACCGCGTCCGCGTACTCCTGGGCCGCCTGCACGTCGCCGGTCCAGATCAGCAGCCGGACCGCGCCGAACAGGCTCTGCTCGCCCCGGTTACGGTCGCTGTCGAGCTTGGCCGCCCAGCCCAGGTACTGGGCGGCCAGCCGCGGCGCGCCCGCCAGCTGGCTGGACCCGGCCGCCGCGATCAGCTCGGTGGCGAGCTCGTCATCGAAGCCGCCGGCCGCGGCCGCGACCCGGTGCGTGAACGAGGCGGGGGGTGCCAGCAGCCTGGCCGCAGCCAGGTGCAGCCCCCGCCGCCCGGCCGGCGGCAGGTCCTCATAGACGGCCGCCCGGACCAGGGGATGGGTGAACACCAGCTCGTCGCGGGCCCGGCCGGGCGGGAAGTCGAGCAGCCGGGCCCGCACCGCCGCGTCGGCCGCGGCGGTGCCGTCGGCCAGCCCGGCCACGGCGCTGGCGACCCGGGCGGCCGCCCGGGTGCCGAGCACCGCCGCCGCCCGCACCAGGTCCTGGGCGGGCCCGGGAAGCTGGGCCAGCCGGCCCAGTACCGCCGCCGAGTAGGCGGCCGGGGCCGGCAGGTGGGCCGTGTCCCCGCCGAACGCGTCGGCCGGCAGCTCGGTCAGCAGCGACAGCAGGTAGAGGGGATTGCCCTCGGTGTGCTCCTGCAGCCGGGCGCCGGACTCCGCGGTCAGGTCCCAGCGGTTGGCGGCGGCCAGCGTCACCACCTCGGCCGGGGTCAGGCCGGTCAGCCGGAGATGGCGCACCCGGTCGCTGTCAGCCAGCAGCCGGGCCCAGCCGCCGCCCAGCCGGTCCAGGGCGTGCGGGCGGGCCGCCAGCAGGACCAGCACCTGGTCGCTGCGCAGCCGCCGCAGGCAGAACAGCAGCGCCTCGGCCGAGGTGCGGTCGGCCCAGTGCAGGTCGTCGGCCACCAGCACGGCCAGCGGGGCCTGTTCCTGCAGAGCGCCGAGGCCAGCCAGCAGCGCGGCCCCGAGGGTCAGGCCGTCCTGGCCGGCGGTGACCGGCTCCGGGCCGGGCCCGCGCTCGGGACCGGGCGGCCGGGGCAGGGCCGCCAGCAGCTGCCGGGCCAGGCCGCCGTCCAGACCGGTCTCGGCCGGGTCGCCGCTCGCCCATACCACCTGAGCGTCGCCCGCCAGGTGGGTGCACCGCCGCAGCAGCGCGGTCTTGCCGATGCCGGGCTCGCCCTCGATCACCATGATCTGCGGGCGTCCCGCCCGCGCTGCCGCTAGCGCCTCGCTGGCCTGCGCCAGCTCGCCCTTCCGGCCGATGAACCGGCTTCGCCCGCTGTCACTCACCAGACCCCCCGGCCTTGTATTGTGACCTGCTATTTTAGCGCCACAACGCAGGGCGTTTCAGCTATGGCCGGTGCCGGGGGGCTCCGCCGGGCCGCTGGGGACCGGATTGGTCTGGGCCGGGGGCTCCTCGGCGTCCGGATCGAGCGGGACCGGGCCGACCGCGGCCGCCAGAACCTGGGCGTTGGGCACCGACATGGTGGTCTCGCCGGTATCCAGCCTGATGTAGGTGATGCCGATCTCGATCACGGTGCCGTCGAGCACGCCCCCCAGGGCGCCCGCCCGCAGCCGGATGTGGTCACCGACGCGGAACGGGCGAGACAGTAGCAAAACCATCCCGGCGAAGATGTTGGCCAGTGATTGCTGGGCCGCGACCGCCAGCAGCACACTGGTCAGGGCGCCCCCCACCACCAGCTGGGCGACCGGGACCCGGCACAGCTGCAGCGTCATGATCAGGATGATGATGATGCCGACCAGCAGGATGGCGTAACGGATGACGTCCGCGTGCGACGATCCGAGGCGCGGCCGGAGGAAGTTCCGGGTCTTGCCCGCGATACCCAGCACCGCGATGATCGCCAGGACGCAGAACACCACCGCCAGCGCGTACGCGAGCACGGTGGGGAGCGCGCTGAAGTTATCCGGCGTCACGCTGGCGAATACCGCGTGGGCGTTGTGTGATACGGTCGCGGCGCCGATCGCCAGGATGAGGGCGATCGTCTCCTTCCACGGTCGTGTCTTTTCCTTGACCCGGGCCATCTGGACACTCAGTTCGTGTAGTTCGTACTGGCGCTCGTCGCTCCGCAGCACTTGCGGCAACCCTCCTCGCGTCGGCGGGGCGAAAACTGTCCCGCCTACGCTACCGGGGCAACGGGGGGCGCCGGCCGCGGCTGAATCACCCGGATACGAGAGCGGTCCCGGAGACGAGATGTCTCCGGGACCGCGATCGCTACGCCGGCGATCCAGCTCCGCTCAGGAGAGCAGCGACCGGCCAACCGGCAGCTTGAGCGGACCGGCCAGGCCGTTGGCCACGCCTGCCGCCGAGGTGTACCAGGCGACCAGCGCGGTGACGATACCGACGTAACCGCCGGCCTTGATGGTTCCGCTGCTGCCGGTGAAGAAGCCGATGAACAAGATGACCTCGGTGATCTCCAGGGTCAGGAACACCGCGAACACGGCCGTGTTCAGCTGGGTGCTCATCAGCAGCATGTAGGTGTTGAAGATGGCCCACGCCAGCAGGATCCACCCGAGATCCTTGACCGTTTGCCCCGCATATACGGCCGGAAGTACGCCAACTGGCCGGACGCGGGCCACGAGCAGCTCCCAGAGTCCGAGCCCGATCCAGAAGGCGCCGTATGAGCCGAACGCGGTTGATCCGAACACATTCTTGTTTCGGAACTCCCACATGCCGGCGAGCAGCTGGG
This sequence comes from uncultured Actinomycetes bacterium, assembly GCA_963830385.1. Taxonomy (GTDB): domain Bacteria; phylum Actinomycetota; class Actinomycetes; order Streptosporangiales; family Streptosporangiaceae; genus Bog-532. The sequence goes on along the minus strand of CAWHMD010000008.1, from coordinate 643,861 downwards.
CGAGACCGCCGTAGGCGAGGGCATACCCTAGCCAGGCGTCGCCGCTGGCTTTTGTCATCCAGCCCGCATTGGCCGCCGATAGCAGAAATGTGGTCAGTGCGAAAGCGGCCAGCCCGAGCGGGGCCGGATCGGCGATGGGGGAGGCGGCGGCCTCCGCCGCCACTGCCGGTTCGCCTTCCGCGGTGATGCGATCGTCGTTGACGCTCACGGTCATCCCTCCTGGAGAAGGAAGGCACGTCCTGCCCAGCGGGCACAGCCGTGGGCTACCGGGCGGCCATACGAACAGGGATCGCCGCTGCCGCCGGCCGGAGCGATCAAACCGGCAAACGGCATAGGCCACATCCCTTTTCTCAATCCCCGTCTGGCTCAGCAGAACCAGACGGAAGATCCGCACTGAGCGTAACGCCGCCGGCCCCTTGTCCGCGATACCCCGGGCCCGTGTTTTCCGCGCCGTGTCACGGTATGCCTAGCTACGCCAGAAAATTCATTGTGCATCGATTGCAGCGGCACCTATCCGGGAGGACGACCCCCTGGACCCCCCCGATTCCCGCGGCAGTGCCGTTGGATCGGCTCGCGGTACCCGGGCTCAGACGGTTAGGGCGCCTAAGGTCGGCTGGGGCACGTTGCGGGCCAGCGTTCTTCCCAGGCCGGCGCGGGTGGCGAGGACGAGCAGGCGGTCCTGCGGCTCGATCTGGTAGCTGGCGTCCAGCGACCAGTCGAAGCTGTCGGTGCCCTGCCGCCGGATGGCCAGGATGTGGGCCTGGCCCGGGTGCTGGGCGGCCTCGATCGGCTGCCCGGCCAGCTCCGCGTCCGCCTCGACCTGAACGTCGGCGATGAGCAGGACGTGCCGCCCGACCGGGATCGTCCGCAAGACCTGATGCTCCAGCATGGCGGCCGCGAAGGCCGGTGCGGCCAGGTACGACACGCTGCGGGAGACCGTGTTGCCGATCATCTTCTGCACCCGCTCGGCCAGGTCGTCGTCGTACAGCCGGAGCACGATGCGCAGGTCGGAACGGAGCGCCCGGGCGTGCAGGGCCGCCTCCAGGTTGACCTCGTCGCTGCTGGTCACCGAGACCAGGGCGATACTCGACCGCAGGCTGGCCGCGCGCAGCGTCTCCTCCCGGTGGATCTCGCCGATGACCACGGGCACGCCCAGGCGGCGGGCGAACGCGACCCCGGGCACCTTCGGGTCGCGGTCGATCGCCACCACCGGTACGCCCAGGTCGTGCAGCTGGGCCACCACCAGCGTGCCCACGTTGCCCAGCCCCACCACGATCACGTGCCCGCTGGTGGCGGGCGGCCGGGACCGGATCGAGCCGGTCAGCCGGGCCCCGACGACCAGGGCGGTGACGAACGGCACGAACACCAGGCCGTCGAACGTGAGCAGGATCTGGGCGACCTTCTCGGCGCCGCCCGCGGCCGGGTTGGTCAGCGCCGCCCCGGCCGCGTCCAGCATGGTCAGGTACAGCGCCGTCGTCCACGAATAGCTGGTGGCCGCCAGCAGCAGGCAGAACCCGGCCACCAGCACCGCGAACAAGGCGGCGAAGCCGAGGCCGAGCTTGTGCCAGAACAGGCCGCGCAGCTTGCGCAGGCCGGCCCAGCGGGTCGCGGCGGCGCAACGGGTCCCGGGGCGTCCCGTCCGCGATGGCCAGTACCAGGTCATCGGCGTTTTGCCCGTCGGCCGGCAGCAGCATCGGCCCGGCCGAGGTGGTCGAGGCGAGCCCGCACAGCACCTGGGCCGGATCGGCCGCGCCGCGCAGCGTCACGTACAGGGTCTTGCCGGACACCCGGACGTGACTGGGAGCCGGCTCTCCTAAAGCGGCGGCCACGAACGACGGCGCGGACATCGAGGTGCCGACCAGCACCGCGCAGTCCGGGAAGAACGCCCGCACCTGCTCGCCCAGGCCGGGGCTGAACACCGCCAGCACCAGCCGGATGTCGGGGTTCAGCTCGCGGGCGCGCAGCGCGGCGTGGAAGTTGCCCACGTCGTCCTGGCGCAGCAGAGCCAGCGCCCGGGCCGACCCGATCTGCGCGTCGGTGAACGCCTGGCCGGTCAGGTCGTCCCGTTCGACCACCTTGGTGCCGGGCAGCCGGTCGATCTGGGGGCCCTGGCCCCGGCGCCTGGACGGCAGGATGGCGGTGACCCGCTCCCGGTACCGGGTGGTCAGTTCCTGGGCCACGCGGAACGCCAGCATGTCGTCGCCGCAAACGATCAGATGACCCTCGGAGGCGCGAAACCGCGCAACGGGTGGCATGCCGGAATCCTAGCGATCTTGTGGACATTGGTCCCGGGCGGCCACGCCGGGAGCCGGGACTGCGGGGGATCCCTCGGTGGCGTCTGCGCGGCCAGCAGGTATGCTGAATAGTTACAAGGGCGAGGTTATGGGAAGGCCCGGATATGACCACTGACGGCGGGATTCGTGCATCGGACCACGACCGGGAAAGCACCGTTGAGGTGCTCCGGGAGGCCTACACGGCCGGCCGTCTGAATCTGGACGAGTTCGACGACCGGACCACGTCCGCCTACGCCTCGAAGACCTGGGGCGACCTGCGCGAGCTGACCTCGGATCTGCCGACCGCGCCGCGGCTGGGCGCTGACCTGCAGAAGCCGGCGCTGCCGAAGCCGGAGATCGTCAGCCCGGTCCGGCCCCAGAGCTACCGGCCGCCGTTCATCCCGCTGCTTCCGATAGCGCTGGTGTGGCTGGTGATCGCGGCCGCCGCGCACACCTCGGCGGTGGTCATCCCGATCGTCATGCTGCTCCTGATCTCGCTGCGGCTGTTCGGCTGGCGGCGGCGGCGCCCGCCCGACGTCAAGCCCCCGAACAACTCGTTACATTTTCCGGACGGTAAATTGCCGTCGGCGCAGAAGTGAACGGGCGCTGACGAAGAAGTCTCGCCGGAAATCACGACGTCGTGCCCGTATCCACGATGCCTGAATGTTCGCTGAGCAAACGCACGGAAACGAACCTGCCTCCGGCTTCACCGGCAAATATCTAGTAGCGTCTGAAGCGGACCAGCGTCGCCTGCGGTCCCGGGATCGCAGTCGCACGCCCGGATCCGGGGGGACATGGCGTGGCCGGCGGCGTTACGCGGGCGTTACACCTGGCCAGATGCTCAATGACCCACGGGAGACCTGTTGGCTGACGTGACCGCTGAGGGACAGCGCGCCGATGGCGCGCCGGCGGATGATCAGCCAGCTGTTCCCGGTGCCCGGGGCGGGCGGTGGCCCCAGCCTCTGGCCGGCCCCGCCCGCTGGATGGGGCGGCTGATCACGGGTCACTGGCCGTTCGCCATCGTGCTGGCCGTCGCCGCGGCGCTGCGGGCCGTGGTGATCCTGGGCTATCCGCCCATCTTCTGGTTCAACGACTCCTACAACTACGTCACCGACGCGGTGACCGCGGTACCCGACACGGTGCGGTCGAACGGGTACCCGTTCTTCCTGCGGGTGCTGCTGCCGTTCCACAGCTTGTTCCTGCTGGCTTCCCTCCAGGCCCTGATGGGGCTGACCATGGGCTTCGGCATCTACGCGGTGCTGCGCCGCCGCGGGCTGCCGTGGTGGGGAGCGACGCTGTGCGCGCTGCCGGTGCTGTTCGACGTGTTCGAGCTGCAGCTTGAGCACATGATCATGTCGGACGTGCTGTTCACCTTCCTGGTCACGATCGCCATCGTGCTGCTCTGCCGGTCTGACCAGCCGTCCTGGCTCACCTGCGTGATCGTCGGCCTGCTGATCGGGTACGCCACCCTCGTCCGGGCGGTGGGGGAGCCGCTGCTGGTCGTGGTGGCGGTGCTGCTGCTGGCCCGCCGGGTGAACTGGAAACGGGCGGGCACGCTGCTGGTCGTCGGGCTGCTGCCGATCGCCGGCTACATGGCCTGGTACCACAGCTACAACGGGAAGTTCGCGCTGGACGGCTCCAGCGGCACGTTCCTGTACAGCCGGGTCAGCTCGTTCGCCGAGTGCTCGAAGATGCCGAACCTGCCCAGCGACCTGAAGCCGCTGTGCGACCCCCAGCCACCGGAGCAGCGGGCCAACTCCCAGGAGTACATCTGGGAGACCGGCACACCGTTCTACAAGTGGTCGCACGGCCACCAGTTCTCTGTCCAGGCCAACAGCGCGGCCGGCAAGTTCGCCAAGCAGGCGATCCTGGCCCAGCCGGTGGCCTACGCCAAGGTCGCCTTCGACGACACCATGCGCACGTTCACCTGGGACCGCAGCCAGTCCGACGTCACCGGGTCGGGGCCGTCGTTCCAGTTCCGGTTCACGGTCGACCCGGTGCCCTGGTGGGCCACCTTTTACCCGGGGTTCAAGGCGTCGCTGCTCACCTACGGCGGCCCCAGCCTGGGCCAGCCCAAGGTGGTCAACCCCTGGTCCTGGCTCATCATCGACTACCAGAAGGTCTTCTACCTGCGGGGCACGATGCTGGCCGGCATCCTGCTCATCGGCCTCGGCGCGATCGTGGCGCGCTGGCGGCGCTGGGGCGGCCTCACCCTGCTGCCGTGGGCGATCGGCGTGCTGCTGGTCGTGATCCCCCCGCTCACCGCGGGCTTCAGCTACCGCTACGTGATCGCCGCCGTCCCGGTGTCGTGCCTGGCGGCGGGCCTGGCCTGCACCCGCGAGCCGCGGTCAGCCCGGCTTAAGGGCCAGGACCAGCTCGGTGTCACCCGGCCAGTCCCAGAAAACGCCCGCTGACGAGCGGCTGGCCAGCAGCGCCCGCACGTCGGCGGTGAAGTCGGCCAGCCGGTCACCGTACAGGTGCGGCGCCGAGGACGCGAGCGACAGGTAGCCCGACAGCACGCTCTCGCTGTCCCGCCGCAGGTCAGGCAGGCCCGGGATGAAGAGCTGGCGGGGCACGCCGAAGCGGGTCCGGGCCAGCACGTCCTCGAAGCGGTCCGGCCGCGGCGGCGCCGTGCCCTGGCCGGCGCGCTCGGCCGGGCCGAGATATCTGCGCACCAGCGCCCGGATCTCGCCGTGGGGGATCGGCGGCACTCCCGGGTCCGGCGGCCGCGGCCGCCCCTCGACCGTGTGCTTGATCAGCGCCAGCGCGCCGCCCGGCGCCAGCAGGTCGTAGACGGTCTCGGCCACCCGCCGCTGATCGGTCCAGTGGAACGACTGGCCGAAGCTGACCAGCCGGTATGGCCCGGGTGCGATCGCCGGCAGGTCCTCGGCCAGGCCCTGGACCCAGCCGATGTTCGTGACCTGGTGCTCGGCGGCGGCCCGGCGCCCCTCGGCCAGCATGCCGGCGTCCGGGTCGAGGCCGACCGCCTGCTCGAACAGCGGCGCCAGGCGGACGGTGAGCACGCCAGGACCGCAGCCGGCGTCCAGCAGCCGGCCGGTCCCGTCCAGGCCCACCTCCCGCGCCAGGACCGCTTCGAGCCCTGGTGCGTACGCCGGGCGGCCGCAGCGATAGTGGGCCGCGGCGCCCTGGTAGATCGTCGGATCGTAGGGCACCGGGCCGCTGTCGCCCCTTTCAGGTTTTCAGTGGGCGGCGCGGCGGTCGAAACCCGCCGGTACCTGGGCGGCGGCCTCGGTGTCGAGCAGGAACAGGGTGCGCTGGCGGCCGCGGGCGGCGGCCGCGGGCACCTGCTTGGGCCCGGCGTCGGACAGGGCGAGCGCCACCGCGCCGGCCTTTTCCGCGCCCGCGGCCAGGATCCAGACCTCCTTGGCCGCGTTGATCGACGGGAACGTCAGCGACAGCCGGGTGGGCGGCGGCTTGGGCGCGCCCCGCACGGCGACCACGGGCCGCTCGTCGTACAGGGCCGGCATGCCGGGGAACAGCGACGCCACGTGACCCTCGGGACCGATGCCGAGCAGCAGGATGTCGAACGACGGCACCGGGCCGTGGTCCTCGGGGGTGGCCGCCTTCTCCAGCTCGGCCGCGTAGCTCGCGGCCGCCGCCTCCGGGTCGTCACCGTCGGGGCCGTCGGACGGGGCCATCGGGTGCACCCGGGCCGGGTCGACGTCCACGTGGTCGAGCAGGGCGTCCCGGGCCCCGGTCTCGTTCCGCTCCGGGTCGCCGCTGGGCATGAACCGCTCGTCGCCCCACCAGATGTCGACGTGGTGCCAGTCGACCGCGTCCCGGGCCGGGGCGGCGGCCAGCTCGGTCAGCACCGCGGTGCCGATCCCGCCGCCGGTGAGCACCAGCGAGGCTCGCCCGCGGGCGCCGACCGCGTCCACCAGCCGGGTGACCAGCCGGGCGGCGGCCGCCTTGGCCAGCAGCGAGGCGTCCCGGTGGATGATGACTTCGGGCGTGCTCATGACTCGGAGATCTCCTGCTCGGCTTCGGTGCCGGTCTGGCCCTCATCGGCGTCCATGGCGGCGGTGGCGGCCGCGTCCGCGTCCTGCGGCCGGGGCTCGTGCCCGGCGGCGGGCTCGTCGGCCGGGTAGCCCGCGGCCAGCCGCTCGGCGGCCTGGTCGGCCGCCTGCCGGGCGGTGGACGGGCCCTCGAGCGTGAACGCGCCGTTGTCGCTGTCCTGGCGGCAGTCGCTGAACAGCCACTCCAGCGACTCGGCGTACACGTCGTCCGGCTCCAGCCGCCGCAGCTCCTCGGCCAGCAGCTCGGCCTGGTCACGGCGGTGCAGCGCCACGCGCCGGTCCGGCTCACCGGTCCGGGACAAGGTGGCGGTCCGGCCGTCGGGACGGGTGATGCCGATCTCGCCGTGCTCGGTCTCGAAGTGCACGTCGGTGATGCCGGGGCCACCGGACACCCCGCGGTGGACCGGGATACCGAGCCGGACCGACAGCCAGGCGGCCAGCATGTCACCGCTCGGGTTGCCCGCTTCGGCCAGCACCTCGGCCCGGCGCACCGGGGGATGGGGGACGTCGAAGGTGGCCGCCAGCAGCGTCCGCCACGAGGTCAGCCGGGTCCAGGCGAAGTCGGTGTCGCCCGGCTTGTAGCCGCGGGCCAGCGTGGCCAGCTGGTCCTGGGACTGGTCCTCGGACGCGGCGTCGGTGACCCGCCGCTGGGCCAGCGCCCCCAGCGGGCTCTGCGACGGCACGCCCGGCGGCTGCCCCGGCCACCAGGTCACCACGGGCACGTCCGGCACCAGGAGCGGCGCGATAACGGAATCGGCGTGCTGGCCGAGCGGCCCGTACATGCGCAGCAGCACGGTCTCGCCCGGGGTGCCTTCGCCCACGCGGATCTCCGCGTCCAGTCGCGACTCGGCGTTCGGGCGGCGGGTGATCACGCCCAGCACCCGGGAGGGGTGCTCCCGGCCCGCCTCGTTGGCCGCCCGCATCGCGTCGTACTGGGCGGCCTCGTCGGTCTCCACGACCAGCGTGAGCACCATGCCCAGGGCGGCCCCGCCGAGGCGGGCGCGCGCGTCGGTCAGCGCCTCGGCGATCTTGCCGGTGGTGCTGTCGGTCAGATCGATCGGCATCGTCGTCCTTCTTCGCGATTAGAGACGATCAGAGGCGGTTAGAGACGGCGCCAGGCGCGGCCGTCGCGGGCCATCAGCGCGTCCGCCGACGGCGGCCCGGAGGTGCCGGCCGGGTACGGCTCGGGCTTGGTGTGCTCGGCCCAGAAGTCCTCGATCGGGTCGAGGATGCGCCAGGACAGCTCGACCTCTTCCTGCCGCGGGAACAGCGGCGGGTCCCCGATCAGCACGTCCAGCAGCAGCCGCTCGTAGGCCTCCGGGCTGGACTCGGTGAACGACTCGCCGTAGGCGAAGTCCATGTTCACGTCCCGGACCTCCATGGCCGAGCCCGGCACCTTGGACCCGAACCGCACGGTCACCCCTTCATCCGGCTGCACCCGGATGACCAGGGCGTTCTGCCCCAGCTCCTGAGTGTCGGTGTCGGCGAACGGCAGATGCGGGGCCCGCTGGAACAGCAGCGCGATCTCGGTCATCCGGCGCGGCAGCCGCTTGCCGGTACGCAGGTAGAACGGGACCCCGGCCCAGCGCCGGGTGCCCACCCCGAGGCGGATCGCGGCGTAGGTCTCGGTCCGGGAGTCCGGCGGGATGCCGTCCTCCTCCAGGAAGCCCTTGACCTCCTTGCCGCCCTGCCAGCCGGCGTCGTACTGGCCGCGGGCGGTCCCGGTGGCCAGGTCGCCGGGCAGCCGCACGGCCGACAGCACCTTCTCCTTCTCCGCCCGCAGCGAGTCGGCGTCGAACGCCACCGGCTCCTCCATCGCGGTCAGCGCCAGCAGCTGGAGCAGGTGGTTCTGGATCACGTCGCGGGCCGCGCCGATGCCGTCGTAGTAACCGGCCCGGCCGCCGATGCCGATGTCCTCGGCCATCGTGATCTGCACGTGGTCGACGTAGCCGCGGTTCCAGACCGGCTCGTACAGCGAGTTGGCGAAGCGCAGGGCCAGGATGTTCTGGACGGTCTCCTTGCCCAGGTAGTGGTCGATGCGGAACACCGCCTCGGGCGGGAACACCGCGTTGAGGATGGCGTTCAGCTCCCGGGCGCTCTGCAGGTCGTGGCCGAACGGCTTCTCGATCACCACCCGGCGCCACGGGCGGCGGCTGGCCCAGGCCTCCTGGCCCTCCGGCGGCGAGTAGCTGTCCGGGTTGGACAGGCCGGACCGCTTCAGCTGCTGCACCACGACCGGGAACGCCTTGGGCGGGATCGACAGATAGAACGCGTAGTTCCCGCCGGTGCTGCGCTCGGCGTCCAGGCCGCGGACGCACTCGGCCAGCGCGTCGAAGGCGGCGTCGTCGTCGAACTCGCCCTGGACGAAGCGGATGCCCTCCATGACCTGGCGCCACACGGTGTCCCGGAACGGGGTCCGGGCGTGCTCCTTGACCGCCTCGTAGGTGAGCTGGGCGAAGTCCTCGTCCTCCCAGTCTCGCCGCGCGAAGCCGACCAGCGAGAAGCCCGGCGGCAGCAGGCCCCGGTTGGCCAGGTCGTAGATGGCCGGCAGCAGCTTCTTGCGGGCCAGGTCACCGGTGACCCCGAACATGACCAGCACGCACGGGCCGGCCACCCGCGGGATCCGCCGGTCCCGCGCGTCCCGTAGCGGGTTGTTCTCGGTCTGATAGTCCGGGATGGCCTGGGGGTTGGCGGGCGCGGCACCGAGGTTGCCCGGCCCTGCCGTCACTGACTCGCTCACGACTCTTTGTTCCTCCGCTACGTGGCGTCAATCAGGCAGCGCCGGGCACCTGGCCCCAGAAGCGCTGTTAGTTGCCGAGCTGGCCCTTGACCGTCTCGATGAGCTCGTTCCAGGAGGCGGCGAACTTGGCCACACCCTCATCTTCCAGCACCGCGACCACGTCGTCGTAGGAGATACCCAGCTGCTCCAGGTCGGCGAAGACCTTGCGGGAGCTGTCGTACGTGCCGTGGATCGTGTCGCCGCGGATCTCGCCGTGGTCGGCCACCGCGTGGATGGTCGCCTCCGGCATGGTGTTCACCGTGTCCTTGGCCACCAGCTCGGTGACGTACATGGTGTCCGGGAACGAGGGGTCCTTGACACTGGTGGAGGCCCACAGCGGCCGCTGGACCCGGGCGCCCTTGGCCGCCAGCGCCCGCCACCGGTCGGTGTCGATCCGCTGCTCGTACAGCTCGTAGGCCAGCCGGGCGTTGGCGATGGCGGCCTTGCCCTTCAGCGCCTTGGCCTCGTCGGTGCCGATCTTGTCCAGCCGCTTGTCTACCTCGGTGTCCACCCGGCTGACGAAGAACGAGGCGACCGAGGCGATGTGGCTCAGGTCGCGCCCGGCGGCGTCGGCCTTCTCCAGGCCCTCGAAGTAGGCGTCGATGACCGCGTTGTACCGCTCCAGCGAGAAGATCAGCGTGACGTTGACGCTGATGCCCTCGGCGATGGCGGCGGTGATCGCGGGCAGCCCCTCCACGGTGGCCGGGATCTTGATGTACATGTTCGGCCGGTCGACCATCCACCACAGCGCGCCGGCCTCGGCGATGGTCTTCTCGGTCTCCCGGGCCAGCCGGGGGTCGACCTCGAGCGAGACCCGGCCGTCCAGATGGTGCGACTCGTCGTAGACCTGCGCCAGCACGTCCGCCGCCCACCGGATGTCGTAGGTGGTGATGTCGCGCACCGCCTCTTCGATCGAGACGCCGCGGATGCCCAGGTCGTGGGCCTGCTGGTCGTAAGCGTCGCCCTTGGCGAGCGCGCTGGCGAAGATGGTCGGGTTCGACGTCACGCCGAGCACGTGGTCGTCGTCTATCAGCTGCTGGAGGTTGCCGGTGCGCAGCCGCTCACGGCTGATGTCGTCCAGCCATACCGCCACTCCCTGGGCTTCCAGCTGAGCGAGGTTGTCTTCCTTCGAGGCCATGACCTCAGATCCCTTCCTTTGACTTCATTCGCTCGCGGCACCGATCTGGTCGAGGACGGTGCGCGCCACGGCGGTGACCCGCTCCGCGGTGAGCCCGAACTCTTCGTACAGCCGCTGGTAGTCGGCCGAGGCGCCGAAGTGGTCGACACCGACGGAGGCGCCCGAGTCGCCGACGAACTGCCGCCAGCCGAACGTGACGCCGGCTTCGACCGAGACCCGGGCCCTGACCCGGTGCGGCAGTACCCGCTCGCGGTAGGCCGAGTCCTGCTCCTCGAACCACTCCACGCAGGGCATCGACACCACCCGGGTCGGCGTGCCGCCCTCCTGCAGCTGGTCCCGGGCCGCCAGCGCGATCTGCAGTTCGCTGCCGGTGGCGATCAGGATCACCTGCGGGTCGCCGTCCGCCTCGGCCAGTATGTAGCCGCCGTTGGCCACCCCGTCCGCTGAGGCCAGGCCGTTCGAGCGGTCCAGCACCGGCAGGTTCTGCCGCGACAGCGCCAGCGCCGACGGGTTGGCCGGGTGCTCCAGGATCCGCTTCCAGGCCGCCGTCACCTCGTTGGCGTCCCCGGGCCGGACCACGGCCAGGTGCGGGATGGCCCGCAGGGCCCACAGGTGCTCGATCGGCTGGTGGGTGGGGCCGTCCTCACCCAGGCCGATCGAGTCGTGGGTCCAGACATAGGTAACCGGCAGTTCCATCAGCGCCGCGAGCCGCACCGCGCCCCGCATATAGTCACTGAAGGTAAGGAACGTCCCGCCGTACACCCTTGTTCCGCCGTGCAGCGCGATGCCGTTCATGATCGCGCCCATGCCGTGCTCGCGGATGCCGAAATGCAGCGTCCGGCCGTACTTGTTGCCGGGGAACATCTTCGATTCGCGGTCGTGCGGCAGGAAGGACGGCTCGCCCTTCATCGTGGTGTCGTTGCTGCCGGCCAGGTCGGCCGAGCCGCCCCACAACTCGGGCAGCGGCTTGGCCAGCGCGTTGAGCACCTCGCCGGAGGCCTTGCGGGTGGCCACGCCCTTGGGGTCCGGCTTGAACTCCGGCAGCGCCTTGGCCCAGCCGTCGGGCAGGGTGCGGCTGGCCATCCGGTCGAACAGCGCCTTCTGCTCGGCGTGTGCCCCGGCCCAGGCCTCGAACCCCTTGGCCCACTCGGCGTGGGCGGCCCGGCCCCGGTCGATCACCTCGCGGGCGTGGTCGACCAGGTCCGCCTCCAGCGGGAAGTTCACGTCCGGGTCGAAGCCCAGGATCTTCTTGGTCGCGGCCACCTCGGCCTCACCCAGGGCCGAGCCGTGGGCCGCGCCGGTGCCCTGCTTGTTCGGGGCGGGCCAGCCGATGATCGTCCGCAGCGAAATGAACGACGGCCGGGTCGTCTCGGCCTTGGCCGCCTCGAACGCGTCGTACAGGGCCTGGACGTCCTCGTGGTAACCGTTTGGCGTGTCCCAGGACAGCCGCTGGACGTGCCAGCCGTAGGCCTCGTAGCGGGCCGCGGTGTCCTCGTCCTTGGCGATGACCGTGTCGTCCTCGATCGAGATGTGGTTGTCGTCGTACAGGACGATCAGGTTGCCCAGCTCCTGGACCCCGGCGATGGCCGAGACCTCGTGGGTGATGCCCTCTTCGATGTCCCCGTCCGAGGCGAACACGTAGACGTGGTGGTCGAACGGGCTCTGGCCCTCGGCGGTGTCCGGGTCGAACAGACCGCGCTCGCGGCGGGCGGCCATGGCCATGCCGACCGCGTTGCCCAGGCCCTGGCCCAGCGGGCCGGTGGTGGTCTCCACGCCCGGGGTCAGCCCGTGCTCGGGGTGCCCGGGGGTCAGGCTGCCCCAGGATCGGTAGGCCTTCAGATCGTCCAGGGTCAGCCCGTAGCCGGACAGGTAGAGCTGGATGTACAGGGTGAGGCTGGAGTGCCCGCAGGACAGCACGAACCGGTCCCGCCCGCTCCAGGCCGGGTCCATCGGGTCGTGCCGCATGATCCGCTGGTACAGCAGGTAAGCGGCCGGAGCCAGGCTCATCGCCGTGCCGGGGTGACCGGAGCCTTCGTTCTCCACTGCGTCCATGGCCAGGACCCGGATCAGGTTCACGGTGCGCTCGTCGAGGTCGGACCACTCGAGCTTGTTCGTCTGCTTACTTGCCACCGTTGAGTCACGGCTCCTCTCTGCTGGTGCCAAAACCGTTGCTTGGATCGGCACCTACCCTGGCCCAGGCAGCCAAAAAGCCCCCCGGTAAACCCGTGGGCTACCAACATGATCGAGCCTATCCCTCCCTACGCGCCAGCCCGCGCGCAAGGCGGCCCGCCGGCGCCGTGTAGCGATCTTTTGACCGTCCGGACATCATTTGTTCACGCCGACCCGAAAACCGGGCTAGCGTCGCGCGCCCGTCACGCTCCAGGTGTGCGACCGGGCCCGCAGGCCGAGCGCCACCAGCCGCGCCAGCATGAACGCCCCGATGGCCAGCCAGAGCCCGGTCAGCCCCCAGCCCGCCGCCCTGGCCGCGTACGCGCAGGCGATGAACACCGCCGTGGTGGCGATGCTGGCCACGGCCAGGAAGCGGTTGTCGCCCGCGCCGATGAGCACCCCGTCGAGCACGAACACCACGCCGGAGACCGGCTGGTACAGCGCCACCAGCAGCAAGATCCCGGACAGCAGCACCCGGACCGTGTGGTCGGGGGTGAACAGCGGCGCGTAGAGCGGCCGGGCGACCGCCACGCCGATGCCCACGACCACCCCGAGGATCGCGCCCGACCAGCACATCCGGGCGGTGGCGGCCCGGGCGCCGGTGACGTCGCCGGCGCCGAGGGCGCGGCCGACGATGGCCTGGGCGGCGATGGCCAGCGCGTCCAGGGCCAGCGCGAGCGTGTTCCACAGGTTCGTGGCGACGGTGTGCGCGGCCAGCGCGGCGGTCCCCGAACGGGCCGCGATCCACACCGCGATGAGCAGGTACACGCGCAGCGCGGCGGTCCGCACCAGCAGCGCGAAGGAGGCACCGGCCGACGCGCGGATGCCGGGCCAGTCCGGGCGCAGGTGGGTGCCGTGGCGGCGGGCCGCCCGGACGGCGACGGCGGCGTAGGCCACCGCCATCCCGGTCTGGGTGATGACCGTGCCAGCCGCCGAGCCGGCGATGCCGAGGCCGGCCGGGTAGACCAGCAGGTAGTTGAGCACCACGTTGATCACCGCCCCGGCGCCCGCCACCGCCAGCGGCGCCCGGGTGTCCTGCAGCCCGCGCAGGATGCCGGTGCCCGCCAGCACCAGCAGCATCGACGGCACCCCGGCGGCCGAGATCCGCAGGTAGGTAACGGCGTACCCGGTGGCGGCCGCCGACGCGCCGAACGCGCCCGCGATCGGCCCGGCCAGCGGGACGCTGACCGAGGCGATGACCGCGCCGAGCAGCAGCGCCACCCACATGCCGTCGATGCCCCGGCGGACGGCGCCGGTCAGGTCGCCCGCGCCCATCCGCCGGGCGACCGCCGAGGTGGTGCCGTAGGCCAGGAAAATGCACACGTTGACTAGCGTTGCCAGCGCCGCCCCGGCCGCGCCCAGGCCGGCCAGCTGAGCCGCGCCCAGGTGCCCGATGATGGCCGAGTCGCACAGCTGGAACAGCGGCTCGGCGACCAGCGCGCCGAGCGCGGGCACAGCCAGCCGGATGATCTCCCGGTGCTGATCCCGGTGCTGATCCCGGCGCTGGGCCCGGTGCTGGGCCCGGTGCTGATCCCGGCGCTGGTCCTGGGCTGTCACGGGTCCGGATAGTAACCTGCGGGCATGGGGACCCCGGTACCGGTTTTCGACCCACGGTCGGTGGCGGAGGGACGGGCATCGGGCCGGGCGCCGCTGGGCATCATCGTCGGCATCATCGTGGCCGCGCTCTGCGTGATCATCGTTTTCGGCATCGAGCTGGGTGAGGCCAAGGCGTCCGGGCACAGCGCGGCGCCGTTCTTCATCGCGCTGCCGCTCGCGCTGGCGCCGGTCCCGCTGCTGATCGCGGTGGTGCTGTTCATCGACCGGCTGGAGCCCGAGCCGCGGGTCAACCTGGTGTTCGGGTTCTTGTGGGGCGCCGGCATCGCCGCCCTGGTCGCCATCGTCGTCAACACGGCCGGCCTGGAGTACATCACCCAGCCCGCGCTGGGCGCCTCGGCCGGTGAGTACGTCTCGGCCACGGCCGGTGCGCCGGTGGTGGAGGAGACGCTCAAGGGGCTGTTCCTGGTCTGGCTGCTGCGCTGGCGCCGCCAGGAGCTGGACGGCCCGACCGACGGGATCGTCTACGCGGCCATGGTGGGGCTCGGCTTCGCGATGACCGAGAACATCGGCTACTACATCAACGCCCTGGTCAACCCGGTGCACGGCGGGGCCGCGCTGCTCGGCTACACGTTCGTGCTGCGCGGCATCCTGTCCCCGTTCCTGCACCCGACGTTCACCTCGATGACCGGCATCGGCGCCGCTTATGCGGCCTCGCACCGGAACCGCGGCTGGGCGCTTCCGCTGGGCTGGGTGGCGGCCATTTGCCTGCACGCGCTGTGGAACGGGCTGAGCATCTTCGGCCTGGTGGGCACGGTGGTGGCCTACGTGTTCCTGCTCTGCCTGCTGGTCGTGCTGTACCTGGTCATCCGATCCGACCGGCGCCGCATCGTCGGCCAGATCCGGCAGTACCTGCCCGGCTACGAGGGCACCGGGCTGGTCACCGACTACGACATCCAGATGCTCAGCTCGCTGCCGGGCCGCAAGCAGGCCCGCAACTGGGCCCGGTCCACCGGCGGGATGGCGGCCGCCACCGCCATGGGCGACTACCAGCTGGCCGCGACCGAACTGGCGCTGCTGCACCAGAAGGCGGGCCGGGGCGTGATCAGCCGCCGTCAGTTCGCCCAGGGCCAGCAGGGGCTGCTCGGCCTCATGCAGCAGGCCCGGGCCCAGTTCCTGCGGCGCCAGCCGGTCCCGTCGCCGACGCCCTGGACCGGGTCCGACAGTTCCGCCTTCACCCAGCCGATGGCCTACCGCGCGCCGGTGCCCAACCCGGTCATGCCCCGCGGGCCGGAGCGGTAGCGGGCCGCTCCCCGCCGGCCACCTCGGCCTGCTCCGGTTCAGCCGGCCTGGGCGCCGGGCCGCGCTCGCGCATGGCCAGGTACAGCCACACCGTCACCGCCCAGATCACCACCGCCACCGTGACGTGCACCCAGACCAGGCCCGCGGGCAGGCCGGCGAAGTACTGCGCATACCCGATCGCGCCCTGGGCCAGGGTCAGCCCGGCCAGCAGGTAGATCCGGCGCACGGCCGGGCGCGGCGCGCCGGACAGCGGCAGCCCGATCAGCAGCGCGAACGACAGCGCGCCGATGACCCAGCCGATGTCCGCGTGCAGCTGGGTCACGCCCGCGAACGGCAGGTGGAACCGCTGCGCGGCCGCGTTGCCGGCCAGCGGCCCGGTGCCGGTGACCACGGTGCCGGCCGCGAACATCAGCGCGACCGCGCCCACCAGCGTGGCCCCGATGATGCGAAGGTCCCGGCGGACGACCGGCACCGCCGGGCCGGTGCCCTCGCCCGCCCGCACCTGGAGCACGACCGCGGCCGCGACGATCGCGGTCGACAGCATGAAGTGGATCGCCACCCACACCGGGTTGAGCTTGGTGAGCACGGTGATGCCGCCCACCACGGCCTGGCCGATGACCCCGCCCGGCAGCGCCGCCGCCAGCCAGATCAGGTCCCGCCGCCGGCGCCCGGGTACCGTCTGGCCGCCTCCGGCAGCACCGGGGGCCCGGTAACAGCAGGCGGCGATGAACGTGAGGCCGGCGATGGCCACCAGCGGGAAGTTGAGCAGCCGGTTGCCGAACTCGATCCAGGTGTTCAGCGTGGTCTGCCCGGCGGTGTTCGCCACGACCAGGCTCTTGGCCGTGCAGTCCGGCCAGTCCGGGCAGCCCAGGCCCGACTTGCTGAGCCGCACCGCCTCGCCGGTGGACATGATGATCACGTTGGCCACCACCGAGGCCAGCGCCAGCCCGCGCAGCGAGCCGGTGGTCGGCCGCAGCACCGGCCCGGTGATCAGCTCCCAGTACCGCCGCCACGCGGGACGTGAGCGTGCGGCCGGGGACACGGGTTGAGCGGACACACTACCCATCGTAGGGAGGCGGAGCCCGCCCAGCCGCATGGCCCACCGAAGTTCGTGCCCTGTCCTGGAAAACCCTGGAAAGCGGGCTCTTCACAGGATGAAGGCTCCGCGGTTCAGGCGGTTTCGAGCTGCACGAGACAGAACGGGTGTCCGGCCGGGTCGGCGTAGACGCAGTAGGTTTCGTCCTCGAGCACGACACGTTCCCCGAGCGGGACCGCGCCCAAGGCGCGCACCCGCTGATCGGCGATCTCGAGGTCGTCGACCCGCACATCCAGGTGAAGCTGCTGCGGTGGCCCCTGGTCCGGCCAGCCGGGCGGGCGGTACTCGGCGATCTGCTGGAACACCAGGCGTCGCCGGCCGTCGGCGGCGTCCGCGATGTCGACCGAGCCGGCGTTCTCCTGCACCCGCTCCCAGCCGAGGACGGCCGCCCAGAACCGGGCGGAGATGTCGGCGTCCGGGCAGTCCACGACGATGTTCATCAGCTGGCCGACAGGGGTTTCCATCACGGGACCGTAGCAGGCCCACGCGGGTCAGTCGGGGGCCGGGGCCGCGGGTGTGGCGCGGGCGGCGCCGATGCTGGCCACCACCACGCAGGCGACCGCGACCCACTCGCCCAGGGACAGGTGCTGCCCGAGCAGGAGCAGGCCGATCAGCGCGGCCACGGCCGGCTCGACGCTCATCCAGATGCCGAACACCCGGGACGGCAGCCACCGCAGCGCCTGCATCTCCAGGCCGTAGGGGATCGCCGACGACAGCACTCCGACCGCCGCGCCAATCAGCAGCACCGACGGGCGGCCGAGGGCCGGGGTGGCCGCGGCCGCGGCCAGCGGGGTGACCGCCAGCGTGGCCACGACCATGGCCAGGGCCAGGCCGGACGCCCCGCTGAAGCGGCGTCCGGTGGCCACGCTGAACAGGATGTAACCAGCCCAGCCGGCCGCGGCCAGCGCGGCGAACACCACGCCGGCCAGGTTCAGGTGCCCGGTGCCGTCGCCGGTCAGCAGGACCACGCCCGCCGCCGCCAGCCCCACCCACACCAGGTCGAGCAGGCGGCGTGAGCCCGCCACCGCCACCGCCAGCGGGCCCAGGAACTCGATCGTCACCGCCACCCCGAGCGGAATCCGGGCGATGGCCTGGTAGAAGACGAAGTTCATGGCGCCCAGCGTCAGCCCGAAGCCGAGCAGGATCAGCGCGTCGCGCCAGGCCCGGCGGCGGGCCACCCCGGAGACGGCGGCGCTCACCCCGCGGGCCGACACGATCAGCAGCACGATGGCGGCCGCCCACAGCCGCACGCCGGTCACCGCGGCCGCCGGCACCTGGTGGAACAGCCGGGTGGCGAGGCCGGCACCGACCTGGGTGGAGACGATCCCGCTGAGCACCAGGGCAGCCGGCCCGGCCGTCGCCCGGGAGTTCACTCCCAGCGGAATGTGCGGGCGGCCAGGCCGATGCCCAGCACCGCCCACACCACCAGCACGATCAGGTCCCGCACGGGCACCCCGGCCGCCGAGGCCAGCACCGACCGCAGCCCGGTGGCCAGCGCCCCGGTCGGCAGCAGGGTCAGGTACGGGTGGGCGGCGGCCGGGAACTTGGACAGCGGGAAGACGACGCCGCCCAGGCCCAGCAGCGCGATGTAGATCAGGTTGGCCAGGGCCAGCGTGGCCTCGGCCCGCAGCGTCCCCGCCATCAGCAGCGCCAGCCCGCTGAAGGCGGCCGTGCCCGCCAGCACCAGCAGCGGCACGGTCAGGAAGGCCAGCGCGCTGGCGTGCGGGCGCCAGCCGAGCCCGAACGCCACCGCGGTGATCAGCACCGCCTGCAGCAGCTCGACGATGATCACGCTGACGGTCTTGGCCGAGATCAGCCCGACCCGGGACAGCGGCTCGGCGCCCAGCCGCTTGAGCACGCCGTACCGGCGCTCGAACCCGGTGGCGATGGCCTGGCTGGTGAACGCGGTCGACATCACCGCCAGCGCGATGATGCCGGGGGCCAGGAAGTTGATGCGGGAACCGCCGCCCACGCTGACCAGCGGCTCCAGGCTGAACATGGCCAGCAGGGCCAGCGGGATGACCATCGTCACGGTCAGCTGCTCGCCGTTGCGCAGCAGCATCCGGGTCTCCATCGCCGTCTGCGCGGTGATCATCCGGCCCATCGGCGCCGCCCCCGGCGCGGGGGCGAACGACGCGGCTGCCTCGGGTGAGGCCACGGTCACGGGCGCAGCTCCCTTCCGGTCAGCTCCAGGAAAACGTCCTCCAGCGTGCGGCTCTCGATCCGCAGGCTGGTCGGCAGCACGCCGTGCTCGGCGCACCAGGCGGTGACCGAGGCCAGCAGCTGCGGGCTGATACCGTCCGGCACCTCGATCACGTAGTGCCCGGCCGGGGACTCCTTGGCCGCGCTGCCGTCCGGCAGCGCCGCCACCAGGCCGTCGGTGTCCAGCCCGCCGTCGGCCCGGAACCGCAGCTGGCCCGCGCCGCCGCACAGCTCGGCCGGGGTGCCGCCCGCGACCAGGCAGCCGCGGTCGATGATGGCCACCCGGTCCGACAGCCGCTCCGCCTCGTCCATGAAGTGGGTGGTCAGGATCACGCTCACGCCGGCCGTGCGCAGCTCTCCGATCAGGTCCCAGGTCGCGTGCCGGGCCTGCGGGTCCATCCCGGCCGTCGGCTCGTCCAGGAACACCAGCTCAGGGCGGCCGATGACGGCCGCCGCCAGCGCCAGCCGCTGCTGCTGCCCGCCGGACAGCCGCTTGTAGGGGGTCCGGGCCACCTCGGTCAGGCCGACCCGCGCCAGCAGCCCGGCTGGATCGAGCGGGTGCGCGTGGAACCGGGCCAGCAGGCGCAGGTACTCGCCGGCCGGTACGGCCGGCGGCACCCCGCCGGCCTGCAGCATCACCCCGACCCGGGGCCGCAGGGCCCGGGCGTCGCGTACCGGGTCCCGGCCGAGCACCCGGACCGTGCCCGCCTCCGCCCGCCGGTACCCCTCACAGATCTCGATCGTGGTGGTCTTGCCCGCCCCGTTGGGGCCGAGGATGGACGTGACCTCGCCGCGGGCGGCGGTCAGGGTCAGCCCGTCGACCGCGAGCGCGTGCCGGTACCGCTTGACCAGACCCGCGATCTCGACGGCAGGGGCGATGCTCACGCTCGCGAGTCTATGGGCGCGGCGGGCCGCCCGGCGCGCCGGCACCGCTACTCGTACTACGGCCAGTCGTAATAGCCCCGGCCGGCCAGTCCCGGCCGTCCGGCCAGGTGCCGACCACGGCCGGGCTGGTGGCGAACCGGTGCCGCTCGTGGGCCGCGAACCGCTCCAGCCGGGTCGCCCCCGGCGTGTCGATCCTGGCTACCCGCAGCTCGGCCCGCAGCCCTGCCCGCGGGGAATTAGCCAGCTCCACCCAGGAGATCTGCTGGGCCCGCAGGTAGGCCGACGGCATACCGAGCCGGGTGGTGGTGGCCTCCACCACCGTGGTGCACGAGCCGGAGTTGGCGTAGAAACCCTGCCCGCAGGCGCTCAGCTCGGGGTGGTGGGTGTGCCCGGACACGAAGCCCCGGTAGCCGTCGGCGGTCAGGTCGGCGGCCCGCTGGCGGGCGGCTGAGTTCTGCCCGTAGCCTCGTTCGGCCAGCGCCAGCTCGCTGATCGAGGTCCACGCCCGGCGGGACACGATCGCGATGATCGCGGCCACCACGATCAGGTCGGCTACCGCGCCGTAGCCCAGGATCTGGGCGCCGTGCACCCACCGGGTGGTGTCCGGGTACCGGCTCGGCAGCGCCAGGATCTCCGACACCCGCAGGCCGAGCAGCAGCAGCACCGGGATCAGCACCAGCCACCAGGCGTGCCGGATGAGCTTGCGATAGAACAGCCGGGACCCCACGAACGACGGGAAGTCGGCCGGGTCGGCCATCTCGTGGGCGCCGTCCAGCCAGCCGCGGCCCAGGAACTCGATCCGGGGCAGGACCTCCCGCACGATGTGATGGCCGAGCGGAGTGTCCAGGTTGTTGCGCTGGTCACAGAAGCAGTTGTAGGGATCAAGCTGGTGGCCGTGCTCGACCCGGACCCGGCCGCCCCCGGGCGCGTCCGGGTCGAGCATCAGGTCGGCGGCCAGGCACAGGCGGGCCCCGGTCAGGTCGCGCACCGCGTCGGCCGCCTTGGCGTCCCAGGTCAGGTCGCTGTCGTGGTTGCCGATGGCGTAGATCACCTGGCCGCCGCGGGCCACCACCGCGGTCAGCGCCGCGCACAGGTCCTCGTGCTCGCGCAGGATCTCGGCCGCGGTCGCCTGCGGGTTGGCCAGCAGCTCGATGATGTCGCCGGCCAGCACGACGGTCGGTGCCGCGGACTGGGGCCCGGTCAGCTCGGCCAGCCGGGCGGCCAGGATCTGGCACGACCGGCCGGAGCTCTCCGACCGCTCCGGCGGCAGGTGCAGGTCGCTGACGGCGACCACCCGCCCGCCGTCCGGGATCCGGACGTCCAGCAGGTCGGCCACGTCCGGTTGAGCCCCAGCCATGCTGCTCAGCGTACTGGGGGGCGGGCTGCGGAATTACGTCACACTGGCGTTCGGTAAACTTTGCGGTGACGGACTTATTTACGGCATACTTGTGTTGTGAAAAACATGCGGGCAGTGACTTCTGAGCGGCAGGCGGTGGCACATGGTGCCGCGGCCAGCTCAGAGCGCGGTACCCGCGCCCGGGTGGCCCGGCTGATCCTGGAGCTGGGACCGTCCACGGCCTCGGTGATCGGCAGCCGGCTCGGGCTGACCCCGGCCGCGATCCGGCGGCACCTGGACAACCTGCTGGCCGAGGGGCTGATCGAGACCCGCACCGCCCGCACCTACGCCAGCCGGGGGCGCGGGCGCCCGGCCCGGCTGTTCGCCATCACCGACGCGGGCCGGAGCGCGTTCGAGCACGCCTACGACGACCTGGCCAGCAGCGCGCTGCGGTTCCTGGCCGAGACGGCAGGCCCGGCGGCGGTCGAGCAGTTCGCCCGCCACCAGGTGGCCGAGCTGGAGCGCCGGTACGGCCCGGTCGTGGCCGCGGCCGCGCCGGGGGAGCGGGTCCAGGCCCTGGCCGACGCGCTGTCCGCGGATGGCTACGCGGCCTCGACCGTGGCCGCCCCCGCCGCCGGCAAGTCGGCCGTGGCCGCCGGGGGCGAGCAGCTGTGCCAGCACCACTGCCCGGTGGCGCACGTGGCCGCCGAGTTCCCGCAGCTGTGCGAGGCCGAGACCGAGGCGTTCAGCCGGTTGCTGGGTGTCCCGGTGCAGCGCCTGGCTACCATCGCCCACGGCGACGGTATCTGCACGACCCACGTGACCTGCCGTTCTCTGGCGGGGAAGCAGACGGCCCCGGACCCGGTTGAGTCCCGGGGAACGGCGAAAACATTCCAGAGTCCGGAGGGCTCTTCATATGACGACGACCGCTAACGACCAGCTGGACGGCCTCGGCGCTTACAAGTTCGGCTGGGCCGACAGCGATGTGGCCGGCGCGTCCGCCCGCCGTGGCCTGTCCGAGGACGTGGTCCGCGACATCTCGGCCCGCAAGAACGAGCCCGAGTGGATGCTGGACCTCCGTCTTCGCGGGCTGCGCATGTTCGGGCGCAAGCCGCTCCCGACCTGGGGCGCCGACCTGTCCGAGATCGA
Source organism: uncultured Actinomycetes bacterium (assembly GCA_963830385.1). Lineage (GTDB taxonomy): Bacteria > Actinomycetota > Actinomycetes > Streptosporangiales > Streptosporangiaceae > Bog-532. The sequence continues at coordinate 621,941 of CAWHMD010000008.1, read as the reverse complement.
CTTCGACAACATCAAGTACTTCGTCCGGTCGACCGAGAAGCAGGCCGAAAGCTGGGACGACCTTCCGGAAGACATCAAGAACACCTACGACAAGCTGGGCATCCCCGAGGCCGAGAAGCAGCGGCTGATCGCCGGGGTGGCGGCCCAGTACGAGTCCGAGGTCGTCTACCACAAGATCCGTGAGGACCTCGAGGAGAAGGGCGTCATCTTCCTCGACACCGACACGGCGCTGCGCGAGCACCCCGAGCTGTTCCAGGAGTATTTCGGCACCGTGATCCCGCCCGGCGACAACAAGTTCGCCGCGCTGAACACGGCCGTGTGGTCCGGCGGCTCGTTCATCTACGTGCCGAAGGGCGTGCACGTGGACATCCCGCTGCAGGCCTACTTCCGGATCAACACCGAGAACATGGGCCAGTTCGAGCGGACGCTGATCATCGTGGACGAGGGTGCCTACGTGCACTACGTCGAGGGCTGCACCGCGCCGATCTACAAGTCGGACTCGCTGCACTCGGCGGTGGTCGAGATCATCGTCAAGAAGGACGCCCGCTGCCGGTACACCACGATCCAGAACTGGTCGAACAACGTCTACAACCTGGTCACCAAGCGGGCCATCGCCGAGCAGGGCGCGACCATGGAGTGGATCGACGGCAACATCGGCTCCAAGGTCACGATGAAGTACCCGGCCGTCTACCTGATGGGTGAGCACGCCAAGGGCGAGACGCTGTCGATCGCGTTCGCGGGCGAGGGCCAGCACCAGGACGCCGGGTCCAAGATGGTGCACTGCGCGCCGAACACCTCGTCCACGATCGTGTCCAAGTCGGTGGCCCGGGGCGGCGGCCGGACCTCCTACCGGGGCCTGGTCAACGTGCAGGAGGGCGCCGAGCACTCCAAGTCCACGGTCAAGTGCGACGCGCTGCTGGTCGACACGATCAGCCGCAGCGACACCTACCCGTACGTGGACGTGCGCGAGGACGACGTGGAGATGGGCCACGAGGCGTCGGTCTCCAAGATCTCCGAAGACCAGCTGTTCTACCTGATGAGCCGGGGGATGACCGAGGACGAGGCGATGGCCACCATCGTCCGCGGCTTCGTCGAGCCGATCGCGCGCGAGCTCCCGATGGAGTACGCGCTCGAGCTCAACCGGCTGATCGCGCTCCAGATGGAAGGATCGGTCGGCTGATGACGGCCCCAGGGGCGGCGCTTCAGGGCGCCGTCGAATCCGACGCGCCCGTTACCCGCCTGCACGAGCACGCCTCCTACGACCCGGCCGACTTCGAGGTCCCGACCGGCCGCGAGGAGGAGTGGCGGTTCACCCCGCTGCGCCGCCTGCGCGGCCTGCACGGGGCCGACCCGCTGCCCGCGGGCTCGGTGACCGTCGAGGTCGACGCGGCGCCTGAGGTCAAGGCGGAAAAGGCCCTGCGCAGTGACCCCCGGATCGGCGCCTCGTACGTGCCGACCGACCGGGTCAGCGCCCGCGCTTACGCCTCGTTCGCCGAGGCCACCGTGATCACCGTGCCGGCCGAGGCCGAGACCTCCGCGCCGACCGTGATCACCGTCCGCGGCGAGGGCATCGAGGGCGTGGCGTTCGGTCACACCGTGGTCGAGGTGGGCCCGATGGCCCGGGCCACCGTGGTGCTGGACCACCGCGGCAGCGCCACCTACGCCGACAACGTCGAGCTGGTAGTGGCCGACGGCGCCGCGCTGAGCGTGGTCAGCCTGCAGGACTGGGCCGACGACGCGGTGCACCTGTCCCACCATCACGTGCAGCTGGGTAAGGACGCGAAGATCTCGCACACGGTCGTGACCCTGGGCGGCGACCTGGTCCGGATCGTCCCGTCGGTCACCTACGCCGGGCGGGGCGGCGACGCCGAGCTGAACGGGCTGTACATCACCGACGCCGGGCAGCACCAGGAGCACCGGCTGTTCGTCGAGCACAGCGCGCCGGACTGCAAGAGCCGGGTGCTGTACAAAGGCGCCCTGCAGGGCGACGACGCGCACAGCGTGTGGATCGGCGACGTGCTGATCGAGGTCAGCGCCACCGGCACCGACACCTACGAGTACAACCGCAACCTGGTCCTCACCGACAACGCGCGGGCCGACTCGGTGCCGAACCTGGAGATCCTGACCGGCGAGATCCTGGGCGCCGGGCACGCCAGCGCCAACGGCCGCCTGGAGGACATCCACCTGTTCTACCTGATGGCCCGGGGCATCCCCTATGAGGAGGCCCGTCGCCTGGTCATCCGGGGCTACTTCGGTGAGCTGCTGGACAAGATCGAAGTCGGCGAGGTCCGCGACCGCGTGGCCAAGGTGGTCGAGGCGGAGCTGGGATGACCACCCCCGGATCCGGTAGCGAGCAGAAGTTCGTCCGCGCCTGCGCGCTGGCCGACGTGCCCGAGGACGGCGTGGTCGGCGTCGAGGTGGAAGGCACCCCGGTCGCGGTGGTGCGGGCCGAGGGCGGGCTGTACGCGATGCACGACGTCTGCTCGCACGCCGAGGTGGCACTGTCCGAGGGCGACGTGTACGACCACACGATCGAGTGCTGGCTGCACGGCTCCTGTTTCGATGTGCGGACCGGTGTGCCGACCGGCCCGCCGGCTACCGAGCCCGTTCAGGTCTACCCGGTCAAAACCGAGGACGGCGACGTGTACGTCGCCCTCAGCTGAGCCTTTATTTCAGAAAATTCCTGGAGAACACAGATATGGCGACCCTTGAGATCCGCGACCTGCATGTGAACGTCGAGGAGGCGACCGGCGCCCAGCGGGAGATCCTGCGCGGCGTCGACCTCGACGTCAACGCGGGCGAGACGCACGCGATCATGGGCCCGAACGGGTCCGGCAAGTCCACCCTGGCCTACGCGATCGCCGGCCACCCCAAGTACCACGTGACCTCGGGCACGGTCACCCTGGACGGCGAGGACGTGCTGGCCATGAGCGTGGACGCCCGCGCCCGGGCCGGGCTGTTCCTGGCCATGCAGTACCCGGTCGAGGTGCCGGGCGTGTCGGTGTCGAACTTCCTGCGCACGGCGGTCACCGCGGTGCAGGGCGAGGCGCCCAAGCTGCGTGACTTCATGAAGAACATGCGCAAGGCGATGGCCGACCTGTCCATCGACCCGGCGTTCGCCGAGCGCAACCTCAACGAGGGTTTCTCCGGCGGCGAGAAGAAGCGGCACGAGGTGCTCCAGCTGGAGCTGCTCCAGCCGAAAATCGCGGTGCTGGACGAGACCGACTCCGGCCTGGACATCGACGCGCTCAAGGTCGTGTCCGAGGGCATCAACCGGTTCCGGGCGGGCGAGGGCCACGGGGTGCTGCTGATCACCCACTACACCCGCATCCTGCGTTACGTGCAGCCGGACTTCGTGCACGTGTTCGTGGGCGGCCGGATCGTCCGCAGCGGCGGCCAGGAGCTGGCCGAGGAACTCGAGCAGAACGGCTACGAGAAGTTCGTCAAGGAGCAGCAGGCTCTTCTCACCGCGGACTCAGTAGGAACTGCCTCATGACCTTCGACGTGGCCAGGATCCGGAAGGACTTCCCGATCCTGGACCGCCAGGTCCGGGGCGGCCAGCCGCTGATCTACCTGGACAGCGCCAACACCTCGCAGAAGCCGCGCCAGGTCATCGACGCGATCAGCACCTTCTACGAGCGGCACAACGCCAACATCCACCGGGCCACGCACCAGCTGTCCGAGGAGGCCACCGAGGCCTACGAGGGCGCCAGGATCAAGGTGGCCAGCTTCCTCGGTGCCACCGATGAGTCCGAGGTGGTGTTCACCAAGAACATCTCCGAGGCCATCAACCTGGTCGCCTACTCGCTGGGCAACGCGTCCGCCGGTTTCCCCGCGCCGGAGCGGTTCCGGCTCGGCCCGGGCGACGAGATCGTGGTCACCGAGATGGAGCACCACTCCGACCTGGTGCCCTGGCAGTTGCTGTGCCAGCGGACCGGCGCCACCTTGCGCTGGTTCGAGGTGACCCCCGGCGGCCGCCTGGACCTGTCCACCATCGATGAGCTGATCAACGAGCGCACCAAGCTGGTCGCGCTGGTGCACCAGTCCAACGTGCTCGGCACGGTCAACCCGGTCCGGCAGATCGCAGATAGAGCACATGCTCATGGCGCGCTCGTGCTGGCCGACGCGGCCCAGTCGGTGCCGCACATGCCGGTCAACGTGCAGGACCTGGGGGCCGACTTCGTCGGCTTCACCGGGCACAAGCTGTGCGGCCCGACCGGCATCGGCGTGCTCTGGGGCCGCCGCGAGCTGCTGGACGAGATGCCCCCGTTCCTGGGCGGCGGCGAGATGATCGAGACCGTCTGGATCGACCACTCCACCTTCGCCCAGCCGCCGCACAAGTTCGAGGCCGGCACGATGCCGATCGCCGAAGCGGCCGGGCTGAACGCGGCCATCGACTACCTGAGCGAGATCGGCCTGGACGCCGTGCACCAGCACGAGCAGGCGCTGCTGGCGGACGCGCTGACCCGGCTCAAGGAGATCGACGGGCTGCGCATCCTCGGCCCGGACGAGCCCGCCGACCGCGGCACCGCGATCTCGTTCGAGGTTGACGGGGTGCACCCGCACGACGTCAGCCAGGTCTTGGACGAGCTCGGCATCGCGGTGCGGGCCGGGCATCACTGCGCCTGGCCGCTGCACCGCAAGCTCGGCGTGCAGGCCAGCACCCGGGCCTCGTTCTACCTGTACAACACCCACGAGGAAGTGGCCGCGCTGGCCGACGGCATCCGCCAGGCGCAGAAGTTCTTCGGCGTGGCCTGAGCGACACGAGCGACCCAACCGGGAATAACGCACGGGAAGAAGCAACTAGGGCTCATATGCAGATCCAGTCGCTGTACCAGGAGATCATCCTGGACCACTACCGCAACCCCCACCACAAGGGGCTGCGGGACCCGTACGACGCCGAAGTGCACCACGTCAACCCGACCTGCGGCGACGAGGTCACCTTGCGGGTGAGCCTCAAGGACGCCGACGGCGGGCCGGTGGTCACCGACGTGTCGTACGACGCTCTCGGCTGCTCAATCAGCCAGGCCAGCGCGTCGATCATGACCGACCTGGTCATCGGCAAGCCGGTGAGCGAGGCGATGGCGATCTCGCAGGAGTTCCTTGAGCTCATGCAGTCCAAGGGCACCGCCGAGCCGGACGAGAACGTGCTGGAGGACGCGGTGGCGTTCGCCGGCGTGTCCAAGTACCCGGCCCGGATCAAATGCGCGCTGCTCGGCTGGATGGCCTGGAAGGACGCCACCAGCCAGGCCCTCGAAGAAGAAACGGGACTCCCATCATGACCGAGAACACGACTGAAACCCCGCAGACCGAGACGCCGGCCGAAGGCGCCCCGCTGGCCCCGACCGAAGAGAACGAGGACATCCTCGAGGCGCTCCGCGACGTGGTCGACCCCGAGCTCGGGATCAACGTCGTCGACCTCGGCCTGGTCTACGGCGTGACCCTGGACGGCGACCGCAACGTCTCCATCGACATGACGCTGACCAGCGCGGCCTGCCCGCTCACGGACGTGATCGAGGACCAGGCCCGCGAAGCCCTGGAGGGCGTGGTCAACGACTTCCGCATCAACTGGGTGTGGCTGCCGCCGTGGGGCCCGGAGCACATCACCGAGGACGGCCGCGAGCAGCTGCGCGCCCTCGGGTTCAACATCTAGGAACCGCGGGCGCGCTGGCTCCGGCGGGATAATCGGCAGCGGCCATGTCGAGAACCGGGGCGCGGCTCCGACTGACGGGTGACAGCGACCACGTGAACCCGTATGGAGGACCGCGATGAAGTACCTGATGCTGATCTACGGCAACGAGGAGAAGTGGGCGTCGTTCCCGGCCGAGACCTGGCCGGAGGCGATCGCTAAGCAGGACGCGTTCAACAAGAAGTACGAGGGCACCGGCGAGCTGATCGGCGCCTACGGGCTGGCGTCCGAGGCCCAGGCCAAGCTGGTGCGGCGCGATCAGGCCACCGGCTTGCCGGCCGTCACCGACGGGCCGTACCAGGAGACCAAAGAGTACATCGCCAGCTTCTACCTGCTGGATGTAGACAGCGAGGAGCGCGCGCTGGAGATCGCCGCGGACATGCCGTTCGCGGACCAGGAGCCGGTCGAGCTCTGGCCGGTGCCGCACGATTCAAAAAACGATCTTTGACCGATCCGGGCGCAACCGGGGACCTGCTGCGCGACCTCGCGCCGCAGGTCCTCGCCGCGCTGCTCCGCCGGTACGGATACGGCCAGTTCTCCCTGTGCGAGGATGCCACCCAGGAAGCCCTGATCGCCGCCGCGGTGCAGTGGCCGGCCGAGGGCCAGCCGGGCAATCCCCGCGGCTGGCTGGTCGCCGTCGCGACCCGCAAGCTGCTCGACCAGGTGCGCAGCGAGCACTCACGGCGCCGGCGCGAGGAACGGATCGCCGTCGCCACCCCGCAATCGGAGCTGCTGGCGGTGGCACCGGACGCGGACGTGCCGCCGGGCGCCGACGACTCACTCATCCTGCTGTTCGGCTGCTGCCACCCGGCGATCAGCACACCGAGCCAGATCGCGCTCACGCTGCGCGCGATCGGCGGCCTGTCCACGGCCCAGATCGCTGCGGCGTTCGGGGTGCCGGAGGCCACGATGGCGCAGCGGATCAGCCGCGCCAAGCAGGTCCTCCACCAGGAGGACTTCACGCTGCCGGCCGGAGTCCGCGACCGGCTCGCGCCCGTCCTGCACGTGCTGTACCTCATCTTCAGCGAGGGCTACACCCCGTCTGATGGTGACGCGGTCACCGTGCCCGCGCTGTCCGGCGAGGCGATCCGCCTCATGCGCTGGCTGCGCCGCCTGCTCCCGGACGAGCCAGAGGTGGCCGGCCTGCTCGCGCTCATGCTGCTCACCGACGCGCGCAGGCCCGCCCGCACCGCGCCGGACGGGGTGAGCCTGGTCCCGCTGGCCGAGCAGGACCGCTCCCGCTGGGACCGCGCCATGATCGATGAGGGCACCGCACTGGTCACCGCCGCCCTCGCCCGGGGCAGCACCGGCCCGTACCAGCTGCAGGCGGCGATCGCGGCCGTGCATGACGAGGCCGAGACGATGGGCGACACCGACTGGCCGCAGATCCTCGGGCTCTACAACCTGCTGGAACTGGCCGCGCCGAACCCGTTCACCACGCTCAACCGGGCCGTCGCGGCCGGCCTGGTGCACGGCCCCCGGGCAGGCCTCGACCTGCTGGACGGGCTCCAGCAGGACAAGCGGATGGCGAAGCACCACCGGCTGTTCGCCGCCCGGGCGCACCTGCTGGAACTGGCCGGAGAACCGGCCGCGGCGGCGAAGGCCTACGCACAGGCGGCCCGGCTGTGCACCAGCACACCCGAACGCCGGTACCTCGCCACGCAGGCGAAGCGGCTCGGCCCAGGAGCCGGGCCGATGAGTAACTAGCGCGGCCCTACAGGCCGGCCGTGCCGTCGATCGCCCGGCACCCGGCCCGGTAGATCTCGACCACGGCGGGAGCCTACGCCCGGGCCGGCCGGGTCGCTAGCGAATAGTGGTGCGCCAGCACCAGGTGATGTAGGGCAGCGGGACGGTGGGCCGCCCGGCCAGCGCCGGGTGGGTGTCCAGCAGCTGGCGCACGGCCGCCAGCAGCGCCGCCCGCCGGTCCGGCGGGAGCAGGATCACGTAGCTGCGGGAGGCGATCATGTCCACCAGCTCCGGCTTGGTGGTGTCGTGCACCCACCGCACCTGGTGCAGCTCCAGCGGCCCGAACGGCGGTCCCACCCGGGGCTGGTCGCTGTTGTTGCCTTCCCGCATCGCCTCCGCCTGCAGCCGGCGGCCCAGCTCGTTGACGATCCCGTTCAGCTCGCCGACCCACGGCACCGCGTCGTCGCGCTCGTTCCAGACCAGGCCGAGCGTGCCACCGGGCCGCAGTACCCGGGCGACCTCGGGGGCGGCCAGCTCGGGGGTCACCCAGTGCCAGGCCTGGGCGGCCAGCACCGCGTCGACCGCGCCGTCCGGCAGCGGGATCTGCTCGGCCGTGCCCGCCAGCACCGCAGTGCCCGGCAGCACCCGGCTCAGCTCCTGCCGCATGCCTTCCAGCGGCTCCACCGCGACCACGTCCAGGCGCCGCGCGGTCAGCTGGCGGGTCAGCTTGCCGGTGCCCGCACCGAGGTCGAGCACGCGCCGGGCGGCCGGCGGCAGCAGCCAGTCCAGCGCCTCCGGCGGGTAGGACGGGCGGCCCCGTTCGTAGCTGGCCGCCGCCGCCTCGAACGACGCGGCGTGCTCGCCGAACGAGGCCGGATCGGTATCCCCGGTCATGTCCAGTCCCACCTCCGGCCCGAGCCTAGCTGCCGTCGGGGAACCCGCCGCGATGCAGGACCATCGGGAAATGCGGCAGCGTGGCCGGCGGCGGGGTGTCCGCCCGCCAGTTGTCCGGGTACGGCTCCAGCCCGGCCATCAGCGGCGCGTGGGCCGGGTCGTCCGGGTCCCCGGCCAGCGGCTCCAGGGCGGCCCGCAACGCGGCCACGGTGCCCGGGCCGAACCGCGGCCCGAGCCGGCTGTCGAGCTGGTCCATCACGTCGGCGTAGGTCCACTGGGCTTCCTGGCCCCGCTGGGTGAGCCGGGCCGCCTTGAACCGGCTGCCGGGAGCCGGCCCCACCACGGCCAGGTCCCGCACGGTCAGCTGGCCGATGGCCATGGCCAGCGCTTCCTTGGACACCCCGGTGCGGGCCGGCAGCTCCTTGACCAGCACACCCTTGGTGTCCAGGACCCGCAGCAGGTCGGCGCAGACCGGCAGGGACAGCGGGGAACGCTTCTCGAACCGGGCCGTGATCCACACCAGCACCCGGGCCAGCAGCACCGGCAGCGCCAGGTCCGGCTCGGCCACTGGCTCCCGGGCCGCGAAGCCGGACCGGGCGCTGCGCAGCCCGTGGTGCAGGATCGGCATGGCGTCGGGCAGGTCCAGGTCGAGCTGGCCGGCCACCGCGGCCAGGGCCGCCCGCAGCCGGTCCACCGCGGCGGCGCCGAACCGCTCCCGCCAGCGCTCCTCGACCTCGGCGCCCAGCGGCCGCCACACCTCCTGGGCCTGCTGGCCGCGCCGGGTGGCGCGGATGGTCAGGTCCTTCGGCTTGCGCTTGAGGTCGCGGCCGGACTCCGACTCCAGCACCACGTAGCCCCAGCGCCGCATGCCGTCCAGGTTGGTGCCGGTCCTGGCCTGCCGCTCCAGGTCGCTGACGAGCATCGGCTCGTCGCTCAGGTACTGCATGCAGTTGAGCCACATGGCCATCGACACCAGCCACACGCCGCGCAGCCCCGGCTCTGTGTACCGGGTCGTGCGGTGCGGCATCCGGTGCTCGGCCTCGTTGTCGAACTCGATCGTGTACGCGACCAGGGCCTGCGACAGCAGCGTGGTGAGCGGCAGCGGCACGGTCAGTCCCCGTCCGAGACCTCGTAGACGGTGGCCCGTTTGCTGGTCATGCCCTCCAGCGCGATCGTGACCGGGATCTCGTAGGCCGCCAGCGGCACGAACCCCGCGGTGCGCAGGAACGCCCGGCCTGGATCACCGACGAAGACCCGCGCTCCCTCCGCCCGGGCCCGGTGCAGGAACCGCAAAATCCGGGCGGCCAGGTCCTCCTCGTAGAACGCGTCGGCGCACAGCACCACGCTGGCGCCCTCCGCGTCCCCGTCCAGCAGGTCGGCCCGCAGCGGCCGGACCCGTGCCCCGTTGGCGGCCGCGTTGACCGAAATGGCCCTGATGGCCAGCTCGTCGACGTCCACCGCGAGCACCGGCCGGGCGCCGCAGCGGGCGGCCGCGATCGCCACCAGGCCCGATCCGGAGGCTACGTCCAGCACCTGCTGCCCGGCCACCACGTCCGGATGGTCGAGCAGGTAGCGGGCCAGCGCCTGGCCGCCCGCCCAGGGGAACGCCCAGAACGGCGGGGGCAGCTCAGCCTGCCCGGCCGCGGTCTCGGTCTGCTCCCACACCGTGAACGGGTCCTCGGCCTGCTGCAGCCTGATCTCGGGCACGAACGGCACCGTGACCAGCCGCGTCGTGTCGGTGATCACCTTCCGGGCCAGGGCCATGCCCGGACCCTACCCGGCCGGGGCGACAGCCAGGGTCAGGCCCGCAGGTGGAACGGCATCGCGTGGTCGGCGATCCACAGGTCCACGTCGTCGAGCGGGTGCTCACCCGGGAACGTCACGTCGATCGGGAAGCCGGCCTTCGGCCCGGCCACCTCGGCCGCGTAGGCGATCGCGCTCAGCACTTCCTGCTGGGCCAGCTGGTCGGCCGGGTCGTCGAGGGCAACCGAGATGATCAGGCCCTCGCCCGCGCCCGGCACCGACAGCCAGGCCCGGGACGCCCGCTGGGCGGCCCGGATCGGCCGCAGCCCGGCCGAGACCTCCCGCAGCAGGCTCTCCGGCTCGGCCGGCGGCTGGCCCAGCCGGATCCGGACGTCGCCGGCGGCCCATTCGGCGGCGGCCAGGTAGGTGACGCCCTCGGGATAGATGGGAACGCTGGCGGCCGCGCCCGGGTTGAGCGCGATGCCCAGGCCGGGCGGCAGCCGCCGCGCCAGCGCGGCCGTGGGCACCACCACGTGCGGGACCGGCCGCCGATCGGCCGGAGCCGCCACCGGGGCCAGGCCGACGGTCACCGGCTCGGCCGGCCGGGGGATGGCGGGCGGGGCCACCCGGTGGGCGGTCCAGCCGCCGTACGGCCCGGCGGCCGGCGTCCAGGCCCGCCCGTCGGCCGGTTCCGGCGGCTGCTGGCCGGCCACCGACACCCCGGCGTAGCTGGCCAGCGCCTCGGCCGAGGTGAAGGCGGGCACGAACTCCGAGCCGAGGTAGACCACGGTCGGCAGCTGGACGGCCGAGCCGTCGGTCACCGGGCCGCCGTCGTCCGGCAGCGGCAGCCACAGACGTCCCCGGCTCAGCTCGTCGAGCAGGTCACTGATCCGGTCGCTGTCCTTGACCGCGGCGGCCAGCGCCTGCGCCACGGCGTCGTCGGAGGTCGGAGTCATCACCGTTTTCCTTGCTGTGTTTGCCCGCTCGCCCGTCGGGCCGCCTGGAGGCGGCGCCTTCCCTCGTCGCTCGGGCGCTCGTTCCTCGCTTCTCGCTCCTCAGTCCAGGCACCACCGCGGCCCTCGGGCTCGCTCAGGTTCCTAGATACGGATAGTAAAGGGTTGAGGGCTCTCCGTAGTTGTGAAACGGCGCACAAGCGGGACCGAAATATTGAGGAGAACGCGGCCGGCCACTCCGGTAGTATCTGGGCTGTGTTCCCTCTGCTTGCCTAGCCGGCGCGTCCGCGCCTATCTGAGCTGCGCGGACTTTGCGACCGTCGTCACGTGTTGAACAGCAGGGGAGAGGTTTCGCTGTGATTGTGGCCCAAGGGATCGAACTGCGCGCGGGCGCGCGCCTGCTGCTGGATGACGCCAGCTTCCAGGTTGCGCCCGGTGACCGCGTCGGCCTGGTCGGCCGCAACGGCGCGGGCAAGACCACCCTGCTGAAGACGCTGGCGGGCGAGGGGCTGCCGGCGGCCGGTACGGTACGCCGCAGCGGCGAGATCGGCTACCTGCCCCAGGACCCGCGCACCGGCGACCTGGAAACCACCGCGGTGGACCGGGTGCTGTCCTCCCGCGGCCTGGACGCCCTGCGGGCCCAGCTGCGCGAGGCCGAGACGCAGATGTCCGACCCCAACCGCGACCGGGCCGACGCCGCGATCCGCAAGTACAGCCGCCTGGAGGAGCGGATGTCGGTGCTGGGCGGCTACGCGGCCGAGGCCGAGGCCGCCTCGATCGCGTCCAGCCTCGGGCTGCCCGACCGGGTCATGCACCAGCCGCTGGGGACGCTGTCGGGCGGCCAGCGGCGCCGGGTGGAGCTGGCCCGGATCCTGTTCGGCGACTCGCAGACGCTGCTGCTGGACGAGCCGACCAACCACCTGGACGCCGACTCGATCACCTGGCTGCGGGACCACCTGAAAAGCTACCGGGGCGGCCTGATGGTGGTCAGCCACGACGTCACGCTGCTCGAAGCGGTGGTCAACAAGGTCTTCTACCTGGACGCCACCCGCTCCGAGCTCGACTACTACAACCTGGGCTGGGCGGCCTACCTCAAGCAGCGGGAGACCGACGAGAGGAGGCGCAAGCGGGAGCGGGCCAACGCCGAGCGGCAGGCGGCCGCGCTGTCCGCCCAGGCCGACAAGATGCGGGCCAAGGCGACCAAGGCCAAGGCCGCCCAGGGCATGCAGCGCCGGGCCGAGCGGCTGCTGTCCGGGCTGGCCGAGGAGCGCAACGCGGACCGGGTGGCCAAGCTCCGGTTCCCGGTGCCGGCCCCCTGCGGCCGCACCCCGCTGTCCGCCACCGGCCTGTCCAAGTCCTACGGCAGCCTGGAAGTCTTCGCCGACGTGGACGTCGCCGTGGACCGGGGCAGCCGGGTGGTCATCCTCGGCCTCAACGGGGCGGGCAAGACCACGCTGCTGCGCCTGCTGGCCGGTATCGAGGCCGCCGACACCGGGACCGTCACCCCCGGGCACGGCCTGCGGCTCGGGTACTACGCCCAGGAGCACGAGACGCTCGACGTGGAGCGGTCGGTGCTGGACAACATGCGCTCGGCCGCGCCCGGCCTCACCGAGTCCGAGCAGCGCACGGTGCTGGGGTCGTTCCTGTTCTCCGGCGACGACGCCAGCAAGCCGGCCGGCGTGCTGTCGGGCGGGGAGAAGACCCGGCTGGCGCTGGCCCTGCTGGTGGTGTCCGGGGCCAACGTGCTGCTGCTGGACGAGCCGACCAACAACCTCGACCCGGCCAGCCGGGCCGAGATCCTGGCCGCCCTGCGCTCCTACGCCGGCGCCATCGTGCTGGTCACCCACGACGAAGGGGCGGTTGAAGCCCTCTCGCCGGAAAGAGTCATTTTGCTGCCCGACGGGGTAGAGGACACCTGGAACGAGGATTTCGAGGATCTGGTATCGCTTGCGTGAGCTTGTCGCCGTCGGGCATTGCTGGCGAAAATAATGATCGTTTTACCTCAATGCGGGTAGCTATTCGGGCGGCAAAGCCTGATCATGGCGAGGGGCGATGTTACGCAGCGGTGACTCTACCTAACGGGAGGTAAACGTGGCCGAGACGCTGAAGAAGGGCACCCGGGTCACGGGGCCGGACCGCTCCAAGCTGGCGGCCGACCTCAAACGCCGGTACGACGCGGGGGAGAGCATTCGTTCGCTGGCCGCGTCGACCGGGCGTTCGTACGGATTCGTGCACCGGATGCTCAGCGAGAACGGGGTCAAACTGCGCGGGCGCGGTGGTGCCACCCGGGGCAAGTCGAGCAGCAAGCGCTGACCCGTGGTCTCCTTGAGGGAAGCCCGGAAAGGAGACACCCATGGCCAGCAGCCCCGCGGCGCCCGAAGGCGCGGGACTTAAGCTCGACATCGACGGCGCGGTCGCCACTATCACGTTGCACCGGCCCGAGCGGCGCAACGCGATGACCCCGTCCATGTGGCGCGGCCTGGCGGTGATCGGCGAGGAGCTGCCGCCCGAGGTCCGGGTGGTCGTGGTCCGCGGCGACGGGCCGTCGTTCTCGGCCGGCATCGATCTGCGCCTGTTCACCGCCGATGGGATCCCGGGCGAGGAACTGACCAGCCCGTCTGACCCCGGCTTCGAGGACGCGGTGGCCAGCTACCAGGCCGGGTACCTGTGGCTGCGGCGGCCCGAGATCGTCTCCATCGCCGCCGTGCACGGTTACGCGATCGGCGGCGGCTTCCAGCTGGCGCTCGCCTGCGACCTGCGAGTCTGCGCCGACAACGCCATTTTCTGTATGAAAGAACCGGCGCTCGGCCTGGTCCCCGACCTCACGGGGACAAAGCCGCTGGTCGACATCGCCGGCCTGCCCCGGGCGCTGGAGATCTGCCTGACTGCCCGCAACATCGACGCCGCCGAGGCCCGCGCGCTGGGGCTCGCCCAGCAGGTCGTACCCGCCGCCGAACTCGACGCGGCCGTGGCCAGCCTGGCCACCGCGCTGTGCACGACCGCCGCCGACACCGCCCGGGCGACCAAGGAACTGCTGTCCGGAGCACCTGGCCGGTCGCTGGCCGAGCAGTCGGCCGCCGAGATCGCCATGCAGGCCCGGCTGCAGCGCTCGCGCGGCTCCGCTTCTTCCTGGTAGCCGCCGGCCGGGCTGCCGGTTCGCTCGCGGCGGACGCGCACGGGGAAGCTCCGGCCGCGCTGAGGAGGTTGACGAAGGCGTGTACAACGCCCGCGCGAGCATGACGATGATGCGGTCCTTCCGGCAGGACCCCTCGATCACCCGCCAGAAGCTGAAAAAGGGGACCATCCGCCGGATCGGGGGTTACGCGCGCCCGTACCGGGCCGCGCTGGCCGTCTTCATGGTCACGACCGCGCTCGACGCGCTCATCACCGTGGTCAACCCGCTGCTGTTGCGGGACGTCATCGACAAGGGCATCCTCGCCCGCAACCAGGGCATCGTGATCGGCATCGCCGCCGCGGTGGCCGGGGTGGCGGTGTTCGACGCCTTCCTGGGCGTGGTCAACCGGTGGTTCTCCGCCCGGATCGGCGAGAGCCTCATCTACGACCTGCGCACTCAGGTGTTCCGGCACGTGCAGCGGCAGCCGGTCGCGTTCTTCACCCGGGCCCAGACCGGGTCGCTGGTCAGCCGGCTCAACACCGACGTCATCGGCGCCCAGCAGGCCATCACGTCCACGATGTCCTCGGTGGTAGCGAACTTCCTGTCGCTGATCGCCATCCTGATCACCATGTTCTACCTGTCCTGGCTGGTCAGCGTCATCACACTGGCGCTGATCCCGCTGTTCATCCTGCCCGCCCGGCGGGTCGGCCGCCGGATGCAGCGGCTCACCCGGGAGTCGATGCAGCTGGACGCCGAGATGGGCTCGACCATGACCGAGCGGTTCAACGTGGCCGGCGCGATGCTGGTCAAGCTGTTCGGCCGTCCCCGCGAGGAAGAAGCGGTGTTCGCGGACCGGGCCGCCCGGGTCCGCGACATCGGCATCAGCACCGCCATGTACGGCCAGGTGTTCTTCATCGCCCTGACCCTGCTGGCCGCGATAGCTACCGCCGTGGTCTACGGGCTGGGCGGCAGCCTGATCATCCACGGCGCCTTCCAGCTCGGCACGCTGGTGGCGCTGACCACGCTGCTCGGCCGGGTCTACGCGCCGATCACCTCGCTGTCCAACGTCCAGGTGACGGTGATGACCGCGCTGGTCAGCTTTGACCGGGTGTTCGAGGTGCTGGACCTCAAGCCGCTGATCGAGGACAAGCCGGACGCGGCCGAGCTGCCGCCCGCCAGCCCGGACGGGCAGGCCCCGGACATCGAATTCAGCGACGTGACGTTCCACTATCCGAGCGCGGATGAGGTCTCGCTGGCCTCGCTGGAGTCGGTCGCGCTGCCGGTGCCCGAGCACAGCGAACGCAACCGGGACGTGCTGCACGGGGTCAGCTTCACCGTCCCGTCCGGCCAGCTCTCCGCCCTGGTCGGCCCCTCTGGGGGTGGCAAGACCACGATCACGGCGCTGGCCGCCCGGCTCTACGACCCGGACTCCGGCGCAGTGCGGATCGGCGGCCACGACCTGCGCGACGTCACCCAGCAGTCGCTGCACGACGCGGTGGGCGTGGTCACCCAGGACGCGCACCTGTTCCACGACACGCTGCGGGCCAACCTGATGTACGCGCGGCCGTCGGCCACCGAGGCCGAGGTCATCGAGGCCTGCCGGGCCGCCCAGATCTGGGAGCTGATCGAGACGCTGCCGGAAGGGCTGGACACCGTGGTCGGCGACCGCGGCTACCGGCTGTCGGGCGGGGAGAAGCAGCGGGTCGCGCTGGCCCGGCTGCTGCTCAAGGCGCCGGAGGTGGTGATCCTGGACGAGGCCACCGCCCACCTGGATTCGGAGTCCGAGGCCGCCGTCCAGCGGGCCCTGCAAACGGCGCTGGCCGGGCGCACCTCGCTGGTCATCGCGCACCGGCTGTCCACCATCCGCGACGCCGGCCAGATCCTCGTCATCGACAGCGGCCGGGTCACCGAGCGCGGCACCCACGCCGAGCTGCTGGCGGCCGGCGGCCTGTACGCCGAGCTGTACCACACCCAGTTCGCCGGCCAGGAACACGCGCTGCGAACCCCCGACGCCGCACTCCCCGGCGCCTGACGCCTGCTTAGTCTGGGCGGCCGCCTGAGCCCCGATCCGGGCCGGCGTCAGCGGGCGGCGCCGGACAGCGCGTAGCCGACCCGGCGCAGTTCCTCACCCGCGACCTTTTCCACGTCGGCGGCCTGCTCGGCGGAAAGGGCGCGGCGCCAGCTGCCCGCCCGCATCGGCACGGGCAGCCGGGGGTCACGGATGGCCGCGGCCGGCAGCGACAGCCCGACGAACGCGGAGATGGCCGCCGCGGTGTCGGCCGGGCGCTCCAGCAGCGTCTCGTAGCGCACGGTGATGAGCTGCTCGGCGGGCAGGCTGTGACGCAGCCGGGCGGCCAGCCGGACCGCGCCCCGCCAGCGCATAGCGCTCTTGCCGGCCAGTGACAGGGCCGGCCACTGCTCGCGGTCCAGCTCGGTCTCCACGCCGAAGAACGGGTTGGGGAACTCGCTGTCGAGGTTGGCGAAGCTGGGCTTGAACCAGGACAAGATGGCCTGGTCGCGCAGCATGCACGCGACCACGTCCCGGCCGTCCCGGATGAACTGCACGATCCGCGCGTCCGGGAACGCGTCGGTGAGCCCCTCCGCGCAGTAGGCCAGGTCCGGGCTGGCGTCCCCGAAGATGGACAGGCCCCGTTCGGTGGCGCACGGGCCGACCGAGCCGGGCGGCAGCCCGGCTGCCTCCCGGCACTCCGGCACGCACTCCAGGCAGCCGTGCGGGGTGATCCGCCAGCCCTGCCCGAATGCGTCCCGCAGCACCGACGCCGCCGCCTCGCCGCGGCCGTTGTGGATCGAGGGCCGTCGCGCGAACGCGTAGATCACCCGCAGCACGCTGGACTGGCCGATGGTCAGGTGCACGCCGTCGGACCGCTTCAGCGCCTGGGCCAGCAGGTGCGTGCCCGAGTGGGGAGCGCCGATGATGAACACCGGCTGCCGCACCTTGCGGCCGTTGACGATGAGGATGTGGCGCGTTGATGGCATAGCGGCTGGCGTGCCTTACTCAGTAGTTCAGCGGTGGCGCGTTTGTCTGCTGGCTACCGTACCGGTGAGCTGGCCCGGATAGGGTGAGTCCCATGCGAGCACTACGCCGGGTAGTCGGTGTCCGGACCGCCGCGACGGCGGCGCTCGGAGCCGCCGCGTTGCTGCTTTCCGGCTGTGCCAAGTTCGACGCGGCCATGAGCCAGCAAGAAGCCGTGGTCACGTTCACCAACGGCACCACCCAGGCGACCATGCTCAAGGTCCGCGACGCCTGCGCCAAGGTCCCCGGCGCCACCCCGGAAACGATTCCGCCCAGCATCAACGGGACCACCGGCACCTACGACGTCCGGTTCCGGGTCGACCAGGCCTCCGACGTCGACATCGCCCGGCTGTCCAAGTGCCTGTCCCAGTTCAAGTCGGTCCAGGGCATCAGCCTGGAACAGCAGGACGGCTCCTGATCCCGGTCCGGTGATCAGTGCGCGGCGTAGGTCGCCCCGCTCCTTGCTGGCCGCCCGGCGTACGTGCAAACGCCGGTGCCGCCGGGCTTGCCGGAGTCGGCTGACGCTCAAACCCGTGTAGTACTATCCAGGCATTATCTATAAACCAGATAGAAAAAGAGACCAATGCGCAGACCAGTAGTAAGCGCCGGTGTCGGCGCGGTCGTGGCGGGGGCGCTTCTCCTGGCGGGATGCAGTTCTTCGTCGGGTTCCTCCGGCTCCGGCAGCAGTAGCAGTGGTTCCGGCAGCTCGGGCACCTCGGCCTCGTCGGTGACCGTCCACCTCGGCCTGCTGGCCAACATCACCCACGCGCCCGCCCTGGTGGCTCTCCAGAAGGGCTACTTCACCAAGGACCTGGGCAAGAACAAGCTCTCCACCACCGTCTACAACAGCGGTACCCAGGAGACCACGGCCATCCTGGCCGGCCAGCTGGACGCGGCCTACGTGGGCCCGAACCCGGCCATCAACGCCTTCCTGAAGTCCGGCGGCAGCGGCATCAAGATCGTCTCCGGCGTGGCCACCGGTGGCGCCTCGGTCGTGGTCAAGCCCGGTATCACCAGTGCGTCCCAGCTCAAGGGCAAGACCGTGGACACCCCGTCGCTCGGCAACACCCAGGACGTCGCCATCCGCTACTGGCTGAAGCAAAACGGCCTGGCGACCACCACGACCGGCGGCGGCGACGTCACGGTCAAGCCGACCAACCCCAACTCCAACGCGGTCCTGCAGTTCCAGGCCGGGCAGATCGCCGGCGCCTCGGAGCCGTCGCCCTACGACGTGGAGATGGTCAAGGACGGCGGCAAGGTGCTGTTCACCGAGCCCGGTGTGACCACGCTGCTGATCGTGACCCAGAGCTTCCTCAAGGCACACCCGGACGTGGTCAACGACCTGCTCAAGGCCAACATCCAGGCTGAGGACTACATCAAGTCCAGCCCCAGCGACGCGCAGACCTCGGCCAACACCGAGCTGACCTCGCTGTCGGGCAAGGGCATCAAGTCCAGCATCCTGCCGGACGCGTTCAAGGAGATCACGTTCACCAACGACCCCGACGCGTCGTCACTGGCGACCGACGCCCAGCAGGCGAAGGCCGTGGGGCTGCTGAGCAGCACCGACCTCAACGGCATCTTCGACCTCGGCCCTGTCAACAAGTTGCTGCAGGCGGCTGGCGAGTCGCAAGTCAAATCCTGAGGTGAGCAGATGACCACGGACCAGAGCGCGCTCAACGGGCACGCACCGGCGACGGCGGCGCCCGGAGCCGGGGCCGACGTCGCGGTCCAGATCGACAACGTCACGAAGGCCTTCGGCAAGGGCAGCACCCAGGTGGTGGCGCTGGACGGCGTGTCGCTGTCCGTCGCCCCCGGTGAATTCGTGTGCCTGATCGGGGCGTCCGGATGCGGCAAGAGCACGCTGCTGTCGCTGGTGGCCGGGCTGGAGGAACCGACGGCCGGTACGATTTTCACCGGTGACCGGCGGGTCGCGTTCATGTTCCAGGAGCCCGCTCTGTTTCCGTGGCTCACCGCGGTCCAGAACGTCGAGCTGCCGCTGCGGGCCAACGGCGTGGGCCGGGCCGAGCGACGGCAGCGCGCCCGTGACCTGCTGGACTCGGTGCACCTGGCCGGGTTCGCGGACAAGCGGCCGCACGAGCTGTCCGGCGGCATGCGGCAGCGGGTGGCACTGGCCCGCGCGCTGGCCCAGGACGCCGACGTGCTGCTGATGGACGAGCCGTTCGGCGCGCTGGACGCGATGACCCGCGACCTGCTGCACGAGCTGCTGGAGGGCATCTGGCGGCGGCAGGGGTTCAGCGTCCTGTTCGTCACCCACGAGGTGCGCGAGGCGGTCCGGCTCGGCGACCGGGTCGTGCTGCTCAGTAGCCGGCCCGGCCGCGTGCTGGAGGAGTACCCGGTGGAGATCGAGCGCCCGCGCGGCATCGAGTCCAGCGAAACGGTGGAGCGTGCGCTGGAGATCAAGGCCCGGCTGAACGAGGAGGTGATGCGGCATGTCAGCTGAGACCGAGGACGCCGCCGCCCTCGCTGGCCTGGACAACCTCGAGCAGGGGGCCCAGGCCAGCTCCCGGCCCAGCCCGGGCGAGGTGGGCGCCAGGATCTGGCGGTCAGCGTGGCCGAAGGTGCTGGCGATCATCCTGGCCGTGGCGATCTGGCAGATCGTCTACCTGCTGAACCTGAAGCCGCACGTGGTCCTGCCCGGCCCGTTCCAGGTGTTCCCCGACTTGTGGCACCAGCTGCAGCACGCCCAGCTGTGGAAGGCGATCGGCCTGACCCTGCGTCAGGCCGTGGAAGGATTCGCACTGGCCCTGGTCGTCGGCACCGTGGTCGGGCTGGTCGTGGCCCGGGTCCCGCCGGTCCGGGCCGCGGTCGGCTCGCTGATCACCGGGCTGCAGACGATCCCGTCCGTGGTCTGGATCCCTTTCGCGATCATCCTGTTCGGCAACAACTCCACGGCCATCTTGTTCATGGTCATCATCACCGCCGCCCCGTCCATCGCCAACGGCCTGATCGCCGGGGTGGACTTCACCCCGCCGCTGCTGCTGCGGGCGGGCAAGACCATGGGCCTGCGCCGGATCGAGCTGTACCGCAGCCTGGTGATACCGGCCGCGCTGCCGTCCTTCGTGGCCGGCCTCAAGCAGGGCTGGGCGTTCGCCTGGCACGGGCTGCTGGCCGGCGAGCTCCTGGTCATCGTGCCGAACCTGGCGTCCATCGGCGTGCTGCTGGTATCCGATCAGGACCAGACCGACATGGTCGGCGTGATCTCGATCATGATCGTGATCCTCGTCCTCGGCGTGCTGGTCGACATCCTGTTCAACACCCTCAACGAATCCCTTCGCCGGCGCCGGGGCCTGACCCAGACTCCGAGCACGGCCAAAGGCTGGCGCCTGGCCACCGGCATCGCCCGGTAGCCCCGCCAGCGCTGGCTAGCGCACCGCGATCGCGCCCAGGCTGCGCATCACCTGCCGGCGCATGAGCACGAACAAGATCACCAAGGGCAGCACCGACAGCAGCACGGCGGCCATCACCGCCGGCACGTTGATCGCGTACTGCCCCTGAAATTTGGTCAGCCCCAGGGGCAGCACGGACACGCTGCTGCTCTGCGTGAGGACCAGCGGCAGGATGAAGTTGTTCCATACGTTCAGCCCGTCGTAGATGGCCAGTGTGGCCAGCACCGGCCGGGCCAGCGGCCAGATCAGCCGCCGGAAGACCGTCCACTCGCTGCCCCCATCGATCAGCACCGCGCCGATCAGCTCCTGCGGGATGTCACGCAGGAAGCTGGCCATGATCAGCACCGAAACCGGAATGGCGGCGGCGCTCATGGCCAGGATGAGAGCGGCCAGCGTGTCGTACAGGTGCGCTTTGTAGATGAGCAGGTACAGCGGGACGATGATGGCCTGGATCGGGATG
This sequence comes from uncultured Actinomycetes bacterium, assembly GCA_963830385.1. Taxonomy (GTDB): domain Bacteria; phylum Actinomycetota; class Actinomycetes; order Streptosporangiales; family Streptosporangiaceae; genus Bog-532. The sequence goes on along the minus strand of CAWHMD010000008.1, from coordinate 600,960 downwards.
GCCAGGCCAATCAGCAGCACCCGGAACGAGGTGGCCGCCCCGCGGGTCGAGTTGCGGACAACGCGGAACGCGGTCCCGAGGGAGAACAGCAGCGTGACGATCAGGCATCCGGCCGTGACGATGATGCTGTTGACCAGGTAGCGGCCCAGCCCGGCGGTGAACACCGTGCCGTAGTTTGCGAACGTCAGGCCGCCAGCTGGCACCCACGGGTTCGCGGTCAGATAGCTGCCCTGGCTGCGCAGGCTGGCCAGAACCATGTAGTACAGCGGGGCCAGCACGATGACCAGCCACACCGTGGCCAGCACGAAGGCGGCCACCGCGGCCGGCCGCAACCGGCGGCCCGCCCGGCGGCGCGGGCCCGGGACCGTGGTGGCCCGCGCGGTAGCGGCCCGGTGATCGTTCGCGGTTGCGGCCGGGGAGGTGGTCACGTGGCGCCCTCCTGCTGGCTGCGCATGGAACCGAAGCCGGTGAACCGGACCAGCGCCAGCGCGATCCCGACGCCGACCACACCCAGCACCACGGCCAGCACGCTGGCGTAGCCGAACTGGTTCTGAAGGAACGCGGCCTGGTACATGTCGAGCGACAGCACCCGGGTCGTGTAGCCGGGGCCCCCGTTGGTCATGATGTAGATGATGTCGAAATAGGTGAGCGCCCCTACCACCATGAGCGTGCTCGAGGTGGCGATCGTGTAACGCAGCTGAGGCAGCGTGACCCGCCAGAACAGCTGCCATCCGGTCGCCCCGTCCAGCGTCGCCGCCTCGTACAGCACCGCCGGGATCTGCCGTCGTCCCATCTGGTAGAGCAGTGTGTGGAACGGGATGAACTGCCAGGAGATGATGGCGACGATGACGTACAGGGCGAGGTTCGCACTTCCCAGCCAGTTCTGCCGCAGAAACTCCAGGTGCACCGACCGGGCCAGCGCAGCCACCCCGCCGAAATTGGGATCCAGCAGCGCCTCCCACATCAGCGCGATCCCCGCTGTCGACAGCAGCAGCGGCAGCACGTACAGCGTCGCGTAGACCGACCGGTACCGGGCCGGCCCGCCGTGAACAGGCCCAGGGCCATCGAGATCGGCGTCTGCACCACCCAGCTCAGCGCGACCACCTTGGCCGTGACAGTCAGCGACTGACCGGCGATGGGGTCGTGCACGAACTGCACCCAGTTGGCTCCGGCCGCCCAGTGCGGGCTGCCCAGTCCGTTCCACCGGAAGAAGCTGAGCACCACCGCGCCCAGCAGCGGTACCAGGATGAAGATCCCGAACAGGGCCATGGCCGGCGCCAGGCCGACCAGGTCGGCGAGAGCAGAGCCGCGATGGACGGGAGCCCTCCGGGTGGCCGGGCCGGCGCCAGGCGCCGGCCCGGCCGGGTGCGGTGATCTGTGGTCATCCGACCGGGCCCGCCGTCACGATCCGCCCGCCTGCGCGCTGTTCATGACCGAGGCGAACTTCTGCGGAGTCTGTGACAGCTCGAACACCTGGGCCAGGTTGGTGAGCATCGTCGTGGCCTCGGACGGGCTGAGCGACTGGTCCCAGGAGTACTGGAAGCTCGGCGCCTTCTCCACCGAGGAGTAGATGGTCTGGTCGTAGGAGGCGAGCTGCTGGCCGGCGAACATCGGCGATGCGCCCTTGGTCACCGGCACCTCGCCCGCGCCGACCGATGCTTTGGCATAAGCGGTGGTGGCCAGTTCGTCGGCGAAGAATGCTTCCGCTACCGCCTTCTGCTTGGCGGTGGCGTGACTGGCGACGGCAACGTAGCTGGCGGTGTTGCCGGCCAGGTCGGCCGGGTCGCCCTTGCCGCCCGCGACCGTCGGGAACGGGGCCAGGCCCAGCTGGCCGCCGGTGACGAAGCTCTTGTCCAGGCCGAGTACCTGGGAGATGTCCCAGTCGCCCATCAGCTGAATGGCCGCCTTACCGCTGTAGACCAGAGCGTCCGACCCCCCGCCGCTGAACTTGAGTGAGTCGTAGCCGCTCTGGAACGCGCCCGCCCGGACAAGGCCCTGGATGTCGGTGAGGGCAGCGATGACCGCAGGGTTCGACCACGCGCCGGCTTTGCCCTGCTGGATCGCGGTGAACACCGACGGGCCGCCGATGCGGTCGGTCAGGTACTCCAGGTACATCAGGCCCGGCCACTGGTCGCCCTCGGCCAGCGAGATGGGGGTGTAACCCTTGGCCTTGAGCGTGTGCACATCGGCCAGCAGCCCGCTCCAGGTGGACGGGAAGCCGGACAGCCCGGCCTTGCTGAAGACGCTCTTGTTGTAGAAGAAGTAAACCGGCTGGGTGCCCTCGATCGGTACGCCGTACAGCTTCCCGTTGAAGGTCACCGCGCCCAGCGAGGAGGGCAGGAAGCTCGAGGCGTAACCAGGATTGCCCAGCGGCTGCACATCGCCCGCATCTATGTACTGCCTGAGCGGGCCGCCGCCCCAGGTCCAGAAGATCGTCGGCGGGTTGCCGGCTCCCATGGCCAGCTGGATCTTCTGCTTGTAGGACTGGTTCTCGACGTAGTCGACGGTGATGTGGTCGCCGTGGTGCTTGGCCTCGAAGTCCGCGACGGCCTGATTGATCTTGGTGTTGGCGGGGCTCGGCCCGGTGGTGACGATCCAGGCGGTCACGGACGTCCCGCCCGCCGTCCCGGATCCTCCCGCCTTGCCGCTCCCGGAGGCCGATCCGCAAGCGGCGGCGACCAGGGTGGCAGCGGTCAGGGCGGCCGCCAGGGGCCACCGGCGGCGGATTCTTCTCAGCTTCGACCTCATTGACGGAGACATGATTTCCTCCTGGCCCTGCGCACGAGGGGTTTCCGAAATTTTTTAAAAAGTTTCGGATTGCCGGTTATCCTAGGTAGTGCCTTTTGCAGATTCAAGCCCTTGTTTCCAGGCCGTTACCTGCCGGTCGGAGCCGGTCGCCGCTGGCTGATTCGAAAAAGTGCGCCGATGACGTGGCTTTGCCTGCGGCTGCGCCTCGGCGGGATGGGCTACGATAACGAGCCGAAGGTTTCGGGAAGCAGCCCCGGACGGTGACGCGTGCCCGCGGAAAGGTGAGACGCATGTGACCAGTGCGGAAGACATCCCCGAGGCCCCGGACGCCGCGCCCCGGCGTCGGGCCACACTGGCCGCCGTCGCCGCTGAGGCCGGCGTGTCCCTGCCGACCGTTTCCAAGGTGGTCAACGGACGCCCCGATGTCGCCCCGGACACCCGGGCCCGGGTCGAGCGCTTGCTCAGCGAGTTCGACTACCGCCGACCGGGGACCCGCCGGGCGGTCCGGCGGGGCCGCCGGTCCGGTCTCATCGATCTGATCTTCAACGGCCTCGACAGCCCGTGGGCGGTCGAGATCCTGCGGGGTGTGGAGGAGTGGTGTGCCGGACACGCCACCGGAGCCGCGGTCTCCGCTGTCCGGCACGGCAGCGCCCGCCCGGCCAGCTGGACGAGCGCGCTCGCCAGCCACGACACCGAGGGCGTCATCCTGGTGACCTCCGAGCTGACCGCCCCCCAGCTCCAGCAGCTGCGCGGCGAGGGTATCCCGCTGGTGGTGGTCGACCCGGTGAACCTCCCGGATACTGAGCTGCCCAGCGTGGGCACGACGAACTGGGCGGGTGGCCTGGCCGCCACCGACCATCTGATCGCGCTCGGGCATCAGCGCATCGGCGCCATCGCCGGCCCTCCGGACTACCTGTGCAACCGGGCCCGGCTGGACGGCTATCGCACTGCCCTGGACCGGGCTGAGCTGCCGGTCCGCGAGGAATACGTACGGTATGGCGATTTCCAGCACGAAGGCGGATTCCGGCGGGGCGGAGAGCTACTCGGGTTGCCGGAACCCCCGACGGCGATCTTCGCCGGCAACGACCAGCAGGCGCTGGGGGTATACGAAGCTGCCCGCCAGCGGGGCCTGCGCATCCCGCAGGATCTCAGCGTCGTCGGTTTCGACGACCTGCCCGTGGCCCGCTGGGTGTCCCCGCCGCTGACCACGGTCCGCCAGCCGCTGGCGGAGATGGGCCACACCGCCGCGGCCATGCTCGGCGACCTGATCGACGGCCGTGCGCTGACCAGCCGCCGCGTCGAGCTGTCGACGGACCTGATCGTCCGGGAGTCGACTGCCCGCGCTGGCCGCTGACTGCCACTGGGTAGGGTGCTGGACTGGTCGGCGTTGGCGCGGGAATCGAAAGTTTCCGAAAACTATTGACACGTTCGACGGCGCTCGGCTTCACTCCCAGCAGGAGCCGGGCCCTGCCGAGCGGGACCCGGTCCCGCGGCTGAGCGAGGAGATGCCCGTGGATCAGGACCGGCCCAGTAGCTCGCTGACCTCCAGCGGAGTCGCCTCCGCCGGGCCGGGACCGGACATGGTCGGCAACGGCCGGGACCTGCCGCACTGGCGTGACCCGGCCCGGCCGCCCGGGGAGCGGGTAGCGGACCTGCTAACCCGCATGACGCTGGCCGAAAAGGTCGCCCAGCTGTCCAGCGTCTGGCCGGACAGCGCGGCCGACAACAGCGAGGTGGCCCCGCATCAGGACGACCTGACCGGCGGCGCCGGCCAGGGCGCGGGTAGCTGGGCCGAGCTGATAGGCGACGGCCTGGGCCAGCTCACCCGGCCGTTCGGGACCCGCCCGGTGACCGCCCGGCAGGGCGCGGAGATGCTGGCCCAGCGGCAGCGCGACATCGTGGCGGCCAGCCGGTTCGGCATCCCCGCCATCGCCCACGACGAGTGCCTGGCCGGGTTCACCGCCTGGACCGCGGCGATCTACCCGGTCCCGCTGGCCTGGGGGGCCAGCTTCGACCCGGACCTGGTGGAACAGATGGCGGCCCAGATCGGCGCCAGCATGCGCTCGGTCGGCGTCCACCAGGGCCTGGCCCCGGTGCTCGACGTGACCGTCGACCCGCGCTGGGGCCGGACCGAGGAAACCATCGGCGAGGACCCGTACCTGGTTGGCACCGTCGGCACCGCCTACGTGCGCGGCCTGGAGGCGGCCGGGCTGGTGTCCACCCTCAAGCACTTTGTGGGCTACTCGGCCTCGCGCGGCGGCCGCAACCTGGCCCCGGCCGCGGTGACCGGCCGGCAGCTCGCCGACCAGCTGCTGCCGCCGTTCGAGATGGCCATCCGGCTGGGCGGGGCCCGGTCGGTGATGCACGCCTACACCGACATCGACGGCATCCCCACCGGCTCCGACCCGGCCCTGCTGTCGGACGTGCTCCGCGAGGCCTGGGGCTTCACCGGCACCGTGGTCGCGGACTACTTCGGCATCAGCTTCCTGGAACTGCTGCACAAGGTGGCGGCCACCCCGGCCGAGGCGGCCGCGCTGGCCCTGGCGGCCGGGGTCGACGTGGAGCTGCCGGCCGTGCGCTGCTTCGGCGCCCCGCTGCTCGGCGCGGTCCGGGCCGGGAGGGTGCCGGAGGCGCTGGTCGACCGGGCCGCCACCCGGGTGCTGCGGCAGAAGTGTGAGCTCGGGCTGCTCGACCCGGCCTGGGATCCGGCCCCGGCCGCGCTGGGAGGCGGCTCCGAGGCCGATCTCGCGCCGCCTGCCGCCCGCGACCTGGCCCGGCGGCTGGCCGAGGAATCGGTGGTGCTGCTGGCCAACGACGGGATCCTGCCGCTCAGCCCGGGAAGAACGGAAAAAGGGCTGCCCGGCCAGGGTGGCCAGCCTGGCTGGCGGATCGCGGTGGCCGGGCCCCGGGCCGGCGACCCGTACGCCATGCTCGGGTGCTACTCCTTCCCCAGCCACGTCGGCGTCAAGTACCCGGACCTGGACATCGGGGTGGAGATCCCGACCGTGCTGGACGCGCTGCGGGCGGAGTTCCCGGACGCCAGCCTCGAGTACGCGCCCGGCTGCGGGGTCGACGACCCCGACCGGTCCGGGCTGGCCGCCGCGGCCGAGCTGGCCCGCGGCAGCGACCTGTGCGTGGCGGTCCTCGGCGACCGGTCCGGCCTGTTCGGGCGGGGCACCTCGGGGGAGGGGTGCGACGCCGCCGACCTGACCCTGCCCGGTGTCCAGGGCGAGCTGCTGGCCGGGCTGCTGGCCACCGGCACCCCGGTCGTGGTGGTGCTGCTGACCGGGCGGCCGTACGCGCTGGGCGAGTTCACCGGCGCGGCCGCCATCGTCCAGGCGTTCTTCCCCGGCCAGCAGGGCGGGCCGGCGCTGGCCCGGGTGCTGTCCGGCGCGGTCAGCCCGTCCGGCCGGCTGCCGGTCAGCGTGCCCCGGCACGCCGGGGCCCAGCCCACCACCTACCTGGGCTCGGCCCTGGCCCAGCGCAGCAAGGTCAGCTCGATCGACCCGACCCCGCTCTACCCGTTCGGGCACGGCCTGACCTACACCTCGTTCGCCTGGGAGGACATCCGCTACGGGGGGCACAAGTGGGAACCCGGCGCGCTGGGGCGTCCGGTGCCCGAGGTGCCCACCGACGGCTGCCTGGAGGTGTCACTGACCGTGCGCAACACCGGCGACCGGCCGGGCACCGAGGTGGTTCAGCTGTACTTGCACGACCCGGTGGCCCAGGTGGCCCGGCCCGTCGCCGCCCTGGTCGGCTACGCACGGGTGGAGCTGGCCCCGGGACAGGCCCGGCGGGTCCGGTTCGGCCTGCACACCGACCTGGCCTCGTTCACCGGGCGGCGCGGCGACCGGATCGTGGAGCCGGGCCGGATCGAGCTGCGGCTGGCCACCTCCAGCGCCCACACCCGCTTCACGCTGCCGGTCGAGCTGACCGGCCCCGAGCGGGTCGTCGGGGGCGACCGCCAGCTCCTCACCCGCACCGGAGTGGGCTAGCGTCCCTCGGTCAGCCAGGTCACGGCCTGGGCCAGCAGCTGGCGGTGGGCGGCTGACTCATACGACGACACGTCGTGGCCGAGCACGTCGGCCACCACCCGGGACCGGCCCACCTCCCGGGCCCACACCAGCGGGTACTGGCGTCCGCTGTGCCGGTGCGAAGCCAGCGGCACCAGGCCGGGCGCCAGCCGGAGACCGACGTAACGCTCGTCGACCAGGTCGAAATCGGCCAGGCCGGCCACGACCGGGTGCCGGTCCGGGTGGGTCTGCACGTGCGCGGGCCCGAGCTTGGGGTGCCCGGACCGGCCCTCGACCCAGGCGGCCCCGGTCACCGCCTCCCACTCCGGCAGCCGCAGCAGCGTGCACACCCCGGTGTGCACGGCCAGCACCGACATCCCCCGGTCGAGCGCGGCCCGCAGCCCGTCGCGGGGGCCCTTCAGCGCGGCCGGCGGCCCGCCGGGCCCGCCCGCCGCGTTGACCACGACCAGGTCGAACCCCGACAGGTCGGCCACCCGGTCGGCGACGAAGTCGGTCACCTCGACCTGGTGCCCCAGCGACCAGAGCACGTGCGCCAGCCGGGCCGACGTCTTGGCGAACGGGTGCCAGGGGTCGGCGCAGGCGCCGCCCCCGCTCAGGACCAGTGACCGTGGCATCGTTGTCTTCCGTCGTACCCGCTCCACCGGGAGCGTAGCGGTCACGTCCAGCCGCCGTCGACGACCCAGGTCTGGCTGGTGCACATCCGGCTGTCGTCGGCCGCCAGCCAGAGCGCCAGCCGGGCCACGTCGGCCGGCTCGACCCGGCTCGGCAGGCACTGGTTCCGCTCGATCTCCGCCTCGGCGGCCGGGGTGATCCAGTGCCGCAGCTGGCGCTCGGTCATGGTCCAGCCGGGGATCAGGCAGTTCACCCGGATGCCGTCCCGGCCCAGGTCGCGGGCCAGCGACCGGGTCAGCCCCTCGATGCCGGCCTTGGCGGTCGAGTAGGCGGCCACGTCGGCGAACCCGGCGTGCCAGGTGATCGAGCCCAGGTTGATGATCGACCCGCGGCCGCGCTGCCGCATCCCCGGCGCCACCGCCTGGGCGCCGAAGAGATGCGGCCGCAGGTTGACCCGCAGCATCTCGTCCCAGAACTGCTCGGTGATGTCGTCGACCCCGCGCCGCTCGTCCACCGCGGCGTTGCTGATCAGCACGTCGACCAGGCCGAGGGCCCGCCCGCAGGCCTCGATGGCGGCGGTCAGCTCGCCGATGCCGGCCACGTCGCAGGCCTGGAACCAGGGCCGGGTGCCGGTCAGCGCCTCCAGCTCCAGGGCGAGGTCGGCGGCGGCCCGCTCCTGCACGTCCACGAACCCGACCCGGGCGCCCTGGCGGGCGAACTGGGCCACCAGCTCCGCCCCGATGCCGGTCGCCCCGCCGGTGACGAACACGGTGCGCCCGGACAGGCTCGGATAGCGGGCAAAGATGTCAGCCGCAGATCGCTTCGCTTGCTCGGCCAAGGCCTCTCCTCTCGGTAGCCGAAACTTTCGGATTCGGCGGACATCCAGGCTCATCATGCCCTGAGCTGGTCATTGACGGCCAGACATCCGGCTCGGTAGGTTAATTATCGGAAATATCCGTCGAAATTTATCGGACGTGATGCCATGCCTGCCAGCCCGGGTTCCGTGCTGCGTGTCCAAGGATCGCAGCTCGCCGACGGCGCGACCGGCCAGCCGGTCGTGCTGCGCGGCTACAACGCCGGCGGCTGGCTGAACATGGAGAACTTCCTCACCGGGTATCCGGGTACCGAGAGCCAGCACCGTAAGGCACTGCGGCGAGCCCTCGGGCCCGGGCTGTATGACGTTTTCTTCAATGAATTCCTGTCTGTGTTCTTCGCCGACGCGGATGTGGCCTACCTGGCCTCGCTCGGCCTGAACTCGGTGCGGATCCCGTTCAACTACCGGCACTTCGAAGACGACGACGCCCCGTTCGAATGGAAAGAGTCCGGGTTCGCGCTGCTGGAGGGGGCGGTGCGGTCCTGCCAGCGGCACGGCCTGTACGCGATCCTCGACTTCCACGCGCTGCCGGGCGCGCAGAACCAGCACTGGCACAGCGACAACGGCACCAACCACGCGGCGTTCTGGGAGCACCGGCACTTCCAGGACCGGGCGGTGGCCCTGTGGGAGGCGCTGGCCGCGCGGTTCCGCGGCCACCCGGCCGTGGCCGGCTACAACGTCATGAACGAGCCCGCCGACCCCGACGGGGACCGGCTCAAGCCGTTCTACGACCGGGCGGTGGCCGCGATCCGGGCCGTCGACCCCGACCACGTGATCTTCCTGGACGGTAACCGCTACTCCACCGACTTCAGCGTGTTCGACCCGGCCGGGCTGTACCCCAACACCGTGTACGCCGCCCACGACTACGCGCTGCCCGGGTTCATCGACGGCGGCCCCTACCCGGGAGTCAGCCGGGGCGTCTACGTGGACCGGGCCGAGGTCGAGAAGACGTTCCTGCACCGGACCGAGTTCATGCGCGACACCGGCACCCCGATCTGGATCGGTGAGTTCGGCCCGCTCTACACCGGCGACCCGGCCCAGGACAGCGGGCGCTACCAGCTGCTGGCCGACCAGCTCGCGATCTACGCCGAGTACGGCGCCAGCTGGTCGATCTGGGCCTACAAGGACATCGGCGGCCAGGGCCTGGTGTACGCGGCGCCGGACTCGCCCTGGCGGCAGCGGATCGCCGGCGTGGTGGCCAAGAAGGCCCGGCTCGGCGTGGACAGCTGGGGCGGCCGCGACGCCGGCGTGCGGCACATCATGACCCCGATCGAGGAGACCTTCGCCCGCGAGTACCCGGACTTCGACCCGTTCCCGTTCGGGCAGGCCAGCTGGCTGATGACGCTGGTCCGCGGCATCGTGCTGGCCGAGCCGATGCTCGGCGACTTCGAGCAGGCCTTCGCCGGGATCACCGACCCGGCCACCGTGACCGAGCTGGCCCGCTCGTTCCGGCTCGACCGGTGCGTGGTCCGGCAGCGGCTGGCCGATATCCTGTCGGCCGCTGCCACCGACGACAAGGGCTGAGTCATGAAGGCTGAACAGTTCACCGGCGTCTGCACCTATCACGGCGAAGGCCCGATCTGGGACTCGGTGGCTGGCCGTCTGCGCTGGGTGGACATGCTCGACGGCGACATCTTGACGATGGCCGCCGACGGGTCGATCGGGCGCCAGCACGTCGACAAGATCGCGGCCGCCATGCGGCCCCGGGCCGGCGGCGGCCTGGTCGTCGGGATCGAGCACGGCTTCGTGCTGCTGGACCCGGACGGGCAGCCCGGGCCGGTGCAGACCGCGTTCACCGACGCCGGCATCCGCATGAACGATGGCGGCGTGGACCGCCAGGGCCGGTTCTTCTGCGGGTCGATGCCGTACGACCAGGGCGGCCCGCGCGGGGCGTTCTACCGGTTCGACCCGGACGGCACGATCACCGAGGTGTTCGGGAACGTGACGATCTCCAACGGTGTGGCCTGGAATCCCGCCGGTGACACCATGTACTACATCGACACCCCCACCCACCGGGTCGACGTGTTCGACTACGACCCCGCCACCGGGACACCGTCCGGCCGCCGGCCGCTGGTGTACGTTGATCCCGATCACGGCACCCCCCAGGGTGCCCCCGACGGCATGTGCCTGGACGCCGGCGGTGGCCTGTGGGTCGCCATCTACGGCGGCCACGCCGTGCACCGCTACACCACCGACGGCAAACTCGACGAGGTGATCGAGGTCCCGCCCAGCCAGGTCACCGCCTGCACCTTCGGCGGCCCGGACCTGGACGAGCTCTACATCACCACCTCCCGCGAGAACCTCCCCGACGACGCCGAGCCCCAGGCTGGCGCCCTGTTCCGCGTCAAGCCGGGCGTCCGCGGCCTGCCCCTGGGCACGTTCGCGGGCTAGCCAGCCCCGGGTCAGCCGGCCCGTTTTGCTGGATTGCGTGACAGGGCGATGCGGACGAAGGCGGCCACCGCGGGGGAACGGGACACCTCGGGCCAGGCGATGACGACCTCGGTCGGCGCCAGGTCAGCGACCGGGATGAACACCAGGTCGTCGCCGCCGTAGCGGCCGGCGGCCGACTGGGGGACGAACGCCACCGCCTGGCCGAGCGCCAGCCGCGGCTCGGTCAGCAGCATCTCCCAGTCCAGGCCGGCGGCCAGCACAGCCCGGCTGGCCGAGCCAGCTAGCGCCGCACCCGCCGGCGCGGCACCAGCCAGCGCCCGTCCGCTACGGTGCCGCGCCCTGCGCCCAGTGCCCGGTCAGCGAGAACGTGGTGGTCCGCCCCTGCTCGGCCTCGGTGATCACCGTCCACTGACCCTGGGCGTCGGGGGCCGACAGCGTGATCGTGGCGGGCAGGTACCTGGTGGTGCCCGCGGCGCAGTTCGGGGTGCAGTTGTCGTACCCGACGGTGCCTTTTCCCGTCGCCGACTCGCTGCCCCAGGCTGACCACTTGATCCCGGTCACCACGTCACCGGCGTCGCCCGAGAACTGGATGGTGGACGGCTTGGTCCCGTCGTAGCTGCCCGCTACCAGGGCCACCGGGCCGGACGGGGCGGCGTGCGCGCCGCCGAGCGTGAACACACTCAGCGCGCCGACGCCGCCGCTGGCGAACGCCACCACGGCGACTGCCGCTACTTGCGTGATCCTCATGGCCGCTCCCCCCGGGCCGTGAGCACTGCGCGAACATCTGCTTACGTCCCCCGCCCGGGCGGCCGCTACACCTCAGGACCCCGGCCAGAGGACCAAGGTCCTCAGGCGGTGGGCAGCAGCTGGTCCAGGGCCACGCGCAGGGTGACCATGCCGCGGGCGGTGTGGCTCTTCACCGCTCCCTTGCTGATGCCCATCATCTCGGCGATCTGGGCTTCGGACAGGTCGGCGTAGTAGCGCAGGACGAGCGCCTGCCGCTGCCGGCCCGGCAGCGACCGCAGCGCCGCCACCACTTCGCTGTGCTCCAGCCGGGTGATGGCATCCTGCTCGGCGCTGGGCATGTCCGGTTCGGGCCTGAGCACGTTGCGGTCGACCACGCCGCGATGCCGCAGCACCGAACGGGACCGGTTCACCACCGCCTGCCGGAGGTAGGCCAGGGCCTTGGTCTCGTCGCGCAGCCGGTGCCAGCCGCCGTGCAGGGCGATGAAGCAGTCCTGCACCACCTCTTCGGCCGTCGGCTCGTCCCGTACCAGCAGGCCAGCCAGCCCGACCAGCGAACGGTAGTGGCGGCTGTACAGCTGGGTCACCACCTCGTCGGTCACCTGTACCTCCAGCAAAGGCAGACATGATTGATACGCCCAAAAGCGCTCAATGGTTTGTTGCCTCATTTGCTGGATTCTGTTACCGCCCCGTCACCCGCCCGGTTGCGGCCGGATTGCAGTCGGGTTGCGCAGCTCAGGCGGGCGCGATTACGCCGGTCAGCCGGTGCAGGCCGGTGTACCCGTTCATCGAGCTGCCGCGCAGGAAACCGACCAGCGTCATGCCGGTTTCCTCGGCCAGGTCGGCCGCCAGCGAGGACGGCGCGGACACCGCCGCCAGCACCGGGATCCCGGCCACGGCGGCCTTCTGCACCAGCTCGAACGAGGCCCGGCCGCTGACCATGAGGATGTGGGCGGTCAGCGGCAGCCGCCCGGCCCGCAGGGCCCAGCCGATCGCCTTGTCGACCGCGTTGTGGCGGCCCACGTCCTCGCGCAGCACCGCCAGCTCCCCGTCCGCGCTGAACAGCCCGGCCGCGTGCAGGCCGCCGGTGCTGGCGAACACCCGCTGGGCCTCGCGCAGCCGGTCCGGCAGCGACGCCAGCACCGCGGGGGAGACCTGGACCTGGTCGGCGGTGAGGTCGTAACGGGAACGGACCCGGATGGCGTCGATGCTCTCCTTGCCGCAGACGCCGCAGGCGCTGGTGGTGAGGAAGTTCCGCTGAGCCTTTTTCTGGGCGCGCCGTGCGTCGGTGGCCCGCTCCAGCTCGGCGGGCGACGGCAGGTCGGCCACCTCCAGCGTCGCGTCGGCCACGTTCTCGTCGCACATGCGGATCTGCCGCAGGTCGACGGCGACTGGCAGCAGGCCCTCGGTGAACAGGAACCCGGCCGCCAGGTCGAGGTCGTCGCCGGGGGTGCGCATGGTCACGGTCAGCGGCTGCCCGCCGATCCGGATCTCCAGCGGTTCCTCGACCGCCAGCAGATCGGCCCGCGCCCCGGCCGGGCCGCCGGCCGCGGCCGAGATGCGCTGGATGCGGCGCCGCTGCGTCCTGGTGCTCACCTAGCCGATGCTAGCGCCGGTATCCGCCGCAGCCAGAACGTCAGGCCCCCGCAGACCGCCAGCAGGGCCAGCACCGTCGCCACGACGGCGGGCCAGGCCCCGGTGACCCAGACCCGTCCCGCCAGCCCGCCGAACACCGACGACCCCAGGTAGTAGGCGAACAGGTACAGCGACGCGGCCTGGGCGGCCGCCACCCCGCCCGCGGCGGCCCGGACCGGGACCCAGCCGCTGGCCACCCCGTGCACCACGAAGAAGCCCGCGGTCATCACGGCCACCCCCAGCACCACCAGCGGCAGCGGCCCCAGCAGGGTCAGCGCCACCCCGGCCATGGTGATCAGCACGCCGGCCGGCACCACGGTGCGCCGGGAGTGCCGCTCGACCATCCGCCCGGCCAGGGCCGAGGTCACCGTGCCGACCGGGTAGATCAGGAACACCAGGCTCTCCTGGCCCAGGCTCAGGTGGTAGGGGGCCGAGGTGAGCCGGAACCCGATCGCGTTGTACACCGCCACGAACGCGCCCATGGCGCAGGCGCCGATCCCGTACACGGCGAGCAGCCCGGGGTCGGACAGCGCCCGCCGGGTCATCGTGACCAGGTACCGCGGCCGGGCCGGGACGGGCACGAAGTTCCGTGACCGGGGCAGCAGCACCAGCACCAGCACCGCACAGGCCAGCCCCACCGCGGCCACCGCGGCCAGCGCCCACCGCCAGCCCGCCGCGTCGCCCACACCCCCGGTGATCAGGCGGCCGCTCATCCCGCCGAGCGCGGTGCCGCCCACGTACAGGCCCGCGGTGCGCGCGTACCCGTCCGGGTGCATCTCCTCCCGCAGGTAGGCGGTGGCCACGGCGGGCAGCCCGGCCAGCGCGACGCCCTGCAGCAGCCGCAGTACCAGCAGCGTGTCCCAGTTCGGGGCGACGGCGCAGGCCAGCCCGATGATCGCCGAGGCCAGCAGCGAGGTGTGGATGAGCCGGGTCCGGCCCAGCACCTCCGAGACGGGCCCGGTGAACAGCAGGGTCACGCCCAGCCCGGCGGTGGTCAGCGACACCGACAGCGTGCTGTCGGCGTCGGAGATGGCGAACGAGCGGGCCAGCTCGGGCAGCAGGGCCTGGGTGCTGTACATCAGCGCGAACGTGGCCACCCCGGCGGCGAACAGCACGACCGCGATCCTCCGGTGGGCCGGATCACCGGGACGGTAGCCCTCGTGCTGCCGCTCGCTGGCGGCGGCCGCTGAGTCCCGGATATTTGATCGCACTTAACGAGCCTGCGCGTGAGATCCAGATACGTCAAATGCATGAGAATCATCAGGAAAATTCAGAAAACGTATAATCGCTGGGTGTGGACATTGATGACCTGGCCCGGCTGCTGACGCTGGCCGAACATGGACAGATCACCGACGCCGCCGCGGTCCTGCGGACAACCCAGCCGACGCTGTCCCGGCTGCTGGCCCGGGCCGAGCACGAGCTGGGTACCCGGCTGTTCGAACGGGACGCGGCCGGCGTGCAGCCCAACCCGTACGGTGACCTGGTGCTCGCGGCGGCGGCCGACATCACCCGCCGCTACGACCGGCTGCGGGCCGACCTGGCCGAGCTGCTCGACCCGGGCACCGGCACGGTCCGGCTGGCGTTCCTGAACTCGATGGCCACCTCGCTGGTGCCGCGGCTGCTGCACGACTTCCGGCAGCAGGCCCCGTCCGTCCGGGTGGCGCTGCGCCAGGAGACCAGCCACGAGATCCTGCGCGACCTGGCCTCCGGCCAGTCCGAGCTGGCGGTGACCTCGCCCCGGCCCGGTGACCCGCACGGCTGGCTCCCGGTCCAGCGGCAGCGCCTGGTGCTGGTGGTACCGGCCGGGCACCGGCTGGCCGCCCGGCACCAGGTGCGGCTGGAGGAAGTGGCGGGCGAGGACTTCGTCACCGCGCCGGCCGGGTTCGGGTTCCGGTCGCTGCTGGAGGAGCTGCTGGCCGCCGAGAACGTGACCCTGCGCCGGATCTCGTTCGAGATCGGCGACCTGGCCACGCTCGAGGGCCTGGTCGGCGCCGGCCTGGGCGTCGCGATCCTGCCGGAGCCGTTCGCCGGCCTGTCCGGGACGGCCGGGGTCCCGCTGGCGGCCGAAAGCGCCGAGCGGGTGGTCGGCCTCACCTGGCGGACCGACCGCACGCTGTCCCCGCCCGCCGCCCGCTTCCTGGAGTTCGTGCGGACAGGGCCCTGGCCCTAAGGCAGTTCCGGGGCCGGGTCGCTGCGCAGCCGGCTGTACAGGTAGCCGTTGCGGTAGCGGCCGTCCCGGTATTCGGCCGCGCGGACGACCCCTTCGAGCTTGAAGCCGGCCTTTTCCAGCGCGTGCTGCTCGGCCAGGTTCTCCTCGTGGGTGGACGCCTCGATCCGGAAGGCGGGCGTGTGCTGGAACAGGTAGTCACACAGCAGCGCCTGCGCCCGCCACCCGAGCCCCTGGCCGCGGCGCTCCGGCAGCAGCGCGACGCCGATCTCCCAGTGCGGCACGTTCACGTACTGCTTGCCCCGGAAGTTGACGAACCCGGCCGCCCCGGGCCGCGAGCCGTCGTCGATCATCAGCGTGCCGTCCCGGTCACCCAGGTAGTGGTCGTCCGCGAACCGCCGGTCGACCGCCTCCGGGTCCCGGTAACCCGCCCAGTCCAGCCCGACCAGCCCCGGCTCGACGTGGAACCGCCGCAGCAGCGGCAGGTCCTCCGCCGTCACCGGCCGCAGCATCCCCGCGTACGTGAAGTCAGCCATGCCCCGAGTATCGCCCAGGCCGCGGACGCAAAAATCCCCGTCACCCGGGGGCGACGGGGATCAGGACTTGCGTGGTCAGCTGGCGAAGTCGAGCAGCGGCTGGGCGCGGCTCGGGTGACGCAGCTTGGACAGCGACTGCTTCTCCAGCTGGCGGATGCGCTCGCGGGTCAGGCCCAGGGCCCGGCCGATCTCATCCAGGGTGTGCGGGTTGCCGTCGTAGAGGCCGAACCGCATGGACATGATCGTGGCCTCCCGCGGCGTCAGCGCGTCCAGCGCGCTGCGCAGCTGCTCGGCCATCAGCTGCCGGTCCACCATCTCGGAGGCTTCCGGGGCGTCGACGTCCTCGATCAGGTCGCCGATGCTGGTCTCGCCGTCCTCACCGATGGTGGAGTCCAGGCTGATCGGCTGGCGGCTGGTCCGCAGCAGCTCCTCGATCTGGTCCGGGGTCCGGTCCAGCTCGACGGCCAGCTCCTCCGGGGTCGGCTCGCGGCCGAGACGCTGGTGCATGTCCCGCTCGACGCGGCTCAGCTTGCTCAGCATCTCCAGCACGTGGACCGGCAGCCGGATGGTCCGGGCCGAGTCCGCGAAGCCGCGCTGGATGGCCTGGCGGATCCACCACATGGCGTAGGTGGAGAACTTGTAGCCCTTGGTGTAGTCGAACTTCTCCACGGCCCGGATCAGGCCGAGGTTGCCCTCCTGCACCACGTCCAGCAGCGACAGGCCACGGTCGGTGTACTTCTTGGCCACCGACACGACCAGCCGGAGGTTGGCCTCGAGCATGTGCGACTTGGCCCGGTGGCCGTCCTCGGCCACCAGCTGCAGGTCCCGGCGGTAGTCCTCGTCGAGGTCCGGCTCGGTGTCCAGCTTGTGCTCGGCGAACAGGCCAGCCTCGATCCGCTTGGCCAGGTCGACCTCCTGCTCGGCCGTGAGCAGGCTGGTCCGGCCGATCGACTTCAGGTACGTGTGCACCGAGTCGCCCATGGCCGGGCCCTGGTCGTCCAGGTCCGCCTCGGCGAACTTGTCGCTGGCCAGCGCCACCGCCTCGGCTTCCGCCTCGATCTCGGCGTCGTCAGCGTCGATCGCACCCTTGGTCCCCGTCGCCTGGGAAGCGTCCCCGGCGTCGGCGTCCTTCGTGGTCGCGGTCTTGGCCCGGCCGGTGACCTTGGCCGTGCTGGCCTTGGCGGTCGAGTCCTTCACCGCACGCTTGCCCTTAACCGGCTCGTTCGCCATGCGAACGCCCGCGTCGGTGAGCTCGCGCAGGATGGAACGACCCTCGGCAGGGGCAATGCCCGCCTGCTCGAAGGCAGTACGTAGCTCGGAGAGGGACAGGTGACCCTGGCTGCGCCCTCGCTCGATCAGGTCGTCCACGCGCATCTTGCCGGCCTC
Organism: uncultured Actinomycetes bacterium; assembly: GCA_963830385.1. Lineage (GTDB taxonomy): Bacteria > Actinomycetota > Actinomycetes > Streptosporangiales > Streptosporangiaceae > Bog-532. The sequence continues at coordinate 583,833 of CAWHMD010000008.1, read as the reverse complement.
ACCGTTCCCCTTCGAGTTGGTCTCGACCGGTGTGGCGACTGCGGTCCGTGGCATGCGACACCTCCCTCCTTCTCCTCTTGACACGTGCACGATGGGCGTACCGTTCATCGTGCTCAGCTCAAGACGCCTGCGGGCGCCTTCGTCTAGGAGCCCGCTGCGCTGCGCAGCACCTGCTTTGCGGCGTCCGCGCGGGCACTAACTAGTAACGTTCCCGGCCGGAGATTGTTCCCGGCGGAGCGTTTCGAGATCGGGTTTGCCGCTTGGCAACATCGGCATCGCCGGCCGCAAAACGAGCTCCCTTGGCAGAGCGTAACGTGGCAGACGCTCTCGCACATGCCGACACAACAGATCGAGGGTCGGTGGTTGGGCCGGGTTGTCCGGAACAATCACCGCAGTGACCCGTTCACCCCATTCGGCGTCCGGGCGGCCCACCACGGCCGCCTCGCGGACCCCCGGACAGGTCTCCAGCAAGGCTGCGACCTCGCCCGCGACCACCTTTTCGCCGCCAGTGATGATCACGTCGTCGGCGCGCCCGCGGACCGTCAGCCGGCCGCCGTCGCCGACCGTCCCGAGGTCGGATGTGACGAACCACGCACCGTCCATGGCCGCCGCGGTCAGGTCCGGGCGTCCCCGGTAGCCGGAGAACAGCACCGGCCCGCTGATCCGGATCCGGCCGCCCCCGGCGCGATCCCCGTCGCTGGTTGTGGTGATCATCACGCCGTCCAGCGGCAGGCCGTCGTAGACGCAGCCGCCGCAGGTCTCGCTCATCCCGTAGGTGGTGATCACTGGCACCCCGGCCGCCCGCGCGGACCCGACCAGCACGGCCGGCGCGGCCGCCCCGCCCAGCAGGACCGAGGCGAACCCCCGGGCCCAGGCGGCGGCCGGGTCGGCGTCCATCAGCCGCCGCAGCTGGGTCGGCACGATCGACACGTGCGCGCAGCCGGACCCGGCCAGCACGTCCGGCTCGGCGCGGGCCGTCACCACCGGGTCGGTGCCCGCCACCAGCGAGCGGATCAGCACCTGGATGCCGGCGATGTGGGTGGCGGGCAGGCACAGCAGCCACCGCTGCCCGGCGGCCGCCCCGACCCGGTCCAGCGTGGCCCGGGCCGAGTGCCGCAGCGCGGCCGCGCTGAGCTCGACCCCCTTGGGCTGCCCGGTCGACCCGGACGTGGCGATCACCACCGCCGTGTCCGCTCCGGCCGGGCGGCTCCCGGACCGCGCGGTCACCCCGCCGGTGGTGTGCACGGCGGCCGGCGCGAACGCGTCCAGGATCGCGGCCAGCTGGCCGGGCGGCAGGTCCGGGTCCAGCGGCAGCACGGCCGGGCCGGTACCGTCCAGCGCGGCCGCCAGCAGCTCCAGCAGCCGGCCGCCGGCGTCGGTAGCGGGCAGGACAACCGCATGCAAAGGACGCTCAACCACGCACGTAAGGTTAGATGCCGTGACAGCAGGCGGGACGACGGGACCGGGGGCCGCGGTCCCCGCGAAGGCCCAGCTGGAGCACCTGCTGGGGTCGTTGCGGGCGTTCGCGATCCCGATGACGGCCAAGTTCCGCGGCATCACCGTCCGCGAGGGCGCGCTGATCGAGGGCCCGGCCGGGTGGGGCGAGTTCTCCCCGTTCGCCGACTACGGCCCCCGCGAGGCGGCCCGCTGGCTGGCCAGCGCGATCGAGGCGGCCACGGCCGGCTGGCCCGCGCCGGTCCGGGACCGGGTGCCGGTCAACGTGACCGTCCCGGCCGTCGGGCCCGGCCGCGCGCACCAGATCGCCGCGTCCTCCGGCTGCCGGACCGCCAAGGTCAAGGTGGCCGAGCCCGGCCAGGCCGACGCGGACGACATCGCCCGGGTGGAAGCGGTACGCGACGCCCTCGGCCCCGGCGGCCGGGTCCGGGTGGACGTCAACGGCCACTGGGATGTGCCGCACGCCGTCCGCATGCTGGCCGAGCTGGACAAGTTCAGCCTGGAGTACGCCGAGCAGCCCTGTCCCACACTGGCCGAGCTGGCCGAGCTGCGCCGCCAGACCCCGGTGCCGCTGGCCGCCGACGAGTCGGTCCGGCGCGCCGAGGACCCGCTGCGGGTCCGGGCGGCCGGGGCCGCCGACATCGTGGTGCTCAAGGTCCAGCCGCTGGGCGGGGTGGCGCCGGCGCTGCGGATCGCGGAGGCCTGCGGCCTGCCGGTCGTGGTCTCCAGCGCGGTCGACTCGAGCGTCGGCCTGGCCGCCGGGGTGGCCCTGGCGGCCGCGCTGCCGGAGCTGCCGTACGCCTGCGGGCTGGGCACGATGAGCCTGCTGACCGGGGACGTCACCGCCGAGCCGCTGGCCGCCGAGGACGGGGCGCTGCCGGTGCGGCGGCCGGCGGTGGACCCGGCCGAACTGGCCCGCTGGGAGGTGGACCCTCGGCCCTGGCGGGACCGGGCCGCGGCCGCCGCCCGCTACCTGGGCGAGGTCACATGAACCCGTCCACCGCCCTCGCCGTCACGGTGACCGACGAGCTGATCCGCTGCGGGATGACCGACGCGGTGCTGGCCCCCGGCTCGCGCAGCGCGCCGCTGGCGATGGAGCTGCACCGCCGGGCGGCCGCTGGCGACCTGCGGCTACACGTCCGCATCGACGAACGGTCGGCCGCCTACCTCGCGTTCGGGCTGGCCCGGGCCAGCGGCCGCCCGGCGGCCGTGCTGTGCACCTCGGGGACGGCCGCCGCCAGCTTCCACCCGGCGGTGATCGAGGCCAGCGAGTCGTGCGTGCCGATGCTGGTGCTGACCGCCGACCGGCCGCCCGAGCTGCGGGGCACCGGCGCCAACCAGGCCATCGACCAGATCAAGCTGTACGGCGACGCCGTCCGCTGGTTCGCCGAGGTGGGCGTGCCCGAGGACGGGGGTACGGCGGCCGGCCAGGCGGCCCAGGGCGGCTACTGGCGCTCGCTGACCGGCCGGGCCTGGGGGGCCGCGTCCGGGGCGGCACGCGGCCCGGCCGGCCCGGTCCACCTGAACCTGGCGTTCCGCGACCCGCTGGTGCCCGGCCGGCCCGGGCCGGCGGCCAGGGGCAGGCCGCCGGGAACGGCGCCGCCCCGGCGGCTCTGGACGGCCGGCCCGGGGGAGCGCCGTGGGTGCGCTTCGCCCCCACGGCCACGACCAGCGCGCTGGAGCTGCCGTGGACCGAACGGGGACTGATCGTCTGCGGTGACGGATCCGGCGACACCGGCCAGGTCGAGGCGCTGCTGGCGCTGGCGGCCGCGGCGGGCTGGCCGGTGCTGGCCGAGCCGTCGTCGGGGGCCCGCCGCGGGCCGGACGCGCTGTCCGCCTACCAGTACCTGCTCGCTTCGCCGGCGTTCCTGGCCGCCCACCGGCCGGACGTCGTCGTCACCGCCGGGCGGCCCGGCCTGTCCCGGGCCCAGACCGCGCTGCTGCGCGGGGTGGCGGGCTCCACCCGGCAGGTGGTGGTCACGGCCCAGCCCGGCCGCTGGGACGACCCCGCTCGCACCGCCACCGACGTCGCCACGGCTGTGCGGCTCGCCCCCGGAACCGCTCCCGGCCGCCCGGCCACGGCCTGGCAGCGGGCCTGGCGGTCGGCGGACCGCGCCGCCCGCCGCGCCGCCGACTCCATCCTGGACGCCGAGCCAGTACTGAGCGAGCCGCGGCTGGCCCGGGATCTGGCCGCCGCGCTGCCGGACGGGGCGCTGCTGTGGGCCGCGTCCAGCATGCCGATCCGCGACCTGGACCAGCAGATGGCACCCCGGTCCGGGATCCGGGTGCTGGCCAGCCGGGGGGCCAGCGGCATCGACGGCACCACCTCGGCCGCGGCCGGCGCCGCCCTGGCCCACCAGGCGGCCGGCGGCGGGACGGCGGTCGCCCTCGTCGGTGACCTGGCCCTCCTGCACGACAGCGCCGGGCTGTTCATCGGCCCGGGTGAGCCCCGGCCCGACCTGTGCCTGGTCGTGGTCAACAACGACGGCGGCGGCATCTTCTCCACGCTCGAACCGGCGTCGTTCCCGGACTCGTTCGAGCGGGTCTTCGGCACCCCGCACGGGGCCGACGTGGCCCACCTGGCGGCGGCCGCGGGCTGGCCGTACCAGCGGCTCGATCACCCGGGCGAGCTGGCCGGAGCGCTGGCCGGGTCCGGGCTGCGCCTGGTGGAGGTAAGGACCAGCCGGGCCGGCGGCGCCGCCCTGCGGGCCCGGCTGCAGCAGGCCGCCAGCGCCGCGCTGGCGGTCAGCCCTCCAGCGACTGGCGCATGGGCAGGAACTTGACCTCGGTCTCGGCTACCTCGGCGGCCGGGTCACTGCCGGCCACGATGCCGCAGCCCGCGAACAGCCGGGCCCGCGGGCCGGCCAGCTCGGCGCAGCGCAGCGCGATACCGAACTCGCCGTTGCCGGCCGCGTCGACCCAGCCGACCGGGCCCGCGTAACGGCCCCGTTCCAGGTGCTCGAGCTCGCGGATCAGCTCCAGCGCGTCCTCGGCCGGGGTCCCGCACACCGCGGCGGGCGGGTGCACCGCGTCGGCCAGCGACAGTACCGAACGGCCGGCCGCCAGCGTGCCGTGCACGGCGGTGCCCAGGTGGTGCAGGTTGGCCAGCTTCAGCAGCGACGGGTGGGACGGGATGTCCAGGCTGGTGCACAGCGGGGTGAGCACGTCCCGGATCGAGTCGACCGCGTAGGCGTGTTCCTCGCTGTTCTTGGCCGACGCGAGCAGCGCCGCCCCCAGCTCCTCGTCCTCGCGAGGCTGAGCGCCCCGCGGCAGCGTGCCGCCGAGGATGAGCGCGGTGACCTCGCGGTCCTGCCGCCGGATCAGCAGCTCCGGGGTGGCGCCGACCAGATTGTCGACCGCGAACGTGTAGCAGTCCGGGTAGCGGCCGGCCAGCCGCCGCAGCAGCGGCCGCGGGTCGATCGGGCCGGCCGCGGTGGCGAACACGTCCCGGGCCAGCACCACCTTGCGCAGCTGGCCCGCGGTGATCCGGTCTACCGCCAGCTCGACCGCGTGCGCCCACTCGGGCGCGGTCAGGCTGCCGTCGTGCCAGCGCAGCGTGCCCGCGGGCCAGCAATCAGCGGGCTCGCCGGGCTCCCCATCCGGCCCGGCGGCGCCCGCCCAGGACTGGCGGCCGGCGGGCTCGCGGCCGTCGCTGACCGTGGTCAGCCAGGCCGTCCCGGCCCCGTCGCGGCCCACGATGACGCGGGGCACGATCAGCACCGACCCGTCTGAGGCGGGGTCGAAGGTGAAGCTCCCGAACGCGACCGGCCCGGTGCCGGGGACCCGGACCCGATCCTGCGCGATCACGTCCTCGAACAGGGTGCGCAGCCACTTCTCGCCGGCGGTGAACCGGTCCTCGCCCGCGGTCAGCGTGACCCTGGCCGCCTCGCCCCAGCCGACCAGGCCACGGCCCCGGCGCACCCAGGACAGCAGCGGGCCGCCCGGCAGCCCGGCCAGCAGGTCACCGGGATCGTCGATGGGCACGGTGCGGACGGTGAGGCGGCCGGGTTCGCCCGGGTCCGGCCGGGTTTCCGGACGCGGCCCACCGGGCATCACATGGTCTCCGTGGTCGATGTCCGGATTGCGCGTCACGCCAGACGAGTTTACGGCAGCGTGCACAGCGGAATGGGCTGGCGTAAACCTCCCTGGTGGGGCAGGGTTGACTGGAGGACTGTGGGGGATTGACTGGGCGGTAGCGCAAGCTAGGCTTAATGCCTAATCTCGATTAAACCGACTAAGTTTATAGACTTTACGATCAGGACGTGAGAGCGCTGCCGAATGTGAGAACTCTCACCGAGGTGAGACTGGATCCCGATGCATTCTGATCCCGAGCCAGCCGCCTTCACCGCGCCGCTGAGCCGGCCGCGGATGAAGGAGATCGCCCGCGCCATCGCCACCCGTCCGGGGATGTGGGAGCCGGTGGTCCGGATGGACCCGGCCAGCCGCTGGCACCAGCGGCTGCACAGCGCGGACGACTACGACGTATGGCTCGAGTCATGGCTGCCCGGCCAGGCCACCGGCTGGCACGACCACGCCGGCACGTCAGGGGTGCTGGTCGTGGCCCGCGGTGAGCTGGAGGAGCGCGTCTCGGTCCTGAACGGGGTGCTCACCCAGGTCCGGCACATCCCGGAGGGGGCGGCGCGGCGGATGGGCCGGCGCGGCGTGCACCACCTGGCCAACGTCTCCCTGGCGCCCGCGGTCAGCGTGCACGTCTACTCGCCGCCGCTGGGTGCCACCCGCGGCTACGAGATCGGCGCCATGGGCCTGATGCGCTCCCCGTGGAACGCCTCCAGCCAGAACTGACCACCGCGCCGGAAAGCGCCGGCCGGTGACGGGCCGGGTCCGGCGCGCCGGGGACACCGTCCGCCGTCCCACCGCCTTCTGGTCCCCGGCCGTTCATGACCTGCTCCGCCATCTGGAGGCGGCCGGTTTTCCCGCCTCACGCCTGCTCGGGGCCGGGGATGGCCAGGAAACGCTCAGCTGGATCCCGGGCGAGTCGGGACCCCACGGGTGGGCCAAGATCGTCCCTGAGGCGGGCCTGCGCCGCTGGGCGAGGTTCTTGCGCCGGTATCACGACGCCGTGCGCGGCTACCGTCCTCCACCTGGCAGCTGCTGGTCGAGCGGACCGGGGACCTGCGCGGCTGGTGAGATCGTCTGCCACGGCGACTTCGGGCCCTGGAACGGAGTCTGGCGCGGGGATGACCCCGTGGGGCTCATCGACTTCGATCACGCCCGGCCCGCGTCGCCGTGGTCCGACATCGCCTACGCACTGGAATACGCCGCGCCCTTCCGCGACGACCGGGAGTGCGTGGACTGGCTGCACTACCCAGAGCCCCCCGACCGCCGCCGGCGCATCGAGGTGTTCTGCGCGGCCTACGGCACCGATGTTCCGGACGACGTCGCGACCCGGGTCGCCGCTCAGCAGCGGCTCGTCCTCGACCAATGTGCGGCCCTGGGCCGCCGCGGCATCGAGCCCCAGGCGACCTGGGTCCGCGACGGTTACCTCGGCACCGTCCGCGCCCGGATCCGGTGGACCGAGGCGCTGCGGCTCTAGCCGCCGGGCCGGTTACAGCAGGCTCAGCTGAAGCTGCTCCGGCTGGGGCGGCCGGGCCGGAGCGGTGGCCGCCGCCTCGTCGGTCGGCGGCCCGATCCGGCGGCTCGCGGCCGGGCTGGTGGCGCCGACGCCGTAGTTCTTGGCCAGCTCCCGCACCCGGCCGGAGATCTCCGCCTGGTAGGCCTTGGGCGCGTAGGCCCCCCGCCCGTAAAAGCGCAGGTACCGGCGGACCAGCTCCGGATGATTGTCCTGCAGCCAGCGCAGGTACCACTCGCGGGTGCCGGGCCGCAGGTGCAGCACGATCGGGGTGACGTGGGCGGCGCCGCTGGCCGCGATCCGGCGCACGGCCTCCTCCAGCTGCTCGGGCGAGTCGGACAGGAACGGCACGATCGGGCCCATCAGCACCCCGCAGCGCAGCCCGGCCGCGCTCAGCGTCGCGACGGCGTCCAGCCGCCGCTCGGGACTCGGGGTACCCGGCTCCACCGATCGCCACAGCGCTTTATCGACAAATCCGGCCGAGAAGTTGAGTCCCACCTCGGTCACCTGGGCGGCCTCGGTCAGCAGGTCCAGGTCGCGCAGGATCAGCGTGCCCTTGGTCAGGATCGAGAACGGGTTGGCCGCGTCCCGCAGCGCCGTGATGATCCCGCGCATCAGCTGGTATTTGCCCTCGGCCCGCTGGTAACAGTCGACGTTGGTCCCCATCGCGATGTGCTCGCCCCGCCAGCGCCCCGATGCCAGCGTCTTGCGCAGCAACTCAGGCGCGTTGACCTTGACGATCACCTTGGAGTCGAAGTCATGCCCGGCATCGAGATCCAGGTAGGTGTGCGAGTTACGGGCGAAGCAGTAAACGCATGAATGCTGACAGCCACGATATGGGTTAATTGTCCAGGTGAAGGCCATGCGCGAGGTGGCCGGGACGCGGTTGACGATGGACTTGGCGTGGATCTCGTAGAACGTCATGCCGCGGAAGCCCGGCGTGTCAAACGTGCGGGCCATCGCCCCCCGCTCGAACAGCGCCCCGCCCGGCGTCCCGCATCCGCCCGGCGCGGTACCTTCCTCGGGCTCGTCCAGCCGCATGTGGTCCCATCGCATACCGCCAGCATAGAACCTGTGTTCGAGCTGATCCAAGGTATGTTCGAATAAATCGGGCGGGATAATGAGCGCCATGCTCGAACACGTCACGGTCACCCGGTACGTGACCCCGCTGCGCGAAGGCGGGTCGCTGCCGGCCATCGTGGAGGCCGACAACCTCGGTACCTACGTGATGAAGTTCCGCGGCGCCGGCCAGGGCCCGCTGGCGCTGGTGGCCGAGATCATCGCCGGGGAGCTGGCCCGCCGGCTGGGACTGCGGGTGCCGGAGCTGGTGCTGGCCGAGCTCGACCCGCGCATCCCCGGCAGCGAGCCCGACCCCGAGATCCAGGATCTGCTCAAGGCCAGCCAGGGCCTGAACCTCGGGGTGGACTTCCTGCCCGGCTCGGCCGGGTTCGACCCCCTCGGCTGGACGGCCGGCCCGGAGTTCGCCAGCCGCCTGGTGTGGTTCGACGCGCTGGTCAGCAACCCCGACCGCACCTGGCGGAACCCGAACCTGCTGGTCTGGCACGGCGACATCTGGCTCATCGACCACGGGGCGGCCTTGTACTTTCACCACAACTGGCCGACCGCCAACCCGGCCCGGCCCTACGACGCCAGCGAGCACGTGCTGATCGGCCAGGCCACCGACCTCGCGGCGGCCCACGCGGACCTCGCTCCGCTGGTCAACGCCGCGCTGCTGGCCGAGGTGGCCGAGCTGGTCCCAGCCGCCTGGTTCGGCGAGCGCTCGGGCCCGGCCTACGTGGAGCACCTGCTGGCCCGGGTGCGGGTGCTCCCGGAGGTGATCGGCCGATGACCGCGCCCGAGGCCGCCACTGCCGCCACCGGCGCCAGCGCCGGCACCCCGGCCGAGGTCTTCGAGTACGCGCTGATCCGCGTGGTACCCCGGGTCGAGCGGGGCGAGGCGATCAACGCCGGGGTGATCGTGTACTCCCAGCAGTTCCGTTACCTGCGCGCCCGGGTCGAGCTAAACGAGGACCGGCTGCGGGCGCTCGACCCCGCCGCCGACACCGAATCGGTGCGGGCCGCGCTACGCGCCTTCACCAAGGCCTGCACCGAGGGCCCGCTGGCCGGGCGGCCGCTGGGGGAGCGGTTCCGGTGGCTGACCGCTCCGCGCAGCACGATCGTCCAGCCGGGGCCGGTCCACACCGGCCTCACCAATGATCCAGCCACCGAACTCGACCGCTTGTTCGACACGCTCGTGCGGAGTTAACCTGGCCGCGAGCAAGGGACCCCCGATCCCAGAAACAGGGTCACGGCAAATCCGGAACAATTGGATAAAGATCTTGTGGTGGGGGACAATCAAGGGGTATCCACCGGGCGTTGGACGCGGAGGTTGCGCTATGGCGCTGTCGATGGACGAGCAGCGCATGCTCGCCGAGATTGAGCAGCGGCTCGCGGCTGCGGATCCGCGGCTGGCCTCGGACCTGACCTCGTTCCGGAAGCCGAGCCGCCTGAGCGTCCTGCGCTCGACCCGCGCCCGTGTCATCGGCTCGCTGTTCACGGTGGTCGTCGTGGCCATGGTGTCGCTCATGGTGTACGCGATGCTGCCATTTCGGTCAGGTGCGCGGACCACTGGCAATCATCCGGTGACCACCTCGTCCGCCAGCAACGTCCAGGGGCAGGCCGAGATCGGGGCCCAGCCGGGCACCTCGTCGCCGGGCAAGAACGCGACCGCCAAGACCAGCGCGAGCGCCAGGACCTCCGCCTCGGCGAAGGCGTCCGCCAGTAACGCCAGCGCGCACGCCGCCAGCAAGCCCGCGGCTGCTCAGTCCGGTACCAGCGCGTCCGCGGCCGACAGCCCCTAACGGCCCCAGCCTCTGAACGCCCCGGCCCCTGGCTCCTCCGCTCTCAGGCGGGCGGACGGGGCCCCGGCACGCGTACCCGGGTCACCGGCCGGTGCGCCGGCCGTGAAAGGGCCGCCCGCCGTGGTCCGGCCGGTGGCCCCGGATGGGCGCTGACGCCGCTCGATCCGCTGAGCGCGCCGGGCCGCCGTGGTGATAAGTACTCGCGCCAGAGCTGGATAAGGTACCGCTCGAGCCCTTCCAGCTGCTTCTTGGCCTGCTGGAACTCGTCGGCCAGGGGGTTGCGGAAGGAGTTGTAGAGCTCGGCGTAGCGGCGGGCCGCTTCCTCGCGGTTGCTGGCGTAGACGCGCACCGCGTAGTCACCCACCCCGCTGGCCAGCCGCAGCCCGTGGATGGCCTTGCCCACCGCCCCCGCGTCGATGCTGAGGTAACCCCGCAGGTACAGGCGGCACTTGGCCTCTTCCTGCCAGGTGTCGCCGATCGGCGGCGGCGCGCCGTCCCACTCCTCGATGACTACCCGCACGTCGAGCTGCTCCTGCAAGCTGCCGATCCACAGCTGCTCGCGGTTGACGCTGATCAGCGAGCCGACCGGGGGGAGCGGGGCGCCGGGCGCGTTCGGGTCGACGGCCGAGTCGTGGAGGCGGAACATGCGCCGGTCCGGGAAAACCGGCATGACCAGTTGGAGAAGTCTGCGGCTCATCGTTCACCCCCCGGCACCTAGAGCCTGCGGCCCCACGGGCCCCTTGGCCAGGGAGCCCGGTGCCTTACAGGTGAGACAAATGTAGACCTTGGGTATGTCTCATCGCAGGAAAACGGCCCAGGGTGTCCGGTTTTGTCCGGAAATATCTGGCCGTCCGGGCGGCGCCCGGGCGGACCGTGACCGAGGTCTCGCTGCGGCTGGGGAACACGCGGTGCACGTGCGTGGCTGGTTAGTTTTAGTATGAAAATGATTGTAGAAGCACAACTTTCGCTGGGGTGAGCCGCTGTGCCGGATCTGAGCCGTCGGCGCCGTCTGCTGGTGCTGGCCGTCTGCTGCAGCGCGCTGTTCATCGTCGGCCTGGACAGCACGATCGTGAACGTGGCGCTGCCGTCGATCTCCCGCGAGCTGCACGCGCCGCTCAGCAGCCTGCAGTGGACGATCGACGCCTACACCCTGGTGCTGGCCAGCCTGCTGCTGTTCTCCGGCTCGACCGCCGACCGCATCGGCCGCCGGCGCACCTTCCAGACCGGGCTGGCCGTGTTCAGTCTCGGGTCGCTGGCCTGCAGCCTGGCCCCGGGCACGGGCTGGCTGATCGGGTTCCGGATGCTGCAGGCGGTGGGCGGCTCGATGCTCAACCCGGTGGCGATGTCGATCATCACCAACACCTTCACCGACAAGCGCGAGCGGGCCCAGGCCATCGGCATCTGGGGCGCGGTGTTCGGGCTGAGCATGGCGCTCGGGCCGGTGGTCGGCGGCGCGCTGGTCGACTCGGTGGGCTGGCGGGGCATTTTCTGGGTCAACATCCCGGTCGGCATCGCCGCCATCGTGTGCTGTGCGCTGTTCGTGCCGGAGTCGCGGGCCCCGAAGGCACGGCGGCCGGACCCGGTCGGCCAGCTGCTGCTGATCGCGACGCTGGCCTCGCTCACCTACGCGATCATCGAGGGCCCGGACCGCGGCTGGGGCTCGCCGCTGATCATCGGGCTGTTCGCGGTGGCCGCCGTCGGCCTGGCCGTGTTCGTGCACTACGAGCTGCACCGCGACGAGCCCCTGCTGAACCCGCGGTTCTTCCGCAGCGCGCCGTTCTCCGGTGCCACCGCGACCGCGGTGACGGCGATGGCCGCCCTGGGCGGATTCCTGTTCCTGAACACCTTGTACCTGCAGGACGTCCGCGGCTACCGGCCGCTGACGGCCGGCCTCTACCTGCTGCCGATGGCGATCGTGCTGGCCGTGTGCGCGACGTGGTCCGGCCGGATCGTGGCCAACCGGGGCACGCGGATCCCGATGGTGCTGTCCGGCATCTTCATCATCGCGGCCGGGCTGCTGATGACCCGGCTGACCGCCACCACGTCGCTGGCCTACCTGTTCGGTGCCTACGTGATCTTCGGCGCCGGTAACGGCTTCGTCAACGCGGCCATCACCAACTCGGCCGTGTCCGGCATGCCCCGTGAGCAGGCCGGGGTGGCGGCCGGCTGCGCGTCGGCCAGCCGCCAGATCGGCCAGTCGCTCGGCGTCGCGGTGATGGGCTCGGTGCTGAACGGTAACCTGAAGGGAGGGCTGAGCGCCGGGTTCGTGGCGGCCAGCCGGCCCGGATGGTGGATCGTGGCCGTCTGCGGGGCCGTCGGGCTCGTCCTCGCCATCGTCACCACGGGCACCTGGGCCCAGCGGACGGCGGCCCGGACCGCCAGCCTGCTGTCGCCCGCCGACGAAAGGTCAACGGTGAGCGTGCCATGACCACTCCCGCTCCCGCTCACGAAGCCCCCGCGCCCGCCCCTGCCCGCGCTCCCGCCGCCGAGGACGCGGCCACCCGGGCCTGGCAGGCCATGCGCACGCTGGTGCTCGACCGCTATGACCGCCGCAAGAAGGTGTGCGACGCCCTCGGCATGAGCTTCATCCGGGCCAAGGCCGTGCGCCTGGTCGCGGCCGGCCCGATGACCATGCGCGAGCTGGCGGCCGGGCTCGGTACCGACCCCCCGTACACCACCGTGGCCGTCGACGACCTGGAACGCCGGGGCCTGGTGGTGCGCACCGTGCGCGCGGGTGACCGCCGGTCCAAGCTCGTCTCGATCACGCCGGCCGGCCTGGAGCAGGCCCGGCTGGCCGATGAGATCCTCGGCGCCCCGCCCCGGCCGGTGCGCGAGCTGCCCGCCGCCGACCTGGCCGCCCTCGACCGCATCCTCGCCGTCCTGGCCGGTCCCGGGGACGGCAGCCAGGGGCCGGGCCAGGCCCGCTAGGGGCCGAGCCCGGCCAGCCGGTGCAGCGCGGCCGGGTCGACGATCGCGATGCGCCGGTGCCCGGTCTGGACGATGTTCCGCTTGCGCCAGTCGGCCAGCGCCCGGGTGGCGGTGGCCCGCGCCACCAGGGCCAGGTCGGCCAGCTCCTGCTGGGTCAGCGGCAGCGTGATGACCACCTCCGGCCCGGCCGCCTCCGGGTCCAGGGGATGGCCGTGCCGGTCGGCCAGGCTGATCAGCAGCCGCGCCAGCCGCTGGGCGCCGCTGGTGGTGGCCTGGGCGTGCAGGCTCTCGGCGGTCTCGCTGATCCGCTGGACCAGCACCCGCCGGTAGGCCTGCGCGGCCGGCGGGCAGCCGTCGAGGTAGGCCGAGAACCGCCGGTGCTGGATCAGCACCGCCTCCACGTCGTCGAGGGCGTACATGGTGGCGGTCCGGTAACCGCCCAGCTCGCCGGCGAACTCCCCGACCACGTCGCCGTCGCCGCGCAGGGCCAGCACCGCCTCGTCACCGTCGCGGCTCACCGTGACCACCTTGACCCAGCCGCCGATCAGCACGAACAGGAACGTCGCGGGCTCACCCTGGCGGCAGATGGTCGCGCCCGGCGCGTATTTGCCGATCCGGCCCACGGCGGTCAGCCGGCCCTGGTCGCCCGCGCTGAGCTGGTGCCAGAACCCGGGTCGTTCTTCGCTCATGTTTCCCAGCCGTCAGTGCGGTCCCCGGCTGCCCGCAAACCGCACGCGAACCCTCATCTCCACCATGACTCCCGACACCGTTCACCACAACCCGGCCGGGACCCTGGCCCGGTGGCCCCCGTGATCACCGGGCCAGGAGCACGACCGCCGTGCAGGCCAGGAACGCCGCGGTGGTGATGAGCGCCCAGGTGGTGGCGGACTGGATCCGTTCGGCCCGGAACCGCGCCTGGCTGAGCAGCAGGTGGGCGCGGGTCCAGCCCCAGGGCTCGGCGAACGTCCCCGGCGGCGGGACGCTGGCCCAGGGGGCGCGCGGATCCAGCGGCGCCCCGGACGTCACCCGCTGCCGGGACAGGGACTGGCTCAGCGGCAGGCCGGCCAGCACGATCAGGGTCAGCGTCCGCAGCAGGCAGAACGCCACCAGCGCGAACAGCGCACCCGCGGCCACCGCGCCCGGTCCCGGCCCGCCGACCGGCACGGTCGCGGCCTCAACGGCCAGCCCGACCAGCACCGCCGCCGCGACCGCGCTGCTGACGGCCAGATACGGCCGGGTATCGCGGATCAGCGCGGCCATCTCCGCCACCAGTTCCTGGGCGTTCTCGCCGTCGCGGCTGGTGATCTCGTCCGCGCCGTCCGCGGCCTCAGCGGTCATCTGCGGCCATCGCTCGGTCAGCAGCATCGCCATCGTCGTGCCCTCCGTGTCACCGTTGTCTCCCTTACAGGCAACGGGATTCACACGGCTGGCGCTGCACCAGGCGAGACCCCCTCGATGTCTCATCTGACGCACAGACGGCGCAGCGATGTGGAACCGTAGCCCAGGGGAGCGGCGTCCAATCTGGGACACGGCCATCCGGGGGGCACAGGTATCAGCGCCCATGGCCGGGAACGGAGCAGAGCAATGCTCGTGCGCCAGCGCACGACCGACCACACCCGCACCGCCCTGGCCGCCCTGACCGGCGCGGCCGCGGTGGCCGCCACCGTCGCGGTCGCGGCCTGCGGCAGCACCCAGGCACCGGCCGCCGGCGGCAGCCCGTCGAGCCAGCCCGCCAGCCCGTCCAGCGGCGCCACCTTGCAGGCCAGCTCGGGCGTGTGCTCGGCGGTGCCCAAGCTGACCGCCCTCACCGTGCACCGGGTGAACGACCTGCCGCAGAACCATCTGAAGTTCGTGTTCCCGGCCACCGAGGTGGTGACCAGCGCGACCCAGGTGCAGACGGTGGCCAAGAATCTGTGCGCGCTGCCGCAGCAATCCGGCGCGGTCACCTGCCCGATGGACAACGGCGTCAGCTATCAGCTCACGTTCACCGAGGGCAGCACCAAGTTCAGCCCGGTCACCGCCGAGGCGTCCGGCTGCTCGGTCGTCAAGGGCCTGGGCAAGCCACGCCGCGCGGAGCCCGCCACCACCTTGTGGCATGCGCTGGGCCTGGCCATCGGGATCCCGCACCCCGACCAGCACTCGTTCAGCGGCGCCCAGGCCACCAACCAGGGTGCCAGCTCCTAGGCCAGCCGGGTGACCTCCACCGTCACCTCCATGTCGACGCTGGGCGCCCCGCTGTAGATGCCCTTGAGCGGGGACACGTCGGCGTAGTCGCGGCCCCGGCCGATCACCACGTGCCGTTCGCCGACCGGGGCCAGGTTGGTCGGGTCGCAGGCCACCCAGTCGCCGGTCCAGTACTCGGCCCAGGCGTGGCTCTGGCCGGCCACCGCCTGGCCCGGCTCGGCCTTCGGGTCGGGGTGCAGGTAACCGGAGACGTACCGGGCGGGTAGGCCCGCGGCCCGCAGCAGGGCCACCGTGATGTGGGCCATGTCCTGGCAGACGCCCCGGCCGTCCTCCCAGGCCTCCGAGGCGGTGGTCTGCACGCCGGTCGAGGCGGGCACGTAGGACACCTGCTCGCGCACCCAGGTGATGATCTCGCTGGCCGCCTCGGCCGGGTCGGCGCCGGCCACCCGGCCCGCGACCGCCACCACCACGGTGTCGTCCATGGCGGTGCGCGGGGTCCCGGCCAGGTACTCCAGCACGTAGCTGCCGGCCGCCCGCTCGTGCAGCTCCGGCCACGGCAGCGGGTCCGGCGCGGGCGGGGCGGCGCTCGTCTGCACGGTCGCGCTGGCCTTGACCAGCAGCTCCTCGTGCGGTTCCTGGATGTCGAACGAGCTCACGGTGGTGCCCCAGTAGTCCCGGTAGGACCAGATCGGCACGTTCGCGCCGGTCCGCACCGACGTGGCCAGCACCGCCTGCCGGGGCAAGGTGGGCGGGGTCATCCGGCACTCGTTGTAGGAGGCCCGGGCGGCCCCGCTGTAGGCGACCCGGGTCGTGTGCACGATGCCCAGCCGCCAGCCCGCGCTCGCCATCTTCAGCCTTCCTGCGCCCAGGCCACCGGGGCCGAGTAGGCGAAGTAACGCTTGGTGATCGCCTCGTTGGCCTGCCGGCAGGCCGTCTGCAGCGACCCGACCAGGTCGGGCAGGTCCGCCTCGATCTGGGCCGGGTCGGCGTATTCCAGCCGGGTCCGCAGCTGCCCGATCGGCCGCCGGGCCGGGTCGCCGGTGCCGGGCCGGTCGGCGTCGCCCGGATCCAGCGCCCGCAGGGCCTCCTCGGCGTCGGTCAGCGCGTGCAGCACCGACCGCGGGAACAGCCGGTCCAGCATGAGGAACTCGGCGACGTCGGCCGGGTCGCTGGCCCAGCCATGGGTGCGGATGAATGACTCGTGCGCCCCGGTCGCGTGCAGCACGGTGAGCCAGCCGAGCTGGTGCCGGGTCCCGCTCATCCGCGCCAGCAGCAGCCGCGCCGTCATGTCCACCCGCTCCAGGCTGCGGCCGAGGATCAGGAACCGCCAGGCGTCGTCGTGGCTCATGGTCGATTCGGACAGGCCGAAGAACAGCGCCGCCCGCTCCCGGACGAACCGGAAGTACATGTGCGGCCCCAGCCGGTCGGCCGACCGGCGCTGACCGGAAAGGCCCAGGCTGGTGACGTTCAGGCACTCCCACATCTCGCTGGAGACCACGTCCCGGATGCTGCGTACCCCGGCCCGGGCCGACCGGATCGCGCCCGAGATCGCGCTCGGGTTCTTCGGGTCGTAGGCCAGCTGGGCCAGCGCCATCCCGATGTCCATCGGCTCGTCCTCCGGCGCGGGCACGCCGAGGATGGCCATCATGGCCCGGCAGTCGGCGTCCTCGTCGGCGTTCGGGTCCTCCAGCATGTAGTGCACGTACACGTCGAGCATGCGGGCGGTGTCGTCGGCCCGCTCCACGTACCGGCCGGTCCAGTACAAGGTCTCGGCGATCCGGCTCAGCAGCGAGTCGCTCACCGTTGCCCCCGCTCGCGCGCTTGTTGCTGCTGCTGGTCCTGGTCACGCAGGGAGATGCTCTGCCGGTCGGCCAGCAGGCCGGGCGGGGCGGCCGGGGCCGGGCCGAACGACGCCGCCTCGGGATGCTCGACGCCCAGCCCGTCGCCGCCCAGCACCCAGGTGTCCTTGGACCCGCCGCCCTGGCTGGAGTTCACCACCAGCGCGCCCTCGGGCAGCGCGACCCGGGTCAGGCCGCCGGGCAGCAGCCACACGTCGTTGCCGTCGTTGACCGCGAACGGGCGCAGGTCGATGTGCCGGGGCTCCAGCCGCTCGCCGATCAGCACCGGCGAGGTGGACAGGCTGACCGGGCGCTGGGCGATCCAGCCGCGCGGATCGGCCGCCACCTGGGTGTGCAGCTCGGCCAGCGTCCGCTCGCCGGCGTGCGGGCCGATCACGATGCCCTTGCCGCCCGCCCCGTCCACCGGCTTGAGCACCAGGTTGCCCAGCTGGCCCAGCACCCAGGTCCGCACGTCCGGGTCATCCATCCGGTAGGACTCCACGTTGGGCAGCACCGGGTCTTCGCTGAGGTAGTAGCGGATCAGCTCGGGCACGTAGGTGTAGATCAGCTTGTCGTCGGCCACGCCGTTGCCGACTCCGTTGGCGATCGTCACCTGCCCGGACCGGGCCGCGTTGATCAGCCCGGCGCAGCCGACCACCGAGTCTCCCCGGAACAGCACCGGATCCAGGAAGTCGTCGTCGACCCGCCGGTAGATCACGTCGACCCGGCGCTGGCCGTGGGTGGTGCGCACGTAGACCCGGTTGCCGGTGCAGAACAGGTCCCGTCCCTCGACCAGCTCGGCCCCCATCAGCCGGGCCAGCAGCGCGTGCTCGAAGTAGGCGGCGTTGTTGACGCCGGGGGTGAGCACCACCACCACCGGGTCGCTGGTCCCGGCCGGGGCGGCCGCCCGCAGCGCGGCCAGCAGCCGGGCCGGGTACTCATCGACCGGCTGCACGCGCTGCTCGGCGAACAGCCCGGGGAACGTCCGGGTCATGGCCAGCCGGTTCTCGATCACGTAGCTGACCCCGGACGGGATCCGGACGTTGTCCTCCAGCACCCGCAGCTGGCCGTATTCGTCACGGATGAGGTCGATGCCGGCCACCTGGACCCGGACCCCGTTCGGCGGGGTGAGCCCGGCCACCTCGCGGTGGAAACCGGAGGAGGTCAGCAGCACCCGCCACGGCACGACGCCGTCCCTGAACACCTGCCGGTCGCCGTACACGTCGGCCAGGAACGCTTCCAGCGCCCGGACCCGCTGCCGGACCCCCCGGACGATCAGGTCCCACTCGACGGCGTCGATGACGCGCGGCACCAGGTCCAGCGGGAATGGCCGTTCCTCGCCGCCGAGGTCGAAGGTCACGCCGCGGTCGGTGAACACCCGCGCCAGCTGGTCGGCCCGGAACCGCAGCTCCCCGGGGTCCATCGGCTGCAGGGCGCTGATCAGCCCGGCGTAGGAGGAGCGGGGCACGCCGGGGCCGGAGAACATCTCGTCCCACGCCTCCGCGGGCTGGTACCCGTCGAAGATGTCCGCCACGTTCGCAGCTTAACCTGGACGTATTCCGAACTCATTACCCGAAATGACGGAAATGTTTCCCGGGTGTCTCAGCCGCCGGCGTCAGCCGCCGCAGCCGCAGGCCCCGCCGCAGCAGCCACCGCCACCGCCCATCGGCGCCGCGCCCGGGCCGCCAGCTGCGCCGCGGCCGCCGACGGCCACGGTGGACAGCAGCTTCACCGTGTCGTCGTGCCCGGCTGGGCAGGCGCAGGGGGCCGAGGACTCGCTCATCGGGCGGGTCACCTCGAACGTGTCGCCACAGGCGCGGCAGCGGTACTCATAGCGCGGCATGACGCCAGCCTAAGCTATCCGCGCCCGCCGCGACCGGGCCGGGCGGCCGCGTCATCGGCTGCGGCCCCCGTCCCGTTCCGGCCGGCCGCCGTGGCGGCCCTCCCCGTGGCGCCATTTTCCTTTCCGCTGGGAAAAGGCTCCGGGGCGACCGGCTGCCCGGAGTCGGCCGGGCCGGAGACGCTCGGGCTGGGGACGCTGCCGGGCTCTTCGTAGTAGAACTGCTTGCCGCGCATCAGCGAGACCACCGCGCCGACGAACGACATGATCGCGGCCGCGGTGAACACGATGATCAGGCCGTGGTGGAAGGGCGCGGAGATGACGTGCGGGAAGAACTGCTTGCCGGTCAGCGTGCCGACCTGCTGCGGGGTGAGCTTGCTCAGCACCCCGGTCGGGGCGAGCAGGTTGTGGACCGGGTTGTAGCCGAGCAGCGCGGCGAACATCGTGCTGACCGGGGGCAGGTGCGCCACCTTGGACGCGACGTCCAGCGGCACCCCCTGGGCGGTCAGGCCCGAGGTCAGGGTCTTGGGCAGCGTGCTGGCCAGGCCCGCCACCATCAGCGAGAAGAAGATGCCGATGGACAGCGACATGCCGGCGTTCTGGAACGTCGAGCGCATGCCGGACGCCGAGCCGCGCCGGTTGGCCGGCACCGAGCTCATGATGGCCGAGGTGTTGGGCGACGCGAACAGCCCGGAGCCGACCCCGTTGAAGAAGATCAGCGTGCCGAACGCCCAGTACGGGAACACGATCGGCAGGAACATCAGCCCGATGAACGCGCAGGTCGCCACCAGCAGGCCGAGCGTGGCGAACAGCCGCTGGCCGTACTTGTCCGACAGCCAGCCGGAGATCGGCCCGGCGATCAGGAAGCCCGCGGTCAGCGGCAGCATGTAGATGCCGGCCCACAGCGGGGTGTCGATGTAGTTGTAGCCGTGCAGCGGCAGCCAGATCCCGGCCAGCCAGATGACCAGCATGAACTGCAGGCCGCCGCGGGCGATCGCGCCGAGCAGCGAGGCCAGGTTCCCGAAGGCGAAGGCTCTGATCTTGAACAAGCGCATCCGGAACATCGGATCCGGCACCTTGTTCTCGATCCAGCAGAACAGCGCCAGCAGCACGACGCCCGCGATCAGGCCACCCAGCACCAGCGGGTTGCCCCAGCCGGTGGCGCTGCCGCCGTAGGGCTGGATGCCGTAGGTGATCGCGACCAGCAGCAGCCCGGCCCCGAGCGCGAACGTGACGTTGCCCCACCAGTCGATCTTGGCCTTCTGGGTGGTGGCGATCTCGTGCAGGCTCAGGTACGCCCAGATCGTGCCGAACACGCCGATCGGCACGTTGACCCAGAACACCGCCCGCCAGTCCCAGGCAGCCAGCAGGCCGCCCAGCAGCAGCCCGACGAACGTGCCGGAGATGCCGGCGATCTGGTTGATGCCGAGTGCCATGCCGCGCTTGTTGGCCGGGAACGCGTCGGTGAGGATGGCGGCCGAGTTGGCCATCAGCATCGAGCCGCCGAACGCCTGCCCGACCCGCCACAAGATCAGCCACAGCGCGCCGGCGCCGCCCAGCAACGGGTCCAGCGACAGCGCGATCGAGGCCAGCGTGAACACCACGAAGCCCATGTTGTAGATCTTGACCCGGCCGAACATGTCGCCCAGGCGGCCGAGCGTGACCACCAGCACCGACTGCACCAGCAGGTACCCGATGATCATCCACAACAGGTAGCTGATGTTGCCGGGGGAGAGCGGGTTCAGGTGAATGCCGCGGAAGATGGCGGGCATCGCGATGATGACGATCGAGGCGTCGATCGTGGCCATCGTCATGCTGAGCGTGGTGTTGGACAGCGCGACCCACTTGTAGCTGCCGCTCTTCAGGTCGCCGCCGCTGTCCCGTTCCACGGTTCCTGCGCTCGTGATGTGTCCTTGCTCAGCCGATTTCCGCACGTCTCCCAAGCATAGCGGCAAGAACTTGTTAGAACACAAATATTTGCCTTGCGAACGAAGTTCGGGTCGCCGGACGGCGGGTTTGGTGGCTCAGCGGCGGCTTGGTGGTTCAGCAGCGGGCTGGTGGCTCCGCGGCCTGGTGGCTCAGCGGACGGCCAGCCGGATCCGGTAGGTCCACCAGAACGGCACCGGGCGCGGGATGCGGCGGGCGGCGACCTCGCGCAGCCGGGTCAGCCCCAGCTCGTCCTCCGACATCCCGCCGTTCAGCAGCTCGACCGTGCCGCTCTGGCTGCGGGCCAGGTCCACCAGCCGGTCCGCGTCGCCCTCCTCCCGGCTGTGCAGCGCGATCTCGGTCACGAACCGGAACAGGCCGCTGGCGCGCATCCGCTCCGCGTGCTCCTCCTTGGCGGCCCGTTGCGGCGGCTGGGGCAGCCGGTCCTCCATCGCCCGCATCCGTTCCTCGTAGGCCAGGTAGGCGGCGTCGGCTTCCCAGTCCACGCAGGGCGGCCAGTCGCAGTCGTAGGCGGCCAGCACCCCGCCCGGCCGCAGCAGCCGGGCGATCTCCGGCAGCGCCTGGGCCGGGTCGAACCAGTGCATCGCCTGGCTGGCGGTGACGATGTCGGCCGATCCGCCTGGTAGCCCGGTCTCTTCAGCGCGCCCCTCCACCACGGTGAAAACGTCCCGGTCGGGCAGGCCGGCCGCCCGCCGCCCGGCGATCTCGCGCATCGGCCCGGACGGCTCGACCCCGATCACCGACCGCGCCCGGCCGGTCCACGGCAGCAGCGACAGCCCGCTGCCGGTCCCGATGTCGACGACGGCGGGGTGGGAGACCTGCGCCCACTGGCTGATCACCTCGGCCAGCAACGCCGGCGGCCGGGGCCGCACCCGGTCGTAGTCACTGGCATAACCGGAGAACCTGGTCGTCGCGTCCGCCATCGTTGCCCGCTCCCGTCCCCGCGCCGGCTGCCGCCCCGCGAATTTACCTCGACATCAAGGTATCCTAGCCGCCCGCCCGCCCACCAGGACGCCGGACCGCCTCGCACCACGCCGCCCTCGCGCCGGCCCCCGCCCACCCTCCGGGCTGCCCTCCCGCTGGGCTCCTCTCACCGGGCCGGCCCACCTGCGGACGGCTTTCGCGCCAGGCTCCCGCCCCGTCCACCCTCCGGACTGATAACAGCAAGAAGCGTCGGGCGCGCGCCGCATTCCTGAACCCTCCAGCCTCACGAGCCCCACGAGTCCCACCAACCAGGTATGGACTGCCTCCGGTGCTCTCGAGCTCACCAGCCACAGCGGCCACCTCAGCCCCAGCAGCCACAAGCCACGAGTGACACTGCCGCCCCATGAGCCTCCACAAGCCCATCGCCCGCCCGGACCTCAATAGTGAGTGTGGACTTCCGATGTGGGTACGTTTTGCCGCAGCATGTGCGCCGCAGCATGTGCGGGAAAACGTACCCAAACCCCGCGTACACCCAGCCACGTGGGGCTCATGAGGCTGCCCCGGCGCCGTTTGTCGGTGGGGCTGGCTAGGCTCCGGCTATGGCCTACGACCAGGAGCTGGCGGACCGGATCCGGATGCTCATCGGCGGTGACCCGGCGCTGGCCGCCGCGCTGACCGAGAAGAAGATGTTTGGCGGGCTGGCCTTCCTCATCGGCGGCAACATGGCCATCTCGGCCAGCGGCCAGGGTGGCGTGCTGGTCCGCGTCGATCCGGCCGACACCGAGCGGCTGACCGGCTCGACCGCGGCCACCGTGGCGGTGATGCGCGGCCGGCCGATGCCCGGGTGGCTGCGGGTCGGCGCCGCCGAGGTGGACAGCGACGAGGGGCTGATTCCCTGGGTCGAGCGCGGCACCGCCTACGCTCGATCGCTGCCCGCCAAGCGCTGACGCGGGGTGGGCTCGCCGGGGATTCTGTGCGCAGCAAGTACCCGGCCGCCACCGCCCGGGCGGCAGCCGCGCTGGCGGCCGCGCCGGCAGGCTGCACCAGCGTCACCCGGCCCGCCGCCGCCGCGGCGGCATCGGCGTCCGCCTCCGGCCACCGCCAGCGCCGCTGTGCCCGCCAAGGCCAGCTCCTAGGCTGACCCGCCCGGCCCGCCCGGCCCGCCCGGCCGGGCCGCCGTCGCGGGCGGCCCGGTGCTCTCGCGCACCACCAGCGTGGTGGCCAGCTCCACGTGCTGGGGCTGCGCCGCCACCCCGTCGGCGTCCATCCGCAGCATGCGGAACGCGGCCGCCGTCATCGCCCCCAGCGGCTGGCGGATGGTGGTCAGCGGCGGGGTGGCCCAGGCGGCCACCGCGTCGTCGAAACCGACCAGGCTGATGTCGTCGGGGACGCGCAGGCCGCGCTCGCCGAGGGCCTGCAGCGCGCCGAATGCCTGGTTGTCGTTGGCGGCCACGATCGCGGTGGGCGGATCGGGCCGGTCCAGCAGCACCCGGGCCAGGTCCCGGCCGTCGGGGACCGCGAACTCGCCCCGCACCACCAGGTCCTCGTCGACCGGCAGGCCGGACCGCATCAGCGCGGTCCGGTAGCCGTCCAGCCGCGCGTTCGCGGACCAGAACCGCTCGGGGCCGCCGATCGCGCCGATCCGCCGGTGCCCGAGCTCGGCCAGGTGGCGGGTGGCGGTCAGGCCGCCCTGCCAGTTGGTGGTGCCGACCGAGCGGATGTCCCCGCCCGCCTGGCCGGCACTGCCAGACTGGCCAGCACTGCCCGGCTCGATCGGCGGGTCGACCACGATCAGCGGGATGTGGGCGGCCGCCAGCCGCTGGCGCTGGGCCACCGTGGGCAGGTAGAGCACGCTGATCAGGCCGTCGGTGCCGCGCCGGGCGGTCCGCTCCAGCCATTCGCTGAACTCCGCGCCGGTGCTGACCGGGGTGACCACGATGCTGTGTCCGGCCTCGCGGGCCGCGTCCACCGCGCCGCGGATGAGCTCCTCCGCCCAGGGGCCGTGCAGGTTGCCGACCAGCAGGTCGACCACGCCGAAGCGCATGCCGGGGACGATCTGGTATCCCCGGCTGCGCAGCAGCCGGGTGAGCCGGTCACGGGTGCCCGGGGCGACGTCGGTGCGGCCGTTGAGCACCTTGGACACGGTGGAGACCGACACGCCCGCCTCGGCCGCGATCCCGGTCAGGGTGCTCCGTCCCGCCTCCCGAGGCATAGCGCATTCCTTTCGAAAAAACGTCCCATCGATCGGCCGTCACGGTGATCAAAAGACGTCACAGAGACCGTTGACCCAGCTAACCACCGGACGTACCGTGAGCAAAACCACGGCTAAAACTTTTTCGAAAAATTAATCCGGCACAAGTCATCAGGGACGGTGGAAATGAGCACTCCAGCGGCAGCGGGCGGGAACCGGCCGGTAGCCGTGCAGCTGTACTCGGTGCGGGAACAGCTCGCGGCGGACCGCCCGGGGGTGCTGAAGCGGCTGGCCGGGTTCGGTTACCGGGCGGTGGAGCCGTTCGACGTGCTCACCGACCCGGATACGCTGCGGGCCGAGCTGGATGAGGCCGGGCTGGCCGTTTCCAGCGTCCACACCCGGCCGTTCGGGGACGACGCCGGGGCCGCGCTGGCCGGGGCCGTCGCGGTGGGCGCGGGCACGGTGATCGTGCCGCACATCCCGCCGCCCCGGTTCGCCGACGCGGACGGGATCCGGGCGGTGGCCGCCGATCTCAACGACGCGGCCCGGCGCGCGGCCCAGCACGGGCTGCGGCTCGGCTACCACAACCACGACTTCGAGCTGTCCACGCTGGTCGGCGGCCGGCCGGCGCTGGAGGTGCTGGCCGGCCAGCTCGATCCCGAGGTGATCCTCGAGGTCGACACCTACTGGGCGGCCGTCGGCGGCCAGCCGGTGCCCGAACTGCTCGGGCGGCTCGGCCCGCGGGTGCGCTACCTCCACGTCAAGGACGGCCCGGTGACCAAGGACGACCCGAACACCGTGCTCGGCGCCGGGAAGATGCCGATCGCCGAGATCCTGGCCGCGAACCCGGCCGTCGAGTGGCATGTGGTCGAGTTCGACGCGTGCGCCACCGACGTGCTGGAGGCGGTCGCCGAAAGCCTGACCTGGCTGGTCAACCACGGCCTGGCCGACGCGCCCGGGGCCGCCGACCCCCTCGGGCCAGCCGCGCCGGCGACCGCGGACGGGAGCTGAACGGTGGCCAGCTCCGGCCCGGTGGGGGTGGCGGTCGTCGGCTGCGGCACGGTCAGCGAGGAGTACCTGCCCAACCTGACCTCGTTCCCCGACCTGAACGTGCTGTTCTGCGCCGACCTTGAAGTGGACCGGGCCCGGGCCCAGGCGGACCGGTTCGGGATCGGCGCCTCCGGATCGCTGGACCAGGCGCTGGACCACCCGGGCGTGGAGGTCGTCGTCAACCTGACCCTGCCGGTCTCGCACGCCGAGGTGGCCTCGGCCGCGATCAGCGCGGGCAAGCACGTGTGGAACGAGAAGCCGCTCACCACCGACCCGGCCACCGGCCAGGCCCTGCTGGCCCAGGCCGAACGGGCCGGGGTCCGGCTCGGCTGCGCGCCCGACACCGTGCTCGGCGCGGGCCTGCAGACCGCCCGGCGGCTGATCGCCCAGGGCGCGATCGGCACCCCGCAGACCGCGCTGACCCTGATGCAGAGTCCCGGGCCGGAGAGCTGGCACCCCAGCCCGGAGTTTTTGTTCCAGCCGGGCGCGGGCCCGCTGTTCGACCTCGGCCCGTACTACTTCTCGACGCTGGCCTCGATCTTCGGGCCCGCCTCGCGGGTGGCGGCGGTCGGCCGCCGCGCGTCCGACATCCGGGTCATCGGCTCCGGGCCCAAGGCCGGCACCAAGTTCGCGGTCGACGTGCCCACCCACGTGGGCGCGCTGGTCGAGTACGAGGCGGGCGGGGCCGCCTCGCTGATGTTCAGCTTCGACTCGCCGCTCCCGCGGCACGGGATGGTGGAGATCACCGGCACCGAGGCGACGATGGCGGTGCCGGACCCGAACCAGTTCGACGGCGACATCCGCATCCACGGACGCGGCCGGGCCAGCAGCTGGGAGACGATCCCGTCGGCGGGCGCGTCGGCCGGGCGCGGGCTGGGCGTGCTCGACCTGGCCCGGCGGCTGCGCGCGGGTGAACCGCCGCGGGCGTCCGGGGAGCTGGCCGAGCATGTCCTCGAGGTGATGGTGGCGGTACAGACGTCACTGGAAGGGGCGGCGTTCGAGCCGATAGATTCGGGTTTCGTCGTCCCGCCGCCGCTGCCCGAGGAATGGGATCCGTATGCCCGCACGCTCTAGCCAGCCGGACTCGCCCGCCCTGGGTATCGGGATGGTGGGCTACGCCTTCATGGGCGCGGCCCACTCCCGGGCCTGGGCCACCGTCGGCCAGGCGTTCGACGTCCCGCTCCGGCCGCGCATGAACGTGCTGGCGGGCCGGGACGAGGCCGCCACCCGGGCGGCCGCGCACCGCTACGGCTGGCGGCACGTCGAGACCGACTGGCGCGCGCTCATCGAGCGCGACGACGTCGAGCTGGTCGACATCTGCACCCCGGGCGACACCCACGCCGAGATCGCGATCGCCGCGCTCGAGGCGGGCAAGCACGTGCTGTGCGAGAAGCCGCTGGCCAACACGCTGGCCGAAGCCGAGAAGATGACCGCGGCGGCCGACCGGGCGGCCGGGAACGGCGTCCGGGCGATGGTCGGGTTCAACTACCGGCGGGTCCCGGCCATCGCGCTGGCCCGGCGGCTGATCGAGCAGGGCCGGATCGGCCCGCTGCGGCACGTCCGCGCGGCCTACCTGCAGGACTGGCTGGCCGACGTGTCGGTCCCGCTGACCTGGCGGCTGCAGGCCGAACGGGCCGGCTCCGGCGCCCTCGGCGACATCGGCGCCCACATCGTCGACCTGGCCCAGTACCTGTCGGGTGAGCACCTGGCCGGGGTGTCCGGGCTGACCAACACGTTCACCGCCGAGCGCCCGGTCTCGGCCCGCGGCGACGCCGAGCTGGGGCCGGTGACGGTGGATGACGCCGCCACCTTCACCGGGCGGCTGGCCTCCGGCGCGGTGGCCAGCTTCGAGGCCACCCGGGTGGCCGCCGGGCGCAAAAACGCGCTGACCGTCGAGCTGTACGGCGAGCTCGGCAGCCTCGCCTTCGACCTGGAGCGGCTCAACGAGCTGAGCTTCTACGACCGCACCGAGTCCGAGGACACCGCCGGGTTCCGGCGCATCCTGGTCACCGAGCCCGGCCACCCCTACCTGGAGGCGTGGTGGCCGCCCGGGCACACTCTGGGCTGGGAGCACACGTTCGTGCACCAGGCCCGTGACCTGCTCACCGACATCGCCGGGGGCGACGACCCGGCGCCCTCGTTCGCCGACGGGCTCCAGGTGCAGCGGGTGCTCGACGCGGTGGCGGCCAGCGCCGCCCACGACAGCGCCTGGACCAAGATCCAGACCCCCTGACGGGGCCCACCTGCCTTCGGAGGCCATCTTATGCCGCACTCGTTCACGCTGTTCACCGGCCAGTGGGCGGACCTGCCGCTGGAGGAGGTCGCCCGGCTGGCCAGTTCCTGGGGCTACGACGGGCTGGAACTGGCCTGCTGGGGTGACCACTTCGAGGTGGACCGGGCGCTGCACGAGGACGGCTACCTGGCCGGCCTGCACGAACTGCTGGACAAGTACGGGCTGCGCTGCTGGGCCATCTCCAACCACCTGGTCGGCCAGTGCGTGTGCGACCTGATCGATCAGCGGCACCAGGACATCGTGCCCGCCCGGATCTGGGGCGACGGCGACCCCGAAGGAGTCCGGCAGCGGGCCGCCGCCGAAATGGCCGACACCGCCCGGGCGGCGGCCGCGTTCGGCGTCGACACCGTGATCGGCTTCACCGGCTCGTCGATCTGGCACACGGTGGCGATGTTCCCGCCCACCCCGGAATCGATGGTCGAGGCCGGCTACGCCGACTTCGCCCGGCGCTGGGCCCCCATCCTCGACGTGTTCGACGCCGAGGGGGTCCGGTTCGCGCACGAGGTGCACCCGAGCGAGATCGCCTACGACTTCTGGACAACCCGAAAGGCGCTCGACGCGGTGGGCAACCGGCCCGCGTTCGGTCTGAACTTCGACCCGAGCCACTTCATCTGGCAGGACCTGGACCCGGTGGCGTTCCTGGACGCCTACTCCGACCGGATCTACCACGTGGACTGCAAGGAGGCGCGCAAGCGGCTGGACGGCCGCAACGGGCGCCTCGGCTCGCACCTGCCGTGGGGCGACCCGCACCGCGGCTGGGATTTCGTCTCGGCCGGTCACGGCGACGTCGCCTGGGAAGACGTGTTCCGGATGCTGAACTCGATCGGTTACGCGGGGCCGATCTCGATCGAGTGGGAGGACGCCGGCATGGACCGGCTGGCGGGGGCGCCGGGCGCGCTGGAGTTCCTGCGGCGCTTCGACTACGACCCGCCGCAAAGCTCCTTCGACGCCGCGTTCAGCTCCTAGGGGCCGGCCCCGCGCCCTCCTGGATTGGTTACCGCGCGGCTCAGCGGCGGACGCGGTAGCGGTTGTGGGTGGCCTGCGGGGTGTCGATCACCTGCACGATTTCCAGTTCGATCCGGGACGCAAGGTGTCGAACAGCCGGCGGCCCGCGCCGAGCAGCACCGGGATCTGATCGATCTGAACTTCGTCCAGCACCCCGGCCTTGAGTGCTCGTTCGGCCGTGTACGCACCGTGCACCATCACGTCCCGGTCCCCGGCCGCGGCCTTCGCCTGCGCCATCGCGCTGGCGATCCCGCCGGTCACGTACGTCACCGACGGGTAGTTCGCCGCTGAGGGCGGCGGCGGCCGGTGGCTGAGCACGAAGATCGGCACGCCGTGATGGGCTTGGCCTGCTCCACACAGGAGGCGATGCCATCGGTGACGTAGTGCACCCGCTCGTACGGGTTCTCTGCCGGCGGCTGGTGCGTCGGCACGAAGATCGGCACCCCGTTGTGGTGATCCCCGCCCCAGTAGCCGGCGAAGTCCCCTGTCCGCTTCCCGGTGACCACGGCACCGGTCGCCATGGCCTCGTCGAACACAAGCTGGCTGTTGGGATGCTGGGGGCGGAATGCGTTGACCCCTGTTGCGTCGGGCTCGGCTCCGCCGTCGAGCCAGTTCATCAGCCGCATCCCATTGGTGCCCGCTGGGTTCTCGGCGTTGTCGTCCGGCCCCGTGATGAATCCGTCGAGTGACATTGCCATGGTCAGGAATACTTCAGACATTCCTCTTCCTCTCTGCGCGCCGAGCTGCGGGGCACGATCCGCCGTCAGTGGAGGGTGGGGTGGTAGATGAGCTCCTGGATGTGGCGGTCCAGCGTCCGGCTCTCGATCAGCTCGAGGTCGAAGTCGGCCGCACCGGCGAAGATCGGCTCCGTTCGGTCTGACCGGTGATCACGGGGAAGAGCGTCACCTGGACGCGGTCGACCAGGCCCGCGGCCATCAGCGCCCGGTTCAGCGACAGGCTGCCGTTCGAGCGCAACGGCACCTCGGACTCTTTCTTGAGCCGGGCGACGATGTCGACGCCGTCGCCGCTCACAATCGCAGCGTCCGGCCAGTCGAGGGGTCCTTCCAGCGTGGCTGACACCACCGTGGCCGGCAGGCTCCTCATCCGGGTGACCCATGGATCATCCACTTCGGGCTCCTCAGCGGCCGGGGTCAGCATGCGCACCATGTTCCGGAAGGTGGTGGCCCCGAAGACCATCCGCTGCTCCTCGCTGTACAAGGCGAGGCGGCGGTCGAGCAGCTCGGGGCCTTGCTTGCCCCAGTAGCCGCCCCAGTTACCGCTAGCGGTGCCGAAGCCGTCGAGACTGGAAAAGACGTCGAAGGTGTAGGTGGCGGTCATGATGTTCTCCTTGAGTGCGGGTGAGCGGGTATATCGCGGCAGCCGGGGACCACGGCGGAACTCATGGCCCGTCGGATTCCCGGAGCCCGGCCGCCTCCGGATGTGGCCCAGGACCGGGCACGGCCGAGGCGGTCTTGGCTATTCCCCGATGCGGTCAGCGCCGCCGGGCGTCCGGGCGGCCGCGCCGGGGATGGCCGGGACGGGTGGCGCCGAGCCCGGCTGGCGGAGGTCGGCCAGCGCGAGCCCGGTGCCCGGCAAGGACCCGCCGCTGGGGCGCAGCCCCGCCAGCATGATGGCCAGGTGGCGTTGGGCGGCCGCGTCCTGGACGGCGCGGTCGTGACCGGGGGGCAGCGGCCGGGCGAGCCGGATGAGCAGCAGGCTGATATCGCCGAAGGTGATGTCCGCGCGGATCACTCCGTCACGTTGGGCATTTTTTATCAGGGTGGTGATCGCGGCTACGCTGCGGCCGCGAAGCGCCGCGAGTTCCGCGTCGCCGCGCGCGAGCGCTCCGGCGATCGCGGGCATCACCCAGGCGACCCGCACGCGCAGCACCTCGTGCAGGTAGCGGGCCAGTGCCTCGAAGCTGCCGGTCTCCTCCGCCAGCGCCTGTTCGGCGGCTTCCGCGGTCGCGCCGATCACCTGGACGGCGATGGCCCGCAGCAGCGCGGCCCGGTCCGGGAAGTGCCGGTACAGCGTTGCGTTCCCGACACCGGCGGTCCGGGCGACCTCATCCAGCGCCACCGCCGGCCCGCGCTCGGCGATCAGCTCCGTGGCCTGCGACAGCAGGGCCTCGCGGTTACGCCGGGCGTCAGCACGCGGCACCCGGCCGGAAATATCCGGGGAGTCGACTCTCAGATAAGGTGTCTAACATCCTGTCCAGCCGGCCCGCAACCGCATTTCGGCCAGCGCGCCGCCTCAGACGCCGGGCTCGCGCAGCCGGTCACGCTGGGCGGTGAGGTCCTGGGCGTCGGTGACGCTGGACCATCAGACGCGATCGGTGTGCGACGATGCACGGGTGCCGGTCGCTGATCATCAGACATTGCGCGTGCTAGAGGGCCGATACGTACTGGAGCGCGCGCTACCGGACGCCGACGTCGCCCGTGATGGCGAGGTGCTCGCGGTCGTGCGCGGCCCTGACGGCGGAGCCTGCATGCGCCGCCAGGATGCGGCCGACGACGCTTGGGTGGCGCTGTGGAACGGCGACGAGGCGCACCCGCCGGACGCGACCGGCATGCTGGCTGCGATCGTGGCGCCGCTCGCAGCCGGCAATGTGCCTGTCTGGGTCGCGGCCAGCTTCGACGGCGACATCGTGCTGATCCCCGCTGACCAGGTGGACGAGGCCTCTGAGCTGCTGCGCCGGGCCGGCCACCGCGTGATTGGCTGAAGACGCCCGGGGATAATCCCTGACTTTGCTCCAGTGAGACCCGGGCCCGCACCGCCCGGGAGAACACGCGAGCCATCGGCACCACCCTCACCCCACCCCACCCCTGGGCAAAGCTTTTCACGCATGGTTTGATCTTGCTGTCGGTGAGGCTGAGCCGGGAGGTAACAGGGCGTGAGCAGGCAGTACCTGAGCCAGGAAGGTGACCGGCTGATCCGGCGCCAGGGCGGCGAGACGCTGTGGATCGAGCCGTGGGGCGAGCACAGCCTCCGGGTCCGGGCGACCCGGCAGCGGGCCGTCGGCACCAGCGAGGACTGGGCGCTGGAGCCGCCCGCGCCCGCCGTCCCGGAGATCACCATCGGCGACGGCGGGGCGCGGATCACCAACGGCCGCCTCACCGCCACCATCGACCGGTTCGGGATCGTGGAGTTCACCAACCAGCGCGGCGAGCTGCTGCTGCGCGAGTACTGGCAGGTGCTCGACACCGGCGGCGAGACCAGCTCGATCGCGATCCCGGGCCGGGCCTACAAGCAGGTGCTGGGCAGCGACGACTGCGAGCTGACGGTGAGCTTCAGGCCCCAGCCGGGCGAGCGGATCTACGGCC
This sequence comes from uncultured Actinomycetes bacterium, assembly GCA_963830385.1. Lineage (GTDB taxonomy): Bacteria > Actinomycetota > Actinomycetes > Streptosporangiales > Streptosporangiaceae > Bog-532. The sequence continues at coordinate 552,405 of CAWHMD010000008.1, read as the reverse complement.
TCGGGCAGCGGCAGATCGCCGAGCTGGACATGAAGGGCTGCACGCTTGAGCTGGCCCACCGCAACTCCCAGGCCAGCATCCCGTTCGCGCTGTCGAGCCGGGGCTACGGGTTCCTGTGGAACAACCCCGCCATCGGGCGGGTCACGTTCGGCAAGAACGTCACGCAGTGGTACGCGGCCCGCACCGGCCAGCTGGACTACTGGATCACCGCCGGGGACACCCCGGCCCAGGTCGAGGAGGCCTACGCCGGCGCGACCGGCAGGACGCCGATGATGCCGGACTGGGCCACCGGCTTCTGGCAGTGCAAGCTCCGCTACAAGACCCAGGACGAGCTGCTGGCGGTGGCCCGCGAGTACAAGCGCCGCGAGCTGCCGATCTCGGTCATCGTCGCCGACTTCTTCCACTGGCCGCAGCAGGGGGAGTGGAGGTTCGACCCGAAGTACTGGCCCGACCCGGACGCGATGATCGCCGAGCTGCGGGAGCTGGGCATCGAGCTGATGGTGTCGATCTGGCCGACCGTCGACGTGAACTCCGAGAACTACGACGAGATGGAGGACCGCGGCCTGCTGGTCCGGACCGACCGGGGCGCCGGCACCCAGATGGAGTTCATGGGGAACGAGGTGTTCTTCGACGCCACCAATCCCGAAGCGCAGGAGTTCGTCTGGGCCAAGGCCAAAGAGCACTACTTCGACAAGGGCGTCCGGGTGTTCTGGCTGGACGAGGCCGAGCCCGAGCTGGTGACCCACTCCGGGCAGTACGACTGGGACGTGATCCGCTACCAGGCGGGGCCCGCGCTCAAGGTCGGCAACCTGTACCCGGTCGGCTACGCGCGGGGCTTCTACGACGGCCAGCGGGCGGCCGGGCAGACCGGGATCTGCAACCTGATCCGGTGCTGCTGGGCCGGCAGCCAGAAGTACGCGACCCTGCTGTGGTCGGGTGACGTGCACTCGACGTTCGAGTCGTTCCGGATGCAGTTCGCGGCCGGCCTGAACGCCGGGCTGTCCGGCATCCCCTGGTGGACCACCGACATCGGCGGGTTCACCGGCGGTGACGGCGATGATCCCGAGTTCCGCGAGCTGCTGGTGCGCTGGTTCCAGTGGGGCGTGTTCTGCCCGGTGACCCGGCTGCACGGGTTCCGCAGGCCGCAGGAGTTCACCGGCGACATCACCTGGCGGACGTTCAACGAGGTCCTCGGGTCCGGGGCGGCCAACGAGGTGTGGAGCTACGGCGAGGATGTCTACCAGATCCTGGCCGGCTGCCTGCGCACCCGCGAGGCGCTGCGCCCGTACGTGAGCGAGCAGATGCGGGCGGCGCACGAGCGGGGCACCCCGGTCATCCGCCCGCTGTTCTACGACTTCCCGGACGATGGCAGGGCCTGGGAGATCGAGGACCAGTACCTGTTCGGGCCGGACGTGCTGGTGGCGCCGATCCTGGAGTACGGGCTGCGCGAGCGGCCCGTCTACCTGCCGGCCGGGCGCACCTGGGTCGACGTCCGGACCGGGACCGCGCACGACGGCGGGCAGACGATCACGGTCCCGGCCCCGCTGGAGGCGATGCCGGTGTTCGCGGCGGCCGACTCCAGTGCGCTGGCGGTGCTCAGCGGGCGCGGATGACCTCCGACGACAGCAAGCCGGACAGCGCCTGGCAGAACGAGTCACGCTGGCCGCCGGGCACGTGGGCGGCGATCGCGTCGGCCGCGGTCGGGTAGTCGCCCAGCGTCTCGACGACCTTGACCAGGGCCGGGGCCTTGAGGAAGACCAGCCGCCGGTTCCCGTAGTGGTAGGCCAGGGCGCCGAAGCTCTCCGGGCGGATCGCCACCTGCGGGTGCATCTCGTACGGCTGCCCGGCGTCGAAGGCCGTCTGCTCCGCTTCGTCGCTGGTCATACCTCTATGGTGACATCCATGGCCGCAGCGGGCACGCCCGAGGTGAGCGCCGGGCAGGGGCCGCCGGGGCCCGCCGCGGCGGGGCTGCGGCTGCGGCCGGTACCCGGCCTGCGGTCGCTGAACGACGGGACCGTGCTGCTGGGCGGCTACCCGCACCGGATGCTGCGGCTCGGCCCGGCCGGCGCCGCCCACGTGGCCCGCTGGTGGGCGGGGGAGCCGGTGGCGGCCTCACCGGGGGCCCAGGCGCTGGCCCGGCGGCTGCTGGAGACCGGCATCGCGCTGCCGGTGCCGTCCGGCGGCCCGGGCCCGGGCGAGGTCACGGTGGTGATCCCGGTCCGGGACCGCACCGCCGAACTGGCCCTGTGCCTGAACGGGCTGCGGGCCCGTGAATCGGCACCGCGGGTGCTGGTCGTCGACGACGGGTCCCGCGACCCGGCCGCGGTGGCCGCGGTGGCCAGGGACGCCGGCGCGGGCTGCCTGCACCGGCCGGTCAACGGCGGGCCCGCCGCCGCCCGCAACACCGGCCTGGCCGCGGTGCAGACCCCGCTGGTGGCGTTCCTGGACTCGGACTGCGTGCCCGCGCCGGGCTGGCTGGACGGGCTGCTGCCGCACTTCGCCGACCCGGTGGTGGCGGCGGTGGCGCCGCGCATCGTCGCGTATGAGCCCAACGGCGCTACGGGGCGGGCCGCGGGCTGGCTGGCCCGCTACGAAGGGTTCAGCTCCACCCTGGACATGGGGGCGGTGCCGAGCATCGTCCGGCCCGGGGCCAAGGTCTCCTACGTGCCCGGCGCGGCGCTGGTGCTGCGGACCGGCCCGGCCCGCGCGGCGGGCGGGTTCGCCGAGCACCTGCCGGTCGGCGAGGACGTCGACTTCGTGTGGCGGCTGGCCGGCCGCGGCTGGCAGGTGCGCTACGAGCCGGCCGCCGCCGTCGCCCACCAGCACCGGGTCCGGCTGGGCAGCTGGTTCGCGCGCCGGATGGACTACGGCACCTCGGCCGCGCCGCTCGAATTGCGGCACCCGGGCACGCTGCCGGCGGTGGCGATGTCCGGCTGGACCGCGGCCGCGTGGGCGGCCGCCGCCGCCGGGCCGCCGCCGGCCGGGCCGGCTGGTGGCCTGGCCATCACCGCCACCGCGACCGCGCTGCTGGCCCGGCGGCTGGCCCCGTTCACCGGCGACCAGACCTGGCCGGTGGCCACCCGGCTGGCGGCCGGCGGCACGGTCGCGGCCGGGCGGCTGCTGGGCAGCACGCTGACCCGGGCCTGGTGGCCGCTGGCGCTGCCGGCCGCGGTGGCGGTGCCCCGGCTGCGGGTGCCGCTGGCCGCGCTGGCGCTGGCGCCGCCGGTGCTGGGCTGGGCCGAGCGGCGGCCGCCGATGGACCCGGTCCGCTACGCCGGCGCCCGGCTGCTGGACGATGTGGCCTACAGCCTCGGGGTGTGGCGCGGCTGCCTGCGGCACCGCACCGCCCGGCCGCTGCTGCCCAAGCTGACCTGGCGGGCGCCCGCAGGGGCAGGTTGGCCCGCCAGGCCAGCAGCTTTTTCCGGTTTTCCCGAAAGGGCAGTACCTCCCGGCGTTTCTACCGGCGGTTCCTGAGCGCCAGCAGGGCGAAGATGCCGCCCTGGACCGGCCGGGCCTGGAAGGCGTTCTGGTTGCCGCTGATCGTGTCGTACAGGTCGCTGAACGGCACCCGCTGCGGGGTGGTGTTCGCGTACGTGTACACCTGCTCGATGAGCTGCTTGCTGACCGGGTAGTCCGACAGCCAGGCCGCCGTCCACATCTCCCAGTCGGACTTGGCGTAGCTGTGCGGCACCTGCAGCGGCAGCCCGAACAGGTTGCTGACTCCCCGGTACCAGGCCGCCTGCTCGGCCAGCACCGAGGCCGGGACCAGGCTGGTGCCCAGCAGCCGGTCGGCGAACCCGTTGTAGGTGGTGCCCCAGGTGCCGTTGCCGCCGTCGTCGCCGCTGTAGGTCAGGTCCAGGTGGGCGGCCGACGGGTCCTGGGCGTTCTTGACCCAGTAGGCGATGAACTGCTTGGCCTGGGCGGCGTAGCTGGCCGCGTCGGCGCTGTTGCCGGCCGCCTTGGCGATGATCTGGCCGAAGGCGGCGACCGCGACGATTCCCTTGAGGGCCAGGTTGACGCTGTGCGCGATCTGGCCGGCGAAGTCGTCGGTCTGGTTCTGGAAGCCGGGGTCGGGCAGGTTCGCGACCAGGTAGTCGGCCCACTGCTTGAAGATCTTGTAGTGCGCGGTGGCGTATGCCCTGGCCGCCGACGGCACCTGCTGAAGGTAGGCGGCCGCCATGATCAGCATGTTGCCGGTCTCCTCGACCGGCATGTTCTCCCCGCCGCCGTCGTTGTGGCCGTCGGCCACCGGGTAGGCCGAGCCAAGGTCGTGCGGGGCGAACTGCTCGGGCCACTTGCCGGACTCGGCGTAGGACAGCAACGGGGCGAGCAGCAGCGCCAGGTAGCCCGGGTCGGCGTAGACCCACACCGGGGAGGCCGGGAACAGCACGTCCACGGTCGACACGTTGCCGTCGCTGGAGATCTCCTTGAGGAACGCCCACGGCGAGCCGTCCGGCCCGGCCACCAGCTCGGTGCCGCCGTAGGCCTGGCGCAGGGCGATCGCGCACAGCCCGGCGTAGGCGGTGCCGCCCGCGGCCTGCGCGGCGGCGGTGATCTTGGTGTCCAGGGTGGTGGCGCGGCGCTGGGCGGCGGCCAGGTCGCCGTGGAAGAAGCCGAGCATGTCCGCCCAGGAGGAGAACTCCTTGCTCCACCACGGGTCCAGGTTCTGGCCCTGGTAGCTGACGGCGGGGGTGCGGGCCAGGCCGATCGACAGCGGCACGGTCCGGGCGGAGGTGCCCAGCTGGCCCAGGTCGGCGCAGAACGCGAACACCGGCCAGTCGTTGCTGATCGCCCGGTAGCTGGTGTCGTTGCCGTTGGTCAGCTTGCCGTTGCCGACGAACTGGGCCCGGACCGCCACATCCTGACCGGACTGGTAGGTCAGCCCGCTGGTACTGGGGGTGGCCCACACCGTGCTGCCCCAGGCGGCCTGCTGGCCCTGCTCGGTCAGCGGCTGCTGACTGGCGAGCTCGACCGCCCACGTCTGCAGGGCCCCGCCGGCGTAGCTGACCTGGGATGGGGCCCAGGTGATCTGCTGGCCGTCGTCGCCGCTGCACCACTCGCCGCTGATGTCGGCGTACAGCTGCACATCGTGGGGGTGCCCGTCGGAGCTGCGGGCGGTCAGGGTCAGGTAGCTGAACGGGATCGACTGGCGCTTGGTGTCGCCCGGCTCGACCGGAGACAGGAACTCGGCCACCAGCTCGACCCCGCCGCCCTCGAGCGTGAACCGGGACCGGGTCGGGGTGACCTCCAGCTTGGTCTGCTGCAGGGCCTGCTCGAAGCCCTGGGTGGTGGACGGGGTGCCGTGGTTGCCGTCCGGGATCGTGAGGATGATCGCCGGGACGCCCATGAACAGGTAGGAGGTGCCGTCGATGCGGGCGATGCCGCCCATGGCGGTGGTGTGCCCGGCCCAGAACTCCTGCCAGGTGGCGGGCAGCGCGGTGGCCGGCAGCCAGGTGCTCACGTACGGGCCGCGCACGGCCAGCGGCGGCGCCGGCGGGCGGATCGGGGTGGCGGCCAGCGTCCCGCTGGCGGCCGCGTAGCCCGCCGCCGGGGCGGCGGCCGGGGTGGCGGCTGAGGAGGCGACGGCTGAGGAGGCGACGGCCTGCTTCCGGCCCACGGTCGCGGCACCGGCCGGGCCGGCGCTGAGCAGGCCCGCTCCGGCCAGGCCGCCGGCCGCGGCGGCGCCGCCCGAATACCGCAGGAAGTCCCGCCGGCCGGGCCGGGAGTCGCGGTGAGGGTCCTGTTCGGGCATGGCGCCTCCTCATCGAGTCAGCCGGGAGGCGCGGGCTGACCCCATCGCCGCCGGCTTTCGCTCATGAGGATTTTCTCTCGATACTGTGCGAACCTGTCAAGGCATGTGGGGAAAGTGTGACCTTTAGTCCGAAACGGCGGCGCGGCGCCCGGTCAGCTGCCGGTCAGGGGCGCGTTGATCTTGCCTTCCCGCGTCATGCGGTTAAGTTGAGCAAATGACGAAGGTGAACGCCGGCAAGGCCGCCGGGAAGAAAGGCGGCAAGCCGGAGAAGCTGCCGCGCGGCCCGTACGAGGCCGAGCTCTATCGGCTGCAGAGCGAGCTGGTCAAGATGCAGCAGTGGGCGACGGCCCAGGGCGCCCGCATCGTGGTGATCTTCGAAGGCCGCGACGCGGCCGGCAAGGGCGGGACGATCCAGCGGATCATCCAGTACCTCAACCCCCGGGTCGCCCGCATCGCGGCGCTGCCGGCGCCGACCGAGCGCGAGAAGAGCCAGTGGTACTTCCAGCGCTACGTGGAGCAGCTGCCCGCGGCCGGGGAGACCTGCCTGTTCGACCGCAGCTGGTACAACCGGGCCGGGGTCGAGCACGTGATGGGGTTCTGCACCAAGGAGGAGTACAGCCGGTTCCTGGCCCAGTGCCCGATCTTCGAGCGGCTGCTGGTCGAGGACGGCATCCTGCTGCGCAAATACTGGTTCTCGGTCAGCGACGAGGAACAGCAGCGCCGGTTCGAGTCCCGGCTGGACGACCCGCTGCGGCGCTGGAAGCTGTCGCCGATGGACCTCCAGTCGATCCTGCACTGGGAGGACTACTCGCGGGCCAAGGACGCGATGTTCGTGCACACCGACATCCCCGAGGCGCCCTGGCACGTGGTGGAGAGCGACGACAAGCGCCGGGCGCGCATCAACATGATCTCCCACCTGCTCAGCACGATCCCGTACCACCAGGTCCAGCTGCCCAAGCTGCGCCTGCCGGAGCGGCCGTCGTCCACCGGCTACCAGCGCACCGCCAGGGAGCTGCAGTCGTACGTGCCCGACCACGCGGCCGAGCTGCTGGCCAAGCACGACGGGCACGGCAGCTGACCGTTACCGCCGTATGGGCTGCCGCGCCGTCTGGTAGCGGCGGCGCGCCTGGATGAACTGCTCCGTCGTGCCGCCGCGGTCGGGGTGAGCGTCGGCCATCGCGCGGCGCAGTTCCCTGACGAGCAGCACGTCCGGCCGGGCCTGACCGGCTCGCTTGCGCTCCCCGCGATACAGGTGGTGTTCGGCCGCTTGGCGGGTGGCGAAGAACAGCCGCGGCCGCGCCGGGCCGGGCGCCGGGGACCGGGATCACTCCGGCCGGGGTACCGGACTCGAACTCCTGGCGGCTGATGCAGCCGGGGCTGACCACGGCCTCAGCCCGGTCCCAGCTGTCGCTGGTGTAGTAGATCCGCTTGGCCGTCTTCCTGATGACCGGTACCTCCAGGACCCAGTGGCTCGTCTCGGCCGACAATCCGTGGTAGCGGACCCGGGCGCAGGGGACATACAGGTATTCGGCGGTAACGGCGTCATCGGCACCGTGTTCCGGCGGCCGGGTCTTCCGCACCGCGGTGCCGATCAGCTTGAGCGCAGCTGCGCTCGCCAGCCGCGGCCGGCGGCTCGTATTCTTCATGGCTTCGGGTCTCCTTCGCGGTCTGGCGGGAGGCTGGCTCCCGGATTTCGGTGTAGCGGCCCTGCGGGTCCATCACGATCCGCCCGGTTTCCCGGCTGTGCAGTTCCTCCTCGCGTCGCTGATCGGCCCGCACGTGGCATCCGGCCCGGGTGACGGTGAACGCAAGCGCCGGCCCGGCCAGCACGAGGACCCGGAGTATCCAGGTGACCGTGTAGAGATCAAGGTGCAGGTGGTAGGCGATCTGGTCGTTGGCGGCCGAGACCCACAGCAGGCAGTAGAACGTCAGGCCGGCCACGCCGGCCGCGTTCCGGTTCGCCAGGCCGGCCGGGGTGGGAGGCAGCAGCCCGCGAGCCGGCCGCGCGCCGGTGACCCGCCGGTCCGCCATCGGGTAGGCAGCCAGGCAGCTGAAGAACAGTGCGGGCACGATGAGCCCGGCGATCAGCACCCCGAGATCCAGCGGATGCCCGGCGATCGGCACTTCCCAGGCCGGCATGATCCGCAGCGGGCCGTCGAGGAACGCCATGTACCAGTCCGGCACCGAACCGGAGCTGATGCTGCCCGGCTGCGACGGCCCGATCAGCCACACCGGGTTGATCTGCGCGACCGCGCCCAGCAGGATCAGCACCGCGCACGTGAACGGCAGCAGGGGATCCACCCGCACCCGGCGTGGCCACCGCAGCGACGGCCGGAAGCTCGCCAGGAGCAGCGCGCCGGTCAGGGCAGGAAGGACCAGGATGTGCAGCCAGTAGTCGCGCCCGATGATCTGATCCCCGGGCGGCGCCCCGCCGAAGATCCAGGTCACCAGCCGCGTGCCGATCAGCGGCACCGACAGCAGCACACCGGTTATCACGCTGAGGCTGCCGCCGGACACCATGTCATCGGGCAGGATCGTGCCGCTGTAGGCCGCCGCCATGCCCAGCGGCAGCAGCGCCGTCCAGATCAGCCAGCCCGGCCGCGCCCGGCCGGAGAACCGGCCGCGGAAGAACGCCCGCAGCAGCCGCAGGCAGATCGCCGCGACGAACAGATCCGCCGACCAGTGGTGGACCTGGCGGATCAGCAGGCCGCCCTGTCCGTTCAAGCTGACCGCCAGCACGGACTCATAGGCCCCGCTCATGGTGAGGCCGTCCAGCAACCGGTACGAGCCGCGATAGGTGAGCGGGGCCATCGACGGGCGGAAAAATGGCAAGAGCAGGACCCCAGTGACCGCCGCCAGCGCGAACGAGTACGCGGCGATCCGCCCGAACGCGGCCGTCCAGCGGTCTTCGGGGTGATGTCGGCCGGCCATTAGCATCGGGGGCTCCTTTCCTCCTGGGTCCAGCTCGTTGCGGAAGCGGCGGTTACGGGCTTCCTCCCGCGCGGCTGATCAGCTGGTCTTTGGTGATGCCGTACTGGGCGAGAAAGCGCTCCGCGTGGCTGTACTCGACCGGATCGGGCAGTACCCGGCCGGCCTCCTCGACCAGCTCTGGCAGTTGCGCGGTCCGCAGGATTTCCACCACGTGCTGGCGTGAGACCTGCATCGCTCACCAGCCTCCCGTCGCCGGCCGGGAGCCGTCTTCCATGGCCTCGACCGCGCCGAGAAGGCTGCGCAATCTGGCTTCGTAGCGCTGATCATCGGCCGGATCGGACAGCCACTCGTCGATCGGTGTGCCGACGGCTTCCTCTTCGGCCGGGCTGGTCTCGACCTGGATCAGCTCGGTCCTGACGTCGAGCTCGAGCTCCTGCAGGAAGGCGTTGCCGCCAGCCGGGGCGTCCAGCCAGTCGCGGTGACGGGTCGCGCCGGCAACCGCGTCCGCGGCCGGCAGCAGAGTCCGCTCGCCCAGCTCGATGCCGAAGAAGGTCGCACGAGGGTCCGTGGCCACCGTGCGCGGATCGCCCGACCTGGCCAGGGCGCTTCGCAGGAACTCGTCCAGCCGGAACGGCTCGGGCCCGGCGACCTCGGCTCGGCCGAGCAGCGGCGGGCCTGCTGCTATCCCGGCGATCACCTGGATGACATCATCCTCGGCGACGGGCTGGAACAGCACCGGTGCAAGCCGGACGACGCTGCCGTCGGTGGCCGCGTCCGCGATGCTCGGCAGGTACTCGAAGAACTGCGTCGCCCGCACGATCGAATACGGGATCGCCGAGTTCTCGATCAGCTCCTCCTGGGCACTCTTGGCCCGGAAGTAGCCGCTGTGCTGCAGCCGCTCGATCCCCACCGCCGACAGGGCCACGTGATGCCTGACCCCGGCCGACGCCTCCGCGGCGAGCAGATTTCCGGTGGCGGTCTGGAAGAAGTCCAGTGCCGCGGCGGCGTCGGCCGGCGACGGGCTGGCCACATCGATGACTACGGCGGCACCGGCCAGGGCGCCAGCGAGTCGCTGGCCGGCGAGGATGCCGGCTCCGGGGCCGGCGGCGCCGCTACGGCCTCGTGTCCGTGCTGGCCGAGCCGGGTGACCAGCTTTGCGCTGAGCGGCCCGCCGCCGATGACGACGATCTTCATGGTGAGTCCTTTCCGTCGGGTTCGGTTGCGGCCTAGTGCCCCGGTGCCTGGCGGCTGAGCCAGTCGTCGAAGCTGGTCCCGCCGAGCCGGGCACCATCGCCCGGCAGGAGACTGCGCTCGCTCAGCCGGGCCCCGAAGTACCGGGCGCGCGGATCGGTGATCACGACGCGCTGATCGCCCACGGCGCGCAGCGCCTTCCGCACGAAGTCTTCGAACGGCATCGGCTCGGGCCCGGCGATCTCGACCGTGTGGTCCAGCGGGGCGGCGAGGGTGACATCGCACACCGCGGTGGCAACATCGTCGGCTGCCATCGGCTGAATCAGCACCGGCGGGACCCGCACCTCATTGCCGTCCGTCGCCTCGTCAGCGGTGCGGATGGCGAACTCGAAGAACTGGGTCGCGTGGACGATCGTGTAGGGGATCGACGAGCTCGCGATGAGTTTCTCCTGTGCGACCTTGGCCCTCATGTAGCCGCTGTCGGCCAGCCGCTCGGTGCCGACCACCGACAGCGCCACATGCCGCCCCACGGCGGCCGCGGCCTCCGCGTCAACGATGTTGCGGGTCGACTTCTCGAAGAACTCAAGCACCGCGGTGTCCTCGAACGACGGCGAGTTCGACACGTCGACCACTACGCCCGCGCCGGCCAGGGCCTGGCCGAGACCCTCGCCCGTGAGGGTGTTGACGCCAGTAGCCGGCGACGCGGGAACAGCCTGGTGGCCGTGCGCGGCGAGCATGGCGACGAGCTTGGAACCGATCAGCCCGGTCCCGCCGATGACAACAATTCGCATGATGACCCTTCCTCTCCTGGCCGCCCGAAGGCGGGTGGACGAGGACCACGGTCGTCTGCGCGGCCCGTTGCTCGCATCCGTGCGACACCCCAGTCGGGCTTGGCTGGGTGGGGTGGTCCGGCCGCTAGAGCGGGGAAACGGCCTGGTCGAGCTTCCGAATGGCGGCCCGCAGCTCCCGGCGGGAGTTCACGCCGAGCTTCGCGAACACGTTGTGCAGGTGGTACTCGACCGTCCGGGGGCTGATGAAGAGCTGGCTGGCTATCTCCGGGTTCGAGTGCCGCTCGGCCGCCAGCCGTACGATCTGTTTCTCCTGGGCGGTGAGCACGTCCTGGACCCCGGCCGTTCGCTTACGCACCGTTTCCCCGGTGGCCAGCAGCTCGCCGCGGGCCCGTTCGGCGAACGCTTCGGCCCCGATGCGGCTGAACGTCTGATGGGCGACGCGCAGGTGCTCACGCCCGTCCTGGCGGCGGTTCACCCGGCGCAGCCACTCGCCGTACAGCAGGTGAGCGCGGGCGAGATGGATGACGATCTGTTCGCGCTCCAGACGCTCGATCGCCTCCCGGTAGTGCGGTTCGGCATCCTGGCCGTCGCTCAGCAGCGCCTTAGACCGGGCCAGGACGCCGAGAGCCCAGTCGGTGCCGCTGGCCCGGGTTCGCTCCTCGAGCTGGCGGAAGGCGGTCGCGGCTTCCTCAGCCGCGCCGGCGCGGACACCGGCCTCAACCAGTTCGGCCAGTGACCAGTTGAAGTAACCGAGGTCATCGTGCTGGCAGGCCAGGCGGGCTCCGGTGAGGGCGGCCGGATAGCGGCCGAGTCCGTTGTTGAGGACGGCGGTGACGTACCCGGCCATGCCGAGGACCCGGCCCTCGCCCCGGGCCCGGGCATCGGAGATCGTCTCCTCGATCAGCTGCCGGGCCGGGGTCTCCTCGCCTCGCCAGGCGGCGAGGAACAGCGCGGCGTAGCGCATGGGCGCGTTGCCGGTGGCCGCCGTGATGGCGTCGCTCTCCTCGATGAGCGCCGCGGCGGCGGCGAACTCGCCGGCGAACACGTGCACGCCGGCCAGGTAGACCAGCAGACCAGGCAGAGCGGCGAGCGCGCCGGCCTCACGAGCCAGCCGGACCGAGCGAGTGGACAGCTCGCGCCACCCCGCGTACTCCCACACCTCATGGACGGCCATCGACTGCGCCGTCCCCGAGAGCCACAGCAGGCCCATGATGTCTTCCCGGGCGCGCGGATCCTCCCGCCGCAGCGCCGCCAGGGCACGCCGGAGGGTGGGCACCCCGGCCCGGGCGTGCTCGCCCGCCCCCGCCCCGGCCACCCCGGCCTCGGCCGCCTGGTGTTCCAGATAGCGCAGGGCCATGCCGTCCAGCAGGAGGTCGCTCGGCCGGGCGGGCTGCGGTCCGGGCGGTGCGGCCCGGACGGCTTCGGCCACCTCCCGCAGTCCGTACTGGCCACCGAGCTGGCCTGCGAACATCGCCGCGCCGAAGGCTTCGAGATAGGTCTCCCGGGCCAGCTCGCCGTCGAGCCCCGAGAACGCTCTGGCCGCCTCGAGGAACAGGGCTGGGGCGTCGCTGCCGCGGCGGCGGCGGAAGACGATCTGGGCGCGGAGCCGGGCCGCCTGGGCCCGCTGCAGTTCCTCCAGCGGTCCCAGCTCGGCGGCGGAGAGCAGGTCGTCGGCGGTGTCGGGCGCGGCCGCCTCGAACTTGACCTGCGCGGCAGCCAGTGCCCGGGTGGCGCGCCGACCCGGATCCGGGGTCAGCTCGGTGGCCCGTTCCAGGAACGCGGCGGCCGCGGCGACACCACCGCGGGCCTGCGCCTGGCTCGCTGATCGCTCGAGCTCACGGGCAACCGACTCGTCCGGGCCGACCGCCGCGTAGGCGCGATGCCACGCCCGGCGGCCGGGATCGGCGCCGGGATCTGTCACGTCCGCCAGCGCGCGATGGACGCGCCGCCGGTCAGGCGATGATGCCGCCCGGTAGGCGGCGGCCCGAACGAGCGGGTGACGGAAACGCACCTGCGCCCCGAACTCGATCAGCCCCGCGGACTCGGCTGGACGCCCAGCATCGGCGGGAATGCCGAGGTGCCCGGCTGCACGCCTGAGCAAGGCGATGTCGCCGACCGGTTCGGCCGCCGCGGCCAGGAGCAGCAGCCGCGTCTGCGCCGGGAGCGCCCGGAGCTGCTGGTGGAAGCTCTGTTCGAGGCGGTTCGCGAGCGGCCGGGTGTCGGGGCGGCCGAACCCGCCGGCCAGCTCCGCCGGAGTCAGCCCGCGGGTCAGCTCCACCAGTGCGAGCGGGTTCCCCCGGGTCTCGGCGACGATCCGGTCCCGGACACCCTCGTCCAGCCGCCCGGGCACCACCGACTCCAGCAGCGCGCGGGCGTCAGCGTCGCTCAGGCCCGGGACCGCGAGCTCCGCGAGTCCCGGCAGGTCCTGATCCTCGCCGGGTTCCCGCCGCGCGAAGACCATGGCGACCGACTCCGCCAGCAGGCGGCGGGCGACGAACGCGAGGGCCTGGGCGGAAGCATGGTCGAGCCACTGCGCGTCGTCGATCAGGCAGACCAGCGGCCGCTCCGCAGCCGCCTCGGACAGCAGCCCGAGCATCGCGATGCTGACGGTGAAGCGATCCGGCGCGGGCCCCGTGCCCAAGCCGAATGCCGTGCTCAGCGCCTCTCGCTGCGGATCCGGCAGGTGATCCAGGCTGTCCAGTACGGGCGCGCACAGCTGATGGAGGACGGCGAACGCCAGTTCCATCTCGGACTGGACGCCAGCCCCGCGCACCACGCGGCAATCGTGTGCGCGATCTTGCATGTAGTCCAGCAGCACGGTCTTGCCGACCCCGGCCTCGCCGCGCAGGACCAGCACCCGGCTGGCACCCGCGCGCACCTCGTCCAGAAGCCGGTCCAGAACCGCCTGCTCGCCATCCCGGCCGCGCAATGCCTGGGCCATGGGGATTCGCGCCACCCCGGTGTGAGGGACGTGCCGACGACGCCGAATCGATCTTGTGGTTCGAGCTGAACCTATCACTGGGGACCGGCGCTGGGGACTCCGACAGATGCGAGCGCCCCGCCCCGGGAGCGACGCTGGGCGATGACCGCTCCTGATCCTCAACCAGGGAGTAACCATGTCCGAACCGAGCCCCGCCATCGTCCTCGTCCACGGCGCGTGGGCCGACGCCTCCGGCTGGAGCGCGGTCATCCTGCGCCTGCAGGAGGATGGCTTCACCGTGTACGCCCCGCCCAACCCGCTGCGCGGCCTGCCGCAGGATGCCGCCTACCTGCGGGCCTTCCTCACCCAGAACCCGGCTCTGGCCGGTCAGCCAACCATCGTGGCCGGGCACTCCTACGGCGGGGCGGTCATCACCAACGCCGCGGCCGGCGACCCCCAGGTCAAGGCGCTGGTATACGTGGACGCGTTCATCCCCGACGAGAACGAGACCATCGGGCAGCTGGCCGGTGCCCAGCCCGGGTCGTGCCTGCTGGGAGACCCCGCCGAGATCTTCGATTCGGTTCCCTATCCCGGTGCGGCGACCGGCGACGTGGATCTCTACATCAAGCCGGGCAGGGTCCCCGGCTGCTTCGCCAACGGGCTGACCGCCCGCCAGGCCTTGGTCGTCGCCGCCACCCAGCGGCCGCTGCCGGCCAGCGCCTTCGGCGAACCGTCCGGAGCCCCGGCCTGGCGGACCGTCCCGTCGTGGGCCGTCGTCGGCACCGAGGACCGGGTCATCCCGCCTGCCGAGCTGACGTTCATGGCCAAGCGGGCCGGTGCCCACATCACCGAGGTGGACGCCGGGCACCTGTCCATGATCTCCGACCCCGAGACCGTCGCCCAGGTCATCCAGCAGGCGGCCAGAGCATAACCGAGGTCACCCAGACGTCGTAGAATCTCGCACATGCGCGCTGTGCTCGGGCGTCCGGTCGCTGGCCGGCGCGCCTCTCGCCCGCGGTAACGCGGGGCTGGCATGCTTGACACCCAGCTATCACCGGCAGGCCTGGTCGACCGTCACCGCGAGCGCGACGCGCTGGATCAGCTCGTCGCCGGCGTACGCGCCGGCCAGAGCCGGGTGCTGGTCCTGCGCGGCGAGGCCGGGATCGGCAAGACAGCCCTGCTGGAGTACGTGTCGGCCGCCGCCACCGGGTGCCGGATCGCCCGGGCGGCGGGCGTTGAATCGGAGATGGAGCTCGCCTTCGCCGGCCTGCACGCCCTTTGCGCGCCGATGCTCGGCCGTCTCGGGCGGCTTCCGGTCCCGCAGCGCGACGCGCTGAACACCGCGTTCGGCCTGAGCTCGGGCCCGCCGCCCGATCGCTTCCTGGTCGGTCTGGCCGTGCTCAGCCTGCTGGCCGACGCAGTCAGGGACCAGCCGCTCGTCTGCATCGTCGACGACGCCCAGTGGCTCGACCGGGTGTCGGTGCAGACGCTCGCGTTCGTGGCCCGGCGTCTCCTGGCCGAGCGGGTGGGACTGGTGTTCGCGCTGCGTGAGTCCGGTGACGAGCATGAGCTCAGGGGACTGCCGGAGCTCGTGCTCGAGGGCCTGCCCGCTGCCGACGCCCGCCGGCTGCTGGACGCGGCGATCCCCGGGCTGCTGGACCCGCGGGTGCGGGACCGGCTCCTCGGCGACGCCGCCGGTAACCCGCTGGCGCTGCTCGAACTGCCGCGCGGAGGCACGCCGATCGAGGTCGCGGGCGGATTCGGGCTGCCGGTGCAGGGGCCGCTGAGCAGCCGGATCGAGCAGGGCTTCGCCCGCCAGCTGGACGCGCTCCCGGCCGAGACCCGGCGCCTGCTGGTGCTGGCGGCGGCCGAGCCGATCGGCGACGTGCCGTTGCTGTGGCGGGCGGCCGGGCGGCTCGGCCTCAGGCCCGAGGCGGCGGAACCGGCCGAGGCGGCCGGCCTGGTCGAGATCGGTGCCCGCGTACGGTTCCGCCATCCGCTCGTCCGTTCGGCCGCCTACCAGACCGTGCCCGCCGCCGAGCGCCGGGCCGTGCACCGGGTCCTCGCCGACGCGACCGACACGCGGCTGGACCCGGATCGCCGGGCGTGGCACCGCGCCCGCGCGGCCGACGGGCCTGACGAGGCCGTGGCCGGCGAGCTGGAGCGCTCGGCCGGCCGGGCCCAGCGTCGCGGTGGCCTGTCGGCCGCCGCCGCATTCCTGCAGCGGGCCGCCGAGCTGACACCCGACCCGGCCCTGCGGGTCAGCCGCTCACTGGCCGCCGCCCAGGCGAAACTCGACGTCGCCGACGCGGTGTCCGCGTCCGAGCTGCTGACCGCCGCCGAGCTCGGGCCGGTCGACGAGCTCAAGCGGGCACGGCTGGAGCGGTTGCGCGCGCAGATCGCGTTCGCGAGCCAGCGCGGGCGCGACGCGCCGCCGCTGCTGCTCGAGGCGGCCAGGCGGCTGGATCCCCTGGACGCCGCGATGGCCCGGGAGACCTATCTCGAGGCGCTCGCGTCGGCCATGTTCGCCGGGCGCCTGGGCACCGGCCCGGATGTGCGTGAGGTGGCCCAGGTAGCGCGCGGGTCAAACCGGGTACTGATCCCGGGCGCGGCTGACCTGCTCCTCGACGCACTGGTGACGCGGTTCACCGACGGCTACGCGGCCGCCGTGGCACCCCTGTCGCGGGCGCTGCACGCGTTCGGCGAGCCCGACGGCGGTGCGGCCGACCGGCGCTGGCTGTGGCTGGCGTGCCGCCTCGCCCAGGATCTGTGGGACGACGAGCTCTGGTACCTGCTCGCCACCCGGGGCGTCAGCGTGGCGCGCGACACCGGCGCGCTCCACCTGCTCCCGAACGCGCTCAACTACCTGGCCGCGCTCAACGTCCATTCGGGAGCGTTTGCCACCGCGGCCGGGCTGATCGAAGAGGTCGGGTCGATCACCGAGGCGACCGGCATCCCGCCGCTGCGGTACGCGGAGGCCAAGCTGGCCGCGGCGCGCGGCGATCAGTCGCAGACACTGGCCCTGCTCGACTGGGGCCGGCGGAATGCGGCCGATCGGGGCGAGGGCTCAGCGACCGGCGGGACGTTTTATTTCACCGCGGTGCTGCACAACGCGCACGGTCACTACGGCGAGGCGCTGGCCGCGGCCCGGCGGGCCTGTGAGTACGAGGATGTCGTCTTTTACGGCTGGGCCCTGGTCGAGCTGATCGAGGCCGGGGTGCGCGGCGGCCATCCGGAGGAGGCCGCCGAGGCGCTCGGCCGCCTGAGCGAGCGGACACAGGCCAGCGGCACCGAATGGGCGCTCGGGACCGAAGCCCGCTGCCGGGCGCTCGTGAGCGACGACGAGTCCTTCTACCGGGAATCGGCCGACCGGCTGGCCCGCAGCCGCGCGGTGGTCGAGCTCGCCCGCAGCCGGCTCGTGTACGGCGAATGGCTGCGCCGGGTGAACCGCCGCGTGGACGCCCGTGAACAATTGCGCGCGGCCCACGAGCTGTTCAGCCGCATGGGCGCGGCCGGGTACGCCGAGCGCGCCCGGCGCGAGCTGTCAGCCACCGGTGAAGCGGTGCGCAGACGGACCGGCGAAGCGCTCGACCAGCTCACCACCCAGGAAGCGCAGGTCGCGCGGCTCGCTGCCCTGGGCCACACGAACCCGGAGATCGGCGCCCAGCTGTTCATCAGCCCCCGCACGGTCGAATACCACCTGCACAAGGTGTTCCCGAAGCTCGGTATCAGTTCCCGCAAAGAACTCCGCCGGGCCTTCCCGGACGCGGCCGACGCCGCCGTGCTCGCCTAGCCGATCAGGCCGGCGGCCGCCAGCTCGGCCAGCGCGGGCATCTGCGGCAGGCAGGCAACGTTCACCGGGCCGTGGGCGCCCGCGGTGAAGCGGTGCAGCGCGGCCGTAGCCTGGCGGACCGCCCCCAGCCACTCCGCCTGGCGGCCGCGATCGCGGAGGCTGCCGTCGGCGTGGTCGGTGTCCTCGAGGTTGCAGCCGGCCGGGGCACCCTCCTCGTCCGCATGTACGTCCCAGGCGTTCGGCAGCAGGAGAGGGGCGCCGGGGCGGTGCAGCGACCGCAGCAGGTCGCACTGGCTCAGGAGATCGGCCGAAGGTGACGGATCCATCAGCGCTCCAGGTCGCGGCTGAAGTACAGCGCCATCTCACCCGGCAGCAGCTGCGGGTCGTCGGGCTGGTAGAGGGTTTCGTCCAGCCCGCACAGCCGGAAGCCCACCTTCAGGTAGAACTGCACGGCCGGGTAGTTGACGTTCTGGGTCTCCAGCCACAAGCAGCGCGCCCGGGGCTGGTGGGCGGCCTGCTCGGCCAGCGCCTCGATCAGGCGGCCGCCGACGCCCTGGCCACGGCTGGGCCGGGACACGAAGATGGACTCGACCCGGACCCGGCCGTTCCGCGGCTCGGGCCGCAGCTCGCCGTAGCCGACGACCGCGCCGTCCTGGCAGGCCACGAACAGGCCGTCCGACAGGGTCCGGGTGGGCCGCAGGTCGGCCTTTTCCACCGGCAGCTCGAACCGCTCTTCTTCCAGCCAGAACGCCAGCTTGTTACGGCGCACCCGGTAGATCCGGTCGGTGGAGTAGGAGACGTCGACCGCGTGGATCCCGGCGAGGTCGGCCTGCGACTCCGCGGGCCTCACCACGATCGATCCAGCCGTCATGTCTCCCAGGCTCCCATGTCTGACCGGCATTCCGGGCAATCCCGGGCGCTCGGTGCATAGCCCTTACCGCTCAACGTAGCGTGCCCGCGGACAGCACCGCGTGCACGCCCCACACATCGTTGGCGACTTGAGTTATTCGCAGGTCGACGGTGGGGCCGGCCAGCGCAAGGGCCGCCGTCCGGGTCAGCCCGTACAGGCCCTGCATCCAGATCAGCATGGCTTCCAGCGCGTCGCCCATGGCCTCGTCGAGGTCGTGGCTGAAGCCGAACGTGATCCGCCCGGCCGGGGTATCGGCGTGGATGCCCGGCACCGGCGGCTCGGCCACCAGGTCCACCACCACCTCGGTGGTCATCGCGCACTCGATGGCGGTGCCGCTCACCTCGCCGTCGCCCTGGGCGGCGTGCCCGTCACCCAGGCAGAGCAGCGCGTCCGGTACCGTCACCGGCAGGAAGAGGGTGGAGCCGGCGACCAGCTCGCGGCAGTCGAGGTTGCCGCCGCCCTGCGGCCGGGGCGGGATCGTGGAGTGCTCGCCGGGCTCGGCCGGCGGCATCCCCACCACGCCGAGGAACGGCGCGACCGGCACCGTGTAGCCGGTGTCGCTGTAGGCCCGGCCGCCGTCGGTGTCGATCTCCCACAGCAGCCAGGACGGGGGGCCGCCCTCGACCCCGAGCCGGCGGGTGAGCCGGTTGTCCCGGGACGCGGCCACCGTCCAGCCCCAGTCGGCGGGCCGCAGCGAGCTGAACCGGACCGACAGCATGGCGCCGGGCTCGGCCCCGGTCACCGCGATCGGCCCGGTCAGGCAGTGCCCCCGGCCGGCGCTGAGCATGCGCGGCCGGGCGTCCCCCGGCCACCGCTGCCGGGACAGGTAACCGGAGGCGTCGAGCGACCCGGCCACCACGGTGTCGCCCGGGTCGATGGTCAGCACCGGCGGGCGATCGCGGCTGAACACGTCGGTCACGGTGCCGGGGGTGGGCAGCAGGCTGTGGCGCCTCATGCGGCCGTCACTCCTTCGACCGGGCGGCCGTTCTCCAGGTAGAGCGTGGCGCGGGCACCCCGGGCACGGCCCGGGCCACGGGTCCGGGTGGCGGCCCGGACCCGGCGGCGCACCGGTTTCGACAGCAGCGGCAGCGCCTGCGCCAGCGGGAGCAGCTGGCTCGCGGAGATCTCCTCGGGCTGCAGTTTGATCGAGGCCAGCGCGCCGGCGCTGAACGCGCCGCAGTCGAACAGGAACCGCATGCCCCCGGGCCGCCCGGGCCTGGGCGGGCGGAAGTCCACGCACGCGAGCCGGCCGCGGCTGACCGGCAGGCCGCATTCCTCGCGCACCTCGCGCTGGCACGCCTGCCAGGGGGTCTCGCCGCCGGCCTCCATCACCCCGCCGGGGATCGTCCACCCTTGTTTGTAGGTCGGCTTGAGGATGAGCAGCCGGCCGTCGCGGTCGAAGATCATGGCCCCGGCCGAAGCGGGGATGGCCGGCAGCGGTACGTCGTCACTCACGTCGAGCCACGTTACCGGCCGTGCCGGGCAGTTCAGCTCCGGGTGACGCTGGCCCAGTTTGCAGGCAGAGGTATATCCCGAGAAAATAACGGCCGTCCGGCAGCATGCCATGATGGCCAGCCTGACCGTTAACGTGGAGGACAGCGCGGGTGCGCCGGTCAGTGCCCGGTGAGACCTGCCCGGTGAGACCTGCAGGTGGAAAAGGAGTCCCGTGGGCCTGCTGAGAGCGTCGGTGTCCGCCCCCGAAACCGCCGGGGCGACGTACTCCGTGGTGGTGCTGGCGGGCGAAGTCGACGCGACCAACAGCGACGAGCTCTACGGGGTGCTCGAGTCGGTCGTGACCCAGCAGCCCCGGCTGCTCATCGTCGACATGTCCGAGCTGAGCTTCATGGATTCGACCGGGCTGCGGATGCTGCTGCGCTCCAGCCGGGCCCTGGACCAGCAGGGCGGCGTGCTCGCCCTGGCCGCGCCGCAGGTCTCGGTGGCCCGGGTGCTGGAGCTCACCCGGGCCGACCAGCTGATCCCGGTCTACGAGAGCGTGGCCGACGCCATCGCCGACGCCTAGCGGGACGGTCAGCCGCCCGGTCCTGGGCTCCCGGTCTCAGGCGTCAGCAACGCGGCCGAGCAGGTGCCGCAGGGCGGGCTCCAGCCGGGTGTGACGGAACGGGTGACCGGCCGTCAGCAGCGCGTCGGGCCGGACGCGCTGGCTGGCTTCGGCCAGCTCCTGGGCGCCTTCCTTGCCGACCAGCAGCCGCGGGCCGAACGCCGGGGTCGGAATGAGCGTGGGCCGGCGCAGCACCCGGCCGAGCGTGACGGTGTAGTCGGCGTTGCGCACCGGGTCCGGTGCGACCGCGTTGACCGGGCCGGTCAGCGCCGGGTCGGTCAGGGCGCGCAGGTAGACGTCGGCCAGGTCGTCGATGCCGATCCAGGAAAGCCACTGGCGGCCGTCACCGAGCCGGCCGCCGAGGCCGGCCTCGAACAGCGGGAAGAACAGCCGCAAGGTGCCGCCCTTGGGGGTCTGGACGATGCCGGTGCGCACCTGGACGGTCCGCAGGCCCGCCTCGGCGGCCGGCCTGGCGGCGGCCTCCCAGTCGGCGACCACGTCGGCCAGGAACCCGGTGCCGCGCGGGCTGTCCTCGGTGAGCACCTCGTCGCCGCGGTCGGTGCCGTAGAAGCCGACCGCCGAGGCGCTGATGAAGGCGAGCCCGCCGGCCCGGGCGGCCAGCTCGGCCAGGCGGCGGGTGGGCTCGATCCGGCTGTCGCGGATCGCCCGCTTGTGCGCGTCGGTGAACCGGCCGGCGATGCCCGCCCCGGCCAGGTGCACCACCGCGTCGACGCCGTCCAGCAGGCCGGGGGCGGGCTGGCCGGGGTCCCACTGGCGCTCGTCCTGCGCGCCCGCCGCGACCGGGTGCCGGACCAGCTTGATGACCCGGTGGCCGCCGGTGGTGAGCAGCGCGGCCAGCGCGGTGCCGATCAGCCCGCTGGCACCGGTCATCGCGACCGTGAGCGGCTCGGGGTGCCGGTCATGGGCCCAGCGCTGCGCCTTCAGGTCGGCGGCGAGCTGGCGGTGGCGGTAGCCGAACATCTGGCGCAGCGCCGCCTCGGGCACGTTGGTCTGCACGTCGTCGCTGACCCGGGTGGCGCCGCCGCCCGCCCCGCCGCCGTCCGCCTCATGGAAGCCGTGGACGTGCCGCCAGGTCAGCACCCGCGCGAGCGCGGTCGAGGTCAGGCCGCCGGCGACCAGCTGGTCGACGAACTGGCGGGGCGGGTCGTACCCGTCGGCCTGGTGCTGGGCCACCCAGCGGGCCCCGCCCGGCAGCAGCAGCACCGCGCGCCCGTCCCGCAGCGAGGTCGCCTCCTGCCCGGCCCGGACCGGCTGCCAGGGCGGCGACAGCCTGGTCAGGGCGCCCGGGCGGCCGTACCAGGCGAACACCTCGTCGATCGGCGCGTCCACGACGCTGGAGTAGCTGATGCTCATGGTCTGCTGGTTCTCCCGCCCATAGCTTCGTCCGTAGCTTCGTCCGGTGCCCGTCTCCGGTTGCTGTCACTGCCCGGGTGCGGTGGCAATATCCGCCAGCCGGGTCAGCGACTTTTCGATGCCGAGCCGGTTGCGCCGGGGAAACGGGGTGAGCGTCAGCAGCAGCGGGAACCGGGTGGTCGACCAGTCGAACGTCTCGGTGACCTCGGTGCGGCCGTCGTCCAGCGGCTTCAGCTGCCAGCGCCAGCGGTGCCCGTAGAAGTGCCGCCAGGCGATCAGGCGGTCCTGATCGTATTCGACCACCGTGTTGAGGATCTTGTACGGCGCGCCGATCTTCATGTTCATGCCGAACTTCGAGCCCAGGGCCAGCCGGGCGGGGGCGCCGTCCTGGGCGCTGAGCACGCTCCTGGTCCCGTCGATCAGGGGATGTGAGGCCGGGTCGGTCAGCAGCGCGAAGATCCGCTCGGGCGGGGCGGCGATGACGGCCGTGGCCGACACCTGCGTCGTGGGCATCTCCCCACGGTAGGAGGCGCCGCTCAGCCCTCTTCAGCCAGGGTGCGGGCGTAGCGGGCGAACGTGTCGAGGGCGTCCGGGTTGGCCATCGCGTCCCGGTTCGCGGCCTGGCCGGGCGGGACGCCGGCCAGGATGCGGCGCACCGGCACCTCCATTTTCTTGCCGGTGAGGGTGACC
Source organism: uncultured Actinomycetes bacterium (assembly GCA_963830385.1). GTDB lineage: Bacteria > Actinomycetota > Actinomycetes > Streptosporangiales > Streptosporangiaceae > Bog-532. The sequence goes on along the minus strand of CAWHMD010000008.1, from coordinate 529,994 downwards.
GGGATGGCCGGCACTTCGATGATCGCGTCCGGCACGTGCCGCGGCGAGTACTGCGTGCGCAGCCGGTCGCCGATCTCGGCCCGGAGCCGGTCGTCCAGCACCTGGCCGGGGGCCAGGGTGACGAACAGCGGCATGAAGAACCCGCCGCCGGGCCGGTCCAGGCTGACCACCAGGCCGTCGGTCACCCCGGCGACCGAGCCGAGCGCAGCGTAGATCTCGGCGGTGCCGATCCGCACCCCGTCCCGGTTGAGGGTGGCGTCGGACCGGCCGAGCACGAAGCAGCCGCCGCGGGCGTTGATCTTGAAGAAGTCGCCCTGGCGCCAGCGGCCGGGGAACTGGCTGAAGTAGGTCTCGCGGTACCGGCGGCCGTCCTCATCGCCCCAGAACCGGATCGGCATCGACGGCATCGGCTCGGTGATGACCAGCTCGCCAACCTGACCGGTGACCGGCCGGCCGCCCGGATCGAACGCGTACGCGGCCACACCGAGGTGCCGGGCCTGGATCTCGCCCGCGTAGACCGGCAGCGTGGGGGTGCCGCCGACCAGCCCGCAGCAGGTGTCGGTGCCGCCGCTGCCGGTCGCCAGCCACAGGTCGCGCTTGACGTTGCGGTAGAACCAGGCGCTGCACTGCGCCGAGACCGGGGAACCGGCCAGCATCACCGCCCTGAGACGGTCCAGGCTGGTGATCTGGGCCGGGACCACGCCGGCCCGGTCCAGCGCGTCGACGTAGGCCGGGGAGGCGCCGAAGAACGTGACCCCGGCGCGCGCGGCCAGCCGCCACAGCACGTCCGGGCCCGGGTAGGCCGGGTTCCCGTCGTACAGCACCGGCTGGACCCCCAGCAGCAGCGAGCTGACCAGGAAGTTCCACATCATCCAGCCGGTCGTGGTGTAGAACAGCATCCGGTCGCCGGGCCCCAGGTCCATGTGGAACGTCTGCAGCTTGAGCTGCTCGATGAGGATGCCGCCGTGGCTGTGGGTGATCGCCTTGGGCAGCCCGGTGGTGCCGGAGGAGAACAAGATCCACAGCGGGTGGCCGAACGGGACCTGTTCGAAGGAAAACGTCGCCGCGGCGGGGGCGGGCCCGCCCATGACCTCGTCCCAGCCGATGGTGCCCGCGGGGGCGCCCGGGTGCAGGAGGTTCACGCCGATGACGGTGTGCAGGGAGGGGAGCCCGGCCGCGATCTGGGCGGCCTCGTCGCGGCGGTCATAGGGTCGGCCACCGTAGCGGTAGCCGTCGGTGCAGATCAGCACCACGGGGCTGAGCTGCTGGAACCGGTCCAGCACGCCGTGCCAGCCGAAGTCGGGTGAACAGCTCGTCCATACCGCGCCGATGCTGGCGGCGGCCAGCATGGCGATGACGGTCTGGGGCACGTTCGGCAGGTAGGCGGCGACCCGGTCACCGGGCTGGACGCCGCGGCCCCGCAGATAGGTGGCCAGGGTCCGGACGCTGGTAGCCAGGCTGTCCCAGCTCGCGGCCTGCAAGGGAACGTTTTCCCCGGCAAAGAGCAGGGCGTCCCCGGCGGCGGGGCGGGCCGCGTGGCGCAGGATGTGCTCGGCGTAGTTGAGCCGGGCACCGGGGAACCAGTCGGCACCCGGCATGGTGCGCCGGCCGAGGACGGCGGTGGGCGGAGTGGAGGCCTCGATGCCGCAGTAGTCCCAGACCGCCTGCCAGAACCCGTCCAGGTCGGTGACCGACCACCGCCACAGTTCGTCGTAGCTGCCGAAGCGCAGCCGGCGGGTGTCAGCCAGCCAGCGGGTGAACCGGGTGATGTTGGCCCGGGCCACCTGGTCCGGGCTGGGCTCCCACAGCAGGTCTCCCTCGCCGACGCTCACAATCGCTGACCCTGGCACAGCGGTGCGGCCAGGGCAATGGTGCGCAATGGCGTAGGTTCGGACCGTGCCCCTGGATCTTGACGCGCTGACCGCGATCGACGTTCACGTGCACGTGGAGTCCGACGGCCACGGGCACCACAGCCTCGACGACGAGCTGCTGGACGCGTCGGCGGCGTACTTCCGCAGCGGCCAGGACCGGACCCCGACGGTGGGCCGGCTGGCCGGTTTCTACCGGGAGCGGCAGATGGCCGCGGTCATCTTCACCGTCGACGCGACCACCGAGACCGGGCACCCGGCGCTGTCCAGCGAGGAGATCGCCGACCGGGCGGCCGAGTTTCCCGACGTGCTCATCCCGTTCGGGTCGGTCGATCCGCGGCAGCCCGAAGCGGCCATCCGCCGGGCGCGGCAGCTGGTGGCCGGGCACGGGGCGCGCGGGTTCAAGTTCCACCCCAGCCTGCAGGGCTTCGCGCCCAACGACCCGGACGTCTACCCGCTGTACGCGGCGATCGAGGAGCTGGGCGTGCCCGCGGTGTTCCACACCGGGCAGACCGGCATCGGGGCCGGGCTGCCGGGCGGCCGGGGGATCAAGCTGCGGCTGTCCGACCCGATGCTGATCGACGACGTGGCCGCCGACTTCCCGGGCCTGACCGTGATCCTGGCTCATCCGTCGGTGCCCTGGCAGGACGCGGCCATCTCGATGGCCACCCACAAGGCCAACGTCTACATCGACCTGTCCGGCTGGTCACCCAGGTACTTCCCGCCCCAGCTGGTGCGGGCCATGAACTCGCTGCTGCAGGACAAGGTGCTGTTCGGCACCGACTACCCGTTGCTGACGCCGGAACGCTGGCTGCGCGACTTCGATCAGCTCGACGTCAAGCCCGAGGTCCGCCCCAAGATCCTGAAGGGCAACGCGATCGGGATGCTCGGCCTGGGCGGCTGACCGATGCCCGGCCGGCCGGTGCTTCAGTCAGCCAGGCGGAAGACCAGCTCGGTCTCCCACTTCGCCGGATCGGGCTGCTCGGCCGGATTGACCGGGTAGATCTCCAGCCGGCAGCCCCACCGCTCCCCGTCCGGGGTGCCCTGCGTGTCCCAGGTCAGCCCCTGCCCGTCCGCCCATTCCAGCAGGTCACGCACCGCCGGGACGAGCTGGTCGTACGGGCCGGCGTGGGTCGCGGTGGCGTACCGCCCGCCGGGCAGGACCCCCGCCTGCACCCGGCCGTCGCCCTCCACCGGCGCGGCGACCGGTACGCCGGCTTCGATCTTCAGCTCGCGCTCCATGTCGATGACGTTGTAGCGCAGGAACGGCGGCCCCGACGGCGCGGCTCCCCGCGAGGCCAGCCAGCCGATCAGGCCGGGAATCTCGTCGGCGGCCGAGGAGATCGTGGCCATGGTGACCGTGTGCGGTATGAACACGTACGGCTGCGGGGCCCGCTCGGTGATCGCGGGTTCAGTGATGGTCATACCGTCCCTGACGATCCGCGCGCCCCGGACTCATCGGCCCTATCGGCCGGCTCACACCTCGCCCCGCACCATCGCGATCAGCCGGTCCAGCACCCGGCCGTCGCTGCCGCGCACCCCGTCGTGCTCGTACTCGCTGGTCACCCAGGCCCGCAGCCCGCCGATGGTGGCCGCCGTGCGCAGCGAGTCGTCGCGGTCCACGTACATGTCGTTGAAGTAGATCGCGGCGGCGGCCGGGACGGTGCTGGCGCCCAGCCGGATCGGGTCGTACAGCGGGCCCCAGTCGTCCCGCTCGGCCAGCAGGCCGGCCGCCTCCCGCAGCGGCGCCAGCACCGGGTCGTGCTCGACCGTCCAGGGGAAGATCATCTCGCCGGTGAACGTGAGCGGCTCGTCGCCCTCGACCGCGGCCGCCGGGTCGAACGCCGGGAACTCGGCCCGCACCCGCTGCGCCGACCACCTGGTCGCGTCGCCCTGAGCGTAGATCGCCTCGTGCAGGATCGCGTACAGCGGGCTGCCCGCGAACGACAGGTAGGACTGGGCCTGGTAGAGGAATTCATCGTTCAGTTCCCCGGCCGTGAACGCGTCCTCGAGCAGGTAGTGCAGCTCGTGGCTGCCGGGGCCGGTGCCCAGCACGTGCCCCAGCGCCTGGAAGTTCTCCACGGTCAGCGGCATCCCGGCCGGCAGCCGGACCTCGTGGCCGGCCAGGTGGCGGGCGATCTCCCGGGCCCGCCCGACGTCGTCCGGGTAGCGCTCGTAGTGCTCGCTGACCTTGGCCGCCACTCGCGGGTAGGCGACCCGGTACACGTCGTCGGCGGTGACGTCGAGCCCGGGCAGGCCGCCGGTGATGAATGCCTCTTTCAGCCCTTCCGGGGCCAGCGACAGGTAGGTCACCGCGCAGAAGCCGCCGAAGCTCTGCCCCAGCACGCTCCAGGGCGCGCTGCCCAGCGTGCGGCGGATGTATTCGGCGTCCCGGACGATGTTGTCGGCCCGGAAGTGCGCCAGGTGATCGGCCTGGGCCTGCGGGCTCCCGAGCCGGGCCAGCGACAGCCGGTCGGCCGGGGTGGACCGGCCGGTGCCGCGCTGGTCCAGCAGCAGCACCCGGTAGTCCTGGAGCGCCCGGTCCAGCCAGACGTCGCGCCCCACCGGACGCGGCGAACGCATGCCCGGGCCGCCCTGCAGGAACAGCAGCCACGGCTGGTCGCCCGCGCTGGCGGCCTGGCCGGTGGCCACGACCTCACGGGCGAACACCTCGATCTGCTCGCCGTCGGGTCGGCCGTAGTCGAGCGGGACGCGGAACGTGTGGTCGGTCAGTACGGTGCCGGGGTGGCGGAAGCTGGTCACGGTCCGACCGTATCGGTTAGCGTCACGATCATGAGCAGGGTGCACGACGTGGGCGGGCAGACCGGTTTCGGCCCGGTGGATCCGGGGGACGCGGCCGAGCCCGCGGCCTTCGCGGCCGACTGGGAAGCGCGGGTGTTCGCGGTGCAGCGGATCCTGATGAGACGCGGGCTGTTCACCGGCGACGAGATGCGCGACGCGATCGAGTCGCTGCCGCCGGAACAGTACCTGGCCGCGCCCTATTTCGAGCGCTGGCTGGAGGCGATCGAGGTGCTGCTGGACCGCAAGGGGGTCGCGTGAGGTTCCCGCCCGGCTCGCGGGTGCGGGCCCGGACCGCCGACCCCGGCCACCACACCCGGCTGCCCCGATACCTGCGCGGGCAGACCGGCGAGGTGGTGGCGGTGGCCGCGCCCGAACCGCTGCCGGACGACGTGGCCCGGGGCCGGCCGGAGCCGCGGGTGGAGCCCGTGTACGCGGTCCGGTTCCGCGGCTCTGACCTGTGGGGGAGCGGCAGCCACACGGTGACCGCCGACCTGTGGGAGTGCTACCTGGAGGAGGCCCCGTGACCAGCCCTGGCCAGCCTGTGCACCACGAGCCTCACGAGCACCAGAGCCTGCCGGTCGCGGCCCGGGTCCGCCGCCTGGAGGAACGGCTGATCGCGGCCGGCCTGACCAGCGACGAGGAGATCGACCAGCTGCTGACCCAGTTCTACGCGTCCGCCGCCCCGGTCAACGGCGCCCGCATCGTCGCCCGCGCCTGGACCGACGAGGGGTTCCGTGACCGGCTGCTGGCCGACGGCTCGGCGGCCGCCGCCGAGCTCGGGTACGGCCCGCAGACCAGCGGCTACCAGCTGCGGGCGGTGGCCAACCGGCCGGACCGGCACAACGTGATCGTCTGCACGCTGTGCTCGTGTTACCCGCTGTCGCTGCTCGGCCCGTCCCCGAGCTGGTACCGGAGCCTGGCCTACCGGTCCCGGGCCGTGCGCGAGCCGCGGGCGGTGCTGGCCGAGTTCGGCCTGGACCTGCCCGCGTCCACCGGCATCGACGTGTGGGACTCCACGTCCGAGATCCGCTACCTCGTCGTCCCCGTACGGCCGTCCGGCACCGGCGGCCTCGGCCAGGAAGAACTGGCCGCCCTGGTCACCCGGAACGGCATGATCGGCACCGCCGCCGTCTGACCGGCTGCCCGGGCCGGGCCAGCCGCCCGGGGGAAAACCCCCGGGCCAACTCGGGGGTCAGCCTCGTTCTTTCCCGGGCCGCCCGTACCTAGCGTGATGGAGCGAACTAAAAACCATCAGCGCTGCACAACGGGAGGTTGACATGATCGAGGTACGGGGTCTCACCAAACGTTACGGCCCGACCACGGCCGTCGACGGGCTGACCTTCGAGGTCCAGCCGGGCACCGTGACCGGGTTCCTGGGGCCGAACGGCTCCGGTAAATCCACCACCATGCGCATGATCATCGGGCTGGACCGGCCGGATGCCGGGCAGGCCTGGATCGGCGGCCGTGGTTACCGTGAGCTGGGCTGGCCGCTGCGCCGGACGGGCACGCTGCTGGATGCCCGGTCCTTCCACCCCGGGCGGTCCGGCCGCGCCCACCTGGCCGCGCTGGCCGCCAGCAACCGGCTGCCCGCCCGCCGGGTGGACGAGGTGCTGGACATCGTCGGCCTCACCCAGGCGGCGGGCCGCCGGGCCGGCAAGTACTCCCTCGGTATGGCCCAGCGGCTCGGCATCGCGACCGCGCTACTCGGCGACCCGGAGGTGCTGATCCTGGACGAGCCGGTGAACGGCCTGGACCCCGAGGGCATCCGCTGGCTGCGGTCGCTGCTGCATTCGCTGGCCGCCGAGGGCCGCACGGTGTTCATCTCCAGCCACCTGATCAGCGAGATGGCGCTGACCGCGACCGAGCTGATCGTGATCGGCCGGGGCCGGCTGCTGGCCCAGACCACGGTGGCCGAGCTGTCGGCCCGGTCCACCTCGCTGGAGGAAGCGTTCCTCGACCTGACCGCCGGTCACACCGACTACGAGAGCCACGGCCACCACTACCTGGGGAGCGCGTCATGACCGCCACCGCCGCCGTGCCTGAGACCCGGACCCGTGGCCTTCGGGGGCACTACGGGTTCGTCGACCTGACCCGGATGGAACGGATCAAGCTGCGCAGCGTGCGCTCGACCGGCTGGGGCCTGGCGATCCTGGCCGTGAGCATGGTTGGCCTGGCCTTCCTGGTCAACGGCCTGAGCACCAACCACTGGGCCACCATGTCGGCGGCCGACCGGGCCAGCTTCGACCCCACCAACCAGGGCTTCATCGGCCTGGTGATCGGGCAGCTGGTCATGGCCGTGCTCGGCGTGCTGTTCATCTCCAGCGAGTACTCCTCGGGCCTGATCCGGTCCACGTTCGCGGCCGCCCCGCGCCGGCCGATGGTGCTGGCGGCCAAGACCGCCGTGTTCGGCGGGGTCGCGCTGGTGGCCGGGGAGGTGCTGGCCTTCATCAGCTTCTTCGCCGGCGAGGCCGGCCTGCGGGGCGGCGCCCCGCACGTCTCGCTGGGCACCCCCGGGGTGCTGCGGGCGGTGCTGATGGCGGGCGCCTACGTGTGCCTGTCCGGCCTGTTCGGGCTGGGCCTGGGCGCGATCATCCGGCGTACGGCAGGCGGGATCGCGGCCGCCGCCGGGGTCATCTTCGTGGTGCCGTTCCTGGTGCTGCCGCTGCCCGAGTCGATCCGCGACAACGTCGTCAGGTTCCTGCCCGAGCAGATCGCGGCCAGCTCGGTGACCGCGGTCAAGCCCGAGAGCCACGCGCTGACCCCGTGGCTGGGATTCGGGATGCTCTGCCTGTACGCCGTGATCCTGCTCGGCGCGGGCGCGCTGATGGTCGCCAAGCGGGATGTTTGACCCTGACAATGGACTGGTGAGCGAGCCGTATCCAGCCAGCGCCCCGGCCCGGGGAGTGATCACCCGGGCCGGGGCGGCCGTGCTGGCGCGCACCACGGTCCAGGCCGCCTTCCGGGCGCCGCTGACCGTGCAGGCCCGCCGCGACGTGCGCTACTGCCTGATCTCGGTCCCGCTCGGCCTGGCCACGTTCGCTGTCACCGTGATCCTGCTGCCGGCCGGGCTGCTGATCTCCGGCTCGGTGCTCGGCACCGTGGTCGGGCTGATGCTGCTGGTGCTGAACCAGCGGCTGGCCCGGCGGTTCGGCGGCTGGAACCGGCGCCTGGCCGACCACTTCCTGGACGCCCGGGTCATGCCGCCCACCCCGTTCCGGCGCCCGGCCGGCAGCGTCATCGTCCGGCTCGACGCGCGGCTGCGGGACGGCACCGGCTGGCGGGCCACCGGCTACCTGCTGCTCAAGCTGCCGGTGATCACCTTGCAGTACTTCGCGCTCGGGTTCTGGGCCTGCGGCCTGTTCGACCTGGGCTACCCGCTGTGGTGGCTGCTGTTCCGCAACCACCCGGCCAGCGCCGCGCTGCGGCCGCTGCCCGCCGCCACCCCGCCCCCGTTCGACGCCATGCTGCACGTCAGCAGCTGGGCCGCCACCTTGTGGGCGATGCTGTTCGGCCTGGCGCTGCTGCTGGCCGCGCCCTGGCTGACCCGCGGCGCGGTGCTGGTCGACCGGTGGCTCATCCGCTCCCTGCTGGGGCCGGGCACGCTCGCCCAGCGGGTCCGTGACCTGGAGCTGGCCCGGTCGCGGGCCGTCGACGACTCGGCTGCGCTGCTCCGCCAGGTGGAGCGCGACCTGCACGACGGCGCCCAGGTCCGGCTGGCGGCGATGGCCATGAATCTGGGCATGGCCAAGGAGAAACTCGGGCACGACGGCGACCCGGAGCCGGACCTGGGGCGGATCCGCGAGCTGGTCGACGCCGCCCACCTGAACGCCAAGGAAGCGCTGGTCGAGCTGCGCGAGCTGGTCCGCGGTATCCACCCGCCGGTGCTGGACACCGGCCTCGGGGCGGCGCTGGCCACGCTGGCGGCGGGCACCGCGATCCCGGTCACGGTCAGCGCCGAAGTCACCGAGCGGCCGTCCCCGGCCATCGAGACGATCGCCTACTTCTGCGCGGCCGAGCTGCTGACCAACGCGATCAAGCACAGCCGGGCCAACAAGATCGGCATTTCGGCCGCCGTTGTGGACGGCGAACGCGGCCAGATGCTCCGGCTGCAGGTCAGCGACGACGGGGTCGGCGGCGCCGGCCCCGAGGGGGGCAGCGGCCTGGCCGGCCTGGGGCGGCGCGTGGGCACGGTGGACGGGCAGCTCAGCGTGGACAGCCCGGCCGGCGGCCCGACCGAGATCACCGTCGAACTGCCGATGACGGCCTGACAGGGGCAGCCGCCCACCCGCGCGGCCCGCCCACGGCACGCCCGCGGGCCGCCCGCAGCAAAAGTGATAACAGCAAGAAGCGAAGGGAGCACGATGCGAGTCGTGATCGCGGAGGACGCGGTGGTCCTGCGGGAGGGGCTGACCCGCCTGATCGAGGACCACGGGCACGAGGTCTCGGCGGCCGTCGCCGACGGGGACGCGCTGGTGGCCGCCGTGGCCGAGCAGAAGCCGGACGTGGCGGTGGTCGACATCCGGATGCCCCCCACCCACACCGACGAGGGCCTGCGCGCGGCCCTGCAGCTGCGCCAGGAGCACCGCGACGTCGGCGTGATGATGTTCTCCCAGTACGTGGAGACCCGGTACGCGTCGCGGCTGCTGGCGGGCAACGCGGCCGGGGTCGGTTACCTGCTGAAGGACCGGGTGGCCGACGTCGCCGAATTCGTGGGCGCGCTCGAGCGGGTCGCCGACGGCGGCACCGCGCTGGACCCCGAGGTGGTCAGCCAGCTGTTCCGGGCCAGCCGCCGGACCGAAGGCCTGAACACGCTGACTCGCCGGGAACGGGACGTGCTCGCGCTGATGGCCGAAGGCCGGTCCAACGCCGGCATCAGCGCCGCCCTTTTCATCTCCGGTGGTGCGGTGGAAAAGCACGTGGCCAGCATCTTCGGCAAACTCGGGCTGCCCCCGTCCGAAGGGGACAACCGCCGGGTGCTGGCCGTGCTGCGCTACCTGGGCGCGACCTCGGGGGAGTAGAGCCGGGCGGTGGCCAGCCGGTCGTCGCCGTCCATCAGCCAGGCGAACACCTCGCGGTCGTTGGCCCAGACCAGCAGCCGCGGCTCGCAGCCGGGCAGCATCGGCCGGTGGTACTCCAGCTCCGCCAGCGCGGGCAGCCAGTCCAGGGTGGCCAGCACGTCTTCGGCCGCCGCCCACGCGATCGCGTTGTTGACGTGCCCGGCCGGGTCGAAGTCGGCCGCCCGCAGCGGCCAGTCCCGCAACAGGCCGGGCCCGGTGGCCGGCTCGGGCTTTGGCAGTGACAGCCGGGCCGAGGCCTTCCGGCCCTGGGTGGCTTCCCCGTAGTAGCGGAAGAAGCCGTCCCCGAGCGGCACCGGCTGGCCGCTCGCCAGGTCGACCGCCGCCCAGATGGCCACCGACTGCATCAGCGGCCCGGCCGGCCCGGCCACGGTGGTGGTGCGCTGCGCCCAGCGTGGTCCGGTCGCCGAGCAGAACGTCCGCAGGGTCAGCTTCGCCCCGAACCGCGGGTAGCCGTGTACGGTCACCGCGCACCGCCGCAGCAGCCAGGCGTAAGGGGCTTGCCAGCCGGTATCGGCCACGTCGTCCACGGCCACGTCCTGCAGCGCGCGGGCCAGTGCGTCAAACCGGAACCGCCCGTCCGGCCGGACATCGGTGCTGCGGACGATCCGGTTGCCCTCGAACACCCGGCCGCTCGGCGGCTCGGGGGCGAAAGGCGGCTGGGAGGCGATCAGGGACTGGGGCATGTCTTTTATTTTTAACAAAGCCCCCCACCGCCTCGCGCGACGGCCCAGCCCAAGTGATCAATCCCTGACGTGTAAAGCTCCCTTGACATCACCGGAAAGGTAAAGCTAGCTTTACATCTATGAAGAATCTGGTGCGCGAGATGCGGACCGCCCAGGGGCTGTCCCAGGCCGATCTGGGCAGTGCCATGCGCGTCTCCCGGCAAACGGTGATCGCCATCGAGCGCGGCCGTTACCTGCCGTCGCTGCCGCTGGCCATCGCGCTGGCACGGTTCTTCTCGACCACCGTGGAGGAGCTTTTCGTCACCGAGGAGGACGGGTCATGACGACCACGACCACCGGCCGGGCGAGTCGGCGGCGCCAGCTGGCTGCCCCGGCCACCATGCTGGCCGGCGGCGGGGCCCTGACCGGCGCGACCGCCGCCGGCGGGGCTGCCGTCGCCCTGACCATCACCGAGGCGGTCCTGACGGTCGCCTTCAGCGTGGCGTTCTGGCTGATCGCCCGCACCCGCGGCGACTTCGGCGCCGTGTTCGGCAGCCGCCCCGACGAGCGCCAGCGCACCATCGACCTCCGGGCGACCGCGGCCGCCGGCCTGGCCGTAGGCCTGCTCTGCATCGTGATGTCGGTGATAACGGTGGCCCGCGGCGGCGACGGCAACCCCTGGGTCACCATCTGCGCCGTCTTCGGCGCCGTCTACGTCATCGCCCTGGCGATCTTCCGCCGCTAGCCCCCGCAACCCAGCCAGGGGTGTGCCTCACCCGATGCGCCAGTCACAGGGGTTTCAAGATGACGGGGGAAGGCGTGCCGCCGATATCCCCGAGTGATAACAGCAAGAAGCCGAGCCGATCCCGAGCTACCTACGAGCAAAACAATCAGTAGCGGCGACGATCAGCTCACCACCAGAAGGCCCCACCCCGTGCCCCGCCCCATCGATGATGGTCAGCTCCGCATCAGGCCACACCTGGGCCAGCTGCCAGGGGATGTCAACCGGCCCGCTGATGTCCAGCCGCCCATGAATCAGTACCCCCGGAATGCCAGCCAGCCGGTGCGCCTCTTGCAGCAAGATCCCATCCGGGAGCCAGCCCGTGTGCGCGAAGTAGGAGGTGACGATCCGGGCGAAGCCCATCCGGAACCGGGGGTCGGCGTAGCGCGGGCTGGGCGTGAAGCCCGGGTGGGTGGCGACGTGGGTGTCTTCCCAGGTGCACCAGTCGCGGGCGGCCTGCTCGCGCGCGGCCGGGTCGGGGCCTTCCAGCAGGTGGTGGTAGGCGGCGGCCAGGTTGCCGTCGCGCTCGGCGGGCGGTACGCCGTCGCGGAACCGGGCCCACTCGGCCGGGAACACCCGGCCCATGTCCCGGGTCAGCCACTCGACCTCGCGGGCGGTGGTCGTCACCGTGCTCAGCAGCACCATTTCGCTGACCCGGTGCGGGTGGCGCTCGGCGTAGGCCAGCCCGAGGGTGGTGCCCCAGGACTGGCCGTAGACCAGCCACCGGCCGATCCCGAGGTGGTCCCGCAGCCGTTCCAGGTCGGCCAGCAGATGCTCGGTGGTGTTGGCGGTCAGCGACGTGCCGGGGTCGCCGGCGTGGGGGAGGCTGCGGCCCGCGCCGCGCTGGTCCAACAGCACGATCCGGTAGGCGGCCGGGTCGAACAGGCGGCGCAGACCCGGCGTGCAGCCGGAGCCCGGCCCGCCGTGCAGCACGATCGCTGGTTTGCCGGCCGGGTTGCCGCAGGTTTCCCAGTACAGGCGCTGCCCGTCGCCGACGTTCAGGAAGCCATGATCGTAGGGCTCGATCGGCGGGTACTGCACGGACACGCCCACGGGACCTTCCCTGCACAAAAGGCTGTTCGATGACTTGATACCGTGTGAAACCCCGGGGGTAGGAACCATGCCGTGATATCTGTCGTGCTGGCGTTGCTGACTGCTGCCAGCAACGCTACCGCGTCGGTGCTGCAGCGCCGGGCCGCGTCCCAGACCAAGGCAACCAGGCAGCTGGGCGGGTTCTCGCTGCTTCGCGACCTGGCCCGCCGGAAGGTCTGGCTGGCCGGGATCGCCATGGTCATCGTGGCCTCGCTGCTGCAGGCGGGGGCGCTGGCCACCGGGCCGATCGCGCTGGTCCAGCCGATCTTCATCGTGGAGCTGCCGCTGGCCCTGCTGTTGTCCAGCTGGGTCTGGCACCGGAAGCTGGCCCCGAGGACCTGGGGTGCGGTGGCGCTGGTCACGGTCAGCCTGGGCACCGGCCTGGCCGCGGCTCAGCCCAGCGGCGGCGGGAGCAGGGCCTCGACCGGTATCTGGGTGCTGACGCTGATCGCCACCGTCGGCTTCGTCGGGCTGCTGATCGCGGCCGGCATCCGGTTCAGCGGCGAGCCGCGGGCCGCCCTGCTCGGCCTGGCCGCCGCGTGCGGCTACGCGCTGACCGCGGCGCTGCTGAAGGAAGCGGTGGCCGCGCTCGACCAGAGCGTGGTGGCGTTCTTCGAGACCTGGCAGCTGTACGGCGTGGCCGTCGCCGGGGTCGGTTCGCTGATCCTGCTGCAGAACGCGCTGCAGGCCGGCACGCTGGCCGCCTCGCAGCCCTCGCTCACCGTCGGCGACGCGCTGCTCAGCACGGTCTACGGGGTCATGCTCTTCCACGAGACCCTGCGGCTGGGCTGGTGGCTGATCCCGGAGATCGTCTGCCTGGGGCTGATCGTGGTCGGCTACATCGAGATCGCCAAGTCGCCGGTGGCCATGGCCCACGACGAGACATCTTTGCCGTCTCCGCCGGTCGACGCGGCTGGAGACCGCCCGGTCGGCCCGCACGCGGAGGCGGCCACGGACGCGGAGGCGGCTACCGGGCCGGCCACTGGCACGCCCGCGGGCGAGGCCCGGTCGGCCACCGACTGAACAGCTAGCTGGCGATCTCGTCGCCGGCCAGCCGGGCGTGCAGGTGCATGTCGTGCCAGCCGTCCTGGTGCAGCAACTGGCGCCGCCTGGTGCCCTCGTAGCGGAACCCGGCCTTCTGGGCGACGTGGCAGGACGCGGTGTTCAGGGTCGAGTGGTTCAGCTCGATCCGGTTCAGGCCGACCGACTGGAACACCCAGGCCGAGACGGCCCGCACCGACCGGGCCGCGATGTTGCGGCCGCGTGCGGCCGGGATCGTCCAGTACGCCACTTCGGCCTGCCCGTCCCGCAGGCTGATGCGGGTGAACCCGACCCGGCCGACCAGCACGTCCTGCATGGTGACGGCCCAGCCCGCACCGGTCTCGCCCCGCCAGCGGTCGGCCCACGACGCCAGCCAGGCGGCCGCCTCGGCCGGGGTCATCGAGCGCGCGTGCCACTGCTGGATGTCCCGGTCGGCGTAGGCGGCCACCACGGCGGCAGCGTCTTCTGCACGCCACGGGCGCACGGTCAGCTCACCGATCCTGAAGGTGGGCTGCGGCTGGTTCCGGATCCGGCCCGGGGGGACCACTGGTGACACAAGATCGGGCATGCCCTTATCTTGCCGTGTGTGGCGACTCGTGATCTTGCCGTGCCGGAAACCCTGCCCACCGTTATCGGGGTGCGCGGCGCCCGGCACAACAACCTGCAGGACGTGGACGTCGACGTACCGCTGTGGCGGACGGTCGCGGTGGTCGGGGTGTCCGGCTCGGGTAAGACGTCGCTGGCCATCGGCACGCTCTACGCCGAGGGCATGCACCGGTTCCTGGAGGGCCTGAGCACCTACAGCCGGCGGCGGCTGACCCAGGCCCAGCGCCCGGAGGTGGACCGGATCGACCATCTGCCGCCCGCCCTGGCGCTGCGGCAGCGCCCGCCGATCCCGGGCCCGCGCAGCACGGTCGGGACGATGTCGGAGGTGCTGAACGTGCTGCGGCTGATGATGTCGCGGCTCGGCTCGCACCTGTGCCCGAACGGCCACCGGGTCGAGCCGTCGATCGAGACCCAGCGCATGGTGATCACCTGCCCGGTCGACGGGGTGGAGTTCGAGGCGCCCAGCGCCGAGTCGTTCTCGTTCAACTCCTACGGGGCCTGCCCGGCCTGCCATGGCCTGGGGGTCCGGTCCGAGGTCAGCGAGCAGGCGCTGGTGCCGGACCCGGGCAAGACGATCGAGGGCGGCGCGGTGCTGCCCTGGAACGCCGGCGCCCGGCGGCTCTACCAGTACGCCGCCCGCGAGCTGGGTGTGCGGCTCGACGTGCCGTGGAAGGACCTGACCGACCACGAGCGCGACGTGGTGCTGCACGGCGAGCCGGTGCAGCGCCGGGTCCAGTTCCGGTCCGGCGGCCGGAACCGCGTCGTGGAGCTGAACGTCACCTATGAGAACGCGGTCGCCACCGCCCAGCGCAACCTGGACAGCGAAAGCGAGCAGGCCCGCCGCCAGGTGAACCGGTTCTTCATCACCCGCACCTGCTCGGTCTGCCACGGCACCCGGCTGCGGCCCGAGGCGCTGACCTCGCTGCTCGGCGGGAAGAACCTGGCGCAGATCAGCGCGCTGCGGCTGGACGAGCTGCGCGAGTTCGCGGCCGGGCTGCCGCCGCAGCTGCCGCCCGAGCTGAATCGGCTGACCACCGGCCTCCTGAAGGAACTGAACGGCACGCTGACGCCGCTGCTGGAGGTCGGCCTCGGCTACCTGACCCTGGACCGGTCGGGCGCGTCGCTGTCGACGGGGGAGCGGCAGCGCATCGAGCTCACCTCGACCGTCCGGGCCAGCACCACCGGCATGCTCTACGTGCTGGACGAGCCGTCGGTCGGGCTGCACCCGAGCAACGTGCAGGGGCTGCGCCGCACGATCGCCGCGCTGGCTGCCAACGGCAACTCGGTGATCGTGGTGGAGCACGAAGGGGAGATCATCCGCACCGCGGACTGGGTGATCGAGCTCGGGCCCGCGGCCGGGACCCACGGCGGCACTATCGTGGCCCAGGGGCGGCCGGAGGCGCTCGAGGCCGATCCGCACTCGATCATCGGCCCTTACCTGTCCGGGAAGGCCAAGGTGGAACGGGCCCGGCGCAGCGGCCCGGACGCGCCCGCCCCCGAGGGGGAGATCACCATTGAGGTCGGTGACCTGTACAACCTGCACGGCGTCACCGCGTCGTTCCCGCTGCGGCGGCTGACCGCGCTGGCCGGGCCGTCCGGTGCGGGCAAGACCGCGCTGGTGCTGGACAGCTTGATCCCGGCCGCTCTCGCCCAGCTGGCCGGGGAAAAGCCGCCCAGCCACGTGGAGGAACTCGACCTGGCCGGCCTGCGCCAGGTAGTCCAGATCGACGCCTCGCCGATCGGGCAGAACTCCCGCTCCACCCCGGCCACCTACTCCGGCGCGTTCGATCAGATCCGGCGGCTGTTCGCGGAGACCCCGTACGCACGGCGGCGGCGCTGGAAGCCCGGCCACTTCTCGTTCAACACCCGCGAAGGCCAGTGCCCCACCTGCCGCGGCCTGGGCGCCATCGACCTCGACGTGCAGTACCTGCCCGACATCAACGTCCAGTGCCCGACCTGCCACGGCGCCCGGTTCAACGACGCCACCCTCGCCGTCCGCTACGACGGCCTGACCATCGCCGACGTGCTCGGCCTGACCGTGCACGACGCCCTCGAGCGGTTCGCCGGCCAGCGCGCGGTGGCCGCCGCCCTGCGCCCGGTCGACGACGTGGGCCTGGGCTACCTGCGGCTCGGCGAGCCCACCCCGTCGCTGTCGGGTGGTGAGTCCCAGCGGCTGCGGATCGCGTCCCGGCTGCGGTCCAGCCAGCGCGGCGTCCTGTACGTGTTCGACGAGCCGAGCACCGGCCTGCATCCGCTGGACGTGGCCACCCTGGTCGGTGTGCTCGACCGGCTGCTGGACGCGGGCGCCACCGTCATCGTCATCGACCACGACCTGGACCTGCTCGGCGCCGCCGGCCACCTCATTGACATGGGCCCGGGCGGCGGCCCCGACGGCGGCCACATCGTCGCCGCCGGGACGCCCGAGTCTGTGGCCCGCGACCCGGCCAGCGTCACCGGTCCCTGGCTGGCCGGGCACCTCGGGATCAAAAAGCCGCGGGCGGCGCGACGGATTTCGCGCTGACCGGCGGTCTAGAGATGGACCGAGTTTGCTCACCTCCGCACGGGGAGAGTCCGATGTCCGTTAACACGCAGCACACACCAGGTCGGGCCGCCGTCGTCACCGGGGCCAGCCGCGGGTTCGGGCGCGCGATCGCCGCCGCGCTCGTCGCCACCGGCCACACCGTGGTGGGCGTGGCCCGCAGCGAGCCAGGGCTGCGCACCGCCCAGTCCGAGCTGGGGGACCGGTTCGTCCCGGTCGCCGGCGACGCCACCAGCGAGCCGCTGGCCGAAGCGGTCCTCCGCGACCACCGGCCCGGCCTGGTGGTGCTGAACGCCGGGGCCACCCCGCGGCTGGCGCCGCTGCCCGACCAGACCTGGGAGAGCTTCAGCCGCAACTGGCAGACCGACACCCGGCAGGCGTTCACCTGGACCCGGCAGGCCCTGCGGCTGCCGCTGGCGCCCGGCGCGGTGGTGGTGCTGATGTCGAGCGGGGCGGCGCTGGCGGGTTCCCCGCTCAGCGGCGGGTACGCCGGCGCCAAGTCGGCCATCCGGTTCATCCGCGACTACGCCGCCCAGGAATCCGAGCGGGCTCGCCTCGGCCTGCGGTTCGTCACCCTGCTGCCCAAGCTGACCCCCGCCACCGGGCTCGGCGCGGACGCGGTCGCCGGCTACGCCGCCCGCCAGGGTGTCGCCACCGACGTCTACACCAAGGGCCTGCAGCCGGTGCTGACCCCGGACCAGGTCGCGGCGGCCGTGGTCGCGGTGGCCGGAGATCCCGGAAGCGCCCCCGAGTACCTGGTCAGCGGGACCGGCTACCGTGCCCTCGGCTGAGCCGCCGGACACCGCGCGAACGGGACCGGGGGAGGCCGGCCAGTTCGCGGCGCTGGCCGAGCCGTTCCGGCCCGAACTGCTCGCCCACTGCTACCGGCTGCTCGGCTCGGTCCACGACGCCGAGGACCTGGTCCAGGAGACCTACGTGCGCGCCTGGCGCGGCTTCGGCCAGTTCGAGGGCCGGTCCTCGGTGCGCCGGTGGCTGTACACCATCGCCACCAGGACCTGCCTGACCGCGCTGGAGACGCGGCCGCGGCGGCCGCTGCCGTCCGGGCTGGGCGCGCCGGCCGACGACCACCGGGTGGCGATGCCCGCCCGCGAGCCGTCGGTGGCCTGGCTCGAGCCCGCCCCGGACGCGCTGTTCGGCGGCGACCCGGCCGCCATCGTGACCGGGCGGGCCGGCGTCCGGCTGGCGTTCATCGCCGCGCTGCAGTACCTGCCCGCCCGCCAGCGGGCCGTGCTCACCCTGCGCGACGTGCTGGCCTTCCGCACCGCCGAGGTGGCCGCGATCCTCGGCACCAGCCCGGCCGCGGTCGACAGCGCCCTGCGCCGTGCCCGGGCCCGGCTGGCCGGGATCAGCCCGGCCGCCGACGACCTGGCCGAGCCGGACGACCAGCTCCAGCGGGACCTGCTGAATCGCTATGTCGACGCTTTCACCCGGGCCGACACCGACGCGCTGGTCGCGCTGCTGCGGGCCGACGCCGAGCTGGAGATGCCGCCGATCCCGCTCTGGTTCACCGGCCGGTCAGCGGTGGCCGGCTTCCTGACCCAGCGGATCATGCGGCCCGGCCGGTGGCACCTGGTCCCCTCCCGCGCCAACACCCAGCCCGCCGTCATCATCTACCACCACATCGCCGGCGGCCGCCGCGAGCCGTACGGAGTCCAGGTCCTGACCCTGACCGGGGACCGCATCGCCCGCATCACCTCCTTCAACGACCCGGCTCTGGTTCCGCTGTTCAGCCCGCCCGGTGCCGGGACCCGGGTCGCCGCGCCTGACTGACCCCGCTGGCCGTGGTTACGATGACCAGCGTGCGGACGATGACGGCGGGCGAGTTCGTTGAGCAGGTCGCGGCCCGGCTGGCGGCCGAGCCGCGGAGTCGTGCCGATGGTCCGCCAGCTGATGCACGAAACGGTCGGTGATTTTTACTTCCCCGGCCAGGACCAGTCGTCGATGAAACGCGCGACAGCGGTGCTCCAGAGACACTCGGCCGACTTCTGGTCGGAGTTCAACCGGGCCGCAGGGCGGCCGGGGCCGGCGGCCTGCTCCGCTCTCTCTACCGGGGCCTGGTCCCGGCAGAAGCACAACGAGACCCCTGGGCGCGGTACCGGAAATGGGCGGCGCTGAAGCCGGTTGAGGGTGCCTCCGGGTAGGTAGTTACCCGATGCGGCACCGGACCGACCGAGGAGGCAATCACGTGACCGAAGCCACCGGGACCATGCGCGAAGTGCTCCGGGGCCTGCCACCGTTCCCCGAGGAGCTGCCGGACTTCGACGTCGAGGCGGCCCCCGCGGACCCGGTCAGCCTGTTCCTGGGCTGGTTCAGCGCGGCGGTGGAGCGCCAGGTGCCCGGGCCGCACGCGATGACGCTGGCCACCGCCGACACGGCCGGGCGGGTGTCGTCGCGGGTGCTGATCTGCAAGGACGTCGACGAGCGGGGCCGCTGGTACTTCGCGTCGAGCTCGGACAGCGGGAAGGGGCGGGACCTGGCCGCCAACCGGCACGCGGCCGCGTCGTTCTGGTGGCCGCAGCAGGGCCGCCAGATCCGCATCCGCGGGGTCGCTGGCTCGGCCGGCGAACAGGCGAGCGCCGCCGACTTCCTGGGCCGGCCGCCCGCCTCGCGGGCGGCAGCGCTGCTCGGGCACCAGTCCGAGCCGCTGGATGACCTGGGCGCCCTGGATCAGGCCTTCCGCCGGTCTGAAAAGGTCATCGCGGCCGACCCGCTGCTGGTCGCGCCGGACTGGACCCTGTACGCGCTGTACGGCGAGACCGTCGAGTTCTGGCAGGCCGACCACCAGCGGCGGCACATCCGCCTGCAGTATCAGCGGGCCGGCGAGGGCTGGACCCGGCACCTGCTCTGGCCCTGAGCGTCCCGCCGTTCGGCTATCTGGCGACGTCGCGGGCGGCCGCGCCGACCGGGGTGCTCCCGGCGACCAGATCCAGCGTCAGGCCGCGGGTGCCCGGCTCATCCAGCAGCGTCAGGATGACCGCGGCCACGTCGGCCCGGCTGACCTGGCCGCGGGGCAGCGGGGGCGCCGCCAGCCGGACCTTGCCGGTGGGCGGATCGTCGGTCAGCCCACCCGGCCGCAAAATCGTCCAGTCCAGGTCCCGGGCCCGCAGGTCTTCCTCGGCGGCGGCCTTGGCCGCGAGGTAGGCGGCCCACACCTGGTCGGTGCCGGCGGCGGGCGGCTGATCGACGCCTATGCCGGAGATCTGCACGAACCGGCGCACGCCCGCCTGCCCGGCCGCCTCGGCCAGCAGCACCGAGGCCGCCCGGTCGACCGTGTCCTTGCGGGTGGCTCCGCTGCCGGGGCCGGCGCCCGCCGCGAAAACCGCCGCGTCCGCCCCGTCCAGCGCGGCCGCCACCACGGCCGGGGACGACGACTCCAGGTCGAGCACGACGGCCTCGGCGCCGGTCTGCTCCACCTCGGTCACCTGATCCGGATTGCGGATCAGCCCCACCGCCTGGTCACCGCGCTGGGTGAGCATCCGCTCCAGCAGGAGCGCAATCTTCCCGTGCCCGCCCGCGATCACTACTCGCATGCGGTCAGCCTAGCGGCCAGCTCGCGCCCTCCAGGTAGCCGGCGATCGCCCGGCCCAGGTCTGGCTGGGCGACGGCGCTCATGTGGTTGCCGGGCACCCGGGCCGCCTGGCTGTGCGGGAGCACCGCCGCCAGCTCCTCGGCGGTGCCGTTGTCGTCGTCCTCGTCACCGGCCAGCACCAGCACCGGCACCTCGATCGCGGCCAGTACCTCACGGGGGGTGTCCACGTTCGCATCCAGCAGGTAAAGGCCCGCCACCGGGTCGGCGCCGGTGCTGTTCATGAACGCCTCGGCCTTGCCCTCCGGCGACCGGCGATCCCAGCTGCCCCGGTGCTCCAGGATGCGGCGGAAGTGCTCGTTGCGGCCGGCGGCGTTCACGATGCCGTCCAGGCCCATGCCCGCGATCACCGCCCGGCCCGGCGTGGCCCCGCGGGCCAGCATCCGCGCGGCGGTCCGCCCGCCCAGCGAATAGCCTCCCAGCGCGTAGCCGGTCAGCCCGAGCGTCTCGATCAGCGCGAACCCGTCGTCGGCGAGGATGTCCGGCGGGTAGGCCCGCGGGTCCTGCGGCTTGGCGCTGTCCCCGTGCCCGCGCAGGTCCGGCATGATCACCCGGAACCCGCGGTCCGCGATCGTGGCCGCGTGACCGTAGCGGATCCAGTTGGTCACGGCGTTGGAGAAGTAGCCGTGGATCAGCGCCACCGGCCGTCCCTGGCCCAGCTCCCGGTAAGCGAGCTTGGTGCCGTCACGGCCGGCGTAGTACTGCACAGGAAGGTCAGGCATACCCCTAGTCTGCCTGGTCCTGCCCGCCCGGCCATCCGAGGCCGGAGCTGGACGGCGGCGGCGCTTGTTACAAGAGTGTATTAACTGGCGCTGGGCGGTCTCCTTTTCCTATGAAAGGCTGCAATCTAATGTGCCCGGATAGTCCGGCGGAGGGGGAGCATGGCCAACAGGCGGCGGGCAGTAACGGCCGGGTCGTTCCCGTTCGGCAATCCCGACGGGTCCCGCGCCGATCTGGACGACCTGACCCGCGATTTCGTGGACTTCGGCGGTAATCCGGCCTACGGGCACCTGGCCACCAAAGCAAACGATTCCATGGTGCGGGTGATCGTCGGCAAACTCGGGGCCGGCAAGACCGTATATCTGCGGCGGCTGCAGGATTTCCAGGCCCATCAGGAGTCGGTCTACAGCGATCCGCCCCAGCAGGATCTGCCCAAAACCGAGGTCATCGTCAAGGCCTGCCAATGGTTCCCCAGCCCGGTGCTGGTGGAGAAGTGGATGCAGATCTGGGAGCGGGCGATCGTGCGCTCGCTCGCCACGCACCTGCTGCGCCGCCCGGCGTTGCGGCATCAGCTGGACGACGAGCACGCCGGCGAGCTGGAGGGGTCCTACGGGCGGCTGCTCGGCACTGTCCGCCTTCCTGGACGATCCGCTCTGGGACGACCTGGAAGATCTGATGGGCGAAATTCTCGGCCAGTGCAGCCCGGTCTATATGTACCTGGACGCGGTCGACGAGGAATTCGGCCACGCCCCGATGTACTGGCTGAAATGCCAGGAGGGATTGTTCTACCAGGTCATGCGGATGCTGCGGAACCACCGGCTGGGTGGCCGGCTGCACATCGTCGTTTGTATCCGGGACATTGTCATGTCCTCGGTGGCGCGGACCGAGCACGCGCCGCGCTATCACAACGAGCCGCATATCCGGGTGCTGAACTGGGACCGGGAATCGCTGCTCTACCTATTTCAGCGCAAGCTCGAGCGGCTGCCGCCGGCGCTGCTGATGCGCCGCCCGGCCGACCGGCCGCCGTCGATCGGTGACTGGCTCGGCGTCAACGGTGACTGGCCCGGCCTGGACGGGTCCGAGACGATCGAGGACTACCTGCTCAGCCACACCCGGATGATCCCCCGGGACCTGGTTTCGCTCGGTAACGAGCTGTCGGAGGAGGTGGTCCGGTACACGCAGGCCGGCCAGAGCACGGTACCGCCGGAGGCGGTGCGGGCCGTCGTCGCCCGCTGCGCCAAGCGCTTCGGCGACTCCCAGCTCGCCCAGTGCGCCAACCAGGTGTCCTCGGACCAGATGCCGGGCAATGCCGGCCAGTTCGACTTCACGGAGACCTTCACCAGCTCCGTGAGTACGTTCAGAACGTGCATGACCAGCTCCGGGACCTGGTCGGGACGGTCCGGTTCGACCGGTTCACCCGGGCCGAGCTGGACGTGCTGCAGGATCTGGCCAGCCGGGAGTACGGCATCTCGACCGACCTGGCCTCCGTGCTCTGGCAGAACGGCCTGCTCGGGTACGCCGACTACCTCGGCCGGCGGCGGTTCTACTCACTCGGCGACGTGGACGAATTCCACCTGCCCCCGGACGTGAAGACCTACGTGCTGCACCCGTGCCTGGTGTACGCGGTCGGCGGCATCCAGCAGATCGAGCTGGGCCCGGACGGCCCGCGGTGACCCCAGCGGGGAGCGCGGTCCGTTCGCTGTCCTACGGCAGCTGGCGCGAGTTCAAGCGGGATCTGCTCAGCGAGCTGTTCGAGGGCGGGGTGTTCCGGCCCGGCCGCTACCTGTTCCGGGGGATGGGCAGCGCCGACTGGAAGCTGGCCCCCCTGTTCGACCGGCGGTTCGGCTACCTGGACCCGGGGCAGCGGCTGCGGGTCTGGGACGAGCTGATCGAGCAGTGGCGGCGCAGCTGCGAAGAGCATGGGTACGCTCAGGAGGCGGCCCGCAGCGAGGTGGCCCATCATGAGGTCGCACTGTGGGCGCTCGGCCAGCACCACGGCCTGCCCACCCGGCTGCTGGACTGGAGCACCAGCCCCTACATCGCGGCGTTCTTCGCGTTCCAGAAGTGCCTGGAGCAGCTGCCCCACCGGTTCAGCCACGTCGCGCTCTGGGTCCTGCACCTGGACAACGCGGTCTGGTCCAAGGACCAGGGCGTCGAGATCGTCTCCGCCCCCGCGCTGGAAAACGTCCGGCTGAAGAACCAGAGCGGCAAGTTCACGCTGTCCCACACCCAGTACGCCAGCCTGGAGGAGTACGTGACCGAGTGCGGCTCCGGGGTGGCCCTGACCAAGGTCGTGCTGCCCGCCATCGAGGCGGTGCCGGCGCTGCCCGACCTGGACTCGATGGGCATCAACGCCTACCGCGTGTACCCCGACCTCGACGGCCTGGCCGAGCTGGCCACCATGCGGCTGCTGCTCAGCGAGCTGGCCGCCGGGAGCCGGTGAGATCGTGGCCTCCCCTGGGTGGCGGCGGGTCGCCCGTGACCTGCGGGACCGCCGGTTCATCGACGTCTACAGCGTCGCCATCGTGGCGTTCGTGCTGGCCGTGGTCTCGGTGGTCGGCTACGGCTCGGACCAGCTGCGCTGGACGGTGGTGCTGGCCGCGCTCGGCCTGCTGGTGCTGCGCATCTCGATCCCGGAGACCTCGCCGGAGGCCAGCCTGGACGACGTGCTGCGGGACCGGTTCGCGTTCGACAGCGTCCCGCTGTCCGACCGGTTCAGGGACGCGCGCGAGGTGTGGATCTTCGCCCCCAGCGCCGTCAACCTGCTGAGCACGCACAACTGCCAGCTGCTGCGGAACGGGCCGCTCAGCCGGGACGGCGGGATCGTCCGGGTGGTGGTGCTCGACCCGTCCCGCGACGCCGCCGTCGACCTGGCCACCCTCCAGCTGGACGATTCGCTGGACTACCCGATGCAGAATTTCCGTACCTCGCTGGAGACCACCGTCGGCAAGCTCGAGGTCATGACCCGCTGGCCGGTGGTCGGCAGCTTCCAGTACCGGATGCTCGCCTACAACCCGGGGTTCAGCCTGGTGGCCATCGACCCCAGCGCCCGGGGCGGGCGCCTGATCGTGGAGTTCCACGCGTTCTACAACGAGGCGACCTCCTCCCGCATGCACGTGGAGTTCACCCGCAAGCAGTCCGACCGCTGGTACACGTACTGGAGCGACCAGTTCGAGCGGATCTGGGGGGCCGCCGCCCCGCCCCCGGAGTAAGCCTGCGGTCCACCCGGCCTCCCCGCGTGTCGTGCCCCCTTTCCGGCTGCTTGCCGAGTTAATCTGATAACAGCAAGAAGCCAAGTCACATCCACTATGGTGCAGCACCGCCAACTGCCAAAACCCCCACCAAGAGGGGAGGGCCCATGCCAGTCCCGGACGCTAAGACGCCGGCCAGGGGAGCGGTGGACGCGTTCGCCCGCGATCTGGCCGCCCGCAACTTCAGCGCCACCACCTGCCGGATCCGGCGCCGTTACCTCGAGGAGTTCCTGGAGCACGCGCAGGCGGGGGCCGGCCAGGCCGAGCTGACGGCCGGCGAGCTCATGGATCCCGGGCGGGGCGACGCCTGGCTGGTGGCCGCGGCCGAGGGCGAGCTGCGCACCCGCAACACCCGGTACGGCCCGCAGGCGGCCGTCTCCGCTAACTCGATCCGCGTCCGGGTCGACTCCTACAACGCGTTCGCGCAGTTCCTGGGCCTGGGCGATCGCCGCCAGAGCCCGCCGCCGGCCCGCGGCTTCCACCTCACCCCGGGCGACACCGAGGCGCTGCTGCACGACCTGACCGTCCGGCGGCCGAGCGCCGCCAACCTCGCGACCACCGTCCGGACGGCGGCGGTGGCGGGCCTGGTGGCCGATACCGGCCAGGGCGTGCCCGAACTGGCAGGCCTCACGGTCGGCGCCCTGCACCTGGACGGCGACCCGAGCGTCGACCTGGGCGAGGAGTCCTATCCGCTGTCGGATGCGACCGTCCAGATCCTCAGCCGCTGGCTGAGCGTGCGGGCGGAGATCGTCGCCGAGCTGCAGGGCAGCGACCCGGGCCACCTGTGGGTGCCGACCAAGCCCGGCCGCCCGCGCGGCGGCCAGCCGCCGGTCAAGCCCGGGCTCAACCGGGCGGCCGTCCGCACCCTCCACGCCGCCCACCGCACCCTGGTCAGCCAGCTGCTGGGGGCGCCGCTGCGCCCGGGCGCGCTCCGCGATTACGGGGCCGAGCTGACCGCCAGCACCGGCGCGGGGGAGCGGGGCAGGGGCGAAGCGGCCCCGGCCGAGCGGGCGGCCGGTGAGGGCTCCCCGGAATCTGCGGGCTCCCCGGGCGACCACCCGGCCTCAAGCTGACGGCGCCTCCTGCCGTCCGCCGGTCGTCCAGATCGCTCAGCGTCACCAGGAACGCTGCATTGCGGAACGTCACGGTGATGTTTCAAAAACTCGTCACATAAAACCTTTTTTGCCATACCAGTCACATCAGTTTCCCCTGTTAAGCACGGATGTTGATTTGGCGTAGCCGAGCGATGCACTATGGCCAGAAGTGCGCTGATGAACCGTAGGGGGGGACGTCGGTGCGGGTGCCACCATGTTCGCACATTGTTTCGGGGGACCGACCGGGCTCACCAGGACGCCCAGATCGGCGGGTACTGACCGCCCGGTGTGATGAGGCTGGCCTGCCGCGCATGCGGCCACCCGGCAGGCTCACCCCGACTTCATCACGATCTGCTCAGGCAGCACTGCCGGGCCAATTCCCTCCGAGAGATGCCAGCATCTGCGCTTCCCTGCGGCCGACGCTCCCGGGCGCCCGCGCGTCAGGTGCACACCGATCTCGTCAGGAAGGAGACAGCTTTCACCGAGGTACGAGACGGGCCATCACGCCTCCATCGTGCCTGATCACGACGGCAGCGCCCACCAGCAGCTGGGTCAGCGGCCTCGACGCCGCCAGGCTGACCGGGGTTTTCCGGCCGGGCCGCAGCAATGTCATCCACCCGATCAGTACGTCACCGGTGCAGGTCACGGGCAATGACGCCCGGGCCCGAGTACGGGAGGGGCAGACATGGGAGTCTGCGTACTCAAGGACGCGCGCAAGCAGCCGTCCGGAACAAAGGATTCAGCGACGGGGGAATGCGATCGTCGCTGGAATCCGGCGATCACACGTCCTCTTCCCCGCGGCAGCCACACGCTGCACAGCGGATGAGGAGGCGTCGTGGCAATCATTTCCGACCCGCAGGCCTTCAATGAGGACGAACTCTACGTCGACCTGCACTCCATCTACGGACGTTCGCTCTACCTGAAATGTGAGGGGTTCAACTTCGCCGGCTCGATCAAGCTGAAGGCCGCGACAGAGATGGTCGAGGCTGCTGCCCGGGATGGTCTCCTGCGCCCGGGATCCGTGCTGATCGAGTCGTCATCGGGGAACCTGGGCGTGGCGCTGAGCATGATTGCGGCAAGCAAGGGCTTCCGGTTCCTGTGCGTCACGGACTCCCGCTGCAACCTGTCGACCAGGCTGCTGATGGAGGCCCTGGGCAGCCAGGTGCACGTCATCGCCGAACCGGATCCGGTCGGCGGCCTCCTCGGCGCGCGGATCGAGTACGTCCAGGCGCTGTGCGCCTCCGACGACCGGTACGTGTGGCTCAACCAGTACACCAACCCGGGCAACTGGAAGGCGCACTACCGCACCACCGCGCCGGCCATCGCCCGCCAGTTCCCGCACCTGGACCTGCTGTTCGTCGGGGCCGGCACCACCGGGACCTTGATGGGCTGCGCCAGGTACTTCCGGGAATGGCACCGGCGGGTGTGGATTGTCGCGGTCGACACCATCGGGTCAGTCGCCTTCGGGGGGCCCCCCGGCCGCCGGATGATTCCCGGCCTGGGCACGAGCATCCGCCCGCCCCTGCTCGACGAGACCTACGTGGACGAGGTGATACGGGTCGAGGAAGCCGACACCATCCGGGCCTGCCACCGCCTGGCCAGGAGCGGGTTCCTGTTCGGCGGCTCCACCGGCACGGTGGTCAGCGCCGCGACACGCTGGCTGGCTGAGCATGACGAGGGTGATCTGACCGCGGTGGCCATCGCCCCCGACCTCGGTGAGCGCTACCTCGACACCATCTACCAGATCAACTGGCTCCAGGACCTATACGGCGAAGGTGTGGTGCACCTCGACGAGATGGCCACCGGTCCCGGGCAGCCTGACCCGCGGAACGGATACGGCTACCGGCAGGAAAGCCCCGTGCCCCCGAACATGCCGGACAACTACCGGCTTTCTAGCTCTGAGGAGTTTTCATGGTCGGAAAACCAGTCGAGGTCCTGACCACCGGCCCCTCCGAGCCGGCCATCATCGAGGACGGCACCTGCGCCCCGGTGGGCGGCACGGAATTGGCCCTGGCCGAGATACTGGCCGATGTCGTGCACGCCGATCAGGTGCCGGCCGGCAGCCACTTCTTCGACGACCTCGGGGCTGACTCGATGGTGATGGCCCGGTTCTGTGCCCGGGTGAGGAAGCGCGCGGACCTGCCGTCGGTCTCGATAAAAGACATCTACCAGCATCCGACCATTCGCAGCCTGGCGGCGGCGGTGGCGGTGGCGGACACCCTTCCCGCTCCGGCCGCGACCGCGGGTGCCCCCGCAGTCGCCGCGCCAGCCGAGGTGGCGCATCACGCCAGCACGCGGCAGTACGTGACGTGCGGGGCGTTCCAGTTGCTGTTCTTTCTGGGCTACGCGTACGTCGTCGCGCTGGTTGGTGCCCGGGCCTACGACTGGATCGCCGCCGCCTCCGGCGAGGCCGACGTCTACCTGCGGTCGGTGCTCTTCGGCGGCGCGGCGTTCCTGGTGCTGTGCACGCTTCCGGTCCTGGTGAAGTGGGTGCTCGTCGGCCGGTGGAAGCCACGGGAGATTCCCGTGTGGAGCCTGGGCTACCTGCGGTTCTGGATTGTCAAGACGCTGATCCGGTCCAACCCGATGGTCATCTTCACCGGTTCACCGCTGTACAACCTGTACCTGCGGGCACTCGGGGCCAAGATCGGGAAGGGCGCCGTGATCCACTCGCATCACGTCCCGGTCTGCTCCGATCTGCTCACCGTCGGCCCGGGCTCGGTCATCCGCAAGGACGCGTTCTTCCAGTGCTACCGGGCTCACGCGGGCCGGATCGAGACCGGTCCCGTCACCCTGGGCCGGGGCGTCTTCATCGGTGAGAAGTCCGTGCTCGACATCAACACCTTGGCGGGCGACGAAGCGCAGCTGGGTCACGCGTCCGCGCTCTACCGTGGCCAGACGATACCGGCCGGCCAGCGCTGGCATGGATCTCCCGCGCAGCGCACCGAGCTGAGCTACCTGAGGGTCGGGCCGGCCCGGTGCGGCACGATGCGGAAGGCCCGCTTCTGCGCCGGCACCCTCCTGGCCATGTTCTTCGTGTACCTGCCGCTGGCCGAGGGAGGCATATACCTGCTGCTGAACGCGATGCCGTCTCTGGTCAAGCCGCTGGATCCGGGCATGCCGTCGCTGGCTGACCTGCTGGATCCGAGCCGGAACGCGCTGGCCTCGAGGGAGTTCATTTTCGAATCGCTGTTCTTCTCCCTGGTGTTCTTCTGCGGCGCCGTGCTCGCCGGCCTGCTGTTGGTGGTCACCATCCCCAGGGTCCTGAACCTGCTCGTCAAGGCGGACAGGGTTTACCCCCTGTACGGCTTCCACTACTGGCTGTTCCGGACGATCAGGATGACGACCGGCTCGAAGTTCTTCACGTACCTGTTCGGCGACAGTTCCTACATCGTCTACTACCTGCGCTGGCTCGGGTACGACCTTGGCCGGGTTGAACAGACCGGGTCGAACTTCGGCACCGAGGTGGGGCATGAGACCCCGTTCCTGACCACCATCGGCAGCGGGACGATGGTCGCCGACGGCCTAGCGGTCATCAACGCGGACTATTCGAGCACCTCGTTCCGGCTGTCGAGGGTGTCGATCGGGCCGCGCAACTTCGTCGGGAACAACATCGTCTACCCGGCCGGCGGCAGGACGGGCGACAACTGCCTGCTGGCCACGAAGGCGATGATCCCGCTCGAGGGGGAGATACGCGAAGGGGTGGGCCTGCTGGGTTCACCGTCCTTCGAGATCCCGCGGTCGGTGGAGCGGGACAGCCGGTTCGACGATCTGCGGACCGGGGACGAACTGCGCCACCGCCTGGCCGCGAAGAACAAGTACAACCTGCGGACCATGGCCCTGTTCCTCGCCTCGCGGTGGCTGCACATCTTCCTGGTCTCGCTGTTTGTCCTGGCCGCCTTCGCCCTGTACCGCCCGCTGGACCACCTGGTGATGGCCGCCTTGTTCGCGGTCACCATCCTGATCACGCCCGCCTACTTCATCCTGGTGGAGCGGGTCCTGCGGCGGTTCCGCCCGCTGGAGCCGAGATACTGCTCCATCTATGACCCGTACTTCTGGCGGCATGAACGCCTGTGGAAGGTGCCGGGCAACATCTACCTGCACATGTTCGACGGCACGCCGTTCAAGAACGTGATCTGGCGGCTGCTGGGCGTGCGGATCGGCCGGAGGGTCTTCGACGACGGCTGTTACCTGACCGAGCGGACGCTGGCCGCCATCGGCGACGACTGCACGCTCAACATGGGAACCAAGATCCAGTGCCACTCCCAGGAGGACGGCACGTTCAAATCCGACCGGAGCGTCCTGGGTGCCGGCTGCACGCTGGGGGTGGGGGCGATGGTCCACTACGGAGTGACCATGGGTGACGGCTCGGTGCTGGCCGCCGACTCCTTCCTGATGAAGGGGGAGGAAGTCCCGGCCCGCGCACGGTGGGGCGGGAACCCTGCCCGGGAGATGACATGAGCCCGCTGAGCCCGCCGGAGATGGCCGGCCCGGTGACCGGCACCCGAAGCGGACGTATGTACTGGCGCGACGTTCTCACCGCCGGCGGATCCACCACCATCCCGCGGTGGACCCTGCATCCGATGGCCCGCACCGCCACGCACGAGATAAAGATCCCGGCCGGTGTCGTGACGTCACTGCACCGGCGGGCGGGCGAGCTGGCCGTACCGCTCAGCTCGGTGCTGCTGGCCGCCCACGCCAAGGTGCTGTCCGCGCTGTCGGGCGAGCCTGAGGTCACGGCCGGCTACGCCGCCTGCACGGGCGGGCCGCCGCTGCCGTGCCGGCTGACAGCCTGGCCCGGCCCGTGGCGGGCCGTGGTCGCCGCCGCCGGCCGCGCCGAGACGGAGCTTCTCTCGCACCGGGACTTTCCCGTGGCCAGCCTCCGCCGCGAATTGGGCGTGGATGGCCCCTCGTTCGAGACGGTCTTCGGCCCGGCCGGGTGCGGCAGCGGCCACGGTGACCTGCCGAAGGGAACCGTGCTGGCGGCGGGGATCCAGCCGGTCGGTGACCGGCTGGTACTGCGGCTGCGGTACCGGGCCGACGCACTCGACGCGGCCGCCGCCGCCAGGATCGCCGGCTACCACGTGACCGCGCTGGCGCTGATCGCCGCCGATCCCGGCGCCGACCACAGCCGGCAGAGCCTGCTGTCCGCGGCCGAACTCCGCTGCCAGCTCGAAGAACTCGCCGGGCCACGCCGGGAACGGCCGGACCTCCGGGTCCATGAGCTGTTCGAG
Source organism: uncultured Actinomycetes bacterium (assembly GCA_963830385.1). Lineage (GTDB taxonomy): Bacteria > Actinomycetota > Actinomycetes > Streptosporangiales > Streptosporangiaceae > Bog-532. The sequence goes on along the minus strand of CAWHMD010000008.1, from coordinate 499,619 downwards.
CAGCGGGTGCGGGCCCAGCCGGATGCGGTCGCGGCCTGCCGCGGCGGCCAGCGATGGACCTACCGGCAGCTCAACGACCGAGCCAACCGGCTGGCTCATGCCCTGCTCGCGCGGGGCGTGCGCCGCGAAGAGCCGGTCGCGGTGGTAACCGAGCGCAACCTGGACTGGATGGCCGCCGTCCTCGGGGTGTTCAAGGCCGGTGGTGTGTACCTGCCCATTGAGCCGCACTTCCCGGCCGACCGCATCGAGGCCACGCTGCGGCGGGCCGGCTGCCGGCTCGTGCTGAGCGAACCCGGCAGCAACGGCACTCTCAGCCATGCACTGGAAGGGCTGCCCGGTGTGGAAACCGTGTTCACCGGCACCGCCTACGCCGAGGGCCATCCCGGTACCGACCCTGGTGTGCCGGTCGCGCCGGACCAGCTCGCCTACATCTACTTCACCTCCGGTTCCACCGGTGAGCCGAAGGGAGCGATGTGCGAGCACGCGGGCATGGTGAACCACCTGTTCGCCAAGATCACCGACCTGGAGATCAGCGAAGGGCTGGTGGTGGCGCAGACCGCGCCGCAGTGCTTCGACATCTCGCTGTGGCAGCTGGTCTCGGCGCCGCTGGCCGGCGGCCAGACCCTGCTGATCGAGCAGGAGACGATCCTGGACGCCGAACGCTTCATCGACACGATCGCCCGCGGCCGGGTCGCCGTCCTGCAGGTGGTGCCGTCCTACCTCGAAGCGATCCTCTCCTACCTGGAGCAGCATCCGCGGGAACTGCCCGACCTGCGCTACGTGTCGGTCACCGGGGAGGCGCTGAAGAAGGAGCTTGCGCACCGGTGGTTCGCGGCACTACCCGGGGTCAGGCTGCTCAACGCCTACGGGCTGACCGAAACGTCGGACGACACCAACCACGAGGTCATGGACCGGCCGCCGGACGGGGAACGGGTGCCTCTCGGCCGCCCCGTCCCCAACGTGCACATCTACGTCGTCGACGAGCACCTGTCACCGGTGCCGCTGGGCGCGCCCGGGGCCATCGTCTTCTCCGGGGTCTGCGTCGGCCGCGGGTACGTCAACGATCCCGAGCGCACTCAGCAGGCCTTCCTGGCCGATCCGCACCGGCCGGGCCAGCGGCTCTATCTGGCCGGCGACTACGGCCGCTGGCGGCCCGACGGCAAGCTGGAATTCCTCGGCCGCCGGGACAGCCAGGTCAAGATCAGCGGCTTCCGTATCGAGATCGGCGAGATCGAGAACAGGCTGCTGCGGGTGCCCGGAGTCCGCGACGCCGCCGTGGTGGTCACCCAGCGGGCCGACCAGAGCAAGGCCCTGGTGGCCATTTGCACCGGCCACCGGCCGCTCGACCCCGGCCTGCTGCGGGACCGGCTGGGCGAGTCACTGCCTGCCTACATGGTGCCGTCGGCCTTCCACTGGCAGGACAGCCTGCCCCTCACCGCCAACAGCAAGATCGACAGGAAGGCGCTGACGCAGCTCGCGGCCGCGCTCGCCGCCGAGCCTGGCCGCACCGAAGACGGCCGCCAGGCCCCGGCGACCCCGGCCGAGCAGCGGCTGGCGGCGGCCTGGGCCAAGGTGCTCGGCCTCCCGCAGGGCCAGATCGGCCGGCGGGACGACTTCTTCGGCCGGGGCGGCACCTCACTGTCGGCGGTGAAGCTGGCGGTCACCTTGGACCGGGTGGTGTCGCTCAAGGACATCACCGGCAACCCGGTCCTCGCCGACATGGCCCGGCTTCTGGACGGAACCCCAGAACCGGGCTCCGGGCTGCTCCAGCTCCTGTCGCAACCGGACGGCGAGCCGGCCGGTGCCCTGGTGTGCTTCCCCTGCGCCGGCGGCAACGCGGTGAACTTCCGCGCTCTGGCCGACGCGATGTCCGGCAGTGGGCTGGCGGTCTACGCCGTCGAGCTGCCCGGTCACGACGTAGCCGCCAGGACCGAATCGTTCGCGCCGCTGGCCCAGGTAGCCGAACAGGTCGCCACCGAGATCACCGGCCGGGGCCTGACCAGGGTGCTGCTATGGGGCCAGTCCTCAGGCGCCGCATTCACCGTAGCGACGGCCAGAAAGCTGGAGGAACGCGGAACCGCCGCCGACCGGGTATTCCTTGGCGCGCAACTGCTCGGTGAGGCGGCCGCCCGGCGGGCCATCGTCACCGAACTGGCCGGGCTGAGCGATACCGAGATCGCCGCAACACTGACCACGGCCAGCGGCTACGGCGAGCTCGCCGAGCTGGACGCGGAGCCTGCCTGGCACGTCGGGGCTGCTTACCGGCACGATTGCAGCTCCGCACACCGGTATTTCGCCGATGCCCTGGACACCGCGCCGGGAGAGAAGCTGTCCGCCCCGGTCACCGTGGTGGTGGCCGCCGACGACCCGGTCACGGCGGACTTCCCGCACCGATACCGCGACTGGCTGCTGCTGGCCAGCTCGGTTGACCTGCACGAGCTGGCCGACGGCGGTCACGACTTCCCGCGCACCCGCCCGGCCGAGACGGCGCAGGCCATCCTGCACGCCGCCGGCTTGCTGGCTTCTTCCCATTAAGAATCGCAGAGGAGACCAAAATGTCCTTCTCATCTTCGACGTCCCAACTCAACGTGGATCCGCGTCCCGGGCAAGTGCCGATCCTGCACGCTGGGGCCGCCGGAGACGGGCCACGCTGGGCGGGTGAGTACCGGGACGCGGTGCGGGCCGTCGCCACCAACCACGGCTGCGTCCTGGTCCGCGGGCTCGCGCTGCGGGACACGGTTGAGGCGGGGGCCGTCTTCACGCAGCTGGCCACCGGACTGATGAGCGAGAAAGAGGCCTTCGCCGCCCGGCAGGCCTATCCCGGCGGCGCGTACTCTTCGACCACATGGCCGCCAGCCCAGCAGATGTGCATGCACCATGAGCTCAGCTACCGGCTGGAGTTTCCCGGCCTGATGATGTTCGCATGTCTCACCGCGCCCGGCGCCGGAGGGGCGACCGGGGTGGCTGATTCCCCGGAAGTGCTCAACGCGCTGCCCGCCGAGCTGGCCGAGCGGTTCGCGCGCCTGGGCTGGATGCTTATCCGGAACTACAACGACGACATCGGGGCAACCTGCGCCGAGGCGTTCGGAACCGAGGACCGCGAGGCCATCGAACGCTACTGCCGGGCCAACGCGATCGAGTTCGAATGGCAGCCCGACGGCGGGCTGCGCACCAGGCAGCGCCGCAGCGCCGTGGTGCACCACCCCGTCACCGGCCAGCGCTGCTGGTTCAACCAGATTGCCTTCCTGAGCGAGTGGACGATAGATCCTGAGGTACGCGAGTACCTGATCGACCTCTACGGCGCCGAGGGCCTGCCCTTCACGACCTGCTTCGGCGACGGTTCCCCGATCGGTGCGGATGTCGTGCAGCTGCTCAACGAGGTCTACGAGGCCCGCACCGTGCGCGAGCCATGGCAGGCCGGCGACCTGATGATTGTGGACAACATCCGCACCGCCCACAGCCGGGAGCCGTTCGAGGGACCGCGTGAAGTGCTCGCCGCCCTGGCCGACCCGGTGCGCCTGGCCGACTGCTCGCCGACCATCGAGGTGACCGCAGCATGACCGCCACACCGTCTACCGCAGCGGAAAGGGCCGCAGGCGGCCAGGTCAGCGTGCCGCCGTTCGCCGTGATCCCCGGCGCCCAGGTGGGGCAGGTGCTGCACGGCAAGGAAATCGAGACACGGGAGCTGGTTGAGTTCACCTACCGGCTGCACAGCACGGGCCAGTCGGTCAACCCGCCCTCGTATTTCCTGCGTTTCCCCGACCGCCCGACCTCCCGGATCATCGCGCTGCCCGCCTCCATCGGCGGCCCGCTGCAGGTGGACGGCCTGAAGTGGATCTCCAGCTTCCCGGACAACGTGGCCGCCGGGATCCCCAGGGCCTCGGCCGTGCTCATCCTCAACGACCACGCCACCGGCTATCCATTCGCTTGCCTGGAGAGCTCGATCATCAGTGCCACCAGGACGGCCGCGCTGGCCGCATCGGCGGCGGACTGGCTGAGCCGGAGCCGCCGGCGCCCGGCCCGCGCCGGGTTCGTCGGGGTCGGCCTGATCGCCCGCTACATCCACACTTTCCTGGCCGCCACGGGCTGGTCGTTCGACCAGATCGGCGTGCACGATATCTCAGCCGACAGCGCGGCAGGCTTCCGCGGCTACCTGGAACAGTCGGGTACGACCAGCCGGATTCACGTGTACGACGATCCCGGTGAGCTGATCCGCTCCAGCGATCTGGTCGTCTTTGCCACCATCGCGAGCGAGCCGCACGTCAGCGAGCTGGCCTGGTTCAGGCACAACCCGCTGGTGCTGCACGTGTCCCTGCGCGACCTGGCCCCGGAGATCCTGCTCGCCTCGGCCAACTTCGTGGACGACGTCGAGCACTGCCTGAAGGCCGGCACCTCACCGCATCTGGCCGAGCAGCTTACGGGCCGCCGGGACTTCCTGGACGGCACGCTGGGCGACGTGATGGCCGGCCAGGTGACGGTACCGGCTGGACGGCCGGTGATCTTCTCGCCCTTTGGGCTGGGCGTGCTGGATCTGGCGGTGGGCAAGTACGTCTACGACGAGGTCGCCCGCGCCGGGAATCTGCAGATCATCGACGGTTTCTTCACCGAGCTGCGCCGGTACGGCTAAGCCTGAACGTGGCTGGCGGGTCGCCAGCGGGATGGCCGGGTGAGGAGCCCCCGGCCGGGCCGGCCGGCTCGGCGACGTAGGCGCGGCAGCTGCCGGAAATGGGAGCGTGCGGCGCTGTGGGGTGACCCCACAGCGCCGCACACCCGGCGATTTCGTTGTGTTGGGTTATGCGTGGTCGTAGGAAGGTTCCAGGTTTTGTCGGGGTTCTGGTGGGGCGGCGGGTTCGCCGCGGGTGTTGGAGGCGCGCAGCGCGATGGCTCCGGCTGCCACGAGGCAGAGGGCGCTGACGAGCAGGGCCCGCTGGAATCCGTCGGTGAGTGCCGCCGGGGGCGGGGTGTGGGCGGCCAGCAGGTGGCTGGTGCGGCTGGTCGCGATCCCGGTGAACACCGCCAGGCCGAGCGCGGACCCGAGCTGGAAAGAGGCGGTGATCAGGGCCGCAGCCAATCCGGCCTGGTTCTCGGGCACGCCCGCGTTCGCGGCCGTCTGCACGCCGGCGTACAGCAGCCCCAGCCCGAGCCCCATGATCACCAGCGGGGCGAGCAGGTTGCCGAGATAGGTGCCATCCACCGGGATGCGGGACAGCCACAAGATGCCACCGGCAGCGAGCAGCGCACCGCAGACGATGATCGGGCGAGTACCGGTCCGGATGAACATCTTCGTCGCCACGGTCGAGCCGAACCCGATGCCCACGCTCACCGGCAGATACGACAGCCCGGACTCCAGCTGGGAGAAGCCCAGGACGTTCTGCATGTACAGGGTGACGAAGAAGAACATCGAGTAGAACCCGGCCCAGGCGATCACCTGGGTGGCGTCGGCCGCGGCCAGGCCCTTGATCCGGAAGATCGACAACGGGACCAGCGGATGGGCGCGCCGCTGCTCATTGACCACGAACGCGGCCAACAGCACCGCCGAGGCCGCCAGCCCGCCGATGGTGCGTCCCGCACCCCAGCCCACGTCCGGCGTCTTCACCAGCGTGAAGATCAGCAGCAGCATGCTGGCGGTGACCAGCACCGCGCCGGCCGCGTCGAAACCGCCTGGCACGGACCGGCCGTGGTCGGCCTTCACGAGCCGGAACGTCCCGAGCAGCACGAGCGCGGCCAGCGGGAGGCTGATGAAGAACACCCACCGCCAGCCGAGCTCCTGGGTGAGCAGCCCGCCGAAGAGCATCCCGACCGCCGAGGCCATCCCGCTGATCCCGGCCCACGCGCCCAGCGCCTTGTGCCGGTCGGAGTCCTGGAAGGTGGTGGTCAGGATGGACAGCGCGGCCGGCGTCATCATCGCCGCCCCGAAGCCCTGGGCGAGCCGGCCGCCGACCAGCAGCCCCTGGCTGTTCGCCAGCCCGCAGGCCAGCGAGGAGGCCGCGAACAGCGCGGTCCCGGCGATCAGCAGCCGCCGCCGCCCCAGCAGGTCCCCGGCCCGGCCGCCCAGCAGCAGGAACCCGCCGTAGGTGATCAGATAGCCGCTGATCACCCACTGCAGGTTCTGCACCGAGAACCCCAGATGCGCACGGATGGTCGGCATCGCGACGTTCACGATCGCGCCATCCATCACGTCCAGGAACGTCGCCAGGCACAGCAGCCCCAGGATGGCCTTGCCGCGCCCGGTCGCCAGGAACGACTCCTGCGGCGGCGCCGTCGATGCGGTCATGGCGTCGCTCACGACCCGGCGGCTTCCATCACGGGGCCGACCTCGATCCCGCCGCCGACCCGCAGCACCGGGCAGTCCTTGGCCAGCGCCAGCGCGGAGTCCATGTCCCCGGCGGACACCACCGAATAGCCGATCATCCGGGAGCTGCTGCCGCCGACCTCGCCGAGCGAGGCGTAATCGGTCACCGCGTGGCCGATGGACACCAGGGCCGGGCCCAGCCCGCCGAACCAGGCCTGCCACTCGGCCGCCGTCCCGGCGCCGGGCGCGTAGCCGGAAGGCACACGGTAGGAGAAAACGTACTTAGCCACGATCTGTGCTCCTGTTCTGTATCCGGGCCGCGCCCCGGGCTGGGGCCGCCTCTAACCGGGTAGACGCCAGCAGGTCCGCGGAATTGGGCGTGCAGACACCGCCCAATTCGCGGGCCCGGCGGCGTCGGTACTTTTAGACGAGCCGCGCCCCGGCGGAAAGAAGAAGAGCGAGGATGCATGGAGACATCGGACCTGGTCGCCAGGGCCAGCGCCGGCGACCACGACGCGTTCCGCGAACTGGCCGAGGTGCACTCCCACGAACTGCAGGTGCACTGCTACCGCATCCTCGGATCGGTGCAGGACGCCGAGGACGCGCTCCAGGAGACCCTCGTGTCCGCCTGGCGTAACCTGGGCGACTTCGGCCAACGGTCCTCGCTGCGGACCTGGCTGTATCAGATCGCGACCAACCGGTGCCTGAGCATGCTGCGCGCGGACAGTCGGCGGCCACGCACCGCGATCCACCTCCCCGACCTGAGTCTGCCCAAGCCGACCGCCGTCAGCGACGCTCCGCCCTGGCTGGAACCATATCCGGACGTGCTGCTGGACAACCTGGTCGACCAAGCGCCGGGTCCAGAGGCCCGCTACGAGACCACCGAGGCGATCTCGCTCGCGTTCATCACCGCCTTGCAACTGCTGCCGCCGCGGCAGCGGGCCGTACTCGTGCTGCGCGACGTGCTCGGCTACCGCGCCGGAGAGGTAGCCAGGATGCTCGACGCCACCCAGGAATCGGTGCAAAGCGCCCTCAAACGAGCACGAGCCACGGTCGACAGCCACCTGGCGGACTCAGGGAGCAGCAGGCCCGCGCGCCAACCCGACACCACGGCCGAACGCCACCTCGTAGCCCAGCTGACCGACGCCCTCGAACGAGCCGACGTACAGGCCCTGGTAGGGCTACTCGCCGAGGACGTCCGGGTCTCCATGCCGCCCGCGATGCTGGAGTACCGGGGAATCGACGTAGCCCGCCGGTTCTTCGCAGCAGTCATTCTCCGGCCCGGCCAGTCCTACCGGGTGGTGCCGACCCGCGCCAACGGCCAGCCAGCGTTGGGCATGTACATGGCCGATCCCCACACAGGTGTCTACCGGGCCTACGGACTGCATGTCGTCACGATCGCCGACGACCGCATCGGCGCGGTCACCGGCTTCGACGCGAGCGTGATGCCACGGTTCGGGCTGCCCCGGACGCTTCCCGGAACGGACTGAAAGACCAACCCGGGAACCACAGCGACAGCGGTCTCACTAAATGAGACGCAAGTGCCGTAATTCGAGACAGTTGGTAACGTCGGGGCATGTCTTCCAACGGCGTCTACACCCATGGCCACGCGGAAAGCGTCCTGCGTTCCCACCGCACCCGAACCGCGCAGAACTCCGCCGCCTACCTGCTCCCGCAGCTGCGTCCCGGCCTGGACCTGCTCGACATCGGCAGCGGGCCCGGGACGATCACGGTCGACCTGGCCGAGCGGGTGGCGCCCGGGCGGGTCACCGCGGTCGAGGTGACCGAGGCGGCCCTGGCGATCACGCGCGCGGAGGCCGAGCGCCGTGACTGCCAGACGATCGACCTGGCCGTGGCCGACGTCCACGCACTGCAGTTTCCTTCGCACTCGTTCGACGTCGTGCACGCCCATCAGGTGCTGCAGCACGTGGCCGATCCGGTGGCGGCGCTGCGCGAGATGATGCGGGTCTGCCGCCCAGGGGGAGTGGTGGCGGCCCGGGACGGCGACTACCGCGGCTTCACCTGGTATCCGCAGCTGCCCGGGCTCGACCGGTGGCTGGAGCTCTACCAGGCGGCCGCCCGGGCCAACGGCGGCGAGCCGGACGCGGGGCGGCGGCTGCTTGCCTGGGCCCACGCGGCCGGGGCGGCCGACATCACCGTGTCGTCGTCGACCTGGTGTTACGCCGACCCGGAGTCCCGCCAGGAGTGGGGCGGCATGTGGGCCGACCGGATCACCGGCTCAGCCATCACCGATCAGCTGCTGGCCAGCGGCCTGGCCTCCCGCCGGGAGTTCGAGGCCATCTCCGGGGCCTGGCGGGAATGGGCAGCGCACCCCGACGGCTGGATCAGCGTCCTGCACGGGGAGGTCCTGATCCGCCCGGCGGGCTGACCGCTCCGCTCAGGCGAGCTGGACCGGCAGGGCCTCCAGGCCGTTCATCAGGCTGACCGGACGCCAGCGCAGCCCGGCCCGGGGGACCGCCAGTGACAGGGCCGGGAAGCGGGCGAGCAGCGCGCCCAGGGCGACCTCGGCCTCCATCCGGGCCAGGGGAGCACCCAGGCAGTGGTGGACGCCGTAGCCGAACGCGAGGTGCCCGGTGGCGTCGCGGCTGAGGTCGAGCCGGTCCGGGCCGGGGAACCGGGCCGGATCACGGTCGGCCGCGCTGATCGCGGGGAAGACCCACTCACCGGCCGGGATCAGCACGCCCCCGATCGACACGGCCTCCGTGGTGAACCGGTCGTTCGCGTGGTTCACCGGGCTGGTGAACCGGAGCAGTTCCTCGACCGCGGCCGGGAGCAGCGAGGGGTCCGCCCGCAGCCTGGCCGCCTGTTCCGGCTGCGTCAGCAGCGCCAGCGTGCCGGAGGCGATGAGGTTGACGGTGGTGTCAAAGCCCGCCATCACCAGCAGGTAAAGGGTGGAGACGAGCTCGGCCTCGGTGAGGCCGTCCCCGGCGCCGTCGTCCCCGGTACCGTCGGCGACGGCGAGTGCCGATACCAGGTCGTCGCCGGGCGCGGCCCGCTTGGCGGCGACCAGCCTGGTGAAGTAGGCGGCCAGCTCCCGCTCCACCCGCTCGTGCTCCGCGCGCCGGTCGTAGGCGGTGACCGTGACCCGGATCCACTCGCGGTCGGCGGCCGGGATGCCGAGCAGTTCGCAGATCACCGCGATCGGCAGCGGGCGGGCGTACCGGTCGAGCAGGTCCACGACGTTACCGCTGGCCGCCGCCAGATCATCGAGCAGGCGCGTGGCGATCTGCTCGGCCCGCGGCCGCAGCATCGCCCGCCGCGGCGCGAACGCCTTCTGCACCGGGCGGCGCAGCCGGGTGTGGTCCGGCGGGTCCCGGTGCAGCATGTGCGCTTCGACGCCGGTTGCCACGGCCGGCCGGGACCGGGCGCCACCGGGCCAGCGGCGCACGTCCTTGGCCAGCCGGGGGTCGGTCAGCACCGCCCGCACGTCGTCGTAGCGGGTGACGATCCAGGCCCGCCCGTAGGCCGGCATCACCACCGGGGTGACCGGCCCGGACTCACGCAGCCCCGCCAGGAAGCCCATCGGGTCCTGGTAGTAGGCGTCCTCGTCCAGGGACACTGGCGGCATCGGCTCGGTCACGTCCCCGACGGTAGGCCGCCGGGGAGGAAACCGCACCGGATTATTCGCGGCGGAGCGGGCCGGGGGCGAGCGGGCCGGGAGCGAGCGGGCCGGCCAGGACGGCCCACTGCAGCAGCATGATCGTCTTTCCGTCGGCGATGCGGCCGTCACCGATCATCGCCAGCGCGTCGCCGACCGGGATCTCGAGCACCTCGATGTCCTCACCGTCGGCGGCCACGCCGCCGCCGTCGCCGGTCCGGTCGGCAGGGGAGTAGGGCGCCGCGTAGAAGTGCAGCCGTTCGGTGACCGACCCGGGACTCATGTAGACGTCGAAGACGTGGGTGAGCGGCCCGGCGCTGACGCCGAGTTCCTCGGCCGTCTCGCGGCGGATCGCGGTCTCCGGGTCGTCATCGTCGAGCAGGCCGGCCGCGGTCTCGATGAGCATGCCGTCGGGGTGGTCGTTGACGTACGCGGGGTAGCGGAACTGCCTGGTCAGCAGCACGGTGCGGCGCTGCGGGTCGTAGAGCAGGATGGTGGCGCCGTTGCCGCGGTCATAGGTCTCGCGTTGCTCGGTCGTCCAGCTGAGGTCGCGGCGGCGGTAGTCGAAGGTGGTACGGCGCAGCACGTGCCAGCCGGCCGAGGTGAGCTCGACGTCGCGCACGATCACGCCGGGGTTCCGGTGCAGGTCCCGTCCGGCCTGGTCGAGTCCGGTCCGGCCCCGGTGGTCGGGAATGCCGACGCCGGGCTGCTGTGATCGCTCACTCATGCCGCTAGACTACATGCACCATCATGCAAGAACGTGAAGGAGTGCGAATGCTGGCCGCTGAGCGCCGTGAGCTGCTGCTGGCCCGGCTGCGGGCGGACGGGAAGCTCGTCGCCAAGGACCTGGCCGCCGAGCTCGGCCTGTCCGAGGACAGCATCCGCCGCGACCTGCGTGAGCTGGCGGCAGCCGGCCTGTGCCAGAAGGTGTACGGGGGAGCGGTCCCCACCTCTCCGGCCCTCGGCGACTACCGCACCCGGCGGTCGATCGAGCCGGACAGCAAGCAGGCGGTGGCGGCCCGGGCGGTCACGCTGATCCAGCCGGGCAGCGTCGCGATCCTCGACGGCGGCACGACGACGCTGGCGGTGGCCCGGTCGCTGGCGGCCAGCCTCCAGTGCACGGTGATCACGCATAGCCCGACCGTCGCGAGCGCGCTCCTGGACCACCCGGGAGTGGAAATCCTCATGATCGGCGGCCGGGTGTTCAAGCACTCCGGCGTCACCTGCGGCGCGGCCGCGGTCGAGGCGGCCGGGATGCTGTCGGCCGATGTGTTCCTGCTCGGCGTCACCGGCGTGCACCCCGTCCAGGGCCTGACCACCGGCGACGCCGACGAGGCGGCCATGAAACGCGCGCTGGCCCGCCGGGCGGCCGAAACTTATGTGCTCGCCAGCGCCGAAAAGCTCGGCACGGCATCCCGTTACGGCGTCCTGCCGCTGGCCGAGGTGGCCGGGGTCGTCACCGACGGCCGGGATCACGAAGTCGTCAGCCAGCTCCGCGGGCGCGGCGTCACCGTCCTGTGAGCTCGCCGCCTGACAGCCGGCGGGCAAGTACAGCGGTGCCGGCGGCCGCGGCCGACAGGAGGAGCAGGCCAGCGAGCCAGATCGCGTTGTGGAGGCCGTCGATGAACAGTTCTGCTGACAGGGGCCCCGCTCAGGATGCCCCGTTCAGGACCACTACTTTACATAATGTGCATTATCGGCGTAGAAGGAGGACGAGTTGCATTTAGTGCAACGACTCGTCTGTCCCGTGACACTGAATCTGTCACCTTCCGCTCGATCGGCGGCGGGCGGCCCGCGGCTGAGAAAGCCACCTCTTAGCACGTCCTAGCTGTACTGACCACGGCCGGTGGGGCCGGCCCGGATCGGCTGGCTACTGGGGCCTGCATTCCTCCACGGCGCCCCGGGTCCTGGCCCGTTACGGCCTGGCCCGGCTGGCCTGGCTGGACCGCGGCACCGGCCAGGTGATCCGCTTGCGCATGCCCGGGCTACGTGGCAGGCATGCCGCGCAGCCATGCATCTGCTGGTAGCCGCGTCGCGGCGGCGTTAACAGTGATATGGGCCTTTGGTCCCTTGCATGATGATCGTCGGCGCGTATCGTCCGGAGAGTGACTGAGACCACAAGCGTTTTGAGCGCTGTGGCACCTGGTGGGGGCCAGTCGCTGGGCAAGACCGGCTCGTCCTAACCCCGGTACCGCAAGAGCGTCACTTTACTGACAGCCGCCGCCGAGGCGGCCGCGGTGCTCAAGCTCGAGGACTTCGACGACTTCTCGGCGCAGCTGGAGGACCTGCATAACCGGGTGCACATATGGGTCGGCGGCACGATGAGCGCGATCCCCGTGGCCGCGTTCGATCTGCTGTTCTGGGCCCACCACACGATGATCGACCGGCTTGTGGGCGCTGTGGCAGCAGGCCCACCGCGGGGCCGGGGCGGGACCCGTGCCAGCCAGCTATCCGCTGGACCTTTTCCCGACGATCAACGTCGGCCAGACGTTAAGCGTCACCGCGCTCGGCTATCAGTACGCGGCCGCTACTGAGATGGCCACCTTCACCGCCAATCCGCTGACCGTCACGCTCACCGCGCCGGCTGAGCCGTACCGCCGGGCCGACCTGGTCTTCCACGGCGTCGACTACGGCGGGGCGAGCTACGAGGGGCGGTTGTTCGTCAACCACCCGGACGCGGGCCTGGAGACGCCGACGGACGACCCGAGCTATGTGGAGCATTAGCTGACGCCGATGACCAAGTGGGTCATCGTCACCGACCGGCTCCGCGCCCTGGTCGAACCAGGTGCAGACTTCACGGTCCGGATCCTGCCGTACGTCCGGCCGGAACACGCCGGGCCACTACCCGACAGCCTGGTCGCGGGCCTGCTCAAATTCGAGTGGGTAGATGTGCTCACCTAGCAGTAGACGACCCGGCAAGCAGCGGCGGAGGCACCCTTGCCTGTGAGGGACCGCCCCCGCGACACCGAGAAGGCAAACAACCGGAGGCAACCATGGCCACTCCCCCCACCATCGAAGAAGGCTCGACCGGCGACACGGTCCGTTGGGCCCAGTACCTGCTGGTGCGCCGGACCTTGACCTACACCCAGATCGACGGGAACTTCGGCCCGGCCACCAAGACTGCGGTCGAGACGTTCCAGCGGGACGCCAAGCTCAGCGTGGACGGCATCGTCGGCCCCAAGACCTGGGCCGCCCTGGGCGGCGACAGCGCCGAGCCGCCCACCCTGGCCAACGGCTCGAGCGGATCGGTGGTCGAGAAGCTGCAGGAGGCCCTGAACAAGGGATGCGGCCAGTTCGCGCCGACCACCAACCCGGTGCTGATTGTCGACGGCAAGTACGGCCCGAAGACCCAGACCGCGGTGGAAGGCGCCCAGAAGGAGGCCAAGATCACCGCCGACGGCGTGGTTGGCCTGCAGACCTGGGCCATCCCCGTGCACGCGGCCAGTGAGGTCCTCGCCGACCTGTGCGGCGTGAAAGCTCCCGGCTAAAGCTGAACGCGCCCTGTCTGATCCCGCACGGGGTCAGACGGGGCGAAGCGGCGAGAGCGTACGAGCAGGCCGCCACACTGGTAAGTCGGCTGCCGTCGGCTGGCATGCTCAAGCTCTTCCTCGAGCATAAAGGTCTCAAGGATCAGTTCCGTTTCGGACGGGAGGCCGACGGCACCCCGGCGCGCCATGGGGCTGGGAAAACCTGGACTTAGAAGGCCGGGACGACGTGATCGCCTGGATCTGCACATACGGCAGCGACGAATGGGCCAAGTACCTCGGCGCCATCACGGTCAGATGGCCGGGCAGAGCGCGACCGCCATCACCTTGGTCAACGACCCGGACAGTACCCTTCCCGCGGCCGGACATGCGCTCATCGCCTCTGCGCAGGACGTCCCCTTCGCTTCTGGCCGCCATGCGCCAGCTACTCGAGGTCCCGGCCGAGTTCGACGCCGAAGATCGGCACATCCCCCATCCGGGCGGCCTGCTGTGGCCCGTGTCGCGCGGGACAGAGTACGCAGGCCGGCATAGTCGACGGCGAGCAAGCGGCCACACCAGGCGGCGAGTTCACCCGACCCCGCTCCAGCCCACGGCCCCGAGATTGCCAGTTGAACGACGGGAGTTGAAAAGTATCCCGACGGTCTCGGGCTGGTTCTACACGAGAGCTGCCCGGAAGTTCGCGCTGAGCTCTGAATTCACGGCGAGCGTTCAAGTCGCGCATGGCCTGGGAACGACAAACCGCGAGCTATGCAGGGAGCGGGTGGTGGCGTGACCGGCACAACGAGGCGACTGAAAGGCATCGGGGCCGCGGCGGCGATCACGCTGCTAATTGCGGCGTGCACGGGCGGCAGGCACAGCACCAGCGGGGCCAGGCCTGCAGCCAACGCGCATACCAAGGCCGCGGCGTCGGTGACTATCAGCCCGGCGAACGGGGCGATGGCCGCCGACCCATCGGCCGGAATCATCGTTACCGCCAAGCACGGCACCCTCACCAACGTCGCTGTGCACGGCGCCGGCGCGGTGAGCGGGAGCATGAGCCAGGACGGCACGGTGTGGCACAGCCAGTGGGCGCTGGCCCCATCGCAGTCCTACACGGTGACGGCGACTGTGTCGGGCGGCGGCACCACGAGGAGCACGTTCCGGACGCTCACACCAGCCCGGACATTCCGGACCGAGATCCTCGAGGGGTACAACCAGACCTACGGCGTAGGGCAGCCGATCATCCTGTACTTCAGCCAGAAGATCACGAACAAGGTCGCGGTCGAGCGGGCGCTACAGGTCACCACCTCGAAGCCGGTAGTGGGCGCATGGTACTGGGACGACGCGTGCGGCACGGCTCCCACCTGCGCCTACTTCCGGCCGCGTGACTACTGGCCGGCCGGCACCACCGTAAGCTTCACCGGGCACCTGAACGGCGTGCAGGGTGCACCCGGGATGTACGGCGACCACACGCTGACCCAGACGTTCAACATCGGCCCGTCGCTGATCGCGATCGGAAACGTCGGTGCGCACCGCACGCAGATCTACTACAACGGCAAGCTCCGCTACGACTGGCCGATCAGCGGCGGCCGGCCCGGCGACGACACCCCCAACGGGAGCTATCTCACCATCGAGAAGGAGAACCCGGTGCTGATGACCGGCCCGGGGTACAGCCTGGAGGTTCCGTACTCAGTCCGGTTCACCTGGAGCGGCGATTACTACCACGACGCCTACTGGTCCGTGGGCGAGCAGGGCTTCACGAACGTCAGCCACGGCTGCGTCAACCTGTCGCCGGCGGACGCGCAGACGTACTACAACCTCGCGGTGCCGGGGGATCCCATCACGATCGTGGGCAGCCCGAAGGCCGGCACCTGGGACAACGGCTGGACGCAGTGGTTCCTGAGCTGGCCGCAGTACCTCCGGGGCAGTGCCCTGCACGAGGCCGTGCAGGCCGGCCCGGGTGGTAGCACGTTCGTCAGTCCTTCGTCACTGCCGCCGGACACCGCAACCGCGCCGCTGCAGACGGCGCCGGCCAACAGCGCCGCCGCCTAAGCGCCCGGCAGGTCAGGGGTGCTACTCCCCCCGGGCGATGCGCTACTCGTCTCACTTCAATCGGAAACGGCAAGTTCGCTGTTCCGACGCCGGGCGCTTAGCGCTTGGTCTCGTACCTGGTCAGGACCACGCCGCCGGGAAACGTCCGGGTTTCCACCAGGTTCAGGTTCACCCAGTTGTCCAGGGCCGTAAAGAACGGGGTGCCGCCGCCCACCAGGACCGGGGCGGTGGCCAGCACGTACTCGTCGATCAGCCCGGCCCGCATGGCCGCCGCGGCGAGTGTGGCGCCGCCGATGTCCATCGGGCCGCCGTCCCCGGCCTTGAGCCGGGTGATCTCGGTGACCGGGTTGCCGGTGACCAGGCGGGTGTTCCAGTCGACCGTGCTGGTCGTCGAGGAGAACACCACCTTTGGCATGTCCCGCCAGCGGCGGGCGAACTCCATCTCCGCCGGTGTGGCGCCAGGCTGCTGGTCGGCGGTCGGCCAGTGGGAGCTCATCGTCTCCCACAGTTTGCGCCCGTACAGCGCCAGGCCCGTCGCACCCACCCGGTCGGACCACCACTGGAACAGCTCGTCGCTCGGCACGCTCCAGCCGATGTCGTCGCCGGGCGCGGCGATGTAGCCGTCCAGGCTCAGGTTCATGCCGAAGGTCAGTTTCCGCACGGCGTCAGCCTCCCTGTGAGTCGGTCCTCGGCATATGCAGACCAGCACGGCGCGGAAAAGTCATCGGCCGGGCACACCGAGGGCCGGTTGACCACCACGCCAAGCGGCTACTGCGGCCGACGGCAACGCTATCGACACAAGTACGGCGAGGGCGTAGCCTTCCGATAGCTCCGGACCTCGGCTGCTGCCCTCGTCAAAAGGCGGGAGTGGCGCAGGACGGAGTTTTTTGCGTCCGGGCCGACGCCGAAAGGCGCAACGGCCCAGAAAAGGGCAAGAGCCCGCGGGGAATCATTTCTCCCACCGCGACCCGTCGCGCAGGACCGGCTACCCGCAGTCACTTAATTTCTGATTCAGGAGTCGGTTATGGGCATCACCGCGTGGATCGTTCTCCGCCTGGTCGCCAACCTGTTGATCCCCGGAAGCTGGGCGCACCGCTGAACGTGCCCGCCAGCGTGCCGGACGCTAAACCGGAGCCAGTGGGGGCCCGGCCTGTAGGTGAGACGACCCGGCCGGCCGGTGAGACCACCCGGCCCCGGGCTGGCCGCAAGGTCCTGCGCACCGCGGTGTCGGTCATCCTCATCGGCGCCGCGTTCGGGTTCGTCCTGCCCCATGTCGCCTCCTACCGCAGCGTGTGGGCCAGCGTGCAGCTGATGACCTGGCCGTACGCTCTGCTCGTGGCTACGGCCGCCGTAGCCAGCATGGCCGCCTACTGGGTCACGATCCGCGCGGTGCTCCCCTGGATCGGGATACGCCAGGCGGCCGCGGTCAGTCTCGGCTCCAACGCGGTCGCCAATTCCCTGCCGGGTGGCGGCGCCCTCGCTATGGGCATCAGCTGGGCCATGCTCTCCAGCTGGGGCCTCAGTACCGCCGATTACGTCCTCTACACTCTGGTGACGGGGATCTGGAACGTCTTTACCCTGCTGGGCCTGCCGGTCATCGCCCTGCTGGTGATGGCGACGGCCACCCGGCCCGATGCCGTGCTGATCACCGCCGCGGCCGTGGGTGTGGCCCTGCTGGCCGGCATGGTCGTCGGGCTCGGCCTCCTCCTGCACAGCGACTGGTTCGCGCTCCGGGCGGGCCGCGCGCTGCAGCGTCCCGTGGCGGTGGCGGCCCGGCTGGCCCGGCGGCCGCCGCCCGCCGACGTCGCCGGGGCGCTCCGGCGTTTCCGTGACCGGGCCGGAGCTTTGCTCAGGGCGCGCGGCTGGCGGATCACGGCCGCCACCGTGGCCAGCTACCTCACCTTGTGGCTGGTCCTGCTCGCGTGCCTGCGCGCCACCGGCGTGTCCCAGGCCCAGGTGCCCTGGCAGACCTCGCTGGCCGCGTTCGCGTTTATCCGCCTGCTGACCGCGCTGCCCATCACCCCCGGCGGGGTCGGGATCACCGAACTGGGCTTGGTCGGCATCCTGACCGCGGGCGCCGGCCACACGGTCAGCGTCCAGGTGACGGCGGCCGTGCTGTTGTACCGGGCCGTCACCTACCTGCCGCCTATCCCCCTCGGCGCGCTGGCCTGTCTCATCTGGCGGCACGCACCCGCTCTCATCGGCACCAGCCCGCGCGAGGCTGCAAGTTCGGTTCAATGCAGGACGTGACCGGCGAGGATACTGGCCACCATGATGGCGCTCCCGACCACGAGATTGCGGCGTATCAGCCTGAACACCGACAGCCCGGTCAGCCAGCCGGTGAGCCAGCCGGTCAGCCCGAGGGCGGCCAGGACCGTGATGAACGTCAGCGCCAGCCGGTCATCTAGCGGTAGCCATCTCATGGCGACGAGCGGAATTGCGGCGCCGATGCCGTAGCAGAGCCCGGCCGCCACGGCGGCGGTCATAGCTCCGCTCGTAGGGCCGGGCACGTCAAGACCGAGCTCGGCTTCGGTGTGGGCCGCCACTGGATCGCGTTCGGTGAAAGCATGCGCGACCTGGCGAGCGAGCCGGGCGTCCAGCCCTTTGGCTTGGTAGATTCCGACGAGCTCCTCGAACTCACCGGCGGGATCCGCTTCGATGCTCGCCCGCTCCGCCTCGATCTGCGCGCGATTCATCTCCCACTCGGTCCGCACCTCGTTGTAGCGGGCTCCCGCCATCGCCGCGCCGCCGGCCAGGATGACCGCTATGCCCGCCAGCAGCAAGGTCCTGGCCGCCGCGCCCGCGCTGGCGAAGCCCTCCGCGATCCCGGCGGCTGACATGATGCCGTCGTTGACGTCCACGATCGATGCCGTGACGCGGTCGTGACGGGACTCCAGGTTCTCCCTGCCGAAGCTGCCACGCAGCCAGTTCATGTAGGCCATACAGGTCCGGGTCCGCGGGACGTTGACTTCTTCACGGTGCCCGCGGGCGGCCGCGCGGTCATCATCCTTTCCGGGTGAGCATTGCCTGGCCAGAGGCTGTCCTCACCGGCGCCGCGCTTACGAGTTCAGCAAGATGCCGTGGCCGAGCGGGATGGAGACCGGCAGCGTCACCGGGCCGGTCCGGCTGGCGATCGTCCGGCCGTCGATGCTGATGCTGCCGGTGGCGTCGCACCGCCCGGTCTGCAGCGCGGTGAGGCGGCCAGCCCGGACCGTGGCGGTCAGCGCCTGGATGTCGAGCACCAGCGACATGAGCAACTGCATCGATGCGATCTGCTTGCCGTTGATCACCAATTTGATCACCGGCTGGTGCTGGAAGGTGACCTGGTGGCCGATCAGCTCGACCAGCTCGGCGTTGCCGGGCTCATCAAGCGTCCGGGTTTGATACATACTCATCCGGTGTGACTAGTGAAACACCAGCTCTGGGCGGGCGGCGATGGCCGTCATTGGCCAGCGGGGCGTTGCGTGATGCGCTGATCGACGACCGCCACGGGCCGCTGCCGGCGCTGCTGCTGGCCCTGACCGTGCTGGCCGGCGTCGTCGACGCGGTGAGCATCGCCGGGCTCGATCACGTCTTCGTGGCCGCCCAGACCGGCAACCTTGTGCTCATCGGGCTGGGGATCGCCGGTCTCGGCGGCTTCTCGGTCGCCGCCTCGGCCATCTCGCTGCTCAGCTTTATGGCCGGTGCGCTCGCGGGTACCCGGATCTGCCGGCATTCGGGGGATCACCGGGGGCGGGCGCTGCGGAACGTCACCGCGTTCAAGGCTGTCCTGGCGGTCCCGGCCACGCTGGTCGCGCTGCTCGCCGGTGACACTTTCGATTACGGCGTTCGTATCGTCCTCACGATCTTGCTCGCGATCTCGATGGGCAGCCAGCTGGCCCTCATCCGTTACCTCAAGGTCCCCGACCTGATGACCGCGGTGATGACGCTCACGATGACCGGTGCGATCACCGACCACGTGAGCGGCCCCCGCGATCTGGTGCTGATCCGCCGGGGGCTGGCCCTGGCGGCGTTCGCGGCCGGGGTCATCGCGGGCGGCCTGCTGATCCGTTTCGTGTCGGTCGGCGCCGCGCTGGCGTTGGGGCTGGCCATCATCGTGGCGGCCGGCCTGGCCGCGCACCGGGTGTCCCGCTCCCCCGCGCCCTGGACGGCCCCGCGGTGACCGGAATGAACGCCCCGCCTCATTACAAACGTGTAGTTCGCTGATGTAGTTCGCTGATGAAGATCTCCCAGCTCACAAATCCTGGTGACGCCGACGCGACGATCCGGCAGGAGCTGACCACTTGCTGGGTCACGGTCTCCAACGCCGGCGGCGCCGTCGGTTTCCCGTTTCCCCCGGTCAGCGCCCGTCGCGCACTGGGGCACCGTCAACCACCTGCAGACGCTGCCCGCACACCAGGGCCAGGGCATCGGGTCGGCCCTGATGCGCCGCCTCCGGCAGGTGGCGCGGGACGAGATGGGCCTGGAGCAGCTGCACCTCGCCGTCCGCGGCGGCCTGGGACTCGAGGACTTCTACACTCGGCTCGGCTGGACGGTGACCGGCCGCTGGCCGGGTAAGCTCCGCCTCTCCCCCGGCGACACCAGGGACGAGGTCCTCATGATCCTGGACCCGTTGTAACCGGGCCCTGGCCGGGTGGTGCGGGCCACCCGGGCCGGGGTCCCCGGGGTATTACCGTGCTCAGGCCGCGGCGGGCTCGGCTGGCACGAACGCCGCGTTCTCGCGCTCCATCGCCTTGACCGCGCCGTTGCGCCAGCTGTCGGCCAGGGACCGTGACATGGAGTCGGGGAAGATGTCTTCCTCCTCGTTCTCCACCCCATCGAAGATGGCGCGGGCGACCGACTCCGGCGAGGCCTTGGGGATGTCGAAGCCGCGGGTCATGTCGGTGTCGGTCGGGCCGGTCAGGACCGCGTGCACCCGTACGCCGCGCCCGGCCAGCAGGGCCCGCAGCGACTGGGTCAGGTTGAACGCGGCCGCCTTGGAGATCGCGTAGGCCGGGGTGAACGGGAAGGGGGCCAGGGCCATCGTCGACACGTTGTTGACGATGGCGCCCCGGGACGTGGTCAGCAACGGCAGGAAGGCCTGGGTGACGCCGTAGGTGCCGAAGAGGTTGACGGCCAGATGCTGCTCCAGGGCCGCCCGGTCGCTCAGGTCGTCGTACCGGGCGATGCCGGCGTTGTTGATGAGGACGTCGAGCGACCCGGCGCTCGCGGCGGCGGCCTGAACCTGCGCCGCGCTGGTCACGTCCAGGGTCAGGGGCGTGACGCGCTCGTCCGGATGGGCCAGCGGCTGGCGGGTGCCAGCGTACACGCGATGCGCCCCCCGGATCAGGGCCTCGTTGACCAGCGCCTGCCCGATGCCGCGGTTGGCCCCGGTGATCAGTACGGTCTTGCCTTCGATCTTCATGTCTGCCACTCCAGTCTGCGGGCTTCCGGCCGCCTGTCGGGCGGCTCACTTAGATAGACCAGCCGGATTCCCGCGACTCGCCGCGAGCGGCCCTACGATTTCGCGGGCAGGCCAAACGTCGCGAACAGCCGCGTGTCCTGGAAGGCGACGATCCGCGCGATCCCCGTCGTGGTGACCGTCAGCGCCAGCAGGGCGTGCGCGTGATACTCCCCGCCGGGCTGGCGCCGGTAGGCCGCGAACGCCCGCTCCCCGTTCGCCACCACCGGGACCAGCCGCAGCCCACCGGGCTCGGTGAGGAAGTGCGCGGTGATGAACCCGGCCACCATCTGGCGGCCGGTGAACCAGGCCAGCAGCGGGGGCATTTCCAGGACGGCATCCGCGCGCAGCAACTCGGCCAGCGCACTGCCGTCGGCGTCCTCGATGGCCGCGGCGAACCGGTCGAGCGCTGCCCGGCGGTCCGGCTCGGCGGGCTCGGCCAGCTCGTCGTCGGCCGGCAGCGCCCGTGCGAGCTGCGCCCGGGCCCGCCGCAGGCCGCTGTTCACCGCGGTGGTCGTGGTGCCCAGCAGGTCCGCCACGTCGGCGGCCGTCCATTCCAGCACGTCCCGCAGGATCAGGATCGCCCGCTGGCGGGCGGACAGGTACTGCAGCGCCGCGACGAAGGCCAGCCGGATACCCGCCCGCGCCGCCGCCGCGGCGGCCGGGTCCCCGCCGTCGGCCGCCAGCAGCGCGCCGGGCAGCGGCTGCAGCCACGGAACCTCCCGGCCCGCCACCAGCGGTGCGTCCATCCCCTCGGACGGGGCGCCGAGCCCGGACGGCAGCGGCCGCCGGCCCCGCCGCTCAATCGCGGTCAGGCAGGCGTTGGTCGCGATCCGGTACAGCCAGGTCCGCACCGACGAGCGGCCCTCGAACCGGTCGTAGGACCGCCACGCCCGCAGGTAGGTCTCCTGCACCAGGTCCTCGGCCTCCTCGGCCGAGCCCAGCATCCGGTAGCAGTGAGCCAGCAGCTCACCGCGGAACTGGCCGGCCAGACCGGCGAAATCCTCACTGACCGTCATCGGCCACCTCTGCCTTCGCTCGCGCCCAAGGCCAGCCACGCCACACGCTGGCCCCATCTATACAGACCCGGCGGCTAGCGTAAATTCGTCTCGCCCTCCCCCACGAGTTTGTCCAAGGAGACCGATGGATCTCGAACTGGCCGGTAAGCGGGCCCTGGTCACCGGCGGCAGCCGGGGCATCGGCAAGGCGATCGCCCGGGAGCTGGCCCGGGAGGGTGCCGACGTGGCGATCGCGGCCCGGGACCAGGGGCGCATCGACGCCACCGTGGCCGAGCTGGCAGCTGAGTCGGGCCGCCGGGTGGCGGGTTTCAGCACCGACACCGGGGACGGTGAATCGGTCGCGGCGATGGTGACGGCGGCCGCCGGTGCCCTGGGCGGCATCGACATCGTCGTCAACGCGGCCGCCCAGCCGGGCGGGCAGCGGCCCGCGCCGCGCTGGGACGAGGTCAGCGAGGCGGCCCTGTTCGAGGAGATCCGGGTCAAGGTGCTCGGCTACCTGCGGGTCAGCCAGGCCGCCGCCCCGCACATGATCGCCGCCGGCGGGGGCCGGATCATCAACATCTCGGGCCTGGCCGCCCGCCAGACCGGATCGGTCGCCGGCTCGGTGCGCAACGTCGCGGTCGCGGCGATGTCGAAGAACCTGGCCGACGAGCTCGCCCCGCACGGGATCGGCGTGGTCACCGTCCACCCGGGGATCACCCGGACCGAGGCGACCAGCGAGGCGGCCGCCCAGCGCCCGGCCGCCAACCTGGCCGGCCGGATGATCGACGCGCGCGAGGTCGCCTACGTGGTCACGTTCCTGGCCTCACCCAAGTCGGCCGCGGTCAACGGCGACGCGATCGCGGCCGGCGGCGGCGTGCCCGGCGCCATCTACTACTAGGGCTCCGCCTGAATCCCGGCGGGCCGGGACACCGGTCTCTGGTCCCGGGACATCACCGGCGGCGATGCTCGCAGCGTGCCGCCGCCCGGGCGGCCGGAGCTGAGGGAGCATCTGATGAAAATGTCTCGATGGCAGACCGCGGCGGCGGTGATCTGCCTGGTGGCGGGCCCGCTCGGGCAGCTGGCGCAGTACCTGGTGACCCCGCTGGACGAGGGGGCGTCGGCGTCGGCGCAGGTGAGCGCCGCGGCCGCGCACGGGCCGGCGATGAGCGCGGCCGCCGTCCTCGACGTCCTGCTCCTGCTGCTGCTCCCGGCGGTGCTGTACGCGGGGATCGTGGCCGGGGGGACGCGGTCCCGGCTGGCGGTGGCCGGGACGGCGCTGTCGTTCGTGTCGATGCTGGGGGCCGGCTACCTGCTGGCCCTGGACGTGGTGGTCCGGTCGGCGGCCGCCCAGCCGGCCCGCGCGACCGCGGTCGCAGTGGTGGCCGGGTTCGAGAACAGCGGGGTGGTGACCGGGCTGACCGTGCTGTACCTGGCCGGTCACGTGGCCGGGTTCATCCTGCTCGGCATCGCGCTGATCCGGTCCCGGGCGGTGCCTGCCTGGGCGGGGGCCGCGCTGTGCGCCTGGCCGGTCGCGGAGATGCTGGGCGAGGCGGCCGGGATCAAGCCGCTCGCGGCGGCCGGCTTCGCGCTGCTGGCGGTGGCGTTCGGTGCCTGTGCCCGGGCGCTGGTCCAGCGTCAGGCGGACGGGCGCGCGCTCACTATGCCGCCGGCGGCCGAGCATGTCAGGGTGTAACCAGGCATTTCGTCAAGAACGGAAAACGTGACCATGGTGACGGCGGCGATAACCCGGTTCTCCGTCACCGCCGCCGGGCTGCTGGCAGCGGTGACGGTGGTGCTGGTCGCCGCCTACCGGCTGGACCCGGCCGGGGTGGGGCTGGCCGGGCTGGCCATCGTGTCGCTGTCGGTCCCGCTGGTGGGCGCGGCCGCGGCCCGGGCCCAGCGGCGTAACCCGGTCGGCTGGCTGCTGCTGCTGGCCGGGGTCAGCATCCCGCTGGCGGTGGCCGCCTACCTGTACGCCCACGCGGCCGACACCGGGGCGGCGCTGCCCGCGGCCCGCTGGGCCGAATGGCTGGACGCCTGGCCGTGGACGCCCGCGCTGGTGCTGGTGCCGGTCCTCGGCCTGCTGCTGTTCCCGACCGGGCGGCCACCTTCGCGTGGCTGGCGGGTGGTGCTGTGGGCGGCGATCGCGGTGCTGGCCGCCCAGCTGCTGAACGAACTGCTGGCGCCGCACCTGCTCGATTTCCCCGACCGGCCCAACCCGACCGGGCTGAGCGGGGCGCCCGGTGCGGCCGCCGGCGCGCTCGGTGCCACCGTCGTGGCCATCCCCGTCCTCGCCACCGCCGGGGCCTGGTCACTGCAGCTGCGCAGCAAGCGGGCGGCCCGGGTGGCCGGCGGCGTCGCCGCCGACCCGGCCCTGGCGGGCGCGCTGCGGCTGGCGGTACCGGCCGGGTGGCTGATCGCCGCGTCCTGGTGGGGCTGCGGGGTGGTCATCGCGGCCACCGGCAACAGCAACGACGCGCTGCCGGCGGAGCTGCTGGGCATCGTGGCGCTGGCCGCGGCGGCGTGGGCTGCCATCTACCGGTACCGGCTGTTCGACGCCCGCCAGGTGCTGAGCCGGGCGCTGGTCTACGCGGGCCTGATCGCCTGCGTGCTGGCCGTCTACTTCGCGGTGGCGGCGGTGGCCGGCACGATGGCCCGGGACGCGGTCAGCCAGCCGGTCGCGGTGATCGTGGCGGTCGCCGTCGCCCTGCCGGTGCAGGGCGGCCTGCGCCGCTGGGTCACCCGCCTGGTGTACGGCGACCGGGACGACCCCTACGCCGCGCTGATGCGGCTCGGGCGCCGTCTGGAGGACGCGGCCGAGCCCGAAGAGGTGCTGCCCGCGGTGGCCCGGACGATCCGGCGGGCGCTGCGGCTGGACTTCGTCGGCATCGAGGTCGGCGAGACCACGGCCCGGTCCGGCACCGATCACGGCGACGGGGACCGGTACCCGCTGGTGTTCGCGGGCGAAACGATCGGCTCGCTGACCGTGAGCCGCCAGCCCGGGCGGCCGCCCGGGCTGGATGAGATGCGGCTCCTGGACGGGGTGATCCGCCAGGTCGCGGCCGCGGGGCACGCGGTCGCCCTGACGATGGACGTCCGCCGGTCCCGGGAGCACCTGGTCACCGCGGCCGAGGAGGAACGCCGCCGCCTGCGCCGGGATCTGCACGATGGGCTGGGCCCGGGGCTGGCCGGGGTGGTGCTGGGCCTGCAGCGGGCCCGGCGGCAGATCCCGGCCGACCCGGGTGCGGCCGTCACCCAGCTGGACACGCTGACCGGGCAGACCCAGGAAGCCATCGCCGAGGTCCGGCGGCTGGTCGAGGGCCTGCGCCCGGGTGCCCTGGACGAGCTCGGCCTGATCGCGGCGCTGAAGCAGCGGGCCGAGTCGTTCGGCGGCATCGAGGTGACCGGGCCGGACGCGGCGCCCGGCCTGCCCGCCGCGGTGGAGGCGGCGGCCTACCGGATCGCGGTCGAGGCGATGACCAACATCACCCGGCACGCCCGCGCCCGGCACGGATGCGTCCGGATCAGCCTGGACGACGGCCTGCGGCTGGAGATCACCGACGACGGCGAAGGCCTGCCCGACGGGTTCCGGGCCGGGGTGGGCATCTCCTCCATGCGCGAGCGGGCCGCCGAGCTGGGTGGCCACTGCACGGTGGAGGCCGCGCTGCCCCGCGGTACCTGCGTCCAGGCGCGTATCCCGCTGGAGGCCCGGTGACTGAGCTGACGGGCCGCCCGGACCGGCCGATCCGGGTGGTGATCGCCGACGATCACCCGGTGTTCCGGGCCGGGCTGCGGACGCTGGTGGAGGAGAGCCCGCCGCTGGAGTACGTGGGGCAGGCCGCCGACGGCCAGCAAGCGGCCGAGGTGTGCGCGGCCACCGAGCCCGACGTGGTGCTGATGGACATCCGCATGCCCGGGGTCAGCGGGATCGACGCCACCCGGCAGATCCTCGATGCCCGGCCGGGCACCGGGGTGCTGATGCTCACGATGCTCGAAGACGACACCTCGGTGCTGGCGGCCATGCGGGCCGGCGCCCGCGGCTACGTGCTCAAGGGCGCCCACCCGGACCAGATCCTGCGCGCGATCACGGCGGTCGCGGCCGGCGAAGTGATCTTCGGCGCCGCGCTGGCCGCGCGGATGGCCGATTTCTTCCGCGGCGGCCCGGACCGGATCACGCCCGCGTTCGCCAACTTGTCCCAGCGCGAGCACGACGTGCTCGACCTGATCGCGGCGGGTGAGTCCAATACCGCGATCGCCGGGCGGCTGGGGCTGAGCGAGAAGACGATCCGCAACAACGTCTCGGCCATCTTCGCCAAGCTTCAGGTCAGCGACCGGCCGGCTGCCATCGTCCGGGCCCGGGACGCGGGCCTGGGCGGCCGCGTCACCGGTACCGGCCGCGGCTGATCCGTGTTCGGATGAGGCAAAGCTTTCAGCCCTCCGTCACCGGCCCGACGTCTACAGCAGCCAAAATGCCCTCATGACGACCGACCGCCGCTGGCTGGTGCCCGGGGATGCCGAAGCAGGCGGCTACCGCCCGCTGGTGGCCAGGGACGGGGAACAGCACCTTGTCCGGGACGACCTGACCGGCACCAGCCTGCCCGCCGGGTGGCGCCGGTCAGCCCGGCCGCTGCTGGTCATCGCCCAGCTGTCGGACACCCACCTGATGGATCACCAGTCACCGGGACGGGCCGAGCTGCTCGACCGCTATTCCGACGCCGACTCCCCCATCCGCGCGGCCGTCGGCATCGTCGGCAGTTACCGGCCCCAGGAGCTGTTCACGTTCCAGGTCGCCGAGGCCATGGTCCGGGCGGTGCGCCAGACCCGGTCGGCCCCGCTCGGGACCTCCCGGGATTTAGCAGCGGCCCTGGAAGGCTCCGCTGGTGAAGGTGGTCCAGGGGGTCCAGTTGGTCCCGTCGCCGGAGATGATGACGGCGGCCTTGGCGTTGCCGAGCGGGTCGTAGGTGGACAGCGAGCCGTGGTTGGGGTTGATCTGCCAGTAGCCGCGCTCCCCCACCCCGCCGGTGGCGAACTGCTGGCCGCCCGATTCGGCTTCGGCGATCGAGGCGGCGGTGACCGCCTGGCCGGCCGCGCCGCCGGCCTGCTCCCACAGGTCTTCCAGCTCGCGGCAGTTCAGCGTCCCGCTCAGCATCGACGAGGTGGTCACCTGGGCGGAGCCGCCCCCGGGCGAACTGGTGGCGGCGGGCAGCTGGCCGGGAATCTGCAGGACCTGGCCCGGGAAGATCACGTTGGGGTTGCGCAGCACCGATCGGTTGGCCTGGAAAAGGCGATTCCAATCGGCGGTGCTGCCGTAAAAGCGCCGGGCGATCGAGGAGAGCGTGTCGCCCCGCTGAACCGTATAACGCTGACTCGCCGCGACCTTTTCGGGTTTTTCCTGATGGACGATGACGGCGGCGGTAGTGGTGCGCATGGCGGTCACCGCGTGGTGCTGCGGGGCGGCGACCAGCACCCCCGCGATCGCCATGGCCGGGGTGGCCTGGCTGGCCTTTTCCGCCACGCTGGCCAGCTGCGACGGGGCCGTGTGGCGGCCGCTCCGCCTGATTTTGCGCGCGCGCCGGTGCCGGGGTGATGAATTCACAGCATTGCCTCGTTCATTTCGCGCCGCGGCGCATCCGGTAATGGAAGAGGCCATTTCTGGCCGGTCATTTCCGGATACGGCTGGCCTGATCAGCGCGTTCAGGCCCAGCGGGCTACGTAATAAGTTGGTAATGCTTTCGGCCAGGATGGCGTGGACGCCATCGACCGCCAGCTCGTCAAGTGAAGGTGACCGTGACCAGCTACATCGACTCCCTCGTGACCGCCCTCGGCGGGGCCGGAGACCGCCCGGTCCTGCGCTCCGCCGAGGCCGGGACCGGCATGTCCGGCATCACCGGCGCCGAGCTGCTGGCCATGATCTACCGCTACGCACGGGTGCTCGACGCCCAGGGCCTGCGCCCCGGCGACCTGGTGGCGCTGCTCGCCCCCAACCGCCCCGAAGCGCTGGCCGTCCGCTACGCCGCCCACCTGACCGGGGCGGCCGCGGTGTACCTGTCGATCCCGCCGGCCACCGAGACCCTGGCCCGGATGATCACCCAGTTCGACCCGCGGCTGCTGGTGGTCTTCCCCGAGACCGCTGCCCTGCTCCCGGCCACGGTCACTGCCCCGGTGGCTGCCGCCGGCCCGGTCCCCGGGGTGGCCCTGCGGCTGGACACGCTGGCCGCCGCCCAGCCCGCCGGACCGCTGGCCCCCCGCGCCCGGCCCGGCGACCTGGCGGTGGTCATCTCCTCCGGCGGGACGACCGGCGTGCCCAAGGGCAGCCGCCGCACCTTCGCCGCCTACGACACCAACGTCATGCTCCCGGCGCCCGCGCCGGGCCGCCGCCAGCTGGCCAACGGCAAGCTCGCCTACCTGACCCAGGTCCTGGTCGACCAGACCCTGCTCGGCGGCGGCACCGTCATCCTGCAGGACCACTACGAGCCGGCCGCCACCCTGGACGCGATCGAACGCGAGCGGATCACCCACCTGTTCCTGGTCGAGCCGCAGCTGTTCACGCTCATGGACGATCCGGCCGTCCCCACCCGCGACCTGTCCTCCCTGCAGGTGCTGACCCACATCGGCGCGATGGCCGCCCCGGTGCTCCGCCGCCGCGCCCGGATGAGGCTCGGCCCGGTGATCGCCCACACCTACGGGGCCAGCGAGATCGGCATCGTCAGTGCGCTGCCGCCCGCCGGCCACGACCGCCCGTCCCGGTTCCGCTGCGCCGGCCGGATCCAGCCCGGCGTCGACGTCCGGTTCCGCCGGCCCGACGGCAGCCTCGGCCCGCGGGGCGGGGCGATCGAGGTCCGGTCGCCCGCGATGGCCCAGGGCTACCGGCACCGCCCGGTGGAGGAAGCCGAGAACTTCACCGGCGGCTGGTACCGCACCGGCGACGTCGGCGCCCTCGACCAGGAAGACATGCTGCAGATCCTCGGCCGGGTGTCCGACATCGGCGACACCGGTGTCAGCCCGGTCGCGCTGCAGGACACGATGTGCAGCGAGCCGTCGGTCCGGTACGCGGTGCTGGTAGCCGAGCCGGACCGGGACGGCTGGGTGGCCGCCGCCGAAGCCTGGCCCGGCGGCACCGTCGACTCCGCGGCGTGCCGGGCCGCCCTGGCCGCCCGCCACGGCGAGCAGGCGGCCGCCGCCTCGGTGCAGGTGATGCCGGTCCGGCAGATCCCCCGGACCGAGCAGGGCAAGCCGAACCGGCCCGCCATCCGCGCCGCCGCCGTCTCAGGCAGCGGTGTCCTCTAGCACTGGCTGCGGCAGGCCCTGGGGCGGCTTGACCGGCAGCAGCACCGCCAGGCCGACCAGAATGACGACCAGGATGACGACGAGGATGCCGAGGATGCCCCGTAAAGCTGGTCATGCGGCACAAATTAGCGTGCGCGGATCCCCGGGCGCCCGTTTAAGTGATCAAGGACTGACCGGCCCGGCGCCCAGGTAGCGGAGCACCGCCAGCACCCGCCGGTGGCCGGCGTCGCCCGGGTACAGACCGAGCTTGGCGAAGATCGAATTGATGTGCTTGCTGACCGCGCTGTCGGTGATGACCAAGGTGGCGCCGATCTCGGCGTTGGACCGGCCCTCGGCCATCAGCGCGAGCACCCCGCGTTCCCGTTCGGTCAGGTCGCCCAGCGGGTCACCGCCCCGCCTCACCAGCAGCTGGGCCACCACCTCGGGGTCCAGGGCGGTGCCGCCCGCCGCCACCCGGCGCAGCGCGTCCAGGAACTCGGACACGTCGGCCACCCGGTCCTTGAGCAGGTACCCGACGCCGTGCGTGTGCGCGGACAGCAGATCGGCGGCGTACCGTTCCTCCACGTACTGGGACAGCACCAGGATCGCGATCCGCGGCCACTGGGCCCGGATGACCAGGGCGGCCCGGATCCCCTCGTCGGTGAAGGTGGGCGGCATCCGCACGTCGGCGATCACCACGTCCGGCTGGGCCCGCTCGACCGCGGCCACCAGCGCCGCCCCGTCGGCGGCGGTCGCCACCACCTGGAAGCCGGCGCTTTCCAGCAGCTTGGTCAGCCCGGCCAGCAGCAGCACCGAATCCTCGGCGATCACCACCCGCTGGCCGGCCCCGGACCTTCCGTCACGGCGACCACGCTACTGCGCTTCGGGCTGGTGCGCTCTGGGCTGGTGCGGGCCGCCCCCGTGGTGGCCCGCACCAGCCCGCCGGCTGGGTCATTCGGCCCGCAGCGCGGCGGCGGGCCGGGCCCGGGCGGCCCAGCTGGCCGGCAGCAGCGCCCCCGCCAGGGCGATGACCAGCGCCGCCAGCGCCAGCAGCGCCAGCCGGGCGGGCGGGAACACCTGGGTGAAGCTGGCCGGGATGGCGGTGTGCGCGGTCCCCGCCATCGCCCGCACGGTGGCCGAGTTCAGCGCCACCGCGGCGGGCGCCGCGATCGCCCCGGCCATCACCGCAGGCCCGGCGATCCAGCACACCACCATGACCAGCAGCTGCCGGGGCCGCATGCCCAGCGCCTTGAAGATTCCCAGATCGTGAACCCGGTCCCGGGTGGTCATGAGCACCGTGTTGAGCACCCCCAGCCCGGCCGCGGCCGCCACCATCAGCGCCAGCAGGCGCACCAGGTCGCCGGCGACCGAGTAAAAGTCCCCGCCCTGCGGCGGCATCGCGGCCCAGGCGCTGCTGGGCCCGAGAGCCCCGTTCAGGGCCTGGAGATAGCCGACGGGGATGGTCCCCGGCTTCAGCCCGACGTCGAACTGGTTCAGGTTCTGGCTGGTGGCCACGCCGGGCAGCGCCTGCGCGCTGCCGAACAGGTCCGGCTGGCCGCCCGAGGGGTCGAACACCTCACCGGCGATCCGCACCGTGACCTGGCTGGTCCCGGTGCTGACGGTGACCGGCTGGCCGACCGCCAGGCCGCTCTGGGCCAGGAACGCGGTGTTGACCGCGATCTGCCCGGGCCCATCCGGCCAGTGCCCGCTGATCATCCCGAACCCCATCCAGGAGGCGTCGCCGCCGTAGGCCCGGGCGAACACGCTGCCCGCGACGCCCGGCACCTTGACCTGGGTCCCGTACTCGGCCACGTAGTGGGCGGTGCCCGGCTGGGCCCGCAGCGCCGCCGCCAGGGCCGCGTCCTGCGCCGCAGCCGGCGCCTGCCGCGACCCGTCCGGGTTCTGCTGCACGACCACCGGCACCGTGGCCGAGTGGGTCTGCGCCTGCTCGGCCCGGCCCAGCGAGGAGCTGAGCCCGAACGCGAAGATCACCGCGGTGGCCCCGAACGCGATCGCGGCCAGGCCGACCAGGGTCCGGGCGGGCCGGGCGAACGGCGCAGCCAGGCCGAGACCGACCGGCCGGGGCAGCCGCAGCCGGGCCGCCAGCCGGTGCGCGGCGTACCCGCGGCCGATCCGGGGCGCGCGGCCGGCCGCGATCGCCTGCACGGCCGACAGCCAGGCCGCGCAGCGCCGGGCCGGCCGCGGCCAGCCCGGTCAGCACCAGCATCCCGGCCGGGGCCGCCAGCGCCGCCCACCAGGGGATGACCTGGCGGCCGACCCCGTAGGCCTGGGCCGAATCGCCCAGCACCGGGGTGGCCAGGATGTCGCCGACCACCGCCCCGGCCACCGCCCCCACCAGCGCGGGCCAGCCGACCCGGCCCAGGTAGGCCACCACCACCTGGCCGGGGGTCAGGCCGAGGCTCTTCAGCACGCCGATCCGGTAGTACCCGGCGACCACCGCCCCGCTGACCACGTTGCCGACGATCAGCACCGCCATGATCAGCCCGATCAGCGCGAACGCGACCACGAACGGCTCCATGATCGAGCCGTTGCTGGCGTTCGCGCCCTGCGCGCTGAGCCAGGACGCAGCCCCGGTCACCGCGCCCGCGGGCAGCGCCCGGGACACCTTGGCCACGTCCGCCCGCACCTGGCTGTAGCTCCCGGCCTTGGTGAACCGGTAGAGCATCTGCGCGCTGGCCGGGGCGCCGCCGGCCGGTACCCGCGCCCGCAGCTGGGTGATCTCGCTGGGGGTGACCCAGCCGTCGGCGGTGCTGGTCACCGAGGTGGCGAACCCGACGATCTTCAGGGCCGGGCGGCCGCGCAGGCCGGGCAGCACGACGGTGCCGCCGAGCACCGGGCCGCCGCTGCCCGCGGGCGCGGCCGGGCCGTCCATCACCAGCTGGCCGGGGCCGTTCGCCCAGTGCCCGGCGCTGAGCACCAGGTCATCGACCGGGCCGCCCGGCGCGGACCGTCCCACCAGCGTCAGCTGGCCGAACGGATACCCGCCGAAGTCGGTCGCCACCGTGGCGGCGCCGAACGGCCCGGCCGCGGCGGTGACCCCGGGCAGCCGGGTGGTGGCGGCCAGCCCGGCCGGGCTGGCGTGTGCCCGGTCCACGGTGACGGCCGCGTGCGCGCCGCGCTGGGCGCTGAAGGCGTGCTGGAACGGGGCGTTGCTGGCCGCCAGCAGCGCGAAACCCAAGGTGGCGGACGCGGTCGCGATCAGCAGTACGGCCGCGATCACGGTGGCCTGCAGCTTGTGCCGCCGCACTCCCCCGGTGGCGGTCCGGATCGGCGCCAGCCAGCGGAGGGCGCTGCCGGTGCCCCGGTCCGGGCCGTTCACGCCGGCACCCGGGCGGTGTCGCTCATCAGCTGCCCGTCCACCAGCTCGATGGCCCGGGCGGCGACCCGCTGGGCCAGCGACCGGTCGTGGGTGACCAGGACCATCGTCTGCCCCTCGTTGTTGAGCTCCCGCAGCAGCCCGGTGATCTGGTGCCCGGTGGCGGTGTCCAGTGCCCCGGTCGGCTCGTCCGCCAGCAGCAGCTCCGGCGCGTTGACCAGCGCCCGGGCGACCGCCACGCGCTGCCGCTGGCCGCCCGACATCCGGGCCGGGTAGGCGTTGCGGTACTGCGCGATCTCCATCCGGTCCAGCAGCTCACCGGCCCGCGCCCGGGCCTGGCGCCGGGATGCCCCGGCCAGCTGGGCCGGCAGCAGCACGTTGTCCTCGACGGTGAGGTCGTCCAGCAGGTTGAAGAACTGGAAGATGATCCCCACGTGCCGGGCGCGGAACCGGGCCAGCGCGCTCTCGCTCAGCTTGTCGATCCGCCGCCCGGCGATGCTGACCTGGCCGGTGCTGGGCCGGTCGAGCCCGGCGACCAGGTTGAGCAGGGTCGACTTGCCGCTGCCGGACGGCCCCAGGACCGCCAGCACCTCCCCGGCGGCCACGCTCAGCTGGACGTCGTCCAGCGCGGGCGGCGCCCCCGCCTGGTAGCTCTTGGTCACCGAATCGAGGCGGATCACCTCTCCGGCCGTGTGAATCTCCGCACCGAGCCTGCTGCGCTGACGCATCGGGACCTCTTTATCGGGGGGAAAAAGACTGACCGCAATTCCCGGCCATGCTGGTAACCCTGGCCGCCCGCAAGCCCGGACACATTGCGCCAGAATCCCGTTTCCGGGGTGTACCTAGCACCACCGCGATGCGGTACCGCGCTACATGGAGCGGCCATGGCCCGGGTCGTACCGTTGAGCCATGACCACCCTTGCCGCCCGTGATGACGGGCTCACGGCGCGGTACCGCCGCGTGCCGTGGTCACCGGCCGCCTGGCGTCAGACCTTGTATCTGGTCGGCGGGATTCCGGTGCAGATTGCCGCCCTGGCCGTCATCTTGGTGCCCGCCGTGGCGGCGCGGCGGATCATCTGGGTGGTGCCCATCATGGGCCTGGCCGCCGTCGTGTTCCTGGCGCTGCCGCTGCTCACCCGGATCCAGCGGTACCGGCTGCGAACCACCGCCGGGATCGACATACCGCCGCGGCCCGGCCTACCGGACCGATGGACCGGCCCCGGGCTCGTCGCCATGGTCCGGGCCCGGTCCACCTGGCAGCAGGCGGGCTACCACCTGCTGGTGGGCCCGGCCCTGGCGGCCGCGACGGCGCTTGCGTTCCTGCTGTGGCTGGGCGGCGCCTCCTACACGATCCTGTACACCTGGGCCTGGACCCGGCCGGACGGCACCCTGCTGCGGGGCGGGCAGTCGGCCGGGGTGGCGCACGTCCCGGTGCTGCAGTGGATCCCGCTCGACGCGGCCCTGACCGCGGGCGGGATCGTCGCCCTGGTGGCCGCGCCCTGGTTCAGCGCCGCGGTCGGATCGCTGGACGCGCGGGCGGCCCGGGCGCTGCTGGGGCCCAGCCGGGAAGAGGAACTGCAGCTCCGGGTCGAGCAGCTGACCCAGACCCGGGCCGGCGCGGTCGACGCGGCCGACGCCGAGCGGCGGCGGCTGGAACGCGACCTGCACGACGGCACCCAGCAGCGGCTGGTCTCGCTGGCCATCCGGCTGGGTATGGCCCGGGCCGAACGGCCCGGCGGCGAGCAGGCCCAGCTGGTCATCGCCGAGGCGCACGAGGAAGCCAAGGCCGCCCTGGCCGAGCTGCGGAACCTGATCCGCGGGCTGCACCCGCCGGTGCTGGAGGACCGCGGCCTGGACGCGGCCCTGTCCGGGGTCGCGGCCCGGATGCCGATCCCGGTCAAGGTGACCGTCGACGTGTCGCGCCGCCCGGCCGCCACGATCGAGGCGGTCGCCTACTTCGTGGTCTCCGAGGGGCTCACCAACATCTCCAAGCACGCCCAGGCCACCCAGGCCGAGGTGTTCGTCCACCGAGCGGAGGACCGGTTGCACATCATCGTCACCGACGACGGGGTCGGCGGGGCCGACCCCGCCCGCGGCACCGGCCTGGCCGGCCTGGCCAAACGGGCCGCGTCGGTCGACGGCAGCTTCGAGATCGCCAGCCCGGCCGGCGGGCCGACCCTGCTCACCGTGGACCTGCCGTGCGCGCGGTGACCGCCTCCGGGCGCTGGATCTGGGGCCTGTCCGGGCTGGCGACCGCGGCCGCGCTGGCGGTGCCCGGCGTCCGCCTGATCACCCACGCGGGGCTCGGCAGCCAGCACGTGACACCCGCGCACACCATCAGCCGCACGGTGTCGGTGACCCAGCCGATCACCAGCCTGAACGTGCAGAGCGAGGACGGCGCGGTGCTGGTGCACGCCGGTACCGGCCACACCGTGCAGGTCAACGAGCTGATCAGCTACGACAAGTCGGCCGGCCCGCCCCCGGCGGTCCAGGACTCGGTCTCCGGCGGCCGTCTCACCCTGGCCGACCCGGCCTGCGGCGACGGCGGCAACTGCAGCGTGACGTTTGTCGTGACGGTCCCGGCCACGTCCAAGGTGTCCGCCACCGTGACCAGCAACGGGGATCCGGTGTCGATCTCCGGGGTGGCCGGCGCGAACGTGGATTCGGGCGGCGCCCCGGTGGTCCTCGAGCACATCAGCGGCCCGGCCACGGTCGGCACCGACGGCGGCTCACTGGACCTGACCGGCCTGACCGGGGCGCTGCACGCCGACACCGGCGGCGGCCCGCTGTCCGCCCGGCGGGTCGACGGCCCGGCCACGGTCAGCACCGACGGCGGGGCGCTGTCGGTGTACGGGCTGACCGGGACCGTGCAGGCCGATTCCGGCGGCGGCCCGGTGACCATGCAGGACGTCAGCGCCCAGACCGCCACCGTCATCACCGGCGGCGGTTCGGGTCAGCTCAGTCTCGCGACCGAGCCCGACATGGTGACGCTGAGCACCGACGGCGGGCCGGCCGCGCTCGATGTACCCGGCGGCCCCTACGCGCTGAACACCGACAGCGACGGCGGGCCGGAAGCGGTGAGCATCTCCTCTGACCCGTCGGCGCCCCGCAGCCTCACGGTGACCAGCGGCGGTGGCCAGCTGTCGATCAGCCGGGGGACCGGCGGCCGCCCGGTCAGCTCGGGTGGTGGCGGGGAGCCCGCACCCGCGAAGCCGCCGGTGCCGCCGAAGCCGCCTCAGCCGCCCGCGGGCTGAGCGGCCAGCCCGGCCACCAGCAGGTGGACCATGCCGCGGGCGTCGTAGCGGGGGTCGTCCCTGACCCCCGCGCACAGGTTGCCGATGGCGTACAGGAACCCGCCGGCGTTCACCTCGCCGCCGATCTGCCCGGCGGCGGCCGCGGCGTCCAGCAGTGACGCGCACACCGGGGTGAGCCGGTCGAGGAAGTAGGCGTGCAGCGGCGCGAACCGCGGATCGCCGGACTGCAGGGTCGCGGCCAGCCCGTGTTTGGTGCTGAGGAAGTCCACGAACAGGTCGACCCACCGCCGCAGCGCCTCGTACGGCGTGGCGCTGCTGGCCAGCAGGGCGGGCCCGGCGTCGGCGCAGGCGTCGACCTGATGCCGGTAGACGGCGATGATCAGGTCGGCCCGGGTCGGGAAATGCCGGTAGATCGTGCCCATCCCGACACCGGCCGCCGTGGCGATGTCACGGACCGGCGCGTCCACGCCGGCGGCGACGAACACCGCGGCCGCCGCCTCCAGCAGCGTCTGCTCGTTGCGGCGGGCGTCGGCCCGTTTGCGCGGGGCCGGCGGCCCGGTTTGCCGGTCGGTGGCGGGCACTCCCTCTCCCTGTGGCCTTTTCCGATCGCTTGCCGATCGCTTGCGAAACGGAGCAATGTTCCGTATATTTACCGGAGCGACGTTCCGCTTCATATTCTGCCAGGAAGGGACCGACGGCGCCAATGCCCGCTACGACCCGGCCGAGTTTCGGCATCGCCACCGCCCCGCAGCAGGTCAGCTACGACGACATCCTGAACGTATGGCGGGAGGCGGACAGCATCCCGCAGATCGAGCACGCCTGGGCGTTCGACCACCTGCTGCCGATCGGCGGTGACCCGGACGGCCCGATCTTCGAGGGCTGGACCCTGCTGTCGGCGCTGGCCGCGCAGACCAGCCGGCTCCGCCTCGGGCTGATGGTGACCAGCAACCGTATCCGGCCCCCGGCGCTGCTGGCCAAGATCGCCGCGACCGTCGACGTCGTGTCGGGCGGGCGGCTCGATTTCGGCATCGGCGCGGGCTCCCGGACCGACATCCCCTGGGCCCGGCGCGAGTACGACGCCTACGGCCTGCCCTACAGCAGCGCCGCGGACGCCGTCGGCAGTCTGGCCGAGGCGTGCACGGTCATCAAGCGGCTGTGGGACGAGCCCCAGCCGTTCGACTTCGATGGCCGCTACCTGCACCTGACCGGAGCGTTCTGCAACCCCAAGCCGGTCCAGCGGCCGCACCCGCCGTTCGTCATCGGCGGCCTGGCCACCCGGACCATGCGGGTGGTGGCCGAGCACGCCGACGTGTGGAACTTCCCGGGCGACGACCTCGGCACCGCGCTGGCCAAGAGCGCGGAGCTGGACCGGTCCTGCGCCGAGATCGGCCGCGACCCGGCCGCGATCATCCGGTCGCTGGTCCTGCGGCCCGCCTACGACGACCCCGGGCCCGCCCGGGACGCGGCCGCCTGGGCGGCCGAGGCCGGCTTCAGCCACCTGGTGATCTCCCTGGCTGCCCCGTACCCAGAGCACGTCGCCCGCTGGGTGGCCGGCGAGATTATCGACAAGTCGGCTTGAGGTTCAGCCGACGTAGCCGGCCAGGTGCTCGCCGGTCAGGGTCGACCGGGTCTTGACCAGGTCGGCCGGGCTGCCCTGGAAGACGATGCGGCCGCCGTCGTGGCCGGCCCCGGGGCCGAGGTCGATGATCCAGTCGGCGTGCGCCATCACCGCCTGGTGGTGCTCGATGACGATGACCGACTTGCCCGAGTCGACCAGCCGGTCGAGCAGCGCCAGCAGCTGGTCGACGTCGGCCAGGTGCAGGCCGCTGGTCGGCTCGTCGAGGACGTAGATCCCGCCCTTCTCCCCCATGCGGGTGGCCAGCTTGAGCCGCTGCCGCTCGCCGCCGGACAGCGTGGTGAGCGGCTGCCCGATGGTCAGGTACCCGAGCCCCACGTCGGCCAGCCGGGCCAGGATGGCGTGGGCGGCCGGGGTGTGTGCCTGGCCGGCGCCGAAGAACTCCAGCGCCTCATTGACCGGCATCGCCAGCACCTCGCTGATGTCCCGGCCGCCGAGATGGTAGTCCAGCACCGAGGTGTCGAACCGCTTCCCGCCGCACACCTCGCAGGTGGTGGCGACCCCGGCCATCATGGCCAGGTCGGTGTAGATGACGCCGGCGCCGTTGCAGTTGGGGCAGGCGCCCTCGGAGTTCGGGCTGAACAGTGCCGGCTTCACCCCGTTGGCCTTGGCGAACGCCTTGCGGATGGGCTCCAGCAGGCCGGTGTAGGTCGCCGGGTTACTGCGCCGCGAGCCCTTGATCGGGGCCTGGTCGACCAGCACCACCCCGTCCCGGCCGGCCACCGACCCGCTGATCAGTGAGCTCTTGCCCGAGCCCGCCACCCCGGTGACCACGGTCAGCACCCCGAGCGGGATGTCGACGTCCACGTCCTGCAGGTTGTGCAGGCTGGCGCCGCGCACCTCCAGCTGCCCGGACGCCGCCCGTACCGAGTCCTTCAGCGACGCACGGTCGCCCAGGTGCCGCCCGGTGATCGTGTCACTCTTGCGCAGGCCGGCGACCGTGCCCTCGAAGCAGACGGTCCCGCCGGCGGTGCCGGCGCCCGGGCCGAGGTCGACCACGTGGTCGGCGATCTCGATCGTCTCCGGCTTGTGCTCCACCACCAGCACGGTGTTGCCCTTGTCGCGCAGCCGCAGCAGCAGGTCGTTCATCCGCTGGATGTCGTGCGGGTGCAGCCCGACCGTGGGCTCGTCGAACACGTAGGTCACGTCGGTCAGCGCCGACCCGAGCTGGCGGATCATCTTGGTCCGCTGGGCCTCGCCGCCGGACAACGTGGCGGCCGGGCGGTCCAGCGACAGGTAACCCAAGCCGATCTCGGTGAACGAATCCAGGTGCCCGCTGAGCGCGGCGATCAGCGGCGCCGCCGACGGCTCGTCCAGCCCGTCGACCCACCCGGCCAGATCGCTGATCTGCATGGCCGACGCATCGGCGATGCTGATGCCGTTGATCTTGGAAGACCGGGCCTCGGCGCTGAGCCGGGTGCCGCCGCACTCCGGGCAGGCGGCGAACGTGACCGCCCGGTCCGCGAACGCCCGGATGTGCGGCTGCATCGCGTCGGGATCCTTGGACAGCATCGACCGCTGGATCCGCAGGATCAGGCCCTCGTAGGTCATGTTGATGCCGGCGATCTTCATCCGCACCGGCTCGTGCCGGAGGAAGTCGTCGAGCTCCTTCTTGGTGAATGTGCGGATCGGCTTGTCCGGGTCGAAGAACCCCGACTCGGCGTAGAGGCGGGAGTTCCAGCCGCCCCCGGTGTAGCCGGGCACGGTGATCGCGCCTTCGCTGATCGACTTGCGGTCGTCGTACAGCTGGGCCAGGTCGATGTCGGTGACGGTCCCCCGGCCTTCGCAGCGCGGGCACATGCCGCCGATGACGCTGAAGCTGCGCCGCTCCTTCACGGTCTTGCCGGCCCGCTCGAACTTGACCGCCCCCGCCCCGCTGATCGAGGCGACGTTGAACGAGAACGCCTGGGGCGAGCCGATGTGCGGCTGCCCGAGCCGGCTGAACAAGATGCGCAGCAGCGCGTAGGCGTCGGTGGCGGTGCCGACGGTCGAGCGCGGGTCGCTGCCCATCCGCTGCTGGTCGACGGTGATCGCGGTGGTCAGCCCCTCGAGCACGTCCACCTCGGGCCGGCCGACCGAGGGCATGAAGCCCTGGACGAACGCGCTGTAGGTCTCGTTGATCAGCCGCTGCGACTCGGCCGCGATCGTGCTGAACACCAGCGAGCTCTTGCCCGAGCCGGACACGCCGGTGAACACGCTCAGCCGCCGCTTGGGGATCTCGACGCTGATGTCCTTGAGGTTGTTCTCGCGGGCGCCGTGGACGCTGATCAGGTCGTGGCTGTCGGCCGCGGTCATGGTGTCTCCATCTGCTCGGTCTCGGCCTGCTCGCTTCCGGCCTGCTGGTTCCCGGCCTGCTGGTTCCCGGCCAGCGTGGCGCGGGCCGAACGGGCCCACTCCAGGCTCGCGCGGTGGATGGCGATGCCGTGCCCGACGGCCAGCTCGGCGTGCTGGTTCGGCAGCGTCCCGGCCGCCACCAGCTTCTCCATGCGCTCGACGAAGCCGCTGAGCGCCCGGGCCAGGCCGTCCAGGAACGCCAGCACCTCGGGCCGTGCCAGCTGGCCGTCCATCAGCGCGAACCGCATCAGGTGCAGTCCCAGGTCAGACCCG
Source organism: uncultured Actinomycetes bacterium (assembly GCA_963830385.1). Lineage (GTDB taxonomy): Bacteria > Actinomycetota > Actinomycetes > Streptosporangiales > Streptosporangiaceae > Bog-532. The sequence goes on along the minus strand of CAWHMD010000008.1, from coordinate 459,651 downwards.
ACCGTACCCGGGTTCACCGGCCGGCGGAGCCAGTCCCGGTGCTCGGCGACGCCCGCCGCGGTACCCCGGTACAGCCGCAGCTCCCGCCGTCCGCTCGACACCTGCTGCTCGGCCCGGAGCAGGCCGCGCTGCTCCAGCCGCCGCAGGGCCGGGTGCAGCGCCCCCGGGCTCGGCTGGTACACGCTGGCCGGCGAGCTGTTGAACATCTTCTTCAGCCCGTAGGCCGACCGCGGCTCCTGGATGATCACGCCCAGCAGCACCTGCTCGAAGTCGGTCAGCGGCCGGTTCCGGGCCGGCGGCTGGCTGGCGGGCCGGGGTGTCGTCATCTGGTGCTTCCAATGGGTCGTTTCGACCTATAGCCTAGGTCAGGGGCCCACGATAGGAGCACGCTGGTGGACGTGAGCGTCTGGATCCTCAACCTGGTCATCCTGGCCATTGTTCTAGCCGCTGACCTGGGTCGCCGCAAAATCACCCCGATGCGGCTGCTGCGCCCGGTGATCGCCGCCGCCGTGATCATCCCGTTTTTCTTCAAGGGCGCCGCCTCGACCGGCGACGGGCTGCTGCTGGAGCTAGCCGGGCTGGCCACGGGGGCCCTGCTCGGCGCCCTGGCCGGGTCGCTGCTCCGGGTCAGCTACGACGGCCAGGCCCGCCAGCCGGTCTCCTGGGCGGGCTGGCCGTACGCGGCGGTGTGGGCGGCGGTCACGGCCGGCCGGATCTTCTTCACCTACGGCGCCAGCCACCTGTTCAGCCGGCCGCTGGGCAGCTGGCTGGTGGCCAGCCACGTCACCGTCGGCGCGCTGACCGACAGCCTGATCTTCGTGTCGATCGCGATGCTGCTCGGCCGCACCGCGATCCTGGCCGTCCGCGCCCGCCGGGCGGCGGCGTCGGCCGGCGCCGTACTGCCGGCCGACGCCCTGACCCGCGAGGCCGGGGCGGGCTGAAGCAGGCCCGGGCGCGCTACTGGGGATCCTGGAGCAGCCCGAGCACGTTGCCGTCCGGGTCGGTGAACGTGCCGACCAGGCGGCCGCCCCCTACGTCGTGCGGCGCCTCCTTGACCACCGCACCGGCCGCGGTGACCTCCGCCAGCTTCTCGTTGATGTCGGTGACGTGCCAGTACGCCACCGGCGAGGTCATCCCCTGCTGAGCCCCGTTCGGCACCAGCCCGATGTGCTGCCCGGCGAAGTCGTACCCGACGTAGTACGGCGCGTCGGCGGCCGGCTCCACCCCCAGCAGCGCGGTGTAGACGGGCTTGGCCTTAGCCACGTCAGAAACAGGATGCAGCACGGTCTTGATGCCCTCGTTGGCCGAGTCAGCCATCGTCGCTCCTCCGGGTCGTATCAGCGGTTCTACCTACGCTGACCAGGCTAGAAGCGATCCGGTCAGGAGCGCTTCTCCATTCCTGCCGAGTTTGCCCCCGGTGCCTGGCGAGGGTCTTTGAAGTTCTTGGCCCGAATGGATGTCGCGAACGCTTCTTGCTGTTATCACCTTGGCTGGGTTGCGATCCGTCCCGGTTAAGCCGGTGCGGTCAGCTTGGCTGCCACGGCCAGGAAGGCTTCTGCCTCCTGCTGGTGGCCGCGTCCAGCTGCTGCGCGACCGGCCAGCCGAGGCCGCTCAGCGGTTCGCCCAGCCGTTCCAGCAGCATGGCCTGGCGGGTCAGGTCGAACCGCAGCAGCGCCACGTACGGGTCGCCGTCCGCCAGCCGCAGCACCCGCAGCTCCTGCCCGAACGGGGCGAACCCGTTGACCGGCGGCAGCGCCACCTTGAGCACGGCCAGCCCGCTTCTTGCTGTTATCAGCTGGGAAATGGCCCGGCCGCCCATCGCCTACGGTTCGTCGCCGGCAACGGGGGTGTTTCCCATGACGTCCTGGCCGGGGGACGCATGCGTTCGCCGTCCCAGGGCGGCGTCGACGCAGTCGGCGATGAACGGGATGAGCGCGCAGGCATACGCTTCCGGGAGCTCCAGGCCCAGGCGCCCATCCAGGACGAGGCAGACTTTGCCGCCGGCGGCGGGATACGCAGTGAGGTGCGGTACGCGCCGGCACTCGCCGATCAGCTCGGACAAGTGAGAGTTGGCGCCGTCGTCGCTTGTGGTCATAAGATTCCTCGCCTCTTGGTCCGCACCGGGCAAGCAACCGCTCGATCACCCGGGTCGCGGCCGCTGCCCATTGGAATCGGGAACATGCAGCCGGCGACGGCACCGAAGGACCGAATCTTCCTAGCTCAGGTACACCCCCAGGACGGTGTGAGCCCGCATGGCCCGGGTAGCGTCCGCCAGTGGAAGAACCGGGAACCGCGCAACGCCCAGCTGAGGCCACGACCGCAGGCATCGCACCGGTGAATCAGCGGGACACCGCCGACGCGGTGGTGACCTTGTACGAGAACGGCCCGCTGATCCTGCGCGGCCGGTTCGTCATCACCGCGCAGGACGGCCAGGTAATCCCGGCCGGCCGGCGGACCGTCGCACTGTGCCGGTGCGGCCGGTCAGGCCTGAAGCCGTTCTGCGACGGCTCGCACACCCGGACCGGATTCCGGGCTTCTGGACGCGCCGAGAGCGTGCGCCCGGGAGCGGAGCCTGCCGACGGAGGTGGCGCTGCGGGGCAGCCGCTGGCCTGCGTAGCGGACGCCGCCGCCGAGCCGCCACCACAGGGCGAGCCAGCTGCACACTGACCGCTCGGCCACCCAAGCCGGCGCCAGCAGCGACACATACCAGGGAAAGACCGCCGTTCCCCCGTGCCGCCGTCGGCCGGCTTCGGCCAGTGCGACCGTCAGGCCAGCAGCGCCGCCGAGCACACCGTAACGCCTGCTCAGAGCGGCGAATCCGGCCGTCGGCAACAAGGTCAGCTCAACGGCCAGCCGCAGCGGCTGGGCGAGGCTGTCGTAGGCCTGCCGGACCCGCTGCCCGGTGAAATGGCTGAAGTCCGGAGGGATCCGCCGCACCAGGACATGGGGAGCACGAGCCAGCCGTGCACCGCTGGCTTGCAGCGTGCGCATCAGTTCCAGGTTCTCGAACAGCACATCGCCGTCGTAACAGCCCGCCGTCAGGAACGCGGCCCGGCGGACCGGCAGCGTGCCCGGGTAATCCATGCCGAGCCCGCGGTTGATGAGGATCCTGGCACTGTCCCACGCCGCATGCCAGGGCAGCGGGTCGTAGTAGTTCTGCGGCACCACGATGTCCGCACCGTCCAGCAGCGCCAGCGCGCTCGTGAGCGACCTGTCGTCGTAGCGGACGTCGTCATCAGCGATGATGACGCGCTCGGCGGCAGTCGCCCGCATGCCGGTGATGACGCCGTTGACTTTGCCGTTGAGGTACGTCAGGCCGGGGTCCGGGGGAATATGCCGGGCGAACGAGTCCCAGCAACGGTGGTGGCGCGCGAAGAGCGGGGACGGCGAACCGTCGACGATCAGCACTTCGCATCGCGCGCTGATCGCCTGCAGATAACCGGTCAGTTCGGCTAGCCCGGGGCCGTCCTGCTGCCACCGCAGCGGCAGCAGGTAGCAGGGGCGGCCGGCTTCGCCAGCGTGCGCGGCATCCGCCGTCATGGGATCGGCGCTGGCTCGGCGGCCGGCCGCAAGGACGGCTGTCCGGCGTGCCAGCAGGACAGCAGATGGGCGGCCAGCGCATCATCCAGCGCGAGGCAGCACGAAGCTCCGAACATGATGTCCGCCGCCGCGGCCGGCCGCCGTGCCGCGTAACCGCCGCACAGGTCGTGGACGGCGATCTGCTCATGCACGGCATCGGCTTCCACATGTTCATCGAAATAGCGGCGTGCCAGCTCGTCGGCGCCCAGCCGCCGGGCGGCCGCCGAGTACCGCCGGTTCGGCCCGGTCGAGGTCAGCTCCAGTGCCGCCAGGTGCCCCAGCAGGGCACCCAGCCACCGGCGGTTCAGCGCGAACATCGACATGAGGTTGCTGACGGCCAGGGTCACGGCCGGGACAGCAGGGACGTAGTGCCCGTATTCGTCGTTCAGGCCGAGCCAGCCCATCGTGGCCCGGAACAGCTCGGCATGCATCCGCTCCGGCCGGCCGCCGCCGTACTCGTCGGCCTGGATCTCGACCAGGGCGGTCTTGACCGAGCCGTCCAGCCGCGGGATCCCGAAACTGTGCGGGTCGGCTTCCTTGAGCTGGTACACCGACCGGTGCATCAGGTATTCGGCGAACTGGCCCCGGTCAGCGGTCCGGGCCAGGTGGGCGGCCAGGTCCGGGCCGCCCGGGCGGCCGGCCAGGTCGATCAGGGCACCCGGGACCCGCGCGGCCGGGATGTCGGCCATTTCCCCGGCCAGGCCGCGCAGCCCGGCCAGCCACCGCCGTTCCAGGGACCGGCGGAAGGCCACGATGGCCGGGTGCCATTCCCAGTCCTCGTCCACGTCGTCGAAGCCGCGGTAGTGCAGTTCATAACAGCACCACAGCGCTAGCTGCAGGTCCTCGTCCTCCCACACCGGGCCGGCCGGATCCGGCGCGGATCCGGGGACTGGCGCGGGCCGCGGTACGGGCGCGCCGTCGGCGGGCATCCCCGCCGGATCATGGTGCAGGGTGGAAGCCAGCCAGGCGCTCAGCTGGCCGCGTGCCGTCGGTATTTCCACTCGCAGCGCGCTACCCAGCCGCAAGGCAGTGACACGCGATCTGGCTCAGATTGATCTTCAGGCTCCGGATGCGGGTTTCTCCCACACGGACACGTGCGTCGTGCTGGCATCGAGGAACGGCCCACGCTGCCAGTTCTCCCACCGGTGACGCAGCCGCAGCCCCGCGATCCGGGCCATCAGGTCCAGCTCGCTGGGCCAGGCGTAGCGGTGATTGGCCGGAATGAGCCGGATGCCGCGCTCCGACAGGTGGACCTTGGTGGTCAGCATGGTCTGCTCCGCGGCGTGCAGGTTCGCGACCTCAAGCTCGACGTGACCGCCCGAAACCTGCACGGGCCGGACCGCGGCGCCGTTGCGGAAGGCGCCGACATCGGGCACCCAGGCTTCGACCACGAAGCGGCCGCCGGGCCGCAGCTGCCGCGCGGCGTTGATGAAGCAGTCCACCTGCGCGTCCTGGGACGGCAGCGCGTAGATCGTGTTGTACACCAGGAAGGCCAGCTGGAAATCATCACCCGCAGTGGCCTTGGCGAAGTCACCCACCACCACCGGGATGTCCTGGCCGCCCGGTTTTCTCTTGAGCAGCTCGGCCATGTCGGGCGATCCCTCGATGCCGTGCACGACCAGGCCCCGTTCGGCCAGCGGCAGGGCCAGGCGGCCGGTGCCGATGCCGAACTCCACCACCGGTCCCCCGCCGGCCAGGTCAGCCAGCGTCTCTACCGCGGCCGACGGGTCGAGAGCGGTGTGCAGCTCGTCGTACCCGGGAGCCGCCTGGCGGCCATACTCAGCCGGATCAAAGCTGGCCGGGTCGAACGGCTGATCTGGTCGGGGTCCGTTGCTGTCCGCCACGGCCGTCCCCTACCCGGCTGGCCGGTGACCACACGGAGCGGGCGTCGCGACAGGAAACAGCGGCGTGGCAGCTTCTTGCTGTTATCAGGTTGCTGCGAGCATCGGCCACAGGTCAGTCGGTGCCGGACTCCATGGCCGCCCGGTCCAGCAGCTCGTCCTCGCCGACGCCGTTGCCGCCGGCGGCGATGGCAGCCGCCCCGCCCTTGGGCATCGCGCCGATCAGCCCGGTGGAGGCGGCCTGAGCGGCGCCGATGAGAGCCGGGTGGCTGCTGCCGACCATGCCCAGCCCGGCGTACTGCTCAAGCCGGGAACGGGAGTCGGCGATGTCGAGGTTGCGCATGGTCAGCTGGCCGATGCGGTCGGACGGCCCGAACGCGGCGTCCTCGACCCGCTCCATCGACAGCTTGTCCGGGTGGTAGCTGAACACCGGGCCGGTGGTGTCGAGGACCGAGTAGTCCTCACCCCGGCGCAGCCGCAGCGTGACCTCGCCGGTGATCGCGGTGCCCACCCAGCGCTGCAGCGACTCCCGCAGCATGAGCGCCTGCGGGTCCAGCCAGCGGCCCTCGTACAACAGCCGGCCGAGCTTGCGGCCCTCGTTGTGGTAGCTGGCCAGCGTGTCCTCGTTGTGGATCGCGTTGACCAGCCGTTCGTAGGCGGCGTGCAGCAGGGCCATGCCCGGGGCCTCGTAGATGCCGCGGCTCTTGGCCTCGATGATCCGGTTCTCGATCTGGTCGGACATGCCCAGGCCGTGCCGCCCGCCGATCGCGTTGGCCTCGATCACCAGGTCCACGGCCGAGGCGAACTCCTTGCCGTTGATGGTGACCGGGCGGCCCTGCTCGAACGCGATCGTCACGTCCTCGGCCGGGATCTCCAGCGCCGGCTCCCAGAACTTGGCGCCCATGATCGGCTCGACGAGCTCGATGCCGTTGTCCAGGTGCTCCAGCGACTTGGCCTCGTGGGTGGCGCCCCAGATGTTCGCGTCGGTCGAGTAGGCCTTCTCGGTGCTGTCCCGGTACGGCAGCCCGTGGGCGACCAGCCACTCCGACATCTCCTTGCGGCCGCCGAGCTCGCTGTAGAAGTCGGCGTCCAGCCACGGCTTGTAGATCCGCAGCCCGGGGTTGGCCAGCAGGCCGTACCGGTAGAACCGCTCGATGTCGTTGCCCTTGAAGGTGGAGCCGTCGCCCCAGATCCGCACGTCGTCCTCGAGCATCGCGCGCACCAGCAGGGTGCCGGTGACCGCCCGGCCGAGCGGCGTGGTGTTGAAGTAGGCACGGCCACCGGACCGAATGTGGAACGCGCCACACGCCAGGGCGGCCAGCCCCTCCTCCACCAGCGCGTCACGGCAGTCGACCAGCCGCGCGATCTCGGCGCCGTAGGCCGTGGCCCGGCCCGGCACCGAGCCGATATCGGGCTCGTCGTACTGGCCGATGTCGGCGGTATAGGTGCACGGCACGGCGCCTTTCTCGCGCATCCACGCGACCGCGACCGAGGTGTCGAGACCGCCAGAGAAGGCGATGCCGACCCGTTCACCAACAGGCAGGGAGCTGAGTACCTTGGACACAAATGAAATTATATGCATAAGACTGCATGATCATGCACCCCGGTTACGTCACGAGTTCGCCCGTGTTAACACCAGCCTCGGCTCGCGGCCCGCTTCTTGCTGTTATCACTCGGGGCGGGGCGAGGCGCCCCGAGGCGGGGCGCGGGCTCGCGGGCGCGGGGCGCGGGCGCGGGCGCGGGGCGCGGGGCGCGGGGCGCGGGGCGCGGGCTCGCGGGCGCGGGGCGCGGGGCGAGGGCGAGCTTCGGCTTGGGCTCCTCGCTGTTATCAAGAGCTGAGCTACGCGCCGGGCCTCCGTCACCTGCTTCTTGCTGTTATCACAGCCAGGTCTGGTTGACGGGAGCAAGATCTATTCCTCGGTTGCGTTTTCAGGGCGGTTTCAAGCGGTGGTTGCAACGGCTTGATCGTTTAGGGAGTCGTTGTGGTGCTGAAAACGGGTGCGCGGGGGTTGCCGCGGGCGGTGCGGGTGGAGTTCTGGGAGCTGGTCCGGGCGGGGGTGAGCTGGCGGGCTGCGGCGGCCCGGTGCGGGCTGCCGGTGCAGACGGCGGAGGTGTGGTTCCGCCAGGCTGGCGGGGTGAAAGCTAACGGGACCCGGCCGCTGGGCCGGCGGTATCTGGCGGCGGCCGAGCGGGAGGAGATCGCGCTCGGCGTGGCGGCGGGCCAGCCGCTGCGGGCCATCGCGCGGCAGCTGGGCCGGCCGGCCAGCACGATCTGCCGGGAGGTGGCCCGGAACCGGACCGCCAGGGGCCGGTACCGGGCCCTGGGCGCACAGGCCGCGGCGCAGTACCGGGCCCGGCGGCCGAAGACCGCGAAGCTGGCCGCGGATCCGGTGCTGCGTGAACGGGTGGAACACTGGCTGGATAAGCAGTGGTCGCCGCGGCAGATCAGCGCCCGGCTGGCGATCGAGTTCCCCGGCCAGCCGGAGATGCGGGTGTCGCACGAAACCATCTACCAGTCCATCTACGTGCAGGGCCGCGGTGCTTTGCGCCGCGAACTGGCGGCCAGCCTGCGGACGGGGCGGGCGCTGCGCCGGCCCCGCCGCCCGGCCGGGCGGCCCACCGGCGCCGGGCGGATCAAGGACATGATCATGATCAGCGAACGGCCCCCCGAGGCCGCCGACCGGGCCGTGCCCGGCCACTGGGAAGGGGACCTGATCCTGGGCAAGGGCGGCACGTCGGCGATCGGGACCCTGGTCGAGCGGAGCACCCGGTTCTGCCTGCTGCTTTATCTGCCCCGCGGCCGCCACGACGCCGTCACCGTCGCCGCGGCGATGACCGAAACGATGCTCGAGCTGCCCGCTCACCTGCGTAAATCCCTGACCTGGGACCAGGGCAAGGAAATGGCCCGGCACGCCCAGATCACCCTGGCCACCGGCCTGGACATTTACTTCTGCGACCCGCACAGCCCCTGGCAGCGGGGCAGCAACGAAAACACCAACGGGCTGCTGCGCCAGTACTTCCCCAAAGGCACCATCTTGTCCGGTCACTCCCGGCACCACCTCGCCGAGATCGCCGCCAGGCTCAACGGCCGCCCCCGCCAGACCCTCAGCTGGCGCACCCCCGCCGAAGCCCTCAACGAGCTACTGTCAAACCCGTCAGATGCCAGTGGTGTTGCAACCACCCCCTGACCCCGCCCAGCGAATACGACTGAGAACGTAACCGAGGAATGGATCTTCGAAGCTGTCGGCGGCTTCTTGCTGTTATCGCCGGGGAGGGGGGAGATGGGGCGTCGGCTCGCACTTCTTGGTGTTGTCAGTTTCGGGGTGTCGCGGGCCGGGCGCGGGTGTGGCGGCGGTGGCTGGAGGACGGCCAGGCCGGGAGGCCGAGGCGGGCGCGATGTGGCCACGGTGGTGTAGGCCGGGGCGTGAGGTACCCGAGGGGCAAGGGTGCGTGCGGGGACCTGTGCGTGAGGGGCAGGGCGTGAGGCGTCGCCGGGGGCGTGAGGTGCCGGGCCGGGGGGACGTGGGAGATAAGTCCGGGCTTGCGGAAAAGTTGTGCAACCACAACAGTTAAGACTGCTGCCCTGCCTGTCCACCCTGCCCGACGACCGGAGTCATCGCCTGTATGTGTTCCGCCTGCGGCATTCCCACCCACGTCCTGGAACTGGACGAGGCTGCCCCGTCCGACGAGATGACGGCGCTGACCGCTGGGGCGCCGCCGCCGGCCAAGTTCGCGGCGTTGCGCAACAAGGATTGCCGGCCGTACCTGTTCGGCGCGGGGCTGGCGATGATGGCCGACAATATCGAGCATGTCATCACCTACTGGGTGCTGTGGCAGAAGTTCCACTCCCCCGCGCTGACCGGTTTCGAGGTCATCAGCCACTGGGTGCCGTTCCTCTTCTTCTCGGTGTACTTCGGCTCGCTGGCTGACCGGTACGACTGCCGCCGCCTCATCCAGGGTGCGCAGGTGCTGTTCATGTTCGTCTCCGCGATGTGGGGCGTTTTCTTCCTCACCAACTCGCTGACCGTCTGGGAAGCCTGCGTGCTGCTGATCTTGCACGGGCTGGCCGGGTCGCTGTGGGGGCCGGGCGAGCAGCTGATGCTGCACGACTTCGTGGGCGCGCGCGAACTGCCGAGCGCGGTCCGGCTGAACTCCACGTTCAAGAGCCTCGGCATCTTGTTCGGGCCGGTGGTGGGGTCGGTGCTGCTGCTCGGGCTGGGGCCGGTGCACGGCATCTTCGTCAACATCGCGATCTACCTGCCGCTGACCCTGTTCCTGTTCCGGACCAAGTTCACCGGCCACACCCGCGACCACGGCGGGCCGCGCACCCGGGTCGGTCTCAGGGAGTCACTGCGGGTCCTGCGCGAGGTCCGGTCCGACCGGGTGGTCGTCTCCATGATCATCCTGGGCGGTCTGGGGTCGTTCTTCGTCGGCACGTCGCTGCAGACCTCGATGCCGATCTTCGCCCACGATCTGGGGGCGGGCAGCGCGGGCACCGCCTACGGGGTGCTGCTGTTCGCGCTCGGGCTGGGCGGGGTCATCGGCGGGGTCCTGCTGGAGGTCACCGGCCGGATCAAGCCGACCGTCACCGCGGCCGTGGTGAGCACCGCGATCTACGGCGTGACCGTGCTGTTCTTCGCGTTCACGGGCAACTACGTGGTGGCGCTGATCATGCTCCTGATCAGCGGGGTGGCCAACCTGGCGTCGATGTCAATCGGGCAGACGGTGGTGCAGCTACTGGCCCCGGCCAAGGACCGCGGCCGGGTGGTCGGCCTGTACGGGATGTCGTCCAACGGGCTGCGGGCCGGCAGCGGGTTCACCGTCGGCCTGCTGGGCGCGGTGGTCGGTATCCACTGGTCGCTCGGGCTGAGCGCGGCCGCGCTGTGCCTGGGCACCCTGCTGGCCGGCTGGTACGCGCTGCGCCGTCCCCGTGACCCAGGCCTGCCCGGCCCGCAGACCGCTACCGCCCAGCAGACCACTACCGCCCAGCCGACCGTTACCGCACAACAGGAGCGAATATGACCGACGGGGTTCTGAGCCAGTTCGCGCTGCCCGGTCGCAAGGCCGTGGTGACCGGAGCCAGCCGCGGCCTGGGCCGGGCGTTCGCGCTCGCGCTGGCCGAAGCGGGCGCGGATGTCGCCGCGGTGGCCCGCACCGAGGCCGGCATCAGGGCCGCGGCCGGCGACATCGCCGGCCGGACCGGGCGCACGGTCGTCCCGGTCGTGGCCGACGTGACCCAGCGGCCGGACGCCGAGCGCATGATCGCCGAGGCGGCCGACGCGCTCGGCGGGCTCGACATCCTCGTCAACAACGCGGGCGTGTGCTTCCACCGGCCGGCGCTGGAGGTGCCGGACGACGAGTGGCGGCAGGTGTTCGACGTCAACGTGTACGGGCTGTGGGTGGCCAGCACCGAGGCGGCCAAGCGCATGAGCAGCCAGCACGGCGGCGCGGGCGGGGCCATCGTCAACATCGGGTCGATCTCCTCGATCATCGTCAACCGGCCGCAGTGGCAGCCCGCCTACAATGCCTCCAAGGCAGCCGTGCACCAGCTGACCAAGTCGCTGGCGGCCGAATGGGCCCCGCACGGCATCCGGGTCAACGCGCTGGCCCCCGGTTACGTGAAGACCGAGATGGCGCCGGTCGACCAGCCCGAGTTCCGCCGCCACTGGATCGAGGACGTCCCGCAGCAGCGCTACGCCACCCCCGAGGAGATCGCGCCCAGCGTGGTCTACCTGGCCAGCGCGGCCAGCTCGTTCATGACCGGATCGGTGCTGGTCATCGACGGCGGCTACACGATCTACTAGGACCCATGCCCGACTCGCACGCAGCTCCGTTCGCCGCCCGGTTCGCAGGAGTCCGCGCCGCCCGGGGACCGCTGGTGTGGGGCCTGGACCCGTCCGCGAAGCTGCTGGAGGACTGGGGGTTCGGGGACACTCCCGACGGCCTGGACCGGTTCGCGGACCTGGTCGTGCCGGTCGCCGCCGGCACGATCGGGCTGGTCAAGCCCCAGTCCGCGTTCTACGAGCGGCACGGCTGGCGGGGACTGCGCACGCTGGCCCGGCTGACCGGACAAGCCCGCGCGGCCGGCTTGCTGGTCATCGTGGACGTCAAGCGGGGCGACGTCGGCTCCACCAACGACGCCTACGCGCAGGCCTACCTGGGCGAGGGCGCCCCGTTCGCGGCCGACGCGATCACCGTCCACCCGTACCTGGGGCTGGGCGCGATGGGAGCGTTCGTGACCCGGGCCCACGAGTCGGGCTCCGCCCTGCTGGTGGTCACCCGCTCCTCCAACCCCGAAGGCCGCCAGATCCAGGCCGCCCGGTCCGGCCACGGCACCGTGGAGGAGACCCTGCTGCGCGACATCGGGGAGCTGAACGCCAAGCTCGCTCCGGGCACGGTGGGCCCGATCGGCGCGGTCGTGGCCCCCGCGCCCCAGCTGACCCCGCTCCCCCTGGCCGAGATGAACGGGCTTTTCCTGGCGCCGGGAGTCGGCGCCCAGGGCTACACACCAGAAGACGTGGCGCAGACGTTCGCGGCCTGCCCGGACCGGGTCATGCCGTCCGCGTCCCGCAGCCTGCTGGCGCCCGGCCCCGACCCGGCCCGGCTGCGCGACGCCGTGGCCAGCCTGGCCGCCCAGTTCGCGACGGGGCTCGCCGCGTAGTAACGCGCCGCGTAGTAACGCGTAATTAATTTTCATGGTTTTAACCAGAACGCTAGGCTGCGCCCGGGATGCTAGATAGATGAACTTCGTGCTCTAGCCGGGGGGCTGGAGTGCCAACGGGGCGAGAGGTTCTTCTTCATCACTACTACCCGGGTGCGGCGCGAAGCCGCAGATGAAGCCAGGCGGGACGAACGGGGCTCACCGCGCTGGCGTATCGCCGCGCGCCTGGCCCTGGTGGCGGTCCTGGCCGGGATGGTGGCGATCTACCATCGGGACCTGGTCCGCTCGTTCAGCGCGCTCGGGCACCTGAGCGGCCGCTGGTTCGCGCTGGCGGTGGCGGCCGAGCTGGTTTCGGTGGTGTCGTTCGCGCTCAGCCGTCATCGGCTGCTGGGGGTGAGCGCCCGGCGGCCCAGCCGCTGGGCGATGGTCCGGATCACCTACGCGGCCAGCGCGCTGTCGATGTCGCTGCCGTTCGCAGGCACCGGTCTGGGCGCGATCTACGAGTACCGCCAGTTCCGCCGCCGGGGCGTGGACCCGGCCGCGGCCGGGTGGACGCTGGCGGTGTCCGGGATCTTCTCCACCTCGTCGCTGGCGGTGCTGCTGGTGGCCGGGGCGATCCTCAGCGGCGCCAGCGTCGGGGCGGTGGCCGGGTTCGCCGGGGCCGCCGTGTACCTGGTGCCCGGCCTGGTGGTGCTGCTGGCCATCCGCTACCAGCGGGTCCGTAAATGGCTCAGCCAGCTGTTCCTGCGGCTGGCCGCCCAGGTGCAGCGGCTGCCGCACAAACCGGCCACCCGGGAGCGGCTGGAGGACCTCCCGGCCCAGCTGGAGGGATTCGTGGACCGGATCGCCAGCCTCCGGCTGCCCGGCCGCGGCTACCTGGCCGTGTTCGGGCTGGCCACGCTGAACTGGGCGGGTGACTGCACGGCGCTGGCGCTGGCCATCCGGGCGGCGGGTATGCCGGTGCCGTGGCACGCGCTGCTGCTGGCCTACGGCGCGGGCGCGGCGGTCGGCAGCACCGGCCTCACCCCCGGCGGCTTCGGCCTGGTCGAGCTGACGGTGGCGGCCGCGCTGACCGTGGGCGGCCTGCCTGCCGCGGGGGCGCTGGCGGCGGTGCTGGCCTACCGGCTGGTGAACTTCTGGCTGGTCCTCGGCATCGGCTGGCTGGTCATGCTCCGGTCCAGCCGGGGGGCCACCAGCGGCTAGCCTTTTCACTGTGCTGAGCCTCAGCGACCTCGAGCAGGACCCGCACGCCGCTCTGGCCCGGCTGCGGCGGCGGTCGCCGGTGGCGTGGGTCCCGGCGCTGGACGGGTGGCTGGTCACCGGGCACGCCGAAGCGGTCGCGGTGATGCGCGACAGCCGCACGTTCACGGTCGACGATCCGCGGTTCTCGACCGCCCGGGTGGTCGGCCCGAGCATGCTGTCACTGGACGGCGCCGCCCATACCCGGCACCGGTCACCGTTCTTCGCGGCGTTCCACCGGGGCGGCGCGGCCGAGCGGCTGCCGGCGTTCGCCGGCGCCGAGGCGGTGCGCCTGGTCGAGGCGATCCGCCCGGCCGGCGCGGCCGACCTGCGCCGCGAGCTGTCCGGCCCGCTGGCGGTGGCGGTGGTCGCCGAGGCCCTGGGCCTCGGCGACGTCGCCCCGGCCGAGATCCTGGCGCTGTACACGCGCATCGTCGGCGGCGTGACCGGGCTGTCCGGCGACCAGGGCGACGTGGGCGACGTGGGTGGCGATGGCATCGCCGAGGGCCAGGACACCACCGGCATCGGCGAGCCCGATCCGGACGCGACCGCCGCGTTCGCCGAGCTGGCGGGCCTGCTGCGAGCGGTGATCGACGGGCCGGCTCCGGGCAACGCAGCGTGCTGGCCACCGCCGCGGCGGGCGGGCAGCTCAGCACCGACGAGATCATCTCCGACGCCGCGGTGGTGATGTTCGGCGGCATCGACACCACCGACGGCATGATCGCCAACGCCGCGCTGCACCTGCTCAGCGCGCCCGATCAGCTGGAAAGGGTGCGCCGCGCCCCGGAGTTGCTGACGGCGGCCGTGGAGGAATCGCTGCGGCTGGAACCGGCCGCCGCCATCGTCGACCGCTACGCCACCCGCGACATCGAGGTGGCGGACGCGGCGATCGCGGCCGGTGACCGGGTGACGGTCTCGCTGTCCGGCGCCAACCGCGACCCGGCCATCTTCGCCAACCCCGACCGTTTCGACCTGGACCGGCCCGGCACCGAGCGCCACCTGGCGTTCGCGCACGGGCCGCACTTCTGCATCGGGGCGCCGGCCGCCCGCGCCGAGACGCTGGCCGGGCTGCGCGCCCTGCTCACGCTGCCCGGCCTGCGCCTGGTCCCGGATCAGGGCGCTCACCCGCGCGGGCTGGTGTTCCGCAAGCCGCCCGCGCTGCCGGTGCGCTGGGACTAAGGCGGCGCCGGGGCGACGCGGTCACCAGTCCGAAACCGAGTTGTCCTCGCGGCGCAGCACCCGCAGCCCGGGCAGTTCGAACGGGTACGCGGCGGCGGCCTCCTCATCCAGTTCGACGCCCAGCCCAGGGGAACCGCCGCTGAACAGGTTGCCGCCCTCCAGCCGCATGTCGGTGTGCACCACGTCGGCCAGCACCGAGGGCCGCCAGGTGAGCTCCTGGACCGCGAACAGCGGGGTCGACAGGTCGAAGTGCAGGCAGGCGGCCGTCGACACCGGGCCCAGCGGGTTGTGCGGGGCCTGCTCGATGTAGTGGGTCTCGCACCAGCCCGCGACCTTTCTGGCCTCGGTCAGCCCGCCGCAGATGCACAGGTCAACCCGGCAGTAGTCCATCAGGTCGCGCTCGATCAGCTCCCGCCAGTCCCACTTGCTGGCGATCTGCTCGCCGGTGGCGATCGGCACCGATATGTGCTGGCGCAGGTAGGCGAACTGGGCCGGGTTCTCGGCCCGGACCGGGTCCTCGACGAAGAACGGGCGCATCGGCGCCAGCTCGCCGGCCAGCTGGATCGCGTAGGCGGGCGTGGTCCGCTGGTGGAAGTCCACGCAGATCTCGACCTCGGGGCCGAGCGCGTCGCGCAGCGCGGCGAACGCGTCCACCGTCCAGCGCAGTGCCGGCGCCTGCTCGTAGAGGCCGTGGTGGCCGGGGTAGTAGCCGTCGCCGGCGGTGTAGCGGACGAACTGCCATCCGCCGGCCACGTGCTCGCGGGCCCGGCGCACCATCGCCTCGATGGTGGCCTGCCCGTCCAGGTCGTGGCCGTCGGGCGGCTGGACGTGGCAGTAGCAGCGCGCGTAATCGCGGGTCTTGCCGCCCAGGAGGTCGTAGACGGGCACCCCGAGCGCCTTGCCGCGCAGGTCCCACAGGGCGATGTCGATCGCGGCCAGCGCGGCGCCGTGCACGTGCCCGCCGCGGAAGAACTGGCCCCGCCACAGCGTCTGCCAGATGTGCTCGATGCGGGACGGATCCATCCCCCGCAGGATCGGCGCCCAGGTGCCGACCAGGCCCTGGACGGCCAGCTCCTTGCCGTTGATGCCGGCCTCCCCGAGCCCGGTCAGGCCCTGGTCGGTGTAGATCTTGACGAAGGTGTAGTTCCGGTCCGGGCGCTCGCGGTCGTGCACCAGGAACGTCTTGACGTCGGTGATCCGCACTGAGCTCCTATTCGGTTATTCGACGGGGATTCCGATGGACGGGCTGGCGGCCAGGCCGAGGTCGCGCATGGCCTTGCGGTAGCTGACCGCGACCGCGTCGAAGCGCAGGTGCAGTTCGGCCGCCAGGTCGAACGGGACCCGGTCGGGCCGCTGCGATTCGACCACCACCTGATCCTGGCCGAAGATCGTGTCTTCGAAGTCGCGGATCACCTGATCGGGCTGGTCGGCGTTGTAGTTGCGGCCGATGATCACGTAGCCCGCGCAGCGGTCGGTGGCGATCGGCTGCGAGGCGAAGAAGTACACCATGCCGCGCTCGCCGCCCCAGCCGAGCCGCAGCACGATCGTGTAGGGCAGGTGCAGCTCGTAGCGGCTGCGGCGTTCCGGCGAGCCAGCCGACTCATTGGCGAACACCGGGTAGTCGTCGCTGTTGGGGGCCTCGGGGCGGACGATCTCGTACCGCAGCACGTGGCCGTCGGCCTCCACCTGGTGCCGGGGCACGACCGGCCGCTCGGGGTCACCGAGCAGCCCCGGGTGGACCCACGGGAAGTGCCCGAAGTCGGTGAAATTCTCCACCTGGCGGGCCGCGTCACAGCGCCACCGGTACGGCCCGGCGGGCACGACCAGCCAGTCGCCGGACTCCAGCTCGGGCACCTCCGGCAGCGGCCACCGGGGCTCCTCGAGCGCGACCCAGACCAGCCCGTACCGTTCCTGGGCGGAAAAGGCCCGGACCCGGGCCTTGGCCGGGACCACGGTGGGGTCTTCCTTCTGCGGGATCGCCAGGCAGCGGCCGTCGGCGCCGTACCGCCAGCCGTGGTAGGCGCACACCAGCTCCTCGCCCTTGACCCAGCCCAGCGACAGGGCGGTGCCGCGGTGCACGCACAGGTCGGACATCACCCGCAGCGCCCCGCCGGCCCCGCGCCAGACCACCAGCGGCTCGCCGAGCAGGTCGGCGTGGACCGGGCGGTCACCGATCTCGCTGGCGAACGCGACCGGATGCCAGCACGCCCGCTGGGCGGTCAGGTCCGCGAACACTCCCGGTGAATCCATCCCCACCCCCGACAGACAATGGCCCGGCCCGGCCCGGTGCTCAGGCCGCCGCGGGCACGGTCTCGAGGGAGAGGAAATCAGCGACGCCGAGAATCCGCAATACCCGCCGTTCCACCGGGCGGATGCCGCGCCGGGACTCGTCGTGATACAGCCGCGGCGAGGTCAGCTGGACGGTGTGCCCGCCCGCTCGCAGTTCGCAGCCTCCCGCGGCCAGCACGTTCTTCACCCAGTCGGTCTCCGGGCCGTAGGTCAGGGCGAAGACGTAGCCATCCGCGCTCGAGAACACGTTGACCGGCGTCTGATACTCGCGGCCGGAGCGTCGCCCGCGATGGACGACCACGCCCAGGCCCGGCGCCCACGGGGCGATGTGCCTGGTGACCCGGTTCAGCCCGGCCTTGTTCCAGCGGCCCACGATCCGGGGAATCGGCATGTCGCCTCCTTCACCGCCACCGTACCCCGGCCTGCCCGGGGCGGCCCTGGCCACCGTGCCCGGTGAGCATCCGGTCAGCGTCGGGACCGGCTGACCACGACGGTGTTGACGGCGACGATCACGGCGATGGCCAGCCAGGCGCTCCAGCTGAGCCGCTGGCCGAGCACGACCAGCCCGGCCAGCGCCGCGAACACCGGATTGACGCTCATGAAAATGCTGAAAAAGTTCGCTGGCACCCGGCGCAAGGCCAGCAGGTCGCACAACAGCGGGACGGCCGAGGACAGCACTCCCGCGGCCAGCGCGCCGCCGAGGGCGGCCACGGTGGGGTGGTGGAAGGCCAGCCAGGCCGCGCCGGCCGGGACGTAGGCCAGCGCGGAGACCGCGGCCGCGGTGGCCGAGCCCCCGAGTCCGGGCAGCCGCTGGCCGATGGTGCGGTTGAGCAGGATGTAGCAGCCCCAGCAGACCGCGGCCAGCAGGCCCACGCCGATGCCGAGGTAGTCGGTGGAGGGCGCCGGGTGGATGAGCACCAGCACGGCCGCCGCCGCGATCACCGCGCAGGCCGCGTCCGGGCGCCGCCGCGAGCTGGCCAGGGCGACCGTCAGCGGGCCGAGGAACTCCAGCGTGACCGCCAGGCCCAGGCCGACCCGGTCGATCGCGGTGTAAAGGGTCAGGTTCATCACCGCGTAGACCAGGGCCAGGGCCAGCACCGGCCGCCACTGGGCCCGGGTGAACGCGCGGGGCTCCGGCCGGGCGGTGGCCCACAGCACGGTCGCGGCCACCCACTGGCGGACCGCGACCACCCCGAGCGGGCCGATGGCCGGGAACGCAAGGGCCCCGGCGGAGGCGCCGACCTGGTTGGACAGGCCACTGGTGACCATCAGGGCCACTCCGGTCAGCCGCCCGGGCGCAGCGGGCTGGGCCAGCTCAGCCCTGCTTCTTGCTGTTATCGGTTCGGATGAGGTGCCGGATGAGGTGGTGCCGGACGGGGCGCGGAGGGCCATGCGGCCACTGTGCCGGTACGGCTCGGATGCGCAAAATGCATCCAATGGCCCATCGATACGCTAGGCGCATGGATGAGCAGACGGCCGGGCCAGCTGATGGGCGCGCAGCCGGGCTGGCCGCCGGGGGCGCGGCCGGGCTGGCGGCCCGGCTGGAGCTGAAGCACCTGCGCTGCCTGGTCGCCATCGTCGACACCGGCAGCTTCACCGACGCCGGGATCGAGCTCGGCCTGTCCCAGGCGGCGGTTTCCCGCACGCTGCTGGCGCTGGAGCGGGCGCTCGGCGTGCGCGTGCTGCACCGCACCAGCCGGTCGGTCAGCCCGACCACGGCCGGCGTCCAGGTGCTGGCCCGGGCCCGGGTCCTGCTGGCGGCGGTCGACGAGCTGGTCCGCGACGCCCGGGCCGGGCACACTCGGCTGACCATCGGCCACGCGTGGTCGGCGTTCGGCCGCCACACGGCCGAGTTCCAGCGCCGCTGGCACGACCGCTATCCCGGCGTGGACCTGCACCTGATCCGCCACAACACCCCGACCGGCGGCCTCAGCGAGGGCCTGTGCGACCTGGCCGTGATCCGGGCCCCCATGGTCGACCTGCGTCCCTGGTCGCACGCGGTGGCCGGCCAGGAGGGCCGCTACGTAGCGGTGGCCGACTCCGACCCGTGGGCCCGCCGCCGCAGCATCCGCCTGGCCGAGGTCGCCGGCCGCATCCTGGTCATCGACCGCCGAGTCGGCACCACCACGCTGGACCTGTGGCCGCCCGCCGCCCAGCCCGTCGCGGAGTACACCGCCGACATCGACGACTGGCTGGCCGCCATCGCCACCGGCCGCTGTGTCGGGATCACCCCGGAGTCGACCGCCGCCCAGTACCGCCGGGACGGCATCACCTACCGCCCGCTGCGCGACGCTCCGCCGGTCCCGGTCCACCTGATCTGGCGCGGCCACGACCCGCACCCGGCCACCCACGCCGCCGTCGCCCTGGCCATGGAGCTGTACCGGGCAGACCGCTAGCACCCGGCGGCGGCCCTAGCGGTGGGCCTTGACCGTGTACCAGCTGTAGAGGGCGCGGCCGTCGGCGCGGCGAGTCTCGTACCTGACCCTGTAGCTGCCGGTGCGGGTGGCCCGGATGGTCCACATGTCCCAGTGGGCCGACGGCGCGTAGCCGGCCTCGTGGAAGACGCGGGCGCCGGTGGGGCTGTAGACGGTGGTGGTGAACCAGCGGGAGCCGCCGGACCACTGCTGGAACCAGTCGCCGACGGTGAACGTGTGACCGAGGTGGGTTGGCTCAGAACCAGCCGCGGCGCTTGAACAGGAGCAGCAGGAAGATCACGGCGACCGCCTCGGTGCCGACCCCGATGCCGAAGAACTCCTCCCAGGACCCGATCGAGGTGACCAGCCAGCCGAAGTTCTGGCCGAAGAAGCCGGTCAGGTAGGTCAGCGGCAGGAAGATCGTCGCCATGATCGTGAGCTGCTTCATGACGTCGTTCTGCCGGTTCGCCATCTGCGACATGTAGGTGTCCATGGCGTTGGAGACCATGTCCCGGTGACTGTCGACCAGATCGTTGATCTTGATCATGCCGTCGTAGAGGTCGCGGAAGTACGGCTCGCTTTTCTTGTTCAGGCCGGGCACGTCGACCCGCTGAGACAGCAGCGCGTTGATCATGTCCCGCTGGGGGGCGACCACCTTGCGCACGTCGCTGAGCCAGCGCCGCAGCGCGAACAGCGCCTCCTGGTGCTCCTGCTGGGCCTTGATCAGGATCTCGTCCTGGATCGCATCGAGCTTGTCGTCGAACGACGCCAGCATCGGGAACACGCTGTCGGACAGGCTGTCCAGCACGTGGTGGAGGACGATGATGCGGGCGGCCAGCCCGCTGTGGTGCCGCGCGAACGTGGTCCGCATGCCCTCGAACGCCACGCAGGGCTCCCGGTGCAGCGTGACCAGGAAATTCTCGCCGAAGAAGAAGTGCACTTCGATCATGGGCTGGCCGACCGTGTTGGCCCCGAAGAACACGATCGAGACGAAGTTCTCGTAGTCCTCTATCTTGGGCCGCTGCCCGAATTCGGCAGCGTCCTCAACGGCGAGCGGATGGATGCTGAACACGTCCCGCAGCAGGGCCAGGCTCTCCTCGCTGGAATCGTGCAGGTCCAGCCAGAGGATCTCGTCGTTGTGCAGCGCCTGCTCGACATCGGCCGGCTTGAAGTCATCAACGGTCTTCCCGTCGATAAGGATCAGGTGCCCATTCACAAAAACATGCTCCCAGATAAGCCGGATAGGGTTGCCTGCGATGACCGAGCCATTTCGCGTGCCCATCGTCGTCCGTGGTTACGAACTCGACGTGAACGGGCACCTCAACTGGGCCCACTACCTGCACTACGCCGAGCATGCCCGGTGGGAATGCCTGCGCGCGGCCGGTCTGACCTATGAGGTGCTGGGCGCGGCCGGCCTGGGCCCGGTCAACCTGGAGGCCAACGTCCGGTTCCTGCACGAGCTGCGGGACGGCGACGAGGTCGTGGTCAGCGCCGAGTTCGACTGGCCTGCCGACCAGACCGAGAAGACCTTCCGGGTGCGGCAGCAGTTCACCAGGACCAGGGACGGCGAGCCGGCCGCCGAGCTGACCACGGTCAGCGGGGTAATCGACGCGAAACAGCGCCGGCTGGTGACCGGCCCGGCCGGGCGGCTGCGCTCACTGGCGGCCGCCCCGCACCTGCTCGGTCTCTGATTCGGCCGCCGCGCCGTCCAGTTCGGCCCGCAGCTGGTTCAGCTGCTCGCGGGTGGCGGCGATCTCGCCGGTGAGGAATTCGCTCGCTTCCTCATCCGGGGCGTCATCCGGGCCGGGGCCGGGGGCGAGCGCCTGCATGTGAGTCAGCTCGGCCAGCAGGGCCGACATCGCTTCGGCCGAGGACTCCAGCCAGGCGGCCGCGCGCAGGCAGCGCGCCCGGCCCGGCACGTCACCCAGTCCCGCGTACAGTTCCCCGGCCCACCGGTAGGCGGCCACCGCCTGCTGGTCCTGGCCGGACCGCTGCAGCGAATCGGCCGCCAGGTCGGCCAGGTGGGCGACGGGGCCGGTGCTGGCCGGGTCTTCCCGGATCAGCGCGGCCGCCTGCAGGAACTGCTCGGCCGCCTCACCGTGCCGCTCCAGTGCCCGCAGCGAGTTGCCGTACTGGTCGCGGGTCATGGCGATCACGGCCGCCTCGTAGGGGATCTCGACCCGGGGCATCACCTCGGCGAACAAGCTGGCCGCCTCGCCGTGGCGGCCAAGCCGGCTGTAACCGCGGGCCGCCTGGAAAGTCTGGTGGACCGCGTCGGGCTCGGACAGGCCGTCCCAGCGCTCGGCCGCGGTCAGCGCCGCCTCGACCAGGTCGGTCTCGCGGCCGGGCTGGGCGCTGAGCGCGTCCGCCAGCAGCGCCCGCAACCCGGCCGCCCGCGGCGGCGGCAGCGAGGCGTCGCCGTCGCGGATGGCGGCCCGGGCCAGCTCCTCGGCGGCCGCGGCGTCGCCGTCGTACAGGGCCAGCTGGGCCAGCACGCCGGCGGTGGACGCGGCCTTCCACGGCTCGCCGGCCTCCCGGTAGCGGCGCCGGGCCTCGTCCAGGTGGCCGCGGGCCTGCCGCTGGTCGCCGTGCCGGGACCACAGCTGGCCGAGCAGGTCGTGGTAGGTGGCCTCGTAGCGGAGCACGCCGAGCCGCTGGGCCTCGGCCAGCTCGGCTTCGAGCAGGCCGGCCGCGGCGTACAGCTCGGCCGGGTCCTGCCCGGTGCTGGCCAGCACCGACTGGAAGGCGGTCAGCGGGCGAGCCCGCCGGACGGCCAGGTACTCCCGGGCGGTGAGCAGGCCGCGGCTGAAGGCGTCGTCGGCCTCGGCGATGGTCGCCGCCAGCAGGCCGCTGGCCCCGTCCTGGTCACCGGCCCGGACCAGGGCCATGGCGGCGCTGGCCCGCGCTTCGCAGGCGCGGGCCTGGTCACCGGACTCGGTGAACTGGCCCGCCGCCGCCAGCAGGGCCTGGTAGCCGGCCTGCGGATCGGCGTCGGCCAGCACGCCGGCCCGCTGCCGGGCCAGCTCGGCGGCCACCCCGCCCGGCAGCGCCTGGCCGGCCGCGGCCACCTGCTCCCAGGCCTGCCGGGCCTCCGGGCGGCGCTCGTCGCTCAGCCGCCGCGCCCGCGCGACCAGGTCGTCGAGGCTGGCGGCGGCCTCGCCGTCTGCTCGCGGGGCCGGGGGCTGCTCATTGGCGGGGGCCGATCCGGGCAGGCGGGCCGGGTAGCCCAGCGCCAGCCGGCCGGCCAGCGGCGGCCTCGCCAGCCGCTCGGCGATGCGCTCGCTGAACGCGGCGGTGCCGTTGCGGACGTCGTACCGGCCGCTGGTGAACTGGATCTCCGGCTCGAGCATGGCCAGCCAGCCGCTGGCGGTGCCCGGGCCGACCGCCAGCCCGCCGTGCCCGAGCCCGGCCAGGCGGCGCAGCAGCACGCACACGCCCGCCGCGAACTGCACCTGGTCCACCGTGCCGGTCTCGACTCCGGCCAGCCAGCCCGCGTGCTCGGTGAGGATCTGCAGGCCCCGGGCCTCGTTGCCGGTCAGCGCGCAGAACTCGATGTGCTGGCCGACCTCCGCCTGATGGCCGCTGTCCTGCCTGACCAGCGGGTAGCCGCGCAGGTGGGCGGCCCGGGCCTCGTCCAGCCGGCCCGCCCGGGCCAGCGGCAGCAGCGCGTCCGCCAGCACCTGCTGCGGCTGCTGCGGGCAGCGCTGCACCCCGTCCAGCACCGGCGCCCACTGATCGAGGGCGCGCTCGTCGTCGCCGGCCGCCACCCGCCAGCGCCCGAACACACCGGAGTCGCAAGCCGGGCAGCTCCCCGGGCCGGGCGGGGCGGCCTGCGCGCCCGCCAGGTGCACCCCGGCGACCGGGAGGTCACCGGTCGCCAGCGCGAGCACGGCCCGGCCGATCAGCACCGGCCGGAGGCTGAGGCGCTGCTGCTGGCACTGCTGGCCGAGTTGATCGAGCCACCGGCTGATCGTCAGCAGCGGCACCGCCGGGTCGCCGATCAGGCCGTACAGCTGGGCCTGGAACGCGTGGGCACCCGTGTCCGCTTGGTCCGGCATGGGTGAGATCGTAACCGGACCGGACTGCGCGGGCAGGCCACCCCGGCCCAGTAGGCGGCTCAGTAAGCTCAGAGCATGAGCGCGGATCCCACCACCACCGACACGGCCCACCCCTCGATCCGGGAGCTGGCCAGCGGGCCCGGCCATCCTGTGCCGCCCGACGCGAAGCAGGTGCCGTCGGTGCGGACCTTCCACGGCGATTCGGTGACCGACCCGTACGCCTGGCTGTGCGACAAGGAAGACCCGGACACGATCGCGTTCCTCAACGCCGAGAACACCTACACCGAGGCGCTGACCACGGGTGAGGAAGCTCTGCGGGGCGAGATCTTCAGCGAGATCAAGGGCCGCACCCAGGAGACCGACCTTTCCGTCCCGGTCCGCCGGGGCCGCTGGTGGTATTACGGGCGCACGGTCGAGGGCCAGCAGTACGGGCTGCAGTGCCGGACCGAGGTGCGGCCCGGTGACGACGCGCCGCCGCTGGCCGCCGACGGGGGCGCCCTGCCCGGCGAAGAGATCATGCTGGACGCCAACGAGCTGGCCGGGGACTCGCAGTTCTTCTCGATGGGGGCGGTCAGCGTCAGCCCCGATGGCCACCAGCTGGCCTACTCGACCGACTACGCCGGCGACGAGCGGTTCACGCTGCGGATCAAGGACCTGGTGACCGGCGAACTGGCCGCCGACGAGATCCCCAACACGTTCTACGGGGCCGCCTGGTCGCTGGACGGCAGCGCGCTGTTCTACGTGACCGTCGACGACGCCTGGCGGCCCTGGCGGGTGTGGCGGCACCTGGTCGGCACCCCGCACACCGAGGACGCGGTGGTGTTTGAGGAGGCGGACGAGAAGTTCTGGGTCGGGGTCGGGCTGACCCGCAGCCAGCGCTTCCTGATGATCGCGTCCTCCAGCAAGGTGACCAGCGAGGTGTGGCTGCTGGACGCGGCCGACCCGCAGGGTGAGCTGCGGGTGGTGGCTCCCCGCCGTCCCGGCCTGGAGTACCAGGTCGAGCACCAGGAGTTCGCCGATGGCCGCCAGCGGCTGCTGATCCTGCACAACGACGGGGCCGTCAACTTCGCCCTGGCCGAGGCGCCGGTCGACGACCCCGGCCGGTGGACCACGCTCATCGCCGGCCAGGACAGCACCCGGCTGCTGGACGTGGACGCCTTCACCAATTTCACCGTGGTCCATTACCGGCGCGAGGGCCTGACCGGGCTCCGGGTCATCCGGGCGGACGGGACCGGCTATGACGTCGGCTTCCCCGAGCCGGTCTACTCGGTCTCCCCCGGCGGCACCCCTGACGCCGGCGCGACCCAGTACCGGCTGCACTACGAGTCGCTGGTCACGCCGGACTCGGTCTACGACTGCGAGATGGCCAGCGGTGAGCTGATCCTGCGCCGCCGCCAGCCGGTGCTGCCGCTCCCCGGTGGCCGCGACTACCGGCCCGAGGACTACGAGCAGTTCCGCGACTGGGCGACCGCCCCCGACGGCACCCGGGTGCCGATCTCGCTGGTGTGCCGGCGCGGCACGGCGCGGGACGGCAGCGCCCCCGGCCTGCTGTACGGGTACGGCAGCTACGAGATCTCGATGGACCCGTACTTCTCCATCTCCCGGCTGTCGCTGCTGGACCGGGGCTTCGTGTACGCGATCGCGCACGTCCGCGGGGGCGGCGAGCTGGGCCGCACCTGGTACGACGACGGCAAGATGCTGCACAAGAAGAACACGTTCACCGACTTCGTGGCCTGCGCCCGGCACCTGGCCGAAACGGGCTGGACGTCGGCCGGGCGGCTGGTGGCGCGGGGCGGGTCCGCGGGCGGGCTGCTGATGGGCGCGGCCGTCAACGAGGCCCCGGGCGCCTTCGCGGGCATCGTGGCCCAGGTGCCGTTCGTGGACGCGCTGACCTCGATCCTGGACCCGTCCCTGCCGCTGACGGTGACCGAGTGGGAGGAGTGGGGTGACCCGCTGCACGACCCCGAGGTGTACCAGTACATGAAGTCGTACACCCCGTACGAGAACGTGCGGCCGACCGTGTACCCGCCGATCCTGGCCATCACCAGCCTGAACGACACCCGGGTGCTGTACCGGGAGCCGGCCCGCTGGGTGGCCCGGCTGCAGGCCACCGCCCAGGGCGGCCCGTTCCTGCTCAAGACCGAGATGAACGCCGGTCACGGCGGCCGCAGCGGCCGCTACGACGCCTGGCACGAGGAGGCGTTCGTGCTCGCCTGGATCGTCGACATCGCCGGTGCCTGAGCCGCCCGGCGGCCGGCTCAGGGCAGGTCGAAGAGCGAGCTGACCGACTCGCCGTTGTGGATGCGGCGGATCGCCTCGCCCATGGCCGGGGCGATCGACAGCACCCGCAGTTTGTCGTCCCGCTCGCGCGCGGGCATCGGCACGGTGTTCGTGCACACCACCTCGGCCACTTCGGGCTGGGCGGCCAGCTTGCCCAGCGCGCCGTCGGCGAACAGCCCGTGCGTGCAGGCGATACGCACGCTATGCACGTCCTGCTCGCGCAGCCGGGCCAGCAACTCGACCAGGGTGGTGCCGCGGGCGATCTCGTCGTCGATGACGATGACGTCGCGGCCGGCCACGTCGCCGATGATGGCGCTGATCGTCACCGAGTCGTCGCCGTGCCGTTCCTTCGAGCCCGCGGCCATCGGCAGCCCCAGCCGCCGGGCGAACGCGGCCGCGCTCTTGGCGTAGCCCAGGTCGGGCGCCACCACCACGGTGTTGCTCAGGTCCCGCACCCGGAAGTGCGCGGCCAGCTCGCGCAGCGCGTTCAGGTGGTCCACCGGCACCGAGAAGAACCCGTGCACCTGCGGCGAGTGCAGGGTCATGGCCAGCACCCGATTGGCGCCGGCCGCGACCAGCAGGTCGGCGATGAGCCGCCCGGCGATGGAGATCCGCGGCTCGTCCTTCTTGTCCGAACGGGCGTAGGCGTAGTACGGCATGACCGCGGTGACCCGGGCGGCCGACGCGCCGCGGGCGGCATCGGCCATCAGCAGCAGCTCGACCAGGTTCTCCTGCACCGGCTCGACCAGCGGCTGAATGATGAACACGTCGCGCTCGCGGCAGTTGGCCTGAAGCTGGACCTCCAGGCAGTCGTTGGCGAACCGCTGGATGCGTACCGGGTACAGCGGCACATCCAGGTGCAGGCAGATTTCACGGGCCAGTTTGGGATGGGCGCTCCCGCTGAAGACCGCGATCTCGCGCACTATTTCTCCTTAGGTTCTTCCTGCAGGGGCGGCAGGCCCAGCTGGCGGCGGATGTTCTGCTGGACCGTGACCGGATCGGGCCGGGCGTCCACGGTGATCACGTATTCCTTGCCCCGGAAAAGGTCCAGGACGGGGTTGGTCTTCTCGTGGTAGTCCTTCAGCCGGACGGCCAGCGCCTCCTCGTTGTCGTCCTCGCGGGTGGTGAGCTGGCCGCCGCAGGCGTCACACTTGCCCGCTTCGTGGGGGCTGTTGGCCAGCAGGTTGTAGTCCATGCCGCAGCCGGCGCACAGCCGCCGGGCCAGCACCCGGCGGCGGACCTCGCTGTCCGGCATGTCGAGGTGGATGACCCCGTCGATGTCGTAGCTCTCCAGGAAGAACAGCGCCTGCCGCCGGTTACGCGGGAACCCGTCGATGATGAAGCCGAAGTTCCAGTCGTGCCCGGTCAGCCGGTCCCGCACCACCGACTCGACCAGGTCGTCCCCGACCAGGTTGCCTTCGGCCATGATCCGCTGGACCTGGGCCCCCAGCTTGGTGTGGTGCTGCACGTTCCAGCGGAAGATGTCCCCCACGCTGATGTGCACAAGGTCGAGGTCACGGGCCAGCAGCTGGCTCTGCGTGCCCTTACCGCTGCCCTGCACACCCATGATCACGTATTTGCGCATAGCCCAAGCTTAGGCCGCGGGCAGCCCCAGCCGCCGCTCGCAGGCCCGCCGGGTGCGGCGGCTGAGCAGCGCGGCCAGCTCCGGCCAGTCCTGGGCCAGCCGGACCGCGTTCACGTAGCGGGCCAGGTCACCCCGGCGGCCCTGGCCGAGCAGGATGCTGTACAGCACCAGCCGGGACTCGTCCTTGGCCACGTCGAACTCGCGCAGCCCGTGCCAGGTCAGGTGGACCGGCAGCACCACGACGCCGGTGTGCGGGCCACGCAGGTCGGTCAGCGTGGCCGGGAGCCGGTCCGACACCCCGTCCCAGCGGGAGCGGATCGCGTTCGCCAGCGCCATGGGCCAATTATCCCGGAAGTCGTCCACGGCAGTACGCTCAATCCATGACCGAGGCCGGGACGCGGTGGGCGACGTGGCGGTTCCTGGTCGCGCCGCGCTGGCTGGCCTGGCACGCGTTCGCGGTGGTGGCCTTCTGGGGCATGTTCTGGCTGGGCGACTGGCAGCTCCACCGGGCCCTGGCCGGCAACGCCCTGAGCTGGGCCTACACGTTCGAGTGGCCGCTGTTCGCGCTGCTCGGGGCGGTGTTCTGGGCCAAGACGATCCGGGACGAGTACCGCATCAGGACCGGCAAGGTGGCCCCGCCCGACGAGGTGTACCTGCCCGCCGGCGCGTACACCGCGGAAGGCACTACGACGGGTAGTATGAGCGGCGTGCTCGAGGTGTACGACCCCGAGCTGGCCGCCTACAACGCCTACCTGGCCAAGCTCAACCGCAACGCGGAGAGCAGCGGCCGGTAGCGACCCCCTCGGAGGTAGCACCGGTGCGAGGAACCGTGCTCCGCTACCGGGTGATGGCCTACATCACCGGTGTGGTCCTGCTGGTGCTCTGCTTCGTCGGCATCCCGCTGCAGATCGCCGGGCACCCGGCGCTGGTCAACGTGGTCGGCACCGTGCACGGCATCCTGTACATCATCTACCTGATCGCGGCGGCGCTGCTGGCCTGGAAGCTGCGGCTGCGCCCGGACCGGACGATCGTGGTGCTGCTGGCCGGCACGATCCCCATCCTCACGTTCGTGGTCGAGCGCTGGATGACCCGCCGCTACATCAACCCGGCGCTGGCAGCCGAGGCCGCCGCCGCCAGCCCGCCCGCCCCCGCGCGGACCGCCTGAGCGACCGCTACTTGAGCGACCACTACTTCACGGCACAGCCGGGAACGGCGCACCGGCCGGGCCGGGTGCACGTCCTGCTGCCCGACGTGCACCTGGACCTGGAGACCGACTCCGGGGTATTCTCCCCGGCGCGGCTGGACGCCGGTACCCGGCTGCTGCTCGATCAGGCGGCCACACCCCCGGATACCGGCGACCTGCTCGACCTGGGGGCCGGCGACGGGCCGATCGCGCTGGTCCTGGCGGCCCGGGCGCCGCAGGCCACCGTGTGGGCGGTCGACGTGAACGAGCGGGCCCTGGACCTGTGCGCCCGCAACGCGCAGCGGGCCGGGCTGGGCAACGTGCGCTGCGCGCTCCCCGGTGACCCGGACCTGCCCGCCGCCTACGCCGGGATCTGGTCGAACCCGCCGATCCGGATCGGCAAGCAGGCCCTGCACGAACTGCTGGACCGCTGGCTGCCGCGGCTGGCCCCGGGCGCCGCCGCCTGGGCGGTGGTCCAGCGCCACCTGGGCGCGGACTCGCTGCACCGCTGGCTGGAGGGCCAGGGCTGGGCGGTGAGCCGGGTCGCGGCCCGGGCGGGCTACCGGGTGCTGCGGGTCGAACGCCCCGAGGGGGCGACGGAGGAGCGATGACGGAGCCGGAGAACCGGCCGCGCCAGCTGCGGCCGACCGAGGTCAAGCGGCTCAACCGGGCCTGGCGGCGGGGGACGCAGGCCAGGGTGGCGCTGCTGCTGGACTCGGTGACCCAGCCGTTCAACGTCGGCTCGATCGTCCGGTCGGCCGCGGCGTTCGGCGTCGAGCACGTGTGGCTGTGCGGCAACAGCGCCCCGCTGGACCATCCGTCGGTCCGCAAGACCGCGCTCGGCACCGAGCGGTTCCTGTCCTGGGAGCGCGAGGCGGGCCCGGCCGACGCGGCCCGGTCGGCGGCCGCGGCCGGGATGCGGGTGGTGGCGATCGAGCTGGCGTCCGGGGCCGTCCCGCTGTTCGAGGCGCCGCTGGACGGCGACGT
Source organism: uncultured Actinomycetes bacterium (assembly GCA_963830385.1). Taxonomy (GTDB): domain Bacteria; phylum Actinomycetota; class Actinomycetes; order Streptosporangiales; family Streptosporangiaceae; genus Bog-532. Next base: position 430,356 of record CAWHMD010000008.1, on the reverse strand, counting down.
GTGCCTGGCCATCGGCAACGAGGACCACGGCTGCTCCCCCGCGCTGCTGGCGGTCTGCGACGCGGCCGCCTACATCCCCCAGGTGGGCCGGGTAGGCTCACTCAACGTAGCGGTCGCGGCGGCCATCGCCCTGGCCGACACCCGCCGCCGCGAGTGGGAAAAGGCGAGACCAGCGGACACCGAAAGCTAAGCGGGATGCACCGCGCTGTTCACCCCAGGTACTCACGGCCCCTCAACACTGGAGACGTGCTGCGAGCAGACGTTGAACAACGCCGCCCCGTCGCCTACCTCGACCAAGCGCTTCCCATCGCGTTCGCGCACCGCGGAGGCGCCGCGCACCAGCCGGAGAACTCCTGGGCCGCCTTCGAGCACGCCATCGGCCTCGGTTACACCCACCTGGAGACCGATGCCCGGGCGACCGAGGACGGCATCCTGCTGGCCTTCCACGACCGGACCCTGGACCGGGTGACCGACCGCAAGGGCCGGATCGCCGCGATGCCGTACAAGGACGTGGCCCGGGCCCGGATCGGCGGCACCGAGGAGATCCCGCTGATCGAAGACCTGATCATGGCCTGGCCGGACCTGCGGTTCAACGTGGACCTGAAGGACGTGCTAGCCATCCGGCCGATGATGGACATGCTGCGGCGGACCGGCGCCTGGGACCGGGTGTGCGTGACCTCGTTCTCGGCCCGGCGGCTGCACGCCGCCCGGGCGCTGCTGGACCGGCCGGTGTGCATGGCGCTGTCCCCGGCCGGGGTGGCGGCGCTGCGGCTGACCGGTGGCATCCCCCGGTTCGGGGACGCGCTGACGGCCAAGCTGGCCAGCACCGGCGTGGCCTGCGCGCAGATCCCGATCCAGATCGCCACCACTTCGTTCATCCGCACGGCGCACGAGGCGGGCCTCCAGGTGCACGTGTGGACCCTCAACCGGCGCCACGACATGGAGCGGGCCCTGAACCTGGGCGCCGACGGCATCATGACCGACGAGACGGTGCTGCTGCGGGAATTGCTCACCGAACGGGGTCTCTGGGTCTCCTGAGGCCCCTGGGCTTCCTGAGACTGACGCCGCTGCCGCCGCCCCAGCGCACGTGCGGGGCCGGGACCTTGGTCCCAGATCGGTGCTCCCAGTGGTTTTCCGGCACGCTAACAGGGTTGGACGGGCGTGTAATCGGGAATCTTGTTCGGGTATTCGGCGTTGAGAAACTCAAGACGGCTGAGCGCTTGGGAGGCACCACCCTAATGGCCGAACGCGCACTACGCGGTACTCGGCTCGGATCCACGAGCTATGAGAACGACCGCAACACCGACCTCGCCCCGCGGCAAGAGGTCGCTTTCGACTGCCCCAAGGGCCACCACTTTACCGTGCCCTTCGCTGCAGAGGCGGAACTCCCCCCAACTTGGGAGTGCCGGGTCTGTGGTGCGGTCGCCTTCGCGGCGACGGGCGAGTCACCTGCCCCGAAGAAGGTCAAGCCCCCGCGCAGCCACTGGGACATGCTGCTCGAGCGGCGGACCGTGGCTGATCTCGAGGCGGTCCTGGCGGAGCGGCTCGAAGTCATCAGGGGACGGCGCGGCGCACCCGCGGCGAGCGACACCAGTCGCCGTCAGCGCAAGAGTGCCTGACAACAACTGGTAAAAGAGACGTGGAAGGAGCCGGGCAGGCGCCCATGACGCCTGCCCTGCTTTACGTTTTCAGGGTTTCCGGTGCAGGCGCGCCCTGATGCCCCACTGGGCCACCCGCAGGAACGCCTCACCGATGATCGCGCGGCTCATCTTGCTGGCGCCCCGCTCGCGCTCGACGAACGTGATCGGTACCTCCACGATGCGCAGGCCGGCCTGGATTATCCGCAGGGTCAGGTCGATCTGAAAGCAGTAACCGGCCGACTCCACCGTGTCCAGGCTGATCGCCCGGAGGGCCGACGCGCGGTAGGCGCGGTAGCCGCCGGTGGCGTCCTTGATCGTGAGGCCCAGCATCAGCCGGGTGTACACGTTCGCCGTCCGCGACAGCACCTCACGCGACTTCGGCCAGTTCAGCAGCTTCCCGCCCGGCACCCAGCGGGACCCGATCACGCCGTCGGCGTCGCCGAGGGCGGCCAGCAGGGCCGGCAGCTGCTCGGGCTGGTGGGATCCGTCCGCATCCATCTCCACCACGGCGTCGTAACCGCGCTCCAGCGCCCAGCGGAACCCGGCGATGTAGGCGGGCCCGAGACCGGCCTTGTCGGTCCGGTGCAGCACCTGGATGTGCGGGTCGGCCTCAGAGAGCTTGTCGGCCAGGTCGCCGGTCCCATCGGGGCTGTTGTCGTCGACGACGAGCAGATCGGCGTCCGGCACCGCACCGCGCAGGCGAGCGGCGATGGACTCCAGGTTCTGCCGCTCTTCGTACGTCGGCATGACGACGGCAACGCGCTCGATGGGTGATGTGGGCTCTGCCACGCTCCCTGCCCTTCGCCTGGCTGTGCGGGTTAGGCCGATAAGGATATCGGCTGGCGGTCATCCAACGCCCAGGCGAAGCTTAGGGTTCCCTATGGGTCTGGACCGCCACGGGGGGAAAGAAGTCACCCTGGGGAAGGAAAAGGATCCGGGCCGCACCTTCGGACCGGGGGCCGTCCCGCCGGCAACGAGCTCGGCCTCCGTTGTCTACTGGCCGCCCGGATCCTTTCCCAAGCCCAATCCCCCGTCTAGCAGGTGCCGCGTAGCAGCCCATGTCACCGCAGCTGAGCAGAAAGCGGCTGGATGCGATCGCCCCCACCCCGATGCGGGCCAGATCGCGGCCGGCCAGCTAGCTCCAGCTAGCCCGCCCGGGTCTGGACCGTGGGCAGAAACTTACCCCTGTTGGCAGCGATGTCAACCCCCCGGGAGACGTCACTGACCTGGCACTCTTCGTAGTGAGAGCTGGACAGTCGGCAGGCCGGGCTCTGGCTGCTCCCGGCCGGGACCCGATCGGGATTTGCTACCGAACCGTTACCCGTCCCGTTCGGCGGCGAAGGCAGATGCGATGCGTAGGTAACATGGCGTGGATTCCGCCTGCAACAAGAGATTTTCTTGTTTCGAGGCTAGGTTAACGGAAAGTTCTTCATTAGGATAAGAAAAAGTGAAGATTATCCGTAGCCGCTACCAGACGGGGAGGCGAACATGATCGATCAGCCATACGTGTACCAGCGCCGGGAGCTGACCGAGCCCGACTGGCGCCGTTTCCCGGGCTGGGCCGACGTCAGCGCGGCCGACTGGGAGTCCGTGCAGTGGCAGCGGGCGCACTGCGTCAAGAACGCGCGCCAGCTGCGCCAGGTGGCCGGCGACGGCCTGGCCGAGACGTTCTTCGCCGACCTGGACCAGGACCAGCGGTCGCGGGCCACCATGTCGATGCTGGTTCCGCCCCAGATGCTGAACACCATGGCGCCGGGTGTAGCCGCGTCTGACCCGGGGTTCACCGACGCGTTCTACGCGGACCCGGTGCGCCGCTACATGATCCCGGTGCTGAGCGACCGGCGTGCCGACTGGCCGTCCCATCCGTACGCGCAGCGGGACTCGCTGCACGAGGCGGAGATGTGGGCGGTCGAGGGGCTGACCCACCGCTACCCGACCAAGGTGCTGGCCGAGGTGCTGCCCACCTGCCCGCAGTACTGCGGGCACTGCACCCGGATGGACCTGGTCGGCAACCCGACCCCGGCCGCCGACAAGCACAAGTTCACCCTCACCCGGCCGGACCGGCTGGGCGCGATGATCGACTACCTGCGCCGCACCCCCGGCGTTCGCGACGTGGTCGTCTCCGGCGGTGACGTGGCCAACCTGCCCTGGCCGCGGCTGGAGGAGTTCGTGGCCGCGCTGCTGGACATCGAGTCGATCCGCGACATCCGGCTGGCCAGCAAGGCGCTGATGGGCCTGCCCCAGCACTGGCTGTCGGACGAGGTACGGGCCGGGATGTCCCGGCTGGCGGCCACCGCCTCAAGCCGCGGCGTCAGCATCGCCATCCACACCCACGTGAACAGCGCCCAGTCGGTCACCCCGCTGGTGGCCAAGGCGGCCCGGGCCATGCTCGACACCGGCATCCGGGATGTCCGCAACCAGGGCGTGCTGCTGCGCGGGGTCAACGACAGCGTGCCCGCGATGCTCGACCTGTGCTTCGCGCTGCTCGATGAGGCCAAGATCATGCCGTACTACTTCTACATGTGCGACATGATCCCCGGCAGCGAACACTGGCGGCTGACGGTCGGTGAGGCCCAGCAGCTGCAGCACCAGATCATGGGCTACCTGCCTGGCTTCGCCACCCCCCGGGTGGTCTGCGACGTTCCCTACGTCGGCAAGCGCTGGGTGCACCAGGTCTCGCGCTACGACACCGAGCTGGGCATCTCCTACTGGACCAAGAACTACCGGACCGCCGTCGAAGGCGAAGACGAGCTGGCCACCAGCCGCGAGTACGCCTACTACGACCCGATCTACATGCTGCCCGAGCGCGGCCAGGACTGGTGGCGCCGGACGCCGTCCAGGGCGACGGCCCCCCTGGACTCGCTGGCCGGGTAGATCGCCTCGCCGCAGCAACGCAGTGGCCCCCGCCGTCTGGGCGGGGGCCACTTGTTTCCTGGTCAGAGCTGGTCGAACTGGCCAGGCTGGTAGTCGCCCGCGGGCACCTGCAGGATGACGTTCAGCCGGTTGTAGGTGTTGATGATGGCGATGACCCCCACCAGCGCCATCAGCTGATCGTCGTCGTAGTGCTTGGCCGCGTTGGCCCAGGCCTCGTCGCTGACCCCGCCGGCCGCGTCGGCGATGCGGGTGCCCTGCTCGGCCAGTTCCAGCGCGGCCCGCTCGGCCTCGGTGAACAGCTTGGCCTCACGCCAGGCGGCGACCAGGTTCAGCCGCAGCGGGTCCTCCCCCGCTGCGATGGCGTCCTTGTAGTGCATGTCGGTGCACACGCCGCAGCCGTTGATCTGGCTGGCCCGCAGCTTTACGAGCTCCTGGGTGGCCGTGGGCAGGCCGGAGCCGGTCAGCACGGCCGCCGCCGCGTTGAGGCGCTTGGCGAACTTCACGGCCTGCTCGCTGCCGAAGAAATCGAGACGTGCGTCCATCGTCGTCCTCCTCGCTGATTCATTCCTCAGCGATATGACGTCCGGGGACGCGAAAGTGTGACGGGGCGCGGGGCGGCCTAGTCGGTGACGGGCTCGTCGGTGCCGGTCTTGCCGGCCGCCTCGGGGGCCTCCGTCTCCGGCGCGTCCGCCGTCTCCGGCGCGTCCGCGCTGCCCGCGGCGGGCTCGGGGGCGGCGTCGCCAGCGGCGGCCGCCTCGCTCAGCACGCCATCGGACTGGGCGATCCGGGCCTGATAGCTGGGCTGGGCGTTGCCGGCCGCGAGCTCGGGAGCCGGCAGGCCCTCGATGGCCCGGCGGCGGCCGCGTCGCTGGATGAGATAGAACCAGGTTGCCCCGGCCAGCGTCAGGATGCAGGCGACGTACAGGTTGAGCCGCAAGCCCAGGAAGTGCTGGGAGGGGTCGACCCGGAGCGACTCCTCGAAGATGCGGAACGCCGAATACCCGGTCACGTACAGCGCGAACAGGCCGGGCGCGAAGATCTTGGCGTGGTGGCCGAGCCAGACCAGGAACGCGGCCAGCGCGACGTCCCAGATCAGCTCGTACAGGAAAGTGGGCTGGAAGTAGGCGAACGCGGTGTAGCCGGCCGGCCGGTAGGCCAGCGGGATCTCCAGCCCCCACGGCAGGCTGGTCGGGCCGCCGAACAACTCCTTGTTGAAGTAGTTGCCGACGCGGCCGATGCTCTGGGCGACCAGCAGCGCGGGCGCCACCGCGTCCATGGCCATCGAGATGCTGCCGCCGAACCGGCGCACCCGCCAGACGCCGACCAGCACCGCGACCGGGATCGCGCCCCAGATGCCGAGGCCGCCGTCCCACACCGCGAGCACGCCGTACCAGACGTGCGGGATGTAGGCCGGGGTGGTGATGTCGAAGTAGATGCGGCCGCCGATGATGCCGGCCGGCACGGCCCACATGGCGACGTCGTACATCAGCTCCGGATCGCCGCCCGCGCGGATCCAGCGGCGCCGGGTGATGTAGATCGCGGCGGCGATGCCGATCAGGTACATCACCGCGTAGTAATGGATGAACGCGGGCCCGATGTGGAAGCCGCTCACCGACGGGCTGGGGATGTGTGCGGCCGCCGCACTGACCGTGGGGGCCGACCCCTGCGTCACCATGCGCCCCAGGCTAGTGCACTCCGGAAAAGGCGTAGGCCGGCCCAGGTCGGTTAAGTTAGGCGTGTGTCGCAGCGAAGTGAGCATATCGGCCTGCACCTGAACGCGTACCTTTGCGCGCACAGCACCCCGCCCGACGCCATCTTGCGCGAGCTCGCGCACGAGACTGCCGAATGGTTCCCGAACGAGCGCTCGCTGGCCATCGCGCCCGAGCAAGGCACCCTGATGACGATGATCGCCCAGCTCATCGGGGCCCGCAGCGGCCTGGAGATCGGCACGTTCACCGGCTATTCGTCGATCTGCCTGGCCCGCGGCCTGGCCGCCGGCGGCCACCTGCTGTGCTGCGACATCAGCGACGAGTGGACCTCGGTGGCCCGCAAGTACTGGGACCGGGCGGGCCTGGCGCCCATGATCGAGCTGCGGCTCGGGCCGGCCCTGGACACCGTGCGGGCGCTGCCACCGGGCCCCCAGTTCGACATCGTGTTCATCGACGCGCCGGGTTACACGCCCTACTGGAACGAGGTCGTGCCCCGGGTCCGGCCCGGCGGCGTCGTCCTCGTCGACAACACGTTCTCCCACGGCCGGGTCATCGACGCCGGCAACGAGAGCGAAATCGTTCAGGGGGTCCGGGACTTCAACGACCGGGCGGCCGCCGACGATCGCGTCGATATCGTCATGCTCCCGCTCGGCGACGGCCTCACGGTGGCCCGGAAGAAGTAGCCGCGGCCGCCATGGCGGCGGTCCGGCACGTCACACCCAGCTTCCGGTAGATGTGTTCCAGGTGCTTGTCGACCGTCCGCGGGCGGCAGCCCAGCCGATGAGCGATCGCCGCATCGGTGAGCCCTTCGGCCACCAGGGCGAGCACCTGCTGCTGGCGCATCGTGAGCATGGCCGGGGCGCCCTGGCCGGAGGCACCCCGCGACGCCGACAGCTGAGCCAGGCGGTGCGTCAGCAACGGCCGAAGCTGGGTGAGCAGGTCGACATCGGCCGGGGAAAAGTCATGGTGTGCCCGGTTCAGCGCTACGCAGACGTGCAGCGGGCCGGACGTCATCGCCATGGCGACCATCTGGTTGACACCCAGTTTCCGCGCGACGTCTGCGTACATGCCGCTGCTACGGAAGCTGGCCATGCTCTGCAGGTCTGACCGGCGGACCGGGTTGCCGGGGCCGCCGGGACGGGTGTGCCGGGTCAGCGGGAAGTCCGGCACGTTGCGCTCGACCGCGGCGGCGGCTCCGGCGTCGAGAAAAGGATCGGGATAACAGACGAGCCGGGTAGGCAGTGGCGTGGCGGCCAGATCGAGTTCCGTCCACAGGGCCGACTCGGCACCGACCGTCTCCACCAGCGCGGGCAGGACAAGGCCGGGCAGATCGGTGAGGCTCACGGATGCGTCGGCGGCCTCGACCGTGGCCAAGGCGGCGCGCACCCTGCTTCGAGTCGCCATAGCTCCCCCAAGCGACCGTACGCAGTTCTCCGTATAGACGGTAACAAGCCGCCGCCGTGGACTGAAGCCCTTATATGACGACACGGGGAGGGCCGATGACCACCATCGAGCCAGGTGAGACGGCGGCGGAGGCCGTCGATCCCGATGCGCTGAACGAGTTGCTGGGGCGGTGGATCGGCGACGCCGGGGGGCTGGTGACCTTCTCGCTGGCGCTGATCGGCGACCGGCTGGGCCTGTTCGCCGCGCTCGGGTCCGGCGGCCCGGCGACCGCCGCAGAACTGGCCGACCGCACCGGCCTCAGCGAGCGTTACCTGCGGGAATGGCTACTGGGGATGGCTGCCGCGGGCTACGTCAGCTACGAGGGAAGCGCTCCCGGCGCTGACGATCAGGGCTCGGCCCGGTCGGCTCGCTACCGGCTCACCCCCGAGCAGGCCGAGGCCTTCACCAACCCGGACAGCCCCGCTTACGTGGCGGGCGGTTTCCAGAACCTGACCGCGGCCACCCGGGCCGTCGACCGGCTGACCGAGGCGTTCCGCACCGGTGCCGGCATGGGATGGCACGAGCACCACGAGGACATGTTCATCGGCACCGAGCGTTTCTTCCGGCCCGGCTACCTGGCCAACCTGACCAGCTTGTGGATACCGTCGCTGACCGACGCCGAGCGCAAGCTCACCGACGGTGCCCTGGTCGCCGACGTCGGCTGTGGCCTCGGCGCCTCGACCATCATCATGGCCCAGGCCTACCCGAACAGCCGCTTCGAGGGGATCGACTACCACCAGCCGTCCATCGACCTGGCCACTCAGCGGGCAGCCGGCGCCGGGGTGTCCGACCGGGCCCGATTCCGCGTCGCCGGGGCGTCCGACCTGGACGGCCGGTACGACCTGGTCACGTTCTTCGACTGCCTGCACGACATGCCCGACCCGGCGGGGGCGCTGCGCGCCGCCCGGGCGGTCATCGCGGAAGGCGGCAGCGTCATGCTGGTCGAGCCCGCCAGCTGGGACACGGTGACGGAGATGCTGAACCCGGTCGGCAAGGTGTTCGCCGGTGCGTCCCTGCTGATCTGCCTGCCCAGCGGGCTTTCCGCGCCGCCCGCGACTGGGCTCGGCAACCAGGCCGGGCCGGGCCGGACCTGCCAGCTCGCCCGCGACACCGGGTTCTCGGTAGCCAGGACAGCCGCGACGACCGACTTCAACCGGGTGTATGAGCTGCGCCCCTGAACGGGCGCGGGCAATCGCGAAAAAGTGAGGAGGCCGACATGGCCAGGAAGATGATCGACTGCCGCAAGATGCCGAGCGAGATCGGCTGCACGCTCACGATCGCCGGCCAGGAAGAAGAAGTGCTGGACGCCGCCGTGGCGCACGCCGTGGCCAAGCACGGCCACCAGGAAAGCGCTGAGCTGCGCGACATGCTCCGCTCAGGCTTGGAGGACGCCGAGCCCGCGATGACCTGAGCGCCTCGCTCCCTGGCGGGTTCCCCGGGGATCCCCCTATCGGGGGATCGTCGCGTAGGCGCGGGCGGGGAACGCGCCGAAGCCGGCCAGCGGGATCGGGGCGGCGGTGAACCAGAACCCGGCCGGTGGCAGCTGGCCAAGGCCGGTGAGGTGCTCGACGACCGGGATCCCGGCCCGCAGCAGGATCGAGTGGGCCGGGCGGCGCCGGTCCCCGACGTCGTCGATGTTGACCGCGTCGATGCCGACCAGCCGGGCGCCGTGATCGGCCAGCCAGCGGGCACCCGCCTCGGTCAGGTACGGGGCGTCGGCCGCGTACGCGGGCTGGCCCCAGGCGGCGTCGCCGCCGGTGTGCAGCAGCACCGCCCTGCCTGCCACCTCCAGCGCGGCCAGCGCGCCGACGTCGACCGCGCGGGCGCCGGAGCCGGCCGTGCGGGCCAGCACGGCCGGCAGGTTCACGCACGACTCCAGCGGCAGCGCGGCCAGGTCGGGGCCGTCTGCGTAGCGGTGGAAGGGGCTGTCGAGGTAAGTGCCGGTGTTCCCGACCAGAGTGGCCGTGTCGATCTGGAATTCGGTCCCGGGCGCGTACGTCTCCCGGGACTGCTCACGGGTCAGGTACGGCCGCAGCTGCGGCGCGGGCAGCCCCGGATAGGTGATCATGCCGTCCTGGATCGGATGGCTGAGGTCGGCGATCCGGCCGGGGCCGGGGCCGGGCCCGGCCGCCGCGGGCCGGTCGCTCGGGCCGCCGCGGGTCCCCTTGTGCGGCTCGGCGAACACGCTGAGGTCCCGTACCTCGACCGAGCCCACCATCAGCAGGTTCAGTGAGGCGATGAAAAGGCGGCCGACCTCGTCCGCGCTGACGCCCGGCCCGGGCACGTCGACGCGGAATCCCTTCGCGTCCAGCCCTCCCCCATTGGAAAACGTCACGACGGCATCGAACTGCGCGCGGTATTCGGCGGCGGTCATACAGGCATGATCCCGCCTGCCGGGAGATGATGGGCGGCATGGGGCATTCAGCCAGCGCCGGGGACGGGCTGTGGCTGCCCGAGCCGACCGGTCCGGCCCCGGTCGGCATCGCGTCCCTGCACCTGACGGACGTCTCCCGCCCTGACCCGTGGGCCGGGGAAATGAACGCCCGCGAGCTGATGGTCTCGCTGTGGTACCCGGCGGCGGCATCCGGCGGGCGCCGGGCGCCGTACATGACCCCCGCGGAGTCGCGGCTTCACCTCAGCAGCCGCGACATCACCGGCGTCCGGCCGGACGCGCTGAGCACGGTGCGGGCCAACGCGGCCGCCGACGCCCCCCCGGCCGGGCCGCCGGGTGCCCGGCCCCTGGTCGTGCTCTCACCGGGCTTCACCAACTCCCGCAGCGCGCTCACCGCGCTGGCCGAGGACCTGGCCAGCCACGGCTACGTGGTGGCCGGGATCGATCACACCTATGAGAGCTTCGCGGTCGCCTTTCCCGACGGGCGGGTCGCCACCGGTCTCGCCCGGGAGCGGCGCCGCCCGGGCACCGGCTTCTGGGAGAAGGCAGTGACCGGACGGGCGGCCGATGTCTCGTTCGTGCTCGGCCAGCTGACCGGCGCCCACCCCGCCTGGGCGGGCGCTGGCCTGATCGACCCGGCCCGGATCGCGATGGCCGGCCACTCGCTCGGCGGCGGCGCCGCCATCGCCGCCATGCTGGCCGATGCCCGCGTCCGGGCCGGCATCGACATGGACGGCAGCTTGCAGGTCCCGATCCCCGCCGACGGCCTGCCGCGGCCGTTCCTGTTCCTCGGCAAGTCCAACTACCTTCCGGGCAGCGGTGGAGGGGCAGCCACCTGGGAGCGGGACTGGCCGCAGCTGACCCGCTGGAAGCGGTGGCTCATAGTGCCCGGCGCGGTCCACGCCTCGTTCACCGATCTCGGGCTGCTGGCCGATCAGCTCGGCATCGAAACCGGCGCCACCCTGCCCGGCGCCCGTGGCCTGGAGATCACCCGCGCCTACGTGCGGGCCTTCTTCGACCAGCACCTGCGCGGCCAGCCCCAGGCGCTGCTGGACGAGCCGTCACCGCACTACCCCGAGGTCACGTTCGTTCAGCCGTGACCAGAAACGGGACCGGCGAGTAGAATCTGACCTGGCGCGCGGGGCGCCTCCGGGTCCGCGGAAAGGGCTGAGCCCACCTCTCGACGGCAACGCCCAGCGTTACTGTGTTCACCCTCCTTTCGACCGGCGTCGCGGACCGGCCGGCCTTGCGAAAGGAGGCTGCGATGGCGACCGCCTCGCTTCCCCAGGATCCCGATCTTGATCAGCTGCGCACCCAGGCGCGGGAGCTGCAACGGGCCGTGCGCCGGGGCGACCCGGACGCGCGGGAACGGGTGACCCGCTGGCATCCGGCCCCGCCGCCGGCTGGTGCCGGGTTCCCGCTGACCGCCGCCCAGCTGGTGCTGGCCCGCCAGCACGGCTTCCCCAGCTGGGCCCGGATGCGCCGGTACGTCGAGATCGTCACCGCCCGGGCCTGGGCCCCGGACCGGGTGGCGGCCGCCCGGCTGCTGGCCGGGCACCCCGAACTGCCGGAGCAGAGCCTCCTGGTCGCGGCCGCCTGCGCGGACGTGACGCAGGTGCGCCGTCACCTGGCGGGCGGCCGGGCCAGGCCAGCGTGACCGGCGGCCCCTGGCACCGGCTGCTGGGCGAGTCCCTCGAATCACCCGCCGAGATGCTGCGCAGCCTGCTGGCCTGGGCCGTCAGCCATGACCAGCGCGCCCGCGTGGCCCTGCTGGCCGCCCACGGCGTGGACGTCGTCAGCCCGTTCACCGAGCAGCGCACCCCCCGCCGCGGCACCCCGGTCAAGGTCGCGCTGGCCAACGGGCACCGGGAGCTGGCCGGCGAGCTGCTCGCGCTCGGCGCCCGGCCGCCCCGGCTGTCGGCGGCCGAGGCGTTCGCGGCCGCCGTGCTGGCCGGCGACGCCGGCGCGGTCCGGGGAACCCCGGCCGAGGTGGTAGCCGCGGTCCGGCAGGAGCGGCCCGGCCTGGTCACCTGGGCCGCGGCCGAGGGTGCCCCCGGCGCGGTCGAACTGCTGGCGGCGGCCGGCTTCGACGTCAACGCGCTCGGCCGCAGCGACATCCCCAGCAACGCCCCCTGGCACACCGCGCTGCACGTCGCGGCCGAAAAGGGCGACGTCGTCCTGGCCCGAACCCTGCTCGAGCTGGGCGCCGGCCCTGACATCGCCGACAAGCACTACCGGTCCACGCCGCTCGGCTGGGCCCGTCACTTCGGCCAGCCGGAGGTGGCCGAGCTGCTCGAACCCCTGACCGGGCGGCCCTCACCGGACTGAACCGGGCCGCGCTCGCTAGGTTGGTGTCTCGTGATCAGAGCTGCGCAGCCAGACGACGTCCCGGAGATCCACCGGCTGATCCGGGCGCTGGCGGAGTACGAGCGGTCGCTGGACAGCGTGACCGCGACCGAGGAGGACCTGCGGCGGGCGCTGTTCGGCGCCCAGCCGGCCGTGTTCGCCCATGTGGCCGAGCACGAGGGCACGGTGGTGGGGTTCGCGCTGTGGTTCCTGAACTACTCGACCTGGACCGGCCAGCACGGCATCTACCTCGAAGATCTCTTTGTCGGCAAGGACCTGCGAGGCTCCGGGTACGGCAAGGCCCTGCTGACCGAGCTGGCCCGGCTGTGCGTCGAACGCGGTTATCAGCGGCTGGAGTGGTCGGTGCTGAAGTGGAACACGCCGTCCATCGAGTTCTACAAGGCGCTCGGGGCCCAGCCGATGCAGGAGTGGGACACCTACCGGCTGGCCGGCCCGGCCCTGCTCGCGCTCGGCACTTCGGGGCAGTAGCCCGGCTACCCGCGCGGCGGCCCGGTGGAGCCGCGGACGACCAGCTCCGGATCCAGGAACAGGACCTTGACCGGGGCCTCGGCCCAGGCCACCCGCTCCAGCAGCAGCTGGGCGGCCTCGCGGCCCAGCTGGTAGTGCGGGAACCGGACGGTGGTCAGCGGCGGCCGCAGCCGGCCGACGAACGGCATGTCGTTGAAGCCGACCAGCGACAGGTCATCGGGGCAGCTCAGGCCGGCCTTGTCGAGCGCGCCGAAACAGCCGACGGCCAGCATGTCGTTGGCCACCGCGATCGCGGAAAACCCGGCACCGGCTGCCCGGCGCCCGAGCAGCTCGCCGCAGCAGCGGGCGCCCTCCTCGACGGTGAAGCCTGTGGCCGCGATGATCAGGTCCTCGTCGGGGTCGAGGTTGGCGGCCTTCAGCCCCTGGTCGTACCCGCGGCGGCGGCCCTCCCCGGTGGAGACCTGCGGCGGGCCGGCGATGTGAGCGATCCGGGTGTGGCCGAGTTCCACCAGGTGAGCGACCGCCATCCGCATGCCTTGCTCGTTGTCGACCGACACCGAGGAGAAGTCGTGCTCGGGGTCCAGCCGGTTCATCAGCACCACCGGCAGCCCGGCCTCGGCCGCCTCGGCCAGCACCGGGTCGTGGGCGTGGGCGGTGGCCAGCACGAACCCGTCGACGTGGCGGGCGCGCATCTGCTCGAAGATGGCCTGCTCTTTGCCGGTGTCGCTGTCGGTGTTACCGAGCAGCGCCACGTAGCCGGCCTCGGTCAGCCCGTCCTCCAGGCCGCGCACCATCGGCGGGAACAGCGGGTTGTTGAGGTCGGGGATGAGCACGCCGATCGTGTGCGACCGGCGGGTGCGCAGGCTGCGGGCGACCGGGTTGGGCCGGTAGCCGAGCGCGGCCGCGGCGTCCGCCACCCGGCGGGCGGTCTCCTCGCTGACCAGGATGCGGGTCTCCGGGTTGAGCGCCCGGGAGGCGGTGGCCGGGTGCACGCGGGCAGCGGCGGCGACGTCGCGGAGGGTGGCGGGCGGCTCGGTCATGGGCGTGTCACTGGCCGGCGGGCGCGTGGGTCAGCACACCGGCGATCACGTCCCGGTGGGTGGGGGCCGCCTCGGCGTGCCGGCGCCGGCCCGCCTCGGTCAGCGTGACGTAGATGCCGCGCCGGTCCTCGCCGCACAGGCAGCGCTCGACCAGGCCGGTCTTCTCCAGCCTGCTGATCAGGCGGGACAGGGCGCTCTGGCTGAGGTGCACCGCGTCGGCGAGCTCCTGCGCGCGGAACTGGTGACCTTCGCTCTCGGCCAGGCGCTCGAGCACCTCGAAGTCGCTCACGCCGAGGCCGTGCCGCTCCCCCAGCTCGCGTTCGAGCGCGGAACAGACGGCCGCGTGGCTGGCGGCCAGGGCCCGCCAGGCGCGGACCATCTGGTCGGACGACGGCTCGGTCACGATCGCATCATAGTGACCTGCGTCTCAAGATGCAAGTACATTAATTGCGCTTGCATCTAGTGCATGTACATGCATATGGTGGCGGCCATGGATACGTGCCCTGCGCCCGTCGACCCTGTCCGCACCGATCGCCCGCCAGCGCCGGCCCGCCCGGCCTCCGTACGCCCCGCCCCGGTGCGCTCGCAGCCAGCCTGGAATCCGCGGCTGTGGGCCATCTTGTTCGTGCTCTGCGGCGCCCTGTTCCTGGACGCCCTGGACGTCTCGATGATCGGCGTGGCGCTGCCGGTCATCCGGACCGACCTGCACCTGAGCACCTCGTCGCTGCAGTGGATCGTCAGCGCCTACGTGCTCGGCTACGGCGGCCTGCTGCTGCTCGGCGGCCGGGCCGCCGACCTGCTCGGCCGGCGCCGGGTCTTCCTGGTCGCGCTGGGCCTGTTCGCGGCCGCCTCGCTGCTGGGCGGGGTGGTCAGCGGGGCCGCCCTGCTGATCGCGGCCCGGTTCGTCAAGGGCATGGCCGCCGCGGTCACCGCCCCGGCCGGGCTGTCGCTGCTGACCACGACGTTCCCCGAGGGCCCGATGCGCAACCGGGCGATCAGCATCTACTCGGCCTTCGGGGCGAGCGGGTTCTCGCTCGGCCTGGTCCTGTCGGGCGTGCTGACCGAGGTGAGCTGGCGGTGGACGCTGCTGCTGCCCGCCCCGGTGGCCCTGATCACCCTGCTGGCCGCGATCCCGCTGCTGCCCCGCGGCGAGTCCGCGAGCCGCCACGGCCGCCGGTTCGACGTGCCCGGAGGCCTGGCGGTCACCGCGGCGATGCTGCTGCTGGTCTACACGGTGGTCTCGGCCCAGCAGGCGGGCTGGGCCTCGGCCCGCACGATCGGCTCGTTCGCGGTGGTGGCCGTGCTGCTGGCCGGGTTCGTGACGATCGAGCACCGCAGCCGCGACCCGCTGGTCCGGCTGGGGATCTTCCGCTCGGGCGCGCTGACCCGGGCCAACCTGGGCGCGCTGACCCTGTTCGGCTCCTACATCGCGTTCCAGTTCCTGCTCACCCAGTACCTGCAGAGCGTCGAGGGCTGGTCGGCGATGTCGACGGCGCTGGCCTTCCTGCCCGCCGGCATCGTGGTGGCGGTCCTGTCCACCCGGATGGGCCAGGTCATCGGCCGGTTCGGGCCGGGCCCGATCACCTTGATCGCGTTCGCCTGCCTGGTCGGCGGCTACGTGTCGTTCCTGCGGGTGGGCGACCGGGCCGACTATCTGGGCGTCATCCTGCCCGCCGTCATCGGGGTCGGGATCGCGTTCGGGCTGGGCTTCTCCGCCCTCAGCCTGGCCGCCACCGGCGGGGTGGCCGACTCCGAGCAGGGCCTGGCGGCCAGCTTGTTCCAGACCTCGTTCCAGGTGGGCGGGGCCGTCGTGCTGGCCGTGGTGACGGCGGTGGTCGACGCGGGCGGCGCCAGCCAGGTGACGACCGCGCAGGCGACGCTGGGCGCCTACCGGCCGGCGCTGGCCGTCATCACCGGCGTCTCCGCCCTCGGCGCGCTGGTCGCGCTGACCGGGGTCACGGCCGTCCGGCGGCTCAGCTGGGCCAGCTTGTTCAGTTCGGGCGGCTGGCGGAGATGATGATCGTCCAGGTACGGCCCTGACGGGCGCCGCCCGGCACGTCGCGGGGCGACAGCATGGTCCAGTTCAGCTTCCAGCGGCGGGACCCATGGGGCCGGTGCGGCCGGGCCAGCCGGGCCGCCCGGCTCTGGGCGGCGTGCTCCTCGCGCCGCAGCTGGGCCTGGGTGGGCTGACGCCGGAGCTCGTAGTGCGCACGGGCGTAGTCGGGATGCATGACGGTCTCCTTCCGGTACGGCGGTTCACTCAGAGTCGGTATCGGAGCCGGGATCGGCCTCGGGCTCGGGGGCAGGCCTGCTCATCAGTTCCTGCAGCGGATAGGCCAGGGCCAGATACTCGATCGGCATCGCGTCGGCTGGCCGGAGCGAGGGATCGTCGTTGCGCTCGCCGAAGCGGTCCAGCACCGCCATCAGCTCGGCCTGCAGCTCCTCGGCCTCGGCCCGGGTCACGTAGCGCAGGCTCTGGGTGGAGACCAGCGCCCGGCGCCATTCGACGTCGAGGGCCGGCCGGGTCTGCAGGGCGGCCCGGGCCCGGTCCAGGGTCCGGTTGGTCCAGAACTCGTTCAGCACCCCGGCGGCGGCGGCCGCCTTCGGGTCCTCCTGGGTGAGCTCCATGGTCAGCCCGGTGATGGCCCGGCGCCACGGCCGTTCCCGGCCCTTGCCGCCGCCGGCCTCCTCCACCAGCCCGTACCGGGCCAGCGTGCGCAGGTGGAAGGCGCAGTTGGCCGGGGTCTCACCGAGGATCTCGCCGGCCTGGGTGGCGGTCAGCGTGCCCGCGTGCTGCAGCGCTTCCAGCAGCGCCCATCGCAGCGGGTGGGCCAGCGCCCGCATCACCGCCGGGTCATCGACGCGGTACTGCCGGGCCCGCCGCTCGCTCGGCGGTGGCAGCGGGCGCCGCTCCCCGGCCGGGACGTCCCGGTCGTCGCGGCCCCCGCTCGCGGCGGTCCGGCCACCCGGGACCTTTTCATCGGAACTCATGTTTCGAAAGAATAGTCTCGAAAGAACTCTTTCCACAACGGTTTGGGAAGATTTCTTTCGAGCGGCCATCGGGGTGGGGCCGAGCCGCTGGTCAGTAGGCGGCGGCACCCTGTTTGAGCAACGGTTTGCGTGGGACGATGAGGGGATGCGGATCACCGCCGTCTCCTCAACTGATCTGTTCGCGGGCACCGTGGCCCGGCCGCTGCAGATCATCCAGGTCAACGTGGCCAATGATGCTTCCCGGACAGCGGGACCGCTGTCCGTGCGGGTGGACGGCGCCGGGGTGACGACCCCGGCGCCTTCTCGCGTGGCGGGGATACCGCCCGGGGCCACGGTGACGGCCGAGGTGCCGGTCGAGATCGCTGCTCCCTACCAGCCCGGCAGCTCGCGGCCGGTCACGGCCGTGGCCGAGGCCGAGACCGGGGCACCGCAGCGGGCCGAGCTGGCCGCCCAGGTGACGGCGGCCGAGCCGGGCTGGACGATGTGGATGGTCAGCCATTTCCACTACGACCCGGTGTGGTGGGGCACCCAGGGCCAGTTCACCGAGTCACGGCTGCTGCTGCCCGAGCAGGACGGCTCGCTGCCGGACGTGCGCACCGCGTTCGAGCTGGTCCGGCTGCATCTGGACAAGGCCCGGACGGACCGGGACTACAAGTTCGTGCTGGCCGAGCTGGACTACCTGAAGCCCCACTTCGACGCCTATCCCGAGGACCGGGCGGACGTGCGGCGGCTGATCGCCGAAGGCCGGATCGAGATCGTCGGCGGCACCTACAACGAGCCGAACACCAACCTGACCGGCGCCGAGTCGACCATCCGCAACGCGGTCTACGGGGTCGGCTTCCAGCGCGACGTGCTCGGTGCCGACCCGCGTTCGGCCTGGATGCTGGACGCGTTCGGGCACGACCCGGGGTTCCCGGGGCTGATGGCCGCGGCCGGGATGACCTCCAGCTCCTGGGCGCGCGGGCCGTTCCACCAGTGGGGGCCGTCCGGCGTGGACGGCGGCAACCCGCGCATGCAGTTCACCAGCGAGTTCGAGTGGATGTCGCCGGACGGCACCGGCCTGCTGACCGCCTATATGGCCAACCACTACAGCGCCGGCTGGGCCATCCACCAGCTGCCCGACCTGGCCGCGGCCGAGGCCGAGGCGCTGAAGCAGTTCCGCGAGCTGGCCGCGGTGGCCGCCACCCGCAACGTCATGCTGCCGGTCGGGACCGACCACGTGATCCCGGCGAACTGGGTGACCGAGATTCACCGGGACTGGAACACCCGCTACGTGTGGCCGCGGTTCGTCACCGCGATCCCGGCCGACTTCTTCGCCGCGGTGCGGGCCGACGCCAAGGGCCGTGGTACCTGGTTCACGCCGCAGAGCCGGGACATGAACCCGATCTACACCGGCAAGGACGTGTCCTTCGCCGACACCAAGCAGGCGCAGCGGGCGGCCGAGGTGGCCTGCCTGGACGGCGAGCGGCTGGCCACGCTGGCCTGGCTGGCCGGGGCGCCGTATCCGGCCGAGTCGCTGGACAAGGCCTGGCGGCAGCTGTCCTTCGGGGCCCACCACGACGCGATCACCGGCACCGAAGGCGACCAGGTGTACCTGGACCTGCTGGGCGGCTGGCGGGAGGCGTGGGAACGGGGGAACGCCGCCCGCGGCGCCGCCATCCGCCACCTGGCCGGCGCCGCCAGCGCCTCGTCAGCCCGGGGCGAGGACGAGACCGCGGTGTCGGTGTTCAACGCGCTGGCCACCCCGCGGTCCGGGCTGGCCCGCTCCACGCTCACCTTCCCCGCCCCCGGTCCCGGCGAGATCACCCTGACCAGCCAGGATGGGGAGCAGGTGCCGTTCCTGGCCGAGGGGGTCCGGCGGCACGCCGACGGGTCGCTGGCCGAGCTGACCGTGACGTTCCGCGCCACCGGTGTCCCGGCGGTCGGGTACCGCGCCTTCCAGGCCACCGGCCACGCCGCCGCCCATCAGGCCGATCACGGCTGGGCCGCGATTCCGGGCCTTTCCATCGAAAATGAAACGTTCAGGATCACCGCCGACCCCGACCGGGGCGGCACCCTTTCCGGTCTTGTCGACAAAACGACAGGCGTATCGCTGCTGCGCGGCCCGGGCAACGAGGCGGAGCTCGCCGATGAGTACCCGGCCCACCCGCGCTGGGGTGAGGGCCCGTGGCACCTGTCCCCCAACGGCGCCAGGACCGGCTCGGCCTGCCGCTCGGCCCGGGTCCGGGCCGAGCGCTGCCCGGTCGGTTCCCGGCTGGTGGCCGAGTTCGACCTGGACGGGCTGGCGGTCGTGCAGGAGACCGTGCTGTGGGACGGCGAGCCGCGGGCCGAGTTCCGCACCCACGTGGACGGGTCGATCGGGCAGGACCGGATGCTGCGGATCCGGTTCCCGGCCGACGTGCCGGGCGGCCTGCCGCTGTACGAGACGGCCACCGCGGTGATCGGGCGGCCGTTCGGGCACCCGGACGTGGACACCGAGCAGCACGCCTGGACGCTGGACAACCCGGCCCACGACTGGTTCGGCCTCGGTTCGGCCGCCCGGGTGGCGCTGACCGGCGCCGACGGCTCGCAGCGGGCCCAGGCGATCGGCGTCGCCGAAGTGATCACGCCGGACGGCATGAGCGACGGCCGCGACGAGGTGCGGGTGCTGATCGCGGCGCTGGCCGCGGCCGGTGTCACGGCGACCTGCTCGCGCGGCGACGGCCCCCGCTACGGCGCGATCGACGCCGACTCCAACCTGCCCGACGTGCGGATCACGCTGGGCGGACCGGACGACAACAGCTTCACCGCCGCCGCCCTGGCAGCGGCGGGCAACGGCTATGCCAAGGAGCTGGCGTCCCGGGCCGAGGCGGGCGGGCCGGTGCGGCTCTGGCTGCCGGCCGCCCGGACCCGGGCCGAGACCCACCAGCCCAGCGCCGACCTGCGCGGCCCGGCCGACCTGCCGGTGCTGGTCGTCACCGGGCCCGCCGCGCAGGGTTCCGGCGCCGGGGGCATGGCGACCGCGATCAGCGAGCTGGCCGACGATCTGGCCGACGCGGTGATCGAGGTGCCCGCGGCCGACCTGGCGGACAGCGCAGCGCCCGCCGATCCCCCGCTGGCCGGCTGGTCGCTGGCGCTGCTGAACCGGGGCACGCCGAGCGGCGTGGTCAGCCCGGACGGCACGCTGGTGATGACGCTGATGCGGGCGTGCAGCTCCTGGCCGGCCGGGGTGTGGATCGACGGCGACCGGCAGGCCATGCCCGACGGCAGCAGCTTCGCCTGGCAGCACTGGAGCCACACGTTCGAGTACGCGCTGGTCAGCGGGGCCGGGGACTGGCGGCAGGCTGGTTTCGGGCCGGCCGGGGCGCTCTACAACCATGAGCTGGTCTGCTGCGCGGGCGGCGGCCCGGCCGCCGTGCTCGCCCCGGGCGTCAGCCTGGTGGAGATCGACCACCCGGCCGTGCAGCTGAGCGCGCTCAAGCCGCGCGGCAACCCGCTGGCCCGGGGCCTGCCGGGGCTGCCGGCCGCCACCGACGGGCTGACCCTGCGGCTGCGGGAGACCGAAGGCCGCCCGGCCCGGGCCCGGGTGCGGCTGCGCGGCGGCATCGCCGCGGCCCGGCTGACCGACCTGCTCGAAGGGCAGGACGGCCCGGAGCTGACCGTGGCGGACGAGGAGGTGCTGGTCGACCTGCCGCCGTTCGGCACGGTCACCGCGGTGGTGTGGCCGGTGGTCCCGCCGGCGACGGCGCTGCAGGCCGAGCCGCCGGTCCCGCACGGCACCACGAACCTGCTGGCCGAGGCCTCGGTGCCGGACGGCACGCTGGCCGGGCTGCTGGAACCGGCCCAGCCGGTGTACTCGCGCTACTGGCTGCACGGCAAGGGCCCGGCCCCGGCCGGCAACCTGCCGGTGGCCGTGCACGTGTCCCCCCGGCTGAGCGGGCTCGCCCTCGACGGGGCGGTGGCCCAGCTGCGGGTCACGGTGGCGTGCGGGGCCGAGCCCGCCTCGGGCACGCTGCGGCTGCTGATACCGGATGAGCTGGAGGCCGACATCGCCCAGCAGGGCCCCGGCACCACCAGCGCAGCCGCCTACGACCTGCCGGCCCGCGGTTACGCGGACTGGGACGTGCGGGTCCGGGTGCGGCCCGGCGCGCCGCCCGGCCGGTACGTGGTCGCCGCGCAGATCTCCGACGACCTCGGCCAGGTCATCGAGGACGCGGCGTTCGTGGAGGCCGGCGGGCCCGGCGAGCCGGACCTGTACCAGCCGCTGGAGCAGGCGCTCACCGACGTCGAGGCCAGCACCAACGCGCTCGCCGCGGAGATCGGCCTGGCCGTGCTCACCCCCGCGCTGCGGCTGCCGCCCGGCGGGGACGGCGAGGTGGCGCTGGAGGTCACCAACCGGCTGGCCTCGCCGGTGCGGGCCGAAGCCCAGCTGGTGTCGCCGTTCGGCAGCTGGGAGGCGCTCGGCCCCTGGACGCAGGGAGTCCAGGCCGCCCCCGGCGAGCGGGTCACGGCCCGGTTCGGGGTCCGGATCCCGGCCACCGCCCGGCCCGGCCGCCAGTGGTGGGCGCTGGTCAAGGTCATGTACTTCGGCCGGGTCCGCTACAGCGCGGCCGTCCCGGTGACGGTCATCAGCGCGGAGGAGGGCTCGTGACCAGTTCCCTGGGGGCCGGTTCCCAGGAGGCCGGCGCACCGGTAGCGGTAGTGACCGGGGCCGGGTCGGGCATCGGGCGGGACATCGCGGTCGCGCTGTCCGGGGCCGGGTACCGGGTGGCCCTGGCCGGCCGCCGCGACGACGCCCTGCGGGAGACGGCCGAGCTGGCGAAGGGGGTGACGCTGGACGTGCCGACCGACGTGCGGTCGCCCGAGCAGGTGCAGGAGCTGTTCGGCATCACCGTCGGCCAGTGGGGCCGGGTGGACCTGCTGTTCAACAACGCGGGCGCGTTCGGCCCGGGCGGCCCGCTGGAGGACCTGGCCGCGGCGGACTGGACGGCGGTCATCGAGACCAACCTGACCGGCTCGTTCCTGTGCGCCCAGGCCGCCTTCCGGGTCATGAAGGACCAGGACCCGCAGGGTGGCCGGATCATCAACAACGGCTCGCTGTCGGCCCACGTGCCCCGCCCGTTCGCGGTCGCCTACACCGCCAGTAAGCACGCGGTCACCGGCCTGACCAAAACGATCTCACTGGAGGGGCGGCCGTACCGGATCGCCTGCGGTCAGATCGACATCGGCAACGCCGCCACCACGATGACCGGGCAGATGGCGACCGGCGTGCCGCAGGCGGACGGATCGGTCCGTGCCGAGCCGCTGATGCAGACCCGGCACGTGACCGAAGCCGTCTTGATGATGGCGGCGCTGCCACTGGACGCCAACGTGGAGTTCCTCACCGTCATGGCGACGAACATGCCCTACGTCGGCCGCGGCTGACCGCCGGCCCTGCCGAAACAGAACCGCTGGAACAGAAGCTCAAGAGGAGGCCTCTCAGGACCCGAATGCTGGGCCCAACTCCTCCCGGCTTCCACCCCGACATGGCCGCCCCTGCGGGCCACACCTGCGGCACGACAGTAACCACGGTGCGTGGTCGATCGCGAGGGAAAGTACCGAATTATCCGTAACAGTGACGATATCGTCATCTGCGCCCAGCGGCCCGGACGCGGCCGAGCTGGCCGGTCCGGGCCGAGAGCACCCGAGTCGGAGCAGATAACCGCTGGTCAGGTCGCCATCGCCTCTTCCTCGGCCTCCGCTGGCCGCGGCGGCGGAGCGGCCGGGGTGCGAGCGCGGATGAACGCGGCGATCACAATCAGCGACACCACGTCGAAGATCGCGGCGAGCAGGAACGCGCTCGCGGTGGCGTGCGCCTGCAGGTGGTGGGCCTGCGCCAGCGGGGTCGCGCCGGCCAGCGGGTGCCGGGCGGCGGCCCGGTAGCTGGTGCCGTACACCGCGACCAGTACGGCCAGGCCGACCGCGCCGCCGACCTGCTGCATGACGTTGACCATGGACGAGGCCGCGCCGGAATCCTCCGGCTGGACCCCGGCCAGCGAGGCCGTCGTCAGCGGGACGAACACGGTGCCCATGCCCGCGCCCAGCAGGACCATCGGGCCGAACACTCCGGTCCAGTAGTCGGTGGACGGCGAGACCCGGGACAGCCAGGCCAGGGCGACGATGACCGGGATCAGCCCTGCCACCATCAGCAGCTTCGGCCCGGCCACCTGCATCAGCCGCGGGGCGGCGCGGGAGACGCTGAAGACCATGACCGTCATCGGCAGGAACGCGATGCCGGCCCGCAGCGGGCTGAAGCCCAGGATGTCCTGCAGGAACTGGGTGAGGAAGAAGAACATCCCCATCATGCCCGCCACCAGCAGCAGCCGGGCGATGTAGGAGCCGGACCGGCTCGCGTCGGCGAACAGCCGCAGCGGCGTGATCGGCTGGCGGGCGCGCCGCTCGTTCAGCACGAACAGCACCAGCAGCACCACAGCCGCGGCGAACGCGCCGACGGCCACGCTGTCACCCCAGCCGTCGGCGGCGGCGCGGATGAACGCGTACACCAGCGACGCCATGCCCAGGGTCGAGGTCAGCGCGCCGGCCACGTCGAAGCGGCCCGGCTGGCGGGGCGTCTCAGCCACGAACAACGGCGCCGCGATCAGCGCGAACAGCCCGATGGGGACGTTGATGAACAGCACCCAGCGCCAGGACAGCCACTCGGTGATCACGCCCCCGAGGACCAGGCCGAGCGAGGCCCCGCCGGTGAGCACGGCGGTGTAGATGGCCAGGGCCCGGGTGCGCTCGCGGCCCTCGGAGAAGCTGCCGATGATCAGCGCCAGGACCGCGGGCGAGGCGAGCGCCCCACCGACGCCCTGCACGGCCCGGGCGGCCAGCAGCAGCCCGGCCGAGGTGGCCACGCCGCCGGCCAGCGAGGCCAGCGTGAACAGGGCGATTCCGGTGACGAACATCCGCCGCCGGCCGAGGATGTCGCCGGCCCGGCCGCCCAGCAGCAGCAGGCCGCCGAAGGTCAGCGTGTATCCGTTCATGACCCAGGACAGGCCCGATGCGCTGAAGTGCAGGCCGTGCTGGATCTGCGGCAGCGCGATGTTCACCACCGTGGCGTCGAGGATCACCATCAGCTGCGCACACAGCAAGATGACCAGGGCCAGGCCACGGCGTGGCGCCCCGCGCTGGCTGACGGGGGAAGAAGACACAGTGCCTCCAGGTTGAAATTCCAGAACGCGCCTCCGCGTTGTGAGGCCAGATCGGCTCTGCTAGGTGACATTCGCTGGCCAAGCGGTACACTCAGCAGTGAAACGGAGGTCTACTCCGGTTACTATACGGAGGCACCCTCCGGTTTGGCAACTTATTTTCTGGTGGACCGGCATGACTTCGACTGACAGCCAGCTCGCGAAGCTGACCGAGGCGCCCCCGATGCGGGCGGACGCCCGGCGCAGCCATGAGCGCCTGCTGGCCGCGGCGACCGAGGCGTTCGCGGAAAAGGGCGCCGACGCGCCGCTGGAGGACATCGCCAAGCGCGCCGGTGTCGGCATCGGCACGCTCTACCGGCACTTCCCCACCCGGCTGGACCTGCAGGAAGCGGTCTACCGCAGCCAGGTCGCGGTGGTCTGCGCGCAGGGCGAGGATCTGATCGAGGGCCCGTCACCGGAGGACGCGTTCGGCAACTGGCTGCGCGCCCTGGCCAGCTATCTGGTCACCAAACGGGGCCTGGCCAGTGCGCTGATCGCCGCCAAGGGGCGAGACTCCGAGGTGATCAGCTTGTGCAGCCAGAACATCCGGTCCACCGCCGACCGGCTGCTGCAGCGGGCCCAGCAAGCGGGTACGGTCCGCGCCGACCTGACCGCGATCGACGTCATGATGCTGGTCCACGGCGTGGTAGTGGCGACCGAGCGCACCCCCGATCAGGCCGACCGGCTGCTCTCGCTCACCCTCGACGGACTCCGCGCCCGCGACTAGATCGCCGGGGGGCGGTTCTCGTAGGGGGTGCTGAGGACGATCGTGGTGCGGGTGGAGACGCCGGCCACCGTGCGGATCTCCTGCAGGAGGTCCTCCAGCGCGGACGGCGAGGCGACCCGGACCTTGAGGATGTAGTTCTCATCCCCCGCCACGCTGTGGCAGGCCTCGATCGCCGCGACCTGTTCCAGGCGCTGGGGCACGTCGTCGGGGGCGGACGCGTCGAACGGGGTGACCGAGATGAACGCGGTCAGCGGCAGGCCGATCTCGTCGGCACACGTCAGCGCCGTATAGCCGCGGATGACGCCGCTCTGCTCCAGCCGCCGGACCCGCTGGTGGGCGGCCGACACCGACAGCCCGGTCCGTTTGGCCAGCTCGGTGAAGCTCATCCGCCCGTCGGCGGACAGCAGCGTGACGATCTGCCGGTCGGTCTCCTCCACCCGCCAAAGGTACTGGTTACGCCGGCGCTCGCGGGGGTCACGAAGGTTACGCTCTGGGCTAAGATAACGAAATGGTAACGGTCGTTACGCTATCGTAACATTGACGGCCGTGATCTTAACGGCTGGCACCGGCAAAGTTACGCTTCCCACCAGGACAGATGTCATAAAGGGACCGATGTGACAGCCCGTAGCAAAGGAGCACGATGGCCCAGATAACCCTCGACCAAATCGACAAGGTGTACAGCGGTGGCGTCAAGGCGATCGACCAGATGTCGCTGGAAGTCAGGGACGGCGAGTTCATGGTGCTCGTCGGGCCGTCCGGCTGTGGGAAGTCCACCGCGCTGCGTTCGATCGCCGGGCTGGAGGAGATCAGCTCGGGCACGATCAGCATCGGCGACCGGGTGGTCAACGACCTGCCTCCCAAGGACCGGGACATCGCCATGGTGTTCCAGAACTACGCGCTCTACCCGCACATGACCGTCGAGCAGAACCTGGCCTTCGGCCTCCAGCTGCGCAAGACGCCCAAGACCGAGATCCAGCGCCGGGTCACCGAGGCGGCCAAGATGCTCGGCCTCGAGCAGTACCTCAAGCGCAAGCCGGCCGCCCTGTCCGGTGGCCAGCGCCAGCGGGTGGCGATGGGCCGCGCGATCGTCCGCGAGCCGCAGGCGTTCCTGATGGACGAGCCGCTGTCCAACCTGGACGCCAAGCTCCGCGTGTCGATGCGGGCCTCCCTGAACCAGCTGCACGAGCGGCTCGGCGTCACCACCATCTACGTGACCCACGACCAGGTCGAGGCGATGACCCTCGGCCACCGGGTCTGCGTGATGCGGGACGGGCGGCTGCAGCAGGTCGACACGCCCCAGCACCTGTTCGAGTCCCCGGTCAACCTGTTCGTGGCCGGCTTCATCGGCTCCCCGGCGATGAACTTCGTCACCGCCGACCTGAGCCGGGACGACGGCCCCTCGGTCGCGTTCGCCGATTACAAGCTGCCGGTGCCGGCCTCGCTGATCGACGCGCGGCCGGGCCTGGACAAGTACCTCGGCAAGAAGATCATCCTCGGTATACGCCCGTCCGACTTCGAGGACGCCACGCTGGCCGACGACAGCTGGGCCAAGATGCCGGTCCAGGTGGGGGTCACCGAGGAGCTCGGCAGCGAGATCCACGTGATCTTCATGATCGACGCTCCGCCGGTCCAGCACTCCAGCATCACCGACGCCGCCACCGGCGACGACGGTGAGGACGAGAGCGTGGCCGCGCTGGCCGGCGGCAAGTCGCTGTGGACGGCCCGGGTCTCGGCCCGGTCCAAGGTCCGCTCGAACGCGCCGCTCGAGCTGGCCGTCGACACCAACCAGCTGCAGTTCTTCGACGCCGACAGCGGCCTGTCGATCGGCCACCCGGAGGCCACCCGGGTCGCCGCGGAGGCCGCGACGGTATGAGCCCGGGGGGACAACCCCCCGGACCCCCGCTGCGCTTCGCGCCCCGCTGGGGTACTGCCGGTAGAACCAGCCACTCGCCCCGGGCCTTCGGCCCGGGGCTCGCTGGTCTGGTAAGACATTCTCTCCGTAACCCGCGCCCACTTGCGTGAACCCGGGCATTCCCGGGCTCGGGCAAGTGTTGACCCCGTAGGGGCCAGGTATCAGGCGGTGCCGGAAGGTGGGAGAATTTCCTCATGCAGCATGATCCGGAAGACCTGTTCGAGCTGAGTGCGGACCTGCCGGACCTGGACGGCGTGCCGATGCTGCACCACCTCGAGGGCTTCATGGACGCCGGGGCGGCGGGGCGGCTGCTGGCTGAGCACCTGGCAGAGACCTGCGAGCCGGCGACGGTCGCGACGTTCGACGTGGACCGGCTGATCGACTACCGGTCCCGGCGGCCGACGAT
Source organism: uncultured Actinomycetes bacterium (assembly GCA_963830385.1). Taxonomy (GTDB): domain Bacteria; phylum Actinomycetota; class Actinomycetes; order Streptosporangiales; family Streptosporangiaceae; genus Bog-532. The sequence continues at coordinate 403,179 of CAWHMD010000008.1, read as the reverse complement.
GATCTACTCCACCGACCACTGGGAGTCCTACGAGCACCCGGAGCTGGTCGTGCAGCTGCTGCACGACCTGGCCGGGACCCCGTTCCTGCTGCTGACCGGGCCGGAGCCGGACCACGAGTGGGACCTGTTCGCGGCGGCCGTGCAGGCCGCTTCCGGGCAGCTGGGCAGCGGCCCGCTGATCGGCTTCCAGGGCATCCCGATGGGTGTCCCGCACACCCGCCCGCTTGGCGTGATCAGCCACGCGACCAAGCCCGAGCTGATCACCGGCCAGCAGCAGATGCCGAACAAGCTGCAGGTGCCGGGGAGCGCGGCCGCGCTGATCGAGCTGCGGCTGGGCGAGGCGGGCCGGGACGCGCTCGGCTTCGCCGTGCACGTGCCCCACTACCTGTCCCAGGCGGTCTACCCCGAGGCGGCGGTGGCGCTGCTGGACACGGTCACCGCGGTCACCGGCCTGGAGCTGCCGAGCGACGCGCTGCGGCTGGCGGCCGACCGGACCAACTCCGAGATCGACCGCCAGGTGGCCGAGTCGACCGAGGTGGCCGAGCTGGTGACGGCGCTGGAACGGCAGTACGACGCGATCGCCGAGAGCGGCGACAACGAGGACGGCGACCTCCTGGACGGCGGCCAGATGCCGACCGCCGACGAGCTGGCCGCCCAGTTCGAGCGCTTCCTGGAGCAGCAGGACCGCAACGACAACTAACACTCAGCCGCTGGGCGTACAGCTCGACCTTGTGGTGGATGATGCCCAGCGCATCCTGCAGGTCGGCGACCTGCTGCTGCACCCGGGCCTCGTGTTCGCGCAGGATCTCCAGCCGTTCGTCCTCGTTACCGTCGCCCTGCAGGACCAGCTGCGCGTAGCGGCGGACCGGGGCGAAGAACAGACCCTCCTGCTCGTAGAAGCGCACGGTATGGGTGGTCAGCCCGGTCAGGTCGCTGACCTCACCGATGCTCCAGGTGGGCTCGTCCGGGTTCGGGCGGCTGCTCACCGAGCAACTGCTGGCCCGCGGCGACCGGGTAGCCGCGACCGCCCGCCGGCCGGAGGCGCTGGACGACCTGCGCACCACCCACGGCGGCCGGCTCTGGACCGCCCGGCTCGACGTCACCGACGCCGGCCAGGTCCGCGAGGTCGTCGCCGACGCGTTCGCGGCGCTGGGCCGCGTCGACGTGATCGTCAGCAACGCCGGCTACGGTGCCCTGGGCTCGGTCGAGGAAGTCGACTCGGGGGCGACGCCGCTGCGCCTCACGCTCGGGTCCGACGCCTACGACGACGTGCACGCCGCGCTGACCACACGCCTGGCCGAGCTGACCAGCCAGCGTGCCGTGGCATTTTCCGTATTGAAAAGGGGCTAGCGGACGCGGGGACCTGGGTCAGGCGTCGACGATCACCAATTCGCGGGTGCCGTTGTTGAGGCGCTCGGCGCCGTCCTCGGTGCAGACCACGATGTCCTCGATGCGGGCTCCGTTCGCTCCCGGGTAGATGCCGGGCTCGATCGAGAACGCCATGCCCGGGGCCAGCGGCTGGGCGTTGCCCGCGACGATGTAGGGGTCCTCGTGCGACTCCAGGCCGATGCCGTGCCCGGTGCGGTGGATGAAGGCCGGCCCGTAGCCGGCCGCGGTGATCGGCTCGCGGGCGGCGGCGTCGATCTGCTCGGCGGGCACCCCCGGGCGGACCGCGGCGAACGCGGCTTCCTGGGCGTCCTTGAGCACCTGGTAGTAGGCCAGGAAGTCATCCGGCGGAGTGCCGATCGCGTAGGTGCGGGTGCAGTCCGACCGGTACCCGGACGGCATCATGCCGCCGATGTCGACCACCACCGCGTCGCCGGCTCGCAGCACCCGGTCCGAGACCTCGTGGTGCGGGCTGGCCGCGTTCGGCCCGGAGGCGACGATCACGAAGTCCACCTGCGCGTGGCCCTCGGCCAGGATCGACTCGGCGATCATGGCGCCGACCTGGCGCTCGGTCCGGCCGGCCCGCAGCCAGCCCGGCACCTGCGCGTGCACCCGGTCGATGGCGGCGCCCGCCGCGCGCAGCGCCGCCACCTCGGCCGCGCTCTTGCGGATGCGCAGATCGCTCAGGGCGGCGCTGGCCAGCACCTGCTTGGCCCCGGGGAGCGCGTCGCGCAGCTTCAGCACCATCAGCGCCCACATCTGGTCGGCCAGGCCGGTGCTGGCGACCGCGCCCAGCCGCCCCGCGATCAGCCCGTAGGGGTCCTCGGTCTCCTCCCAGGGAACCAGCTCGAGGCCGAGCCCGGACGCCGGTGACGCCTGGGCGGCCGCCAGCTCCAGCCGCGGCACCACCAGGAAGGCCGGGTCCGCGGCCGGGATGACCAGGCAGGTCAGCCGCTCCAGCTGCTTGGCGTCGTAACCGGTCACGTAGCGCAGGTCGGCGCCGGGGGTCAGCAGCAGCGCGTCCAGGCCCTCGGCCCGCACCCGCGCGGCCACTTCGTCCACCCGGCTGGCCGGGTACAGCTCAAGATCCGCCATAGGCAGCAGGCTACTGCCCGGTGACCGCGGCCACGAAGCGGGACAGCGACGAGCCGAGCCGCCAGCGGTCGCCGAGCTGCTGGAGCCGGTCCGGGTCGGCCAGGGTCAGCGGCAGGTCGCCCGCCAGCGCGGGCAGCGGCACGTCGGTCGCGGTGCGGACCACGGCCGGGGCCACGTCCAGGTAGTCGCGGGCCGCGGTGAGCTTGTTACGGGTGCCGGCCGGGAAGCCGCCGTGCCCGGCGTCGAGCGCCTCGAGCAGGTCCACCAGCGTGCCGAACTTGTTGATCAGCGTGGCGGCGGTCTTCTCCCCCACCCCGGGCACGCCGGGCAGGCCGTCGCTGGGGTCGCCGCGCAGCACCGCGAAGTCGGCGTAGGCGCGGCCGGGGATCTTGTAGCGGTCGGCCACCGCCTGCTCGTCGATGATGTCGAGCTTGTTCAGGCCGCGGACGGTGTACACGATCCGGACGCCGCGCTCGTCGTCGACCAGCTGGAACAGGTCCCGGTCGCCGGTGATCACGTCGACCGGGCAGTCGGCCCGGTGGGCGAGGGTGGCGATCACGTCGTCGGCCTCGTAGCCCTTGGCCCCGGCCACGGCCAAGCCGGTGGCGGCCAGCACGTCGTTGATGATCGGCACCTGCGGGACCAGCTTGTCCGGGGTTTGCTCGTCGTTGCCCTGGGCCACCCGGTGCGCCTTGTAGGACGGCACCGCCTGCACCCGGAACGCGGGCCGCCAGTCCTCGTCCATGCAGGCCACCAGCCGGGCCGGTTCGCGGGCACGGACCAGCCGGGCGATCATGTCCAGCAGCCCGCGGACGGCGTTGACCGGTGTGCCGTCGGGCGCGGTGACGGTGTCCGGCACGCCGTAGAACGCGCGGTAGTACAGCGAGGCGGTGTCCAGCAGCATGAGCGAGGCCACGCCGCTATCCTGCCAGGTCTGGCCGACATAATGAGTCAATGACCGCGCAGCGCAGCACCCAGGGACCTGCCCGCTGACCGGCGTACCGGCCGAGGCGCTGGCGGCGGTGCTGCTGGTGGCCATCCTGGTGGCCGCCGTCGTCCGGCCCCGCTGGCTGCCCGACAGCGTGATGGCGGTGGCCGGCGCGGTCATCGTGGTCGCCACCGGGGCGCTGCCGCTGCACGCGGCCCGGGCAGAAGCCGGGCGGCTGCTCCCGGTGGTGGGGTTCCTGGCCGCGGTGCTCGTGCTGGGCCAGCTGTGCCAGGTCGAGGGCCTGTTCAGCGCGGCCGGCGGCCGGCTGGCCCGGTGGAGCCGCCGCGACCCGGTGCGGCTGCTGACCGGGACGTTCGTGCTCGCCTCGGTGACCACCGCGGTGCTCAGCCTGGACACCACGGTGGTGCTGCTGACCCCGGTGGTGCACGACACCACCACCCGGCTGCGGCTGCGCCCCCGGCCGGCCGCCTACGCCTGCACCCACCTGGCCAACTCCGGCTCGCTGCTGCTGCCGGTGTCGAACCTGACCAACCTGCTGGCGTTCGCGGTCTGCGGGCTCAGCCTGGGCGGGTTCACCGCCGTGATGGCGCTGCCCTGGCTGGCCGCGATCGCGGTCGAGTACGTGGTATTCCGGGTCTTTTTCCGGGCCGACCTGACCGCGCCGGAGGGCCTTCAGGCGGCCCGCAGGCGCCCGGAAGACGCTGTTCCGCGGTTCGCGCTGGCGGTGGTGCTGGCCACGCTGGCCGGGTTCGCGGTGACCTCGTTCGCCGGGGTCAGCCCGGCCTGGGCGGCGGCCGCCGGGGCCTGCGTGCTGGCCGTCCGCGGCCTGGCCCGGCGCCAGATCACGGTGGCCGGGATCGGCCGGGCCGCCTCGGTCCCGTTCCTGCTGTTCGTGCTGGGGCTGGGGCTGGTCGTGCAGGCGCTGAGCACGCACGGGCTGTCCACCGTGATCGGGTATCTGCTGCCGCACGGTTCGTCGCTGCCCGCGCTGCTGGCGGTGGCGTTCCTGGCCGCCGCCATCGCCAACCTGGTCAACAACCTGCCCGCGGTGCTGGTGCTGCTGGCCGCGGTCACCGCGACGGGCGTGACGGCTGGGGCTACCCACGGGGCCGCCGTGGTCACCGGGCTGGTGCTGGCCGTGCTGATCGGCGTCAACATCGGGCCGAACCTCACCTACGCCGGCTCGCTGGCCACGCTGCTGTGGCGGCGGCTGCTGGCCGAACGGGACCAGGACGTGGACCTCGGCCAGTTCACCCGGCTGGGGCTCGCCACCGTCCCGGCCGGGCTGGCGGTGGCCACGCTGGCGCTGTGGGCCGGCCTGTGGCTCACCGGCCACGGCTGAGGGGCCGGCCACGGATACCGAGGAAAGGGTCAGCTCTCCTCGGACCTCCCCTCCCAGCCGTCGGCCAGATCGCGGATGCACTTGATCGCTTGCGGGAGCGGCCAGCCCTGCCCGACCGCGATCCCGACCATGTAGGCGGTCACCGGGGCGGCGGGCCGGTCGACGTTGTGGGCCACGTCCTTGGTCAGGGCGAGGATGGTCCTGGTGTCGGCGGGATTGGGGGTCACGCCGAGCTCTTGCGCCACGGCCATCACCCATCGGTCAATCGCGCTGCTCATGGTCACAGCCTTTCAGACATCCTCCGATCGGAGGATGCGGGTATGGCCCAGAAAGCCAGCTTGGCCCGCTCACCCGGACGATCCGCTCGCGCGCCGCGAGTGGCACGATCGGGACAGGAGGTGATCATGGCTCTGGCCGACGACCCGTGGCAGGCCCGGCTGAACCGGATGCGGCAGGTGCTGCCGCTGCCGCTGCTGGCCCTGTCGGCGGCGATCACCTTCGCCGTGCCCGCCAGCGCGTTCCACCCGTGGGCGCGACTCGAGCTGGGCGTGCCGCTGACCGCCGCCGCGGCCGTCCTGTGGGCGGTGGCCAGCCTGGGGCTGCGCGGCGACTCGTCGACCCGGTGGCGGCTGCCGGTGTTCGCGGCCCACACCGCGAAACCGGCCACACGCTCGGCTACCTGCTGATCGCCGTGGTGCTGATTGCGCTGGTGTACAACTCGGCCCGGATCACCACCCACGCGGTCGACCAGAACGTCGAGCGCGGCCAGATCATCGCCGAGCTGGCCGAGGCCAACCGGCGGCTGGCCGCGTCGATGGAGGAGAACAGCCGCCTGCACGCCCAGCTGGTGGCGCAGGCCCGCGAGGCCGGGGTGACCGAGGAGCGGCAGCGGCTGGCCGGGGAGATCCACGACACGCTGGCCCAGGGCCTGACCGGGATCATCGCTCAGCTGGAAGCGGCCGGGCACACCCGCCAGGACCCGGGCGAGCTGTCCCGGCACCTGGCCCAGGCGGCCACGCTGGCCCGGTCCAGCCTGACCGAGGCCCGCCGCTCGGTCCGGGCGCTGCGGCCCGGGCAATTGGAGGAGGCCAGCTTGCCGGAAGCCCTTACCGAACTGGCCCGCGACTGGTCCGGGCAGACCGCGGTGACCGCCCGCCTGGACACCACCGGCACGCCGGCCCGGGCCGCCGCCGGCGTGGAGGCGGCGCTGTTCCGGACCGCCCAGGAGGCTTTGTCCAACGTGGCCAAGCACGCCCGGGCGGGCCGGGTCCAGCTGACCTTGAGCTACACGGGCGACACGCTGCTGCTGGACGTGGCCGACGACGGGACCGGCTTCGACCCGGCCGCCACCCGCCCGGCCGACGGCAGCGGCGGGTACGGGCTGGCCGGCATGGAGCAGCGGCTGGCCCGGGTCGGCGGCACCCTCACCATCGAATCCGCTCCCAGGCAGGGCACCACCGTCAACGCCGCGGTTCCGCTGGCTGGCCCGCTGGGCGGCCCCCAGCCGGGAGCACCGACAGGAGGGCACCGATGACCGCCATCCGGCTGCTGATCGTCGACGACCACCCGATCATGCGGGACGGGCTGCGCGGGGTCTTCCGCGGCGACGCGGACTTCCAGGTGGCCGGGGAGGCCAGTGACGGCGCCGAGGCGGTCCGGCTGGCGCAGGCGCTGCAGCCGGACGTGATCCTGATGGACCTGCGGATGCCCGGCATGGGCGGCGTCGAGGCGATCGGCAAGCTCCGCGAGCTCGGGCACCCGGCCCGGGTGCTGATCCTCACCACCTACGACACCGACCGGGACGTGGTCCCCGCCATCGAGGCGGGCGCGACCGGCTACCTGCTGAAAGACGCGCCGCGGGACGAGCTGATCCGGGCCGTGCGGGCCGCCTACCGGGGCCAGTCGGTGCTCGCCCCCAAGGTCGCGAGCACGCTGGTCGGCCTGGTCGGCCCGCCCGGCCGGAGCGGGCCGGAGAACCTCAGCCCGCGCGAGCTCGAGGTGCTCAAGCTGGTCGCCGACGGCGCCACCAACCAGGTCGCCGCCCGCAAGCTCCTGATCAGCGAGACCACCATCAAGACCCACCTGCTGCACATCTACACCAAGCTCGGGGTCCGGGACCGCGCGTCCGCCGTCGCGACCGCCTACAAACGGGGCCTGATCAGCTGAGATCGGCGTACGTATCATGAGCCTATGGGCGGTGGGGGCTGACATGCCGGACGAGGCCGCGCACGAGCGCGGGCACCAGCACGGGCCCGGCACCGATTCCGATCCGCGCTGGCTATGGGCGGCGCTGGCGCTGATCGTGGCGTTCATGGTGGCCGAGATCGTGACCGGCCTGGCCGCTCACTCGCTGGCGCTGATCTCCGACGCCGCCCACATGCTGACCGACGCGGCCTCGATCGGCCTGGTGCTGGTCACGATGAGGCTCGCCGCCCGGCCGCCCGGCGGCCGCTACACCTACGGCCTGAAACGCACCGAGATCCTGTCGGCCCAGGCCAACGGGATCACGCTGATCGTGCTGGCGGTGTGGCTGGCTTACGAGGCGATCCGGCGGCTGATCCGGCCGCCCGCGGTGACCGGCGCCGCGGTGATCACGGTGGCGCTGGTGGGGGTGGCCGTCAACGTGGCCGTCACCCTGCTGGTCGCCCGGGCCAGCCGGGCCGGGCAGCGCAGCCTCAACCTGGAGGGTGCCTTCCGGCACATCGTCACCGACGTCTACGCGTTCATCGCCACCGCGATCGCCGGGGCGGTCATCGTGCTGACCGGGTTCGCCCGGGCCGACGCGATCGCCTCGCTGATCGTGGTGGTGCTGATGCTGGTGGCCGGGCTGGGGCTGGTGCGGGACGCCAACCGGATCTTCCTGGAGGCCGCGCCGGCCGGGCTGGCGCCGGCCGCGATCGGGGCGATCATGGCCAGCCAGCCCTGCGTCACCGAGGTGCACGACCTGCACGTCTGGGAGATCAGCTCGGACCTGCCCGCCGCCTCGGCGCACGTGCTGGTGGAGCCGGGCGAGGACTGCCACGCGGTCCGGGCCGAGCTGGAGAGCCTGCTCAGCCGGGAGTACGGCATCGCCCACACCACCCTGCAGGTCGACCACGCGCCCGCGCCGCTGCTCACGGTCGGGCCGCCGCCCTGGTCAGGGATGGAGTGCGGTGAACGGGCGGAACGGGAGGTTGCGGGCAACGGTCCAGGCGACCAGCACCACCACCACGGCGGGCCACAGCCAGGCGGGCCGCCGCATCCGGACCACCGGGCGCCCGCGCCAGCACCCGACCGCGACGTTCAGCCAGGCGGCGACGGCGAGCAGCAGCACCGGCAGGGCTAGCGCGTCGTCGTGCAGGGCCGCCACCACCTGCCCGTGCGCCAGGTCGTGCACCATCCGCAGGCCCCCGCAGAACGGGCAGTACAGGCCGGTGATGAGCCGGAACGGGCACGGCAGGAAGACCTGGTGGGTATGCGGGTTGACCAGGGACAAGAACCCGGTGGCGGCCCCGGCCAGCAGCGCGCCGGAGGCCGGCCCGGCCAGCCGCCGCGACCGCGACGGCACCGGGCGGGCGGCGACAGGCGCCGTCACCGTTACTGCTACCAGCCGTAGCCCGAGGGCGGCTGCTGCTGGTAGCCCAATTGCGCGTCGTTGCTGACCACGACCGTGTTCATGATCTTGTCGGCCAGGGTCTGCCGCTTGGCGTCCCACAGCGGGAACAAGAACCCGACGTAGCAGATGACCGCGTCCACGAAGTGCGCGAGGTCCCGGACGAAGGCCATCCCGGCGCCGATCGGGGCGCCGGTCTGCTCGCCGATCAGCCGGACGTTGGTGGCCGACTTGCCCAGGCTCTGGCCGGTCTTCCCCGCGCGGTACCAGCGGTTGTAGCCGACCCAGCCCAGCGAGGCCAGGTAGAAGAGCGCCCCGATGGCCCCGCCGGCCCCGCCGTGGGCCAGCAGGGTCGCGCCGATGGCGATCAGCACCCAGGCGGGCAGCGCGTCGAGCAGGTAGGCACCCACCCGCACCAGCCAGGAGGCATACGGCGGCTGGCTGTAGCCGTAGCCGCCCGCCGGGACCGGGGCGGCCGGGCCCGGCTGGTAGCCGGTCGGCGGCTGGCCGTAGGGCTGGTTGGGCGCGCCATAGGGCTCGCCGTACCCGGCGCCTGGCATGGGGCCGGGCGCGGGCGGCGTGTAGGGGCCGCTCTGGCCGTAGTTGCCCTGGCCGTAGCCGCCCTGGCCGTAGTTGCCCGGGCCGTAGCCGCCAACCTGCTGGGTGTAGCCCGGCGGCGGGGTCGGCTGCCCGCCGTGGCGGCCGCCCTGCTGGCCGTACGTGCCCTGAGGCGGGGCGGACTGCTGGGGCTGCTCCGGCTGGCGGTGCTGCCCGGGCTGCTGGGGTGACCAAGAGTCCGGCCAGCCACCCTGGCCCCAGGACTGGTGGTCTCCGCCGGTCGGCTCGCCGTACTGGTTGGACATGGCCAGGCCCCCACTCGCTCCGGTTTGGTCCGGTCCCACTGCCCAGGAACCTCGCGCAGCATAGCGTGGCCGCCATCGCCTGACGGTGAAGTTGCCCTGGTTGTCACCGAATGATCCATATACCCATGACAGCCCCGATCGGCCGCCTGAGAGGATGACCCCACCACCAACGGTCAACCGGGAGGACGGCGACACGGTGAGCGACAGGGTGCTGGTGCCGTGGCAGGAAAGCCTTGAGCTGGCGGGCGACGTGACCGGCGCCGGCCTGCGGGTCGAGGTGTTCACCGGTGAACAGCCCGGCCCGGAGGACCTGAAGGACGTGGTCTTCTTCACCGTGCCGTACGACCTGCCGTACAACACAGAGCCGCTGGGCCGGATGCCTAACCTGCGCGTGGTCCAGGCGCTGACGGCCGGTTACGAGCACCTGGTCGGACTCGTGCCGCCGGGGACCACGCTGGCCAACGCCCGCGGGCTGCACGACGCGAGCACCGCCGAGCTGGCCCTGGGACTGCTGCTGGCCGCCCAGCGGGAGTTGCCGCGCTGGGTACGGGATCAGGAGCAGCACCGCTGGGAGCACGCGCACACCCGGTCGCTGGCGGGCAGCCGGGTGCTGATCGTCGGCTACGGCTCGATCGGCGCGGCCCTGGACCGGCGGCTGCAGGCGTGCGAGGCCGAGGTGATCCGGGTGGCCCGGTCGGGCCGGCCCGGCGACGGCGTGCACGGCGTGGCCGACCTGGACGGCCTGCTGCCCGCGGCCGACGCGGTGGTGCTGGTCACCCCGCTGACCGAGCAGACCCGGGGGTTGCTGGACGCCCGCCGGCTGGGCCTGCTGCCGGACGGCGCGCTGGTGGTCAACGTCGGGCGGGGGCCGGTCCTGGACACCACCGCGCTGCTGGCCGAGACCTCATCGGGGCGGCTGCGGGCGGCGCTGGACGTCACCGACCCCGAGCCGCTGCCCGCCGATCACCCGCTCTGGGACAGCCCCGGCGTGCTGATCACCCCGCACATGGGGGGCGGGGCGGCGGCGTTCTACCCGGCTGCCGCCCGGTTCGTGGCCGACCAGGTCCGCCGGTTCGCGACGGGTCAGCCGCTGGAGAACGTGGTCGTCCCCGGCCGTCACTGACCCCAGGCCCGGGCCCGGCGAAGATCCGCGTCGGTGTCGCAGTCCAGCCAGGGCGGCGGCCCTCCCTGCTCCGGCTCGATCAGCACGCGCGCCGGGTCGAGCGGAGTCATCAGCCCGCGCACCGAGGACCCGGCGTACCCGGCGGCCGCCGCGGCCAGGGTGGGCCGGTCCCAGCAGCCGGTGAGCCACTGCGGGTATCCCTCACCATCGACCAGCACCGCCCCGGACCGGCCCTGGCTGGCCGCGATCAGCGCGTCCAGGTGAGCCGCACGGAGGAACGGCAGGTCGGCCGCCAGCACCGCCACCAGGCGCGTCCCGCCCGGGGCGCCCAGTTCGCTGAGTCCCCGGCGCAGGGCCGCGAACGGGCCCGCACCGGCCGGCTCCTCCCGGACGAAGCACACCGGCAGCCCAGGGCGTTCCGGGCCGACCACGATGATCCGTCCCGCGCCGGCGCCCCGGCAGGCCGCGATCACCGTGGCCAGCAAGGTCCGCCCGGCGACCTCCGTCCCCGGCTTGTCGATCCCGCCCAGCCGGGCGGCCCGGCCGCCAGCCAGGATGACCGCGTCGAGCGGCGCTGGCCCCGGGCCAGCCGTCACCGGATCAGCCGCCGATAGCGGACATCGGGCGATCCGGCTGCAGGAACGCCGGGTCGTTGATGCCATGCCCGGGCAGCTTCGCGGCCACCGCCCGGCGCCAGCGCTCGGCCAGCTCCTCATCGCCCGCCCCGGCCCGCAGCGGCCCGCGCAGGTCGCTCTCCTCGCGGGCGAACAGGCAGTTGCGGACCTGGCCGTCGGCGGTCAGCCGGACCCGGTCGCAGGCTCCGCAGAACGGCCTGGTCACCGAGCCGATCACGCCGACCCGGGCCGGGCCGCCGTCCACCAGGAACGCCTCGGCCGGGGCGGAGCCACGGCGTTCCGGGTCCTCGGGCTTGAGCGTGAACTCCTGCTCCAGGTCGCGGCAGATCTCCTCGGCGGTCACCATGTTCGACCGCCGCCAGCCGTGCTGGGCGTCCAGCGGCATCTGCTCGATGAACCGCAGCTCGTACCCATGGTCCAGGCAGAACCGGAGCAGGTCGCGGGCCTCGCCGTCGTTGACGCCACGCATCAGCACACTGTTGACCTTGACCGGGGTCAGCCCGGCGGCCGCGGCGGCGGTCATGCCCGCCAGCACGTCTTCCAGGCGGGCACGGCGGGTCAGCTCACGGAACGCCTCGGGCCGGAGCGTGTCCAGCGAGACGTTGACCCGGTCCAGCCCGGCCTCGCGCAGCGCGCCGGCCGTCCGGGCCAGGCCGATGCCGTTGGTGGTGATCGACAGCTCGGGCCGCGGCTGCAGCCCGGCGGTCCGGGCCACGATCGCGGGCAGGCCGCGGCGCAGCAACGGCTCGCCGCCGGTGAACCGGACCTCGCGGATGCCGAGCCGTTCCACCCCGACCCGGATCAGCCGGACCACTTCGTCGTCGGTCAGCAACTCGGGCTTGGGCAGCCAGTCGAGACCTTCGGCGGGCATGCAGTAGGCGCACCGCAGGTTGCAGCGGTCGGTCAGCGACACGCGCAAATCGGTCGCAACCCGGCCGTATGAGTCTGACAGCATCAATGCGAGCCTACGTTTCCCCGTGGTCGGTGGGACACAGCTAGGCGGTACGGCTACCCAGCGTACGTGGGTAGGCAACCATGCCCGGCGGGGAAAAAGTCCCCACGGTGTGGCCCACGCCACTCTGATCACCGGTCAGGCCTGGTCGGTCACCCGATCTCGGCGCCGGGCGGCCGATAGGAACCCGGCCACGACGGCGATGGCGACGGCGCCGACAAACACGTAGTAGTTGCCGACCACCAGCTGCCAGCCGTGCCAGGTCTTCTCCAGGCCGTTGCCGTGGGGGGCCAGCCGCAGCAGTCCGTGTGGCAGCAGCTCGGTGACGTGACCGAGCTGCTGCCGGGCCGGCCACATGACGAACAGGAACAGCAGCACGGCGGTGCTGGCCGCCCGGGCGATCCAGCTCGGCCAGCGCCGCTCGCTCCACCCCCGCCGGTCGCCGGCCACGGTCAGGACCAGACCGGGGACCACCGCCCAGACCCAGTGGTGGGACCACGAAATCGGCGAGATCAGCAGGCCGGTGACCGCACATACAACCACCCCGGTGAGCTCGTAGCCCCGGCGGCTGGCCAGCGCCGCCACCGCCAGGCCGGCCACGGCGACCACCGCCGCCGACACCAGCCATATGGTGTGGGCGGCGGCCTGGCCGGGCACCAGCCGGGCCACGATGCCGTCGATCGACTGGTTCTGCACCGTGAACCGGCTCTTGCCGGCCAGGTTGCTGAACCAGAAGTCGCGGGAGGCGCCCGGCAGCACGATGAACCCGACCACCACGGTCACCGCGAAGGTGGCCAGCGCCACCAGCCCGGCCCGGATCCGCCGGGACACCAGCAGGAACGGGATGAAGATCAGCGGGGTCAGCTTCATCCCGGCCGCGATGCCGACGCCGATGCCCTTCCACCGGCAGGAGTCCGGCAGCGCCAGGTCGGCGACCCCCAGGATCAGCAGCACCAGGTTGATCTGGCCGAAGTACAGCGTCATGTAGACGGGCTCCAGCCACAGCGCCATCGCCGCCACCGCGAACGCGAGCGAGATCGCGGCCGGCCCGCGGCGGCCCGCGATCCGCAGCGACAGGTAGCAGATGGCCGGCAGCAGGAGCAGGCCGATGATGACCAGCGCGCCCTGCCAGACCGCGAAGCTGAACGAGCTGAACAGCGCGAAGACCAGCGCCGCGATCGGCGGGTAGGTGAACGGAAGGTGGGTGGAGCCCGGCTCCCCGAACAGCGCGCGGTAGACGTCGGCCGGGTGCTGGTGGACCTCGATACCGGCGGCCCGGTAGACGAACTCGTCGGTGTGGCCCCACAGCAGCGGGTTGGCGGCCAGCAGATGGTGGTAGATCAGCAGCGAGAGGGCGTAGGCGGCCAGGCCGCCCGCGACGCTGGCCACCGCCAGCGGGAACGCCAAGCGGTCACCCGGTCCGTCCGGCGGGTCCTGCTGGCTGCCGGCCGAGATCTTTGTGCGCTCTTTTCCGTACATACTGCGACTTAGTGTGCCACCCAGCCCCGAGGTCCTGGTGACGGACAATGATGGTGACCAGTACAACGACGCAAAGGGAGGAATGTCCACCGTGACCAGTACGCGCCCGTGGTGGCAGGAGGCCGTCGTCTACGAGGTGTATCCACGCAGCTTCGCGGACGGCGACGGGGACGGCATCGGGGACCTGGACGGGCTGCGGCTGCGGCTGCCGTATCTGGCCGACCTCGGGGTGGACGCGATCTGGCTGACCCCCTTCTACCCGTCGCCGCTGGCCGACGGCGGGTACGACGTCGCCGACTACCGGGACGTGGACCCGCGGCTGGGCACGCTGGCCGGTTTCGACGAACTGGTGGCCGAGGCGGCCGAGCAGGGCCTGCGGGTCATCGTCGACCTGGTGCCGAACCACTGCTCGTCCGAGCATCCGTACTTCAAGGCGGCCCTGGCGGCGCCCCCCGGCAGCCCGGAGCGGGAGATGTTCCTGTTCCGCGACGGGCGCGGGCCGGGCGGGGACGAGCCGCCGAACAACTGGCAGTCGGTGTTCCACGGCCCGGCCTGGACCCGGGTCACCGAGGCGGACGGCCGCCCGGGCCAGTGGTACCTGCACCTGTTCGACTCCGGCCAGCCCGACTGGAACTGGCGTGACCCGGCGGTGACCAGCTACTTCGAGGAGATCATCCGATTCTGGCTGGGCCGCCGGGCGGCCGGGCTGCGGATCGACGTGGCGCACGGGCTGTTCAAGGACCCGGGCCTGGCCGACCTGACCACCGCGGCCGCCGCCGACCACGCGCCCACCGCCTACTTCCACCGGTCTGAGCTGCACGAGCTGTACCGGCTGTGGCGCATCATCCTCGACTCCTACGAGCCCGGGGAGTTCCCCGGCCCGCGCACGGCGGTGGGCGAGGTCTGGTACGACTCGCCGGAGACGCTCAAGCCCTACCTGGACGCCACCGGGCTGCCGCAGGTGTTCAACTTCCAGCTGATCATGTCCCGCTGGGACGCCACCGAGCTGCGGGCGTCGATCGACGCGATCGACTCCCTGGCGGGCGGCGACCGGGCTCCCTGGGTGATCGGCAACCACGACGTGGCCCGGCCGGTCACCCGCTACGCGGCGGGCCAGGGCGGCCAGCCCAACGGCGCCGCCGGGCTGCCCCGGATCGGCGACCCGGAGCTGCCGGCCGGGTTCGACCGGGCCCGGGCGGCCGCCCTGCTGCTGCTCGCGCTGCCCGGGTCGGCCTACATCTACCAGGGTGAGGAGCTGGGCCTGCCGGAGGTGGTGGAGCTGCCAAATGAATACCGCCGCGATCCGACGTTCCGCCGGTCGGGCGGCACCGTGCCGGGCCGGGACGGCTGCCGGGTGCCACTGCCGTGGACGTCGACCGGCCATTCGTTCGGCTTCTCCCCCGACCCGGGCGGCCGGGACGGCGCCCCGCCGTGGCTGCCGCAGCCCAGCTACTGGGGCCAGTACAGCGTGGCCCGCCAGCTGGCCGACCCGGACTCGTTCTTCGCCCTGTACCGGGCCGCGCTGCAGCTGCGCCGCTCGCACCCGGCCCTCGGCTACCCGGCCGGGCCGCCGATGCAGTGGCTGGACGGGCCGCCCGGAACGCTGTTCTTCCGCCGTGAGCCCGGGTTCGTGTTCGCCGCCAACCTGAGCGGGGGCGCGGTGCCGTTGCCCGCCCACAGCAGAGTGCTGCTGGCCAGCGGCCCGGTCGAGGACGGGAAACTGCCGCCCGACACCGCCGCCTGGCTGGCCGGCTAGCGCGGCCGGGCAGCCGGAAGGCGAGGAGTCAGAACTCCCCGCCATTATCAACGTATAGCGCGACCGGGGGCTTGCCGCAAGCCCCCCGTCGTGCCCCATAATCGCAGGCCGTGCCGGGATAGCGACGGAATGGGGACACGGAATGCGAGTGCTTTTGTCGACGTATGACTCTCGCGGGGGCGTCGAGCCGCTGGTCGCGCTGGCGGTGCAGCTGCAGGCCCTCGGGGCGGAGGCGGTGGTGTGCGCGCCGCCGGATTGCGCGGAGCGGCTGGCCGAGGCCGGGGTGCCGCTGGTGCCGACCGGCGAGCCGGTGCGCGAGCTGGTGCACGGGGCGGTGCCGCCCGCTCAGGTCGACGTGAATCAGCGCATCGACGACCTGATCGCCACCTGGTTCGACCGGGTCCCGGCGGTCGCCGGGACCTGTGACGCGGTGGTGGCCAGCGGCGTGGTGCCGGCCGCGGCGGCGGCGCGGTCGGTGGCCGAGAAGATCGGCATCCCGTCGGTGCTGGTGCACTACTGCCCGATCTTCCTGCCGTCGCCGCGGCACCGGCCGCAGCCGCTGCCCGGCCGGGCGGTCCCGCCCGAGGTGACCGACCCACAGGAGCTGAACCAGCTGGACATCGAGAACTACAACGCGGCCTTCGGGCCGCCGCTCAACGCCCACCGGGCCAAGAACGGGCTGCCGCCGGTCGGCAACGTGCGCGACTACGTGAAGGGCGGCCACCCATGGCTGGCGGCCGACCCGGCGCTGGCCCCCTGGCCGGACCCCGACGACGGCCGGGTGGTGCAGACCGGCGCGTGGATCCTGCCCGACCAGCGGCTGCTCCCGGCCGAACTGACGGCCTGGCTGGAGGCCGGGCCGCCGCCGGTCTACGTGAGCTTCGGCAGCATGCGTGCCCCGCAGGACATCGCCCGGCTGGCCATCGAGGCGATCCGCGCGCACGGCCGCCGGGTGCTGCTCGGCCAGGGCTGGGCGGGCCTCGCCCCGATCGACGACGCCGGCGACTGCCTGGCCGTTGGCGAGGTCAACCAGCAGGCCCTGTTCGGACGGGTGGCCGCGGTCGTCCATCATGGCGGCGCGGGCACCACGACCACCGCCGCCCGGGCCGGCGTCCCCCAGGTGGTGGTGCCCCAGTGGGCCGACCAGCCGTACTTCGCCCGCCGGGTGACCGACCTGGGCATCGGCGCCGGCGCCGGCGCAGGCCACGACGGCGCCGCGTTGACCGCCGGGGCCCTGGCGGCCGCACTCGGCACCGCCCTGGACCCAGCCACCCGGACCCGGGCAGCCGCGGTGGCCGCCACCGTCCGCACCGACGGCGCGACAGTGGCCGCCCGGCTGCTGCTCGACGGGAGGGGACTCGACGCGGCGGGTTAGGACCCTGTCGCGACGGCGGAGACAGCCGAACCGCTACCTTGCTGGCCGGCTGGCCACCCGGTCAGCCGATCGCGGACGCTGGCTCGCCGGTGGTGACGGCACAGCGGCTCATGGTTGTTGCCACGCAGCCACGCAGGCCCGGAGCACAGACGCAAGTCGCGTCTCCGCATGGTGGCCGTTCAGGAAATGCGGCCGACGTTGATGATGTAGACGGTCGAGGTGTCGTGGTCGACCTCATACAGGACCCGGACGTTCCATGCGTGCAGCCGGAAGATACCGGTACCGCCCCAGGGAACCGTGCCTTCAGGATGCGGCTGGTCAGCGAGGGTGGCAATGGTCCGGCGTACCTGGGTGAATGCTTCTTTGTCGTCGCTGCGGATGCGGGCCAGGGCACGGAGCGCCGCCTCCCGGAAGACGACGGTCATAGTCACTCGATGATCTCTGCGTCAATCCGGTCGAGTGCGGCGTCCAAAGTGTCGAGGCTGACCCCGCTGCGGCCAGCAGCCTTCTCGGCGAAATGCGCGGCCAGCGCCGCCCGATCCTCCAGATCAGCCAGGTCATCGATATTGATGAGCGCGACGACGGGCTTGCCGTGCTCGGTGATGGTGACAGGACGGTGAGTGTGCCTGGCCTGAGCGACAAGCTCACCCAGGTGAGTTCGAGCCGCGGTCAACGCATAGCTAGCCATACATCAAAGTTTACACTTTGTAGAATGGCGAGCGTGGCGGCGGCGGCGCCCCCACGGCGCTGGGTGTGGTGAGGTAGCGGCGGCCAGCCGGGGTCGTCCAGGTCATGACGCCGGGCGCGGTCTGATCCAGCCGCCAGCCTTGAGATTGTTTACACCGGTGATGGTGACGGCACAGCGGGGCCAGGTTGCATTCGCAGGTACGGCCGCCCTGGTCGTAGGGCGTCGTGTGGTCCAGGTCGCAGCGAGCCGCGGGCCGCGGGCAGCCCGGCGCGGTACACGTGGGGGTGCGGGCCTCGACGAGGTGGCGAAGCTGGCGGCTGGGCTGGTAGCCCGGCTCCTGGTATTGATGGGCGCAGGGGCTGCTGGCCAGAGGGGTGATGGTGACGGTGAGGGCGTCTGCTCTGGACCGGGTCAGATCGGGTGGGCGGCCGGGGAAGCAGCCGTGACCGATGGCCTGCCCGCTGGACCCGGTGACGGTGAGGCAGAACCGGCTGGCCGCATGGGCGGCGGCCCGGGCGGCCAGCTCGCGGGCCAGGGCAGGGTCGACGGGCCCGAACCCGGCGACGGCACCTGGCCCGGAACCAAGTCCGAGGTAAGTGACCAGCGGCACGGTCAGCGTGAGTCGTGCGGACAGGGGGCGCCGGTCATCGGGGCCGGTCCCGGCGGGCAAGCAGCCGCGCCCTGGGTCCGTGGGCGGGGCGGAGTCGTGGCCGAGGAGGGTGTCCAGGTAGGCCCGCGCACGCAGGTCTTCCAGCGAGCCGGGCAGGCCGGCCTCACGCAGCGCGAGCGCGCGGGTGGTGAGGCGCTGGTCGGCTTCCAGCACGTCGGCCGGGGGTAGCCCGAACCCGGCCAGGGCTGCGGTACCGGCGTCTTCCTGCCAGCGGCGCACCCGCGGATCCTTCTGCGCTTCCTCCCGGCGCCGGTCGCCGCCTCCGGATCGGCGGCCAGGACCGCGCGGGCCACGGCCGCGCGTAGCTGGCCGGTCGTCTGGCCTGCGGCGGTGGCCAGAACCTGGGCCTCGACCTGGCGGGCCTGGTCGTCGGTCAGGACCCGGATGGCTTCGGCAATCAGCTGGGCTTTGCGGTAGTCGATACTGCCTTCGCGCAAGGCGCGGGCGGTGCCGGGCAGCCGGACGGCAAGATCCAGGGCCAGGCCGAGGTGGGCGTCGGCGGTGCGGGCGGTCAAAGTGAGGGCCGCCGCTATCTCGTCGCCGATGAACTCGCTCAGCTGGGCAGGAAACGCTCCGACCGGCGCGGGCGGGGTACGGTCGGCGGGGCGGCGGCGGGCCAGTTCGGCGATCACTGTGAGCACGCCCGAGGTACACCATGATTCGAGCCGCCGCCAGGCGCGCAAGACCCCGATCAGCTCGTCATCGTCCAGGTCGGCCAGATGACCATCTCGGGTGGCGGCATCGGCCAGCCCCGCCAGGAATTCACTGGGCGCGCCGGCGTCCAGGGGGCCACCGGATTTGAGCCCGGAGCCGGACCCTGAGCTCGATCGGCCGCGGTCGCCATCCCCATCGCAAGCTAGCTCTGCCATAACTCACCACCCTTCACGCAGCTGAGCTAATCGTTGCGAACATATTATCTAAGATTACGAGAAAAGTGCAGCAGAAATAGTTAATAGTTTCGAATCTGAGTAGACTAAAAAGTACACATGAAAAGTGCACATATAAATGGCTTAGTGAAGTGGGCTGATGGTGTTTGCGGGGGCCGCCGGTCAGGGTGAGCGCAGGCGGCGCCGGTCGTCGGGCAGGCGCTCGGTGACGCGGGCCCGGTCCAGGAACTCCAGCAGCGGGATGGCCACCCGCCGGGTGGTGCCGAGTGCCTGGCGGGCCTGCGCGGTGGTGAACGGCTGCGGGAGCTGGGCCAGCGCCCGGGCCGCCGCCGCGTCGGCGCCGGGGGCCAGGACCACCTGGTCGCTGACCCGGAGGAGCAGGCCGGCCCGGGCCGCCGCCGCGATGGCCCTGGTGTCCAGGCCCAGCTCGTGGAGCCGGGCCGCCTCGGGGGCGCGGAACGGGTCGCCGGCCAGGTCGGACCGGACCGCGCGGACCGCGGTCAGCAGGCGTTCTGGCACCGGGGTGGCCTGCGGCTGGCCGCCGGCCGGGGCGGCGGTCAGCTGCCCGTCCTGCTCGGTGAGCCCGGCCTGGCGCGCCAGCGCCTCGGCCAGCGCCCGGGTGGGCAGGGCGAGGGCGGCCCGGGCCGCGTCCACCGGCAGCCCGACCGCCAGCGGGTGCTCGCTGGCGTGACGGCGCGTCAGCTCGGCCAGCCGGTCCCCGGCGCCGGTCCAGAAGGCCGGGTCGGCCCGCCAGTCCCCCGTCACCGGGGCCGGGCCGCCGTCCAGGCCCATCGCGGTCAGCGTGCCGGTCCGCAGCAGCCGGTGCCGCCGCAGCAGGTCATTGGCTAGCGGGTGGTCGGGCCAGCCGGCCAGTTCGGCGGCGGCCGCGGCGGCCGCGCCGCGTCGTTGCAGCGGTGGCGGGAGCACGTCGAGCACGGTCGCGCCGACGATGAACAGCCCGGCCGCACCCGGGTCACGCAGCAGGATCCGGTCCCCCACGTGCAGCGGCAGCTGATCGCGCAGCGTCAGCCGGGCCAGCGCCACGCCATCGCCCTGGCCCAGCAGCCGGACCCGGGCGGGGGTCCGGGCCGAGCCGATGTGCACGATCAGCTCCCGCGGCAGCCGGGCAGGATCGCCGGTGTCGACGCGGACGTCGATCAGGCCGGTCAGCGTCCACCGGCCCGGCTCGACCAGGGCCATGCCCCGGCCCGGGACCTCGCGGGGCAGGCCGCGCAGGTTGAGCGCGACCCGGGCCACGCCGCTGACCTGGCCGGCCTGCTCTCCCAGGGACTCGACGGCGCGCACCCGGACCGGGCGCAGCGAGGGCGTGAGCAGCAGCTCGCCACCGGCGCGGACGGTCCCGGCCGGCAGCGTGCCGGTCACCACCGTGCCGCTGCCGCGGATGCTGAACGCGCGGTCCACCCACAGCCGGACCGGCGCGGCCGGGTCGGGCACCGGCAGCGACCCGGCCAGGGTGGCCAGCGCCCGGCGCAGCTCCGGCAGCCCGGCCCCGGTCACCGCGCTGACCACGACCGCCTCGGCCTCGCGCAGGCTGGTGGCGGCCAGCTCGGCCCGCGCCCGCCGCAGGGCCGGGCCCGGGTCGGCCAGGTCGGCCCGGGTGATCACCAGCAGCCCGCGGGAGATGCTGAGCGCGTCGATCGCGGCCAGGTGCTCGGCCGACTGCGGCATCCAGCCGCCATCGGCCGCCACCACCATCAGCACCGCGGGCACCGGTCCCAGCCCGGCCAGCATGTTCGGCACGAACCGCTCGTGCCCGGGCACGTCGACGAACGCGACCTGGCGTCCGTCATCGGCCACCATCCAGGCGAACCCGAGGTCGATGGTGAGGCCCCGGCGCCGTTCCTCCTCCCACCGGTCCGGCTCCATCCCGGTGAGCGCCCGCACCAGCGTGGACTTGCCGTGATCGACGTGACCGGCGGTGGCGATGACCTGGGTGACGGTCATGGCCGGGCTTGCGCGGCCGCGATCACGGCCCGGGTCAGCGTCTCGTCTTCCGACGGCGCCACCGCCCGCAGGTCCAGCAGCAGCCTTCCCGCCTCGACCCGGCCGATGACGGCCGGCCTGCGGCCGCGCCGTACCGCCGGCCCGTTCCGGAGCGCCCCGGTCAGCTCCTCCGGCACGCTCACGGCGGCGCTGGGCAGCGGCACACCGGGCGCCCCGCCGCCCCCGACCGCCGCCTCGGTCCGGACCGGGTGGGCGTCGATCCCCGCAGCTGTGAGATCAGCCGCAACCCGTTCCACCCTTTTCATGATGAAAATGGGATCGGCGGCGAGCGCTTGCACGACCGGTACCGGCGGCCCAGTCAGGGTGGCTTCGAGCGCGGCCAGCGTCAGCTTGTCGACCCGCAGCGCCCGGGCCAGCGGATGGCGGGCCAGCCGCTGCACCAGGTCGTCCCGGCCGAGCAGGAGGCCGGCCTGGGGACCACCCAGCAGCTTGTCGCCGCTGGCGGTGACCAGCGCCGCCCCGTCGCGCAGCATGGTCTGGGCGTCCGGCTCGTCCGGCAGCGCCGGGTGCGGCGCCAGCAGGCCCGAGCCGATGTCGGCCACCACCGGGACAGCCGGACCGGGCGCGGCTGGGATCGCGGCGGCCAGGTCCTTGACGGTCGCCTCGGCGGTGAAGCCCTCGATCCGGAAGTTCGACGGGTGCACCTTGAGCACGAAACCGGTGTCCGGCCCGATCGCGGTCAGGTAGTCGGCGACGGTGGTGCGGTTGGTGGTGCCGACCTCGCGCAGCCGGGCCCCGGTCGAAGCCAGCAGGTCCGGCAGCCGGAACCCGTCACCGATCTCCACCATCTCGCCGCGGCTGACGACGATCTCGCGCCCGGCCGCCAGCGCGGTCGCGGCCAGCACCAGGGCGGCGGCATTGTTGTTGACCACGTGCACCCGCCCGGCGGCCGGCACCGCCGCCCCCAGCGCGGCCAGCGTGCCCCGGCCGCGCCGCCCGCGCGACCCGGTGGCCAGGTCGAACTCCACGTCGGTACCGCCCGCGGCGGCCACCAGCGCGTCGGTGGCGGCGTCCGACAGCGGAGCCCGGCCGAGGTTGGTGTGCAGCAGCACCCCGGTCGCGTTGACCACCGGGGTGAGGGTTGCGGCCCGGGCCGGCAGCTCGGCCAGCGTGGCCTCGACCGCGTCGCCGGGCGCGACGGCGCCCCGCCGCACCTGGTCCTGGGCCCGGCCCACGGCCGCCTTGACCAGGGCCCGGCCGAGCCTGCGCTCCGCGTCGGCCAGCCGCGGGTCGGCCAGCAGCGCGTCGGTGCGCGGCACGAGGCGCCGGGTGTCCACGGACGCGACCCTACCGTTAGTAGCCTCGCTTGCTCGCTGTGATGTTACCGAGATTGGGATGCCGGAATAACAAGCGATCTGGGGGGTATCGCGTTGGCACAACTTCACCAACCCCCATCCCCTTCGCGGGAGGAGTGATTGTCATGGCAGGGATGCTGCGCGTTCCGCGGAGCCGTGGCGCCCTCACCGGAGCGCTGCTGGTCCTGCTCGGAATCTGGGGCGCCCTCATCGCCTTTGTCGGCCCCTACTTCCATTACGCCTACACGCCCGACAAGGCCTGGACCTACACCACCGGCCGGCTCTGGCTGGAGATCCTGCCGGGCGCCGCCACCGTGCTCGGCGGCCTGATCGTCGGCTGGTCGGCCAGCCGCCCGGCCGGGCTGTTCGGCGCCTGGCTGGCCGCGCTGAGCGGGGCCTGGTTCGTGCTCGGCGGCCTGCTCAGCACGCTGTGGACGATCGGCGGCAGCACCGGCCAGCCGGTCGGTGACAACCTGCACCGGGTCACCGAGCAGATCGGCTTCTTCACCGGCCTGGGCGTGGTCATCGTGTTCCTCGCCGCGGTCGCGCTGGGCCGGTTCACCGTGATCGGTCACCGCGAGCGGATGGCGGCCGAGGCCCCGGCCGTGGAACAGGTGCCGGAGGAAGAGACCATCACCCGGCCGTACGGCACCCACGAGCACGTTCCCGCCAGCCGGCTCGACGACACCCGGGTCGACGACACCCGGGTCGACGACGACACCGTGCCGGAGACCGCTACCCCGGCTACCGCTACCCCGGCTACCGCGCCGGTGGAGGAGACTCACGTGGCCGGTACCAAGATCGGCGACAACAGCGGCAGCGTATGACAGCAGGTGCTGACGTCAGTTCCTGACAGCAGGCGCTGACATCGGCGCGCAGCAACCCGGGTGGCCGGCGGCTTTGTGCCGCCGGCCACTTTCCTGCCCGATATCATCGGCCCAGGCCTGAGGACGGAGGGAAGCGCGTGGCCGAGGCACACCAAGCCGTGGCCCCGTCCCGCGCGGATGGGGAATCCGGCCCGGGCGGCCGGGCGGGCGGCTGGCTGCTCGCCGGTGGCCTGGTGGCGCTCGCCGTCGTCCTCGCCGTGTACGTGGCCGATCTGGCCACCCACCTGGGCACGATGACCGCCATGCGGGACCTCGTCGTCTACCGGGCCGGCGGTCTCATCACCCGGCACGTCACTCCCCCGTACGAGGCGTCCAAATACGCCCCGCTGTACTCCTGGACCGGCACCGGCGGGGTGTCGTTCACCTACGCGCCGATCGCGGCCGTCATCTTCGCCGTCGGCTCGCTGCTGCCCTGGCTGGTGCTGCGCTGGGCGATGACCGTGGCCAGCCTGGCCGCGCTGGCGTGGTCGGCCTGGCTGATGTTCGGCCGGCTGGGCTACGCCGACCGGCGCGTCCGGGCCGGCGCGGCCCTGCTGGTCACGGCGGCCGCGCTGGCCACCGAGCCCGTCCAGCAGACGCTCGCCCTCGGCCAGCTCAACCTGTTGCTGATGCTGCTGGTGGTGCTGGACCTGATGACCGCCAGGACCCGCTGGTGGACCGGCGCCGGGATCGGGCTGGCGGCCGGGATCAAGCTCATTCCGCTCATCTTCATCCCCTACCTGATCCTGACCGGCAAGTTCCGGCAGGCCGGGGTGGCGGTGGCCACGTTCGTGGTCACGATCGGGATCGGCTACGCGGTGCTGCCGCACGACTCGGCCCATTACTGGCAGGACGGCACGTTCCTGAACGCGAACCGGATCGTGTTCCTCGGCACCCGCGGCAACCAGTCGCTGCACGGCCTGATCATCCGGTTCATGGGCAGCGTGAACGGCGCCGAGCACACCTACCTGGCGGTGGCGGCCGTGGTGGCGGTGGCCGGGCTGGTCATCGCGGCGACCCTCTACTACGCGGGCCACCCGGTGGCCGGCATGCTCGGCTGCGCGCTGACCGCGCTGCTGGTTTCGCCGCTGAGCTGGGACCACCACTGGGTGTGGGCGGGGCTGGGCGTCGGTTACCTGGGTCATCTGGCGGTGCGGGCCCGCGGCCCGGCCCGGGCCGCCTGGGGGCTGGCGGCCGCCGCGCTGCTGGCGATCTTCGGCTGCTGGCCGCAGTTCTGGGCGCCGGGCACGGCCCTCACCCCGGCCGGCTGGGTCTGGTACGGCCCCACCCAGTACTTCGTGTACGGCGACAACCCGGCCTACCACGAGTACCACTGGAACCTGCTGCAGACGATCGCGGGCAACTCGTTCGTGCTGACCGGCCTGCTGGCCCTGGCCGTGCTGGCGGCGGCCGCAGTCCGGCTACGGCGGCCCGCGGCCGCCGGGTTGCGGGACTCGTCGCGAAACGGGCCGCGCTTGTCGTGATGAGCGCCGAGCTCGCCCGGATGCGGGGCCGCATGGTGGCCGAACTGACCGCCAGCGGCCAGCCGATCAGCGACGCGGTCGCCGAGGCCCTGCGGGTGGTGCCGCGGCACCTGTTCCTGCCCGGGGTCCCGGCCGAGCTGGCCTACCGGGACGACGCCATCGTGACCCGGCGGGATGCGGACGGCCAGCCGACCAGCTCGTCGTCCCAGCCGATGATCATGGCCATCATGCTCGACCAGCTGCAGCTGGCGCCCGGCCAGCGGGTGCTGGAGATCGGCGCCGGCACCGGCTACAACGCCGCGCTGATGAAGCACCTGGTCGGCCCGGCCGGGACCGTCGCCACCGTCGACCTGGACGAAGAAGTTGCCACCGAGGCCGCCGCCCACCTGGCGGCCGCGGGCTACCCGGACGTGACCGTGGTCATCGCCGACGGCGCCGCCGGGTACCCCGCCGGTGCCCCGTACGACCGGATCATCGCCACGGTCGGGGTGAGCGACCTGGCGCCGGCCTGGCTGGCGCAGCTGGCGCCCGGCGGGCGGATCGTGGTCCCGCTGGACCTGCGGGGATCGCAGCGGTCGGTGGCGTTCGAGCGGGACGGGGACATCTGGCGGAGCCGGTCGGTGGTGCCCTGCGGCTTCATGCGGA
Organism: uncultured Actinomycetes bacterium; assembly: GCA_963830385.1. Lineage (GTDB taxonomy): Bacteria > Actinomycetota > Actinomycetes > Streptosporangiales > Streptosporangiaceae > Bog-532. The sequence goes on along the minus strand of CAWHMD010000008.1, from coordinate 378,072 downwards.
TGCGGGGCACGCTGGCCGGGCCGGAACGGACCCGGGTCACCGGCGACTACCCGGAGCTGGCGCTGATGCTCCCGGACGGCCGCCCGCTGGACGTCGGCGTGCTCGGCCGGGCGCTGGACGAGCCCGCCGCCGAATACTCGACCAGGGTGCTGGCCGGCCCGGCCCAGCTGTTCGACGGGCTGGGGCTGTGGCTGGCGCTGCGCGAGCCGCGGATGGGCGTGCTCAGCGAGACCGGGCAGCCCCGGGCGGCCGCGCTCGCCCGCGCCCCCGGCCGCGTCCGGGACCAGTTCGTCACCGCCGGGATCTTCGAGGCGGGCAGCTTCGCGGTGCTGGCCCGGCCCGCGGGTGACCAGGGCGAGCCGGTGCGCCCGGCCGAGCGCCCCCGGCGCGGGCGGACGTCAGCGCCGCCGTTCCCGCTCAGCGTGCTCGGCTACGGCCCGGACGGGGAGACGCTAGCCGCGCAGCTGGCCGGCCTGCTGGAGGCCTGGGAAGCGGCCGGGCGCCCGGGGACTCACAACTTCCGGATCCTGGCCTATCCGGACGCGGGCGACGGCTCCCCCGGCCCGGCCTCGGCCGGGCCGGGCGCGGGGCCACCGGCCGGGCCGGGTGAGTCGGTCATCCGGCGCCCGCACACCACGTTCGTCGTCGCCCCGCTGGACCGGACCTGACCGGCGCGCCCAGCGTCTGGCGGCCGTTCAGCCTCCCGTAATCTTTGGACGCATGGGAACCGCGACCAGCCAGCTGGAGACCGAGCGCAAGTACGACGCCGGTCCTGAGTTCACGCTGCCCGACCTCAGCACCTTGCCCGGTTACACGGTCACCGAGCCGGAGACGTTCCACCTGGCCGCCATCTACTTCGACACCGAGGACCTGCGGCTGATCGCGCACAAGGTGACCCTGCGGCGGCGCACCGGCGGCGAGGACGACGCCTGGCACCTCAAGCTGCCGGTCCGGCCCGGCACCCGGCAGGAGCGCCACCTGCCGCTGAGCGCCGGGACCGACACCGTGCCGGCCGAGATGCAGGACATGGTGGCTGGCATTACCGAGGGCCGCCCGCTGCGCCCGATCGCCCAGCTCAACACCGAGCGGACCATCCGCCGCCTGAACGGCCCGGACGGGAAGGCCCGGGCGGAGGTGGCCGACGATCACGTCACCGGCCGTCGCCTGGACGCCGGCGATGAGGTGGCCCGCGACCCGCTCGTCTGGCACGAGGTCGAGGTCGAGCTGATGTCCGGGCCGCCGGACGTGCTCGATGCGGCCGAGGCGGCGCTGCTGGCGGCCGGCGCCCGCCCCTCGGCGTCCGCGTCCAAGCTGGGCCGGGTCCTCGAACAGACCTGAGACCCTTTCAGGTTTTCCGGAGCCGGCCTTCAGGAACTGGGCAGGACGATCAGATTACCTGGACTGGGGTGACCTGCTCTGGGCAGTGGTAGCGGAGCAGATCACCGGTGGACGCGAATGGGGGGAGGCAGCGGTGGGCGCGACCGAGTCCGGCACGACGACCGCCAGCTGGACCGCGCTCGGCTGCCTGGTCCACCTGACCGTCACCGAGCCCGGCGCGCTGGACGCCGCCCGGGCGCTGCTGGACGCCGACCTGGCCGCCCTGGACGCGGCCTGCAGCCGGTTCCGGCCCGACTCCGAGCTGGCCGGGCTGGACCGCGCAGCCGGTAGGCCCGTCCAGGTGAGCGAGCTCTTGGCCGAGGCCGTGGCCGTCGCGCTGCGGGCGGCCGAGCTGACCGGCGGCGACGTCGATCCCACGGTCGGGGAGGCCATCGCCGCGTGCGGCTACGACCGCGACTTCACCCTGGTACCGCCGGACGGCCCCGCCGTCAACCTGGTTGTGCGGGCGGTCCCGGGCTGGCAGCAGGTTCGCCTGGACCGGGCCGCGCGCACGCTGACCCTGCCGCCCGGCGTCCGGCTCGACCTCGGCGCCACCGCCAAGGCGTGGACCGCCGACCGTTCGGCCGACCGGATCGCCCGCACGCTCGATACCGGCGTGCTGGTCGGCCTGGGCGGCGACATCTCGGTGGCCGGCCCCGCCCCCGACGGCGGCTGGTGCATCCGGGTGCAGGACATCACCGGCCTGCCGGAGGAAGACCCGAGCGGGCCCGCCACCGTGATCGCGATCACCAGCGGCGGCCTGGCCACCTCGAGCACCACCGCCCGGCGCTGGCGCCGCGGCGGTAGCGTGCTGCACCACATCCTCGACCCGCGCACCGGGCTGCCGCCGGCGGCGGTCTGGCGTACGGTGTCGGTGACCGCCGCCACTTGTGCCGACGCCAACGCGGCGAGCACCGCCGCCATCATCCGCGGGGACGCCGCGCCCGGCTGGCTGGCCAGTTTGCGGCTGCCCGCCCGGCTGGTCGCCGACACCGGCCGCGTCGAGACCGTGGCCGGATGGCCCGCTGAATAAAGGGCAGCCACGACCCGGGGCCGGCACGACCAAAGACTGGCGCAGCTCAGAGGGAATTCAGAACACCTTCTGAAGCTAGGCTGGGCGAGAACATACAAGGTTATGAGCATGAACACAGCGCAGAGCTCCGCGGCCCCTGCGGGTGCCCGGCGCCCGGACGGCACCGCCATCCGGGTGCTCGTCGTCGACGACGAACCCAGCCTGGCCGAACTGCTCGGCAGCGTTCTCCGCTATGAGGGCTGGGACACCAGGACCGCGGGCACCGGGTCGGACGCGGTCAGCATCGCGCGCGACTTCCAGCCGGACGCGGTGATCCTCGACATCATGCTGCCCGACTTCGACGGGCTCGAGGTGCTGCGGCGGCTGCGGTCCGAGAACCCCGGGGTGTGCGTGCTGTTCCTGACCGCCCGGGACGCGGTCGAGGACCGGATCGCCGGCATCACGGCCGGCGGCGACGACTACGTGACCAAGCCGTTCAGCCTGGAAGAGGTGCTGGCCCGGCTGCGGGGGCTGCTGCGGCGGGCCGACCTCACCCGCACCCACAGCGAGGGCTCGCTGAGCGTGGCCGACCTGACCATGGACGAGGACGCCCGGGAGGTCCGCCGGGGCGGCGACCTGATCGAGCTGACCGCGACCGAGTTCGAGCTGCTCCGGTTCCTGATGCGCAACCCGCGGCGGGTGCTGTCCAAGGCGCAGATCCTGGACCGGGTGTGGAACTACGACTTCGGCGGCCAGGCCCACGTGGTCGAGCTGTACATCAGCTACTTGCGCAAGAAGATCGACGCCGGGCGGCCCCCGCTGATCCACACCGTGCGCGGCGTCGGGTACGTGCTTAAGCCGGGGAGCTGATGACCCGGCTGCGCGATCGGGCGGGCACGGTGGCCGGGCAAGCTGGCCGGCCGTGGTCCTCGCTGGTCCGCGGCAGCCTGACCGTCCGGCTCGTGGCCGGCCTGGTGGTGCTGGTCATCATGACCTGCGCGGTGCTCGGGATCGCCACCTACACCGTGCTCAGCCGCCAGCTCACCACCAACTTCAACCAGCAGCTGGAGGCCGCCACCCAGCGGGCCTTCGCGGCCTGCAACAGTAACGGCCCGGCCCCGAACGGGGAGATCCCCGCCAACCGGGACGACGATCACGACGGCGGCTCGCCCGGCTGCTCGCACGTCATCGTCGGGCAGTCGGCCGGAACGTTCGACGCCTGGATCACCTCGGGCGGCACCGTGGTCAACGCCACCATCATCGGTAGCGGCACCGTCCACCTGACCGGCGCCGACAAGCAGGTGCTGAAAGCCCTGCCGGTGCACGACCTCCCCACCGGGAACGCCAGCAACGGGCTTCCGCCGCCGCTGCCGAATGTGCCGTTCTACACCCGTCAGCTGCCCTCACTGGGCGGCGACTACAAGCTGACCGCCGTGCGCACGTCCAACGGGGTGCTGCTGACCGGCCTGCCGCTGCACAACATCGAGCACACCCTGGCCAACGTCGAGATCGCCGAGATCGCCGTGTTCGCGCTGGTGGTCCTGGTGGTGGCGGGCACCGGGACCGGGCTGGTGCGGTTCTCGCTGCGGCCGCTGCGGCGGGTCGCCACCACCGCCACCCTGGTCGCCGAGCTGCCGCTGGACACCGGGGCGGTCAGCCTGCCACCCCGGGTGCCGGACGATGATCCGCGCACCGAGGTCGGCCGGGTCGGGGCCGCCTTCAACCGGATGCTCCATCACGTGGAGTCGGCGCTGACCAACCGGGCGGCCAGCGAGGCCCGCCTGCGCCGGTTCGCGGCCGACGCCAGCCACGAGCTGCGCACCCCGCTGTCGGCCATCCGCGGCTACGCCGAGCTGGCCCTGCGGCACGGCGGCCCGGTCCCTGGCGACGTGACCCACGCCCTGGAGCGGGTCCAGTCCGAGTCGGCCCGGATGAGCGTGCTGGTCGACGAGCTGTTGCTGCTGGCCCGGCTGGATGCCGGGCGGCCACTGGCGGCCGAGCCGGTCGACCTGACCATGCTCACGATCGAGGCCACCAGCGACGCGCGGGTCGCCAGCCCGTCCCACCGCTGGCGGCTGGACCTGCCGGACGAGCCGCTGACCGTCCGCGGCGACGAGCTCCGGCTCCGCCAGGTCCTGTCCAACCTGCTGAGCAACGCGGCCAAGCACACCCCGGCCGATTCCGAGATCACGGTGGCGGTGGCGGTGGCACCGGGGCTGGCGCCGGCCGCGGGCGTCCCCGCCGTCCGGTTGAGCGTCACCGACAACGGCCCCGGCATCCCGCCTGACCTGCTGCCCGAGCTGTTCGAGCGGTTCGTCCGCGGTGACTCGTCCCGTTCCCACGCGGCCGGCAGCACCGGCCTCGGGCTGGCCATCGTCAAGGCGGTGGTGACCGCCCACCACGGGACGGTCGAGGTCACCAGCCGGCCCGGCTGTACTTCGTTTACGATCGTGATGCCCCGCCTGACCGACGAGGTGCCGGCGAGCTGGGCGCAAGCACCCGCGGATTAGCTCAGGAGGCTTGGTTGGGCCGGCCCCGCACGCTCGCGCAGCGGTACCGGCACTTCGGCCAGGTCGACGCCGCCGGGACGTCGCCGCTCTACGAGTCGGTGGCGGTCGCCCTGAGCGAGTCCGATGCGGCGCTGCGGGCGATCGAGACGGTGCCCGCCCGCCGACGCCACCCGGCCGTGATCCTGGCCGCGCTGCACGACCTGGCGCTGGCCGGTCGCGCCCCGGCGCTGGCCACGGCCTACGCCGCCGCCGACCGCGAGGCAGCCGCGGTCGCCGCGATCGAAACGCTGCTGTCCATGACCGAGGCGGTCGCGGCCATCGCCGTGCGGCGGCCGGTCCGCGCCAACGAGACCGGCCGCGGTGCCGTGCTCTACCCGGCCATCGCCGCGGCCGCCCACCGGGCCGGCGCCGACGCGATCGGGCTGGTCGACGTGGGCTGCTCGGCCGGGCTCAACCTCACCGTCGACCTGGCCGGCATCACCTACAGCAACGGGCAGGCGCTGGGCGACCCGGCCTCTGCGGTGCAGCTGCCGGCCGCGATCGTGGGTGACCGGCCGGTCCCGGAGCGGGCGCTGCCCGAGGTCGCCGCCCGGATCGGCGTCGACCCCGAACCGCTCGACGTGACCGATCCCGATGATGCCCGCTGGCTGCGGGCCTGCCTGTGGCCGGACCAGGCTGCGCGGGCCGCTCAGCTCGATGCGGAGCTGGCGCTGGCGGCGAGCGCCCCTCCCCTGCTGCTGGCCGGGGATGCGCTTGAGGTGCTCCCCAGCGCGTTGGGGCGGGTACCTGCCGGCGCGTTGCCGGTGGTCATCACGACCTGGGCGCTGTCGCGGTTCCCGCCCGAGCACCGGCTGCGTTTCCTGCAGCGCCTCGACCAGGCGGCCACCGGCCGGCCGGTGGCGTGGGTCTCGGTGGAGGGGGTCGGCGTCGCGCCGGCCATCCCCACCTTCGGCGACCGCCCGGCCTCGGGCCACAGCATCATCGGCGTGGCGGTGCTCAGCCACACGGCGCTGCACGCCGAAGGCGTTGGCCGCTGCTGGTCGCAGGGACGCCTGATGTCCTGGCTGGCCGGGGCTTAGGCGGCGGCCGACCTGGCTGGCGGCTCTCAGGCGGAGACGGACGGGCCCGGCACGGTCTGGCCCTCCGGGGTGCCCGGAGCGCTCGGGGCGGCCTCGGCCTGGCGGGCCAGCGGGCCCCAGCGCATCAGCGCCCCGCACACCAGGCCACCGCCGGCGAAGATCCCGGCCGTCCACCAGAACGCGGTGGTGTAGCCGTGCACCTGGGCCGACGCCAGGTCGAGCTTCCCGCGGGCGGTGGCCAGGACCGCCGGGTTGAGATGCAGGCCCGTCAGGTAGGTGGCGGCCGCGCTGGTGGCGATGGTGTTCAGCAGCGCCGTCCCGATCGAGCCGCCGAGCTGCTGGCCGACGTTCAGCGTGGCCGAGGCGACGCCCGCGTCCGACGGCGCGACCCCGAAGGTCCCGGTGTTCATCGAGGGCGGCATCGACAGGCCGATGCCGGCCCCGGCGACCATCATCGGGCCGAGGATGGCCGAGGCGTAACCGGAGTGCACGCCGAGCCGGGTCAGCCACGCCATGCCGGCCGCGGCCAGCAGCATGCCCACGGCCACCAGTGCTTTCGGCCCGATCCGGGGCATCAGCACGATGTTGGCGATCTGCGCGAACACCATCACCATCGCGATCGTGGGCAGGAACGCGACGCCGGTCTTCAGCGGCGAGTACCCCAGGATGGTCTGCAGGTAGTAGGTCAGGAACAAGAAGATGCCGAACATCCCGGCCCCGGTGACCAGCACGGCCAGGTAGGCGCCGCCGCGGTTGCGGTCCAGCACCACCCGGGGCGGCAGCAGCGGGTACGCCGCCCGGAACTGCCGGGCCACGAACACGGCCAGCAGGACCACTCCGGCAGCCAGGAAGCCCCACGTCGATGACGCGGACCAGGAGTGCGTCCCTGCGTTGGAGAAGCCGTAGACCAGGCAGAACATCGACCCGGAGACGGTCAGCACCCCGAAGTAGTCCAGCCGCGGCGTCTGCGTGGCCCGCTGGTTGGTGAGCAGGGTGAGCGCACCGGCCACCGCGACCCCGGCGAAGACCAGGTTCACGTACAGGCACCAGCGCCAGTCCAGGTACTCGGTGAGCAGGCCGCCCAGCAGCAGCCCGACCAGGCCACCGGAGCCGACGATGGCGCCGTAGACGCCGAACGCCTTGCCGCGCTCTTTCGGGTCGCTGAACGTCGTGGTCAGCAGCGACAGCGCGGCCGGGGCGAGCAATGCCGCGAACACGCCCTGGCAGGCGCGGGCGGTGACCAGCATCGGAAAGTTGAGGGCGGCGCCGCCCACCGCCGAGGCCGCCGCGAAGCCGATCAGGCCGGTCAGCAGCGTGATCTTGCGGCCGAAAAGGTCACCGAGGCGGCCGCCGAACAGCAGCAGGCTGCCGAACGACAGCGCGTAGGCGGTGATGACCCACTGCCGGTCGGCGTTGGAGAAGTGCAGGGCTTGCTGCGCCGAGGGCAGCGCGATATTCATGATCGTGATGTCCAGCACGATCATCAGCTGGGCGAGCCCGATGAGCGCCAGGATCAGCCAGCGCCGCTGGCCCGGTTCGGCCGGCGGGGTCGCAGGCCCGCTTGGTGCGCCCGGTGAGCTTTGTGCGCTGGGTACGGCCATCTCTCTGCTCCCATCTGGAGATGTCACCTCCACTTACACCGACGACGATAGCAGAAGTGGAGTTGAGATCTCCAGTTCTGGGTAAGATGCCATTCATGAACCCCGCCGACCAGCCCCTCGACGAGGAGGACTCCCCGGTCAGCGAGCCCGAACGGCCGCTGCGCAAGGATGCCGAGCGCAACCGGCGCCGCATCCTCAAGGCCGCCGCCGACGTGTTCACCGAGCGGGGCCTGGAAGCCACCCTGGACGACGTCGCCCGCCACGCGGGGGTCGGAGTCGGCACCGTCTACCGCCGCTTCCCGGACAAGGCCGCGCTCGCCGACGCCCTGTTCGAAGAGCGAATCGACATGATGGCGGGCCTGGCGACGGAGGCCTACGCTGCCGCTGATCCCTGGGATGGCCTGGTCAGCTTCCTGACCTCGGCCGCCGAGATGCTGAGCACCGACAAGGGCCTGCGCCAGATCCTGATGTTCGCCCCCTACGGCCACCACCGGGTCGGCTACGCCCGCGACCGTATGCGCCCCGCCGTCGGCAAACTCCTCGAACGCGCCCAGGCGGCCGGCCAGGTCCGCCCCGACCTCGGCCCCACCGACATCCCCGTCATCGAGTTCATGATCGGCGCCACCGCCGAATACGCCCGCGAAGTCCGCCCCGACCTCTGGCGCCGGTATCTGGCACTGATTCTCGACGCCCTGCGACCGGCCCGGACCGCCCACACTCCCCTGCCCGTTCCCGAACTCTCCGTCGACGAACTGACCACCGCGATGCGCGGTAACCCGTTGGGAGCGAAGCTGGCCTCGCCCCGGCCTCCGGGCGAAGGCTGAGTTGTACGGGTCAGCTGGTCACCTCGGCCCAGGTGGTGGTCGTCCCGGAGGGATCGCGGGAGCAGTTCCACGTGGCCGCTAGAGCGTCCACCATGTAGAGCCCCCGGCCACTTTCGGCGCAGAAGTCGACTTCCCGCAACCGCGGCAGCGTCGCACTGCCCGCGTCGGTCACCTCGACCCGGATCCGGTGAGACTGACTGGTCAGCGTGACCGTGACTGTACCGTCGGCCCGCCGCCCGGACTCGCTGTGGACAATTGAATTCGCCACCAGCTCATCGACAATAAGCTGCAATACTCCGGTGCACGGATGTTCTGCGCCCATCGTCGTCAGCACGAATTCCCGCGCCCGCGCCACCTGATCCACCCTTGCTGGCAGGCAAACGGACACGCGCCTGCTTTTTAACGCGCACACTCGGCTCATGAGGGCACCACCTCTCAGGTCGTTCGGCCTCCCTACCCCGAACTTCGTATTTGGGCGCGCTGCAGTTCGCTCTAAATCATTAAGGCTTGTTTACGGCGCCGGTTTTTTGCCGCCTCATCGCCTACCCTGACCACGCCGTGCCCGTTCCATCAGGGGAGCTCCCGTGGCTCTCGATCGCCCCGCCAGTCAACCCGACCGTCCCGAACCCCCGCCACCTTCCGACGCCCCGGCTGACCCTTACGTCGTCGCCGCCGCACTAACGCGGGCCGAAGCATTCGCCTCCCACCGCTATTGGAACGAGGTCGCGAGCTTTTCCGCCTCGTGGCGTGATCACCTCGCCCGCTGGCCACGAGACAAATCGCCTGATCGCCAGGAGCATGCACCCAGGCCCGAGTCGGCTCAGTCTGACGCTGCCGCCGAGCGGGTAGCCGCGCGTGAGGTCAGCGTCAGCAGAGACATCGAGCGAGCGGCGGCGGACTGCACTGAGGTGACTTGGCTCGGCGGCTTCGAGTTCAGGCTGAAAAACGCAGACCGCATTAAGGAGAAGGTGGCCGACAAGCTGAACGCCGAGCCGGACAGGTCATCCACTGAAGTCGTACAAGCAATCCCGGATGCCATCAGGTACACGTTCTGTTTCCACACGAGTGGCTACACCAGCGGATTGTTCGATATCAAAGGTAGGCTAGAGGCGTCGGGTTATGAGATGTACTATGCTAAGAATTTCTGGTTAACTTCTGAATATAAAGGTATCAATAGTCGCTGGCTCACACCGGAAGGCCAGCGATTTGAGGTGCAGTTTCATACTGCTGAGAGCTTTCACGCCAAGCATGAAGTCACCCACTTGGCCTATGAACGAATCCGGGATCCTCGCACTTCGGAGCACGAGCGTAGTGAGCTCCGGGCGTTTCAGCGAGAGGTGTCGAGCTGGGTGCCAGTACCAACCGGTGCGCGAGACATACCGGATTACAAGAAAGAGGGCTTTTGATGCCGGACAAGATCACGTACTACGCGGTGGTCGGCGGCTCGCGGACAGTCGATGATCCCTACGGTCTTGTGCGACGGCTGGAGACTGCGTGGGGCTTTACCGACGAGACTATGCGGAAAGACTTTAGCTGGATTTTCACGCCGGTCATCGCGGAATGGGAGCACGGCAGTTTCGACGATGAACTGGTCGAGGTCAGCCATGAGCAAGCGGAGAAAATAATTCAGTACTTCCGCGAGCGATGGGCTTAAGGTCACCAGTCGACAGGCCCAGCGCGCCGAAATTGGGTGGACGCTTGCTGGGGTGGGCGGGGAGGGTGGGCGGCATGGTGCCTGAGGACAACTGGCGGCAGGAAGACATCTGGGACGACGAGGTCGCGCGGGACTATGACTCGTCAGACAGCGGAATGTTCGCGCCGGAGGTGCTGGGGCCGACAGTCGAACGGCTCGCGTTGCTGGCGGGGGCTGGGCGGGCCCTGGAGTTCGCGATCGGCACCGGGCGGGTGGCGGTGCCGCTGGCGGAGCGGGGGGTGCCGGTCAGCGGGATTGAGCTGTCGCGGGCGATGATCGGCCGGCTGCGGGACAAGGCCAGCGAAGCCACGATCCCGGTGATCAACGGGGACATGACGACCACCCGGGTGCCCGGCGAATACAGCCTCGTCTATCTGGTGTACAACACGATCGGCAACCTGCTGACCCAGGCCGAGCAGGTCGAATGCTTCCGCAACGCTGCCCGGCACCTCAGCCCGGGCGGGCGGTTCGTGATCGAACTGGGCCTGCCGGAGCTGCGGGTGATGCCGCCCGGCCAGTCGGCCGTGGTGTTCCAGTCCAGCCCCGGGTACATCGGGCTGGACACCTATGACGTGGTGCGCCAGCGGCTGGTCTCGAACCACTTCTACTTCGGCGAGGGCCGGCAGGCCCGGCTGGTGCGCAGCCCGCACCGCTACATCTGGCCCGCCGAGCTCGACCTGATGGGCCAGCTGGCCGGATTCGAGCTGGAGAACCGGCACGCGGACTGGACCGGCAGTGAGTTCACGGCCGAGTCAACGTCGCACGTCTCGGTCTACCGGCTGCCCACGGCCTGACGGTAGACCCCGGGGGTGACGCCGTAGTAGCGGCGGAACCACCTGGTCAGGTGGGCCTGGTCGGCAAACCCGGCCGTCGCGGCGGCCTCGGCGGCCGACGCGCCGCGGGTCAGCAGCGCGCGGGCGGTGCGCAGGCGGAGCTGGCGCTGGTAATCGCTCGGGGCCAGGCCGTAGACGGCGGTGAACGCGCGGCTGGCGGCGTAACGGCTGCACCCGGCCGCCGCGGCCAGGTCGTCGGCGGTGAGCGGGGTGGAGTAGCCATCGTGCAGCCGGTCCCGGACCCGGCGCGCGATCAGGCCAGCCGCCGGGGACAGCTCGTCATCCGGTGGTACGACGGTGGCCGATGTGGCGTTACGGGCCAGCAGGCGCAGCGTTGACGTGAGGTACTCGTGTTGCTGGAGGGGTGTGGGTGGGACGGTGGGCTCGAGGTGCCGGAGGGGTGCGAGAGACCTGAAGGGCACGAGGGGCGCGAGAGGCGTGGAGGGCACGAGGGGTGCAAGGGGTGCAAGGGACGCAAGGGACGCAGGGGGTGCGGCGTGCTGTGACGAGAGCGACGGTGCGGGGCTGGTGAGGGCCGTGTGGAGCAGGCGGAGGCGGCGGGCCAGGGCCGGATCGTCCACCACTGGCGCGGGGAACAGCGGGCGGTTGCCCGCGCGCACGCCCGCGTCGCCTAGCAACTCTTCGACCTGCGCGGGAGCGATGTGGATCATCCGGTAGGTGAAGCCGGGGCCGGTGGCCGCGTGGCCGTCGTGCGGGTCGTCCGGGTTGAACAGCATGACCATGTTGGCCGCGCTCACGTGATGGCCGCCGCGGCAGGTGAACGCCTGGGCGCCGTCGTCGGTGACGCCGAACGAGTAGGTCTCGTGGCTGTGCCGGTGGTAGACGTGCGACCGGAAGTGGACGTGCATGGCCTCGATCGGGCCGGCCACACCGACGGCCGCACCGGCGGCCGCACCGGCCTCGTCGCCGGACCGCCAGTAGCGGGCCCAGTCTCCGCTCCCCCGCTGGTCACCGGTCACGCTTCTAGTATGGCGGGGTGGCCGAAGAGATCACGTTCGAGACGATCTACGCGCAGGCCGCGGACGACCTGAGCGAGATTCCCTGGGCCAGTCTGGCGCCGATGTCGGCGCTGGTGCAGTGGCTGGACGGCCAGCCGCCCGCCGACGGGGCGCGCGCACTGGTGGTGGCCTGCGGCCTGGGCGACGACGCCGAGGAAGTCAGCCGCCGGAGATACCAGGTCACCGCCTTCGACCTGGTGCCCGCGGCCATCGAGCACTGCCGGGCCCGGTTCCCCGGGTCGGCCGTGGACTACCGGGTGGCGGACGTGTTCCGGCTGCCCGCCGGCTGGCAGCGGGCCTTCGGCCTGGTGATCGAGATCCGCACCCTGCAGTCGCTGCCGCTGGCCGAGCGGGCCACTGCGGCGGCGAACATCGCCGGCACGGTGGCGCCGGGCGGCCGGGTGTTCGTGCACGGGCTGGCCCGCCGTGACGACGAGCCGCCGGGACGCCGCCCGTGGCCGCTCAGCCCCCATGACCTCAGCGCGTTCACCGGCGCCGGGCTGACCGAGACCGAGCTGGCCATCCAGCCCCGGAGCCCGGGTCCGGACGGGCGGCAGGTCGTGACCGCCGTCTACACCCGGCCTCCATTTAAAAATCTGAAAAAGCGCACGAGGGTTCATCTGAAAGGCGCACGAGCGTTCATCTGAAAAGCGCACGAGCGTTCAAGCGCCGGGCACGACCCAGGTCGCAGCCTGGTGTCATGCGTTTTGACACCAAGATCGCCATTGCCGTGCGCGATGACCTGGCTACGTGGCAAAAGCTCAACGTCACCGCGTTCCTGGCCAGCGGCGTCGCGGCCGCCGTCCCGGAGACGACCGGGAAGCCGTACGAGGACGGCTCGGGCCAGCAGTACCTGGAGATGTTCCGCCAGCCGGTGCTGGTGTACGCGGCCGGCGCCGCTGCTGGCCACCGCCCGGGAGCGGGCCACCAGCCGCGGCCTGCCCACCGCCGTCTACACCGAGGACCTGTTCGCGACCGACAACGACGACGACAACCGGGCCGCGGTCCGGGCGGCCACCACCGCCGGCCTCAACCTGGTCGGCGTGGCCGTCTACGGGCCCCGCAACGTGGTGGACAAGGTGTTCAAGGGGGCCGCACTGCACTCGTGATCAATGGGGCCGCGACGGTGGCTGGCGGTAATGATGTGAGTCTAAATAGTTAAACTCAGGCACCAGATGATCATGGTTGTTCGCGTAGGGTGACGGGGACGGCGCTGCTGGCCCTCCAAGCCGAACGGGGACGATGTGACCAAGCGACGTATTGCGGCCATTCTCGTGCCGGTGCTGGCGGCCATCGGCGTCGCGGCGGGCACGGCCGCGGCGACCACCGGCAACCACCCGACCGCGAAGGTGGCGGTGCACCCGGCTCGCCCCGCGGCGGTGCCCGAGGTGTTCAACTGCCAGCACGCGCAGGTGCGGCCGGGCAGCTTCACGCTGACCTGCGCGGACGGCAACGACGCCCTGAGCCACCTGTCGTGGTCGTCATGGACCGCCTCGGCGGCCCGCGGCACCGGGACCGACGTGGTCAACGACTGCACGCCGTACTGCGCGGTGGGCAAGTTCCACAGCTACCGGGCCGACGTGACCTTCTGGCGGAGCGAGCCGGTCCCTGGTCATCCGGGCCAGCGGTACTTCACCCGGGTGACGCTGTACTTCCCCGGTGCGCGGCCGCCCGCCTACGCGCACGGCAAGCCGGTCAAGGGCCCGCAGACGTGGACGGGTGTGCTCTCCGGCCAGGCCCCTCCGAAGCCCGCGCAGCTCAGCTGACCCCGTAACGGCGGCCGACCGGAAATCCCGGTACGGTATGGCTTGTGGCCGACAACCAGGACAACCAGAAGGAATGGTTCCACAGCGTCGTCGCCGAGGACGACCTGCCGCCCACCCGCGAGATCGACACGAGCGTGCCGCACATCGCCCGCATCTACAACTACTGGCTGGGCGGTAAGGACAACTTCGCCGTCGACCGGGAAGTGGCCGAAAAGGTCATGCAGGCCACCCCGGCCATCCTGCCGGGCGTTCGCGCCAACCGGGCCTTTCTCGGGCGGGCCGTGCGCCAGCTGGCCGCCCAGGCGGGGATCCGGCAGTTCCTGGACATCGGCACCGGCATCCCCAGCGCGGACAACACCCACGAGGTGGCGCAGGCGGCCGCGCCGGAGAGCCGGGTGGTCTACGTCGACAACGACCCGATCGTGCTGGCGCACGCCCGGGCCCTGCTGACCAGCGCCACCGGCATCACCGCGTACCTGGACGCGGACGTCCGCGACCCGGCCGCGATCCTGCGCGGGGCCGCGGGCACCCTGGACTTCAGCCAGCCGGTCGCGGTCATGCTGATCGCGATCATGCACTGCGTCCCGGACGAGGACGACCCGTACGGGATCGTGCGCACGCTGATGGAGGCGATGCCGACCGGCAGCTACCTGGTGCTGTCCCAGCCCGCCAAAGACATGGTGCCGGAGAACTCAGCCCAGGCCGAGGCGGCGCTGAGCCAGGCCATGCGGCAGAAGGTCCAGTTCCGCACCCACGCGGAGGTCAGCCGGTTCTTCGACGGGCTGGAACTGCTCCCGCCGGGGGTGGTGCACCTGCCCGACTGGCGACCTGACACGCCGGTCGACCCGGACGGCCCGGTCACCGCGATGTGGGGCGGGGTCGCCCGCAAGAGCTGATTTGATAGGCCCATGAACCTGGACCTCTCCCCCGCCCTGTCACGTCCGGAGCTGCTCGCCAAGCCGGTCGCGGCCGCGCTGGCCGACTGGCCCGGCGGCGCCGGCACCGAGGTCGCCCCGATCGACCCGGACCTGGCCGACACCGCGGCGTTCTGCGAGCACTACGGGGTCGGGCTGCCCGAGTCGGCCAACTGCGTGGTCGTCGCGGGCAAGCGCGGCGGCGTCACCAGCTACGCGGCCTGCCTGGTCACGGCCGTGACGCGAGCGGACGTCAACGGGATCGTGCGGCGGCGGATGGACGCCCGGAAGGCCACCTTCGCCCCGCTCGACGACGTGGTGGCGGCGACCGGGATGGAGTACGGAGGCATCACCCCGATCGGGCTGCCGGACAGCTGGCCGATCCTCATCGACAGCCGGGTGATCGAGCAACCGCACGTCATCATCGGGTCGGGCATCCGCGGCTCGAAGCTGTGGCTGCCGGGGGCGTCGCTGGCCACACTGCCCGGCGCCGAGGTCATCGAGGGCCTGGCCACCCCGGTCAGCTGACGCTCGGCCGGCTGCCCCGGTTCTCCTTGCGCCACACCAGGCGCAGCCCGGACCAGTCGTCGTCGATGGCCGCGACCTTCACGTCGACCAGGCCCAGCGGGAGCGCGCACTCGCGCACCACATTGTCGGTGATGTCGCTGGTGTGGCCGCCCGCGCGGCGCGGCCAGGCGGCCCAGACCGCACCGGCCGGGAAGACCCTCATCGCCAGCCCGGGAAGCCGCAGACCGAGCTCGGCCGCACGGGGGAAAAACGCCACGATCACGTCGGCGTCGTCGGCCGGGCCGACCATTTCCAGGCCGCCCGGCGGGCCGGCGAACGCCCAGCCCGGCGGCGGGTCGTCCAGCGCCACCCGCTGCCCCGGCTTGAGCCCCAGCTTGCGCGCCTGCATGCCGGTGATCGTAACCGCGCCGGGCCGGGCCAGCCGGTCACCGCGCCGACTGCAGCAGCTGGACGACGTTCTCGGCGCAGCCCCAGCTGAGCGTGATACCTGCCCCGCCGTGCCCGTAGTTGTGCACGACCCGGGTCGGCCCGGCCAGCGGCGGCCCCGCTTCGAGCCGGACCGCCGGGCGCCCGGGGCGCAGGCCGGCGATCGTCTCGATGACCTCGGCGCCCGCCAGCGCGGGGACTATCTCGGTGCAGCGGGCGATGATCGCTTTGGCGGTGACCGGGTCGGGCTCGGTGTCCCACTGGTGCTCGTCCAGGGTCCCGCCGAGGATGCAGTCGCTGCTCCGCGGGTGCACGTACGCGCGGCCGGCCGGATGAAACTCGTCCCGCACCGACATCGACAGGCCAGGATTCTTGACCCGGACGATCTGGCCCCGTACCGGGTAGACCGAGGAGTCGCCGGCCAGCTCCCGGGCCGCCAGGCCGGGGCAGTTGACCACGGCGTCCACCCCGGGCCCGGCCAGCTCGGCCAGGTCACTGACTCGCTGACTGACGATCTCGCCGCCCCGTTCGGTCACCTGCCGGGCCAGCCAGGGCTGGTAGACCGGCATCTCCGCTTGCGGGACCGCGAACCGCAGGCCGTGCCGGTAGCCGGGCGGCAGTTCAGCTTCGGTGGCGTCGCGCACGTCCCCGACCGAGGCCGTCCAGTCCGGCCGGCCGGGCGGCTCCCGGTACAGGGCCAGGGACTCGCGCATGACGACGCCCGGCACCGAGTCACGGGCCTGCCGGGCAAAGACCTCGAAGGCCCGCCGGCCCCACACCGCGACCAGCCCGGGCGGCCCGACGTGGGTGGGGAACCAGATCCCGGCGGTGATGTAGGAGGTGGTCGCCTCGATCGGCGCCGCCGTCACCACCCGCACGTCGCAGCCGGCCTCCAGCAAGCGCACCGCCGTGGTCAGCCCGACAGCCCCCGCACCCAGCACAGTCACCCGCATGAAGCCATCGTCTCCCAATTACCTGGCAGGTAATCGCCCCGGGGCGGGACTGCGCCGAGGATGAGCGCAGCAGACCCGCACAGCGAAGACACCCCGGAGGAGAAACCATGCAGGACATCATCGAGCGCTACCTGGACTGCTGGAACGAGACCGACCCGGCCGCCCGGCGGAAGCTGATCGACCAGGTCTGGGCGCCGGACGCCACCTACACCGACCCGATGGCCGAGGCCGACGGCCGGGACGCGATCGAGGCGACCATCGCCGCGGTCCAGGGCCAGTTTCCGGGGTTCGTGTTCACGCTGGCCGGCCCGGTGGACGCGCACCACCGGCAGGCCCGGTTCAGCTGGAACCTGGCGCCCGCCGGCGCGGAGCCGGTCGTGGTCGGCTCGGATGTCGCCCTGGCCGGGCCGGACGGCCAGCTCACCGCCGTGTTCGGCTTCCTCGACAAGGTCCCGGACGCCTAGCGCCCGCGCCCGGAGTCGTCGTCGGTGGCGGCACCGGAGTCGTCGGCGGCGATGTCGTCGTCGACACGCCGGACCCGCTTCTGGTAACCGGGCGGGAACCGGGCCACCAGCGGTTCGAACGAGGAGTCCACGTCGTTCATCCGGTTGGTCAGGCCGACCGTCTGGCCCATCCCGTCCGAGCGGTCCCCGTGACCGCTGGCGGTGGCGAACAGCGCCGCCATCAGCCGGTCCAGCTTGAGCAGGAAGTCCCGGGCGTCCGGGTCGTCGAACAGGCTGGGCGAGGCCACCGACAGGGACCGGTCCTTGCGCTGCCGGTAGGACTGCACCTCGTCGAAGATCAGCGCGGTCGCACCCACGATGAGCAGGTCGGACACCAGCGACGTGGTGATCGCGTGCCCGGCCCACCAGGCGGAGAAGCCGCGGCCGGCCACCACGTCGTAGACGATCAGGACGACGATCGCCGCCGCGATCAGCAGCGCGCCCACGCGCCGGATCAGTCGCCGTCTCACCCCAGTATTGTGCCGGTCCCGGCCGCTGCCGGGTCAGTCCCTGATGCGCAGCACGTCGAGTTCGCCGGCCTGGTACCGGCCGCGCAGCACCTTCTTGTCGAACTTGCCGACGGTCGTCTTGGGCACCTCGTCGATGAAGACCCAGTTCTCCGGTACCTGCCAGCGGGCCACCTTGCCGTCCAGGAACGCGGCCAGGGTCGCTGCTATCTCTTCTTTGGTCTTAGCCTGGCTAGCACTGTCATCCGGCCCGGCGCCCTCGGGGCTGGCCAGCACCACGCAGGCGAGGGGCCGCTCGGTCCACTTGTCGTCGGGGATGCCGACGACCGCCGCCTCCGCCACGTCGGGGCTGCCCGCCAGCAGGTTCTCCAGCTCAACGGAGGAGATCCACTCGCCGCCCGACTTGATCACGTCCTTGAGCCGGTCGGAGATCTGGAAGTAGCCGCGGTCGTCCATCGTCCCGATGTCGCCGGTGCGCAGCCACCCGTCGTGGAACTTCTCCGGCGCGTCCAGGCCGAAGTAGCTGCCGGTGATCCACGGCCCCCGGACCTCGATCTCGCCGGTCGACTCGCCGTCCCAGGGCAGCGCGCGGCCCTCGTCGTCGACGATGCGCATCTGCACCCCGGCCAGCAGCCGCCCGGACTTCATCCGGTAGTCCATGTCCTCGGCGGTGCCCTCCTCCACCTCGGCGGGCGGCCGGGCCAGCCCGCCCACCGGGGAGGTCTCGGTCATCCCCCAGCCCTGGATGAGGGTCAGGCCGTACTGCTTGCCGAACGTCTCCATCAGCGAGCGCGGCATCGCCGCCCCGCCCGAGGTGCCCATCCGGATCGAGGACAGGTCGATCTCGCGCTGGGCGCCGACCTGCAGGATCCCGCCCCAGATGGTCGGCACGGCCGAAGCCAGGGTGGACCGCTCGGCCTCGATGAAGTCGACCAGCGCGGCCGGGGTCATGTACCGGTCCGGCATGTGCATGGTCGTGCCGGACAGGAACGCGGCGAACGGGATGCCCCAGGCGTTGACGTGGAACATCGGCACGATCGTGAGCTGCCGGTCGGCCTCGGTGGACCCGACGCAGGCGTTGGTCAGCGTGGCCAGGGCGTGCAGGAACGTGGACCGGTGGGAGTACACCACTCCGCGCGGGTCGCCGGTGGTGCCGCTGGTGTAGCACATCGCGGCGGCGGACTTCTCGTCCAGCTCGGGCCAGGTGTAGGCGCCGTCCTCGGCGGCCAGCAGGTCGGCATAGCGGTGCACCGGCCGGTCTCCCAGCACCGAGGCGTCGCCGTCACCGATGACGATGAACGCCTCGACCGAAGGCATCTCGGCCACGACCGGAGCCAGCAGCGGCAGCAGGCTCCCGTCCACGATCATGATCTTGTCCGCGGCATCGTTGACGATGTGCAGGAGCTGGTGGGCGGGCAGCCGGATGTTCAGCGTGTGCACGACCGCGCCCATGCACGGGATCGCGTAGTAGGCCTCCAGGTGTTCCTGGTTGTTCCAGCAGAACGTGGCGACCGGCTCGCCGTCGCGCACGCCGAGCTTGGTCAGGGCCTGGGCCAGGCGGCGGGCGTTGGCCTCGATCTGCCGGTAGCTGGTGTGCCGGGCGTGGTCACCCTGCCAGGTCACGCACTCGCTCTGGCCGTAGACCCGGGACCCGTGATTCAGGATCGTGGTGATGGTGAGCGGGTAGTCGTCCTGCATCGTGCTGGTGATCCGCTCGCCGTCGCGCCTCGCCATGCTTGCCCTCCATGCTCCGCTGGCCTCGATGCCTTGGCCCGATCGTGCCCCATCTTGCTGCTGACTTCCTTAAAGTACGGCATCGTTTTTTTGAAAACGTCCTACCGGGTCCGTGGATCACGAGTCTGCGGAGTTTCCCTATCAAATCCGCACAGAAGTCTTTAAAGTACACGCTGGTTCTTTTAGAGTCGGGGGCGGGAACACCCGCCCTCGAACGGAGTGGTTCGATGCGCGTCTTCAGCACTGGCACCCTCGTTACTGGCTGGCGGAAGCACCTGCGGCTGTGCCTGGCCGCCGGGACGGCGGCCGTCGCCCTCGCCGCAACCGCAACAGTGGCCGGCGGGGCTACCGCCGGCACCGGCGCGGGCTCGGGCAGCCCGGTGGTGGCGACCGCCGGCGGCCTGCTGCGCGGCACCACGGCGGCGGGCACCCGCGAATTCCTCGGCATCCCGTATGCGGCACCGCCAGTCGGGAGCCTGCGCTGGCAGCCGCCCCAGCCCGCCGCCCGGTGGTCCGGGGTCCGGGCCGCGACCAGCTTCGCGCCGCACTGCCCCCAGGCCGGGACGCCGTTCGGGGTGGCCAGCACCTCCGAAGACTGCCTCTACCTGAACGTCTACGCGCCCGCCGGCCAAGGGGCCGGGGCGGACCTTCGTAACCGGCCGGTGATGGTCTGGATCCACGGCGGCGCGCTGGTCACCGGGGAGAGCGACGACTACAACCCGGCCGCCCTGGTCCGCGACGGCGTGGTCGTGGTCACGATCAACTACCGGCTCGGTGCGCTCGGTTTCCTGGCCGACAGCTCGCTGGCCAGCACCCCGGGCGGGCCGTCGGGTGACTACGGGCTGCTGGACCAGCAGGCCGCGCTGCGCTGGGTGCAGCGCAACATCCGCGGATTCGGCGGCAACCCGGGCAACGTGACCGTGTTCGGCGAGTCTGCGGGCGGCCTGTCCACGCTGTCGCAGCTGGTCTCGCCGGGCGCCCGCGGGCTGTTCCAGCACGCGATCGTGGAGAGTGGCACCTACGCGCTGACCCAGGCCTCGCTGTCCAGCGCCGAATCGGCCGGGGCGGCGTTCGCGGCCAAGGTCGGCTGCGCCAGCAACACCGCCGCCTGCCTGCGCAGCGTGCCGGTGGCCACGCTCCTGGCCAACCAGAACGCGGGCACGGGCGGTTACGAACCCAACCTGGACCCGGGCGTGCTGCCGCAGTCGATCGGGACCGCGCTCAGCAGCGGCCAGTTCAACCACGTGCCGGTCATCATCGGCACCAACCGGGACGAGTGGCGGCTGTTCGTCGGGCTGGCTCAGGCCGAGGGCGGCCCGGCCGTCACCGCCGCCAACTACCAGTCCATGATCGCCGGCACCCTGGGCGTGTCCGCCACCGTGGCGGCCGCGATCGCGGCCCAGTACCCGCTGACCGCCTACGCCAGCCCGGCGGAGGCGCTCGGCGCGGTCGGCACCGACGCGATCTTCGCCTGTAACGCCCTGACCGCGGAGGGTTCGCTGGCCAAGTACGTGCCGACGTACGCCTACGAGTTCGCCGACGAGAACGCGCCCGAGCTGTACCTGCCGCCCGAAGGCTTCCCCTACGGATCGGCGCACGCCTCGGAGATCCAGTACCTGTTCGCGCTGAACGCCGTGGCCTTCCCGGCTGGCCTGTCCGCGAGCCAGCAGCGCCTGGCCGCCACCATGAAGGGATACTGGACCAGCCTGGCCAAGTTCGGCACCCCGGCCGGCGGCTGGCCCCGGTTCACCTCCTCGCGGCCGGTGTGGCGCGAGCTGGTGCCGCCCAAGCCGCAGAACGAGACCGATTTCGCGGCCCAGCACCACTGCTCGTTCTGGGCCGCCGCGGGCTAACTGCGACCGTGCCCAGCCGGCTGGGCGCCGTGGCGGTCGGTGCGGGCCCGGGTGCCGCAGCGCGGGTTGCACCACTGCTGGTTGGGGCGATGCCGTAGGTACAGGTGCCCGCACCCGGGCGCGTCGCACAGGGTCAGCCCGGCCGCATCCGGGCCGGTGAGCAGGTCAACCACGGCCGCGGCCAGATCGCCGAGCAGGCGGCCGGCCGGACCGGCCCCGGTCACCGGCTGGGTCCGGTAACCCCCGGGCTCACCGGTGAGCAGGCGCGTGGAGGGGGCGGCCAGGACCAGGGAATTCACGACCGCGATCGCCTCGGGCGGCCATGGCTGACCGGCGGCGGCGGCCCGCAGCAGATCCAGGGCGTGGTCACGCAAGGCCAGAAACCGGGCGACCAGGTCATCGTCGACTTCGCCCGGGACGCCGACCCGGCCCTGTTCACGGTCGAGCCATTCCCGCAGGTCATCCGGGGACTTGATGAGCTCGGTGAACTGCCAGCCCCGGCGGCGCACGGTGTTGACCAGGTCGATGGCCAGCGGATCGCCGAGCCAGCTCCACCTGACGATGGCCATCGCCACCAGCCTTCGTTATTAACGGTTTTAATGTCGTAAACCGTTAGTATACTTGTTTGCTGAGAGTACCTGGCGTGGGACATGGGGGCGCCGGGGCACAGAGGCCGGATCGCGGAGGGACGAGGCCATGGAGACGGGGTTTCCCCAGGCGGACGCCCGGGACGACTTTGAACGCGCTCACCGGAGAGCGAACTGGGCTCGGCTGGCGCGCTGGCTGCGGGGACGGCCGGTCACCCGCCTGGCAGTCCTGGGCGAGGTGGCGATCGCCGGGTCGGCGGGGGCTGGCGCGCTCGGTTGCCTGGCCCGCCGCAACGGGGGCCTGAGCCGCGGCGATCGCCGCGCCCTGGTGCCGATCGGGCAGATCGTCGGCTCGGTCGAGCCGTCCCTGCACTTCGACGCCTCGTTCCGGCCCACGTCCCAGTTGCCGCGGGCTCGCTTCGAGCGGATCGCGGCCGGGGTTCGGCGCGGCGACGGCAGCGATCCGGTCGAGCTGTACCGGTGCGGTGACCACTACTTCGTCAACGACGGGCACCACCGCATCGCGGTGGCCCGCGCGCTCGGCCAGCGCGAGGTGTGGGCCGAGGTCACCGACGTCCGCGCGGCCGGCGCCTGCCTCGCTTGAAGGCCGGGGGCGCGGCGGGCTAGCGTGCCTGGGTGGACAGCCGCCCGCTCGGTCGCACCGGCATAGCAGTCAGCGAGTTCATCTTCGGCGCCGGGGCGATCGGCGGGATCGGATCGTCGCCGGCCACCCGGGCCCACGGCCTCAGTCCCGAGGAGGGCTTGGGCCGCCTGGATGAGGCCCGCGACCTCGGCATCACGGTCATCGACACCGCCGACGCCTACGGGGGTGGGGAGAGCGAGCGGACCGTAGGCCGCTGGCTGGCCGAACGCCAGGTTACCGGCACCCTGGTCGCCACCAAGGTCGGCAACGCCATCCGGCCCGACGGCAGTGTGGGCGTGGACCTCTCCGCCGCCCACATCGCGCGCCAGCTGACCCAGAGCATCGACCGGCTTGGCCGGGTGGACCTCTACCTGTCCCACGCCCCGGATCCGGGCACCCCGGTCGAGCAGACTGCCGCGGCATTCACCCAGGCCAGGGCCGACGGAAAGATTCGCGCCTATGGGGTGTGCAACGTCAGCGCAGCCCAGCTGGAACAGGTCCTGGCCGCCACCGACCGGGCCGGGCTGGACCGGCCGGGCTGGGTCCAGAATCAGCTGAGCCTGCTGGCCCGAGACGACGAGCGGGATCTGCTGCCCCTGCTGGCGGGCGAGGGGCTCGGCTACACGCCGTTCTCGCCGCTGGCGGGCGGAGTGCTGTCCGGCCGGTATCTCGACGGGCGGGCGCCCGCGCCGGGCAGCCGGATCGAGGTGGCGGGCGACCGCTACTACCCGGGCATGTACACCGAGGCCAGCCTGGCCCGGGTGGCCCGCCTGCGCGACGTGGCCCGCCGCCATCACGTGAGCGTGTCCGGGGCGGCGCTGGCCTGGCTACGGGCGCACCCGCTGGTCACGGCGCCGATCGTGTCGCCCAGCAAACCGGCACAATGGCAGGCGGTGCGCGAGGCGCTGGCCCTGGATCTCACCGAGGACGACCGGTCCGAGATCGGGGCGATCTTCAGCCCGTGGTATTCC
The DNA here is from genome assembly GCA_963830385.1 of uncultured Actinomycetes bacterium. Classification (GTDB taxonomy): domain Bacteria; phylum Actinomycetota; class Actinomycetes; order Streptosporangiales; family Streptosporangiaceae; genus Bog-532. Next base: position 354,779 of record CAWHMD010000008.1, on the reverse strand, counting down.
TCTAACGGAAGCGACTGACCTCACCGGGGGGCAACGTGCTGCCACTGCAGTCACTGGTCCGGCGTCACCAGCAGGTCGGTGACCTGCCCGCGGCGGCGGCTGATCCCCCCGGCCCGCCGGCCGCGCTCACCGCGGCGCGGGCCGTGTCGGCCGGGCCGGGGCGGGTCACGTTCACCGGTACCGCCAGCGACGGCGAACCGCTGACCGTCCGGGTAGCCGCGGTGACGGCCGGAGTGGTCCGGGTCAGCCTGAGCCGGGACGGGTCGCAACGGCCCCACTCGGAGGCGGCGCTGCCGCTGGTGCGGGACCCGGGCGGCCACCCGGCCGAGCAGACGGCGGACCTTCCCGCCGGTGAGGTGCGGATCAACGCCGGCGACCTGGTCGCGGTGGTCTCCCCCGACCCGTGGTCGCTGCGGTTCGAGGACGGCGGCGGCCGCGTGCTGCTGGCCCAGCAGCACGAGGACGTGGACGTGGGCGGGCGGCCGTGGTCGCTGCCGTTCGGCGGCACCGCGCTGGCCGACGGCGAGGTGGCCTACCACGTCAGCTTCGAGGCCCGGCCGGACGAGCAGTTCTACGGGCTGGGCGAGCGGTTCGGGACGTTCGGGCAGCGCGGCACCCGGCCGGTGGCCTGGATCGAGGACGCGCTCGGGGTCAGCGGCCCCAACGTCTACAAGGCGGTGCCGTACTTCTGGTCCACCCGGGGGTACGGGCTTTTGGTCAACAGCGGCGCCCCGGCCGAGATCGACCTGGCCGCCACCTCGCATTCGACCATCTCGGTGGTCGTTCCCGACGAGGTGCTGGAGTTCTACGTGCTGCGGGCGCCCGGGCCGGAGGACGCGCACGCGACGCTGCGGGCGCTGACCGGCCCGGTACCGGTACCGCCGCGCTGGGCGTTCGGCACCTGGGTCTCGTCCAGCTTCCAGCCCGACACCCAGCAGTCGCTGCTGGAGCGCGCCCGCCAGATGCGGCGGGAGGGCTTCCCGGCCGACGTGCTGCACGTGGACCCGTTCTGGCAGCGGCCGGGCTGCTGGTCCGACCTGGCCTGGGACCGTGACACCTTCCCCGACCCGCGGGCGCTGACCGCCGAACTGCGCGACCTGGGATTCCGCCTGTGCCTGTGGATCAACCCCTACATCAGCGCCGGCAGCCCGCGTTTCGCCGAGGCCAGCCAGGCCGGCTACTTCCTGCGGCGGCCGGACGGCTCGACCTGGACCGGCCTGGTCTGGGGCGATGACCGGGGGCTGCCGGCCATGGCCATCGTCGACTTCACCAACCCGGCCGCCGTGCGCTGGTGGCAGGGCCACCTGGCCGGGCTGCTGGAGGACGGGGTGGCGGTCCTCAAGACCGACTTCGCCGAGGCGGTGCCGCCCGGCACGGTCGCCTGGAACGGTCTGTCCGGCCGGGACCTGCACAACGTCTACACGCTGCTGTACAACGACGCGGCGGCCGCCGTGACCGAGCAGGTGCACGGCTACCGGCTGGTCTGGGGCCGCTCGTCCTACCTGGGCGGGCAGCGGCACGCCGCCCAGTGGGGCGGCGACCCGGCCTCGACCTACGGCGGGATGGGCAGCACGCTGCGCGGCGGCCTGTCCTACGCGATCAGCGGCGGGACGTTCTGGAGCCACGACGTGGGCGGCTTCTACGGCACTCCGCCCGCCGACCTGTACCTGCGCTGGGCCTGGTTCGGGGCGCTGTCGCCGCTGAACCGGTACCACGGCAACACCAGCCGGCTGCCCTGGGACCAGGATGCGGGGGTGTACCCGGTCACCAGGCAGATCGTGGCCACCCGCTACCGGCTGCTCCCCTACCTCTACTCGGTCGCGGCCGCGGCGGCCACCCGGCACCGCACCTGGTTGCGCCCGATGATCGCGGCCTGCCCGGGCGACCGGGCCGCCCGTGACGCCGACGGCCAGTACCTGATCGGTGACGACCTGCTGGTCGCGCCGGTCACCGCGGCCGACGGGGAGCAGGACGTCTACCTGCCCGCCGGGACCTGGATCGACTACGCGACCCGGGCCCGGCACGAGGGCGGCCGGTGGCTGCGGCTGACCCGGCCGCCCGAGCAGGCCCCGCTGTTCGTCCGGCTCGGCACGCTGCTGCCGGTCGACGCGGGCCAGCCGGTGTCGGCCGCCGCCGACCCGGCCACGCTGGCCCTGGAGGTCTGGGGCGGGACCGGCGGCACCACCACCGTCCACGAAGACCGGGGCGAGACCCGGATCGCGCTGACCGTCTCCGGCGGTGCGGCCGAGCTGACCGTGACCGGGCCGGCCCCGCTCACCCGGGCCGAATGGCCGCGGGCCACCGGCCAGGAGCCGCCCCGCCAGGTCGCCGTCAACGGCCAGCGCTGGACCCTGGACGAAAGCGACCCGGACCGGCTGGTCGCCACCCCGCCGAGCGGTCAGAAGAACCCGAACCGGATCACGCTGGCCAGGCCGGCCAGCAGGCAGTAGACGGCGAACGGCACCAGCGTCCTGGTGCGGAACCAGCGGGACAGGAACAGCACCGCGAACAGTGAGGTGGCCGCGGCGGCGACGCTGCCCGCCACGATCTGGCCGCGGACGCCCGCCCCGAGCGAGCCGGTCAGGTCGCTGATCTTCAGCGCCCCGGCCGCCAGGATGACCGGGGTGGACAGCAGGAACGAGAACCGCATGGCGTCCTCGTGGTCCAGCCCCCGGGTCAGGCCGCCGACCATGGTGACGCCCTCGCGGCTGATCCCGGCCAGCAGGGCCAGGATCTGCGACGCCCCGATCCACAGGGCGTTCGGCAGGCCGATCCCGGCCAGGCGCTGCTCGGCCGCCTCGTCCAGCATCACGTGCTCATCGGCCGGGCCGGTGGCGGCCGGGCCGGTGGCGGCCGGGCCGGTGGCGGCCGGGCCGGGTCCGGCGGGCCCGGTGGCCACCCGGCGCAGGGCCCGCCGGCGGAGGATTTCGCCGGCGAGCAGGATTCCGCCATTAATCATCAGAAAAATGGCGGCGGCCAGCGGTTTGGCGAACAGGACCCGGAACGGGTGCTCGAGCACCAGGCCGGCCACGCCCACCGGGATCGTGGCCACCACGATCAGCCAGGCCAGCTTCTGGTCGGCCGACCGGAGCTCGCGGCGGGCGATGCTGGTGACAAAGCCGCGGATGACGCGGACCCAGGTCCGGGCGTACACGCCGAGCAGCACGATCGCGGTGGCCAGGTGCAGGCCGACCACGAAGGCCAGGTACGGGCTCTCGGCCCGGCTCTCCTGGCGGACCAGGGTGGCCCAGCTGCCGCCCAGCCAGGACGGGATCAGCACGGTGTGGCCAAGGCTGGAGATCGGGAACAACTCGGTCAAACCCTGAATCAGCCCGATGACCACAGCCTGCAGGTAGGTCATGTGGTAAATCGGGTCCATGGGTAAGTTTCCTCCCGCCGGCCTACACTGATCACGACAAACAGCGTCGTACTACAGGGACTGTAGTAGATAATGGCCGGGCTTGACCGCCGTTAGGAGCTGCTGTGGCTGCCGCACCGCACGGACGGCCGCGTGGCGCCCTCGAACGTGACGTGCTCGCGTGCCTGGCCGCCGCCGGACGGCCGCTGTCAGCGGGCGAGGTCCGGGCCGATCTGGGCGATCAGCTCGCCTACACCACGGTCATGACCACGCTGTCCCGGCTGTACGCCAAGGGCGCGATCTCCCGGCAGGCGGCAGGGCGCGGGTACGCCTATGAGCTGCCCGGCGGCCCCGATGCCGCCCAGGCGTCGATGACCGCGCACCGGATGCTCCGGCTGCTGGACGCGGGCGAGGACCGGGCCGGGGTGCTGTCCCGGTTCGTGGCCGACCTGCGACCCGAGGACGAGGAACTGCTCAGCAACCTGCTGGCCGAAGCGGGCGGGGGTGCCACCCCAGGTGCCACCGGCCAGGGCGAGGAGCCGGGGCGGGCATGATCGCCCTGGGTCTGGTCCCGTTCGCTTGCAGCCTGCTGCTGGCGCTGACCGCGGGCGGGCTGTCCCGGCGGCTGAGCCCGCCGGTGGCGGCGCCCCTGCTGACGCTGACCGCCCTGGCCACGTCGCTGGCGACCGGGATCGTGCTGTCGCTGGCCGGGTTCACCGCGCTGGCCCAGCTGCCGCTGATCGCCTCGCTGGGCGGCTGGCCGGACGACCGCCTGCACGCCTGGACCCAGCTGCCCGCCCCCTGGGGTATCGCCGCCGCCGCGCTGGCCGGCCTGCTGCTGGCCAGCGCGCTGGTCTACCTGGCCCGGGTCGCCTGGGACCTGGCCCGGGCGCGGCAAGCCTGCCGCCAGCTGCCGCGGGCCGGTGATCAGCTCATGATCACTCCCGAGGAGCACCCGTCCGCGTTCACGCTGCCGGTGCCACTGCGCGGCGGCGCGATCGTGGTGTCGGCCGGCATGCTGCGGCTGCTGCCCGCCGACGAGCGCCGGGCGCTGCTCGCGCACGAAGCCGCCCACCTCCGCCGCTACCACACCGGCTACGTCCTGCTGGCCGCGGTGGCGGCCGCCGCCAACCCGCTGCTGCGCCCGGTCGCCCGGCAGGTCCGGCTGTCCGTCGAGCTGTGGGCCGACCAGCTGGCCGCCCGCGAGGTGGGTGACGGACTGGTGGTGGCGCGGGCGCTGGCCCGCGCCAGCCTGGCCGCGTCCCGGCCGTCCCGCCCGGGCGGGTTCCGGCTGGCGGTGGCCGAGTCCGACGTCAGCGCCCGGGTGCGCGCGCTGACCTCGTTGCCGCCCCGGTTCCGGCCGTGGGCGGCGGCGTCGGCCCTGGTCCTGGCGGTGACCTCCAGCGCGATCGCGATCACGCTGACCTTCGCGGTGCACAACCGGATCGAATTCGCCCAGCTGATCTCGGCCCGCACGGTCTCGGCCGAGCGGAACCACCTCCCCGCCGTGCCCCCCGCCGTGCGGATGGCGGCCCACCACAGCACCCACCGGGACGCCCGCATCTCGATGAGGTGACAACAGCCGGCCCGGTTATCTACTACAGTGCTAGTAGTACATACGGGCCGAGGGGGTGCTGCACGATGCCGTCACCTGTTCTGGACCGGGCCATGACGCTGGCCCGGGTGGACCTGGCACCCCGGCACCGGGCCCCGCATCCGCTGGCGGTGGCGGCCGGCACCGTCCTCAGCGTGGCCCTCTGCCTGGCCGCGGACGCGCTGCTGGCCCGGGCGGGGACGTCGCTGTTCCCCAGCACCCGCGGCTACGTGCACTTCCAGTTCGGCGACTACGCCAAGCTGACCGTGATCGGCGTGGTCATCGCCGGCCTGGCCTGGCCGGTGGTGGCCCGGATCAGCTCCGCCCCACGCTGGGTCTACGTCCGGCTGGCGGTGCTCGTCACCGCGGTCCTGCTGCTCCCTGACCTCTACATCTGGCTGATGGGCCAGGCTGGCCGGGCGGTCCTGGTGCTGGTGGCCATGCACCTGGCGATCGCCCTGATCACCTACAACATCCTGGTCCGGGTGGCCCCGCCCCGGCGGGCCTCCTGATCCGATTCGCGTGACCCGAGGAGACACCCTGTGCGAGCGTTCGCCCGCTGGATGAGCCCGGAGCCGCTGGCCGCCAAGGTGCCTCAGATCGGCCTGCTGTTCTGGGTGGTCAAGCTGCTCACTACGGCCGGCGGTGAGGCGTTCTCGGACTACCTCGCCCACCACATCGCGATCGGCGCCGCCGTCGACCTGATCCTGATCGTGTCCGCCGTGATCTTCCAGTTCCGCACCCGCCGGTACGTGGCGGTCGCCTACTGGTACCTGGCCCTGGCCATCGCCACCTTCGGCACCGGCGCGGCCGACGTCCTGCACCTGGACCTGGGCCTGCCCTACGCGGTGACCACGCTGCTGTGGGCGGTCGTCCTGGCGGTCGTGTTCTGGCGCTGGTACCGCAGCGAGGGCACGCTGTCCATCCACAGCATCGTCACCCGCCGCCGCGAGGTCTACTACTGGATCACCGTGTTCGCCACGTTCGCGCTGGGCACCGCGCTCGGTGACCTCACCGCGGTCACCCTGCACCTGGGCTACCTGGGCTCCGGCGTCATGTTCGCGGTCATCATCGCGGTTCCGGCCATCGCCTGGCGGATGGGGCTCAACCCGGTGGCGGCGTTCTGGTTCGCCTACATCGTGACCCGCCCGCTGGGCGCCTCGTTCGCCGACTACTTCAGCAAGCCGCACTCACTCAGCGGCATGGCCTTCGGTGACCTGCCCACCACCGTCGTCTTCGTCGTCGTGCTCGTCCTGCTGGTCGGCTACTTGCAGGTCAGCCAGCATGACGCTCAACCGGCGCCCGACGAAGCCGAACGGGTCTGGCCCCGGGACCCTTCCCCAGCGGCCTGACCCAGCCGGCGCCGGACCGTTAGGCCCGGCCCGGCGCCGGCGCACCGTCCGGCCGGCGGGGCCCCCTCATCCCACTGCGGACCCGCCGGCCGGCTCGGGCCAGACGCGACGTGACGCCCCAGCCCTGAGGGCCGCCCGGTTTGGGTACGGTTTCCCGCAGTCCTTGCGGGAAAACGTACCCGCATCGGAAGTCCACCCCTAGGGGCGAGGCCCCTGGGGCGCGTGTGACCTGCGGGCTGGGTGGGGTGCGCCGTGCGGACGACGGCGACCGGGAGGGAGCGGCCGCCCTACGGGCCTGGGCGGCCAGCCTGCACCGCCGTGGATCGGGGGCGGGCAGTAGGCTTGGCCGGGCGAAGGGGGTGTGCATGGCCCGGAACTGGTACGACAGCGTGGTGCCGGAGGACACGGCACCGCCGCCGCGCGAGATCGACGTGAGCGTGGCCCATCCGGCGCGCGTGTACGACTACTGGCTCGGCGGCAAGGACAATTTCACCGCCGACCGGGCCGCGGCCGAACGGGTCCTCGAGGCCAAGCCCGGCATCCGCGACAACGTGCGGGCCAACCGCCGGTTCCTGGCCCGGGCCGTCCGCTTCCTGGCCGCCGAGGCCGGAGTTCAGCAGTTCCTCGACATCGGGACCGGCATCCCCGCCGCCAACAACACCCACGAGGTGGCCCAGGCCGTGCGGCCGGAGGCGCGGGTCGCCTACGTCGACAACGACCCGATCGTGCTGGCGCACGCGCGGGCCCTGCTGACCAGCGTGGCGGGCCCGACCGTGTTCATCGACGCCGACCTGCGGCAGGTGGACGCGATCCTGGCCCGGGCGGGCCAGACGCTGGACTTCAGCCAGCCGGTCGCGGTCATGCTGATCGCGGTGCTGCACCTGATCCCGGACGAGGACGACCCGTGGCGCATCGTCGCCTCGTTCATGGACGCGGTGCCGTCCGGCAGCTACCTGGTGCTGTCCCACCCGGCCCGCGATGTGGAGGCCGAGCGGTCGGCCAGGGCGGCCCGGCGATACAACGAGCACGTGGCAACCCCGATGCACCGGCGCGCCCGGGCCGAGGTGGCCCGGTTCTTCGACGGTCTGGACCTGATCGAGCCCGGGCTGGTGCAGGTGCACCAGTGGCGGGCCGAAGCCGCCGACCCCGTGGCCCCCTCCTCCGGTTACGCGGTCGTCGGCCGGAAGCCCTAACCTGCTGCGGTGTCCGATATAGCCTCCGCGCTGCCCCGCTGGCAGGGCAAGACGCTGTGGGCCCGGGACCGGGCCGCCCCGCTGCGGGAGTTCGTGCGCACCGAGGCAGCCAGCGCGCTCATGCTGGTCGCGGGCATCGTGATCGCGATCATCTGGGCCAACGTCAGCGACGCCAGCTACGAGTCGTTCTGGCACACCCGGTTCTACCTGGGGATCGGCTCGGCTGGCATCGACCAGGACCTGCGGAACTGGCTGAACAGCGGGCTGATGACGCTGTTCTTCCTCGTCGTCGGGCTGGAGACGCGACGCGAACTGGACCTGGGCGACCTGCGGGAACGGCGCCGGTTCGTGCTGCCGATCGTCACCGGCCTGCTCGGCATGGCCTTCCCGGTCGCGATCTACCTGGCGTTCAACGCCGGGCGGCCGGGCGCGCACGGCTGGGGCGTGGCGATGTCGACGGACACCGCGCTGGCGCTGGGGCTGCTGGCCCTGTTCGGCCGGGAGGTGCCGGACCGGATGCGGGTGTTCGTGCTCACCGTGTTCGTGGTCGACGACCTGGGCGCGCTGCTGGTCATCGCGTTCGTGTACAGCGACAAGATCGTGGTGACGCCGCTGCTGATCGCGGTGATCGCGTTCGCGGTGATGCTCGTGGCGGTGCGGTTCCGGCTGCAGCGGCGCTGGGTCTTCGCCGTGCTGGGCATCGTGGTCTGGGGTGCGCTGCGGGCCAGCGGCGTCGACCCGGTGGTGGCCGGGCTGGCCATCGGGCTGGCCGCGCCGGCCTACTCCCCGGCCCGCACCGAGCTGGAGGACGCGACCGGGCTGGTCCGGGCGTTCCGCGAGCAGCCGACCCCGGAGCTGGCCCGCGAGGCCAAGCAGGGGCTGACTTCCACCTTGTCGCCGAACGCCCGGCTGCAGAGCTTCTACCATCCGTGGACCAGCTACCTCATCGTGCCGCTGTTCGCGCTGGCCAACGCCGGCGTGGTACTGAGCGGCAGCTTCCTGGCCCACGCCTACACCGCGCCGATCACCCTTGGGGTGCTGGTCGGCTACGTGGCCGGCAAGCCGGTCGCGGTGACGGTCAGCTCGTGGGTGGTGGCCCGGCTGAGCCACGGCGAGGTCCGGCCGCCGATCGGCAAGGCCGCCGTGCTGGGCAGCGGCACGATCGCCGGCATCGGGTTCACCGCCGCCCTGCTCATCGCGACCCGGGCGTTTTCCGGCCAGGACCTGGCCGAGGCCAAGCTGGGCGCGCTGTCGGCGGTCGTGGTGGCGGCCGGCCTGACCTGGGGCGTGCTCCGGGTGACCCAGCTGCTGCCCGCGCAGCGGCGGGCCCGGCTGCTGCTCGGTGACACCCGGCTCATCCAGGACCTGATCCCGGCGGTGGACCCGGAGCGAGACCATATCCGCGGCCCCAAGCAGGCGCTGATCACGGTCATCGAGTTCGGCGACTTTGAGTGCCCGTACTGCGGCCAGGCCGAACCGGTGGTCCGGGACATCCTGACCGACACCACCATCCGTTACGTCTGGCGGCATCTGCCGCTGACCGACGTGCACCTGCGGGCCCAGCTGGCCGCCGAAGCGTCCGAGGCGGCCGCCGCCCAGGGCGCGTTCTGGCCCATGCATGACCTGCTGCTGCAGCACCAGGACGCGCTGACCATGCTGGACCTGCGCGGGTACGCGGAGTCCCTGGGGCTGAACGCCGACCGGTTCGGCGACGAACTGGAACGGCACGTGTACGAGACCCGGGTGGCCCAGGACCTGGAGTCGGCCGACCTGTCGGGGGTGTCCGGGACCCCCACGTTCTTCATCAACGGCCAGCGTCACTACGGCGCGTTCGACCTGCCCACCCTGACCGAGGCCATCCGGGTCGCCCGCGAGCGGGCCACCACCGGCACCGCCCCGGACTGGGCACCCGACGAGGTGGACCCCAAAGACTTCCCCGACGACGCCACCGAGGAGACCCCGGCCGAAGACGCCGCCGGCTGAGACGGCGCACAGGCGGGTCCCGGCCAGGTCCAGCCGGCCGAAGGGCGTGGGTCACACCCCGGTGCGAGCCTGGACCCGGCCGTCGGCGACCGCGGCGGCCAGGGCGGCGTGGTCGCGGATGGTCTGGTCGGCGTAGGTGAACGCAAAGGCGGTGACGGCCTGCTCGAAGCGTTCCGAACCACCGAGGTAGGCGGCGATGGCGGCCCGGTCGCCGGTGCGGGCGTGGGCCCGGGCCAGCGTCCAGCCGCACAACTCGCCGTAGGCCGCCATCACCTTGTGGTCCATCTGCTCGATCGGGGCGGAGTACTTCCAGTCGCGCAGCTGGCGCACGTAGTAGTCGGTCCGGGTGCCGTCGGTTCCGGTGATGGCCTGCCAGCCGAGGAAGATGTCGCTGGCCGCCTGCATCAGCTGCTGGCCCGCCACCACCCGTTCGCCCTGGTGCTCGTACTGGCTTTCCCCGGCGTAGGCGGCCAGGACCGAGCGCTGGGCCTCCTTGGCCTGCAGCAGCAGGGACTCGCGGCCGTCGTGGGCCTCCAGCAGCAGGATCCAGGCCTGGGTGCCGACGCTGCCGACCCCGACCACCTTGCGGGCCACCCGGGTGAGCCGGAACTGGCCCACCAGGTGCTGGCGATCCGGCGGCAGCGTGTGCGCATAGCCGACCACCAGGGACCCCAGGCCCGCGTAGCCGGGGCCGAACTCGGCGCCGGCCTGCAGGTCCTCGATCGGGACGATCAGCGGCGGGTCGCTGATGATCTCCCGCTCGCCGTCCACCACGTGGGTCAGCTTGGCCAGGGCCTGGGTGCTGTCCCGGGTCCGGGCCCGGGCGGCCGTGGCCTCGGACTGCTTGACCATCTGCTTCTTGAGCTGGGATTTGAAGCGGGCGATGGTCTCCTCGACGTCGAGGCGGGCGTACCAGACCGTCATCGTCGGCATGCCCGCGAACTCCCGCATCGCGCTGCGGTAGCGGGCGGTGGCGGCCAGCGCCACCCGCCGGGTCCGCTTGGCGCCGAAGCCGTTGTCGCGGGCCGCCACGACCAGGCTCGCGGCCAGGCGCTTGACGTCCCACTCGAACGGGCCGGGCAGCGTCTCGTCGAAATCGTTGACGTCGAAGACCAGCCGCCGTTCCGGTGACCCGAACGCCCCGAAGTTGGACAGGTGAGCGTCACCGCACAGTTGCACGCGCAGGCCGGTGTCCGGGCTTGTGGCCAGGTCGGCCACCATTGGCAGGGCCGCTCCCCGGAAGAATGTGAACGGCGAGACCAGCATGCGCCCGTGGCGCACCGGCACCAGTTCGGGGATGCGCGACCGGGGCTGCCCGGCCAGCAGGCCGATCGGGTCGCGGCCGGGCGCGGGCCTGAACTCCGCGTGGGCCTCAAGAGGCACCCGGGCCCGGGCCGCCTTCCCGGCCGCGGCCCCGCCGCGGTGGCCTTCGGCCTGTACGGCCGGATGGGCCGTTTCCGTTTGTTTGGTTCCCGTTACCAATCCGTTCACCTCCGTTCAGGTCATCGAAAATGAATACACCCATCGCGTCAACACCCGTGCCGGGGCCACCGGCAGGGGGGCCTCCCCTGAGCGCACCCGCCTGGCGTGTAATGGGTACTGACTCGTGATCGCGATGGAGGCAGCCGTGACGATGTACCAGGTAACGAACCCGGCGACCGGCAAGGTGGAGAAGGAGTACCCGACGGCGACCGACGCGGAGATCAGCGACGTGCTGGCTCGCGCGGACGCCGGGTACAAGTCCTGGCGGCGGACGTCGCTGGACGAGCGGGCCGCGATCTTGCGCCAGGTGGCCCAGTTGTACCGGGACCGGGCCGACGAACTCGCCGCGATCATCACCCGGGAGATGGGCAAGATCACCGCGGCGGCGGTGGGCGAGATCAAGTTCGCGTCGAACATCTACAAGTACTACGCGGACAACGGCGCCGAGCTGCTCAGGGACCAGCCGCTGGACACCCGGGTGCCCGGGTCGGCCTGGGTGCGCAAGAGCCCGGTCGGGGCGCTGCTCGGCATCATGCCCTGGAACTACCCGTACTACCAGGTGGCCCGGTTCGCGGCCCCGAACCTGATGATCGGCAACACCATCATCCTCAAGCACGCGCCCCAGTGCCCGGAGTCGGCGCTGGCCATGCAGCAGATCCTCCGCGACGCGGGCCTGCCGGAGGACGCCTACATCAACGTGTTCGCCAGCAACGAGCAGGTCGCGGAGATCATCGCGGACCCGCGGATCGCCGGGGTGTCGGTCACCGGCAGCGAGCGGGCGGGCGCGGCGGTAGCCGCCACCGCCGGTCAGCACCTGAAGAAGGTGGTGCTGGAGCTGGGCGGCAGCGACCCGTTCATCGTGCTGGACGGGGCCAACCTGCCTGCGGTGGCCAAGACCGCGGCGGCCGCCCGGATGGAGAACGGCGGCCAGGCCTGCAACTCCTCCAAGCGGATGATCGTGGCCGAGAGCGTCTACGACGAGTTCCTGGGCGAGTTCACCGCGGCCATGTCCGGTTACACCACCGGCGACCCGACCGACCCGGCCACCAGCTACGGGCCGATGTCGTCGGAGCAGGCGGCGGTGAACCTGACCGCCCAGATCGACGACGCGGTCAGCAAGGGCGCGACCGTGCACCTGGGCGGGCACCGGGTCGACGGGCCGGGCTCGTTCTTCGAGGCGACCGTGCTGTCCGGGGTGACACCGGAGATGCGGGCGTTCCGGGAGGAGCTGTTCGGCCCGGCCGCCGTGGTCTACAAGGTCGCCAGCGCCGACGAGGCGGTCGAGCTGGCCAACAGCAGCGCGTTCGGCCTGGGCGGGGCGGTGTTCAGCAGCGACGAGACGCTGGCGCTGGACGTCGCCAACCGGCTCGACGTCGGCATGGCCTGGGTCAACTCGGCCGAGGGGGGCGGCGCGGACCTGCCGTTCGGCGGCACCAAGCGCTCCGGCGTCGGCCGCGAGCTGGGCCCGCTCGGCATCGACGAGTTCGTCAACAAGAAGCTCATGCACACCCCGCCCGAAGGCAGCTGACCACGGACTCGCCAGTGAGTGTCCCGGGCGCGATCGGCGCGTGCCCGGGACCATGATGGGAGTATGGACTTCAGGCTTGAGGTTATGGTGCTGCCGGTCAGCGACGTGGACCGGGCGAAGGACTTCTACAAGGCGCTGGGCTGGCGGCAGGACGCCGACCTGGTCACCGGCGAGGACTTCCGGGTGGTGCAGCTCACCCCGCCCGGCTCACCGTGTTCGGTGATCTTCGGCACTGGGCTCACGGGGGCGGTGCCCGGCTCGGCCGAGGGCATGCAGCTGGTGGTGAACGACATCGATGCCGCCCGGGCCGAGCTATCCGAGCGTGGGGCCAGCGTCAGCGAGGTGTTCCACGACGAGGGCGGGGTGTTCCACCACGCCGGCACCGGCCAGCGGGCCGCCGGGGCCGCCCCCGACCACGCGACCTACGGCTCGTTCCTTTCGTTCGCCGACCCGGACGGCAACCTGTGGTTCGTCCAGGAGGTCACCACCCGGCTGCCGGGCCGGTGAGGGCGTGTCCCACTACGACGTCATCGTGCTGGGGGCCGGCTCGCCCGGTGAGCACTGCGCGGGTGAGCTGGCCGACGGCGGGCTGAAGGTGGCCGTGGTCGAGCACCGGCTGGCCGGCGGCGAATGCTCGTACTACGCCTGTATCCCGTCCAAGACCCTGCTGCGCCCGGGCGAAGCGGTCTGGGACGCGCGCGAGGCCGCCGCCACCGCCCAGGTCGACGTGGCCGCGGCCCTGGCCTACCGCGACTACATGGTCTCCGGCTACTCCGACGCCGGGCAGGTCCGCTGGCTGGCGGGCGAGGGCATCGACCTGCTGCGCGGCACCGGGCGGCTGGCCGGGCCGGGGGTGGTCGAGGTCAACGGGGCCCGGCACACCGCGCGGCATGTGGTGCTGGCCACCGGCTCGGGCCCCGTCATCCCGCCGGTCCCGGGCCTGCGCGAGCTGGACGGGGTGTGGACCAACCGCGAGGTCACCGGGATGAAGGCGGTGCCCCGGCGCCTGCTGATCCTCGGCGGGGGGCCGGTCGGCGCGGAGATGGCCCAGGCGGTCCGGCGGCTGGGCGCCGAGGTGGCGCTGGTCGAAGGGGCCTCACACGTTCTGGCCCGTGAACCCAAACCGCTGGGTGACGCGCTCGGCGTCGAGCTGCGCAAGGACGGCATCGAGCTGTACCTGGGCCAGCACGCCGGCGCGGCCCGGCGCGACGGCGAGCAGTACGTGCTGACGCTGGACGACGGCACCGACCTGCGGGGCGACAAGCTGCTGGTGGCCACCGGCCGGGCGCCCCGGCTCCCCGACGGCCTGGACACGGTGGGGGTGACGGCCGGGCCGCACGGGGTCCCGGTCGACGCGCACTGCCGGGTGGCCGACGGGCTGTGGGCGGTCGGCGACGTGACCGGGGTCCGGTTGCTGACCCACGTGGGTAAGTACCAGGGCGAGGTGGTGGCCTCGAACATCCTCGGCGAGGACCGCGAAGCCCACTACGAGGCCATCCCTGACGTGGTCTACACCGACCCCGAGGCGGCAGCGGTCGGCGAGATCGAGGGCCGGTTCCAGGCCACGGTGCCGGTCGCCGAGGTGGCCAAGACCGCCACCTACACCCATGCCTACGCCGACCATCAGGGGTTCCTGACCCTGGTCAGCGACGGCCAGCGGCTGACCGGCGCCTACGCGCTGGGGCCGCAGGCCGGGGAGTGGCTGCAGCAGGCCACCCTGGCCGTCCGGGCCCAGGTGCCGCTGGACGTGCTGCGCGACGTCATCCAGCCGTTCCCGACGTTCTCGGAGATTTTCGTGGCCGGCCTCAAGGCGCTGCGGGGCGAGATAGCGGCCGGTGGGACGGCATCGGCCCCGGCCGTACCGGCCGCCGTGCCGGGCGGGCGCTGACACATCGCCTAATGGTGTTGGCATCGGGCCGACGATGGGAGAACACTGGCTCTATGAGCCGCGTCACCTTGCGCGACAACGGAGTGGAGCTGCAGCCGCCACTGCTGGTCCGGCCGTTCCAGGGGGGCATGACCGGCTGGATCGTCGTGTTCGGCGCGATCATCGTCGAGCTGATCGGCGGCGCCCTGACCTACCAGAAGTTCCCCGGCGCGGCGCTGCCGGTGCTGATCATCCCGGCCGCCGTGGCGTTCGGCGTCGGGATCCTGCAGTGGTTCCAGGCGCGGGCGTACGGCGCCGACCCGGCCAGCTGGTGGCACCTGGGCGCGGTCGTGGCCGCGCTGCTGGTCTGGTTCCTGTGGCCGCAGTCGCCGGGGCCGCTGGACGGCAATACCGGCAGCGCCCAGGCCGCCTGCCAGATGCTGCCGACCGACAACACGGCCGGTTGCCTGCACCGGGCCGCCCAGGCGCTCGACGCCGCCCACCTGTCCTGGTACCTCGCGCTGGTGGTGATCATCGCGGCCGCGCTGCTGACTCGCCGGTCCCGGATCGCGGCCTGGTCGGCGCTGCCGGTCGCGTTCGCGGGCTGCCAGCTGGCGGCTCACTTCCTCGAGCAGCTGCTCCGCTATTACCAGCCGTACGGCTAGCGGACAGGCATCTCGCGCAGGTCCGGGGACTCGGTCAGGGGTGGCTGGGTGGCCGCCTTGACTTCGGCGACGGAGGTGCCGGGGGCGATCTCGCGCAGGACCAGGCCGCCCCGGGTGACGTCGATGACGGCCAGGTTGGTCATGATGGTGTCGACGCAGCCGCGGCCGGTGAGCGGCCAGGTGCACACGTCGACGATCTTCGGGGCGCCGTCCCGGGCCACGTGCTCGGTCATCGCGATGACGGTCTTGGCCCCGTAGACCAGGTCCATCGCGCCGCCCATGCCCTTGATCATCTTGCCGGGGATCGTCCAGTTGGCCAGGTCGCCGTCCCTGGAGATCTGCATGGCGCCGAGCACGGCGACGTCGATGTGGCCGCCGCGGATCATCGCGAACGACATCGCCGAGTCGAAGAACGACGCGCCCGGCTGGATGGTCACGGTCTCCTTGCCCGCGTTGATCAGGTCGGGGTCGAGATCGGCTTCGTCCGGGTACGGTCCCACCCCGAGAATGCCGTTCTCGGCGTGCAGGACCATGTGCACCCCGTCGGGCACGTAGTTCGGGACCAGGGTCGGCAGGCCGATCCCGAGGTTCACGTACTGGCCGTCCTTCAGCTCGGCCGCGACCCGGGCCGCCAGCTCCTCGCGGCTCAGCATCACTTGGCCTCCTGCCCGGCGCGGGGACGGATGGTCCGTTTCTCGATCGGCTTCTGGCGGGGCTGCGCCTGGACGACGCGCTGGACGAAGATGCCCGGCGTGTGGATCTGGTCGGGGTCGATCTCCCCCGGCTCGCACAGCTCCTCGACCTCGGCGATGGTGACCTTCCCGGCCATCGCCACCAGCGGGCTGAAGTTGCGGGCGGCCTCGTGGAACACGAGGTTGCCGTGCCGGTCGCCGCGGGCCGCCCGCAGCAGGGCGAAGTCGCAGACGATGCTCTGCTCGAGCACGTACTGGCGGCCGTCGAACTCGCGGACCTCCTTGGGCGGCGAGGCGAGGGCGACCGAGCCGTCGGCCGCGTACCGCCACGGCAGCCCGCCGTCGGCGACCTGGGTGCCCACCCCCGCCGGGGTGTAAAAGGCGGGAATGCCGGACCCACCGCACCGC
The DNA here is from genome assembly GCA_963830385.1 of uncultured Actinomycetes bacterium. Classification (GTDB taxonomy): domain Bacteria; phylum Actinomycetota; class Actinomycetes; order Streptosporangiales; family Streptosporangiaceae; genus Bog-532. The sequence continues at coordinate 338,657 of CAWHMD010000008.1, read as the reverse complement.
AGCTTTTCGGCCAGCGTCCCCTGCGGGGTCAGCTCCACATCGAGTTCGCCGCCCAGGTAGCGGCGGGCGAACTCCTTGTTCTCGCCCACGTAGGAAGCGACCATGCGCCTGATCCGGCCCGCCGACAGCAGCAGCCCGAGGCCGACGTCGTCCAGGCCGCAGTTGTTGGAGACGACCTCCAGGCCGGTGGCCCCCTGGCCCTTCAGCGCGTCGAGGAGGTCGAACGGGATGCCGGAGATACCGAAACCGCCGACCGCGATCCGGGTGCCGTCGCCGACGTCGCGCACGGCTTCATCGGCTGAGGCGACGGTCTTGTCCACGTCTGGCTCCTCACGTGAGCAGGTCGGTTGCGGATGTAAGCGCGGATGTAAGCAAGGCTAACGGAGCCGGTAATCCTCCAGAATCCGGCGGCCGATGATCATCCGCTGGATGTCGGCGGTGCCCTCGCCGATCAGCAGCATCGGCGCCTCCCGGTACAGGCGCTCGATCTCGTACTCGGAGGAGAAGCCGTAGCCGCCGTGGATCCGGAACGAGTCCTCGACCACGTCCCGGCAGTACTCCGAGGCGAGGTACTTGGCCATGCCGGCTTCGAGGTCGTTGCGCTGGCCGGAGTCCTTCTTGCGGGCGGCCATGATCATCATCTGGTGAGCGGCCTCGACCTTGGTCGCCATGTCGGCCAGCCGGAACTGCACGGCCTGGTGCTGGGCGATCGGCTGGCCGAAGCTTTCCCGCTGCTGGGCGTAGCTGACGGCCAGCTCGAACGCGCGCAGCGCGACCCCGCACCCGCGGGCGGCCACGTTGACCCGGCCGACCTCGACGCCGTCCATCATCTGGTAGAAGCCGCGGCCGCCGGTGCCGCCGAGGATCTGATCCGGCCTCGTGCGGTACCCGTCGAAGATGAGCTCGGTGGTGTCGACCCCCTTGTAGCCCATCTTGCTGATCTTGCCGGGGATCAGCAGGCCGGGCTCCACCTGGCCGAAGCCGGGCTGCTTCTCGACCAGGAACGTGGTCATGTTCCGGTACACCGACTCCGCACCTTCGTCGGTCTTGACCAGCACCGCGACCAGGGAGGAGGTGCCGCCGTTGGTCAGCCACATCTTCTGCCCGTCGATGACATAGCCATCACCGTCGCGGGTGGCCCGGGTCCTGATCGCCGCCACGTCGGACCCGCAGTTCGGTTCGGACATCGAGAACGCGCCCCGCAGGCGCCCCGCCGCCAGCGCCGGGAGGTAACGCGTTTTCTGTTCTTCCGTACCGTGCTGGAGCAGCATGTAAGCGACGATGAAGTGCGTGTTGATGATGCCGGACACGCTCATCCAGCCCCGGGCGATCTCCTCCACGGCCAGCGCATAGGTCAGCAGGGACTCCCCCAGGCCGCCGTACTGCTCGGGGATGGTCAGGCCGAACAGCCCCATCTCGCACATGGTGTCGACGATCTTCTGCGGGTACTCGTCGTCGTGCTCGAGCTGCTGGGCGTGCGGGATGATCTCCCGGTCGGTGAACTCACGGACGGCGTCGATGAGCTGCCGCTGAACATCGGTGAGTCCTTCGGTCTGCGCCAACTGGCCCATGTCACCAACCTTGCTGCTCGAAGCTTCTTGCTGTTATCATCTTTTTCTTGCTGTTATCAGGAGCTTTGCTGTCCGGGTGGCGCCGAAGCCACGACGCCGCGTTTGTACAGGTCCTGGACGTCGTCCTCGCTCAGGCCGAGATCGCCGCGCAGGATGTCCGCGGAGTGCTCACCCAGCACCGGCGCCCGCACCGGCTGCTGTGCACCGTCGCCGGCCGCGCGATCCCGGATCGGCGACGCCGGAGCCAGGTACCGGCCCACCCCTGGCTGATCGACCAGGCCCATCATCGGGTTGGCGCGGGTGTCCGGCGCCGCGACCACGTCGGCGAACGACCGGTACACCGACCACAGGACCGAAGTCCGGCGCAGCGACGCGGAGACGTCCGGCAGGTCGTGGTCGCCGAACCAGCGCTGCAGCAGGGCGGCCAGCACCTCGCGGTACTCGTACCGGTCGGCCTCGGCGGAGAAGTCGGCCCCGAGCGACTCCGCCAGCGCCATCACCGGCCCCCGCAGGCCACTGGCCTCGACCAGGTCGGCCCAGTGGCGCGGCGTGAGCGCGACCACCATGACCCGGGCGCCGTCGCGGGTGGTGAAGTCGCGGGCGAAGCTGCCGTACAGGTGGTTGCCGACCTTGGGGCGGGTCACCTTGTTCAGCTCGGCCTCGCCCAGGAAGCCGAGGTTGCCGGCCGTCGCCAGCGCGACGTCGTGCAGGGCCACCGTCAGCTGCTGCCCGCGGCCGGTCAGGCGGCGCCGCCGGTCCGCGCTGAGCAGGCCGATCGCCGCGTACAGGCCGCAGGCGACGTCCCAGGCGGGCAGCACGTGGTTGACCGGGCCCACATGCTCGTCCGGGCCGGTCACCAGCGGGAACCCGACCTCGGCGTTGACCGTGTAATCGACCGCCGGGCGGCCGTCGTGGTTCCCGTCGATCCGCAGGTGGATCACGTCGGGCCGCCGCCGGGACAGCGACTCATAGCTGAGCCACAGGCGGGGCGCGTTGGTCAGCACGATGCCGCCGCCCGGACCCGATTCGGTGATCAGCCGGGTGACCAGCTCCTGTCCCTCGGCCGAGCGCAGGTCGGCCGACAGCGAGCGTTTGCCCTTGTTCAGGGCCGCCCAGTAGATGCTGGTCCCGCTGGCGGCCAGCGGCCACCGGGTGTAGTCGGCGGCGCCGCCCAGGGGGTCGACCCGGATGACGTCGGCTCCGAGCTGGGCCAGCGTCATGCCGCCGAGCGGCCCGGCTACGTACGAGGCCACCTCGACCACCCGCAGCCCGGCCAGCGGGTGGCTGGGCGGCCCCGGTGCTGGCGCCGGTTCTGTCATCGCGTCATCGCTCCTCATCGTGGACCGCCAGCTCTTACCTACCTCCTAGGTTGACTGACGGTCCACCCGGCCCGGCGCCCGGCCGGGTCAGAACGGGAGCACGGGGTGCGAGGCGCCGGCCGCGAGCGGGAAGATGACCAGCCGCTGACCGAGGCGCCGCCGGAGCTTGCTGACCGGGTCCAGGCGCAGCCCGCGCGCCAGAGGCGAGCCCCGCTGCCGGGTGCTCACCAGCAGCACCGCGTCGTAGCCCTGATGATCAACCTCCGACATCACGGTCTTGACCAGGCCATCCTCATCGTTGATGAAGCCGCTGGCCGTGCAGCCAATGGCGGTCAGGTGCCGGACGGTGAGGTTCATCCGGTGCTCGGCCTCTGCCCCGACGTCATGGCGAGGTCTGGGAGCGCGCGGGAACTTTCCTATCTGGGCGCCGAGCAGCATCTCGGTGGCCGGCATCTTGGACCCGCTGGTATCGGTCAGGGAGAGCACCGTTGCCTCGCACGGCTCCCGCTCCTGCTGGGCGACCAGGTAGTTGATCGGTTCCAGATCGAGCTCCTCGTCGGCGGCCAGGAAATCCATGTCCAGCACGACCAGATACCGTCGCATGCCCACCACTTCCCTCAAGGCTGACGGTCTGGTGATAGCCCTACCCTCCGGCTGGCCCGGAAAACCGTGGCCGGCCGGTGCGCCGGCCGTGCTGGTCACGGCGGGCGCGAGGTGCGAAAATAGCGACATGGCGGATTACCCGGAGAACCCGAGGCGGCAGTTCGCGGCGGCCTGGCAGTCCGCCACCGACGCGGTCGACCAGTGGCGCAAGCAGGTGACGGCGGCCACCAGCGAGGCCCTTGACAAACTCGACCCGGCCGTCCGCTCGGCGCTGGAGGCCGCCCGGGCGGCGGTGGCCGGGCACTGGGGCGCCTGCCAGTGTCCGTGCGCCACCGCCCACCCGCAGGACCAGGGTGTATGTGACGGCCGGGCGGTCATGACCCGCCGGCTGGACGGGACCAGCAGGCCGACCTGCGCCCCCTGCGCGGTCGCCCAGGGCGTCGCCGAGATGCGCCGCTGAGCGACCTCAGCCAGGGAGCTGCCAGCCGCCGGCGCGAGCCGTTACGTTGGCAGTATCGCCGCCGGGAGGCCGGGCGCGTCGTAACGGGGAACTGGACCATGAGCGTCACGCTGATCAACATTTTCGAAGTACCAGCAGGCGACGAGGACAAGTTCCTCACGGCCTGGGAAAAGACCCGCGACTACCTGAAAACGTTCCCCGCCCACATCGAGACGGCGCTGCACGGCACGCAGTTCCGCTTCGTCAACATCGCGCACTGGACATCGGAAGCGGAGTTCGGGGCCGCGATCGGCAGCCCCGGCTTCCGCGCGGCCGCAGCCGGCCTGCGCTGGACGCTCCACCCCGCGCTCGACCAGGTGGTGTCGACCGCCTGACGCCCCGGAGCAGCCTGATCCCTGCCCAGGCCGCGGGCCGGACCAGGGTCGCTGCCCGGGTTGGTACGGGAACGACACGCCGGCCGTACGATCCGGCACAACCTGCCTAAACAGACGATTGTTCCTAACGTCCACAGAGCGGATGATCGCAGCATGGACGGAGGCAGAGAACGCGCCAGACCCAGGCCCGAACGTGAACGCTCAAAGCCCGCGCCGCCTAAGGTCCGTGAGGTCGGACCACCAGCCAGCGATCGGCAAACACTCCATCGGGTCTCGGGCGTTCCGACAGCGCGGCACCAGATTCCTGGCCATGAGGCGAATCAGCCCGAACGGCCGAGGGAGGAGCAAGGCTCTGGTGTCGCTGACGACCGTCGTCCGGCCAGTTTCCTCATTAAAGTTTTTTCTAACGGCTCAAAGCGCCATCGTGAGGATCAAGCGCGTTACCCAGAGGGGCTAGACACAAGAAGCGGGGATAAAGATAGGACGGAACCGGGCCGACCTGCCGACGACACCAAGGGCGAGGCCGACCAACCTTCTGTCCTTCGAAAATCTCGCGCGCTACTGGGAACAGCCAGAAAAGCACTCCATCTTGCACGAGCCCAAGTTGGGCGATTGAAGAAGAAGTTTCGGCGAATATATCGTCCACGCATTGCAGAGGCGGAAAATGTTCTAGATTTTAGTGATGCCGAATTTCGTGAGTGCCTACAGGCGCTCAACGATAAAGGACTGTGGATGGAGTTCCTTCAAGAAGAGGGATTGGCGGGAAACAGCCAGGCAAGGGACGCAACCAACAGCCTCATCAAGCATATCGAGGCCGTGAGCGCTGGACAAATTTCGGAAGATTCACTTCAGCTTCTGGAAGATGCAATTGAAATACTCCTATCTGAGATTAACGCCATTGATGCCAAATCAGTGTCACGTCAGCGCGCCGAGAACCTGAAGGATGCCGCCTATAAGATAAGCTGGCAGGTCACAGCTGCCGGTGCGGCGATTGGCGCCAGTAGCATGGCGGGCGGGTCAGAACTCGCGGCTAGGGCGATAATGGCAGGCCTCGCGGGCAGTGCAGCTTCGATAGTTGTAGGGGCAGTTCATGACTACCGGAATCAAGAGGTCACCCGAAATAGCAGCTCGGATGAAGCTCTAATCACTGAGGCCCACTATAACCTGACGCAGCAAATTGACAAGATTGTACTTTATTTCGACAGGCGAAAAGATCGGCCCTCATGGACAGGAGAAGAAATTGCACGATTTCGAAATACCTTCCTGCAGGCCCGATTTGCAGCTATGGTTGCACGACAGCAGCTTGCAGTTGGGAACGAGAATGCTTTGCAAGAAACAGATTACCGAGAAGACCTTATCGCCATGTCAGATTTTCTGAGAGAATTGCAGAAAAATATTCGGCCTATAAATCATGGGCATCTCTTGGAGGCAATTTCAGATCTCGCGGATCTGCAAACAAAGCTTAGCGAATACGACCCATTCTTCACCAGACCCTGACCTAATTTTCTAGTCAGGAATGCTTCTTATCGAGCGGGATCCAGCTGCCGTGACCGGCCAGGGCCAGCCGGGCGGCCAGGCCGGCCTCGTCGAAGGCGCGGGCCAGGTCGGCGCGGCCCTCGCTGAAGTGGGCCCAGCCGTCGTAGTGGGCGGGGATGACCAGGCCGGGCGCCACTATCCCGGCCGCGGCCGCCGCCCGGACGCTGTCGTCGAGGTTGTCCGGGTGGTTGTCGTGGCTGACCAGCACCAGGTCGACCGGGCCGAGCTCATCGGGGGCGACGGCCGGGCCCTCGGTCTTGGTCAGGTAGCCGTGCGGGCCCGGTGCGTCGAAGGTGGGGTCGCTGACCACCCGCAGGCCGCCGAGATCAAGGATGACCGTCGGGCCGCCCACCACCATGGCCGCGCACCGTTCCCGCGCGATCGTCATGCCTCAGGCGGCCTGGTAGTGCGGGTTGCTGATGAGGATGCCGTTCACGTAAACGCGCGGGTGGGTCCGCAGCACGTACATGACCGTGTCGCCGTCGAACAGGTCGACGTCGTACAGGCAGAAGAAGAAGTGCGGGTAGTCGTGGCCGATCCCGTTGAGCTCCGCCTCGGCCGCGAACCACTCATTGATGTCGACGCCGTTCCGGACGATGAAGCTCTCGTCCCCGACGGCCCGGAAGCTGTCGTAGCCGTGGCCGGAGGCGGTGGCCATCCGGTCCTCCATGCCCCGGATGAACGCGTCCTTGGAGAAATGCCCATCCGGCATGTAGGCCTCGTCCTCGGTGAGGACGTTGAGCATGCCATCCCTGGTCACCAGCTGGGACGGGACCCGGCGGTGCACGGCGGGCGGATCGTCGACCATGCAGAAAACCTGGTTGCCCGCCTCCAGGCCGCGCGTCACGTAGTCGGTCACGATGTCGTCGAGCATGTTCCGGCTGCCGTTGTAGAACGCGCACACGTGGTCGCCGGGAGCGAATTTCAGATTCGGTGCTTGGGGTGCAGGGATTGTCATGATTAGCCTCCGCGCCTCGCAGCCGCAGTTTAACGCCGGAGGGTTAGATTATGGTCGTGCCGGCCAGCGCGGAAAACGCGGACCTGACCCCTGAGGCGCGGCTGCAAGGGGTCAACGCGGTCTTCGGCCTGCTGCTGATCCTCACCCAGGCTCCCACCTCCGCCCGGGCCATGCACCTGGTCACGACCGCGGTCCCGTCGATCGCGCCCGGCCATACGGCGGTGGCCTGGCATCCGGGCGAGGCCGGGGACTACTACGAGCAGGCTCCGGGCGAGGCCGGCCGCGCGCTCGGCCAGCTCACCGGGCCGGGCCGGATCGAGCTGGACGGGACCTCCCACTGGGCGTTCCCGCTGACCGCGGCGCTCGGGCGCACGCCGGTTTTCCTGGTCACCACCGGCCCGCGGGTCCTGCCCGAGCAGGAGATCTTCCTGCTGTCGGTGCTGGCGCAGATGTGCGGCACGGTGGTGGCCAGCCACGAGCTGAGCGCCGAGGCGGAGCTGCGGGCCCAGTCCGCCCGCGACCGCGACATCGCCCAGGCGCGGGCGGCCGACCTCACGGCCAGCGAGGCCCGGCAGCGGGCGGTCCTCGAGGCCGCCCTGGACGCGGTCGTCACCATCGACCAGCGGGCCCGGGTGACGTACGTGAACAGCGCCTTCGAGCAGACCTTCGGTTACCGCTCCGAGGACGTCATCGGCCGGGACCTGGCGGAGGTGATCGTGCCGCCCGCGCTGCGCGACGCGCACCGGGCCGGGATGGCGCGGTACCTGGCGACCGGGGAGCCCCGCATCCTGGACCGGCGGATCGAGGTGGCGGCGGTGCGCGCGGACGGCACCGAGTTCCCGGCCGAGGTGACGGTGACCAGTACCGGGCTGCCCGGGGAGCCGTCGTTCACTGGCTACGTGCGGGACATCACCGAGCGGCAGCGCGCCCAGCAGGAGCTGATGGCGTCGCGGGCGCGGCTGGTGGCGGCGTCCGACGCCGCCCGTCAGCGGGTCACCCGGGACCTGCACGACGGTGCGCAGCAGTGGTTCGTCACCACCCTCATCAACCTCCAGCTGGCCGAGCAGAAATGGGATTCGGCTCCGGAGCGGGCGCGGGAACTGCTGGGCCTGGCGGTCCGCGACGCCCGGCACGGCCTGGCGGACCTGCGGGAGATCGCGGCCGGCCTGCTCCCGGCGATCCTCACCCAGCGGGGCCTGCCCGCGGCGATCAGCTCGCTGGCGGCCCGGCTGCCGATCACCGTCCGCCTCGACGTGCCTGTCCGCCGGCTCCCCGGTGCGGTCGAGGTCAGCGTGTACTTCTTCTGCGCCGAAGCTCTCACCAACGTGGTCAAGCACGCGCAGGCCACGTCGGCCTGGGTGCGCGTCGAGGTCGGCGACGGCCGGTGCACGGCCGAGGTCGGTGACGACGGGATCGGCGGGGCCTGTCCCCGGTCGGACTCCAGCGGGCTGACCGGCCTGCGCGACCGCATCGGCGCGCTCGGCGGGACCCTGGACATTCTCAGCCCGGAATCGGGCGGGACCGTGCTGCGGGCCGTCATTCCCCTTCCCGGCTGACTTGGGAACCGGACCAAGATCGCGTCATAGTTGGAGCGTGCACCCACCTGAGCAGATCCGCGTCCTGGTCGGCGAAGATCAGCCGTTCGTCCGGGAGGGGATCCTGCGCGTCCTCGAAGAGGGCGGGTTCGACGTCGTCGGCACGGCCGCCGACGCGGTCGACCTCGTGCGCATGGCGCAGGCGTACCGCCCGGACGTGGTCGTGACCGACATCCAGATGCCGCCGGATCACGGCGACGACGGGCTGCGGGCGGCGCTCGCGATCCGGGCCGCCACGCCCGGCGTGGGCGTGCTCGTGCTGTCCCAGTTCCTCGAGGACTCCTACGCCTTCGCCCTGGTTGCCGACGGCGCGCAAGGCGTCGGTTACCTGCTGAAGGAGAAGATCGGCGATCTGCGCGCGTTCACCGACGCGGTACAGCGGGTCGCCGGCGGCGGGTCGGTCCTGGACCCCGACGTGGTGGCCCGGCTGGTGGGCCGCCAGCGGAAGGCGGGGCCGCTCGACAACCTGACCCGCCGCGAAAGCGAGGTGCTCAGGCTCATCGCCGAGGGCCGCTCCAACGCCGGCATAGCGGCCGAGCTGGTGGTCACCGTGGCGGCGGTCGAACGGCATGTGACCAGCATCTTCGAAAAGCTCGGGCTGCGTCAGGCGCGCGACGCGCACCGCCGCGTCCTGGCCGTGCTCACGTACCTGCAGGCCTGAACAGCGCCCCCAGGTCGGTGCCGGGCAGCTCCTCTTTCGGCACGAACGCGATCGCGGGGCAGTCGGCCAGCAGTTGCTCGGGCACCGAGCCGACGCTCGCGGACGTCAGCACGATCCTGGCCCGCGGGCAGGCCACGGCGAGGGCGGCCGCCACCGTGAACCCGTCCGGGCCGGGCAGGTTGATGTCCAGCAGGATCCCGTCCGGGCACACCCGCGCCACCGCGTCGAGCGCCTGGCCACCGTCGGTGGCCTGAGCGAACAGCTCGATACCGCGCTCGGCCAGCAGGGCGACCGCGACGTCGCGGAACTGCGGGCTGTCATCGACAACCAGTACTCGGGGTGTCACGCTGTCATCGTGCTGGGTGGTCAGCGGGGCGGCAATCGGGGCAACCCCACAATTGGGAGACGGCGCCGCCCGGTTGTGGGGATAACCCGAGCCGCGCGGACGGAAACCCAGAGCCCACCTCTGCAGGTCACTCAATTGGCCGCGGGCCCGGCAATGGCCAGGCTCGTGTCATGAGGCCGAACAGGGAACGCAGCCAGCGGCTGCACGGTCGGGAAGCTGAATGTGAATCGCTGGCCAGCCTGGTCGGCGGCCTGCGGTGCGGGCACAGCGCGGTGCTGTCGGTTCGCGGCGGGCCCGGGATCGGGAAGACCGCGTTGCTGGATTACGCCAGCGAGCTGGCCGGGGACCTGCGAGTGCTCCGCGCGACCGGTACTGAATCGGAAAATGCGCTGCCGTATGCGGGGCTGCATCAGCTCTGCGGCGCGATGACGGGCCAGCTCGGCCGGCTGCCGGGGCCGCAGCGGATGGCGCTGGAGACGGTGTTCGGCCTGCGGGCGGGGGCGGCGGACCGCTTCCTGGTGGGCCTGGGCGTGCTCGGCCTGCTGACCGAGGCCGCCGCCGAGGCCCCGCTGGTCTGCCTCACCGACGACGCGCACTGGCTGGACCAGGACTCGGAGCAGGCCCTGGCGTTCGCGGCGCGGCGGCTGACGGCGCAGCCGGTACTGATGATCTTCGCCGCCCGTGAGGCCCTGACGGACCTGGCCGGGCTACCCGAGCTGGTGCTGGGCGGCCTGGGCGACGCGGACGCCCGCGACCTGCTCGGCGCCGCGGTGCGCTGGCCGCTGGACGACCGGGTGCGGGAGCAGATCGTGGCTGAGGCCCGGGGCAACCCGCGGGTGCTGCTGGAGCTGCGCGGCGTGTCCCCGGCCGAGCTGGCCGGCGGCTACCGGCTGCCCGGCCCGCCGCCCGGCGCGAGTACCGCCGAGGTGCTCAGGCAGCTCGGCGAGCTGCCGCCCGCGGCCCGGGTGCTGCTGCTGGCGGCGGCGGCCGACCCCACCGGCGACCCCGTCCTGCTGTGGCGGGCCGCCGCCCGGCTGGGTATCGCCAGCGAGGCCGTGTTCCCGGCCGCCGAAGCCGGGCTGATCACGGTGACCAGCCGGGTCCTTTTCCGCGACCGGCTGGTCCGGGCGGCGGCCTACCACGGTGCGCCGCTGCGCGAACGCCGGGCCGTCCATGACGCGCTGGCTCAGGCCACCGACCCGGCCACTGACGCCGATGGCCGGGCCTGGCATCGATCCCAGGCCCGCGACGAACCCGACGAGGAGATCGCGGCCGAGCTCGAGCGCACGACCGGCCAGGCGCAGGCGCGGGGCGGCCTCGCGGCCACCGCCGCCTTCCTCGAACGCGCCGCGGTCATGACTCCGGGCAACGAGCGCCGGGCGGAGCGGACGCTGAACGCGGCGACGGTCATGCTCCAGGCCGGTGAGCCCGGCGCGGTGGCGCGGCTGCTGGCGATGGCGGACGCCGGGACCCCGAGGGATCACCTGCGAGCCCGTGCCGACCTGGTGCGCGCCCGGCTCGCGGTCAGCCAGGGCCGGGGCGGTGACGTGCCCTGGCTGTTGCTCGACGCGGCCCGGCGGCTGGACCGGTCCGACATCGCCGGCGTCCGCACCGCCTACCTGGACGCCGTCGGTGCCGCGGTCTTCGCCGGACGGCTGGCCGCACCCGGCGGGACCGTGACGGACGTGGCCCGGGCCGCCCGGAAGGCACCGGACGCGGACTGCCCGGGACCGGCCGACCAGCTGCTGGACGGCCTGGCGGCGTTCCTGAGTGATGAGTACGCGGCCGGGGCGCCCGCGTTGCGGCAGGCCCTGGACGGATTCAGCCGCGGCCTCGCGGCCGGGGAACTGCGGTGGCTGCCGCTGGCCTGCACCAGCGCCCTCGCCCTCTGGGAAGACACGGCCTGGGACATCTTGACCAGACGGTTCGCCCGGCTGGCGCGCGATCAGGGGGCGGTGGCGGAGCTGCCGCTGGCCTGCGGCTTCCTCGCCTGCCGGCATCTGATCGGCGGCGATCTGGCTGCGGCCGAGTCGCTGGCGGCCGACGCGCAGGAGGCGGCCGCGGCGACCGGCAGCAGGTCCACCCCGTACGGCGCCCTCGGCCTGGCCGCGCTGCGGGGGCGCCGGGAGCGGGCGCTCCCGCTGATCGACCGGGCCGCCCAGGACGCCGCCCGGCGCGGCGAGGGATCCGGGGTCGCCGCCGCCAGCTGGGCGGCCGCCGTGCTGCACAACGGGCTGGGCCAGTACGAGGCGGCGCTGGCCGCGGCCGAGGAATCGATCAGCTACGCGGGCGCGTCGATTCTGGCCAGCTGGCCGGCCGCCGAGCTGATCGAGGCCGCGGCCCGGGCGGGCGTCCCGGGCCGGGCAGCCGAGGTCGTCAGCAGCCTGTCGCGGACCGCCAGCGCGGCCGGGAGCGACTGGGCGCTCGGCGTCCGCGCGCGCTCGCTGGCGGTGCTGAACGACACCGGATCGGCGGAGAGTCTCTACCGGGCGGCGGTCCTGCATCTGGGCCGGTCGCGGGACCGCGTCGGCCATGCCCGCGCCCATCTGCTCTACGGCGAGTGGCTGCGCCGCGAGAACCGCCGGGTCGACGCCCGCGAGCAGCTGCACCGGGCCCACCGGATGCTGAGCGCGATGGGCGTGGACGGGTTCGCCGAACGAGCCCGCCGCGAATTGCTCGCCACCGGCGAGACCGTCCGCCGCCGCCGCGCGGAAACCGACCGCGACCTCACCGCCCAGGAGCGTCAGATCGCCGCCCGCGCCCGCGACGGCCAGACCAACACCGAGATCGGCGCCGAGCTGTTCCTCAGCCCGCGCACGGTCGAGTGGCACCTGCGCAAGGTGTTCACCAAGCTCGGCATCACCTCCCGCCGTCAGCTCCAGCACGCGCTGCGATAACGGGCGCCGCGATAACCGGCCGGCGGCCTGACCGCCGTCGACGTGCACGATCTCACCGGTGATGAACGGCGCTGACTCCAGGAACAAGATGCTGTCGACGATGTCGCTGACCTGGCCGAGGCGCCCCAGCGGCGGGAGGTCGCCGTCGCTGGCCGCGCCGGCCGGGTGCAGGGCCGTCTCGATGACTCCCGGTGAGACCGCATTGACCCGGATGCCCCTGGACGCGTACTCGATGGCCAGTGATCTGGCCGCCGCCGCCAGCCCGGCCTTGGTGAGCGCGGTCAGCACGGCCGGCGTGCCCGGCTCCGGGTGGTCGGCGATGGTGGCGCTGATGTTGACCACGTGACCGTGACCCTGCCGGAGCATCTCGGCGATGGCCAGCTGGGTCAGCCGGAAGAACCCGGCCAGGTTGACCCCGGTGACCAGGGCGTAATCGGCCGCCGTGTACTCGGTGAACGGCTTGGAGATGTACACGCCGGCGTTGTTGACCAGGGTGTCGACCCGGCCGAAGTGCTCGCGCGCGGCCGCGATGATCCGGTCCGCGGTGGCGGGCTCGGAGACGTCGCCGGCCACGGTGACGAGCTCCGGATCGGCCGAGGGCTCGATCGTGACCGCGTTGGCCACCACCGCCCAGCCGCGCTGGCGGTAACCCCGGACCAGGCCTGCCCCGATGCCCCGGGAGCCACCGGTGATGATCGCGACTCGCGGCCCGTCTGCGCTCATCGTCAGCCCCCGGGGACGAACTGCTGGCCGCCGTCGATGTCGTAGGTGGCGCCGGTCAGCGCGGTGTTGACCATGAGGTGCAGCGCCAGCGCGGCCACGTCAGCCGGGCCGACCACGCGCCCGATGGGGAGCGTGGCCCGCAGCTGCTCGCGGCGCTGATCCAGGTCGTCGCCGAGCAGCGTGGCCGACAGGGGTGTGTCGACGAACCCGGCCGCGATCAGATTGACCCGGATCGGCGCCAGCTCGACCGCCAGGTTGGCCGTCAGGGCCGGCATCGCGGCGGTGGCGGCCGAGATGAGGGCCAGGCCTGGACCCGGGCGGCGAGCACCGGTGCCGCCGATGAACAGCAGTGCCCCACCGGGCCGGACCCGGCCGATGAGCCGCTGGGCCACCGCGATTGGCAGCCACAGGTGCTGATCGAAGTCGTGCACGGCCTTGGCGTGGTCCAGCTCGGCCAGCGGCGCGTAGTAGGGGCCGCCCGCCGTGATCAGCACGTGGTTGACGGTGGCGGGCAGGTCGTCGAAGAACCGGTCGAGCGCGGCCGGGTCGGTGGCGTCGAAGGCGGCGCGGTCCCGGGCGCCGACCTCGGCCGCGGCCTGCTCCAGCCGCCCGGGGTCACGGCCGGTGATGATGACCTCGGCACCTTCGGCCCGGGCCCGGCGGGCCGTCTCCAGGCCCATACCGGAGCTGCCGCCGATCACGACGACGATCTGTTCGGCAAGATCTCCCATGGTCTCCATGGTCGTGGCCGGCCGCGCTCATCGCCCCCGGGAAGCACCCTGGTTCTCGGGACCTTGGGCCCTGGATGACCGGCGCCGGTCCGCGTCGAATGGAAAGCGGGGGTAAAGGAGGTCCCTAGTCATGACAATGGCCGACGTGGTACGGACGCACCAGCAGCGTTGCACGGCGCAGCTGGCCCGGCTGCGCTGGTCCGCCACCGATCAGGCGATCAGCGCGGTCAGCCCGTCCGCCGTGACCAGACTGGTCGCCGAGGGGATCAGCAACATCCTGGCCGAGGCGAAGGCCGCCCAGCGGGCCGCGCTCGCCCCCGGCCAGCGCGGTTCCGGCCATTCACCGCTGGTCCGCGCCCGCCTGACGCGGCTGGAGAAGTCCGCCCACCGGGCGGTCGCCGCCGCCTGCGAGGGCAACGCGGTCTCACTGCGCCAGGAACTAGCCCGATTCGAGACGTTCGCCACCGCGATGTGGACCGTGCAGCTGTCCGCCTGCGGCCACGAGTAACACCTCGGTGGCGGCGGTCTGCGCCGTGCCCGGTCAGCCGATCGCGCTGCCGAACAGGTGCCCGACCCCCCAGGTGAACGCCAGGCCGAGGGCTCCGCCGATGACGACGCGCAGCACCGCGCGGCGGACGTTGCTCTGGCCGATCCGGGCGCTGACGGCGCCGGCGATCGCGAGCGCGATCAGCACGGCGGCGATCGTCACCGGAACGCGCCAGGCCGTGGGCGGCAGCAGGATCGCGATCAGCGGCAGCAGCGCGCCGGTGATAAACGAGGCGGCCGAGGCCGCCGCGGCCTGGAGCGGGTTGGCCAGGTCGTCGGGGTCGATGTGCAGCTCGGCGTCGAGGTGGGCGGCCAGCGCGTCGTGGGCGGTCAGCTCCCTGGCCACCTGCCGGGCAGTTTGCCCGGAAAGGCCTTTGGCCTGGTACAGGGCGGTCAGCTCGTTGAATTCGCGGCCCGGAGTGTCGGCCAGCTCGCGTTGTTCCTGGGACACCAGCGTGGTCTCGCTGTCGCGCTGGCTGGACACCGACACGTACTCCCCCAGCGCCATCGACACCGCCCCGGCCACCAGGCCGGCCAGGCCGGCGGTGAACACCGGGCCACGTGAGCTGGTGGCCCCGGCCACCCCGACCACGATGCCGGCCACCGACACGATGCCGTCGTTGGCGCCCAGCACCCCGGCCCGCAGCCAGTTCAGCTTGCCCGCGCTGGCCGCGGCGTGCGGTTCGGCGGGATCGGCGGCGCGGACCGCCTCGTCGTCGGCGCTCAATGCCGGAATCCGGCCGCGTGCGCGGCTCTGGCCGCCTCCCAGGGGCCAGTCAGGTGGACCGCCAGCAGGGCGATGACCAGGCCGCCGGCCAGGGACGCGGCCACCAGCAGCCAGCGACTGATGCCGCCGGGCAGGCGGACCGGCGGGTCGCCGTCCTGGTTGCGCAAAATCCGCGGGAGCCGCCAGATGTGGGCGAGCACGTGCAGGGTCATGACACCAAACCACAGCACAAACGACGCCTTGTGCAAGAGCAGCCAGGGGCCCGGTCCCGGGCCGGCGAAGGCCAGCGCCACCCCGGTACCGAGGACCGCCAGCGAGGTGGCGATCACCAGCGGGCCCAGCAGCCGCAAGGGCCACCCGGGCGGCCCGCGCCGCACGTAGGGCGCTGCACCGGTGTAGTAGCGGGCGATCCGGTAGACCGTCGAGCCGATCTTCAGCACCACCGGCCCGATGAGCAGCAGGCCGAGGAAGAAGTGCAGCGTCAGCAGCCGCCCGATGCGCAGGATTGTCACGCCCTCGACCGCGAAGCCGATCAGCAGCACCACGCCGGTGAGGGCGGTGAGCCGCTCGTTGCCCGCGACCCCGCCGGTACCGTCGGGCCGGGCGCGGTGATGCCCTTTCGTGGTTACGCTCACGACGCTGAAGTCCGTCCCGGGTCACGGGACCGGTCGCGCTGCAGGCGCAGCGCGAGGACCGGGCAGCCGCGGACGGCCCGGCGCGCGTCGGGGGCCAGTCCCGGCGGCACGTCCGGCCGGATGATCGGGAAGCCCCACTCGTCGAGCTGGATCCGCTCCGGGAGCAAGTCAGCGCAGACTCCGTGCCCGGTGCAGGCGGTCGGGTCGATGCGCAGCCGCAACGTCACCGCCAGTCCTCCGTCGCGTCGCGTCGCGGAATCGGCAGGATCCCCGCCTGCGGCCCGTGCTGAGCGCCCGGGCACGGGCGCCGGGACTGGTGGGCGCGCAGATCGCCGGAGAACGCGGTGAGCGCGGAGGCGGCCAGGCGCACCGCGCCGTCCGGGTGGCGGCAGGCACCCCGGCCCGGGATCACGCCGAGGCGCCGGTGCAGCCGGTGGACTGGGTCGCCGTTCAGCTGGCCGGTGGCCAGCTGAGCAAAGTCGTCTGCGATGGCGGGCAACCCGAACTGGCAGGGGCCGCACTGCTGAGCGCTCTCCCGGGCCAGGTAACCCAGGATCCGGGCGGTCTCGGCGATCCCGCAGCCGCTCGCGGGCAGCACCGCCAGGACACCCGCCCCCGGGCTGGCCCCGGCGGGCTCGAGCCCGGCTGGTGTCAGCGGCCGCGCCGCCACTGAGCTGATCTGCTGCCAGGTGCCGCCGTAGCCGCCGATCAGGGCGGCCTCGGCGTCGGTACTCGCTTCGGCCAGGGCCAGCACCTCGCCGACGGTCGTGCTCGTCTCGACCTCGTAGACACCCGGAAAGGTGACATCGCCGCCGATGGTGGTGAGCATGCTGCCGGGCGCGTCGGCCGCCCCCGCTTCCCGGAACCAGCCCGGCCCGAAACGGGCGATCATCGCCACGTGGGCCAGCGTTTCCACGTTGTCCACCAGCGTGGGCTGGCGGCGGACGCCACGGTCCGACGGCCGGGGCGGCGCCAGCACCGGCCGGGCGTCGCCGCCGTTCAGCCACCGGACCAGCGAGGTCTCCTCGCTGGACACGTAACGGCCCGGCAGGGCGTGGATCAGCAGGCGGACCGCGCCGAGCCCGGCCCGCTCACGTTCGCTGACCGCGCGGGCGACCTCATCGATCTGCCGGTAACGAGACCGCTCCAGGCAGAGGTGGACGGTGTCGGCGCCGACGGCTTCGGCGGCCAGCACCGCACCGTCGAGCACCAGGTGCGGCGAGCGGGCCAGCAGCGCCTGGTCCTTCTCGCTGGCTGGCTCGCCCTCCATGCCGTTGACCACCACCACCTTCGGCCCTCGGCCCTTGGCGACCGACCGCATCTTGAGCCCGGTAGGGAACGCGGCGCCGCCCCGGCCGGTCAGCCCGGCCGCCGTGACCAGGGCGATCAGCTGGCGGCCAGGGCTGGGCAGCGAGCCGTACCGGTCCAGGTGCTGCCGCAGGTTCGCCGGTCCCCGGGTCTGATGCCAGCCGATGGTCAGCCGCCGGACCGGGGTCCCGGGGGCAATCCGCCCCGGGCGCCGGATGGCCTCGGGCATGGTTTGCCCCTGCGTCATCTCCCACCTCCAGCGAGCCCCGATTGCCGAGTAGCCGGGACAACGCGAGCCGGGTTGTGGCCCGCCGAATGGAGAAGGGTGGCAGGGGTACCTGCCCGGCGCGCCCAGCCCGGCTGGAGCGGGCCGACGGCGACGAAGACAATCGTGGCCAGCGGCAGCAGCACGGTTGCGCCGATCAGGGTGCTGCGCACGGGACCCGGGTGGGCCTGGGCCAGCCGCCATCCCGCTACGGCCAGCACGCCGGCGCCGCACAGGCTGTCCAGGGCCAGCAGCCAGGGCACCCGGGTGTCGGTTCCGGTGCCGAGCCCGTGCCAGAGCGCTACCGGCCAGCAGGCGTAGGTCAGCCAGTGCACGGCCCGCCAGGCGCGGTAGGACATCCGGTCCCGCAGCACGCTGGTCACGGTGACGGCGAGCAGCAGGTCAAAGGCGACCGCACCCAGGCCGAGCCAGAAGCCGCGGTAGGAGGAGCTGAACGGCACGAAGGCAGCGGCCAGCCCGATCGAGGTGTAGCTGTCCAGCACGGTGGTCAGCACGTGGGCGGTGACGAACGCCAGCACCAGCAGGGACAGGTTGCGGTGGAGGGCGCCGGTGACGACCCGCGGGATCCCCGGTGCGGAGGCGCCCGCGGCCGTCGCGACGCCGAGCAGCACGGCCGCGGTGAGCAGGATGAGCGCCATGACGCCGGTTGCCCTGGTCGCGTACCAGAGCGGGCTGACGGTACCCGTCACGGCTCAGGAACCGCCGGACGACGGCACCGCCGCGGGCGCACTCGGCGGCGGCTGGACGGGCGTGCTCGACGGCGGCTGGGTGGGTGGCGCCAGATGACTTCCCGATGGCGTCGACGCCGGTGAGCTGGTCCGTGGTGCGGGCGATCGGGTGGTCGAAGCGTGGCTGGCCGTTGGCTGCCCCGGTGATGACGTGCTGGCATGACCAGGGATCGCCTGCGCGAAGGCGGCCGCCAGCCCCGCCGTCGCGGCGACGGTGGCGGCGGTGATGGCCATCGACAGCGACCTGATGCGGCTGAAGACCCGCTGGCGGTGCGCTACCGCCCGAAACGGCGCTGAAGCTCCGGAACGGGACCGGTTGTCGGGTTCTGCCATGAAACCAGCTTGCGTGCGCAGCCCCGTGGGACTGGCTCAGCCGAAGTTCAGGTCTGGTTAAGGACCGGTCACGGAGCCGTTTACCGGCGCAGGCGGCGCCACAGCGGCCGAGGGACCAGCCGCATAGCGGCCGCCAGCACCACCAGCGACCTCGGCACCCATACGGTGCGGTGGTCATCGCGGCGGAGCGCTGCTGCCACCGCGAGGCCCACCGCGGCCGGGGTGGTGGCCATCGGGGCGGGGCGCAGGCCAGCGGTCATCCGGCCGGTCACGAAGCCAGGCCGGACCAGCAGCACCTGCACCCCGCTACCGTCGGTGGCGTCGGCCAGCCCACGGCCGAATGCGTCAAGGGCAGCCTTGGACGCCCCGTAGACCAGGTTGGCTTTCCGGGGCCGGATCGCCGCGATCGACGACAGCACCACGATCGTGCCGTGGCCCTGGTCGCGCATCCGATCGGCACAGGCCAGCAGGGTGGTCACGTGCCCGGTGAAATTGGTGCCGATCAAGGTGGCGGCCCGCACCGGATCGCGATCCAGCTCTGGTTGCGGGATCAGCACCCCGGCCGCCGAGATCACCAAGTCGACCGGCCCGCCACCGAACAACTTGGCCACGAAGGCCTCGTGGGCTGAATACTCAAGTGCGTCGTATTGAAAGGTCTGGCACTGGTACGGCAGCGCCGCCCCGGCCGCGGCCAGCGCCGCTGGATCGCGGCCGGCCAGCAGAACCTCGGTCTCCGGCGGCGCGGCCAGCGCAGCCATGATGGCCAGCCCGATCTCGCTGGTCCCGCCGAGCAGCAGCACCCGCCGCGGCCTACCGCCCGGGTCGCCCGTGTTCAGAGGCACAGGCCCAACCGCCGTCCCAGGTCGGAGCAGAACACCCCGCGCGGGTCGAGCCGTTCGCGGGCCGCCCGCCAGGCCCCGAGCTGGCCGTACATGGCTGCGAACGTGTCCGCCCGCACCCTGGCGTCCTTGGCCAGGTAGACGCGGCCGCCGAGCTCGGCGACCCGGCGGTCCAGATGGTCGAGCACCGGCCCCAGGCCACGGTCCCCGGCCGGCAGGTCGATCGCCAGCGACCAGCCCGGGCCGGGGAACGACAGGTAGTTGCCGCTGCCCGCGCCGAAGCGCTTGAGCGTGCCCAGGAACGGCGCCGCGTGGTGGCGCCGCAGCGTGGTCAGCACCTCGGTGATCATCGTGTCGGCACTGGCCGGCACCATGAACTGGTACTGCAGGAAGCCCCGGGGGCCGAGCGCCCGGTTCCACTGCGAGATCGCGTCCAGCCGGTGAAAATACCGGGCCAGCGGCACCGTGCCGGTCAGCTCACGCGCCGCCGCCCGGTACCAGAGGCCGTTGAAGGCGCGGGCGGTGGGCACCGTGAACGGGCAGAGCGGCAGCGCGGGCGCTCGCGGTGCCCGGCCAGCCCGGTAGGCCAGCCCGCCGGCGTCGGCCGGATCCGGTTCGGTCTGGTGGTCCCCGGCGTCGAGCACGCCGCGGCCGAACGTCCGGCGGCCGCCGGAGGGATCGATCCAGGCCACCGCGTACCGGCTGGTGCTGGTGTCCAGCGCGGCCAGCAGTGAGTCCAGGTCCGGCAGCCGCCTGCTCGTCACCTGCAAGACGGTGCTGCTGATGGGCAGCAGCCGGAGCCTGACCGCGAGGATGACGCCGGTCAGGCCCATGCCGCCGACCGTGGCGCGGAACTCGTGGGTGCCCGGCACCAGCAAGCGGCGCTTGCCCTCGCCGTCGATCAGGTCGATCTCCTCGATCCAGGCCGAGATGCTGCCGTCCGCGTGCTGATTCTTGCCGTGCACGTCGGCGGCGATCGCGCCGCCGACGGTGAGGTGGCGGGTGCCGGGCAGCACCGGCGGCAGCAGCCCGTGCGGGACCACATGGTCGAGCAGTTCGGTGAACGTGGTGGAGGCACTGACCCGGACGGCGGCGGCCGCCGGGTCCAGCGCGATCCGGGCCGGGGTGACCGGGCTTAGCACGTAGCCGCCCGCGTTCTGCGCGGCGTCCCCGTAGCTGCGCCCGGCCCCGCGCGCCAGCAGGCCACGGGCGGGCTGGGCGGCGATCAGCTCCTGAAGCTGGGTGACCTCGGCCGGGCCGACGACGACGGCGCGACTCGAACTGGTGCGGCCCCACCCCGTCAGCACCCGCTCCGTCTTGCTGAGCTTCATCTTCTGGTTCCCTTTTTCAATCAATCAATATCTGGCCGAACTGCACCAGACCGACGGCGAACGTGAGGAGCCAGAGCAGCTCGGAGAGCGCCATCGCAGCGTCGCGGGTGAGCAGGTCCTCGACCGGGCGGGTGGTGGGCCGGGCGGTCAGCCGGTCGAACCGGGCCAGCGCCACCGCCAGCGGTAGCGCGCTCGCCAAGTGCCAGCCGCGCAGCCAGGTCCCGTGCTCGCCGGCTGCCCAGAGGAGGTAGGTGATGATCATCGCGGCGGCGGTGAGCCGCTGGGTCAGCCGCAGCGCGGCGGGCCGGTACCAGCGCATCGCGGGCCGGTGACGAACCGCCGCCGGGCCGAGCGCGGTCAGCTCGGTGAACCGTTTGGCCGTGGCCACGAGCAGCGCACCGAGGCTGCACACGAGCAGGAACCAGACCGACGGGACCACGTGGGTGGCAGCCGCGCCGCCCAGCACCCGGAGCATGAACCCGGACGCCACGAACAGCAGCTCCAGCACCGGCAGGTGCTTGAGCAGCAGGCAGTACAGCAACGATATGAGCAGGTAGGCAGCCGTGATGGCGGCCAGCAGCGGCACGCGGAACATTGGCCCGGCGGCCACCGCGAAGGCCGCGCAGGCGATCGCGACCAGTATCGCGTGGGACTTGCGGAGGTCCCCGGTGGCGATCGGCCGGTGCCGCTTGACCGGGTGCCGGCGGTCCCGATCTGCATCCAGCACATCGTTGACCAGGTAGACAGCCACCGATGCGGCGCAGAACGCGGCCGCCGCGACCAGCGCGTAGGCAGGCCCATCGTCCCGGCCGAGTGAGTCACCGGCCAGCGGCGCCGCGAACACCAGCAGGTTCTTCGGCCACTGGCGCGGGCGCATGGCCCGCAGCAGGGTCAGCGGCCAGAACAGCGGCGCGGGCAGCCACGGGGCGCTCACCGGGCGAAGACCGCGGTGAAGTCTCGGCTGTTGATGGAGTAGTACCTCATCGCGGACTCCTGCTGGGTCGGCAGCAGGTTCGCCGGGGTGGGGTCGGCGGCGCTTGGCGTGGGCCGGTAGTACATGTACGACATCCAGGTCGGGTTGATGTCGAGTTCCATGGCCCGGATCGCCCCGGCGTGCTGCAGCAGCCCGGCCAGCGTCCGCACCGACAGGGCGGGGCCGTAGGCGTAGACGATCCGGCCGTCCGCGGTCACGCCGATGCCGGACCGCCAGACGTAGTAACCGCCGCCCAGGGTGGCACCCCACTGGCTCTGCACGTTCTGGTCCACCGAGGCGGGGATCGCACCGTGGTCGACTATCAGCTTCAGGTTCTGCCGGACGCCGAGGACCTGTGCGGTCATCCGCACGTCACGGCCCCACACGCCGACCGCGACCTTGCCGTCGCGGTAGTAGACCATCGACGCAGCGCCGGTGAGCAGCTTGCCCCGGCTGATGCCGTTCAGATAAAAGCCACCTTCGGCCTGGGCAAGTTTGAAGCCGCCGTTGAACGTGGCCAGCAGCCCCTGCCGCGACCGGCCGGCAGGTACGGGGCGTACCCCCAGTTGGCGGGCCCGGGGTCCTCGTGGCCGGGGCGGAGCTGGAACGTCAGCAGCCGGGGGTCCATGGACGCCAAACCCGCCACGTAGGAGGTGTGCGTGCTGTCCGGCCGCAGGTAGGTGCCGTAGATGGCAGGCACGCCGTGCACGCTGGCCAGCACCCGCCACTGGCCCTCCCCGGGCAGCGCCGTGCCCGCCAGGGAGCTGAGCCGGGCCGGGACGTCCGGGGAGACAGATGTTCCGGTCCGGGGCCTGCTGCCACCGGCCGGCCTCGCGGCTGGCGCGGACGGCGCGGTCAGCGAGAACGACGGCTTGCCGCCGGTCTTCGGCGGGTTGTAGGAGATCCACTCGCCAAACGTGACGACCGGGCCCAGGTAGTGGTCGCGGGCCCACTCCGCCAGCCGGGCTGTGTTGCCCGTGTTGCCGGGCGCGGTCAGCGTCTGGCCGATGGAAAAGGCCACCCAGCACAGCAAGGCCGCGAACCCGGCGGTCACTACCTTGACGGCACGGTGGGCCCAGAACCGTCGCAGTAGCCCTGGCCGATGGCGGCGCCCGCGCCGGGGAGACAGCGAGCGCGGCGGGCGGCGACGGTGTCCGTGTCCGGTGGTGGCCGTCACGAAGCGGTGATGTCTCGCGTCTGAGGCATACCGACCAGGCTGCCGGGGCAGCACCGAAAGACCTGTTCAAGGACGGTTCAGGATCGGTTAAGTTCACCGGATTTCCCGGCTGCGGCCGATTCGCCCGCCGGGGGCCCGCTGATCAGGGGAAGGTCGACGACGGCGGTCAGCCCGCCGCCGGGCGTATCGGCCAGAGCCACCGTGCCACCGTTAGCTGTAGCCAGCCGGTCGACGATGGCCAGCCCGAGACCGGCCCCGCCGCCGCCGGTGGTGAAGCGGCGGAATGCGGCCTGCTGCTGCGCCTCGCTCATGCCGGGACCGTCGTCGCGCACCACGACCTGCACCCGCGTCCCGGCCACGCGAGTCAGAACGGTCACGGTGCCACCCGAGCCGAGCGCATCCAGCGCGTTGGCCAGCAGGTTGTCGAGGATCTGGGCCAGGTGGTCCTCACCCAGCCGGGCCGGGGCCGGCCCGCGGGTGGCCAGGGTCAGCCGGACGCCGCGCTCGGTGGCGACCGGGTCCCAGGTCAGCACCCGGTCCCGGGCGATCGCGGTCACGTCGACCGGCCGCGGCCGGACGGTGCTGTTCTCCGCCCGGGCCACCGCCAGCAGCCCGTTGGTCATCCGGGCCAGCCGGGCGATCTCCTCCTGCGCCCCGGCCAGTTCGGCGGCGGTCACCTCGTCGGCGTCCTGCGCCAGCAGGTCCAGCCGCAGCCGGAGCGCGGCCAGCGGCGTACGGACCTGATGCGACACGTCCGCCATGAGCGCCTGGTGGCCGCGGACGAGCGTCTCGATGCGCGCCGCCATCGTGTCGAACGCGGCCGACAGACGCTGGGCCTCGGGCGGGCCGGCGCCAACCCGGGTCCGGGTGCCCAGCTCTCCCTCCCCCAGCCGCCGGGCCCCGTCGGCCAGCGTGGCTATCGGCCGGCTGAGCCAGCGGGCCAGCCCGATCGCCACCACCGCGGCGGCCGCCAGCCCGGCCGCCGCCACCCCGGCGATCAGCGACCACAAGGCCACGATCCGGTGGCTCAGGCCCAGCGTCGGCCGGGCCAGCGCCACCGTGCCGACCGAGCCGCTGCCGCTGTCCGGTACCACCGGTACCAGCACGACCAGCCGGCCCGTGGATGCGTAGCTGAGCTGGGCGCGGACCGGGGGCCGGAGGGAACGGGCCACCACCGGCCGGTGGACGGTCCCGGCGATCCGCTGGCCCGCCGCGTCGTAGACGGCCACCTCGTCACCCTGCAGGCCCAGGGCACGGATCGAACGGCTCAGCGCGGATCCATGGCTGCCGCCGTCCAGGCGTTCCTCGGCCACGTTGGCCACCGTCGTCGCGGCGGTCGCCGTGCCCGCCCGGAAATCGGAGCGTTCCTGAGCCGAGATCAGCAGGCCGAGCGGGATCGCCACCACCGCCAGCAGCACCGTGATCAGGGCCAGCACCGCGATGGCGATCCGGCGGGCCATCAGCGCTCGGCGAGGCGAAATCCGTGACCGTACACGGTCTCGATCAGGCCGGGCACCCCGAGCTTGCGGCGCAGCGACGTCATGTGCACGTCCAGCACCTTGGTCGGGCCGTACCAGTTCGCGTCCCAGGCCGCTTCGAGGATGTCGGTCCGGCTCTGGACCCGGCCGGGATCGGCGGCCAGGCACTCCAGGATGTCGAACTCCTTCGGTGTCAGCGCCACCTCCGCGCCGTTCACCAGCACCTTGCGGGTCCGCAGGTCGACCGTGAGCGGGCCGTGCCGGATCACGTCGCCCTCGGGGCGGATCCGCCGCAGCACGGCCCGGATCCGTGCCAGCAGCTCGTTCAGCCCGAACGGCTTGACCAGGTAGTCGTCGGCGCCCGCGTCCAGCGCGCTGACCCGGTCCGATTCCTCCCCGTAGGCGGTGACGACGATGATCGCCGCCTGCGACCGCTGCCGCAGCTGGCGGCACACGTGAACGCCGTCGGTGTCGGGCAGCCCGAGGTCCAGCAGCACCACGTCAGGATGGCCCCGGTTCAGCGCGGCGGCGCCGGTGCTGACCTGGTCGACCGCGTAACCGCCGCGGGTCAGCGCCCGCACCAGCTGGGCCGCCACCCCGGGATCGTCCTCCACCACCAGCACCTTGGTCGTCCCCGGGCCGGCCCCGGGACGAGCCGAAACAGGCAGCGTCATGCGCCCACGATAGTTCAACTACAAGATTCGTAGTAACAATGTGGCCGACGGAAAATGCGGGGCTGAGCAGGCGCCTTCCCTCAGCGGGGCGCAGCGGGGCTCAGCGGGGTGGCGTGGTGCGCGCGGTGACCCGGCTGCGGGCGGCGAGGGCGGTGGCCACCGCCACGATCGCCGTGACCAGGCCGATCAGCGAGGCGTTCTGCGACTGGGTGAGCTGCCACCAGGCGAAGCCGATGCCCAGCGAGATCGTCGCCGACACAAAAGCGGTGACCGTCCCCGCGACCGCGACCGGCTGCTGCTTGGTCCGCGGCCACAGGTGCGCGGTGACCGCGGCGGCCAGCGCCCAGAACGCCGCGATCTCGGTCGCCACCAGCGTGGTCTGCGCCGAAGTCCAGTGCACGGCGTTGAAGCTGGTGATCAGGCCGATGACCGCCCCCGTGAGCACGGCCAGCCCGCCCAGCAGGCCGGCGGCGCCCGACGGCAGCGGCAGCGGCAGCGGGTTATCATCCGCGCCCGCTGGCGCAACCGCTGGCGGAATCGATGACGAGGTGCTTGGCGCGGCCATGGCGGTCCCCCTTGCCGGTGCTCACTGCTGTCAATGAGACGGAGGCGCGGCCCCGCATTCTGATACATCGCCCGCGGGTGTATCAGCTGCGCGCAGGCTGCCCTCCGACCGGGCACAACCACGTCGCGGGCCGGTCGGCCCGCTGTCATCGAGGGGGGACGATGGCCGTCACCTATGGCGCGGACTACTCCGCGAGCGAGCTGACACCGGCTCAGCTGAATGCGTTCAAGAAGTACGACATCCGGTTCCTGATCCGGTACATCGGCTACCCGGGCAACCCCAAGTGCATCTCCCACTACCCGGGTGCCTACCAGGCGCACGTCAGGGCTGGGCGGCTGGTGCTGCTGGTGGCCGAGAACGCGACCAACGACCCGGCGGGCGGATACGCGGGCGGGGTCGCGATGGCCGAGCGGGCGCTGCACGACGCCAACTCCATCGGCTATCCGGGCCACCTGCCGATCTTCTTCTGCGCGGACGGGTGGCTGGCCGACAATCACATCTCCGCCACCACGGCCATGAAGTACCTGGACGGAGCGGCCTCGGTCGTCGGTAAGGCCCGCACCGGCGCCTACGGTTTCCGGGACTTCATCACGGCCGCCAGGGCGGGCGGGCACGCCAGCTGGCTGTGGCTGTGCGGCGCGTCGCCCACCAATGCCGAAGTCGCTCAGGGCTGGCCGCACTTCTACCAGTACAACAACGCGATGATCACCATCGGCGGCGAGCAGGCCGACCTGGACTGGGCCTACGCCGGCGTGCTGGACAAGCTGCGGCAGGCCAGCCAGGGCAGCCCGGCTGCCTCACCGCATCCCGGCCAGGTCCCGCCGTGGCCGCTGCCCGCCGGAAACTACTTCGGGCTGATCACCGGGCCCAACGCCTCGCACGGCGGCTTCCGCCCGGCCGACCGGCCCTCGATCCGGCTGATCGAGCAGGCCCTGATCCGCAAGGGTTACGTCCCCGGCGTCACCGATCAGAACGCGCCCTGGGCCAGCGGTCAGTACACCGAGCCCACCCGGGAGGCGGTGCTGCGATTCCAGAAGGCCACCGGCCGGCCGCAGACCGGCACCGTGTCGGCCGGCGACTGGGCGGTGCTGCTGGCGTGAGGACGCCGCAGACCGGTCCCGGTCCCGGTCCTGGTCACGACCGCTGCAGGACCGACGAGCCGAGCCAGCGGCTGACGCGCAGCGCCAGCTCCACGTCGTCGCGGTGCTCGGCGGCCGGGCGGCCCAGGCTCTCCTCGGCCTTGCGGATGCGGTACTGCACGGTGTTCTTGTGCAGCACCAGCTGCTCGGCGGTGGCCTTGTAGCTGCCCCCGGTCCGCAGGAAGACCAGCAGCGTGTCACGCAGCCGGGCGTGATGCTCGTCGTCGGCGGCCAGCCCCGCCAGCGTGCTCAGTACCCAGGCCCGCAGCAGCTCCGGTGTGCCGAGCATCATCGCCACCGGCGCGACCTCCCCGAACGTCACCACCCGGGGCGCGACCGGGGCCGCCGCCAGCGCGACCGACTGCGCGGCCAGAGCCTGCTCGTGGGTCAGGCAGAATCCGTCGATGCCGCGGGCCGCGTCCCCGAAGGCGAAGTGCAGGTCGCCGTCCACGTCGTCGGCGGCCGCGCCGGCGACGTCGAACCGGTCCCGGATCCCCAGCGCCAGCCAGGCCCAGGCGCTGAACTCGTCGCGTGGCAGGAACAGCGGCTCGCCCGGGCCGGCGATCTTCTCGGCGACGAGGCTGGTCGCGTGCTCGAGGCGGGTGATGTTGTCGACCGCGGCCGTCGTCTCGCCCGCCCAGCACACCAGCCCCACGTGGTACTGGCGCAACCGGTAGCCGAGGGTGGCCTCGGTCGCGCTCACGCTGGCCCGCTCCCCCGCCAGCAGGGCCCGGACCCGTGCAGCCCGCGCAGCGCTGCGTTTGCGCAGCCAGTGCTCCCGTTCGCTGGTGTAGGCGGCGACGACCTCCTCGGAGGTCTGGTCGATGTAGCCGGCAATGGTCTTGGCCATGCTCAGCGTGGCCGCGGTGATCAGGTCGGCGTCGCTGGTCTGCCGGGGCAGTTCGGCGAACACCCAGTCGGCGAAGACCGTGTGCCCCAGACGGTAGGACCGGATCAGTGCCGGCAGCGAGGTGCCCCGCTGGGCGTGCCGACGGGCGTACTCCAGCGCCGCCGGCGGTGCCTGCACGGTGCTCAGCCCGATCTGGTGCCGGAGTACCTGCAGGCAGGTGCCGATGTTGCTGTCCACGCTGGAGGTCAGCAGGTCGAGCAGCGTCTTGTCGTTGCGCAGCTCCGGGATGTCCCGCAGGATCACCTCGTAGACGTCGGCGGACACCATCGATGCCCGGCGGCTGACCGCCGCCGCGATTCCTGCCACCAGCTCGGTGACCGCAGCGACGTCGGTGTCCACCAGCGGATTGTTACACAAGGCCGGCCGGTATGACGATGTCCCGTTTTTGCACCTTGCCGGTCGCGCCCTTGGGCAGTTCGTCCACCAGCCACAGGTGGCGCGGGTACTTGTAGGCCGCGACCTGGCCCTTGACGTAGGCACGGAGGTCCTCGGCGCTGACGTCAGCACCCGGCTTGAGCGCCACCGCGGCCGCGACCTCCTCCCCGAGGGACGGGTGGGGCACGCCGATCACGGCCGCCTCGGCGACCGCCGGGTGCTCGTAGAGCACCTCTTCGATCTCCCGCGGGTAGACGTTGTAACCACCGCGGATGATCAGCTCTTTCTTCCGGTCGACGATGTAGAAGTAGCCGTCCTCGTCCACCCGGGCCAGATCACCGGTGTGGAACCAGCCAGACCGCAGTGCATCCTCTGTAGCCTCGGGACGCTGCCAGTAGCCCTTCATCACGTTCGGCCCGCGGATCACGATCTCACCCACCTCGCCCGGCGGGACCTCGTGGTCGAGCTCGTCCACCAGCCGCAGCTCGACGTCCCGGATCGGGGTGCCGATCGAGCCGGGCTTACGCTCACGGCCGGGATGGTTGAACGACGCGACCGGCGAGGTTTCCGACAGGCCGTAGCCCTCCAGCACGGGGACGCCGTAGGCCGCCTCGAAGCCGCGCAGCACCTCGACCGGCAGGGCCGCGCCGCCGGAGATGCACATCCGCAGGGCGGACACGTCGTAGTCGGCCCGGTCAGGCCGGTGCAGCAGGGCCACGTACATCGTCGGCACGCCCTCGAAGACGGTGACCCCGTGGCCCGCGATGATCTGCAGGGCGTGCTCGGCGTCGAACCGCGGCAGCAGGGTAAGGCAGGCGCCGGCCGCCACCGCCACGTTGAGCGCGACCGTCTGCCCGAACACGTGGAACAGCGGCAGGCCGCCGAAGATCACGTCGTCCGGCTGGGCGCGGACGATGTCGGCCCGCGACACCTCGGTGTTGCTGATGAGGTTGCCGT
Organism: uncultured Actinomycetes bacterium; assembly: GCA_963830385.1. Lineage (GTDB taxonomy): Bacteria > Actinomycetota > Actinomycetes > Streptosporangiales > Streptosporangiaceae > Bog-532. The sequence continues at coordinate 309,902 of CAWHMD010000008.1, read as the reverse complement.
GGGTGAGCTCGGCTCCCTTGGGATGGCCGGTCGTGCCCGAGGTGTAGAGGATCACCGCGGTGTCCTCGTCGCCGGTGTCGGCCACCGGATGGTACGGGCTGACCGAGGCCAGCAGGTCGGGGAACGTGACCGGGTCGATCACGATCAGTTCCGCCCCGGCCTCCTCGGCGCCGGTGCGGGCCGGCTCCCCGAAGGTGTGCCAGGCGAAGATCAGCCCGGCCCCCGAGTCGCCCAGGTAGTAGGCGACCTCCCTGGCCTTGAGCAGCGGGTTCATCGGGACGACGACGCCACCAGCCCGCAGTACCCCGTAGTACACCACCGGGACCTCGGCGACGTTGGGCATCATCAGCCCGACCCGGTCACCGGGCGCCAGGCCGCGTTCGCGCAGCAGCCCGGCCACCCGGGCGCTCGCCTCGTCCAGGGCCCGGTAGGTCATCGCCGCGTTGTCCACTCGCACGGCCACCCGCTCGGCGTAGGCCCGGGTGGTGCTGGTCAGGTTCTGGGCCAGGTTCGTCACGCGCTCATTGTCCGGCGGCGGGACCGGGCGGTCGTCGGTCCCGGGGATCAAGCCTGGTCCGCGGCGTTGGTACGGCGGCACAAATACTGTGCCGGGGGGCCGAGGAAGCGGGCGAGGCTCGTGTCGCCGGCACATTCTTACGCAACTGCGCCCAGCCGTAGCGTCGTGATCCACAACCCGGCGGGGGGACTAGGAAAGGGAATGCCTTGTTCAAGTCGCTATCGACCTCGTTGATTTTGCTCGGCGTTCTCGCGGTCGTCGTGGGAGTGGTCGCCATCGCCTGGCCGGGCGTGACCATCCTCGCGCTGGTCATCCTGTTCGCGGTCTACGCGTTCATGGACGCCGGCCTGCAGACGGCCCGGGCCTTCGGCAGCCGCTCGGCCGGGCCGGTGTTCGGTCACCTGCTGATCGGGCTGATCGACCTGGCCGCCGGCGTCGTCGCCCTGGTCTGGCCCGGTCCTACCGCGCTGGTTCTGGTGATCGTCGTGGCGGCCTGGGCGCTGGCGGGCGGCGTGGCGGAGATCTTCGCCGGCTTCGGCAGCGGGGAGACGGCGGGCACCCGCACGATGTTCATCCTGGCCGGGCTGGTGTCGATCGCATTCGGCGTGGTGCTGTTCGCCCGCCCCGGCGACGGCGCGGTCACCCTGGCGCTGCTGTTCGGCCTGTACTGCCTGATCTACGGGTTCTCGCAGATCACCGCCGGTATCCAGGCCCGTCGGCTGAGCCGCGCGGGCGAGCCGCTGCGGCGCCCGCTGAACGAGACCGTCTAACCGGGCCAGACCGTCTGACTGGACCGGGCCGTCTAGGTGAAGGCGCCGATGCCGGTGATGGCCCGGCCCACGATCAGCGTCTGCATGGTCTCGGTGCCCTCGAACGTGTGGATCGCCTCGAGGTCGACCATGTGCCGGATGACCTGATAGTCGAGCAGGATGCCATTGCCGCCGAGCATGTCGCGGGCCTCGGCGGCAATGGCACGGGCCTTGCTGGTGTTGTGCATCTTGGCCAGCCCGGCCACCGTCGGGGTCAGCCGCCCCGCCTCGGCCAGCCGGCCGATCTGAAGGCAGTACAGCTGCATGGCGGTCAGGTCGGCCAGCATCGACACCAGCCGCTGCTGGATGATCTGGAAACTGGCCAGCGGCTCGCCGAACTGGCGCCGCTGCTGGGCGTAGCGCAGGGCCGCGTCGTAGGCGGCGGTGGCGTGACCCAGGGCTCCCCAGGCGCAGGTGCTGCGGGTAGTGGCCAGGACCCGGCTGGTGTCCTTGAACGAGCGCGCTCCCGGCAGCCGGTTCTCGGCCGGTACCCGCACGTTGTCGAGCGTGATCTCGGCCTGCCAGACCGAGCGCAGCGACACCTTGCCCTCGATCACCTCGGCCTGGTAGCCCGGCGTTCCCTTCTCCACTACGAAGGCGTTGACCTGGCCGTCCTCGGTGTTGCGGGCCCAGACGACGACCAGGTCGGCCACGCTGCCGAGGCCGATCCAGCGCTTGCGCCCGTTCAGCACCCACTCCCCGCCCGCCTCCCCTGCCCCCTTCTCTGGACGAGCCGAGGTCTCCAGGGCGACCGAGTCCGAGCCGTGTTCGGGCTCGGTCAGCGCGAACGCCCCCAGCTTGGTCATCTGGGCCATGTCCGGCAGCCAGCGGGCCTTCTGCTCCTCCGAGCCGCACATCGCGATCGAGGTCATGGCCAGGCCAGCGTGCACGCCCAGGAAAACGCCCAGGCTCCCGTCGCCGCGATGCAGCTCCATCGTGACCAGCCCGCAGGCCATCGGGCTCATCCCGGCGCAGCCGTAGCCCTTGATGTCCTCCCCGACGATGCCCAGCTCGGGCAGCCGCCGGACCAGCGGCCAGCAGATCTCCGCCCGTTCCCAGTACGGGCCGACGACCGGCACCACCTCCTCGTCGACGAACCGGCGGACGGCGATGAAGTGCTGCCACTGCTCATCAGTGAACTGCTCGCGGACGGAGAAGAAGTCCGTTCCCAGGGCTTCCCCGAGGTGCTCGCCCAGGGATGTGCTGGCCTGCGTCATTGCTGGCCCTCCTTCGCGTAGAGGTCGGTCGGGCGGTCGGCGTCGAGGAACGCGTCCACCGCGGCCGCCAGGCGCCCGGCGTCGGCCGCCAGCTCCAGGTGACCACCGTGGTAGATCTGCAGCTCGCTGTTCGGGATCAGCCGCCGCATGATCTTGGCGTTGACCAGCGGGATGATCGGGTCGTCGTCCCCGGCCAGGATCAGGGTGGGGGGGCGCAGCCGGGGCAGCCACGGCAGGCTGGTCCAGCCCCACGCGGCCAGCAGCTGGTAATAGTAGCCGTGGGCCGGCCCCAGCCGGGTGGTCGCGTGCAGCAGGTCACGGGCCACGTTGGGGTCTTCGCGGGCGGTGCCCCCGTACAGCTCGGCGGCGATGCGCTCGGCGTAGGCCGGGTCCCGGTGACGGCGGGGCGAGAGCATCCGCAGCAGCACCCGCGGGTGGGCGGGGACCATGAGCGCACCCGGCGCGGTCGCAACCAGCACCAGCCGCCGCACCCGGTCCGGGCGGCTCAGCCCGAACTGCTGCGCCAGCCCGCCGCCCCAGGAAATGCCGAGCACGTCGGCCTGGTCGTAGCCGAGCTCGTCGAGCAGGCCTTCCAGCAGCGACGGCAGCGTGAACAGGTGGTAGGGGACGACCGGGGCGGGCGAGCCGCCGACGCCCGGCATGTCGAACCGGATGACCGGCCGCCGCGGGTCGAGCGCGTCGACAAACGGCTGCAGCAGTTCCAGGCTGGCGCCGATGCCGTTGCACAGCAGCAACGGCGGGCACTCAGCCGCTCCCTTCCGCCCTTTCCGCCCTTCCCGGACGGACACGCGCAGGCTGCGCCCGCCGACGGGCAGGATCCGCATCCGTTCGGGACAGGCCCTGTCAGCGGTCATAGACATATGTTCCCGGCGCATCGCTGGCCGGCGCCAGCCCGCCGCCGCCGAGCTCGGCCGGCGCGTCCTTCTCATCCCCGCAGCGTTCGGCCAGCCAGCTCGCGTAGTCCGGCCACCAGGACCCGTGCCGGGTCTCGGCGGTGCGCAGCCATTCTTTGGGGTCTTCGGGACTGTCGGCGGCCACCTGGTAGCGGGCCTTTTCGTTGCCGGGCGGGTTGACCATGGCGGCGATGTGCCCGCTGGTCGACAGCAGGAACCGGGGCCGGCCGCCGAGCAGCTGGGTGGACTGGTAGCAGCTCTGCCAGGGGCAGATGTGGTCGGTGATCCCGGCCACGATGTAGCTGTCCCGGTCGATCGCGCTCAGGTCGACCGGTGAGCCGAGCATGGTCGCGGTCCCCGGGCTGACCAGGACGTTGTCCACCCCCATGCGCAGGAAGTCGTGGTGCAGGCCCGCCGCCATGCGGGTGGTGTCGGCGTTCCAGAACAAGATGTCGAAGGCCGGCGGTTTCCGGCCCAGCAGGTAGTTGTTGACCCAGTAATTCCAGATCAGGTCGTTGGGCCGCAGCCAGGCGAACACCTCGGCCAGCGTCCGGCCGTCCAGGTATCCGCGGGCCCGGGACGCGGCCGCCGCCACCTGCGCGGTCCGCTCGTCGACAACCGCGCTGGCCAGCCCGGCGTGTGCCTGGTCGAGCACGGTGACCAGGAGGGTCAGCGCGGCGATGCGGTCCTGCTGGCCGATGTGGGCCAGGTGCGCGGCTACCATCGCGGCGATGATGCCGCCCGAGCAGGTCCCGGCCAGCGCGGTGGTCTCGCTCCCGGTGATCCGGGTGGCGGCGTCCATCGCGTCCAGGACCGCCTGCCCGTAGGTGTCGAGGTCCCACTGGGCGTACCGTGCGTCCGGATTGCGCCAGGAGATCATGAACACCTGCAGGCCCTGGCTGACCAGGTACTCCACCATGCTCCGGCCAGGCGCCAGGTCGAGCACGTAGAACTTGTTGATCACCGGCGGCACGAACAGCAGCGGGACCGGGCGGACGGTGGCGGTGGCCGGGCGGTACTGGATCAGCTCGAACACCGGGGTACGCAGGACGACCGACCCGGGGCTGACGGCCAGGTCCACGCCCACCTGGTAGGCGTCCGGCTCCACCATGCTGGGGACCCGGGGCGACACCGCCATGTCGGAGACGAAGTGCCGTAGCCCCGCCAGCGTGCTCCCGCCGCCGGTGTCGACCGCCGCCTTCAGCGCCGCCGGGTTCAGCAGCGGGTTGTTGCTGGGCGCGAGCGCGTCGAGCAGGTTGGTGAGGATGAAGCCCACCCGTTCGGTGTCGGCCTCGTCCAGGCCGGCCTCGCCCACCACACCCTCGACGCTCTCGGCGGTGGCCAGGTAGGCCTGCATGGCCCGGCGCAGCACCGGGTTACCGGCCCAGCCCGGGTCGGCGAACCGGCGGTCCCGCCGGGAGGGTGCCACCTCGGACCGGCCCGCCGCGATGCGGACCAGCTCCCCGGCCAGCTGTCCTCCGCGCCCGGCTATCAGCCGGGGCCGGGCGGCCAGCGCAGCGGCCAGCCGCAGCCCGGAGCCACCCGGGTTCAGCCGCCGCAGCATGCCGGTGGCCGCGTCGGTCAGCAGCATGTCCAGCGGTGCGGATACGGCGTCTTCCGCCGCTGCCCTGGTCGAATCGGAGTCGGCGCTCATTATGGGCTGAGCCTAGGCCGCCCAGCGCTTGCTTTCCATTGGTCGCCGGTCACGAACCCAGCCGCGCCCGTGGGTCTGCGGGCACAGCGCGGTTCATTTCGCTTGGCATGCTGAGCATTGCGCTTGACATACACGGCATGCTGTGCGTACTATTTCAAGCACAAGGTACGCAGATACCACGCAGTACTCACACGAAAGAGAGAACCCTCATGGCCACCGTTCAGGAGCAGTACGCCGAACTGTTCAAGCAGGGCCAGGACGCGGCGCTGTCCGCCCTGCAGACCTGGAACCACACCATCCAGCAGGCCGCCAGCCACCTCCCGGCCGGGCTGCCCAGCCCCGAGCAGGCCATCGACCAGTTCTACGACTTCGCCGGGCAGATCCTCAGCGCCCAGCGCGACCTGGCCAAGCAGATCCTGGCCACCAGCACCGCCGCCGCCGACAAGGTTCGCGACACGGTGACCGAGGCCACCCGCTCTGCCTCGCAGAACTGATCACTCGAAACTAATCACGTGCACCGAACGGGGCCCGGCTTCGGCCGGGCCCCGCACACGTCTGGCTCTTGGCGGTGCCGCCGGGCCGGACGGCCCTGTACAAGAGCGGCGGCAAGGATCAGGATCAACTAGCCCGGCAGATACCGACTGACCACGACGAGGACGCCATGGTGAAGGTCGCACTGGACCCCGCGATGTATCACGCCGACCTGTCGGTCGCCGACGAGCTGCGCAAGGCCGCCGATCTGGGCTATGAGTACCTGGAGCTGTCACCGCGGGCGGACTGGTTCTTCTGGCACCGGTACCCCAAGGCCGACGACGCGATGGTGGCCGAGGTCAAGAAGGCGGTGCAGGAGACCGGGGTCCGCATCGCGTCGCTGGTCCCGGTGTTCAACTGGTCGGCCCCGGACGAGCAGGAACGGCAGGCCCAGGTCCGGAACTGGCGACGGCTGCTGGAGATCGCCGACGGCCTGGAAGTCCCGGTGATCATCACCGAGCTGTCCGGTGACCCGAACCAGCCGCTGCGGTCCGAGCACGCCTTCTACCACTCGATGGAGGAGCTGATCCCGGCCTTCGAGCGATACGGCCTGCGGCTGGACATCGAAGCCCATCCGTACGACTTCTCCGAGCGCAACTCCGACGCGGTGCAGATCGTCCGCGGCCTGAACCAGCCCTGGGTCAACTACTGCTTCTGCATCCCGCACGCGTTCCACCTGTCCGACGGGGCCGGTGACCTGGCCGCCATGATCGAGTACGCCAGGCCCAAGCTGACCCACATCCACGTGGCCGACTGCTACAACCACCGGGCAGGAGTCGGCAACCGCTACATCGTCAACCCACCCGGCGTCGACGCCCGCGTGCACCAGCACAACGAGATCGGCAACGGCGACATCAACTGGGACGAGACGTTCGGCTCGCTGCGCGACGCCGCCTTCGACGGCATCGCCGCGGTGTGCGTGTTCGGCTGGGAAGAGGACGCCGACGCCATCCACCGCCGCATGCTCGACCGGGTGACGTCCGAGCTGGCCAAGGATCGCGCATGAAGCTTGGCGCCTACACCGCCTGCCTGCACGACCGCCCGCTGGCCGAAGCCCTGGACGTGCTCAAATCCAACGGACTGACCTCGGCCGAGGTCAACACCGGAGGGTTCATCCCCTCCCCGCACTGCCACGTCGACCTGCTGCTGTCCTCTGAGCAGGCGCGCCGCGACTACCTGGCCGAGTTCTCCACCCGGGGCATGGAGCTGACCGGGCTGAACTGCAACGGCAACCCGCTCAACCCGCTGCCCGGCGTCGGCCCCAAGCACGCCGACGACCTGCGCCGGACGATCGAGCTGGCCGGGCTGCTGGGGGTCCGGCACGTGGTGACGATGTCGGGCACGCCGGGTTCGGACCCGGACGCCAAGTACCCGTCCTGGGTGGTCAATCCCTGGGACGGGGTGTACATGGACGTGCTCGACTACCAGTGGACGGTGGCGGCCGAATTCTGGTCGGGAATCGACGCGCTGGCGCGGGCCCGTGGCGTCCGGGTCGCGATCGAGATGCACCCGCACAACCTGGTGTTCTCGCCGGTGACCCTGCGCAAGCTGGTGGACCGGATCGACGCCACCAACGTGGGCGCCGAAATGGACCCGTCCCACCTGATGTGGCAGGGCATGGACGTGGTCGAGTGCATCCGCAACCTGGGTCCGCTGGTGTTCCACGCCGCCGCCAAGGACGCCATGATCACCCCCGGGGTCGGCATCCGGGGGGTGCTCGACACCTCGTTCGAGCGGGTACCCGCCGACGCCCCGGACAAGGTGCCGACCGGCATCGGGTTCTGGTGCACCTCCTGGCCGGCCGACCCAGCCTGGCGGTTCGTCGCGGTCGGCATCGGCCACGACGTCGCCTACTGGACCGAGTTCCTGGCCGCGCTGGCTGCGGTCGACCCCGGCATCGCCGTCAACATCGAGCACGAGGACGCCGACTTCTCCCGCACCGACGGCCTCGCCCTGGCCGCCCACAACCTGTTGGCCGCGGCCAAGGCCGCCGACCTGGCCTAACAGGTCGGTATCGCGACCACCTCGCGGCCCGGCTAACCCGCGCAGGCCGCCCACAACAAGGATCGAGGCCAGGTATTCAAGCCCAGCTCCGCACCGCCTGCGCGCCTAAAACTGCACACCCATTCCTGGCGTTTTAAGTGTGCAATTTTATGTGTGCATTTATTAAAAAGCGGTACTCGGACTCTCTGTCCATTTCCGTATTAATTCGATAATATGTTCGTATGGGAACGCGGTCCGCTCCGGTCCGGCCCGGCTCTGGTTTCGAGGCGGGCGGCGTCCTCGACGCGTCCGGGCCGAGCTGGTTGCTGGCGCGATCGGCCGACGCGGTCACGCGCAACGGGCGGCTGGCCGAGCTGGACGACGACGAGCTGATCGGAGCACTCCGGTCCTGGCGGCGGCTCGAGTCGTGGTGCTGCTCGGGCGTGCTGACGGCCATCGCCGAGCTCGCGCGCCGCCGTCCCGCCGAGCGGACCGCTCCCGCCCCGCCGGGGAGGTTCCGGCCCAGCTGAGCGAGTTCATCGGCGACGAAGTGGCGCCGGCGCTGACGCTCTCCGGCCGGATGGCCGACGTCTATCTCAGCCTTGCCCTGGACCCTCGCCACCCGGCTGCTCCGCACGGCCAGCGCCCTGCACGACGGAGTCATCGACTATCCCCAGGCCCGCCTGATCGCCGAGGCCACCCGAGTCCTGACCGATGACCAGACCCATGAGATCGAGGCGCTGATCCTCACGAAGGCCGGCCAGCAGACGCTCGGCCAGCTCCGCGCGGCCGTGGCTCGCGCGGTAATCGCGGTCGGCCCCGGGGCCGCCGCCCGCCGCCGTGAGGAAGCGCAAAAGGACCCGCGCGTACGGCGCTGGCAAGAAGACGCGGGCACCGCCGCCCTGGCCGGTTTCGGCCTCCGCCCGACGAGGTACTGGAGGCCGACCAGCGCATCACCGCCCGCGCACTCGCCCTCCGTGACGCCGGCCTGGCCGGTTCCCTGGATCAGCTGCGCGTCCGCGCCTACCTCGACATCCTCCTCGGCCAGGACTCTGCGCCCACCGCCGGGCCCAGCCCCGCGCATCCCACCGCGCCCGCCACCACCAGCCACGACCCGTTCGGCCAGCGGCGGCTCGCCGCGCGTCAACGTGACGGTCACCCTGAGCACCCTGCTCGGGCTGGCCGCGCAGCCAGGCAGCGTCGCCGGTTTTGGCACGATCGATGCGTCGCTGGCCAGGAAGCTCGCCGATCTGGCCGCCGCCCACCCCGTGTCCCGCTGGAGCGTGACCGTCACCGATGACGACGGGCAGCCCATCGGCCACGGCCACGTGCCCGGGCAGGTACCGCGCTTCAACGACCCCGGTAACGCGAGACCCCGCGTCCTCACGGTGACGATTGACCCGCTCGCGCGAGGCAGTTGCGACCATCGCCACCAGGAGCCGGGCTACCACCCCAGCCGGCGCCTGCAGCATCTGATCACCACCCGTACCCCCACCTGCAGCGCTCCCGGCTGCCAGTGGCCCGCCGCCCGCTGCGACCTCGACCACACCGTGCCCTACGACCAGGGCGGCCGGACGTGCGAATGCGGCCTGGCCCCGCTCTGCCGCCATCATCACCGGTGCAAACAGTCCGCGGGCTGGCGCCTCGATCAGCCCCAGCCCGGCGTCATGACCTGGACCACCCCCGCTGGCCGCCGCTACATCACCCGGCCCGGCTTCTATCCATAGCGCAAAGTCAGCAAGTCAGGGTTCGGCCAGGTCTTTCCGGTCAACGCCGTACAGCACCACGACGTCCTGGCCGTGGCCGTCGCTGTCGAAGTGGAATGACACCTGGTCCGGCCGTTCCCGAAGGTGCCTGAGCCGGTGCGCGTCGGGACACCTGTAGATGATGAACTCGGCGCTGTCGGCGCCGCCGTCCCGGCAGAACCCCACCGGGTTCGGCTGCGGCCGGCCGTCCGCCCCGGCCGTGACGATCCAGATCACTTCGTCGCTGCCCAGCCGGGCGCGCACCCCGCTGCCCGAACGGGGTGGCCTCGCGACCGTCATCGGCATGTTCTGCTTCCTGGGCACCGCCTATTCGACCAGCATCCGGCTGACTGCGATCCTGCTGTTCACGCCGCTGCACGCCGCGCTCGCGTTCGTGCTGTTCAACGGCATTGCGCTGCCGCTGATCCCGCTCACCTCCTACCTGCTGCACCACTACGACCCGCGCTGGACGATGGGGGCCGGGCTGGTCCTGATGGGGGCGGGCGACGAACATGCTGCGCGACTTCGGCTTCACGCTGGGGCCCGCGGTGATCGGGGCGGTCACGCTCAGCCGGGCGGCCGCCGGCATTCACGCCAAGGTGTCCAGTAACCCCGCACTGTCCAAGGCGCTGAGCACGTTCAATTCGTCGGCCGAGCACGCCACCGGAGCCAAGGCGGCCGCGCTCAAGCAGGCGGCGGGCGCGGTGAACTCCGGGCCGCTGGGCGCGAACGCGGTCCCGGATCCGCCCAACCCGATCAAGGAGGTGGCCTTCCACGCGCTCGGCAGCGCCAACTCGATCGGCTACGTGATCTGCGGGATCGCGGGCCTGGTGGCCGCGCTGCTGGTGATCGTCGCGCCGGGCGGCGGCTCCGGGCCTGCCGACGGCGTGCTGACAAGGCGGCCCGTCGGTCATACTTGAGGGGTGGCGGACGAGGAAGGCGCACTCGGCAGTTACATCCGGGTGCAACGGCAGCTGGCGGACTTGTCGCTGCGCCAGCTGGCCGACCTGACCAAAGTGTCCAACGCCTACCTGAGCCAGGTCGAGCGGGGCCTGCACCAGCCCTCGCTGCGCGTCCTGCGCTCGATCGCCGACGCGCTCAACTTGTCCGCCGACACGCTGCTGGCCCAGGCCGGGATGGCCAGCGCCGGCAACGGCGGCGAGGCCCCGGCCGGGTCCAGGACCGAGGCCGCCATCCGTAACGACCCTGAGCTCGGCCCGGAAGAAAAGGAAACGCTGCTGCGGGTCTACCGCAGCCTGCGGCGCTCCCCCGGCGCCTGAGCCCTGGGCCTCGATGCCCCAGTGCCGGCGATACCGGCCGGGGATTCTGATATCGCGCCGAAACATGCAGGTCATACTCTGGGTCAGTCATTCTGGAGTTGGGCGACAGGAGCACGCATTTGACCGGAACCCGCGGCCGCCGGCTGACCATTGTCGGCGGTGGCGTCATGGGGCTGATGACGGCGTACTACGCGGCCCCGCTGGCCAGCTCGGTCACGGTAGTGGACAAGTCGCGGGTCGGTGATCCGGGCACCGCCTCGTTCGGGCTGACCCGGTCGGTACGCAACGACTATCTCGACCCTCAGTATTCACGGCTGGCCTTCGAGTCCCGGCAGCTCTGGCTTGACCTGCAGGAACGGGCCGGACAGCGGCTGCTGGTGGACTGCGGCTGCCTGAACCTGGCCAAGGCCAGCGTGACCCCCGACATCCCCGCGAGCTACGCCGCCCGCAGTTTCGCCGTGCTGGAGGACCTGCAGCTGCGCCGCGAGGTCCTGGCCGGCCCGGAACTGGCCGGGCGGTTCCCGCAGTTCGCGGCCGACGGCGGCTGGCTGGACGTGGACGCCGGTTTCGCCGACGTGGCCGCGGTGACGAGCCTGCTGCGGTCGGTGCTGCCCGCCCGCGGGGTCAAGTTCCGCGAGGAAGCACCGATCCAGGCGATCACGCGATCCGGCGGCACCTGGCGGGTGCAGACCGCGGCCGGGCCGGTCGAGTCGGACATCCTGGTCATCACCGCGGGGCTTGGCACCAACGAGCTGCTGGACCTCATCGGTGGCTGCCCGGTCCGCTTCCCGCTCAGCCCGGACCGGCCGATGCAGTCCAAGTACTTCATCCCCGACCCGGCCGTCGCGGGCCAGTACACCGAGGACGTGCTGCCGGTCTTCGCCTACCTGGACGTGGGCATCTACGGGCACCCGATCTACACCGGCCACACACCCGGCGTGAAGATCGGCTTCTACCATCCGCCGGACGCGACCCCCGTGCCGTCGAAGATCAACTCGGTCGAGGACTTCGTGGCCGAGTGCATGCCCGGCCTGCGCGGGGCGCAGACCGTGGACGTGGCCGAGGCCAGCGGGGTCGACACCTGCTTCTATGACCTGGTCGGTGACGACGAGTTCATCCTCGGCCCGCTGCCCGGGGCGGACAGTGCCGTCGGAGGGGCCTTCGTCGGGGTCGGCTGGCGCGGCACCGGCTACAAGTTCGCGCCCTGGGTGGGCCGGGTGCTGGCTCAGCTGTCCGTGCAGCAGGGCACCGTGTACGACATCAGCCGTTTCGAGCCGGGCCGGTTCGCGCGCGGCGCTCAGACAGGAGGGACCGCGGCATGACCGCTGGGCAGGGTATCGAGGAGCGGCTGGCGCAGGGCGTGGTGCTCGGGGCCGAGGGCTACGTGTTCGAGCTGGAGCGCCGCGGTTACATCAAGGCGGGCCCGTACGTGCCCGAGGTCGTGCTCGACTTCCCGGACGCCGTCCGCGAGCTGCACCGGGAGTTCCTGCGGGCCGGGGCGGACGTGATGGTCGCGCTGACCTACTACGCGCACCGGGAGAAGCTGCGCCACATCGGCCGCGAGAACGACCTGGAGAACATGAACCGGCACGCGGTCCGGCTGGCCCGAGAAGTAGCACAGCCGACCGGCGCGCTGGTGGCCGGCAACGTCTGCAACACCTGGTCCTACGACCCGGCCGACCCGGCGACCAGCGCGGTCGTGCGAGCCCAGTACACCGAGCAGCTCGGCTGGGCGGTCGACGAGGGCGTCGACTTCGTCATCTCCGAGACCAACGACTACCTGGGCGAGGCCCTGATCGCGCTGGAGGTCATCCAGGAGCTGGGCCTGCCGTCGATGGTGACGCTGGCCTCGACCCAGCCCGAGACCACCCGCGACGGCTACGACTACGTCGAGGCGTGCCGGATCCTGGCCGACCACGGCGCCACCATCGTCGGGCTGAACTGCGACCGGGGCCCGGTGACGATGCTGCCGCTGCTGGAGCGGATCCGGGCGGCGGTGGACTGCGCGGTGGCGGCCCAGCCGGTGCCGTACCGGACGACGCTGGCCATGCCGACGATGGAGTCGCTGCGGGCCGACGGGGTGGACCGGGTCTTCCCGCTGGCACTGGAGCCGTTCTCGTGCACCCGGTTCGACATGGCCGCGTTCGCGGGCGCGGCCCGCGACCTGGGCGTCAACTACGTCGGGGTGTGCTGCGGCGGGGCCCCGCACCAGGTGCGGGCGATGGCCGAGGCGCTCGGCCGCCAGGTCCCGGCCAGCAAGTACGCCCCGGCCATGGAGCTGCACCCGATCCTCGGGGTCGCGGGCGCGGGGGCCGACGCCAGCGTACTGGCGGCCTGGAACGTGGCCGGCTGAACCCGCCGCCCGGGATTACCTGGCGCCCGGGCTTGCTGGACGGGCGCTGCCGTCGTTGACTGTGGTTCTGGAGGTAGCCATGGCCGACATGACGGGACAGGTCGCTTTGGTAACCGGAGGGATCCGGGGTATCGGGCTGGCCATCTGCGAGCGGCTCATCAACCGGGGGGTCAAGGTAGCCGCGGGCTATTCCACCAACCGGGGGGCCGCTGGGCAGTTCGCCAGCAAGTACGCCGACAACGGGGTCACCATCCACCAGGGCAACATCGGCCGGGCCGAGGACTGCGAGCGGGTCGTCGGTGAAGTGATGAGCGCGCACGGCCACCTCGACATCCTGGTCAACAACGCCGGGGTCACGGTGGACAAGACCGTCCGCAGAATGACTCCTGAGGAGTGGGACCACGTCATTCACATCAACCTGTCCGGGGCGTTCTACCTGTCCCGGGCGGTGCTGCAGCCCATGCTCGACCGCGGCTACGGCCGGATCGTCAACATCTCCTCGGTGATCGGCTCGGCCGGCGGGTTCGGCCAGGCCAACTACGCCTCGGCCAAATCCGGGCTGTTCGGGCTGACCATGAGCCTGGCCCTGGAGACCGCGACCAAGGGCATCACGATCAACACGGTCACGCCCGGATTCATCACCACGGACATGACCGCCGCCGTGCCGCCCGACGCCATGGACAAGATCATCGCCCGGATCCCGGCGGGCCGGCTGGGCGAGCCGAACGAGGTGGCCCGGGTGGTGGAGTTTCTGGCCGACCCGGAGTCGGGCTACATCACCGGCCAGGTGTACCCGATCAACGGTGGCCTCTACATGTAGCCGGCGTGGCCGAGAATGCCCGCCGCGAATGCCCGCGCGCAAGAACTACGCTCAGGAACTGGATGACACCGATGGCTGATGAACCGAGCACCCCCGGGCCGTTCAGCGCCGCAGATCGCCGCCCCCGGCCAGGCTCAGCTCGGTAGCTGCGCGACGGCCCGCAGCGCCTCGGGAGTGGTGGTGCCGAAGCCGAAGAACTCAAGGTAGGCCGGAATCTGCTCGAACAGCATGTCGGTGCCGACCTGGACCCGGCAGCCCTTGTCCATGGCCGCCTTCAGGAACGGCGTGACCTGCTGCTTCATCACGACCTCGCCGACGAAGGTGTCCGGCCCGATCCGGTCGACGTCCATGGGCAGCGGGTCATCGTCCTTCATGCCGAGCGGCGTGGCGTTGACCACGATGTCGTACCCCTGCGGGTCGCTGGAGCCCGTATCGATCCTGATCTGCGGGTAGTGCTCGTCGATCCGGGCCGCCAGCGACTCGGACGACTCCTTGACCGGGTCGAACAGGCCGAGGGCAGCGACGCCCGCGGCGGCCAGCGACGCCGCGATGGCCGACCCGACTCCGCCGTTGCCGACCACCAGGGCTCGTTTCCCGGCCAGCGGGAATCCGCTGCGTTCGACTCCGCGGACAAAGCCGGCCCCGTCGAACTGATCGCCGATCAGCGTCCCGTCGTCGCGCAGCCGCACCGCGTTGGCAGCGCCGGCGATCTGCGCGGTGGGCGTCAGCTCGTCGACCAGCCGGGTGGTGGTGACCTTGTGCGGCATGGTGACCAGGGCACCGCGGATGTTGGTCAGCTTGAACAGGTACTTGAGGAACTCCGGGTACTCCTCCGCCTTGACGCCCATGGGCACAACGACCGCGTCGATGGCGTTCTTGTCGAACCAGGGGTTACAGATGAGCGGCGACTTGAAGGTATGCGTTGGATAGCCCAAGTGCGCGATCAAGGTGGTGTTCCCGCTGATCATTTCTGCTCCTTTGAATAGGGGCGCCCGATTTCAGTCTGGGGTGGACACGGCAAGGCAACCCCAGGTAAGAGACGCGCCATGGTTCTTTCCGTTGAGCGCCACCCACACTTCGCTCGCGCTGCACGACGCCATCAAGGGCGCCCATCTCCGCCTGATCGAGTGCCACATCTCCAACGTGCACACCCGTGAGGAAGTCCGGCGCCACTGCTTCATCTCCCCGGCGGCCACGGGAATCGTCGTGGGATTCGGCGTGGACGGCTACGTCGTGGCCCGAGCGACTCCAGCAGGGCGACGTTGGGCGTCTCGACGCTCAACAGCAGCCCGGCGGGCCGGGCCGGCGCAACGCGCATCCCGTCCAGTGGCAGGAACTGCCTCCTGGGGCCGGGCACTCGCGTACCGTCAGCTAGGTGGAAAATCAGGCGATGCGGCGGGCGGCCGTGCTCGGGTCCCCGATCAGGCATTCGCTCTCCCCCGTCCTGCACGAAGCGGCCTACCAGGCGCTTGGCCTCCAGGGCTGGCACTACGGCAAGATCGAGTGCGACGAGGCGGCCCTGCCCGGCCTGGTCGGCAGCATGGGACCGGAGTGGGCGGGCCTGTCACTGACGATGCCGCTCAAGCGGGTGGCGCTGGAGGTCGCCGACCAGTTGTCGCCCCTGGCCGAGGCGGTCGGGGCCGCGAACACGCTGGTCTTCGGGGCGGCCCGGGGCTGGCGGGCGGACAACACCGACGTGACCGGCATCGTCCTGGCCCTGCGCGAGGCCGGACTGGACCGGGTCGAGCAGGCGGTCATCCTGGGCGCGGGCGGTACGGCCCAGGCGGCCCTGGCCGCGGTGCGCGAGCTCGGCCACCAGACGCCGATCGTGCTGGTGCGCAACCTGGCCCGCACCGGCGGGCTGCGCGAGACCGCTGAGCGGCTCGGGATGCAGCCGGAGATCTCGGGCAGCCTGTTCACCGAGCCGCTGCCCCCGGCCGACCTGGTCATTTCCACGCTGCCGGGCGGCGCCGCCGATTCGCTGAGTGTCACCCGCTGGAAGCCGGACACCATGGTGCTCGACGTGGTGTACGCACCGTGGCCGACCCCTTTCGCCGGGTCAGCCCGGGACGTCGGCTGTCCGGTCGTCAGTGGTCTGAGCGTGCTGCTGTACCAGGCGGTGGCTCAGGTCGAGCTGATGACTGGTCATCCTGGCCCGGTCGAGGCCATGCGGACCGCTCTAGTCGACGCGGTCGCGGCCCGGCGTGGCTGAGATGTCATCAGGTGTGGACGTACTCCCCCGGGGCCGGGTACAGCACCGGGTAGGTGTCGCTGCCGGTGGGGGGCGGGTCAGTCAGCGGGCCGGAGTTCTCCTCCGACCACTGCGCCCAGTCCTGCCACCAGGAACCGGCGTGCCGGGTGGTCTTCTCCCGCCATTTGTCGGCCGACTTGGGGTGCTTGTCCCCCACCAGGTACCAGCCCTTGGGCCCCGGCGGGTTGACGATGCCGGCGATGTGGCCGCCGTTGCTGAGCACGAACCGGACCGGCCCGGAGACCAGGTTGGCGGTGGCGTAGGCCGCCTTCCAGGGCACGATGTGGTCGTTCTCCGCCGATACGACGTAGGCCGGGTGCTTGACGTCGCTGAGGTTCAGCCGCCGGCCAGCGATCTCCAGCCGTCCCTGGGCCAGATTGTTCTCCACGTAGAAATTACGCAGGTAAAAGGCGTGCATGGCCGCGGGCATCCGGGTGCTGTCGGCGTTCCAGGCCAGGATGTCGAAGGCGGGCGGGTCCTGGCCCATCAGCCAGTTTGAGGCCACGTAGCTGAAGATCAGGTCGTTGGCCCGCAGGATGTCGAACGTGGTCGCCATGGAACTGGGGGCCAGGCCGCCTTCCCGCTCCATCCGCGACTCGATCCGGCGGACCGTCTCGATGTCGGTGAACGCGCCCAGCACCCCGGGCTCGGAGTAGTCCAGCAGCGTGTTCAGCAGGGTGAGCGTACCGATCCGGTCGTCTCCGCCGGCGGCCAGGTAGGAGTCGGTGATCGCGGTGAGCGCGCCCCCCAGGCAGAGCCCGACGATGTCGACCACCGGCGCTCCGGTGATTTCCTGGATGACGTCGAGGGCTTGCTGCGGCCCGTGGATCAGGTAGTCGTCCAGCGTGATCCCGGACATCTCGGCCGATGGGTTGCGATAGCTGATCGCGAACACGGTCCGCTGGTGCTGGACCGCCCACTCGATGAAACTGCGTCCCGGGGCCAGATCCATCACGTAGTACTTGTTGATCCACGGCGGGCTGCACAGCATGGGGGTGGCGTGGACCTGATCGGTCTGCGGGGAGTACTGCAGCAGCTCCATCAGCTCGTTGCGGAACACCACCTGGCCGGGGGTGGCGGCGAGGTTCTGGCCCAGCGTGAAACCGCTGGTGTCGACCTGCCGGGGCCGACCGTCGTTGTGCATGAGGTCGTCGACGAAGTTGCGCAGCCCCTTGACCACGCTGGCGCCGCCGGTTTCGAAGGCGCGCTTGAGCGCGGCCGGGTTGGTGGGCAGATAGTTGGTCGGCGCCAGCGCGTCCACGGCCAGCCCCGCCGTCAGCCGGGCCTTGGCCTCCTGCATGGGGTCGAGCTGGGCCGCCGACACCAGCCGGTCCATGTACTCGGCGAACGCCTGGTAGGACAGCCGCAGCGAGTAGAAGGCCGGGTTGTCGGACCAGGTTTTGTCGGTGAAACGCTTATCCCGCGGGTTGAGGTCCACCGGCGGCGGGATCGGCCGGCCCAGCCAGTTCGACAGCGCCGCCGCCGGAATCTGGGCCAGGGCGGACCAGTAGCGCAGGCCCGCTTCGGTGGCCGCGGCCGGATTGGCCCAGGCCCCGGTGAACACCTGGCCCAGCGCGCGGCCGAGGCCGGCCGCGTCCATCTCGGCCAGCAGACCACTTTCGGGCGCGAGCACGAAGGCAGCGTCCTGGCCGTGATCGTGCGGCGTCTCATCGGTCATGTGGATTACTCCTCATCGCTATAGGAGCAAATTTCGCGACCGATTACCAGGTGGGCACACGACCTTCCCGCTGAGCAGGAACACCGGAGACGCCGCGCCGGGCGGTGAGTGAGCATCCCGGCATGGCAACGACGCGCGCGAAGCGGAAGCCACCCGACCGAGCCGATCCTGTGACCAGCCGCGACAAGGATCTTCTGCGGAAGATCCTGGAAACGATGGTGCTGACCCGGGCCGTCGAGGACCGCATGGTGAGCATGTACCGGTCCGGTGACCTGCTGGGGTCGCTCTACAGCGGTCACTGGCATGAAGCCATTTCCGTCGGGACCGCGTCGGCTCTGCGGCCGGACGATTTCCTGGCGCCGATCCACCGTGACCTCGGCGCCCACCTGTGGCGAGGGATGGATCCGGCCCAGGTCATGGCGCAGGAAAACGCCAGCAGGGCCTTGCCGAGGGCGGTGGCGTGGGCCGGCAGCTTCGGCGCCCGGGCGAACGATGTGACGGGGCTGTGGTCATTCCGCTTCTCGATGTAGGCGACCTGGCCGCCGGTCAGCACGCCGAGCCCCGCGCTGGTACGGGCCGTGGTGGCCAGGTCTTCCAGCACCCGGCGCGCCGACTCGACGATGGCCGGCGAGTAGGCGGCCCGGCCGCCGATGGCCCGGATGGGTGATCCGGCCCGGAACTGCGACTCATCGGTGCGTTCCAGAACACCCCAGCCGGCCAGCTCGGTCACCAGGCGGTGCGTGGTCGAGATGGGCAGCCTCGTGAGACGGGCTATCTCGGTGAGGGAATGCTCGCCGCCGTCGTGAAACGTGAGCAGTATCGCCACAACTTTGCTCGTCACCGATCGGCCCGGCTCAGTCGAATTACCTGCCATAGATGCCCTCCTTGCCATCGAAAGCAGTCTGTATTGATACAGCTACCGCCCAGGCTTGAAAACAATCGCGATCAACGCCTCGGCGTCATCTTCCGAGGTAGGCAGGACACCGGCAATCCCCCGGTCGACCGTGCACCGTCTGGCCAACGCCCTGGTCGAGCAGCGGCTGCTGGAGCGGGCCGATGGCGGTTTCCGCCTGGGGCTGCGCCAGTTCGAGCTGGGCGAGCTGGTCGAGGACCGGCGCAAGCTGCGCGATGCGTCGCTGCCGTCGAGCCAGGAGCTGTTCGAGCAGACGCACGAGACCGTCCATCTGGGCGTGCTCGACGGCCTCGACGTGCTCTACTTCGTCAAGGTCGTCGGATACCACGCGTTTCCGCTGCCGACCCGGACCGGCGGCCGGTGGCCGATGCACTCCTCCGCGCTGGGCAAGGCCATGCTGGCCTACGCTCCGCCCGCGACCATCGACACCGTGCTCGCCTCGGACCTCAGGCGGCTGACGCGCTACACGATTACCCAGCCCAAGCGCCTCCGGGCCCAGCTGGAGACGGTACGCACAACCGGGACCGCGTTCGAGTACGAGGAATCAGTGCTCGGCAACTCCTGCGTAGCCGCACCCATCCTGGGCGCATCGGGTCAGGCGCTGGCGGCGGTGTCGGTCAGCGGCCCGACGATGCGGCTGCGAGCCGAGCAGCGAGCCCCGATCGTGCGCCGGGCGGCCATGCAGATCTCCCGCCAGATGAGCCGGACGCAGTAGAGATCGCCCCTTTCACAGCGGCCTGCGTTTATTAACTGCACGTTAATAGGGACAGCGAATGACTAAAAGAAAGGGGGGTATAAGAATTAAGGACGCTGGTTTGATGTCATGCCTATGATCCTCAACTGGTGCTCCACCACCACGTCGAGGATGATGGGGGTACCGGCATGGTGCTGCCTGCTGCGGCCGAATCCGCGATCGGCCGCCTGGTCCAGGCCAACGGGCTGAGCATCTACGCCGAGGTTCGCGGCCAGGGCCAGCCCCTGCTGCTGCATTCCGGCGTCTGGGCCGGTACGGACAGCTGGCAGCGGCTGCTCCCGCACCTGGCTGGGTACCGTGTCATCACCTTCGATCCGCCCGGCATCGGCCGCTCCCCCCGGCCCACGCACCCGCTGACCATGCGGGATCTGGCTTCGGTGGGTGCCGCCCTGCTCGATGAATTCGGGATCGGGTGCGCCGACGTCCTCGGCCTGTCGTTCGGCGGAGCGGTGGCGCAGCAGATGGCGCTGAGCCATCCGTCCCGGGTACGCCGCCTGGTGCTCACCTCCACCGTCTTCGGCAGCCTCGGGGTGCCGGGCGACGCCGGGGCCCTCTGGCATTTCCTGCAGTCCGGGCACTACAGCCGTCAGCAGCGGGAGCAGGCGGCTGGTGTGATGTTCGGCGGCCGCCTGCGTACCGAACCCGGCCTGATCCATGCCCTCGGGATCCAGCGGCCGCCGGACACCCGGGCCGGGGTTTACCGGATGACGGCGCTGGCCAGCTGGTCCAGCCTGCCGTGGCTCTGGACCATCAGGCAGCCGGTCCTGATCGTCTGCGGTGACGACGACCCGATCACCCCGCGGATCAATCACCAGATCATGGCCACCCTGCTCCCTCACGCCCGGCTGGAGGTGGTGCAGGGTGGCGGTCACCTCATGCTGCTGGACAGCCCGGACCGGGTCGCCCCCCTGGTGACCCGGTTCCTGGGCGTTCAGCGCCAGGGCGGCGACCCGGCGGCGGCGTGGCGGCGATCGGCCGCAGCTTGAGGGTGCGGCGCAGCCGGGCGACGCGACGCAGCTAGCGCAGCTGCTCTTCTCATAGGCCTCGAGCCAGGCGATGCCGTTCTTCTGGGTCAGCTCGATCATCCGGTCGCTCAGTTCCTTGACCCGCTTCATCGCGTCATTGGGATCCTGCGGGAAGCTGGAAGTCGACATGCGAAGTCCTCTCGGACAGACGGACCGATGTCACCAGCTGACTCCGCTGGGCGACCAAACCCCAACGCCCTTTCACTAGATGGGATCGGTGCCCCGCGTACACGCCATACTTGGAGCATGGTGGATGAGTCGGGAGAAGGCACCCAGCTCGGCGGCCTGGGCAGCTATATCCGCATGCAGCGCCAGCTGGCCGACCTGTCCCTGCGGCAGCTGGCCGACCTGACGAAGGTATCCAACGCCTATCTCAGCCAGGTCGAGCGCGGGCTGCACCAGCCCTCCCTGCGCGTGCTGCGGTCCATCGCCGACGCGCTCAGCCTGTCGTCTGACACCCTGATGTCGCAGGCCGGCATGGCGTCGGCCAGGGACGGGGATAACGGCGCCGTCTCCAGCACCGAAGCGGCCATCCGCACCGATCCCGAGCTTGGCCCCGAGGAACGCGAAACGCTGCTCCGTGTGTACCGCAGCCTGCGGCGATCGCGCGACACCTGATGCCTGGGCCGCCACCCGGCCGGGCGTCTGCTTGATAAGTTAAGCGATTCGCTTGACATATTGAGCGGATGGTGCGTACTATTTCAAGCACAAGGTACGCACAACAGAAAGAGAGAACCCCTCATGGCCACCGTTCAGGAGCAGTACGCCGAGCTGATCAAGCAGAGCCAGGACGCCAGCATCGCCGCGATCGAGACCTGGAACCGGACGGTCCAGCAGGCGTTCGGCCAGCTGCCGACCGCCGTCCCGATCAACCCGGAGCAGGTTATCGACCAGATCTACGACTTCGCCGGGCAGGTGCTCAACGCCCAGCGCGACTTCGCCAAGCAGGTCGTCGCCACCGGCACCGCTGCTGTGGCCAAGGCCCGCGAAGGTGTGACGCAGACCGCCGAGTCCTTCCAGGGCTGACGGTGCGCTCCACGAGGCCCGGCATCCGCCGGGCCTCGCACGCGTCCATTCACCGGAATCGGGAAGGATCAGCTTCATGGCTCAAGCACCGCACCGCCGGGGACCCTACCCATTGGCCGACCCGATCTGGTGGGCCGAGCAGCAGCTCAAGCTGGTGACCGCCACGGCCACCTATCTGACCCGGGTGGCCCAGGCCGTGGCCAGCACGGCCGGACGGTAGCGGACCAGGCGCCGGTTCCCGCCATCGCGGACGAGACACTGACCCCGACCTGGTGATCCTGCACTCATACGAGGAGCGCCACGAGAGTCGTCCCGACGTGCTGTCGATGCTGGCCAACCGGCTGATCAAAATTCGTTCCGCCCGCTAGCCACCGGGTGCGCGGTAGGTCAGCCGTCCTCGGGTGAGGCCGCCGGACGCGAAGGCCTCGGGCGGCGCGGGGTGGCTGAGCGCGGTGGCTGCGCCCGCATGTGATCGCGGGCGCGGGACATGATGTCGCCGAGCTGGCGTACGTCCTCAGCGGACAGCGAGTCGAACAGCAGGCGCCGGGTCACCTGGATGTGGCCGGGCAGGACGCGGCCGAACAGGGCCAGGCCCTGGCCGGTGATCGTCACCAGGGTGGCCCGGTCGTCGTCGGAGCTGGCGTCCCGGGTGATGAGCCCGGCCTTTTCCAGCAGGCCGGCCTGGTAGGTCAGGCCGCTGCGGCTGTAGACAACGCCGTCGGCCAGCTGCGTCATGGTCAGCGGGCCGCCCGCGTCGGCCAGCCGGGCCAGCAACTGGAACTGCACCCAGCTCAGGCCGCCCTCGCGCCGCAGATGCTGCTCGATCTGGTGCTCCAGCAGGCTGGCCGCCTCCATGAGTGCGAACAGGGCGTTCAGCTGCTCGGGATCGGGCGGCTGAACGTCGTCGGCACCGGTGTCGGGCTGGCTGTCGGTCACCCGGAACACGCTACATGCTGCGAACTCGAAGCACTGTGACACGGATCACCTTCCTCTCATTTGCTTCGAATTTGAAGCACGCCTAACCTGGCCAATGTGCTTCAAATTCGAAACATAACGTGAGGGAGCGATCATGAAGGCAGTGCGTTACCACTCCTACGGCGACAGCGACGTGCTGGTGTATGAGGACGCGGACCGGCCGGTGGCGGGGCCCGGGCAGGTTGTGGTGCAGGTGGCCGGGACCGCGTTCAACCCGCTGGACGTCGCGATCCGGGCGGGCTACGTGCAGCAGGCGTTCCCGATCACGTTCCCGCACATCCCCGGCTACGATCTGGCGGGCGTGATCACCGAGGCCGGCGACGGGGTCACCGGCTGGAGCGCCGGGGACCCGGTGGTCGCGGCCCTGGCCCCGGCCGCGCCCGGCGCGGCGGCCGAGTACGCGGTCGCCCCCGCCGAGTCGCTGGCGGCGGCGCCACGTGCTCTCGACCTGGCCGATGCTGCCGGCCTGCCTTCGGTCGGGCTGACCGCCTGGCAGGCCCTGTTCGAGCACGCACGGCTCCAGCGGGGGCAGAGTCTCCTGGTCAATGGGGCAGGCGGCGCGGTCGGCGGGTACGCCGTCCAGCTGGCCCGCCAGGCCGGCGCGATCGTCACGGCGACCGCCAGCGCCCGCAGCATCGGCCGGCTGCGGGGCTACGGGGCGGACCGGATCGTGGACCACGACGCCGCCCCGCTCCCCCAGGCGCTGGCCGGGCAGCAGTTCGACGCGGTGCTGAACCTGGTGCGGACCGACGCGCCGGCCACCGCCCAGCTGGCAGGCCTGGTCGCCGACGGCGGAGTCCTGGTCAGCACGACCTTCCCCGATCTTGAAAAGGCCGGGCGTGGGGTCCGGGTGGTGTCGGCCGTCCTGCGTACCGACGCCGCCCAGCTCGCGAGCCTGGTCGCCCGGGTGGATGCCGGTGAGCTCACGGTCGACGTGGCCGGGCGGCGGCCGCTGACCGAACTGGCCGCCGTCCACGACGCAGCCGTCACCGGGCGGCTGGCCGGGAAGACCGTTCTGATTCCCTGACCCAGGGGGCGGGCTCGGCGGCCGGCTGGCTGGGGCCGGAGAGCCTGCCTCTGCTGGGCGGAGAGCCTGCCTCTAGGGTTGGACCGTGAAGTTCTCCCTGTGGCCCAGTAACGACCGCGCGGCCGGCCAGGTGCTGGCCGATGCGCGTCAGGCCGATGCCGGCGGCTGGTACGGGGTCTGGCTGGCCGACCACTACATGCCCGACACCGGCACCACCACGCCCGCCCGGGGCGACATCCACGAGTGCTGGGCGCTGCTGCCCGCGGTGGCGGCGGTGACCAAACGGGTCCGGGTCGGGACGCTGGTCTCGCCGACCTCGGTGCACCACCCGGCGCTGCTGGCCAACCGGGCCGCCACCCTCGACCAGCTGTCCGGCGGGCGGATGGTCCTCGGGATCGGCGCGGGCTGGCAGCTCAACGAGCACCGGGCCTACGGCATCGAGCTCGAGCCGCCCGGCAAGCGGGTCAGCCGCTTCGCCGAGGCGATCGCGATCGTCCGCTCGCTGCTGGATGAGGACACCACCACGTTCCACGGCGAGTTCTACGACTTCACCGACGCCCCCTGTGACCCCAAGCCGGTCCAGTCGCCGCTGCCGCTGCTGGTCGGCACCAAGGGCCCGCGGATGTTCCGCATCACCGCCCGCCACGCCAGCGAGTGGAACACCTGGCAGGCCCCGGAGCTGACCGCCCGCCGGGACGGCCTGCGGGAGGCCTGCGAGAAGGCCGGCCGCGACCCGGCCACGATGTGGACCTCGGTCAACGCCATGATCGCGCTGGACGGGACCGGCTCGCCGGCCAGCCGCACGCTGGGCGGGACGGCGGCACAGATCGTCGACCAGCTCGGGCAGTTCGCCGACCTCGGCTTCGACGAGTTCATCCTGCCCGACGGGAACCTCGGGGCCGACCCGGCCGAGCGCTGGGACAAGCTCGCCCGGATCAAGGCCGAAGTGCTCGATCAGCTCGCCGGCGAGGCGCTCGCCCGGATCAGATCGGCTGCGCGCTCGGCCACCAGCATCACGGTGACGACCGGGTTGACCGACGGGATCGTCGGGAACACCGACGCGTCGGCCACCCGCAGCCCCGGCACGCCGCGGACCCGCAGGTCGGGGCCGAGCACGGCCTGGCCGTCGTCCCCGGCGCCCATCCGGCAGGTGCCGCTGACGTGGTAGACGGTCTGATGGGTGGCCCGGGCCAGGGCCGAGAGGTCGGCGTCGGAGGTGACCTGCGGCCCCGGGAACACCTCGCGCCGCAGCTGTGACGCCAGCGGCTCGCAGTCACCGATGCGGCGGGCGGCGCGGACCGCGGCGACCAGGACAGCCTCGTCGGCCCCGGCCGGGTCGGTGAAGTAGCGGTAGTCGATGGCCGGGGGCTGGTCTGGATCGGCGCTGGTGATCCAGACCCGGCCGCGGCTGCGCGGCTTGGCCACGTTGGGCGCGATCGCCACGTAGTACGGCGGCATCCGGACCCCGCGGGCGACCACGTGGTCAACCCACGCCTCGACCGGGAAGTGCATGGTGACATCGGGCCGGGCGGCCTCCGGCGTGAGCCGCAGCAGGGCTCCGGCGTCCCAGCCGGTGGCGCACACTTTCGATAGCGGCCGGGCGATCTCCCAGACGACGATGCCCTCGGCGTGGTCCATCAGGTTGGCCCCGACCCCGGGCAGGTCGACCCGGACGTCGACACCGGCCGCCGTGAGCACCCCGGCCGGCCCGATGCCGGACAGCTGCAGCAGGCGCGGCGAGTCGATGGCGCCCGCGCACACGATCACCTCCCGGCCCGCGGTGACCGCCGTGACCGCGCCGTCCGCGGTGCGGACGAGCACTCCGGCGGCCCGGTTCTGGCCGTCCAGGATCAGCCGCAGCGCTCTGGTCTGCAGCAGGACGTGCAGGTTGGCGCGGCTGCGCTGGGCCGGGTGCAGGTAGCAGATCGAGGACGAGGACCGGGTGTTGGTCTCCGGCTGGTAGCCGATCTCGAAGAAGCCGGTCCCCTCGATCACGTCCTCGTCGTTCCAGGTGGACCGGACGGGCAGCTGCAGGGCGGAGCTGGCGGCCCGGACGACCCCGGCCACGAACGGGTTCTGATCGGCTGGTGGCACCGGGGTGATCGGCGCCTGCAGCCGCGGGTAGTACGGATGGACGGTGGCGGCGTCCCAGCCGGTGGCCCCCAGCTCCGTCCACTCCCGCAGGTCGGCTACGCGGGGACGCCAGGCGATCATGGTGTTGGCGGTGGAGCAGCCGCCCAGGATCCTCAGCCGGGCCTGGCGGATGCCGGAGTTGCCGCGCTCCTGCGGTACCGAGCGGTAGTCGAGGTCGTACTCGCCCTCCAGCATCTCCGCCCACCGGCGGATCGAGCGGGCCCGCGGCTCGTGCTCGTCGCTCAGGCCCCACTCGATCAGGCCGACCGAGACGGCCGGGTCGGCCGCCAGCCGGGCGGCGACGATGCAGCCCGCCGTGCCGCCCCCGACCACGAGATAGTCGAACCCGGTCACCGGCGCTCCTCAGGCAGGCGGGTACCCGACCAGCAGCATGCCGCGGCAGTCCTGATCGGGTGAACGGTAGACGTGGGGGCCGTCGCCGCTGTACCGGGCGTAGTCTCCCGGGCCGAGCGTGAGCGGCTCGGCGGCCGGCCCGACCATGATCGATCCCTCGTGCACGAAGACGCGCTCGACCACGCCGTCGCCGTGGGGTGAGCCGAGATGCTCGGTCCCGGCCGGCAGGAACAGCTCGAAGACCTCGACCAGGCCGCCGCGCTCGATCCGGTCCAGCAGCCGCAGGTCCAGCTGGCCGCCGGCGGTCGACCCGAGCACGTGCGCGCCCTGCTGGGCCCGGACCAGCACGGTGGTCGTCTCCCGCCGGTCTTCCAGCAGGTCGCTGAAGGCCACGCCGAGCCCCAGGGCCAGCGACCACAGCGTCTCGATGGTCGGATTGCCCCGGCCCTGCTCCAGGTTCGCGAGTGTCGCCTTGGCCACGTTGGCCCGGCTCGCCAGGGTGGCCAGCGACATCCGCCGGGCGGTGCGCAGACGGCGGAGGTTGGCCGCGATGACCTCACCGACGTCGCCGAGGGCGCCCCCTGGAGCCTCGTCAGTCATGCCAACGAACTATACCAACGTGCTAATCAAATGTTACGCTCCCGGCACACCGAGACCCCAGACTGACTCCAACCGGCCCACCAGGTGCATCAGCGGAGGAAACGGAAGTGCTGCGAACCGGCGACCACAGCGAGGCCGGGGACGTGCGGGTGGGCCTGGCCCAGTGGACCCCTGACCGCGACCCCCGCGTCAACCTCGACACCGCGGCGAAGGCCCTCGGCGAGCTGGCCCGGCGCGGGTGCGGCCTGGCGGTGCTGCCGGAGCTGTGGCTGTGCGGCTACCGGACCGCCACGCTGGGCGCGGACGCGCGGGCGGCGGCCGAGCCGCTCGACGGGCCGGTCCAGCAGCGGCTGGCCGCGATCGCGGCGGCGACCGGGATGGTCGTCTGCGCCGGCAGCTTCCCCGAGCTGGACGGCGGCCAGCTGTTCAACACCGCGGTGGTCTACGGGCCAGCCGGCGACCGGCTGCTCAGCCACCGCAAGACCCAGCTCTACGGCGCCGAATCGGCGGTGTTCGGCGCGGGCGACGGGATCACCGCCGGCGACATCCCGGGGATCGGCCGGGCCGGGCTGTGCGTCTGTTTCGACGGCGACTTCCCCGAGACCGCGCGCTCGCTGCGCGAACGCCGGCGCCGACGTGGTGCTGCACCCGTCGGCCTACGAGACCGGGACCGCGAGCTGGTGGGACACGATCTACCCGGCCCAGGCGCTGTGCAACGGCCAGTGGTGGATCTCGGCCAACCAGCACGGCGGGACCGGGCCGGACCGCATGCTCGGCGGCAGCCGGGTCATAGCCCCCGACGGCCGTACGGTCGCTTCCGCCCCACGGGACGCCGGCGCCGTCACCGTGCCCGAGCTGCTGGTGGCCGACCTGGCCGTCAGCCGGGAAGTAGCCACCGCGAACGCCTCGGCCGGCCTGCTCTGGTCCGGCCGGCCCGCCTATTCGGAGGTACCCGCGTGAGCCCGAGATCGAGCGAGCCCGCGACGCTGGAGCGCCGCACCATCGACATCATCCCGCTGGACGAGCGGCACGGGCGGCCGCGCGACCTGTTCACGATCTGGTTCAGCTCCAACATCATGCCGCTGACGTTCGTGACCGGCGCCCTCGCCCCAGCCGTGTTCCACCTCAGCTTCTGGTGGAGCCTGGTCGCGATCGTGCTCGGCAACGCGGTCGGCGGGCTGTTCATGGCGCTGCACTCGGCCCAGGGACCGCGGCTGGGCGTGCCCCAGATGATCCAGAGCCGGGCGCAGTTCGGGTACTTCGGGGCCCTGATCGTCGTCCTCGTGGCCGTGGTCATGTACGTGGGCTTCTTCGCGTCCAACCTGGTCCTCGGGGGCCAGTCGCTGCACCAGGTGGCCAGCGGCATAAGCATCAACACCGGCATCGTCATCTGCGCGGTGGTCAGCCTGGTCATCACCGTGCTCGGCTACGACATGATCCACGCGGTGAACCGGTGGGCGGTGATCCTGTTCGGCGGGGTCATGATCCTCAGCCTGATCTTCATCGTCGGGGTGCACGGCCTGCCGGCCAATTTCCTGTCCATCGGCCACTTCAGCGGCGGCGGCTTCCTGTCGGGAGTGTCGCTCGGCGTGCTCTGGCAGATCGCCTACGCGCCGTACGTCTCGGACTACTCGCGCTACATGCCGCCCAACAACGAGGCCGGCTCCACCTTCTGGATGTCGTACTGGGGCACGGTCACCGGCAGCATCCTGCCCATGCTGCTGGGCGCCATCGTCGGGGTCGCCTCCAGCAACCCGGACCAGATCGCCGAGCTGCACACGCTGAGCGGGGGCGTCGGCTGGCTGGTCATGATCGTCTTCGCGCTCGGGATCATGGACACGAACTCGATCAACCTGTACGGCGGCGTGCTGTGCTCGATCACGACCGGGCAGACCTTCGCCCGCCGCTGGATCCCCGGCGCCCGGGTCCGGGCCGTCCTCTCGGTCGCCATCGTGGCGCTGTCGCTGGGCCTGGCGATCGGGCTGCAGTCGAACTTCCTGACCAACTACACGAACTTCATCCTGCTGCTGCTGTACGTCCTGATCCCCTGGACCGCGATCAACCTGGTCGACTACTACTTGATCAGGCGGGGCGAGTACGACGTCGAGGCGTTCTTCGACCCGAGCGGCGGCCCCTACGGCCGGATCGGCTGGATCGGCGTCATCGCCTACCTGATCGGCATCGCGGTCGAGGTCCCGTTCATGTCGACGACCCTGTACACCGGGCCGGCCGCCAAGGCCATGAACGGGACGGACCTGTCGTGGATCGTCGGGCTGGCCGTGACCATCCCGCTGTACTACCTGCTGGCCGTCCGCCGGGCGCCCCGCCGGTCGGTCTCCGCGCCGGAGCCCGCCCCGAACTGATCAAGGCCTCCGGCGCTGGCGCTGACGCCGGTGCTGGCTCCGGCGGGCCGCGACCAGGGCGAAGACGGCCACGGTGGCGAGCCCCGACTGGGGGGTCGCGGCCGCCGTCGCGGGCGCGGGCGCCGCGGGGATGGGCGGGTCAGGGTCCAGGGTCAGCAAGCTGCTGGAGGTCGGTTCGGACTCGCCGAGATGGCCGCGCTGGGTGAGCCAGAACAGCAGCGCGAAGGACGGGCCGACCACCACGACGATGATGAACACGACCAGCAGTTCGGTGCCGAGGGCGGCGGCCGGGGCGGCGGCGCCGGCGATGGTCAGGCCGGGCGGGAGCAGATACGGGTACTGGGCGATCGCCCAGCCGGCCGCGACCGCCGTGACCGCGAGCGCGGCCAGCGGGCGGATCAGCCGGACCTTGTCCAGCACCAGCAGCACCAGCACCACCGCTCCGGCCAGCACCGACACCACCACCAGCGGCAGCGAGCGCCCGCTGGTCAGGTTGGTGAAGATCCGCGGTGCGCTGGAATGCAGCACGGTCATGGTGACGGCGGCCAGCACCCCGGAGACGACGGCGGCCGCGATCGCCCGCCGGGTGAAGTACTCGCGCAGCTCCGGTTCGCCCGCCCGCTCGCTGTCCACCGCCAGGTAGACGGCGGCCAGGTAAGCGGAGAACACCACGAACAAGGCACCGGTCAGCAGCGAGGTCGGGTTCACCCAGGCGGTGACCGGGTCGCCGCCGTCGCCCTGCACCCGACCGGTCACCACCGCCCCGATCACGGTGCCGAGGAAGAACGGTGTCAGCAGGGAGGCGAACGCGAACACGGCACCGGCCACCGGCTCCCAGCGCATGGCCCGGACCTCGGGGCGGAACGCGAACCCGGCGCCGCGCAGCACGATGCCGAGCGCGGCCGCGCTCAGCGGCACGAACAACGTGGTGAAGATCCAGCCGAACGCGACCGGGAAGGCGGTCCAGAGCACGACCACCACGATGATCAGCCACACGTGGTTGGACTCCCACACCGGCGTGATCGAGGCGTCGATGCGCCGCCGGGCCGCGGCTCCGCGCCGGGCCCGGCCGGCCAGCAGGTCCCAGATGCCGCCGCCGAAGTCGGCCCCCGCCAGCGCCGCGTAGGCGATGGCCACCACCACCAGCACGGCTGCCACGGTGTCGGCGATCACTGCTTGGCCCCCGGCCGCCGGGCCTGCTCGGACGGTGAATACGGGACGGCCACCTCGGGCTGGCCGGAGGCCTGCCAGCGCCGCTGCATCAGGAACAAGATGCCGAAGGTGGCTATGGTCAGCACGCCGTAGAGCAGCACGGTGATGACCAGCGTGCTCACCACCCCGCTGGCCCGGGTGGCGGCCTGGTTGGTGAGCAGGACGCCGTAGACGGTCCAGGGCTGGCGGCCGACCTCGGTGACCACCCAGCCGGCCTCCATGGCCACCACCGCCGCCACCCCGGACAGCGCTCCCCCGGCCAGGAACACCGTGCCCAGCCTGCCTCCCGGCAGATCCCGGCGCCGCCACCACCACAGGGCCAGCCACAGGCCCCACAGCAGCATCAGCGTCCCGACGCCGACCATCACGTCGAAGCTGAGGTGGATCAGCGTCGGCAGCGGCGGTCGCAGGGCCGGGGGCACGCTGTCCCAGCCGGTCACCTTGGTGTGCGGCGAGAACCCGACCAGCAGGGAGTCAACGTCCGGGAGGGCGAGACCGGTGCCCGGCACCACGTGCCCGTGGTACCAGATGCCGCCGATCCACTCCGGGACGCCGCGGGCGGTGACCCGGACGTACTCCATCGACGCGAACTTGACCGGCTGCTGGCTGGCGATCGCCCGGGCCGCGGTGTCACCGACCGCGATCTGGAACGGCGTCGCGATCGCGGCCACCGTGAACGGCAGCAGGAACCCCAGCCGGTTGTAGCGGTCGCGGTGCCCGCGAAGCAGGCCGGCCGCGTAGGGGGTGGCGGCCAGGCCGCCCGCGACCATGTAGGCGGCCAGGATCATGTGCGGGGTCTCGTACCAGGTCGCCCCGTTGAAGAACACCGCGACCGGATCGACGCTGGTGATCCGGCCGCCAGACATGGTGTACCCGGACGGGTCGTTCATCCAGGCATTGGCGGCAACCACGGAAACGGCCCCGCCGATCCCGGTGATCACGACCGGTGCGAGGCTCCAGAAGTGCGCCCAGGCCGGCAGCCGGTCCCAGCCGTACAGGTAGATCGCGGTGAACACGGCCTCGAGGAGGAAGAAGATCCCCTCGAAGCTGAACGGGATGCCGATCACGGAGCCGTACCGGCCCATCAGGCCGGGCCAGAGCAGGCCCATGTCGAACGACAGCACGGTCCCGCTGACCGCGCCCACCGCGACCAGCACCGCCATCACCTTGGACCAGCGGCGGGCGAGCAGCAGCGCAGCCTGGTCGTGATGGCGCAGGCCGCGGTAGTGCGCGATCATGACGATCGCCGGGAACGCGATGCCCATGCAGGCCAGGATGATGTGGAAGCCCAGGCTGGAGCCCATCTGGGCGCGCGCTGGTACTACCTGCAGCGAACCGGCCGCCAGCGACCTCAGCATGGGTAGCAGTCTTACCGGCCGGTGGCGCTTGCGCCAGTGGGGCACGCTACGCTCTGACGATGCCGACCAGCCGGCTGGAAGCGTTCAGCGACGGCGTGCTTGCCATCATCATCACGGTCATGGTGCTGGAGCTGAAGGTCCCGGACCAGGCCACCCTCTACGCCCTGGTCCACACCACCGGCAGCGGCCTGCTGACCTACCTGCTCAGCTTCGTCTACGTCGGCATCTACTGGAACAACCACCATCACATGTTCCAGCTGGTCCGCTCAATCCACGGCGGGGTGCTGTGGGCCAACCTGGCCCTGCTGTTCTGCCTGTCCCTGTTCCCGTTCACCACCGGCTGGGTGGACGAGACCCGCTACCAGCAGACCCCGGTGGTCGTCTACGGCATCAACTTGCTGGCCGCCGCCTTCGCCTACTACGTGCTGCAGACCGTGGTCATCCGGCAGCAGGGACCGCAGTCCCCGCTGCGGCACGCCATCGGCGCCGACTTCAAGGGCAAGGCTTCCCCGGTGCTCTACCTGGCTGGGATCCTCAGCGCGCTGCTGAACCGCGGGAGCGAGCGCGTCGGCGTCTGGGTCGCGGTGGCCTGCTTCGTCGTCGTCGCGATCATGTGGATCGTCCCCGACCGCCGCATCGAGCGGGTGATCCGCGAGGACGGGCCTCCAGGCTGAAGCGGAGGGCGGGCGACCGCTATGTTGGGGCCGTGGATGGTCAGCAGTCAGACATCGGCGACCTGCGGCAGAACCTGGACGAGGTCGACACCGGGATCGTCGGTCTCATCGCGCAGCGGATGCGCATCATCACCGAGATCGGCCGCCGGAAGCAGAGCGGCACGTCGGCGATCCAGGATGCCGATCGTGAGCGGCAGGTACTGGCCGGCGTCGAGGACGTGGCCACCGACCTGGGGGTCTCGGCCAGCCTGGTGCGCCGGATCTTCCGGGAGCTGATCAGCGAGTCGGTCGCCCAGCAGGTCAGCCGGCTGGGCGGCCCGGCCGCCGGCCAGCTGCGGGTGGCCTTCCAGGGCTCGGCCCATTCGTTCAGCGACGCGGCCGCCCGCAAGCACCTGGCGGGCCGGGCGGCCGACGGCGAGCCGGCCGGTTACGGGACGTACGCCGAAGTGGTCGCCGCGCTGCTGGCCGGTGAGGTGGACCTGGCCGTCCTTCCCATCGAGAACACCCTGGCCGGCAGCATCAACGAGGTCTACGGCCTGCTCCGCGAGCACGAGCTGTTCATCGTCGGCGAGGAGACCTGGAAGGTCGACTACTGCCTGGCCGCCGTCCGGGACGTGCCGCTGAGCTCGCTGAGCCGGATCCTGTCCCCGCCCGAGGGCCTCGAGCAGTGCGCCCGTTTCCTCCAGTCGCTGCCGCAGGCCGCCCCGACCAGCTACTTCGACATCGCCGGGCCGATGGCGGCGGTGGCGGCGGCGGGCGACCCGAGCGTCGCCGCGATCGGGTCGGCCGAGGCAGCCGAGGCTCAGGGCCTGACCGTGCTGCGCCACAGCATCACCGACTCCGAGGACAACTACACCCGGTTCGTGGTGCTGGCGACGGCCGCCGCCCCGATCGACGTGCGGGTCGCCTGCAAGACCAGCGTCATCTTGAGCACCCGCCACGAGGAGGGCGCGCTGCTGCGCTGCCTGGAGATCTTGTCCGGCAGCGGCCACTCGATGACCAAGCTGGAGTCGCGGCCACGGCCCGGGCGGCCCTGGGAGTACCTGTTCTTCCTGGACTTCGAGGGCAACGTGGCCGAGCCGCAGACCGCCGCCGCGCTGGACGAGCTGCGGCTGGCGGCCCAGTACCTGAAGGTCCTCGGCAGCTACCCGGCCAAGGCGCTGCGCCCGACGGCCCGCCCGGGCAGCCTGCCCGACGCCCCGGCCGCGGAAGGACCAGCCGAGACGCTTGAGGCGGTGGTCGCCGACCCGGCGCCGCCGGCCCGCCGCTCGGGCGGGCACCTGCTGGTCGACCGGGCCAGCCGGGCCGCCGACACCGTGGTCCAGGTCGGGGACCTGCTCGTGGGCGGTAACGGGTTCACGGTGATGGCCGGGCCCTGCTCGGTGGAAAGCGCCGAGCAGATCGCCGCCACCGCCAAGTTCGTGCGCGATCACGGCGCTCACGTGCTCCGGGGCGGCGTGTTCAAGCCCCGGACGTCGCCGTACGCGTTCCAGGGACTCGGCTGGCAGGGCCTGGACCTGCTGGTCGCGGCCGGCCGGGAGACCGGGCTGCCGGTGATCACCGAGGTCATGGCGGTGGAACAGGCCCAGCGCATCGCCAAGGACGCCGACATCCTCCAGATCGGCGCCCGCAACATGCAGAACTTCGACCTGCTGCGCGAGGTCGGCAAGCTGGACCGGCCGGTCCTGCTCAAGCGCGGCCTGTCCAGCACGATCGAGGAATGGCTGGCGGCCGCCGAGTACATCGTCGCCCAGGGGAACCAGCAGGTCATCCTCTGCGAGCGCGGCATCCGGACGTTCGAGCGGGCCACCCGCAACACCCTCGACCTGTCCGCGGTCGCGGTCGTCCGTGAGCGGTCGCACCTGCCGATCATCGTCGACCCGAGCCACGGCACCGGTTCGCGCCGCTACGTGGCCCCGATGGCCTGGGCCGCCCGCGCCGCCGGCGCCCACGGCCTCCTCATCGAGGTCCACCCCTCCCCCGACCAGGCCCTTTCCGATGCCGACCAGAGCCTGTCGTTCGACGATTTCGGCGAGCTCATGAGCCGCCTGGCCACCATCCCCGGACCAAACCTGGCCAGCTAGCCGGTGAGTGGAGTGGCGTTGATGAAGGCTGCACGCTGGGTCGATGCGGGACGCGTGGTGTGCGAAGAGGTGCCACGGCCAGCGCCTGCCGACGGCGAGATCCTGGTGCGGACCGCCTACACG
This sequence comes from uncultured Actinomycetes bacterium, assembly GCA_963830385.1. GTDB lineage: Bacteria > Actinomycetota > Actinomycetes > Streptosporangiales > Streptosporangiaceae > Bog-532. Next base: position 275,529 of record CAWHMD010000008.1, on the reverse strand, counting down.
TCGATCTGCGGGTCTGATCTGCACAGTGTGTACAACGGGCCGCCGCCCCCATCGGTACCGGCCGGTTACCCAGGGCACGAGAGCGTGGGCGAGGTGGTGGAGTCCCGGTCCCCCGGCTTCGGACCGGGCGACCGGGTACTGACCGTCCCTCATTTCGTGGACGGGCGCTGCATGGCCGAGTACCAGGCGCTGCCCGGCTCGGCCTGCATCAAGCTGCCGGACACGGTGCCGATCAGCCACCTGCTGATGGCGCAGCAGCTGGGCACGGTTATCTTCGCGCTGCGGCGTCACCCGCTCGACCTGGTCGGCCGGGACGTCGCGGTGATCGGGCAGGGGTCGGCCGGCGCGTTCTTCACCTTCCTGCTCAAGCGGGCCGGGGCGGCCCGGGTGCTGGTGTCGGACAAGTCGCCGGCCCGACTGGCCTACGGCCGGCACCTTGGCGCCGATGTTGCCGTGCTGGCCGACAGCGGGGATGCGGGCACCGGCGATTTCCGGGCGGCCGTGCTCGGTGCCACCGGCGGCCGGGGAGCCGACCTGGTGGTGGAGGCGGTCGGCAGCCGGGAGACGTTCCCGCTGAGCGTGGAACTGGCCGCCGACCACGCCACCGTGCTGTGGTTCGGCCTGCCCGAGGGCACCGCCGACTACCCGTTCTCCTTCTGCGAGTTCTTCCGGAAGTTCCTGACGGCCTACGCGATCTCCGGCACCCAGGGCGAGCCCGGCCTCGAATCGTTCCGGTACGCGGTGCGGCTGATCGCCGCCCGCGCGATCGACGTGGCGCCGCTGCTCAGCCACATGCTGCCGATCGACGAAGTCGAAAAGGCCTACCAGATGGCCTACGACCGGACCGACAACGCGCTGAAGGTGTCGATCAGCTTCTGAACGCGTACTCCCCCCGAACTGCTCGGCACCTGAGGTCCCGACAACAGCACCGGCAGGCGCGCCTTAATTAGGGGCGACCGTAATTAAGGCGAGGCAGACCTTAATCAAAGTTGGGCTGGTATTACCTGTCCCCCTTTCCGGGTGTGGGAATTTGTGCGACTACCTTGTTCGCTGCCGGGGTGATATGCCAGGCTTGCCCCGAAGTTCCAACAATGGGACAGCGGGGACCGGGGGTAATGTCTTGAAAAGTTCTGGAAAGGTAAAGTACCGGCGCCTGTGGATGACGGGAATCGCGGCCTCGGTCGTGCTCTTTGCCGGGGCTTTGTCACCGGCTTATGCCGGGGCAAGTCAAACCGCGAAAACAAGCCAGAGTAGTTTCTGGTACACGATCACCTCAGGCGAAACTTTCACCCAGGCGGCGCACCAGGCCGCGCAAGTGTCCAACTCGGTGGTCCCGGCCATTGAGCAGATGATGCAGCAGGTCAAATCGGGCAAGACGGTGACCGTGCCGGAAGGGACCCGCACCGGCGTCACTCACGTTCACGCCACCGAATCCGACCTCCAGGCGGCGCTGAGCTCGGCCCGTTCCGTGCCTGCTCATACGGCGTACACGACCGCCCTGGCCGCTACGCCGCCGAACGAATTCGAGGTAATGGGCTTCGGGTGCAACCCGCTCGGCGATGGCGACGCCTCATGGTGCGAGATGCCCTTCGAGCTTGACGGAGGGTTCTGCGACGGCGACACCTGCGACAACACCGACAAAATAGTCGGACGGATAACGGTGGATCCAGCGAATCAGGTAAGCCGGGCATCCTACAACTTGACGTACGTTCACCAAGGTACTGCGCGCTTCTCGAACATACACTTCCAGTGGTGGGTGCTGTGTTACCGCGGTCTGGAAGAATGCGGCAGCGCCAACACCCGCAACCTCAACGGCAATTCGCACGGCACCTTCAATCCGAGGTCAAAATTCAAGCTGAGCCGAGGATCCAAGGTCACCCATGCGTTCTCGCTGTGGGCGCGTTTCGCCCCGACCGCGCGTTACTACAATTCGAATGCTAGAACGGGTACCGCGAACTGTGCACCGACCGGCCCTGAGCCGTCCAACCAGTGTCTGTACCCTGGGGTCCTCTGACCAGGTCCCATACCAGTGATCTGAGCTTTATCCAGGTCGAGAGCGCGCAGGAGAGTCTGGCTTTGGCAGCTAGCATCCCGTCAGGCGGCTGGCCCGTGCCCTACCTGCCGGTCACGGTGGACGGCGGTCTCACGCTGATCCGCCAGCCAGGCCTCCTCGCGTTCGTCGGCCCCATCTGTGCTTATCCGGTGGGTTTCCTGTTCCACCTCACGATCAGCGCCGATTCGCGGGCCCTGGACCGGGGCCAGCCGACGGCACCATCGCCCCGGCTGGTGGATTTCAGCGCCAGGACAGCGGACGAAAAGCAATCAGCCGCCCGTATCCAGGTCAGATTCTCCGACGGCCGCGCCGCCGAATCCGGCGACGATACGGCCGATGGGCCCACACCAGCGGACATTGTCCTGAACTATTCGGGTGGGACGTCGCTGCTGTACCGCAGCGACCCGGCTCCGGTCGCGGAGAGTTACTGGTGGGTCTCCCCGCTTCCGCCCGCGGGGCCGGTTCACTTCACCGTCATGCTGCCGGGGCTCCCGGGCGGGGCCGGTAGCGCGGCATTCGACGCGTCCCTCATCACCGCCGCGGCGAGTAAGTCCGCGCGGCTGTGGCCGGACCCGAAGACAGGTTCGCCGTGACTACGCCGCAGTTGCCCGATGGTGCACCAAACGGTGTCATCCCCGTCGTCGTCCCGGGTGACGCCGTGCTCGTCCGCCAATCCAGCCTGGCCGTCTGGGCCGGTGGGGTCACGGTGTTCCCGGCTGGATTTGAATTCACCCTGCTGATCCTGTCCGACAGCGTGCACCGGGAATCCCCCGCCGATTTCGCTCTTGACGTGCACGAGCGCGGCCAGTTGACGTGGCTGGAAATGGCGTACGCCGATGGCCGGCGGCGATCCGCTGACCTCAACGCCAACGCTCCCGCCGTTCAGCCCGGCGGACCGCAGCTGACCCTTGTCAGCGGCGATTCAGATGCGACGGAAGGCCTGGGAGTCACCCGATGGTGGGTGACCCCGCTCCCCCCGCCGGGCCCGGTTGAGCTGAAAATCCACCTCAACGGCACCGGGCCTTCCACTGGCTCCGGTCACCTCGACGGTGCGGCCATCGCCGCCGCCGCGGCTCGCATCGAGGTCCTCTGGGAAGCGCCGCCAACGGTGACCTAGTGAGTTGGTCCGGAGATGCGTGTGCAGTAGCGGCAGATGCGGTCGATGATCTGGTCGGCGGTCTTGGTCCAGTGGAACGGCCGGGCGTCGGCGTTCCAGATGCTGATCCAGTCCTGTAGTGCGGTGGTGAGCTCGCCGGGGGAGCAGAAGACGCCGCGGTCCAGGCAGCGGCGCTGCAGTTCGGCGAACCACCGCTCGGCCTGGCTGATCCAGGAGGAGTAGGTGGGGGTGAAGTGCAGCTGGACGCGGGAATGGGCCAGCAGCCACTTGTGCACGGCCGGGGCCTTGTGGGCGGACAGGTTGTCACAGGGATTCTGGTAGACGGTGGTCCCGGGCTGGCTGGGCTGACTCTAGTTGTCACCGGCTGCGTGCCTTGAATCTGATCCGTCGTCCAGCCTGGTCCGGGATCACCGCTGTGCCCCGGTGGGCGCGGCGTGGTGACCTGATAAGAGCCTGGGCTTGTCCCTCGTCCCTGTGCTGTCCGTCGCTGCCGCACTCCGGTGACCTGTTTCTTTCGAGCAGCGAAGGAGCCGTGTGGACGGCGAGATGATGGTGACGGTCGGCGTGGACACTCACACCGACGTGCACGTGGCGGCGGTACTCGACTCGGCGGGCCGCCTGCTGGAGACCAGGGCTTTCCCGGCCACTACTCGCGGTTATGCGCAGCTGGCGACCTGGTCGGAGTCGTTCGGCCCGGTCGACAAGGTCGGCATGGAGGGCACCGGCAGCAACGGCAAGTCTGATCCCCTCGACGCTGAGTCGGCTGCCCGTGCTGTCCAGTCCGGCCGCGCCACCGGAACCCCGAAGTCCCGCGACGCCCAGGTCGAGATGATCCGGGTGCTGCGCGTTGCGCGCCGGGGCGCGATGAAGGCCCGTATCCAGGCCGGTGCCCAGCTCGACGCCCTGGTCGTGACCGCGGCTGAGCCGGTCCGTGCCCCGCTGCGCAAGCTCACTTCCAAGCACCGGATCCGCGCGTGCGCCGCCCTGCGCCCCGGCCCGGTCAGTGACCCAGCCTCGGCGGTTAAGACGGCGCTGCGGGCCCTGGCCCGCCGCTGGCAGGCGCTGCAGGCCGAGATCGACGATCTTGACATCCAGCTCACCCCGCTGGTCACCGCCGTCGCGCCCGGGCTCCTGGCGCTGCCCGGGGTCGGGGGGAGACCGCCGGGCAGCTGCTGGTCACCGCCGGGGACAACCGCGACCGGCTCCGCTCCGAAGCGTCGTTCGCCCGGCTGTGCGGTGCGGCCCCGATCCCGGTGTCGTCCGGCCGGACCGACCGGCACCGGCTGCACCGCGGCGGGGACCGGCAGGCCAACAGCGCCCTGTGGCGCATCGCCCTGGTCCGCATGGGCTGCCACCAGCCGACCAAGGCCTACGTCGCCCGCCGCACCGCCGAGGGCAAGACCAAGACCGAGATCATGCGCTGCCTCAAGCGCTACATCGCCCGCGAAGTCTTCCCGCTCCTGGTCACCTGACCACGTGCGTCCCGCGAGCGCACCGCCGCCCTCGGAATGGAACGCTCTGTGCTAGCCGGCCAGCCGGGCTTCGCTTGTAGCATCGCCCTGTGGCCGTCCCGGTGCGATCCTTTGACGAGACGCTGCTCCGCGGATTCCTAGCACGGCTGGACCAGCTCGAAACGGATCGGGTCCTTACCCCCGTCATCACTTTGGACCGGCTCCGGGAGTTCCTCGACGACGGGCAGCGCGTCCTCGTCGAGCAGGTCATCGGCCTGCGGCCAAGCGACTACGGGGTGGACACGCCCTACGCAGGGGATCTGGAGCCGGTACCGTCCGACCTGGTCACGGTATCCGGCCAGCAGTACACCGAGCACGGCGAGCGGCGGGCACTGGGCGACAAGTACGTCCCACGGCACGTCTTCGAGAAGTACACCGCGCTGAACGACGCGTTCACGGGCGAGTATCCGGGCCGCCAGCTGCTCGTCCAGTCGTGCTACCGATCGCCCGCTTACCAGGTTGCCGTCTTCGTCAGCTGGCTGGTCACCCGCTACCAGGGCGACATCGGGCAGGCTATCCGGCACGCCTCGCCACCGGGCTACTCCCAGCACACCATCGCAAGCAAGGCGGCCATCGACTTCAAGAACGTCGACGGGTCTCCGTCCGACACCGATCCGGGCGACTTCGCATACACCGCGGAGTACGCCTGGCTGCGGGAGCACGCAGCGCGGTTCCGGTTCTACGAGTCCTGGCCGCCGGGCAACAAGTTCGGCATGCGGGCCGAGCCGTGGCACTGGCAGTACCGGCCGCTGCCGCACGAGTCACGTCGTACGGGCTGACTGGCACGCCTCTGCCATCGCCGGAGACCCCTGCCTTGACATCAATAAGAGCGTCAGATGACGTGGATGGCCAGGCCGGGTTTGGTCTGCCGGTCGATCTGGCCGGGGAAGTCGCGGAAGTCCACCGCCCGGTGCTGGGCCGATAGCTTGCCGATGACTTTGCCGGTGGCGGTGTTCAGCGCGGCGAACAGGTCGATGGTGCCGTGCCGGGCATAATCGTGGCTGCGCCGCCCGGGCACCCCGGGGATCATCGGCAGCACCGGCGCGGTCCGGGCCAGGGCCTGGATCTGAGGTTTTTCATCCACGGCGAAAACAACGGCGCTGGATGGCGGGGCGAGATACAGGCCCACGACGTCCCTGATTTTGCCGGTGCGCAGCGGATCCGGTGGACGCTGGCCGGGGAGATGCCGGCCTGGCGGGCCAGCTCCCGCTTGGACCAGTGCGCGGCACCCGCGGGCACCTCTTCCAGGGTCCGCACGATCACCTCCTCCACCTGGGCATCGGTGATGGTGCGCGGCACCCCGGGCCGGGGCTCATCACCCAGGCCGTCCAGCCGGCGGGCCAGGAACCGGGCCCGCCACTTGGTGACGGTGGCCCGGTTCACCCGCAGCCGTACCGCAACGGCGATATTGGAGCCGCCGTCCGCGCAGGCCAGCACGATCCGCGCCCGCAGCGCCAGCCCTTGCGCGGTCTTCCGCCGCTTCGCCCAGTTCTCCAGCGTCCGCCGCTCACCATCAGAGACCACCAGCGGCGCCAGCCTGCTATCACCCATGCCACCAGCAGACAGCCGGCCACACCCGCCGTCACCATCAGGCCAGAACCTGAAACGAAACACGACTCATGTGGCGACGAGGCAACTCAAGACCGGAACACTAGGAGACATGTACGGCCGGCGACCCGTTCGGGAACCTCTTCGGCGTGCGGCAGCCGCCCGCCTGACCAGCCTGTCCCCGCGGGCACCAGTATCGGGAGGACCTGGAGCATCTACGCAGCGTCACCGACAATCGGGGCATGGCTGAAGTATTGGTGACCGGGGGAACGGGTTTCCTCGGGGCCCACACGATGGTCCGGCTGCTGGCCGACGGGCATCAGGTAAGGACGACCCTGCGATCGCTCGCGCGGCAACCGGACGTGGCGGCGATGCTGCGGACGGCCGGGGTCGCCGACGTGGCCGGGATCCGTTACTTTCCGGCCGATCTGACCCGCGACGACGGCTGGGACGCAGCCGTCGCGGGCGCCGAATATGTGGTGCACGTGGCCTCCCCGTTCCCGGGCGCAGCCCCGGCCGACGAGAACGACGTCATCGAGCCGGCCCGTGACGGGACACTGCGGGTGCTGCGCGCGGCCCGGGCCGCCGGCGTCCGGCGGGTGGTCCTCACGTCGTCGTTCGCGGCGGTCGGGTACGGTCACGGCCGGACCAGCCGGGTCTTCGATGAGCGGGACTGGACCGACGTGGACGGGCCCGGGGTCGGCGCCTACGTCAAATCGAAGGCCATAGCCGAGCGCGCCGCCTGGGACTTCATCGAGGCCGAGGGCAAGGACCTGGAGCTGACGGCGATCAACCCGGTCGGCATCTTCGGGCCGGTGCTCGGGCCCGACTACGCCAGCTCGATTGCGATCATCGCCACCATGCTGACCGGCGGGATGCGAATCGCCCCGCCGATGTGGACGCAGACGGTCGACGTCCGCGACGCGGCCGACCTGCACGTACGGGCGATGACGGCGCCGCAGGCGGCCGGCCAGCGCTACCTGGCCCTGGCGGGCGGGGTCATGTCGTTCGGCCAGATCGCCGCCACCTTGCGGGCTCGTCTCGGCGACGCCGCCGCCCAGGCTCCGGCCCGGTCGGCTCCGGCCTGGCTGATCAAGGGGCTGGCCAGGCTTCAGCCCGGGCGGCGGGAGCTGGTGTCGCAGCTCGGCGTGGTCCGCCGCGCCAGCAACGAAAAGGCCCGGACCGAGCTGGGCTGGGCACCCCGGCCGAACGAGGACGCCGTGACCGCCAGCGGTGAGAGCCTCATCCGCCTGGGCCTGCTCGGCCAGGCACGAGGCCACGCGGGAGGATAGGCGGATCATGCCAGCCGATCCCGACACCCTGGGCCAGTTCCTGCGGGCCCGCCGCGAGCAGCTCAGCCCCGAGCAAGCCGGCCTGCCCGGTGGCGACCGCCGCCGGGTCCCCGGCCTGCGGCGCGAAGAGGTGGCGATGCTGGCCGGGGTCAGCGTCGAGTACTACCTGCGGCTGGAGCAGGGCCGTGACCTGCACCCGTCCGATCCGATCCTGGACGGCATCGCCGCCGCCCTCCAGCTCGACGACGACGCCCAGGCCTACCTGCACCGGCTCGCCCACCCGGCGCCACCGGCGCGCCGCCGCAGGCGGCGGCCGGCCACCGAGCGAGGGTTGCAGCCGCTCCTCGACTGCTGGCCCCTGACCCCGGCCTACGCCCAGGCCAGCCACGGCCGGATCGTGGCCGCCAACCGGCTGGCGGTGGCGCTGTCGCCGTTCTTCGCGGTCGGCCGCAACCCGCTGCGGGCCGCGTTCCTCGAACCGGCCATGCGGCAGCTCTACCCCGACTGGGAAGACATGACAGCCAAGGTCGTCGCCGGCCTGCGCGCGCAGCTCAGCCCGGACATCACCGACCCGGAGCTGCTGGAGACGATCGGCGAGCTGACCGTGGCCAGCGAACGCTTCGCCACCCTGTGGGCCCGCCGCGACGTCCGGGCCAAGACCACCGGCCTGACCCGGTTCGACCACCCGGTGGCCGGACGGCTCGAGCTCAGTTACGAAAAGCTCATCCAGCCCGAGACCCGGCAGCTGCTGGTGATCTACCACGCCGCCCCCGGCTCCCCCAGCGCCGAACGGCTCCAGCTGCTGGCCAGCCTTTAGCCAGCTCAGTGCCTGATCCCGGGAGCGCGCGCGGCCGGGCGCTGGAGGCCGAGGTGGTCGCGCAGGGTGGTGCCGGTGTACTCGGTGCGGTAGCGGCCGCGGCGCTGCAGGATCGGCACCACCTGGTCGACGAACGTTTCCAGCTCGTAGGGCAGCGTCGAGCCCATGATGGTGAACCCGTCGACGGCGCCCGCGTCCTGCCAGGCGATGATGTGGTCGGCGAGCTGCTCGGGGGTCCCGACGAAATGGCTCTGGCCCGCGCCGCCGGTCAGGTGCTGCGCGACCTCGCGCAGGGACGCTTGCGGCCGTGCCCGGGCCGCCTCGAACAGCAGCTCGGCCCGGCTGGACGGGGCCGGCTTCCCGTCGCGCAGCTCGGCCGGCAGCGGGACGTCGGGGTCGAACCCGTCCGGGTCCAGCCCGGCCGTGTACAGCGCGTTCTGCCAGCGGAAGTCGGCGCTGGAGAGCTCCTCCAGCCGGTGCGCGCGGGCCTGGGCCTCGGCCTCGGTGCCGCCCAGCGTGATCATCAGCGCGGGCAGCACGAGCACGTGCTCCGGGTCCCGGCCGGCCTCGGTGACCTGGGTGTGCAGGTCGGCCCGGAACGCCACCGCCGCCTCCCGGGACGGCGGCCCGGAGAACACCAGCTCGGCGTAACGGGCCGCCAGCCCGACGCCGGCCGCGGACTGCCCGGCCTGGACGAGCACCGGGTGACCTTGCGGGGAGCGCGGAAAGGGCAGCACGCCCTCGGAGTCGTAGTACTTACCGTGGAAATGGGGGGCGTGCAGCCTGGCGCGGTCGGCCCACACGCCCCGTTCGCGGTCACCGACGACCGCGTCGTCCTCCCAGCTGTCCCACGCGCGCTGGACGACCTCGACGAACTCGTGCGCGCGGGCGTAACGGTCGGCGTGGTCGGGATGGAACGGCTCGCCGAAGGCCGCGGCGGCCAGCGGGGTGACCGTGGTGACGATGTTCCAGCCGGCCCGGCCGCCGCTCAGGTGGTCCAGCGTCGCGAACCGGCGGGCCAGCTCCCACGGCTTACTGTAGGTCGTCGAGCCGGTCCCGATCAGCCCGATGTGGCTGGTCACGGCGGCCTGCGCGGACAGCACCGAGATCGGGTCGAACTGCGTCTGCGGCAGGTAGGTGGCGCGGTATTCGGCGATGGCGATGTTGTCGGCCAGGAAGATCGAATCCATCAGGCCACGCTCGGCGACCTTGGCGATGCCGGTGAAGTACGCAAGCCCGAGGACGCCGCGGACATCGTCCGGCACCACCCGCCAGGCCGACTCGTGATAGCCGTTCGGCCAGATGAAGGCGTTGAAGTGCAACGGCCGTGCGCTCATGGGGCTGGCTCCCTTCGCGGATGCACACGACACAGCAACGGCATGGCAGGAGTCATTCCTGGACGGCCGCCGGTGACCAGCCGGGGTACTTTGCGGACGTTCGGGCGAACCAGGGATGATAGCTGGCTGTGAGCGAGATCATCGAACGGACCGAGACGCTGGGACCGGAGCCGGCCCGGGCGCTGGGTGCGCTCCTCGACGTGCCGGTACCCGACCTCGAGTACGGCGCGGGGCTGCCGCTGCTCTGGCACTGGCTGTACCTGCTGGACCGGCCCGCGCAAGCGGACCTCGGCCCCGACGGCCACCCGGTCCGGGGCACGGTGCCCGCTCCCCCGGCAACGGGCAAACGGCGGATGTGGGCGGGCGGCCGGGTGCGGACCAGCGGGCTGCTGCGCTGCGGCGAGCCCGCCACCCGGCGCAGCCGCGTCCAGTCGGTCGAGGAAAAGCAGGGCCGGTCCGGCTCGCTGACCTTCGTGGTGGTCCACCACCAGATCGAGCAGCGGGGGCTGGCCGTCGTCGACGAAGAGCAAGATCTCGTCTACCGCGAAGCGGTCTCCCCCAGCGGTCCGGCCGCCGCTCCCGGCGAGGACGCCCCGGTCGTCCCGCCCGCGGACGGCGAGTGGGCGATCGAGGTCACCCCGACCTTGCTGTTCCGCTTTTCCGCCCTTACCTACAACGCGCATCGCATCCACTACGACCGCGACTACGTGCGCGAGGTCGAGGGCTACCCCGGGTTGCTGACCCATGGGCCGCTGCAGGCGCTGGCCATGGCCGAAGCCGCCCGCGCGACAGCCGCCCGCGCGACCGGTCAGGGCGACGCGGGTGACGATGGCCTTTCCCTCAGCTACCGGCTGATCTCACCGCTGTTCGACTACCAGGGCATGGTGGTCAGCGCCAAGCCGGACCAGGACACAGTCGTCACCGCGGTGCGGGACCGCTACGGCCGGCCAACCGCCACCGGGACCTTGACCCGGAATCACTTATTCAGGTGATGTCCGGGAGCCGGACACGTCCTAGCGTGGGTCCGTCGCGACGTCTCGCCGAGGGAGCAGTCATGCCCTCCAAGCCAAGCATCGTTTTCGCGCACGGACTGTGGGCCGACGGCTCGTGCTACAGCAAAGTGATCCCGGCCCTGCAGGAAGACGGGCACGAGGTGGTGTCGGCCCAGAACAACCTGGACACGGTGGAAGGCGACGTCGCCGCGGTCAGGCGGGCGCTTGGCCGCGTCAACAGCCCGGCCATCCTGGTCGGCCACTCCTACGGCGGGACCGTCATCACCTACGCCGGCACCGACGAGCGCGTGGCCGGGCTGGTCTACATCGCCGCGCTGGCTCCCGATGAGACCGAGACCTCCCAGACCCTGCAGGACAAGTTCCCGCCCACGCCGATCTTCCAGCACATCGAGATCGCCGAGGGGCGGATCTGGATGCTCCCGGCCGGCATCGGGAACTTCGCCGGTGACCTGCCCGAGCACGAGCAGCGGCTGGTGTGGGCGGCCCAGGGCGTGCCGGACACCGGCCTGTTCAACCAGAAGCTCGACGGCATCGCCTGGCGGACCAAGCCGAGCTGGTACATCGTCGCCAATCAGGACCAGACCGTCCAGCCCGACCTGGAGCGCTTCGTAGCCGAGCGCATGGGCGCCCGCACCTACCACCTGGACAGCAGTCACGTCGCCATGCTGTCCCACCCCGATTACGTCCTCGACGTGATCCGGACGGCGGCCAAGTCGGTCTGAACCGGCCGAGGTTGACGCGCGGTTAACTGTCGTCATTTGACGACTGTTTTCTTCCGGCGCTGAGGAGTTCGCTCAATCCATCCGAACTGTTTCGGCCCGGAAGGAAGCACAATCATGAACGCAAGCTCCACCACCGCGAACATCGTCCTCGTCCACGGCGGCTTCGTGGACGGATCCGGCTGGCGGCCGCTGTACGACCTGCTCACCGCGGACGGCTATCACGTGGCGGTGGTTCAGAACCCGACGCTGTCGCTGCAGGGTGACGCGGACGCCGCCCGCCTGATCATCGGCGCCAAGGACGGCCCGGTCGTGCTGGTTGGCCACTCCTACGGCGGCGCCGTGATCAGTGAGGCCGGCACCCATCCGAACGTAGCCGCCCTGGTCTACGTGTGCGCCTTCGCGCCGGACAAGGGCGAGTCGGTCAACACGCTGATCAGCGGGTTCCCGGCCGACGGTCCGCAGCCGCCGATCTTGCCGCCGACCGACGGCTTCCTGTTCCTGGACCGGGACAAGTTCCACGCCTCGTTCGCCGCCGACGTGCCGTCCGACGTGGCCGCGTTCATGGCCGACTCTCAGGTCCCGTGGGGCGTGAACGCCCTCGGCGGCCAGGTCACCGACCCCGCCTGGCGGTCCAAGCCGAGCTGGTACCTGGTCACCACCGAGGACCACATGATCCCCCCGTCGGCTCAGCGCACCATGTCCCAGCGCACCGGCGCCACCGTTGTCGAGGTCGCCGCCAGCCACTCCGTGTACGTCTCCCAGCCCCGCGCCACCGCCGACCTCATCGAGCAGGCCGCGGCCGCCGTCGCCCAGCAATAACGACGGCGGCGACACCCTCAGTTCATGCACGGCGCATGAACTGAGGGTAGGCTGCCGGCATGAGCGAGCCTACGGATACGGGTATCGTCCAGGTCCGCGACGTCGATCCGGCGACCCTGGCCATCCTGCGCGACCGGGCCAGATCACTCGGCCAGTCCCTGTCCGGCTACCTGCGCGACCTGATGGACGCCGACGCCGCCACCGAGACCAATGCCGAGGTGATCACCCGGATCGCCCGCGACCGGGAACCGGTCGACCTGACCATGGACGACATACTCGCGGCCCGTGACCAGGGACGGCGTTGAGCGTTACCTACGTCGTCGACTGCTCCCTGGTGGTCGACGCGCTGTCCGCGCGGGAGGGCGACGACGTACTGCGGCAGCGACTGTCCGCACCCCGGACACTGCAAGCCCCGCACCACCTCGACGTCGAAGTCGCGGCCACCGTCCGCGGGCTGGCGGCCGCGAAGAAGATCAGCGATCACCGCGGCGAACAGATGCTGGCCGACTACGCCCGGCTGCGGATCACCCGCCATCCGGTCTGGCCCTACCACCCCCGGATGTGGGAACTCCGCCACAACCTGGGAGCTTATGACGCCGCCTACATCGCATTGGCTGAGGCAATCGGCTGTGAGCTGCTGACCGGCGACGTCAAGCTGAAAAACGCCACCGGGCACCACGCGACAGTGACCGTCTCCCGGTAGCGAGCCCTTCCGGCGGGCTGGCTGGTCAGCCAGTGACGTTGAGCTCGTCGATGACGTTGGTCTGGCTCATTTGCTGATCTCCTCTTCTTGGACTTGTCGCTGGGCCTGCCAAAGTTCACGGACGACGACCTGGAGGGCGCCCGCGGCGGGGATGGCCAGCAGGGCACCGACGAAGCTGCCGAAGAACCCGTCCACCCAGTCGCCGATCGAGGTGCCGATCAGCAGCGAGAGCAGGACGACGAGCGGGTTGACGTTGGCCGTGCGGCTCATCACCACCGGGTTCAGCACGTGGTTCTCGATCTGCTGGTAGGCGAGGAACGCGACCGCGGTGACGATGCCGGCGGTGAGCGAATGACCGAGCGCGAACAGGACGGTGGGGATGCCGGCCAGCGCCCCGCCGATCATCGGCAGGAAATCCACGAGCGTCACCCACAGCGCCCACAGCAGCGGGAACGGGAACCCGAGGAGCACCAGCGTCACGAACACCACGACGCCGGCGATCAGAGAGGTCAGCAGGTTCCCGAGCGCGTAGCCGGTCGCCGACTGGCTGATCTCCCGCGCGACCCGGGTGTAGTACTCCGCTCGCGGGGGCGGCAGCAGCGCGATCACGCCCTGCCGCATTTTCGGGCCCTCGAGCAGGAACAGCACGATCAGGGCGAAGATCGTGGCCAGCGTGGCCAGCAACGAGGCTGCGCCCTTGCCGACGGTCAGGGCCGGCCGGGCCAGGGTCGCCCCGAGGCTCTGCAGCTTGGGCGCGTTGCGGTCGACCCAGGCCCTGAGGTGGAAGCGGGTGACCAGGTGGCCGATCCAGCCTCGGCCGTGCTCGGCCGCCTGGACGTAGGCGGGCAGCCGCTGCGAGAAGTGGGTCACGCCGTGCGCCAGCGGATAGCCGAACGCCACCAGCAGGCCGACGAAGACCACGGTCGTCCAGACGATCACGATGGCCACCGCCCCGCCGCGGCGCCGGACGCCCCACCGTTGCAGGGTCACCACCAGCGGATTGAGGATGAGGCTGACGAACCCGGCGACCGCGATCATCAGCAGCACGTCGCGGATCCGGTAGGCGAGCTTGCCCGCCACATAGGTGAGGACCACGACCGCCACCGTGACCAGGATCGTGGCCAGCGGCACACCACGCCGATGGGCGGCGTCCCGCAGGCGCCGGGACCGGACCGGGGTGTCCTTCACGGCATCGGGGGTGTCGCTCACGGCTGCGGGGGTGTCGCTCACGGCTGCGGGATAGCGGGCAGCTGGGCCTGGATGCCGGCCGTGACCGCGTCGGGTGGCTGGTCGGCGTCGACGGGGCGTGCAGGTAGATCGCCGCGTCCAGGGTCACTCCGAGCTGGACCGCCAGCTCAGCGGCCGCGATGGCCTGCGGGAGGGTCCGCGGGAAACCGTCCAGGATGTAGCCGCCGTGGCGGGCGGCCTCGACGACGGCCGGGGTCAGCACGTCGAGCACGATCTGGTCGGGCACCAGGTCGCCGCGGGCCTGGCAGGCGGCGATCTCCCGGCCCGCCCGGCCCGGGCCTCGGCTCGCAGCAGGTCACCGGCGGCGATGTGGCGGGTACCGGACCAGGCGGCCAGCCGCTCGCCCTGCGTGCCCTTGCCCGCTCCCGGAGGCGCCAGCAGCAGCAGGTTCGTCACGGTGCCCATTGTCCGGGGCGGAGCCTGGGCGGTCGTGGGGCTGCGGTGTCAAGCCTGCCGCCCCGCTATTGGTCTGCGAGCACAACGGTTGTGCCCGTGAGCCGGCGAACCGGGTCATCCTCGTGTCGCCGGCACATTATCGGCCGGTGGCCCCCGGTCTAGCGTCAGGAACCACAGCGGGAAGGGGAACCGGTGGAATTCGACGTCCTGATCGAGATCCCGCGCGGCAGCCGGAACAAGTACGAGGTCGACCACGCCAGCGGCCTGATCCGGCTGGACCGGACGCTGTTCACCGCGACCCAGTACCCGGCCGACTACGGTTTCGTGCCGGACACGCTGGGCGAGGACGGTGACCCGCTCGACGCGCTGGTGCTGGTGCTGGAGCCGACGTTCCCCGGCTGCCTGATCCGCAGCCGCGCGATCGGCATGTTCCGGATGACCGACGAGAAGGGCGGCGACGACAAGGTCCTCTGCGTCCCGGCCGGCGACCCGCGCCAGGAACACCTGCAGGATCTGCACCACCTGCCCCGGTTCGACCGGCTCGAGATCGAGCACTTCTTCCTGATTTATAAAGAGCTGGAGCCGGGCAAGAGCGTCGTCGGGCCATCGTGGGCTGACCGCGCCGCCGCCGAAGCCGAGATCGAATTGTCCCGGCGCCGCCTGCGCGACAGCCCAGAATCACCGGAATCGGGTGACGACGCCGCCCCGGCCTGACGGTCAGCCTGGAGATGGACCGTTTCCTTCTCCAGGGAAGTGCCATGGCATCAGATCCCGGCGCGGTCGCCGACCTGGTGGCCTCGGTCGCGAACACGCTGGCCCGCCGGGCCACCGAGGTTTCCGAGGATGCCTACAAGCTGATACTCCAGCAGATCCCGGTCCTCGACGATGAGCAGCCGCTGGTCGCCCTGCTGGCGGCCAGCGTCGACAGCACGATGGGCGGCTGCCTGCAGATCATGCAGCACCACATCGACCTGACCGCCGTACGGGCGCCGACCGTGGCGGCCGAGCACGCGCGCCGCCTGGCGCAGCGCGGCCTGCCGCTGACCGCGCTGCTGCGTGCCTACCGGCTCGCGCATTCGTGCCTGGCCTGGCTGCTGGCTGAGCTGGCTGAACCGGCGGCGCCAGCGGCAACGGTCACTGGCGCCGCGCGGGCCATGTCGGCGATCGTGGCCGGCTATTTCGACCAGACGTCGGAGGAGATCGCGGCCGCTTACACCCGGGAGCGGAAGGACTGGCGGCGGAACTGGGGCGCTGCCCGGACGGCCCGGATCGGTGACCTGCTGTCCGGCCGGCGGATCGACGTCAGCTCCGCCGAGGCCACCCTGGGCTACCGGCTGCGGCAGCATCACGTGGGTGTGGTCTGCTGGGCCGAGGGCGCGCCCGGCCGGGCTACGGTACCGGGCACGGCCCCCGGTGCTCAGGCCGGCCGGCTCGAGCACGCGATCGGCCAGCTGGCCAGGCGCATGGCCTGCGCCGGTGAGCCGGTCTTCCTGCCCCGGGACGCCGTTACCGCCTGGGCCTGGCTGCCGCTGGAGGTCCGGGACACGTTCGACGCCACGGCGGCCCGCCCGGCCGGCGTCGATGACGACATCCACTTCGCCTTCGGGGAGGCGGCCGCGGGCACCGCCGGTTTCCGCCTCACCCACCAGCAGGCGGTCGCCGCCCACGCCGTCGCGGTCGCCGCCCAGACGGCCGGCCTCGGGTTTTCCCGGGGGCAGGCACTGACTTACCGCCAGGTCGCGCCGGTGGCGATGATGCTCCAGTCCCCCGGCCTGCTGCGGGCGTGGGTTCGCGCGACCCTGGCCGGCCTGACCGCCGACAGCGACCACCACGACCGCCTGCGGGAGACTCTCCTGGTCTTCCTGCAGAGCGGGGGCAGCTACAAAACGACCGCGGAACGGCTGAGCCTGCACAAGAACACGGTGCAGTACCGGATCCGCAAGGCCGAGGAGAGCCTGGGCCGGCCGGTCGGCCAGGACCGCCACGACCTGGAACTCGCGCTCCGGGTCAGCCACTGGCTCGGCCCCGCCGTACTCCAGCCCGGCTGAGCCGCCTCGCGCCCGGTCAGCAGGAGAAGCCGGGGCCGTTCAGGCCGGGGCCGGTGATGGTGGGCTCCTTGGCGCCGGCTGACGTCGGGTAGGCGGTGTCGAACCACTGGGTGAAGAAGGTGCTCAGCTCGGTCCGGCAGGCGTGGCTCTGGATGGGCAGTCCCCGCAGGAACGCGGCCTCGAGCTCGGGCTCGGTGATCGAGCCGCCGCCGTATTCGCGCTGGATGGACTGCAGCACGTGGGTGAACCGGGACGTGCCGAGGATCTGCCACAGCGCGATGTATGCGGCGCCGGGCCGGTCGTAGGTGTTGGGGTCATCGAACAGGCTGGCCGCGGTCGGGTTCGACGGAGCCACCGACCAGAAGCTGCCGGTCTTGGCGTAGAGCTTGTTGAACTGTGCGATCAGGCTGGCGGTGAACGCCTGCCGGCCTGCCGCGGTGCCGGGTCCGCCGGCCTTGGTCTCGGCCGTCCGGGCGGCGTACAGGTACTCGGCCAGCGTGGCCAGGCCCTCCTTGTAGAAGGTCATGGTGTAGCCGCCCTCGGTCACGTGGTCGCCCCACCACTGGTGCATGTTCTCGTGGTAGAGGGTGTCGAGGTCGATCTTCCCGCCCGCGAACGTGATCATGGTCTGCATTTCCTCTTCGAAGCTCGCGGGCGGAGTCCCCACCGCGACGCCGTCCGAGGGGAACGGGAACGGGCCGTTGAACTGGCTCTCGAAGTCGGTGATGTCCTGCTGCTGGTCCATGATCGCCTTGTTGGCGGCCTGCTGCTTGGCGCTGATCGAGGTGTCCTGGGCCTCGTAATAGGTGAGCCCGTCGCTGGCCCGGCGGGAGGTCAGCGAGTAGTTGCCCACGCTGTCCTCGACCAGGTAGCTGGCGACCGGGGCGCCCGAGGACCAGTGGTCGGTCACCGAGCCGGCCGGGAACTGGCTGTCCGGGGCGTGCTGGGTGACCGATTTCAGCTGGCCGTTGGCCAGCGCGGTCTTGCCCGCGTTGATCGTGTCGTAGAAGTCGTAGGCCGGCTTGGCGGCCGGGTAGTCGTTGAGCGGCATCCAGTCCTCGGTGCCGACCGGTTCGGTGGTGACAAAGCTGCCGCCGGGGGCCGCGAACCAGCCCTCGGTGCTGCCGTCGCCGTCGTTGTGCACCCCGGGCCGGCCGGTGTAGCTGACCACGACGGTGAACCGGGCGCCGTCCCTGACCGGGGCGGCGGGCGTGATGACGAGCTTGTTGGCCGGGCACTGGGTGCCGTCGAGGGCGTCGGTGCCCTGCGAGTCGTTGAGTTCGGGGGTGCAGGCCGGCGGCAGCGGGTTGTGTCCCGGGCCGCCGACCGGGTTGGTCTGTGACGCCTCGTGGGCCAGCGGGTTCGGGTCGCCGGGGCCGTTGGGGTCGCCGGGGTAGGTGGGCTGGGCGAAGGTGAACCGGGCGGGCCGGCCGTTGACGGTCACCGCGCTGACGCTCAGGTCCGGCCCGTCGGCGGTGTTCGCGGAGCTGCGCTCGAAGTCCAGGCTGAAGCTGGTCAGGCACTGGGTGGCCTGGTCGGTCAGGGCCACGTTGTTGCCCGGCAGGAAGGTGTTGGTGCCGGCGTCGTACACCATGTGCACGTTGGTGTGGACGCTGCGGTAGCCGCCGTTGCCGGTCTCCGGGTACACCCGCGCGCCGTAACCGGACAGCGTGTGCGCCCCGGCCGAGCACTTCCACGACCCGGCCGTCGCCGCGCTCGCCGGGAACGCCGTCGGCACCAGGCCACCGCCGGCCAGCGCCGCCGTCCCGATCGTGAGCGCGATCGGCCGCCGAAATCCCACCATGGCGGACATCATTCCGCTTCCGTGTCCTTTGATCAAGAACGAAACTAGCGGGACAGTTTCCGACATTTGGCGCTGGCTGGCCGGGTCGGGCTCAGCGTGGCCGTGGCTTCGTCGTCGAACGGCGGCAGTAGGACGCAGGTCAGGCCGGGCCGTCGGCGCCGCGGCGCCGGGTCGCATGGCGGGTGCCCTGCTCGCGAATGCGGGCGATCTCCTCATCCGCGGCCGACCGCCCGGCCCGCATGAAGTCGAGGACCGTGGTCAGCTCCTTCTTGCCGTAACCGCCCAGGTGCTGGTTCATCTTCGCGGCCATCGGCGCGTAGTAGGGCGCCAGCAGGCGGAACGCGCTCGGGTGGGCAGTGACCACGACGCGGCGCCGGTCGGCCGGGTCGGGTGAGCGGGTGACCAGGCCGTCCCGCTCCAGGCGGTCCAGCACCTTGGTCACGGCGCCGGTGGTCAGCCCGAGCTGCGCGGCCAGGTCACTCGGGGCCGCAGGGCCGCCCTCGAGCAGGCCGAGGCACTGAACATCGGCCAGCGGCATGCCGACCTGCTGGGCTACCGCGATCGAGAGCCGCACCGCGGCCGCCGCCTGCCGGGGCGCTTCCGCCGCCACCGCGGCCAGCAGCTCCCCGCGAGTGAACGCACTGGCCACCGGCGGCCTCCGTCCTGTCGGCAAGCTTCACCTTGCTCGCGATGCTACTTATCAAAAAAGTATCTTAGCGGAGCAATTATTCGGTTGACCGCCTGCCGCGCCGGATTTAGCCTGAGGCCTACCTTCTTTAAGAAGCTATTTCCAATGGAAGCAAAAATTCGCAGGAGGAAGACCATGAACACGACCAGGGCAACCGCCGCCGGCACCGAGATGAGCACCGGCTCGGCCACGTCGGCCGACGGCACCACGATCGGCTACCGGCAGGTCGGCCGGGGCCCGGCCGTGGTAGTGCTGCACGGCAGCAACGAGTCGGCGGCCAGCCACACCCAGCTCGCCCGGGCCCTGGCCAGCCGGTTCACCGTGTACCTGCCCGACCGGCGCGGCCGGGGACTGTCCGGCCCGCACCGGCCCGGTCACGGCATGCGGACCGAGGTCGAGGACCTGCAGGCCGTCGTGGCCGCGGCCGGGGCCGAGGCGGTGTTCGGGGTCAGCATCAGCGGCCTCATCGCCTTGCAGGCCGCGCTGGTCACCCCGGCCATCCGCCGGATCGCCGCCTACGAGCCGGCCCTGCTGCTGGACCGCTCGGGCCGGTACACCTCGTGGACCGGCCGCTTCGGCCAGCAGCTGGCCAGCGGCCAGGTGGCAGACGCGCTGATCACCAGCATGTACGGGTTCGACCTCGCTCCGCCGGCGCTGAAGGTGCTCCCCCGGCGGCTGCTCACCGCCGCTACCAACGCGGCCATGAAGAAGGAAGACGGGCAAGCCAGCCGGGGCACCGTCACCATGCGCCAGCTGGCGCCCACGATCGGGTTCGAAGGGCTGCTGCTGGCCGAGCTGGCCGGGGCGATCGGCACCTTCGCCGATGTCGGCGCCGAGGTGCTGCTGATGGGCGGCGACATGAAGCGCCCGGCCTTCATCCGGCCCGCGTTCGACGCGCTGGCCCGGACGCTCCCCCACTGCCGGTGCGTCGAGTTCGCCGGGCTGGATCACGGCGGCTCCAGCGACTCCGGCCCGACGAACCGGGCCGGTCGGCCCGCCATCGTCGCCCCCGAGGTCCTTTCGTTCTTCGCCCAGCTCACCGACCTGGGGCGCGGAAATTCGATGGAGCCGGGGCAGCCAGCGCGGACATGATGAGCGCGTGGACGGGTGGCGGGACCGGCCAGAAGGCGGATCACTCAGCTCGGGCGTGCTGTCCTGGCTGACGTGGCAGGCGTGCGGTGAAGGGGTGGCCGCCTGCACGAGGAATCGGGCGAGCGGCCGTGGCCGGGACGTTTTTGAGGTGGTGACCGCCTCGGGGGCCAAGGTGGTGGTCCGGGGTGAAGGTGACGAGAGCAACGGATTGGAGCAGGAGGCGTGGTTTCTGGCCAGCGCCCGCCGGGCCGGGGTCCCGGTGCCGGAGGTGTTGTGGCTGGGACCGGTGGACACCTCGGCCGGCCCGCGGACGGTGATGGTGCAGACGGCGGTGCCGGGCCAGACCCTGAGCGCGGCGCTGCCGGGAATGCCGGCCGGCCAGCGCCGGTCCGCGGCCCGCGCCTGCGGGCAGGTCGCCGCCCGGCTGCACGCGGTGCGGGTCGGCGGGTTCTATAGCCGCCACGCGGACGGGAGCTTCGAGTTCGCCGACGGCGCCGCCTGGCAGGCGGCTGACCTGGCGAACCGGCTCGGCAATCTGCGCCTGCTGGCCGGGGCGGGTCTGACCAGTTCGGAAGTCCGCCAGGCGGAAGGCCTGCTGCCCGAAGCGGTGGCGGCGCGCGGGGACGGCCCGGCGGTGCTGGGCCACGGCGAACTGTTCCCTGCCCATATCTTCGTCCGTCCGGGCGAGGACGCGGCGGTCGCGGTGACCGGGCTGATCGACTTCGGCGACGCGGGCGGCAGCCGCCCGCTCGATGATCTGGCGCTGCTGTGCTGGGAATGGCCGCAGGTGGACCGGGAAGCGCTGGCGGCCGGCTGACGGGCCCGCACCATGCTGGAACGACCACGGACGGCGGCTCGCCCTCGGCCAGCTGAGGATGCTGATCGGCTACACCGCCCACGATCTCCGGGCCGGTCAGCGCGCCGACGCCGCCGGGTATCTGACCGCGCTCAAGGATGTGCTGGCCGCTCTCCGTGGCTAGAGGTCGCCCAGGGCGGTAACCGGATTTTCGAGGTAGTCGGCCAGCGTGCGCAGGAAACCGCCCGCGGTGCCGCCGTCGGCCACGCGGTGGTCGAAGGCCAGCGTCAGCTCGGTGACCTTGCGCACGGCGAGCTCGCCGCCGACGACCCAGGGCCGGTCGATGATCCGGCCGAGGCCGACGATCGCGACCTCGGGGTGGTTGATGATGGCGGCCGAGCCGTCGACCCCGAACACGCCGTAGTTGTTGATCGTGATCGTCCCGCCGGTGAGCTCGGCCGGGCCGAGCTGGCCGGACCGGGCGGCCGCGGTCCGGCTGGTGAGCGCGGACGACAGGTCCCGGGCGGAGAGCTGGTGGGCGTCGTGGACGACCGGGACGACCAGGCCGCGCTCGGTCTGGGCGGCGAAGCCCAGGTGCACGTGGCCGGGGATGACGATCTCGTCGCCGTCCAGATGGGCGTTGAGCTCGGGATAGCGCCGCAGCGCGAGCAGCGTGAACCGGGCGAACAGCGCCAGCAGGCTGACCGGCTGCTCCGGGGTCTTGGCGTTGAGCAGGGCCCGGGTGGCCAGCAGCTCGGTCGCGTCGACGTCCACCCAGACCGTCGCCTCGGGGATCTCGCGGCGGGAGCGGGTGAGCTTGTCGGCCGCGGTCCGGCGCACCCCGCGCAGCGGGATGCGCGTCTCGGGTGGGGTGGATTCGGGTGGGGTGGGTGAGGTGACTGGGGCGCTGACGGAGGGCTTGTCCTGGCCCGCCTGGACGGCCTGCTCGATGTCGCCACGCCGGATGAGGCCGGACGGGCCGCTGCCGTGGATGGCGGTCAGGTCGAGGCCGGCGTCCCGGGCCAGCTTGCGGACCAGGGGCGAGATCACACGGACCGGCCCGGCGGTGCCGTCCGGTGAGCGACGGCGGCTGCGGTGGCGCCGGGTGCTGGTGGCGGCCGGCGTCCCGTAGCCGACCAGGACGCTGCCGCTGGCTTCCGCGGGCGCCGCCGCTGGTCCGGCTTGCGTGGCGGGGCCGACGCTGATCAGCGGCTGCCCGACCGCCACGGTGGTGCCGGCCGCCGCGTGCAGGGCGGTCACCGTGCCCGCGAACGGGACCGGGACCTCGACGGCGGCCTTGGCGGTCTCGACTTCGACGACGGTCTGGTCGACCGTCACCTGGTCACCAACCCGGACGCGCCACTCGATGACCTCGGCTTCCTCGAGGCCTTCGCCCAGGTCCGGCAGCAGGAAATCAGGCACGGGCACCGTCCGGGCTCAGCCACCGCTCGTCGGGCTCGTCGTCCCACTGCAGCCGGGCGATCGCGTCGAGGATGCGGTCGGTGCTGGGCAGGTGGTGACCCTCGAGGGCGGGAGGCGGATACGGGATGTCGAAGCCGGTGACCCGCAGGATCGGTGCCTGCAGGTAGTGGAAACAGCGCTCGGTGAGCCGGGCGGCGATCTCGGCGCCGTAACCGCAGAACCCGGCCGCCTCGTGAATGACGACGGCCCGCCCGGTGCGCCGCACCGACTCGGTCAGGGTGCGGTCATCGACCGGGGAAAGGCTGCGCAGGTCGATGACCTCGGCGTCCCAGCCCTCCTCGGCCGCCGCGGCTGCGGCCTCAAGGGCGGTGGCCACGGTACCGCCGTAACTGATCAGGGTCACCCCGGTGCCGGGCCGGACGACCGTGGCCTGGTCGATGGCCGGCCCGGTACTGGTGAGCTCGGCCGTCTCCTTGGACCAGTAGCGGCGCTTGGGCTCCAGGAAGATCACCGGGTCCGGGCAGTCGATGGACTGGCGCAGCAGCCGGTAGGCGTCGGCCGGGCTGGCCGGGGTGACCACCCGCAGCCCGGGGGTGTGCGCGTAATACGCCTCGGAGGAGTCGCAGTGGTGCTCGACGCCGCCGATGCCGCCGCCGTAGGGAATCCGCACCACGATCGGCAGGCTGACCGCGCCCCGGGTGCGGTTGTGCAGTTTGGCCAGGTGGCTGGTGACCTGCTCGAAGGCGGGATAGGCGAAGGCGTCGAACTGCATCTCGACCACCGGCCGCAGGCCGTTCATGGCCATGCCGATGGCGGTGCCGACGATCCCGGCCTCGGCTAGCGGTGTGTCGAAGACCCGGTCCTCGCCGAACCGGGCGGCCAGCCCGTCGGTGACGCGGAAGACCCCGCCGAGGGTGCCGACGTCCTCGCCGAAGACCACCACCCGCTGGTCTGCGGCCAGGGCGTCGGCCAGCGCGGCGTTCAGGGCCCCGGCCATCGTGACGGCCCGGCCCGAAGCCACCTTTTCCATGGGCGCACTGGCCGCGGTGGTCGTCACCGGGGCTCCCCGGCCGCGTCCCGCAGCTCGGCCAGCAGGCTGCCGCGCTGTTCACGCAGCGGGGCGGTCGGCTCGGCGTAGACGTGGGCGAACAGCTCGGCCGGGTCGACCGGGGCGTCGACGTTCATACGCTCGCGCAGCGCGGCCGCGAACTGCTCGGCCTCGGCCTCCAGCCCGGCGGCGCCGGCCTCGTCCAGCCGCCCCACCGAGCGGAGGTAGGTCTCCAGGCGGGTGAGCGGATCGCGGGCCAGCCAGGACGCGACCTCGTCGAGGTCGCGGTAGCGGGTGGCGTCGTCGGCGTTGGTGTGGGCTTCGACCCGGTAGGTGAGCGCCTCGATGAGCGTCGGCCCGGCGCCGCGGGATGCCCGCTCGACCGCGGCCCGCACGGTCATGTAGACGGCGGCGGCGTCGTTGCCGTCGATCAGCTCGCCGGGGATACCGTAACCGATGCCCTTGTGCGCCAGCGTGGGCGCCGCGGTCTGCTTGGCCAGCGGGACGCTGATCGCGTAGCCGTTGTTCTGGAGCAGGAAGACGACCGGCGCCTTCCAGACGGCGGCGAAGTTCAGCGCCTCGTGGGTGTCGCCTTCACTGGTCGCGCCGTCGCCCAGCAGCACCAGCGCCACCGTGTCCTCGCCCTTGAGGCGGGCGGCGTGCGCGAGCCCGACCGCGTGCAGCGTGTTGGTGGCCAGCGGGGTGCACTGGGGCGCGACCCGGCGCTGATGCGGGTCGTAGCCGCAATGCCACTGCCCGCGCAGCAGGCTGAGCACCTCGACCGGATCGACCCCGCGGGTCATGATCGCGACCGAGTCCCGGTAGGTCGGGAACAGCCAGTCCTGATCGCGCAGCGCCAGCACGCCGCCCACCTGGCAGGCGTCCTGTCCGTGGGAGGACGGGTAGACCGCCAGCCGTCCCTGCTTGGTCAGCGCGGTGGCCTGGGCGTCGAACCGGCGCCCGATCACCATCCGCCGGTAGAGCTCGGCCAGCGTCTGAGCCGGCGGCAGTGGCCCGGCGTCATCGGCCGGCCGCCCGGCCGGGTCGATCAGCTGCCACGGCTCTGCGCTGGGCAGCAGGCCGATGCCGGCCGGCTCAGCCTGCGAGGTGATGGGGTGGGCGGCGACAGCGGTCACGTTCGGCTCCCAGTGCGAGACGTCAGTGAACAATTGACGCCAGTGTCACGCCGGAAGCGACCGAAAATCTAGACTCCAGCCGAAGAACGAGACCAATGGATTCGATCCCCCTTTAATATTATTAATATGTCTGATCAACTGGGGCCTGAGGACCGCGCGGGCGGACAAATGGCCGAGCTGGACGAGACCGACGTCCGCGTCGTGGATGAGTTGCGCCGCAACAGCCGGATCTCGATGCGGGCGCTGGCAGCCGCGCTGCACATCTCCCGGGCCAACGTCTACACCCGGGTGGCCCGGCTCGAACGCGACGGCGTGATCACCGGCTACACCGCGGTCGTCGACCCGCAGCGGTACGGGCACGCGCTGTCGGCCTACGTCTACCTCAAGGTCCAGCAGCAGAGCTGGAAACGCCTGCAGGACCGGCTGCTCGACATCCCCGACGTCGACCACGCCGCCTTCATCTCCGGCGAGCACGACATCGTCCTGCTCGTCCGCACCCGCGACGCGGCCACGCTCCGCGATCTGGTGCTGACCCGCCTGCAGGGCATGCCCGAGGTGGTGAGCACCCAGACCGTGCTGATCTTCGACGAGATCACCCCCGCCTCGCGCCCGTCCCGGACCCCCGGCTAGGGAGTTTTACCAGGGATTTTGTTCTCGGCAAGAGCGAAAATGGATTCATAAGGCAAGAGGGAAGCTGAGAACAGGAGATCCCGACATGACCACCTCATTTGACACCCAGCACGAGCAGGCTCCCACCCGGCTGCTCAACTACCGGACCCCCACCACCTACCAGGCCCCGGCCACGCCGGACTACGACTACGCGCCGCAGGGCACCGGCCGCCCCGGCTACGCCCGCCGGATCGGCATCGGCGTTGACCCGCGCAAGCTGTGGGCGGGCGGGGCCGTCAGCGCCGTCGTCGCCAGCCTGGTCGCGCTGGTCGGCGTCCTGGCCTGCCGCTGGCTGCTCAACCTGTCGGTGCTGGCCCCGCGCCAGGACGGCGCCTACGGCGACATGCACACGACCGGCCTGATCCTGATCGCCTTCGCGGGCGCCATCGGCGCCACCGCGCTGGTGCAGCTGCTGATGATGGGCACGCAGCGGCCGCTGATGTTCTTCGGCTGGATCGCCGGCCTGGTGACCGTCATCGCCGCCCTGTTCCCGTTCAGCACCACGGCCGCGCTGGAGGGCAAGATCGCCACCGCGGTGGTCAACCTGGCCATCGGCATCACCATCGGCGTGCTGGTCAGCGGGGTCGCCAAGCGATCCATCCGGTGAGCGCAGCCAGTCGAGCACCCCGGCCCGCAAGATTCGGCCGGGGTGCTCACAGTTGCGCTCGCCTGGAGCCGTCTGCTTGTGAATTTCCGCACGAGCAGTTCCGGTCGGCACCGTCAATGTTACGGAAATCACGTCGTCGCAGGTCAAGACCATTGGGCTAGACCACCGACGGCACTGTCGGCTGTCACCTTGGCGTACTCCGGGCGGGCACGTCCTGATTACTCTTCGTCGCCGGAAGTGCGGGGAGCGTGATAGATCCCTCACTGCAAGGTACGCCGAACATGGGAGAGGATGAATAAAGCGTTAATTTCTCAAGCCAACGGCTTGACGACCGAGAGGACCAAGCACGTGGCCGACGTTGATGGCATCCTGGCAGCCGCTCATCTGAAAAACGACCACGTACGCGAGTACGTTCGCTACTGGGCCGAGGTGACAGGTGCGGACAACGTCGAGGTCGTCGGCGCCGAAGACGACGCAAGGCTGATCCGGGAGGCCGTGGACGCCGGCGAGCTCCTGCCGGCCGGTGAGGACCTCTACTACTCACGCAGCTACTACAAGGACACCGCCCGCTCGGAAGAGCGCACGATCGTCGCCACCAGCGATCCGGCCGACGAGGGTGTCTACAACAACTGGCACCCCGCCGCCGAGATGAAGGCCAAGCTCATCGGGCTGATGACCGGCGCGTCGGCGGGCAAGACCATGTACGTGATCCCGTACCTGATGTCGGCCCCGGGATCCCCGCTGGAGAAGTACGCCGCGGGCGTGGAGCTCACCGACAACCGCAGCGTCGTGCTGCACATGAACCGGATGGCCCGGGTCGGGGTCGAGTACATCAACAACCTGGCCGACCCGGACAGCTTCGTGCGCGCCGTGCATGTCACCGGTGACCTGGAGAACCTCGGCCAGGGCACGCCGGAGGACAAGCGCTACTTCGTCACCGTGGCCGACGAGCGGACCATCCTGCACTTCGGCTCGTCCTACGGCGGCAACGCGCTGCTCGGCAAGATCGCCCACGGCCTGCGCCAGTCCAGCTACGACGGCTGGGCGTCGGCGAAGTTCCTCTCCGAGCAGTTCATGCTGCTCGGCATCACCGACAAGGTGACCGGCAAGAAGTGGCACATCGCGGGCGGCTTCCCGAGCGCCTCGGGCAAGACCAACCTGGCCATGACCCTGTCCCCCGACGCCCTCGGCGACCGCTACCACGTCGAGTTCTACGGCGATGACATCGCCTGGATGTGGGTGGGCGAGGACGGGCGTCTCTACGGCATGAACCCCGAGTTCGGTGTGTTCGGGGTGGCCAAGGACACCAACGAGAAGACCAACCCGACCGCGCTCGACGCCATCGCCCCGGGCACCCGGGCGATCTTCACCAACGTCGCCTACAACGAGAAGACCCACGAAGTCTGGTGGGAGGGCCGCACGCAAAATCCGCCGCAGGACCTGGACGGCTGGCTGGACTGGAAGGGCGGCCGGATCACCGACCGCACCCAGGACCAGCAGGACGACCCCTGGGCCCACCCGAACAGCCGGTTCACCACCACGCTGGCCAACGTGCCCAACATCGCACCCGACTACGACAAGCCGGCCGGTGTGCCGATCGACGGCATCATCTTCGGTGGCCGGACCCGGGACCGCGAGCCGCTGATCCGGGCGATCAACGACGTCGCCGAGGGCGTGTACGACGGGCTCACCCTGGGCGCGGAGGCCACCTTCGCCGCCGACGGCCTGGACGGGCAGCTCCGCTACGACCCGATGTCGATGCGCCCGTTCATGTCCTACCCCGAGGGCAGGTACGCCGAGCACTGGCTGAAGATCATCAACGCCGCCACCAACAAGCCGATCTTCGCCCACGTCAACTGGTTCCAGCGGGACCCCGAGGACGGCCACTTCCTGTGGCCCGGCTACCGGGAGAACCTGCGCGCGCTGCTGTGGCTGATGCAGCTGCGCGACGGCGAGGTGACCGGGGTCGAGTCCCCGGTCGGCATCCTGCCCACCAAGGAGGAGCTGGACACCAACGGCCTCGACATCGACCCGGCCGACCTGGACAAGCTGCTCACCATCGACATCGGCCGGTGGCGGCAGGAGATCGGCTTCCGCCAGGAGTACCTGGAGCAGTTCCCCCATCTCCCCGAGGAGATCTGGGCGGCCCACCGCCGGATCGCCGAAGCCCTCGGCTGATCTGCCCCAATTACTGGCGTTACTGTGCGCGGGCCTGGATCAGGGCGCGGG
Organism: uncultured Actinomycetes bacterium; assembly: GCA_963830385.1. Taxonomy (GTDB): domain Bacteria; phylum Actinomycetota; class Actinomycetes; order Streptosporangiales; family Streptosporangiaceae; genus Bog-532. Next base: position 247,414 of record CAWHMD010000008.1, on the reverse strand, counting down.
CGGACATCGCCTGCAGGATGAGCTCGGTGACCGCCTCCAGCGGCACCGCGGTGGAGTCGATCACCAGGTGGTACAGGGAGGCGTCGGCCGGGTCCGCGTGGTACAGCCGGCGGACGTATGCGGTGCGCGCCTTGTCGGCCGCGTTCATGCGGGCCATGGCCTGCTCCGGGCCGACGTCTTCGATCACGGCGCCCTGGGCGGCCCGGCGGCCCGGCGGGCCATCGAGCCGGACGTGGAAGCCGACGTCCTTGCCGAGGACGACCGCGGCCGCCCGGCCGAGAATCACGCCCTGGCCATCGGCCGCCAGGCGGCGGATCCCGGACTCGGCGTCGCCGCGCAGTTCCTCTTCGATCAGGTGCGTCGGCGGCGGCGACTGGGTCGGCCCGACCGGCATCGCGTGGGTGAAGGAGGCGAGCAGCCGGTGCACCGGGGTGCTGCGGGCTTCGTCGGGCGTCAGCTGCTCGGCGCAGGGCCCGCAGTCGGCCGGGTCGACCTCGTTGCTCGTAACCCGCTGGAGGAAAGGCACGCCGAGCCGTTCCGCCAGAGCAGGTGCGACGACACTTCCACCGGCGCCGTAGGCAGCCGAAATGGTGACCAGCCGGGATTCGTACGCGGCGGGACCGGGTGCTGGATCAACGCTCACTGTCATCGATCTCCTTCCGATGATCATCCTTCCCCGCCCCGACCGTACTAGCCCTCGCCGCGCGAGTTAAGCATCAGGCCCGGAGCATTGGTCAGGAATCGAGAAGCACCCGCGGCCACGGCCGGCCTAGCCTTCGAATCAGGGCCGGTGCCACCGGCCCGTACCGACCGAAAGGCAGGATGACCATGTCAGCGACCAGTTCCGGCTTCTCCGCGGAGGAGCGGGCCGCGATGAAGCAGCGCGCCGCCGAACTGCGCGCCGAAGGCAAGAAGGGCGCCAAAAAGGCCGACGAGTTGCAGGCGGCCCTCGACTCGATCGCCAAGATGAACCCGGAAGACCGGGCGGTGGCCGAGCGCGTCCACGCCGCCGTGACCGAAAACGCCCCGCAGCTGTCGGCCAAGACCTGGTACGGGATGCCCGCCTACGCCAACCCCGAGGGCAAGACCATCTTCGCGTTCAAGAACGCGGGCAAGTTCAGCCAGCGGTATTCGACCCTGGAGTTTCAGGACGCCGCTCACCTCGACGACGGGGATATCTGGCCGGTGTCGTTCGCGGTGCCGAAGTGGTCTCCGGCGGTGGAGCAGAAGGTCGTCGAGCTGCTGAAGGCGGCCGTCTCCTGATCGCGCCGGACAGCAGGATGCCGACGGCGGCGGCGGCCAGCACGGCGAGCGCGGCCGAGTAGACCAGCGCGGTCGAGTGCAGCCCGAACCTGGTTGTCGCCACCCCGGCGATCAGCGCGGGGATGCTGAACGCGAGGTAGCCGACGATGTAGATGGCGGTCACCAGGCCGGCCCGGTCACCGGGCTCGGCCAGCGCGGTGACGACCCGGAAGGAACCCAGGAAGGCCAGCCCGAAGCCCACGCCCGCGACGCCGCTGCCGATCAGGAAGACGGCGGACGTGGTGGCCGCGATCGCGCCCAACGTCACCGCCATGCCCACCAGCAGGAACAGGCAGCCGGTCAGCATCGTCGTCCGGGCGCCGACGTTGCGCAGCAGCAGGGCGGCGGCCGCTCCGGTACCGCAGAGCAGGAAGATCACCAGTCCGCCCCACAGCAGGTTCGGTGAGCCGGTCGCCTGGGCGGCCAGCGTCGGCCCGAGCGACAGGTACAGGCCCCCGAGGGCCCAGCCGGTGACGATGCTGGGGACGGCGGCGGCGAAGGTCCGCCGGGCCGGGCGGGGCACGGCGACGTGGGGCCGCAGCGAGCCCAGCACCCCGGGACGGCGGCCACCCGGTTCGGGCATGAACAGCACGGCCACGATGCCGGCGGCGAAGATGGCCAGCAGCACCCACCAGACCAGGCGGGTAGGGGCCGGCGCGTACTGGACCAGCACGCTGGTGATGAGCCCGCCCAGGGCCAGCCCGAGACTGGAGAAGACGCTGGTCACCAGCGGTGCCCGGTGGCTGCCGGGGGGCTGCAGGTCGATCAGCGCGGCGCCGGTCGGGCCGGTGGCCAGCCCGCTGGCGATGCCCTGCAGTGACCGGGCCGCGAACAGCGCCCCGGTGCCACGGGCGACCAGGAACACCGCACAGCCGGCCACGCTGAAGACCAGCGCCGCGACGATGACCGGGCGCCGGCCCAGGTAGTCCGACAGCGAGCCGAAGAACAGCAGCGTGACCAGCAGGACCAGCACGTACACGGCGAACACGGCGGTCAAGGTGGCGTCGGAGAAATGGAACCGGTCCTGGTACACGCCGTACAGCGGCGACGCCGCAGCCGACGCGAAGAACACCAGCAGGAACACCCCCGCCAGGATCCAGAATGCGCCTGCCTTGGGCAGCGTCATGCGTCTCGACCACACGGGTAGCTGAAACTCCCCCGCGCCGCGACCTGTTCCTTGATCTCGGACAGGTATGCTGACGTGCGATTTTCTATGACTGTTCCCGCTGCTCTGGTCCCGATGATGGCCGTGCCCGGCCCGCTGCCCCGCGACGACGCGGGATGGGCGTTCGAGATGAAGTGGGACGGCGTCCGGGCTCTGGCGTACCTCGACGGCGGCCAGATCCGGCTGACCTCACGGACCCGCCGGGACATCACCGTCGCCTACCCCGAACTGGCCGCGCTCGCGGCCGCGGCCGACGGACCGCTGCTGCTGGACGGGGAGATCGTCGCGTTCGAGGATGGCCGGCCGAGCTTCGCCCAGCTGCAGCAGCGCATGCACGTCACCTCGGCGGCGCAGGCGGCCCGGCTGTCCAGCCGTATCCCGGTGTCTTACCTGATCTTCGACGTGCTGCAGGCGGCCGGTCATTCGCTGCTCGGGGAGCCGTACGCGCACCGCCGTGAGCTGCTGGACGGCCTGGACCTGGGGCTGGACCGGAGCGGCGGGAGCTGGCAGGTGCCGCCCTCGTTCACCGGGCACGCGGGGGCGGATGTGCTGGCGGTCTCCCGTCAGCACGGCCTGGAAGGCATCGTGGCCAAACGGCTCGGCTCGGCCTACCAGCCCGGCCGCCGGTCACCGGACTGGCGCAAGACCAAGAACGTCTACCGGCAGGAGTTCGTGGTCGGCGGCTGGCGGCGCGGCGAAAAGGGCCGGACCGGCCAGATCGGCTCGCTGCTGCTGGGTGTGCACGACCCCGGTGGCCTGGCCTACGTCGGCCACGTCGGCACCGGGTTCACCGAGCAGACGCTGCTGCTGCTCGGGAGCAAACTGGCGCCGCTCCAGGAGCCCGCCAGCCCGTTCGCGCAGGAACTGCCCCGCGACCACGCCCGCGGGGCGGTCTGGGTGCGGCCGTCGCTGGTCGTCGAGGTCGCGTTCGCCGCCTGGACCCCCGAAGGCAGGCTGCGGGCGGCCTCCTACCAGGGGCTGCGAGACGACAAAGACCCCGCCGGCGTAATCCGTGAGCCGTTGGCCCCTTAGGGGACGATGACCAGCGGGACCGGCGAGTGGCGGCTCAGGCTGACGGCCACCGAGCCGATCACCCGGTGCATCGCGTGGGAGGAGCTGCCAACCACGATCGCCACCGTGTCGGCCGGCTCGGCCTCGCCGAGGCGGACCGCTTCCCCGGTCAGCTCCCGGGCGATCTCCCCCTGGCGCCACTCGAACTGCCAGCGGTCCTCGCGCCCGCGCAGCTGCTCCTCGGCCTGGGCCCGCAGGTCGACGGCGATCTCGCTGAAGCTCTGCTCCATCTCGGCCAGCGCGTCGGGCGACATCGAGTCGGCGGCCGACAGGTGTGCCACGTACAGCACCAGGATCTGACCGGTGCGGCCGGTGAGCAGCCGGGCCGCCGCCTCCAGCGCCCGGACGGACGGAGGCGACCCGTCGTAACCGACAATAAGATGCAACCTCGCGCCAGGCGGCACGGCAGCGTTCATCGTCATACCTCCGGTCTGTTGATCATCGTCGGTGATCGCGGAACACTCTAGGCGCGGGCGTGGTGGCCCCCCATACTCGGGGTCATGACCGAGACGATGGTGCCGGCGGGATCGGACCGGCTGTGGGCCGAGCATTCCGGCGGGACCGGGCCGGCGCTGGTGCTCCTGCATTCGGGGATCTCCGATGCCAGGTTGTGGGATCCGGTCTGGCCGGGCCTCACCGGCGACTTCCGGGTGATCCGCTACGACAGCCGCGGCTACGGGCGATCCCCGGCCGCCACCGAGGAATTCACGCCGCTGGGCGACCTGCGGGCGGTGCTGGATCACTTCGGTCTCACGCAGGTGCACCTGGCCGGCTGCAGCATGGGCGGCGGCACCGCGATCCAGCTGGCGCTGGCCGAGCCGGATCGGGTGCGGTCGATGGTGCTGCTGTGCCCCGGCATACCCGGGTACCAGTGGCCGGACGAGCCTGAACTCGACGCCCGATTCGACGCGCTGGTCGCGGCCGGCGACGAGGAAGGCATCCTCGAGCTGCAGCTGAGCGTGTGGGCCGCGGCCGGCGACGACCCTTTCATCACCGAGCTGATGCGCTCGGCCGAACGCGCCCTGCCCAGCGAGGAATTCAAGCGCGAAAGCGAGCCGGTCTTCGACCGTCTTGACCAGTTGCGGACGCCGGCCGTCCTGATGATCGGCGACCGCGACCGGCCGGCCCTCATCGACAGCAACAAGCAGGCGGCCGAGCGCATCCCCGGCTGCCGGCTGATCGACATGCCCGGAGTCGACCACTACCCCACCGTGCGCGAGCCGCGGCTGGTACTCGAGACCATCCGCGAGCACTGCCTGGGCCGGGGCTGATGCCCGCCGCCGGCGGCTGACGTCAGGCCGGCTCGATCTCCACCTTGGTGTCGGAGAAGGTCGGGGCGTTGCCCAGGTCGGCGAAGGCGAAGGGGTTGACCGCGTTGACGGTGGCGTGGCCTTTCGCGTTCTTGCGCCACGCGCCCATCGGGGCCATGACCACCCCGGCGGCGATGTCGTCGCTCACCTTGGCCAGCGCGATGAACTGGCCGCGGTCGTTGAACACGCGGACGTAGGCACCGTCGGCGATGCCGCGGGCGGCGGCGTCGCCCGGGTGCACGGTCACCGTCTGCTCGCCTTGCACACGGCGCTGCGCAGGCTGATCGCCGGCGCTGGAGTTGAGGTAGGCGTGGGACTTGGGCGAGATCAGGTTGAGCCGGTATCGGCCGTCGCCGGCCTCGCGGGGCGGCACGTAGTGCGGCAGCGGATCGACGGTGCCGCCCGGCTGGTATTCGTTGCTGCCCTGCCGGAACAGCGGAAGCACGAAGTTGCCGGCCTGTTCAGCCAGCGAGGAACGGAACTCGACCTTCCCGGACGGGGTCGGGAAGTTACCTTCGGCGTGCGGAGCGTACTGGTCGGCGGGTGGCAGGCTGAGCCGGGCCCAGCCGGTCCGCCGGAGGGAGTCCAGGCTGATCCCTGCCATCGGCGGGGCGGACCAGTCGAAGGCCTCGGCCATCATCTGCTCATCCGAACGCGTGAAGCAGTCCTCGGTGAACCCCATCCGGGCGGCCAGCCGCCGGAACAGCTCGGTGTTGGAGATGGCCTCGCCGACCGGCTCGACGGCCGGGGTGTTCAGCGTGACGTACAGGTGACCCCAGCTGAACATGATGTCGTGCTGCTCCAGCTGGGTCGTGGCGGGCAGCACCAGGTCGGCGTAGCGGGCGGTGTCGGTCAGGAAATGGTCGCTGACCACGGTGAACAGGTCATCCCGGGCCAGGCCTGAGATCAGCTTGCCCTGTTCGGGGCAGACCACCACCGGGTTGGAGTTGTACACCATCAGCGCGGTGATGGGCGGGTCGAGGTCCAGCTCCCCGGTCAGCGCCCGGCCCAGCAGGTACTGGTTGACCACCCGGGTCCCCGGGGTGGCCAGCTCGGGGTGCAGCAGGGCGGGCCAGTTCACCGGGAACGCCCACAGCGGCAGCTGCAGCAGGCCGCCGCCGACCTGCCGCCAGGCCCCGGTCAGCGCGGGCAGGCAGGCGATCGAGCGGACCGTCTGCCCGCCTCCGGCCTGCCGTTCGATGGCCACCCCGATCCTGATCATCGACGGCTGGCTGGTGGCGTACTCACGGGCCAGCGTGCGGATGTCCTCGGCCGGGATGCCGGTCTGCTCGGCCGCCCATTCCGGGGTGTACCGGGTGACCCGCTCGGCCAGCTCGTCGTAGCCGACGGTGTAGTCGCGGACGTAGGCCTCGTCGGTGAGACCCTCGCCGATGATCACGTTCATCATGGCCAGCGCCAGCGCGCCGTCGGTCCCGGGCTTGATCGGGATGTACCAGTCCGCGTGGGTGGCGGTCCGGTGCCGCATCGGGTCGATCACCACGACCTTGGCCCCGCGGCGCTGCGCCTCGGCCACGAACGGCCACAGGTGCAGGTTGGTCGAGATCATGTTGCAGGCCCAGATGAGGATGTAGCGGGAGTGCACCAGGCTTTCCGGATCCACACCCGCGGTGGCGCCGATCGTCATCGTGTAGGCGGTGCAGGCCCCGGAATCGCAATAGGTGCGCTCGGTGATGGTGGCGCCCAGTTTGTTGAAGAAAGGGTCGCCCACGTTCAGGCCGTTCAGGATGCCTTCGGTGCCCAGGTAGCTGACCGGCATGACGGTTTCCGGGCCGTGCTCCGCGATCGCGGACCGGAACCGGCCGGCGATCTCATCCAGCGCCTCGTCCCAGGACACCCGGGTGAACTCACCGCTGCCCTTCGGGCCGTTGCGCCGCATCGGGTACAGCACCCGGTCCGGGCTGTAGGTCTTGTCGATGTAGTTGTTCACCTTCACGCACAGACCGCCACGGGTGAACGGGTGCTCCGGATCGCCCCGCACCTCCACCGCGCGGCCGTCACGCACCTGAATCAGCATCGCGCAGGTGTCCGGGCAATCATGCGGGCACGCCCCACGAACAGTCACCGTCGCCGGCTCGTCTACGGCAGTCATGAATTCTCCCTGTGGCCCGCTGCGACCTGCGCCAATTTGCAGTATTTATCCGCTACTCCCTGGCCCACAATGGTCACAAAGAGACATCCGGCCGCCGGTTCCGGCGATGGCTACCATGGCGTGGTGCTTGGGCCCGGGTGGACGCAGGCCGTAGCGCTGCTGGCCGCGTTCGTGCTGGCGGCGGGTGCCACCCCGGCCGGTATCTCCGGGGCGGTGCTCCTGCTGCCGTTCCAGGTCAGCGTGCTGGGGACACCGAGCCCGGCGGTCACGCCGACCAACCTGCTGTACAACGTGGTGGCCACCCCGGGTGCGCTGTACCGGTACTGGCGGCAGGGCCAGACCGGCGGGCGGCTGGTGGTCCTGCTGATCGCCGGGACGCTGCCGGGCGTCATCGCCGGATCGGTGATCCGGGTCGAACTGCTGCCCGGCTCCCACGTGTTCGATCTGGTGGTCGCGGCGGTCCTGCTGCCCCTGGGCGTCTGGCTGGCGCTGAGCCGACCGGCCAGGCGGGACGAGCCTGCTCGCCAGCCCCGGCCCATCCCGGTGCCGGCCTTGGTGTCCATGGCGGCAGTGGTGGGCTGTGCCGGCGGGATCTACGGCATCGGCGGCGGCTCGATCCTGGCTCCCGTCCTGATCGGGTCGGGGCGGCCGCCGTCGGAGGTGGCACCGGCCGCGCTGGCCTCCACCTTCGTCACCTCGGTGGCCGGAGTGATCACCTTCACGATCTTGTCGCTGCACGCCCACGCCCCGGTCGCGCCCAACTGGCCGACCGGCCTGGCGCTGGGAGCGGGGGGCCTGACCGGCTCCTACCTGGGCGCACGCCTCCAGTCCCGGCTTCCCGAGGTGGCCATCCGCCGGATCGTCGGGGTGCTGGTCATCGCGATCGGCGGCCGGTACCTGTGGGCCGGGCTGGGCTGACAAAGGCCGGACGGGCCGGCGAAAATGCCTTCGGGCTGAAATGATTACAGTGTTACACTCCGGCGCATGGGGGACATACCGACGCTGTACGAGTGGGCCGGCGGCTGGCCAGCCATCGAGCGGATGATCAACCGCTTCTACGACCGGGTCGAACGCGATGACCTGCTCAGCCCGTTCTTCCCCGGCGGCGTCAAGGCCACTCACCGCGAGCACGTCACCACCTGGTGGTGTGAGGTCCTCGGCGGCCCGGCCGAGTACACCGACCAGCTCGGCGGCTACCCGGCCATGCTCGCCCACCATCTCAACCTCGGCATCACGGCAGGCCAGCGATTCCGGTTCGCCTCGCTGATGAGCCTGGCCGCCGACGACGCCGAGCTGCCCGCCGACCCCGAATTCCGGGCCGCGCTGATCGGCTACCTGGAATGGGCTACCCGGATCGCCATGCACAACTCCCAGCCCGGCGCCGACGTCGCCCGGAAAGCCCCGGTACCCCACTGGGGCTGGGGCGTCGCCCCGCCTTACCAGCCCTGATAGGAACCGACGCTGATCGGCCGGCTCAGAGCAGCTTGTCCAGCGTGATGGGCGAGCACCTGCGCTGCATCGGCGGGAGCTCCGTGATCGGCGCCGGCGACGCGATCACCGCGCCGGCCGCGGTCGCCGCCCACCTGCGGATGGGGTGCGCGGTCGCCCTCCCCCTGGGCGGCCAGGCGGCCGAGACGCTGCTGGCCTCGATCCGGGACACGGCGCTACCGGTGCTGTCGATCGGCTTCGTAATCCAGTGCATCAGCCTGGGCCGCAAGAACGGCTACATCCAGGTCGTCCGGCCCGACGACACCCCCCGGGCCTTCCACCTTGGAGGCCGGCGTACAGGTCCCGGATGATCTCGGAGACATCCCACCGTGCCTGCGGGCTTAAATATCAAGCCAGTTTGATGTAACTTGCGGTTATGGGCACCGGACAGACCGACGCCGGTGATGCCCGCCGGTTCCTGGGGCTGGCCGGGCATCCGCTGCGCTGGCAGCTGCTGCGGGAGCTGGCCCGCAGCGACCGGCGGGTGGGTGAGCTGACCAGCTTGGTGGGCGAGCCGCAGAACCTGGTCTCCTACCACCTGGGGCAGTTGCGGGCCGGGCGGCTGGTGTCGGCGCGGCGCAGCTCGGCCGACGGGCGGGACCTGTACTACACGGTCGACCTGGCGCGGTTCGGTGACCTGCTGACCGTGACCGGCCGGGCCGTGCACCCGGGGCTGCGGCTGGCGGGCGCGCCGCCGGGGCTGCCGGGGCTGCCGGGCACCGCTGGTGATCCGCCGCTGGCGCGGGTGCTGTTCCTGTGCACCGGCAACAGCGCCCGATCGCAGCTGGCCGAGGCGCTGACGCGGGCCCGGTCGGGCGGCCGGGTGCTGGCCCGCAGCGCGGGCAGCGCGCCCAAGCCGCTGCACCCCAACGCGGTCCGGGTGATGCGCGAGGCGGGGATCGACCTCAGTACCCACCGGTCCCAGCACCTGAGCGTGTTCGCGGCCGACTCGTTCGACTACGTGATCACGCTGTGCGACAAGGTGCGGGAGGTGTGCCCGGAGTTCCCCGGCCATCCTGGCTACGTGCACTGGAGCATCGCCGACCCGGCCGCCGGGGGCGGTCCGGACGAGCAGACCTATCCCCGGTTCCGGCAGCTGGCGGCCGGGCTGGAGACCCGGATCGGCTACCTGCTGGCCGGGCTGGCCACCCGGTCCGCCGAGCCGGTGCCCGGGCCGTCATGACCGGTCACCCGGACCGGGCCCCGTTGCCGCTGACCACCGTGCTGCGGGAATGGGGCCGGATCGGGTGCATCGGGTTCGGCGGCCCGCCGACCCACATCAAGCTGCTGCGGGAGCTGTGCGTCGAGCGCCGGGGCTGGCTGGACGGGCAGGAGTTCGAGGACGCGATCGCCGTCTGCAACCTGCTGCCCGGCCCGGCCTCCACCCAGCTCGCGATCTTCTGTGCGTGGCGGCTGCGGGGGCGGCCCGGTGCGCTGGTGGGCGGGGCCGCCTTCATCGTCCCGGGACTCATCGTCATCCTCGCCCTTTCCGCTCTTTTCCTGGCGAAATCCCCGCCGCTGTGGGTACTGGGAGCCGGCGCGGGCGCCGGCGCCGCGGTACCGGCGGTGGCCGTCAACGCGGGAGTCTCGCTGATCAGCGCGAGCTGGCAGCGGCGGGCCAGCACCGCCCGCTGGCTGGGCTACCTGGCCGCCGGGACCGCGGCCGCCGCCACGCTGGGCGTGTGGCTGGTCCTGGTCCTGCTCGGCTGCGGCCTCGTCGAGCTGGCCATCCGGTCCCGTGACTTCCCCCGCTCCCCCCGCCTGTCCGGCGACGGGACGGCCGGGCGGGTGCGGGGGCTGGCGGCGGCCCCGGTCGCGGCGGCCGCGGTGGCCAGCGGCGGGGTGCTGGCCTCGGTGGCGTGGGTGGCGGTCAAGGTCGGCGGGCTGTCCTACGGCGGCGGGTTCGTGATCATCCCGCTCATGCAGGCCGACGCGGTCGGCCACTACCACTGGATGACCAGCGCCCAGTTCCTCAACGCGGTCGCCCTCGGCCAGATCACCCCCGGGCCGGTCGTGCAGACGGTCGCGATGGTCGGCTACGCGGCGGCCGGGCTGGCCGGCGGCCTGCTCGCGGCCCTGGTCGCGTTCGCCCCGTCGTTCGCGTTCGTCCTCGTCGGCGGCCCACGGTTCGGCCGCATCCGCGGCGACCAGCGCGCCCGGGCGTTCCTCGACGGGGCCGGCCCGGCCGCGATCGGCGCCATCCTCGGCTCCGCCATCACCCTGACCCGGGCGCTGGCCCACCCCTGGCAGTACGCGGTCCTGGCGGCCGCGCTGGTCCTGCTGCTGGCGCTGCGCCGGGGCGTCGTCCTGACCCTGCTGGCGGCGGCCGCGGTCGGCGTCGTCATCGCGCTGGCGGCCGGGACCATCTCACCGTGACACCAGACCAAGGAGCGCTCACACCATGATCGGGAGACTGCACCACGTCGTCCTGGACTGCCCCGAACCAGCCGCGCTGGCCGCGTTCTACTCCCGGCTGCTCGGGCAGCCGATCACCTACGAGAGCGACGACTGGGTAGTGGTGGCCGCCAGCGACGCCTCCTCCGGCCTGGCCTTTCAGCTGTCCCCGGACCACCAGCCGCCGACCTGGCCCGACCCGGCCGTACGGCAGCAGTTCCACCTCGACATCATGGTCGAGGACGTCGCCGCCGCCGGACCGGAGGTGCTGGCTTTCGGGGCCACCAAGCTTGACGGCGAAGACGTCTACGGCGACCCTGCCGGCCATCCGTTCTGCCTGGTCAAGCGGCCACGCTGGGCTCCCCCGATTCCAGCCGGCTAAGGCCCGCGGCCGCCGGTCGGCCGGCAGTCTTGACGCCCACCGGCCCGCTCCCTAAAATTAGTTCGGGTCCAAACGATTTGGAGGTGGGACGTGCCGGCACAGCATGGCTTCTTCGGTCCGCGGAGTTCGACCGGGTCGGCGGCTCTACTGCCGGAGCCGCCGTGGCATTACTCCGGTGACCTGCTCACGATCGAGTACCGGGTCAGCCCCGACCGGGTGCGCGAACTGCTGCCCGAGCCGCTCGAGGTCGCCCCCGACGACCCCGGCGCGGTCGCGTTCATCTGGGCCGACTGGCAGTCCTGCGGGGCTGACCAGGCCGAGCTGCTGGACCCCGTCCTCGGCCAGTACAAAGAGGCGTTCGCGGTCGTCCGCTGTTCCTACCGGGGCGAGATCTTCAGCCGCTGCGTGTACATCTGGGTCGACTCGGACTTCGCCATCGCCCGCGGGCTGCACCAGGGCTACCCGAAGAAGCTCGGCTCGATCCACCTGACCCGGCCGCACCCGTACGGCCCGGCGCCGCGGGTGGCACCGGGCGGGCGGTTCGGTGCCTCGCTGGCGGCCGCCGACCGGCGGCTCGCCCAGGCGCGGATCACCCTGCTGGAGGAGGCGCCGGCCAACGGCTTCGTCAACGCCCATCCGATGGCCCACAACCGGTTCGTCCGCGCCATCGACGACCCGGCCACGTTCCGGCTCGACGAGATCATCGCCACCGGGTCGGCCAGCGCCGAGGGCGGCCCCGCCTACCGTGCCCGGGTCGACGGCTTCGACCTGTTCCCGTCGCCGACCGAGGAGCTCGGCCGGATCACGCCGGAGGAGATCATCGGCGGCTACTACCGGCAGGTCGGCGTGGTCTGGAACGGCGGCTGCCTGCTGCACGACAACCTGGCGGCCAGCAACGCGGCCGGCCACGCGGAGGTCACCGAGCATGTCTGACACGACGGTGGTGGAAGGCGTCACGATCGACACCCGGCACTGGATCGGGGGCCAGCGGTCCGGGTCGGCGACCACCTTCACCGACGTCTCCCCCATCGACGAGCAGCCGCTGGCGCAGATCGCGGCGGGCGGCGGGCCCGAGGTGGACCGGGCGGTCGCGGCGGCCCAGGCGGCGTTCCCGGGCTGGGCGGCGATGCCCCGCGACGAACGGGCCGGCCTCCTGCACCGGGTGGCGGACGGCATCGACAAGCGGGCCGAGGAGCTCGCGGTGGTGGAGACCCGCGACAACGGGGCGCTGCTGCGATCCCACCGGCGCAGTGTCATGCCCCGGGTCGGGATGAACTTCCGCTACTTCGCCGACATGCTGCGCGAGCTGTCCCATCCGGACCGGGAGATCCGCGGCCACCGTGAGCGGATCACCTGGGACCCGGCCGGGGTGACAGCGGTGATCACCCCCTGGAACGCGCCCCTGATGCTGGCCACCTGGCGCATCGGGCCGGCCCTGGCGGCGGGCAACACGGTCGTGGCCAAGCCGCCGGAGTGGGCGCCGCTGACCGCCTCCCTGCTGGCCGACATCACCGCCGAGGCGGGCCTGCCGCCCGGCGTGTTCAACGTCGTCCAGGGTCTCGGGCCCGAGGCGGGCGCGGCCCTGGCCGCCCACCCCGGTATCCGGCGGATGTCGTTCACCGGGTCGGTGCCGACGGCCGGCCGGATCGCGGCCGCGGCCGCCCACAACATCGTCCCGCTGTCGTTCGAGCTCGGCGGCAAGTCCCCGCTGCTGGTCTTCGCCGACGCCGACTTCGACCTGGCGGTGAGCCTGGCCGTCGAGCAGTTCGACAACGCGGGCCAGGTCTGCCTGGGTGCTTTCCGCATCCTGGTACAGGAATCCATCGCCGATGAGTTCTTCGCGGCCGTGCTGGAAAAGGCCAGGACGCTCGTCCAGGGCGATCCGCGCGACCCCGCCACCGACATCTCCTGCCTGGTCAGCCGGCCGCACTTCGAGCGGGTGGACGGCTTCGTCCAGCGGGCCCGGGCGGCCGGGGCGACCACCGCCCTCGGCGGCGGTCCCGACCGGGAGCTGGGCGGCCTGTTCTACCAGCCGACCATCCTGACGCCGGTGCCGCCGGGCGCCGAGATCGTCACCGAAGAGGTGTTCGGGCCGGTCCTGACCATGCAGACGTTCGGCGACGAAGATGAGGGGGTCGCGCTGGCCAACGACACCCGGTTCGGCCTGGCCGCGACGATGGTGACCGGCGACCCCGACCGGGCCGAGCGGGTCAGCGCCCGGCTGCGGGCCGGGACGGTGTGGGTCAACTGCTTCTTCGTCCGCGACCTGGGTGCCCCGTTCGGCGGGAGCGGCCAGTCCGGGATCGGGCGGGAAGGCGGCACGCACTCCTTCGACTTCTACTGCGACATCAAGAACACCGTGTTCGCCCCGGGAGTGAACCATGGGTGAGGTAGTCGGGGCCGGGCTGCTGGCTCACGTGCCCACGATCGTGCTGCCGGAAAAGGACCGGCGGGAGCTCAACCACGGCCAGGACTCGACGCTCGTCCCGGGCCTGCAGGAGCTGCGCCGGGACGTGTTCGAGGTCCTCGACTACGACACGGTGGTGGTGCTGGACTCGCACTGGGCGACGACGGTGGAGTTCGTGGTGACAGCCCAGGACCGGCGGGCCGGGCTGTTCACCTCCGAGGAGCTGCCGCGCGGGATGATGCGCCGGCCCTACGACTTCGCCGGTGACCCCGAGCTCGCCCACGCCATCGCCGCCCGGGCCGGCGCGAACGGCACCTGGATCAGCGCGATCGACGACGCCTACCTGCCGATCTTCTACGCCACCACCAACCTGTGGGAGTACCTGGGCCGCGGCCTGGACAAGCGCTGGGTGTCGATCGGCGTCTGCCAGACGGCCGACACCGAAGACAACCTGCGGCTCGGCCGGGCTCTGGGCCAGGCCATCGCCGCGACCGACCGCAAGGTCGTGCTGATCGCCAGCGGGGCGCTCAGCCACACGTTCTGGCCGCTGCGCGAGCTGCGCAAGCACGAGGCGGCCGGCGTCGAGCACATCTTCACCCCGCAGGCGGCCGCGGCCGACGCCGAGCGGCTGGACTGGTTCAGCCGCGGCGACCACGCGCGGGTACTGGAGACGATGCCGGAGTTCTACCGGTTCAAGCCAGAGGCCCGGTTCGGCCACTACCTGATGATGATCGGCGCGCTCGGCGAGGGCGACTGCACCGCGACCTCCCGGCAGTACGGGCAGTATGAGAACTCGGTCGGCACCGGCCAGGTGCACCTGTGGTTCGAGCGGCCGGCCGGGGGCTTCCCGCGGCCGCGGGAGACGCACCTGGAGCCACTGACCGCCGAACAGCCGAGCATGCACAGCGCCGGACTGGAGGACTAGTGACCGAAACCCGCCGGATTCTGCTCGACGGGACCGCCGTCAGCGTCGTGCAGGACGGGGATTACCTGGTGGCCGGGGACGGCCGCCAGGTCGGCCCGGCCGAGGCCGTGCACCTGCCCCCGGTCGAGCCGACCAAGATTATCGCCGTGCACCTGAACTACCGCAGCCGGGTGACGGAGTTCGGCACCCGGCTGCCCCCCGCCCCCACCTACTTCCAGAAGCCGACCACCGCGCTCAACGCCCACAACAGCGCGGTCGTGCGCCCGGACCGGTGCAAGTGGCTGAACTACGAGGGTGAGGTCGCCATCGTGATCGGGCGCACCTGCCGCAACATCTCCCCCAAGGACGCCGGAGACTACATCGCCGGCTACACCGTCGCCAACGACTACGGCCTGCACGACTTCCGCGACACCGACGCCGGCTCGATGCTGCGGGTCAAGGGATCGGACACGCTGTGCCCGCTCGGGCCGGGGCTGATCGACGACTGGGACTTCCGCGGCAAGACGCTGCGGACCCTGGTCAACGGCGAGGTCCGGCAGGAGGGCAGCACCGACGAGATGGAGTGGGACATGCACTATCTCGTGGCCGACATCGCCCGCACCATCACCCTGCTGCCCGGCGACGTCCTGCTGTCCGGGACCCCGGCCAACTCGCGCACCGTTTTCCCCGGCGACGTCGTCGAGGTCGAGGTGGAAGGCCTCGGCCGCCTGGCCAACCACATCGTCAGCGGGCCGGCCCCGATCCGCGACGACGTGGGCGCCCAGCCGGCCGAGAGCGACGAGGTGCTCTCGACCGCGATGGGCGGGGACTGGCCCAAGCGCGGCCAGCGGTGACCGAGCCCGCGACACCGGCCGCCGGTCGCTGGCGCGCACGCCTGCTGGACTACCTCGACGGCCACGCCACCGACCTGGTCGCCGACCTGGCCGAGCTGGTGCAGGTACCGAGCATCTCGGGCACGGCCGAGGAGAACTCGATCCAGGACCTGCTCAGCGCCCGCCTGGCCGGTGACGGGCTCGACGTCGATGCCTGGCCGATCCCGCTGGCCGAGACGCTCGCGGCCGAGGACTTCCCCGGGGTGGAAGTGGACCGCGCAGAGGCCTGGGGCACCGTCGGCCGGCTGCCCGGGCCGGCGGCGGCGCCACGCTTATGCTCAACGCGCACGTCGATGTCGTCCCGCCCGGCGATCTGGAGCCATGGGGAGAACAGGTGCCGTTCTCCGGCACGGTCTCGGCCGGCGCGGTGTACGGACGCGGCGCCTGCGACATGAAGGCCGGGCTGGTCGCCGCGCTGTGGACAGTCCGTGCGTTCGCGGCGCTCAGGGTCCCGCTGCGCGGCGACCTGCTGCTGGGCACGGTGGTGGGTGAGGAGGACGGGGGCCTGGGCACCTACGCGATGCTGCGCCGGGGCTGGCGCGCAGACGCCTGCGTCATACCCGAACCCACCTCGCTGGACATCGCCCCGGGCAACAGCGGCGCGCTCACCTTCGCGCTCACCGTGCGCGGCCGCGCCACCCACGCGTCGCGGCGGACCTCGGGGGTGAGCGCGATCGAGAAGTTCATCCCGGTCTTCGCCGCCCTGCGCCGCCTCGAAGCCCAGCGCAACCAGGTCAAGCACCCGATCATGACGCGCTGGGACCTGCCGGTCCCGATCGAGCTGGGCACGATCGCGGCGGGCGACTGGGCCTCCTCGGTGCCCGACCGGCTGACCGCGAACGGGCGCATGGGGGTGGCGATCGGGGAAGATGTCGCGGCCGCCCGCCGCGCCCTGGAAGAGGCCGTCGCGCAGGCCTGCGCCGACGACCCGTGGCTGCGCGCGAACCCGGCCGAGGTGCGCTGGTGGGGCGGCCAGTTCGCGCCCGGGCTGACCGCCGCCGACGCCGCCATCATCGGCACGGTCGCACGCGCACACGCGGCCGTGTCCGGCCCGGCGGTGTCCGGCCGCCCGCAGGCGACCTGGGGCACCCCCTACGGCAGCGACCTGCGGCTGATGACGAACCTGGGCGGCGTCCCGACTGTGCACTACGGCCCGGGCGACGCCAGCCTGGCGCACGCGCCCCGGGAGTCAGTGCCGATCCCGGAGCTGCTCACCGCCGCTCGCGCGCTCACCCTGATCGCGCTGGAGCACTGCGGGGTGCGATGAAACGGGCCAGGGGCGCCGGTCCGTCCTCCTCGGCCAGCATCGCCTGCACAATCTGGCGGACCCGCAGCGCCGCCACGTCCGAGCTGACGTTGACCTCGGTGGCCGCCCCGTCCTCGTCGATCATCCGCTGCATGGTCTCCAGGGCGGCAGCGAGCGTCGCGTAGTAGGGCGCGAACATCTCCGCCAGCCGAGCCGTGGTGGCGCTGTCGCCGGTGCTGAAGTCCCGGCTGACCCGCCACTGCAGCCGGGTGACGCTGTCGTCGACCGGCGTGACCAGCTGGGTGAACCGCATCCGGGCGCGCGCTCCGCTGGCGTCGAGCACGACGTCCCAGTGGTCGACCCAGGCGGCCGGGGACAGGAAGTGGCCCTCCTGGAGGTGCTCGAACTCCTGGTCCGCGGGCCGGCCGAGCGACCGCGCCTGCCAGTCCGGCAGTGGTCCGGGCGGGTACCGGCGCGACAACGACACCGTCGTCTCGGTGACCTCGACGTCGAGCGGGGGCGGGATCATCTGGAGCACCGAGGGCGAGACCTCGGGCACCAGCACCGGGATCTTGGTCACGTCGGCGAAGCTCTCGTGCAGCAGCAGGAACCCGGCCCGGACGGTCTGCTCGCCGCCGACGGTGGTCCAGCCGTCCTGGACCAGCCAGGGCAGGGCGGGCAGCCGGTGCAGCGGGGCACGCCCGGCGTCGCCGGTCCACACCCAGAGCAGCCCCTGCTCCTCCCGCACCGGGTAGGCCCGGACGGCGGCGCCGACCGGGACCCGGCTCTGGGTGGGCACGCGCAGGCAGCGCCCGTCCGGGCCGTACACGAACCCGCACAGGCCGCAGCTCAGCTCGTCACCGTCGAGCTGGCCCGCGCTCAGCGGGTAGGGCCGGTGCACGCAGCGATCGTGCAGCGCCGCCACTGGCCCGGCGACGGTCCGGAACACGACCAGCGGCAGGCCGGCGACCCGGTGAGCCGTGGGGGTACGGGCGACGGACCCGCTCGGGCCCAGCACGTACCAGCAGCCGGTGGGCACTGCTCTGGGCGCCGGGGCGGGCCGGGTCCGGCCCGGGCGGATAGCGGTCATGGCGGCTGAGCCCTTCGTCACAGGTCGAGCGTGAGGCGGTCGGAGCGGCAGCGGGAGACGCAGATCATCATCGTCTCGCTGCGCGCCCGCTCGTCGGCGGTGAGAATCGAGTCGCGGTGGTCGACGTCGCCGCCGAGGACGATCTGCTCGCAGGTGCCGCAGATGCCTTCGTGGCAGGATCCCAGCACGCTGACCCCGGCCTGCTGCACCGCGTCGAACACCGAGGTGCCGGCGGGCACGGTCAGCGTGCGGCCCGAGCGGGCCAGCACCAGCTCGAACGGCTTGTCGGCAGCCTCATCCGGATCAGCCGCCCGGGCCGCGAACCGCTCCACGTGCAGCGCGCCCGCAGGCCAGGCGGCGCAGCGCTGCTCGACCGCGGTCAGCAGCCCCTCGGGACCGCAGCAGTAGACCAGGGTGTCGTCCCGGGGCTGGCCGAGGGCGCCGTCGAGGTCGGGGAACCCAAGCTCGTCCTGGGGCACGATCGTGACCCGGTCCCCGTAGGCGGCGAGCTCGCCGGCGAAAGCCATCGACGCGCGGGAACGGCCGCCGTAGAGCAGCGTCCAGTCGGCCCCGGCCGCGGTCGCCTCGGCCATCATCGGCAGCAGCGGGGTGATGCCGATGCCGCCCGCGATGAACAGGTACCGGGGCGATGTCACCAGCGGGAAATGGTTGCGGGGCCCGCGGACGCGGACGGCCGACCCCGGCCGCAGCCGCTCGTGCACGAAGGCGGAGCCGCCCCGGCTGTCCGGGGTCTTCAGCACCGCGACCCGGATGGCCCGGCCGTCGGACGGCCTGCCGCACAGCGAGTACTGGCGGACCAGGCCCGGCTCGAGCATCAGGTCGATGTGGGCACCGGGGGTCCACGGTGGCAGCGCCTCGCCGCTGGGATCGGCCAGCGTGAGCGCGGCGACGTCGTCGGCAACCTGGTCGACCGCCTGCACGACCAGATCGCCTTCGCGTTCCCGGAGCGACGTGCGGGTCTCGGTGCCGGCGGGCCGCCCGCGCCGGACCGAGACCCGGACCGGGAACTTCTTGATGCCGTTGACGAAGTTGCTGCGGACCCGGACGATGTCCCCGGTCTGCTCGATGGAGGCGAGCCGCGGCAGCAGGGTCTCGAACATGATCCTGATCTCGAGCCGCGCGAGCTGCGCCCCCAGGCAGCCGTGCATGCCCTTGCCGAACGTCATGTGCTCGTTCGGGTACCGGGTGAGGTCCAGCCGGTAGGGGTCGGGGAACACCGTTTCGTCGCGGTTGCCGGAGGCGAACCACATGACGACCTTGTCACCGGCCTTGATCTGCTGGCCACCCAGCTCGACGTCGCGGGTCGCGGTGCGCCGGAAGTGGTAAACCGGCGAGGCGTACCGTAGCAACTCCTCCACCGCGACCTGGGACTTGTCCGGGTTGTCGCGCAGGTACGTCAGCTGGTCGGGGTGGTCCATGAGCGCCTTCATGGCATGGCTGATCGCCTGCCGGGTGGTTTCGTTGCCCGCCACCACCAGCAGCAGGAAGTAGTTGTCGAAGTCGGTCGGGGTCAGCGGCACGCCGTCTTCCGGCATCCGGTTGACCAGCCTGCTGACCAGGTCCTCGCCGCTGCCGCCGCGGCGCTCGGCGGCCAGCTGGCGCCCGTACTCGTAGATCTCCAGCGATGCCGGGGACCGGAACGGCAGGTGGGCGTACTTCTCCGACTCGGGGCTGTCGACCAGGACCCGGGCGTAGTCGGGGTCGGTGGCGCCCACGATCTCGTTGCCCCAGGAGACGAGCTGCGGGGTGAACTCGTCGGGCACGTCGAGCAGCCGCGCGAGCACGTTGATCGGGTAGTCGGCGGCGATCGCGTCGACGAAGTCGAACTCGTCGTGCTGCAGCGCGGTATCGACGGTGAGGCGGGCCAGCCCGCGCAGGAAGTCCTCGTAGCGCCGCAGGGTGCTGGCGCTGAAGTCACGCATCAGCAGCCGGCGCAGTGCCTGGTGGCGGGGGCCGTCGGTCTCCAGCATCGAGCGCCGCTGGTCCATGTACTGGTCGGGCGGCTCCTCGAGGTTGACGAACCGCTCGGAGGTGAAGATCTCGGGTGTCTTGTCGATCCGCTCGATGTCCGCGAACCGGGTCACCGACCAGAAGCCGCGGTTGCCGCCCGGCTCCGGGTTCCAGAACACGGGGGCTTCCCGGCGCAGGGTGTCGAACATCCCCCACGCCTCGTTGCGGTCGAAGATATCGAGGTCGGCCAGGTCGACGTCCTCGAGCGGGACCGGCTTCGGCGGATGCATGACAACTCCTTCGGGTCCTTCAGTTCCTTCAGTTCTTTCGGTCCTTCGGGTCCGGCTAGAGGTGGTAGGCGTACTCGCGGAACTCCCAGTCGGTGACGAACCGCTGGAAGCGCTCGATCTCGTTGCGCTTGTAGGCCAGGAACGATCCGACGAAGTAGCTGCCGAGGACCTCGGTGAGGTCGGTGTCCGCCTCCAGCGCGTCCAGCGCGGCGGGCAGCGTCGACGGGAGCATCGGGGCCGCTTCCGGGTTGTAGCCGTAGCCCTCCAGCGGCTCGGGCAGCTCGGCCTTGTCGCGGACGCCGAGGTAGGCGGCGGCGCCGGTGGCCGCGATGATCAGGTAGGGGTTGGCGGTGGCGTCGCCTAGCCTGACCTCCATGCGGGTGCCCGGTCCCCGGTCCGGCGGGATGCGGACCATGGCGCTGCGGTTGTCCAAGCCCCAGTCGATGAGCCAGGGGGCCAGCGTGTCCGGGCCGAACCGCTTGTAGGAGTTGATGGTGGGGTTGGCCAGCGCGGCCAGGGCGGGCGCGTGCCGGAGCACGCCGGCGATCGCGTGGCGGCCGGTCTCGGAGAGCCCGTGCTCACCGTCGGAGTCGCCGAACACGTTCTCGCCGGCCTCGTTCACCAGCGACAGGTGCAGGTGGAACCCTGACCCGCCCTCGTCGTTGAACGGCTTGGCCATGAACGTGGCCAGCAGCCCCTCGTGCCGGGCGATCTCCTGCACGGCGGACTTCATCCGGAAGGCACGGTCGGCCGCGTCGACCAGCTCGCTGTGGTGGAGGTTGACCTCGAACTGGCCGGCGCAGAACTCGTGGTTGGCCGCGGTGACCTGCAGCCCGGCCTCCCGCAGGTGGCGCAGGGTCTTCAGCAGGATGCCGTTGGGGTCGCCCTTGCGGCCCACCACGTAGACATTGCCAGGGCTGTCGGCGTAGCGGGTGAAGCCGCCCGTCCCGTCGGGCTCGCACAGGAAGTACTCCAGCTCCGGTCCCACGATCGCCTGCAGGTTCAGCTGAGCCAGGTGGCCGGCGACCCGGCTGGCGACGGTCCTGGGCGATTCCGGCGCCAGCGTGCCGTCGGCCAGGAAGCTGTCGCCCAGGCAGGACATCGCGCCGGGCTCCCAGGGCAGCGGGGCCAGCGTGCTCAGGTCGGGCTTGACGTGGATGTCGGGCAGCCCGTCCTCCATGCCGCCCTGGATCGGGATGCAGTCGCCCATGGGCGTGGTGTGGTAGATGCAGCGGCTGAACGGGAGGCCGTGCCCGAGGGCGGCCGGCAGCTCGGGCACCAGCACGTCGCGTCCCCGGTCCACGCCGATCATGTCCGAGTACGACACCCGGACCACGTCGATGCCCTGCGACCCGAGTTGCTCGATCACGGCCGCGGCGTCCTGGTGGTTGCTGTTCACGGCGCCTCCGGTAGAATCGTTAGGGTCCAAACATAATTTGGGCTCGGCCCGGAGGCAAGGGGCCAGCAGGCCGGATTTCGCGGGCGAGGGGTGCCGGATGCGAGTGCTGTTCATCCAGCAAGATCACATGTCGCCGACCGGGCCGGTCGGCGAGGCGTTCGCCGGCCACGGCTTCGACGTCCAGGAGTTCATGGTGGTGCCTGAGGAGCACTTCAGCCTGCCCGGCGTCACCGTCACCTTCCCCGACCCGCTCGCGTTCGACGCGGTGGTGCCGATGGGCGCCGCCTGGTCGGTCTACGACCACGACCGGATCGGCAGCTGGATCGGGGACGAGCTGAAGTTCCTGCGCAGCGCCCACGACGCCGGCGTGCCGGTGCTCGGCATCTGCTTCGGCGGCCAGGCGCTGGCGACCGCGCTGGGCGGCTCGGTCATCCGGGCCGAGCGGCCCGAGATCGGCTGGACCACGATCGAGACCAGCCGCCCGGACCTGGTCGAGCCGGGGCCGTGGTTCCAGTGGCACCTCGACCGCTGGGTGCTCCCGGACGGGCTGCGGGCATTCGCCCGGACCGGGGTCGCGGAGCAGGCGTTCATCGCGGGCCGCTCCATGGGCGTTCAGTTCCACCCGGAGCTGACCCCGCAGATGCTGACCGGCTGGCTGAGCGACGGCGGCCGTCAGGAAGTCATCGACCTCGGCGCCGACCCGGACCGGCTGATCGCGGAGACGGCGACCAGATCGGCCGAAGCCGGGGAACGCGCCCGGCGGCTGGTGAACGTATTCCTCGGTCTCGGGCAACCGGCCTGACATCGTGAGACACATAGGATCAGGGCGTGGACAGGGCGAGGAAACACTCAGCGGCGTCCGATGACCCGCGACCGGACGGTCGCCGCGAGCCCGGCCCGGACACCACGGCCGACGAGCACCGGACCCTGTCGGCGACCGAGGCCGCGGTGAGCCAGCGCCTGGCCTCGATGCCGCTCGACATGCCGGCGCTGACCGCCGTGAGCAACCTCTACCGGGCGGCCGGGGCGATCCGGAACCATTTCGAGCACACCGTGCTGGCCCCCTACAACCTCACCTGGACCGGCTGGGTAGTGCTCTGGGTGGTGTGGATCTGGGAGGAGATCGAGACCCGCCACGTGGCCGTCGAGGCGGGCATTTCCAAGGGCACCCTGACCGGGGTGGCCGGCACGCTGGAGAAGCGGGGCCTGCTGGAACGGCGCACCCACCCCGACGACGGCCGCCGGGTCCTGCTCAGGCTTTCGCCGGCCGGCCTGCAGCTCATGACCGAGCTGTTCCCGGTGTTCAACAAGCAGGAGGCTCAGGTGGTCGAGCCGCTCAGCCCCGAGGAGCTCCGGGTTCTGGCCGGCGCGCTGCGCAAGATCGTGGTCGGCATGGAAGACAGCCCGGCCTGAGCCATGCGCCCGCTCATCGCGATCCCGGCCCGCTTCTCGGCCTCGGCCGCCGCGTTGCGGTTCGAGGCCGAGGTGTCGGCCCGCAAGCTGGTCGAGGCGGTGTACGCGGCGGGCGGCGAGCCGCTGACGGTGCACCCGGCGGCGCCCGGTGGCACGATCAGCGCAGCGGACGTGGCCGAGCGGCTGGACTTCGCCGACGGGGTGCTGCTGCCGGGCGGCGGGGACCTCAACCCGGTCCACTACGGCGGCGCCCGGCACGAGTCGCTGTACGACCTGGATCTCGAGCAGGACGCCTTCGACCTGGCGGTCGCCCGCTGGAGCCTGCGGGCCGGGCGGCCGCTGCTGGCGATCTGCCGCGGCCTGCAGGTCGTCAACGTGGCCGTGGGCGGCACGCTGGTCCAGGACATGCCCCGCGATCATCGCCACCTGCGGTCGGAGCTGATCCTCAAGCCCGACACCACCGTGCACCGCGTGCTCGGCCGGGACGTGGTCGCGATCAGCTGCTACCACCATCAGGCCGTTGACCGGCTCGGTAGCGGGCTGCGGCCGGCCGCCTTTTCTGAAGATGGCGTCATCGAGGCCATCGGAACGGCCGAACCGGGGCGCGGCTGGTTCCTGGCCGTTCAGTGGCATCCGGAGGACACCGCGGCCGACGATCCGGCCCAGCAGCGGCTGTTCGGGGCCCTGGTGTCGGCGGCGGCTGCTCGCCGCACCGGTTACCGGATCTCGTAGGTGCCGTCGAGCCGGGCAAGGGCGATGACGTGCCCGGTCATCGCCCGCTGGGCGTCGGGCTGGACGCCCAGTTGCAGGCCTCAGCCCCGAGGACCAGGCCGCGATAGCCCGCGCCTGCGCCCTCCTCAGCAAGATCGCCGCCTCGTAGGGCCTGAGGAAAAGGACTCCTCCAACTTTGCGACGGGAAGGTATTGCCCGGAATCGTTTGGGTCCGTATGATCCCGGTCATCGAGGTCGTTCAGTTGCAAACGTTCGGCGGCCGCGGCAACTGAGGAGGGTCTCAGTGGGATCGAAGCAGGCAGGCTCGTCGTACGAGCGGCTGGCGACGCAGCACAAGCTCAAGCTGCCCGACGCGGTGGCGCAGTCGATCGGGTTCATGGGGCCGGTCTTTTCGATCGCCTTCCTGGTCCCGTTGCTGGTCGGGGTCAACGCGGCCAGCCAGGGCGCGGGCGGCGCAGCCCCGCTGGCGGTGCTGGTGGCCGCGATCGGCATCCTCGGCCTGGGCTGGATCGTCTCCGAATACGCCAAGCGCATCCACGCGGCCGGCTCGCTGTACGACTACGTCACCGACGGGCTCGGCAGCAAGGTCGGCGCGGCTGCCGGCTGGCTGTATTACACCGGCATCATCGTGCTCGGCGGGGCGATCCTGGTGCTGATCTCCGGTTACATCCACGACACCCTGCAGGCCGAGTTCAACGTCACCCCCCTGCCGGTCGGCGGCTGGATGGTCGTGCTCATCGCGGGAATCTCCGCGATCTTGTACGCCGGGGTTCAGCTGTCCACCCGCGCCCAGCTGGTCCTGGCCCTGCTCTCGCTCACGCTGCTGACGATCTTCTTCATCTACGTCATGGTCCGGGTCGGCTCCGGCAACAGCGCCAAGGCGTTCGAGCCGAGCTCCTCCCCCACCCATTTCACCGGCGTGCTGTTCGGTGTGCTGTACGGCGTGCTGCTGTTCGTCGGCTTCGAGACCGCGGCCAACCTGGCCGAGGAGACCGAGCATCCCAAGCGGGACATCCCCCGGGCCGTGCTGTTCGCCGTCATCGCCGCCACCGTTTTCTACCTGCTGGCCTCCTACGCCCAGGTGGCGGGGTTCCATTTCGACCTCGCGAAGATCGCCAAGGCGGCCAGCGGGCCGCTGTTCGTGCTGGCCGGCCCGGGCAGCCAGGGCGGTTACGGCTCGGTCGCCATCCGCCGCCTGGCCGAGCTGCTGGTCCTGTTCGACATGCTGGCGGTGCTGATCGGGATCTCGGTGGCGGGCCCGCGCGGGATCTTCGCGATGGCGCGCGACCGGCGGCTGCCCGCGTTCCTGGCGACGGTGTCGCGCAGGCGCGGGACCCCGCTCGGCGCCGCGATCTTCGTGGTGGGCTGCTACGTGGTCTACGCCCTGCTCACCACGTTCTGGACCGGGCTGTTCGCGCTGCCCAAGACGCCGCACTACTCGGCCATGTTCTCCTGGGGCTCGACCTTCGGCAGCTTCGCGCTGGCCCTGATCTACCTGCTGCTGGCGATCGGGGCGCTGCGCGGGCTGCGCGACCACCCCAAGCGCTGGGCGGTGTACCTGGCCGTGGTGGTCAGCCTGCTGGTGACCGGTGGCGCGATCTTCGGCTCGATCTACAAGGTGGCCGCGCCGACCGTGATCGCTCCTTACGCAGCCATCGGCTGGCTGGTGGTCGGGCTGGTCGTGGCGTTCGCGGTACGCGGCCGCCCCCAGGCCAGCCACAGCGTCGATGACCTGGGTGAATCGTCAAGCCCGGCGGTGTCCGACCCGGCTGGTTCCTGACCAGTGCCGGAGCACGAGTCCCGGCTGAAGCTCGTCCTGGTGCTGACCGAGAACTGGACCATGCTGCCCGGTACTGACCTGCCGGCTGTGGTCCGGATGGCCCAGCAAGCCGAGGACTGCGGCTTCGACGCGGTCATGCTCAGCGAGCACGTGGTCCTCGGCCCGGACGCGGGCGCGGTAAGCCTGATGGACAATCCGCGCGACTGGGCCTACCCCGGCAACCAGGACCCGGCCACGCCCTGGCCGAGCTCGCTGATCCTGCTGGGCGCGATGGCCGCCGTCACCAGCACCCTGCGGCTGGTCGCGGGCGCGGTCATCGTCCCGCTCCGGCACCCGCTGCTGCTGGCCAAGGAGCTGGCCACCCTCGACCTGCTGGCGCAGGGCCGCCTGGTGGTGATCCCGACGGTCAGCTGGAGCCGGGACGAGTACGACGCGCTGGGCGTGCCGTTCGGCCACCGCGGCGGGCTGCTCGACGAGCACCTGGCGGCATGGAAGCAGGTGTACGCGCAGACGCCCGCCAGCTTCGACGGCGCGCACTACCGCTTCCGCGATGTCTACCTCGAGCCCAAGGCGTACCGGGCAGACGGGCCCCGGCTGTGGTTCGGGGGCCAGCGGCTGCACCCGCCCCTGCTGCGCCGCCTGGTCCGTTACGGGCACGGCTTCAACCCGCTCGGCCGCCCGCGGCCGGCCGAGCTCGAGGCGCTGCAGGCGGCGATGAAGGCAGCCGGGCGTGATCCGGGTGAGCTGGAGATGGTCGGCGGCATCCGCGGCGAGTTCCCGGGCCCCGACGCGGTCGCCGACCTGGGGCAGGCGCTGGAGACCATCCCGGAACAGTGGGAGCAGGGGTTCACTACGATCTGCGTCAAGCCCTCCATGTTCATCGATGACCCAGCTGACTTGCCGCGGTTCTGCCAGCAAGCGGTCCGGCAGGCTGACCGCCTGATCGGGTGAGCGCGGCGGCGGAGTCCGGGTGAGAGGAGCACTGACTGATGCACGCTGGCCCGGCCGGATGCGGCGAGCTTGCCGAGCAGCTGCGGCAGGCCGTCGAGGCGACCCGCGAGTGGATGGCCGGTTACGGCGATTTCGCCCCGCACCCGTCGCTGGACGTGCCGCCGGAGCGACTGCAGCGGGCCACCGCCGAGCTGCAGGAGCGGCTGCGGGACAACTACCCGTTCTTTCACCCCCGCTACATCGGCCAGATGCTCAAGCCACCGCACCCGGCGGCGGTCATCGGCTACGTCAGCGCGATGCTGATCAACCCCAACAACCACGCCCTCGATGGCGGGCCGGCCACCGCCCGGATGGAAAAGGAGGTGGTGGCGGAGCTGGCCACGATGTTCGGCCTGCCCGAGCATCTGGGCCACCTGACCAGCAGCGGCACCATCGCCAACCTGGAAGCGCTGTTCGTCGCCCGCCAGCTCCACCCGGGCCGGGCGGTCGCGCACAGCGCCGACGCGCACTACACCCACGGGCGCATGTGTCATCTGCTGGGCGTGGAGTCGGTGGCGGTGCCCGCGGCCGCCGACGGGACCATGGACCTGCAGGCACTGGAACAGACCCTGCGCGGCGGGCGCATCGGCACGGTGGTGGCCACCGCCGGCACCACCGGGCTGGGCGCGATCGACGCGGTCCACGAGATCGTCGCCCTGGCCCGCCGGTACGGTGCCCGGGTGCACGTGGACGCCGCCTACGGGGGCTTCTTCCGTCTCATCGCCGACGACAGCGCCGACGGGGTGACGGCCGCGCCGTTCGCGGCCATCGCCGACTGCGACTCGGTGGTGATCGACCCGCACAAGCACGGCCTGCAGCCCTACGGCTGCGGCGCGGTGATCTTCCGTGACCCCGGGGTGGCCCAGCACTACCTGCACGACTCGCCCTACACCTACTTCACCTCGGACGAGCTGCACCTGGGTGAGATCTCGCTGGAATGCTCCCGGGCCGGCGCGGCCGCCGCCGCGCTGTGGCTGACCCTCCAGCTACTGCCTCTGACCCCCGAAGGGCTCGGGGCGGCGCTCCGGCCCGGGCGGCGGGCGGCGCTGGCCTGGGCCGATCTCATCGACAAGAGCGACGAGCTGACCCTGTTCCAGCGCCCGCAGCTGGACATCCTCAGTTACTTCCCCACCCGCGAACGGCTGTCAGAGATCGACCAGGCCAGCGCCCGGGTGCTGCACACCGGCATGGACCTCCCGGCCGAGCAGGCGCTGTTCGTCGCCACCTACACGGTCGACGGCGCCAGCCTGACCGCCCGCGGCCACCGGGTGACCGCCGACGTGGCCAGCGGGCGCATCCTGCGCAGTGTGCTGATGAAGCCGGAGATCGAAGCGCACGTGCCCGCTCTCCACCAGCAGGTCCTGGACCTGCTCAGCGCCGGGCCGTGATGGCGATGACGCGCGGCCGAGGCCGAGGAGGACGCCGACCAGGACGGTGAGGGCGGCCAGGACCTGCAGCGGAGTGACGGTACCGGCGCTGACCAGGGCGACCGCGGCCAGCGAGGCGATCGGGATCAGCCCGTTGAACAGGCCGGTGCGGTCGACCCCGAGGCGGGCCATGGCCGCGAACCAGGTGATGAACACGATCGCGGTGACCGCGACCGCCAGGTAGCCGAGCGCGGCCAGCTGGGTCATGGTCGGCATGCGCAGGACCGGTGTGCCGCCCGCGACCCGGGCCACGATGGCCGCGGCCAGCGAGCAGGCGGCCAGGGCGCAGGCGTAGATCGTGACCGCGAGGGCGCCCAGCCTGCTCAGCACCGGCGCGGCCAGCAGGGACGAGCCCGCGGCGCGGCCAGCGACCACAGCAGCCCGGTCCCGTTCCAGGTCATCCCGGTGGACCCGCCGAGCTGGGCGGCAGCCGAACCGGCGGTCACCACGGCCGCAGCCAGCAGCACCCGGCCGCGGGGGCGGCGGCCGGCAACCGCGGCGGCGCCCACGATGACCAGCGGGGCCGCGCCGATGACGATCCCGACGCTGGCCGGACCGGCGGCCCGGGTGGCCTCGATCATCAGCACGCTGGAGCCGGCCAGGCCGACGACGGCCAGCCCGGCCAGCCACGCCCACTCCCGGCCGGCCGGGCGCGGCAGCGGCGTGTGCCGCAGCCGGGCCCAGATCGCCAGCAGGAGGCCGGCCACCAGGTAGCGGAGGCCCTGGCCACCCAGGATCGGGTAACCGGTCAGCAGGCTGGAGGCGGCGACCGACCCGCCGATCAGCAGCACCGATCCGGCGGCCAGGCCCGCGCCGAGGCGTTCTTGCTTGTTCAGCTGATGCATACGGCCAGCCTGGCGCCGGATCAGTCATTAGCGGAAGTGGCAGAATGAAGGGGACATCATTAGGAGAACTGTTGATCGATCCGCAACGGCTGGCCGTGCTGCGGGAAGTCGCGCGGGCGGGCAGCTTCGCCGGCGCGGCGGCGGTGCTGCGCCACACCCCGTCGGCCGTCTCCCAGCAGATCGCCGCGCTCGAACGCGGCGCCGGCGCCGTGCTCGTGCAGCGCAGCACCCGCGGCGTCACCCTCACCGACGCCGGCCGGGTACTGCTGGCCACCGCCGACGCCATCCACGCCGAGCTGCAGGCCGCGACCCAGCAGTTGCGCGCCCTGCAGGCCGACGGGCCGCGCACGCTGACCGTGGTCACGTTCGCCAGCGCCGGGGAGCCGCTCCTGGCCCCGGCGCTCACCGAGCTGACCGGCGGCCGCCAGCCGGCCGAGGTCACCGTGCTCGAAGCCGAGCCCGACGAGGCGCTGGCATCGCTGCGCGACGGCCGGGCCGACCTCGCGCTCGTTTACCACTTCCACACCCCGCAGCCGCCGCGCGCCTGGCGGGCGGTGGCCGGGCCGGGCACCTACACCGCGCTGGCGGCCGACCAGTTCCGGATGCTGGTCCCGGCCCGGCACCCGCTGGCCAGCCTGGCCGTCAGCCTGGCCGACTTCGCGGCCGAACGCTGGATCCAGGGCTGGGGCGACGTCGGCGGTGTCCTCGACGCGCTGGCGGCGGTCAGCGGCTTCCGCCCCCGGGTCGCCTGCCGTTCCAGCGACTACCACTTCATAGCCGCCCTGGTCGGCGCCGGGATCGGCGTCGCCCTGATGCCCAGCATGGCCGTCGGCGGCCGCGCCGACGTGCGCGACCTGCCGATCGCTCCCCAGCCCACCCGCTACATCGGCGCCTACCTCCCCCGGCGGCACCAGCCCAACCCGGCCGCCGAGCAACTGCTGACCGCCCTCCACACCCGCGCCCGCTGACCGTACGGTGGTGCCCAGCAGCGGTCACGTCCGGGAGGCAGCACGGTCATGAGCATTGAGCGGGAGAAGCAGGTCGCCGCGGAAGCGGCCGCCGAACTGGTCGAGAACGGCATGACCGTCGGGCTGGGCACCGGATCGACCGTCGCCTATCTGCTCCCGGCCCTGGCCAAGCGGTCGCTCGACATCGTCTGCGCCGCCACCTCGCCGCGCACCGAGCACGCCGCGCGCGAGCTGGGGCTGCGGATCGAGGATGTCACCAGCATCGACCGGTTCGACATCACCATCGACGGCGCGGACCAGATCGCCCCGGACGGCTGGCTGGTCAAGGGCGGTGGCGGCGCCCACACCAGGGAAAAGATCGTGGCCGGGGCGGCCGACCGGTTCGTCGTCATCGCCGACTCCTCCAAGCCGGTCCCGGCCCTGCACTCCCCCATCCCGCTCGAGCTGCTGTCGTTCGGGTTGCGGGCCACCCTGCGCCTGGTTGACCCGGCCTCGCTGCGTGACGTCCCGCACAGCCCCGACGGCGGCGTGATCGCCGACTACGAGGGCCCGGTGGAGGACCCGGCCGCGCTCGCCATCCGGCTGTCGTCGACGCCCGGGGTCGTCGCCCACGGGCTGTTCCCGCCCCAGATGGTGGCCCTGGCCCTGGTCGGCCGGGGCGAGTCGGCCGACCGGATCGACTTCTGACCGGCCTTACCAGTCGATGCTGGCGCCCGCGTTCATGGCCAGGTTGCCGCCGTCGACCGGGAGCATCACCCCGGTGACCATCGACGCCGCCGCCGACGCCAGGAACAGCACCGGCCCGACGATCTCGGGCGGCTCCCCCAGCCGCCCGAGCGGGATGCCGCTCACGGCGCGGGCCACCAGCCCGGCGTGGGCGGGGTCGGCGACCTGGCCCGCCCACCAGTCGTTGATGAACTGGCACGGCAGCACCGCGTTCACCCGGATGCCGTGGTGCGCCCAGACGTAGGCGTGCTCGCGGGTCAGCTGGACCACACCGCCCTTGGCGGCGCTGTAGGCCAGGTTGCCCCGGCCCAGCGCGGTCACCCCCGCGGTCGAGGCGAAGTTGACGATGCTGCCGCCCCGGCCCGCGGCGATCATCTGAGTCGCGGCAGCCTTTGAGCACAGGAAGTAGCTGGTGAGGTTGGCGGCCAGCGAGTGGTTCCACTGCTCCAGCGGGTAGTCCTCGGCCCGGTGACGCTCGACCGGCGCGGAGATCGCGTTGACCAGCACACCGACCGGGCCGAAGGCGGCGTCAACGCCGGCGAACACCTGGTCCACGGCCGCCTCGTCGCTCAGGTCGGCCCCGAACCCGGCCGCCCGGCCGCCGGTATCAGCGATCGACCGTGCGACCCTTTCCGCATTTGCCGGACGAAGATCCACCACCGCGACCGAAGCGCCGGCGGCGGCCAGCCCCCCGGCCACCACTGACCCGAGCGCACCTCCCCCACCAGCAACGACGGCGGTCTGGCCGGACAGGTCAAACAACGCAGGCAGATCGGTCACGGGAATTCATCCTGGGAGCCCCCCGGGCCCGCTGTCAATGCAAGATCGACGTCAAAAGCCCTTACCGGGGTTGAGGATCCCCCGCGGGTCCAGTGCCCGCTTGATCGAACGGTGGACGTCGAGGACGTCGTCGCCGACCTCCAGGCCCAGCCAGCGCCGCTTCAGCGCGCCGACGCCGTGCTCGCCGGTCAGGGTCCCGCCGAGTTCGAGCGCCGCCCGGAAGATGTCGTCGGCGGCCGCCCACACGCTGGCCGGGGCCTGGCCGTCGCTCTGGCGGTCAAAGACGAAGGTCGGGTGCGCGTTCCCGTCTCCGGCGTGCGCGACCGTCAAGATCGTGACGTCGTGCTCGCGGCCGGCCTGCTCGATCCGCTCCATCAGCGCCGGCAGCTTCGAGCGGGGCACGCCGACGTCCTCGACCAGGCACTGGCCGAGCCGTTCGGCGGCCGGGTAGGCCAGGCGGCGGATCTCCAGCAGCTGGGCGGCTTCGGCCGGATCGGTGGACACGTCCGCGAACCCGGCCCCGGCGTCCTGGCAGTGCTGCCGCATGGCGGCGGCGCAGTCGCGGGCATCGGGGCCGTCGGCCTGCCCGACCAGGACCGCGGCCGGGTCGTCGTCCAGCCCCATGCCCTTCCATTCGCTGATCGCCCGCAGCGTGGCCCGGTCCAGCAGTTCCAGCAGGCTGGGGGTAATCCCGGCCCGCACGATGGCGGCGACCGCAGCCGCCGCCGCGGCCAGGCTGGGAAAGCTGCCGATCACGGTGACCGGTGGCTGCGATGGCCGGGGACGCAGCCGTACGGTGGCTGCGGTGATCACGCCCAGGGTGCCCTCGGAGCCGACGAACAGGCTGGTCAGGTCGTAGCCGGCCACGCCCTTGACGGTCCGCCGCCCGGTGCGCACGACCCGGCCGCCGGCCAGCACCACCTCGAGGCCGAGGACCGAGTCGCGGGTGACCCCGTACTTCACGCAGCGCAGGCCGCCGGCGTTGGTGGCCAGGTTGCCGCCGATCGTGCAGGTCTCGAAGCTGCTCGGGTCGGGGGCGTACATCAGCTGGTGCGCGGCGGCCGCCCGATCCAGGTCGGCGTTGACGACGCCGGCCTCGACGACCGCGTACTGGTCGGGCGCGGCCAGCTCGCGGATCGCGTTCAGGTCGGCCGTCGAGATCACCAGGCATCCGTCGGACGCGGCGGCGCCACCGGCCAGACCGGTGCCGGCGCCGCGCGGCACGACGGCCGTCCCGGTCTGTTCCGCCCAGGCCAGGGCCCGGGCCACGTCGGCGGTGGACCGGGCGCGCAGCACCGCGGCCGGCTGCCCGGCCGGTACCAGGTGCGCCTCGTCCCGGCGGTAGGCCTCCATCACGTCCGGGTCGGTGATAAGCGGGCTGCCGGTGAGGGCGGCGGCGAGGCCGTCAAGAGAGGTCACACTACATAGGATGCCGCTGTGGCAGTAGTCCCGGCGGCTGCCCAGGCGCTGGCCGTGCTGCAGTACCTCGGCACCCAGGCGCAGCCGGCCGCGGCCGCCGCCATCAGCCGTGACCTGGACCTGCCGCGATCCACGACCTACCACCTGCTGGACACGCTGGTCCGGGCCGGGTTCGTCGTCCACGTGGCCGAGGAGCAGCGCTACGCGCTGGGGGTCGCCGTCTACGAATTGGCCTCGGGATACGGCCGCCAGACTTCGCTGCAACGGCTGGCCCGGATGCCGCTGGCGGCGCTGGTCGACGGCGTGGGCCAGAACGCGCACCTGGCGATCATGCACGGCCGGGACGTCATCTACGTGATCGAGGAGCGCGCGGTCGGCCGGCCGCCGCTGATCACCGACGTCGGGGTGCGGCTGCCCGCCCACCTGACCGCCAGCGGCCGGGCCATGCTCGCCCAGATGCCGCAGGCCCAGGTGCGCGCGCTCTACTCCGATCCCAGTTTCTTCGTGTTGCGCAATGACCTCGGCCCGCGGTCGCTGACCGCGCTCCGGCACCTGCTGACCGACGCTCGCCGCCAGGGGTTCGCCTCCGAGGACGGCGAGGTGACTCCCGACTTCGCGTCGGTGGCGGTGGCCGTAAGCGACCGGGCCGGCTACCCGGTCGCGGCGGTGGCGGTGACGTTCCCGGGCGCCGAGGTGGACCCGGCCGGGCGTGAGCGGCTGGCCCGGCGGGTGGCCAAGACCGCCGCCGAGCTCAGCCGCAGGCTGTGAACGAGCTCAGCCGCAGGCCGTGAATCTGTGATTCCAGACAGAGAAGGCTGCAGGGGAGGTCACAACCGGGCCGCCCGCACCGCATGATGTCGTTATGGACGAGATCGCAATCGGCGTCGAGGCGCTGACCGAACAGCAGGTGCTCGCCGTCGCCCGGCATGACGCGCGGGTGCGGCTGAGCGAGGAAGCCATCAAGGCCATCAGCGCCAGCCGGGACGTCATCGAGGCGCTGGCCGGCGACCCGGAGCCGCACTACGGCATCTCCACCGGATTCGGCGCGCTGGCCACCAAGCAGATCGCGCCGGACGACCGCGCCGCCCTGCAGCGCAGCCTGATCCGCTCGCACGCGGCGGGCTCCGGCCCCGAGGTCGAGCGCGAGGTCATCCGCGCGCTGATGCTGCTGCGGTTGTCGACGCTGGCCACCGGCCGCACCGGGGTGCGCCTGGAGACCGCCCAGACCTACGCGGCGATGCTGAACGCCGGCATCACGCCGATCGTGTACGAGTTCGGTTCGCTGGGCTGCTCCGGCGACCTCGCCCCGCTGGCCCACTGCGCGCTGGCGGCGATGGGCGAGGGCACCGTCCGGACCGGCGGCGAGGTCCGGCCGGCGGCCGACGCGCTGGCCGCGGCGGGCATCACCCCGATCGTGCTGCGCGAGAAGGAGGGCCTGGCCCTCACCAACGGCGTCGACGGGATGCTCGGCATGCTGACGCTCGCCACGGCTGACCTGGCGCTGCTGTTCCGGACGGCCGACCTGGCGGCCGCGATGAGCGTGGAGGCCCAGCTCGGCACCGACGCGGTGTTCGCGGCCGACCTGCAGGCGCTGCGCCCGCACCCCGGCCAGGCCGACAGCGCCGCCAACCTCCGGGCGCTGCTGGCCGGTTCCGCCATCATGGCCAGCCACCGCACCGGGGATTGCACCCGCGTGCAGGACGCCTACTCGCTGCGCTGCTCCCCCCAGGTCCACGGGGCCGGGCGCGACACGCTCGCCCACGCCCGCCTGGTCCGGGACCGGGAGCTGGCCAGCGCCGTCGACAACCCGGTGGTCACGCTGGACGGCCGGGTGGAGAGCAACGGCAACTTCCACGGCGCGCCGGTCGCCTACGTGCTCGACTTCCTGGCCATCGCGGCGGCCGACCTCGCCTCGATCGCCGAGCGCCGCACCGACCGGTTCCTCGACCGCGCCCGCAACCACGGCCTGCCGCCGTTCCTGGCCGGCGACCCGGGGGTCGACTCCGGTTACATGATCGCCCAGTACACCCAGGCCGCCATGGTCTCGGAGCTGAAGCGCCTGGCCAACCCGGCGTCGGTCGACTCGATCCCGTCCAGCGCCATGCAGGAGGATCACGTCTCGATGGGCTGGTCGGCCGCCCGCAAGCTGCGCCGGGCGATCGACGCGCTGACGCAGGTGCTGGCGATCGAGATCCTCACCGCCGCCCGGGCGCTCGACCTTCGCTCGCCGCTCACTCCCGCCCCGGCCACGGCCGCCGCCCGCGAAGCCCTGCGCCAGCAGGTCCCCGGCCCCGGGCCCGACCGGTACCTCGCCCCCGACATCGCCGCCACCGTGGAGCTGGTCCGGTCCGGCGACCTGGTCGCGGCGGCCGAGACCGCCTGCGGCCCCCTGAACTGATCCGAATATCGAGGAGAACTGACATGGAAGGCGCCCGCCCCGTCCGCGCCCCGCGCGGCACCACCCTCACCGCCCGCTCCTGGCAGACCGAAGCCCCGCTGCGGATGCTCATGAACAATCTGGACCCCGAGGTCGCCGAGCGCCCGGACGACCTGGTCGTCTACGGCGGCACCGGCCGCGCCGCCCGCAACTGGGCCAGCTACGACGCGATCGTCCGCACGCTGACCGAGCTGCGCGAGGACGAGACCATGCTCGTGCAGTCGGGCAAGCCGGTCGGGGTCATGCGCACCCACGAGTGGGCGCCGCGGGTGCTGATCGCGAACTCCAACCTGGTCGGCGACTGGGCCACCTGGCCGGAGTTCCGGCGGCTGGAGCAGCTCGGCCTGATGATGTACGGCCAGATGACCGCGGGCTCCTGGATCTACATCGGCACCCAGGGCATCCTGCAGGGCACCTACGAGACGTTCGCGGCCGTGGCCGAGAAGCGGTTCGGCGGCACCCTGGCCGGCACGCTCACCGTCACCGGCGGCTGCGGCGGCATGGGTGGCGCCCAGCCGCTCGCGGTGACGCTGAACGACGGCGTCTGCCTGGTGGTCGACGTCGACCCGGCCCGCCTGCACCGCCGGGTCGAGCACCGGTACCTGGACGAGGTGGCGGACGGGCTCGACGACGCGATCGCGCGGTGCGAGCGCGCCCGGGCGGAGCGGCGGGCGCTGTCGGTCGGGCTGGCCGGCAACTGCGCGGTCGTGCTGCCGGAACTGCTGCGCCGGGGCGTGCAGGTCGACATCGTCACCGACCAGACGTCGGCCCACGACCCGCTGTCCTACCTGCCCGAGGGCATCGACCTGGGTGACTGGCACGACTACGCCGACAAGAAGCCCGAGGAGTTCACCGACCGGGCCCGGGCCTCGATGGCCAAGCACGTCGAGGCGATGGTCGCGTTCGGCGACGCCGGGGCCGAGGTGTTCGACTACGGCAACTCGATCCGCGACGAGGCCCGCCGGGGCGGCTTCGAGCGGGCGTTCGCGTTCCCCGGCTTCGTGCCCGCCTACATCCGCCCGCTGTTCACCCAGGGCAAGGGCCCGTTCCGGTGGGCGGCGCTGTCCGGTGACCCCAAGGACATCCACGCCACCGACCGGGCGGTGCTCGACCTGTTCCCGGACAACGAGCGGCTGCACAAGTGGATCAACGCCGCCCAGGAGCGGGTCGCGTTCCAGGGCCTGCCCGCCCGCATCTGCTGGCTCGGCTACGGCGAGCGCGACAAGGCGGGCGCGCGGTTCAACGAGATGGTGGCCTCCGGCGAGCTGAGCGCCCCGGTCGTCATCGGCCGCGACCACCTGGACTGCGGCTCGGTCGCCTCCCCGTACCGCGAGACCGAGGCGATGGCCGACGGTTCCGACGCGATCGCCGACTGGCCGCTGCTGAACGCGCTGGTCAACACCGCGTCGGGCGCCTCCTGGGTGTCGCTGCACCACGGGGGCGGCGTCGGGATCGGCCGGTCGATCCACGCCGGCCAGGTGACGGTGGCCGACGGCACCCCGCTGGCGGCGGCCAAGATCGAGCGGGTGCTCACCAACGACCCTGGCATGGGGGTCATCCGGCACATCGACTCCGGCGACGCATCCGACGATGCCCCGCTGGTGGCGCACCCGGAGGGCGGGGTCAGCGTGCCGATAGGGCGCCCGTGACGTTCGACCGGCTCTGGGACGACCTCGCCCCGGTTGGCCGCGAACGGTCGACCGGGGGTTACCGGCGCTTCGCGTGGACTCCGGCCGACGGGACCCTGCGTGAGTGGTTCGCGGGCGAGGCGGCCGCGCGCGGGCTCGACCTGGTGACCGACCGGGCCGGCAACCAGTGGGCCTGGTGGGGTGACCCGGACAGGTCCGGGCCGGGGGTGGTGGTCGGCTCGCACCTGGACTCGGTGCCCGACGGCGGCGCCTTCGACGGCCCCCTGGGCGTGGTCAGCGCGCTGCTCACGATCGACGCCCTGCGCGCGGCCGGGGTCCACCCGGCCCGGCCGGTCGGGGTGGTGAACTTCGGTGACGAGGAGGGCGCCCGGTTCGGCATCGCCTGCGCGGGGTCGCGGATGGTTACCGGCGCGCTGGCCCGGGACCGGGCGCTGGGACTGCGGGACGGAGACGGCACCTCAATGGCCGAGGCGATGTCGGCCGCCGGCTTCGACCCGGCGCAGGTCGGGCGGGACGAGGAGACGCTGGGCCGGGTCGGCCGGTTCGTCGAGCTGCACGTCGAGCAGGGCCGCGGGCTGATCGACCTCGGCCGCCCGGTGGCGGTCGGCACCGGCATCTGGCCGCACGGGCGCTGGCGGATGGAGTTCGCGGGCGAAGCCAACCACGCGGGCACCACCCGGCTGGAGGACCGGCACGATCCGATGCTCGACTACGCCGCCGCCGTCCTGCAGGCGCGCCAGCTGGCCGGCAAGTACGGCATCGTGGCGACCTGCGGCAAGGTCGCGGTCGAGCCCAACGGGGTCAACGCGATCCCGTCCCGGGTGCGGGGCTGGCTGGACGCCCGCGGGGCGGACGCCGGCGCGGTCCGGGCGCTGGTCGCCGAGCTGTCCGATGGCCGCGACGTCCGCGAGGAGTCCTGGACCGCGGCCACCCCGTTCGACCCGGCCCTGAGCGACCAGTGCGCGGCCGTCCTCGGTGACGCGCCCCGGCTGGCCAGCGGGGCCGGCCACGACGCCGGGATCCTCGCCGCGGCCGGGGTGGCCACCGCGATGCTGTTCGTCCGCAACCCGACCGGGGTCTCACACTCCCCCGCCGAGTTCGCGGAGCGGGACGACTGCCTGCAAGGCGTGGAGGCGCTCACCGCCGTGGTGACGGACCTGGTGGCCGGGCCGGACGGGCTGGCGGGCGGCCCGGCGTGACCACGCTGTCCCGCGGGGCGCGCTCGCGCAGGGCCCGGTGGATGGCCCAGGACGCACCAAGGGCCTTGAACGCGGGCAGCCCGAGCCGGTTCGACTCATCCTTGGCGTAGATCCGGTCCACGCCCATGGCCTGCGCCAGCGCGGGCAGGGCGGCCAGCCGGGTGGGCACGTAACCGGGCAGCGACCGGTGGAAGTCCCGGACCGCGGCCGGGGCCGGCGGCAGGTCCAGTCCTGGTCGCGGGCTGGATTGACGACCCCCCAGG
This sequence comes from uncultured Actinomycetes bacterium, assembly GCA_963830385.1. Classification (GTDB taxonomy): domain Bacteria; phylum Actinomycetota; class Actinomycetes; order Streptosporangiales; family Streptosporangiaceae; genus Bog-532. The sequence continues at coordinate 209,364 of CAWHMD010000008.1, read as the reverse complement.
GCGCTTGCGTGGTCATCTCAGGGTCAGCGCTGGCGGCCGGTGACCAGGCGCTCGCGGTCGAACAGGCGGGCCACCAGCAGGCAGGCGACGCCGTCGATGACCAGCAGGGCGCCCGCCAGGATGGCGGCCAGCCCGAACGTCGGGCTGATGGTCTGGAAGGACATCAGCGCGGCGAGCGCGACCGGCGGCAGGCTGCTCAGGACCGACAGCTGCTGCGCGACGCGGGTGTCGGTGGCCCTGGTCGAGATCGCCAGGCCGACCCAGATCGCCCAGCCCGCCAGTAGCGGGATGAAGAGCAGCCCGGCGGGCAGCTGCGGGGCGTGCCGGACGGCCGCGGCCACGGCCGGCGCGGCCGCGAACTGCGTGATCGCGACGAACACGCCGAACATCAGGTAGGCCAGGACGACCGTGGGCAGGAAGATGGCGACCGCCTTGCCGAGGAGCAGCTCGGTCCGGCCGACCGGTGTGGTCAGGACCGGCTCGAGGGTCCCTTGCTCGCGCTCGCCGATCACCGCGAAGGCGCTCAGCAGCGCGGGCAACAGCACCGGGATCAGCAGCGGGATGAACAGCGACGCCTCGACCCGCTTGTCCACCGTCGCGCTCAGCGCCTGCGCCTTGATCAGCAGAACCGACGTGGTCGGGCTGACCAGGAACAGGATGGGCAAGACAGCGGCCGTGGCGACGATGAGCCGGTTGCGCCGGAACTCCGCGAGCTCCTTGGCGATGACCGCGCCGACCCGGGACGCGCCTGCCCGCACCAGGACCGTATTCACCGGGACCGCGCTCACCGGGACCGCCCCCCGCCGTCGTTGACCAGCTGCAGGTAGACGTCCTCGAGGCTGTGCCGGGACTCGGCGATCGACAGCACGTCGGCCCCGGCCGCGACCAGCGCCCGCGTCACCGCCGGGGCGGCCTGCGCCGCGTCGGACACGGCCAGGGTGTAACCGGCTCGGCCGCCACCCGTCCGGTCGGCCGGTTGCCATCCCCGTACGCCCGGCAGCCCGCCGAAGACCTGGTCGGGCGCGGCCACCGGAGCGGCGGTGGTGACCTCCAGCGACCCGGCGAACATCGTCTGGCGCAGCTCATCGGGGCGGCCGATGGTCTGCAGGCTGGTGTTCATGATCGCCACCCGGTCGCACAGCCGCTCCGCCTCCTCCAGCCGGTGTGTGGTGAGGAAGACCGTGACCCCGCGGTCGCGCTGGGCGGCGATCAGCTCGTGCACCTCGTGCGCGGCCACCGGATCGAGCCCGGAGGTCGGCTCGTCCAGGAACATGACCACCGGATCGTTCAGCAGCGACCGGGCCAGCGCGGCCCGCTGCCGCAGGCCCTTCGACAGGCTCCCGGTCAGGTCGTGGGCACGGTCACCGAGGCCGACGGCCGCCAGCGCCTCGCTGATCCGCGCCTGCCGTCCGGGCAGGCCGTACAGGCGCGCGAAGTACTCCAGGTTTTCGGTCACCGTCAGCCGCTGGTACAGCCCCGAGGACTCCGGCATGACCGAGATCCGCTGGCGGATCGCAGGACGCACCGGCCGGTCCGACGGGGATGCCGGCCACCGTGGCCGAGCCGGCCGTCGCCGAGACCAGCGTGCCGAGGATCCGCACCGTGGTGGTCTTGCCGGCCCCGTTCGGCCCCAGGAAGCCGAACACCTCGCCGCGAGCGACGCGGAAGGAAACATCGGCCACCGCCGGCCGTTCGCCGAAGTTCTTGGTCAGGTGGCTGACCTCGATGGCCGCGGGTTCGGCGGTGGCCGGTGGCTCGGCCGCGGGCTGGGTCGCGGGCGGCGGCTCCGCCTCGTTATCCGGCCGGTTTCGCAAGCGTGTGTTCATGTGCCCGCCGTCCTCTCAGGGCATCGGCTCAGCCCGCAGCTGCACCGCTTTTGTTCTATCTATTATAGAACAAAGATACATGCGTCAAGAGTGCGGGTGAGGGGCGGTGTCTGGCGGAGGGGCGAGGCGCGGGGTGACGGCGCGGAGTGACGGCGCGGGGACGCGAGAACGAGAGGTCGGCCTCTGGTCAGGCGGTGAAGTCGGCCTCGGTCATGCCGTCGGGGTGGCCGCGGCCATTGGACCAGCTCGATGCGGTAGCCGTCGGGGTCGGTGATCCAGCTGGTGCGCGGCGCTTCCGGGCCGGGCGCCGGGTCGGGCGGTTCGGCCGCGATGCCCCGGGCCGCCAGGCCGGCGACCGTCTGGTCCAGCGAATCGACCTGGACAACCAGGTGGTTCAGCCCGGTGCCGAGATCGACCGGGCCCTTCGCGGCGTCATGGACGAGCTCGATCGTGACGAACTCGTCGTCCGGCAGCCGGAGCATGGTCAAGCGGCCGAACGGTGTCCCCTCGACCGTCCCGACGACCACGTAGCCGAGGCTGGTGTAAAACACCAGCGACCGCTCAAGGTCACCGACCCGCAGGCCCACGTGCAGGGTGCGCATGGCCAGCAAGCCTAGTCATATTGCCAGCTGGCCAGCTGTAATAGCCCATGATGGCTTAGGGTCCCCCCACCGCACTGGAGCGCTTTCGATGGATGAACGGGCCACCCCCGTGTTCAGCGACCATGGGCTGGCCGGGCCGGCGGGATGGTACGCGCCGGGCACCGTGAGCCCGCTGGCGGCCGCCGACGCACCGGAACCGCTGGGGCGGCCGCTGGTGCCGCTCAAGGTCGCGTCGCCGCGGCTGAGCCCCGACCTCTTCGCGCGGCTGCAGAGCTACGGCGAGCGGCAGGAGACCCGGGCCGGGGACGTGCTGTTCGAGCCGGGCGACGACGACGCCGACATGATCGTGGTCGGCCAGGGCTCGGTCCAGGTCATCCGGGCCGCTACCGCCGACGCGCCCGCGGAGACCGTGGCCAAGGTCGGGGCGGGCGGCTTCGTCGGCGAACTGAACCTGCTGACCGGGCAGAACCTGTACCTTGCGGGCCGGGTGAGGGAGGCCGGGATCATCTACCGGGTCTCACCCGATCGCCTGCGCCAGCTGATGTCGAACGACGGCGAGCTGTCCGACATCGTGTTCAAGGCGCTGATCGCCCGCCGCGAACTGCTGCGCCGCAGCACCGCCGCCCGGGGGCTGGAGATCGTCGGCCACTCGGTGTCGGCCGCCGCGCTGGCCCTGCGGACCTACGCCGCCCGGCAGCGGCTGATCCACCTGTGGTTCGACGCCAGCACCCCGGCGGGCCAGGCGATGATGCGGTCTTCCGGCCTGACCGAGGATGACCTGCCGGCCGTGGTCATGTCCGGCACCACGCTGAAGCGGACCACCCCGGGTGAGCTGGCCGCCAAGCTGAACCTCAGCTTTCACCGTTCCTCCAGCGAGCCCGCCGACGTGACGATCGTCGGCGCCGGGCCGGCCGGGCTGGCGGCCGCCGTCTACGGCGCGTCCGAGGGGCTGGCCACGGTGCTGCTGGACGCGGTCGGCACCGGCGGGCAGGCCGCCGCCAGCTCCCGGATCGAGAACTACTTCGGCTTCCCGTTCGGCCTGTCCGGCGCCGACCTGACCGGCCGCGCGGTGCTCCAGGCGCTGAAGTTCGGCGCCCAGCTGGCCAGCCCCTGCCCGGCGGTCCAGCTCGACTCCGACACGGCCGAAGCGGCGACCTGCTGCGCCTGCACCTGCCGGGCGACGATTTCATCGACAGCAAGGCCGTCATCATCGCGACCGGCGCCCGCTACCGGGCGCTGCCGCTGGAACGCTGGTCCGACTTCGAGGGGGCCGGCATCTACTACGCGGCCACCGAGCTGGAGGCCCGCGGCTGCGCGGGCAGCCCGGTCACCGTGGTCGGCGGAGTCAACTCGGCCGGACAGGCCGCGCTCTACCTGGCCGGGCGGGGCAGCGAGGTCTCGCTGGTCGTTCGCGGCCCGGACATCGCCGCCGAGATGTCGGCCTACCTGGTCGACCGGATCCTCGCCCACCCCCGGGTGACAGTGCGGTCCCGGAGCGAGATCACCCGGCTCGACGGCAGCGACTTCCTCGAGGAGGTCAGCATCACCGACCGGACGGCCGGCACCACCCGGGTCCAGTCGTGCTCGGGCCTGTTCTGCTTCATCGGCGCCGAGCCGGCCACCAGCTGGCTGACCGGGATCGCGACCGACGGCGACGGTTTCATCCGGACCGACGTCGAGCTGACCCCCGGCGACCTCGGCCCGGACTGGACCAGGCTCGGGCGGCGGCCGCTGCCGTTCGAGACCAGCCTGCCCGGTGTGTTCGCGGTGGGCGACGTCCGCGCCGGCTCGATGAAGCGCGTCGCCGCCGCTACCGGCGAGGGCGCCAGCGCGATCGCCTCGGTGCACAAGGCGATCGGCTTCGTGCCGGTCAGCGCAGGCTCTTGATCAGCTTCATCGTGATCCGGGAGTCGACCCGGGCGATCGCCGGGTCGCCGAGCAGGCGGGTGGTCAGCCAGCGCTCGTAGGCGTCGGCGTCGGCGGTCCGGACGCGGATCAGGTAGTCAGGCAGGCCGAACATCCGGCGGAGCTCCACGACCTCGTCCATCGCCGACACCCGGGCCTCGAACGCCTCGACCGTGGCCAGGTCCTTGGTCGCGATCTCGGCCTGCAACAGGACCTCGAAGCCGCGCCCGAGCGCGGCCTGGTCGATCGTCGCCGCGTAGCCGGTGATCACCCCGGCCGCCTCCAGCCGCCGGACCCGCCGCAGGCAGGGCGCGGGGGTGAGCCCGACGCGGGCCGCCAGCTCCTGGTTCGTCAGACGCCCGTCCTCCTGCAACTGCTCGATAATTGCCCGATCTATGCGCTCCACCGTCTGATTATTGCGCAATGACACACTGCACCGCCATAAATCGCAAGCACATTTCGCCCTTTATTTCCTAGTGTTGCTGTCATGACGATGACCTGGGCGGGGCGGGCCGGAGACCACCGATCTGACCTCGCCGTCGCGGCCAGGGACGCGGGGGTGATCTGGCTGGGGCTGTTCACCATCGGCATCGGCTTCGGCGTCCTGGTGACCAGCCACGGCCTGCCCTGGTGGCTGGCCCCGGCGACCTCCGGGCTGGTGTTCGCCGGCTCGGTGGAGTTCCTGCTGATCGGCCTGCTGGCCGCCGCGGCCCCGATCGCCAGCATCGCCCTGCTGACGTTCATGATCAACTCGCGCCACCTGTTCTACGGGCTGTCGTTCCCGCTGCACCAGGTCCGCGGCCGCGCCGGCAAGGCCTACAGCGTGTTCGCGCTGACCGATGAGGCCTACGCGCTGGCCACCAGCCGCGACGCGGGGACGCTGACCAGCGGCCGGCTGTTGTGGACGCAGTTCGGGCTGCACGCGTCCTGGGTGACCGGCGCGCTGACCGGCGGGCTGGCCGGGCAGTCGCTGCTGTCCGGCGTCAAGGGCCTCGGCTTTGTGCTCACCGCCTTGTTCGTGGTACTGGCCATCGACGGCTACCGGGCCCGGCCGGACCGGACCACCCTCACGCTGGCCGGCGTGGCCGGCGTGGGCGCCCACCTGCTCGCGCCCGGCTCGATGCCGCTGGTGGCGATGACCGTCTTCGCGGCCACCCTGGTCGTGCGGAGCAAGGCGCGCGGCCGCCGTCGGCGGCCTGCCACCGATGGAGCCGGCCATGCCTGAGCCCGTCTACATCGCCGTCGCGCTGGCGACTGCCATCGCCGTGACCGTCACCCTGCGGGCCGCGCCGTTCGCGCTGAAGTCCCGGCTGAAGGGCTCGGAGCTGCTGGCCGACGTCGGGCGCTGGATGCCGCTGGGGGCGGTGGTGATCCTCGCGATCTACGCCCTGGCCGGGATCAAGGTCAGCGGACCGGGCCACGGCGCGGCCGAGATCGCCGGGGTGGTGGTCACCGTCGCGGTCCACTGGTGGCGCCGCAACACCGCGCTCAGCATCGTGGCCGGCACCGCGGCCTGCCTGCTGCTCGCCAACGGCGTCATCCCGGCCTAACGTCGGCAGACATGACTCTGGAGAACAAGCTCGCGCTGGTGACCGGGGCCGCGTCCGGTATCGGGCGCGCCGTCGCCCTCAACCTGGCCGCGGCGGGCGCCCGGGTGGCCGCCGTCGACCGCAACCCCGACGGGCTGAACGAGACGCTGGAGATGATCGGCGAGGGCGGGCCGGGGCAGGGTGGCGGCCCAGGGCACGGCGCGGGGCTGGGCTTCGCCGTCGACCTGGCCGACCCGGCCGGCATCCTCGGCCTCCGCGACGACCTCGTCGCCCGGGCGGGCCTGCCGGACGTGATCGTCAACGCGGCCGGGTTCGACCGGGTCGAGCCGTTCCTGGCCAACGACGACGCGCTGTGGACGAACCTGGTGACGGTGAACTTCCTCGGCCCGGTGCGGCTGTGCCATGCGTTCCTGACCTCAGTCGTCGAGGCCGGGCGGACCGTCAGGATCGTCAACATCGCCTCGGACGCGGGCCGGGTCGGCAGCACCGGCGAAACCGTCTACGCCGGCACCAAGGGCGCGATCATCGCGTTCACCAAGTCGCTGGCCCGCGAGATGGCGCGGTACCAGATCAACGTCAACTGCGTCTGCCCGGGCCCGACCGACACCCCGCTGTTCCACACGCTGCCGGACAAGATCCAGGCGGGTCTCGAGCGGGCCATCCCGTTCCGGCGGCTGGCCACCCCCGGGGAGATCGCCGACGCGGTGCACTTCTTCGCCTCCGACGCCGCCGGTTACGTCACCGGCCAGACCCTCAGCGTCTCGGGCGGCCTGACCATGGCCTGAGCCTTCACCGCCCCGCTCGTCACTCGTTGCCGGGGACGCCGTACGAGGGCGCCGCCGTCGGGTCCAGGGCCCGGGTGATGTAGTCGTCGCGCTGGGGAAGCCAGACGTCCAGCAGCGCGGTCAGGTCGGCCAGGGGATCGTCCGACCAGTCGACCCGCAGGTCGGTGACCCGCCAGCCGGAGCCGTCGATGACCGACAGGCCGGCCGAGTGGACGGGCCCGGCCTCGCCGCCCTCGGCCATGGCGGCGGCGAAGGCGGCCAGCAGGCGGGTCTCGACCGGGCCACCGGCCGCCCGCCAGGCCTCGACCAGCCGCCGGGGAACGTCCGCAGTGGCCAGCAGGTTGCCGGCCGCGGCGGCCCCGTCGACCGCGTACTGGCCGACCACCCCGAGGGCGCGGTGGCCGGAGTGGATGGCCGCCCCTCCCCCGGCGTCGAGCGCGATCAGCTGCCGGAACTCGGTGAACGGCTCGCTGGTCACCACTGTGGCGATGGCGGTGGCCGCGTCGGCCCCCGCGCCGAGCAGGCCGAGCAGCTTGGGGCCGAGCCGGGGATCGGTGACGTTCTGCGACAGCACCGCGCCCGCGCCGTCGGCCAGGTGCACACAGCGAGCCGCCACCGCCGGGGACGACGAGCAGATCACCGCGCCGAACGCGCCGCTGGCTGCGTCCCGCGCCACCAGCGAGAACGTCACGCGCCGGCCTCGGCCGACAGGACCGCGGTGGCGTCGATCTCGACCAGCCACTCCGGCCGCGCGAGGGCCGAGACCACCAGGCCGGTCGAGACCGGGTACACGCCCTTGAGCCACTTGCCCATCGTGCGGTAGACGGTCTCGCGGTAGCGGATGTCGGTCAGGTAGACCACGACCTTCACGATGTCCTCCATCGTGCCGCCGGCCTCGGTGACCAGCGTCTTGATGTTGGCCATGGCCTGGTCGGTCTGGGCCTCGAGGTCACCGGCCCCGACGTTCTCGCGGGTGTCGAGGTCCTGGCCGATCTGGCCGCGGATGTAGACCACCCCGTTGGCCACGACCGCCTGGCACAGATCGTTGTCGAGGTTCTGCTCGGGATAGGTGTCTTTGGTGTTGAACGGCCGGATGCGGGTGTGCTTCACGGTCAGCAGCCCTCTCTGCCGGGGGGGTCGATGGCGGTGTAGGTGGCGTAGGCGCGCTGGATGCCGATCTGATCGGCGATGTACCGGGCGTCGTGCCACACGCCCCAGATGAAGCTCGACCCGCGCCGGGACAGCCAGGGCAGCCCCAGGAAGTACACCCCCGGCTCGCTCGACACCCCGCGCTGGTGCCGTGGCCGGCCGTTCGCGTCGAAGGCGTCGACCTGCAGCCACCCGAAGTCGGTGGCGTACCCGGTGGCCCACAAGATCGTGGTCACCCCGGCGTCCGCGAGGTCCAGCTCGAGCAGCGGGCTGGTCAGGCAACCGGGGTCGGGGCGGAGCACGCGGGCCTGCGGCTCCTCGGGCAGGTCGAGGCCGTTGCGGGCGACGTGGGCGTCGGCCTGGTCGAGGACCGAGAAGTAGTTCGCGTCGCCGGTCGCGATGCTGTCGCGCAGGCCGGGCCGGAAACGCACGGTGCGGTCGGTGTAGGACAGGGCCGGGCCGACGAGCGTGATGCCCTGGGCGGCGAGGTCGCGGAAGTCGACCGTGTGACCGCCGTGGGCGCCGCTGACCGCGATCGTCACGTGCTCGGCGCCCAGCGGCGGAGTCGATATGTCCCACAGGCCGAGGACGCCCAGCCACCAGCAGTAGTCCCGCCCGCGATAGCGGCGGGGCGGCCGGTCGTGCGGGCCGACCGACAGGTAGACCTGGCGGCCGGCCTCCTGGAGCTCGGCGGCGATCTGGACGCCCGAGGCGCCGCCGCCGACCACGAGGACGTTGCCCGCCGGCAGCTGCCGGGGGTTGCGGTAACGGGCAGAGTGGAGCTGCTCGACCGGCGCGGTGGCGGGCACGATCGGCGGGACCACCGGCTTCTGGAACGGCCCGGTCGCGGCGACCACGAAGCGGGTGTCGAGACGGCCGTCGGAGGTCTCGACCGTGAAGCCGGGACGGCCGTCGTTCTTGCGCACCGAGGTCACCTCGACGCCACAGCGGACCGGGGCCGCGATCTTCTTGGCGTAGGTCTCGAAGTAGTCGGCGACCTGTTCCTTTCCGGCGAAGCTGCCCGGATCGGTGTCGAACTCGAGCCCCGGGAACCGGTCGTGCCAGGCAGGCCCGTTCGCCACCAGCGAGTCCCACCGCCAGGAGCGCCACCGCTCGGCGATCCGCCCGCGCTCCAGGACCACGTGCGGCACGCCGGCGTTGCTGAGGTGCTCGCTCATGGCGATCCCGGCCTGACCGCCGCCGACGACGGTCACTTCGACCTGTTCCATGCTCATGACCTCACTCTTCGCCAGCCAGCCGTCATCTGTCCAACACCGAAAACCTGCGCAGGTCATCTGATTTATTGATGGGTGGGCTGGTACGTCTCGACGCACAGCCGCATGAACGCTCCGGCCTTACGGGTGGCCCGGGCGCCGCGGACCCGGACCAGCACGACATCGAGCGGCGCGATGTCGTCACCGATCGGCACCGCGACGACCCGCTGGCCGGTGTAGGTCGTGTCGTTCCCGGGCCGCTGGTTAAGCACGGTGAAACCTTCGCCGGCCGCCACCAGGGCCCGGACGGTCTCGAAGCCGGTCGAGCGGTGCCGGATCACCGGCTCCAGCCCGCGGTCGGCGAACAGCGCGAGCAGGTAGCCGGCGCTGTGCGGGAGGTCGAGCAGGACCATCGGGTCGGTCACCAGGTCACGCAGCCCGACCGTCGCCCGCCCGGCCAGCCGGTGGTGCTCGGGCAGCAGGGCGTACGGCGGGGCCGAGCCGATCGGCGTCGGGACCAGGTCTTCTTCGAGGTCGTAGCCGTAGGCCAGGGCGACCTCGCACTGGCCGGCCCGCAGCGCCCGTTTGAGCTCGGCGTGCTCGGCCTCCAGCACGTGCACGCTGACGGCGGGGTGGGCGGCCCGGAACCGGGCCAGGACCCGGGGCAGCTGGAACGGGGCCAGCGTCGCGAAACAGCCCACGGTGAGGTCACCGACGAGGGTCTGGCCCGCGTTGGTGGCAGTGTCGGTGAGCTCCTGGCTGTGGGCGAGGAAGGCCAGCAGCTCGGAGTGAAAAGCGCGGCCCGCCTCGGTCAGGGCCAGCCCGTGCGCGTGGTGGCGGAGGACCAGGGTCACGCCGAGCGCCTTCTCGAGCTGGGCGATGGCGGTGGAGATGGCCGACTGGGACACCATCAGCTCACGCGCCGCCGCGGTCATGCTGCCGTATTCGACGGCGGCCGCGAAGTAGTGCAGCTGGACCAGGGTGAACGGCGGCACCTTCACGCGGGCTCACCCACCGGCGCGGAGGTCTCCCGCTCGAGCAGGCCGGTCAGCAGGCGCAGCGCGGCCGGGGCGGTCATCGCCCCGTTGCGGGCGACCACGTGCAGCCCGACCGCGTCCTCGAGGGCGACGGCGGTCTCGGCCACCTCCCGCACCGGGGCCCGCAACGCGAACACCCGGCGCTCGACCCCGCGCTGCAGGACGAGCTCGTAGAGCGAGACCTCTTGCTCCCACAGCGCGGTCATCAGCACCGCGTGGGCGCCGCTGCGAGTGGCGTGCAGGTGGAACTCGTACAGAACCCGGCAGGTCAGATCGTCCGGCCCGTCCGGCACGCCCCGGCGGGCCAGCTCGGCCAGCTGCGCGCGCGGGTCGTCGATCACGCTGACCGCTTGCCGGCGGCCCAGGTAGAACCGCTGCACCGCGTCGGCGTGCACGTCGAGCGTCAGCTCGCTCAGGTCCGGGAAGTAGTAGGTCACCAGCCCGGCCGAGATGCCGGCGTGCCTGGCCACGTCCCGTACCCGCAGACCCGAAAGGCCGACCTCGACGATGGCCCGGCGGGCGGCGTCCACCAGGTCCCGGCGCCGGGCGGCCTGGTCCCTTGGTCGCGCCATGATCTCCCTTTTCTATGGCTGTCATCAAACAATCGCGAGACTCTAAATCGATCGTAACCCCCTTTATTTCATGGAAAATGTCATACTGACCCGGAGTTCTTTGCGATGAACGGCAACGAATTATTACACCCGGACGGCAAAGGAAACAACGCATGCCGAACCCCGACGCGAGCCGGTATGACATCCTCTTCGAGCCGGTCCGGATCGGCCCGCTGACCGCGAAGAACCGCTTCTTCCAGGTGCCGCACTGCAACGGCATGGGTTACCGGGACCCCAGCGCCGAGGCGGCCATGCGCCGCGCCAAGGCCGAAGGCGGCTGGGGCGTGGTCTGCACCGAGCAGGTCGAGATCCATCCGACCTCGGACATCACCCCGTTCATCGAGCTGCGCATCTGGGACGACCAGGACATCCCGGCCCTGGCCCGGATCGCCGACGCCATCCACGCGGGTGGCGCGCTGGCCGGGATCGAGCTGGCCCACAACGGGCCCAACGCCCCCAACCTCTACAGCCGCGAGACCCCGCTCGGCCCCGGCCACCTGCCGGTCGCCTCGTTCTTCAACGACCCGGTCCAGGCCCGCGCGATGAGCAAGTCCGACGTGGCCGACCTGCGGCGCTGGCACCGCCGGGCCGTGCGCCGGTCGCTGACGGCCGGCTACGACATCGTCTACGTCTACGCCGGGCACGCGCTCGGCGGCCTGCACTACTTCCTGTCGCCGCGTTACAACCAGCGCACCGACGAGTACGGCGGCAGCACCCAGAACCGGCTGCGCCTGCTGCGCGAGATCCTCGAGGACACCCAGGAAGAGGTGGCCGGGGCCGGGGCCGTCGCCTGCCGCATCACCATCGACGAACTGGCCGGCCCGGCTGGGATCGGCCGGCCCGAGATCGAGGAGATCCTCGGCACGATCGGGGAGCTGCCGGACCTGTGGGACTTCGTCATGGGCAGCTGGGAGGACGACAGCAACACCTCCCGCTTCGGGCCCGAGGGCGAGCAGGAGCCGTACGTGGCCGGCCTGAAGAAGCTGACCAGCAAGCCGGTCGTCGGGGTCGGCCGGTTCACCTCCCCCGACCTGATGGTCCGGCAGGTCCGATCGGGCCTGCTGGACTTCATCGGGGCCGCCCGCCCCTCGATCGCCGACCCGTTCCTGCCCAACAAGATCCGTGACGGCGAGCTGCACAAGATCCGCGAGTGCATCGGCTGCAACATGTGCGTCTCCGGTGACATGACGATGTCGCCGATCCGCTGCACCCAGAACCCGGCCATGGGCGAGGAGTGGCGGCGCGGCTGGCACCCCGAGTACATCCGCCCCAAACAGTCGGACCAGCGGGTCCTCGTCGCCGGAGCGGGCCCGGCCGGCCTGGAGGCGGCCCGCGCGCTCGGCGTGCGGGGCTACGAGGTCACGCTCCTGGAGGCGACCCGTGACCTCGGCGGCCGGGTGGCCAAGGAGGCCCGGCTGCCCGGCCTGGCCGCCTGGATCCGGGTGCTGGACTACCGCATCCAAGCCTTGGCCGAGCTGGCCAGCGTCGAGGTCTACCGCGAGAGCCCGGTGACGGCTGAGGACGTTCTCGAGTACGGCTTCGAGCACGTCGCGGTGGCCACCGGCGCGACCTGGCGGCGCGACGGCGTGGCCCGCTGGCACATGACCCCGATGGACATCGACCCGGGGGCCGAGGTGCTGACCCCCGACGATCTCATGGCGGGCGCCCGCCCGCGGGGCCGCCGGGTCGTCCTGTTCGACGACGACCACTACTACCTGGGCGGCGTGCTGGCCGAACTGCTGGCGGCCGAGGGGTACGACGTCCACCTGGTCACCCCGGCCGCCCAGGTCTCGGCCTGGACCTTCCACACGCTCGAGGTGGCCAAGGTCAACCGGCGCGTCCTCGAGGCGGGCGTGACCGTGCACTGCAACGAGGCGGTCACCTCGGCCGGTTCCGATCACGTGTTCTGCGCCAACGCCTACACCCAGCGCGAGACCCAGCTCGCGGCCGACAGCGTGGTGCTGGTGACCGCCCGCCTGCCGGAGGAGTCGCTGCTGCTGGCGCTGACTGAGGCCGTGGGCAACGGCCTGACGTCGGTGCGCGGTATCGGCGACGCCTGGGCACCCGGCACGATCGCGGCCGCGGTCTGGTCCGGGCGCCGCTACGCCGAAGAGTTCGACGCCGAGCCCGAGTCCAACGACGCCGTCCCGTTCCGCCGTGAGGTCACCGAGCTCGCGTAACCGCTCAGCCAGGCCGAGCCGGATCTCTGGACAGAGCCATTGTGACAGTGGTAGCTTTCGCAAGTGGCGACTAACGCTAGAGAACTGATCACGGTCCTGGGCGAGCCGATGCGGGTGACGATCCTGGAGCGGCTCATCGACTCACCGGCGACCGCGACGGAGATCGCGCGGGACCTGCCGGTGACCCGGTCCGCGGTCTCCCAGCACCTGCAGATGATGAAGTCGGCCGGGCTGGTCAGCGACACCGCCGCCGGGACCCGGCGCATCTACGCGGTCGACCCCGGCGCGCTCGAGTTGCTGCACAGCTACTTCGAGCAGTTCTGGAACCGCTCGCTGCAGAACTTCCGGCACGCCGCCGAAAGGGGACATTCATGACCACGCAGCCCGATCCGACCTCGGTCAGCACCGAAATCGACGTCGATGCCAGCGCCGAGCATGCCTTCCGGGTCTTCACCGAGCAGATCGGCACCTGGTGGGACGACGACAAGCACATCCTGGCCGCCCCGCTGGCCGAGATGGTCTTCGAGCCGTACGTCGGCGGCCACATCATCGACCGCGGCACCGACGGCAGCGAGTGCCGGTGGGCCCGGGTCCTGGCCTACGAGCCGCCCGCCCGGGTCTGCTTCAGCTGGGACATCAACCTGCAGTGGCAGATCGAGACCGATCCCGGCCGCACCAGCGAGGTCGAGATCACGTTCACCCCGCTGGGACCCGGCCGTACCCGGGTGGTGCTGACTCACCGGCACCTCGACCGGCACGGTGACGGCTGGGAGCAGATGCGCGACGCCGTCGGTGCGGGCTGGAGCCTGACCGGCTTCGCCAAGGCCGCCGGGCAGCCGGTCACCGGGGTCGCGGCGCGGGACTAACGGGCCATCGTCGGGCTGGGGTCAGGGTGCCGACTGTGCTTTCCACGCAGCGGGCGGCCCGGAGCACGCCGGCGTCGTCGAAGTGCTTCCCGACGAGCATGAGCCCGGCCGGCAGGCCGCCGGCCAGGCCGGCCGGGACGCTGCAGGCCGGGTGGCCGGTAGTCGACGGCCGGATGACCGCCGGCCTGGCGCGGGTCGAGCCCGTCCGGCCCGGCCAGCACCGACAGCATGAGGGCGGCGTCGGCGACCGTGCGGGCGATCGGGCCGAGGTGGTCGATGGTCTGCTCGATCGGGAACGCCCCGGTGTAGGGCACCAGGCCGAAGGTCGGCTTGTGCCCGACGGTGCCACAGAACGACGACGGGATGCGGATCGAGCCGCCTTGGTCGCCGCCGAGCGCCAGGTCGACCTCGCCGCTGGCGACCAGCGCGGCGCTGCCGCTCGACGACCCGCCGGCCGACCGTTCGGCGTCCCATGGGTTGTGGACCGGGGCCACCTTGTTGGTGTGCGAGCCGCCCGAAAAGCACAGGTCCTCGCAGGCCGCCTTGCCCTTGATCGTCGCCCCGGCCGCCAGCAGCCGGGTCACCACGGTCGCGTCGCTGGATGGCACGAACCCGGCCACGGTGGTGGAGCCGTTCATCATCGGCACGCCCGCGACCGCGATGTTGTCCTTCACCGCCACCGTCTTGCCCGCCAGCGGGCCGTCGGCCGCGCCCGCGATGTCGGTGGTGACGTACCAGGCGCCCAGCGGGTTGCCGGCCTCCTGCCAGGCCCGGGCGGGCGGCTCGGGCGCCTGCTCGGCGTAGAGCCGGCCGACGGTCTCCCACGACCCGAGCAGGCCGGTCGCCGCCCCGTGATAGGTCTCGAGATCGGTCGCGTTGATGCCCAGGCCGAGGCGCGCGGCCAGCGCGTCGGAGGTGGGTTGCGGGAGGGCCATCGGCGAGCCTCTTTCTGACGTGTCAATGAGTCATGACATGTTCAGGAAAGGGGATCACGGCCGTGGCGTCACGGTCAAGGGCCGGCTCATCCGGCCGGGCCCACGGCGGGCTGGGTGGTCGCGGCCGCGGCGTCGGCCACCCCCACGCGAAGTATCGACTGCAGGAACGCCAGCGCGTCCAGGACGGGCCCGTCGGCCGCGAGCTCGTAGTAGCGGTAGCGGCCCTGCCTGCGCTCGGCCACCAGCCCGCAGGTCCGCAGCACCCGCAGGTGGCTGGACACCGCGGTCCGGCCCACCTCGTCGACCGCGTCGGCGATGGCCCCGGCCGTCAGCTCACCGCTGCGGGCAAGGAAATCGAGGATCGCACGGCGGGTGGGATCCGACAGCGCGTCGAACGCGTCCTGGGCCGGGCTGCGCAATGGTCCTCACTCGGTCGAACGGGTCATGTCATTAGATCATGACACATCAACAGACCGCTCCGGGCTCACGATGCCGCCGTGACGCGGTGCGGCCGTGACGCGACCCCGCCGGGACGCAGTGCGGCCGTCGCCCCTTTCGGGCTGTATCATCTACATTCTTGTAGAAGTTCTATTGCGATGTAGAAGTTCACCGCGCAGCCCAGTGTGCCACAGAAAGGGTTCGTGACCCATGACGCACCTGACCTACCCCGAGGCCATGGTGACCGGCCTCATCCAGGGCGTGAGCGAGCTGTTCCCGATCTCCAGCCTCGGCCACAACGTGCTCATCCCCGCCCTCATCGGCGGGTCCTGGGCGCGCGATCTCAACGTGTCGGCGCCCGAGTCGCCCTACCTGGCCTTCATCGTCGGCCTGCACGTGGCCACCGCACTGGCCATGATCATCTACTTCTGGCGCGACTGGGTGCGTATCGTCGGCGGCCTGCTCAGCTCGCTGCGCGACCGCCAGATCGCCACCGCCGACCAGAAACTGGCCTGGATGATCATCCTGGCCACCATCCCGGTCGGGATCGCCGGGCTGGCGCTGGAGCACCTGTTCCGGGTGGTGTTCAGCCGGCCGATCCCCACCGCGCTGTTCCTGGCGGCCAACGGGGTGATCCTGCTGACCGGGGAGCGGAAGCGGCGCCAGTCCCGGGCAGCCGGCGGCTCCCTGGCACCCGGCGACGAGCCGCGGGCGGCCACCTCGGGCCGCCACCAGCTCGTCGCCGCCGGCTCACCGCTGTCCGGCCTGCAGCAGGCCCCACCGCGCCGCCCGGCCAGCCACCAGGCCAGCCGCCCAGTGAGCCGCCCGGTCAGCAGTGACCCGGCCGTCGCCGCCGACCAGCGGCTGGCCACGATGGGCTACGGCAAGGCCATCCTGATCGGGGCCAGCCAGGTCCTCGCCCTGCTGCCCGGCATCAGCCGCGACGGCGTCGTCACCGTCTTCGGCATGGGCCGCGGCCTGCACCGCGAGGATGCCGTGCGGTACTCGTTCCTGCTGTCGGCCCCGGTCATTCTGGCCGCCGGCGCCCTGAAGATCCCCGACCTGATAGGCCCGCTCGGCAACGGCATCCGCGGTCAGGTGCTGGTGGGCAGCGTGCTGTCCGGGATCGGCGCCTACCTGTCGATCCGGTTCCTGGTCCGTTACTTCGCCCGGGCCCGCACGCTGACGCCGTTCGGCATCTACTGCCTCATCGCCGGCCTGGGCGGCCTCATCTACCTCACCGTCCGCTGATCACGGGTGCGTGCGGTGGCTGGTTACCGGGCCGCGCGTCCCAGTCCATCAGCTGGACAACGACCCCGTTGGGGTCGGTGACCTGGAAGGAGCGCTCCCCCCACTCGTCGACGGTCAGCGGCGTCGTGATCGCGACCCCCTCGTCGCGAAGCCGGGCCAGTTCGCCTTCGAGGTCATCGACCGTGAAGGCCAGGATCAGGCCGGTGGCGTGCTGGTCGCGCTGGCCGGGCGGAAGCACTTCCAGCCCCCGGCGGAGGAAGACGACGTACATGGCGGTGTCCTCACGCGCCAGCGACGCGAAGCCGTCGGCCGCCATCACCGGCTGAAAGCCGAAGTGCCCGGCGAGAAAGGCGCTGGAGGCGGGGACGTCCTCGACGGTCAGGGACACGGCGGAACTGGTGATCTGCACAGGTTCTCCTCGGATCGACGACGGCCGCGCCGGCGACCGTACCGGACAGTTACTCTGTACGAGGTACTCTATACACTGTACGGCATGAGAGGGTGTCCCCGTGCCCACCCAGCGAAGCGGCGCCGGCGATCCGGCCCGGACCCTGCAACTGCTCTGGCGCGACCCGGCCGCTATCCCGCGGCACGGTCCCCGCCAGGGGCTCAGCATCGACGCCGTGGTCGACGCGGCCACCGAGCTGGCGGACGCCGAGGGGCTGGAGGCGCTGACGATGCGGCGGGTGGCGCAGGCGCTCGGGGTGGCCCCGATGACCGTTTACACCTACGTGCCCGGCAAGGCCGAGCTGCTGGACCTCATGCTCGACGCCGCCTACGCGCGCATGCCCCGCACCGGCACCTCCGGCCAGCCCTGGCGGCAGCGGGTGACCGCGATCGCCGCCGACAACAAGAGCTTGTACGAGACGCACCCCTGGTCGGCCACCGTCTCGACGATCCGCCCGCCGCTCGGGCCCGGGCAGATGGCCAAGTACGAGCACGAGCTCGCCGCGTTCGACGGCCTCGGGCTGGACGATGTCACGGTCGACGACTGCCTGGCCTACCTGCTCACCTTCATCCAGGCGGCCGCCCGCGCCGCCGCCGACGCCCGCGACCTGCAGCGTGACAGCGCCATCGACGACGAACAGTGGTGGGCCGCCAACGCGCCGCTGCTCGCCCGCGTCTTCGACGAGGACGCCTACCCCACCGCCGCCCGCGTCGGCAGCGCCGCCGGGGCCGCCCACGGCGGCGCCTACCACCCAGGGCACGCCTACGAATTCGGCCTCCAGCGGGTCCTCGACGGCCTCGCCGCCCTGATCGACGCCCGCGGGTGACGGCCGGGACGTCCCGATGCGCGAGATCGCGGGCCTGCTGAACGGCGAGGAGGCCGGCGCCCTGCAGGTGTGCTGCGAGCTGCGGGAACCAGACATCCGGGGCGGCCCCGCCTACCTCGGCATGTTCGCCGTCCGGCCGTCGCTGCAGCGCGGCGGGTACGGCCGGCTCTTCCTGGCCGAAGCCGAGCGGCTGGCCCGTGATGAGTTCGGGGCGGCCACCATCGAGATGACCGTGATCCGGCAGCGCGAGCCGCTGATCGCCTGGTACGAGCGCCGCGGTTACCAGCGCACCGGCGAGATGAAGCCGTTCCCGTACGGCGACGAGAGCGTTGGCCGGCCGAAGGTGCCCGATCTGGAGTTCGCGACCCTGGCCAAGCCGCTCCGCTAGGCCGCCCGGGCCTTCCCTTCGTTCGCCGGTGACGGGGGTGCCAGTGAAGATGCGGGGGCGCGCCTCAGGGGCTCAGCTGTCCCGGCCGGGGGCCGGTTCAGGCCCAGCGGCGCAGCAGCGGCCTGATGCGGTAGCTCACGAGGTCGCGCATGACAAGGGCGGTGCTGGTGCGTTCGACGCCGGGGATGGCCAGCACCTGGCCCGCGATGCGGTACAGGTCATCGGCGTCGGCCGACACCACGTGGACCAGCAGGTCGACCTGCCCGCTGACGCCCTGGACCTGGAGGACCTCGGGGATGGCGGCCAGCGCCCCGGCCACCTCGTCAAGACGGCGCTGGGTGACCTGGACGGTGATGAACGCGGTGAGCGGGTAACCGAGCATGGCCGGCGGGATCTGGCGCTCGGGCGAGTCGAGCACCCCCTGCTGCTCCAGTTTGGCCAGCCGGGCCTGCACCGTGTTGCGGGACAGGCCCGTCTGCTCGGCCAGCGCGATGGCCGTGGCCCGCGGCCGCTCGGCCAGCGCCAGCAGCAGACGGGCGTCGGTCTGGTCGATCCCCGTTGCGCACAATGCCCACCTCCGGTCCAGTCGCCTAGCACGAGATTGTGCTATTCCGGCGACCTCACCGTTCTCCGGGAGATCGAGCGCCGGGTGCTGTGGCTGTCGACGGCGATCGTGCACGAGGCGAACCTGGTGCGCCCCAACCGGTCGGGGCTGAAGGTGGGCGGCCACCAGACGTCGAGCGCGTCGATGGTGTCGATCATGACCGCGCTGTGGTTCCGGCACCTGCGCCCGCAGGACCGGGTGTCGGTCAAGCCGCATGCCTCGCCGGTCCTCCACGCGATCAACTACCTGCTCGGTGAGCTCGACGAGCGGTACCTGACCACGCTGCGCGCGTTCGGCGGCCTGCAGAGCTACCCGAGCCGGGCCAAGGACCCCGACCCGGTCGACTACTCGACCGGGTCGGTAGGCATCGGCGCGACCGCCCCGCTCTGGGGGGCCATCGCCCGGCGGTACACCGAGGCCACGGTGGGCGGGGCGGGTTCCGGGCGGCAGTACTCGCTGCTGGGCGACGCCGAACTGGACGAGGGCGCGGCCTGGGAGGCGGTTATCGAGCCCGCCGTGGCCGAGCTGGGTGAGGTCGTCTGGGTCGTCGACCTGAACCGGCAGTCGCTGGACCGCATCGTCCCTGGCAGCGCCGCCGCCCGGCTCCAGGGGATGTTCGCCAGCGCGGGCTGGCAGGTGCTCACCATTAAGTACGGGCGCCTGCTGGAAGAGCTGTTCACCCGGCCGGGCGGGGCCGAACTGCGGGCCCGCATCGACGAGATGCCCAACCCCGAGTACCAGCGGCTGCTGCGCTGCACCCCGTCCCAGCTGCGGGAGCGGCTGCCGGGTGGGCAGGCGGCGGTCGGCGCCCTGATCTCCGGGCTGGACGATCAGACGCTGGCCGCGGCCATCCGCAACCTCGGCGGGCACGACCTGGCCGCCCTCGACCAGACCTACCGCTCCATCGACGACACCCGGCCCACCGTGATCTTTTCCTACACGATCAAGGGCTACGGGCTGCCCACCCAGGGTCACCCCCAGAACCACTCGGCCCTGCTGACCGGCGAGCAGATGCGGGGGCTGGCGGCCGAGCTCGGGACCGATCTCGCCCACCCGTGGGCCCGGTTCGAGACCGGTACCGATCCCGATCAGCTTTGCCAGGCAACCGCGCGGCGGCTGCGGCGGCCCGGGCAGCCCGTCCAGGGCGCCCCGGTGATCCCGGCCGACATCGGCCGCACGCCGGCCGGGACGGCTTCCACCCAGGCCGCGCTCGGCCGGGCGCTCCTCGACCTGACCAGGGAGGCGCCCGCGGCGGCGCGGCGGGTGGTGACGGTCAGCCCGGACGTCAGCTCCAGCACCAACCTCGGCGGCTGGATCAACAAGGTCGGTGTGTGGTCGGCCGCCGACCGGATCGACTGGTTCGCCGATGACGCGGAGACCATGCTGCACTGGCGGGAGAAGCCGACCGGGCAGCACATCGAGCTGGGCATCGCCGAGACGAACCTCGCGGGCCTGCTCGGCGAGCTCGGAGCGACCTGGAGCCGCTGGGGACAGCCGCTGCTGCCGATCGGCGTCCTGTACGACCCGTTCGTCGAGCGGGCGCTGGAGCCCTGGTCGTTCGGCATCTACGCCGGCGGCCAGTCGATCCTGGTCGGCACGCCCTCTGGCGTGACGCTGGCGCCGGAAGGCAGCGCCCATCAGTCGATCACCACCCCGTCGATCGGCATCGAGCAACCCGGCTGCATCAGCTACGAACCCGCCTTCGCCATCGACGTGGAGTGGGCGCTGCTGGCGTCGCTGGCCCGGCTGGGCCGGCCAGGCGGCAGCTCCGCTTATCTGCGGCTGTCCACCCGCCCGGTCGATCAGGCGCTGGCCGCGGTGCCCACCGACCCGGCCGCCCGCGAACGCCGCCGGCGGCAGGTGGTCGCGGGCGCATACCAGCTGCGCCGCACCGGGCATCCGCAGGTGACGATCGCGGCGATGGGCGCGATGATCCCCGAGGCCCTGGGGGCGGCTGAGCGGCTCCAGGCCACCGGCCTGGCCGCCGACGTCATCTGCGTGACCAGCCCGGGCCTGCTGTTCGAGGCGCTGCTGGCCAGACAGGGGCGGGCCGAAGCAGCGGACTGGATCCTGGACCAGGTGTTCCCCGCCTCCCGGGCCACTCCCCTGGTCACCGTCCTCGACGGCCACCCGCACACGCTGACCTTCCTGGCCACGATCCACCACGTGCGCAGCGCCTCGCTGGGCGTCACCCAGTTCGGTCAGTCCGGGTCGCTGGAGGACGTCTACCGGTACCACGGCATCGACACCGACAGCATCGTCCGGGCCTCGCTCGACGTCCTCAGCGGCTGAGCTGGCCCGGATCCTGATCACCCGGCATGTTGTCCGGCCAAGTTCGCGGACACGTCACGTGACAAGGGGGCTGTGGCCAGTAGCATGGTCCGATGACCACCCGGGGGTGCGCGCAGTGCGGAACGGTGTTCGCACCGCGCCGCGAACATGCTCGCTTCTGCTCGCCCGGATGCCGGGTCGACTGGAACCGTAGCCACCTCACCGACGCCGCGGCCGAAGAGCGCGCGCTCGAGTGGTCCCTGACCGGCATGTGTGACGTGGTCGAACGGCTGGGCCTGGATCAGCCCGCGGACCCGTCGGCCGCGTTCAGCGCGGTCGAGGAGGCGGTGTGGTGGATCACCATCATCGACGCCCGGATGATCCGCCAGTACATGGATCTCTACGACACCGTGCTCGCCACCTGCGCCCCCGCCCACCAGCCGAGGATTGAGGGGACGCTCGCCGGGCTGCGATTCGTCCGCAACCTGGTGAGCGAGGATCGGCAGGCCGCCCTCATCGAGCCGCCCGCGATCGCCGGACAGCACGGGGCGGTGACCGCCGCCTGGCGGTGGGCGCACCTGCCCGAGCCGGAGCTGTCGGCCCGGCCGGCGCACGTGCAGCCGTGGGAAATGACCCGCTACCAGGCCTACGAGCAGTGGCTGGCGGGCAACCGGGTGGGGCAGGTCTTCCAGCAGGCCGCCGACTTCCTCAACCTGGCGGCCAGCCAGGTCACGGCCAGCGGGGTCACCGCCCGCGGTCTCAGCAGCGCCTGGTAAGAGTCACCCGTCCTCCGCCAGCAGCTGGCGGAGGAAAGGCGCCGGGCAGGGGCCCGGACACCCACACGATGTCTCCGCCGGGGGCGGCGATGACTTGGAGGTTCATGCCGTGGCGGCGGTGCTTGCCGGAGTAGAAGGGCCGGTCAGCGGCCACCCGGCCGATCGGAATTAACGTGCCGTCGAGGACCACGTAAGCGTGCCCGGCCTTCTTGGCGTCCCGCAGCGCGGTACGCAGCCGGGGTGACCGGGCCGCCAGCAGGGCCACGGTCTCGGTGACATACCGCCAGGCGGTGGCAGTGCCGATGCCGAACCCGGCGGCCAGCGCGGCGAATGTCTGGCCCTTGCGCAGGTGGGCCAGCACCAGCAGGGCCTGCTGGCCGGGGCTGAGCTTGCGCCAGCACGAGCCGATCTGCTTGCGGTGGCGGCGGATGACCCCGGCGGTGTACGTGAGAGCCTGGCGCGACAGCGGCAGCGCGGCAGGGTAGAACGGCATACAAGCCCCCCGGTAGCAGATGCCGATCTTGGACGTCCCACAATGGGCCCGTGGGTCTTGGCGCCGGCGGCTTCGTTCGTGATGGATACCTGGCCATCCGTGGTGCGTTCGACGCCGCAACGGCTGCGGCGTGCCGGGAGCTGATCTGGGAATCCCTGCGCGGCCAGGGCATCGATGAGCGCAACCCGGCCAGCTGGCCGCCGAGTGCGCACATCGACAGCCTGCAAGGTGAGCCCTTCACCGCCGCAGGCACCTCGCCCGCCCTGACCGCCGCCTACGACGAGCTGATCGGCCCGCGCCGGTGGACGCCACCCGTCAACGCCGGTGGCGCGGTGATGGTCAGATTCCCCTCACAAGACCGGGCGAACTCCGGCTATCACATCGAGGGCAGCTACGACGGGCCCGGCGGATACTGGGTCAACATCCGCTCCCGGGCGCGCGGGCTGCTTGCGTTGCTCCTGTTCACCGACGTCGGCCCAGACGACGCGCCGACCCGGCTGGTCTGCGGATCACACCGTTATGTCCCGGAGTTCCTGGCGCCCTACGGCGAGCCAGGCACCAACGCCGACGCTGAGTTCTGGCGGCCATCAGTGCTGTGCCGGCCCGTGGCGCACGCCACCGGACAGGCAGGGGATGCCTTCTTGTGCCATCCGTTCCTGGTACACACCGCAACCTGGCCGCACCAGGGCACCGGCGCCCGGATGATCGCCCAGCCCGCCGTACACGTCCGCGACGGCTTCGCTCTCGATGGCAGCGATTCCTCACCAGTGGCCCAGGCCATCATGGCCGGGCTGGCTATGACCGGCGAGAACTGACCTTGCTGCCCGCCAGCGCGGCTCAGCTCACCCAGCATGCCTGCGCACCACGATCAGGATGAAAAAGACTCATTGTGACCGTGCCGGCCTGCCGCCCGCCGGCCAGGTCTCGTCAACCCAACCCGCGTGCACGGACCATGGGACGCCGGCAGCGGGCCGTGCGAACGCCTCGTTCCTGATCAGCCCGCGGTGGAACGGCAAATTGGTCGCCACCCCGCTGATCTCGGACTCGCTCAAGGCCAGGCGTGCCCGCAGCACCGAGCCCAGCCCGGCACCGGCATCCACCCGCACGCCAGAGCCGGGCGGCGGACGCCAGCCACGGATGGTGCCCGGGGACGGCGTGAAGCGCCGGCCCGGATCCTCGGCGTAGATCCTGAACTACAGCGCATGCCCGCGGGAAGGCGGATCGCCGTAGCCGATCGGCTCGCCCTCGGCCAGGCGGAACGTCTCCAGAACCAGGTCCAGCCGGTGACCTCCTCGCCGGCCGGGTGCGCGACCGCCGGCGGGCGTTCGTCTCCAGGAACCCGAGCATCCCGTCCCGGCCAAGCAGGAACTCACACGTCGCCGCGCCGACATGACCCACCGCCCGCAGGATTTCCCTGGACATCACCCGCAGTCGCGCGTCGAGGCCGCGGGAAAGAAACGGCACCGGCACCTCCTCGACGACCTTCTGGTGGCGCCTCTGCAGCGAGCAGTCCCGGGTGGAGACGACCACTACGTCGCCGTACCGCTCGGCCAGGCAGTGGGTTTCGACGTGCCTGGCCCGTCCAGGAAGCGTTCGGCGAAGCATTGGGCCTGACCGGCCACCTGCCGGGCGGGACAGCTTGTCGGCGAGCCGCCTTATCACCGCCGGCGCAGGCCCGATCCAGGTCAGCCCGGCGTCCAGCACCGACTGGGCGAACGCAGCATCCTCGGCCAGGAAGCCGTAGCCCGGATGGACCGCGTCCGCCCCGGAGTCCACGTCCGCTCGCAGCACCTTGACGCCGTCCCCGTAGGTTTCCGCGGGCGCCGAGCCGTTCAGCGCCACGGCCTCGTCCGCCGCCCGCACGTGCACGCGGCTAGTCCTGAACTCCGCTCTTGCGCGCGGTTCCCAGGATGCGGGGGGCCACCGGCCAGAAGTGTGCGGACGGCGGGAACCGGAAACCGCGGCAGGCTTCGACGGTGAACGTCTGGGCGATCGCCGACCCGGTCTGCCGCTGGGCGTGGCAGCCGCCCATCAGGTGCGGCCAGACCAGGTCGGCGGCCTGCTGGAACCCGGCGAACAGCGCGTCCCGGCTGCGCACGTGCTCGTAGAACCGCAACTGGCCGCCGGGCCGCAGCACCCGGCTGAACTCGGTGAGGGCAGCGCGAACATCGTTGACCGAGCACAGCACGCCGGAGATTACGACCGCGTCGAACTCACCGTCGGTGGCGGGAAGCTCGGCCGCGGTCCCGTCGATTACCCGGACCGGCACGGGGGCGGCCGCGGCCGCCTCCATGGCCCGGCTCCGCAGGAAAGGCTCGGGCTCGACCGCTACCACCTCGGCCACCGAGGCCGGATACTGCCCGAAGTTCAGCCCAGTGCCGGGGCCGACCTCCAGCACCCGCCCCGACAACCCGGCCAGCATCTCGCGCCGGTATTCGCGGTTGCCGCGCTCCTCGTTGCGGGCGCCGAACCGATTGAAGTAGCGGGCGAACAACGGGTTCTTCACCAGTTCCATCTACACGGATTTACCACATGAATAAGCGGGGGATAGTCCGTTTAGTCGGTTGAAAGCCCAACTGGAGGGTAGCCATGCCGCTTGCCGGAGAGTACGAGCCGAGCCCGTTCGACGTCGCCCGCGATCAGGTGGACCGGTACGAGCGCTCGGGTGGCACCCAGGCCACCGACAACGGGGCCGGCGGCCCGGTGATCGTGCTGACCTCGGTGGGCGCCAAGACCGGCAAGCTGCGGAAGACGCCGCTGATCCGGGTGGAGCACGACGGCGAGTACGCGGTCGTCGCCTCGATGGGCGGGGCGCCCAAGAACCCGGTCTGGTACCACAACCTGACCGCCAACCCGCAGGTCGAGCTGCAGGACGGCCCGGTCAAGCAGGACTACGACGCCCGCGAAGTACACGGCGAGGAGTACGCCACCTGGCTCGAGCGGGCGGTCGCGGTCTGGCCCGACTACGCCGAGTACCAGAAGAAGACCACCCGCCAGATGCCGATCTTCGTGCTCACCCCGGTCCGCGCCTAACCGGCCGGCTCGCGGTCCTGTCCTACCGAGCCGAGGATGGCCAGGTCGGCCTCCGCGACGCGGCCCGGGTCGTCGATGAGGTCGATCGCGGTGATCTTGGCGGCGTTGACGGTGAACGCCACCAGGGTGATGGGCCGGCCGTCCGCGCCGGTGACCATGCCGGCGGTTCCGTTGATCAGTGCCGGCAGCGTGACCTGGGCGGTTCGCGTGAACGGGAACGCGCGGGCGGCCACCGCGGCCGCGCCACGGACCACCTCGGTGCCGTTGGCGCGCACCACGACGTCCGGGTCGAGGGCCGCCAGCAGCGCGCCGAAGTCACCGTCGCGGGCGGCCGCCAGGAAGGCGTCGGCGATGGCCCGCTGCCGGGTCAGATCGGCATCGGGTGCCGGGGCCACCCCTTGAACCCGGCGGCGGGCTCGGCTGGCCAGCTGACGGACCGCGGCGGGCGAGCGCCCGACGACGGCCGCGATGTCATCGAACGGGACCGCGAACACGTCGTGCAGCACGAAGGCGAGCCGTTCGGCCGGCGCCAGCGTATGCAGGATAACCAGCAGCGCGGGACCGATGGAGTCGGCCAGCAGCGCCTCGGCTTCCGGGTCGGTGCCGCCGGGGTCGCTCACGGCCTGGTCGGGCAGCTGCATCCCGACTGGCTCATCCCGGCGGCCGGCCAGCATGTTGAGGCATACCCGGGCAGTGACCGTCGTCAGCCACCCGCCGAGGTTGGCGATGCCGCCGGCGTCGGTACGGCTCAGCCGCAGCCAGGTCTCCTGCAGGGCGTCGTCGGCCTCGCTGGCCGAGCCGAGCAGCTGGTAAGCGACCGCCCGCAGCCGGGGCCGGTGGGCCCCGAACCGCTCGGCGAGCTCGTCATGTTCGTTCATCGGTCACATTCTCTGGTCGTTGCCGGACATAGAGGTGACCGTCCGGGCCCCGCCGATGTGACAACTGCTCATCGCGGGCCGACCGCGAAGGAGAGCTTATGACACCGCCCGTCCTGGTCACCGGCGGCACCGGCCGCCTTGGGCAGCTGGTCGTCGCGCGGCTTCGCGACCGCGGGTGCGAGGTCCGCGTGCTCGCCCGCCACGAGCGGCCCATCCCGCCCGGCGCCCGGTTCTTCACCGCCGACCTGCGGACCGGCCGGGGTGTCGAGCCCGCGGTGGCCGGGGCGGCGGCCATCATTCAGTGCGCGACCAGCACCAGGGGCGACGCCGAGGCCACCCGTAACCTTGTGGCCGCCGCCGCCCGCACGGGGGCCGCGCACCTGGTGTACGTGTCGATCGTCGGCATCGACCACATCGCCTCCTGGGGTTACCCGAAGGCGAAGCTCCAGGCCGAGCAGATCGTGGCCGATTCCGGCCTGCCCTGGACGATCTTGCGGGTCACCCAGTTCTACGACTACTGCCTGGCCAGCGCCCGGAAGCTGACCGTGTTCCCGGTCGCGCCGGTGCCCGCGGGCTTCACCGTCCAGCCGGTCGATCCCCGCGACGTGGCCGACCGGCTGGTCGAGCTGGCGCTGGCCGGGCCCGCCGGCCGCGCCCCGGACATGGCCGGACCAGAGGTGAGCAGCTGGACCGATCTGCTTCAGAGATATCTGAAGGCCACTCATCGCCGCCGATGGGTGCTGCCGGTCCGGATACCGGGCACCCGGGCCGTCCGCAACGGCGCCCTGCTCCCACCACCGGGCTACACGATGGGCTCCCGGACCTGGGACCAGTTCCTCACCAGCCATGTACCGCAGTAAGCGGCCACGCCGACTGGGCAATTACGGCATAAGTGCAATCGAATGTCCAAGGAGAAATAGCGGGCTCACGCTGTTTAGTTGCTTAAAAGCAACGAGATTGGGCTGACCCTGGCGGTCTAGACAAAGGGCCGCCGTGAGGTGATCATGCTCAATCAATGGCCTGCGCTGTCTTTCTCCGGGGGCAAGAATGGCAGTCGAAAAGCACGGGGAGCCGGATCCTCCCCAAGCCACGGCCATCGACCAGGGATGCGCGGCCCTGCTGAAGGAACTGCGGGCCCGGTGCCCGGGGCTGGTCCCGGCCGATCCGCTGCCACCCAGCGGGGTTGGCGCCGTGGTCCCGGTCACGCCTGAGGCGTTCGGACCGCTGGTGGTGACCGCGGCTGGGCAGGCGCTGCCCGGTACCCAGGCCGGCGGTACCGCCCCGGCCGCCGTGCTGTGGCAGCAGGGCGTGGACGCGCTGCTGGTCCGGATCAGCGCCATCACCACCGCGGTCGGCGACGGCTGGGTGACCGTCACCGTTCCGGTGACCTGCGACCAGATTCAGGATCCGGCCGGGGCGGCCCCGATCCAGCCGGTGACGGTCACGTTTGTGCTGGGCACCGCCGAACGGCCGGCGGCCCTGTTCGCCGCGGCCCCGTCCCGGCCCGACGGCCCGGCCGTTGTGGTCGAGCGCTGGGCCGACGCGCTCACCGCCCTGGCCTGGCGGGCCCTGCTCGATACGATGGCCGGGATCGCGGCCGCGGCCGGACGGGACACCGATGGCTCGCCGCTGATCCCGGCGGCGGTCGCGGCCACCGCCAAGGGGCTGCTCGTGCAGACCCAGGCCCGGCACCCGTTCGACCGGATCCCGGCCGAGCGGGCCGTGTCGTGAGGGCCGCCCGGTGAGCCTCGACCTCGGCGACCTGTCCACCCTGGCCTCCGCGCTGGGCCTGCTCGACGGCGGCGGGAACCTGGCCCCCGACTGGTTCTCCCGGCCCGGGCACTACCTGACCCAGGTGCTCCGCGAGGCGCACCAGCGGGAGTCGCTGGTCACGTTCGCGGGTGACCTGCTCGGCGGCGGCCAGCCGGTCGCTGATGACCAGGGCCGGCAGTGGCTGCCGGTGGCGCGCGCGGACGGCAGCGTCTTCACCGTCTACGCCGTGATCGGCCCCGACGGCCCGGTGATCGGGGCCGGGGCCGGGGTCCGGGTCGATCTCACCAGCGCCGGCGGGGTGCGCTGCCAGGCCGAGGTGCACGTGCCGCTGTTCGGGCAGCCCACGGCCGGCGGCGCGGCGACCGTCCTGATCGGGTCGGCGGCCGGGGCGGTCGACGTCCGCCTCGAACTGACCCTGCCGTCCGGGACCCAGAGCGCCGGGGTCGCGCTCGGCGGCGCCCGGCTCACCGCCAGCGTGCCCACCGACGGCACCGGGCCGGTGTTCGGGCTGGTGCTCACCGGGCTCCAGCTGCCCGGCGCAGCCGCCCCGGCCGACCTGGCGGTGACCGTAGGTGACCTGGCCAGCCTCGAGCACTCGCTCATCCACCTGGTCATGGGCCTGGTCCAGGCCGAGGTGGCCGGCCTGCCCGCCACCGACCCGCTGCGGGGGCTGGCCACCATGCTCGGGCTGGTGCCCGGCGACGTCCCCGCGTTCCCGGCGGACGATCTGCTGGCGCACGGCCCGGGTGCGCTGGCCGGCTGGCTGGCGGCCGCGCTCGGCGCCCCGGCCGCCCGGGCCGCCTGGCTGGCCGGGGTCGCGGCCCTGGCCGGCGGCACGGTCAGCGGCGCCGGGGCGGCCGCCCAGGTGGACGTCACGCTGGGCCCGGCCGTGCTGGTGGTCGGCATCGACGCCGTGGCCGGTACCTCCGGCCGGCCACGGATCACTCCCACCCTGGCCCTGTCGGTGACCGGCGCACCCGGCGTCACCCTGGCCCTCGAGGTCGACCCGGTCAGCATCGACCTGGGCACCGGCGCGACGGTGGCGGTCCCGGCGCTGCGGCTCACCGGGCAGCTCCGCGGCTCCGGCGGGCCGCTCCTGCCGGCCGTCACCGGGCCAGCTGGCCTGAGCGTCGAGATCGGCGGTCTGGACGTCGGCTTCGCCCTTGACCCGGCGCGACGGCCGGCCCTGGTCCTGCAGGCCCAGAACGCCACCGTCGGGGTCAGCCAATTCGCCGTCCTGGACCTGTCCTCACCGGACGCGCTGGCCGCCGCCGCTCAGGACGTGGTCGCCGGCGCCGCCGCCAGCCTGCTGCGCAACCTCGGCCCCGCCGCGGTGGCGGCCGGGGTGCTGCTGGGCCTGGCCGACCCGCCGGGTGGCCCGGTGCTGCCCAAGGTTGCCCCGGCGGAGCTGCTCAGCGACCCGATCGGCGCGCTCCGCACCTACTGGGACGCGGCCCTCAGCGCCGGCCAGGCCGAGGCCCAGGCGTTGCTCGGCGTGCTCAGGGACGCCATCGCCGACGGCGCCCAGGCGGCCGTGCCGGTCAGCGGCACCGGGACGGCGGATGACCCGTGGCTGCTGCCGCTGACCGCGGGCGCCGGCCTGGCCGTCAGCTACCAGGACGGCGTGCTGGCGGCCGGTCTGATGGGCACGGCCGGGACCGGTGACCTGGGCGGGACCGGCATTGCGGCCGCGCTGACGGCCCAGGTGCGGATGGCCGAGCTGGGCCTGACCGGTACGCACGCGGGCCGGGGCGCGTTCCTGCCCGGAGCCAGCGGCGAGCTGCGGTTCACCAAGGCCGGCGGCGGTGCCCTGACCCTGGGCGAGCCGCCGGTCGCGCTGACCGCGACCGCCGCCGGGATCGGCCTGTCCTGGAGCACCGGGGCCGGGCTGACCGCTCCCTCCGGGACACCCGCGAAAGCCGGGCTGCAGATCATGCCGGTGGCGCAGGGGATGGCCCTGCTGACCCCGGCGGGCCAGTTCGGCTTGCCGGAGCTCGGTCCCGGGGTGGCAGCAGCCGTGGAAGCCTCGATGTGGGCGGCCCTGGAGCAGCTGGTCGCAGCCGGGGCCGCGGCGCTGGCCGGCGCGGCCGGCGCGACCTGGCCGCTGACCGTGGTGAACGCGCTCGGCTGGGGCCCGTCCAGGCCGGGCAGCGGCGGCCCGGCTGGGCCGTACCTGTCCCTGGCTGACCTGGCGGCCGACCCGGCCGCCGCGCTGCGAGCCGAGGCGGCCGCGCTGGCCGACATCACCGGGGGGGCCGGTGGCCTGCTCACGCTGCTGGACGTGCTGGCCGAGCTGGCCGGCGCGCCGGTGGCCCGGCTCGGCAGCGGCCAGGCCCTCGACCCCTGGCGGCTGCCCTTGCTCGGTGACGCCGCCGACGCGGTGGCCGGGGCCATGCCGGCGGTGTTCGCGACCGTGGAACCGGCCGGCCCGGAAGGCCCGGCCACCCTGCTGCGGCAGGGTGTCGCCAGCTGGCAGCCCGGCGACCCGGACCTGACCCCGGACATGCTGATGTCCGCGCTGGCGACCGAGGCCGGGCTCGACCCGGACCTGGCCGACCTGATCGCCGGGCGCGGCGACGTGCTCAGCGGGCTCGGCGACCTGACCCAGCGCTGGCTGGGCACGGACGGGCTGGTCACGCTGCCCGGCACCGGGCTGCCGGACGGGGTGACCGGGCATCAGGTCCCGGACCTGGCGCACCCC
This sequence comes from uncultured Actinomycetes bacterium, assembly GCA_963830385.1. Taxonomy (GTDB): domain Bacteria; phylum Actinomycetota; class Actinomycetes; order Streptosporangiales; family Streptosporangiaceae; genus Bog-532. Next base: position 178,824 of record CAWHMD010000008.1, on the reverse strand, counting down.
ACACCGCTGGGCGCGCTCGACCTGGCCACGGTGGACGGGCTGGCCGGGGCGGCGGCCGCGGCTACCGTGGTGCACGTCGCCGTGGTCACCCCCGGGCTGCCGGTGGTCCTGGCCGCGCCCGGCGGGGACGGCGGGCCAGCGGCCGACCACGCCCTCGACCTGACCGCCGCCGGCCGGGACCCGGCGTCGTTCGGGCCGCCGTCGGTCACCGACCCGACCGGGCTGTGGACGATCGCGCTGGGACCGCGGGCCGTGTGCCGGCTGGACAGCGGCGACCCGGACGGGGTCGGTGGGCAGACCGCCCGGCTGGCCGCGGTGCTGCCCGGCCTGGTGGCGGCGGCCGGAGGCCCGGTGCTGGTCGTGGCCCACGGCGCGGCCGGGCATCCGGCGGTCCGGGCGGCGACCGGCGTGGCCGGTGTCGCCGCGGTGGTCACGGTGGCGACCCCGTGGTCGCCGGTCACCGCGGACACGCTGGACCGGCTGCCCGGCGCGGAGAGCCTGCGGCTGCTGGCCGGCCTCGTGCCGGCCCCCGACCCGGACGAGCCCGACGATCCCGACCTGGCCCTGGCCCGCGCCCTGACCGGCCTGTGGCTGGGGCTGGACCCGCTGGGCGACCCGCTGGCCGAGCTGCGGCCGCCGGCCGGGCCGACCGTGCCGGCGGCCGGGACCCCGGTGCACGCGCTGGTCGGCGCGCTGAGCGCGGACACCCTGGGCCGCGCCATCACCGCGGCGGTCGCGGCCGGCCTGTCGGTCCGCGCCAGCGCCCGCGCCCAGGCGGCGACCGCCGCGACCGGGGCCCGGGCCGGGCTGCGATTGCCGCTGCTGCCGCCGGTCTCCCGGGCCGGGCTGACCTGCGCCGTCCACGTCGACCTGGAACTCGGCGGCTTTGACCTGAGCGCGGGCGCGTCGGCGGGGGGCGGACCGGCCGCCACGGGGCCGGCGATCGTGATCTCGCTCGCCCTCGGCTCGGCCTCCGGCTGGCTGGTCGGCGGTCCCGACCCGGGCCGGACCCCGGGCACCGCGCGCCCGCTGGCCCTGCGCCGGCTCACCGCCCGCATCCGGCTGCCCCTCAGCGGGATCACCGGTACGGCCGCGGCGGGTGCCTCCAGCCTGATCGTGCTGCACGACGCGACCGCGTTCGGGGTGACGGTGCCCCGCTGGAACGTGGCGTCGGGCCCGGGCGCTCCCCCGGGCGCGACCACCGCGCTGCCCGAGGTGCGGGCCCTGCTGGCCGAGGTGGCCACCCGGATCGACCAGGCCGCGGCCGGGACCGGCGCGACCCCCGGCGACCCGGTGCTGGCCGGGCTGCGCGACGCGCTGTCCGCGATCGGGCTGCTGAGCGCGGGCGGGGCGACCGGCACCGCGGCCGCCGCCGGGACGGCGCTCGGGATCGACCCGGTCACCCTGGATCGCCTGGTGCTGGACCCGGGCGGAGTAGCTTCGGCGGTGCGGGCCGACGCCGTCCGCCGCCCGGCGCTGGCCGCGGCCCTGCGAGCGCTGGCCGGGGACACCCGGACGGCCACGGCGGCCGGGGAGACCGTGGCCTTGTCGTTCGCGTCCGGCCCGGCCACCGTGACCGCGACCTTCGACCTGGGCGGTGGCGGGGCGCAGGTAACCGCCTCCGGGCCCGGCGGGGCCGGCTGGGGCCTGTCGGCCGGCATCGGCCGCAGCCCGGCCGGCGCGGTGGCCGTGTCCGGCCAGCTCCGGCTCGGCCCGGACCTGGCGGACCCCGGCACCCGCGGCGGCCCGCCGCAGGGTGCCGCCCTCCTGCTGGGCGTGGGCACCGGGACCGGTGCGGGGCCGTTCGCCGTCCGGGTCCGGACCGCGGCGCCGTCCGGGATCTCGGACCTCACCCTGTGGCCCGCGCCGGATCCGGCCGCGATCGCGGCCGCGCTCGAGAGCATCGTGCCGGTGGCCCTGCTGACGGCCGCGCTGGCCGCGCTGAGGGTCCGGCTGACCGCGGCCACCGGCGGCAGCGCGGCCACCGGCGAGCTCATCGACGCCGTGGCCGACGCGCTCGGGCTGCTCGGCCCGGCCCCGTCACTGCCACCGGGCAGCGGCCCGGGTGACCCGGCGCCGGCCCGGCCGTTGCGGCTGCCGGCCGGGCTGCTCGCCGACCCGGGCGGCTGGCTGCGTTCGCTGGCGCCGTCCGGCGGCACCCTCGCCGCTACCGTGCCGGCGCTGCTCGATGCGCTCGGCGGCATCGTGACCGGCGCAGGCGGCGCCCCCGGCACCCCGGGCGTCCTGCCGGTCACCGCCGGGCTGGCCCTGCGGGCGACCGCGGTTGACGGGCGGCTGGTGCTGGCCGCCGACGTCGACGGGACCGCGTTCAGCCCGGGCGGTGACGTCGGCCGGCTGGTCCTGTCCGGCCAGGCCGGGCTCAGCCTGGACCCGGCCGGTGGCGGGCCACGCCCGGACGTCACCCTCAGCCTGGCCGTCACCGGGATCGGCGCGGTCCAGTTCGGCGTCGGCCCCCGCGCCGACGGCACCGTCGGGGTCACTCTGGCCATCCACCCGGCCGGCGGGGTGGACATCCCGATCCTCCCGGCCGGCCCCGGGCTCGGCGCCTCGGCCATCGCCGGGGCGGCGCTCAAGGCGCTGCCGGCCCTGCTGGACACGGTGGCCGAACAGGATCCGGCCGGTGACCCGGCCTCGGCCGGCGAGATCGCCGGGCGGGTCGTGGCCAAGCTCGGCGACGCCCTCGGGCTGCGCACCACCAGCGCCCCGGTCCGGTTCGACGCGGCCGCCCTGTCCACGTTCGGCCACGACCCGGCCGCGGCCCTGGCCGCCCGGGCCCCGGCGATCGCCGCGCAGGGCCTGTCCGTACTCGCTGACGCGATCTCTCCCCTGCTCGGGACCTCCGGCGGTCACAGCGTCACGACCGTGGGCGCGGCCGTGGTCGTCACCGTCGGCCCGGTCACGCTGAGCTGGGCGCCGGGCTCGGCCCGCATCGGGGCCAGCGTCACCGTGCCGTCCGGCCTGCCGGGCGTAGGGTCGCTGGCCGCCTCGGTGACCGCCGACGCCACCGGGCTGAGCGCCCTCGACATCGCCGTGGGACCGGCCAGCCTGACCGCCGGCCCGCTCACCATCCGGCCGTTCGCCCGGGTGCTGGCCGGCTCGGCCCCGCCCGGGGGCCGGGCGGTCGAGATCGGCCTCGGTGCGGGAACCGATTCGCGCCTCGTGGCCAGGATCCCGCTCGGCGGCGGCGCTCCCAGCCTGATCAGCCGGACCGGCCCGGCCGCCACCGCGACCGATTCGACCGACCCGGCCGCGGTCATCCTCGCCGCCCTGGGCGCCGTCCTCGACCTGGCCGGCTCGGTGGTCCTGGCCGTCGGCGCCGTGGCCGAGGGCCTGGACCGCCCGCTGCTCGGCACCACCGCCCGCGGCCTGCTCACCGGCGTGCTGCTGGACCCCGCCCACCCCGACCACCTCGACCCGGGCCTGCTGGACCCGGCCGCCGCCGTGCACCGGCTCGGCGCCCTGCTCCGCAACCTGGCCGCCGCCCCCGGCGCGACCATCACCCTGGACGGCGCGCTGACCCTCGGCCCGCACGCCAGGAGCGACGGATCGGGCGGCACCGTGTACGGGCTCACCCTGGGGCTGACCGGCCCCTTCCCGCTGGGCGGCGACGACCTCACCGTGGCGCTGGAACCGGACGCCGGATGGATCGCCCCGCCCCCGGCCGGCTCACCGGGGATCACCATCGAGGTGCTGTCCCTCGACGCCGCCGGCCACCCGGCGCCCGCCCCCGGGATCGGCGTGGACGGGGTCGCGGTCCGGATCGCCCGCACGTCAGGTGCCCTGCTGAACAGCGTGATCACCATCGAGTCGGTGGCGGTCAGCCTGTTCGCCGACATCCTCAGCGCCGGCGGCACGGTCACCGCCTCGGGCGGCGCCAAGCTGGAGCTGACCGGCCTGTCGGCCGCGCTCGGCGGGGCCAGCGGGGGCGACAACGCGGTGGCCAGCGGGCTGCTGAACTCCAGCAGCCACGACGACGCTCCCAAACCCCGGTTCAGCCCGGCGCTGGCCATCCAGAAGCACGGCACCGACGCCGCGTTCGTCACGTTCACCGCCGGCGCCGGCGCCGGGCCGTGGTGGGTGGTCATCCAGCGCGGCTTCGGCCCCATCTACATCGAGCAGGTCGGGCTGGCGGTGACCATGGCCGCGGGCCAGGTCGGCTCGGTCGGCCTCCTGATCGACGGCAAGGTCAGCCTGCTGGGGCTGACCGCCGCGGTCGACGATCTGTCCATCACCTACCTGGTGCCGGTGGGCTCGCCCCTGGACCCGCACGCCTGGGCGGTCGACCTGGCCGGGCTGGCGGTCACCGCCGATCTGGCCGGCCTGTCGCTGGCCGGCGGCCTGCGCAAGTTCCCGGTCAGCGACGGCGGGGTCCAGTACCTGGGCATGCTGCTGGCCAGGCTGGCCGTCTACGGGATCTCGGTCTACGGCGGGTACGGCCTGGTCGGGCCGCCCGGCGACCAGTACGCCTCGCTGTTCCTGTTCGGCGCCGTGAACGGGCCGATCGGCGGGCCGCCGGCGTTCTTCGTGACCGGGATCGGCGGCGGCTTCGGAATCAACCGCGACTTGATCTACCCCAGCGACCTGACCCAGTTCCCGGCCTACCCGTTCATCAAGGCGCTCGACCCGGCCGCCCGGCCCGGCGACCCGATGACCGAGCTGGACCAGGTCCGCGGCTTCTTCCCGCCGGACCGCGGCTCGTTCTGGTTCGCCGCCGGGCTGTCGTTCACGGCCTTCGCCCTGGTCGACGGCGTGGCCGTGGTCGCCGTGCAGATCGGTGACGGATTCGAGCTGGCCCTGCTCGGGCTGGCCCGGATGGCCCTGCCCCGGCCGCAGGCGGCGCTGGTCAGCATCGAGCTGGCCCTGCTGGCCCGGGTGTCCACCAAGGAGGGCGTGGTCCTCGTCCAGGCCGCGCTCACCGACAACTCCTGGCTGCTGTACCCGGATATCCGGCTCACCGGCGGGTTCGCCTTCGCTTCCTGGTTCGGCGGCCCCAACCGCGGCCAGATGGTGCTGACCCTGGGCGGCTACCACCCGGACTTCCACCACGACGGCTACCCGGTGGTGCCGCGGCTCGGGCTGTCCATCAGCCTTTTCGGATTCCTGTCCATCACCGGCCAGACGTACTTCGCGCTGACCTCCGAGGCGGTCATGGCGGGGGTCGCGATCACCGCCAGCGCTGACTTCGGGGTCGCCTGGGCGCACCTGCGCTTCGGCGGCGACGGGATCATCTTCTACGACCCGTTCTGGATGCACATCAGCGTCTACGCGGCGATCAGCGCCGGAATCACGATCGACGTCTGGATCGGCACGATCAGCATCTCGGTGTCGCTGTCCGCGCAGGTGGACGTCTACGCCCCGCCGTTCTACGGCGAGGCCACGTTCTCGGTCGGCCCGTCGTCGCTGACCGTGCCGTTCGGCGACCAGCCGCCCCAGCAGCCCGCGCCGGGGATCGCCTGGGCCGAGTTCGTGCCCAAGTACCTGCAGGAAGCCAGCGCCGGGATCGCCCACGTGCTGGGCGCGATCACCGGGCCCGGCGCCCAGGTCCCGGCCGGCTCGGCGGCCGCCGGCGGTGCCCGCAGCCCGGACGGCAGCGACGTGAACCCGTTCCTGGTCACCGCGGAGTTCACCCTGACCGTGACCAGCCTGGCCCCGGTCCGCGAACTGGTGGCCGGTGGCACCACCACCAACCTGCCGACCGTGCCCGAGGTGTCGGCCGCACCGATGCGGCAGCCGGCCCGGCCGGCGGTCACCCTCGCCTTCATCGGCCCGGCCCACGCCAGCCCGCAGGACCGGATCGCGGCGCTGACCCTGGGCCCGCAGCCGGGCGGCTCGTTCCCGGTCGGGGTCTGGGGGCCGGCCCAGTCCCAGGACGACGCCAAGGTGCCGTCCGGCGCCGTGATCACCGCCGTGGACCGGGTGCAGCTGACCGGCTCAGCGCTGTGGGCACCCAGCCCCGGCGGCGCTCCCGACATCCCGCTACGGCAGGTGGAGACCGGCAGCCGGCGGCCGCTGCCGTTCGTCACCGAGGGCTCGGCCAGCCAGCTGGCCGTGCTGAGCCAGGACGCCGGGCAGCTGGCCGCCACCGTCCCCGCCACCGGTCCGGCCGGGGTCCTGGTCACCGCCAGCGACCTGCTGCAGGACCGCGGCGGGCGCAGCCTGGCCGACGTGGCCGCCTGGAAGGGCGGCCAGCGCTCGCAGCCGATCCTCGGCAGCCTGGGCGAGGGCCTGGGGACCGCCTGGTCTCCGGCCACGGTCCAGCCGGTGGCGCCGGCGGTCCCCGATCCCGTCCCGTTGCGGCCGCCGGCCGTGAAGGCCGTCCTGGCCATGCCGGTCGGGCTGGACCCGGTACCCACGATGGTGGTCGCGGCGCCGGCGGCGCCGTCGCTGCTCGGGCCGGTGTCCCCGGCCGACGATGTCGCCGGGCGGGCCACGCAGATCCCGGTCACCACGGTCGTGCTGCGCGGGCCGGGCCCCACCACCTCGGTCGCGCCCGGCCTCCTCACCGGCCTGAGCTACGCCGCCTCGGCCCCGCCCGTGCTGGCCAGCGTCGACTCCGGGCTGACCCCGGCGATCCCGGCCCGGCTCATCCAGCAGCCGGACCCGGCCGTCGCCGCGGCCGGGACCGTGCTGGCATCGGGCCAGCCGCCGGTCAGCCGGTCGGGGCGCAGCGGCACCGAGGCCGTCGGCGGGCGCGGCGAGGGAACCGGAGGCCGGGCTTGGCTGGCCGGGCTCACCACCAGCCTGCACGGTGTCCCGGCCGGCGGCGACCCAGCCGGCGGTCAGGGCGGTCAGGGCGGTCTCACGATCAGCGCCGGGCAAGTCACCGTGCTGATCGCCCCGGACGCCGACCGGGATGTGGACCCGAGCGCCCGGCCGGCCCTGACCGTGGTGTCCGGCGCGGTCCGGCTGGTCGCGGTCGGGCCAGGCGCCGGGCTGCTGCTCGACCAGACCGCCCCGGCCGGCATCACGGTCCCGGTCCCACCCAGCACCCGGGTGCTGGCCGTGCACGCCGCCCTCCCGCCCGCCACCGCCGCAGCCAGCACCGTGACCCAGCCGCAGGTGTACGGCTGGGACCCGGCCGCTCCCCTGCCCTACCTGGGCGACGAGGTGCTGCTGACGGCGGGCGGGATCGTGCTCTCAGCCGGCCGCGTGCCGTGGCGGCAGTACGCCAGGACCGGCCTCGGCTGGGTCTCGCCGGGCACCCTCACCGACGGGGCGACGGCGATCACCACCCGGTTCAGCCAGCCGGTCGACACCGTCGCGGTGGCGGTCGAAGGCGGCAGCGGCGACGACCTCGCGCTCGGGCTCAGCGGCGCCACCCGGGCCAGGGACGCCACCGGTCAGCCGGTGGCGCCGGTGCTGGTCGCCGACGGCCCGCGCGCGGTCGCGGTGTACGCGATCGTCCCTGACACCGGGCCTGACGGTACCCCCGCCGGTGTGGACGTCACCGTGGCCACCGGGGCCGGCCGCCACCTCGCCGGGGTGGCCGGCTCGGCGGGCGGCGGAGCCGGCGGCGGGGCCGCGGGCCTGGCCGCCGCGATCGCCGCCCGGGGCTTCGCCGCCGTCGTCCCCGACCCCGTCCCGACCGGACTCGGCCGCGCTGTCGTGGCCTGGAAGCAGGCGTGATGCCCAGTCTCCCCACCCCCGGCACCTTCCGCCTCTACCCGTTCGCCGAGCCGCCCGTGCCGGCCGGCGAGTACGTGCTCACCGGCGACGTCAGCGGGTTGCCGGGCCAGGTGGAGCAGATGCGGGCGGCCGTGCACATCACCGCCCCGCGCTATGTCATGCCGCCGGATCAGATCCTGTCCACGTTCCCGCCCGCCGGATCCACCGGCGCGTTCGGCACCCGGCTGCCGCAGGTCGTGCTGCGGCGGCGGACCTTGCCCTGGGAGCGGTCACCCGACCTGGACCACAACGTGGCCACCACGCCGACACCCTGGCTGGCGCTGGTGCTGCTGGCCGCGGGCGAGGGCCAGCTGAGAACCGACGTCGACGTCAAGGACACGGTGACCCCGGGGATCAGCCTCGGCGACGACACCGACGCGCCCAAGGGCGCCTGCCTCGAGATCCCCGCCTCGGTGGTGGCGAAGGTCTTCCCGACCAAGGATGACCTGCCGATGCTGTGTCACCTGCGCGAAGTCGACCTGGCGGACACCGAGCTCGCGCTCGGCGACGACGACGGCTACATGTCCGTGGTGCTCGGCAACCGGCTGCCCCAGCCCGGCGTGAAGTACCTGGCCTGCCTGGTCAACCTGGAGGGCCAGTACGACCGCCTGCCGGTGATCCCCGACGAGCAGCTCGTCATCAGCTACATCCCGGCTGGGGCCGTCTTCGACATCGGCGGCCAGCTGCGGGCCTCCCACGGCGACCAGGTCAGCCTGGACACCGCCGCCATGGGCCTGCTGCCGCCGGCCGGGGCGGCCGCGGCCGGCCCCGCCGCCAGTGGCGGGCCTGCTGCCGGGGACGGGCCGGTGGTGGAGTCCGCGCACGGCGCGGCCGCCCGCACCGGCGCGGCCTGGGCTGCGGCCGCGGCTGCGGCTGCTCCGCCCGTGGCCGACACCACGGCCACGGCCAAGATGAAGCTGGCCGACGGGTTCTCCTACGCCGTGCTCGGCACCCTGGTGGGGCAGCTGGCGGACCCGGTGCTGCGTTTCCCGGTCCTCGCCTACTGGTCGTTCACCTGTGACGAGGGTGGCGACTTCCAGTACCTCGCCGAACGGGTGCAGGTGCGGATGCTCGGCCACGTGGTGACCGGCCAGGAAACGCCGGACGGGGACGGCGTCCCGCCCACCGGCGATCAGCCCCCGGTCACGCCCGAGCCGCCGCCGACCCGGCCGCTGCCGCTGGTCACCCCGACCGGGCACGTCCAGCTCGACCACCTCAGCCGCGAAGGCGAGCCGTCGCCAGCGTGGTTCCGCGGCCCGCTGGCCCCGGCCGCGGTCCCCCGGGCCGAGCCGCCCGCCCCCGGCCAGCCGCCGCCGCTGGCCCATCACGCCGACCAGCTGCGCCGGGTCACACCGGACGGGCAGGAGGATCTGGGGTACGCCGCCGCATTCGAGATCGGCCGGCTGCTGGCGCTGTCCCAGCCCGGCGTGGCCGGCGCGCTGGCCCGCTGGCGGGCTGAAACCTACGGCGCCGCCCGGGTGCAGCAGGTGGTCGCGGACGCCATGGCCGGCCTGCCCGCGCCGGTGGCCACCGGCCTGGACACCGCCGACCCGCTGACCGACCCCGCACTGGCCACCCGGCCGCGGACGCTGGGGGCCCGGGCCAGCCGGGCACTGGCCGGCCTGCTCGGGGCCGACCCGGGCGCCGCGTTCGGCCTGCCTCGGCCGGTCACCGATCCGGGCAACGCCGCGGGACCGCTGGCGCCGGTGCACGCCCAGGGCACGGCCGGGCTGCTGGCCGGGCTGGCCGTCCCCGGGGTGGCGGCCGGCAGCGACCCGGCCGCGCTGCTGGACCAGCTGTCGGCGGCTCCGGCCGTAGCGGTCACCGGGGGCTCTCCCGTGGCGGCCGGCCAGGGACCGGCGGCGGACCGGATCGCCGCGCTGCGCGCCAGTCTGGAGGCCGCGGTCGCGGCCCCGGCCACCGGCGCGGGCCCGGCCACCGGCTCCACCGCCGCGGCGCCGCCCCCGGCGGCCGAAGCAGTACCGGCTGCCGAACAGGCCGGGGACGCGCTGGACGAGCTGATCCGCCGGGCCACCCAGCGGCGAGACGGGAGGCCGTGATGACCTCACTGGCGCTGACCTCGAAGGCCGCGCTGGCGGCGGTGGTGTCCTCCGTCCAGCTGGTCGCCGCCCAGCTGGTCGACCAGCTCGGCCCGCAGGACGTCGACTCAGGACCGCACGCGGTACCGCTCGACCTGCGGCTGTGGCTCGGTGGCCTGCGGCTGCTGGCCGGGGTGCCGTTCGGCGACCTGGTCGCCGACGCCGACCTGCTGCCGGCCGAGTCGATCAGGTTCTTCTACGTCGATCGCGGCTGGACCGACGCGCTGACCGAGGGCGCGCTGTCGGCCGGCACGGTGACCACCGCCGACCGGTCTGCGCTGGCCGCCTTGTACGGGACCGTGCGCGCCGAGGTGGACGAGGCTGAGCGACTGGTCCGGCTGCCCGGCGTCGACCCCGGAGCGGCCGTGCCGAGCGGCCCCGCCGGGACGATCAGCGGGTTCCTGCTCAGGTCGCGGATGGTGTCCGGCTGGCCCGCGCTGCACGTACGCGGCTACGCCGTGGACAACCTGTCCCTGGCCAAGCCCATCGCCGACGCCGACGTCGACGAGTCCGACGGCGCGGCGCTGGAGCGGCTCGGGCTGCTCCGGATGGAACGCCTGGCCCCGGCCGTGCTGCTCGTGCTGTTCGACGGGGTCCCGGCCGTGGTGCACATCGAGGAACCGCGGGCCGGGATCCAGTTCGGGGTGGACGCCGAAGGTGACGGCGGCTCGGCCGGGGCGCGGGTGACGCTGCGCGACCCGGCTACCGCCCGGCCCACCGGCGCGACCGTCGACGTCCCGTTCCGGCCTGACGTCCCCGGCGTGATCCACCTTGGCGCGCTGGCCAGGAAGCTGGTCACGGCCGAGCCTGCCCTCGGGCCGACCCTGGACGCCGCCGAGTTCGCGATGCAGATGCTGCAGTTCCCTTACCGGGCGGTGTTCGGGGACCGGACGCTGGCCGGGGGCCCGCCGTCCGACCCGGCTGCCCTGTTCCGGCCGACGGTCGGGATGGCCCAGCTGCTCGAGCGGTTCGAAGGCGGGAAGTAAATGGCCGTCTACGACCCCGCCCAGGTCCGCGCGGCCCAGGTCACGCCCCGGTTCAGCGTGCTCGCCCGGACCAGCCTGGACGTGGCCACCGTGACCACCTGGGACCCGAACCTGCTGCACGAGCCGCGGGTACTGGTGCCGGTCGACGTGCAGGCCTACGCGGTGCCGGCCGCCGGGGCCGAGCCGGCGCTGGCCCTGCCCGGCCCGCTCTCCCCCGGTCACGCCACCGACCAGACCGTGGTCGACGGGCCGCCGCCGTTCACGGCGGGCGTCCCGCGCCCGGCCGGTGTCCACCTCAGCTGGGCCATGCCGGACGCCCTGCAGCGCGGGCGGCTCCAGGACCCGCGGCAGGGCAGCGGCGGCGGGCTCGGCATGGGCGCGCTCCCCGATCGCTGGGCCGTGCTCCGGGTCCTGGCCGCGGCCACACCCGCCGCGGGCGCCCCGCCGACCGCGATCCGGGGCTGGCTGCTGGACGCGGCCGCCGGCGTCGCCCGGGACCTGCCCGGCGGCGTCACGGGGACCCCGCTGACCCAGGACCCGGCCCGTCAGCTTGCTCCCGGCGAGCTGACGGGCACGGCGGGCGGGTCACTGACCTGGACCGGCAGCTACGACGCGGCCTACTCCCGTTTCGCCTGGCACGACCCGCTCGACGACCTGGTGGCCGATCCGCAGCTCGGCGGGACGCTGCCGGGCGGCGCGTTCGCCGGGTCGGCCACCTACGTCGTGGTCGGCTGGTACTCCACGGCCGGCCTGGACCCGCTGGACGGCGTGCGGACCGCCGACAGCCTGGCCGAACGGCTGGCCAGTCTCGGCTGGCGGCTTATCACCGGCGGCGGTTACGAGGGCAGCGCGCGGGAGGGTACCCTCGGCCGGCTGGCCGACCTCGGCGTCCCGGTCGCCTCCCGGCTCGACCCCGGGGCCAGCACCGCCCGCTTCACGACGCAGGCCGGAACCCGGCCGGCCGCGGCCGGGGCCGGGGCGCAGGCGGCCGCGGCCGAGGCCGCGCACGTCTCGACGGTGCCGGCCTATCAGGCGATCGGGGCGGCCAGCCTGGCCCGGGAAGCCGCCGGCTGGATCACCGGCGCCGGGACCGGGGTGGAAGCGTCCACGCTCCTGCATGGGGCCGTGCTCGGCGTCCCGCTGCCCGGTGTCGCGGCCGCCCGGGACGCCTTCACGCCCGACCTGCGACCCGATCCGGCCGAGGTCGGGATTGTGGCCGGCGACCACGTGGACGATCTGGTCGCGGCCGGGCTTTCCGGGGTCCTCGGCGGTACCGGGGACGCCCGCCGCAGTGTCGAGCGGCTGCTGACCGCGTTCTCGTCGGGCCTGCTGTCCGGCCTGTCCAGCCCGGACGGCCTGGTCACGATCGACGAGCGCGAGCACGAGGCGGGTTTCGCCGGGGTGGCCGCGGGCGAGCCGCCCGTCACCGACCGGGTGCTGACCAGCCGCGCCGCGGTGCCGCCACGCGGGGCGCCACCGCAGGCCGCCCCGCCGGGCGGAGCCAGCCCGCCAACGCTCGTCTACACCGGCCCGGGGGTACGCATGAGCGGCTTCCTGACCGAGGAGGCCGCCGCGTTCACCCGGGCCCGGCTGGCCCAGATCAGCGTCCCCGACGCCTCCGGGCAGGCCGCGGCGGCCCGGGCCGGGGCCGCGGCGGCACCCGCCCCCGGCCAGCCGGCCGGCAGCGGGCAGGCCGGCAGCGGAGCGGCCCCCGCCCCGGGGACCGGGCTGGAGCCGCCGGGCTCGGCCACGGTCGAGCGGCAGCCACCGGGCCGGTTCGTGCCGCTGGATCCGCAGATCGGCCTGCGCGGCGCGGGACGATCACTCCGGCACGGCGGCGACGGCCGCGGCGACCCGGACGAGCTGCTCGGCTGCCGCCGCGGGTCGCAGATCGCGCAGCGCTACGCCGGCCTGCTGGATGGCGCCACCCTGGTCCCCGCGCTGTCCAGTGGTGCCCTCCCGGACGAGACCACGGCGCTGGTCCGCGAGGCGCTGCTGCTCTCGCCCGCCCTGCTCAGCTGGCTGGCGGCGCGGGCCACCCCGAGCGGAGCCTCAACGCCGGCACCGGCACCAGGCCCGGGCCCGCTGCCCGACGGCCCGGCGCCGCCGGCCGCACCGCTGGCCCGGCTGGGTGCCGAACTGGCGCTGCGCTTCGACCCGGGCGGCGGTTACCTGGGCAAGGCCGCGCCCAGCCTCACCATCGCCCGTGGCGACCTGGATCCGGTCGGCGCTTCCACCCTGGAGCTGCTGCGCCGCCACAGTCTGCTGGACGGGGTGGAGCCGGACCTGGTCGCGCTGACGTCCTGGGCCCAGCCGTGGGTGCCGGCCTGGCTGGAGTGGGAGCTGGCGGTCACGCCGGCCGCGGACCTGTCCGGCTGGCAGCTCGGCCCGGTCGACTACGAGCCGGTCAGCCCAGGGGGCCCGGCCGCGGGACCCGCACCGGTTACCGTGTCCGGCCGCGCGCACCTCACCACCGCGCCCGGCACCAGGCTGGCCGGGGCGGTGGCCACCTGGCTGACCGCCGAGCAGGCCAGGGACCGGGCCAACACCGGCGAGGTCGACGACGCCACCGCCGCGCAGATCGCTGCCCTGGGCGCGGCCGCCGCCGGGCTCGACCTGCTCTCGGGGTCCTGCGACGGGGTGCGGACGGTGCTGCTCGGCCTGCCGCAGACGGCCCTTGCCGCCCGGCAGCCCGACGGTACCGTCCCCCCGCCGGCCCCACCGGCCGGCCGGTCCTGCTGACCGGCGGCACGGTCACGCTGACCCGGCTGCGCGTGGTGGACGCCTTCGGCCGGCTGCTCGACCTCGACCCGGCGGGCACGGTCGTGCCCGAGCGGGTGGCCGTCCCCGGTGCGCAGGCGGCGATGCTGCGGACGCCGCGGATCACCGCGCCCGCCCGCTGCCGGCTGCGGCTGGTCGGCGCCGAGACCACCGACCCGGCGGCGCCGGCCGACGCGGTGGTCGACGAGGTGGACGCCGGCCGGCAGGTCAGCCCGGTCATCGGGTTCCTGCTGCCCAATCACGTGGACGAGGGCGTCCAGGTGTTTGGCGCCGACGGCGGGCCGCTCGGCGAGCTGATCACCGAGCCGACCGGCGGCGGCGTGGTCTGGGAGCCGGCCCCGGCCGGCCACTGCGGGCCGACGCCGCGCCCGGTGAGGGCCTGACCACCGCTCAGCGCCCGCTCGGGCTGCTCGCCGCGGGCATGGTGGCGGCCGACGCCGCGGCCCGGGCCGGCCAGCCCGCGGGCACGCCCGGCGGACCGGCCGAGTCGGCGCTGTCGGCCTTTTTGCGCGCGATCGACACCACCTTGTGGACGGTGGACCCGATCGCGGGCGCGGGCTCGTCGGCGGTCGCCTCGATCGTCGGGCGCCCGGTCGCCGTGGTCCGCACCGTGCTGTCGGTGGACGTGGCCGACGACCTGGGCACGCTCACCCTGGACGACGCGGGCCGGGCGGCCAGGGCCCAGGCCTACTCCGACCTGACCCGGGTCGGCGTGCCGGTCAGGATCGGGGAGCTGACCAGGACCGACGACGGCGTGCTGGGCTGGTTCGCCGACGACGACTACTCCCGCATGCACGTGGTGGACAAGCTGGTCAGGGACGAGGCGCTGGCCGCCGGACCGGGCCAGGGCCACTTCGGGCCCTGGGGCACGACTCCGATCGTGCCCGCCCCGCTGCCGATCGACCACCCGTACCTGGACACCGCCGACACCGTGGTGGTCCACCCGGGCAGCCCGCGGCTGCTGACCGTGCTGATGCTGCCCGGGTCCACGGCCAGCATCACCTGCGGGCTGGTCCCGCGGGCCACCATCCAGCTCCAGCGGGCCTGGTACGCGCCGGGCCTGGAGAAGCTGTCGCCCTCGATCCGGGTCGGGCCGGTGCTGATCGACCCCGGCCAGGTCCGGCTGCCCGCGGTGACCGCGCTGGGCGAGCGCCAGGTGCTCACCCACCGGGAAGGCCCGCTCGGCTGGCAGGACGACGCGATCCTGGCCGCCACCCAGGATGCGCTGCTGCCGGACCGGGCGTCGGCGCTGCGCGAGGGCTGGATCCGGGTCGACCCCTCTCCCCCGCCCGCGCCCGGGACCGGTTCGGGGACCGCGTCCACGTCGGCCGGGGCGGCGTCATGACCAGGTACGAGTGGCCGTCCGCGCCGGGGCGGCGGCGGGGCCGCTCCCGGGCCCGCCGGGCCGACATCGGCGGGCAGGCGGCCGGCACCGACCCGGCCGCCCGGCCGTACGCGCTGGCCCGGCGCCGCTCCGACCAGGCGGGCGCGCTGCGGCCGGCCCTGGCCCCGGGCCAGCCACCGGGACCGGCCACCAACCTGTGGCTGCCGATGGGGCCGGGCACCACCCTGCGCGGCCTGGCCGACGCCGACCCCCGGGTCAGCGGGCGGATCCGGGACCTGGCCGTCAGCGACGACGGCACCCGGATCTACGCGGGCGCGGCGGGCGGCGGGGTCTGGTACTCCGGCGACGGCGGCGTCAGCTGGCTCCCGGTCGGCACCTACACGCTGGGCGGTGACGTCACCACCGACGCCCCGGCCTCGACCACGCTGGCCATCGGCGCCCTGTGCGTCCGCTTCGGCGCCGGCCCCGGCGCCGACGAGGTCTGGGCCGGCACCGGGGAGCCGGACCCCACCGGCACACCGAATGACCTGGGCGTGAGGGCGAGCTACGGCGGGATCGGGATCCTGCACGCGACCGGGCCGGTGCAGGCCGTCGAGCAGAGCCCGGATACCGACCCGTGGGAGCACGGCGCCCAGCCCGGCGCCGGCTACCCGGGGCTGCGCGGCCAGGGCGTGTACGCATTCGCGGCCGACCCGGCCACGCCGTCCGCGGTGATCGCCGGCACCAGCGCCGGCCTGCACCGGTTCGACCCGGCCGCCGGCCCGCTGGCCGAGCCCTGGAGCCTGGTCACCGTGGCCGCCTGGGAGACGCTGCTCGGCGCGGGCGGCAGCAGCCAGGTGCACGTGACCGACCTGGCCTGGGTGACCACCCCGGCCGGGCCCCGGCTCTGGGTCACGGCGGCCGGCGCCGCCACCCCCGCGCCCGTGCGCGGGCTCTGGCGCAGCGACAACGGCCTGGCCGGCCCCTTCACCCGGGTCGACGTGACCGGTGTGGCCACCGATGTCCAGCGGGCCTCACTGCTCAACCTGGGGCTGGCCACCGCGCCCTCCGATCCCACCGTGCTGTACGTGCTGTCCACCGGCCCGCGGCTGTGGCGGGTGGACGGCGACACCACGGTGCGCCGGGTGCGTGGCCTGCCGGTGAGCCTCTTCGGCACCCCGCCCGGCAACAACCCGGGCCAGGGCGAGTATGACCTCGCGGTGGCCGTCGACCCGGCTGAGCCGCTGCGGGTGGCGGTCGGCGGCGCGTCAGCGAACAGCTCAGTGACGCCGGGCACGTTCTCGGCCAGCCTGTACCGGCTGACCCTGCGGACCCCCGCTCCGACCGGGACCGCGGACTGGCATACCGACTACGCCGACAACGACAGCGCCGACACGACCTGGATCGGCGAGGGTGTGCACGCGGACGTGCACCGGCTGCGCTGGCTGCCCGCGGTGGCCGGTGGCGGCACCCGGCTGCACGTGGCCTGCGACGGCGGGGTCTTCGTGTCCACCGCCGGGGGCGATCTGACCACGTTCACCTCCCGCAACACCGGGCTCGGGGCCACCGAGGCCGGCTACCTGGACAGCCACCCCACCAGCGACGGCCCGGTGCTGATCGGCGTCCAGGACAACGGCACGCAGCTGCGGATCGGGGACTCGGTCTGGCGCCGGGCCAACGCCGGCTCCGACGGCGGCGGCGTGGCCTTCGACCCGTCGGGCAGCGGGCGGATGATGGGCCAGGACTCCCAGGCCTTCTGGCGCGACGACGCCGACACCACGATCACGCCGTCGTTCCGGGGGGCGGCCCAGCCGGCCACGGCGATCGAGGACAACGCCACCCGGTTCTACTCCAACATCGCCGCGATCAGCACCGGGGCCGTCACCCAGGTGGTGCTGGGCACCAGCCGGGTCTGGTACTCCGAGCAGTGGTTCCGCACCTTCGCCGACAACGCCGCCGGCGTGTGGCGGGTGCAGGCGGTGACGCTGCCGTCCTTCACCGACCCGCGCGCCGGGAACGCCAACGACGCAGCCACCGACGTGCTCGAGCACGGCCCGGTGCCACCGGGGACCCTCGACCCGCAATGCACCGGGGTCCGGGCGCTGCGCTGGGCCGGGCCGGACCGGCTCTACGCCCTGATGCCCGGAGCCGCGCACCGGCTGGACCGCAACCTCACCAACCGGACCTGGACCAGGACCCGGATCCTGCGCCGCGCGGCAGCCGCCCCGGGCGGCCCGCCAGCCCCGGCCGTCGCCGGGCCGGTGATCCCGCCCGAAGGCATGCTGAACGACCTGGCCGTGCACGACTCGACGGCCGGGACCCACGGCTCGTTCTACGTGGCCAGCAGCAACCCGCTGGAGCCGTTGTGGTGGTTCGACGGGACCAGCACCTGGTTCCCGGCCGGGCTCGGCACGCTGCCGCCGGGCGGGCCCGGCGTGCGGGTGCCCGCCTACAGCGTCACGGTCGACCCCGCCGACCAGGGCGTGGTCTATGCGGGCACCGCCGTCGGGGTCTGGCGGGGTGAGCTGACGATCACCGCGAGCGTCCCCAGCTGGAAATGGGCGGCGCTGGCCAACGGGCTGCCCGAGGCGGCGGTGCAGGACCTGTCGGTCGTCCGCTATCGGCTGGCCCAGGGCGGGCAGGTGCGGCTGCTGCGGGCCGCGCTGCAGTCCCGCGGGGCCTGGGAGTGCCAGCTCGACGCCGACCTGGTCGACGTCACCTACCTGCGGGTCCACCCGTACGACACGCGCCGGTCGCTGCCCACGGCCCTGCCCGACCCGCTCCCGCCGCCGCGCGGGGCCGACCGGGAGTGGCATCTGGACTGGGCCGACGTGCGGGCCCGCGCGTTCCGGGACGTGGCCGGGCGGCCCGCGGCCTCGCCGGACGGCACGCCGGCCGGCAGCTTCAGCTGGCACGCCAGCCCGGACATCAGAGTCCGGCCCGCGCCCGGCAGCCCGGCCCTGCCGGTCCCGCCGACCCTGCCGTGGACCAGGAGACCAGCCGACCGGAATGCGCTGTGGGCCCTGCAGACCGCCCTGCACGCGGTGGACCCGCTGATCGTCCCCGACGGACGGTGGACGGCGGCCTTTGCCCGGCGCCTGCGGGCGCTGCGCAGGGCCAACAGGCTGAGCGACGCCGCCGTGGTAGATGCCGCGCTGTGGCAGCACGCCGCGATCGCAGCCGGGTGGTGGGCGAATCCGTGGGACGGGTCCGCGCCGTCCGAGGCGGACCTGGTCGAACGGATCGTGCACCGGACGACGGCCCGGCCGGTGGTGGGCACGTCGCCCGAAGTGGATGCCCCCGCGGTTTCCGCCGCGAGCTGCGCGGTCCCGGCTGGCCAGCTGGCCGTGGACGTGTGCGTACACCGGCGGGCGCTGCAGCCGCTCGGGCCCGACGGGCTCACCGTGCTGCTGCTGCGCGCCCCGCTTGACCCCAACGCGGCCACCTGGGCCGCGATGCCGGCCCTGACCGCAGCCGGGCTCGGTACCGCCATGGCCGCCGTGCCCGCCGGCGGCGGCCCGCTCGGGATCCCGCCGCCGGCCGGCTGGACGTCAGCCGACGCCGCGTCCGAGGTCCGCCGCCCGGCCGGGCCGGTCGCACCGGGGGCGCCAGTGGTGGTGTCCTTCCAGGCGGGCCTGGCCGGGGCCAGCGGTCAGTGGCTGCTGCTGGCCGTGATCGCGGCCGGGGCCGGCACCCCCGATCTGGCCGGCGCGTCGCTGTCCGCGCAGATCCTGGGCAGCCCGCACCTCGCCGCCCGTTCGGTCGAGATCCGCTGAAGAAGCCGCGGGAGAGGGACGCCACGATGAGACCAGCCGCGAGCCCGGGCCGCCGGACCTGGCTGCTAACCCTGTTCTGGGCCGAGGTCATCCTCGCCGCCGCCAGCGCGGTGCTGGCCGTCGCGACCGCGATCCACCCGGACTGGATCGAGTCGCTCACCGGCCTGGACCCGGACGCCGGCAGCGGCTCGGCCGAATGGGCGGTGACGCTCGTGCTGGCCCTGGTCACCGTGGCCCTGGCCGCCGGGGCCCGGTTCACCCGCGCCGCCCTGCGCCCGGGACCTGTATCAGCGGGCGGATCCGGCTCCTCCGGTTGATGTGGATGAGGGAGGGGACAGCCATGAATTCGCCCGCTGAACCACCTGAGGGTGTCAGCACGTCGGATGTGCCCGATCGGCCGGGACCGGTCCAGCGCCTTTATGACGAGATCACCAGCAAGGTGGCGGTCAGGCACCCGTGGTACACGCTGCCGAAGCTCGCTGGCCTGGCTGAGCTGATCGGGATCCGCGACACGCTCCGGCAGCAGAACCTGGTCGACACCTCCTGCCTCCCGGCCGTCGACCCGGTCCAGCCGCCCCCCTACGACGAGTCGTACCTGACCGCCCGCACCGCGGACGGCAGCTGGAACGACCTGGAGCACCCCGAGATGGGGATGGCCAGCACCCGTTTCGGGCGCAACGTGCCGCTCGATGACACCTGGCCCGACCAGGACCGGATGATGGTGCCGAACCCACGCGAGATCAGCCTGAAGCTGATGACCAGGGGCACGCTCAACCCGGCCACCGCTGGCAATGCCCTCATCGCGGCCTGGCTGCAGTTCATGCTCCACGACTGGATCAAGCACGGCACCTGCCCCACCGAGGACCCGTGGGTCCTGCCCGAGGTTGGCGGCGACGACTGGCCCGCGCCGCCCGTGGTCGTCATGCGCGTGGCGCCCGACCCGACCTCCCCGGCCGGCTCGGCGCTGCCCCCGACCCACCTCAACGTGAATACGCACTGGTGGGACGGATCGTCGATCTACGGCAACGACCTCGCCCAGCAGCGGTTCCTCCGCGAAGGCGCGGGCGGGCGGCTGCGGGTGGTCGACGGACTGCCGCCGGTCCCGCCCGACCCCCAGGACAATCCGGCTCTGGTGCCAGGTTTCTGGCTCGGGCTGGGCATGATGCAGACGCTGTTCTCGCTGGAGCGCAACGCCATCGCCGGCACGCTCGCGGCGGCGCACCCTGACTTCGACGACGAGACGCTGTTCCAGAAGGCGCGGCTGGTCACCTGTGCGCTGATCGCCAAAATCCACACCGTCGAATGGACGCCGTCGGTCACCGCCCACCCCACCGCCGTCGAGGGCCTGTACGCGAACTGGTGGGGCCTGGCCGGGCCGAAGCTGCACGATTTCGTCGCGGCGATTTCCAAAAATGAGGCGCTGCGCGGCATCCCCGGCACCGACACCGAGGACTTCGGCGTGCCGTACGCCCTCACCGAAGAGTTCGTCGCCGTCTACCGGATGCACCCGCTCATACCGGACGACTTCGACTTCCGGTCGGCCCGCGACGACTCACCGACCCTCGGGCCACGCTCGTTCGCCGAGCTGACCGGCCCGCAGGCCGTCCCGATCCTGCGGGACCAGCGGCTGACCGACATCATCTACACGTTCGGCACGATGAACCCGGGCCTGGTCGCGCTGCACAACTTCCCGAAAGGGCTGCAGACGTTCCGGCGGCCCGACAACGGCGCTTACATGGATATGGCGGCCCTGGACATCGTGCGCTGCCGTGAGCTCGGGGTGCCGCGGTACTGCGAGTTCCGCCGCCTGCTGCACATGTCGGTGCCGCAGACCTTCGACGAAGTGACCAGTAACAAGGTCTGGGCGCAGGAACTGCACGACGTGTACAGCGGCAAGCTCGAAGACCTCGACCTCATCCCCGGCCTGATGGCCGAGGACCTGCCCGAGGGCTTCGCCTTCAGCGACACGGCGTTCCGCATCTTCATCCTGATGGCGTCGCGGCGGCTCAACAGCGACCGGTTCTTCACCGACTCCTTCACCGACGAGGTCTACACCCGCGAAGGCATGGGGTGGATCACGGACAACACGATGCGCTCGGTCCTGGCCCGGCACTGCCCGGACCTGGAGCCGACGGTGGCCAAGCTCCCGAACGTGTTCGGGATCTGGCCCAGGACGGCGGTCAGCGTTCCTGGGCGCCGTGGCCAGTAAGCCTGAGGTCTTTTGGCAAGAAGTGCATTTATTTTTCAGCCGACCGCTTTGGCTGGCGCTTTGGCGCGGAAAGACTGCTCGTATGTTCTCCAAGATTCTGGTGGCCAACCGCGGCGAGATCGCGGTCCGGGCCTTCCGCGCTGCCTATGAGCTGGGTGCCAAAACGGTGGCGGTGTTCCCGTATGAGGACCGTAACTCCGAGCACCGGCTCAAGGCCGATGAGGCGTACCAGATCGGGGAGCCGGGGCACCCGGTCCGCGCCTATCTCGACCCCGGGCTGATCGTCGGGGCCGCGCTGAAGGCCGGCGCCGATGCCGTGTACCCCGGTTACGGCTTCCTGTCGGAGAACCCGGGCCTGGCCGCGGCCTGCGCCGAGGCCGGCGTCGCGTTCATCGGCCCCGACTCCGACGTGCTCTACCTGACCGGGAACAAGGCCCGGGCCATCGCCGCCGCGAAGGCCGCGGGTGTCCCCACGCTCAGGAGCGTCGCCCCCGGAACCGACGTGGAACTGCTCACCGAGCAGGCCCTTTCCCTCCCGTTCCCAGTGTTCGTCAAGGCGGTCGCGGGCGGCGGCGGGCGCGGCATGCGGCGCGTCGACGAGCCGGGCGGGCTGCGCGAGGCGATCGAGACCTGCATGCACGAGGCGGAGGGCGCCTTCGGCGACCCGACCGTGTTCATCGAGCAGGCGGTGGTCGACCCCCGGCACATCGAGGTGCAGATCCTCGCCGACGGTCAGGGCGACGTGATCCACCTGTACGAACGCGACTGCTCGCTGCAGCGCCGTCACCAGAAGGTCGTCGAGATTGCGCCCGCGCCGCACCTCGACCCGGACCTGCGGATGAGGATCTGCGCCGACGCGGTGCGGTTCGCCCGCGAGATCGGCTACGTCAACGCCGGAACGGTCGAGTTCCTGCTCGACCCGGCGGGCAACTACGTCTTCATCGAGATGAACCCGCGCATCCAGGTCGAGCACACCGTGACCGAGGAGATCACCGACGTCGACCTGGTCCAGTCGCAGATGCGCGTCGCCTCCGGGGAGACGCTCGCTGACCTGGGCCTGTCTCAGGACTCGATCCGGATCCGGGGCGCGGCGCTGCAGTGCCGGATCACGACCGAGGACCCCGCCAACGGCTTCCGGCCGGATACCGGCGTCATCACGGCCTACCGCTCCCCCGGCGGCGCGGGCATCCGCCTCGACGGCGGGACCACGTACACCGGGGCCGAGGTGTCTGCGCACTTCGACTCCCTGCTGGCCAAGCTCACCTGCCGGGGCCGGACGTTCGAGGCGGCCGCCGACCGCGCCCGGCGGGCGCTGGCGGAATTCCGCATCCGCGGCGTCGCCACCAACATCCCGTTCCTGCAGGCCGTCCTCGACGACCCGGGCTTCCGGGCCGGCCGGCTCACCACCGGTTTCATCGAGGCCAACCCCCGGCTCCTCACCGCCCGCTCGTCCGGGGACCGCGGCACCAAGCTCCTCGCCTACCTGGCCGACGTCACCGTCAACCGGCCGTACGGCCGCCTTCCGGCCGGCATCGACCCCGTCAGCAAGCTGCCGCGGGCCGACCTGCGGCAGGTGCCCCCGGCCGGATCGCGCCAGCGCCTGGTCGAGCTGGGGCCCGCGGAGTTCGCTCGCCAGCTGCGCGCCCAGACCCAGGTGGCCGTCACCGACACGACCTTCCGCGATGCCCACCAGTCGCTGCTGGCGACCCGGGTGCGGACCCGCGACATGCTGAACGTCGCCGGGCACATGGCGCGGACCACTCCCGAGCTGCTGTCGCTCGAGGCCTGGGGCGGCGCGACCTACGACGTGTCGCTCCGCTTCCTGTCCGAGGACCCGTGGCAGCGGCTCGCCGACCTGCGGGCGGCGGTCCCGAACATCTGCCTGCAGATGCTGCTACGGGGCCGCAACACGGTCGGGTACACGCCGTATCCGGCCGAGGTGACGCAGGCGTTCGTCGAGGAGGCGGCGGCGACCGGAATCGACATCTTCCGCATCTTCGACGCCCTCAACGACGTCGGCCAGATGCGGGCGGCCATCGATGCCGTGCGCTCGGCCGGCACCGCCATCGCCGAGGTCGCGCTCTGTTACACCGGCGACCTGTCGAGCCCTGGTGAGACGCTCTACACCCTCGACTACTACCTGAGGCTCGCCGAGCAGATCGCCGACGCGGGCGCGCACATCCTGGCGATCAAGGACATGGCCGGCCTGCTGCGCGCCCCGGCGGCTGAGACCCTGGTCACGGCGCTGCGCGAGCGGTTCGACCTGCCCGTGCACCTGCACACCCACGACACCCCCGGCGGCCAGCTCGCCACCCTGCTGGCCGCCATCAACGCCGGGGTCGACGCGGTCGACGCCGCCAACGCCGCCATGTCCGGCACCACCAGCCAGCCATCGCTGTCTTCGCTGGTGGCCGCCACCGACCACTCGGGGCGCGACACCGGGCTGTCCCTGCAGGCGGTGGGCGACCTCGAACCCTACTGGGAGGCGGTGCGGCGTCTGTACGCGCCGTTCGAATCGGGCCTGCCCGCGCCGACCGGCCGGGTGTACCGGCACGAGATCCCCGGCGGCCAGCTCTCCAACCTGCGCCAGCAGGCGATCGCCCTCGGCCTCGGCGAGAAGTTCGAGCAGATCGAGGACATGTACGCCGCCGCCAACGGCATCCTCGGCAACATCGTCAAGGTCACCCCGAGCAGCAAGGTGGTCGGGGACCTCGCCCTCCACCTGGTCGCCGTCGGCGCCGACCCGGGCGACTTCGCCGAGAATCCCGGCAAGTACGACGTCCCCGACTCGGTCGTCGGCTTCCTGTCCGGCGAGCTGGGCGACCCGCCCGGCGGCTGGCCGGAGCCGTTCCGCACCCGGGCCCTCACCGGGCGGCCGCCCCGCACGCCGGCCCCGGCGCTCACCGCCGAGCAGCAGGAGAGCCTGCGCACGGACCGGCGCCGCACCCTCAACCGGCTGCTGTTCCCCGCGCCCACGCGGGAGTTCGAGGAGTCACGCGCGAAGTACGGCGACATCTCCGTCCTGGACACCGCCGGTTACCTCTATGGGCTGCGAGCGGGCGGCGAGCATGTCGTCTCGCTCGAGGAAGGCAAGACCCTGCTGCTCGGCCTCCAGTCGATCGGCGAGCCGGACGAGCGCGGCATCCGCACCGTCATGTGCACGATCAACGGTCAGCTCCGCCCGATCCTGGTCCGCGATCGCTCGGTCGAGGCGGACGCGCCCGTCGCCGAAAAGGCTGACCCGGCCCAGCCCGGGCACGTTGCCGCACCGTACGGCGGCACCGTCACCCCGGTGGCCGCGGCCGGTGACCAGGTGACGGCCGGTGAGGTGGTCGCCAAGATCGAGGCCATGAAGATGGACGCCTCGATCACGGCCCCGGTGGCCGGTACCGTGACCCGCGTCGCCCTGGCCGGCACCGCTCAGGTGGACGGCGGCGACCTCATCCTCGTCATCGGCTGAGGCGGACATCCTGGCCGGTTTCCGACAACTCGACCGATGAATTTAACCTGGAGAAAAGGGCCGAGCCGACGACGGATGGGAATGCCACGATGGACGGAACGCTCACGGTTGCTGAGCTGGAACGACTGCACAAGGATTTTTCCGCCAACCCCGTCTACCGGCTAGCCCAGAACGCCGTGACCCGGGTGACCGTCGACGACGTCGCCATCGACCGGGAGATCGTCAGCAGCATCGACCACTCGCTGTCGACGACACTGGACGACTGGAAGGTCACCAACCAGGAGCGGAGCGGCCGCTGCTGGCTGTTCGCGGGGCTGAACCTCCTGCGGGTCGGCGTCATGCGCAAGACCGGGCTCAAGGACTTCGAGTTCTCGCAGAACTACACCATGTTCTGGGACAAGCTCGAGCGAGCCAACTACTTCCTCGAGGCGATCATCGAGACCGCCGGCCGTGACCTCGACGACCGCACGGTCGCCTTCCTGCTGGACTCGGCGGCCAGCGACGGCGGCCAGTGGAACATGTTCGCCGCCCTGGTCGCCAAGCACGGTCTGGTGCCCAAGGCGCAGATGCCGGAGACGCAGAGTTCGTCGAACACCGGCCGGATGAATTCGATCCTCCGCTACCAGCTGCGCCAGGGCGCCCGGACCGTCCGCGACGCGACGGCCCAGGGCGCCGACGCCGCCCGCGCGGCCAAGGCCGAGATCTTGCAGGTCGTCTACCGGGTCCTGTGCATCCACCTCGGGACGCCGCCGGAGCGCTTCGACTGGCAGTGGACGGACAAGGACAAGAAGTTCCATCGGGACGGGGTGATCACCCCGCAGGAGTTCGCCGCCAAGTATGTCGACCTGCCGGTCAGCGACTACGTCTGCCTGGTCAACGACCCCCGGCCGTCCAGCCCGATCGGAGCGACCTTCACCGTCGAGTACCTCGGCAACGTCGTCGGCGGCCCGCCGGTCATCTACCTCAACGTCGACATGCAGCTCATCAAGGACATCGCCGCCGCCACGATCGAAGGCGGCGAGCCGGTCTGGTTCGGCTGCGACGTCGGCAAGATGATGAGCAACGACTACGCGTACTGGGACGCCGACCTCTACGATCTGCCCTCGGTCTACAACACCGCGTTCAGCCTCGACAAGGCTGCCCGCCTGGAGTACCACGAGTCGGCGATGACCCACGCCATGCTGTTCACCGGGGTGGATGTGCTGGACGGCGTGACCCGGCGCTGGCGGGTCGAGAACAGCTGGGGCGCCGACCGCGGCAAGGACGGCTTCTTCACGATGAACGACTCCTGGTTCGGCCAGTACGTCTTCGAGATCGCCGCCCGCAAGAGCGCGCTGCCCGCCGGCCTGCAGCGTGCCCTGGACACCGAGCCGATCGTGCTGCCCGCCTGGGACCCGATGGGCGCCCTGGCCCGCTAGCCAGGAGGCAGCTGCATCCCTACCGGGGTCCGAGCAGCCAGCACGCCCCAGGCGATGAGGCGGGGGCTGGCCGGGAGCAGGGCGCTGGCCGCCAGCAGCACCGCGCAGGCGGCCGTGCCGACGTTGAAGACCCGGCTCGCCCGGGCGATATTCGGGTCGGTCGCCGCGGCCAGCAGCCACAAGATGGCCAGGATGGCGAACAGCACCGCCGCGGCCACGGCAAAGGCTGCTCCGTGGGCGCCACCCGCCTGCGGGATGAAGGCACCCATCGCGGCCAGCACCAGGATCTGCAGCAAGAAGGTGGTCCGGGCGCGAGAGTCCTCGTGACCGTGAAGCTCGTGGTGCAGGCTGCCGTTGGCCCAGACGATCCAGACCAGCGTGAACACGACGGCGAACTGGCCGAGCCCCGGCCAGGTCGTAGAACAGCTCGAGCGGCCCGACCACCCGCTCGCGCGGCCGCCTGCCGGTCAGGCGGCGTTTCAGGCGGCGTTGACCTTGGGCATGATCTCCTCGGTCAGGCGCTTCAGGTCATCGAGGGTCTTCGACGTCGGGACGTCGCGGAACGGCGGCCACAGGAACGGCATCGTCATGCCCGCCTCCTTGTACCGCTTGAGGATGTCCTCGATCTGCTGGGCGCTGCCGGCCAGCAGGTTGGTGGCCTTGCCCGCCGGCGTCTGGTCCATGGGCTCGTCGGTGATGACGAACCAGATCATGCTGCACATGTCGAAGTTGTCGGGGAACCCCCGGCCGAGCTCACCCAGCTCGCGCTCCATCTCGGCCTTCCAGCGCTTGATGTCCTCTGGGGAGTCCTGGATGCCGATCCAGCCCTGCAGGCCGTACTTGGCGATGCGCTTGGCTGAGCGCTTCGGGTCCTTCAGCCCGGAGAAGTAGATCGGCGGGCCGGGCCTCTGGAGCGGCTTGTGGCCGAAGCCGGCCAGCGGGAAGTCCGCGAACTCGCCGTGGTACTCGAACAGGTCGTTGGACCAGATGCCCTGCATGATCTCGATCGTCTCGCGCACGTGGGCGTGCCGGCGCGGGAACAGGTCGGTGGCGCTGGCCGCGGCGAACTCCTCGGGCATCCAGCCGGAGCCGATGCCGACGTTGAGCCGCCCGTTGGACAGGTGGTCCTGGGTGGCCAGTTCGGCCGCGAGCACGCCCGGAGCCCGGTACGGGGTGTCGATGATGCTCATCCCGATGCGGACCTTCTGGGTCTTCGCCGCCAGCCACGGGATCAACGTCATGCCCTGGAACCACTTGCCGCGCGAGATGACCGGCAGGGCCTTCGGGAGGTCGGTCATCATGCCGAACGGGTACTGCAGTTCCACACGGTCAGAAGCCTCCGGGACACAGACCCGGTCGAGCGTCCAGACGGAGTCGAAGTCGAGATCCTCGGCGAGGGCCGTGAGGTCCTCGAGTTCCTTGACGGTCACCTCGTCGCGGAAGTTCGGAAGGTACAGGGCGAGCTTCATTGGTCGGCCTCCTCGAGATGACCCCGGATATCGCAGGGCAGCACTTAGCGCCTCATTGTCTGGCACCAATCTCAACGCTCGATCAACTGACGCTGGGCAGATGTACGTCGTCACCAGGCACATCTACAGTCGGACCCATGGCACCGCTCTGGAGCCCGACCACGGACCGCATCGACAAGTCCGCGCTGCGCGGGTACCTGAACTGGCTGGAAGGTTACGCTGGGCGCCCGTTCCCCGACCACGACGCGCTGTGGGCCTGGTCGGTGGAAAACCTGGACCGGTTCTGGACTTCGATCGCCGACTACTTCGAGGTCGAGTTCTCGGCGCCGTGGACGCAGGTGCGCACCGCCGATCCGATGCCGCACGCCCGCTGGTTCAGCGGCACCCGGCTGAACTGGGCCCAGCACGCGCTGCGGCGCGGGGCCGACGACGCCACCGCGCTGGTCTGCATCCAGGAGGGCGGCCAGCCTGCGCGCGAGATCACCCGCGGCGCGCTGCGCCAATCGGTGGCGGCGGCCGCAGGCTGGCTGCGCCGGGCCGGCGTGCGCCCGGGTGACCGGATCGCGGCCTACCTGCCGAACACCGAGCACGCGGTGATCGGCTGCCTCGCCGCGGCGGCGGCCGGGGCGGTGTGGGCGTGCTGCTCCCCCGACTTCGGCGCGGACGGCACCATCGGGCGGCTCGCGCAACTCGAGCCGAGCGTGCTGATCGCCGCGGACGGGTACCACTGGAACGGCAAGGTGGTCGACCGCAGCGACGTCGTCGCGCAGCTGCGCGAAAAGCTCCCGGGCCTGCGGCGGTTCGTCCATGTCCCCTACGCCTTCGGCGACCGCCCCCCTCCCCCGGACTCGACCGCGTGGGACGAGGTACTGGCCGGCCGCGAGCCGCTCGTCTTCGAGCAGGTCGAGTTCTCCCACCCGCTGTGGGTGCTGTTCAGCTCGGGCACCACCGGCCTGCCCAAAGGCCTGGTCCACAGTCAGGGCGGGATCACCCTGGAGGGCACGAAGTGGTCCGGCCTTTACTGCGGGCTGCGGGCCGGGGAACGCATGTTCACCTACTCCTCCACCGGCTGGGCGTTGTGGAACATGCAGCTGGGGGCGCTCACCCAGGGCGCCAGCATCGTGCTGTACGAGGGAAGCCCGGGCCACCCGGCGGGCGCGGTCTGGGAGGTCGCGGCCCGCACCCGGGCGGACGTCATGCTGATGGGGGCCGCCGTCGTCACCGCTTCGGCGAACACCGGCGTCTCGCCCGGGCGGGAGCACGACCTGAGCCGGCTGCGGCATCTCATGGTCAGCGGGTCAGCGCTGCCGGCCGACGACTACCGCTGGGTCCTGGAGAACGTCGGCGCGGACCTGCGGATCGACTCGACCAGCGGCGGGACGGACATCAGCGGCTCGTTCGTCGGCTCCAACGAGTATGCCCCGGTGCGGGCGGGGCGCATCGGCGGCCGGCTAGCGGGCGTGGACTGTGCGGCGTGGGACGAGGACGGTCACCCGGTGGTCGACACGGTCGGTGACCTCGTCATCACTCAGCCCATGCCCTCGATGCCGGTGTCGCTGTGGAATGACCCGGACGCGGTGCGCTACACCGAGTCCTACTTCGGCACCTGGCCCGGCGTGTGGCGCCACGGGGACTGGGTGACGATGCACTCCGATGGCAGCGTCTCCATGCACGGCCGCAGCGACTCGACGCTCAACCGGCAGGGCGTGCGCCTGGGCAGCAGCGACTTCTATGACGTGCTCGATACCCTCCCGGGGATCTCCGAGACGCTCGTGATCGGCGTGGACCTGCCCGACGACGGCTACTGGCTGGGCCTGTTCGTCGTCCCCGCCCCCGGGCTCGCGCTGGATGACGAGCTGAAGCAGCAGATCGTCACCACCTTGCGCACCCGGCTGACCCCCCGGCACGTCCCGGACGAGATCGTCGAGGCGCCCGCGGTGCCGCACACCCTGAGCGGCAAGAAGCTCGAGGTCCCGGTCAAGAA
This sequence comes from uncultured Actinomycetes bacterium, assembly GCA_963830385.1. GTDB lineage: Bacteria > Actinomycetota > Actinomycetes > Streptosporangiales > Streptosporangiaceae > Bog-532. The sequence goes on along the minus strand of CAWHMD010000008.1, from coordinate 149,632 downwards.
GCTGCTGCGCGGGACACCGCTGGAGAAGGCGGCCAACATCGCGTCCGTCGACGACCCCGACGCCCTGCGATGGTACGAGCGGTTCGGGTCGGACCGGTTCGGGTCGGGCCGGTCCGGCTTGCGGGCCTGATCCGGGACTGGGAGGACACATGCGCCTGGGTGCGACGCTCGTCCACCTGTCCGATGCGCCCCCGTTTCCGGTCGCCCGCTGGGCGGACCGCCTGGTGGCGGCGGGGTTCGAGAGCCTGTGGACACCCCACATCATCGGGCGCGGGACGCTGGTACCGGACCCGTTCGTGACGCTCGCGGCCGCGGCCACGGCCACGCAGGACGTCGAGCTGGGCACGGCCACCGCGCAGGTCCCGCTCTACCACCCCGCCGACCTCGCCCACCGGGTGCTCTCGCTGATGTCGCTGTGCGGCGGCCGGCTGACCCTCGGGGTCAGCCCGGGATCGACGGAGACCGACTTCGCCACGCTGGACCGGGACTATTCGACCCGGTTCGCGACCCTCCACCGCAACGTCGCCCGGCTCCGGGTCCTGCTCGAGAACGGCCAGGACGAACACGCCGTCCTCGCCCCGGCCCCCGTGGGCGGCCGGCCCTCCTGCTCGGCTCGTGGGGCGCCAACGTCGAGCGGGCCGCGCGGGACTTCGACGGCTGGCTGGCCTCCGGATACCGCACCACGCCGGATCAGATCATCGCCGCGCTCGAGCGCTACCGGGCGGCCGGCGGCCAGCGGGCGATCGTGTGCGCCATCCCGGTGAACAGCCGGGACGACCTCGAACCGACCGGCGGGGCGCTGCGCCGCTACGCGCAGGCCGGCTTCGACGACGCGGTCGTCGCCATCGGGCCCAACGGGCCAGACCCCGAGGAAGTCAGGGCCCTGTTCCCAGGCTGACGTCCTGGTCAGCCGGCGGGCGTCTCGAGACCCGCGACGATCGCGGCGTTGCTGTCGGCGGCAGCGTGGCGCCGGCCTGCGTGCTGCTGATACTCAGCCGACTGGTACCAGCTCCGCGCGGCCTCCACGGAGTCGAACTCGAGGACCACGGTCCGCTGGCCGTGCCAGGACCCCTCGATCTGCTCGGGGGCATCCTCCACCACCAGCAGCCGGCCGCCTGCTTCCAGGATCGTGGGAATGGCCAGCTGCGCGTAGGCGTCGATCTCCGGTTGGTCGTGGATGTCCTCGGTGAAGATCACGTATCCCTTGGGCATCAGGAACCCTCCCTGTTGGCAGCGTCGCCATCGAGTCAGCTGGCCTCGGCCCTCGTCATGATCTCATGCTTCGCGGGCTTCGGCCCCGGACCCGCACCCGACTGCTTTCTCAGCGTCCGCAGCTACCGGGATCAGCTCGGCCGCGCCCGTGACTTCCAGCATCCGCGTCACCGCGGGGCACAGCGACGACAACACCAGCGAGCCACCCCGTGCCGCGAGCACGCTGCGGATCCCCAGCAGCACCCCGACGCCAGCTGAGGCCATGAACGGCACGTCGGCCAGGTCGACCACCAGGCGCGACGGCTCCTGGCGGAGCGCCGACCCCAGCGCCTCACGGAACTGGCCTTCTGCGGCCACCCCGATCTCGCCGGTCACGGACACCAGCACGTGATCCGGGAACTCGGCGACTGAGAAGCTCAGCTTGTCAGCATTACCCGCCGGCTCTTCCACAACCGCACCCCCCACTGCCGCAGGCCGCGATCGAGATCGGCCCGACCAACGCAGCATAAAGGCGGACACAACCGATTTGGTACGGCCAATTATGACCGGCCCGAAGCCGGCCTGGACAATCCGGGCCTGGACATAGGGCACAGTGAATGCGTGGCAGGCAGCGCGGAAACGATCCGGTCCGGGTGGCGAGCGAAATACCCGCAGTCGGCCAGGAGCATTCTCTGGTGCGCTGCCATCGCCGCCGCCGCGCTCGCGGCTGACGCCTCGACCAAGACGTGGGCGGCCGCCCGGCTGGCCGGCGGCCGCGACATCACCACCGCCGGTGACGCCGTTCGCCTGCAGCTCGTGATCAACCACGGCGCGTCCTTCGGGCTCGGCTCGGGGTACGAGCCGCTCATCGCGGCCGTGACGGTCATCGGCGTGATCCTGCTCGGCCGCTGGACACTGCGCGCTGAAAACGCCACCGAACGACTGGGCGCCGCGCTCGCCGCCGCGGGCGCGATCGGCAACCTCATCGACCGGGTGGTGCGGGCGCCCGGCATCTTCCACGGCGGCGTCATCGACTGGCTGCACCTGTCGTTCTACAGCCCGACGTTCAACCTGGCCGATGTCTGGCTGCGGGCGGGCCTGCTCCTCGCCCTGATCGGCTGGCTGCGGCGGCGTGGCTCGGTCGTGAGCCGCGCCAGCGAGTCAGGTACCGAGGCCGCGCAGGACGGTTGATTAGCTCCCGAGGTAGACCGCAGAGAGGTCGTCGTCGGCGTGCCCAGCATGCTGCGCGCCTTTTGCACGGCATACGGCGCCCCGAGCGGAGTCGACTGCAGCAGGTCCACGATCTCGGCCGGGTCCAGGTCCAGCTGCCGGGCGAAGGACAGGGTTTCGGCGGTGGCTTCGGTGAGGTCGGCCAGCCAGTTGTTGAGGACGAGCTTAGCGCGGGTTCCGTTACCGGCTGGGCCCAGCCAGGCGACGGCGCGCCCGAGCACGTCGAATACCGGGGCCAGCGGCTCCCGGACCTGGGCCGGTCCGCTGGCCAGGATGACGAGCTGGCCGGCCTGGCCGGCCCTTCGCTACCGGAGACAGGGGCATCGACGAACACGACCCCGCGGGCGTCGGCGATGCTGGCGAGAGCCCGCGCTGAGCGGGCTCATGGATGGATCGCTGTCGACGCTGGCGCCGATATTCGCGGTGATGCTGGCCACCACCACCCGCTGACCGCGTTCTACACCGACACCGGTGCCCTCACCGGCCGCGGCGGCCCCGTGCTGCGCGGCGCGATCACCGGCGGCGGGACGCTGGCCGGCGGCATCTTCCACACCTTGCCGTTCCTGATCCCCGGCTACAGCGCGGCGATCACCGCCGCGATCAGCGTGGTGGCCGCCGAGCTCCTGACCCTGGCCTGGCTGCGCCACAAGTTCTTCCAGACCAGCTTCGCCCGATCATTCCTCGCGGTCACCGTGGGCGGAGCGATCATCGCCTCGCTGAGCAGCGCCCTCGGCGTCCTCGCGGCCCGCTGAACCCACTTCGCGTCCGCGTCCACACCACGACACCCATGCACGCGCAGAACGGGCGCCATCAACCACGATAAGGAGAACGACCATGACAACCTCTCTTCCCACCACGCGGCTCGGCCGGACCGGCATGCACCTGACCCGGGCAGGCTTCGGCGCCTGGGCCATCGGCGGAGGCGACTGGGCCTACGCCTGGGGCAGCCAGGACGACACCGCTTCGATCGCGGCCATCCGGCACGCGGTGGAATCCGGGATCAACTGGATCGACACCGCCGCCGTCTACGGGCTCGGGCACTCAGAAGAGGTGGTGGCGGCCGCGCTTGCTGGTATTCCCGACGCGGACCGGCCGTACGTCTTCACCAAGGGCGGCCTGGTCTGGGACCAGGCCGACCGGGCCGCGGCACCCCGGCGCGTCGGCGCGCCCGCCAGCATCAGGACCGAGGTCGAGGCCTCGCTGCGACGGCTGCGGGTCGAGCGGATCGACCTCTACCAGATGCACTGGCCAGCCGAGGACGGCACGCCGCTGGCGGAGTACTGGCGGGTCTTCACCGACCTCAGGCGCGAAGGCAAGATCCGCGCGGCCGGGCTGTCCAACCACGACATCTTCCAGCTGGAGGCGGCCGAGCAGATCGGTGCCGTGGACGCCATTCAGCCACCGTTCAATCTGATCCATCGCGACGCCGCCGACGACGTCCTGCTGTGGGCTCACGAGCATGAAGCCGGAGTGATCGTCTACAGCCCAATGGCCTCCGGCCTGCTCACCGGTGCGTTCACCGGTGCGTTCACCGCGGCGCGGGCAGCGGCCCTGGACCCGGGCGACTGGCGGGCCGGCCACCCCGACTTCACCGAGCCTGCCCTGTCGGCCAACCTGGCCCTGGCCGACACGCTGCGCCCGGTGGCCGAGCGGCACGGCGTCACGCCCGCTGCGGTGGCCGTCGCCTGGACGCTGACCTTCCCCGGAGTGACCGGTGCGATCGTCGGTGCCCGTAGCCCCGGTCAGGTCGACGGGTGGCTGCCCGCCGCCACCCTGGAGCTGAAGGACGACGACCTGTCCGACATCGCCGCCGCCATCCAGGCCACCGGTGCCGGGACCGGTCCTGCGGATACGCGGGTTCGGTAAATGTCTGCAGTCATAGATCTGGGCAATGCCACGAAAGGTGCCATCACTTTTCCAGGCCTCGCCATTTGAGGTGGAGTTAAAGGTGCCGAAGGAGGTGCGGGATGACCAAGCCAGATCCGAGTACAGATGGCTCGCAGACCAAGGCCGGGAGTAACGGGCTGATTGCGCTGCCGGTCAAACTCCCGCACAACCCTGTGGTCCTGGAGGAACAGCAGCGGCGGGCCGCGGACATTCAGCTGCGGATCGCGGACTGGATCACCGGTTTCGCGGGGTCAATGAACTTCGTCTATCTGCACGTCGCGCTGTTCACGGTCTGGATGCTGTTCATCGAGAAAAGCCCGTGGCCGACGCTGACGCTGATCGTGTCGCTGGAGGCGATCTTCCTGTCCACGTTCGTCATGATCGGCCAGAACCGGCAGGCGTCGTTCCAGCAGGCCAAGGCAGATCACGACTTCAACGAGCAGGAACTGGAACTCAAGACCAACACAGAGCTGACCCGTGATATCCACCGGCTCACGACCGAGCTGGACAGGCGGCTCATCGACCACCGCAGCCAGCAGAAGAAGTGACGATGGCGGTAGGGGTCTCCTGGACGTCTCCGGCGGTAAGCCCTTAGTTCTGACCTGGTGGGCGCAACAGGGTTCGAACCCATTCCAGGGCGAATGCGAATGTTGTGAGCCGTCGATCCCGGCGACAATTCCAGGCCATCTAAGAGGCGTAGTTCTTCCGGTAGAACGGACCTTCCGGGGTAGGCGTGGTGACCTTGGTCCCTGCTGGTGGCGTGGGCGAATTGCCTAGTACGGCAGCATCCAATCGCTAGCTGACCAGGCCGTAGTTGCGTTGCAGGCGTGCGCGTTTGTGGAACCAGCGTGATCGTGCCTGGTGGCGGCGTCGCCATTGGAGCCAGCGGGCTGCGTGGCCGGGTGGTTCTTGGCGGCTGAGTTCGGCGGCGAGCAGTCTCCTGATCTCCCGGACGGACAACGGGATGAGGCCGGGGTCGGGGGGCGGCGCGGCGTCCGGCCCGGCGGGTGGCGGGGCCTGGGTATCGGTGCGGTCGCGCAGCTGGGCGGCGGTGACGGCGCAGATGGCGAAGGCGGCCATGACCAGCACGATGTGCCGCAGGACCGCGGTGTAGAGCCGGGCCTGGCACTGGTCCAGGCCGAAGCAGCCCTTGGCGAGCTCGAAGCTTTCCTCGGCCGGCCATCGCAGCCCGGCTGCCCTGATCAGCCGGGCCTTGGACGCCAGCTGGCCCGCGGGGACGTAGCAGTAGTGGAAGGCGAGCTCGCCGGTCTTCAGGTGACGGCGGACCAGCAGGCTGTGGCGCGGCGAGGCGGTCGCGAGCCAGGCCCACGCGTACCAGCGCTCGCCCTTGGACCCCTGGCCGGCGGAGCGGACCTCCCAGCCCCGCTTGCCCTTCAGCAGCTTCTTCACCGCGTCCGCGCAGGTCATCTTCACGCCAGGTGCGAGGACGAAGACGAAGGACGACGCGACCCGCAGCACGTAAGCCTGCCCACGGTCTTCCAGGAACTGGCGCAGTTCCGTGCAGCTGCCGTAGACCTCGTCGCCGCAGGCAAAGTCGAACGACAGTCCGTCGCCGTAAGCGTCGTCCAGGACGTCGATGCCCAGCTGGCCTTTAGTGCGGAACCGCAGGTCCAGCGGCAGGGCCGTGACCAGTGACTTCACCGGGTCAGCGATGTCCCCGGCCGGGATCCACTGCCTGGCCCCGATCAGCGCGTGACCTGTTTTCTCCCGCACGTAGGATAAATGCACCGTGTTGATCCCGTTCGCGACCCGCCCGGCGCAGCCCATGTACTGGCGTTTCACGCCCGCCGTCGCGCTGCCCTGCTTCTCCTGGCCCGTCTCGTCCAGCGCCCCGACCGTCATCCGCCGGCGCCGCGACTGACGGGCCGCCTCATCCAGCCCGGCCGCCGCATACCGCCTGACCTGGCTCATCGCCGCGGCCTCGTCCCACGACGCCCGGTTCAGCAGCCGCTGCGCCTTAGCCGGCGACCGGTCGCCCGCCTGCTCGGCGACTGTCCACCCGTTCCGCGACGGCAGGTCGCTCACCAGCGCGTTCAGGTACTTCCCGGCCACCAGCCACGTCTGCGTCCGCGCGAAGCACGACCGGACCAGCCCCAGCAGGGCAGACCTCTCCCGCAGCGCCCGCCGGGACCCTATCCTGGCAGCAGCAGCCGCCTTGCTTTCATTTGTCCTCACAAGCACATGATCCCGAGGCGGCTGCCCTTATCTCACGGGATCTTGACGCCCTCGCGTCCCAGCAGCTCAGAACCCCATTGGATGCTGCCGTACTAGGTTCATACCGACAGCAACATGACACTCGGCGCTGGCCGCCGGAGCCGTATTGGAAAGCGGGCTAGCTGATGGCCGAGACCGGATCCCCAGAGCGCGTGATCAAAGTATTTCTCCTGGACGATCACGAGCTGGTCCGGGTCGGAGTGAAGGACTTTCTGGAGACTCAGCCCGACATCCGGGTAATCGGCGAGGCGGGGACGGCGTCCTCGGCGCTGGCCCGGATCCCCGCGCTGCGGCCGGACGTGGCCATCCTGGACGTCCGGCTGCCCGACGGGGACGGCGTCAGCGTCTGCCGGGAAATCCGGTCGCAGATGCCAGCAAGCGCGACCCGTTGGACGGACTGACCGGCCAGGAGCGCCGCATCCTGGAGCTCATCGGCGAGGGGCTGACGAACCGCCAGATCGGCGAACGAATGCACCTCGCCGAGAAGACGGTCAAGAACTACACGTCCGTGCTCTTCCAGAAGCTGGGCATGAAGCGCCGCACCCAGGCGGCCGCGTACGCCGCGCATATCTTCTCTGACCTCGGCGAGGACGAGCACACCTATGCGTAGCCTTCTGCCAGTTCAGGCGCCGTAGCCGCCAGGCGGCTGCGGCGGTCAGCACGGCCGCGTAGCCGCATAGGCACGCGAATCCGATCGGCCGACGGCGGTCTTGTCCCCGGACAGCTTGGTCAAGCCATTGATCTCGATCGTTGAACTTCTCACGCGGACAGCGAGCGTCGCCGTCTCGAGCGAAGGGCAGTCCATTCAACTGTGATGTCAGCCGTCCTGCGGGGTGGTGCGCTCGCGGACAGCGACGACGCCTTCCATATGGCGGACCTGCTGAGCGATGCCGTGGCGGACCAGCCTGAGCTCCTGCGGGCCGGCCACGGTCACTATGCCATCGGTGACGGTCACGGTGAACGTCGCCGGGTCGACGAAGAAATTGCCGGCGATCACGTCGCGGGCAACGGCTTGCCGGATGCTCTCGTCCGTGCACCGGAAGACCGCCAGCACGTCGGACCGGCTGATGATGCCCAGCAGCCGTCCGTCGGCGTCCACGACCGGGAGCCGCTTCACGTGCCGGTGCGCCATCAGCCGGGCGGCGTGCTGGACCGTAGTGCGCGGGCCGATGGTTACCGCCGGCGAGGTCATCAGGTCCCGGGCGGTCAGGCCGCGGGCCTGCTGCAGTTCCCGGTGATGCCGCAGCGCGAAAAGCGGTTGCTGGGCGCTAGCGTCCAAAGCCACCTTGGCCAGGAGGTCAGCAGCGGAGACGATACCAAGGACGGATCCCGTGTCGCTGACGACGGGTACGGCGCTGACCCCATCCTGGTGCAGCAGTGCGGCGATCGTCTTATACGGCGTGCCGGGCTGGACCGTGCTGACTTTGGTGGTCATCACGTCTTTGACCTGTGACGCGATCGCATCTTCTACAACGTGGCTCATACGTTCATTGCAGCCGCAGCCGCTGCATCCGCCCAGGGACCGCAAGCACGTGACCAGGTGCCAATGGGCCCGGACCAATGTCCCGGGGCATACCGCCGGCGAACCCTGAGAGGGGTTCCCGGGCGCGGGCGGCGTCCGCCGTGACGGAGTGGCGGATTACGTGCGCGGCAACGCGCTGCTGCGGGACCGCAGAGGTTAGGACCATCGGCCCCCCAGGACGGGCCCGATGCCCTGGGCGGCCCAGCCCTTTACCCGTAGCCCGGACCGCCGCTTCCTTGTGAACTGGAGTCATCGAAGAGCCGACGGAAGAGGCGAGCGCGATGACTGCCAAAGTAGCCGACATCATGACCAGGAAAGTGGTCGCGGTGCGCGAGGGCACGACCTTCAAGGAGATCGCGGCCAAGCTACGGGACGAGCAGGTCAGCGCGTTCCCGATCATCGACGACGACCGCAAGGTGATCGGCGTGGTGTCCGAGGGCGACCTGATCGCCAAGGAAGCCGCCGCCGGCGATGGCCAGGACTACACCGGTCCGCTGGCCGGCCTGCTGCACCGGCACGAGCTGGAAAAGGCCCGGGGTGTCACCGCGGGTCAGCTGATGAGCGAGCCGCCCATAACCATCGGCCTCGAGGACCCGGTCGCCCAAGCCGCGCAGGTCATGTACGACCGCCGGGTCAAGCGGCTGCCCGTCGTCGATACGGAGGGCCGCCTGATCGGGATCGTGAGCCGCACCGACGTCCTGAGCGTGTTCAGCCGCCCGGACCACGAGATCCGCAAGCAGATCATCAACGACGTCATCCTGAGCACCTACCTCATGGACCCAGAGAGGTTCCGGGTCGCGGTCACGGACGGCGTGGTCACCATCTCCGGCGACCCGGAGTCCGCCCCGGTCGCCCGCGAGATGATCGGCGCCATCCGGCACGCCGAAGGCGTCGTGGCCGTGCGCGACCGGCTCGACTACCCGGCCGACGAAGCAGTGCCCGCCTACGGCCCGTTGTTCTGATCCGCCGGGCTGCCTGGAGACCAGGGTGAACGCGACTTCCGGCACGGTCCCGCGCGGCGTGTACGTGTACGCGCTGCTGACCGACGGCACCACCGCCGAGATACGCCCGGCCAGTCCCGGGGACCTGGCCGGCGTGCAGGCGATGCACGAGGCCATGTCCCCGGACACCTCGTACCTGCGTTTCTTCAGCTACAGCGATCTGTCGGCCGAAGAAGAGGCCAAGCGTGTCTGCCGGGCGCCCGGCCCCGGCCACCAGAGCCTGCTGGCCTTGTGCGATGGGGAGATCGTAGGCGTCGCCAGCTATGAGGTCAGCAACGGCGGACAGGACGCCGAAGTGGCCTTCGCGGTGGCGGACCGGCTGCACGGTCGCGGGCTCGGGACCTTGCTGCTGGAGCACCTGGTGTCCGACGCCATCGGCCGGGGCGTGAGCACCTTCACCGCGTCGGTGCTGCTGGAGAACGCCGAGATGCAGCGGGTTTTCGCCGACGCTGGCCTCAGCGTCCAACGTCACCTGGAGGATGGGGTGCTCGAATTCACCTGCACGCTGCCGCGCAACCACGCCGATCCGCACCGGGACCTGTACCTGGACGCGGCCGCCGCCCGGGAACGCCGGGCCGACGTGGCCAGCCTGCGGCACGTGCTCCAGCCCGACTCGGTGGCCGTCATCGGCGCCAGCCGACGGATGGGCACGCCGGGCCGGGCCATCCTGCACAACATCGTCACCGGCGGTTACGCCGGGCGGGTGTACGCGGTCAACCCGCACGCCCAGCACATGGAAGCGGTGCCGTGCCTGGCCGCGGTCAGCGACCTGCCCGAGCCAGTCGACCTGGCCGTGGTCGCGGTCCCCCCGGCCGCAGTGTCCGCGGTCGCCGATCAATGCGGCCAACGCGGCGTCAAGGCCCTGGTGGTCATCACCGCCGGGCTGGACACCGCCCAGGACGCCGACCTGCTGGCCATCTGCCGCCGGTACGGGATGCGGCTGGTTGGCCCCAATTGCTTCGGCGTGGCCGTGCCCGGCATCGGCCTGAACGCGACATTCGCGTCCCGGCGTTCCGCGCCCGGGCACGCTGGATTGGTCATGCAGTCCGGCGGCCTGGGGTTCGCGGTGGCCGACCGGCTGTCCCGGCTCGGGGTGGGTGTCTCCTCGTTCGCATCGGTCGGCACCAAGCTCGACGTCTCCAGCAACGACCTGCTCATGTGGTGGGAACAGGACCAGGCGACCAGGCTGGCGGTGCTCTACATCGAGTCGTTCGGCAACCCGCGCAAGTTCGCCCGCACCGCCCGCCGGGTGGGCCGGACCCTGCCCGTGCTGACCGTGCACGCGGGACGCTCGGCGGCCGGCCAGCGGGCCGCGGCGTCGCACACCGCGGCGGCGGCCCCGCCGGCGGTCACCCGGGAGGCACTGTTCCGGCAGGCCGGCATCATCGCCACCGAGGATCTCGGTGGCCTGGTCGACGTGGCCGCGTTGCTGGCCAGCCAGGCCGCTCCGGCCGGGCCGAACGTGGCGATCGTCGCCAACGTCGGCGGGGCCGGGGTGCTGGCCGCGGACGCCTGTGCCCAGCGGGGGCTGACCGTGCACCGGCTGACCGGTGAGACCCGTCGGCGGCTCCATTCCCTGATCCCGCCGCGTGGTTCGGTGACCAACCCGGTGGACACCACGGCCACGGTGACCGAAGACGGCTTCCGCCGGGTGCTGGAGATGGTAGCGACCGACGACGGGGTGGACGCGGTGCTGGCCCTCGCCCTGCCAACCGCGGCCACCGGCGACCTGACCGCGGCCATCCGCGCGGCCAACGTCCCGGTCCCGCTCGCGGCGGTCCTGCTTGATCAGCCGGAAGCCGTGCAGCTGCTGCCGCGTGCGGACGGCGGCACCGGTCCGGACGGCCGGATCCCCGCATACGCCTACCCCGAAGCCGCCGCCACGGCACTGGCCCGGGCCACGACCTACGGCAGATGGCGGGCGCGCCCGGTGGGCCAGGTACGCGATTTTGACGACGTGAAGACGGCCGAGGCCAGAACCCTGGTCCGGGATCACCTGCGGCGTCACCCGAAGGGCGGCTGGCTGCCGCCGCGCGCGGTGGCCGACCTGCTGGCTTGCTACCAGGTGCACCTCGTCGGCCTCACGCCGGTGACCAGCGCCGACGACGCCGTGCAAGTCGCGGCCGCCATCAACGGCCCGGTGGTGCTCAAAGCCGATGTCCGGGGAGTTCTGCACAAGACCGACGCGGGCGCGGTCCACCTGGACCTGCGCACCGAGACTGAGGTCTGGCGGGCCTACCGCATGCTCGACGCCAAGTTCGGCGCCCGGCTGCGTCAGGTGCTGATCCAGCCGATGATCACCGGTGGGACCGAGGTGATCGCCGGTGTGACCCAGGAACCGATGTTCGGCCCGCTGGTGGTGTTCGGGCTGGGCGGGGTCAACACCGACGTGCTCGCGGACCGGGCCGCCCGGCTGGCCCCACTGACCGATGCGGATGCGGACGAGCTCATCCGCTCGATCCGGTCGGCGCCGCTGCTGCTCGGGTTCCCCGGCCGGCCGGCGGCCGATCTGGCCGCTCTGCAGGAACTGCTGCTGCGGATTTCCCGGCTTGCGGACGATCTCCCTGAGCTCGCCGAGCTGGATCTCAACCCGGTGATCGCCCGGCCGGACGGCCTCGCCGCCGTAGACGCCCGGATCCGGCTGGCTCCGGCTGGACCACGGGACCCCTTCCTCCGGAGGTTGCGCTGATGCCAGGATGGCGGTTGTGAGCGAAGACGGGGCTGAACGGTCGCCCATCAAGGTCTTTCTGCTGGATGACCACGAGATCGTCCGCCAGGGGGTACGTGACCTGCTGGAGATCCAGTCGGACATTGAAGTCATCGGCGAGGCCGGGACCGCTGCCTCCGCGCTGGCCCGGATCCCGGCGCTGCGCCCGGACGTGGCCATCCTCGACGTCCGGCTGCCGGACGGCGACGGTGTCAGCGTCTGCCGGGACATCCGGTCCCAGATGCCGGAGGTCGCCTGCCTGATGCTGACCTCGGTGGAGGACGACGAGGCCTTGTTCACGGCGATCATGGCCGGAGCCGCAGGGTACGTGCTGAAGGACATTCGCGGCACCGACCTGGTCGCCGCGGTACGCACGGTGGCGGGCGGGCAGTCGATGCTGGACCCCAGGGCGGCCGGCCAGCTGATGGCCCGGCTGCGGGACACGACGACCAAGCACGATCCGCTGGAGGGCTTGACCGGCCAGCAGCGCCGCATCCTGGAACTGATCGGTGAGGGCCTGACCAACCGCCAGATCGGCGAACGAATGTTCCTGGCCGAGAAGACGGTCAAGAACTACGTGTCGGGCCTGTTCCAGAAGCTGGGCATGGAACGGCGGGCGCAGGCCGCGGCCTACGCCGCACGGATATTCGGCGACCAGGAGCACGACGAGGGCCATCCGGCCTAGGGATGCGGACTTAAGTCCCTGGGACGGCCGGCCCTGTTCACCATAGAACTGGCCGCATGAACGCCGATCCCGCCCCGCGGCCGCTCGCGGTCTCCGAATGCCTGCGCTTGCTCAGGTCAGCACCTATGGGCCGGATTGTGTACAGCAAGAATGCCCTGCCCGCCGTTGAGCCCGTCCGGTTTACCCTCGACGACGGCCTTGTCTTCGCGGCCGTCAGCTCGGATAGTGTTCTGCCCGCGGCCGTTCACCAGTCCATCGTGGCGTTCCAGGCCGACCAGTTCGGCGAGGGCCCCGAGCACTGGGCGGTTACTGTCGTCGGCCACGCTCAGGCGTTGAGTGATCCGGCGGACATCGCGAAGCTCCGCACCATGGGCTTGACGTCCTGGACGCCTAGCGGTCGTGATCAGTTTCTGCACGTAAGACCCGGCGTGGTGACCGGCCAGCGGTGGAGGTTGTTAGGCACCTATTGCCGGTCCGCAGCTGGAACCCGCCAGATCAGTTCAGTCCCGGCACCGGACGGCCCGGCCTCCAGCCTGAGCTGGCCACCCAGCTTCTCGGCCCGGGTCTGAAGGTTAAGCAGGCCGCTGCGGCGGCCGCCGTCCGGGATACCGATCCCGTCATCGCTCACCCGCATTGTGAGGCAGCCATCGGCATCGACGTCGACGCTAACGTCGATCTGGCTCGCCTGGGCGTGCCGGGCCGCGTTGGACAGCGCTTCCCGCAGCGCACTGAGCATGGCTTCGCCGGCTTGGGCGCTCACTTGGTCGTTGAGCTTTCCGCCGAGTCGCAGCGAAGGCGCGAACCCGGCCGCTGACGTCATCTCCTCGATCAGGCCGACGATGGTTTCCCGCAGGTTGGGCTGCTCGCCCTCGGTGCGGCTTTGCAGCGTGAAGATCGCGGCGCGGATGTCCTTGATCGTCGCGTCCATCGCCTCCACGGATTTTCGCACGCGGGCCTCGACGTCCGGCTTGCCGATCATCGGTACCGTGCCCTCGAGCGCCATCCCTGTCGCGTACAGCCGCTGGATGGCATGGTCGTGCAGGTCCCGCGCGATCCGGTCCCGGTCCTCATACAGTGACAGGCGCTCGGCGTCACGGCGGCGGTGCGCCAGCTCCAGGGCGATGCCGGCTTGGGCGGCGAACGTGCCCACCACGTCAGCCGTCGTTTCCGCGAACGGCAGGCTCCCGTGCCGGCGGCCGACGGTCAGCACGCCGCGCACGTCCCCGGCCACGCCCAGGGGGAAGACGATCGCCGGGCCGATGTGAGCCATCGGACCGCGCACCGAGGTGGCGGTGCGGGGATCGCGGGCGAAGTCCTCCAGCTCTATGGGCAGGCCCGTATTCAGCACCTCACCGGACAGCGAATGCTCGGTGGCCAGGATCAGGCCATTGGTCGCTTCGGCACCGTCACCTTCGGCGAACCTGATGGCCAGCATGCGGTGGTCCGGCTCGGGCACGGCCAGCACGACCAGGTCGGCCCGGGCCAGGTCCCGGATCTGCTGGGTCAGCGTGGCCAGCACCTCATCCGGATCGGTGCCTGAGAGCAGGCTGGTGACGATCTCGGCGTTAGCCGCCATCCACGCCTGCTGCTGGCGGGCCACGTCGTAAAGCCGGGCGTTGTCGATCGCGACGCCGGCCGCGCTGGCCAGGGCTATGAGGACCGCCTCGTCGTCCTCGGAGAACGCATCGCCGCCCTGTTTATCGGTCAGGTACAGGTTTCCGTAGACCTCATCGCGGACGCGCACCGGCACCCCGAGGAAGGTCTTCATGGGGGGATGACCGGCCGGGAAGCCTGACGAGTCCGGATGGGAGGCCATATCGGCCAGCCGCAATGGCTTCGGGTCGTGGATGAGCAGGCCGAGCAGGCCGCGGCCTTCGGGCCAGTGGTCGATCGCCCGGATGGTGGCCTCGTCCATGCCAACCGGGACGAACTCGACCAGGCGCTCACCCTCGCCGATCACCCCGAGCGCGCCGTACCGGGCGTCGACCAGCCCGACCGCGGTTTCAACTATCCGCTTGAGCGTGCTTTCCAGATCCAGGCCGGAGCCGACCGCGACGAACGCCTCAAGCAGGTTGCGCATCCGGTCCCGGGTTCCCAGCACCACCTGCAGCCGCGACTGGAGCTCTGCCAGCAGTTCGTCCAGCTGAAGCTGGGGCAGCACGCCGGGGTGATCGTCCCGAGCGGATCCCATCAGTCGTTCCTTCCGAACCGGCACTCGGTGAGCGGCATGGCTCAGCGTAACTGGCTTTCCAGCCAGCCGAACATAAAGGGATCACCAATTTCGCACCCCTGAGCCCTGGGCTGGACCATGGCCGCCCTGCTCGGAGGCGGGACAGATACCCCACCGGCCCAAGGCCACCGATTGGCCCCTATTCGCCGGGGACCTTGGTACCCGCCGGGGAGGTCACGTGACCGGCCGATCACGGCTGAGCTGCTGGCCCTGGCGGCGAGCTGAAGTCCAGCTGGAGCCGCCACGGCCGGCGCTCCTGACCCCCATGGACGATGGTCCCGGGGAGCCGGGCCGTTCGTAGCTGCCGAGGACCGGATTCTCGGTGTGCGGTGTATCCGACATCTTTTGAAGGGTCAAGGGAGGCATCGTGCGAGCACTGCTGATCTACGAATCGCTCTACGGGAACACGCACATCGTGGCCAACTGCATCGCCGAAGGGCTACGGGAACGGCACGAGGTGAAGGTCGTACCGGTCAGCCGGGCGACCGTGGACCTGCTGGACGACTCCGACGCGGTCGTAATGGGCGGCCCCACGCATGTCCACGGCATGACGACCAGCCTGTCCCGCAAGATCGCGGCGGACGCCGCCAAACCAGGCACCGGGATCGCGATGGAGCCCGGTGCTCTCAGCCTGGGCCTGCGGGAGTGGCTCTACAACATCAGCCCGGGCTGCGGCCGTCCGGCTGCGGCGTTCGATACCCGGCTGGACGGCCGGCCCATGCTCCCGGGCCGCGCCAGCTCCCGCATCGTGCACCTGCTGGGACGCCGCGGCTACGAGGTGATCGACGCTCCGCAGAGCTTCCTGGTCAGCGCGAAAAACGCGCTGCTGGTCGGCGAAGCAGCTCGGGCGCGGGTCTGGGGCGTCACCCTGGCGTACGCCCTAGAGCCAGCCAGACCGGCCATCAGGTAACCGGGGCCAGCGATGAACCTGAACCAGCCCGCCAGCCTGCTGCACTGGTCTATCTTCCAGGTTACTGAGGCCAACCTGGTCCTCATCGCCGTGATGGTCGCCATCTTCGGCGCCGCCCTGATCCTGCCCTTCCCGCACGGACGCAGCGACCTGCCCGCTACTGCCGAGCCGGAACCCGATGACGGCGCCCGGACCGGACGGGGAACCATCGAGGCGGGTGCGGAGGATCCCGACGCCCGGATGTGGACGGCCCGCGTCCGCGGCTGGGCGCTGCGGACGCTACCGCCCGGCAAACTGCTGCCCGATCGCCAGCCCGCCTACGTGAAGTCCTGGATCTACATCTTCGGCGTGGCCGCCCTGGCCGCGCTGGCTGTGGTCATCGCCAGCGGTTTCGCGATCGCGCTCGGCGGCCCCGACTGGTGGCGGACCAACCCGGTCGGTCACTTCTTCAACAGTCTGCACCTGTGGAGCGTCGAGCTGTTCATGGCCTTCATGGTCATCCACCTCTGGGGCAAGTTCTGGATGGCGGCCTGGCGTGGCCGCCGGGCCATGACCTGGATCACGGGGGTGGTCGCGTTCGTGGCCTCTGTCGTGGAGGCGTTCACCGGCTACCTGTCGCAGCAGAACTTCGACGCCCAGTGGATCGCCACCAACGGCAAGGACGCGTTCAACGCGGTCGGGATCGGCGCGTTCTTCAACTTGATGAACTTCGGCCAGATGCTGATGTGGCACATCGTCCTCATCCCCATCGTCCTGGTCGCCATCGTGGGCGCGCACGTCCTCCTGGTCCGGGTGCGGGGCGTCAGCCATCCGCTGCCCGTCACCCGCCCCCGCAGCCTTTCCGCCCGGCGCGCGGCCCGCGCCGCCGACCGGGCCGCGTGGCGCGGACCCACCCGGCGCTACGACATCCTGAAGGAGGGGACGATCGCGGTCATGGTCACCACGGCGCTGACGTTCGGCCTGGCGGCTCTGCTGTCCTCGCCGGACGTGCCGCCGGTCACCGTGCGCAGCTGGGTCCAGGTCGCGCCGGCCGATTTTCTGGCCACGGCGGGCACTGAGCTGAACGGGACCAGTCTCACGGCCAGCTACGGGCCCCCCTACAACAGCAACGGCACGCCTCAATCACTGCTGTTCGCCCCGGCCGACATCGCCGGTGTACGGCAGCCCATCGACGCGGCGCAGACCTTCGTGCTCGGCCCGCTGGAGAAGGCCGCCCCGACCGACCCCGCGCTAGCTGCCGCCCTGCGTGTCTACCGGGCCGCTCCCGGCACCCAGCAGGTCAGCTGGGCAAACGCGTACGGGAAAGCGGTGACCAAGGTCAAGTTCTCCAGCGGCACCCCAGTGGTGCCCCCAGCCCAGGACGGGCCGGTGCCGTTCCTGCTGGCCACCGAGCTGACGCTGGCCCGCAGCGGAGCGATCGACGCCGCGCTGTCCGCCCAGCAGCCGTTCTATGGCACGGACTTCACCAAGCCGCTGCTGTTCCTGGAGGACGGTCAGTACTACACCAACCAGGCCACGGCGCTGAACCTCACCGGAGACCAGTGGGGCGTGATGAACGAGACCGGCAGCTACCCCGGCCAGCCCTGGCTCTGGCTGTACCAGCTCTGGTATCACGCGCCCGGATTCGACAACTCCGCCAACGTGGACCTGATCGCCATCTACCTGACCGGAGCGGCCACGGTCCTGCTGCTGCTCGTGCCGTTCATCCCGGGCCTGCGGGACATCCCGTCCTGGATCCCGGTGCACCGGCTGGTGTGGCGATCCTGGAACCGATCGCAGGAAGAGCCCGCCGGAACGGGCGGCCCCGAAGGACCGGGCGGTCCCAGCTCACCCGAGCGGCGCCCGGCCGGCTCCGCCGGAGAGAAGTAGCGCCCCGCACGACGTCTCGGCGCAGGAACGAGCGTCCGACCCGGCCGAAGCCGTTGATCCCGATTCGGGTAACCCTCTAATTCTCCTGTGCTGGCAGGAACCGGTTACGGCCACGGCCGTACCGGCACGTAGTTGTCGAGCAGCCGGGTCCTGGTGGTCTGGAGCCGCTCCGCGGCGACGGTGAAGAACCGGCGGGTGAGCTGGTAGCCCAGTTCCGGGTCGGCCTCACACAGGCCACGGACGGCCCGGCCGTCGAACTGGAACGCCTCAGTGGGCTGGACGATGACGGCGCCGAGCGTCCAGACGTACGGGGGCAGCAGCCAGGACCAGCCCAGGACGTCGCCCATGCCCAGCGTCTCGACGACCACGACCCCGGCCCGGGGTATGTGCAGGTCGAGGGCGACCGAGCCGGAACGAATCAGCCAGAAGTTCGCGGCACTGCCGCCGTCCTCGAAGAGCCGGTGCCCCGGCGGCAGAGTGACAAGGCACGCGGCCGGCACCAGCTTGGCGATCTGCTCGGCCGGCAGGCCGTGCAGGAAGTGATGCGCGGTCAGCGTGGTGGCCGTGACCCGTGATGTCCCTTGTCCAGTGCGCATGCCCGCACCTCCGCTTCATTGCTCGTGACACTTCACACGCTCACCGGGATGGGCGTCCGGCCCTACGGGCATTGGGCACGCTCGCCGGGGCCATTCGTCCCTGTCCGCATACCGGGACCAGCGGGGTACTCACGCTGGAGAAGGCCGGAGCACTGGATGCGGACCAGCCGATCACCGCGTCGTTCGCGTTCGGCAGTGACGAGCTCTATGACTGGCTTGACCACGGCGAAAGGCCCGGGCCGATCGGCCCGGGCCTTTCTTGCCCGCTCAGTGCGCGGCGTGGATGCGGCGCCCGGTGATGTGGGTGGGGACGACGCGGATGTAGTGCTCCTTGGCCCCGCCCGACCACGGCTGGACGTCGGCCTGACGTACGGCCGCGCGCTCGGCGTCGGACTCCACGTGGTGAGCCGGGCCCTGGATGAGCACGCTCCATCCTTCCTTCGCGGCCAGGTTGATCTCGTCGATCTCGAAGGCGACCTGATATTCGGCATTCCGGATGCCGGTCTGCAGGTCCTCCTCCAGTGGGCTGTCTTCGCCGGTACGGAACACGATCGTGTTGTCGAGCAGCTGGTAGTTGACCGGCAGCACGGTCTGGCCATAGCGGCCGGGATAGCCGATCCGGCCGATGCCGCCGGGCGCGATGAGTGTGAGGCAGTCCGCCTCGTCCAGCTCTTCGGTGTGACCGGGGCTGGTGGTTGCCGTGCGGGTGTCATCTGGCATGGGACTCATCCTGTTCATGAAGGGTTGCTAGGGCTGCAAGACCAGGCGGCCGCGCGAACTCGTGAACTACCGCGGCTTTCATATTTCCTCCTCGCAGGTTTGCTCTTCCAGCCTCCGTTTCAGAGCCCCGGCCGGGCAGTGCCGCAGGTCACGCCGCAGGTGGTCACCTGGCCCGGGAACGGCCGGCGAAGGTCCCCGATTGGCAGGCGGCTCGGCACGCTGGGGCAGCGCCTGATCGTTGCGGGCGGCATGCAGGCCCTAGCGGACGATGACGACCGGGCAGTGCGCGTGCTGGGAGACCTGCGCGCTGGTCGAGCCGACCGTTAGCCGGATGAACCCGCCGACGCCGCGCGAACCGACCACCAGCAGGTCTGCGTCCTTCGACGCCTCGATGAGCTGAGTGGTGGCCTGCCCGATAAAGGCCTGTACGGTCACCGACGAGGGCCCCGCGTCACCGAGCTCAGCCGCGGCCTTGTCTGAGGCCTCCTGGGCGGCCTGGCGAGCCTTTTCCCGCAGTTCCTCATCACCCGGCAGGACCATGCTCCCGCCCCAGCCGCTGATGGGGACTTCCTGGACCGCGATGACAGTCAGCGGCTCGTGACGGTAACCGGCCTCCCTCATCGCCCAATTCAGGGCGATCTGCGAATGGCTCGATCCGTCGATTCCTACGTAGACTCCAGACATTTTTCCTCCCGGCTTAGAGCCCCGGTTCGGTCACTTTCGACGCTAGGAGGCGCTGGCGGTGGCCTTAAGGGGCCGACTGCTTCGGGGCCATGGACATTGGTCCCTAGCTCGCGGCCGGTTACGACGGGGCAAGCCAGCCGCGCTGTCACGCACCAGTTGCGCCGCCGCGACTATCAGGTCGTCACTCCTGTGCACAGTTTTGTGGTCAGCAAGGAGAACGTGCTGGAGGCAAGCGAGGCCGATCGAGCGCGGACCTGGGGGGAGGCCCTGGCCTTCTCCGCCGGGCCGTTCCTGCACGCTCGGTCGGCGCCTGGACTCTCTTCGCCGCAATCCGACATGTGAGGCCGGGCAGAAAGCCGGCTCTGGGCCGTAGCCAACTTTGTTAAATAATAACGAATCGTAAAGCGGCCTGTGAGAAGTACGTTACCGCTTCCCACAGGGCCTTTTTCTTATGTCTCAGCCTCTTGCCGGTCGCCGATGACAAAGGTCCTTTTGGGTGCATCCGTTCAGCCCAGCGGGCGGGGACGTTGCGCAGTGACGCGGGGCACCGCCGGCGCGCGATTCTCGGAATGTCCAAATAAATAAGCGCCGGATCGCAGACCGATCCAGCACCGCACAAGGAGGCATCCAAATGCGCCGCAAGAGTGTTCCTGCCCTGGTTAGCGTGGCCGGCCTGGGCCTCGCCGTCATTCTGGCCATCGCCGGCTCTCTGCTCATCTGGGGTTCGACCTACGTCCACAACACCGTTCACAACCAGCTCTCCGCCCAGCAGGTCTACTTCCCGCCGAAGGCCGCCTTCGCCCACCCAAAGGCCGGGACCGAGATCACCCCGAGCATGATCCCGTCGGTATCGCAGTACGCCGGGCAGCAGCTGCTCACCGGCCAGCAGGCCGAGGCCTACGCTGACCACTTCATCGCCGTGCACGTGGCGGAGACGGGCGGCGGCAAGACCTACTCGCAGCTGTCCGCCGAGTCGCTGGCTCAGCCGAACAACGCCAAGCTGGCCGCCACGGTCGACACGGTGTTCAAGGGTGAGACGCTGCGCAGCATGCTACTGAACGCCTACGGATGGTGGAAGGTCTCGCAGATCACCTACATCGCTGCGATCGCCGCCTTCGCCCTCAGCGGCCTGTCCCTGATCACCTCGGCCTTCGCGTTCGGCCTGCGGCGGCGCGATGGCGCGGAGCCCCAGATCGACCAGCCGATCACTCCCCCGGCCCCCGCACACGTGTGAGCCGCTCATCTGACCGTCACTGTCCGGCCGGCACCCACCAGGTGCCGGCCCGACACGCGTGTGCAGGCCGACGGCTAAGCACCGGAATGGCGCTGGCCAGCGCGGTGGCGGTGACGTTCTATTTCGGCTTCGCGCGTCGCTGGCACATGCATTGGGGTGCGACGGATCAGGAGGCGGACGGGCCGTCGGCGGGCGATGAGCTGATGCCTGAACCAGACGTCGTGTCGACCCGTGTGGTTGAGATCGACGCTCCTCCGCCAGCGATCTGGCCATGGCTGGTGCAGATGGGGCCGGGCCGGGGTGGTGCCTACACCTACGACTGGATCGAGCGCCGACTTGGAGTCGACATCCACAACACCGACCGCATCATCCCCCAGTTCCAGTCCCTGAAGGTCGGTGACGAGATCCCGATGCCCGGCTACGCGATGCGTGTGGAGCGGCTCGATTCCGGCCGCGCAATGGTCTTCCGTTCTAGCAACCATGCTTGGGTGTGGTCGTTTGAACTACGGCCTGATGGTGAACACACTCGGCTGATCAGCCGTAACCGATTCGACACCACGGCCTTGCCACTCAAGGACAAGCTGGTCTACCCGGTCGTTGAGCCCGGCTCGTGGGTGATGGAACGCAAGATGCTCCTGACCATCAAGCAGCGCGCCGAACACCTCGCGTGCACGCAGCCCGGGATCGGCCGGGACACGCGTATATAAGCCAGCTGCTTCCGCCTCAGTCCTGGATGAGGTAGTCGTACCGGTCGCGGAAGGCCCCGGGGGTAAGCCCCGAGGCCTTCGCGATCGGCCCCAGCCGGGCAGGATCATTGAGGTCCTCCCGGTCCAGCCGAATCATGTATTCGCGGGCCACCCGATACGAGCTCGATTCGACATCCACTAGCCGGATCCGGACCCGGCCCGTCTCGGGGTCGGTGAACGACCCGAACGGCAGCGGCACCATATGCCCCGCCTGGATTGTGATCATTCCGCAAGGCTCGTTGCCCGCCAGCACATGCTTCAGGTAGTCGACAGCGGCGTAGCCCAGGTCGCGGGTGTACTCGATATCGAACGGGATGGGCGGTGCGCAGCGGAGCTCGTAGCCGATGTTCTTACCCTCAACCGTGACGCTGCGCCCTCGCGTCCGGAAACGGTCCTTGAGCTGCCGGGCCAGCAGCCGGTCGAGCTCGACCTCGGCCAGCCGGACGTGGCCGTGTTCGTCTCGCTCCACCTCCGCCGGCATGGCCTGGGCGAGCTCGTCTTCGGGCAGGCGCAGGCCGATACCCTCGGCCAGCACCACGACCCCGAACGGTCGACCGTGGGCGATCCGCTTGAGCATCGTGGTCTCGACCACGTCCACCAGGCGCGACAGCCGGACCGGCTGGTCGGGGGGAACTCCTCGGCGATCACCGTGAGGGTGGCCCCGGCCGACTTCCCGATGCCGACAGCCAGGTGGCCAGCCGACCGGCCCATGGCCACCACCAGGTACCACCGCTGGGTGGTCATGGCGTCGGTCATCAGGTTGTTGACCAGCTCGACGCCCACGCTCCGGGCTGTCTCGAAGCCGAAGGTCGGTGTGCCGCCGGGCAGCGGAAGGTCGTTGTCGATGGTCTTGGGCACGTGCACCACGCGCAGCCCGATTCCGGCTGCCTCAGCGAGCCGGGACGCCGAGAACGCGGTGTCGTCCCCGCCGATCGTGACCAGCGCGCCGACGCCGAGCTTGCGCAGCGTCTCCAGGCTGGTGTGCAGCCGCCAGTCGGGGTCGGCGGCGGACTCGTCCCGTACGGTCGGGTTGGCCCGCGAGGTCCGCAGGATAGACCCACCCAGGACGTGGATCCTCGAAACGTCGGTAATGGACAAGGGCCGGACCGCATCGGTCCGGCCCTCGATCAGGTGCTCGAAGCCGTCCATGATCCCGAGGACGTCCCACCCGGAGTTACGGGCCTCGATCGTGGCCGCGGAGATCACCGAGTTCATCCCCGGAGCAGGGCCACCACCGCACAAGATCGCCAGTTTCACGCCGCTCATCGTGTCAGCAGCTGGGTGGCTCGGCAAACGCCGACCGTCTGGTCAGAGCATGCCGCCGATTAGCACCGCTCCCCAGCCAGTCCTGGGGGACGAAGACGATCGGCCCCTGTCCATGGTTGAGCAAGGCCTGGATGGCCGAGCGATGGCCGATGTTTCGGTTCGGCCGGTCGTGGTGGCCGAGCACGATCAGGTCCATGAAGCCGGAGTAAGCGGTGAGGATGCGGCCCGGATGCCCTTCGACCTGCTTGCGGCTGACGGGAACCTGGGGGAACAGGTGCTGCCAGTGGCCCAGGCTCTCAGCGAAGTGGCCGGTGGGTGGGCTGTTCTCGTCGCAGGCGTGCACCACCGTCAGATGGGCTTTGCGCAGAGCAGCCTCCTCGAACGCGAACCGCAGTGCGGCTTGGGCGCCGTCCACGTTCCCCACACCGACCGCGATCTCGCCGTGCTCGATGCCCCCGGGATCGCGGATCACCGCGACCGGGCACCTGGCGTGCGCCGTCACGTACCTGGTCTCCGGGCCAGCGCCGGGCTGGGCGTAGCCGCCCATGCCGTAGGCGCCGACGACCAGCATCGACGCGGCTTCCGCCGCGTCGGCCAGCACGTGACCGGGCGATCCGGTGAGCAGTTCGGTGGTGATCGTCACCCCTGGGGCCACCGCGGCGGCCCGCCCGGCCGTGGCCGCCAGCGACTCGCGGTAGACGCTGCCCATCAGCTCATCGAGACTCACGGGCGAGGCGTCCGCAGCGGGCACGTGCGCCGGGACGGCCATGACTGACACGATCCGGAGTGGCGCCGAACGGCGGGCGGCCTCGGCGGCCGCCCATTCCAGCGCGCACAACGACTCCCCTGAACCATCGGTGCCTACGACAACCGGCTTCGGCGTCATCGTCGTGCTCCTTTCGATCCGGTTCCGGCGACTAGCTGCAGTAGACACCCAGGCCATGCCTGAGCTCGCGGATCAGCGGCACCCAGGCCCGGTGACTGCGCTGCTCGATCGGCCGGTCGAAGATGATCCCGGCCGCTCCGGCCCGCATGGCCTGCTGGGTCTCGGCCACCATGGCTTCGTCCGTGGCGTCGCGGCCGCTGGACACGATGACCAGCGTCTGATGGGCCGAGCGGACCACGGTGTCGATGGCTTCCCGGGGGAAGATGCGCGGCACGTTGTCCGACACGCGCCGGCCAACGTTCTCCGGATGCGGGAAGCTCACGATCACCACGTCGGCCCCGAGCCGGTGCGCGGTCCGGGTCGCGTAGTCGACGGCGTACAGGGAGTCGGCGCCGCCCATCTCCTCGACGGTCTTGCCGCGCGGAGCGGCCCAGACGAACAGCGGCATGCCCAAGCGCTCAGCGTCTTCGCGGACCATCTGGTAGTCGCCGAAGCCACCATCACGGACCGGCGAGTCCGCGTAGAGGAAGTAGCCAACCGCGTCGGCGCCCAGCCGAACGGCATCGGCCACTGTGCCCTGCGGGATCGGCTGCGATGAGCCTGCAGGACCCGCGGCCATGCCGTTGAGCGTGACGATCAGGGGCATCTCCCCGGCGTAGTCCCAGTAGAACTTCTCAGCCAGATCGACCGGCAGCACCATGGCGTTGAAGCTGCCTTCGAAGGCGAACCGGATGGCGTCGGTCGGGCTGTCTGGCACGGGGAGACCCCGGAATCCGGGTCCGAAGCTCAGGCCGTAGGGAAGCAGCATCGCGGTCCCGTTGCGGAGGCCGCTCTCGTGAAGGATCCGGTGCAGCCGCCCCTTCTTGCCAGTGTTCAGGTTGATCTCGGTGATGTGAGGCCTTTTGTTCGTGTTCATGGCCTCAGCCTGCGCTGGCCGCACGGAAATGGTCAGGGCCGTTTCGCTCCGGTTCTTGGGCCAAAGGGCCGGCCGCTATGAGACCGCTGGCCCTGACCCGTGCCAGGCAGCTGGGCGAGCTTTGAAGGAGAGGCAAACCGGGAGGTGGCCATGCACTGCAGCGATCATGAGATCCTCGTTGGATATGACGGCTCGTCGAGCAGCCGCGATGCAGTGGACTGGGCGGCCCGTGCAGCCAGGGAACATGGTGCCGTGCTCGCTGTCTGCCACGCCTGGGCACCTGGCTACGCCGGTCCCCCGCTGGAGCCGGGGCACGACGATCCGGCCCGCGCCAGCGCTCAGTGGATCCTCTCGACCTCGATTCGGAACCCCGATCCAGCCGAAGTACAGCAAGTCCTCGTCGAAGGATCGGCAGCCAGCGTCCTCTGTGAGCAGAGCGCGGACGCCAGCATCCTCGTCGTAGGGTCCCGTGGCCTGGGCGGCTTGGATGGCCTCATGCTCGGATCGGTCAGCCTGCAGACGGCCGCGTTCGCACACAGCCCAGTGGTGGTGGTGCGCGGGCGATGGCGGCCCACTGGCTGCTACGCTCCCGGCCACGTCGTGGCGGGAATCGATGGTTCTGAGGCTTCAGCGAACGTACTGGATTTTGCCGGGACCGAGGCGGCGCTACGGCACGTTCCGCTGACGGCGGTCTGCGCCCTGGCCGACGCGCCCGGCGAGCTGGCCATGGCCAAACGCACCGGTGAGGATTTTGAGCACATCGTTACCAAGTGGGAGAAAGAACACCCCGAGGTCGAGCTGTACCGCCAGATCACTAGCCAGTCGGCCCGGGCCACCCTGCTCGACGCGGCCTATGACGCCCAGCTGCTCGTGCTTGGCCGCCGTGGCCGGGGCGGTCTCCCGCGCATGGTGCTCGGGACCGTGACGGAGACGCTGCTCTCGCACGCGTCCTGCCCGGTCGCCGTCATCGGCGAGCACTGAAAGGCTGGGTGCCGCAGCCCAGGGCGACCGGGACGGCGACGATCGCGGCTCTGTGATGACGATTACGCAGCGCCATCTTGCCTGCTGCGTAACACTGGTGTTCGCGGCTATCTATGTGAGGTTCCTGAAGCGTCGGTGAACCGCGATCCGCGGCGCGCTCAGCTCCGCGGGCCGGTCGCATGAATCCCGGTGATCAGCAACAGCCTGATCCACGGTCAGTGCCTTGGATGGCCTCCCTGGTCGTCCCGCCGGCGGATCGACCAGGTCGGCCACGTTGCGGGCTTCACCGCATCCCGGTAGAGCGTTGCCATCCACGGGGATGGCACTCAGGCACGTATGTCCTGGAGGATAGACCTATGTTCTACCTGGTGGGCGCAACAGGGTTCGAACCTGTGACTCCTCGCTTGCGAAGCACCATCGGTGCGTCTGTCTGCGTCGCCTACTGTCGCCTGACACGGTTGCACATCTGGGTCTCAGGGGAATCTCAGCGTTGACCCCGGAAAATGGCTCCTGTGACTACCACCGAGGTGCCGCCGACCGGGCTCAGCCCTCCCCGGAGGTTCCCGCGGATCTTGAAGCGCATCGCGAAGGTGGCCGGGACAGCCATCGTGGCGCTGGTGGTCGCGGTCACCGTGGCGAGCTTCGGCTACAACCTGGCGACCGACGGACCTGCGCCACGACCGGCGCACCTGTTGTCCGCGAATGGCGGCGGGTGGGACACGCGGTACCTCGAGTGGGGCACGCACGGGACGCCGGTCGTACTGGTACCCGGCGCGTTCGAAACAGCGGATACCTTCGCAGCGCTCGGACCGATGCTGGCCAAGAACCATCGCGTGTTCGCGATCGACCTGTCCGGTACCGGCTACAGCGCGCCGAACCCGCCCTTTAGCGCTGGCCATCTCGCCGGGCAGATCTCCGCGTTCGTCAAGACGGAAAAGCTCACTGGGCCGGACGCCCCCATCCTCGTCGGCCATTCTGCCGGCGCTGCGGACGTCGGCATCACCGCGCTGGAAAACCCCGGGAGCATAAAAGGCGTCATTTTTCTCGACGGTGATGCGACCCCGCTTGGCGCGCCGTCGTCTGTGGGCGCGATCGCCGCCACGCTGTTCACCAACCCGTACAAGACGTCGGTTCTGCGGCTGGCGCTCAGCCAAGGTTGGCTGATCAAGGACATTTACAACGCCATGTGCGGGCCCACGTGCCCGCAATTGAGCAAAGCGGGCGTCAATACCTGGCGGTGGCCGCTGGAGCAGCCCGGGTTCCAGGCGGAGATCACGTACTCGATGCGCCATGGCATCACCGCCATGACTTCCGCGCAGTTCACCGCGCTGAAAACGGCTGACGTGCCGAAGCTAGTGGTCGTGGGAACCAACGACCCGGAGATGTCACACCCCGACGCGGCGTTGACGGCACGGAGAATCGGCGCCCCGCCGCCGGTTTACGTACCCGGCCGCCACTTGACGATGATTGCCTCACCACGCCAGGTCGCCGCCGCTATCGATTCCCTTGGTAACCGGTAGGCGCGTGCCCGCGGATAATGTCAGGTCCGGCAGCAAGCGTGATCATGGTCCACCTGGACTTGCAAGTATGCAATTGCCATCGTTGTTGGCATGGCTACTGCAGAGTGAGAGTGCGCGCTATTGTCCGTGGCGGTCCAGGAGGTAGCTGACCGCGCAGCTGGCGGGAATCAGCCCGGCGGGCAGCAGACGGGAGTCCCATGCAGCGTGCAGCAGCGCCTGCGCCTGCTCCAAGGGGAGGCTCTTGGACGGCCGGCCCGCTGTTAGCCTAGGCGGCCTAACCACGGCCGCCACGTTCCGGCCGACCAGGACACAGGAGCATTGCCAGCTACCGAATAGCGACTTAGCTGGGGAAATCTGGTGGGCGCAACAGGGTTCGAACCTGTGACCCCTCGCTTGTAAGGCGAGTGCTCTACCGCTGAGCTATGCGCCCGCGGCGCCGGCGTCTGACCGGCGCGCGGAATCGCAGCCTAGGGTACCGGTTCCTCCGGTCAGG
The DNA here is from genome assembly GCA_963830385.1 of uncultured Actinomycetes bacterium. Lineage (GTDB taxonomy): Bacteria > Actinomycetota > Actinomycetes > Streptosporangiales > Streptosporangiaceae > Bog-532. The sequence continues at coordinate 122,123 of CAWHMD010000008.1, read as the reverse complement.
CGGCACCGGGCCAGGCGCAAGGGGCTACGCTCACGCCGGGCTTGAGGTCGCGGGCTGCGGAGGAGACCAGCGCAGGGCGAGGAGGGCGATGTCGTCCCCGACAGGCTCCCGGCCGACCAGGACCCGCATCACCGAGGCACAGACACTCTCCGGCGGGTCCGCTACGACGGTGCGGCTCAGCAGGGCCAGGCGGTCATCGATCGGCGTGTGGCGACGCTCGACCAGGCCGTCGGTGAAAAAGCACAGCAGTGTGCCGGGGGTGAGGCTCATGGTCGTGGTTCGCCAGACCGGATCATTAGCGACGCCGATCGGGACGCCGATGATCATCTCGCCCGGCGCGGAAGGCCAGCCGGGAACCGCGATGACGGGCGCGAAATGACCCGCTGACGCGATGGCCAGTTCACCGGTGGCGGGGGTGAGGATGGCGTAGGCGATGGTGGCCATGGCGTCGGGCTCGAAGTGCTGCATCTTCCGGTCCAGCCGGGTCAGGACCTCGGCTGGGTCACGGGTTTCCAGCGCGTACGCGCGCAGAGCGCTGCGCATGCGGCCCATGATGACCGCAGCCTGCAGGCCGGAGCCGGCGACATCGCCCATCACCACGCACAGCTCGCCGGAGGGCAGCGTGAACACGTCATACCAGTCGCCGCCCACCCGGCCGTCCCCGGGGACGTAGCGGGTGGCGATCTCCGTGCCGGGTACCGCGGGCAGATCCGAGGGAAGCAGGCTCTGCTGCAGCGCGGCCGCCGCGGTGTGATCGTCGCGGGACCGGAATGACTGCACGGCCAGCGCCGCGCGGTCGGCGGCCAGCTGCAGCAGCACAATATCGTCGCCGGTGAACACCCGGCTGCCGACCGAGCCGACGTGCAGGACGCCGATCACCACACCGTTGACCAGCAGCGGCACGCCGATCAGAGACCGGATCCCTTTCTCCAGCAGGATCGGGTTGAGCACGTTGCTGTGATCGACATGATCGAGAATCACCGGCCTCGCTTCCGCAGCGATGCGGCCGGCGAAACCCTGGCCGACTGGGATGCGGACGCCCTGCCTGACCTCCTCCTCCAGGCCGCTCGCGACCGTGGCCACCAACTGACGGGCCGAGCGGTCGAGCAGCAGGACCGCGGCGGTATCCGCGTCCATGCTCACTTTGACCCGGCTCAGCAGCTCGGTGAGGAATTCCTCCGGGCCCAGGTACGACAGGGCCGCATCGGAAACCGCCCGGATATCGCGGAGTTTGTCCTCCGCGCCGGGCGGCGTGCTCAGCGGCGTGACCATGTGCATGAGACTAGTGCCGCTGGGGCCTGGCCGCGATCTCTGCGTCCAGCATCTGGCTCAGCTGCGAGTTGTTCGTGGCGTCCAGTTTCCCAGCAAAGCTATTACCGTTACGGCGCGCTCGTTGATGGCCTGCGCGATGAGGTTGTGCTGGTAGGCGTCGGGCCGGAGCAGTCCCAGGACGTATGCCTCCACTTCCAGCTCGCTGGCGTTCCCGCCGACGGAGTAGTAGCCCAGCCAGAGCTCGCCCGGGGTCATGCCAGAAAGCTGGAGCCCGTCGAACAGGCTCAGCTTCCCGGCTTGGCCGGTCATCCGGCGGCCTCGGTGTCAGAAGCCGTGCCGTCGGCCACGTCGCGGGCAATGTCAAAGATGCTGCGGGCCTCGGCGCCGGAGCGGCGGGCCAGCCGGGCGAAGGCCTCCTCGGCGGTGATCTGCTCCTGCCAGGCCAGCGTGTCACGGGCCCGGTTCAGCACCGCCCGCCGCGCGGCCACCGGCCTGGGCAACTGTGCGGGGGCGCGATCTCCGAGACACCCGGGTCGCCGGTCAGTCCTGCCGTTCGTCCAGCCGGTCGAGCAGGTCGCTGGCCACCTTCTCTATCTCCTTGTGATCGTTCTGCGATGCACGCTGCTTGGCGTGGATGAGGGCGGACCGGTTGACCTTCTTGAAGTCCCCATAGGGGAAGGCATAGCGGTCCTTGGTTTCCTCGGACGCCTCAGTGTCGACGCCCAGATGCCAGCGACCGTAGCCGTCATAGCCCTCGCGGTCGATCTCCTTGTTGCCCGCGGCCGCCGACGGCGCGGCGTCTCCCCACCCGGTCTCAGTGTCGACGGCGCCCTCGTCGATCAGTCGCCGGGCCTGCTTGACCGCCGGCTCATTCACTTTGTAAGAGGTCATGCCGCCGGCCTACCCGCTGGCGCCATCGCGAATCGCCGGGAGACCGCAGACCTGTCCGGCGAGGGCGCCGGGCGCGGCCGGAGCCGGAAGCAGCGGCGTGACCTGCGCCCCTTACGCGCCCCAGCCGGCCTGCTGGCCACCGACGCGGTCGGCGGCTATGCGGTCGGCGTAGCCGGAGCGGGCATAGGCGGACATGGGGTCCGGGTCGAGGCCCGCCTCCTCGCGCAGGTCAGCCAGGAGGGGGCGGACGTCGGTGTTGTAGGCGTCCATCAGTACTGCGTTGGCGCCGAGGACATCGCCGGCTTGCTGGGCCGCGGCCAGCGCATCGGCGTCGACCAGGAGGGCCTTGGCCGTCGCTTCCTGCACGTTCATGACCGAGCGGATCTGGCCGGGGATCTTGGGCTCGATGTTGTGGCATTCGTCCAGCATGAAGGCTATGCCGGTGGCCTCTTCGAACCCGCCGCCCGCGCTGACCTCGAACAGGATGCGGAAGAGCTGGAACGGGTCGGCCGCCCCGGCCATGAGGTCGTCGTCGGCGTAGAAGCGGGAGTTGAAGTCGAAGGCGCCCAGCTTCCCGGCCCGCAGCAGGAACGCCACGATGAACTCGATGTTGGTCCCGGGAGCGTGGTGCCCGGTGTCGACGCACACCTGGGCCTGCTCACCCAGCTCCAGGCAGTGCGCGAACGACGTGCCCCAGTCCGGGACGTCGGTGTGGTAGAACGCCGGCTCGAACAGCTTGTACTCCAGGATGAGCCGCTGGTGGGTGCCGAGCCGCTCGTACACCGCCCGCAGGCCCTCGGCCAGCCGGTCCTGGCGGGCGCGGATGCTGTCCTGCCCGGGATAGTTCGTACCGTCGGCGAACCACAGCTTCAGATCCCCGGAGCCGGTCACGTCCATCACGTCGACGCATTCGATGAGGTGATCGAGGGCCTTGCGCCGGATCCGCGGGTCGGGGTTGGTGATGCTGCCCAGCTTGTAGTCGTCGTCCTGGAACACGTTGGCGTTGATCGTGCCGATCTTGACGCCCTGTTCCTTGGCCGCGGCGGCCAGACGAGCGTAGTCGTCGACCCTGTCCCACGGGATGTGCAGCGCTACGGTCGGGGCCACGCCGGTGTAGCGGTGCACCTGGGCCGCGTCGGCCACCTTTTCGAACGGGTCGCGCGGCACTCCCGGCTGGGTGAAGACCTTGAACCGGGTGCCCGAGTTCCCGAAGGCCCACGACGGCAGCTCGATGTGCTGCCGGCGCAGCACACCCTTGACGACCTCGGCTCCGGCCATAGCCGCACCTACCTTCCTGAAGTTCCTAAACCAAGCGGGTGAACGGCGGCCCGACCTCAGTGATTCCGGCGCCGACCAGTTCGGCGGTCGCCCGCAGCTCGGCGGTGAGATCACCAACCCCGAGCGCCCAGTGGTGGGACATGCCGGTGGCACTCCAGGCGTCGGTCCACTCCCCCGGGTCGCAACCGAAATCGACGCGCGAAGTGGTGTTCCCGATCTGGAGCAGCGGCCCGGGCACGACCGTGCCGGGCGAGGCGATGAAGCGGAACGAGCCGTCGCGCTGCTGGCCGAGGCCGAACGCGGTGACCGGCCCCGGCCGGACGTCGAACTCCACCGAGACACCCCAGCCGCGTTTGCCGTGGTAGACCCCGAGACCCCGCAGGAGCGGGCGGCGGGCGGAGATCTGCAGGTGAGCGGGGCCGTCGTGGCCCATCTCGACCACGTTGTCGGCGAAGTTGAGCGCCTGCAGCTCGGTGAACGAGCCACCGCCGCCGAGCCGGTCGGTGATCAGCATGGCCAGCGAGGTCCGCAGCTCATACTCGCCGCAGGCCGGCACGCCGCGGGCGGTCAGCAGGGACGCGCCCAGGATCATGCCCGCGCCCAGTCGCTCGTGCTGCTCGCCTTCCAGCCCACGGTGGTAGTAGGCCAGGCTGTCGAGGCTGAAGTCGCTGGCCAGGCGGTCCAGGCCGACCGAGACCTGAGCCGCCCAGCGGAAGTCCTCCTCCTGGACCGACGGGTCGATCTCGAACACCTGGCGGGCCAGGGCCATCCGCTCGTCGACCTGATCGTCGGTGACGTCGGCCACCCGGACCCGCAGGTCGTCGAACTCCAGCACTTCCACGTGACCGCCGAAGTTGGTGCTGACCAGGGTCAGGTCGGTCGACACGTCGAGCATGCCGGGGTACAGGTGCCCCATCAGCCCGTGGCGGCCACCCCGGAGCGCGCCGCGGACCCCGGCAGCCTTGATCCAGCGCCCGATCCTGGCCCAGGCGCGCTCGTCGTCCAGGTAACCGGACACCGAACGGAATGGCACCCCGACCCGGTAGAAAGCGTTGGCCATCTCCGGCAGTGGGCAGGCGCCGCAGTAGGCCAGCCATTCGCCGGTCCCGAAGGTGGCGTGGTCCATCTTCTCGGTCGGCTGGAGGTTGATCAGCAGCACCGGGGCGCCGCTGCGCTGCGCGATCGGCACCAGCATCGACGCGGTCATGTAGGTGGTGAGGAAGCCCACGATGAGGTCGCACCCGGCCACTCGCAGGACCTCGGCGGCCTTGGCCCCCTCTTCGGCGTCGGAGATGAACCCGGCGTCGATGACCTCACAGCCCAGACCGCGGACCCGCTCGCTGACCCGGCGGGCCGAGGTCTGCAGCTGCGGGAGCAGGTTGGGGAACTGGGGCCAGTAGGCTCCCAGACCACCGGCCACCAGGCCCACCGTGGCCGGTCGCGGGGCGATGCGCTCCAGCTGGTCCGGGCTCAATTAGCTGATCCTGCGGGCGCGCCGCGCCGGGAGTAGACCAGCGGATTCTGCGCCTCGTTGTCGAGCACCTGACCCACCTCGAGGGTCCGGAAATACTCCGGCGGCAGCACGTTACGGGTGCCGTTGAAGGTGGCCCCGTCCGGCATGTAGGCACAGGTCATGGCCCGGCGCAGGCCCGGGGTCATGTTGGCCCCGGCCCCGTGGAAGGTGAGCCCGTTGTGGAACAGCGCACCGCCGGCCGGGACCGGGCAGGGCACGGGCGCCACGTTGGCCCAGTCCGGGTAGACCTCGAACAGCGAGCCGATCCGGCTGCCGATGCTGACGTTGTCGAACTTGCGGGCCAGGTGGCTGCCGGGCACGTAGTACAGGCAGCCGTTCTCGATCGTGGCGTCGTCGAGGGCGATCCAGATCGTGATCGCGTCGGGCGACTTGAACGACCAGTACGGGACGTCGAGGTGAAACGCGGTCGGGTTGCTGTACGGACCCTTGATCAGGGCCTGGTCGTGCCAGATCCGCACGCCCTCGATGCCGGCGACGTCGGCCACGAACTTGCCCAGACCGGGCTGGAACAGCAGGCGCCGCATGTGCTCGTCGGTCTGCCAGAGGTTGTTGCGCTGGGTGAACACGTGGTCGTAGTAGTCCCGTTCCTCTTCGGACCGGGTGACCGCGGCGTTCTCTTCGGCCGTGGTGGCGAACGACAGCAGCTGCTCCCCGCGCTCGGCCACCGCGTGGTCGACGGCGGTCCGCCATTCGGAGAGCTCGCCGGGGTCCAGGAAGTTCTCGACGACCAGGAATCCCCGTTCCGCGTAGCTCTTCTGCTGTTGTTCGGTGACTTCGGTCAGCATTGGATTCCGCCTTTCACATCCGTCCGGGGTGAACCGATTCAGCCTGCGATTCAAACTTTGCGTAGTGCACGCGGTGGGTTCCGGGCGGCAGCCGGCGGGACGCCTCGCCCGGGAGCCGCAGCTCAGCCGGGCGCCCGGGCGGAATCTCCAGCTCGAGATCAACGCCTTCGCCGGAACGGCGCCACTCGACCCGGACCAGGCCGCGGGGTGAGTCGTACCGGGCGGTGACCCAGTCCAGCCGGGGCCCGAACTGGGGGGCGATCACGAGATCGGCGTAGGCGACCGAGCCTGGAGCCTGGTCGATGCCGGCCGCGGAGCGCCACAGCCATTCCCCGATCGACCCCAGTGAGTAGTGATTGAACGAGTTCATGTGCGCGGACTGGAAGCCGTGCTCCTCGGTCCAGCCGTCCCAGCGTTCCCAGATCGTGGTCGCCCCGTGCCGGATCGAGTAACCCCAGGAGGGGAACTCCTCCTGGTGCAGCAGGGCGTAGGCCAGGTCCGGGCGGCCGTGGGCGGTCAGCACCGGGCCGAGCAGCGGGACCCCGACGAACCCGGTGGACAGCCGGTTACCGCGGTCCTCGATGTCGCGGCACAGGTGCGCGAAGGCCTGGTCGCGCCCCGAAGCCGGGATCAGGTCCCAGGCCAGCGCCATCAGGTAACCGGTCTGGCTGCCGGAGGCGATCGTGCCGTCCGTCTGGACGAACGCCTCGGTGAAGGCGTTCCGGACGTCGCGGGCCAGGGCCTGGTAGCGGGTCGCGTCCTCGTCGTGGCCGAGGAGGGCGGCGGTGTCGGCCAGCAGCCCGGCCGACCGGGCGAAGTAGGCGGTGGCCACGACTTCGCGCGGGGTGTGGGCGCCGATCTGCAGCCAGTCCCCGTAGCTGTTGCCGTCGGCGTTCCGCCAGATCAGGTCGGGGTTGTGCCGGTGGATGTGCTCGACCCAGTCGCGCATGGCCGGATAGGCCCGCTCCAGCAGCCGGCGCTGTCCGTAGATCCGCCACAGGTGGTACGGGACGGTGACCCCGGCGTCGCCCCAGGCGGGCGCGCCCTCGCGCTCGGCGATCAGGCGCGGGGCCACGTCGCCGAAGGCGCCGTCCTCGTCCTGCTCGTCCAGGACGTCCAGCAGCCAGCGGCCGATGAACGCCGACACATCGGCCTGGAAACAGGCCGTCGGCAGGAAGATCTGCGTGTCCGCGGTCCAGCCGAGGCGCTCGTCGCGCTGCGGGCAGTCGGTCGGAACGCTGACGTAGTTGCCCCGCTGGCCCCAGGTGATGTTGCTGATCAGCTGGGTGACCATCGGGTCTGAGCACTCCAGCTGGCCGGCCGGCGGCAGGTCGCTGGCGAGGACCACGGCCACCAGGTCGGTGGGCTGGAGTTCTCCGGGCCAGCCGGTCACCTCGGCGTAGCGGAAGCCGTGGGTGGTGAACCGCGGCTCGAACCAGGCCGGGCCGTCCGGCCCGGCGGTGACGACCACGTCGGTGGCTTCGGCCGAGCGCAGGTTCTTGGTGTAGAGCGCGCCGTGGTCGAGGATCTCGCCGTGCCGGAGCCGGATCCGGGTGCCGGCCGGGGCGTCGGGGAGCCGGAGCCGGACCCGGCCGACCAGGTTCTGGCCGAAGTCAGCCAGGTAGCCGCCGTCCACCGGCCAGACGGCCTGGGCGGGCACCTCCATGATGGCCCGCACCGGCTCGTCCAGCTGGGCCACCAGCGGGGACCCCTCGCTCTTGGCGGCCAGCACCGGGATCCAGCCCTCGCCGCCGTGACCGGGCTGGTCCCATCCGGGGGTGGCCCGGCGCTGGTCGTGGGCCTCGCCTACCAGCAGGTCGGCGGAGCTGATCTCACCGGGGCGCTCGGTCCAGCTCTCGTCGGTGGTCACCATCACCGTGCTGCCGTCCGCGCAGGTGACGTGGATCTCGGCCAGCAGTTCGGGGTAGCGGCCGTAGTGCTGGGCTGCGCGCCGGGGGTCGAAGCCGATGTACCCGTTCCACCAGCCGTCGGCCACCAGGGCGCCGACGGCGTTGGGCCCGGCCCGGAGCAGGCCGGTGACGTCGTACACCTGGTACTGCAGCCGGTAGTGGTAGTCGGTCCAGCCGGGTGTGAGCTCGTCCCGGCCAGCCTGCTCCCCGTTGAGGCGGAGCTGGTACAGGCCGTGGGCGGTCACGTAGGCCCGGGCCCGGACCGGCGGGCTGGGCAGCTCGAACTCCCGGCGGAACTGGCAGGGAGGAGCCAGCATGCGCGTCCGCTCGGGCGGGTCCTCGTCCTGGGGCGGGTCGATCCGGGGCGCGGTGCGCGGGTCACGGCGGATCCAGCGGGCGGTCCAGGCCGCCGGGGTGAGCAGGCCGGTCTCGAACCAGCTGCTGGCCGGCTGTCCCGCCTCCCCGCGGTCGTCGGTGAGCTGAAGGTCCCAGGCGTAGCGGGTGGACGGCTCCAGCGGGACGCCGTCGTAGATCACCTCGTGGTGGGCGGAGTCGGTGACCGGGCCGGAGTCCCACACCGGTTCCCCGCCCGCGGCTGGGCGGACGGTGATCCGGTAGGCCTGCTGGCTGCGCCCGGCGGTGCTGGCGGACAGCTTCCAGCTGAAGGCGGGGCGCGGCTCGTCCACGCCGAGCGGCTCGGACCGGTGCTCGCAGTGCAGGCCGTAGGCGCTGAGGCTCATTGGATTCCTTCGAGGGTCGCCAGGTCACTGGGGCTGAGCGTGAGCGCCGCCGCCTGCACGCTGTCGAGGATGGTCGGCGCGCGGGTGGATCCGGGGATCGGGATGACGGCCGGGGACAGGGACAGCTCCCAGGCCAGGGCGATCTGCTGGGGTGAGGTCCCGTGCCGCCGGGCCACCTCGGTGAACCGGCTCGCGGCCGGGCCGGGCGGCGGCCCGGGTTTCGTGCCCAGGCCGCCGAGCGGTGAGTAGGCCAGGAAGGCCAGGCCCTCCTGCTCGCACAGGGCAATCTCGGCCGCGCCGTACCGGTGGCCCGGTCCCAGCCGGTTCTGCACGCTGGCCAGCGGGGTCACCGCCAGGGCCCGCCGGATCAAGTCCACCCCGGTGTTGGAGATGCCGATCTGCCGGACCTTGCCGGCCGCCCGCAGGGCGGCCAGGGCGCCGATCGACTCTTCGAAGGGGACGGCCGGGTCGGGCTCGTGGAACTGGTACAGGCCGATGACGTCGGTGCCCAGCGCCCGGAGACTGGCCTCGCAGGCCCGGGCCAGGTACTCCGGCCGGCCGTTGACCTGCACCTCGCCGTCCGGTCGCCAGTACTTCCCGCCCTTGGTGGCGATCAGGACGTCGTCCCGGCCCGGTCCCCAGGTGCGCACGGCCCGGCCGAACACCGCCTCGCTGTAGCCCTGGCCGAGGTCCGGGCTGTAGACGTCGGCGGTGTCGAGCAGCGTGACCCCAGCGTCCAGCGCGGCGTGCACCATGCGGACGGCGCTGCGCTCGTCGGGAATCTGGGCCGCCAGCGCGATCGGCGCGCCACCCAGCCCGATCGCGCCCACCTTGCGGTCGCCGACCGAACGAGACCGGAGCATGGCCGTCACCCTTGCCAGCGGACCCGGTGCGTTCCGGGGCCGAGCGGCTGGCCGTCGTGGCCGGCCAGCGACAGCACCTGGTCTCCGGACGGCACGGTGGCGGCCAGCGTGCAGGTGGTTCCCTCGGGCACGGTCACCTCACCGGCCACCGCGTCCTGGCCGTCCCGGTCCCAGCGCACCCGGATCTCACCGCGCGGGCTGGCGAACCGGAACGAGGCCCAGTCGAGCCCGGTCAGCACGGCCGGCGCGAACGTGAACGCCCCGAAGGCGGGGACGCCGGGGTCGGGCCGCAGGCCGCACACGCCGTCGATGGCCCAGCGGAACATCGAGCCCAGCGCGTAGTGGTTGAAGGAGTTCATGGTCGGGCAGGCCGGGCCGCCGCCCGGCTGGAGCCCGTCCCAGCGCTCCCAGATCGAGGTGGCGCCCCGGCTGATCATGTAGCCGAGCGAGGGGAACTCGCTGCGCTGGAGCAGCTCACCGGCCAGGGCGGTCTGGCCCGACCCGGCCAGCGCGTCGAGCAGGTAGGCGCTGCCGATGAACCCGGTCTCCAGGCGGTCGCCGGCCTTGCCCACCAGCTCGGCCAGGCGCTGGCCGCAGCGCACCGCCACCTCGCCGTCGACCAGGCCGAAGACCAGCGGCAGGATGTAGCCGGTCTGGGTTTCCTCGGCGACCGAGGGCGCGAACCGGCGCGCGGCGGCCGGTGAGCCCACCGGTTCCGGGGCGGCGATCCGCCCGCTGCCCGCGTCCAGGAACCGGTCCGCGAACGCGTCCCGGACCACCCCGGCCCGCTTCCGCAGCCAGTCCACGTCACCCGATCCGAGGACGTGGGCGACCTCGGCGGCGGTCCGGGTCGAGTGGTACAGCCAGCAGGTCCCGAACAGGTCGTGGGAGGTGTCCGGCCCGGCCGGGACCCAGTCGCCGTAGTCGCGGCCCCGCCCGTGCCGCCAGATGCCGTCGGGGTTGTCCGCGTGGACCGCCCGCAGCCAGGTCATCATGGCCGGGTACATCCGCTCCAGGACCTCCCGGTCCCCGTAGCGCTGGTAGATCAGCCACGGCAGCACCACGCCGGCGTCGGCCCAGGCGGGCGCGCCCTCGCGGTCGCGGAACATGACCCGGCCGGGCGGCCGGGGGGCGATGTCGGTGAACAGGCCGCGGGCGGTCCGGGCGTCCAGGACGTCGTCGAACCACTTGGACATCAGCCCGGAGACGTCGTAGGTGTAGGCGGCCAGCGGCGTGAACAGCAGGGCGTCTCCCATCCAGCCGAGGCGCTCGTCACGCTGCGGGCAGTCGGTCGGCACCTCCAGGAAATTGGCCCGGGTAGAGGTGAGGATGGCCGCATAGATGTCGTTCAGCAGCGGGTCCGAGCAGTCGAACCAGCCGGACCGTTCCAGCTCGGTACCGATCACGGCCCGCTCGGCGCGAACCAGGGCCGCGCGGCCCGGCAGGCCGCTGATCTGGGCGTAGCGGAAGGAGCGGAAGCTGAAGCGCGGCGCCAGCTCCTCGGGGCCGCCGCCTGCGCAGCGGAACACGTCCCGGCACTTGGCGCTGCGCAGGTTCTCGGTATAGACGTGGCCGTCGACATCGGTCAGCTCGCCGTAGGAGACCGTGATCCGGGTGCCAGCCGGGGCGTCAACCACCACGCGCACGAACCCGTTCTCGTTCCGGCCGGTGTCGACTACGGCGGTGCCATCGTCCAGCCAGCGAACATCGGTGACCGGGAACGTCGCGGTCTCGCGGACGACCGGGCCGGCCTGCGGGACCACGGGGGCGGCGGTGCCGGCCGACCGCTCCATCCGCTCCCAGCGGCCCAGATCCGCCGCGCCGGGCGACGCCCAGCCGCCAGGACGCTGGCGCCGGTCAGCGATCTCGCCGTCATACAGGTCCGACTCGGTGATGTCCGAGGCGGCCCACTCCCAGCCCTCCCCCGTGGCGAGGAGCGCGGCCTGCGGGCCGCCGGTGTCCGCGATGGCCACCAGCAGCAGCTCGGGCGGGGTGAGGCGCTGGAAGTTGCCGCGATCGGTACCGATCCGGCCGCCGTGCCAGCCCGGCGCCAGCTCGGCGCCGATCACATTGGTGCCCGGCTGCAGGAGCCCGGTGATGTAGTACTCCTGGTACTGCACGCGCCGGGTGGTGTCGGTCCAGCCGGGCCGGTACAGCCCGGCCTCGGTGACCAGGTGCCCGTTGACGTGCAGCTCGTACAGGCCCAGGGCGGTGGCCCGGATCACCGCGCGCGGCGGCACCTCGTCCAGGTCGATGGTGGTCCGGGTCAGGTACGCGCCGCGCGGGCTGAGTTGGGTGCCCTGCTCGCCGGGACGTATCCACCGGGCCCTGGTTCCGCTGACGGTGAAGGCCTCCGTCTGGCTCAACTCGTGGTGTCCTTTCGATCGGACTGGCTCGGGCCCCAGCGCGGGGTCAGAGCTTGAGCGCGCCGTCGGTGATTCCGGCCACGAAGTAGCGCATGGAGAAGCCGACGAACACGAACAGCGGCAGCATGGTGATCATGTAGGCGGCGAACACCGCGCCCGTGCCGGTGCCGCTGATGCCCTGGGCACTGACGAACTCCTGCAGCCCGGCCGAGATCGTGTACTTGTGGTAGTCCTGCAAGACGATCTCCGGCCACAGGTAGTCGCCCCAGATGTTGATCGTCATCAAGATCGCGCCGGTGAGGATGATCGGCCTGGCCAGCGGGGCGACCACCCGCAGCAGCACCTGCCACTCCCGGGCCCCTTCCAGCCGGGCGCTCTGCAGCAGCTCGTCGGGGATCTGCTCGAAGAACCCGCGGAACAGCAGCACCAGCAGCGGCTGGGCACTGGCCGCGTAGGGCAGGATCAGCGCCCACCAGCCGTTGTAGAGGCCGAACGTCTTCATCAGCAGGAACAACGGGATGATAGTCAGGGTCCACGGGATCATCAGCAGCCCGAGGTAGGCCAGGAACACCACCGACTTGCCCCGGAAGTGGACCTGAGCGAAGGCGTAGGCACCCAGGATCGCGGCGACCACGCCGATCACGATCGCCGCCACGGCCACGATCACGGTGTTCAGCAGCGACGTGTCGATCCCCGACCAGGCCTGCACGTAGTTGTGCACGTCGAACTCGGTGAACAGGGCGAACACGCCACTGCTGGAGATGTTCGCCCCGCTCTTCAGCGAGTTCGACAGCACGAACACGATCGGGAAGTAGGTCAGCACGACCAGCACCGCGCCGCAGGCGATGGTGACCCACCTCAGCGTGTGGCGCCTGCGGCGCGGGGCGGCCAGTGCCGTGAGGGCGGATGAGGTCACTTGTACTTGCCCAGGTCGATGTTGTTCTGCTTGGCGTAGGCCTGAGCGCCGGTCTGCAGGTTCTGGTCCCACTGCGCGGCGAACGAGGAATAGCTCGTGCCGCCGGACAGGAAGGAGGACAGGAAGCGCAGGCCGGTGTTGGTGGTGTTGGTGGAGAGCACGTCGTCCAGGGCGATGTCCACCACGATGGCCGGGGCCTTGGCCGGGACCAGCGAAGCCAGACCGGGGATATCCGGCACCGGCGCGCCCGTTACGGTCGGGATGAAAGACCCGCCCTGACCCCAGTCCTTGACCTCGGCTCCGATGTGCTGCGGGGTGAACAGCCAGGCCATGAAGTCCATGACCGTCTTGGTCTTGGCCGGGGTCATGCTGTGGTCGGCCTTCTCCGAGGTGATCGACCACTGGCCGTCGCCGTTGGGACCGCCGATGACGCCCTTGGTACTGACGCCGGTGGCGTAGGGGGTGGTCGCGCTGGTGATCGGCGGCTCGGCGAACAGGCCATACTTACCGCTGAAGCCGGCCGAGTTGAGCTGCGGGGTGAACCAGCTGCCGCCCCAGAGCATGGCCACTTTCCCCTGGACCAGCAGTGACTGCGGGGACAGCGGCGGGCTGACCGTGCTCGGGGTCGAGCAGGCGTCGTAGCTGCTGCCGCCCTTGAGCATGTAGGGCTCCATCGCCGCGAGCAGCTTCCAGATCTCGGCGTACCGGGGGTTGTTCATGCTGATGATGTTCCGGGTGATCCCGACGGAGTCGTCGAGGCCGCTGGTGACCTGCGACTTGTCCACCACGAACTTGCTCAGCTCCGGGGTCAGCAGCGACGTGCTGGCCAGCCGCTCGTACCAGGACGGGTTACAGGGGCCGCCGTCGGCGAACATGAACGGGGTGACGCCGGACTGCTTCAGCTTGGCCATGTCGCTCATCAGGTCGGCCCAGGTCGCGGGCGGCCCGCTGATGCCGGCTTTGCTGAAGGCCGACTTGCTGTAGAAGAAGGCGGTCTCGACGTTGGATCCGAGCAGGATCTGCATCTGCCCGTTCGGGGAGGTCATGTAGGGGATCGTGGAGCTGGTGAACAGGTCGAGCCACTTCGTGTTGCCGGACACGTAGGGGTTCGGCTTGTTCAGGTAGGGCCTCAGGTCCTGCAGGATGCCCGCGGGGATGGAGCCCGACAGCAGCGGGTTGTACTGCTGCCAGACGATGTCCGGGGCGTCACCGCCGGACGCCTGGGAGACCAGGGTCGCGTTGGCCGTGGTGATGGACGAGACCGGGTTCGGCTGCCAGTTGACGCTGACGTTCGGGTGTTTGGACTCATATTCCTGCGTGAATTTCTGCAGGCTGGCATTTTGCGGTGAGCTGATGGGCCCGGTATTGGGCGGCAGGATGGCCCGGATCTGGACGGCCGATCCGGAATGGCCACCGCTACCGCCACTGCACGCGGCAGCGACAAGAACAGCGGCGGTGATCGCGGGCAGCGCGAATATCTTGCGTGTGATTTTCATAGGCTCCTTCGCCTACTTTCTGTTCGTTAAGCCCGATGATTCAGGTTCGCGGCCGCAAGGTACGCATGATGATGACGGTGAAGATGAGCATTGCGACGAAGAGCACGGTCCCGATGGCCATTCCGTAGCCATACTCGCTGTTCTGGAAGGCCGACTGGTACATATCCAGACCCGGCACGAAGGTGGCATTGCCGGGTCCGCCGTTGGTGAGCAGCAGAATAGGAATGAAATTCTGCACGCTGTAGACGCCGGCCAGGATCGTGACGATCCGGAATTGTGGCATCAGCAGAGGTATATCGATGGCGAAGACGCGGCGAAGCCGGCCGACCCCGTCGACCCGGCTGGCCTCGATGATCTCTCGCGGCAGGTGCTGGACACCGCCGAGGAAGATCAGGAAGCCCAGGTTGGAGATCCACGGGAACCCGATCAGCAGGATCGAGACCAGGGCCAGGTGGGAGTCGGTCAGCCAGCCCGGTTGCGGCAGGTGCAGCTCGCCCAGAATGCGGTTGATCAGGCCGTTGGACGGGTTCAGCAGGTAGGCCCAGACGTCGATGAGCAGGATGGGCGGCAGCACCACCGGCAGCGTCAGCAGGTACTTGGCGATGGTGCCGGCCCGGCCGGGCAGGTGGGCCACGACCTCGGCCGCCACGAACTGCGAGACCAGCGTGATGGCGATGCTGCCGATGACCAGCAGCACCAGGTTGCGCGCCTCGGCCCCGAACGTGGACGAGTGGAAGTACTGCGAGAACTGGCCGAAGCCGTCGTAACGGGGCGCCGAGAAGCCGTTCCAGATATAGAACCCGCCGACCAGGCTCCGCACCGCCGGGTAGTAGCTGAACAGCCCGATGAGCAGCAGGCTCGGCAGCATGAAGACGGCGATCGCCTGCCGGGAGAACAGGCCGCGCCAGCGCGGCCGGCCACGGTTCCCGCCCAGCCCGGACCGGGCGCCACCGGGTGAGGTGACCGCCCTGGCGGCGGGCTCGGTGGCGAGCCCGCCAGCGCCCGGGCTTCCGGCCGCCGCCGCGACGACGGCCGGCCCGGGACCGCTACTCCGTTGTTCGTGGACCAAACGAACCACCCGTACTGTCAGCCGCAGATCGATAGTTTCCGCGGTGGTTTGTTGACATTTCCCGCGCTGCAGGAATTGAGCCTTCGAGGGGTTACTGCCACCATTTTCAGGCAGCCTTATTTGCCAGCGTGGAATGCTGCTGGTGAAATGACGTCAGGCGCGGCTGTAAAAAGCACGGCAACGTGTTGCTCTGACGCACCCTGACGTGCCCGAATTTCTATATAGGTATTTTTATGAATCGTTCCAACGATCGAATCACATCCTCAGCTTTGGTGTCAAGGGCGTGAATGGCACCGCACGATGGCAACGGGGCCAAAGAGGCCATGCCGGTCCTGTCCACGGGTCACCGCGGGCGTTGGTGACGCACGACCCAGGTAACCCGCCAGGGTGCCGCGGACAATGACCTGGAGATCATTGGCTCCGGGACGCAGATACGCGGTGATATCGGCTTTGTAAGGGCTCCAGGTCAATGTCGCGGCGGAGATCTGGTTGACCAGAACCTCAGCCGAGCCACGGACCTCACCCAGGTCGAGCAGGACCGCCTCGCCCGGGCCGGGCTGGTCGACCCGGACGGTCCGGCGGTAGCTCACGCAACCGCCGAACGAGGCCAGCCCGAGCTGCGACCACTCGGCCAGCTCGCCCGGCGCGCTCACCGTGCTGGCCTGGACCGGGCCGCTCAGCAGGCCGCCGCCGCGGTGGCCGCCGGCCGCGTCGAACCGCAGCTGGACGACGGTGCCCGCCGCCAGCGGCTTGTCCAGCCCGACCACGCCGTGGGAAGGCTGGATCGGACGTCCGTCCACGAGCGCGGTGAACGGCACCTCGGTCGGCACCCGCAGGCGGACCGCACCGATGGGGGCGGTGAACCGCAGCCACTCGGTCCGGCGGCCGGGCCGGGCGCTGGGCACCAGGTCGAGCACGACGCCGTCGCTGGCCGCGTCCTGGTTCAGCCAGGCCGACCGCGGCAGCGGGTGCGGCCGGGCTCGCAGGCAGACCCACCGCGGATCCGACCACTGCTCACGGCGCATCCGGACCGGGATCGTGGTGCCGTCCCGGGTGGCGTCCCAGCTCCCGTCGGTCAGCACGCCGAGCCCGCCGTCGCCGGTGGCGACCGAGTCGACCAGGGCCGCGACCGGCCGGCCGAGGTCCTGGATCTCCAGGGTCAGCTCGTTCCGGCCCGGGGCCAGGGTACCGGCCAGGTCGTAGGGCTGGACCGCGGGCTTGCGGCGCTTGGCGTACGGCTCGAACGCACCCTGGCGGCCCACCACCTGGCCGTTGGCCCAGATCGTGCACGGCCCCTCGGTGGCGACCTGAATCTGAGCCTGCGAAGGGACCGCCTCGACCGAGAAGGTCCGGGTGAAGCGCACGGTGGTGGACGCGCGGGCACCGTCAGCGGGCTCCAGCCACTCGGGGCGCCGGTACCGGTGCGGATCGGTCACCACGGCGAACGAGGCACGCAGCGCGGCCGGCTCCGGCGCGCCGCCATCCGGGCGGGAGCCGCCATCCGGGCGGGTGAGCCAGATCTCGGTCTCCACCAGCCCGTGCTCGCCGTCCAGCGGGGTTTCCGTCCAGTAGCCGGAGCCCGTGACCGGGACCGGCCGGCCGTCGAGGAACACGCGGCGCTCGGCGTCGGCCCCCACGACCAGGGTCCTCGCCAGCCCGGCGGGCAGATCGAGTTCGGCCCGGACCGCGACCCACTCCCCCGCGCCCACGTGCGGCCAGAGCAGGAACTCTTCGGGCACGGAGCCCTTCGGCCCCAGGTTGCCGAAGTGGATCGGGTCTTTCCTGATGCCGCGGGACAACGAGACCTCGCCGTCCCGCCAGCCGCCCGCGCCCAGGCCCGACGGCCCGTCGCACGCCGCCTGCGGTCCCCGGACCTGCACATACGGCCCGAAGGTGGCCAGGACCGGACGCCAGACAGGCTCCGCGGGCGGCTCGGCCGCCCCGGCCGCTCCGGCCTCCGGTCCCTCGGCGTGCTCAAGGTTCCAGACCTCGATGGGCAGCGTGCCGGTGACTCGTGAATCACCGAGATCACCCCACCGGTTGTCCAGCGTCGACTGCGCCTCGATCTCCCAGTGGCCGTCGAGTTCGGTGCGGGCGGCCAGCTGGCCCGGGGCTGTCCGGGTGGCCGGTGGCAGCCCATCCGACAGGACCACGACCGAGATCGGGCCGTCCTCGAACGGCACGTCCAGGTCCAGTGCGCCGTCGGGACGCTCCCGGGTGGGCACGTCGGCCCGGGCCCCGGTGCGGGGATCCCAGCGCTGGGCCCGCGCGCCGGGGCCGCCGGTGACGGTCACGTGCGCGACCCGGTCCCCGACCGGGACGAACTGATACCCCTCGTTGGCCCGGCCCTGCCAGTAACCCCGCCAGGTGAACCGGCCCGCGATCCGGTCTTCGTGGCTGTGGCCGGGGACCAGGGGCATCGTGGTCCCGGTCCGGCCGTCGTGCGCGACTAGGAGCAGCACGAGGGAGTCGCCGTGGCGGCGCAGCATGTAGGGGACGTCGGCTTGCGCCGCGACCGGCCCGCGCCGGAGCCGGGGCAGCACGTCGGAGGCCGGGCCGACCGTGGCGATCAGCCCCTGTTCAGTGGCCGCGGTGAAGGCCGCGCCGCCGTCGCGGTCCGGGCCGGTGAACAGGTGGGGAACCGTCCCGGCGGCCACCACCGTGCCGCCGGCCCGCGCGAACTCGGCCAGCCGTCCGGCCAGGTGGCCGGCGAGCGTGGTGACGCCGGGCAGGATGACGTTGCGGAATGTCCCCCCGGCGACCTGCCAGGTGTCCCCGCTGGCCCGGCCGGCCGCCAGCGTCGGCTCGTCGAAGATCTCGTAGTCGGTCCCGGCCCGGTCCAGGAGCCCGGGGCGCTCGTCGAACCAGGCCGTCGACCCGTTGAGCTCGTTGTAGAGATCGGACGCGGTCCGCGCGGCCGGTCGCGGCCCGGCCAGCGTGACGTCGGCCTGCGCGGTCTGCGTCGGGTAGAGCAAGATCGTGTCGGCGATCAGCTGGCCCGCGCTCAGCAGCCCGCACAGCCTGGTCACCGCGGCGGAGAACACGTGGTAATCGGGCCAGTAGGGTTGCCGCCAGCAGGTGGACGGGGGCGCCCATTCCCACCAGCCGCCGACCGTGGCGTAGTACACCGCGTGCGGGTCGTACAAGGTGGCGCCCCGGCGCAGGAACGGGCCCAGCCAGTCGTAGGTCTCCTCCAGGGTGCCGCCCCAGCCCGAAGAGTGGAAGGCCTCGATCCAGGTCCGCGGGTGCCCGCCGGCGTGAGCCAGCGAACTGTGCAGCTTGGGATCACCCCAGTGGTCGCTGCCGGGCGCGGTGAACCGCCGGTGGGTGGCGAGATAGTCGCCGTAGAGCTCAACGCTGCCGGCGGGGTCGCCTTCGCGCGCGGGCGACTGCTGGTCGAACCCGGCGATCAGGCCGGCGCCATCGGCCCAGGCCGCGTACTGCGCAAAGAAGGCCTGGCCAGCCAGGTCGGCGCGGTGGGCGTGGTAGTCGCGGCGGACCCGGCGGGCCTCGTCGCCGTCCCCGTCCCACAGCAGCGGGATCCGGCCGGCCAGGTCGTAGCCGTACCGCTGGGCGAAGGACGAGGCGAAGTCCGGGCCCCAGGACGGCAGCTGCGGCAGCTCGTCCTGGAACAGCCCGGTGATCACCGAGCCGAACCAGTCGCCGGCCCGGCGCTGGAACTCCCCGAGGACCGTTGCGATCAGGGCCTGGCACGCCTCGGCGTTGTAGTAGTCGAACCCGCGCGGCTCAGCGTGCCAGCCCCCGGCCTCCGATCGCACGAGTTCCTGTCCCGTCCAGTCCGGGTGGGCCGTGGTCAGCTGGCCCTGGAAGTTGGCTCCGGAGAAGCCGAACTGGTCGTAGAGCCAGAAGTGAAAACCCAGCTGATGAGCATCGGCGCACGCGGCCAGGAAGATCTCCCACCATTCGTCGCTCAGGAACGGCGGGTCGTCGGCCAGCGAACCGTACAGCGGGCCGCGGGGGGCCAGGCACATCACCACCGCCTGGGTCACACCCTGGGCGCAGAGCTGCTCCATCTGCCAGCGCAGGCGTGCCCGTTCGAGCCGCTCACCGCTCCACCACCAGATGGGAACCGGGCCGTAGCGCTGGTCAGCTTGCTCGAAGCTCCGGGCCAGCCTGAAGGCATCGCCGGGGCTGCTCGGCGTCGGCCGCACGCCCAACTCACCACCTCCGGATTCGCTACGCTGCTCTTCACGACGGGGTGCTCCCAGATATGATGAATCGTTTTAATTTGCACGTCAAGGAATCCCCGGACACTCAGACCCTGACCGCGGGCTCGATCGCCACGGGCTGACCGGTATCCCTTGTCCTCGCCGTGGATTATGATCATTCCCGGTCCTCCTCTACGCCCGGTGTATTGTTGAAACGTTTTGGTAATCACGGCGGTTGCAAAGGCCTGCCGGAGGGGTGGCGTGCGCGAATCAGCTAGCGTCGTAGACGTCGCGGCGCGGGCCGGCGTCTCAGTGGGGACGGTGTCCAACGTCCTGAACCGGCCCGAACGGGTGGCTCCCTCGACCCGTGAGCGTGTGCTCCAGGCCATCGACGAGCTCGGCTTCGTCCGCAACGAGGCCGCCCGGCAACTGCGGGCGGGCCACAGCCGCACCATCGGCCTGGTCGTCCTCGACGTCCGCAACCCGTTCTTCACCGATCTGGCGGCGGGCGCGGAAGGTGTCGCGGCTTCCCTGGGCCTGTCGGTCATGCTGTGCAACAGCAACGATGACCCGTCCCGTGAACACCACTACCTCAGCACGCTGAAAGAGCAGCGCGCGTTCGGCATCCTCATCACTCCGGTCGGCAGCAAGACGACCGTGATCGATGAGATCCGCCGCCGGGGTATCCCGGTGGTACTGGTCGACCGGGCGGCGCGGGGCAACGAGTGCTCGGTGTCGGTCAACGACCGCGTGGGCAGTGAACTGGCGGTCACGCACCTCATCGAGCTGGGGCACCGGCGTATCGGCTTCGTCGGCGGCCCCCTCTCGCTCAGCCAGGTCAGTCAGCGCCTGGCCGGGGCCCGCACCGCCATCGAGGTCGCGGGACTGCCCGCCGACGCGCTCACCCTGATCGAGACTCCCCGCCTGGACGTCGCGCAAGGCCGCGCCACCGGGGAAACGCTGGCCGCCATGCCGTCCCGCCAGCGCCCGACCGCGGTGTTCTGCGCGAACGACCTGCTGGCCCTCGGGTTGCTGCAGGACACGGTCCGCCGGGGCCTGTCGGTCCCCGCTGACCTGGTCATTGTCGGCTACGACGACATCGACTTCGCGGCCGCCGCGGCGGTACCGCTGACCTCGGTGCGGCAGCCTCGCTCCCAGCTGGGCAAGGCCGCCATAGAGATGCTGATCGAGGAAGCCACCGACGGGAAATTCCACAGGCACCGGCAGATCGTGTTCGAGCCCGAGCTGATCGTCCGCGAGTCCACCGTCCCGCAGGCCGGGACCGGATGATGGACTGTCCCTGCGGTCTTGGCGATGACTACGAGGCCTGCTGCCGGCGTCTGCACGCGGGGAGTCCGGCGCCGACGGCCGAGGCGCTGATGCGGTCGCGGTACAGCGCGTTCGCGGTGACCTTCCGCGCGATCTACAGCCAGGGCGGGCGGCGCGGGGTCATGACCGAGACGAGCCGGTTCGTCCGCCAGGACAAGCGCTGGACCTACCTGGGCCCCCTCGACCAGTAACGCGTTCGGTCCAATCCCGATCGGACGACGGGGTGCCTTCGCCGGTGACCAGGTGGCTGTGGCTGAGGGCGGAGACGCCGGCGATGAGGAGGGCGAGCGCCAGGGCCTCGCCGGCCAGGTAGGGAATGCCAGTGCGGATGTGCTCGCGGAACAGGAATACCCCCAGGAAGCTGGCGGCCAGCGGGTCAAGGATCGTGAACCCAGGCTGGGACGCCGCCAGCGGGCCGGCCGCCATCGCGTGGGTGGCCACCAGCATGGTCAGGGCGCCGGCGCCGACCAGGACGTAGAGCGACCAGTTGGAGAGTATGGCGCCGAGGCCGGCGTTGACTCGCGAGCTGAACTCCTTGATGACCGCGGCCTCGAAGCCCCAGCAGATCCCGGTCGCGGCGCCGAGCAGGGCGGCCCGCCGGGAGCGGGTGAGGCGGCCGTGGGAGGCCAGCGCGCTGGTCGCGCTCAGCAGGGCCAGCACCACCGCCGTGGTGATCACGGCGGCCAGCCACCAGGTGCCGCCGGGTGCGTGCGGGCGGCCGCCCGAGGGCGCCGCCATGCCCAGGAACAGGCCCAGGCCGATCGACATGGCGGCGGCCGCCAGCCAATCGCGGCGCTGGACGCCGACCCGGGAGTTGATGACGGTCATGTAGCCGAACACGAACACCAACTCCAGCGCCAGCGTGGGCTGGACCAGGGCCAGCGGCCCGAACCGGAGCGCGCTGAGCTGGAAACCGAAGCCGATGATCATGGCGGCGATCCCGGCCAGCCACACCGGACGGCGGATCAGCCGGGCGATGAGCCTTGCGTCGAATCCCGCCACCTCGCTGGTGCGGGCGCCCAGGCGCTGGCACACCGACGCGGTCGCCGTGCAGAAGCTGGCCGCGACAGCCAGCACGACCGCCGCCTCCATCGCCGTCGCCTCCGCTCCCACGGGGCCAGGCTCCGGACGCTGGCGCCGCCGCACCGCATTCGTGATGCGTTTTCAGAATTTGCTTAACCCAAACTAATTTAATCGATGGACTGGCACGGTACAAGCGGAGGTCAGTGCCGTTACGACCAGCTGGCTGGACGGCGATGTACGCCGGGAGCCTGTGGGATCTCGGGGGCTTTGGTCCCGGGGGCCGGGGTCTCGGGGGCCGGGGTCTCGGGCGCGACCGCGTGCCAGGTCAGGTCGACGGTCACGCCGGCGTCCGCGAGCAGGTTGCGGACGGCGCAGCGGCGCTCGGTCAGCTGGGCCACGTCGGCCAGCCGGGGGTCGGCCCGGGGTGCCCGGACCTTGATCTCGACGCGCACGGCGCGGAAGTAGGGGCGTATCCCCGGCTGGGCGGGCAGGCCGCGCGGGTCGGTGGCGAACGAGGCCTCGAAGTTGAGGCCGTCGTACCGGAAGCCGGCCTCGCGGGCGACGGTCGCGAAGGTGGCGCCGGTGGACCCGCAGAGGGCACCGAGGACGGTCTCCAGCGGGGTCAGGGCGCTGCCGGTGCCGCCCGACTTGACCGGCTCGTCGGTGACCATGCCGGGCCCGCCGCTGGTGTAGATGGTCGTCCGCATGCCGGCGTCGTTGCGGGCGGTCAGCGGCCGCCGGTGCCAGGCCGCCCCGTTTCCTGGTGCCGTCGCGCTCACCGGCGGGCTGTCCGGGGTCACGCCGGGCAGGTAGCGGACGTCCTCGCTGGCCGGCCGGGTCGCGCTCCCGTGGGCATGCCGGTTCACGCCGAGAACGGGCTGCCGGTGGGCGCCCGGAGCAGCTGGCCGGTGAGCACTGGCGGCGACCGCCCGGTCGGCGCTCCGGACGGCGAACGACCCGGCGTCCGGCAGGGCTTGCTCCTCGGCCGCTTCCACCCGGCTGGACTTGGTCTTCTCGTCGGAGGTGATGATCGCGGCGGCCGCGGCGGCGAGCACGCCGTAGATGAGGTGCGCGACCGCGAACACCCAGGGGGTGATGACCTGGGCGGCGGCCGGGTCCACGGCTCGCCAGATACCGAACTGCATGACCACCCACAGCACCGGCCCGAAGAGCGCGCCACCGGCGACGATCAGCGAACGCGGCCCCGGCAGCCACCAGGCGGCGTACGCGATCAGCGAACCGAACAGCAGCGACATCAGCACGTGCACGACCAGGCCGATGAACACGGCCGCCAGGTCGAACTTGGGGCCGAGCGGCGCCGACCGCCAGAAGGTGTTGGTGATGAGGTTCAGCAGCGTCCAGAATCCGGCGCCGGTCAGCCACAAGATGAACATCAGCCAGACCGACATCATCACGCCACCGAGAATCCCGCCGATGGCAGCGGCTCGCAGGGTTGCCTTGGTCATGGCCGTTCCCCCCGTACATGCGCTCCAGCGCGCCCGACCGGCCGCGGGTGGCCGGCGTGCGGGTCACGCTAACAAGGAAGCAGTGCATTTACTGGCAATAACGAACATTGGGGGACCTTCGGCCCAACCTTTGCGGTAGGTGCGGCCGGGCCGGGGCCAGGGCCGATGACCGGCCGGGGTGATGCCAGCGGGCCCGGCCGGCGGTCCGCCCGGGCGGACGCCGGAGCGCCGATCACGCTCTTCCCAGCTTGACCGCACGGTAGTAGCGTCCAATTCTAGAAACTGAAGGGCAGCGGCCATGCCCCGGGAGACGACGAATGTCCGAAGCGGCGGGTACCGCACGAACCTCCGACGGCGCGGCGGCGGCGGCCACTGACGCGATTGTTATCGGCGCGGGCTTCGCCGGCCTCTATATGGTGCACAAGCTCCGCGAGCAAAACATGTCGGTGCGGGGGTTCGAGGCGGGCGACGACGTCGGCGGCACCTGGTACTGGAACCGCTATCCGGGCGCCCGGTGCGACTCCGAGAGCATGTACTACTCCTACTCGTTCCTGCCCGACCTGGAGCAGGAGTGGCCGCTGGCGGAGCGCTACCCGGGCCAGCCCGAGATCCTGCGCTACCTCGAGCACGTGGCCGACCGGCTGGACCTGCGGAAGGACTTCACCTTCGGCGCCCGCGTGGTGAGCGCCCGCTACGGCGACGAGCACGGCCGGTGGACGGTCCGGACCGCGGACGGCACCGAGGCCAGCGCGACGTTCCTGATCAGCGCGGTCGGCTGCCTGTCGGCGGCCAGCCAGCCCGCCTTCCCGGGCGACGCCGGCTTCCGCGGCCGGATGCTGCACACCGGGAACTGGCCGCGCGAGCCGGTCGACCTGACCGGCCAGCGGGTGGCCGTCATCGGCACCGGGGCCTCGGCCATTCAGGCCATCCCGGTCATCGCCGAGCAGGCCGGGCGGCTGACGGTGTTCCAGCGGACGGCCCAGTTCACCATCCCGGCCGCCAACGGCCCGCTCGATCCGCAGCTGAGCGCGATGTGGAAGCAGAACTACCGGGAATGGCGCCGCCGCGGGCGGCACTCACGGGCCGGTTTCCCGTTCCCGGCCAGCACGATCTCGGCACTGGAGGTCTCACCGGAGCAACGCCGGGCCGCCTTCGAGGGCGCGTGGGAACAGGGCGGGTTCATGTTCGCCGCGGGCACGTTCAACGACCTGGTCGTCGACCCCCGCGCCAACCAGACGGTGGCCGACTTCGTCCGGTCCAAGATCGACGAGATCGTGAACGACCCGGCCGTGGCCGACATGCTCAAGCCCCGGACGTTCCCGTTCGGGACCAAGCGGCTGCCGCTGGACACGAACTACTACCAGACGTTCAACCGGCCCAACGTGGAACTGGTCGACCTGCGGGCCACCCCGATCGAGCGGATCACGCCGGACGGCATCAGGACTACCGGCGCCGATTACGCGCTGGACGTGATCGTGTTCGCGACCGGCTTCGACGCGCTGACCGGGCCGCTGGAGGCGCTCGGCATCCAGGGGCGCGGCGGCCGGGCGCTGGCCGACGTCTGGGCCCACGGTCCCCGGACCTACCTGGGGCTGGCGATGCCCGGGTTCCCCAACTTGTTCACGATCACCGGACCCGGCAGCCCGTCGGTGCTGAGCAACATGCCCGTGTCGATCGAGCAGCACGTGGAGTGGATCAGCGACTGCCTCGGCCACCTGCGCAACCACGGCGTCGCCACCATCGAGGCCCGGCCCGACGCCACCGAACGGTGGAGCGACCACGTGCAGGAGGTGGCCAGCCACACCCTTTATCCGCAGGCCGCTTCCTGGTACATGGGCGCGAACATACCCGGCAAGCCGCGGCTGTTCCTGCCCTACATCGGCGGGGTCGGTAACTACCGTGACACGTGCGACGCGGTCGCCGCCGCCGGTTACGAGGGGTTCGACCTGACTGGGCGCCGAGAGGGGTCGGAGCAGCCTGGGCGGGAAGTGATGGCCTGATGGTGCTGGACGCCGCGTCGGCCGCCCTGTGGGAGCAGACGCGCGCCAGCGGACTGCCGCGGGTGTGGGAGCAGACCCCGGCCCAGGCGCGCGAGACGTCGGCGGCCCTGCGCCGGCAGCGGCAGCCGGGCCCCGGACCGGAGCTGGCCCGGGTCGAGGACGCCAAGGTGCTGGTGTCCGGCGGCTCGATCCCGGTACGCATCCTGGTCCCGGCCGGCCAGCCGCCCGCGGTCATCGTCTACTACCACGGCGGCGGCTGGGTGCTCGGCTCGGTCGGCGAATACGACCTGCTCGGGCGGCACCTGGCCGAGCGCACCGGCTGCGCGGTCGTGCTGGCCGGTTACCGGCGGGCTCCCGAGTACCGATACCCGACCGCGGCCGACGACGCCCAGGCCGCGCTGCGGTGGACGGCCGCCCGGCTGGCCGGCATCGCCGGGGCGCAGGTGCCGTTGGTCGTGGCGGGTGACAGCGCGGGCGGCAACCTGGCCGCCGTGGTCGCCCGGCGGGCTCGGGACCAGGGGGGCTCGGGCCGGGCGAGCCGGAGATCAGCTTGCAGGTGCTCGTCTATCCGGTGACCGACTGCGACTTCGGCACCCTGTCCTACACCGATCCGGCCAACGACCTGCAGCTCAGCGCCCGGTCGATGATCTGGTACTGGGATCAGTACGTGCCCGATCCGGCCGCCCGGCTGCACCCGGACGCCGCTCCCCTGCGCGCTCCGGTCGTGTCCGGCCTGCCGCCGGCGGTGATCATCACCGCCGAGCATGACGTGCTGCGGGACGAAGGCGAGCTGTACGCGACCAGGCTGGTCAAAGCCGGTGTTCCCGTGGTGCATGAGCGCTTCGAGGGACAGATGCACGGTTTCTTCGCCCAGGTCGGCGCGCTGCCCGGGGCGGAGCGCGCCCTCGGGTTCCTTGCTGCTGCGATCCGTGACCGGTGGTCCCGGCCACAAGCAGCGGCGACAGGCCCGGGTTGGCAGGGAGCTCTAAGTCCTGGGAGTCGGGCTTCCGGCGACACATTCACTCTATAGCATCAAATGCATATACCATCTGATGCATGAGCGGGCTGTACGTTGTCGAGGTCGAGCCGGAGGTCAGGTCCTGCTGGCCGGGCTGAGCGACCGTGACTTCGGCCGGGTCGACTTCCTGGTTGGGTTGCTCGCCGAACAAGCCGAGACGTTAAGCGAGCCCTACACCCGGCATTTGGGCGGGAAGGTCCGCGAGTTGCGGTTCCACTTACTTACTCAGCAAACCCGGGTCACGTACTGGCTGGCGCCGGGCCGTCGCATCATCTTGCTGACCGTTTTCCGCAAGACGCGCAACGTTGAGACTGCCGAAGTCAGCCGTGCACTGCAAGCCCAGAAGATCTGCGAGACCGAGCACAGGCCAGCACACATCACGTTTGACCGGGAGGTGCCCTGACGTGACTACCGACCACAGCTCCTACGACGACTTGGCCCGCGAGCGCCGGGATGGGGCCGAGTACCGGGAAGGCTTCGCCGAAGCGAAGCGGGCTTTCCTCATTGGTCAGGCTGTCCGTGAGCGCCGCCTGGCGCTCGGGCTTTCGCAGACCGAACTCGCCACCCGGGCCGGAATGACGCAGCCGGCCCTGTCCCGGCTCGAGGCGGGCGGCGTCATTCCCACCATCCCGCTGCTCGAACGGATCTCAGCGGCGCTCGACGCCGACCTCATCGTCCAGCTTTCGCCGCACGCCGCCTGACTCCGGATTTTGCGCCTAGCTGCCGATGGTGGGCCAGTGGGACTGGTGGGCGGCCGGTCTGGGCAGGGTGCCGTGGGCGAGGATCTGCTCGTGGATCTGGTCCAGGCCGGCGTGGAGCGCAGGCAGCAGCGCGGGGTCCAGTCCGTCGAAGAACAGCTGCTTGACCAGGGCGGCGTGGCCGGGGGTGGCCCGGCTCAGCGCCTCCCGGCCCGCCACCGTGAGGACCGCGTCGGTGGCGCGGGCGTCGGTGGCCGACGGGCGGCGCTCCAGCAGGCCGCGGGCTTCCATGCGCAGGACCTGGTGAGAGACGCGGCTGCGTTCCCAGCCGATGCGGATGGCCAGGTCGCTCAGCTGCAGGCGATTGCCCGGGGAGTCGCCGAGGGCGTTGAGGACGTGGAAGTGCTGGTGCGACAGATCGCTGTCGGCTTGCAGCTCGCGGTTGACCTCATAGTTCAGGCGTAGCACGACGCGCATGTAGGCGAACCAGGTCGCCTCCTGCTCGCTGGTCAGCCCGGACGGCCCGTCTTCCCCAGCCTCAATGCGTGACATATCATCTATCTTAGTGGCAGCACGACGGATGGAGGGGGTCGGTGCTCGGATTCGAGGCGTCGGGGACGGTCGACGCGGCCGGGACGGAGGTGACCAGCGTGCGGACTGGCGACGCGGTCGCGGTGTATCTGCCCGAACTGGGCGGCTACGCCGGGCAGGTGCTGGCCCGGTACTGGGTGAAGGTCCCGGAACAGGTCAGCGCCGAGGACGCGGCCGCCCTGCCGGCCTCAGGGGAGGCCGCCGCCCGGGTGGTGGACGAGGTCGGGGTCGCGGCCGGTGAGACCGTGCTGATCGCCGGGGCGGCCGGGTCGGTCGGGCTGATCGCCTCCCAGCTGGCCGCCGCGCGGGGAGCCCGGGTGCTGGCGGCGGTCCGGCCCGGGGACTTCGGCGCCGCTGCCGAGGTGGGCGCCACCCCGGTGGCGTTCGACCAGCTGGCGAGCGCCGCGGGCCCGGTCGACGCCGTGATCGACGCGTCCGGGGCCGGGATCCTGGCCGCCGCGGTCGACCTGGCGGGCGGCCCCGACCGGGTGGTGACGCTGTCCGACCCGGCCGCCGCCAGCTTCGGCGTGAGGCTGTCGGAGCCGGACGAGCCCCGAATCAGCCCCCGTCTGCAGGCAGCGATGGACCTGCTGGCCGCCGGGCAGCTGAGGCTGCGGCGGCCGCAGACCGTAACCCCCCTGCTGGAGGCGGCCCAGGCGCATCGGGCACTGGAAAGCCGCCAGCTCCGGGCCAAGGTCCTGCTGGCCACAAACCGTTAAGGGCCGAAGATCCGCCGGTACAAATCAGGCCCGTAGCTGGTGGACAGGGGCTCCCCCGGCTGCAGCCGGAACGTCCGCTGGCCGTCGTCGCGGCGTTCGGGGCGGAGGAACAGGGCCGCGCCGTCCTGAGCGGAGTAGGCGTGGCCGGCCTGGCCGGACCAGAAGCTCTGGGCCAGGTCGTACAGGTGCGTCACGAACACCACGCGCACCCCGGAGTCGAGCAGGGCCCGCACGACCTGGCGGCCGATCTCCGAGCCTTCCTGCTCGTTGGTGGCGGCGAACGACTCGTTGGCGAGGAGCACGCTGCCGGCGCTGAGCTGGGCGGCGATGTCGCGCATGCGGCTCAGCTCCTCGTCCAGCTTGCCCTGCTCCATGGTGGCGTCTTCCTCGCGCTTGAAGTGCGTGAAGATGCCGGGGCTGATGCTGGCGGTGAACGATTCGGCCGCGGCGAACAGGCCGCACTGCATCATCAGCTGGGCCAGGCCGACGCTGCGCAGGAACGTGGACTTGCCGCCCTGGTTGGCGCCGGTGATCATCACCAACCGCTTGCCGTCGGCCGCCAGGTCGTTGCCGACCGCGCGGCCCGGCAGCTTGAGGCTGAGCGCCGGGTCGTAGAGGCCGCGCGCCGACAGGACCAGCCCCTCCCCGGCGAGGGCCGCCCCGGCGACCGGGACCGGGATGCATACTGGTTCGCCGGCGGCGGTCAGCGCCTCGCGCAGGTTCAGGGCGCCCAGGTAGAAGGCGAGCTCGGCCCGGAGCATGGTGAAGAAGGCGAGGATGTGGTCGTTGGCCTGGGCCAGCGAGTTCGCCACCCCGTTGAGGCCACGCGAGCGCAGGTCGGACAGGGCCTGCTGGGCGGCCTCGTCGTGGTCGTCGACGGTGAAGCTGAAACCGGTCTTGGCGCCGCGTGACCAGCGTTCCCGCCAGCCCTGGTCGGGTGGCTGACGCAGCACGTAGCCGGTGCCCTTGTTGCCCCGGCCGAGGCCGGCGCTGATCAGCGTGCCGCGGCCGAAGCCGAGCTCCTTCAGGTGGCCGTCCACGGTCTTCAGGTAGGCGTCGTCCAGCTCGGCGGCGATCATGGCGAAGAACCGGCGGAAGCCCTCGGACTGGAACCGGTCGCCGGCGGTGTCGGCGATCGACCGCAGCTGCCTCAGCAGCCCGCTGAACATCTCCAGCACCTGCACCGACCGGTACAGCAGCGACTCGGGCGAGTTGCTCATCAGGCCGAAGTAGATCTTCCGCTCGCCGGTGACGGCGGCGACCGCGATGTCGTAGAGCCGCCGGACCGCGGCCGGCTGGGCCACTGCGTCGGCCAGGATCTGCTGCCGGTAGCCGATGTCGTCCGCGCTGGTCAAGCTGGTCAGGACGGCCCGCCGGGCCAGGCCGGCCAGGAAATCGTCGCCACCCGCCATCGCCGCCCACAGCGTGCCGAGCTCCAGGTCCTGGGTGAGGGCCTGCTCGGCCACGGTCGGCTCGCGGGCGGGGTCGATGTCCCGGTCCCGGTACATCAGGAACGCCTTCATCCGGCGATCCGCTCTTTCAGCCGCTGATATGTCAGGCCGTACTTGTCGGCGATCGCGGCCGCGTAGGCCAGGCCGTCGGCGGGCTTGCGGACGACCCGGAACGTCCGGTCCGCGAGGTTGCCCGGGTCGATCTCGGCCACCATGCTCACGCAGGCCGGGTTGAGCGCGGCCAGCTGGTCGATGAACGTCACGTACAGGCAGAGCTGGTCCTGCCCGGTGATCCGGCCCAGGAACTCCGCGCCCAGGAACGAGGCGTCCTCCAGGCTGGTGGAGGCGAAGCTCTCGTTCAGGATGATGACGCTGCGGCTGGTGGCCGCGGCCAGGATCTCGTGGATGCGGACCAGCTCATCCTCGAGGCGGCCGCGCAGGTTCTGCAGGTCCTCTTCCTTTTCGAAGTGGGTGAAGATCCGGTCGGGGACGAACAGCCGGGCCGATTGGCCGGGCACCAGCAGTCCGAGGGCGGCCAGGTAGTGCAGCTGGCCGAACATCCGGGCGAAGGTGGTCTTGCCGCCCTGGTTCGGGCCGGTCACGACCAGCGCGCGCTCGCCGCCGTCGAGGCGCAGGCTGTTGCGGACGACGGTCCGGCGGCCGGCCAGCTTGCTGGCCAGCGCGATGTCGAAACTGCCGTCGGCCTCGGTCTGCTTGCTGACCGTGCTCACCTGGGGGTAGCAGAACGGCAGCCCGGCCGACTCCAGCGGCCGGATGTAGTCCAGGTAGGCCAGGTAGAACTGGACCTCGCGGTCGAAGGTGCTGATGACCTCGTCGGCGTAGCTTGCGTGGCGGCGGCCGAACTTGTCCAGGTCGCCGAACAGCTCCGGGAACAGCTGGGCCACGCCGTCCAGGATCTGGGCCTCGATGTCGTCCATCCCGGCCTGCGCCCGGAACTTCACCCGGTAATCGGTGACCGCGCCCTGCGCGAACTTGGCGAACGTCTGCTCGACGTCGGCGCCGTAGTCGGCCTCGTCCTGGTACCGGGTGACCCGGACGCGGGTGTCCCTGATGTAGACGCAGTAGCGGACCTCCCCCAGCCGCCCCAGCAGGTCATCGACGTCGGCGATCAGCTGCTGGTAGCCGGCGGACTGCACGTAGGCCGTCAGGTACTCACGCAGCGAGCGCAGCCCGGCCGAGTGCAGCTCCACCGTCCGGAGCTGCTCGGCGAAGGCCGAGACGGCCTGGCCGTAGATGCTGGCCGCGTCCAGGAACCAGCGCTGCCGCTGCTGCGGGTGACGCAGGCGGCCGCCCTGGGACTGCCCCTGGCGCATGACCGCCAGGGCGCGCGCGAACGTGGTGACGGCGGTGCGCACGGCCTCGTCGCGCAGATCCCTGACCACCTGATGGCGGTAGTGGATCGCCGCTTCGTCGGGCAGCGGGGCCAGGAAAAAGGGCGTGAGGTTGTACTGCTCGCGGCCGAGCGTCATCGCCGCCTGCACCTGGTCCAGATTCAGGTCGGCGAGGACCTGCGGCCACGCAGCCCGGTCGGGCGCGGGGAGGTCAGTGACCCTTTCAAAAAGAACGCTGGAAAAAGGCATACCTCATCCCCCTCCAGCAAAAGGCGGCACCTCACAGGTGGTGCAGATGAACCGGCGCTTGCCGTTCCGGGGCTGAAAGGCGGGGCCGATCGTTGGCCGGGCCGAGCCGGAGCTGTTTATGTTCGTGGCGCATTCCAGACAGATCATCTGATGGTTCCTGCCTCTCAGTCGCGGAGCACAGGACCCATTGGCCATCCGGCAGCGCGTGCGAGCACGCGATGAGATCCACCATCAGCGGTGCAACCGCCATGGTCAGTGTACCTTCGAGCGCGTGAGCAAAACCGGCAGGCGGGGTCAAACGGCAGCACCGCAGACCCGCGGCCGGAAGCTGATCGACGCGGCCTTTGGGCGGCTGCTGAAGCTGCCGCCCGCCCGGGGTGACTACACGGTCGCACGGGACCTGCCGGTGCCGATGCGGGACGGCGCGGTGCTGCGGGCGGACGTCCTGCACCCGGCCGAACCGGTCCTCGGCACCGTGCTGCTGCGGTCGCCGTACGGGTACGACCCGGTGAACGGCTCGCTGTACGGCGGGGTGTTCGCCGCCCGCGGGTACCGGGTCATCCAGGCCCGGGTGCGCGGCACGTTCGGTTCGGGCGGGACGTTCGACCCGATGCGGCAGGAGGCCGACGACGCGGCCGACACCGTGACCTGGCTGCGGGAACAGCCCTGGTTCGGCGGCCGGTTCGCCACCTTCGGCGGGTCCTACCTGGGCTTCACCCAGTGGGCGCTGCTGGTGGACCCGCCGCCCGAGCTGGTGACCGCGATCATCCAGGTCGGCCCCCACGACTTCCGCGAGGGCATGTACGAAGGCGGCGCGGCCGGGCTGTCGACCTGGGTCGGCTGGGCGGACGCGGTCACCCACCAGGAGCAGTACTCGCTGCCCCGCCTGATGGTGCGGGTCTACACCGGGACCCGGCGGCAGGCCCCGGCGCTGCGGCACCTGCCGGTCGCCGACGCGGTGGAGCAGCTGTGCGGGGGACGAGCGCCCTGGTTCCGTGAATTCGCCGTCCGCCGTGACCCGGCTGACCCGTGGTGGGCACCGGCGCAGCTGCCGGCCGCCCTCGACCGGGTGCAGATCCCGGTGCTGCTGCAGGGCGGCTGGCAGGACCTGTTCGTGCGGCAGACGATCGGGCAGTACCTCCGGCTGCACGACCGCGGCCTCGACGTGGCGCTCACCGTCGGCCCGTGGACGCACG
Source organism: uncultured Actinomycetes bacterium (assembly GCA_963830385.1). Taxonomy (GTDB): domain Bacteria; phylum Actinomycetota; class Actinomycetes; order Streptosporangiales; family Streptosporangiaceae; genus Bog-532. The sequence goes on along the minus strand of CAWHMD010000008.1, from coordinate 89,742 downwards.
CCGAGTTCGCCACCAGGGCCAGCCGCCTGGTCATGAACGAGAGCCTCAGCTGGCTGGGCGAGCACCTGGCCGGCCCCGGGACCGGGGCGGGGACCTGGGACCGGACGGCCCCGGTGCGGGTGTTCGTGACCGGAGCCGGCCAGTGGCGCGACCTGCCCGCCTGGCCGCCCGCCACCCGCGAGCAGGTCTGGTACCCGCAACCGGGCGGGGGCTTGTCGGGGCAGGCGGCCCCGGCGGGCAGCGAGCCGGCCCGGTTCACCTACGACCCGGCCGACCCGACCCCGACGATCGGCGGCCGCGCGCTGGTCCCGCCCTACGGGTACGCCGACGACAGCGCGCTGGCGCAGCGGCCGGACGTGCTGGCCTTCACCGGCCCGCCGCTGACCGAACCGCTCGAGGTGTTCGGGAGCCCGGTCGCCGAGCTCGCGCACACGACCGGCAACCCGGCCGACCTGTTCATCCGGATCAGCGAGGTCGACCCGCAGGACCGGTCCACCAACGTCAGCGACGGCTTCCAGCGGCTGGATCCCGCCCACCGGGACGGCGCGGTGCGCATCGAGCTGGACCCGGTGGCTCACCGGTTCACGGCCGGGAACCGGATCCGGCTGCTGGTGAGCGGGGGCTCGTTCCCGCGCTGGGAGCGCAACCTCGGCACCAGCGAGCCGCCCGGCACCGCGGTCGCGATGACGGCCTCCCACCAGGCCATCGGCCTGGCCGGGTCGTGCGTGCGGCTGCCGGTCCGCGCCTGAACCGTCAGCAATCTGACCGCCCGCCCGGCCGTATAGGAGATACGACGGGGAGGCGATTTCGATGGGGAAAATGTTCTTAGTACCGGTGCAGATCAGTAAGGCGGGGGCGCTGGCGGTGCGGACCGGGCGGCTGCCGACGGGCGAGCGGGTCGGGCTCGCGTTCACGTCCGAATCGGCTGCCAGACGCTGGGACCGTCCCAGCAGTGGATCCGCCTGGCGGCCCGGGCGCTGGCCGACATGCTGGCCCCGCTCGGCGTCGAGCAGATCACGATCGATCCGGGCCGGGGCCGGCGATAACGGCCGGCGGTCAGGGCCGCCCGCAGCAGGGGCCACGGTCTGTATGTGGCCGGCCGCCGCAGAAGGGGGGCCCAGGCGTAACGTTTTTATACATGGCCAATTTCCCTCCTGACGCTGATTAATTGCCATTCGCGTTCGTAAATACGACGCGCTTGAGCTAAACGGTTCATTGCGCCGAAAAAATATTTACCGATAGCGCCGTTTATAAAAATTCGGAATCAGCATGAACCGTTTAGCCGACCGGGCTCGTAGTACCACTTCCGGCCGATGGCAGTGCCCGGCGGCGGGTCAGGACGATCGGGAGCTCGCTGGGGACCAGGGTGCTGCTGACGACCGGGTGCACGTCGGCGCCCTCGGCCAGGTGCAGCTGCCAGCGGGCGGCGATGGCGCTGAGCAGGAGGATGGCCTCGGTCCAGGCGAAGCCTTCGCCGATGCAGTTCCTGATCCCCTGCCCGAACGGGAAGAACGACGCCCGCATTTCGGTCCGGGTGTAGTCGGTGGCCCAGCGGCCGGGGTCGAACCGGTCGGGGTCGCGGTGCAGGCCGGGGTCACGGTTGAGCGCGAACGGGCTGAACAGGATCCGGCTCTTGGCCCGCAGCCGGTAGCCACCCAGCTCGACGTCGGTGGTCGCCGCCCGCGGCAGCACCCACACCGGGCTGTACAGGCGCAGCGTCTCGGTGATGACCGCGCGGGTGAACGGGAGCCGGGCCAGATCGTCGTAGCCGGCGTCGCGGCCGGCCAGGACCTGGTCGGCCTCCTGCTGCAGCCGCTGCTGGACCTCCGGGTGCTGGCTGAGCAGGTAGCAGGCCCAGGCCAGGGTGTTGCCGGTGGTCTCCGAGCCCGCGATCACCAGCGTCATCGCCTCGTCCCGGAGCTGCTGGCTGCTCATCCCGGCGCCGGTCTCGTCGTCCCGGGCGCTGATCATGATCGACATCAGGTCGCCGCGGTCCTGGCCGGCCGACCGGTAACCCTCGATGATGCCGGCCAGCAGCGTGCCCAGCCGGCGGTTGGCGGCGTCAAACCGGCGGTTGGACCGGGTCGGGACCCAGGCCAGGGCGGGGATGTTGGCCACGATCCCTTCGGGCAGCAACTCGGCCAGCAGCACCCGCAGCAGGCGCTCGATCTCGCCGATCGCCTCGGCGCCGACGTCGCTGGACAGCAGCGTCCTGGTCAGCACGGTGAGCGTGATCGAGCGCAGCTCCCGGTCGAACACGAGGCGCTGGCCGCCGGCCCAGCCGTCGATCCGCGGCACCGCGACGTCGCGCATGGTCTCCAGGTAGCGGGCGATCTCGGCCCGGTGGAAGGCCGGCTGCATGAGCCGCCGCTGGCGGCGGTGGTCCTCACCGGCCGCCATCACCAGCCCGTTGCCGATCAGCTTCCTGGCCCGCCCGAAGTTGATGCCCTTCTCCAGCTTCCGGGCCTGGCCGACCAGCGCCTGCCGGATCACCGCGGGGCTGTTCAGCAGGTAGACCGGGAACGGCCCGAACCGGATGCGGACCACCTCACCGTGCTGGCGGGCGCGCTGGAACAGCGCGAGCGGGTCGCGGCGGAACTCCAGCGCGTGGCCGAGCAGCCGCCGGCCACCCGGCAGCACCGGGACCGTATCACTGGCAGGTGCGCTCGCCACGGCCATCGCGCCATCCCTTCCGTCTGCCTGTGTCCAGCATGTCAAGGCCCTCCCGGGCGCCCTCCGCGCGGGATCACCCCGGACCAGGTCACGCGATCATCCAGTTGATGAAGGTCGTCGCAGCGGGGAACGCGGTGATGCCAGCCAGAAGCGCCTCGGCGGCGTTGCGCCGTGCATGCCAGGTCAAGCCGCCGATGAGGCAAGCGGAGGCCACCGCCAGCGCCAAGACGAACGCAGTCCTGAGGGTCAGCAACCCCGAACGGGAACGATTCTTTCGTGTCATGTCTCTTCCCTGGTTGATTACCGGGCCCATCCCGGCCTCCCTCTGCTTGCGTACTGGGTCAAGTCCCGTGGCGTGGTGTTTCGCGGTTAGCGCGTGATCCTTGTCGTGGGTTAGGCGCTGAGCGCCTGGAGGTCGTTGTCGGGGGTCACCTCCGAAGTGCCGGGTGCGAGGGTGATGCGGGAGCGGCCTAGGACGTCGAGGCCGAGGTAGCGACGCCCTTCGGCCCATTCGTCATGCTGTTCAGCCAGGACGGCGCCGACCAGGCGGATCAGGGCGTCGCGGCCGGGAAAGATCCCGACGACGTCGGTCCGGCGGCGGATCTCCCGGTTCAGCCGCTCCTGGGGATTGTTGCTCCAGATCTGCCGCCAGAGCTCTTTGGGGAAGCCGGTGAACGCCAGGACGTCCGCGCGGGCGGCGTCCAGGTGCACGGCGACCTTGGGCAGCTTTTCGGTGATGGCGTCGATGAGCCGGTCGTACTGGGCGTGCACGGAGGCGGCATCGGGCTGGTCATAGACCGAGTGCAGCAGCGTCTTGACCCAGGGCCAGGACGCTTTCGGGGTGGCGGCCATCAGGTTCGCCGCGTAGTGGGTGCGGCACCGCTGCCAGCTGGCGCCGGGCAGGGTGGCGCCGATGGCCTCGGTCAGGCCGCGGTGGGCATCGGAGGTGACCAGGGCGACGCCGGTCAGGCCGCGGGCGGTCAGATCGCGGAAGAACCCCAGCCAGCCCGCGCCGTCTTCGGCGGAGGTGACCTGCAGGCCCAGGATTTCCCGGTGCCCGTCACCGTTGACGCCCGTGGCCAGCAGCGCGTGCACGTTGACCACGCGGCCGCCTTCGCGGACCTTCAGCACCAGTGCGTCCGCGGCCACGAACGTGTAGGGCCCGGCGTCCAATGGCCGGGTCCGGAACGCCTCCACCTGCTCGTCCAGGTCGCGGGCCATCTCGCTGACCTGCGACTTCGACAGCCGGGTGATACCCAGCGATTCGACCAGCTTCTCCATCCGCCGGGTCGATACTCCCAGCAGGTAGCAGGTCGCCACGACCGAGGTCAGCGCAGCTTCGGCCCGGCGCCGGCGCTCCAGCAGCCAGTCCGGGAAGTACGACCCTGAGCGGAGCTTCGGGATCGCCATGTCCATCGTCCCGACCCGGGTGTCAAAGTCCCGGTGCCGGTAACCATTGCGGACGTTGACCCGCTCCGGGGACGGCACCCCATAGGGGGCACCGCAGATCGCGTCGGCCTCCGCCGACACCAGCGTGTCCACGAACGTGGTCAGCAGCGAACGCAGCAAGTCCGGCGACGCGGACTCTAGCTGGTCGTGCAGCATGCGGGCAGGATCGATACTGGGCTTTGCGGCCATCGCGTAAATCTCCAACGAGTCGACTTGGCAGGTCTCTCGAAGGATCACGCGGTGGCCGCCCTCACACCCTCACGCCACGCCCTCAACGGGCCGGTCGATACACCACTCTGCAGGACGCCACTGCGTACTGGCGGAAGCAAGGCATGAGCTGGCGAAAAGATTGGGAAGCAGTTGCACCTGTCTCACCAGGCGGTCTGGCGCCGTTTCAGGGACGTGCCGGTTGAGGTTCCTCCCATTCCCCAGGCGGCCCTCGATGCCTGCTACGAGAACCCGGTCAACTTCAAGAAGCTGATCCTGAGGCAGGCCGAGAACAGTCAGGAAATCGAAGCCTGGCTGGAGAGATTCGACCTTGAGCTCGGCCTAGCCACAGGTCACGAACTGCCTGTCGCGCCGCGCTCGCTTCTGGGCCGTCGCATGCTCCGGGACTTCTTGATCACCTCGGCGGCCAACACACGGACTCAGCAAAGCTGATGGCAGGGTAGTTGCCACGTGAATACGCCCGTTCACAGGCCCCGTTCGATCGGCAGCCGGCCCCGGTCGGCGGCCTGGACCAGCGCCGCGTGGTCCGCCTCGGTCTGGTCGGCGTACAGCCGCGCGAACCGGGCCAGCGCGGTGTCCAGCCGGTCGGAGGCGCCCGCGTAGCCGACGATCATGGAGGCCCCGCTGGTGCGGGCGTGCCCCTTGGCCAGCAGCGGCCCGATGATGCCGGCGTAGTCGGCCAGCGCCGCCCCGTCGATGGAGTCCAGGGCGACGGTCCCTTTCATGTTCCGGAACTGCCGCACGTAGTACTGGTTCCCGGCGACGGTCGTCCAGCCCAGCAGCGGATCGCTCACCGTCTGCAGGGCCTGCTGGTACTCGACCACTCGCTGACCCTGGTGGGCGTGCCAGGCCGACTCGCCGTGGACGTACCGGGCCAGCACCGACCGGCGCGCCTGCTTCAGCTGCAGGAACACCACGTCGTCGGGGCTGCTGCCCTCGAGCAGGGCCACGTAGGCACGCAGGCCGACGCTGCCGACGCCGACCACCTTGTGGGCGACGTCGACCAGGGTGTAGCCGCCGAGCGCCCGCCGCCAGTGCGGGGCCAGCGTGCCCAGGTACTCATCCAGCCCGCGGGCGACCTGGTCGGCCTCGAAGTAGCTGAGCCGGGTGATCAGCGGGAAGTCTTCGACGATGCGGCGTTTCCCGTCTCGCTCGCTGGTGAACTTGGGCAGCGCCCGGTCGCTGGTCCGGCGCCGCGCCCGCGCGGTGGCCCGCTTGATCTCGGCCCGCAGGGACTTGTCGTGGGTGCTCTGGTGCAGGTGGTCAACGTCGAGGCGCTCGTACGACCGCTTCAGCAGCGCGGTCGAGGCCAGGTGCCGCACTTCCTCGCGGTAGCCGGCCACGCAGCGGCGGACGGCTGATTCGCACTCCTGCTCGCTGGCGCCGTTCTGGCGGCCCGCCACCCAGATGCTGGCGACCAGCCGTCGCAGGTCCCACTCCCAGCCGCCCGGGTGCGCCTCGTCGAAGTCGTTCAGGTCGATGACGAGGTCACGTTCGGGCGAGGCGTAGAAGCCGAAATTACCCATGTGCGAGTCGCCGCAGATCACCGGGGTGATCTCGGTGGACGGCAGCCGGGCCACGTCCTCGGCCATCACGATCGCGGCGCCGCGCATGAACCCGTACGGGGAAGCGGCCATCCGCCCCACCCGGACCGGGATCAGCCAGTCCAGCCGGCCGCGATGGGACTCGTTGATCAGCTGGACCGGATCGGGCCGGTCGGCAGGCGGTGACCAGTAGCCCAGGGCGCGGCGCGGCACCTGCTGCCGGAGCTGTTTGCCGAGCCGGTACCGGTCGGGCCGGGACGTTGCCCGCTCACGCAGCGACGTGAACGCGGCGCTGTCGGCCGAGGCGAGCACCACGTGGTCGTGCGCGGTGTGATCAAGCGCGGCGTGATCAAGGGCGGCGTGATCAAGGGCGGCGTGATCAAGGGCGGCGGCGCCCGGTGCCTTGGTCATAGGTCGTTTTCGCGGCTGCCGGGCCCTCGCGGCTCGAAGTACCGGTCGTCTTCCTCGATCACGGCGTCGTCGGCGGCCGCGTCGCGCTTGATCTGATCCACCCGCGGATTGTCGTGCCCGGTCGGCCGCAGCCAGGGGCTGGTGGTCCGGAACGTCTGGGCGCGGCTGGACAGCTGCGGCCACAGCAGCGCGATGATGCCGACCACCAGGATGATGATGCCGGCGACGTTCAGGTTGATACCGGGAATGGCGGTCGCGCTGACGGCGAAGGCAAAGATCGCGCCGATCGCGATCACGACCAGGGCCGGGCCGATGCGTATCACGGTTTTCAGCGTACGTTCCGTGGCTCTGCGTATCCAGGCCGGGGGACGCAGGGTCGTGCCGTGCCGCCATCAGCCAGTCCGGTGACTAACCGTCTCCCTCAGGAGCGGGCCGGATCCGGCGGAGCATTCTGACAGAGCGTGACAGATTGGTTACCAGTTACTCGGCGTCGTCGTTCCAGAAGCCGGATTCACGCAGCATCTCCACGGCGTACTCGCCACCGGACATGATGTGCTGGGCCATCGCCTTCTCGGCGGCCGCGCTGTCCCGGACCCGCAGCGCCGCCTCGATCTGCCGGTGCTGCTCGCCCGCGATCTCGGCCCAGCCCCCGGCGATCTCGAAGAACCGGGCCGGCATGGTCTTGGACAGCAGTTGCAGGACCGTCAGCAGCTTCGGCGTGCCGCCGGCGATGTTGATGGCCCGGTGAAACTCGTAGTTGAGCTTCTCCTGCCGTTCGGGCAGATCGTCCTTGTGCATCTGCGACGTGATGTCGGCGAGCTTCTCGAGCTCGGCATCGCTGAGGTTCTGCGCCGCCCGGCGGGCGGCGATGCCCTCGACCATGCCGTAGATCTCGTAGTGGTCGCGAACGTCGTCCGGCGTCAGCGGGGCCACGAACACGCCCCGGCGGGGCACCCCGCGCACCAGCGCCTCGTTCTCGAGCAGGATCAGCGCTTCCCGGACCGGAAGCTTGCTGACGCCGAGCACCTCGGCGATCTCGTCCTGGTCGACCTTGCGCCCCGGCCTCAGCTGACCCGAAAAGATCAGATTGCGGATGTGGTCCGCGACCACGTCCTTGAGGTTGGTGCGGATCGACCCTCCGCCAACGGCGGACGGGACAATCGTCATCGGGTGCCCCTTTCCTTTAGCGAGCTACCCGCTAAGGAGCGCGACTTGATCTAATAGTAGATATTACATTTGAGCTTCGTTGTCGCACGAGCCTGCAGATGTTCCGGCGATTCGTCCTAGTACCGAAAGTTCTCGAACCCCACGGCCCGCTGAGCCCCCTCAAGTCACACTAGCCTCAAGAGCCCCAGCGCACCTTAGATCGGGGCCTTGGCGCGGTGGTTATCCGGCCTGGACTGTGCGAGTCCAGGCCTGCGCGCCGATCTGCACGGCGTCCCAGGGGCTGCCGAGGGGCGGGGTGTAGGACAGGTCCAGGTCACTGAGCCCGTCGACGGTCATCTCGTGGAAGATGGCGGCGGCAGCGATGTCGACCCGCTTGGCGATCTCGGCGTCCTTGCTGCCGAACAGCTGCACCCCCAGCAGCCGCCCCGTCTGCCGGTCGCCGGTGAACCGCATCGCGATGCGGTGGCTGCCCGGGTAGTAGGCCTTGTGGTCATCGGCCTCGGCGCCCACCGTCACCGGGTCGAACCCGGCGGCCCGGGCTTCGTGGTCACGCAGCCCGGTGCGGGCCGCGGCCTGGTCAAAGATCTTCACGACCTGGGTGCCGAGGCTGCCGGCGAACTCACGGTGGCCGCCGCAGGCGTTCTCCCCGGCGACCCGGCCCTGCTTGTGGGCGGTGGTGCCCAGCGGCAGGTAGGTTTCGCCGAGCAGCCGGTGGTCGGTGACCACGCAGTCCCCGGCCGCGAAGACGTCCGGCAGCCCGGTCCGCATCATGCGGTCGACCGCGATCGTGCTGCGGGGGCCAAGCGTGGCCCCGGCGCTGACGGCCAGCCCGGTGTCGGGGCGCACTCCCACCACGACCAGCACCAGGTCCGCGAAACAGGAGACGGGCTCCCCGGCGGCCGTGACCGCGGAAACTTCCAGGCGCCCGTCCTGGCCGGCTGGTGCCTTGCTGACCGCCCGCACCGTTGTGCCGGTGAGCACCTTGACCTCGCGCCTGGTCAGCTCGGCGTGGACCAGGGCACCCAGTTCCGGATCAACCGTCGGTAGCACTTCGGGGAGCTGCTCGATCTGGGTGACCGGCAGGCCCCGGGTGGCCAGGGCGTCGGCCATCTCCAGGCCGATGTACCCGGCGCCCACGATCACCACGCTGGCCGGGGCGGTCTCCTCCAGGGTGTGCATCAGGGCGAACGTGTCGCCCATCGAATGCAGCAGGTGCACCCCATCACCGGGCCCGAGCCCATCCAGGCCGGCGATGGGCGGCCGGACCGGGACCGCGCCGGTGCCGACGATCAGCTGGTCGTAGCTGATCATGTCGTCGGCTCCGTCCGGGCCGGTGACCAGCAGCTTGCGGGCCGCTACGTCGATGCGGCGGGCGGTGGTGCCGAGCCGCAAGCCCATCCCGGCTGCTTCCAGGTCGGCGCGGGTGCGGTGGGCCAGGTTCTGCCAGCGGGTGACCTCACCGGAGACGTAGTAGGGGATGCCGCAGATGGAAAAGTTCGGGTAGGAGTCCGCGGCGACCACCGTGACCTGCACGTCCGGGTCGACCTCGCGGGCGCGCAGGGCGGCGCTGATACCCGCATCGCTCCCCCCGACAGCGACCAGATGCATGATGCTCACCTTCCGGCAGGAGATGGCCCGGCGGCCCCGCTCATCTTGACGGAGTCATTTAACTCAGTCAACATTGAGTCAATGAAATTTGAACGAGATGCTGAACTGGCCAGACGGGCCGCGCTGCACGCGGCGCTGGCCGATCCGGCGCGGCTGCGGATCACCGACGTCCTGACCGTCGGGGACGCCTCACCATCGGAGCTGGCGGCGATGCTGGCCATGCCGTCCAACCTGCTGGCCCACCACCTGCACCTGCTGGAGGACGCGGGCATCATCACCCGGCGGCGGTCCGAAGGCGACCGGCGCCGCACCTACCTGCAGCTCGTCCCCGGAACCCTAGCCAGCCTGGGCGCCCCGGCCACCCCGGCAACAAGCCGGGTGCTGTTCGTCTGCACCGCCAACTCCGCTCGCTCCCACCTCGCCGCCGCGCTGTGGCGGCGGGCCAGCACCATCCCGGCTGCCTCCGCCGGGACCCATCCCGCGGGTTCGATCGCGGCCGGGGCGATCGCCGCGGCCGGACGGCACCAGCTGCCCCTGCCCCGGCTGCGGCCCCGTCAGCTCCGCGACGTCTGCCAGGACGGCGACCTGATCATCACCGTGTGCGACCTGGCCCACGAGGAACTCGCCGGCCTGGCCGCGGTGCACTGGTCCGTGCCGGACCCCGTCCCAGCCGGCGACCCCGGCAGCTTCGACACCGCCCTGGCCACCCTGGCGGACCGGGTGGACCGCCTCGCGCCGCACCTGGCCGCCGCCTCTTGATTGTCGACGCGGCATCCCGGCCGTTGTTGCCGCACCGGTTCCGCTACCAGGTCGGTTACCCGGGCCGGCTGGCCCAGTTACGTTGGTCAGCTGTCTTCTTTGGGCATGGTCCAGGGCATCTGGCCGACGATGTTGGCCACGATCAGCGTGCCGCCATCCTCGGGGTCCCAGGCCATCACCGTGTCCGCCTGGGCCAGCGCGGCCAGGGCGGTCACCGACGCCGGGCTGGCCGGCACCACGTGCCGCTCGTCGTCCTCGGTGATGATCAGAACGTTGAACCGCTCCGGCTCACCCGGGCTCCAGTTCGCGTTGAGGACCTTGACCAGTTGGGTCTGTTCGCTGGCTCCTGGCACCAGAACTCACCTGCCTTCGCGATCGGGCTTGGCCGCCTGGACGATGGCCGACTGCAGGCCAGCGGTGACCTCGTGGGTTGGGGTGATCGTGATCCCGGTGAACCCGGCCCGGGCCAGGCCGTCCCGGTATTCGGTGAACGACAGCACCCCGGCCAGGCAGCCCACCGGGCGGCCCCGCTCGAGCCGCTCGGCTTCGGTCAGCTCATCGTCGGCCAGGATGTCGGAGACGCCGAACCGGCCACCAGGCCGGAGCACCCGGAAGCTCTCGGCGAGGACCGCGGGCTTGTCCCCGGACAAGTTGATCACGCAATTGGAAATGATCACGTCCACCGCGGCGTCGGGCAGCGGGATGGCCTCGATATGACCCTGCAGGAACTCCACGTTGGCCGCGCCTGCCTTGGCCGCGTTGGCCCGGGCCAGGTCCAGCATCTCACCGGTCATGTCCAGGCCGTAGGCCTTGCCCGCCGGGCCGACGCGGCGGCCGGACAGCAGCACGTCGATCCCGCCGCCCGAGCCCAGGTCCAGCACCGTCTCACCCGCACGCAGCTCGGCCACGGCCAGCGGATTGCCGCAGCCCAGGCTGGCCGACACCGCGCCGCCGGGCACCTCCCACTGCTCAGCCGCGCTGTACAACTCGCTGCCAGTGCCCGTCTCGCCGGGCGCTTTGCAGGTGTCACCGCAGGTGGCCACCCCGCCCTCACTGACCGCGGTTGCCGCCCCGGCGTACCGGGCCTTGACCTGTTCGCGGACTTCTTCCAGCTCATCAGGCCTGGTCACAGTGCTCAGCTCCCTTGAGGTCACGCGGGCGGGCAGCCGATCAGCGCGCTCAGGCTGATCAAGGCCTGCGAACGCGCCCGGTAGTACACCCACACGCCGCGCTTTTCCCGGTCCACCAGGCCTGCGTCGTGCAGGACCTTCAGGTGGTGGCTGATGGTCGGCTGGGACAAGTCGAACGATTCACCGAGGTCGCACGCGCAGATCTCGCCACCCGGATGGGAGGCCACCAGCGACATCAGCCGCAGCCGGACCGGGTCAGCCAGCGCCTTCAGCAGCGGCGCGACCTGCTCGGCCTGCTCCGCGGACAGCGGCTGCGCCGACAGCGGCGCACAGCACGCCGCCGTGTCCGCCGGATCCAGGACCGTCAAAGACTTCGGCATGTGCCTATATTGACAGGCTTCAATGTCTGGTGGCAAGGTCGGAGAGCGGCAAGACATAGACCATCATCAAAGTCTTCGGAGGTTCCATGTCCCGGCTCCAGCTCGCGCTCAACGTCAACGACATCGACGAGGCCGTCACCTTCTACACCAAGCTGTTCGGCGCCGAACCGGCCAAGCGGCGCCCGGGGTACGCCAACTTCGCGATCAGCGAGCCACCACTCAAGCTCGTCCTGCTAGAAAACCCCGGGCAGGGCGGCAGCCTCAACCACCTGGGCGTCGAGGTCGCCGACACCGCCACCGTCGACGCCGAGCAGGCCCGCCTGGCCGCGGCCGGGCTCGCCTCCGCCGACGAGCAGGGCACCACCTGCTGCTACGCCAGGCAGGACAAGTTCTGGGTCGAGAACGCCCCCAACGGTGAGTCCTGGGAGATCTACACCGTCCTGGAAGACAGCCAGACCTTCTACGGCGAGGAAGACGGGCCGGCCTGCTGCGGCGGGAACGCCGAAGCCCAGACGGCCGAGGTGGGCGCCTCCTCCGGTCCGTGCTGCTGACGGCTGCATTCCACCGCATCCACTACTATCGCCAACGCTCCCGCCTGGGCAAGGACGCAACCCTCATCGGTGATGACACTGGCCCGAGTTAGATTGCCTCCTGGAGACGGGCGCCCGTCCCCGCCCGGAAGGAGACCCGCCGTGGACGGCCAGGACCCAGCCGCCAGCGCAGCAGTGCAGGCCATCCGCACGGGAGACACAACCTCACTGTCCGCCCTGCTGGACGAGAATCCGGGTCTCGCCAACGCGCACATTCACGACAGCCGCACACCCCTGCTGGTCGTCACCGACTGGCCGGGCTATTTCCCCACGGACCGGCGATCGTCCGGCTGCTCATCGAAGCCGGTGCCGATCCCAACGCTGACAGCGGCGGAGACCGGCCCGAGACGCCGCTGCACTGGGCGGCCAGCAGCGACGACGCCGACGTGGCGGCCGCGCTCATCGATGGCGGCGCCGACCTGGAACGGCCCGGCGGGTCCATCGGCACCCCGCTCGACAACGCGATCGGATACGGATGCTGGAACGTCGCCCGGCTCCTGGTCCAGCGCGGAGCCCGGGTCGGCAAGCTCTGGCACGCCGCCGCGCTCGGGATCATGCCCCGGGTGGAGGAACTACTCGCCGCAACCCCCGCCCCGGCCCCGGACGACATCACCGAAGCGTTCTGGCAAGCCTGCCACGGCGGCCAGCGCCGCACCGCCGAACGCCTCCTCGCCCACGGAGCCGACCCCCGCCAGAGTCCCGGCTACAGCGACGAGACCCCCCTCCAGGCCGCCCCGCGAACGTGGCACCCAGCGAGACAACCTCATCACCTGGCTACAAGACCACCTTCAAACCACCTGACCCGCCCAGCTCAGCCGGCGGGCAGCTATGACGGCGTCAGTGGGCGGGTCGCGCTGAGCAGCTCGCCGACCGACGGCTGCTTCTCCAGTGCCCACAGCCGGTCGAGCAGCGCCTGGGCAGCCGGGTCGGGCAGCACGTCCTCGGCCTGGCCGAGGAACTTGGCGGTGAGCTGGTCGTCGCTCATCGGGTTGGCGTGGTGGCCGAGCGGATCCTGCCGCTCCAGCGTCACCACCTGGCCGGAGCTGAGCGTGACCTCCAGCCGGCCCCCGAGGTGGCCGGGGAAGGCCGCGGTGTACCGGGGGTCGTCGCGGAATTCGATGCGCAGATCTTGACAAGGGCTGAGGTTGGGAGTCGTCGCAAGCCAGCTTCGGCAGGCACACCGGCCAAGGAGCACCGGCCGAAGGGCACCGGGCAAGGACGGCAGCGGGCCACAGCATCGTTGGCGCCTTCGATGCTGCTATTGCGACATCGTTGGCGCCTTCGATGCTGTGGGCGAGGCCGCTGGGCGGATGGCGGAGGGCGGGCATTTGGCGGCCGGGCGGGTCTAACGGCGCCGAGCCGGGCTTGGCGGCGGCCGAGCCGGGCGGGCCCGGCAGGCCGGGGGGCGGTCAGAGGGCGGACAGGCTGGGTGTCAGCATGATCGGCAGGCAGACGGCTATTTCGATGGTGGCCAGCGCGGATTCCGGCACCGATCGCAGCTGCCGGATCAGCACCCGCAGGGAATTGCTGTGGCCGGCGACCAGCACGTTGTGGCCGGCGGCGAGTTGCGGCCGGACTGTCGTCAGCCAGTACCGGACGACGCGGTCCGACACCTGGGCCAGGCTCTCCCCCGCACCTGCGCCGGGGCCCAGTTCGCGGGGACGTTTTCTCGGATAACGGTGCCGGGCCCGGGCCGCGTCCTCGTTGGCCGGGAGACCGCGGGGCGGGGCCGCGCTCCAGCCGCGGTGCACGGCGGCGTACTCACGGTCCCCGAGCACCCGCCGGGCGTCCGGGCGCCGCCAGCCTTCCAGTTCGCCGTAGTCGCGCTCGTTGAGCTGACAGGCGGGCCGTACCTCGGTGTCCGGCCAGCCGGCCGCCTCCGCCAGGATGGCGACCGTTTCCGTTACCCGGCTCAGCTCGGACGCGTGCACCACCGACGGGACCCACCGGCCGGCGCGCAGCTTGTCGCCCAGCTGCTTGGCCCGCCGGCGCCCGGTGTCCGACAGCGGCACGTCCGTCCAGCCGGTGAAGCGATTTTCCTCGTTCCACTCGCTGGCGCCGTGCCGGAGCAGCATCAGCGCACCCCCGCTCAGGCCGCGCTGCCTTCGGTCGGCGCCGCGTCGCGGAGCCCGGCGTCCCGGGGCTCCGGGACAACGGCGGTAGCTGGGGCGGCGGCCTGGTCGGCTTGCACGTGTTTGACGTCGATGCGCGAAAGGACCGGGTAGGCGGCGATACCGCAGATGAGCGTGGGGACCCCGCCGATCAGCAGGGACCAGCGGGCACCAAGCTCCTGGCCGACCCAGCCGACGATGGCCCCGCCGATGGGCGTGGAGCCGAGCCAGGCGACCCCCCACAGGGCCATCACCCGGCCCCGCATGGCCGACGGGGCCGACAGCTGCAGGACGGTCTTGGCCAGCGAGTTGAACGAGATGCTGCCGTAGCCGACGAACACCAGGATCACGTACTCGGTGACCTCGTCGGGGGCCAGCGCGGCCAGGGTGATCATGGCGCCCCAGCCGATGGCGGAAAGGGCCAGGCCCGCACGGCGGACCTTCCGTCTGGACGCGGTGATCAGCCCGCCGACAACCGCGCCGCCGCCCATGACCGCGGTCATCACCCCGTAGGTCCCGGCCCCGCCGTGCAGGATCTGGCGGGCGAACAGCGGCAGGCTGATCGGGAACTCCCAGGCCAGCGCCCCGACGATGAAGATCAGGAGCAGCGGTACCAGCAGCTCCGGTTCTCTGGCCACGTAGGCCAGCCCCTCCCGGAGCTGACCGCGCTGGCGGGGATTCCGCTGGTGCGGAATCATCTGGCTGGCCCGCATGGCCACCAGGCTGAGCAGGACCGCTCCGAACGACAGCGCGTTGAGGTCGAAGCTCAGCGCCAGCCCCAGGACGGCCGCCATCCCGCCACCCAAGGCGGCGCCGAACACCCGGGCCAGGTTGACGATGATGGAGTTCAGGGTGACGGCGTTACTCAGCTGGTCACGGGTCACCAGCTCTGAGATCAGGGACTGCTGCGCGGGCTTGTCGAACACGTTCACGAAGCCGAGCGCCAGGGCCAGCAGATACACCATCCACATCTCGATGGCGTGGGTACCGACCAGCACCCCGAACGCCAGCGCCAGCAGCCCGGACAGCGTCTGGGTCACGTACAGCACCCGCCGCTTGTCCAGCCGGTCGACGACCACGCCGCCCCACGGGCCGAGGAAGAGGACCGGCACGAACCGGGTCGCGGTCGCCAGCCCGAGCTGGGTGCCGGAGTTTGTCAGCTCCAGGACCAGGAACGACTGGGCGACCGTCTGCATCCAGGTGCCGCAGATGGAGACCAGCTGGCCCCAGAAGAAGAGCCGGTAGTTCCGCGTGGACAGCGACGCGAACATTCTCCGGCCCTTCGGCCGCGCCGTCTCCGCCGGCACTGCACACCACCCAGCCCCGAAATAGATGCCTGCTGGCAAGCATCTTATTGCCCGGCGCGACCGGTCAGCTTGTCAACCGCCCGCGAATCTTCGAACTCGCCGACTACGGCGTCATCGGCGACCTGTTCCAGGTCCTCCCCCAGCTCATCGAGGACACCAGCGAGCGGTGATGAGCACCACGGGGTGAGTCAGTCCGAGCCCCAGTGCGGCGGCCGGTCCCGGTGGTAACGATCGTCGTCGCCGGACTCGGGGGCTTCGCCCCAGCCCGCGTCGGTGTCCTCGGCGCTCTGCTCGGGGCTCTGTTCCGGCCGCACCGGATCTTTGTCCCGGTCCTTGCCTGGGTCGGGTGCGTTCGCGGGAGCCATGGCGGCCATCGTAGACGGCGGGCTGACGAGGCGGTCGTGGGCGGCCAAGTACGATCTGTAACTCCGGCGAGGTCAGCCAGTGGGTGACGACCGGCGGAATCCAGCTGCCGATGTTGCTGATGAACTGGGCCGTCCACATCGCGGCGAACAGCCGGTGCCGGAACGGCGCCCACGCCGAACCGGCTGGGGATGGATCCCGCGAATCAGTCGCTGGCCGCAGAGTAGACATCGCCGTCAAGATAGCGCTGGATGGTCGGGGCGATCGCGGCCACCACGTCGTCGTCGTCCATGGTCGCCAGCGGCTCGATCTTCCAGATGAAGCGCATGAAGGCCAGGCCCATCAGCTGCGAGGCGATGAGGCTGCTTCGCAGCGCCCGTTCGCCCTCCTCCAGCGCCTGGGCGGACGCGCCCATCAGGGATCGCTCGATGATGTGGCTCAGCTTGTCCCGGATCGCAGGCTCATTGCCCGCGATCTGCACGACCGCCCGCAGGATCGGTTCGTGGCCGGGGTCCTGCCAGTTCTGCAGCATCAGCCGGACCAGCTGCTCGCCGAGCTGTTCGGGTGGGGTCTGCCAGGCGGTGACGATCTGGTCAAGGAAGCTCGGCGGCGGCGTGGTCGCCGCGTCCAGCAGGCTCTCCTTGGAGCCGTAGTAGTGGTACACCAGCGCCGGGTCGACGTCGGCCGCCCGGGCGACGGCCCGGACGGTGGTGCCGGCGTAGCCATGCTCGGCGAAGGAGGCACGAGCCTCGGCCAGGATCCGGGCCGCGAGCACGCCGCGTTCATCTCGTGGTCCGGGCGTGCTGGCCCTTTTTTCCGCGGGTTGGCTGCCCATAGGCAAAGTCTCCTCTTACGTTGAAACTAGTTTCATCATACCGTGAATTTTGTTTCAACGAAGCTCCGCGCGGGGGGACTGTGACCGTCAGCTGGAGAGGCTGCTCCGGGCCGTGGCGGCGGGGCGTCTTACGCTGGCATGACGGTTGGGGACTTACGCTGGCGCCATACGGGCCGGGATGTGGAAACTTCATCGGCGAGTTGTTCGTATTGATCATCAGGTCGTCGGTTGAAGGGAACCCAGATTTCCAGGGCGCGTGGCGGTGTGGGCGTCGCCGGCATGGCAGGCTACGCCGTGAGCTGTATCGTCGCTGCCGCCATTCTGGTCGTGAGCGGTTTCGCTTACTACGTGAAGGCCCAGGTCACCAGCATCGGCGGGTCCAACGCGATTTCCGGCGGCCCGGTCAGCGGGGCGATGAACATCCTACTGATGGGCCTGGAGAGCCGGACCGACTACGACGGCAACGTCCTGCCCGCCAGCCTGCTCAAGGCCCTGCACGCGGGCAGCGTGCAGGGGGTCGAGAACGGCGTCGGCGGCCAGGACACCAACACGCTGATCCTCATCCACATCTTCGCGGGCGGGCAGAAGGCGGTCGGCTTCTCCATTCCCCGTGACGACTGGGTCACCTACCCCAAGGCCTACGACGGCCAGTCGCAGGGGAAGATCGACCAGGCCTACGGCCTGGCCTGGGCGCAGAGCCTGAGCCAGACCAACAACTCGAACATGGCCAAGAACCAGCGGTACCTGCTGGCCAACGAGGCCGGCCAGACCGCCGCGATCGACAGCGTGCAGGCGCTGACCGGCGTCCACGTCGACCACTTCGCCGAGGTCAACCTGGCCGGGTTCTACGAGCTGGCGCAGACCTTCGGCGGCGTCGAGGCCTGCCTGAAGTCGTGGAAGAACGGCCAGAACCTGCACGACGCCAACTCCGGCTTCGACGCCCCGCACGCCGGTTACCTGCACCTGGACGCGGCCCAGGCGCTGGCGTTCGTGCGCGAACGCGACAACCTGCCCAACGGGGACCTGGACCGCACCCACCGGCAGCAGTCCGTCATCGACTACGTGATCTGGAAACTCGGGCACCAGGGCATCTTCACCAGCATCGACGACCTCACCCGCCTGGTGAATGAGGCGAAGAAGTTCGTGATCACCGACTCTGACTGGCAGATCTTCAACTTCGCGACCGAGATGAAGTCCCTGACCGGCAAGAACCTGACCTTCCAGACCGCGCCGGTGGTCAGCACGAACGGTATGGAGGGCGGGCAGACGGTCAACATCATCGACCCGGCCGCGATCAAGCAGGTGGTACAGCACGCGTTCTATCCGGCCCCCGCCACCACCCAGCCGACCGTGGCCGCGAAGTCGCTGGCGCCCAGCGCGACCGCGGTCGACGTCCTCAA
Organism: uncultured Actinomycetes bacterium; assembly: GCA_963830385.1. Classification (GTDB taxonomy): domain Bacteria; phylum Actinomycetota; class Actinomycetes; order Streptosporangiales; family Streptosporangiaceae; genus Bog-532. The sequence continues at coordinate 71,787 of CAWHMD010000008.1, read as the reverse complement.
CGGCGGGGCCGCGGCCGGGCTGGCCGCGCAGATGTCGCAGGCCCTCACGTCGGCCGGGTTCAAGGCGGGCAAGGTCGGCAACACCACCTCCGGGTCCTTGACCCGGGTGCTGTACGGCCCGGGGGCGGCGGCCAGCGCGGCCAGGGTCGCCGGCTACTTCAACGGCGTGACCGCGACCGCCAGCACCTCGGTCGCCGCCGGTCATGTCGAGCTGGTACTCGGCCCGGACGCCACCTCGGTGCCGGACACCATCACCGCGGGCAGCGCCACCGCCGCCCCCAGCGTGTCCCCATCCGGTGCCTCCCAGTCGGGCGCCTCCCAGCCGGGCGCCTCCCAGTCGGGCGCCTCCAAGTCGGGCGCCTCCAAGTCGGGCGCCTCCAAGTCGGGTGCCCCCAGTGCCAGCCCGACCTCCTCGTCCAACAACGGCCAGGCCGGCGGCGCGGTGACCGTCGCCCCGAGCGCCCCCTACGGCATCCCCTGCGTCTACTGACCCCGCCCGAGGGCGGCGAGGACCGCGTCGAGCCGGCCGTCGAGGGCCCCGGTCAGCTCCAGCACCGGCACATCGCCCCAGGCGTCGAGCGGATCGTCGTAGACCAGCGCCAGCAGCGCGTCATTCATCCGCGAGCGGAGCGCGGGCAGGCCGGCGGCGGGCAGGCCCCGCTCGGTGTCGGTCGTGAGCGGGGTGATGACCAGCAGATCAAGGCTCGAGATGGCCGGGCCGAGCGGGACGGCAGCGGCTTGATCGGCTGGGTCCGCGCCGGCCGCGGCCAGATAGGCGAGGTAGTCCAGCGGCGTCCGGTCGAAGACCACGGCCGGCGGCTTGGCTGGGGGGGTCAGGCTGCGCACGGAGCAGGCCAGCAGCGCCCGATAGTCCTCCCGCGTCGGCGGGAACCCGAACTCGTAGCCCTGCTCCTCCAGCTGGTAGTAGGGCTCGTCCACCAGCACGTGTCCCGGGAGGCGCGCAGAAAGCGCCTCGGCCAGTGTCGTCTTCCCCGTCCCGTGCGTCCCGGAGATCCCGACCCGCATTGGCGTCTCCTGATCCAACGGGCGCTTCCGGCCTGCGCGCATACAAAAGATATACGGACCCGGGACCAGGCACCATCCGCCCCGACCAGCAGATCGGTCTCGACGGTGCTGCCGTTGGTGAACGAGACCTGGTGGCGGCCCTCCCCCAGCGGCACCGCCGCGGTCAGCGTGGCCCCCAGCGGATCGTGCGATCGCGGATGCCGCGCTGACGCTGTTCCTGGAGCGTGGCTACGAGCACGTGAGCATCGGGCAGATCGCCGAGCTGGCCGACACGATCATCGAGGACGCCGTCCGGCGGGGCCAGCCGGTGGACCGGGAAGATGCTGGGGTGCTGGCCCGGTTCGTGCTCGAATCCCTGGACCTCGCCTCGGCCAGCCCCGGCCCCGCCAGACGCTGGCGGCCACGTTCACGCTGCTACGTCGCGGCTGGGCGGGGTGACCCGGCCGTCCAGTGCCTGGCGATGTCGCGCATCAGCTGCGGGTAGACGAACAGGTAGCGAAACGGCTTGATGGCGGCCAGGTAGGCAACCCCCAGCATCCCGTTGGGCCGGACCAGGACGGCCAGCTGGCCGCGGTACCGGCCGGCCCCGTCGGGCACCCAGCCCACGTGCAGCACCCCGTGCACGGTCTGGTTGGCGATCTCGGCCGCGAACTCGTCAGCCGTCAGGTAGAGCGAGCGGAATCCCAGCGTCCCGAAGCCGGGGCCGGGCGCGGCCCGCAGGTCATCGGACAGCCGGTCCCGCAGCGGCCGGACCCGGGCGCCCAGGCCGGCCCCCGGCCGGTCCCAGCCGAGCAAACGGCCCAGCTGCCAGCGGGTGGCCCACAGCAGCCGCACCACCGGCGAGGAACCGAGCGCCGGGTCGCCCGCGGCGAACTGCTCGATCAGCCGGGGAAAGTCGTCCGGGCCGCCGGTGACCGGCAGCGCCCACACGTCTTCGAGCTCGAAATCGCTGGTCAGCTCGTGGATGCGCCACGGCCGGCCGGTGTGCTCAATGCGGGGAAGCCGTGCCATCGGGGCCTCCATCCATACAGTAGTGTATGGATGAAAGGCTAACACCGTGGGAGGCGATGTCAATGGCGGCTCCGGCCCGCACTCCCGCCTGGACATGGATCGAGGCCGGGCTGCAGGCGCTGGCTGCCGGTGGCCCGGACGCCGTCCGCATCGACCCGCTGGCCAAGGCGCTCGGAGCGACCCGGGGCAGCTTCTACTGGCACTTCGCGGACCGGGAGGCCCTGCTCACTGCGCTGCTCGAGCACTGGGAGCGCGCCGTCACCGACGACGTGCTCGAACGGGTCGAACAGCGGGGCGGCGACGTGGGGGCGCGGTTCCGGCGAGCGGGCGCGCTGACGTTCAGCGAGCAGCTGCTGCCGGTCGACCTGGCCGTGCGCGACTGGGCGCGGCGTGATCCGGCCGTGGCCGAGCGCCTGCGCCGGGTGGACAACCGCCGGATGGACTACCTGCGATCCCTGTTCGGTCCGCTGAGCGCGGACTCGGGCGAGGTCGAAGCCCGCGCCACGCTGGCCTTTTCCCTGCTGATCGGCAGTCACTTCATGGCTGCCGACCATCCGGGCCGGTCGCGCACCGAGGTGCTCGAACTGGCCGCCAGCTGGCTGCTCGGCCGGCCCGGTGACTAGGGTGGGGAGCCGTGAGGGTCGTGTCCCTGCTGCCGTCGGCGACCGAGATCGTGTACGCGCTCGGGCTGGAGGACCAGCTGGTCGGGGTGACGTTCGAGTGCGACGAGCCAGCCCGCGCCCGGCAGGACAAGGCCGTGGTCATCGGCGGGCAGGACACCTCGGGGATGACCCCGGCCGCGATCGACGCCTACGTCCGCGCCCAGGTCGCCGCGGGCCAGGATCTGTACACGCTGCACGCTGACGCGCTGGCCGCGCTGGACCCGGAGCTGATCCTCACCCAGGACCTGTGCCGGGTCTGCGCGCTGCCGGCCGGGCAGGTCGAGGACGCCCTCGACTACCTGGGCTGCACGGCCGGCGTGGTCTCGCTCGATCCGCACACGCTGGAAGAGGTGCTGGCCACGATCGTGACCGTGGGCCGCCACACCGGCGCCCAGCCGGCGGCCGAGCAACTGGTCGGCACGCTGCGGCGGCGGCTGGCGGCGGTAGCGGACCGGGTCGCCGGGCGGGTCCGGCCCGCGGTGGCCGTGATCGAGTGGGTCGACCCGCCCTTCACGGCCGGGCACTGGGTCCCGGACCTGGTCACGGCGGCCGGCGGACGGCCGGTGGCGGCCCACCCCGGCGGCCGCTCGGCACCGACCTCCTACGAGGAGATCGCCGCCGCCCGGCCGGACCTGGCGGTGGTGGCCCCGTGCGGGTTCCACCTCGACGACGCCGCCGCCCAGGCCGAGCGGGTCGCCCAGCAGTTGCCGGGGATCCCGGTGTGGGCGATCGACGCCGACGGGCTGGTCGTGCGGCCCGGTCCCCGCCTGGTCGACGGCGTCGAAGCGCTGGCCGCGATCCTGTACCCGGACGCCGGCGTCGCCGTGCCGCCCGGCCGCCTCCGCCGGGTGAATTTCGTGGTTGAGGGCTAGCCCGGCCCGGCGGTGGCGGCGGTCGCGTTGCGGCGCAGCATGGGCCACCACCAGGGTGAGGGCATCTTCGGCCGCCCCACCTGGCTCACGGTCGCCTGGATGCCGGCCACCAGCGGCCAGGCCCCGGCGAAGACAGCCCAGGCGATCCACTCGTTCATAGGATTAGCCTGCCGGAGGGGCAAGAGTGAACTCAGGAGGCAGATCGCGATGGCTTACGAGGTATCGGATTCGATCGAAATCGCCGCCACCCCGGAGACGGTGTGGGCGGTGCTGGCCGACCTGGGCAATTACTCCGAGTGGCACCCGGCCTACAAGTCGGTGACCGGGCAGCTCACCGTCGGGAGCATGCTCACGATCAGTACCACTTCACCTTCGACTGGCAACCCGATAACACTCAAGGTGACGGTGGAGACCGTTGAGCCGGGCACCGAGCTGGGGTGGGCGTCGAAGGTGCTCGGGTTCACGACGATCCATCGCCGGTTCCTGCTGAGCCCGTCCGGCGGCGGCACCGAACTGATGCAGGCCGGGACCTACCGCGGGCTCGGCGGCTCCCGCGGACCCGGCACCGCCCTCAAGACGATCAACAGGATCAAGGGCAGCTACGCCGAGATCAACGAGGCCGTCAAACGGCAGGCCGAGGCCGCCTGAGCGGCGGCGGGCCGGCCGCACGGGCCCGGCAGCAGGGGTGGTGGGCCGACGGGGTGCGGGCATGAGCGGGCGGTCCCGGAGGGGGAACCGGAGTACGGCGGGTGCTGGCCGGTCACGGGAAATAACCGTCCTAGCGTTCTGCGCGGCTACTGCTGGACAGGCGGTCACGTTTGACCGGGCTGTGGTGTCAGTTCAGTGAGACGCCGTGAAGGCGGAACTGATGCAGAGGAGACACCCATGAAAGCCCGGATGAACCACCCCGTCCAGGTGCTGCCGGATTCGATGAAGGCCCTGTACGCGCTGAGCCAGGCGACCGAGGCGGTCGACGTGCCGAGCACGACCCACAAGCTGATTCAGCTGCGGGTGAGCCAGATCAACGGCTGCAGCGTGTGCGTGGACATGCACGCCCGGGAGCTCAAGGAGGCGGGCGAGCCGGACGAGCGGATCTGGGGCGTCGGCGCCTGGCGGGAGTCGCCGTACTTCAGCGACGCCGAGCGGGCGGCGCTGGAGCTGGCCGAGCGCGTGACCCGGCAGGCCGACAACCCCGATCCGGTCCCGGACGCCGTCTGGGACGACGCCGCCGACTACTACGACGAGAAGGAGCTGGCGGCGCTGCTGCTGTCGATCGCGGCGATCAACGTCTGGAACCGGCTCAACGCCGCGATCCGCCAGCCGGTCCCCGTGCGGGAGGCCGCGGCCTGAGCGACGGCATCCAGCAGGTCCCGGGCCGGCCGCCCGTCAGCTTCCGCCAGTGGGCCGATCGCGAGGTGCCGACGGCCGGCTCCCCGGTGCGGCCGGATCGCTCGGGTGCGGTGTCAGGGCGGTGACCTGCGTCGTCTGGTAGTCGCGGAGCGGTAGCGACGCCAGGAGGGCCTCCAGCTCCGGCTGGCCGGCGACCCGCCAGAGGCCGAGCGCGGGCGTGACGCCACCGCCGTCGGCGGGCAGCCGCCAGAGCCGGACCAGCTGGCCCTGCCGGCCCAGCTCGCGGGCACGCTCGGCCTCGTGGGTCTTGGCGTCCCCGACCGCCCCGGGCGGCGTGCGCTCGGGAACCGCCGGGGTGAACCGGACGAGAAACTCGGCCGCGGCCGCCCCCGGCCGGTCCGGTGCCGACGCGCCCGCCGCCGGGTCGTTGCGATCGGGGGTCAGCGGCTGAACCGCGTCCGAGCGCCAGACCCGCAGCGGCATCGAGGCCAGCACCTGTTCGAGCTCGGCCGGGCCGGCCGCCGCGAACAACCCGATCGTCCGCCACTCCCCCGGCGCGAGCGGCGGCCGCCACAGGCGCAGAACGTGACCCTGGGCCGCGAGTTCGCGGGTGTGCGCGGCCTCCCGGCCCCGGATCTGGTCGACCGCGTCATCGGTGGTCCCGTCGGGCACGTGGGTCGTCATGGTGACGAGGAATTCCATGGGCTGGCTCCTGTCGTGCTGGCTCCCGTCGCGTGATGACTGCGCCCTCATCCTGGAGGCCTGCCCGGCCGGCTCGCGCCCGGGTAACACCCTGGCCGCTCCCCGGCGCCGGCGCCCAGCTGCGGGCGGGATGACGAGTGGGATCTGGCGTGACGTGCAGCCATCACCCCTATGCTATGGCTGACAGTAGCTGTCGATGACAGCGATCAATGATGAGCCTGGGAGGCGATCGTGAGCCCCGAAGGTAAGCGCGGCGGGCCCGGGGACGGCCTGACCCGCGCGTCGGACGCGGACCGCGATCGCACGGTCGAGGCCCTGGCCACCGCCATCGCCGAGGGCCGGCTGACGCTGGAGGAGTATTCCGAGCGCAGCGAGGCCGCCCTGGGTGCGCGCACGCTCGGTGAGCTGGCCCGGCTGACCGATGACCTGCCCGCCGACGGCCAGCCCGCGGTCGCGGCGGGCGAGCTGGCGGTGGTCCCGGAGGAGATCACCGCCGTGCTGGGCAACGAGTCGCGCAAGGGTCCCTGGGTGGTGCCGGCCCGGCTGGCGGTCCGTTCTGTGCTGGGCGACTGTCACCTGGAGATGCAGCAGGCCGTCATCAAGCAGCAGGTCACGACCATCGAGGCCAAGGTCCGGCTCGGGTCCGTGACCATCTACGTGCCCGACGGGATCGACGTGCGGCTGACCGGCCGGGCGGTGCTCGGGGCCAAGTCCTCCGAGCTGCACACTGAGCCGCGCCCGGGGGCACCGGTGATCATGGTCCACTGCGACGTGCTGCTGGGCTCCATCACCGTGAAGCGCCCGGACTGGATGATGCGGCGGCGCGCCAGCCGCGCCATCCAGCAGGGTCAGTAGCCCTTTCGGCCGAGTCAGTAGCCCTTTCGGCCGACGGCGCCGTAGTAGCCGACCTCGGCTGGCCGGGGCCGCGGGCCGTCGTCCGGGCGCCATTCCGACACCGGCACCAGGCCGGGGTCGGCCAGCCGCAGTCCCCGGAACGCGAGCTCGGTGAACTGGGCGGCCGTCCGGACCTGGAACGGCAGCCCGGCCTGGTGCACCGCATCCACGCCGCCGGCCGCGGCCCCGGCGTCGTGAAAATCGGCGGTGGTGTGGGAGGCGGCCAGGTAGCTGCCCGGCGGCAGGGCGGCCAGCAGGTGGGCCACCAGGCCGGCCGGGTCGGCCTCGTCGGGGAAGAAGTGCAGCACCGCCACCAGCATCAGCGCGACCGGCTGGGTCAGGTCGAGCGTCTCGCGCAGCAGCGGGTGGTACAAGATCGCGGCTGGGTCGCGCAGGTCGGCGTGGAGGTAGGCGGTCTGCCCGGCCGGCTGGCGGCCCAGCAGTTCGCGGGCGCGGGCCGCCACCATCGGGTCGTTGTCGACGTACACGACCCGGCTGCCGGGGTCGATGGCCTGCGCCACCTCGTGCACGTTGCTGGCGGTCGGGAACCCGGACCCGATGTCCAGGAACTGGCGGACGCCGGCCTCCGCGACCAGGTAGCGCACCGCCCGGCCGAGGAACGCCCGGTTCTCCGCCGCCCCGGTGCGCGCGCTCGGAACGACCTTCAGCAGGCCGGCGATCGCGGCCCGGTCGGCCTCGAAGTTGTCCTGGCCACCGAGCAGGTAGTCGTACATCCGGGCCGGGTGGGCCTGGGCCGAGTCGAACTCCGGCATCGGCCCACCTCCGTCCTGGCCGCCGCCGCGGTGGCCCCGGAGTCAGATCGTACTGGTGCCCGGCGCGGCGTAGAGGGCGCGGATCAGCCGGTCGTTCCCCGGGGCGGCGGCGGCCGGGAACGGGAACCGGCGGCGGCTGTAGCCGTAGGCGATCCCGTTGCGCGGATCGGCGAAGGCCTGCTGGCCGCCGGCGCCGCTGTGGCCGAAGGTGCCCTGGCCGAGCACTGGGTAGTACTCGGACGTGACGTGGAAGCCCACCGCGAACGCCTTGTGGTCCCGGGTGACGAGGTCGTAGCCGACCGCGTGAGGCTGGGCGAACGTGGCCGCGGTGTCCGGCTTGAGCAGCGGCGCCGCGCCGTCCAGCGGGCTGATGGCCGCCGCGTACATCCGGGCCAGGCCGCGGGCCGAGGCGATGCCGCCGTACGAAGCGGGGCCGCCCGTCCGTACCGCCGGGAGGTTGGGCAGCTCCCAGACCTCGGGGCTACCCGGGTAGTTCCGGTTGAACGCGATGCCGGTCAGGCTGTTCGGGCCGGCGGCGGTGGCGGCCAGCGCGGCCAGCCGCTCCGGGGTGACCAGCATCGGCTGCGCGCTGAGGAAACGGGGCTCCTGGGTGGCCGGGAGCCCGAGGTAAAGGTCCACGCCACGGGCGTCGCGGACCCGTTCGGCGAAGTGCCCGGCGATGGTCTGCCCGGTGTCCGCGCCGACCAGGCCGGCTTGGTGGGCCAGCAGCTCGCGCAGCGTGATGTCCCGCTTGCCCTCAACCGCGAAGCCGGGCCAGTAGTGGCTGACCGGCTGGTCCAGGTCCAGCACACCGTCCTGCACCAGCAGCGCGACGACCAGGTGGGCGGCGCCCTTGCTGGCCGAGTACACGCCGAGCAGCGAATCACCGGTCAGTTCCGGGCCGGTCCACAGGTCCACGACCAGTTCCCCGTGCCGGTACGCGGCCAGCTGCGCGCCCAGCCCGGGTTCGCTCGCCGCCACCGCCGCGAACTGATCCCGCACCCCTTCGAACCCGCCGGCCACGGTCCCCTGCACGGCGTCGCCTGCCACCATCGCTACCTCCCAGTGCTCGCCTGATGCCCGCGACTGACGGGCGCACCGCGAGGCTACCAAATAAGTGACCAATGGTCATAAATTTAGCAGGCCGGATTGGCAGGCCAGATCGGCAGGCTGGATTGGCAGGCCGAATGCCGGGTAGCCGGTGCGCCGCAGCTGGCTCAGGGCCGGCCCGGAGGGGAGCAGCTATGCGGGCACTAACGTGGCAGGGCACCGAGCACGTCGAGGTCACCGACGTCCCGGATCCGGCGATCGAGGAGCCCAACGACATCGTCATCCGGGTCACCTCCACCGCGATCTGCGGTTCGGACCTGCACCTGTACGGCGTGCTCGGCCCATTCCTCAAACCCGGTGACGTGCTGGGCCACGAGGCGATGGGGATCGTGGAAGAGGTCGGCGACGGCATCACCCGGCTGCGGCCCGGCGACCGGGTGGTCGTCCCGTTCAACATCTCCTGCGGGTCCTGCTGGATGTGCCAGCGTGGCCTGTACGCCCAGTGCGAGACGACTCAGGTCCGGTCGCAGGGCAAGGGTGCGGCGCTGTTCGGCTACACCTCGCTGTACGGGTCGGTGCCCGGCGGCCAGGCCCAGTACCTGCGGGTCCCGCAAGCCCAGTTCGGGCCGATCAAGATCCCCGACGGCGTCCCCGACGAGCAGTACCTGTACCTGTCCGACATCCTGCCCACCGCCTACCAGGCCGTGGCCTACGCCGACGTCCCCGCGGGCGGGACCCTGGCCGTGCTGGGCCTGGGGCCCGTCGGGCAGCTGGCCGCCCGGCTTGCCCGGCAGCAGGGCGTGCCCCGGGTGATCGGGGTGGACCCGGTGCCGGAGCGGCGCGCGGCGGCCGGCCGGTTCGGCGTCGAGACCCTGGACCCGGACGCGCTGGGCAACACCGCCGCCGCGCTGATAGATCTGGTGGACGGCCGGGGGCCGGACGCCGTGATCGACGCGGTCGGGATGGAAGCGCACGGCCACGACGAGCCCCGTTCGAGCAGGGTCACCGAACTGGCGCAGAAGGCGACCGGCCTGCTACCCGACGCGGCGGCGATCAAGGTGACCGACAAGGCCGCGCTGGACCGGCTCGACGCACTGCACACCGCGGTCAAGGCGGTGCGGCGCGGGGGCACGGTCTCGGTCAGCGGGGTCTACGGCGGTGAGGTCGATCCGATGCCGATGATGGAAATGTTCGACCGCGGCATCCAGCTCCGCATGGGCCAGGCTCACGTGCGCCGCTGGGTCGACGACCTGATGCCGGTGGTGACCGACCCCAGCGACCCGCTCGGGCTGCTCGGCTTCGCCACCCATCACCTGCCGCTGGAGGACGCTCCGCACGGCTACGAGATCTTCCGTGACAAGGCTGACGGCTGCATCAAGGTCGTTCTGCAGCCCTAACGGCGGGCGGCTCTGAGCTCGTTGAACCGGGCGGCCGCGGTCCGGCCCAGCGAGGTCAGCGCCCCGAACACCGGTTCGGGCAACGCCGAGTGCAGGCCGCGGCCGGGCACGGCCGTGGGTTCGCCGTCGGGGCCGGGCAGGATCAGGTTCTGCACCGCGTGCAGGACGGCCGTGGTCAGTTCCGGGGCCAGGCCGGCCGCCCGGCTCACCACCTGACCGGCCGGGGTGAGGAAGATCTCCGGCCGCCGCTGCGCCACACCGGCCACGATCTGCCGGGCCGCCCGCTCGGCGTCCATCGAGATCACCGGCAGGCTGGCCCCGAGGCTGAACCAGGTGTACTCCTTGTCCCGCCGTCCCGCGAATTCCGCGTTCACGTGCGAACCGGTCCGCATCAGGCCCGGCACCACGGTAGTCACGGTCACCGGCCCGCGGCCCAGCTCGGCCCGCAGTCCCTCGGAGAAACCGACCGCGGCGAACTTGGCCGTGCTGTACGGCAGCAGATGCGGCACGGCGACCTTGCCGCCGAGGGAGGTGATAGTGACGATCCGGCCGTGTCCCTGGGCCCGCATGACGGGCAGCGCGGCCAGGGCCAGCCGGGCTGGGGCCAGCGCCATGATGGCCACGGCGTCCTCGAAGTCGGCGGCCGTGGCCGATTCCACCGGGCCGACCCGGATGACGCCAGCGTTGCTGATGACGATGTCCAGCCGCCCGTACTGCTCCTGGGCCGCCTCGACCAGGCGCGCTGCGGATTCCCGGCCGGCGACATCGCAGGCCACCGTGGCCACCTCGGCGCCGAGGGCCCGTAGCCGGGTGGCGGCCTCATCCAGTTCGGCCTGGTCCCGCGCGCAGATGAGCAGGCGGCAGCCGCGCCGGGCCAGTTCGGCGGCTAGCAGCAGGCCCAGCCCGCGGGACGCACCCGTCACCACGGCCACCTCACCGCGCAGGTCGTCCTCGGACCGCGGCCGGCGCCCGAGGGCCGCCACCGCGACGGAGGCGGCCACGGCGGCGACTGGGAACTTCATGCGCATGTCTAGCGCTCCTTGGGCCTGGTCATCCGGGCGTGGACGGCCGCCCGTAGCTGGTCGGGCATCAGCCTGGCCCCGGCCGTCTGGATCTTGTTCTTCAGCGACCCGGCCACCACCTGGCCCTTGTCCGCCATCAGCGCTTCGAAGCCGTCCCTGGCCACTGCGGCCGGGTCATCCTTGGCCGACGAGCCGACGGGCGTGCCGTCCATGTGGGCCCGGCCGAAGAACCCGGTGTCAGTCGGGCCGGGCAGCAGCGCGGTCACGGTGACCCCGGTGTCCGTCAGTTCGTTGCGCAGGGCGTGCGCGAAAGACTGGATGAACGCCTTGGATGCGGCGTAGGTGGCGTAGTAGGGGCCGGGCAGCTGGCTGGCCACCGAGGAGGTGAACAACACCCGGCCCGTGCCCCGCCGCACCATGTCCGGCACGATCCGCTTGGCCAGGTGCACCGGGGCACTGACGTTCACGGCGATCAGGCGCTGTTCGTCGGCCAGCGGGATGTCGGTGAAGATCCCGCCGTTCCCGATCCCGGCGTTGAGCGCGAGCGCGTCTACCGGGCGGCCGGTGGACTCGATCGCCGCCATGACCCGCTCGGCGCCGTCCGGGGTGGCCAGGTCGGCCACCACCTCCTGAACGGTCGTCCCGGCCCCGGCCAGGTCGCCGGCCGTGGCGTCCAGCTCGCCGCTGTCGGCGGTGATGAGGATGTCGAAGCCGTGGTTGGCGAACTGGCGAGCCAGCTCATGGCCGATACCGCTGGACGCACCGGTGATGACGGCAAACGGCCTGGAATCGGCCACGGCATTCCCCGCTCACTAGAAAGGCGTAGTGGGCTTCTACCCGCTGGGCTGACCTCAACCAGGTCGTGTCCGCGCACGTCCTCCCCCGGCCGCACGACGAGATCCCCCCGATCTGCTCGAACGGCCGCCGGTACGGTGAGCGGGTGAGCAGGCCGCGGCTTCTTCTGGTCAACGACGACGGCATCGGCGCGATCGGGCTGCAGAAGCTCAAGACCGCCGCCGATTCGGTCAGTGACGACGTGTGGACGGTCGCCCCGGCCGACTGCGTGGCGCTCGCGCTCAGCGCGCTGCTCGACCGCCCGCCGGACCTGGTGCTGTCCGGCGTCAACCGCGGACCCAATCTGGCTGGAGACATCATGTACTCGGGCACCTGCGGGGCGGCCCGCGAGGCGGCCCTGCGCGGGTTGCCCGCCGCCGCGCTCAGCGTGGCCTCGGTACCCGGTAAACCGGACGAGTGGGGCGGCGTCGAGGGTTACCTGCCGACGCTGCTGGGCCAGCACCGACGTGGCCGCCGTCGGCGCGGGCTCCATCTCGGTCACGCCGCTGCGGGCGGACATGACCGACGACGCGCGGCTCACCGACCTGGCCCGGATCTTGTTCAGCGGAAGCTAGGCCCGCCGGGCGGCGGCTCGGCAGGTCATCGCGATGTACCCGGGGTGTGTGCACCGGGGCGTGCCACCCTCAGCTCTCCAGTCACACGAGTTTCAAGATCAATCGCTCGGTTGCGTTGACGGCGCTATTCACTGACAACGCAACCGAGCGATGGATCATGACCGGGGAGACGCGGCCCGGCGCCGCGTCATCGCCGCCGTACCCGGGTGGGCACGGCGGCGATGAAGGGCGGGTGGTCAGTCGCTCATTCCGGAGCTTTCCGGATCGAGCCGCTCGTGGGGCGGTGAAGGCTCCGTGAGCTCCGCGGCGCCGGCGGGGACAACCCCCGCCGCGTCGGCGGTGACTTCGGCGGCGGAGGGAGCCGCGGCCGGGGCGGCCGCGTCGCCCTGGGCCGGGGCACCGGTCCAGCGCTTCAGCTCCAGCTGCGGGATGAACCAGGTAGCCACGAAGGCCAGCGCGGCGATCGGCACCGCGATCAGGAACACGGTCTGGATCGACTCGGCGTACCCGGCCACGAAGCCGTCGCGGACCGCAGCGGACAGGTGGCTGAGCACGGCCGGGGTGACGTCCGCGCTGCTGAAGCCCTTCGGCAGCGAGACCCCGTGCAGGTGGCTGGCCAGGTTGCCGATCAGCACGTTGGAGAAGATCGCGCCGAAGATCGCGGTCCCGAACGAGCCGCCGATCGACCGGAAGAACGTGGCCGCGGAGGTCGCGACGCCCAGTTCACTGTGCGGCACCGCGTTCTGCACGATCGTCACCAGCACCTGCATGACACCGCCGATGCCCGCGCCGAGCACGAGCATGTAGATCGCGTCCTGCCAGGTAGCGGAGTGCACGCCCATCAGGGACAGCAGGTACAAGCCCAGCGTCATCGCCGCGGCCCCGGCGATCGGGAAGAACCGGTACTTACCGGTCCGCGAGATGATCTGGCCGGAGGCGATCGAGACCGCGAGCAGGCCGGCCATCAGCGGGAGCAGGTACACCCCGGAGATGGTGGGCGAGATGCCCCGGACGACCTGGAAGAACGCGGGCAGGTAGGTGATCGCGCCGAACATCGCGAAGCCGACGATGAAGCCGACCACGCTGGTGGTCGAGAAGGCCCGCAGCTTGAACAGGTGCAACGGCAGTACCGGCTCGGCCGCCTTGCGCTCGACCAGCACGAACACGCCGATCAGGACGACGCCGGCCGCACCGAGGATGTAGATCGGCAGCGAGGACCAGGCGTAGGTGCTGCCACCCAGGCTGGTCAGCAGGATCAGCGAGGTCACGGCCAGCCCCAGCACCGCGGTACCGAGATAGTCGATCTTGTGGTGCACCCGGCTCAGGTGACCCGGCACCTGGATGGCCACGACGGCCAGCGCGATCACACCGATCGGGACGTTGATGTAGAAGATCCAGCGCCAGGTCAGGTTGTCCACGAACACGCCGCCCAGCAGCGGGCCGATGACGCTGCTGACGCCGAACACCGCGCCGAACAGGCCGACGTACTTGCCGCGCTCACGGGGCGAGACGATGTCGCCGATGATCGCCTGGGCGCCGACCATCAGGCCGCCGGCACCGAGCCCCTGGACCGCCCGGAACAAGATCAGCATGAGCATGGAGCTGCTCAGCCCCGACAGGATCGAGCCGGCCAGGAAGATGACGATCGCGGCCTGGAAGAAGGTCTTCCGGCCGTACTGGTCACCGAGCTTGCCCCACAACGGCGTGGACACCGTGGTGGTCAGCAGGTAGGCGGTGATGACCCAGGCGATGTGCGATCCGCCCCGCAGGTCACCGACGATCGTCGGCAGCGCCGTGGACACGATCGTCTGGTCGAGGGCCGCGAGCAGCATGCCCAGCATGAGCGCGCCGATGATCAGCAGGACGCGGCGGTGGCTAAGCCCTGGCATGGGGTTGCCGGCTGCCTGCTCACGCGCCGCCCCCGCGGGCACAGGAGAGGGAGTGGCTGATGCCATCAGAGGTTGTCCTTTCTGTCCACGCCATCGAGGGCGTGACGCAACGATGCCGTTTCGGGGAGCCCGTCCGCGAGCGCCTCGAACGCGAGATCAATGAGCCGTTCCAGCGGCACGCTGCCGCCGGACGCGGCCCAGGACGCAAGGCTGGTCCGGAACATCCCGGAGGCCAGCACCGCAAGCAGGTTGGGATAGGGGTCACGCTCCGGGTCGGTCCCCAGCCGCTGCGCCAGCGCCCCGGCGATCGTCCGCTCGATCGCTTCCATCTGCGCCGCCTGCGCGGTGCGCAGGTGCAGGTCGGCCCGGGCCGCCTTCATCCGGGTGAGCCAGCTGGCGGGGTCGCCGCCCAGCTCGGCGAGCTGCGCCACCACTTCCCGGGCCCAGGCCAGCATCGCCTGGTGCAGAACCTCGACGGCGGGCGTCCCGGCCGGCGCGGCCATGACGCTCTCGCGGATTTCGTCCAGGCGGTCCGGGTCGGCGCTCAGCAGTACCGCCTCTTTGGACGGGAAGTAGTTGAAGAACGTCCGCGTCGACACCTCGGCCGCCTCGGCGATCTCCTCGGCGGTGACGTTGGAGTAGCCGCGGTCGGCGAACAGGCCCAGCGCGACCCGGCGGAGCCGGCGTCGCGTCTCCCGCTTCTTCCGTTCCCGCAGCGAGCCATCGTGCTCCGCAGCTGCGTGCTCAGCGGTGAGCATCGCGCCCCCCTCGGCCTGACTTGCAGGTGATGCAAACCTGCATTCAATGCAATCTTACACGGTCTGCAACAGAGCGGGTGGGGTGCATATTCCGCGACGCCGAAGTTTCCCCGATGTTTTCGACACCCGGGCATTTCCCGGGTGCGAGGCGCACGGTCGACGGAGGAAGCTGGGGTCATGGACGTGCACTGGCGTACGCCCGCGGGGCTGCACACGACGGCGCCCCGGTTGCCGGTCGAAGGCGAGCTGGCGAGCTTCGGCGGCGCGACCGGCTGGCTCAACTCACCGCCGCTGGAGCCACCCGGCCTGCGCGGCCGGGTGGTGCTGGTCAGCTTCTGGACCTACACCTGCGTCAACTGGCTGCGGCAGCTCCCCTACCTGCGCGGCTGGGCCGAGAATTACGACGGCCACGGCCTGACCGTGATCGGCGTGCACACCCCCGAGTTCGGCTTCGAGCACGACCCGGACCAGGTCCGCCGGGCGGTGGAAACCATGCGGATTGGGTACCCGGTCGCGATCGACAGCGACTACGAGATCTGGCGCGCGTTCGGCAACCACTACTGGCCGGCCCTGTACTTCGCCGACGCCGAGGGGAAGCTCCGGCACCACTACTTCGGCGAGGGCGAGTACCGGCAGTCCGAGATGGTCATCCAGCAGCTGCTGACCGACGCGGGCGCCAGCGGCGTGGGCACCGGGGTCGTCACCCCCAACCCGGGCGGGGTCGAGGCGGCCGCCGACTGGCCGAGCCTGCGTTCGCCGGAGAACTACACCGGCTATGAGCGCACCGAGGGCTTCGCCTCGCCGGGCGGGCTGGTCCCGGGCCGGGTCACCGGCTACACCACTCCCCCGGACCTGCGGCTCAACCAGTGGGCCCTGGCCGGGTCGTGGACCGCAGGCGAGGAGGCGGCCACCCTGGAGCAGGCCGGCGGCCAGCTCACTGCCCGGTTCCACGCCCGTGACCTGAACCTGGTGCTGAGCCCCGGCCAGGCGGCCGGGGACGAGGTGGGCTTCCAGGTGCGGCTGGACGGGCAGCGACCGGGTGCGGCGCACGGCACCGACACCGACGCCCGCGGCCACGGCACCGTCAGCGAGCCGCGGCTGTACCAGCTGATCCGCCAGCGCGGCCCGGTGGTGGACCGGACGGCCGAGATCACGTTCGCCGAACCAGGCATTCAGGCCTACGTGTTCACTTTCGGGTAGATACCTCAGCGAGACACGCCCAGCCCCGGCGGCGGGGACGGTTAAGACCTGGCAGTTCCGTAAAGTAACCGGTCATGGAGCGGCTGCGAAAGCTGGTAGGGGCGCTGGACGCCTGGCAACGACGGGTCCGGTGGGCCGGCGTTCCCTACGCGATGCAGAAGAAGTTCGGTGACGACAACGCCAACCTGCAGGTGCTCGCGCTGGCCTGGTACGGGTTCACGGCCATCTTCCCGCTGCTGCTGGTAGTGGTGACGGTGCTGGGGTTCATCGGCCAGGAGTCGCTCGGCACCGGGGTGATCACCACCCTGCACAAGTTTCCGGTGGTGGGGTCGAGCTTCAACCCGGCCAGCTCCAGCTCGCTCCACGGCAGCACGGTCGGCCTGGTCATCGGCCTGCTCGGCCTGATCTACGGCGCCCAGGGTGTGACCCAGTCCGCCCAGCAGGCCATGGTCACGGTGTGGAACGTCCCGCAGACCAAGACCACCGGCTTCCTGCCCCGGCTCGGGCGCAGCCTGGCCGGCCTGGTCATCATCGGCGGCACGTTCCTGGTCAACGCCGCGCTGTCCACCTACGTCACCGGCGGCACGTCCAACTACGCGATTCGGGTGCCGGTGCTGGCCGGGCTGCTGATCATCAACTCCGGGCTGTATTACGCAGCCTTCACCGTGCTCACGCCGAAAGTGGTCGGGCCGCGCGGTCTGTGGCCCGGCGCGGTCATGGGTGGGGTCTCGTTCACCGCGCTGATCACCGTGGGGACCGGGCTGCTCACCCACACGCTGAAAAACGCCTCCAACACGTACGGCACGTTCGGCTCGGTCATCGGCATCGTGGCCATCTTGCTGCTGCTGGCCAAGGTGTCCATCTACGCGGCCGAGCTGAACCCCGTGCTGTCCCGGTCGCTCTACCCGCGGGCGCTGCCCCTGGGTGGCGAGCCGACCGCCGCCGACCTGCGGGTGCTGACCGACCTGGTGCACGCCCAGCGGCGCCGCGACGACCAGGTCATCGGGGTCGGTTTCGGCCAGGGCGGCGTCGCCCAGGCCGCCGCCGACGCGGCCAAGCATGCCCGCGGGTCCTGACGACAGGCGCCAGCGGACAATAAGGGGATGACCGCAACTGTCAGCACCGAAGACTTCCGGCTGATCCTGGACCAGGTTCGCGATTTCATCCGGACCCGGGTGGTGCCGCGCGAGCAGGAGATCGCCGACACCAACGCGATCCCCGAGGACCTGCGCAAGCAGGCGGCCGAGATGGGGCTGTTCGGCTACGCCATCCCGGAGGAGTGGGGCGGGCTGGGACTCGACCTGTCCCAGGACGTCGAGCTGGCCATGGAGTTCGGCTACACCTCGCTGGCGCTGCGGTCGATGTTCGGGACCAACAACGGGATCGCCGGGCAGGTGCTGGTGCGGTTCGGCACCGGCGAGCAGAAGATCCAGTACCTGCGACGGATCGCCTCCGGTGAGGTGGTCGCCTCGTTCGCGCTGACCGAGCCGGGGGCCGGGTCCAACCCGGCCGGGCTGCGCACCAGCGCGGTGCGCGACGGCGATGAGTGGGTGATTGACGGCCAGAAAAGGTTCATCACCAACGCGCCGCTGGCGGACCTGTTCGTGGTGTTCGCCCGCACCCGGCCCGCGGACTCGCCGGGGACCGGCATCGCGGTGTTCCTGGTGCCCGCCTCCTGCCCGGGCCTGCTGGTGGGACCCAAGGACAAGAAGATGGGCCAGGAAGGCGCCTGGACCTCCGATGTCACGTTCACCGGGGTGCGGGTGCCGGACGGCGCGCTGGTTGGCGGGGACGAAGATGCTGGCTACCGGGCGGCGATGACCTCGCTGGCGCGCGGCCGGGTGCACATCGCCGCGCTCGCGGTCGGCCAGGCCCAGCGGGCCCTGGACGAGTCGGTCGCCTACGCCGCCTCGGCCACCCAGGGTGGCACCGCCATCGGCGGCTTCCAGCTGGTCCAGGCCATGCTGGCCGACCAGCAGACCGGCGTCCTGGCCGGCCGGGCCCTGGTCCGGGAAACCGCCCAGCGGTACGTCAGCGGCGAGGACAGGCAAGGTTCTGGTCGATCTGGATCGGTCCGCCTGGAAGCCCAACGTCAAGCGCGAGGCGTGGGATGAGCTGATGGAGCGGCTCGAGAGCGGCATCTCAGGCGGGGCGATTGTCTTTGACCTCGAACGGCTCACTCGCATCCCGAAGATCGCCGAGCGGATAATCGATCTCGCCGACCGGGGCATCGTCATCCTCGACAGCGAGAGTGAGTATGACCTGCGCACCCCGAACGGCAAGAAGGCGTTCCGCGACGCCATCAATGCAGCTGCGTACTACTCGGACCGGCTATCGACTAGGACTATTCGTGGCAAGAAGGCTAGGGCGATGGCGGGCGGGCCGAACGGCTCGGTCCGGCCCTTCGGGTTCGAGGCCGATCTCGTGACCATACGCGAGGACGAGGCCGAAATCATCCGAGAGATGACTAGGCGTTTCCTGGCGGGCGAGCCCCAGGACAGGCTCGTCAAAGATCTCAACGCACGCGACATCCGCACCAGCCAAGGTAACCCCTGGACAGTGGCGTCCTGCAGAGTGGTGTATCGACCGGCCCGTTGAGGGCGTGGCGTGAGGGTGTGAGGGCGGCCACCGCGTGATCCTTCGAGAGACCTGCCAAGTCGACTCGTTGGAGATTTACGCGATGGCCGCAAAGCCCAGTATCGATCCTGCCCGCATGCTGCACGACCAGCTAGAGTCCGCGTCGCCGGACTTGCTGCGTTCGCTGCTGACCACGTTCGTGGACACGCTGGTGTCGGCGGAGGCCGACGCGATCTGCGGTGCCCCCTATGGGGTGCCGTCCCCGGAGCGGGTCAACGTCCGCAATGGTTACCGGCACCGGGACTTTGACACCCGGGTCGGGACGATGGACATGGCGATCCCGAAGCTCCGCTCAGGGTCGTACTTCCCGGACTGGCTGCTGGAGCGCCGGCGCCGGGCCGAAGCTGCGCTGACCTCGGTCGTGGCGACCTGCTACCTGCTGGGAGTATCGACCCGGCGGATGGAGAAGCTGGTCGAATCGCTGGGTATCACCCGGCTGTCGAAGTCGCAGGTCAGCGAGATGGCCCGCGACCTGGACGAGCAGGTGGAGGCGTTCCGGACCCGGCCATTGGACGCCGGGCCCTACACGTTCGTGGCCGCGGACGCACTGGTGCTGAAGGTCCGCGAAGGCGGCCGCGTGGTCAACGTGCACGCGCTGCTGGCCACGGGCGTCAACGGTGACGGGCACCGGGAAATCCTGGGCCTGCAGGTCACCTCCGCCGAAGACGGCGCGGGCTGGCTGGGGTTCTTCCGCGATCTGACCGCCCGCGGCCTGACCGGCGTCGCCCTGGTCACCTCCGATGCCCACCGCGGCCTGACCGAGGCCATCGGCGCCACCCTGCCCGGCGCCAGCTGGCAGCGGTGCCGCACCCACTACGCGGCGAACCTGATGGCCGCCACCCCGAAAGCGTCCTGGCCCTGGGTCAAGACGCTGCTGCACTCGGTCTATGACCAGCCCGATGCCGCCTCCGTGCACGCCCAGTACGACCGGCTCATCGACGCCATCACCGAAAAGCTGCCCAAGGTCGCCGTGCACCTGGACGCCGCCCGCGCGGACGTCCTGGCGTTCACCGGCTTCCCCAAAGAGCTCTGGCGGCAGATCTGGAGCAACAATCCCCAGGAGCGGCTGAACCGGGAGATCCGCCGCCGGACCGACGTCGTCGGGATCTTTCCCGGCCGCGACGCCCTGATCCGCCTGGTCGGCGCCGTCCTGGCTGAACAGCATGACGAATGGGCCGAAGGGCGTCGCTACCTCGGCCTCGACGTCCTAGGCCGCTCCCGCATCACCCTCGCACCCGGCACCTCGGAGGTGACCCCCGACAACGACCTCCAGGCGCTCAGCGCCTAACCCACGACAAGGATCACGCGCTAACCGCGAAACACCACGCCACGGGACTTGACCCCCCTGGACACCGACCAGGCTGAAGGAACTCCTGATCCGGGAACGCAACCGCGGCCGAATCCTCTACACCGATCCCGCAACAGGTGTCCTCTCTGTTGTCAGCCGCCTGCCAGGTAAGCCGATCGTCAAGGAAGATGACTTCGATCGAGTGCGCTCAATAATCGCCGCGCGCCGCCGCGGGCGCCCGACCTCGCCCGCCTATCTCTGCTCAGGCATCGCAGTGTGCGGGATGCCCGATTGCGGCAAGCGGCTGCACGGCCGCCCGCGCAACAACATGAAGCCCTATAACGACGGGTCGGTGCGCCGCCAATACTGGTGCGGACCTTATTCGGCCGGAGGCTGCGGAAAGATCATGGTCGACCAGCGCGCCATGGATGCAGCGGCCGAAGCCCTCGCCGTCGAAATTCTCGCCGATCCTCGGCATGCCGATGCAATCGAAGCTACGGCGCGAGAACTCGAGAGCGAAGCCGCACGGCTAGACCTCGCCATTGCGGAGGCTGAGGGCGTTGCCGAGGCCCTAGCTGACCGTCTCGGACGCGGTGATATCACTCTGTCTCGCTACGACATAGCCGTCCGTCCGCTGGATGAGCGAATAGCCAAGCTCAAGGCCGAACGAGCCGCACTCGGCGAGGCACCTTCGCAACTGCCGCCCCGGGCAAGCCGCGAGCACTGGCAGCGTCGATGGACGGCAGCCGACGCGGAGGAAAGGCGGGCGCTGCTCAAAATGGCGCTGCGCGGCAGACGCCTGATTGTCGGCCCGGCCGACAGGGGTTCACCTGCCCAGCGAACCGACGTCACCCGCCGTGTCAGGATCGAGTAAGCATATTCACGCGGCAGTTTCCTGGCTTGAGCCCGCGTCAAGATGTGCCGCCAGCTTGGCTACCGGAGCTACTTGTGAGTCGGTCCTCGGGGCAACGCCGCAACCACCGATGCCGCCCATGCTCTGAGGTCTTGATGTGAAGGGGACCTTGCGACGCTGGCGCGAGAGCGATGCGTGGACGTGGACATGCGCGGACGCGGACATGCTCTAAGCAGGTCATCACCCATATGGCCCCAGCGGGTCGTCTGGCTCGTCTGCTGGAATGGTGTTGTGCTGCTGGCCGAGCATCTCGTGGTGGACCTGTTCGCATCGGGCGCGGTCAGCGCGTCAGGGGTCTGACAGGACCTCGTCCAACCGGACACGCCCAGTCATTTCAAAGGATCGCGAGGTGGCCGCGCTGGCTTACGATGACACTCCGGACGAAGGCAAACCAGTCACACCAGAATCAATTACCCCATACACCACTTCCGTGGACGTGAACCGAGAAAATCGTTCTGCATGAAAGCGGAGCCCGCAGCGCCCACACGTAGACCATTCACCGGCAAGCCGGGCAGCCGTGACCGCCGTTTGCCGGACGACGACCGGATCACATCGGCGATTCGCAATTCGGCGCGCTCCCTGAGATGAGCGAGGTCTGGGTGCCGAGCGCCGCGCGGAGAACATTGGTGGCGTGGTCGGTAGCGATGATCTTGCTGGCGATATCGCGGGCCAGGCTGGCGGGGACGGCCGCGCCGACTCCCTCGGCTTGTGGGCCATTGTCCGGGCTAGCAGCCAGTGTCGCGATGCCGATCACCTGTCCGGAGGCATTGAGCAGCGCACCGCCGCGGTTTCCCGGACTGACTGGTGTGCTGTTATAAATTGCCTCTCGCAGAATTGTTATGTCCCCATTGCGGGTGGCCGGATCGGTGACCGCGCGGTCGACTGGGTAGATAATCCCCTCGGTGACGTGGCCGGACAACCCCGGCCCGGTGCTGACGGTGAGCACGACGTCACCAGCATGTCCCTCACCCGAGTCGCCGAAGTCCGCGCGCTGCAGGCCGCAGGGGTTGTCCGCACGGACCACAGCCAGATCGCCGTGTGGGTATCTGCCTATCAGGTGGGCCGTCCGCCGGGACGCGTCTCCGGCAGCCTGCACATGCAGGTCGTTGCCATTGCCGACGGCATCGCCCGCGGTGAGGATGTGCCCAGCCTGGTCCAGGACCAGTCCCGAACCGGACCCGCCGGGAGTGCTGATCAGCACGACCGAAGGCAGCATTTTGCGGAGCATCTCGGCGCGGATCGCCGGGCTCGCAAGACCAGCAGCGGACGCGGCCGGGCCGCCGGGCCCGAGGGGTCCTTCAAGAGCGGCACCGAGCGCGACGCCGCCACCCACGACGGCGGCCACGGCCCCCGCCATGGCCGCGCGGCCGAGCCCGTCCTGTGAATTTCATCAGCTGAACTCCTTTGGCGTCTGCCGGATGCCCGGGTTGCCCGGATGGTCCTGGTGGCCACGATCAGCTGATCCGAACCCTGTGCAGAGGTGGTGCCGCCCAGATGGTGACGCCGTGAAAGAGCATGCTTCCGGCAGGCGGCGACGCCAGTGCGGACCTGGGCTCAGGTCCTGGGCAGGGTCAGCGTCATCTGCGTGCCCTGCCCCGGCATACTGCTGGCTGTCAGCTGCCCGCCATGTGCCTGGGCCAGATCGGCGGCGACCGCCAGCCCTATGCCGCTGCCGGAGACCTGCAATACCTGTCGGCCACGCCAGAACCGGTCAAAAATGTGCGGCAAATCCTCAGCCGGGATACCGACACCAGTGTCGGTAACCCGCAGCACTGCCGCTGTCGCCCTGGCCTCAGTCTCTACCGTGACCCGGCCGCCCGCCGGGGTGAATTTCAGCGCATTGGTCAGCAGGTTCGTGATCACCTGATGCAGCCAGCGCGGATCAGCGAGGATTTCAGCCCTGCCGAGGCGCCGCTCCAACGTGATCTCGGCCCCCTCGAACCGGGCAGCCAGGCTGTCCGCTGCACCGGCAGCGACATCGGCCAAGTCACAGTGGCGGCGGGCCAGACGCAGGGCGGCCGCGTCCGCGGCCGCTAGCGCCTGCAGATCGTCGACCATGCGCCCCAACCGCAGCACCTCATCACGCAGCGATCCCAGTTCCTGCGGGGTCGGCTCAGCAACACCGTCAAGCAGTGCCTCGTGTCCTGCCTGCAGCACTGCAACCGGGGTACGCAGCTCATGGGCCACGCCAGCGACCAGGTCGCGGCGGATCCGTTCCTGCCGGTCCAGCGCATCAGCCATCTGGTCAAACGCGGTGGCCAGTTCCCGCAGTTCTCCAGGCGCGCGGATCTGGCCGACACGGGCGGCCCGGTCCCCGTCTGCCATGGACCGGGTCACCGCGATGAGCCGCGCGACCGGGCGGGTGATCCGCCGCGCCATGGCCAGCCCGCTCACGAGCGCCAGCAGCGCCGCCAGCCCAGCCGCACCCGCGATGGCACGCAGCAGCGCAGCCTGGAGGATCCGGTCGGCGGCGCCGAGACCCGAGCCGGTGAACCGGACCAGGACCGCGCCGATCCGCTGGCCCTGCACCACGACCGGGGCGCCGGACTGCAATCCCGATGTAGCCGGGAAGTCCGTCGAGGTGGCCACCGTATGCCGGGCCTGATCCGTGACCCGCACGCTCGCGCCGGCACGCCCCGCAAGATCCAGAATGGGGGAAAGGTCAGCAGAGGCCCAGCTATTGTTCTTGTCCCAGGCCGCCCCGGCCGCCACCGCGATCGCGCCGGTCAGGTCCGCGCGCTGACGGGCCGCAAGGGCAGAGACATCCGTCGATGCAAGCGCTGCGGTGAGCCCGGCGAGCAGCGTGACCGCCGCCAGGGCGACCACGACGAACGCCAGCGTCAGCCGCAGGCCGAGTGCGCTGGAGGCTGGGATGGCCGGTGGCGACCGGCGGTGGCTGTTAGTCATCGCGTGCCAGGCCCAGCCGGTAACCTCCACCCAGGACAGTCTGGATGATCCGGGGATTGGCCGGATCCGCCTCGATCTTGCGGCGCAGGTTCTTCACGTGCGAGTCGACGGTCCGCTCATACCCCTCGAACTCATAGCCGCGCACCCGATTGATCAGCTCGAACCGTGAATACACCCGGCCCGGTACCGTGGCCAGCGCCAGCAAAATGCCCCACTCGGTAGGAGTCAGGTCTATCGACGCGCCGCGTACCGTGACCTGGCGCCGCGGCTCATCGATGCAGAGCGCGCCATCTCCATAACTGCTCCCTGCCTCACCTGGGGCCGGCCCGCCTCGCCGCAGGACCGCCTGAACCCGCAAAACCAGCTCGCGCGGGCTGAACGGCTTCGTGACGTAGTCATCGGCACCCAGCTCTAGCCCGCGGATCCGGTCTTCCTCCGCGATCTTCGCGGTCAGCATGACAATCGGCGTCGCGGCATCTGCGCGTATCTCACGGGCCACCGTCTCGCCAGGCACATCTGGCAGTCCGAGATCGAGCACCACCAGGTCCAGCGACGCCTTGGACGCCATGGCGATCGCCTCGGCACCCGAGCCAGTCGACAGCACAGTGAACCCCGCCCGCTCCAGGTAAGACCGCACCAGCTCCCGCAGCTTCCGCTCGTCCTCCACCACCAGCACCGTTGCCGCCATCACCTCACCACCTTCCCGGCCGGTCAACCAGCCACCATCTGCTCCCGGAGAGTTACCTCCGCCCATGCGCTGATCTGGTCCGGTCGCGAAGCCGCCACCGGGCCAGGCGACCGTGCCCTTCCACACGGTCACCATGTCACCTTCGCCGGACCTTTAAGAGCTCCGGGTGCACTGACAGCAGGGACAGTGCCGACAGATGGGCGGCGCAGATGGTCACCAGCGGGCTATTCGTGGCAGCACCACGGGATCGTTTCCCACACCGTCCTGACCGCATTGTTCACCCCGGCCACCCAGGTACCACCTCACCGGCACACGGAAACCTCCGCTCTGCGTTCCCACACCCTGCCTGGCTCCGCTGGAGCTACGCCTGGGCGGTGCGGACCAGCAGGGCGATGATGGCGGACCGTCCAGTCGCCGCCACCGGAAGCCAGCGGACATCGGCGAGGCACCAGACCACTTGCCGGCAGCAGATTCGGTTACTGCGAACAATGCGGATCGGCGATTCTTGCTGACGCACCGCCGAGATTGAGATCGCCCAGCTCCATACCGGCAACACAACGGTTCTCCATGGCCACACCCGTGGCCGGCGGCCTGCCCCTAGGGACAGCAGAAGCGGGCCGACGCGAAGAGAGGGAGCGACCTGCTTGTATTCGCGCCATGGGTGACCTTCGGGCCGGGTCTGGCGATTATCTATTTCCGGCTGCAAGGGTCTCGCCGTTCTTGCCGACGCCCGCCGCCAGCAACTACGGCGGGACAGCAGCAAAAACAACCTGCACGGGCGAGGCTGTGGAGGATCGGTCCCATTCGGATACGGAGGCGGTCGCTGGCCGCGGCCAGCGGCGGGTCGACTTATGAGTGCCGCCGCCGAGACATCGGTTGCCGTGCTCGCCGGGCTGGCTGCAGCCTGCTCGTTCGGCGTGGCGCAGCGTTGCAGCACCGACAGCTCAAGATGACGCCGACCCGGCATGTTTCCTGCTCTCGGGTTTTGCGATCCGCATCCTGGATCAAACGGTCGCTTTCGGCTCTGGCGGTTCCTAAGGAGCACACGGCGGCAGCGGCGGTGTTGTCTCCATCTGGCTGCCACACCTACCACATGCGCTTTCCAGCAATGTCGGCTTCCATGAGTACAGCAAGGAAGACATTTTCAGAAGAAGGAGGCCTCCAGCAATGGCAAAGGTTCTAATTCGGCACCCCGGCCGACCAGGATCACGCGTGTCCGCAGCCATACGCCGTCTTAGGCAGCGAGCGCGCGACTTCAGGGCCGAACTGGCAAGGCTGGAGGAGGAAAACGATCTACTGGCTGCCGAGGCCGGGGAGCAGTCTGATTCCGGCCCGCAGCCCGGTACCCATATCGACAGGCAGCAGGAAGCTGTGGCAGCTTCCCAGGGGAAGGACATCTAGACGGTTCAGCGAGCAGCCGGTACAAGCACCGCCGTTCGCTGGCCAGGGGAGGCAATGTGGAGGTACTGCGCACCGATGTCGCGATCGTTGGCGGCGGGCTCGGGGCGTGCGCGGCGGCGCTGGCGGCGGCCAGGCTGGGGTACCGGGTCATCCTGACGGAGGAGACCCATTGGGTCGGGGGGCAACTGACCAATCAGGCGGTCCCGCCGGATGAACACCCGTGGATCGAGAAATCCGGGGCTACGGCTAGCTATCGGGCGCTCCGGCGCGGCATCCGCGACTACTACCGGGCCCACTTGCCGCTCACGCCCGCCGCCCGGGGGTGCAAACTGCTCAACCCGGGCAATGGATGGGTGAGCCGCCTGTGCCACGATCCCCGGGTCGCCGTCGCGGTCCTCCGTCAGATGATGATGCCGCACGAGCTGAGCGGCCGGCTGTTCGTCCTGCAGCCGCACCGGCCACTCATGGCCTGGGCGGACGGCGACCGCGTGACTGGCGTGATGGTACGGAGCCTGGAGTCCGGGCATGATTCCCTGATCGAGGCGCCGTTTTTCATCGACGCGACGCCCTACGGTGAGCTACTGGAGCTCACTGGCGCTGAGTACGTGGTCGGGGCGGAGTCGCGTTCGGAAACAGGCGAGCCTCATGCCGGCGAACAGGCGGACCCACTGGATCAGCAGGCGATCACGGTGTGCTTCGCGATCGAGCACCTTCCCGGCCAGGACCACACGATCGATAAACCAGAGGAGTACGAACGCTGGCGCGAGTTCCGCCCGGCGGGATGGCCGGGGCCGCTGCTGAGCTGGACCACCGTCCACCCGGAAACCCACCAGCCGCTGACCCGCTTCCTGTTCGAGGCGGAGGACGATCATCCATGGTGGCGGTTCCGGCGGATACTTGACCGTGCCAACTTTGCGGAAGGTTTCGCACCCAGCGACATCAGTATCGTCAACTGGCCGCAGAACGACTATTGGTTTGGTCCCATCGTGGGCGCCGACAGCGCCGAGCAGGCCCGCCATCTCGACGCCGCCAGGCAGCTGAGCCTCAGCCTCCTCTACTGGCTGCAGACAGAAGCGCCACGTCCTGACGGCGGCCAGGGCTATCCTGGGCTGCGGCTTCGCGGCGATGTCATGGGCGGGACGGCCGATGGCCTCGCGCCCGCTCCCTACGTCCGGGAGTCACGACGGCTGCGGACCGAGTTCACCGTGCTCGAGCAGCACATTGCCTATCCACTCCGGTCCCACGGCCCTGAACTCTTCACCGATTCGGTCGGGATCGGCTGCTACCGGATCGACCTGCATCCCAGGATCAGCGGAGGCGGCTATCTCGATCTTGGGTGCTGGCCATTCCAGATCCCGCTCGGCGCGATGATTCCCGTCCGGCTCGAGAACCTGCTGCCGGGAGGGATGAATCTCGGCGTCACCCATATCACCAACGGGGCGTTCCGGGTACACCCGGTCGAATGGAACATTGGTGAGGCCGCCGGGATTCTGGTGGCGTTCTGCCTGAAACGCAAGGTGATGCCCAGGTCAGTCAGGCATCGCCCAGAGCTTCTCAGGGAATTTCAGCTCCTGCTCCGGCAGCAAGGCATCGAGCTCCGCTGGGCATCGCTCGTACCAGTGTGAGGTACTCGATGGACACGACAAGCAGGCTCCAAATCGGCATCTCGGGTTCGTACGGCGGCATGAATCTGGGCGACGAAGCGATCCTGGACGGGATGCTGACCCAGTTGCGGGCCACGGTACCCGCCGACATCACCGTCTTCTCCCGGAATCCCGCGGACACTCAGGCACGCCACAACATAGAACGTGCAATCCCGGTCCGGTCGCTGACCAGGAAGGAGGTCGCGGCAGAGATCCAGAGCCTGGACCTCCTGGTCGTCGGCGGAGGCGGGATCCTCTACGACGGTGACGCAGAGATCTATCTGCGGGAGGTGTTCGTCGCCCACGAACACTCGATTCCCGTCATCTTCTATGCGATAAGCGCGGGGCCGCTTACCCGCCCATCGTCCAGGCGGGCTGTCGCCGACGCGCTCAACGCACCATCGACCGTCATCACCGTACGTGACCGGCTCGGCTACCGGCTTCTCGAAGACGTCGGCGTCACACAGCCGATTCACCTCACGGCCGACCCAGCGCTTCTGCTCCGACCAGAGGAACCACCGATGGATGCCCTGGTCGCCGAGGGCGTCGAACTCGGCCGGCATCTGGTTGGCTTCTCTGTGCGGGAGCCCGGACCCGCCGCCCCGGGCATCGACCCGGAAGACTACTACGCACTGCTGGCGAACTCGGCGGACTTCATGGTCGAACGGTATGACGCCGACGTCGTGTTCGTACCGATGGAACGGACCGATGTACAGCACAGCCACGGCGTGGTTGCCCTTATGCAGAACGCAGAGCGAGCTGAAATACTCAGGCGCCGGTACTCACCCCGTCAGATCCTCGCCCTCATGGGACGGTTCGACTTCGCGGTAGGCATGCGGCTGCATTTCCTGATCTTCGCGGCCCTGCGCGGAACCCCGTTTGCGGCGCTGCCCTACGCCACCAAAGTGACGGGGCTCCTGGAGGACCTCGAGATGGACACACCGCCGCTCGGGAACATCGGTATTGGCCAGCTCATCGCCAGCATTGATCATTCATGGGACACACGTGACCAGATCCGCGCGAAGATCAATCAGCGACTGCCCGCGCTCAAGCGCCGGGCAACGCAGACCAATGAGTTTCTTACGGGCCTCTTGCGAAAAGAGTTACGTGAACGGATGGGAAAGGACCAGCAGGGATCAGCGAGCCGCGCTGCTTCAAACCTGGCGGAAAGGCGAGAAACATGACATCTGTGACAGCAGATACCCAGTCGGCGCAACTCGAGCCGGCACAGGATGAGCCAGGGCTGGCCAATGACATCGTCCACGAGTGCGGGCTCGGATCCTTTCCGGCAAGCGACCCGCCAAGCTGGTGGGCTCAGGCGGATCCGGCATAGCCTACGAGATCATCAGCGCGCTAACAGCCCTCGCTGCGGGATGGGGAGCGAGCCTGGCGAAACCCACCACCTCAGCAGGTGCGCGTGCCAGAACGTTCCCACAGTGGCGACATCGATGAGAAATGCCTCAATGTCGCTGACACGTACTGAGTAGATCAGTACCGCAGAATCGCGCAGGCTCCTCCAGCACGGACCAGTTCCGGAGTATTCGCAGGCAGGGCGTCGTCCAGGCGTTCGGCGACGGCGGCATGATCTTGCAAGATGAGGTTCGCATCAATGGTGGCGGCCACCCGGCCAGACACTAGCCCGGGTAGTTGATGGCGGAATGGATCGGTTACCCGTGGTTCACCGACCAGCAGGATTTGGTGCCAGCCCAGATCGGCGACCTGGGCGCCTACCGCCTGGGCGGTGGCGCGCAGGAAACGCTGGCGCCATTCCCTCACTCGCTGCGGTCCTGATGCGGTCACTGTGGAGCGTCGGTGGAGACTGCGCGGGGCGGCTCAAGCCGGGCAGAGAGCGACGTGGCTAGGGTCAGGGATCCTGGCGTGGCGCCACGACGCCAGCGAGCCTGCCGGGCCGCATGTGCTGCTGGTGCCGCTGGCCCGGAGGAAAGCGTGGTACTGCTAACACCAACTTGTTCTGCGATGTGCTCCTGGCCGCCTAGGACGCTGCGAGCCTTCGCTGATTCCTGTCTGCGCACAAACTCGCGCCGGCAGCTGCCGCGCTGTGCCAGGGGGTGATCACGGCTCACCGTCAGCTGGACTGCCGCGCGGTAGCTGCTGGTCGGCTGGCAGTTTGCGTTCATGGCCTGGCTGGCCCGGGCCAGCGCGCGCCGCCTGGACGGTGGTGTTCACGAAAGCGGCCAGCGGTACGGCGATAAGCGCACCGGCGATGCCGCCGAGCGTCGTCCCGGCGATGACGGCGAGCACCACCGCGAGCGGATGGACGTGAACGCTGCGGCTCATGATCAATGGCTGGAGCAGGTGCCCCTCTGCCTGTACCAGAACGATGATCGCGGCGGTGACAACGATCGCGCTGAGCAAGCCATGCTCCAAGAGTGCCACCGCCGCCGCGAGCGCGCCGGTGATCGCCAAGCCGACGAGCGGGATAAACGAGCCGAGGAAAATCAGCACTCCCAGGGCTGCTGCGAGCGGGATGCGCAGCACGAACAGCACAATCGTGATGGATATCCCGTGGACCAGTGCGATCAGCAACTGGCCGCGCATGTAACCGCCGAACGTGCGCCAGCCGGCCCGGCCTGCGTGATCGAGGCGGGCATGCGCAGCACGCGGAAACAGCCGAACCACCCAGCCCCACACCATCGGCCCGTCGCGCAGCAGGAAGAATGTGACCAGCAGGATCAGCAGCAGCGCGGCAAGGCCCTCGATAACCGTCCGGACCGTGCTGATCGCGCCGCTGATCAGCGCGCCCTCGTGGGACTTGACAGCTTCCGTGATCTTCGAGCTGAGTTTGTCCAGGTCCGACGACTTGACATGCAGCGGGCCGTTCTGCAGCCAATGCCTGGTATGCGTCACGACATCTGCGATCTCATTGCCGAGCTGGGTGATGTGGGTACTGATCTGCCAGGCCACGAAATAGCCGATCGCACCGAGCACGACGACACCGGACAACACCGCGAGCAGCGTGGCAAGCGAGGCCGGACGGGGAGCGACGCGGCGTATCTGGCGTTCCAGCGGCTGCAGTACGGCCGTGAGAAACAGCGCGATGATGACGGGGAAGACAACCAAGCCGACGCGGCTAAGGATCTGGACCAGCGCGTAGATGACTGCCGCGGCGACCAGCAGCCGCCAGCCCCACGCCGCGGCCACCCGCACCGGCCATGTCACCGCCTCGGCCGCGTTGCGCCGGCCGTCCGGCACTACCGGCGTATGTGGTTGCGGGCCGGCCGGGAGACCCGCCGAATTCGCCCTGGGCACCGTGTCCGGCCCGCGCCGCGATCCGAATCTCATGTCTTGATCCCTTCAGCCGATGTCCGGCCGACATGCGGCGAAGAGGAACACCGGCATCGGCTGGCACCGTCTCTACCCAGCGCGATAGTCGATTCACTGCGGGCGGCCGTTACCGGAGCCCAGGACGAGAGGCCAAGCCTCCTCGCCTCACGCCGGGGCGGCCGAGGCGGTGAGCTCGGCGAGATGCTAATCAAGCATGGCCCGAGGCAGAACAGCGGTGCGGATGGCACATCACGCTGCTGGGGGTGAGTCAGTAGCGCAGGACTGCGCAGACTCCTCCGGCACGAACCAGCTCCGGAGTGTCCGCCGCTAGCACGGTCACCTCCGCATCGGAGATCACAGCCAGCTCGACAGCACGCTCGACGAGCATGTCCGGAGACGGCCAGCCCAGCGCGGCTTGGGTGTGCGGGTCGAGCACAGCCGGGTCGAGGGCAGCTTCGGTGCCCACGATCAGGCGGCCGACACGGTGGCGCACCAGGCTGTCCGCGACCTCAGGCCAGCCGATCGCCGCGTCGCCCCCGGCGTAAGCCAGGCTGATCGTCTCTGCGGCGAGTGCCCGCGCCTCCTGGCAGCCGGCGTCGCGCAGGGCGTCGTCCAGGCGTTCGGCGACCGCGGCGTGGTCTTCCCAAATGAGGTTCGCCTCAATGGTGGCGATGACCCGCCCGGAGGCCGGTTCGGGCAGCTGCCGAAGGAAAGGATCGGTAACGCGTGGTTGACCGACGAGCAGGATCCGGTGCCAGCCCAGGCCGATGACTTGGGCTCCGACCGTCTGGGCGGTGGTCCGCAAGAAGCGCTGCCGCCATTCGGCGACTCGCCGGTCGAACTCGGCGACGTGCAGGCCAGCGGGTGAGCGGCCGGGGTATCCCATGTAGGCGTCATAGTGGCGCCACTGGCCGGGTTCAATCTCATACAGGGACTGCGCCGGCTGGGTGACCCGGCCGTCCTGCCAGTGCAGCAGCCGGACCGCCTCCGCGCTGACCAGCACCAGCCCGGTCGGGCGGCCGCGCCCGGCCACCTCGGCCAGTGGCGAGACGTACGGGCGGTCATCCCAGCGGGCCAGCGTCCCGAGGGGCGGCAGCTGCAGCGTGACCTGATGGTCAACGGAGCCGTCTGCGGAACGGAACCAGGCCAGTCCCCGACCCCGTTCGGCAGGTGCCAGGGCGAGCGTGTCGCGTTCCACCTGCTCGCGCAGTTCCCGGGCTGCCATCCGCCGTTCGCGTGACTCCCGCATGTCAACCTCGCGGCTCACCTTGCGCAGGCTGTTGCGCAACTCCACTAGCCATCCCGGCACCGCCGCTGTGTTGGCCGGGTCTCGCGGATCGGTTCGCACGTAGACGCTCAGGACCGGCGTGCCTGGGCGCCGCAGCGCCAGATCCCGGATCTGATCCATCGAGAGCGACATGGCGTGTGTCTCGTTCACCGCGCTGTCTGCGTGCCAGCGTGTTCCAGTGAGCAGGTCCATATGTTGTCTCATCCGTTCGGTGATTCGTGACGGAATTCTCACTGTTAATGGCATCCGCCCCGAGTGCAGCGAGTATGCCCATCCGGTGGCGGCCAGATGGAGATCGCGGAGCAGATCCTTCGGCGCGGTCAATGGGCCTGACGGTTCTCTCCCGCGCCTTAGCCGAGCGCCCGCACGTCGCATTCCGCCCGCTCTTACAGTCCCGCATCGCCATCCGGCTCTCGCGCGACTCCCGCATGTCAACGTCGCGGCTGGCGGTTGCACGGAGTTTGAGCCGCGAGGGCCCGGGGGGCGGGCGCGCTGGAGGAGAGCTTGCGGCTGGGAGGTATCACTGGTATCCGGGCGGGCGTCAACTGGAGCGGCCTGGTCATCTTCGCGCTGATCGCCTACGGGCTGGCCGGGCAGTGTCTCCCGCGCGTCTACTCTGGCGAGAGGATAGCGGCTTACAATCCAGGTCGCTATCGTCGGCACCCGCCGTGCTGGGCGAGGACGACCGCCGCTATCTCGCCTTCGCCGACGACTTCGAGCAGCGGTTCATCAACCAGGGAACGCAGCGCCGCACCATCGACGCCACGCTCGACCTCGCCTGGGCCCTCCTCGACCAGTTCCCCCGCCACGAGCTCAGGCGAATCCGCCAGCGCCTCCTGGACAGCCGGCATCGGCCAGCCACCGACGGGCACGACCGCCCGGCGGAAGATCAAGGGCCCGGCTAAAAGCGCGCCCTGCGGTGTCAGCCGCGCCGGCCAGTTCCATGCCGGCTTCACCAGCTGCACACCCTATCTCCTCGCCACAGGACTAGCTGTAATGCTAGGTGGCAAACCGGAGAAGGAGCTGAGGGTGATGACAACTCTGGACCCCAACTCAAGCGGCGACGGAAACAGCGGCATCGACCGTGGAGATCACGCATATCACCTGGCCAAGGGGGATGGCCCGGCATGGTGGTTCCTGGGCACTCGTATGACGGTCAAGGCAGACCGTGCCCAGACTGGCGGGGCCTTCACCTTGCTGGAATTCGCCGCGCCGCGCGGATTCGGGCCGCCCCGGCATGTTCACCACGACGAAGACGAGGCGTTCTTCGTCCTGGAAGGCAGCATGCGCGTGGCGTGCGGCAGCCAGCAGTGGGACGCGCTGCCCGGTTCGTTCGTGTTCTTGCCCCGCGGCGTGCCGCACGCGTACGTGGTCACCTCACCGCAGCCGGTGATCGGGCTACAGCTTACGAAGCCGGCAGGCTTCGAGGCCTTCATCGCCGAGGTCGGAGAGCCGGCTGGCCATGGCCTGCCCGCCCCGGCTCCGCCCGATGTCGAACGCCTGGCCGCAGCGGCCGTGCGCCACGGCAACGAAATCGTCGGACCACCTCTTGACTTCCCAGAGGACCTAGGCTGAGCTCAGCCGGCTTCATGGCCAGCAGGACCTGAGCCGCGATGCAATGCCTGGGGGCGACTGAGACCGGCGAGACCAGGCCGTGAAGAGGTCCGCCAGCACGCTTACCGCGACCACGGCCAGGATGCTGGCCAGCAAGGCCGCAGGTAGCCCAGCCGACCGGCCGTGTGTGCAGGTAACGTGCCGATCCTGTGCAGATCTCATGAAGAGCACAGGCCGGCCATCCTGGCGGTACTGCCAGGCGTGCGGGAAAGCCTGGCGATGCGGCTGCCGTCCGGAGGCTAGGCACGCCGTGGCCGCTGACCAGCCGTCAGAAGATGACGGCGCGGCCGATAAGGTGCAGCGTGCTGAGCAATCCTGTAGCTGTTAGCGCCGCGGTCGCGGCGAGCGCGGTGCCGACCCACCAGCGCCGCGCCGGTGACGGGCCGAGTACCCTCAGCGCGAGGGCGCCCCACAGCAGCCCTTCGGCCAGGAACCAGGTCTCGTTGAACACCAGGTCCTGGATGTCGGCGGCGCGCTTGTCCACCACGGTGAAGATGGGGTAGTGCAGGTCGACCACGCCGGTCAGGCTCAGCAGCCGCTGGGCGTCTGCGGCTAGGGCGTGCATGACGAATCCGACGGCTAGCAGCCAGCACAACGCCAGCAGGGCGCGGCGGAACCGCGGACGCCGCCACAGCGGAAGCGCCGCCACCGGCAGCAGCGCGACGACGAGCAGGATGGCAGCGCCAGCCAGATTGACGGCCCGCCACTGGGCCTCAGATGTCGGGCTGCCGAACATGCCTACCGTTCCGCCAAGCCCGTAGTAGCCGCGGTACGCCGCATACAACAGCGCCCAGCCGCCGGTCGCCAAGCTCACCGCCAGCAAGCCCGGCCGCCGCTGCCGCTCCGATGCCACCGGCGACACCCGGCCAGCGGGTCCCGCTAGCTTGGTATCCATCGCCACCTCCGTACACCTTGCGCGCTAACCCCAGCACACTGCGCCGAATTGCACACCAGCCGAAGGCGAGATGGAGATCCGGTGGAGAGCCGCGTCGGCCCGGACACACCCGCCTTCATCCCGGACCCGCGGCCCGACGTCCGCGAGAACGCGTCGATCCTGGGTAACCTCGACCAGGACTTCGACTTCAGCCAGGCACCCCGCCCGCCGGTCCTGCTGGCCACCAACCCGCCCACCGACTCGCCCGGCATCCCCGCCTACTTCACCGGCCGGCCGCCCCGCACCGGCTGCACGACCCCGCCCCCGGCGGTCCCCGTCGCGGGCGGGAAGGCACCCGCGAGCAGGACCTGAACGCGCCCAACACGCACCCGGGCGCGTAACCCGAGGTGATTCCGCCCGGGCTCGGTCAACGGGAGGAGGGCCTCCGAGTCGGTCAGTCTGCGAGATCATCAACGGCGGTTATCGGCGGTGCTGGCCGTCGGCAGCCCAGCCTGCAGCGTCGGCGCCGCCGGGTTCCCGGTACGGGGGCTGCCGCCACCTCGTTACGGTAGCGGCGGCCAGCAAGATTCCCCAGACCAGGAACCACGTGTCCCACAACCCCGCGTGCCAGCGCAGCGCGGTCCAGTCGACCGGCCCGGCGGGGCGCACGGCGCCCGACAGCACCAGACTGGCCGCAGTCACCGGAACCGCGCCGTAACACACCAGTACGGCGCTGGCCACGGCACCGCAAGCCAGCAGCCACGCTCCCGGCAGCGCGCGCCCCCACGGGCGGGCCAGCGCCAGGGCCACGACGCCGCAGACCAGCTTGACCCCGGCCGCGGCCAGCCCCAGCGTCACTGCCGGCAGGCCGCCGTGCCTGCCGATGTCCTCGATGCTCCCGCCCACGGTGGATAGCAGGGCTGTGCCGCCCGCGGCCCAGTACAGGCTCACCGCCGCGTACGCGAACGCCAGCACCGCGGCCGCATACGCCGCGGCCACGCCGGCCGGGCGGGCCTGCCCGTGGCGCGGACCGGACCGCCCACCCGGTAACCAGGCGTGGGATGGCCCGGGCCGGCATCCGGGATCACGCTGCCGTCGCCTTGCCGGAAGCGGTCCCGGCCGCCCGTTCGGCGGGGGCTCCGGCATCCCCTCCAGCCGCCGGTGATGCCGTCGGCTCCCCGTGCTCGAGGTCCAGGCTCTCCTCCGGCCATCCACCGGCCTGGCGAGCCGCCGACCTGGGCATGGTGCGTTCGGAGGATGCCTCAGGCCGCCGCGCGGGCTGGGTGTCGAAGTAGAAGACCAGGTAGATGGAGGCGGCCACGATGACCGCGACGGCGATCGAGACGATGATCAGCCCCGCCGTTGTTCCCGTCATTTCATGGTTCCCTTCCGTGCAATCCGAGACAGCCGCTGCTGCCTTTCACCGGGTGTTCGGCCCGTTCGTCTCCATGCAACCGGGCGCGTGTGCAGGCGGCCTGATCCCCCGGTGGTGATGCGATGGAGCCAGCCGGCGGCCGCCGACATGGAGGCCCGCTCGGATGATGCGGCGACTGGATGAAGATGCCCAACCCGGCGGTGGAGAGCCAGCCTGCGCGGGGCGTAATGCCAGAGTCCGTTCGGAAAGATCTCGGATATCCCGAACGGACCCCGGTGCTACGGTCCCAGCCCGTCACGAGCCTGCGGGCAAGCCGCTTGGGCTACCCGGGCGCCTGGTGGCCGCGGGGAGGCCTGCACCCCGACGATCCTCACGTCGACGGTGATGTGCGCTCAGCGCTGGAACGCCTGGGTCGCCGCCTTCGTCTTCGCGCGTAGCACGTCTGCACCGGCAGCGAGCAGACCAGCCTGGTGATGGCGGCAGGCGATGCAGCAGACCGTACCCATCGGCCCGGCGTTGGCGGTCTGCCTGTCCACGGGCATGGCGCAGCAGACCATCACCGTAAACGGCGGCGGGACTACGGCCGGCAACTGATCGCAGGCGCCCACGCGGGCGATCCAGCCCGCCCCAGGGGCGTCCAGCATGGCCAGCGCCAAGTCCGGCACAGCAGTCCGAAGTGACGAACGAAGAACCAGAGCAGGGCGACGTAGAAGCGGAGCGGGTAACTGACCTGGCCGTCCGCAGCCTGGCGAGCCGGACAACGGCGCTCAGGGCGCCGGGTTCCACCTGATCACCGCCGCCGGTTCACTCCGTCTGCACCCCTTCCCGGTTGCCTGGCAGAGAACGAGCCGGACACTGGCTGGCCGACAGCCGGGCTCATCGATGGTGACGGCTCCACCCCGGCCAGCCGGCACCCAGCGCAGGGAATGCGAGATGACAGGATCAACATCGGGACTGGGCATCGTCTCGGTCGTCGTCGTGGTCGCCCTCGCGGCCTGGATCGTCCTGGTGTTCCATGCTGACGCCCATCCCACGTGGCGGCGTAGGGCGTCCTCACGGCACGGCACGGCCGACTGGACAGTTCGCGCGCCTGCTGGGCGGCAGGAGGAAAGCCCGGACTCCCTGTCCGGCGGGACCGAGGCATCACCAGCGGATAAGCGGGACACGGCAACGCCCGCCGAGCGGGCGGCCAGGACTGATCCGGGCAGGGCACGGGCCGCGTGATCCCGGGCACCGGCACCACCCCGCCGCGCGCCTGGCCCCGCGGCGCGAAGCACCGCCCGTCCCCCTGTCACCGCCGCGGCAGCTCTTCATCGTTCCTTCACCGCGCCGGCATCGGCTCTGCGTGCCGGCTGCTCAAACTGGCCGTCGCATCCGGTGATGAAGGAGGAGACATGTCAGGCCGGCCGTCCGCAGCCGCGAGCATTTAGCAGCAGCAAGCCGCCAGCTGAGCTGCCCCGGGTTCCTTGGAGGCTGTGACTTCTGGGAAAGTTGGGGCTCATGGCGTCACGGAAGCAGCACCCCGCCGAACTGCGGGAACGTGCGGTTGCGATGGTCTTCGAGCTGCGTGCGGAATCGGGTAGCACACGCGGCACTCTCGCACGGGTCGGCGAGCGGCTGGGCATAAACCCCGAGACTCTCCGCAACTGGGTCGAGAAAGCGGAGGTCGATTCAGGGCAGCGGCCCGGTACGACTAGTGGCGACGGAAAGCGCATAGCGGAGCTGGAAAGGGAAGTCCGCGAGTTGCGGCGGGCGAATGAGATCCTGAAGGCGGCGAGCGCTTATTTCGCCCGGGAACTCGACCCCCGATTTCCGCGCTAGTCGAGTTCGTCGATTCGCATAAGGACCGGTTTGGAGTGGAGCCGGCCTGCGCGGTCCTGGAAATCGCGCCGTCCACGTATTACGCGGCGAAGAAGCGAGAGGAGAACCCGCCCGCGCGCGATGCGCGGGACGAGGAGCTGAAGAAGGAGATCATGCGCGTCTGGAAGGAGAAAGGGCGCGGGGTTTATGGTGCGCGGAAAGTATGGCGCGAGCTGAGCCGCGAGGGAACCGGGGTGGCCCGGTGCACGGTCGAGCGGCTGATGCGCGAGCTCGGCATCGCCGGCGCCGCGGCCAGGCGGAAGAGGCCGCGGACCACGGTCCCGGCCGGACCGGGGCACGAGCGGCCGTCTGACCTGCTGGAGCGGGACTTCACCGCGCCCGCGCCGAACCGGCGCTGGGTCGCTGACATTACCTACGTCGAGACGGCGGGCGGCTTTGTGTATTCCTCGTTCATTCTCGATCTTTTCTCGCGGAAAATCGTCGGCTGGCAGGTGTCCGATACACTCCGGGCGGAGCTTGCCCTCGATGCGCTTGAAATGGCGATCTGGTCGCGGGGCGACCGGATCGACGGGAACCTGGTCCATCATTCCGATCGCGGAGTGCAATATACGTCGATACGGTACGCCGAGCGACTCGGCGAGATAAGCGCGGTCCGCTCGGTCGGCCGGAAGGGAGACTCTTACGACAATGCGGCCGCGGAATCGCTCAACAGCCTTTACAAGAAGGAGCTGATCGAGCGGGAAGGCCCGTGGGCGGGGACGGCTGATGTCATGCTGGCAACCCTGGAATGGGTCGCCTGGTATAACCGGGAAAGGCTGCACTCCGCCTGCGGATATGTCCCGCCGGAGGAATTCGAGGAAAGCTACAACTCGCACCAGGGAAACCTGGTAAGTTAATCATATCGGCAAGAAAGTGCCTCTAAAGTTGCCGGGGCGGCCCAAGCAGCGGCTACTTCGCTGCTGTTGCGAGGGCCAGGTACATGCTCCTGACCACGTTCAAGCCTGATGGCATTCCGGTATCGACGGCCGTGCACGGGGTGGTCGACGGTGACCGGGCTTACTTCGGGGCCTGGGACCGGTCGGCCGCGGTGAAATGCCTGCGGCATACCGAGGAGGTGGAAGTAAAGCCGTGCACTGTGCTGGGCCTAGTCAGCTCGGGCCGCCGCTCGATGCGGTCGCACGGCGGCTACCCGGCGAACAGGCCAGCCGGGTCGCCAGGAAGCTGGCCGCAAGTACCCGGTTCAGCAGCGTTTCCTGATCCCGCTGCTTCGCCGGGCGCGGCGATGGCAGATGGCGCACTTCGAGCTGTTGACCTACGAGGCCGCAGCGGGCCAGCCCGCGTAACCGCAGGGCTGCGGCGTTCGTGCTCGCCGGGGTGATCAACGGCGACAGTGTCACCAGCACCGCGGTGGCGTGGCCATCGCTTCGCGATGGCCCCATCGTTCCTCCGCGGTGGTTCTACACGCCAGATCCGGGTTCCGGACCGGCTATCTTCCCCGCCGGCGCATTCGATGACGCCACCGCGGCTGCGGTCCCGTCCTTGAGCCCGGGCTTTGCGCCCACGGTCGGGCCGCGCCGGGAATCGGGGATCTCACCCGCGATGACCCGCTGGGCGGCGGCGTTTCGGCCCTGTGTGGCCGGCCTTGAGGATCTTCAGGTGTGGTCATCGGCGTGGAGTCGGTGGACCCGGATCATGTTGGTGGACCCCACGGTGCCCGGCGGCGATCCCGCGATGATCACCACGAGGTCGCCCGGCTGATGGCGTGGCATGGACATCAGCGCCTGATCGACCAGGCGCACGATGGCGTCGGTTGAGTCGGCGGGCGGGACGAGGAACGGTTCGGCCCCGCGGGACCCGGCCAACACGGCGGCCGTGCCAGGATGGCTGGTCGAGCTGCGCAGCAACTTGCGCGAGGTGAGCCGCGAGGTTGACATGCGGGAGCCGCGCGAACGGCGCATGGCGATGCGGGACCTGCGAGAGCGGGTGGAACGCGACGTGCTCGCTCTGGAACATGCCGAGCGGGGCCGGGGCCTGGCCTGGTTCCGGACCGCCGACGGCTCTCTGGATCACCGGGTCACGCTGCAGCTGCCGCCGCTCGGGACGCTGGCTGGCTGGGGACAACCGGCCCTACATCTCGCCGCTGGCCGAGGTCGCCGGGCGCGGCCGCCGGGCCGGCGCGGTTCTTCCTATGGGCCGACCGACAGACCCTGGCCACGCGGCTGCTGGCCGCCCTGGTGGCCATCGAGACCACCGACCCGGTGTTCGCCAGCTCAGATCCCGTGTCAACGGCCAGGTTCTGAGGACCACCACGGACAATCTTGGCTGGTTGCGTGCGCTGGTGGAACCAGTGGGAGCGGGATTGGTGGCGGCACCTCCATCCGCGGACCACATTTACTTCATCACGAATTCACGCCCACCGGATTGTATGAAAGCAAGCTCCGGCCTACCGGAGAAGCATCTGGCACCTGGAGGCCATAGTGTCCGCAAACACCGCTACCGACACCACCTCGCACGCTGCCCCCATGTCGCGGCGCGAGCTGGCCGGGCGGGCGCTCATGTGGCTCGCCGTTCTCAGCGCGGCCGGGGCGGCCGGAACGGCGCTGCTGACCGTTCTAGACGCCGAGGGCGCGACAAAGGTCGTCGAGACTTGGCGCATGTACGGCCTGGTCCTCTTCACCGGCCTATTCGTGCTGCTCATGCTGCACCCGCGCCACTACCGGGGGATGTGGGAACTCGTCATCGCCAGCAAGCTCGCAATGACCTTCACGGCAGTCGGCTACGCCGTTCACGGCGGCATCGCCGGCGCCGGAACCATCATCGGCTGGGACGCCGGTCTCGCTGCCGTCCTCATCGCGGCCTACATCTGCTGCCGCGGGTGGACCGCCGTTCCCCGCTTCCGCGGCGCCAAGGCAGAGCAGCATGACGGTAGCCGCGGTGATCCAGGCCCGAGGCTACCGGAGCCCCCAGTCTCACCCCTTCCACCCGCCAATTTCCAGATGTGATAGACCCCATCGCCCAAGCCGCGATGGCCTCCCACGGCCCTCTTGGCTATGACGGCTTCGCTTGAAGGCGTCACGGCGTTTCCGCCCTGTGTGGTCGGCATCGAGGATCCTCAGGTGTGGTCATCGGCATGGAGCCGGTGAACCCAGATCATGTTGGTGGAACCCACGGTCTCCGGCGGCGATCCCGCGACGATCACGACGAGGTCGCCGCCTGATGACATGGCACGGACATCATCGCCTGGTCGACCAGGCGCACTATGGCGTCGGTTGAGTCCGCGGGCGGGATGAGGAACAGTTCCGCCCCCTCGAAGACATCGCCGACCGGCTGGCCAGCCCGAACATTCCCAGTCTGCTGCGGGATCCGGATCTGGCCCGGGTCGTGCGCCGGTCGGGCGGCACGATCGCGCCGGGCGGCGGGCCGCTGACCACGGCTGGGTGGCGGCGGATCCGGCGGCGGCGGCAGGACTGGCTGGCCCTGCCCAGCCAGGTGATCCCCACCGTCATTGGCCCAGACCAGATCGTGCGGCCTGGCGTTGAGAGGCTTCGTTACCTGGCCGGTCTCACCGGCACCGCCGGCATGCGACCACCCCTGCCGATGCGCGCCGGAATCGCGCCGGGTCCGGACACCCGGCCCGCAGCGAGCGCCCGGACGGCCTGACGAGGCTGACAGCAGGCACATGACAGACGGCGGTCCTGCTTGAGACTGCATGCTGCCCTGGGCGGCTGGCGGAGATGCCGACCCGCCTGATCGCCGGGACCGTGCCAGAGCCGGGCAGCGCGGCGGAGGAGACCGGGGCACCAGTGGGGGGTCCCGCGGCTACGAGGACTCCCGCAGCAGTCCGGCGAGGACAGCGGCCTGGCTCAGCTCCAGATCCTTGGTGGCGGTCAGCAGTGTCACCGTGCGGTCCGCCGCGAGCCGCCGAAGCCGGTCGAGGGCTTCGTGCCAGCCGGGTTCGGCCAGTTCGGCGATGTAGCGGCGACGGAATTCACCGAACTTGGCCGGCTCGTGCCGGTACCAGGTCCGCAGCTCTGCCGACGGCGCGACGTCTTTGGCCCACTCGTCCAGGTGGGCGGCGTCCTTGCGCATCCCGCGTGGCCATACCCGGTCCACCAGCACGCGAGCCCCGTCCTCGGGGGCGGGTTGATCGTAGACGCGGCGGACCCGGATGTCAGTACCCATAACGCATCTCCCTTCAGCGCCCGGCCAGCGCGATTCCGCGCGTGACAGGCCATGCTGGCCCGGCCGGTGAGAAATTGCGCGTCCGCGGGGCCCTGCGTGGCAGCAGCACCCGGAACGGTTATCACGAGGACCTCCCGGTCGTGCGTGGCGGCGACTTCATCGAGCGGTACCGCGGGGTCGGCGAGCCGTCCCGGATCGACCGCCTGGCCGGGCCGGGCCAGGTCACCGATCGTGCCGTTCACGTCCCAGACATTGACGTTCATCCCGGCGACGACCGGTCTGCGAGGCGGCGCCGATGCCGGCGATGATGAAGCTGGCATAACGTCACTCCTGTGCGCGGAGGGCCGTGGCGAACCGCTGGCCGAGGTGGCCCAGCTCGCGT
Organism: uncultured Actinomycetes bacterium; assembly: GCA_963830385.1. Taxonomy (GTDB): domain Bacteria; phylum Actinomycetota; class Actinomycetes; order Streptosporangiales; family Streptosporangiaceae; genus Bog-532. The sequence goes on along the minus strand of CAWHMD010000008.1, from coordinate 29,474 downwards.
CGAACATGGTCACGCCCTGGTCTTCCAATATCGGGACAACGTCGTCGTAGTCGACGCCGAGCGCCGCCAACTCGTCGAGGACGGCCTGCGAGTCCGCGTAGGTGCCGTGGATGCTGTCATCCGGGATGTCGCCGTGGTCGGTGACCGCATTGAGCGTGGCCTCGGGCATGGTATTGATCACGCTGGGTGCGACCAGGCCAGTCACGTACCGGGTGTCGGAGTAGGCGGGGTCCTTGACGCTGGTGGAGGCCCACAGCGGGCGCTGCGGCCGGGCGCCCGCCTGTTCCAGCGCCCGCCACCGGTCCATGGCCAGCATGTCCTCATAGCGCTGATATGCGAGCCGGGCGTTGGCGATGGCGGCCTTGCCGCGCAGCGCGGCCGCCTGCGGCATGCCGGTTTTCTCCAGCCGCTTGTCGATCTCGGTGTCCACCCGGGATACGAAGAACGAGGCGACCGATGCGATGCCGGACAGATCGAGCCCGGCGCCGCGGGCCTGTTCCAGGCCAGCCAGGAACGCCTCGATCACCTCGCCGTAACGGGCCAGGGAGAAGATCAGTGTGACGTTGATGCTGATCCCCTCGGCCAGGCAGGCAGTGATCGCCGGCAGGCCCTGCTTCGCGGCTGGGATCTTGACGAACAGGTTGGGCCGGTCCACCAGCCACCACAGCGAGCGGGCTTCGGCGACGGTGCGGCCGGTGTCGCGGGCGATCCGCGGGTCGACCTCGATCGACACCCGCCCGTCCAGCCCGCCGGTCGCCTCATACGCCGGGCGGAGCACGTCGCATGCCTGGCGCACGTCGGACGCGGTCAGTTCCCGCAGTGCCTGATCCACACTCATCTGCGCAGCTTCAGGTCACGGATCTGACTGTCGTAGGCGTCGCTGTCGCTGATGGCGCGGGCGAAGATCGTCGGGTTGGTCGTCACCCCGGATACTCCGCGATCGCGCAGCGCAGCAAGACTGCCGGTGGTCAGCCGTTCCCGGCTGAGGTCATCCAGCCAGACCGAGACCCCGGCCTCCCGCAGCCTGGCAATCGGGTCTCTCATCACACCTCCAGGTGATCGCTAAAACCGTTGCAGCGTTTCCGGCTGTCGGCCCGATGCGGCCTTCGGTGACGGCTCCCGCATGCCCGTGAGCAGGGCGGCCAAATCCGCTTCCGCGTCGCTGAGCGCGGGCAGCAGCAGGTCATTCACCTTGGCCACGTGACCGGCGAACAGCGTCGCGATCCATTCCGCGACCTTGGCGGCCTCGTCGCCGTCCACGCGGGGCTGAAGGCGCCCGGCGAGGTAGGCCAGTTCGCGGTGCTCGGCGGTCAGCGCGCGGACCAGATCGCCGCCGTGGGCCCGGTCGGCCGCCGCCCGGTAGAGGACGCGTTCCTCCGCCGCGCCATGAGGCAGGACTTCTTCTTCCAGGTAGCCGCGCAGTACCACCAGTTGCCGATCGAACGGGACGCCGCAGGCCACCGCATCGCAGACCGTGCCGACGCGCCGCTCCAGGCCACGGCGCAGCATCGCGTGACGGTGGACGATCTGCCGGACCTCATTAGTGGCGCCTTCATAGATGATGGTCATCAGGCACCTCCTCTTAACCAAACTATTAGTTTAAACAACTATATATGTAAAAATATTCCCGGCACGGACCCTGAAGCCGAGGGACGAGGCGGGGCTCGACCGGCCGATGCCGTATGTTCGCGACTCGTTCTGGCATGGCCGGGAGTTCGCGTCCCTAGAGCAAATGCAGGCTAAGGCCGCCGCTGGCCGGCCGCGGTCGCCGGGCAGGCTGAGCGTGCCGGCCGCTGGAGGATGCCGCCCGGGCTGCGATGTCCAATGCGGTGGAAAGGACAGACTGCGGCCGCTGCCGGGCGAGCCGTCCGTGCCGACCAGGTGGGCCACGGCGAAGATCAGCCCGGACATCCCAGGCAGGTGGTCTAAGTGGTCTACTCGGTACCCTGGCGGCATATCGGCAAGACCGCCGACGTCCGCATCACCGCCACGGTGACCCGGCGCCCGGGCGGAGGTGAACTTCAGCGCGTCCGTGAGCAGGTTGGTGATCGCCTGGTGCAGCCAGCGCGGTCGGCCAGCACCGGAACGGCGGCCAGTTGCCGGTCCAGGGTGATTCCGGCGGTCTCGAACCGCCAGATTAGGCGGATTCCGCGCACGCCGGGCAGTAGCGTGTCTCGGGGACGACGGCGAGCAGTTCACGCGCAAGCGGTGACCGGCATTGCTCGCAGCGGCCGAAATCGCCCGAAGCGAGCCGGCCGAGGGCTTCGTCAATGTTGGCGAGCTTCCTGCGGGCGGCGACGGTCCTGCGAAGCAGGCGCTCTGCCTGCTTCGATCCCGCGTCGCCGTCCCGCCCGTCGGGCGAAGCGGCAGCCTCGTGGTAGGCCAGCGCCAGTTTGGTGACTTCCTGCAGCCGTGCGCGCCATCGGTCCTCCAGCAGTGCCCGCCAGTACGGGCCGCCGGGTTCTGCGGGCGGTGCCAGCGTGGCAGCCGCCGGCACTGCTTGGTTTTCCGTGAGCATTGGTCTTCCCTGCAGAATGACAGCTTGCGGGTTCCTCATCTCGTCGACCGCGCGAGCGGTTCGAGCGCGGCCTGGGCGGGCCGCGCATCAGCCGTTGCCTGGGCGCACACGATTCCACCCCGGTGGCTGGCTCGGCATCGGGCGAAGGTGACCGGGCCGCTCCGCCGGACGGCCGGGGCCTACCAGAGCACGGTAGCGTCCGGGGGCCGGTTCGGTCTCGAGGCACACGGCTCCGCCGTCGTCGCTCACGACGACACGGACCCTGGTGACCACAAGTTCATCGAGCGGGTCGCCGAGCTGCAGCACGCTGCCGGGCGGGAGTAGCAGCGGATCACGCCCGTTCAGGACGGCCAGCACTCGCTTGCCCTCGGCGCTGACGATGAGGGTTCGGTTGCTGATGCTCCACTGGCGCGGCTGGCTGCCGTCGCTCGTGGTCGGGATGATTGTCATCGCTCCTCCGCAGCATGCGGGATGAAAGTGGCGGTCCGCTCCGCCGTTTGGTCTCAGAATGAGTTGATCAGCTGGAGATGCAGGAGTCCTGGCACCGCGATGGCGACCGTGTGGAGATTCCCGGAAAAGCTCACCCGACAAGCCGGGCCAGCAGCTCCTCCAGGCGGCCGGCTGACTCGTTGATGTCCTCCGCCAGGGCATGGCGCAGCACCGGTCGCGGTCATGCAGTCACTGGTAGGCGATGTTCTGGGTCACCAGGGCGTCTTTAATTGCTTCGTGGCGGCCCTAACCACGTCGAGCATGGCATGCTGCTTTTCCAGCGGGCAGTAAGCGTCGGCTTCGTCGAACGACGACTGCCGCCCGCGAGTCGGCCAGCTTGACATTGCCCCTAAATGATCTAGGGCTCATTCCCGAAGCCGCATATCGGATGACATCTTTATTCGCGTGGCTGCCAGCGGGTGGGGCCTGGAGCGTGGCTGGCTGGCGTCCTGGCTGGTGGCCCCGGAGCGAGCAGTTCGTAGTGCACCATCTGCCCTCGCCACATTTGGTGCAGCAGCGGGATCAGGAAACGCTGCTGAACCGGGTACTTATCGGCCAGCTTCGCGGCTACGCCGCTGGCCTGCTCGCCGGGTAGCAGCCGCACGGCCGCGCCGAACGGTGCCCCGAAGCTGCACAGCCCCAGCACCGTGCACGGACTCACCTGGGCTGCAGCGGTGCGCCGCAGACGCTTCGCGATGCCTGACCGGCTCCAGGCCCGGAAGTAGGCCCGGTGGCCGTCGAGTACTGCCTGCACCGGGGTGGATACGTGAGTGCCGTCCGGCTCGAAGGTGGTGAGCAGCACGTACCTGGCCCACGCCAGCGGGCCGAAGTAGCCGCCGTCGGCGGCTTCCCGCTCGGAACTGCTATCGGATACCGGCGGGCGGTACGGCATGTCTCCTCCTCCATTACCAGTGAACACCAGTGAGAGTCGCGGGCATGGAGCCCAGATGCCGCCGCGGTGGAGCAACTGAGCTGCCCCGGGTTCCTTGGAGGCTGTGACTTCTGGGAAAGTTGGGGCTCATGGCGTCACGGAAGCAGCACCCCGCCGAACTGCGGGAACGTGCGGTTGCGATGGTCTTCGAGCTGCGTGCGGAATCGGGTAGCACACGCGGCACTCTCGCACGGGTCGGCGAGCGGCTGGGCATAAACCCCGAGACTCTCCGCAACTGGGTCGAGAAAGCGGAGGTCGATTCAGGGCAGCGGCCCGGTACGACTAGTGGCGACGGAAAGCGCATAGCGGAGCTGGAAAGGGAAGTCCGCGAGTTGCGGCGGGCGAATGAGATCCTGAAGGCGGCGAGCGCTTATTTCGCCCGGGAACTCGACCCCCGATTTCCGCGCTAGTCGAGTTCGTCGATTCGCATAAGGACCGGTTTGGAGTGGAGCCGGCCTGCGCGGTCCTGGAAATCGCGCCGTCCACGTATTACGCGGCGAAGAAGCGAGAGGAGAACCCGCCCGCGCGCGATGCGCGGGACGAGGAGCTGAAGAAGGAGATCATGCGCGTCTGGAAGGAGAAAGGGCGCGGGGTTTATGGTGCGCGGAAAGTATGGCGCGAGCTGAGCCGCGAGGGAACCGGGGTGGCCCGGTGCACGGTCGAGCGGCTGATGCGCGAGCTCGGCATCGCCGGCGCCGCGGCCAGGCGGAAGAGGCCGCGGACCACGGTCCCGGCCGGACCGGGGCACGAGCGGCCGTCTGACCTGCTGGAGCGGGACTTCACCGCGCCCGCGCCGAACCGGCGCTGGGTCGCTGACATTACCTACGTCGAGACGGCGGGCGGCTTTGTGTATTCCTCGTTCATTCTCGATCTTTTCTCGCGGAAAATCGTCGGCTGGCAGGTGTCCGATACACTCCGGGCGGAGCTTGCCCTCGATGCGCTTGAAATGGCGATCTGGTCGCGGGGCGACCGGATCGACGGGAACCTGGTCCATCATTCCGATCGCGGAGTGCAATATACGTCGATACGGTACGCCGAGCGACTCGGCGAGATAAGCGCGGTCCGCTCGGTCGGCCGGAAGGGAGACTCTTACGACAATGCGGCCGCGGAATCGCTCAACAGCCTTTACAAGAAGGAGCTGATCGAGCGGGAAGGCCCGTGGGCGGGGACGGCTGATGTCATGCTGGCAACCCTGGAATGGGTCGCCTGGTATAACCGGGAAAGGCTGCACTCCGCCTGCGGATATGTCCCGCCGGAGGAATTCGAGGAAAGCTACAACTCGCACCAGGGAAACCTGGTAAGTTAATCATATCGGCAAGAAAGTGCCTCTAAAGTTGCCGGGGCGGCCCAAACGATGGAGAACTGCCTTCCTGGCGTCCGGGCCGGCCCGTTAGCCTCGATCTTTCGCGTCTGTGATCTGCTGGCCTGAGGTGTTCGGCTGGGGTTGGTTTTCAGGTGTCGGCCGCGCCTGGCTGCCCGGCTGTCGCGCCGGGTAGGCGGGGTTCCACGGGCCCCGCGTTTCTCCTTTCGTGTCGCTGGGAAGGTTGCGGCTGGTCAGCCGGAGGGGATGGCTTGCAGGCGGGTGACCGCGATGGTGATCTGCCCGGCCCAGGGCCAGTGCTGGGCGAGGCGGAGGCGGAGACGCCGGCCGCTGCGGGCCAGGCGCCCAGCGGCGGAGAACAGCCGCAGCCGCAGCCGTTTGGGTTCCCAGCGGCGCGCTTGCCCGGTCATGGCGAGCAGCTGGGTCCAGGCCAGCAGCTCGCAGGCCAGCGCGGCAATCTCGCACCACAGCTGGTTCTGGGCGAAGCCCTGCAGTGGCAGGTTCCGCAGCCCGGTGTCCTTCGCGTTCCGGATCCGGTCCTCGCAGCGGGCGCGCCGGCGGTGCCGCAGCTCGAGGTCCGCGAGCTGGCCTTTCCTGGCGTCGGTAGCGAAGGCGGTGAACCGGTGCCCGTCGAGGTCGGTGAACCGCAGTTGCGCCCCGGGGTGCGGGCGCTCCTTGCGGACGATGACCCGCATCCCGGCCGGCCAGGACGACAGGTCCAGCATCCCGGTGATGTCCGCGACCCAGGCCCCGTCGCGGACCTGCCCGTCCCCGTCGTAAGCCGGCGTCCAGGAACCGGCGGGGATCTTCAAGATGGCGGCCTGCATGTCCTCGGTGATGGTCATGCCCACCGAGTAGTGCAGCCGCCGCGATGACGCGGTCAGCCAGGTCAGGAACCCATGCGTGCCGCCGCCGGAGTCGGTGCGGACCAGCACCGTGCGGCGCAGCCGGCGGGGCAGCTGCGCCAGCGCCAGCCGCGCTGCCTCGATATGGTCAGCAGCCGTGTTCGACCCGGCGCTTCCCGTCCTGAGCACGATGGCAAGCGGCTCCCCATTCCCGCCGGCACCGTGGTCGGCAAAGGCGGCCATGGGATGAAAGCCGAATGTCTTCTTCCAGGTAGCAGCCGCTTTCTGCTTCTCTGAGTGGGCGATCACGATGGTGGCGTCCAGGTCGACGGTGACCAGCCCGCCGTCCGCGCCCGGCGCCGCCTCCCCCGCCAGTGCCCAGGCCCGCTCCCGGGCCACGGCCCGGGCGGACCGGATCGCCTTCAGCGACCGCGGCAGGTCTGCGGCCAGCTGGCTGACCAGCCGGGACACCACCGGGTCGGACGCGACCGGCCCGGCGAGCTGCGGCTGCTCCCGCAGCACCGCGATGTCGGCCAGGCAGTCCCCGCCCAGCGCGACCGCGGCGGCTAGGTCCGCGACGATCTTGCCCGGGTCGTGGACGGCCCGCGGTGCCCGCCACCGGGCAAGATTCTCCGACAGGCCCCGGCCCAGGCCGGTGACCCGCATCGTCTCCCACAGCAGGACCGCTCCTGCCTGGGAGACCAGGCCTTTCCCGTCAGATGACACGGCGACCCGGCTGCTGCGTACGTTATTCTTCACCTGAAAAGTGCCTTCGGCTGGTAACGGACAGGACCCTGGACAAGCCCTATCCTTCCAGGTCAGAGGCACTTTTTCATGCAAAAGAACGGCTGCCGGTAACGCCAGGCGAAAGCCCGAGGTTAGTGCCGTTGGCGGCCCCCGGAGGCGGGTCGTCCGTTGAGCCCGATGCGGCCCAGCAGGCGGCGGGTGAACTCTTGGTACGGTTCACCCGCCGCCCGCGTCAGGCAGCCCGGTCGCCATGTCTGGTGCTGGATACCGGCTGTTCATCCCGGTCCGCTTGTGCGCCTGGCCGTCGGCTGGCTTGCGGTGCGCGCGAGGAGCGGATGATGGCCTCCGAGGCGCGTACCAACTCGTCGTTGGGATAGCGGATGGCGCCAAGGACCCGCCGCAGAACGGTCATCGGCCCCCGGGAACGCGGCGGCTGGGGGACCGTCGTGGTCTTCGCGCCGCCGACCGTGGAAGCCGGGCTGGCTGCCGGGACGGCGCCCGTGTCTGAGCCGCCAGGAGGCACCCGGGATGCATCCTGCTCGCTCGAATTGTCATGATCTGCGTATGCGCGGTGGTTGCGATCCATGTGGTCTTCACGAATATGCAGGTCGAGAAGTGCCGCGTTCGAAAAGCGGAGCCCGCACAGTGTGCATGTGGAGATAGGCCAGTTCGACATATCGCCCTCCTTTTCCCTCCATAAAAGCCAGCCAGGCTGGATTGCCGGTGTGATCGGTGTGGGGGCGGGATGGAGATCGGCGGACGCGCAAAATCGGCCGCCCAGAGCCCATGACCGGCACGCCCCAGCACACGCGGGCACCGGCGGTCCACGCCGTCGCCATGCAACGCCGGACCGGGAGCAGGCCGGACAATGGTGGTGGTTCACGGCCCGGGCCCGCTGGGCAGTGGCGGACGCGCCGCAGGCGTGGGGCGACTCCGCCCGGCTCAGGGTCGGGAGCCTGGGCAGCAGCCCGCTGTTAGCAGATAAGCGACGATGGCAGCCATCCGGTCTTCGGCCGGTATCAGCCGTAAGGGAGGCCACGCCTGCGAATTGAGCTGCCCCGGGTTCCTTGGAGGCTGTGACTTCTGGGAAAGTTGGGGCTCATGGCGTCACGGAAGCAGCACCCCGCCGAACTGCGGGAACGTGCGGTTGCGATGGTCTTCGAGCTGCGTGCGGAATCGGGTAGCACACGCGGCACTCTCGCACGGGTCGGCGAGCGGCTGGGCATAAACCCCGAGACTCTCCGCAACTGGGTCGAGAAAGCGGAGGTCGATTCAGGGCAGCGGCCCGGTACGACTAGTGGCGACGGAAAGCGCATAGCGGAGCTGGAAAGGGAAGTCCGCGAGTTGCGGCGGGCGAATGAGATCCTGAAGGCGGCGAGCGCTTATTTCGCCCGGGAACTCGACCCCCGATTTCCGCGCTAGTCGAGTTCGTCGATTCGCATAAGGACCGGTTTGGAGTGGAGCCGGCCTGCGCGGTCCTGGAAATCGCGCCGTCCACGTATTACGCGGCGAAGAAGCGAGAGGAGAACCCGCCCGCGCGCGATGCGCGGGACGAGGAGCTGAAGAAGGAGATCATGCGCGTCTGGAAGGAGAAAGGGCGCGGGGTTTATGGTGCGCGGAAAGTATGGCGCGAGCTGAGCCGCGAGGGAACCGGGGTGGCCCGGTGCACGGTCGAGCGGCTGATGCGCGAGCTCGGCATCGCCGGCGCCGCGGCCAGGCGGAAGAGGCCGCGGACCACGGTCCCGGCCGGACCGGGGCACGAGCGGCCGTCTGACCTGCTGGAGCGGGACTTCACCGCGCCCGCGCCGAACCGGCGCTGGGTCGCTGACATTACCTACGTCGAGACGGCGGGCGGCTTTGTGTATTCCTCGTTCATTCTCGATCTTTTCTCGCGGAAAATCGTCGGCTGGCAGGTGTCCGATACACTCCGGGCGGAGCTTGCCCTCGATGCGCTTGAAATGGCGATCTGGTCGCGGGGCGACCGGATCGACGGGAACCTGGTCCATCATTCCGATCGCGGAGTGCAATATACGTCGATACGGTACGCCGAGCGACTCGGCGAGATAAGCGCGGTCCGCTCGGTCGGCCGGAAGGGAGACTCTTACGACAATGCGGCCGCGGAATCGCTCAACAGCCTTTACAAGAAGGAGCTGATCGAGCGGGAAGGCCCGTGGGCGGGGACGGCTGATGTCATGCTGGCAACCCTGGAATGGGTCGCCTGGTATAACCGGGAAAGGCTGCACTCCGCCTGCGGATATGTCCCGCCGGAGGAATTCGAGGAAAGCTACAACTCGCACCAGGGAAACCTGGTAAGTTAATCATATCGGCAAGAAAGTGCCTCTAAAGTTGCCGGGGCGGCCCAAATGGTCACCGGTGATCGGTAGTGATGCCAGGCCCTATCAGGCCACGATCTGGTGTCCGCTGTGGGCATTCCAGCCAGCGTAGTGGCTCTGCGTGGTCGCGCAGGTCCAGGCGGCGGACCAGTTCGGGGAGTGCGTGCGACTGGCTTTCGTGCGCGCCCGCAGCCGTTTTCTGGATGGCGCGGGCAGTGCCCGCCTCACCGGCCAGGTCGATCATCCAGGAGCCAGGACCGCTCGCCGTGGTAGCTGCCACGGCCGGTATCCCGGCCTGGCGGGCGGCGTCACGGGCGGCGCTGGCGACGGCGATGTCGCCGATGTCCCCGGCCTCCGGGGCGATGACCAGCAGCAGGTCCGCGCAGTACTCGCGGGCCCAATACCGGATCCGGCTGGCTAGCTCGGTGACCGGCTGCCGGTGCAGAGCGCCGTCGGCGTAGTTGGCCACTACGACCGGGCCGATGCCCAGGACTCTGGCGGCCATCTGCAGTTCCCAGGGCCGGACGGCCTCCAGCCGCGCGCACCGGGTGGCGTTCAGCGGCGAAGCCTCTCCGCGGGTCAGGCACAGCAGGCTCACGCGGGCACCAGTGCGACGGAAGGCGTACACCAGCCCGCCCAGCTCCGCCGATTCCTGTCCGGGCCGGGCCGTGACGGCCAGGACGCTCCCGGCCAGCGGTAGCTGCCCGGAGGCGGGAACCGCCGTCCTCAGCGGGGGGGCCGCGGCTATGGCGCGCATCATCGGTTTCTCCTTCGGGTGAGCTGCCCCGGGTTCCTTGGAGGCTGTGACTTCTGGGAAAGTTGGGGCTCATGGCGTCACGGAAGCAGCACCCCGCCGAACTGCGGGAACGTGCGGTTGCGATGGTCTTCGAGCTGCGTGCGGAATCGGGTAGCACACGCGGCACTCTCGCACGGGTCGGCGAGCGGCTGGGCATAAACCCCGAGACTCTCCGCAACTGGGTCGAGAAAGCGGAGGTCGATTCAGGGCAGCGGCCCGGTACGACTAGTGGCGACGGAAAGCGCATAGCGGAGCTGGAAAGGGAAGTCCGCGAGTTGCGGCGGGCGAATGAGATCCTGAAGGCGGCGAGCGCTTATTTCGCCCGGGAACTCGACCCCCGATTTCCGCGCTAGTCGAGTTCGTCGATTCGCATAAGGACCGGTTTGGAGTGGAGCCGGCCTGCGCGGTCCTGGAAATCGCGCCGTCCACGTATTACGCGGCGAAGAAGCGAGAGGAGAACCCGCCCGCGCGCGATGCGCGGGACGAGGAGCTGAAGAAGGAGATCATGCGCGTCTGGAAGGAGAAAGGGCGCGGGGTTTATGGTGCGCGGAAAGTATGGCGCGAGCTGAGCCGCGAGGGAACCGGGGTGGCCCGGTGCACGGTCGAGCGGCTGATGCGCGAGCTCGGCATCGCCGGCGCCGCGGCCAGGCGGAAGAGGCCGCGGACCACGGTCCCGGCCGGACCGGGGCACGAGCGGCCGTCTGACCTGCTGGAGCGGGACTTCACCGCGCCCGCGCCGAACCGGCGCTGGGTCGCTGACATTACCTACGTCGAGACGGCGGGCGGCTTTGTGTATTCCTCGTTCATTCTCGATCTTTTCTCGCGGAAAATCGTCGGCTGGCAGGTGTCCGATACACTCCGGGCGGAGCTTGCCCTCGATGCGCTTGAAATGGCGATCTGGTCGCGGGGCGACCGGATCGACGGGAACCTGGTCCATCATTCCGATCGCGGAGTGCAATATACGTCGATACGGTACGCCGAGCGACTCGGCGAGATAAGCGCGGTCCGCTCGGTCGGCCGGAAGGGAGACTCTTACGACAATGCGGCCGCGGAATCGCTCAACAGCCTTTACAAGAAGGAGCTGATCGAGCGGGAAGGCCCGTGGGCGGGGACGGCTGATGTCATGCTGGCAACCCTGGAATGGGTCGCCTGGTATAACCGGGAAAGGCTGCACTCCGCCTGCGGATATGTCCCGCCGGAGGAATTCGAGGAAAGCTACAACTCGCACCAGGGAAACCTGGTAAGTTAATCATATCGGCAAGAAAGTGCCTCTAAAGTTGCCGGGGCGGCCCAGGGATCCGGGCGATTTAGGAAGCGGCGGGCGGGGGTGGCATGCGGGCCGCCCGCGCTGACCTGCCGCCGGGGCTGGCAGACCAGCTCACCTTGATGGTTAACGGAAGGCGTGCGTACTGTGCGCAGTGGCGGTGGAGACGAGATGGAGATGCCCCGCCCCAGATGGCGGATGGTCGCTGACCTGCCCGGCGCTGTCCCGTGCCGCGCGAAGGCGAGATCATCGCGGAGCGTGCAGGCCAGGATGGGGATGTGCCGGAGCGCCGTGTGTTCCAGTCGCTGGCCGCGGTCTTCCCGGCTGCCTGACCCTGGCCGGTTCCGGGTCAGCCACAGGCCCGCGGCGGCTACCCAGATCAGGTGAAGTGGCCCCGACAGCTAGTAACGCGGCCAGTGCGGGGATGAGCACCAGATAGCCGAGCCCTGATGCGGTCAGTGCGGCGGCCAGCACCAGCCTGAGGTAACTTGCCGGAGATGCAGCGCCGCCGTCACCGGCGGGCACTCAGCTCGCTGGCACTCCGCACGCTATGCCGGAATGCCCACCGATGCAGCCCGGCCCGGGCGTGCAGTTCGAGCGAGGCGGGCGGGACGGCCGGAACCGGGCGGCAGGCGTGGGCCAGGCAATACCGGCTGACCGCCCCGCCGGCCAGGCGGCGCGCGGTGCCGTGCTGACTGGTCCCGATGACCAGCAGGTAACCCTCCCCGCATGCGACCTGGATTAGGACCGAGCCTGCCTGGCCGCAGACCACCAGCCGTTCGGTGACCGGGTCGGCGGGCATCCCGCCCAGTGCCAGGTCCACGGCGGCGTCCAGACGGTCCCGGGCCATCTGCTTCCATTCCTGCCGTAGCCAGGGTGCGGGGCAGCGGCGATCGGCGACTTCACCGCCGGGCGGCACCCAGGCCAGCACGGGGATCAGCGTGGCGGCATGGGCGTGCGCCAGCGCTGCGGCGTAGCGCAGCGCTAGCAGGTTCCGCGGTGACCCGCTCGCACCGACGATGACACGGCAGATACCAAACATCTCGGCAGCAGGCCCCCTTCGCCGGGCCGGACTATCTCTGCTGATGAGGCGGTATGTCCGGCGCTGTGGGTTCTGGTCCCGGCTGGGGTTACCGCACCTTGCGCCGCCTGGCGTCCAGCGCGGCATGCCAGATCAGTTCCGGTGGTAGCGCACGGGGGTGGTCGTGACGCGTGCCGGACGTGGAAGCCAGATGAAGACGCCACCCGGCCCCGGGCGTAGATGAACTCACGCTCCCGCCACCTAACCCACTGCAGCCGAAATCGAAATTCCACACGGTTGCCACAGCGAACCCACCCACCCTGCACAGCAGCCACGTCGCATCAGGGCACAGGAGGACGGCGTGACCAGCCACTCATTCACGCACCGTCAAGGGGGTGAATGCCAGAAGCCTGATCCAGGCGTCCGTTGCCGGTGACAGACATCACTGCCGAGTGCGCCGGCGCCGTGCGCCGAAGGGATACCCGAGCGACAGGCAATGATCTACCTCTTATTGTGTTTACAAGAATATTAGGAAATATTAGGCTCGACTGGAGACGCCGGCCTTGTTCCTAGGGCCGATGCCGGGCGGCCTGGGTGCTGGTGCGGCCTGTTACCTGATCACTTCGTTCGGGTTCTTCCTGATCGCCGGGGTGATGGCAGTCGTCATCCGGCTTCAGCTGTTCGAGCCGGAGAACCATATCGTCTCCGATCAGGTGTACAACGAGCTGTTCACCATGCACGGCACGATCATGCTGCTGCTGTTCGGCACCCCGCTGTTCATCGGGTTCGCGAACGTGGTCATGCCGCTGCAGATCGGGGCGCCCGACGTCGCGTTCCCGCGGATGAACCTGCTCAGCTACTACTTCTTCCTGTTCGGCGGGCTGATACTGCTGGTCAGCTTCCTGGCCCCGGGCGGGGCGGCGGCATTCGGCTGGTACGGCTATTCGCCGCTGACGAGTTCGGTGTACTCGCCGGGAATCGGCGGTGACTTGTGGGTCATGGGGCTGGTGCTGTCCGGACTGGGCACGATCCTCGGCGGCGTCAATTTCATCACCACGATCTTCTGCCTGCGGGCGCCGGGGATGACCATGTTCCGGATGCCCATCTTCACCTGGAACACCCTGCTCACCTCGATCCTCGTGCTGCTGGCCTTCCCGACCCTGGCCGCGGCGCTGCTGGTGCTCGAGCTGGACCGCCGCCTGGGCGCGCACGTGTTTAACGCGGCCAGCGGCGGTGCTGTCTTGTGGCAGCATCTGTTCTGGTTCTTCGGCCATCCCGAGGTGTACATCCTGGCGTTGCCGTTCTTCGGCATCGCGACGGAGATCCTGCCGGTGTTCAGCCGTAAGCCGCTGTTCGGCTACAAGGGCCTGATCGCGGCCACCATCGCGATCGCCGGGCTGTCGATGACGGTGTGGGCGCACCACATGTTCACCACCGGCGCGGTGCTGCTGCCGTTCTTCTCCCTGATGTCGTTCTTCATCGCCATCCCCACCGGGATCAAGTTCTTCAACTGGGCCGGGACGATATGGAAAGGGCAGCTCACCTTCGAGCCGCCGATGCTATTCACGGTCGGATTCCTGGTCACCTTCTTGTTCGGCGGCATCACCGGCGTCATCCTGGCTTCCCCGCCGCTGGACTTCGCGGTGTCGGACTCCTACTTCCTGGTCGCGCACTTCCACTACGTGCTGGCCGGCACCGTGCTGTTCACCATGTTCGCGGGGTTCTACTTCTGGTGGCCGAAGATGACCGGTAAGAAGCTCGATGACCGGATCGGCAAGATCCAGTTCTGGCTGCTGTTCATCGGCTACCACACCACGTTCCTGGTGCAGCACTGGATCGGCGTCGAGGGCATGCCCCGCCGCATCGCCAACTACCCGGACCTGCCCGCCAACGTCACCACGCTCAACCAGATCTCCTCGATCGGGTCCTGGATCCTGGCCTTGTCGATCCTGGTGTTCTTCTACAACGTATACAAGACGTGGCGGTACGGGGAGAAGGTCAACGTCGAGGACCCCTGGGGGTTCGCCAGCTCGCTGGAGTGGGCCACCTCCTGCCCGCCGCCGCGGCACAACTTCTACCGGATCCCGCGCATCCGGTCCGAACGGCCCGCCTTCGACCTGCATTACCCCCACATCGGCTCGGGCGCGGTCAGGAGCAGCCGTTCACCATCCGCAACGGCGTCCGGAGGAGGCTCACGCCCTACTGACTGACGTGCCAGTGCCAGGGCCTGGCATCTTCGGTATCCCGCTCGCGGTTCCCCCTCAGCCGGCAGATATCCCGCGACGAGGCGCGGACGGTATCGTCTTACCGGCCAGCGCGCGGTCCCGCGGGATGACCACGAGCTCTCCGGATGTCCTGCGGACAGTGAAGGAAACCGCGTCGGCACTCTCCAGGATCCCCAGGACGTCGGCGACATCCTCGCCGGCACTCCCGGCGGGACGGCGCCAGCGGATCACGACACGTTTGCCCACATCGCCGGCGGCCAGCCGGACTTCCAGCCGATAACCCATCGGCCTGCCAGCCGCTGGCCGGACGTGTCCGTCTGAGATCGCGCAGGTCACGGCAGATCATCTTCGCCGCCTGCGCGGGCCAGCCAGGTGGCGAGGCGGTCAACCGGGACGTTGAACTCGGGGTGAAGATCGACGAATGCCTGAAACTGGGCGGCCAGCCAGCGAGTGTCACCTCGTCCGCGCCTCGCCGATCACCGAGCTCCTCGATACCCCGGTCAGTGAAGTACACGGTCACCTCGCGGCACGCGCGGCATAATTTCACACATGCTCGTAGTATAAACACCTTGTAGGTAGCGAACTCGGTGGCCACGGCCGGCCACCGGCCCGGGTGAGAGACCGTATGGCAGCAGGGATGCACAAGCGCGGTGGCATCCGTGCCCGGTGTGCTGGTCGAGCACCGCTGATGCTGCTCGTTCTTGGAGCAGCGATCGTGCTGGGCACGGTTGCCACGGGCAGCGGGCCTGACGCCGGGAGCCCGGACGTGCCGCGCTTTGGCCTTCGTTTCCAAGCGTGCACGGAACTGCACGCGATCGTCATGTTCTTCGCCGGGCTCATCGTCGCCGCGTTCTTCACGGGTCTGCCGGCTGACCTGATCGAGACTCACATCGTGCTCGCCGGCATTCTGGTAATCACCGCGGTCCGCCTGAATCTGGTGCTGGGGCCAGCTGCCACGCGCTGCGGCCGGGCGGGACAGCACCGCACCGGCAAGGTGAACAATGGGCGCGCTCTGCTGCCAGCTCGTAGCGCTGCTACGTCAGCTGCCGGCCTTCGCCGGACGGTTCCCGCGTGTGCGCCGCGGCGCCCGGACTTGCCCCGACCTCAGGCGGGCGATGCAGAGGCTAGGCTCGGCGAACGGCTGCAGCCCATCAGCCGACAGCGGCGCCCGCAGCTCGGACAGCACCCCCTGAATGATTCCCAGGTGCAGGCCGCACACGACATCTTGGTGGGTCTCTGCCACCTCGCGAAACGGGCACTGGTGCAGCCGGATCTGGTAGCTTCCCTTCTCAGGCACGGTCTCGGGTGCGAAGCCGAGCTCGGCCAGGGTGGCGGACAGCCTTTCGATGGCCTGGGCAATATCGGGCCGTTGGTAAGGAGGGGGCTGCTCGGTCAGCCACCGGCCCCATTCCTCGCCCGCCTGCACGGCTGCTTCGCCCGGATCGGGCATCACACCAGCGATAAGGCTGGTGAGCATCTCGGCCAGCAGGCGGTAGCGCCGCTGTCCAGCCGGGGCGTCACCGTCAACCGCGCGATAGACCATGCCGGGCCGCCCGGGGGCCGACCGGGGCAGCGGCTCACGGATGGTCAGGCCCGCCTCCGTCAGTGCGTCTAGGTGGAATCGCGCCGTATTTGGGTGCACGCCCATCCGCTCAGCGACTTGCTGTACGCCCAGCGGCGAGTTGGCCGCCCGCAGCATCTCCAGCACCCTCGCGCGGCTCTGGCCAAGCGGGCCGCCAGGATCGGGGGCCAGCAGCGGGCGGACATCCATGACCTAATTTTACATCAAAATGATAGTAGAAATGAATCGCACGCTGTATTAGTCCCGAATACGTGGCCCGAAGCCAGTCGGTTCACGCGCCGGCAGCGGCCCCGTGAGCGCAACCAGCCTGCTTCGCGGCCGCGACTGAGCTTGGCGAATGGCGGCCCGGCATGGCCGGGTCGGCCCTGGCGGCATGGGCACAGGAAGGAATCCGGAACGAGCCTGACTGGGCCGCCGCCGCAAAGGAATGGTGACCATTCAAGCCCCCTGTGCGTGCGGGCGTGTTCTGCGAGGCGCCGGCCGGGGCCGACGCGGCATCACCGACTGGTCGGTCCGTTGTCGGGGTGTTTTCCCGCTTGGGTCCGATAATTTCTCTATAGTATCTTGTAAATATAAGGGACGATGGTGCACCGACCGGGAGAAGGCCGGAGAAGGAGGAACCGTGACAGCTATTGATGGCGAGGCTCTCGACGCGATGCGGACGCACCACCGGACCCTGGAGGAACAGCTCAGGGCCCGGGTCGCCGTCCTGGCTGCAGCCGTCGCGGAAGACCACCCCTATGAACCTGCCGCGGGTGCGCTGGTCGCCTACCTCGCCGGGGAGGTTCTGCCGCACGCCACTGCGGAGGAGCACACGATCTACCCGGTGGCCGCGGCACAGCCTGGGCTAGCCAGGACCGTCAGCGAGATGGCCGCCGAGCATCAGGCCCTCGCGGTGGCCACCGAGGAAATCGCTGGCGCGGCCAGTGGCGCAGCGGCGGCCGGGCAGGCTGAACGGATCGTCACACTGTTCGCCGCGCATGCCGCCCGGGAAAACGAACTGCTGCTGCCGGCGTTGCTCGACGCGCTGGGCACCGATCTAGCCGAGCTTCTGGCCGAGATGCACCGCCAGACCGAAGACATCGGACGGCCGCCTTCGGCCCCCGACGCTCCAGGTGGGACCGATCCACTGGCCACGCTGCTGTCGCTGCTGCTGCAGGGGGCGACTGCCCTGGCCCGGGCGGGGCAACGGGAGCGGGCCTGCCGCCTGGCTGCATGGGCCTGGGCCACCCTGCGCGACGCGAGACCCGATCTCGCGACCAAGGTGACCGCGGCCCTTCACGGGCTGACCCGGCAGGCGACCGGCGCGCACGGAGAGCCCGGCGAGGGCGAACCCGGAACCGATCCGGGCAGGCCGGTGGACGCCGCCTGTCTTGACGTCCGGGACCCCCCGGCGGCTCAGCGTCATGAAACGATCTTCACCAGTTTTGGGGCGCTCGCGCCCGGCGCGGGATTCGTGCTGGTCAACGACCATGACCCGAAACCGCTGCGCTACCAATTCGAGGCCGAGCACGCCAGCGGGTCACCTGGGACTATCTGGAATCCGGCCCGCAGGTCTGGCGGGTGCGCATCGGTCGTGCCCAGGACTGACCGGGCTGGGCAGGCTCAGCCATGCACGCCGCTCGCCTGGGGACGGTGCTTTCCCCCGGCGGTGCTCGCAGCAAGGAAGGCAGGAGGTGTCCTAATGGCGATCTTTGACGCACGGCCCATCATTGCCGCCGGTGGCGAACCATTCGGCCAGACCATGGCCGCGGTCGACGGTCTGAACTCCCGCGGTTTCTCTTGTCAGGTCACCGACCTCGGCGGAGGCGACTGGCAGGCCGTCTTCCGGCACAGGTCATGACGCGGACCGGAGTGGAGTGCCCCCCGGTCGGGTTCGCCCATGCGAGGACTTTGCACCGGGGCTGACCGCCCCGGCTCCCAGCTATGACGAGGTACGCAGTGATTACAAACTCTCTCAAATATTCCGTCCTGCGGGTGCCCGGGCTTGATACCCCGGGCTTTGAGGCGATCGCCGGTGAGGCGCCGCCCCTGTGCCCGGTGTCCCGGCTGTTCGCCGGGGCCAGGATCACCGTAGCGGCTGAGCTGGAGGACAGCTGGTGACGGTGCCCGCCGCGCAAGCGCACGCGCTGCCACCGGCCCCGGTCGCCGCGCTCACCGGTGTCCTGGTCTTCACGGCGGCGGTGTGGATGGGTGGCCTGGTGGCCATCTTCATCGTGGCCAGGGTGGCCACCCGGACGTTGGGGACGGCGGAGCGGGTCGCCTTCTTCCGCGGGCTCGGCCGGGCCTATGGGCCTGTCGGCGGCTTGGCGCTGGCGGCGGCGCTCGGCAGCGGTGCAGCGCTGTTGGCCGGCCGCCCCTGGAACGGGCTGTGCACTGCGGCCGCAGTGGTGACCGGATTCCTGCTGACAGTCACGGCGGCCGGAGTGGTGCAGGCCCGGAAGATGACCCGTATCCGCCAGCGGGCCCTCGTGCAGCCAGGCAACGGGCAACTCGCCGGCCATATCCGGCGGGCGGCGCGGACGGCCGGCCTGCTGCGGGCGGCCATCGGGGCTCTGAGTCTCACGTTGATCGCGCTCGGTGCGATGCTCGCCTGATCTGCCGTGACCCGCGCGATCGGGCGCCCCCGAAACTCCCACCAGTCGAAGAATGCCCCGTCGACTGCATCGACGACGTCGCTCGCTCGCTGGACGTCCACCCCGACGAGTGCATGGACTGCGGTGCCTGCGAGCCGGTGTGCCCGGTAGAAGCCATCTACTATGAAGACGACCTGCCGCCGGAACCGACCCGTACAAGGCGGACAACACGCGGTTCTTCGCCGAGCCGCTGCCGGGGCCTGGACGCGCCGCTCGGATCGCCCATGGGCAGGAAAGACCGGCGTGGCCGGGTCTGACACCGAACTGGTCGCGTCCCACCCATGGCTGGACACCCCGAGTCGGGGATAGGAATCGTCCGGTAGCTGGCTAAGCCGGGGGCGGTCTCGGTCTCGGCGCGGTCCCGGGGCCCTGGGCGGCCGGGTCTAGGTCAGTCCCGCGCCATCCTGTCCCCGGCAGGCCGGCGATCGGGCTGGGCCGGCGGCCGGGCGCGATGATCCCAGGCCGGGCGCGGCCGACCGCGGGCCGTGCCGGGGTCTTTACCGATCCGGGCGGAGGCCGTCCGGCGGCCCCGGATGACCGCGACCGCGGCCAAGGCGAGAAACAGCAGCACCGCGATCTCATTCAGTGAGCCGCCCCACTGCCGTGCGACCTTGCTGCCTGCCCGGTCACCGCCGGCCAGCCGTAGCACCAGGGACGCATGCAGCAGCGCCAGCGGCACATATAGCGCGCCGCGGCCGAAGGGCAGCGGGCGCCCGAGCAGCGAGGGCACGATGACCGGGGCATGCGCGAAGATCATCGACATCACGAAGCCAAGAAAAATGGCGTGGAGCTGTATCGTACGCAGGCCCGTCGGCCATCTGGCCGATGCTCGCCCACAGGCCGCCGGCGACCGCGAGCCAGCCGTAGCCGGCCAGCAGCGCGACCGCCATGTCCGGGTGACGCCGTGGCCGCGGACGGTGCGGCGGGCGATGTCGTACCGGGCCAGCCAGGCGGCCAGGGCGATCAGGCCCCCCGGTGACCCGGATCCCGGCGGGCGCCGGCTGGCCGGAGACCGCTGCCGTCGGCCCGGTCGCCAGCGAGGCGCACAGTCCGGCGGTGAAGATCGCCGCTGCGCCGGCGAACAGCAGCCGCGCTCGCGGTGACGTCCCGGTCATCCGGGACAGTTCGAGCCGCTCTCCGGTGATCGTGAGCACCAGGAAACCGGCCAGCCAGGGCACGAACCGCGAAATGTCCCAGCCCGCCAGCCACAGCGTCGCGGCCATCACCCAGCACAGCGCCGCGGCGGCCAGCACCGCATTGTGCAGGGACGGCTGGATGAGGTGCACGGCGCCATAGATCGCGATCAGCGCGGCGCCGCCGGCCGCGATCAGCACCGCTCCGAGTCGGCCGGGTGCCCCGGCCACGACGGCGAGGCCGCCCGCCCGGCCGCTGCCGGGGCCAGGTAGGCCCACCTGCTGCCGAGCGCCGCCGCTCGCTCCACCGCGATCAGCGTGCCGAGGAAACCGAGGACCATGAGCTGACCGTGGTCGTCGTGCAAGGTGGTGCCACCCGCGGGCAGCGACAGGCCGAGATAGACCAGCCCCTCCCACAGGCCGGCGAAGAGCATGATGACTGCGGCGGCCATCAGCGGCGGACAGATCCCGCCGGACATCAGCAAGGTGCCAAGGACACCCGGGACGGGGTCGGCACCCAACAACGCGCCCGCGTCGTAGTTGATTCCCTTCAGCACCAGTCGGGATCAGGTGAATCGCCCCCGGTTGCGGGCCGCGCGGGCGTAGGGCTGGAGGTGGCCAGCGGCGGTGTGCTGCTGCGGCGCCCCGGCGGCGAGCCGGGTCGAGTACCGCGAGGGCCTGGCGCGATAACGTGATCCCGCTGGCGTGCGGCCAGGCGGCGGAAGCGGGCTTTGACCACGATCAACGACGACCGTCCGGCCCGCGCTCGGCTGAGGTACCCGGCTTACGCGTTGCCGATGTGCATATCGGGCGGCCCCTGGCTGCGGGTGGCCGGCAAGGGCGACAAGGCACCGAGTCCCGCTCGCCCCCGATGACGCCGCGCTCTCAGGTCCTATTTTGCGCGGCTGGCGGTGGCGACGGTGATGGTTGGTGCCGCCAGCGGGCCACGGCCGCGACCGCGACCGCGAGCAGCAACCCCCAGACCAGGAACCACATGTCCCAGAGGCCAACATGCCAGCGCAGCGCGTCACGGTCGACCGCGCCGCGCGGATGCACCGCGCCGGACAGCACCAGCGTCCCGGCCCCCACCTGGACCGCGCCATAGCAGATCAGCACCGCGCTGGCGATGCCCGCGACCGTGAGCCGCCATTTCCGCCGGACGATGCGGCCCCACGGGCGGACCAGCGCAAGCGCCAGAATGCCGCCTGCCGCCTTCAGCACGGTGGCGGTCAGGCCCAGCGCGACGGCGGCCAGTCCGCCGCGGCGGGCGATGTTCTCCATGGTTCCGCCGAGGGTGCCGAGCAGCAGGGTCCCGCCCGCGGCCCAGTACAGGCTGACCGCCGCGTAGCCGAACGCGGCCGCCGCGGCCGCATAGGCGGCAATCGTCCCTGCGGGCATCCCCCGGCGGCGATCCCGGGCCGGGCGGCCGCCGGCAGAGCATGGCTGGCGGGTCATCCGGGCACCACCTCCGCTGCCGCCTAGGACCGGCACCTGCCCCTCGGGAGGGGATTCGGTTGCGTCACTATGGCGAAATGGTAGCCGCGGCCCGTGAAGTCGTGGCGCAGCCGGTGTGATGCCCTGATGAAGGCTGTGCGGCTTCACCCAGGATCCATCTGGCCTGCATCCGGCGGCCACTTCCGCCGCCTGCCAATAGGTCAGGTCACGGTCCGGCTGCGCACGGCGCCGCGCCGGGCGGTCGGATACAGGGGCCGTGAGGGAGTGACGTGATGACCGACCGCCACCGCGCCTGCCGGACGATCACGCCGTTCGGGTCGCGGACCTGGAACGCCCGCTCGGCCCATTCCTCGGTGGTCAGCGGCATGGTGATCGCCACTCCCCGGCCTGCAGCCGGGCCAGCTCACCGTCCAGGTCCGCGACGGCCAATGCCAGGATCAGCCCGGTGGCGCGGACGTCACGCTGGTCGGTAGGCAGGGCCGGCAGCCTGCGCTGGTTGCTGATCGGGGGGCGGACGCGGGACTGCTACGGCTGGGGGCAGCCGTCCATGCAGCGACCGACGGCGTGATCGTGGCGGCCGTGGACGGCGTGGCCGAGCGCCGGTGGGTCCACGTGGCGCGGGAGTCCTGGCTGGCGGTGAAGAACACCTGGGTGTTCGCGCGGCGGGGGCTGGATCCCGCCCGGCTGGTCGGCAACCAGGTGATCATGGCAACCGCGGGGACCTACACGCTGTGCCGGATGAAGATGAGGTAGAGCAAGCGGAAGGACACGGATGATCATGATGGCCCACGACTGACCCTGGTCATCACTGCAGCTCACAGGCCAGGCAGACTTCTGGCACCCCACACCCTCTTCAGCCTTGTCCCGGCGAGGCCGGTCCCCAGCGGTTCGGGCGGCGGGCTGTCTGTCGATGTGACGCATGATCCGTTCGGTCCGACGTTCACGGTCACCGCGGGCGGCGCGGCTGCCGCCGTTGCAGGACGGCGAGCTGGTGGCGCAGGATCAAGATCTCGGCGGTCTGCCACGCTTCCTCACGCCGGGACAACCGGAGCCACGAGGTCATCCGCGTGAGCAGGAGGAAGACGAACCGCAGGCACATGACCGGTGATCATCACGGCCGGACGGCTCGGAGAGCAACGCTGCTGGTCACAGCCGCGGACGAGATTCTCGGCACGCACAGGTCGCGGACGGCAGTCCGGACCCCGCGCACGGCGATCGCGACGATGACGCCGGCCAGCAGGCCGCCGGCGGCCGCAACCAGGAAGCGAAGCAGGGCCGCGCCCAGGGAGAAGCCACCGCTGGTCGCCGCGCTGACCGCCACGGTCAGGGTGGTCAGGGCGGTGGCGTCGTTGAGCAGGCCTTCGCCCTCGATGATGGTGATAAGCGGGCCGGCAGGTCGGCGCGGCCGCCGACCGCCAGCGCGGCTACCGGGTCGGACGGGGCAACAGCAGCGCTCAGGGCGGTGCCAGCCGCCAGGCCCGCCCCGGGGACAAACAGGTCAATGCCCACGCCGACGACCAAGGCGGTGGCCAGCACGAGCCCGATGGACAAGCTGACGACTACCCGCAGGTTCTTCCGGATGGCCAGCAGGGAGGAGTTGAGCGCTGCGCTGTAGATCAGCGGCGGGATCACGAACGTCAGGATCACGCCCGGACCCAGCCTGACGTCCGGACCCGGGAGAACAGCATAGATCAGCCCGCTGACGGTGAGCAGCGCAGCAGCCGGCAGGCCCGTCTTGTCGGCCAGGCCTGGACAACCACGATGACCGCGACAGCGGCGAGAACGAACGCCAGTACCTCAAGCAGGGGACCTCCCACCAACCTCATTCGCTCGAACGTCCCATACCCGGCCAAGCGGGAGGCCAGTACAACGACCTGGCGTTGGCGGGAACCAGTGCGCGGGCCGCATAGGGTCGGGGGGTGGCCAACGCTGATCATGCTGACGCTCACCGCCCAGAGGCCGTCCCGTGGCCTGGCGTTCTGTTGCAGGTCACTGTCACTTGAGTGACTAGCCGCCGTGTTTGGTCAGTTCACGCAGCTGGTCTCGGAAGCGTCCGGGTGGGCGTACGGCATTGTCTTCCTCTTCGCCTTCCTGGATGTGCTCGTGCCGGTAGTGCCGAGCGAGGCTTCGGTGATCACGGCGGGCGTGGTGGCCGCGGCAGGCGGCCTCTACCTGCCGCTGATCATCGTCGTCGCGGCCTGCGGCGCATTTCTCGGCGACAACACCGCCTACCTGGTCGGTCGCCGGTTCGGCACCCGCGCGACCAAACGCTTCTTGCGCGGCGGCAAGGCACAGAAGACCCTCGACTGGGCCGAGCGCCAGCTCACCCAGCGCGGAGGCGAACTGATCCTGGTCGCTCGCTTCATCCCGGGCGGGCGGACCGCGGTCACCCTGGCGGCGGGCACCCTGGCGTTCCCATGGCGGCGCTTCGCCGTGTTCGATGCCATTGCGGCGCTCATCTGGGCCTTGTACGCGTCGCTCCTCGGATACTTCGGCGGGCGGGCGTTCGAGAATGCGCCCTGGAAAGGGCTTGTGGTCGCGCTTGGGATCGCCTTTGCCGTGGCAGCCGGCGTTGAAATCGTGCGCTGGTACCTCAAGCGGCGCCGGGCAGCCAGCCAAGCCCGGGCGGACGGATGACCCCGCTGGCAGCCCTGCCCGTCACGTTACAGCCGCCCAGCGCGGCACGTCGCGGACCTTCACCGAGTGCCGGTAACAATCGAGCCGTGAGCACCGCTACGGCGTCCAGTTTCCTGAACCCGGCTGGCAGGCTGGGCGGGTGACGATCAGCGAGCGGATCGCGGCGGCCCGGCGGGAGCGGCGGGTCCTAACCCGTGTCTCCCGTGCCGCGTGGCGGCTGGCCAGGCCGAACGGGAACGCACGTGGGCGCTGGTCTCGGCCCGCGCCGAGGTGATCTCGATCCGCACCCTGGCCACTGTGCTCACTCCTTGCTCTTGGCCTCGGGTGCGATGGGTGCGTTGACGTGGTAGCGGATGCCGACCAGCCGGATCAGGAAGCAGGCTGCGGCGGCTCCGAGAGCGGCGGGGAGGCCGTAGACCCCGGTACGCGAAGCGGTTACCGCGATCGCGGCGCCGACCAGGGCGGGGATGGCGTACAGGCCGCTGGAGAGGACTGTCGGGACCTGGCGGACCAGGACGTCGCGGATCGTCCCGCCGCCGACGGCGGTGACGGCTCCGAGGAGGACGGCCTGCGCGGGGCCGAGGCCGTATTCCAGGGATTTGGTCGCGCCGGTGACGCAGAACAGGCTCAGGCCGGCGGCGTCCAGCAGCAGGATCGTCAGGCTGAATCGCCGTAGTTGCCGGCTGAGGAAGAACGCGATCAGCGCCCCGCCGGCGGCTACCGCCAGGTAGGACCAGGAGCTGAAGGTGGCCGGCGGCAACGCGCTGATGAGAATGTCGCGCAGGATACCGCCGCCAAGGGCGGTGACCATGCCGAGGGTCAGCATCCCGATGATGTCAAGCTTGGCTGCTTCCAGGCCGGTGATCGCGCCGTTGAGCGCGAACGCGAACGTGCCGGTCAGGTCCAGCGCGAGCAGCAGCGGCGGTTCGGCCATGACTGCCAGCATGCCCTATTGCCTGGCCGGTCATGATCCTGAGTGCGGGGCCAGCCAGGCCAGGGCCGCAGCAGCCAGGGCCTCGGTGCCGGTGCGCAGGGTGGGCTGCAGCACCGGCAGGAACTTCGGGGAGTGGTTGGCCGGTAGCTCGTCCACGCGGCCGTTCTTCTCGGCGGTGCGGTAGGTCTGTGGGTCGGTGCCGCCCAAAGCCCAAAAGGTGTACGGGATGCCGGCGGCCCGGGGAATGTTGCTGAAGTCCTCGCTGGCGGTCTGCTGATCCCATGGCAGGGCGCGGTTACCGAAGTACGCACCGAACGCGGCGGCCACCCGGCCGGTGGTGCCGGGGTCGTTGTCGGTGAGCGGGTAGCTGTCGAGGGTTTCGAAGTCAGGGTCTTTGGGTGAGCCGGCGGCCTGGCATTCGGCGCGCACGATCCGCTGGATCGCGGCCAGCATGCGCTCGCGGGTCTGCTGCGTATAGCTGCGTGTGTTGAGCTGCAGCACGGCCTGGTCGGGGATGACGTTGCTCGTGGTGCCGGCCTGGCTGCTGCCGACGGTCAGCACGGCGGTCTGGGTGGGCGCGATCTCGCGGGACACGACGGTCTGCAGCCGGACGACGATCATGGCGGCGAGCACCACCGGATCGATGGTGTTCTGCGGCATGGAACCGTGGCCGCCACGGCCGTACACGGTGATCTTGATGCTGTCGGCGGCGGACAAAAAGGGCCCGGAATGGGTCCCCGCGGTGCCGGAGACGCCGCGGAGAACATGCTGGGCCAGGGCCACGTCCGGGGCGGGGATGCGCGTGAGCAGGCCGTCGTCGACCATTCCCTGGGCGCCGTCGCCGGTTTCCTCGGCGGGCTGGAACAACGCCAGCAGGGTGCCGTTCCACTGGCCTTGGGAAGAGGCCATGAGCTTGGTCAGGCCGAGCAGGCAGGACACGTGGATGTCGTGGCCGCAGGCGTGGGCCACCGGTACCTCGTTGCCGCCGGCGTCCTGGGCGGTCGCAGTGCTCGCGTAGTCCGCGCTGGTGTCCTCCTTGACCGGCAGGGCGTCCATGTCCGCCCGGACCAGCACGGTGGGCCCGTCGCCGTTGGACAGCGTGCCGACCACGCCGGTGCCGCCGATGCCGTCCTGAACCGTGCAGCCGTACTCCTGCAATTGCTCCGCGACGCGCTGAGCGGTGCGGTGCTCCTGGTGAGACAGCTCAGGATGCTGGTGCAGATCCTTGTAGAAAGCTTCCTGGGCGGCCTGGAGGCCGCCGTAGCCGGCCAGGATCTCCTGGATGCCGCTCATGGCCACCATCCTTCGCACGGGGGTGCACATCGCGGGCGCTCCCGAACGCGAAGGTGTCCCGCTCGGTCCACTGTAACCAGGCCGCGATAGGCAGGTAGGGCCGCTGCGGACCGATGACGGCGCTCGCGGGCCGCCCGCGGCCTGGGCCTGCCGGGCCGCAAGGCCATCAGCGCCGCCGGGCCGCTGGCGCTGGCCGCCAGCTGCGGCACGCTGCCGCACCGGGCCGGGACACGGTGGCCGCGGTGAGCGCGGGGCGAGCGTGGGTGCTGCCCGGCGAGCCGGCCTCGGTGGCCCAAGCCCGCACCCTGGTCCGGCGCGCACTGGCCGGGCACCCGGACACCGCCGCTGACGCCGCGCTGGCCACCTCCGAACTGGTGACCAACGCGCTGACCCACACCGCTTCCGGCCGTGGCGGCGTGGTCGTCCTAGTCGTGATCACCGACGGGCCAGAAGCCGCCGTGGTCGGAGTCCGCGACGACGGCGGGATCGGCGAGCCCAAAGACGCGGGCGCAGACCAGTTGGCCGAGCACGGCCGGGGGCTGGCTCTGGTGGCCGCGGTCACCAGCGGCTGGTGGAGCCAGCGGGCCGGGACCGGCCGGTGGACCTGGTTCCGCATCAGCTACGGCAGCGACAGCCACCAGCCCATGAATAGCGGCCCGAAGGAGGCTCTGCGATGAGTCACAGCGACTCCGATGCCGTCCGCGTGCGGCGGGTGACCGCCGGGCAGATCGCCGCCGCGCCGCCCGAGGGCCCGGCCCAGGTCATGTACGCCGGTGAGGCCGAACGGCAGCTCCGCGCGGCCGGCCGCTGCTGGTACCAGACCGGGAGCGGGCTGCCCGGGTTCGAGTACTGCGCGCACCCGGCCCCACCCGCCGAGCCCACCGCCGGCCCCGAGCAGTTCGCTGGCCTGTGCATCCGGCACGCCCGGCAATCGGTGGGTATCGAGGACCCGGACCTCGCCGTCGGTGACCGGGTCTATGAGCTGGACCCGGACGCCGACCCGAGCTGGCACGGCACCATCACCGCCGCCAGCAACAACGGGTACCGGGTCCGCTGGGACGGCCAGAACGGCGACCTGGCGACCGGCTACGGCGAGGTCGCCCCCGTCCGCCCCGCCCTGCGGGTTGTTGTCCGCAGCGGACCGCCCACCGGCCCCCAGCGGGGCCACCGCGAACCGCGCATGACTCCCGGCCTGGCCGATGGCGGCCGGGCGCCGCTGATCCAGGAAGGCAGGTGAGGCGAACAGGACCAGGCGGCGCCACCAGAAAGGCAGGCTGCCCTGTCCGGAAAAGGCCACTGCTCACACCATTCACAGAAAAGAAAACAGGAATGCTGCAAACAGCACGAGCACTACTGGAAACAGCACTGGAAATACTGAACCGGATCGATATCGACAGCCCGGTCCCCTACGAAATTACGGCCAAGGGATACCAGTATCTGGAAAAACGAGAGAAAGAAAAACAAGAGAAAACCGGATAGGCGCCAGCAGGAGACGAGTGCCTGCCCCGGAGGGGAAGCCGCGGCAGGCATCCAGGCCGGGCTGTCCCGCGCCCGACCAGGCGGCGCAGAGTAGCTCCCTTTGCCCACCATGAGCCCTTAAGGCAGGCAGAAATGCTCATCTTCCTTGTCGTGTCGGGATATGCGGTGCTGAGTGCCGCGATCTTGGTGCTGTATCACCGGCACACAAAAACCAAAGAAGCCCTGTTCGTGGCCCGGCGGGAGACCACCCGCGCCCAGGCCCGGCAGCTGGCGGCGAAAAAAGCCGCCCAAGGCGCCGAAGAACGCTGCATGGCCGCGCTCGCCCAGGTCGAAACCGCCCTCGCCCAAACCGGGCAGGCGCTGGAAGTTGCCGGGCACATCAAATTGGTCAGCCAGCAGATCCACGGCCTCATCGGCTACATCGCCGCCCCCGAGGAGGAGGCACCCCAGCCGCTACGGCGCCGGCCCGGCCGGCACGCCCTGCCCGCCAGCCAGAGCCAGCCGGACGTCACTGAGGACATACCGGTACCGGAGGTCATCCCATGATGCTGGCGCTGTACGTCATCGGCTCGGCCATCGCCCTGATCATGCTGAGCCTCTGGCTGCGCTACATGAGCGACGAACTAGAGCAAGTGACCGGCGAACTGGAACAGGTCACCCGCGAACGCGACACCTTCATGTTCATCATCCAAGCCGCCCAGCTCCGGCCACCTGACCCCGGCGACAGCCGACGGGCCGACCAATGAGCAGCATCCAGCAGCCGCCATGCCCGGGCCCGCGCGGCCAGGCCCAAGAGCTGGCGGACGCCCTGGCCCGCCGGGGCCTGACCGCCACCGTCCTGACCCAGGGCGGCCACCGGACCCACCCTTGCGTCTACATCACCAGCCCCCAGGCCAGTCACCCAGACGAGTGCGTTTACGCCGCACCCGAAGACGGCTACTGGTGGTTCTGGTGGTCCACCCTGGACCGCATCGCCCCCCTCAGCGACATCACCACGGCCGCCGACGACATCGCCCACGTGCTCACCCGCGCCTGGCACCTGCCGGACGGACGGGACACCACAAGGATCACCCCTGATGAGACGCACCGACACGCCGGCTGACGCCGGCTGCTGGATCGACCGAACCAACGGCTGGCACCGGCACTGCCAGATCGCCGAGCTCGCGCTGTCCCTGGGCTGGCTCACCAGCAGCGACCCCGACATCGCCCAGGTACCCGCCACCCCGCACCCCAGCCGAGCCCAGGCCCGCGCCCGGCGCGCGCACATAGGAACAATCCTGGCCGCCTACCACCGCGGCGACAACAACGTCCGCTGCCGCACCGCAGAGACCACCACCCTGTCCGGCCCGATCACCAGCCAGGAAGGCATCTGCGACATGGCCACCGTTACTTGAACACCCTCGCCCCCGACGGACACTCCTTCGGCTGGCACCACGGGCACTTAACCCTCATGACCGACGAACAGCGGGCGCAGAGCGGCCACGCGGGCCGCATCTGGGACCAGGTGCCCGCCGCTACCCCAGCGGACAACTCGTGAGCGAGGCCTGGCAGGGCAGGCCGCCCGCGGTGCCACACGGGGCGCCCGGGTCCGTCTCGGGCCTAGGCGACCAGGTCGGTCACCTGCTGGATGCGCGCGCATGAGCAAATGTCACAGGCCGCCATCACGCTGCGCCTACCGCCCTGGACCTGCGAAGGCTCATGGCACACCCGTATGCCGCCCAGGTGCTCGCCGCACTGGACCAGCCGGGCAGGCCCCGCCAGGGACTACACGCAACTGGCAGCGCGACTGGCCAGCCAATCGGTGGACCTGGTCACGACCCTCGACTACCTGCTGA
>CAWHMD010000007.1:0-135269 GCA_963830385.1 uncultured Actinomycetes bacterium | reverse complement strand
GTGGTCGTGGGTGCTATCAACGGCCTGCTGATCACTGTGTTCCGCATCCATTCATCGTGACGCTTGGGACGGGCACGTCCCGCACGGGGTCGCGGTTTGGATCAGCGGGTCGATGACCATCAGCGGCTTGGATCCGGCGCTGATCCAGTACGTTATTGTTGACCGCCTGCTGGGCATTCCGCTTGAGTTCTATTACGCGCTGCTGCTCTGCGTCGCGCTTTGGTATGTGCAGGAACATACGGCGATGGGACGGCGGCTGTTGTTCGTGGGGCGGGGGCGGGAGGTGGCGCGGCTGTCGGGCATCAACACGGATCGGGTGCGTCTGGGCTGCCTCGTCGCCTCCAGCCTGATGGGCGCGATCGGCGGCGTGCTTTACGCGGGAACGCAGGGCGCGGCGATCCCTCATCTGGCGCGTCGCTCCTGCTGCCTGCATTCGCGGCGGCGTTCCTGGGCTCGACCAGCGTGGTGCCTGGCCGGTTCAATCCGTTCGGATCGCTGGTCGCCGTGTATTTCCTGGTGACGGGCATCACCGGGTTGGTGTTCCTGGGGGTAAGCTCGTTCGTGCAGGACATGTTCTATGGCGGCGCGCTCGTGCTCGCGGTCACCCTGTCGCAAATCGTGCGGGGGCGCGAGGAACAACAATTCTAGGGAGGGACATGATCGCGAAGGATAACGAACGGGATCTGATCGGCTATGGCCGCAACCCGCCGCACGCCGACTGGCCGGACGGCGCGCGTTCGCGCTCAATTTCGTGCTCAACGTCGAGGAGGGCTCGGAATACTCGGTCGGCAACGGCGACGGGTTTTCCGAGGCGACGCTGACCGAGGTCGGCGATCCTGGGTGCCGCGAGGCGAGCGCGACTCGCCGCTGAGTCATGTTCGAGTACGGCAGCCGTGTCGGGGTCTGGCGCGTATTGCGTTTGTTCCGCGAACGTGGCTTGCCGCTGACGGTGTTTGGCTGCGCCATGGCGATCGAGCGCAACCCGGAACTCGGGCTGCCATCCGCGAGGCTGGGTACGACGTGTGCTGCCACGGCTGGCGCTGGGTCGAGCACTACCGGCTGCCCGAGGCGGAGGAGCGCGAGCACATCGCGCGCGCCGTAGCCAGCTTGCAGAGGACGGTCGGCGAGCGGCCGCTCGGATGGTACTGCCGCTATGGACCTAGCGTGAACACGCGGCGGCTGCTGGTCGAGGAAGGGCGGCTTCCTCTACGACAGCGACACCTATAACGACGAGCTTCCCTATTATGTGGATGTTGGCGGAAAGGCGCATCTGGTGGTGCCGTACAGCCTGACCAACAACGACATGAAATACGGCAGGGGCGGCCTGTCCATTCCGGCGGACTACACCTCCATGCACGTCGACGCGTTTGACTTCCTCTACGCCGAGGGTGCGACGGCGCCAAGATGATGTCGGTCGGCCTGCACGCGCGGCTGATCGGCCATCCGGCCCGCGCGGCCGGGCTCGCGCGCTTCCTCGACCATGTCGCGCGTCACCGCGATGCCTGGGTTTGTCGCCGGATCGACATCGCGCGGCATTGGCTCGCACGGCACCCTTCGGAAGGTGCAAGCCATGCATGAGGTTCCGGTTGTTCCGATTTCCGAGGCGGCTTTCGCGCCTTTTGGAACTGTGGTGGAGTACAGCGCCGCGGAAGGTCGCCGCAGCCTGTCGATGAGTTGCGGAATTCGCGGGCGGAAGCCCGGCCCCATCTCGACTTCGCCACTGTTGGCGGACGGCATTGCCACTGATCGCGACGGTCATGGAGCGGCACAGCTACTCCTCGCAAAGCTTCGTGCCGATCGATGTGGCTCGCTATCTCGTTGTTGTCGCGCCGCACGCGCCGGCGGGCGGCCCCGATATGACACAGGCGCGCGCCTTTGCGCGAGCGGCCGGCAGTCAGTCACCTACCACGCCGATGTGTGGCACCACCCGCTGACGCCGCTCGACCGCGACGGCGTGTTCGCCGTCTTGACGTTCCGGACGGGTGGTTAGGGCGATGAGGAGTTTGTCGCGTTTCCTGAGCCGGTGCGCCTTATGGAGGGTGGCGGGGGTCGCTAAGGTTGGAGACACCTCTCCGGCCACAATGCGCCACAGGCCGTCGGGGGTTCCGAGCAAGAGGGCGCCATGCTATCCTCTCCCCCTTACTGGCTTGGCGGGGAGGGGGAGGGGCGGGCTTCAGATAAACCGTCGGGCGGGGGGTGACAACCCCGCCGCCGAAAAGGAAGGCCGGCCAAACGCCGCCCGGTTGCAGGGTGGTCAGCCTCAACATACTGATCGTGCCTCATAAAAATGAGGGGATTGGTGAGGGCGCCATCGTGATCGAGGCCGGCGAAAGTGCCGTCTCTCTGACCGGCGCGCAGGGATGTGCCCAGCGGGTGGGCTCGGGGACGAGCCAGCCGGCGCGGATAGGGCCGAAGCCAGCGTTCAGCCAAGTGTCGAGCCACGTGGCGAAAGCCGCGAGGAGAGCGTTTCGGCAGGTCTCGACGGATGGCGCGGTCAGGCCTCCCCCTCTCTCCCGCGCCAGGGACGTGGCCGGATACGGCGTGCCCGCCGGCTCGTGGGCGATATTCACGCCGATACCCATGATCGTCGCCTCGTCCAGCTGTTCGATCAAAACGCCGGAGATTTTCCCGCCGCCCACGAGCACGTCATTCGGCCATTTCAGCATCGCCCGGGAGCCTGGGGAAAGGAACGCATCCACCATGTCGGCCACCGCCAGGGCAGCGACGAAGGACAGCTCGGCAACCCGCGCCGGGGGAAGATCGAGCCGCAGCAGAACCGAGACATAGAGGTTCCCCGGCGGACTGATCCAGCCTCGCCCGACCCGGCCCCGGCCGGCGGTCTGCTGGCGCGCGGCAACGACCGTGCAGTGCGCGGCGCCAGCCTTGCGCGAGATGCCGCGCCTCGTCGTTCGTGGATCCGACACTGTCGTAAAGCCGCACCTCGAACATCACGATCCACCTCCAGGCCAGGGCTGCTATCCTGAACTTGGAGGAAATGGGAATGCCCGAGGCAAGCACCTGCTGCATCGCCGGCGGCGGACCGGCGGGATGATGCTGGGCTTTCTGCTGGCCCGCGCCGGCGTCGATGTGATCGTGCTCGAAAAGCACGGCGACTTCCTCCGCGACTTCCGGGGCGACACGATCCACCCCTCGACGCTCGGGTGATGCACGAGCTCGGCCTTCTCGATGAGCTTCCTGGCGCTGCCGCACCAGCAGGCGGAGCACCTGTCCGCCCGCATCGGCGCGCGAAGTCGCAGTCGCCGACTTCTCGCATCTGCCCGGCCGGTGCAAGTTCATCGCCTTCATGCCGCAATGGGACTTCCTCGATTTCCTCGCCGGACGCGGCGCGGAGCTGCCGCGCTTCACGCTGCGGATGAGCACCACAGCCGTCGGCGCCGATCGAGGAAGGCGGCCGCGTCGTCGGCATAAGCGGGCATGGCCCCGAGGGACCGTCGAAGATCCGCGCCGATCTCGTCGTCGCGGCCGACGGAAGGCACTCGACACTGCGCGACGCAGCGGGGATGGAGTGACGAGGTCGGCGCGCCGATCGACGTGCTGTGGTTCCGGCTCCCGCGCGCGCCGCGGGACAGCGCCGAGACATTCGGCCGCTTCGACAGCGGCAAGCTGCTGGTCCTGATCAATCGCGGCGACGCATTGGCAGTGCGGCTTTGTGATCCCAAAAGGTTCGCTCGACGAACGCCACGATCGCGGCATCGAGCGTTTCGCGCCGAGATCGCCGCGCTCCAGCCCGAGCTGCCGACCGGGTCGACGCCATCGGGACCTGGGACGACGTGAAGCTGCTGACCGTCGCGGTGAACCGGATGGCCAAATGGTGGCGGCCGGGCCTGCTCTGCATCGGCGACGCAGCCCACGCGATGTCCCCAGTCGGCGGGGTCGGGATCAACCTCGCGATCCAGGACGCGGTGGCCGCAGCGAACATCCTTGCCGCGCCGCTTCAGGAGCGACGCGTGGGCGACGCCGAGCTCGCCGCCGTGCAGCGGCGTCGCGATGGCCGACACGAATGACACAGCGCATGCAGGTGCTGATTCAGGATCGCATTCTCCGCCCCGCTCTCGGCAGAACCAGCCCCGCCGCTCCGCCTGTGCTGATGCGGGCCGTCGCGGCCACGCCGCTGCTGCGGGGCATTCCCGCGCGCATCATCGGACTTGGCTTTCTGAGATGGTCCCCTCTCCTTGGACAGTTTGGCGGCTGCGATAAGCTCGGTTCAGGGTGTCGTCACGCCGCCAATCTCTCCATCTCTGTTGCGCCGTATGCCTCATTGGGCGTGCGTCCAGCCAGAGCCGAATGCGGCCGCCGGGCATTGTAGAACACGGTTCAAGAATGCCCACGGGACGAGTTCCTGGGAGCTTTTGTATGGGTGGCACCCGTGGGCAGGCATGTCGGTTTTCGTCCACGAGGCGATCGCACGGGGCGGTGGCGTCGTTTTCCGCTGCACGTTGAGCGGTTCCCAAGCTGAGCGGGGGCTGGAGATCCCCGAGTGGATGTTCGACCGGGCGGCCTGTGCGGAGTGCATGGCGCTTTCCGCCACACCCCGCGTCAGCGTCGCCGCGCTCTCGGCATTGGTGGACCTCCTGGTTGTTGCGCCAATAGGGCGAGCGGCATCGGCGACCGTCCCCCGTTCGGGCGCATCACGGCTCTCTCGCGAAGAGAATCGGGGAGGAGTCGATGTCGCCAGGAACAGCGAGGCATCCTGCGCCGGCGAGACAGGACGACGCCGTGCGCGCCCGCAGACGCCCGCCGCGTCAGATGGAGCTGTTCGGCGGCGCCTGCGGCACCGCGATCGGCGCGCCGACATGGCTGGACCTGCCAGGGGAGACGCGGCGCACGCTGACCGAGCTGATGGCGCGCCTGCTGCTGGACCATGCCGATCGGAACCAGACCCGTCCCGCGACGGAGGCCGGTCATGATCGCTGACAAGATCCAGCCCCATCATCTGGCGCGCAAGGCGGTGCTCTATGTTCGTCAGTCCTCCGCCCATCAGGTGCTGCACAACCGGGAGAGCGGGCTCCTGCAATATGCCATGCAAACGCGCCTGACCGCGCTTGGCTGGTCCGAGATCGAGGTGATTGATGACGACCTGGGGCGCTCGGCGGCGGGTGGCGTCGCGCGGGCCGGCTTCGAGCGCATGGTTGCGGAGGTCTGTCTCGGCAAAGTCGGCGCGGTTTGTGCGCGTGAGGTCTCCCGCTTTGCCCGCAACAGCCGCGATTGGCAGCAGCTGATTGAGATGTGCCGCGTCGTCGACACGGTGCTCGTCGACCAGGAGGCGGTCTATGCGCCGCGTCATGGCAATGATCGACTGCTGCTCGGTTTGAAGGGCAGCCTCAGCGAGTATGAGCTCGACCTGCTTCGCCAACGCTCGCTGTCGGCCCGTTACGAGAAGGCCCGCCGTGGGGAGCTGGTCGTCGCGGCGCCAGTCGGTTTCGTGAAAGCGAGCGATCGATACGAGAAGGATCCGGACCGGCGCGTCCAGGAGGCCATTACGCTGGTCTTCGACAAGGTTGAGGAATTGGGCAGCGCCCGACAGACCCTGCTTTGGTTTCATGAGCATGGTCTCGATCTGCCGGTGAAGCAGCCCGGCGGCGATATCGCCTGGCGCCGTCCCACATACGCCACCATCCACCGGATGATCGCAAACCCCATCTACGGCGGCGCCTACGCTTATGGTAAGACCGCCAGCATGCCTGCCTACAATGCGGGGGGCGCCGGCACGACGATGCGCCGCAAGGCGCGTGGCGAATGGCTGGCGCTCGTGCCGGATGCCCACAAGGGCTATGTCAGCTGGGAGAAGGCTGAAGCGATCAGGGCCATGGTGAGCCGCAATCTGCCCAGCAGCCGCCATCACGGCGCACCCAAGCACGGGAGTGCGTTGCTGGCCGGGCTGATCCGTTGCCGCCGGTGCGGGCGCAAGCTGACGCTGCGATACACAGGCACAAATCACAGCATTCCGCGCTACAGTTGCAGCCGCGGTTGGCTCGATAACGGCGAGCCGCGCTGCATCGCCTTCGGTGGTCTGCGTGTCGACGACGCCATCGAGGATGTGCTGCGCAATGTGGTTGGCCCCGGCGCCATCGCCGCCGCCATGGCCGCCGAACAGGACGCCAGTCAGCGGCGGGACCAAGTGCAGGGTGCACTTGAGCGCGACCTCGAGGCGGCGCGTTACGCCGCTGACCGCGCATTCCGGCAATGTGACACAGCGGATCCCGCCAACCGTCTCGTAGCTGGCGAACTCGAAGCGCGCTGGAACAGGGCGCTTTCCCTGGTCGCCGAGGTGGAGGCCAAGATCAGCGCCCACGAGGCGGCATGCCCTGTCCTGAGCCCCCACCCAACCGCTCTCGCGACCCTCGCCGCGGACCTCAAGTCGGTCTGGACGGCGCCCACCACAGACGCGCGGCTGAAGAAGCGCATCGTGCGCACGCTGATCCACGAGGTGATAGCCGATATCGATCAGGACAAAGCCGAGATCGTCTTGCTCGTCCATTGGGTCGGTGGCGTGCATAGCGAAATGCGCTTGCCCCGGCGCCGGCGTGGCCAGCGCAACAGCACCGCCGCCGATATCATCGCCGCGGTGCGCCAGCTGGTGCTGATCGCCAATGATGATCTCATCGCCGGGATCCTGAACCGTAACGGCCTCGTCACCGGCCACGGCAATCGCTGGACACGCGAGCGCGTCACTGCGCTACGATCGCATCACCGCATCCCGGTGTTCAAACCAGCCGAGGACGGCAGCGAGCCATGGCTCAACCTCGGTGATGCCGCACGCCTCCTGAAGGTCGCGCCCAAGACGTTGCGGCTGGCAACCGAGGGCGGCGAGATATATGCCACTCATCCTTTGCCGCAGGGTCCCTGGATCTTCAGCCGCGGCGAGTTGCTCTCAGCCGCCGCCGTCGCCATCACCAATCGCGCACGTCGGAACCCAAAACATCGCACGGGATCGGATCGCGATCAGCAAAGCCTATTCCCTTCAACGACATAGACAGATGGGCGTTCCAATGCAGGGTTGTAGTGGCCAATCCACTGCGAGAGCCCGGCGCGCAGTTCCGAGCCGGTCTCGAACGCATGCAGGTAGACACACTCGTATTTCAGGCTGCGCCACAGCCGCTCAATGAACACGTTGTCCATCCAGCGACCGCGGCCATCCATGGAAATGCGGATCTTGGCATCCTGCAACACCCCGGTAAACCGTGGCGAGGTGAACTGGCTACCCTGGATGCCCTTCTGTTTGTCAAGCTGGCACGTGGGCCTGGTTTATCTGGCATTGGCGCTGGCGGATTATGGCGAATACCTCGCGGGCGATGTAGCGTTTCAGGCATCGGATGACCTCCAGCTTGGAATGGCCTTCAGCGGTTCGCTTTGCCATGTAGGCCTTGGTTCGCGGATCGGTCCGGAGCCGCCCGATGGCAATGATGTGGAGCGCGCTGTTCGCCGCTCGATCACCCCCTCGATTAAGGCGGTGGCGGGTTGTCTTGCCGGAAGACGCAGGAACTGGGCTTACACCGCAAAGAGCCGCGAAGCTGGCCTCGGAATGGAGGCGCTCAGAGTTGTCGCCAGCTGTCAGTAGCAGCTGCGCGGCGATCCCGTGGCCAATCGAGTTCCGGGCCACGAGAGTGGGAGCCAGTTCGTCGATGATGGCGACGATCATGGTATCGAGGTCCGCGATCTCGTCGTGCAATTCGAGGTAACGCCGGCCCAGCGACTTGAGGGTGATCCTGCAGGCTGACACCACGTTGCGGTAGTCGGTCAAATCCGGCCGCCAGGCCGCCAGCGTCCTGACGAGCTGCATGCGGGTCATCTTGCGCAGCGCGTCTCTGAGTTCATCAGGGGCGCAGACAATGGTGTTTTGGATCATCTGCAACGCCACACGCCGGGCGGCAACTGCGGTCTTTCTGCAGGCTTTGAGCACACGCAAGGACTCGACCATCCCGTCACGGCTCTTGGGCGTGACCACGCGCTTGCCGCTGAAGGCTGCGTGGGCGGCATTTTGGGCGTCCAGGCCATCATTTTTGCCGCGCTTGCGGCGGTCATGCCTGTCTGGTGTCGTGACCTCCAGAACGTCAACACCGGCGTTCTGCATGTAACGCAGGAGCCCCGCACCATAGGTGCCAGTTGCCTCGACGCCAACGCACCCAAGTCGCCCGAAGGATCGCATCCAGGCGAGCATCTGCTTGTAGCCCGTGATCGCGGGCCGGTTGATCCGCGGCTGCTGCGTTACGCCGGGGCCGCCCGGGGTTACCTGATCGTTACCGTGGCGCTCGGACTCGCCGGAACAGTGCTGATCCTGGCCCAGGCCGGCTTGCTCGCCCACGCCCTGGCGGCCGCGGCTCGCGGTGACGTGGCCGTCACGCTGGCGGGCACCCTGACGGCCCTGCTGATCGTGGTGGCGGCGCGCGCGGCGGTGAGTTACGGCGGGGAAGTCACCGCGCTCCGGGCGGCCGCGATGGTCAAGTCGCAGCTGCGCAGCGCGGTCACCGCCCGGGCGCTGCGACTGGGCCCCGGGTGGCTGGGCGGTCAGCGCGCCGGCGAAATCGCCACCTTGAGCACCCGGGGACTGGACGGGCTGGATCCCTATTTCGCCCGGTACCTGCCTCAACTGGTGCTCTCGGTCCTGGTCCCCGTGGCCGTGCTGGCCAGGGTGGCGGCCGCCGACTGGATCTCAGCGGTGGTCATCGCCGTGACGCTGCCCTTGATCCCCATATTCGCGGTCCTGGTCGGCTGGCACACCAAGGCGCAGACCAGGCGGCAGTGGAGGCTGCTCGCCATCCTCGGCGGCCACTTCCTCGACGTGGTGGAGGGCCTGCCCACGCTCAAGGTGTTCGGCCGGGCCCGGGCCCAGGAACACGTGATCGCCAAGGTCACCGATGACTACCGGAAAGTCACCATGGCCGCGTTGCGGGTCGCTTTCCTGTCCGCTCTCGTCCTGGAGCTGGCCGCCGCCGTGGCGACCGCGGTGGTCGCGGTCGAGGTCGGGCTCCGCCTGCTGTATGGCCACCTGGGCTACGAGACCGCACTCCTGGTACTGCTGCTCACCCCCGAGGCATACCTGCCGCTGCGCGCGGTCGGCGCCCAGTACCACGCGAGCATGGAAGGGGCCGCCGCGGCCGGGCGTGCGTTCGAGATCCTGGACACGCCGGTTCCGGCCCAGGCGGCCCAGTCCGCCCGGCCGGTCCCCCGCCCGAAGACGGCCGACCTGAGGGTGGCCGAGATCAGGCTGGACGAAATCACCGCGGCCTACCCGGCTCGCCCTCGTCCGGCCCTGGCCAGGGTCACCCTGACCGTCGCGCCGGGTGAGCGGATCGTCCTCACCGGGCCGAGCGGCGCGGGCAAGAGCACGCTACTGGCCCTGCTGCTCCGCTTCCTGGCCCCGGCGGCCGGGACCATGGAGGCAGGCGGCGAGAACGCAGCCGCGATGGACCTGACCCAGTGGCGCAGGCAGATCGCTTGGGTGCCGCAACAGCCCTATCTGTTCTCCGGGAGCGCGGCCGACAACATCGCGCTCGGCCAGCCGGGCGCGAGCCGGGCGGCCATCGGCCGGGCCGCCGAGCTGGCCGGTGCCGCCGAGTTCATCGGCTCACTGCCGCGCGGCTACGAAACCCCGCTCGGGGAGCGCGGGCTGCGGCTGTCGGCCGGTCAGCGTCAGCGGATCGCGCTGGCCCGGGCCTTCCTGCGCGACGCTCCC
Source organism: uncultured Actinomycetes bacterium (assembly GCA_963830385.1). Lineage (GTDB taxonomy): Bacteria > Actinomycetota > Actinomycetes > Streptosporangiales > Streptosporangiaceae > Bog-532. Next base: position 125,575 of record CAWHMD010000007.1, on the reverse strand, counting down.
CTGCTGCTCCTCGACGAGCCCGCCGCTCATCTGGATCCGGCCGGTGCCCGCCTGATCGCCGCGGCCCTGGACACCGAGCTCGCCGACCGGACCGTCATCGTGATCAGCCACGGCCAGGGCTGGGCGGCCGGGAGCGGCGGCCGGGTCCTCTGCCTGGACCACGGGACGCTGGTATCACCGGCCCCTCGGGAGCGGGCGGCGGCGGTGACCGGATGACGAATGAGGTCGTGGCCGGACGGCGGCCGCTGCTGCGGCTGCTCTGGCTGGCCCGGCCGCTGCGGGGACGGCTGGCGTTCTGCGTCCTGGCGGGCGCGGCCGCCACCGGTTTCGGGGTGGCCTTGCTGGCCACCTCCGGATTCATGCTGGCCCGTGCGTCGGAGCACCCCAGCATCCTGGCCATATCGGTTGCGGTCGTCGCGGTCCGTGCGTTCAGCGTGGGCCGCGGCGTGTCCCGCTATCTGGAGCGCCTGACCTCACACGACGTCGCGTTCCGGGTGCTTACCGACATCCGGGTGGCCATCTACCGGCGGCTGGAACGGCTCGCGCCCGCCGGGCTGGCCGCCTTCCGGTCCGGTGATCTGCTGGCCGCGCTGATCAGCGACGTGGACGCCACCCAGGACCTCTTCATCCGCGGCATCGGGCCGCCGCTGGCCGCGCTGCTGGTCGGCGCGGGCGCCGTGACGGTGTGCCTGCTGATCCTCATACCGGCCGGCGGCCTGCTCGCCCTCGGGCTGCTGGCCGCCGGTGCCGCAGCGCCCGCGCTGGCCGTCGCCGCCTCCCGGCGGGCGGCCCGGGTCACCGCCCCGGCCCGCGGCGAGCTCAGCGCGACAGTCACCGACCTGCTGGCGGGCGCGGCCGAGTTGCACGCGTTCGGCGCCCAGGACACCGCACTGGCCGCCGCCACCACGGCCGACACCAAGCTGACCGTGCTGGCCAGGCGGTCGGCAGCCGCAACGGGCCTGGGCACCGGGCTGGTCACCGGGCTCACCGGGCTCACCGTGTGGGCTGTCCTCGTCCTCGGGGTAGCGGCGGTCGGGCACGGCACGCTGACCCGGGTGCCCCTGGCCGTGCTCACGCTGACGGCGCTGGCCGCCTTCGAGGCGGTGGCCGTCATGCCGGCGGCCGCGCTGCAGCTCGGCGCCGCGCGCGCCTCGGCCCGCCGCGTCGGCACAATCCTCGACACGCCGGACCCGGTCACCGATCCACCTGCGCCCCGGCCCCTGGACGGGCCCGTGTCGGTGCGGATGTCAGGAGTCCAGGTCCGCTACGAGCCGGACGGGCCGCTCGCGCTGGACGGGCTCGACCTCGACCTGTCCGCGGGACGGCGGGTCGCGCTCATCGGTCCCAGCGGCGCCGGAAAGTCCACCGCGGCCGCGGTCCTGCTGCGTTTCCGTGAGCCGGCCGGGGGCACTGTCACGCTGAACGGCGCCGACCTGGCCAGCTACGCCGCCGATGAGGTGCGGAAGGTGATCGGCGGCTGTCCCCAGGACCCGCACATCTTCGACGCGACCGTTCGTGACAACGTGCGCCTGGGCCGCGCGGGGGCCAGTGACGATGAGCTGACGGCCGCGGCGGCGCGGGCCCGGCTGCTGTCCTGGATCGAGTCCCTGCCGCAGGGCTGGGATACCCCGGTCGGCGCACACGGGGCCGCCATGTCCGGCGGAGAACGGCAGCGCCTGGCCCTGGCCCGGGCCCTGCTGGCCGACCCGGCCGTGCTGATCCTCGACGAACCCACCGCCCACCTGGACCCCGAAGCGCGCCAGGCCCTCACCGCCGACCTGCTGCTGCTCACCGAGGGCCGCGCCACCCTGCTTATCACCCATGAGCTGGAGGGGCTCGAGCAGGTCGACGAGATCGTCCTGCTCGACGAGGGCAAGGTCACCGAGCGCGGCACCCATGCGGAGCTGATGCAGGCCGGCGGCCGCTACCGGCAGCTCCAGGACGCGCCGTCGCTGTGGCCCAGCCGGACCGGGCCAGGTACCTGACGGGGCCGCTGGCCTCACCCACCCGGTGTGATGTGAGCCTCGCCATGGCCGCGATCTGATGAGGCAAAGGCCTGTGATGAAGGCAGTGGCTGGCGAGGCCAGCAGAGGAGCTGATATGGCGACCAACGAGGTAGACGCGCTGGTGATCTTCGGCGCGACCGGCGACCTGGCCAAGATCGAGACCTTCCCGGCGCTGGTGGGCCTGGTCGAGCGCGGGGTACTCAACGTGCCGGTCATCGGGGTGGCGAAGAGCGGCTGGGGGCTGGAGCAGTTCCGGGACTACGCGGTGGCGTCACTGCGGCTGAACAGCATGGACCCGGACAGCGACGCGGCGCGGAAGATGCTCGGGCTGCTGCGCTACGTCGACGGGGACCTCGATTCCGATGCGACCTACAAGGAAATGTCGGACGCTATCGGCGCGGGCACCCGGGTCTTGTTCTACCTGGAGGTGCCGCCGCCGCTGTTCGGGCGGATCGCGCAGGGGATCGCCGGGGCCGACCGCGCCAAGAACGCGCGGGTGATGGTGGAAAAGCCGTTCGGCACCGACCTGACCAGTTCGCGCCAGCTCAACGACACGATGCACCAGTACTTCCCGGAAGAGGCGATCTTCCGGGTCGATGACTGGCTGGCCTTCGACCCGGTGGAGAACGTGCTGTTCGTCCGGTTCGCGAACTCGATCATTGAGCCGCTGCTCAACCGGGACTACGTGGAGAGCATCCAGATCACGATGGCCGAAGCGTTCGACGTGGCCGACCGCGGCCGGTTCTATGACCGGACGGGTGCGATCCGCGACGTCGTCCAGAACCACATGCTCCAGGTGCTGGCCACCGTGCTGGCCGAACCACCGGGCAAGGCCGGCCTGGCCGACTGGCGGGAAGCCAAGTCGCAGGTGATCTCCGCGCTGCGGCCGCTGACCCCCGAGGACGTGGTGAAGGGCCAGTACGAGGGCTACCTCGAGGTGGACGGGGTCGATCCGAAATCGACGACCGAGACCTACGTCGCGGTCCGGCTCGCCGCGGACACCTGGCGCTGGGAGGGCGTGCCGATCCTGATCCGCGCGGCCAAGACCATGCCGGTCACCGCCACCGAGATCGACATCCGCTTCAAGCGGCCGCCACACGACGTGTTCGGGATCGAACCGTTCGCCGTGCGCGACTCGCTGCGGTTCCGGATCTGGCCGGAGACCGCGGTGGGCCTCACGCTGGCGGGCAAGAAGCCCGGGGCCGGGATGGAGCCGCAGCTGGAGGACCTGGCGTTCGCGGGCCAGCCGGGTTCGGACATGCGCCCCTACGACCGGCTCATCGGCGCGGCCCTGGACGGGGACCGCTGGCTGTTCGCCCGCCAGGACACCGTGGAGGCGGCCTGGGAGGTGGTTGACCCGGTGCTCGGTGACGTGACCCCCGTACATCCCTACGCCAGGGGCAGCTGGGGCCCGGAGGAAGCCGACCGGCTGCTGCCCGAGCGGGATACCTGGCACGACCCGGCCGGATGAGCGAGGAACGGGAGCATGCCATGACTGAGGAAAACGGGCAGCGTCGCGTGGTGATCGTGGGTGGTGGCTTCGCGGGCCTGTTCGCGGTCCGTGCGCTCCGCGGCAGCGCCTCGGTGACGCTGATCGACCGGGCCGGCCATCACCTGTTCGCGCCGCTGCTCTACCAGTGCTCGACCGGCATCCTGTCCGAGGGGAAGATCGCCGCACCACTGCGCGATCTGCTGAAGAAACACAAGAACGTCGACGTCGTCCTGGGCGAGGTGTTCGACTTTGACGTCGAAGGCCGGCGCGTCCTGGCCCGGCGAGTCGGCGGCGAGGTCATGGAGTTCGGCTACGACGATCTCATCGTGGCCGGCGGAGTCCGGCAGTCGTACTTCGGACATCCCGAGTTCGCCCGCTGGGCACCGGGCATGAAGACGATCTCCGATGCGCTCGCGATCCGGCGCCGGGTGTACGGCGCGTTCGAGATGGCGAACACCGCCACCGATCCGGAAGAACGCCGTTCCTACCTGACCTTCGTTCTGGTCGGGGCCGGCCCGACCGGCGTGGAACTGGCGGGGCAGATCCGGGAGGTCGCGACCAAGACCCTGCGGGCCGAGTTCCGGAACATCCGGCCAGAGGATGCCCGGGTCCTGCTGTTCGACGGCGGCAGCGCCCCGCTGGCCATGTTCGGCCCGAAACTGTCGCAGAAGGCCGCCGACACGCTCGACAAGCTCGGGGTCGAGCGGCACATGGGCTCGATCGTCACCCACGTCGACGAGGGATATGTGCTCGTCCGCGACCACGACGGTCAGGAGACGCGCTACGACGCCGCCACCGTACTGTGGACCGCCGGGGTCGAGGCCCCGCCCATGGCCAAGGCCCTCGCCACCGCCACCGGCGCCGAGCAGGACCGGGCCGGGCGCATCGTGGTCGAGAAGAACTGCACCATCGCCGACCATCCGGAGATCTCCGTCCTCGGCGACATGATGAGCCTGGACAAGCTGCCCGGGGTGGCCGAGGTGGCCATGCAGACCGGGCTCTACGCCGGGCACCGGATCCGGCGCCGGGCCTCGGGAAACCTGGAAGAGAAGCCGTTCCGCTACCACGACCTCGGGTCGGCGGCCTACATCTCCCGCGGCAAGGCCGTCGTCTCGGCCGGCCCGCTGAAGGTCGGCGGCTTCGTGGGCTGGTGGATCTGGCTGTTCATCCACATCATGTTCCTGACCGGCTACCGCAACCGACTCGGCGCCATCCTCACCTGGTGGCTGGCCTTCACCCGCGACGTCCGGCGCGAGCGGACGTTCACCACCCAGCAGGTCGCGACGATGCACGACGTCTACACCCAGCCCCTGGGTCCCGTTGGCGGTGAGCCGCCCGCCATAGCGCCAGACCCGGCGCCGGGCGGAGCCGCCGCCGCGATCCCGGAGGTCACCCGGCCGGGGTGATGCCTGCGGCGGGGTGCGCTGCCAGCCTGATCGGGTGGATCCCAAATGTGCCCCCCGGGCGCGAGGAGCCGTTAGATGAGCGAGCCGTTCAAGGGCAGGATCAACATCGATATCCGCGATTCGGTTCCGGACTGGGCGCCGTTCGAGCCACCGAAAGCCCCGGACGGGGCGCCGAACGTGGTGTACATCGTGCTTGATGACGTGGGCTTCTCGGCCATGAACAGCTACGGCGGCCCGATCGATACCCCGAACATCGACCGGATCGCCGCGGACGGGGTCCGCTACACACAGTGGCACACTACGGCGCTGTGCTCGCCGACCCGGTCCTGCCTTTTGACCGGCCGTAACCACACGCGTAACTCAATGGCCTGCATCACCGAAGCTGCCGTCGGGTTCCCGAATGCGAGCGGGACGATCCCGCCAGAGAACGGCATGCTGCCGGAAATCCTGGGCGAGCTGGGCTGGAACACCTACATGGTGGGCAAGTGGCACCTGTGCCCGACGGTGGAGATGAACGTCGCGTCGACCCGGCGGAACTGGCCGTCCGGCCGCGGCTTCGAGCGCTGGTACGGGTTCCTGGGCGCGGAGACCAACCAGTGGTATCCGGACCTGGTCTACGACAACCATCCGGTGGACCCGCCTAAATCCCCGGAAGAGGGCTACCACCTGACCGAGGATCTGACCGACAAGGCGATCGAGTTCATCACCGACGCCAAGGTGCTCGCACCGGACAAGCCGTTCTTCCTCTACTACGCGCCGGGCGCCGCGCACGCGCCGCACCACGTGTCGAAGGAGTGGGCCGATAAGTTCAAGGGCCGCTTCGACATGGGTTACGAGGCGATGCGGGAACAGACTCTGGCCCGGCAGAAGGAAATTGGCATCGTCCCGGACGGCACCGAGCTGCCGCCGATCAACCCGATCGGCACCTCGGAGACCCGGCAGGGCCCGGACGGCCAGCCGTTCCCGCCGCTGGACGTCACCCGGCCGTGGGACTCGCTGACCGCCGACGAGAAGCGGCTGTTCTGCCGGATGGCCGAGGTGTACGCCGGGTTCCTGGCCCACGCCGACCACCACATCGGCCGGCTCCTGGACTACCTGGAGGAAAGCGGGCAGCGCGAGAACACGATGATCATTGTCGTGTCGGACAACGGCGCCAGCGGCGAGGGCGGCCCGAACGGGTCGGTGAACGAGAACAAGTTCTTCAACGGCATCCCCGACGACATGGCGTCGAACCTGGCCATGCTGGACGAGCTCGGCGGCCCGAAGACTTACAACCACTACCCGAACGGCTGGGCCATGGCGTTCAACACGCCGTTCAAGATGTGGAAGCGGTACGAGTTCAACGGCGGCACCGCCGACCCGTGCATCATCTCCTGGCCCTCAGCCTCGGCCAGCGACACGGCCGGCCGGGGCGAGATCCGCCACCAGTACCACCACGCCATCGACATCGTGCCGACCATCCTGGAAACACTCGGGGTGCAGAGTCCGGCGACGATCAAGGGCCACGTGCAGAGCCCCTTCGACGGGGTGAGCATGCGCTACAGCGTCGAGATGGAATCGGCGCCCTCGGCGCGCACGACCCAGTTCTACTCGATGCTCGGCTCGCGCGGGATCTGGCACGACGGCTGGAAGGCCGTCACCACCCACCCCACGCTCAGCGGCTGGAGCCACTTCAACGACGACACCTGGGAGCTGTACCACGTCGACACCGACCGCGCCGAGCTGCACGACCTGGCCGCCGATCACCCCGACAAGCTCCGCGAGATGGTCAACTTGTGGTTCGCCGAAGCGGGGGCGAACGGGGCGTTCCCGCTCGATGACCGGTCCGCGCTGGAAATCGTCGTCACCCCGCGCCCGCAGCTGGCCGCCGTGCGCGACCGGTACGTCTACTTCCCGAACACCGCGGAGGTGCCCGAGCAGCAGGCGGTGAACCTGCGCAACCGGTCGTTCACCATCGGGGCACTGGTCGACATCCCCGACTCGGGCGTTCAGGGCGTCCTGTTCGCGCACGGAGCACGGTTTGGCGGCCACGCCCTCTACATCAAGGACAACCGGCTGCACTACGTCAACAACTTCGTCGGCGTCATGGAGCAGAAGATCGACGCCACCCAGGAGGTCACGGCCGGAACGGATCTGATCCTGTCGGCCTCGTTCGACAAGGACGGTGAGGATCCCCCCGGCGTCTCCACCGGCATCCTGTCCCTGTACTACGGGGACAAGAAGGTCGGCGAAGGGCGGATCAAGACGCAGCCCGGGCTGTTCAGCCTGGCCGGCGAGGGCCTGTGCGTCGGCCGGGACAGCGGCGAGCCGGTGACCGGTGACTATCCCGGCGAGCACCCGTACGCCTTCACCGGCGGCACGATCAAGCGCGTCGCCGTCGATGTCAGCGGCGACCCATACATCGACCTCGAACGCGAGGCCCAGGCCATGCTCGCGCGGGAATAGAGGTAGACATGAGTGCGCTGAAGGCCGAGGCTCCCCCACGCACGCCGATGCGGTACCAGCTCGATACCGCACTCGGGCACCTGACCCCCGCTGAACGCAGGGCCCGGGGCGCGGAGGCGCGAGCGATGGTGCCGAGGGAAGCCCACGCGATCTTCGATCCCGGCTCCGGCCGGCCGGACCCGATCGCCCTGCTGGCGGAACAGGCGGCGACGCGGGTGCCGGAGCTGATGCCCGTCCGCTGGGGCCGGATGATGGTCTCCCCGTTCACCTACTACCGCGGCGCGGCCCTGCCGATGGCCAGCGACCTGGCTACCACCCCGGTATCCGGGCTGGCCGTACAGGCCTGCGGTGACGCGCACCTGTCGAACTTCGGCCTGTTCGGGTCGGCCGAGCGCAGGCTCGTCTTCGACGTCAACGACTTCGACGAGACGTTGCCAGGTCCCTGGGAGTGGGACGTCAAGCGGCTAGCCGCCAGCCTGGAGGTTGCGGCGCGCTCGAACGGGTTCACCGGCAAGGAACGCCGCAAGATCGTCACGGACAGCGTGGCGAGCTACCGGCAGGCGATGCGTACCTTCGCCGGGATGACGAACCTCGAGGTCTGGTACATGCGCGCGGACGCGGACAACCTCACCGATCAGCTCCGATCCCAGCTGAAAGACCGGCAGCGCAAGGCCGTGGGCAAGGGCCTGAGCAAGGCGCGGACCCGGGACAGCATGGAAGAGCTGGGCAAGCTGACCGTTCTGGTGGACGGGCAACCGCGGATCATCTCGGACCCGCCGCTCCTGGTGCCCATCGAGGAGTTGCTGCCGAACCGGATGGAACGCACCGCGCTCGAATCGCGGCTGAACGAGATCATCGGCAAGTACCGGCGCACGCTGGAGACCAACCGGCGGTACCTGCTCGACCAGTACGTGTTCGCTGACCTGGCCCGTAAGGTGGTGGGCGTCGGCAGCGTCGGGACCCGGTGCTGGATCGTGCTGATGCTCGGCCGCGACCACGCGGATCCACTCTTCCTCCAGGTCAAGGAGGCAAACGAGTCCGTCCTCAGCCGGTTCGTGGGGGCCAGCAGGTTCGCCAACCAGGGCCAGCGGGTGGTCGTGGGCCAGCGGCTGATGCAGGCCACCAGTGACATCTTCCTGGGCTGGCAGCGGACCGACGGACTCGACGCCCAGCAGCGCGACTTCTACGTGCGCCAGCTGCGGGACTGGAAATTCTCTCTCGACCCCGACGCCATGGTGCCGCGCGGCATGCGCCTGTACGGCCAGTTGTGCGGGTGGACCCTGGCGCGGGCCCACGCCCGGTCGGGAGACCGCATCGCCATCGCCGCTTATCTGGGCGGATCGGCTGCCTTCGATGAGGCCATTACGCAGTTCGCCGGCGCCTACGCCGACCAGAACGAGCGCGACCACCAGGCTCTTGTCGACGCGGTGGCCTCGGGGCGGATCACCGCTGAACACGGGTTGTGATCTCGTTGAGGAGCCGAGAAGGTGGTCGTTGACCTTCTGCTCATCGGCCTCGGGATCACTCTCGAGCCCTTCCCGCTCACCACGTTCATCCTGCTGCTGAGCGCCGAGAAGGGCATCTGGAAGGGTCTGGCGTTCGTCCTCGGCTGGCTGGCCTGCCTGATCGTCGTGATCGCGGCGGTGGTGCTGTCGACTGGGGGAAAGCCACCGGCGCCGGCTACCGCGCCGTCGACGGCGGTGCTGGTCGTCAAGCTGGTCCTGGGCATAGCGCTGGTCCTGTACGGCGTACGCCGGTGGCGCCAGCTGGGCACTCCCCGCCAGCCGCCGGCCTGGCTCGCGCGACTGGATGGGCTGTCGCTGTGGGCCGCGGCTGGGCTCGCCGCCTTCCTTCAGCCCTGGGTGTTGGTGGCGGCCGGGGCCGCCACCATCGCCCAGGCCAAGCTGTCCACGCCGGCCGGCTACCTGACCCTGGTCCTGTTCGTCCTGCTGGCCACGGCCAGCTTGCTGTACCTCGAGCTGTACGCGACGTTCGCGCCCACGACTGCCAGCGTGCGGCTGCGGCAGTTGCGGACCTGGCTGGACACCCGTCGCGATCAGGTCATCGTCGTGCTGTGCCTGCTACTCGGCCTCTGGCTGGTCGGCAAGAGCCTCTACTCTCTGGCCTGACGGTCACCCGCGCTTACCCGGCGGACGGCTCCCGGTAGGCGGAGACCAGGCGCGCCACCAGGGTGACCAGGAACACCTGCCCGGTCAGCGCCTCCAGAGCGGCGACGGCGCGGCCGCCGTTCACCGCCGCGGTGAAGTCCCCATAACCCAGAGTAGTCAGGGTGGTGAAGCTGAAGTACTGGAAGGTCTGAGTGTTCGCCGGCTGGCCGTTGGCGAAGAAGCTTCCGCCGTCGAGGTACCTGATCGCGGCGAAGAAGGCGGCGAACATCAGGCCGACGATCACATAAGCGCTCAGGGCACCGTAAATACTCTGCACGGTGACCGTGGGCCGGGCCAGTACGCGGCCGACGATGAGGATCGCGGCCAGCAGCAGAATCAGCCCCTTCCAGATCGCGGCGACGCCGTCACCCACCTGAGTACCGGTCAGGGCTGCTCCGAGGGCCGCCGCCGAGCCAGCCAGCGCAGCGGCCGCGGCCAGCCAGGCCGTCCGGCCACGTACCCGCGAGTTTCGGAGGGCCAGGAGCAGGAGGATCAGGAACAGCACGAACTGGAGATCGATGATGGTGCGGCCATTGGTGAAGGCCGACAGCAGATACGTCAAGATCAGCACCAGCAGGAGAAGGCCGTACCGGCCGCCGGGTTCCCGCCCGCCGGTACGGCCTCTGCCGCCCGCGGCCTCCGGGTGGTCGGCGGATGTCTGTGCCATGACCCTCCGTCTCAGGTGACCGGGCTGACCGGTGGCCGCGCTGGCGAAGCGCTTACGCGGCGTTCCCGCCGTGCAGTGCGTCCTGAAGCTCCTTTTCGCCTTCCTTGGACAGGGAGGTCTTCAGCACGGTGCCGCCGAACTTGCTCATCGCCGCGACCGCTTTGTCCGGGGTGACCTTCTCCACCATAAGGAACAGCGCGGAGGTGCCGGGCTTCAGCATGCCGCGGACCTGGTCCTGGAACTGGGCGTCAATGCCGGACTTGCTCACCTTGCCCATGAGGGCGCCGAGGCCGGCCCCGACCGCGATCCCGACGACGGGCACGAAGAACAGGAACCCGAACAGCATTCCCCAGAACATGCCCCAGGTCGCTCCGGCACCGACCAGATGGTGCTGAGTGTGAACGTGGTACTTTCCGTCGTCGTCCCGCACGATCACGGCGATTGCGTCGGGCTCGATGATGAGGTCGTGGGCCAGGCGCCGTGCTTCATCGGCGGCGGCTTCGGCAGTGGCCTCGTCGGGGTATCCAATCGCGATCAGGTCAGACATGGCGCTCTCTCCTTTGGTCGGTCCGGCCTCCTTACTTCATCAAGCCGCGGGCGGCCGCACGCCACCCATCGCGGGTGATGTGGGCTGAGCACCAGTGAGTCAGATGAGGTTGAGCTTCCGGGCCCGGCGGACCGCTTCGCCCCGGTGACTCGCGGACAGCTTCCGGTAGATGCTCTTGAGATGAGTCTTGACCGTGTTCACCGAGATGTACATTTCGGTGGCGATCTCGGCCGTGCTGAGCATCCCGGACAGGCGTTCGAGAACTTCAATCTCACGCCCGCTGAGCGGGCCGATCACCAGCGGCGGCGGTGGCTCATCGGTGCCGGGCCGGCCTGGCCGGGACGGCGACGAGACCCCGCAGATCTTCCTCGAGCAGATGGCCGTACCGGCGGGCGAGGTCAGGATCATGGCGGAGCGCGGCCCGCAGCCACCCTCGCTCCCGGATGAAGGGCAGCCGGATCTGTTCCGCCTCGGCCGCCTGCAGGGCCCGTTCCAGGGACCGGCGGCCGCGGGTACCGTCACCGCTCTTGTAGCCGAGGCGGGCGTCGATCAGCCAGCCTTCAAGGCCCACTGGCTTCTGCTCTCCCGGGAAGCCCGCGGCGGCCAGAACACGCCGGGCGGCGGGAACATCACCGGCCGCCAGCCATGCGCAGGCCAGGTCGGCCGCTGCGCCGGAGGCGGCCTGCGACTCGGCCCGGGCCGCCGCGTCAACGGCGCCCGGCAGGTCCCCGGCCGCTGCACAAGCCTGCGACTCGAGGAGGGTCAGCTTGTGCCCGAGCCAATTCGGCGGCTGCCATTGCTGGCGGGCGCGGCTGATCAGCTTCAGGGCCGCGCCAGCACGGCCCTCGGCCAGGCAGGAAGCCGCCGCGATGAGGCTGGCCACGGCCGACGTCAGCTTGTCCGGGTGAGCCCGCAGGGCGGCGCTGGCGGCGGCCAGCTGGTCATGCGCCTGCCGTAGCTCACCTCGGGCCAGGTGCACGCAGGCGCGGGCGGCGCTGGCCGCCGGGGAGGCGGGCTCCAGCGGCGGGTCGCGGTGTGACGCCGTACCCGCCGTCTCGCCGGCGAGCAGCAAAGCGGAGCTCAGGTGTCCTTGCAGCGCTTCGACGAGGGACAGCTGCCCGCGGCAATCGGCCCGTTCGCGCGAGCAGGCCGGAGCCGAGGCGGCGGCGATGCCGATCCGGAGGGTCGCGGCGGCCTGATCGGCGTTGCCCGTCCAGAACTCGACGAGGCCCCGCGCCAGCAGTACCTGAGGGCGGATCTCTGGGTGTGCGGCCAGCACGCTTCCGGAGATTCCACTGAGCAATCTGTCCGCCTGGACGCTCGCGGCGACAGCAGCGTCGAGATCGCCGGCCTGGCGGGACAGAGCCATGCGGATCAGGGCGGCGGCCAGCCGGGCCGGAACTTCGTCCTCCGCCGGAAGCAGCTCCAGACTGTCCTCGGCCCGGCCGAGCGCTGCAATTCCGGTTTCGTCCGCACCGCCGGACAACCCCAGGGCCGCGGTCACGAGCAATGGCTCCCACTGACCGGCAGCTGTGTCCTTCGGCATGCGGCGGAAGATGGCGGCCATGGCCATCGACTGAGGGTCTTGCGGGTCGATAAGGCAGGGGACGGCAAAGTCTTCCAGCACCATCCGGGCCGCGAGCGGCCAGTCACTGGCCTCCGTGGCGTGTCGAACGGCTTCGGTGAGATATCCGTGGCGCAGGTACCAGCGGGCGGCGCGCCGGTGCAGATCGGCTACCTCTCCCGGGAATTCGTGGCGGAGCTTCAGGAGCAGCATCTCGGCCAGCAGCGGGTGGTACTGATACCAGCCGCCGCCCCGCGGCTGCACGAAGGCGTTCGCCTCGGCCAGCGTGGACAGCTGGTTCATCTCAAACGGGTCGAGATCGCACAGCTCTCCCGCAAGGTCAACCCGGACGCGGTCGAGGATGCTGGTGCGCAGGAGAAAACCGCGCAGGGCATCGGGCTGCGGGTTGAGCACCTCCTCGACCAGGTAGCCGGTGATCGCGCTGTCCTCAGCACACAGTTCCTTGACGAATTGCTCGGGGTCGGGGTGCCCGTCCAAGGACATGGCGGCCAGCCGTATCCCGGCCGCCCAGCCCTCCGTCCGGCTGACCAGGCTGGCCAGAGCCTCCGCCGACAACGCGACATCGTGCTGCGCCATCAGCAGAGCTGATTCGGCGGAGTCGAAGGCGAGATCCGCGGCGCGGATCTCGGTCAGCTCTCCGCTGAGCCGGTACCGGTGCAGGGACAGGGGCAGCTGAGTCCGCGAGGAGATGACCAGGCGCAGGGCGGGCGCAGCGTTCCTGAGCAGATAGGAAAGACCATCCAGGACGCCGGGGTCGGTCAGCAGGTGAAAATCCTCGATGACCATGAGCACTGGCTGCGGCGCCGAGGCGACCGCGGACGCGAGCCGCAGGAGAAATTCATGGCTGATGACTTTCTCCCGGCCCGCCAGCGTTACGGTGACGGGGAGGTCGATACTGGCCTGCCGGAGGGCCGCCACGACGTAGGCCCAGAAAACCGGCGGCCGGTTGTCGTATTCGTCGAGGGTGATCCACGCGACCGTACCGGGGTCAGTGCGGACGGCGGCCCACAACCCGATGGCCATCGACTTGCCGGCCCCGGGCGGCCCGGTGATCACCGTCAGCGGGCCGTTCGTTCCCGTGCCGAGGAGGTAATCAAGCCGCGGGCGTGCGATAGCCCAGCCGGGCAGACTGGGCGCAGTGATCTTGGACATCAGGACGGGACTCTCGGATCCACGACCCTGCCTTGTGAAGCCCATCGGAGTACCTGTACCGGTAGTGGTGGTCAAAATGGTTCCCCCTACCGGGCTCATCCCGCCGTTCCCCTGTTCCCTGGGCCGTGACTGCCTGCGTACCCCAGGGCGGGCGGGCTGGCTCGCTAGCTCCTAGTAACCTTTCTCGCTTCTTTCAGGTAACTTGTCACCCCTCGAGAGCAAATCTCACCCGGGTGAGTGACCACCTGCTCCGAGTGGTCACTGGCGGGCGGGGCTGGTCTCAGGTGAGAATCTTCGCCTTCTCGACCTCGAACTCCTGATCGGAGATGGCCCCGCGGTCGCGAGCGTCGGCCAGGCTCTGCAACTGCTCCGCGGTAGTCGCGGACGAATCCAGGCCAGCACCGGAGGGCGGCCCCGAGTGGGCTGGGACGTAGTTGCGGCGGTACTCCGCGCGTTCGGCCCGCTCCTCAGCCCGGGTGTGCATCGTGCCGCCGCGGGCGATCAGGTAAACGAGCAGGCCGATCAGCGGGATGAAAAACACGAACGCGAACCAGCCGGCCTTGGCTCCGCCGGACAGATCGGGGCTGCGGAATATGTCCGTGATGACGTAGAACAGGACCCACAGCCACGCAACCCAGGCGAAGAACTCGAACATGGTCCAGAAGATATTCAGCAGCGGATAGGACATCTTCGCTCCCCGGCACCTGATGGTGGCCACAGTGGCGCATGGCGACGATGCGCTGGTCGCCATGCAGCTCAATGATTGTTCGCCCGCGGACCGCCAGCCTCACCCAGCGAGGGTGAACGACCCGCCCGCCCAGGGAAGGCCGGCCACTATAGGGAGGTCGGCCAGCGCCCGGTACCGGCCGGATGCGCTCGTCCCAGGAAGGATCTCGTGCTCACTTACGCCCACCATCCGGGCCTCCACCTGTCCCAGCCGCCCGCCACCCTCACCGGTAGCTGCGGGCGCGCCCCCGGCCTGGCCTGCCGCATCGTCTGGGATGCCTCCCACAGCGGCAACGCGGCCAAGCTGACCGCCGTGTACCTGGCCGGCCCGGTCAACCTGATCCTCAAGCTGGCCTGGCTGGTGCTCCTGGCTCTGGTGGCCCGGGCGCTGGTGCACCGGCTGATCAACCGGGTGACCGTCCGGGCCGCCGACGCTCCGCTGGCTCACCGGCTGCGGCAAGGCAGCGGGACGCGCCGGCGGCTTTCCCGGCTCCGGCACCCGATCCGGGCTCGGGAACTGGAGCGCGCCCACGCCGAGTTCACCGCCGAGCAGGCGGCGGCGGAATCCGCGCGCGAAGACGCGGTGCTGGCGGGCGCGGAGGCGGCCATGACCGGCGCCACCGACCCGGATGACATGGAGACCGCCTCCGAGGCGGTGACCGAAGCCGTCACGGAGCGACGGCACCAGCGGGCGCACGCGCTAGGCTCGATCCTGCGCAGCGCCGCCTCGGTGACGATCTTCACCATCGCCGTCGCGATCGGCCTCGGCGATCTGGGCGTGAACCTGGCCCCGGTGCTGGCCAGCGCGGGCGTGGTCGGGATCGCGGTCGGTTTCGGCGCCCAGAACCTGGTCCGTGACTTCCTGGCCGGGATCTTCATGCTGATGGAGGACCAGTACGGCGTGGGCGACGTGATCAATATCGGCGACGCGACCGGCACGGTGGAGGCGGTGAGCCTGCGCACCACCCGGCTCCGCGACATCAACGGCGTGGTCTGGCACATCCGCAACGGCGCGCTGGAGAAGGTCGGGAACGAGTCCCAGGGCTGGGCCCGGGCCGTGGTCGACGTGCCGGCCCCGCCCGAGCTGGACCTTTCGGACACGCGGAAGATCATGGCGCAGGCCGCGGCCGCGATGTGGCACGAGCGGCGGTGGCGCAAGCTCATGCTCGAGAAGCCCGAGGTCTGGGGCGTGCAAGCCATCACCGACACCCAGGTCACGATGCGGGTGGCGGCCAAGACCCTGCCGCTGCGGCAGTACGAGGTCGGGCGGGAGCTGCGCGAGCGGGTGGTGTCCGCCATCGACCTGGCCCTGCTCGATCTCCAGGTGGACCCGCAGCCGGGACGGACCGCGGCCCAGCTGGCCGCGGTGGGCGAGGACACCCGGCGGCCCAAGTCGCCCCGGACCACGATGCGGTCGCGCACCGGGCACGCGGGGGGTGACGATCCCATCTCCGACGAGATCGAGCCGAAGGACCGTCCGGGCCAGGACGGGCCGGCGTCGCCGTAGGCTTGGGGGCGCTATGGACACTGAACCGGCCGCCCCGGCCCCGCGCAGCTTCTACGAGGCCGTCGGCGGCGAAGAGTTCTTCGGCCGCCTGGTGCACCGCTTCTACGAACTGGTGGCCGGGGACCCCGAGCTGCGCGCGGTCTATCCGGCCCAGGACCTCACGCCGGCCGAGGACCACCTCCGGCTGTTCCTGATCCAGTACTGGGGCGGCCCGCAGACCTACAACGAGCTGCGCGGCCATCCCCGGCTGCGGATGCGGCACGCCCGCTTCGACATCGACGAGGCCGCGCGCGACGCCTGGCTGCGGCACATGCGGACGTCGCTGGACGAGCTGGAGGTGGACCCGGAGCTTGACGCGATGCTGTGGGACTACCTGGTCATGGCCGCCCACAGCCTGCTCAACCGGCCGAGCGGGCCGCCCGCGGGACAAGACCTGGGCCTGACGCCCCGCTGACCGGCGTGAACGACGACGAGCCCGGGCCGAGATGGCCCGGGCTCGCGTGGTCAGCGGGTCAGGTGCGGGTGAGCCTGCGGTAGGTGACCCGGTGCGGGCGGGCGGCTTCGGCCCCGAGGCGGTCGACCTTGTTCTTCTCGTAGGCCTCGAAGTTGCCCTCGAACCAGAACCAGTTGGCGCCACCCTCCCAGGCCAGGATGTGGGTGGCGATCCGGTCCAGGAACCACCGGTCGTGCGAGGTGATCACCGCGCAGCCGGGGAAGTCGAGCAGCGCGTTCTCCAGCGAGGACAGCGTCTCGACGTCCAGGTCGTTGGTCGGCTCGTCGAGCATCAGCAGGTTGCCGCCCTCCTTGAGGGTCAGCGCCAGGTTGACGCGGTTGCGCTCGCCACCGGACAGCACGCCGGCCGGCTTTTGCTGGTCCGGGCCCTTGAACCCGAACGCGGCCACGTAGGCGCGGCTCGGGATCTCGGTGTTGCCGACGTTGATGTGGGTCTCGCCGTCGGAGATCGCCTCCCACACGTTCTTGTTGGCGGCGATCTTCTCCCGGCTCTGGTCGACGTAGGAGATCTCCACCGTCTCCCCGATCCGGATGGTCCCGGCGTCGGGCTTCTCCTCGCCCACGATCATCTTGAACAGGGTCGTCTTACCAACGCCGTTCGGGCCGATGACACCGACGATGCCGTTGCGCGGCAGCGAGAAGCTCAGCCCGTCGAACAGCATGCGGTCGCCGAAACCCTTGGTCAGCTTGTCGGTCTCAACCACCACGCTGCCCAGGCGCGGGCCCGGCGGGATCTGGATCTCCTCGAAGTCGAGCTTGCGGTTCCGGTCGGCCTCGGCGGCCATCTCCTCGTAGCGGTCCAGCCGGGCCTTGCTCTTGGCCTGGCGGGCGCGCGGGTTGGACCGCACCCACTCGAGCTCGTCCTCCAGGCGCTTGCGGCGCTTGACGTCCTTGGCCCCCTCGACCTTGATCCTGGACGCCTTGGTGTCCAGATAGGTCGAGTAGTTGCCCTCGTAGGGGTAGGCGTGGCCGCGGTCCAGCTCCAGGATCCACTGGGCCGCGTTCTCCAGGAAGTACCGGTCGTGGGTGACGGCCACGACGGTCCCGGCGTAGCTCTCCAGGTGCTGCTCGAGCCACTGGACGCTCTCGGCGTCCAGGTGGTTGGTGGGCTCGTCGAGCAGCAGCAGATCCGGCTGGGACAGCAGCAGCTTGCACAGCGCGACCCGGCGGCGCTCGCCACCGGACAGGTTGGTGACCGGCGAGTCCGGCGGCGGGCAGCGCAGCGCGTCCATGGCCTGCTCGAGCTGGCTGTCCAGGTCCCAGGCGTCGCGGTGGTCGAGCTGCTCCTGCAGACGGCCCATCTCCTCCAGCAGCTCGTCGGAGTAGTCGGTGGCCATCTTCTCGGCGATCTCGTTGTACTGGTCGAGCATCGCCTTGGTCTCGGCGACGCCCTCCTCGACGTTGCCGAGCACCGTCTTGTCCTCGTTCAGCTGCGGCTCCTGCGCGAGCAGGCCGACGGTGAACCCGGGCATCAGCCGCGCCTCACCGTTGGAGGGCTGCTCGACCCCGGCCATGAGCTTCAGCAGCGTGGACTTGCCAGTACCGTTCGGCCCGACCACGCCGATCTTGGCGCCGGGCAGGAAAGACAGCGTGACGTCGTCAAGGATGACCTTGTCTCCGTGCGCCTTGCGCACGGCACGCATTGAATAGATGAACTCGGGCATTTGTCCTATCCCACCTGTGGTCACAGGTTACGTATCCGCGCTCCCCGGCCCGGTCACGCCAAGGTCAGGGGGCGGCAAGTCGTGGCATTCGCGGTCCATCGCAGCGGCACAGGAGCTGCGAAGCATGCAGGTGCCAGCATACGTGCGGCGAACGCCGCGGTCGTCACAAGGGATAAGGCGCTCATGCGGCGGGGTCCTCAGCCTCTACCTTGGCCTGGGCCTGGGCGCGGGCGGGGTCGCTTAAGGCGGCCGTCCCGGGAGCGTGCTCGCCCCGCCGGCCCAGGCGGGTGGCGTCGTCGGGCGCGTACACCCGGACCTGGTCGCGGCCCTCGGCCTTGGCCCGGTAGAGGGCAAGGTCGGCCGCGGCCAGCAGCTCGAACAGGTCCTGGCCGTGGGTGCCGAGCACCGCCAGCCCGATCGAGATCGTCACGTCGAGGGCTACGCCGTCGGCGTACACACCCATCACGCTGGCCCGGTGCCGGAGCCGCTCGGCGATCTTGCACGCCTCGTCGGCGTCGGCCCGCGGCAGCAGCACCACGAACTCCTCGCCGCCGAACCGGCCCACCACGTCCGAGCCCCGCACCTGCTGGCGCAGCTCGGTGGCGAGCCCGCGCAGCACCTCGTCACCGGCCAGGTGCCCGTAGGTGTCGTTGACCCGCTTGAAGTGGTCGACGTCGGCCAGCAGGAGGGCGAGGGTCTCTCCCGCCCGCTGCGCCCGGGCGATCTCGGTGTCGGCCTCCCGCTGCCAGGCGGTCGCGTTGAGCAGGCCGGTCTTGGCGTCGGTACGGGCGGCGGCCTGCAGCTGCTGGTGCATCAGGCTGCGCTGCAGCACGATCACCGGCGGCAGCGCCACCAGCAGCAGCAGCGGGCTCAGCGCGCAGCAGACCACCACCATCACGCCGACGCAGATCTCGGTCAGGTCCAGCAGCAGGCTCTCACGGTCCCAGAGCACCTCGGCCCAGCGGGTCTCCGGCTGGGCGGCGTGCGCGGCGACCGCGACGATGGCGGTGTTGAGCACGTTGAACAAGGCCGCGCTGCCCAGCGCGGCCAGCACCGCGGTGGGCCGCAGGAACCAGGCGTGTGCCTCCGGGTGGGCGAGCCAGGGCACCGACTGGGCCGCCGCTGCGGTCGGGCCCAGGTGCCGGAACGTGCACGAGGCCGACGCTCCGGCCAGCCCCAGCGCCGACGAGCTGAACAACCGCCGGTAGGCCGGGGTCCGCCGCACCCGCAGGTACAGCAGCGAGCCGAGCACGATCGGCGCCAGCTGCGCGTAGACCGGCGGCAGGAGCAAAGCGATCGGCAGCCACCAGGCCGACAGCAGGTCGCGCGACACACCGGTCGGCTGGCCCAGCCGCCGGGTGGCCTCGATGCAGACAGCGCCACAGGCGAGCAGGGCCGCGAACAGCGCCAGATCACCGCCCCGGACCGGGGTCACGGCGATCGTCCAGCCGGTCAGGCCGAGGTCAGCCGCGATAATCGCGAAGACGTAGCAGACCAGCGGACGCGGCAGCGCGAACAGCTGCCAGCTCCGCGGCCGGCCAAAACGCCGGAGGAAGCCGCGGGAGGGCACCTGCTGAGGCACTACCTGGTCCGCTGCTGACATCCATCTCGCCCATCTGACCTGTCACTGATCGGTTCGACATGACGACTGTACGTGGTCAAGAATCGTCTCGCATCACTTTGAGTAACTTAGGAGAAACAGAATGTGCAGTTCGAAGACGGTGCCGTATAAGCGGGACGCCCGTGCTGGCGTTCGTGCAAGGTCACAGTCCGGTAGCGGATGCCCTCCAGCCGCCCCAATGCGTGTGACAGGCAGGCCGAAGCTGTATGTTGGTGGCCGCGCGGAGCGGTTACGCAGACGGACGAGTTGCCCGCAGAGCGTTACGCCGCCCCGCACAGCCTTCCGAAAGCCCCGGACGCGACCCGACGCGCCGGATGCCGGCTACACGAAGAGAGTGAGTTCCATGCGAGGGGTCATCTGGTCCTGAGCCCGGTGCCGTTAACCGGCCACCGGCTCCGCCGCTGACGCATTCAGTTCCTGATCGAGCTCGGCGATGGCGGGCTCGTCGAACAACTTACCGGCCAGGGCCGCCTGGTCTTCGTCCGTGCCATCGGGCGCGGCGAAGCCGGGCAGTGACTCGTCCGCCAGCCCGGAGCGGATGGCCTCACCGAAGTTGAGGCCGTCGTCGGGCGAGCGCTTGAGGCGGCTGAACTGCGCCACCCCGCGGGTCAGATCGAAGCCGATCGTCTCGGCATCGACCACGAACTCCGACCGCTGCGTCCCGGCCCGGTCCTGCCACTGGTTGATCCGCATCTTGCCGGCCACGATGACCGGCTCGCCCTTGTGCAGGCACGTGGCCGCGTTCCGGGCCAGGGTCCGCCAGCAGGTGACGGAGTAGAAGCTGGTCTCACCGTCCCGCCACTGTCCTGTCTCCTGGTCGAGCTTGCGGGTGGTCGACCCGACGCGCATGTTCGCGACCGGGAGACCGCTGTTGACGTAACGCACCTTGGGCTCGGTAGCGACGAAGCCGACCAGGGTCACGCTTCCACCTTGACTCATCACGATCCTCCTGCGATCTGGCGGCACCGTGCCGCCGTCGTGAGCGACCAGCCAGCCGTCCGGGCGGGCCGGTCACTGCCCACGGTGGCGGCTCACGCCCGGCCCGGGACAGGGCGGCTTTTTCACCTGTGGATAACTGCCGGGTTATCCACAGGTGAGCAGCGTCCGCTGGGCGGCCAGCCGGGCCGGTGGTGCGATGGAGGCATGCAGGGATCAGTGCCGCGACAGCGCGTCCAGCCGGGCCATCTCGGCTTCGCCCAGCGCGAAGCCGGACAGCGCGAAGTTGGCCGCGATCCGCTCCCGGTGGGTGGACTTGGGGATCACCACGATCCCGTGCTGGAGATGCCAGCGCAGCACGACCTGGGCGGGCTCGACCGCATGCCGCCCGGCGATCTCGGCGATCGTGCGGTCGCGCAGGTTGGTGCCCTTGAGCGAGCTGTACCCCTCCACCTGGACGCCGCGGTTGCGGTGGGCGGCCAGCAGGTCCGGGTCGTACTGCGGGATGCTCCAGGGGATCTGGTTGACCGCCGGCCGCTCGCCGGTGCCGCGGATCAGGTCGTCGATCTGGGACGGGCTGTAGTTGCTGACGCCGACGGCGCGGGCCAGGCCCGCGTCGCGGATGGCGATGAGCTGCTCCCACACCCGCAGGGACACGCGGCCGCGTGGTGGCCAGTGGATCAGCCACAGGTCGACCTGGTCGACGCCCAGGTCGCGCAGGCTCGCCTCGATCGTGGCCCGCTCCCGTCCGGCGTTACCAGGCGGCAATTTGGTGGTGATGAAGACGTCGGCGCGGTCCAGGCCGCTGTCGCGGACGGCCCGGCCCACCTCGGCCTCGTTGCGGTACATGGTCGCGGTGTCCAGGTGCCGGTAGCCGGCCTCGAGCGCGTACCGGACCGACTCGTACGCGCTGTTCCCGCGGATCTGCCAGGTGCCGAAGCCGATCATGGGCATGGTGAGCCCGGCACCGATGCTGACTCCGGCCGGGACGTCGTCGTCGCTCATGGGCCGATTGTGCCAGCCGCGGAAATTGGCTGGGCCGGTCCCCGGGCGGCTGGTACGGTCGCGCTTCGTGCAACGCGTCTCGGTGGTCGGCTGCTCGGGGTCGGGCAAATCGACGGTCGGCCGGCAGCTGGCCCGCGACCTCGGGGTGCCCTACATCGAGCTGGACTCGATCTACCACCAGCCGGGCTGGGTGTCACTGCCGCGGGAGGAGTTCCGGCGCCGGGTCACCGAGGCGGCCGCGGCCGACCGCTGGGTCATCGACGGGAACTACAGCAGCTCCGTCCAGGATCTGGTGTGGGCCCGGGCCGACACGGTGGTCTGGCTCGACCTCCCCCGGCGGACCGTGATGCGCCAGGTCATCTGGCGCACGCTGCGGCGGGTGTCGTTCGGCGCCGAGCTGTGGAACGGCAACCGGGAACGATGGGCGAACCTGCTCACCTGGGTTCCCGAGGACTCCGTCATTTCCTGGTCCTGGCATCGCTGGCCGGTCTACCGGGCCCGGTATTCGGCCGCCGCCGCCGACCCGCCCCGTCCCCAGCTGAGCTTTGTCCGGCTGGGCAGCCACCGGGCAATCCGGGGGTTCCTGGACGGGACGGGCCGGGACCGTTAGGCGGCGACCAGCTCCGACGGCTCGGCGATGACGTCGACCAGGGCGCCGTTGCGCATGACCGTGATCGGGAGCGGCCTGCCGATCGCTTCCTCGAACATCAGCCGCTGCAGGTCCTGGGCGGCCGCCACCGGGTGGCCGCCGGCCGTGACCAGCAGGTCACCGGGGCGCAGCCCCGCCCGGTCGGCGGGGCCGCCGGAGACCACCTCGGCCACCCGCAGCCCGTTGGCCCGGCCGATCCGTTCCCGCCAGGGCGCGGCCAGCGGGGCCGGCACCGAGACCAGTCCCAGGTAGGCGCGGCGGACCCGGCCGTCGCGCATCAGCGCCGAGACGATCTTGCGGGTGGTGGTGTTGACCGGGACGGCCATGCCCAGGCCGACCCCGGCCACCGCGGTGTTGATCCCGACCACCTTGGCGCCGGCGTCGGCCAGCGCGCCACCGGAGTTACCGGGATTGAGCGCGGCGTCGGTCTGGATGACGTCCTCGATGAGCCGGGTGCCGCCGCGGCCGCCGGCCGGCATCGACCGGCCGAGCGCGCTGACCACGCCCGCGGTCACCGAGCCGGCCAAGCCGAGCGGGTTGCCAACCGCCACGACCAGCTGGCCGACGACGAGATCGTCGGCCTCACCGAGCTCAGCCGGCGGTGGTGTCGGACCGGTGGCCCGGAGCACCGCCAGATCGGACAGGGGGTCGGCGCCGACCACGCGGAAGGGGGCCGTCGTGCCGTCCGAGAACGCCGCCGTGCCACTATCCGCCTGCCCGACGACGTGCGCGTTGGTGAGCAGGAAGCCGTCGCCGGTGAAGACGACACCCGAGCCGAGGCTCTCGCCGCCCCCGCCGCGCCCGCGGCGGGGGACCCGCAGGCTGGCCACCTTGGGTGTGAGCTTTTCAGCCACGCCAGAAACGATGAGCGAGTACACGTCCAATGGACGGTCTGCTGCCATGGACCGCCTCCATCTTGCGGTGATTACAGTATTACAAACCAACGGGATGGCAGGCAGCCAGCTTCCGGCGGCCGTTATGCCATCAGCGGAATGCGCGGCGGGACGGGACGCGCGTCAGGGCCACCTTCGGGCGGGCCAGCCGATGGCACTCGCCATGCCCGCACCCATGAGGGCTCATCCTTCAGAGCAGCGCGAGGTGACGGGCCCGGCGAACCGCCTCACCGCGCTGAGACGTCGCCAGCTTGCGATAGATGCTCTTGAAGTGTGTCTTTACGGTGTTGATGGAGATGTACAGCTCGCTGGCGATCTCGGCGGTGGTCAGCATGGCGGAGGCCTGCCGGAGCACCTCCCGCTCGCGTTCGGTGAGTGGCTCGATGATCACGGCCGGGGCCGGGGCCGGATCCGGGCGGGGCGCCGGAACCCGGGCCGGTGCCCCAGCCAGAGCGGGTGCCCGAGCCGGGAGCCGATCGTGGCGGAAGGACGGGGAAAGCAGGCTCTGATGGATGGCGGCCAGGTCAGGGTCACGGCGTAGTACCGGCTCGATCCAGTGGGACTCCAGGGCGAAAGGCAGCCTGGATTGCTCGGGTTCAGCGAGCCGCAGCGCTGACGCGAGTGACCGGCGGCCGGGTGCGGGAGCGCCGCCGCGATAGCACAGCCAGGCGTCGACCAGATGAGCTTGCAGGCACACCTGGGCGGGCACCTCGCCGGGTGCGGCCAGTACGGGTGCGAGCGCCTGCCTGGCGTTGCCGGCGTCTCCGGCGGCCGCCCACACGTACGCGAGGGCGACCGCCGACGCCGGCGAGTTGCTGGCGCCAGCGAGCTGGGCAGCGGCGAGTGCGGCCCGGATGTCGCCCATGGCCACGTGCGCCCGCGATTCGGCCAGGCCCAGCTGCTGTTCGAGCCAGGCGGGAGCAGGCCGTGCCGCGCCGGGCCGTGGCTATGATCTCGAGCGCGGACCCGGCGTGCCTTTCCGCCAGCGCGCTGCAGGCCATGATCAGGCCGAAGACCACCTGCACTGGCCTGTCCGGGGTCATGGCCAGGCCGGCCTCTGCGCGCCTGAGGAGATCGCGGGCCTCGCGCAGTTCCATACGTTCCAGGTGCGCCGTGGCCAGGGCGGCGAGCGCGGCCGGGTCCGGGTTCCCGGCGGGCGGCTGCTGGTTGCCGGTCGCCAGGGCCGAGCTGGCCAGGCTGGTCGCTACGGTCAGCTGACCGCGCAGGGCAGCTACCAGCGCGAGACGACCCAGGCAGTGGGCTCGTCCGCGCCCGCTGCCGGCCGACGCCGCGGTTTCCGCGGCCGACTCGAGGATCCGGGCCGCTTCGCCGAGGTGCCCGGCCCAGAGCTCGGCAGTTCCGCGGCCGGCCAGAACGCGCACGCGAATCTCCGGGTACAGGGCGAGTTGACGTCCGGGGATCTTGCCGACCAGCAGCTCGGCCCGGCCGGCGGCCGTCGCTGCGACGGTGAGGTCCCCCGCGCGGCAAGAGACCGCGTGGTGGATCATCGTGGCGGCGAGCAGGCCCGCGGCCTGCTGCTCGGCCGGAAGACGGCCGAGCAGGTCTTCTGCGGCGCTCAGCGCGGCGGCGCAGCGTTCAAGCTGGCCGGCGGACAGTGCCATCGCGGCCGCCACCAGGTACGGCGGGGGCTCGGCCCAGGCTTCGCCCGCTGGCATGAGGCGGAATTCGTCGCCGAGGGACCGGCTGCCCCAGGGCTCAATGATCTCGCTGATCGCCAGCGCTTCGACGACGATGCTGGCGGCGAGCGCCCAGTCGCCTGCCTGGACCGCATGCCGTACCGCCTCGGTGAGCAGGCCGTTGCGCTCGTACCACCGGGCAGCGCGCCGGTGCAGAGCCGCCCGGCCGCCGGGCCGTTCGCGCTCCAGTTTCAGCCGCAGCACATCAGCGAACAAGTTGTGGTAGCGGAACCGGCCGCGCCCGGCCGGCTGGATGAACGTGTTCGCGCGGGCCAGGGCGGCAAGGATCTCCCTGGTGTGCTCGTTACCGGCCACTTCGCGGGCGGCTTCGGCCTCGAATTCCTCAAAAATGCTGGTGCTCAGCAATACGTCCCTGACTTCGGGCGGCTGGGCGTTGAGGATCTCATCCAGCAGGTAACTGGTCAGCGCACTGCCCTCGGTGGCCAGCTCGTGGACGAATTGATCAGGCTCGGGATGAGGGCCCATGGAGATCGCAGCCAGGCGGAGGCCAGCGGCCCAGCCTTCTGTCCGCTGCATGAGGCGCTCCAGCGAGCCGGCCCGCAGGGTGACGCCATGCTGCGCCAGGAGCAGGCCGGCTTCGGCGGTACTGAACGCGAGGTCGCTGGCGCGGATCTCGGCCAGATGGCCTGCGAGCCGGTAGCGGTACAGGGACAGCAGCGGGTCCATTCGCGCACAGGCCACCAGGCGCAGGCCGGCACCTGCGTTCCGCAGCACGAAGTCCACGTCGCTCAGCACCTGCGGGTGCGACAGCACGTGGAAGTCATCGAGGATCAGGATCACCGGCCGATCTCGGCCAGCCAGCGCCGACACAATGTTCAGCAGCAACCGGTAATGGGCGGGCTGCCCCGGTGCATCGGCGGGCGGTCCCCCTGGAACAGCGACGCCGGAGCGCTGCAGTGCGGCCACGACGTAGGACCAGAAGACTGCCGGGCGGTCGTCATGGCTGTCCAGAGCGACCCAGGCCACCGTCCGGGACTCGGCGGCCGCCCACAGCGCCAGGGCCATCGTCTTGCCCGCCCCCGGGGGGCCGGTGACAACGGTCAGCGGGCACCACCGTGTTGCTTGGGTGATCAGCTGGCCGACTCGAGGGCGGGGCACGGCCCAGTCCGGCGTACCCGGCGCGGTGATCTTGGAGGGCGGGACCGGAACGGCCGCTGCCACCACCAGCCGCCGGGCGCGACCCGCCACCGGCCGGGCTTCAGGGGCTGTCAGGGAGATCTCCCGTTTCCTCTCACCGGCCCCGCGGCCGGTAATGGCGATGTCATTCGGGCTGCTCACCTATCCATCGTCGGGACGGGAAGCCGCCTGCCGCATCCCCCCGATCGTGGTAACGCGGTGACGGGCGCCGGCTCCGGGCAGCGTCAGTGATCGTCCGTCTCCTGCAGCGCGGCCTCGACGTCGTACCCCAGCGCGATGGCCACCTTGGGAGCGGCGGAGACGACCCGGCCGAGGCCGGCCACCGGGCCTATGGCCAGCAGCACTTCGGCGATCTCTTCCCGGCTGGCACCCGAGGCCAGCGCCCGCGCGACGCTCCATTGCAGGCAGACGGCCGACGAGCCGATGGCCACCGACACCGCGACCTGCAGCAAGGCCGCGACCTTGGGATCCAGAACCGAGATCTCGGCCAGGTCGTGGCCGGGTCCTGACTCGATGAACCCCTCGTCGAAGATCGCGAGCCTGCGCAAGATTTCCTGGAATCGCGCCCTCTGGGTCATGGGCCTCCAATACTGTCCGGCACCATCCCACCTCATGCCGGGAAAGGAGGCATCCCTCCGATGGGGGTAAAGGGGCCGGTCCTCAGCCTTCCAGCAGCCCGAGCTCACGGGCCCGCGTGACGGCCTGACTCCGGGAGGAGGCTCCGAGCTTCCGGTAGATCGATTTCATCTGCGACTTGATCGTGTGCGACGACAGGAACAGCTCGGCCGCCATCTCCGGGAACGAAAGGTGAGTGGACAGCATAGGCAGCAGACGCAACTCGGCGGCGCTCAGCGCCGACGCCCCGGGGACGCTCGAACCGCGCTCCCGCGCCAGCCGGGCCCGGAGCGCAGCGACCTCGCCCACCAGGGTTCCGAGGTCAGGCCGTCGCATGAGCAGCTCATTAATCTCCTGCAGCACCGTCCTGGCCCCGGCCAGGTCGGCGAGGCCAAGGTGGACGTGGATGAGCTCGATGCGGGCCTGCACGGCGACCTGGGGCGTGGCGTAGGTTACCCTCGGCCGCAGGCGCTGGGCGCTGATCAGATGCTGGCGGGCCGCGGGAACATCGCCCCGGTGCAAAGCGGTGCGGGCTTGTGCCGCGCAGGCCAGGAGGGTCTCCATTCCGGCCTGGCGCATCGCAGTGCCGGCCTGGCCGGCCAAGATCTCAGCCCGGTTCCAGTCGCCGCGCGCTACCGCCAGCAGCGACCGCTCGCTCAGCGCCATCGCGAGGACCTCGTGCGCATTGACCTCCTCGGCGACGCTGACCGCTTCCTCCAGGTACACGTCACCGCCATCGGGGTCACCGGCCAGGAGGCGCGCGACCCCCTGGCACAACTGGGCTACCGGGGTGGGGATACCCGCCGCCGCGAGCTTGCGCGCCGCCTCGTCCGCGTCGGCGCCCATCTGCTCGACTCCGCGCCGGCACAAGGTGGCCCGGACCGCGGCGGCCCACCCCTCGGCAACAGGGTCATCGGGCCGCGCCGCGTCCTGGTACTGCCAGCGATCGACCACGTCGGCCCATCGCTCGGCCACAGGCGCCCGCCCCATATTCACGGCGATAAACACGGCCCATACCGCGACCAAGGGGTGTCCCGCGATCCCGTCCCGGTCATCGAGCCACCGGTACCATCTTTGCAGGGTGGCGAACCGGCCCTGCCGATCGACCCGAGGCGCCAGGCGCTGCATCAGGCCGGCCACCCGGTCGACGTCCCCGGCGGCGATGGAGTACTCCAGCGCTTCCTCAGGCTGGTCGTTTCGCAGGCACCATTCGGCCGCGCGGCGCCGCAGCACCCGGATCAGGCCGGGCTCGAGGCGTTCCAGCTCCGCCAGCAGCATGTCGCGGAACAGGTGATGGTAGCGGTACCACTGGCCCCGCCGGTCCAGCGGCACCAGCAGCACGTTCGAGCGGGCCAGATGCGCGAGGGTCCCGGCGGAGTCCGGCAGCTCCAGCACCGCATCACACAGCGGACCGGACATCCGTTCCAGCGCCGCCGCCCGGCTCAGGAACAGGCGTTCCGGCGGCGAAATCCGCGCCAGGAACTCCGACTCCACGTACTCGCTGACCAGCCGGTCATCACCGCCGAAGGAAACGGCCGGGCGCGGCAGCGTGCCGCCTTCGCGCAGGCAGAGCGCCGCCAGGTACAGCCCGACCGGCCATCCTTCGGTCCGCTGATGCAGCTCCGCCACGTCGTCCTCGCCGAGCGCCACGTCAGCGTCGCGCAGGAGCAAGGACGCCTCGGCCTCGGTGAGCGCCAAGTCACCGGCACCCAGTTGCAGAATGCGACCCTCGGCTCGCAGCCTCGCCACCCGCAGCGGTGGATCGTCGCGCCCGGCGAATGCCAGCCGGGAGCCGTCCGGCACATGGTCGGCCAGCACCGAGAGCGCCGCGCGGCATTCGGAGTTGCGCAGCAGATGGACATCATCCAGGACGAGTACCACCGGTGCTGTCATCGACGAGAACGCCGATCCAAGGCGCGGGACCACCGAACCAGGAACCGAGCTCACGGGCGAGGCCAGGGCGCTGAACACTCGCTCGCTGATCGGCTCGACCGAGTCGAGCGCCGCCGCAACATAGGTGAGGAGGATCTTCGGATCGTTGTCCCGTTCGTCCACCGAAACCCACGCGACGGCCCGGCCGGTGCGCTCGGCCCACTGCGCCAGCAATGTCGTCTTGCCATAGCCCGCCGGCGCGACCACCGAAACGATCGGGCACCGGTCGTCAGCCGCCAGCCGCTCGATCAGCGGTGAGCGGCGGACCGTCCCGGACCGGAGCTGGGGAGGGCGGAGCTTCGAGGCAACAAGGTCAAAGGCCGGCCTGGCCGCACGGTCGATCCGTGCGGCCCGTTCAAGCACTCCGGTGTCGTCGCCCACGCCCCGCCGATGTCCGCCGAATCCGCCGATAGGCTCATCGTCTGCTGACACAACGGGCCAGGTCAAGTAGGAATAAATACGGCCAAAAGACCCTAGCGCCGGGCCGGGCAGCAGGCGGCATGCTAGATGCTTGTCGAGGGGGAGGCATGAGCGCTAGCAGGGTTGAGGGCGGGGGCCTGGGTCAGGGGATCGTCGGGCCGTCGCGGATTATCGCATTTGGCATGGGCATCGTCGCCCCAGCGGGTTCGGTCGTAGGCGGCCTGGTCATCGTCGTGTCGTACGGCGGATTCGCCTCTCCGCTGGTCATACTCATCACGTTTGTGGCCTCTTTGTGCTGCGCGAACAGCGTCGCTGAGTTCGCCCGCCGGGTACCGTCGGCTGGCTGGGCGTACACCTACAACAGCCGTGGCCTGGGCCGGACCGCAGGGTTCCTGACCGGCTGGATGATGATCCTCGCCTACGCGCTGTTCGTGCCCGCTGGTATCGCGCTGACCAGCACATACGCGTCACTGTTGCTCGGCAGCGTACTGTCCCTGACCGTCGCCCCTTGGGCCCTTTTTATAGTCATCCTGGCGGCGGTGGTCCTGATTGCCTATCTGGGCATCAGAGCCTCGTCATCGGCCGACCTGGTCCTGGTCGCCGGGGAAGTGGCCGTCATCGCGGCGCTGGCCATTACGATTCTGGTCAAGATCGGCCCGGCGCACTACTCAGCGGCGGCTTTCTCGCCAGCTTCCTCACCCCACGGCCAGATCACCGACATAACCAACGGGATGATCTACGCCATCACCGCATTCGCCGGGTTTGAAGCGGCGGCCGCGCTCGGGGAGGAGGCACGAAACACCCGCCGTACTGTCCCGGCCGGCATTTTCGGTGTTGTCATCGTGACCGGCGTATTTTTCCTGCTCGTCATCTGTGCAGAGACGTTCGGGGCGGGACGGGACGGCATCTCCGGCTTCGTCCAGCAGGCCAGCCCGCTCGGGTATCTCACCACCCGGTACTGGTCGCCAGCGGTGCTGTGGGTCATCGAACTCGTCATCGTGCTCACTGGCCTCAGCTTCGTGATCGCGGCCGTCAATGCGGCCATCCGGGTCCTGTTCGCGATGGGGCGCGAAGGGGCACTGCCCAGATCACTCACCCGGTTGTCCGGCCGCCACACCCCCATCGTCGCGATCGGATTCATGGCGGTGGTCACGCTATTGCTCGGCTTGCCCCTGACCTACGCCTACGGAGGCGCGCGCACGTTTGGCTACCTCGCCGGAATTGGCGGACTGTCGGTGGTACTCGTCTACATGTCCGTAAACCTCGCGATGATCCGGACGTTCCGTACTGAATTCCGTGACGAGTTCCGGCTCGGGCGGCATCTGCTCATACCGGCCACGGCCACCGTGCTGTTCCTGTTTCCCCTGTGGGGGATTCTTCACCCGCATGACTACACGCTGATGAACTTGCTTCCCTTCACCGCGCTCGGATGGCTCTGCATCGGGGTTATCGCCGCCGGCGTCCTGCGAGCCCGGCGGCCGGCAACGTTTGCGGCGCTAGGCAGCATATTCACGGCCGCCGATGATAATCAGCGCGCCGAGTCAGCCCGTTCCATTCAGGCCGACGACTGAGAAGTGCTCCTCCCGGCGGCGGAACCTCCCGGTCCTACTGGCGGGCCATGGCCATACGCATTTCGCTCTCGGAGTCGGTGATGAGGTCGCCGGAGAGGTCGACGGTGACGGTGTGAAGGATGCCGGTGAACGGGAACGGGGCCTGGTAGTCCGGGATGATGGCCGAGCCGGGATTGGCGCCGCAGGTGAGCCCGCCGGGGTTGAAGGCGATAGGGGTGGTGACCGGGAACTCGGTGCTGGCGATGAGCTGGCCGTCGACGTACAGCTGGGCCAGGCCCGGGGCACCCTTGCCCTGCGCGAAATCGGGTTTCCCGGTGGGCTCGAACTCGAAGCGGAGCTGATGCTGGCCCGCCGGGAGCGGGTCAGGGCCCGACACACGGTAGGTTTCACGGCTGACGTAGTTGTGGGCGTAGTGCAGTCGGCCGGCCTGGACGTAGAACGTCCAGCCGCCGGCGTTGCTGCCCTGGCAGATCAGGGCGCCGTCGGCTCCGGAGCCCGGGATCTCCACGTCGGCGGTGATGCTGTGCGGCCGGTTGAGTACGCGCGGGCCGACCCAGAACGGCACCGTCTGGGTGTGGGGCCGGTAGATGTACTGGGCCCGCGGCTCGGCGATCTGCGGGCGCTCGGTCATCAGCCGTTCGGTGGCACTGCCGTCGACCGGGAAGACGTTGTACTTCCCGGCTTCGGCGTACCATGTCGCGATCAGCTCGATGAGCTTGTCCCGGTGCTGCTCGGCCAGGTCGTGGTTCTCGGCCGGATCCTCGGCGACGTGGTACAGCTCCCAGTGGCCCGCATCCAGGTCGGTCAGCGTCTCCGCCGAGACCAGCGCACCAAACGGCTTCCCGGCCTCGGCAAACGATGGTCCAGGCCACGGGCACACCGCGCGCCAGCCGTCATGGTCGATGGCGCGGTGCGCGAACATCTCGAAATACTGGGTGCGGTGCCGGGTCGCGGCGTCGCCGCCGTCGAAGGTATGGCTGAAGCTGACCCCGTGCAGGGGCGACTGGGTCACGCCCCGGATCTGGGCGGGCGGCTCGAGGCCGAGCGCGTCCAGGACGGTCGGGACCATGTCGATGATGTGCGCGTACTGGGTGCGCACCTCCCCGCGGGTGCTGATGCCGCGGCCAGTGCACCAGGAACGGGTCGGTGGTCCCGCCGCGGTAGGTCTCCCGCTTCCACCGCCGGAACGGCGTGTTGCCGGCCCAGGTCCAGCCCCACGGGTAGTGGTTGAAGGTAGCCGGGCCGCCGATTTCGTCGATCTTGGCCACGCTGTCTTCTAGCGACTCGGGCGCGTTGTTGAAGAACTGCAGCTCGTTGGTGGTCCCGGTGGGACCGCCCTCGGCGCTGGCCCCGTTATCCGACACGACCATGATCAGCGTGTTGTCGAACTGGCCGGTCTCCTTGAGGAAGTCGACCAGGCGCCCGATGTGGTGGTCAGTGTGCGACAGGAACCCGGCGAACACCTCCATCATCCGCGCCGCGAGCCTGCGCGCGTCCGGGGACAGCGAGTCCCACTCCGGGACGTCCGGATCGTGCCGGGACAGCTCCGCGTCGTCCGGCATCACGCCAAGTTCCTTCTGCCGGGCGAGCGTGCGCTCCCGGTAGGCGTCCCAGCCGTCGTCGAACTGGCCGGCGTACCGGTCGGCCCACTCCTTGGCCACGTGGTGCGGGGCGTGGCCCGCACCGGTGCAGAAGTGCAGGTAGAAAAGGCTTGTGCGGGGCGACCTGCTTGGCGTCGGCGATGAACTGGATGGCCTTGTCGGCCAGGTCCTCGGTCAGATGATAGCCCTGCTCGGGGGTGCGCGGCGGCTCGACCTGGTGGTTGTCGTAGACCAGGTCCGGATGCCACTGGCTGGTGTCCCCGCCCAGGAAACCGTAGAAGCGCTCGAAGCCGCGCCCGAGCGGCCAGCGGTCGAACGGGCCGGCCGCCGATTCGAATTCCGACGGCATCAGGTGGTACTTGCCGACCAGGTAGGTGCTGTAGCCCTTCTGCTGCAGCATCTCGGACAGAAACCCGTTCTCGAACGGGATGCTGCCGTTGTAGCCGGGGTATCCGGTCGCGAGCTCCCAGCTGCCCGTAGCCGACGTCATCGAGCACGATCATCAGCACATTCGGCGCTCCCGCGTTCGCGCGCAGCGGCCGGGGCCAAGCCGGGCTGGACTCATCCGTGGTCCGCCCGATCACGCCGGGGAAGGTGGCGCCCGGCTCGTATTCGTTCAGCGGCATGGTTCCAGCTCTCACGTTGGTGGGGACAGAACCGACTGTGGCCTTCCGTGAACTGGCGCTGATCCTCCCTCAGGGGTGATCCTTGAGCCTCGGATACCGGCCTACGCTGGCCCCATGCGGCCCGATGGGAGCGACGACGCCGCCGCGCTGATGCGCCGGTGAGCTGATGAGCGCTTCCGATCTGGCCCTGGTCGCGGCGCTGATCTTCGCGTGGGGGACGGTGTCGGCCCGGCTGGAACGGTTCGACGTGACCGCGCCGATCATCTTCGTCCTGGCCGGGCTGGTACTGACGCACGGCCCGCTGAAGACACTGGGGTTCGCGCCTTCGCACGAGGCGGTCAAGGTCCTGGCCGAGATCACGCTGGTGCTGGTGCTGTTCTCCGACGCGTCCCGGGTCGGGCTGCGGGACCTGCGCGCTGAACTCGGCCTGTGCCTGCGGCTGCTGGGGATCGGGCTGCCGCTCACCATCGGCCTGGGCACGCTGCTGGCGCTGGCCCTGTTCGGCCACATCAACGTCTGGCTGGCCCTGCTGATCGGTGCCGCCCTGGCCCCGACCGACGCGGCACTGGGCGCCGGGGTGATGCTCAACCGCGCGGTCCCGGCCCGGATCCGGCGCCTGCTCAACCTGGAGAGCGGACTGAACGACGGCATCGCCACGCCGTTCGTGCTGGTCGCGGTGGCAGGAGCGGGGACCGCCGCGCACGAAGTCATGACCGGCCCGGGCAAGGCCGTTGCGGAACTGGTCCTGGGACTGGCCGTCGGTGTGGTGGTGGGCGGTGTGGGCGGCTGGCTGGTCCGGCTGGCCAGCCGACGCGACTGGGTCGCGGAGGGGTTCGCCGGCGCGGCCGTTCTCGGCCTGGCGGTGTGCGCGTACGCCTCGGCGGTCGCGCTGCACGGCAACGGCTTCATCGCCGCGTTCACCGGCGGCCTGGCCTTCGCCAGCACGGCGGCCCGGCGCGGCGAGCCGCTGGTGCCGTTCGTCGAGGAGACCGGGGCGCTAGTGTCGCTGCTGGTATGGCTGGCGTTCGGCGCGATCGCGGTCGCGCCGATGTTCGAGCACCTGAGCTGGCAGATCGTGGTGTACGCGGTGCTGAGCCTGACGGTGGTCCGGATGGTCCCGGTCGCGCTGGCCCTGATCGGCGCGAAGCTCGGCTGGCCGACGACCGTGTTCGTGGGCTGGTTCGGTCCCCGGGGTCTGGCCTCAGTCGTGTTCGCGCTGCTGGCGCTGGAAGATCTCGGCGAGAAGGCGGTCAGCCCGGCGGTGGCGGTCATCACGGCCACGGTCCTGCTCAGCGTGATCGCGCACGGCGTCAGCGCCGAGCCACTGGCCCGGCGCTACGGGGCGGTGTCTGCTCTGGCCGGGGCGCCCCAGGACTCATCGGCCCCGCCGGAGCCTGAGGTGCCGACGCGGCGGCTCATCCGCTTATCCGACCGGCGTTTCCTTTTCGTCCCGCCGGACCAGGCACGCCTCGGCGTCGCCAAACGGAGCACTGACTACCAGGTCAGTTCGATCTCCAGCTCGGTGCCGTCATCCTCAACCTCAAATTCCACTTTCAGGCGGACCTGATCGGGCACGTGGGCGACGAACCGAAGATCCGCCCGCTCGATTACGACGTCATTGTTGGAGGAAAGCTCGTCAGCGATGGCGTGCAGACGCGCAGCCGCCTCTTCCCGGGAGAGCGATATCTTTTCCTTCAATTCCATAAGTTCCACGTGAGTCTCCGATCTATGGCGGACAGTCATCTGCACCGTTCCATGAGATGATCCGCCGCCGCATCACCCGCCAGGGATCATGCGGCCGACGCTCCGGCTCATCCGCTTATCCGACCGGCGTTTCCTTTTCGTGCCGCCGGACCAGCCAGGCCTCGGCGTCGAGGTAGGCCGCATAGGTCGATTCACCGAGCACCGGGGTCGCTTCGAACGCACGTACCGGTCCTTCGATGCTGCCGGTGCGGTGGAGCCGTTCGGTAAGCGTGGGCTGCAGGCCGCTGAGGTAGAGCCGGCCACCGACGTCATCCAGCTGGCCGGCGTAGTCGCCGGCCACCTTGATGAAGGTGGCCCCCAGCGAGGTTCGGCCCCGCAGGCGCAGCACCAGCACCGGCGCCTCCGTGCCGACCGGGTCGGGTAGGCGAGCCTGCAGGGTGCGGGATCCGGCATACAGCAAGCTGCCGTACACGTCGGTGCCCAATCTCCCATGGTGCTGCTGCGGGCCCGAGTTCTGCTCATCGGCCTGCTTGATACCGCGCCACCATAGCGCCGCTCGTCGATCGCGTGGCGGCTCCAGCACGCCGAAGATCTGGTGGCCGGCAACTTTCCAGCCATCTGGCAGAACGCGGGCAAGAATCCGGGCCGGCCCCTCAACAAGTCTCACATTTCCGCTGAATCATGGGCCACGTCTCCCCCCTGAAGGGTGATGCAGCCAGAGCGCGACAGGGCGCACGGTTGAGCAGAGCGGCACCGCGCCGCGATGTTGACTTGGAGGTCATCGTGTCATCGGCAACACTCAGATCGGAAGACGGCACTGGCGGCCGCCACGCGGAAGGCCGCGGCTATGGCCTGATCTTCTTCGCATCGATTCTGCTGCTCGTCGTCGGCTTCTTCAACCTGATCTACGGCATCGCCGGGATCGCTCAATCGCATGTTTTCGTGAGCAACGCCCATTACGTGTTCGGCAACCTGCGCGCCTGGGGCTGGATCACGCTCATCATTGCCGTCCTCCAGCTGGCCGCGGCCGGCGGGATCCTGGCCGGCAACCAGCTGGCCCGCTGGTTCGCGGTGGTCGTGGTGGGGCTCAGCGCCATCGACATGATGTTCTCCCTGCCCGCCTATCCCTTCTGGGCGCTGAGCATCCTGGCCATGGACGTTGTCGCGCTGTACGGGCTGTGCGCCTACGGCAGCCGCGAAAACCTGGCCGGGGTCTAGCCGGGCGGATCGGCTGAGTGAGATCCCACCGGGACAACGGAACGGAAGTGATCATGACCAACGTATCTCTGGAGGAACTAGGTCCCGTCGACTTCGTCGTCGTGGAGTTCCCGGCCGGGGCGAGCAACTTCACCGGCGAGATGGCGGCGGAGCTGCGGGCTCTGGTCGACTCCGGCACCATACGCGTGATCGATGTACTGATCCTCACCAAGGACGCAGACGGCACCGTCGACGCGGCGGAACTGTCCGACGTCGGCGAACTCGGGGAGCTGGAGGCCATCGAGGCGGAACTGGCGGAACTGCTGGCCGCTGATGATGTCGACCACCTCGCCGCCGCGATGGAACCAGGAAGCACGGCCGGGGTGCTCATCTGGGAGAACTTGTGGGCGGCGCCGTTCGCATCGGCGGCGCGGCGTTCTGGCGGCCAGCTGATCGCCGACGGGCGGATTCCCCTGCAGGCCATCATCGCCTCGATCGAGGCCGACGAAGAAACCGCAACGGCAGGAGATTGACATGCCCCTGAGGCGAGCACGCGTGGGAAGGGTCGGTGTCATCCGCGCGCCAGTGGCGAAGACCGCCGTCGTGGCCCGCGCCGTAACCCCCGGCCGCGCGCCGGTGGCCAGGACCGCGGTCGCGGCCGCCGCCGTCAGACCCAGGGTAGGCCGGCGCCGGATCTAGGCGCAGGCAACACCGGGCGGGGCGGCTACGTGCGGCCGGCGGCGGTCAGCTCGGTGCAGAACTCGGTGTAGGTGGTGAGCTCGGTGCCGGCCGGGATCACCACAAGGTCGCGGGCCACCGCGTCGATGCGGGCGCGCATGGCCGCGGCGATCTGCTCGCGTTCACGGTCGAAGGCCAGGGTGACCGCGTTCAGGCTGCCGGTGGCGGTGAGCCAGCCCAGCAGCAGGAACGCGACGACCATGGCGGCCACCCACGGGATCAGGGCGGCGCTGCCGATCAGCTCGGGCGGGTGCTGGCCCAGGGCGTGGAAGACGCCGACCGCGATGATCACACCCATCCAGCCGATGCCCGCCGCGACCAGGGCGACCAGCAGCCACTGCCAGGCGAAGACCAGGCGCCACCAGCCCGGGATGCGGGCGGCGGCGGGGACGCTCTCGCTGATGGCCGCGCTGAGCGCGCTGCTGATGTCGGCGGCACGGGACCGGGCGGCCGACCGGACCGTGCGTGGCCAGGGGTCGGGCAGGCCATCGCTGATCGCGTCGGCGAAGACCGTGATGGCGCTGTCGATCTCGGGCTGCTGGGCGTCCGCGCCGGCCGCGACCGCAACCCGGGCGTCGGCGCTGGCCCGGCTCAGCCGGACCGAGCGAACCGGGTCGCGGCCCGGCAGCAAGTCCGAAACGCGGGCAAACGGCCAGCTCAGGTACTTGGCGGCGTGGATCTCGCGGACGTCTTCGAGTGCGTCGGTGACGGCGGCGAGGCCGGCCGCGTGCGCCAGCGCGTCGGCCACGGCGAGGGCCGGTGCGGCGGGGACGCTGTCCAGCGCGGTGCGGGCGGGCGAGGCCTGCGCCGACAGGCCGGGGGCGGCGTCATCCCACGGCGGCCGGAAGATGGCGCCCCCGCTGGCATCGGCGGCGGGCGGGGTGCTCTCGGCGGACCGGCGGGCCACGCCGGCGGGGTCGACCGCGTAGTTGTCGAAGCCGCCGGTGATGCTGTCGATGTCGGCCGCGATACGGTCAGCGGCGGTCTGGCGGGCGGACACCGCAGTGGCCAGGATCTGCCGCAGTTCGGGCAGGCCGGCCCCGGTGAGCGCGGAGACCAGCAGGACCCGGGCCTCACCGTGGCCTTCGGAGTCGAGCAGCCGCCGGAGGTCTTCCTCGCAGTCGTGCGCCTGCTGGGGTGTGAGCAGGTCGGACTGGTTGAGCACGACCGTGGTGACGTTGCCGTGCCGGGCCAGCTTGGACAGGAACCGGTTGTGCACGGCCGCGTCGGCGTACTTCTGCGGGTCGAGCACCCACACCATCAGGTCGGCCAGGCTGACCAGCCGGTCGACGGCGGTGCCGGCGCCGGCCGCGACCGAGTCGTGGTCGGGCAGGTCGAGCAGCAGCAGGCCGCTGAGGGCGGCCTCGCCCGCGTCCAGCGCGCTGGCCCGGGCGTAGCGGTAGCGGCGTTCCACGCCCAGCCAGTCCAGCAGCGGTGCGGCGCCCTGCATCCCCCACACGCAGGCGTGCGCGTTCCTGGTGGCCGGCCGGGTCACCGCGGCGGGCGAGAAATTGGCCCCGGCCAGCGCGTTGAACAGGGACGACTTCCCGCTGCCGGTACCGCCGGCCAGCGTGACGACGGTGTGCGCGGCCGACAGCCGCAGCCGCTCACCGGCCCGCGCGAGCAGGCCTTCGGCGCTGGCGACCAGCTCGGGGCTGAACCCGCCGGGGCCGCTGCGGTCCTGGGCGATCTCGGCCACCGAGGCGAGCGCGGCCAGCCGGGCGGGCAGGTGGGCGCTTGGCAGGCCGGCGAACGGGGGCGCGCTGGTGGTCACTGCAGCGCCTCGAGCATGAAGCCGGCCTGGTACAGCCGCACCCCGGCCACCTCATCACAGCGGCCCACACCGTCGATGACCTCCGGGAACCGGAGGAGTTCCTCGTCGAGTAGCAAGCGCGCCCTCTCGTTCAGCTCCGCGCGAGCGGTACCGAAAATCTCCTGCACCGGTCCCTCGCCGAGCACGGCCGCCGCCACCCGCCGGGGCAGCGTCAGGATGTCGCTGTCGTCGGACGGCTTGGCGGCGTGGCTGCCGATCGCGCCCTCGCCGAGGATCGCGAGCACGGTGACGAGCGCCAGCGTATCGTCGTCGAGCCCGGCCTGGCCGTGCCCGCGTTTTTGCTGCACGGCCTGGCGGACCAGCCGCAGCACGTGATCCTGCCAGGCGCTGACTGCCCGGGACACCCGGTCGGGCAGGTCGGCGGCGGACCGGGCCAGGTTCAGTTCCTCCGGCCCGGCGTCGGTGCCGTCGCCGAACGCCGACGCGAACAGCCGGTCGGCCCGGTGCTCGGTGACCAGCTCGGCGGCCGCCGAGGCCAGCATCACCGACCCGGCTGGGTCGTCGCGCCACCGGCCATCGGCCTCCTCCGAGGCGCGGTCGGCGGCGGATACGATCACCGCCTCCAGGGCCGAGCGGAGCGCGGAGCGCAGCGCGGTCGAACGCTCCGGCGCCTGGCGCTTACGGGCCCGCTTGCCCTGCCGCGGCGTCTTGCGGTTCCGCAGGGTCCGGGTCAGGTCACCGGTGACGACCAGGTCCTGCCAGCGGGCCTGGACCTCGCCGCGCAGCAGCTCACCGTCGCGCAGGGCCTTCTCCACGGTGCCGAGCGCGGCCCGGTACGGCTGCTCGGCCAGCTCCCGCAGCCGGTTGCGCACGGCCAGCTGGGCTTCGGCCGCCGCCGCGAGGGCCGGGACCCTGGTGTAAAACGTCTCCAGCACCCCGGCCATGGTCTGCGTCAGCACCGCGACCCGCCGTTCCTCCCGGTGGCTGGTGTCGGTCAGGTAGGCGCGGATCGGCTCGAACGCCTCGGCCGGCAGCATGCCCCCGGCCACCCGGGTCTCCGGGATCACGAACCGGTCGGCCGCGTCGATGCTGTTGGCGTCCAGCATGGCGGTGAAGTGGCCGACCAGCTCGGCCCGGGCCCCGGATGGCACCCGGGACAGCACGATGCCCAGCGACGCGCCCCGGTCCCGGGCGTGCTGCAGCACCTGCCAGACCGGTGCGTCGGCGTAGCGGCTGGCCGAGGTGACGAACAGCCACAGATCGGAGGCGTCCAGGAACTGGTAGGCGAACTCGTGGTGGGCCTGGACCACGGAGTCGATGTCGGGGGTGTCGAGCAGCGCCAGGCCCTTGGGGATGCCTTCGCTGGCCGCCAGCACCAGCAGGCCGTCCCGGCCGGGGCGGGCCAGGCCCTCCTGGCGGACCCGGGGCAGGCTAGGCAGGAAGTTGTTCTCCGCGAACCAGTCGACGTCCTCGGGGTGGCAGGCCAGCACCGGGCTGTTGGTGGTCGGCCGCCGCACCCCGGTCGCGCTCACGGGCTGGCCGACGATGCTGTTGACCAGCGTCGACTTGCCGGCGCCGGTGGAGCCGACGACCGCCACCAGGATCGGGGCGGTGGACCGGCGCAGCCGCGGCAGCAGGTAGTCCTCGACCTGGCTGAGGAGCTTGGCCCGTTCGGCCTTCACCTCGGCCAGATCCGGCGTCTCGAACAGCAGCGACACCGCGGCGATGCGATTGCGCAGGTTGACCAGGGCGCCTTCCAGGGCCTGGGCGTTCAGCCGGACGTACGGCTCGGCCGGGGAGTCCTGTGAGGTGGGAGGCTCCTGGGGCTCCTGGGGCTGCGGGGGCTGGGGGGGCTCTTGAGGCGCGGGGGGTCGCTGGGAGGCCTGGGGCTTGGCGTGCTTGGCGGACCCGGGGGGCTGGGTTCGCTTGGAGGGCTTGGCCCGCTTGAAGGGCTGGGCGGGCGCGGGAGGCTGGGCGGACGCGGGAGGCTGAGCCGGCTCGGCGGCCCCGGCGGGCGGCGTCGGGCCGGCGGGCGCGGCCGCCTCAGGGGGCGAGGCCGGCCCAGGGGGCGAGGCCGACTCAGAGCCCGGAGCCGGCTCGATAGGCGTAGCCGGCTCGGGGCGCGTGGTCGGCTCGGCGGACTCCGCCGGGCGATCCGGGGCCGGTCTGGGTCTCACGCCGGGCCCGTTCCCGTCACGGCGGGCATGCGCTGCACGAGCTCGGCTATCTCGGCTGCAACGTTCACGACCTCACCTATCACGACAACGGCCGGGGGCCGGATCCCATCTTTCAGCACGCTAGGCGCGACTGTGTCCAGCGTTGCCACAATTGTGCGCTGAGTAGGCAGAGTACCGTCCGCAATCACTGAAACGGGAGTTTGGGCGGAACGGCCGTGACGGATCAGCGTTTCGGCCACCGCGGCGAGCCGTTCCACGGCCATGAGCAGGACCAATGTGCCCTGCAGGGTCGCCAGCGCGGGCCAGTCGACGGTGGACCGGGGGTCGCCCGGCGGCACGTGCACCGACACCACGCTGAACTCCTGCGCGACACCACGGTGGGTGACCGGCACCCCGGCCGCCGCCGGGACGGCGACCGCGCTGGTGATGCCGGGCACCACGGTGACCGGGACCCCGGCCCGCAGGCAGGCGATGACCTCTTCGGCGCCGCGGCCGAAGACGTACGGGTCGCCGCCCTTGAGGCGGACCACGAACTTGCCGGCCTGGGCGTGCTCGATCAGGGCCGCGTTGATGTGCTCCTGGGCGACCGCCCGGCCGTACGGGATCTTGGCCACGTCGACGACCTCGACGTCGGGGGCCAGCTCATCCAGGACCGAACGCGGGGCGAGCCGGTCGGTGACCACCACGTCGGCCTCGGCCAGCAGCTGGCGGCCGCGCACGGTGATCAGGCCGGGGTCGCCCGGGCCGCCGCCGACCAGGGCCACCCCGGACCGGTGGCGACGGCCCCGGCGGGCCCCGACGGTGCCGGACCGCAGCCCGGTCACAATCGCGTCACGCAGGCCGGCGCTGTGCCGCGGATCGCCGCTGAGCACGCCGACCTGGACGTCGCCGGCCAGCCCGGCGGCCGGCGTCCAGACCCGGGAGCGCTGCGCGTCGTCGGCACGGATGGACCAGATCCGGTGCTCATCGGCTTCGGCCACGATGGCCTGGTTGACGTCCGGGTCGTCGGTGCAGGCGCAGACCAGCCAGCTCCCGGCGGTGTCGCCGGGCTCGAACCGGCGGCGCGCCCACTCGATCCGGCCGGACTGGGCCAGATCCTCCAGCGAGCCGGTGACCTCGGGCGAGACCAGGAAGACGACGGCGCCCGCGTCCAGCAGGGCCGGCACCCGGCGGCCAGCCACGGCCCCGCCGCCGGCCACCAGCACGCGGCGCCCGGCCAGCCGCAGCCCCAGCAGATAGGGGCGGCCGTCCGTCATCGCCGGGGCTTCCCGGTCAGCACGTCTGGAACTCCTTAGGACTTGTCGCTGACGCCGGCCGAGTCGAACGTCGCCACCTCGCGCAGGGCCCGGGCCGCGCTCTGGACCAGGGGCAACGCGAGCACGGCGCCGGTCCCCTCGCCCAGCCGCAGATCGAGGTCGACCAGGGGCCGCAGCCTCAGGTGACCAAGCGTAGCGGCATGCCCGGGTTCGGTGCTGCGATGACCTGCCAGGCAGGCGCCGGCCGCGTCCGGCGCGATCGCGACCGCGGCCAGCGCGGCCGCCCCGGCGATCACCCCGTCCAGGATGACCGGTACCCGCAGCGCCGCGGCGGCCAGGATGAACCCGGCCAGGGCGGCGTGCTCGAAGCCGCCGAACGCGGCCAGCACGCCGACCGGATCGGCCGGGTCGGGCTGGTGCCGGGCCAGCCCCTGCCGGATCGCGGTCACCTTCCTGGCCTGCGCGGCCTCGTCGGCGCCGGCGCCCGGGCCCACCACCCCGGCCGGGTCCTGGCCGGTGAACACGCAGATCAGGGCGGCCGAGGCGGTGGTGTTGGCGATGCCCATGTCGCCGGTGACCAGGCAGCGGTTGCCCGCCGCGACCAGGTCGCGCGCCACCTCGATGCCGGCTCCCAGCGCCTGGCCGGCCTGCTCGCGGGTCATGGCCGGGCCCTGGGTGAAGTCGGCGGTGCCGCGGGCCACCTTGCGGGGCAGCAGGCCAGGGGCGGGGTCCAGGTCGGCCGCGACCCCGGCGTCCACCACCACGACCTCGGCCCCGGCCTGGGCGGCGAAGGCGTTGACGACCGCCCCGCCGGCCAGGAAGTTGGCCACCATCTGGGCGGTCACCTCCTGCGGCCAGGGGCTGACGCCCTGGGCGTGCACCCCGTGGTCACCGGCGAACACCGCCACCGCGGCCGGCTCGGGCAGTGGCGGCGGGCACTGCCCGGCCAGGCCGGCCAGCTGCACCGACACGTCCTCGAGCACGCCGAGCGAGCCGCGCGGCTTGGTCATCCGGTCCTGGCGTTCGCGGGCGGCGGCCATCGCCTCGCCGTCCAGCGGGCCGATCGCGGCCACCACCTCGTCCAGCGGGTGCACCGGCGGCTGGCCGGGCAGACCGCGCTGGCCGAACTCCCCCGCGTGCACCGCCCAGGACACCGGGCGGCGGCGGGCCCAGCCGGTGCTGGCGAGCTCCGGTTCACCGCCGAACTCGCGCACGTACCCGGCGCACAGGTAGGCGACGACGTCCAGGTGAGCGGGCAGCCCGAGCTCGGCGGCAAGGTCGCGCTCACCGAAGAAGCTGACCCAGCCGACGCCGAGGCCCTCGGCCCGGGCGGCCAGCCACAGGTTGGACACCGCCAGCACGCTGGAGAACCCGGCCGTCTCGGGCTGGCTGTGCCGTCCCAGCGTGTGGCGGCCGCCGCGGGTCGGGTCGCAGGTGACGGCGATGTTGACCGGGGTGTCGAGGATCGACTCGACCTTCAGCGGGGCGAACGCGCGGGCGCGGGCGGCGGGCAGCCCGGCCGCGTACTGGTCGCGGTTGCGCCGGGCGAGCGCGGCGATGCGCGCACGCTGGGCGCGGTCGGTGATGACGATGAAGTCCCACGGCTGCGACAGGCCGACCGACGGGGCCTGGTGGGCGGCGGCCAGCACCCTTGTGAGCACGTCGTCCGGCACCGGGTCGGGGAGGAAGCCCTGCCGCACGTCGCGCCGTTCGGCGATGACGCGGTAGACGGCGGCGCGCTGGTCGTCGGGGTACGGGAGCGCGCGGCCGGGCTCGGCCGCTGGCGTCTGCTCTGGCTCGGAACTCACGGGACCTCCTCGGGGATTGTGTCGAGGACGCGGGCCAGGGCGGCCACGAACCGTTCGCTGGTGGCGCGGTCGCGGACCGCGATGCGGAGCCAGTCCGGGCCGAGGCCCGGGAACGTGTCGCCCCGGCGGACCGCGAAGCCGGCCTGGCGCAGGCGGTCGCGGACGGCCGGAGCTGAGGTCCTGAGCAGCAGGAACGAGGCTCTGGCATCGGGGGTTACCCGGACGCCGGGGAGTCTCGACAGGCCGGCGGCCAGCTGGGCTCGCTCCTGGGCCAGCTCCGTCGCCCAGGTATTCGCTTCGGCGATGGCTTCCGGGGTACAGCAGGCGACCACGGCCGCCAGGGCGGGGCTGGACACCGCCCACGGCGGGCGCGGGCGGGCCAGCGCGCGCACGGTGTCCGGGGCGGCCAGCAGGTAGCCGGCCCGCAGGCCGGCCAGGCCCCAGGTCTTGGTCAGGCTGCGCACCACGAT
The DNA here is from genome assembly GCA_963830385.1 of uncultured Actinomycetes bacterium. Taxonomy (GTDB): domain Bacteria; phylum Actinomycetota; class Actinomycetes; order Streptosporangiales; family Streptosporangiaceae; genus Bog-532. Next base: position 81,849 of record CAWHMD010000007.1, on the reverse strand, counting down.
CAGGCCGGGGATGTCACGGGCGGCGGCCAGGCTCTCCGGTTCGCCGGGCACGCAGTCGGCGAACGCCTCGTCCACCACCAGCGTGCGGCCGGGATGGCCCAGGGCCCGGACGCTGGCCGCCGGGTGCAGCACCGACGTGGGATTGGTGGGGTTGCCGAGGACGACGAGGTCGGCCTCGGCGGGGACGAGGCCCGGGTCGAGCCGGAAATCGGGTGGCAGGATGACCCGGCCAACGTCGTGCCCGGCCGCCCGCAGGGCCGCTTCGGGCTCGGTGAACTGAGGGTGGACGACCACCGGGTGGCGGGGGCGGAAGGCCCGCGCGATCAGCGTGAACGCCTCGGCCGCCCCGGCGGTGACCAGGACCTCGGACGGCGGGCGCCCGTGCCGGCGGGCCACCGCCCCGGTCGCGGCGGCCGGGTCCGGGTAGGCGGCCACGTCGTCGACCGCGGCGCGGAGGTGCCCCCGCAGCCAGGGCGGCGGGGTGCCGGGGCGGACGTTCACGGCCAGGTCGACCAGGCCGCCGGCCAGCTCCCGGTCGCCGTGGAAGTCCAGGTCGGGCTCGGCGGGCCGGTCAGGCGCCACGGAGGTGCACATGATCGTGGTCGTGCGGGTGGTCATGGGGGTGCTGGGCGGCGCCGACGCGGTCCGCGAAGCCGGGCAGCGCGGTCCGGTACAGGCAGGTGTCGCAGTTCATCCGGATGTCGCCGGCCAGCGCCTCGCGGTAGCGCTCGGCCACCAGGCCGGCGATCTCGTCGCAGTCCCCGAGCACGCCGGTGGTGCGGACGTCGAGGCCGGGGTGACCGTCGGCGAACGCGGCGGCCTGCTCGGCCACCCGGTCCGGCAGCACCCCGGGGAACAGGAAGTAGCGGGCGACCACGATGTGCCGGGCGCCGAGGCGGCGGCAGCGCTCCAGGCCCTCGGGCACGCTCGGGCGGGCCAGCGAGATGAACGCGGTCTCGGTGAACTCGTAGTCCCGGCCCTCCCACAGCAGCCGGGCCACCTTGACCACGTCGGCGTTGCCGTCCGGGTCGGTGGTACCCCGTCCGGCCAGCAGCACCGCGGGCGGCTCGGTCATCCCGGCCGTGACCGCGGCGATCCGGGCGGCCATCAGGTCCAGCAGCACCGGGTGAGGGCCGAGCGGGCGCCCGTAGCGGATGCTGAGGCCGGGGTGGCGGCCGGTCTCGCGGGCCAGCGCGGCCGGGATGTCGCCCTTGGAGTGGCCGGCCGCCGACAGCATCAGCGGCACCGCCACCAGATCCCGGTGGCCCTGGCCGGCCAGCGCGGTGACCGCGTCTTTCAGCGGCGGTTCGGACAGCTCGATGAAACCGCCCGCCACCGGCATCTCAGCCGCGTTGAGCCGGGCCACCCGGTCGGTGAACGCGGCGAACGCCGCCGCTCCCTCGGGGTCGCGGGTGCCGTGGCCGGCGATCAGCAGGGCGGGGTTCAACGGCGGCCCCCGGTCAGGCGGCCGCCCGGGCGGCCTTCCGGCTGCTGCTCGCGGGCCACCCGCAGCAGCGCGTTGAACGCGGCCGCGGCCACCGCCGACCCGCCCTTCTCGGACTTGTTGCTCAGCGCGGGCAGCCCGCTGGCGCGCAGCGCCTGCTTGGACTCGGCGGCGCCGACGAAGCCGACCGGCATGCCGATGACCAGCGCCGGCGACACGTCCCGCTGCAAGACCTCGGCCAGCGCGGTCGGGGCGTTGCCGACGACCCAGACCGCGCCCGGGCCGGCCTCGCCGAACGCGAGCCGGGTGGCGGCGGCGGACACGGTGATCCCGACCGTGCGGGACAGCCGGGTGGCCAGTCCCTCGCCGACCTTGCAGATCACCGGGTAGCCGGTGATGCCCGAGGCGACCATGGCCACGTCGGCCACGACCGGCGCGCCGCGGCGGATGGCGGCCACCCCGGCCGCCAGGGCGGCCTCGTCGGCCACCAGGTCGGCGGCGTAGTCGAAGTCGGCGCTGGCGTGGATGATCCGCTCGGTGACGGCCAGGGTCAGCGGGGGCAGGTGGCTCAGGTCGATCCGGGACCGCAGGATCCGGTAGGACTCGACCTCGATCGGGTGCGGCTCGCTGGGGTCCCGTTCGGGTGAACGCTCGAATTCGGTCACGGTTCCTCCCGGGTAGAGCGGCTGGCACCTCTGGGCACGACAATAGGACCCGCCCAGCGGTATTCGCGCGGGGTGACCATCCGGCCCGCGACCAGCTTGGTGCGTGAGGAGCCGACGATGACCAGCGTGCGCATGTCGGCCGCGGCCGGGTCAAAGGTGGCCAGGGTGGCGGTCGCGGACGACTGGCCGGAGCGGGACGCGTCGCGGACCCAGCCCACCGGCGTCTCCGGCGGCCGCTGGGCGGCCAGGATCGACAGGGCCTGGCGGAACTGCCAGTCCCGTTCCCGGCTGGCGGGGTTGTAGAAGCACACCACCAGGTCGGCGGCGGCCGCGGCGGCCACCCGGCGCTCGATGACGTCCCACGGGGTGTGCAGGTCAGACAGGGAGATCATGGCGTGGTCGTGGCCGAGCGGGGCGCCGAGCACGGCCGCCGCGGCCAGGGCGGCGGTCACGCCGGGAACGCCGACGACCTCGATGTCCACGCCGGCGGTCTCCAGGGCGGGGCTGCCCATCGCGTAGACGCCGGCGTCGCCCGAGCCGATCAGGGCGACCGCGTGGCCCGCCGCGGCGTCGGCGACCGCGGTCTCGGCCCGCTCCTGTTCCTGGCCGAGGCCACTGGACCGGATCGTGGTGCCGGGGCGGATCAGGTCCTGGACCTGGCGCACGTACTGGTCGAGGCCGACGACGATGCTGGCCCGCCGCAGTTCGGCCACGGCCCGGGGGGTGAGCAGGTCGCGGGCGCCGGGGCCGATGCCGACGATGGCCAGGCGGCCCCGGGGAGTGCTGCGGGCGACGGCGACGGTGGCGTGCGGGCTGATTTGCTTGGGGACGACGAGGCTGGAGGTACTGGGGGTGCTGGCCAGCAGGGCGGCGGCCTCGGCGACGCTGGGGGTGCCGACCGCGGCGCGGACCGTGTCGCTCGGGTTGGGTACCGGCACTTCGGCGAGTTCGGAAACCCGGAAAAAGGTCAGCGGCCAGCCGCGTTCCCTGACGCTGGCGAGCAGACCGGGCTCGTCCTGCTTGAGGTCGACGGTGGCGGCGGCACGGACCGACAGCGGGGACAGGCCGGCGGCGGCCAGGACTCCGTCGATGAGGGCGCCGATCTCTTCCGGCGGGACGTCGCGGCTGGCCCCGAGGCCGACGACCAGGGATGGCGGGCGGTAGATGACCGTGGGCTCGTCCCGGACGGGTGGCTGGCGGTCGGTGATGACGATCGCGGGTACGGAGGGCTCCGGCGGGCCGGCGACCACGTTGGGCGGCAGCGGCGGAAGTGGCCAGGTCTGGTCGGCGCCGAGCGTGACCCGCTGGCCGGACAGGACCGCGGCCCCGACGGCGGCCAGGTCGCTGCCGGGCTCGATGACGAAGCCGAGGTCGGCGCCGAAGCCGTCCAGGGCCACCGCGCCGGCCGCGTCGCTGGCGGTGGTGATCACCGGTTCGGCGCCGAGCACGGCGGCGACCCGGCGGGCCAGGGCGTTGGCCCCGCCCGCGTGCGCGCCGGTCACCGGCACCGCGAACCGCAGCGCCTCGTCGACGCAGACCACGCCGGGGTCGCGGTGCTTGCTGGCCAGCAACGGCGCCAGCAGCCGCACGGTGGCCCCGACGGCCAGGAAGGACACCACCACGTCACAGCCGGCGAACGCCTGGGGCAGGGCAGTGGCGGCGGGGGCGTCGTAGAAGCGGGTCTCGCCCGGCCAGGCGGTGGCCAGGCGGGCGGCGCCGGCCCGGCCCGCGGCGGTCACGGCGACCAGGCCGATCATGATGGGGCTCCGGGCCGGCGGGGGCGCGGTCGGCGCGGTCGGCCCAGAGGACGAAGACGGGGTTGGTGGCGGCCAGCCGGAGCGAGCCGCCCGGCAGCGGGGACAGCCGGGACGCTTGGAGTTGGGTGCCTTCGGCGGTGTAGCCGAGGGCGGTGAGCAGGTCGGCGACCGGGCGGACACGGTCCACCGAGGCCAGGGTGACCACGACCCGGGGTGGTTTCCCGGCCTGGACAGCGGCCCGCAGGACCTCGTCGCCGCCGCCGCCGGCGAAGATCGCGTCGGGGGCAGGCAGGCCGGCCAGGGCGGCGGGCGCCCGGCCGGGCACGACCTGCAGCAGTACGCCAAAGCGGGCGGCGTTGCGGTGGATGCGGTCGCACTGGGCCGGGTCGGCCTCGACCGCGATGGCCCAGGCGCCGAAGCGGGCGCATTCGACCGCGACCGAGCCCGAGCCCGCACCGACGTCCCAGATCGTGCGGCCGGGACCGGGTCCGAGGCGGGCCAGCGCCAGCGCCCGGACCTCGGGCTTGGTGATCATTGAGTCCCGGTGCTCGAAGTCGGTCTCGGGGAGGGCCCAGGCGGCCGGGGCACCGGGGTGGCCGGCGAGCCAGCGGGGGCCAGTGGGACCAGTGGTTCTGATGAGGCTGGCGGGGCTGGTGGGATTTTTGGGGCTTCCGGCGGGGCTGGGGCTGGCGAGGGGCCCGGGGCTTGCGGCGGGGCTGGGGCTGGCGAGGGGCCCGGGGCTGGCGGCCGGGCTGGGGCTGGCGAGGGAAATCAGGACGTGGGGGTCGGTGACGTCGGCGGCCGGATCGCTGGTCAGATCGCGGACGCGCTCGCCGGGGGTGCCGAGGCGTTCGGCCACGTAGACGGTGCGGCCGGCGTCGCGCAGAGCGGCGCGGAGGGCGCCGGTGGTGGCCTCGGGCGGGCCGGTGAGGATGGCCGCCTTCGGGTGAGCCAGGGCGGCGGCCGCCACCGGACCGGCGTCCCGGCCGTGCGCGGACAGCACCAGGGCGTCGTCCCAGTCCAGGCCGAGGCGGGCGAAGGCCAGCGCGACCGACGAGACGGCGGGGACCACGACCGGGGCGAGGCCACGGGCACGCAGCGCGCGGACGATGCCGAAGAACCCCGGATCCCCCGAGGCGAGCACGGCGACCGGGCCGGGGTGGGCGCAGATCGCGTCGAGGGCGACCTGGAGACGGCGCAGCGGGATGCGGTCGGCCTCGGGCGGCAGCGGCGCCGCGGCCAGGTGGCGGGGGGCGCCGGCCACGGCCGACGCGGCCGCCAGGGCCTGGGCGGCGGCGGGCGGCAGCGGGGCACCGTCGCAGCCGATCACGGTGACGAGCGCGGTCAACGGCGCTCCCGGTCGTGGGCGCGCAGGGCCTGGCGGGCCCCGGCTTCGGCCCGGCGGAAGCCGTGGAAATGCCCCGGGTGGTACAGGTGCGACCGGGTGCCGCCGGCCGCCAGGCCCGGGCCGACCAGGACCAGCGTGTGCTTCCAGAGCTTGCGGGCCTTCATGGTGGCGGCCAGCTCGCTCAGCGGGCAGCCCACGATCAGCTCGTCGGGCCAGCTGACCTGGTAGCCGACGACGCACGGGGTGTCCGGCGAGTAGCCACCGGCGAGCAGTTCGTCCTGCAGCTGGCCGGACCGGGCGGCCGACAGGAACAGCGCCATCGTGGTCCCGTGCCGGGCGAAATCGGCCACCTGCTCCCCCGGCGGCATCGGCGTCTTGCCGCCGCCGAGGCGGGTCAGGATGACCGACTGCGCCACCTCCGGGATGGTCAGCTCGCGGCCGATGGCGGCGGCGGCCGCGGTGAAGCTGGACACCCCGGGGACGATCTCGGTGACCAGCCCGAGCTCGGCGCAGCGGTCGAGCTGTTCCTGGATCGCTCCCCAGAGGGCCGGGTCGCCGGAGTGCACCCGGGCCACGGTCAGGCCCTTGGCCGCCGCCCGCTGGTAGTACGGGAGAACGCCCTCCATCGGCAGCTCGGCCGAGTCGACGACCTCGGCGTCGTCCCGGGCATGCTCCAGCACCCCCGGGTGGACCAGGCTGGAGGCCCAGATCACCACGTCGGCGCCGGCGATGGCGGCCGCGCCGCGCAGCGTGATCAGGTCGGGCGCGCCCGGGCCGGCCCCGACGAAGATGACCTTGCCGTCGCTCATGCCCGTTCCTCCGGCTCGCACGAGTGCATACGCGATGGCGCCATTGCGCATGCTCTTACAAGGGCAAAGGCGCCATTGCATCTGTAGGCCAGACTCCCCATCATCGGATCTCCGGTGCTGGTGTGGCGGGAGGGACTGGTGTGGTGGGGGGCTTCGCCAGGCTGGAGCCGACGGCGGATCGGCGGGCCGGGACGATGAGGGTCGACAGGTAGGGGACGGCGGGCATCGAGCCCAGGTCCTTGGCGGGGCGGATGTCCTGGCCGGGCAGGCCCAGGCGGGCGCCGGCGACGGCGTCGTCGAGGCGGCCGGCGGCGGCCAGCAGGGCGGCGACCTCGGCCGGGGTGGGGCCGGCGGCGGCGCCCAGTTTGTAGGCGACGACGGTGCCGGGGCGGTTCAGGGCGTCCGCCAGGGCGCCGGCGCTGGCCGTGAGCGGGAGCAGGGTGAGCGGTTCGTCGCCCTCGGCCAGCACCGCGGCCGAGCGGGCCGCCAGGTCCTGCATGGCGGTGATGCCCGGCACGGTCTCGACGACGACGCCGGGGACCAGGGTGCGGACGGTCTGGGCCAGGTAGCTGAACGTCGAGTACAGGTTGGGGTCGCCGATCGTGCCGAACGCCACCGTGCGGGCGCCGGCCGCGAATGCCCCGGCGACCTCGGCGGCGGCGGCCTGCCAGGCGGCGGCCCGGCGCGGGGTGACGCCGCCGGTGTCGTTGAGGGCGAACGGGACCGGCCGGATCCGGCCGGCCGGGATGTGGGCGCGGATGGTGGTCTCGGCCCGGCCGGGGACGGCCGGACCCGGGCCGGCCATCACCGGGGCGAACACGACGTCGGCTTCGCGCAGGACGCGGACGGCTTTGACGGTGACCAGTTCGGGGTCACCGGGGCCGACGCCGACCCCGATCAGGGTGCTCATGGGCGGGAGCCTACGGGGGCGGCGGCGTGGCAGGCGGCGGCGAAGCGGGCCGCGCACCGGGGATAGCCCGCCCAGTGGACGTGCAGGTAGGACGCGTGCACGTTGGCGGTGACGTGGCCTTCTTGGCGGGCTGATGGGGCCGAGGAGACTGGAGGGACTGACGGGGCCGGGGAGGCTGGCGGGGCTTGGGGGGTGGGGGGCAGGAGCCAGGCGGGGGTGGGGCCTGCGGCGGGCTGGGTCTTGGTGCGGTGGAACTCGTGAGCCCGCACTACGTTGCCCGCGGTGGCCAGGATGGAGTCGGTGGCGGCCGCGGGCTCGCGATAGCCGAGGGTGAGGGCGGGCGTCATGGTGGCGTCGATCGGGAGGACGTCGCACATGGGGGCGCCGTCCAGGGTGCGGGCCAGGTAGAGCAGCCCGGCGCACTCGGCGGCGATGGGGACGCCGCGGGCCGCTGCCGCGGCGACGGCGCGGCGCAGGGGCTGGTTGGCGGACAGGCCGGACGCGTGCAGCTCGGGGAAGCCGCCGCCCAGGACCAGGCCGGAGGTGCCCGGCGGCAGGGTCTCGTCGCGCAGGGGGTCGAAGGGGATCACGTCCAGGCCGGCCGCGGTGAGCAGTTCGGTGTGCTCGGTGTAGCTGAAGGTGAAGGCGGGGCCGCCGGCGACCGCGACGACTGGGCGGCCCGACGTCGGCGGGGCGAGCTCGGCGGCGGGGTCCCAGGCGGGGGCGGGCAGGTCCGGTGCGGTGCGGGCCAGGGCCAGCAGGGCGGGCAGGTCACAGGACCGGGCGATCAGCGCGGCCAGGCGGGCGGTGGCCTCGGTCGCGTCGGCCGAGCGTTCGGCCACCGGGATCAGGCCCAGGTGGCGGGCGGGCGCGCTCACCTCGGCCGAGCGCCGGATGGCCCCGTAGACGGGGATGCCGAGACCGGCCAGGGCGTCACGCAGGAGCTGTTCGTGGCGGCCGGAGCCGACCTGGTTGAGGATGACGCCGGCCACCCTGGTGCCGGGGTCGAAGCGGTCGAAGCCGGCCACCAGGGCGGCCACCGAGCGGCCGGCGGCGGCAGCGTCCACTACGAGCACGACCGGGGCGCCGAGCAGGCGGGCGACGTGGGCGGTGGAGCCGAAGCCGGGGTCGCCGGCGCCCTCGCCGGACGGCGCGGTGGCCCCGTCGAACAGGCCCATGACGCCCTCGATGACGGCCACGCCGGCGCCGGCGGCGCCGTGCGCGAACAGCGGGGCGACCCGGGCCTCGCCGCACAGCACCGGGTCCAGGTTGCGGGCCGGGCGCCCGGTGGCCAGCGAGTGGTAGCCGGGGTCGATGTAGTCAGGGCCGACCTTGTGGCCGGACACCACCAGGCCGGTGGCGCGCAGCGCCGCCATCAGGCCGCAGGCGACCGTGGTCTTGCCGCTGCCGGAGGACGGGGCGGCGATCACCAGCCGCGGGACCGTCACCATTCAATGCCCTTCTGGCCCTTCTGCCCGCGGTCCATCGGGTGCTTCACCTTGGTCATGCCGGTGACCAGGTCGGCGTGGTCGACCAGGTCGGGGTGGGCGTCGCGGCCGGTGATGACCACGTGCTGGCGGCCGGGCCGGTCCCGCAGCACCGAGATCACCTCCTGCACGTCGACCCAGCCCCACTTGATCGGGTAGGTGAACTCGTCGAGCACGTAGAACCGGTAGGTCTCGGCGGCCAGGTCGCGGGCGATCTGGGCCCAGCCCTCGGCCGCCTGGGCGGCGTGGTCCTCGGGGTGGCGCTGGATCCAGGACCACCCCTCCCCCATCTTGTGCCAGGCCACGGTGCCGCCCTGGCCGCTGGCGCCCAGCGTGCGCAGCGCGTTCTCCTCCCCGACGCGCCACTTGGCCGACTTCACGAACTGGAACACGCCGATCGGCCAGCCCTGGTTCCAGGCGCGCAGGGCGAGCCCGAAGGCGGCGGTCGACTTGCCCTTGCCGGTGCCGGTGTGCACCACGACCAGCGGGCGGGTACGCCGCTCGCGGGTGGTGAGCCCGTCGTCCGGAACGTTTTCCGGTTTTCCCTGGGGCATCAGGCGGCCCTCCGGGCGGCCCGGACCACGCCGGCCAGCGGGCCACCGCCCCGGGCGGGGCCGCCGGCGGGCAACTCGTCCAGGCCGACGAGGGCGGCGCCCAGGCGGGTGGCCAGGGCCGCGGCCAGGCCCAGGCGGACCAGGCCGCTCTCGCAGTCGACGACCACGGCCGCGGTGCCGGCCAGCCGGGTGACGGCCCGGGCCAGGTCGGCGTCGGTGCCGCGGGTGGCGCGGCCGTCGGTCACCACCACCAGCAGCGGGCGCCGGGCCGGGTCGCGCAGCTTCTCGGCCGCCAGCACGTCGGCCGCCTTGGCCAGGCCCGCCGCCAGCGGGGTGCGGCCGCCGGTGGCCAGCGTGTGCAGTCGCCGGGCGCCGGCCTCGACCGACGAGGTGGGCGGCAAAACCAGCTCGGCGGCGTCGCCGCGGAAGGTGACCAGCCCGACCTTGTCGCGGCGCTGGTAGGCGTCAAGCAGCAGCGACAGCACCGCGCCCTTGGCCGCCCGCATTCGCTGACGGGCCGCCATCGAGCCGCTGGCGTCGACCGCGAACAGCACCAGGTTGCCCTCGCGGCCGACGTGGACGGCCTCGCGCAGGTCGCCGGGGGCGAGGATCAGCGCTCGCCCGTCGCGGCCGGCGCGGCGGGCTGGCTGGGCGGGAGCGGGGGCGGCGGCGCGGCGGGTGAGCTGGGCGGGAGCGGCGGCGCGGAGGGTGGCGGGGAGGTGGACCGAGGTGACCCTGCCCGCGGGCGGGCGGGCGCCCACGGACCGGCCGGTGGGCGTGTAGGCGGGCGAGCGGCGGCCCAGCGAGCCGGCGCCCAGGCCGGGGACCGTGAGCAAGCGGGCGCGGAACGGCGGGGAGGCCGGCGCGGAGCTGTCCGGGCGAGCGGCGGCTCCGGGGGCCGGGACGTTTTCAGGGTTTTCCGGGGCGGAGGCAGGATCGGGACCGGCACTCTGCTCACCGGCGGGCGGCGGTGCGGGACCGTCGGCGGGCTCCGGGGGCTGGCCGCCCCCCGGTGAGCCGTCGGGCGGGCCGGGCTGGTCGGGCGGGCCGGGGGGCTCCGGCTCGGGTGGCACGGGCGGGGCGGGGGGTGGCTCGTTGAGGGCGTCCTCGAGCTCCTGTTCGTCGAGCCCGGGTGCGTCGAACGGGTCGCGGCGGCGGCGGTGCGGCAGCGCCAGCCGGGCCGCCTGGCGGATGTCGTCCTCGAGGACCTCGTCGCGGCCGTGCCAGGCGGCCAGGGCGATCGCGGCCCGGGCGGTGACCAGGTCGGCGCGCATGCCGTCGACGCCGAAGCGGCCGCAGACCGCGCAGATCTGGCGGAGCGCGGCGTCGGGCAGCTTGACCTGGGGCAGCCGGGCCCGGGCGGCGGCCACCGCCTCGGCCAGCGCCTCGGAGCCGGCGTCGAAGCGGGCGGCGAACCCGGCCGGATCGGCTTCGAAGGCCAGGCGGCGGCGGACCACCTCGGCCCGTTCGTCCGGGTCCCGGCTGGCCGCCACCTCCACGGTCAGCCCGAACCGGTCCAGCAACTGCGGGCGCAGCTCGCCTTCCTCCGGGTTCATGGTGCCGACGAGCAGGAACCGGGCGGCGTGGCGGACCGAGACGCCCTCCCGTTCCACGTAGCTGACCCCGAGCGCGGCCGCGTCCAGCAGCAGGTCGACCAGGTGGTCGTGCAGCAGGTTGACCTCGTCGACGTAGAGCAGGCCGCGGTGGGCGGCCGCCAGCACACCCGGCTCGTAGGCGGTGACGCCCTCGGACAGGGCCCGCTCGATGTCGAGGGAACCGGCCAGCCGGTCCTCGGTCGCGCCGACCGGCAGCTCGGCCAGCGTGACCGGGCGGGACAGCGCCGGCGCACCGCCCGGGTGCGGCCCGTCCGGGCAGCCCGGGTCGGGCTCGGCCGGGTCACAGGCGAACCGGCAGCCCGCCACCACCTGGACCGGCGGCAGCAGCGCGCCCAGGCCGCGGACCACGGTCGACTTGGCGGTGCCCTTCTCGCCCCGCACGAGCACGCCGCCGATGGCGGGTGAGACCGCGTTGAGCAGCAGGGCCAGCTTCAGGTCGGGCATGCCGACGATGGCGGCAAACGGGTAGAGCGGTGCGTGCTTGGCGGGAGCCGTCAAGGCCTGTCCTTTCCGGGTGTGCGCGCCCGTAGGGTCGACAGGCGGCCGGAGTCTCCTGGCTCCCGGGTCAGTGCTCGCCTTCGCCTTCCCGTCACCTGAGTGACAGTGGCCCAACCGAAGGGTTGCTCGCCGGTTACAGTTGCGCGACAGCCCCGGATTTACACCGGAGTTCCTCCGCAAACCGCCTGATCCCAGGATGACACATTTGCCGGGGCCTGCCGTCCGCGGGTGACGCCTGGCTAAACTGACCAGGCACATCGAGGCCGCCAGCGTTGCCGTCCGCGTCCTTTGCGGCGTGAGCCCGATTCGCGTCCAGCTAATCCTCAGCTTGGATCGGTAACGTGCCCGTGTTTACAACTCACAAAATCAAACGTTCGCTGAACGAATCCGGAATGGAGCTTGGATGGGGAACGATTCTCCTTCCCGCGTGCTGGTGACCGGGGGGGCCGGGTTCATCGGCCGCCGCGTGGTCACCGCACTGCTCGCCGAGGGAGCCGAGGTGACGGTGGCGGACCTCAAGCCGTTCACCGGCGACCCGTCGGTCCGGGCGGTGACCGGCGACCTGGTGGAGCCGGAGGTCGCGGGCCAGGCGGTCGCGCCGGGGACGGACACGATCATCCACCTGGCGGCGCGCACGTCGGTGCTGGAGTCGCTGCAGGATCCGGAGGCCTACTACCGGAACAACGTGACGCTGACCGCGGGCCTGCTCGAACTGGCCCGGCAGCGGGGGGTGCGGACGTTCCTGTTCGCCTCCACCAACGCGGTGACCGGGAACGTGGGCCAGGCCCTGATCACCGAGCAGGCCCCGCTGCGGCCGCTGACGCCCTACGGGGCGACCAAGGCCGCGTCGGAGATGCTGATCAGCTGCTACGCCGCGGCCTACGGCGTGCGCGGGATCGCGCTCCGCTTCTCCAACGTGTACGGGCCCGGCATGGGGCACAAGGACAGCTTCATCCCCCGGCTGATGAAGGCCGCCCGCGACGGCACCGGCGTCAAGGTGCGCGGCGACGGTTCCATGATCCGTGACGTCATCCAGGTCGACGACGTGATCAGCGGGATGTTCGCCGCCTGGCGCAGCGACTACAGTGGGCCGGTCATCCTCGGCTCGGGCCAGTCGGTCACGGTGAACGAGATGGTGGCGACGGCCCGCCGGGTGACCGGGATCGACATCCCGGCCGAGAACGTGCCGATCCAGCAAGGCGAGATGCCCGCGGTCAGGCTGGACATCTCGGTGGCCCGCAGCCTGGGCTATTCCCCCACGTACGACCTTGAGAAGGGCATGGCGACGGTGTGGCCGGACTTCGATCCCGCCCGGACGCTGGTGACGGAGGGGGCGCGATGAGCCAGGCCCCGTCCGCCGCGAGTGCCGGGGTGAGTTCCCGCGATGGCGTCCTGGGCTCCTACGCGAGCCCGGAGGACATCGCGATCGACGACGCGGCGCTCGCCGCCATGACCGGGCGTTACGGCGACCGGGTGCGCAAGCTCCCGCCGGTGGCGCTGGTCATCGCGGCCTACAACGAAGAGGGCGCGGTCGGGCCGGTGGTGGAGCACCTGCCGGCCGAAGCCTGCGGCCTCCAGACCGCGACGATCGTGGTGGCCGACGGCTGCGCGGACGCCACCGCCAAGGAGGCCGACGCGGCCGGCGCGCTGGTCGCCGACGTGTCCGTCAACCGCGGCCAGGGCGCGGCCCTGCGGCTCGGGTACCGGATCGCCCGCGAAGGCGGCGCCGAGTACATCGTCACCACCGACGCCGACGGCCAGTACAACCCGGCCGAGATCGAGAAGCTGCTGGCGCCGATCCTGGCCGGCCAGGCCGACTTCGTGACCGGTTCGCGCCGGCTGGGCAGCGAGGAGACCAAGGACCCGGTCCGGCAGGCCGGGGTCCGGTTCTTCGCGGCCACGATCAGCCTGCTGACCGGTCAGCGGATCTCCGACACGACATTCGGGCTGCGGGCCATGCGGGCCGAGGTGACCGGGGCGGTGCAGCTGGCCCAGCCCCAGTACCAGGCGTCCGAGCTGCTGATCGGGGTCATCACCCACGGCTACAAGGTGGCGGAGGTGCCGGCCACCATTCACAAGCGGCGGGTGGGCGAATCCAAGAAGGGCGCGAACCCGCTGTACAACCTGCACATCCCGGGTGTGAACAACCTGTTCTACGGGGTGCGGTTCAGCCGGGTGGTGCTCGGGACCTGGCAGCGGGAGCGCAGGCGCCGGAAGGCCTTCAGCGGCGATCGGGCGTGACGTCGGCCAGTGGCTCCGGGTGGTCCGCAGGGGCGCCCGGGGCCGCTGAGCCGGCGGCCGGAGCAGTGCCCTTATGGCCGTCTCCGACAGCCTTCTCGCGGGGCGAGCGCGGGTCGGCGAAGAGGATGTAGTGGAACAGCAGGAACCGGAGCAGGAACGTCACGCAGTTGGCGGCGAAGTAGGTGCCGTCGGCGACCGCGATGCGCTCGGCGCCGTGCAGGTCACCCGCGGCCGCGAGGTGGACGCCGAGCTTGGCGGCCAGCGCCAGCAGCACCCACACCGCCACCGAGACCAGCCAGAACGGCAGCGTCTCCTTGAGCAGGTTCGGGCGGCCCTTGCGTTCCCAGGCCCAGCGGCTCAGCACGTAACTCACGCCTGCGCCGATCACCGCGGCCAGCCCGCCCGAGAAACCGGCCGTCTGGTGGCCCGGGCCGAGCAGCAGGCTCAGCGCGACCTGGCTGGCCGCAACCGACGCGACCGCCACCACCGTGAACCGGGTGAAGCGGATGCCGACGTTGCTGCGGGCCTTCCGCCACAGGGCGGTGCCGATCCGACTCGTTACAAGTGCCATTTGTTTCCTAGGGTACGTGACTGCCGATCTTGATCCTCGGCGAGGTCGCAGAGAGTAGGTACAGATGCCGGGCGCCGCAGGCCGTCAACGCCGCAAATACCGCAAAGACCCATGTCAGCCACACAGGCTGCGCACAGCACGTTACCGCGTCACCGCTGTCTTACGCTGCCATTGACAACTGCGGATCGGCTGGGAAAAAGCTGAACGGCACATGAACAAAGCGACTGAAAAGCGGATCGTCCCGACGAACCAAGGTGGATGGCGATGAAGATTCTGGTGCTGGGCGGAGACGGTTACCTGGGCTGGCCGACGGCCCTGCATCTGTCGGAAGCCGGTCACCGGGTGGCGGTGGCGGACAACTTCGCCCGCCGGTCCTACGACAACGAGCTCGGGGTCGAGTCGCTGGTGCCGATCGAGCCGCTGCAGAGCCGGATCGCCGTGTGGAAGGAGCTGACCGGCCAGGAGATCACCGGCTACGTCGGCGACCTGACCGACGCGATGTTCACCCACCGGATCATTTCCGAGTTCCGGCCGGACGCGGTGGTGCACTTCGCCGAGCAGCGGGCCGCCCCGTACTCGATGATCGACCGGGCGCACGCGGTCTACACCCAGCAGAACAACGTGATCGGGAACCTCAACCTGCTGTTCGCGATCGCCGAGATCGACCCGGACATCCACCTGGTCAAGCTGGGCACGCTGGGCGCCTACGGCACGCCCAACATCGACATCGAAGAGGGCTGGCTCGAGGTCGAGTACAAGGGGCGCCGGGACAAGATCCCGTACCCGATGCGGCCGGGGTCGTTCTACCACCTGTCCAAGGTGCACGACTCGCACAACATCGAGTTCGCCTGCCGGGTCTGGAACCTGCGCGCCACCGACCTCAACCAGGGCGTGGTGTACGGAGCCCAGACCCCCGAGACCGCCCGCGACGAGCGGCTGGCCACCCGGTTCGACTACGACGCGGTGTTCGGCACGGTGCTGAACCGGTTCATCATCCAGGCCGTCATCGGGCACCCGCTGACCGTCTACGGGGCGGGCGGCCAGACCCGCGGCATGATCGACATCCGCGACACCGTCCGGTGCGTCCAGCTGGCCTGTGAGAACCCGGCCGACCGGGGCGAATTCCGGGTGTTCAACCAGATCACCGAGTGGATGTCGGTCAAGGACATGGCCGAGACCATCCAGGCGGCGTCCCCGGAGGACGTGGCGATCGAGTACCTGGAAAACCCGCGGGTCGAGCTGGCCGACCACTACTACAACGTGACCCACACCAAGCTCATCGACCTGGGCCTGGAGCCGCACCTGCTGTCGGACACGCTGATCGACTCGCTGTTCGAGGTGACCAAGCGGTACGCGCACCGGGTCCGGCCGGAGGCGCTGCTGCCCCGGGTGAACTGGCGGCACCCGGCCAGCGAGGCCTAGGGGGCCGGTGGCTGGTTCTGGCTGGCTGGTTCAGCTGGAAAGGCCGAAAAGGCGGCCGAGCTGGCCGGCGGCGTAGCTGAAATAGGCGTCGCGGTCGGTGATCACGTTGGTGAACTGGCCGAACAGCTCGAAGCTGATCAGGCCGAACACGCCTGCCCAGGCGGCCAGCGCGGCCGTTATGACGGTGTCGGGGACGCCGGGCATGACGGTTTCGCGGAGCTGGGCCAGGTCTTCGGCCAGGACTTGCGGCGCGGGCTGGCCGGCGGGCGGGCGCAGGACGCCGGCCGCGTAGGCGTCGCTCGCCAGGCGGCCGAACACCACCGCCGACCGGGCGGCCGGGGCCACGGTGTCGGCCGGGGCCTGGTAGCCGGGCACCGGCGAGCCATAGAGCAGGGCGTACTCGTGCGGGTGGGCCAGCGACCAGTCCCGGGCGGCGCCGGTGGCGGCCTGCCAGCGGGCCGGGTAGTCACCGCGGGCGCGGGCGGCGTCGGCCTGCTCGACGGCCGCGCCAAGCGCGTTGTAACCGTCGACGATCAGCGCCGTCAGCAGTTCGTCGCGGCTGGCGAAGTAGCGGTAGACGGCCGAGGACACCATGCCCAGCTCCCGGGCGACCGCGCGCAGCGACAGGGCGGCGGCCCCCTCGGCGGCCAGCTGCGCCCGGGCGACGTCGGTGATCTCCCGGGTGATCTCGGCCCGGACCCGTTCCCGGGCGGTGAGGCGCGGCTGGGGGCGAGGGTGCGGGCGAGGCGGCATGGGCCGATCTTATCAGAGCGATGGACTTAAATAAGAGCAGTGCTCTTTCGACTGCTCGCTCCGGCTCTGGACGCGTAGATTCCGGGTCCTTTTCGCGGGCATAGGGTGGGAAAGATCAGGCCCATAAAGAGGTGGGACGATGACCGTAGTGGTGGGTGTGGACGGCGCCCCGGAGTCGTACGACGCGATCCGGATCGGGCGCGAAGAGGCCAGGCTGCGCGGGACGCGCCTGGTCGCGGTGATGGCCTACGGCGGCGACGGCATGCTCGGCACGCCGGCAGGCCGGCCGCTGGCCACCCCGCGTTCGTCCGACGAGGAACGGGCGACGGCCGAATCGACCCTGCGCAGCGTGATCAGGGCCGCGCTCGGTGCGGACGGCGGCGAGTCCGTCGGCCCGATGGGGGCGCCGGTGGAGGCCCAGGTGGAGGCGGGGCATGCGGGGCGGGCGCTGGTGGAGGCCGCGCGGACGCTGGACGCGGTGATGATCGTGCTGTCGGCCCGTAAAGAACGAACCCCCGCGCGCCTGCTCGGTGCGGTCAGCCAGTATGTTCTGCGTAACGCGCCGTGTCCCGTGCTGGTGGTGCCGGAGGCCGGTAAGGCACGATAGGGCCGTTGGCGCGGCAGGCACGCTGGGTACGGGTAGGCAGAGCTTCGAGGAGGAACGGGCAGATGTCGTTCATTGGCGCCGCTGGACCGGTGCATTTCCTTGCCCTCACTCCGCCGGGCAACGAGACATCGATCACCACCATGCCCAAGAGCGGGCTGATCGTCTTGTCGGTCGGCTCCATCATCCTCGCCTGCGGCCTGCTGCTGCCGCCGATCCTGGCCGGCCGGGCACCCCGGCGCAAGCGCCCGGCCTCCACCCCGCCCTGGACCGGGCCGGTGCAGGGCGGGGTGCACCTGGGCGACGGCCGCAGCGTGGCCCCGCACCGGGACGCCCCGGCCGAGGCCTTCGACGAGGAGACGATCCGGCGAGGGCAGGCGGCGCAGGCCACGGTCATCCGGGACGAAGAGGAAGACGGCGAGGCTCCCGGGGATTCCCCCGGCAGGGAGTAAACCGCCGCCGGCCGGTAAGTAGGCGGCCATGGCTGCCTCACCTTCACCTTCGCCTTCGGCGGACGCGCTGGTCAAGGAAGTGCGGGAGCGGTTCGGCCAGACCTACGCGGCCGAGGCCGGCATCCTGCTGACCGATTCGCCCGCTGCTCTGTATCAGTTGCTGGTGCTGGCCACCCTGCTCAGCGCCCGGATCTCGGCCGACATCGCGGTGGCGGCGGCCCGCGAGCTGTTCGCGGCCGGGTACCGGACGCCGCGCGCGATGAGCGAGGCCAGCTGGCAGGACCGGGTGGACGCGCTGGGGCGCGGGCACTACAAGCGCTACGACGAGCGGACCGCCACCATGCTCGGCGACGGCGCGAACCTGCTGACCGAGCGCTGGCGCGGCGATCTGCGGCGGCTTCGCGACGAAGCCGACGGCTCGGCCGGGAAGCTGGCGGCCCTGCTGCGGGAGTTCCCGGGCATCGGGCCGGCCGGGGCGTCGATCTTCCTGCGCGAAGTGCAAGGGGTCTGGCCGTCGGTGGCTCCGTACGTGGACGACAAGGTGCAGGCGGGCGCCCGCGAGCTGGGCCTGCCCGCCGGCGCCGATGAGCTGGCCCGGCTGGCCGGGGCACACCTGGCCCAGCTGGCCGCCGGGCTTGTCCGGGTCACGCTGACGAAGAACGCTGCCGCTGAAGTCCGGCAGGCTGCTCAGGACCGCGGCTGACCTCGGCGCGGACCGGCACGGCGAGGATGGCCAGGGCCGGGAACAAGGTGGCGAGCGCGAACGCCCCGCCGTAGCCGGTCAGGCCGATGAGCTGGGCCAGGGTCGGCGGGGTGCCCGCCGCGGCCAGGTTCTGGCCGGTGTTCTGGACGCCGAGGGCGCGGCCCGCCCAGGCCATGCCGGCCAGCTCGGCGACGGCCGTGAAGGCCAGCCCGTTGGTGCTCACCGACAGCGCGACCGCCGCCAGCAGCGCCCCCACCGCCAGCGGGGAGGGCTTCGCGGTGGCGAGCTCGTGCGCCTGGTGTGCTTGAGGGGCGAGGCTCGTGCGCCTGGTGTGCTTGAGGGGCGAGGCGGCCGGCGGCGCTGGAGTTTGGGCAGACTTTTGAGCACATGCTGATACTTGCGTTTTAACGTTTGGCTGGTGGCGAAGCGTTCTTCTGATCACTGGGTGGCGTTTGGCGTGGGGGCTGGTGGCTCCTTTGGGGCGCCCGGGCCGGCCCGGCAGGGTTTTCGCGGCTTTGCCATGACGGGCAGTGTCAGGCGGACGCGGGGAAAGTCGCGGCGGATCCGGCCGGGGGTGAGCGGTGGGCGGGGCGGGGCCGTTCCCAGGGCAGCCGGTGATCGGCGGCCAGCGGGCGGGCAGGACGAGCGCAGTGGCGGGGCACACGTAGTGGTGAGGCCCGTGTGACTTGCGGGCTGGATGGGGCACAGCGTGCGCACGAGCGGGCTGGCCCGAGGGCGGGCGGGCTGGCCCGTGCCGTCGCCGTCATCCTCGGCGGCCGAATCAGCGGGCCGGATGAGGGCGGGTCAAGCTAGTGCTCCGGGCGGCTTGACCCCGCACCGGCCGGCCTGCTCGGCTGACGGGCCGGACGGCGGCCACCAGGAGGGGGCGGGTCTCAGCGGGATTTGCCCATCCCGGAGCCAGAAGTACCCCGGCCGGAGGCTTCTTGCTGTTATCAGGCGGGAGGGGCCGCCCAGCCGGGGATGGGATAGGCGGCCACGAACTCCCTGACGTCGGCGGCCAGGCGGTCCAGGGTGGCGTCGTCGCTCTTGGCGGCGGCCGTGATCGCCTCGTCGATCCATGCGGCGATCGGCTCCATGTGCTCCGCACGAAGCCCGCGGGTGGTGATGGCCGGGGTGCCGAGGCGGATGCCGGACGGGTCGAACGGCTTGCGGGGATCGTAGGGGACGGTGTTGTAGTTCAGCTCGATGCCGGCCCGGTCGAGGGCACGGGCGGCGGGCTTGCCGCCGATGCCCTGGCGGGTCAGGTCGACCAGGATCAGGTGGTTGTCGGTGCCCCCGGACACCAGGTCGTAGCCGCGCGCGGTGAGCGCGGCGGCCAGCGCCCGCGCGTTGGCCACCACCTGATGGGCATAGTCGCGGAAGGCGGGCCGGGACGCCTCGTGCAGGGCGACCGCGATGGCGGCCGTGGTGTGGTCGTGCGGGCCACCCTGGAGACCGGGAAACACCGCTTTGTCCACCGCCGAGGCGTGCTCGGCGGTGGACATGATCATGGCGCCGCGCGGCCCCCGCAGGGTCTTGTGGGTGGTGGTGGTGATCACCGGCGCGTAACCGACCGGGGACGGGTGCGCGCCGCCCGCGATCAGCCCGGCGATGTGGGCGACGTCGGCGACCAGGATCGCGCCCACCTCGCCGGCGATCCCGGCGAAGGCCGGGAAGTCGATGGTGCGCGGGATCGCGGTGCCCCCGCAGAAGATGAGCTTCGGGCGCTCGCGGCGGGCCAGGTCCCGCACCTCGTCCAGGTCGACCCGCCCGGTGTCGCGGCGCACGTCGTACTGCACGCTGCGGAACCACTTGCCGGTGACCGACACCGGCCAGCCGTGGGTCAGGTGGCCACCCATCGGCAGCGCCATGCCCATGATCGTGTCCCCGGGCTGGGCGAAGGCCAGGTAGACGGCCAGGTTCGCGGGCGAGCCAGAGTACGGCTGGACGTTCGCGTGCGCCACCCCGAACAGCGCCCGCGCCCGCTCGATGGCGAGCGTCTCGATCACGTCGACGAACTGCTGGCCCTCGTAGTAGCGGCGGCCCGGGTAGCCCTCGGAGTACTTGTTGGTCAGCACCGAGCCGGACGCCTCGAGCACGGCCTCGGACACGTAGTTCTCGGACGGGATCAGCCGGATCTTCTCGTACTCGCGGCGGGCTTCACCCTCGATCAGGCCCGCGATCTCCGGATCGGTGCGGGCCACGTGCGGGATGGGCGGCTGGTGCATGGCGACCTCCTGGGACCGAGGCTACAAGCGGGGCGGGGACACCGGACAGGCGGCCGCGGCGCCGGACAGGTACGGTCGAGGGGTGGCGAAGAAGATCCTCCTGGACTGTGACCCTGGCATCGACGACGCGCTGGCTATCACCTTCGCCGTCGGCTCCCCGGACCTCGACCTGGTCGGCATCACCAGCGTGGCGGGCAACGTCGGGCTGGACCTGACTACCTCGAACGCCCAGCGCGTGTGCGAGTTCATCGGGGCCACCGGCATCCCGGTCACCCCGGGGGCCGCCGCCCCGCTGCTGCGCGACCCGATCGACGCCCGGCTGGTGCACGGGGACAGCGGGCTGGGCGGCGCCCGGCTGCCGGACCCGGTCAACCGGCCCGCGGGCGGGCACGCCATCGACTACCTGATCGACACGATCAAGTCCGCGCCGGGCGAGCTCACCCTGGTAGCGACCGGGCCGCTGACCAACATCGCGCTGGCCGTGCACCGCGAGCCGCGGCTGGTCAACCTGGTCAGCGACTTCGTCATCATGGGGGGCTCGGCCAGCCGCGGCAACGTCACCCCGGCCGCCGAGTTCAACATCGGCGCCGACCCGGAGGCCGCGGCCATAGTCTTCCGGGCGGGCTGGACGGTGACCATGGTCGGGCTCGACGTCACCCTGCAGGCGCGGGCGACCCCCGCGGTCCGTGACCGGTTGCGCCCGCTCGGCCCGCTGGCCACCGAGCTGGTGCTACCGGGGCTGGACCAGTACGCGACCGACGCCGACCCGCTGGCCGCGTCGCCGCTGGCCGACGGGCAGCAGTCCCCGGCCTTCGGGACCCGCGGCGCCGGGGCCGACGGCATCGGCCCGGCCGTGCACGACGTGGTGGCGATGGCCTACACCGCCTGCCCCACGCTGCTGGGATGCCTGCCCGCGCGGGTCGAGGTGGAGACCGCCGGCCGCTGGACCTCGGGCATGACCGTGACCGACTTCGACGTCGCGGCCGGCAAACAGAACGCGCGGGTGGCTACCGCCATCGACGTGGGCGGCTTCTGGGACCTGGTGCTGGACAGCTACCACCGGGTCGCGGTGGCCATGAGCACGCCCGCCTAGTGTTCCGGTCTTGAGTTGCCTCGTCGCCACATGAGTCGTGTTTCGTTTCAGGTTCTGGCCTGATGGTGACGGCGGGTGTGGCCGGCTGTCTGCTGGTGGCATGGGTGATAGCAGGCTGGCGCCGCTGGTGCTCTTTGATGGTGAGCGGCGGACGCTGGAGAACTGGGCGAAGCGGCGGAAGACCGCGCAGGGGCTGGCGCTGCGGGCGCGGATCGTGCTGGCCTGCGCGGACGGCGGCTCCAATATCGCCGTTGCGGCACGGCTGCGGGTGAACCGGGCCACCGTCACCAAGTGGCGGGCCCGGTTCCTGGCCCGCCGGCTGGACGGCCTGGGTGATGAGCCCCGGCCCGGGGTGCCGCGCACCATCACCGATGCCCAGGTGGAGGAGGTGATCGTGCGGACCCTGGAAGAGGTGCCCGCGGGTGCCGCGCACTGGTCCAAGCGGGAGCTGGCCCGCCAGGCCGGCATCTCCCCGGCCAGCGTCCACCGGATCCGCTGCTCACCGGCAAAATCAGGGACGTCGTGGGCCTGTATCTCGCCCCGCCATCCAGCGCCGTTGTTTTCGCCGTGGATGAAAAACCTCAGATCCAGGCCCTGGCCCGGACCGCGCCGGTGCTGCCGATGATCCCGCCGCGCTGAACACCGCCACCGGCAAAGTCATCGGCAAGCTATCGGCCCAGCACCGGGCGGTGGACTTTCGCGACTTCCCCGGCCAGATCGACCGGCAGACCGAACCCGGCCTGGCCATCCACGTCATCTGTGACAACCTGTCCGCCCACAAGGCCCCGGCCGTGCACAAGTGGCTGCTGGCCCATTCCCGCGTCCAGCTGCACTTCACCCCCACCTGCTCCTCCTGGATCAGCCAGGTCGAGCGGTGGTTCGCCGAACTGCAGCGCCGCTGCCTGGACCGCGGCGTCTTCTGCTCCCCCGGCGAGCTCACCACCGCACTACAGGACTGGATCAGCATCTGGAACGCCGACGCCCGGCCGTTCCACTGGACCAAGACCGCCGACCAGATCACCGACCGCATCTGCCGCTACTGCACACGCATCTCCGGACCAGCTCACTAGAAGGGCGCCGGCAGCGCGAACCAGACCACCTTGCCGTCGCAGCTCGGCCGCCCCAGCCGGGAGCAGGTCAGATGGTGACCCCAGCGCCCGCCGGACAGGTCGTGCACCACCTGCAGGCCGCGGCCGCTGGTCGCCTCGGGCGGGGCCGGCACCGGGACCGGCGCGAAGCCGGAGGACCAGCCCGGGCTGGGGTCGAAGACCTCGCACATCAGCTCGCGGGAGGCCCCGCCGCCCCGCAGGTAGAGCCAGAACTCGGACCGGCCGCCGGGGCCGGCCGCGTGCAGCGTGTTCGCGGCCAGCTCGCTCGCCATCGTGATCCCGTCATAGGCGAGTCCGGCCCCGAGCCCCACCGCCGCCGCGGCCGTCCGGTACAGCCTGCGGGCGGTGGCCGCGCAAGACGCGTCGGCGGGCAGCGGCCAGGCCATACAGACCCCGGAGGTCAGCTCGCACACGCCGCCCATGCCCTGCTGCCTCCCGACACCGTCAGGATTACGATGAGAGCTTTGAAATCCCCAACCTGTGAAACACAGATTATGATTTCCGGGGCGAGTTTCGCAAGGTTTGCCGGACTTACTCACGCCTATTGACGCGATCACCTGGCATTTATTTCAGTTAATGAAAAACGCGCAAATCAGCTATGGCAGCAGGCAAATAGCGCGTGTACAGTCGCAGGCGCGGCGGAAACTGCGAGCAGACCGCCGGGCCTTTGAGACAGGGTCAGGCAAGAGGGGTGAATCCCCCGGGATTGCCCCCCGGGGGATTCACCGACCCTGCTGACGGCGATCACCTGATGCTGGCGATCAGATGTCGTACCGTCCGTCTTTCACGTCGGCCAGGAATGCGGCGAATGCGGCCTGGCCGACGACGTGCGCGCCGCCTTCGGGCCGCTTGCTGTCCCGGACAGCGGCCACGCCGTCCAGGTTGACCGCGATCTCCACGCAGCCTCCGTTGTGTGAACTGCGGCGGGCCTTCCGCCAGTCGGCTTGAGACAGGTCGATCATGGGCTCACTCCAGCTGGGTCGCGAGATGCTCCAGGTAGTCCACCGTGTCGCCGGGGTCCAAGGCGCCATCGGCCGCATGGCCGAACGACTGGACGTAGCCATTCACGGCGTCTCGCTTGTTCACCTCCTCGATGGCGTAATCCGTCTCCACGAAGACCAGGCTGGGCGCCTGGCCGTCGAACCCGAAAAGGTTGACCATGGAGTGGGCACCGGTCGGGGGGCCGTCCTCGAAGCGCTGGATCCGCAGCTCGACGTTGGGGTAACGGGCCAGCTCGATCAGGCGGCCAATCTGCTCCTGCCGATCCACCCGGGTGCCCCAGCGGTAGAGCAGCGACGCCTCGGTGATCACGGCGGTGAGCCGCGGGGCGGTCCCGTCCGAGCGGTCCAGGATCTCCTGCCGCCGCAACCGGGCCTCCAGCGCCCGGCGCCGCCACTTCGGTGGACGCGGGCCGGTACGCAGCAGCGCCTCGATGTAGGCCTCGGTCTGCAGCAGGCCCGGCAGGATGAGCGGCATGAACACACCGATGCTGGTGGCGTCGTTCTCGTAGCCGGGGAACTCGCTGTCGAAGACCTCCGGGAACTCCCGCCACCAGGGCCGGGTCCGCGCCCGCATGGCCAGTTCCTCGACCTCTTCGGCCGCTCCGTCGGACACCCCGTAGATCCGCAGCAGGTCGCGGACGTCACTCATCTCCGGGCGCTTCCACTGGTTGGCCTCGAACCGCCCAACCTTGCCGCGCCCCCAGTTGAGAATGTCGCACACGTGGTTGGCGGTGTACTCCGAGCCGATACGAAGCTCCGCAAGCCGCTCCGACAGCCGGCGCTTGGCGATGGTGGCTCCGTAGGCGTCGTCGGTCATACCGGCCGACCTCCTTGACAAATTCTGCCCGCACCCCTCAGGGTACCCAAGTTGCGAATCACAAATCTACACATTGAGGGATGCAATCGTCGAATTGACGGTTTAGCTGGGCTTTTACCGGCCAAAACCTTGGGGTGCCGGAACAGCGATGGCCTATCGGCCCAGGACGGCCGCGGCGTCATCGAACTCGCCATTCCTGGCCCCGTCGAGGAAACATTCCCATTCGTGCCGGTCGAAGACCAGGACCCGGCCGTCGGGGTCGTCCGTCACCCGCATCAGCACCCAGTCCCGCGGGCTCCCGGCGCCCCGCGGCGCGCAGGTGAAGGCGACCTCGATGACGCCGGCCCCAGCGCCGGACCGTTGCCAGCTCTGCTGGGCCGGGTCGATTCCGAGGTCCGCGACCGTCGGCTTGACACTCACGGCTTCCGGCCCACCGCGCAGTACAGCCAGCGCGATCCGTCGGTGTCGGCCAGCTCACGGTCTTCGGCGCCCCAGACTCCAGTGTAGGTGAGGCCGGGCTCGGCCCCCTCATAGGGCGCAACCAGCTCAAGGCCGTCGAAGAAGGCAGCGACCTCGGGCTTGGACCGGAAGTACAGATGCTCAGTGGCGGTGTCGAACGCTGCCCGGAATCCCTCAGCCCGGGCCGGGGGCTTCTGGTCTTCGGTGAGGTGGGACAGCGAGAGGTAGCTGCCCGGGGCAAGCGCGTCGAGGTACTGCCGGACCAGGTCGTGCGGGCGGGATGCGTCGGAAACGAACATCATCACCCCGGTCAGCAGCAGCCCGACCGGCTGGGAAAAGTCGATCAGGTCGCGAACCGTCGGGTGCGCCAGGATCGCGGCAGGCTCGCGCAGATCACCGGCGATAGCGGCGATCTTCTCCTCACCGACCAGGATGTCCTGGCTGTGCAGCTCCACCATCGGGTCGTTGTCGACATAGATCACGGTTACACCGGGAACGATTTTCTGCACCACCTCATGCGTGTTGCCGACGGTGGGCAGGCCCGAGCCGATGTCGATGAACTGCGAGACGCCCTGCTCGGCGATGTACTTCGCCGCTCGCTGGTGGAATCCCCGATTCGACCAGGCCGCGTCCCGGATCTCGGGCACCACCGCCAGGATCTGCTCGGCGGCCTGCTGGTCGCGCTCGAAGTAGTGGTGACCTCGGAGCATGTAATCGTAGATTCGCGCCGGGGTGGGGATGCTGGTGTCGACGCCCGGGGGGACATTTGGGGCCTCGGTCATCATGCCTCCATTCACGTAGCGTTCATAGTCTGTCACGGAACTTGCGAATCACAAGGACGTTTATACGGCCCTCGCGGGCTTTGTGCCGGCTTACCCACTGAACGAATCGCCCGATTCCAGGTCACCTTCCATGTCCAGGTACACCTGCCGCAGCTGGTCGAGCGTCTTGGGATCGGGCTCGGCCCACATCCCGCGCTGGGCCGCTTCGAGCAGACGCTCCGTTATACCCCGCAGCGCCCACGGGTTCGACTTCGCCATGAAGGCCCGGTTTTCCGGATCGAACACGTAGGCGGCGGCCAGCCGCTCGTACATCCAGTCCGCCACCACGTGGGCGGTGGCGTCGTAGCCGAACAGATAATCCACGGTCGCGGCCAGCTCGAACGCGCCCTTGTAACCGTGCCGGCGCATGGCCGCGATCCACCGCGGGTTGACCACCCGGGACCGGAACACCCGCCGGGTCTCCTCGTCCAGCGTGCGGGTCTTGACCGCGTCGGGGGTCGCCGAGTCGCCGATGTAGGCGGCCGGGCTGCGGCCCGTCAGCGAGCGCACCATCGCCACCATCCCGCCGTGATACTGGAAGTAGTCGTCGGAGTCGGCGATGTCGTGCTCGCGGGTGTCGGCGTTCTTGGCCGCCACTGCGATCCGCGCGAACGCGGTCTCCATGTCGCCGCGGGCGGCCCTGCCGTCCAGTTCACGCCCGTAGGCGTAGCCGCCCCAGACGGCGTACACCTCGGCCAGGTCGGCGTCGTCGTGCCAGTTCTTGGCGTCGATCAGCGGCAGCAGGCCGGCCCGTAGGCGCCTGGCTTGGAGCCGAAGATCCGGGTGGTGGCCCGCCGCCAGTCGCCGTGGGCGGCGTGGTCGGCGGTGGCGTGCGCGCGCAGGTAGTTGACGTCGTCCGGCTCATCCAGCGCCGCCACGGCGCCGATGGCGTCGTCGAGCAGCGCGATCACGTGCGGGAAGGCGTCCCGGAAGAAGCCAGAAATCCGCAGGGTCACGTCGATCCGGGGGCGGCCCAGCTCGGCCGGCGGTACGACCGAGAAACCGGTGACCCGGCGCGAGCTCTCGTCCCAGGCGGGGCGGCAGCCGATCAGGGCCAGCACTTCGGCGATGTCGTCGCCCTGGGTCCGCATGGCCGAGGTGCCCCACACGGTCAGCCCGACGCAGCGCGGGTAGTCGCCCTCGTCGGCCAGATGCCGGGCCAGCAGCGACTCGGCCAGCGCGGCACCGGTATCCCAGGAGTTGGGTGACGGGATCGCCTTGGGGTCCACCGAGTAGAAGTTCCGGCCGGTGGGCAGCACGTTGACCAGGCCGCGGGTGGGCGACCCGGACGGGCCTGCCGGCACGTAGCCGCCGGACAGGGCGGTCAGGATCGCGTCGATCTCGCCGGTGGTGGCGGCCAGCCGCGGCACGACCTCCTCGCAGGCGAATCGGAGTACCTGGGCGACGGCCTGCTGGCCGCCGGCGACCTCGGCCGCGCGCCCGGCGTCCCAGCCGGCCGCGGCCATGGCTTCGACCAGCGCGCGGGCGGTCTGCTCGTAGCGGTCGGTGTCGGTCCGGGAGGCCTGGCCATCGCCCTCGGTCAGGCCGAGGGCGGCGCGCAGGCCGGGCAGGGCACCCCAGCGGGCGCTCCACAGCTGGGCTGCCCGCAGGATGACCAGGACCAGGTTGACCAGCGCTTCGCCTTCGGGGGCGGTCCCCAGGATGTGCAGGCCGTCGCGGATGGCGGCGTCCTTGACCTCGCACAGGTAGCCGTCGATGTGGAGCACGAAGTCGTCGAACTCGGCCGCCTCGGGCGCGACGGCCACCCCGAGGTCGTGGTGCAGCTGAGCTTCGTGGATCAGCGACCAGATCTGGGCGCGGACCGCGGGCAGCTTGTCGGGGTCGAGCGCGGCCACGGTGGCGTGCTCGTCCAGCAGCTGCTCGAGCTTGGCCAGCTCGCCGTAGGTGTCGGCCCGGGCCATGGGCGGGACCAGGTGATCCACGATCGTGGCGTGGGCGCGCCGCTTGGCCTGGGTGCCCTCACCGGGGTCGTTGACGATGAACGGGTAGACCAGCGGCAGGTCGCCCAGTACGGCGTCGGGCCCGCAGCCGGCCGACAGGCCCAGCCCCTTGCCCGGCAGCCACTCCAGCGTGCCGTGCTTGCCCAGGTGGACGACGGCGTCGACGCCGAACTCGCGGTCCAGCCAGTGGTAGGCGGCCAGGTAGTGATGGGACGGCGGGAGCACCGGGTCGTGGTAGATCGCGACCGGGTTCTCCCCGAACCCGCGGGGCGGCTGGATCATCACCACCACGTGGCCGAACCGCAGCGAGGCGAACACCAGGTCGTCGCCGTCGGTGTACAGCCCGCCGGGCGGCTCCCCCCACTGATCGATGACCGAGCGGGTGAAGTTTTCCGGCAGGGAAGCCAGCCACTGGCGATAGCGGGCCAGCGGGACCCGGGCCGGGGCGGCGCCGAGCTGCTCTTCGGTCAGCCACTCGGTGTCGTAGCCGCCCGCCGCGATCAGCGTGTGGATGAGCGTGTCGCCGTCCTCGGGGAAGCCGTCGCCGAGGTCGTAGCCGGCCGCGCGCAGGGCCTGGAGCAGCCGGACGGCCGAGGCCGGGGTGTCCAGGCCGACCGCGTTACCGACCCGGGCGTGCTTGGTCGGGTAGGAGGACAGCATGATCGCCACGCGCTTGTCCCGGTTGGGAGTGCGGGCCAGCTTGGCGTGGCGGACCGCGATCCCGGCCAGGCGGGCGGAGCGCTCTGGGTCGGCCACGTAGACCGGTATGCCGTCGGGGCCGTCCTCTTTGAACGAAAAGGGCACGGTGATCAGGCGGCCGTCGAACTCCGGGATCGCGACCTGCATGGCCGCGTCGATCGGGCTCAGCCCGCCGTCCGCCGCCTGCCACGCGGAGCGGGAGGAGGTGAGGCAGAGGCCCTGGAGGATCGGGACGCCCAGGGTCGCCAGGGCGCCGGCGTCCCAGTCGCCCTCCGCGCCGCCGTCGGCGGCGGCCGAGCCGCCCGCGGCCAGGACGGTGGTGATGACGGCCTGGGCAGGCGCGAGGAGCTCGCGCAGGCCCTCGTCGGCGGAGCGCAGGGAGGCGCAGTAGACCGGGAGCGGGGTGGCGCCCTGGCCGGCGATGGCCTGGCACAGGCCGTCGACGAAGCCGGTGTTGCCGGAGAGCTCGTGGGCCCGGTAGAAGACCACGGCGACCGTGGGGGTCCCGGAGGCTGGTGGGACTGATGAGGCGGACGGGCTTGGAGGGGCCTGTGGGACCGCTGTGGGTGTGGGTGTGGGTGTGGGTGTGGGTGTGGGTGTGGGTGTGGTTGCGGTTGTGGGCGTGGCTGTGGCTGGCATGCCGAGCTTCTTGCTGTTATCAGCCGGGGGCAGCGCATGCAGGCCGTAGGCGGGCGCGGTCACGGGCGGAGCGAAGCCTTCGCCGGTGAGCAGGATGGTGTCGGAGAGAAAGGCGGCCAGCTCGCGGAGGTTGGCCGGGCCGCCTTCGCGCAGGTAGCCGAGGGCGTCGGCGACCACACCGGCGGGGACGGTCGACAGGCTCATCAGCTCGGCGTCGGGGGTGGACTCACCGCCCAGCGCGACCAGCGGCAGCCCGCTCGCGCGGAGCGCCGCGACACCCTCCGGCCACGCCTGGCGGCCGCCCAGCAGGCGGAGAACCACCAGGTCGGCACCGTCGGCCAGGGCGCCCAGCTCCGTCCGGAGGGCGGCCGGGTCGCCGGCTGGGATCCGGGCTGGATTCGCGGTCCGGTAGCCGGCGCCGGACGAGCGCGCGGCCAGCAGTTCGGTGTCGGCCGTCGAGAGCAGCAGGATCATAGCCATCCCGCGATCCTCTCATCCAGTTCGGCGCGGCCCGGCGCGGTGGCCGGCCCGGTGCGGGTGGTGGACAGCGCGGCGGCGGCGTTGGCGCGGGCGGCCGCGGCGGCGGGCGGCAGGCCGACGGCCAGGGCGGCCAGGAACACCCCGGCGTGCGCGTCACCGGCGCCGGTGGTGTCGACCGCGTCCACCCGGGGCGCGGGGATCTCCGTGGGCTGGCGGCCGACGGGCAGCAGGACGCACCCGGCGGCGCCCGCCCGGACCATGACCGAGGCCTGCGGCATCCGCGCCCGCAGCTGGAGGGCGGCGTCGGCGGGCTCGGCCGCGCCGGTCAGCAGGGTGGCTTCGCGCTGGTTGCTGCTCCACCAGTCGACCCGGGCCAGGACCGGGCCGAGGACGGCCGCCGGGATGCCGGCCACCAGCGGGCCGGGGTCGGCGAACAGGGTCACCCCGGCGGGCAGGGCGGCCGCCCAGGCGCCGAGGGCCGGGCCGGAAGCGGGCGCGGCCAGGCCGTAGCCGGACACGTACACCACGTCCCCCGGGCGGGCCGCCGGCCAGCCGTCCGGGGCGGGCAGCGACTCGGCGCCCAGGCTGGTCACGAACGTCCGCTCCCCGGCCGGCTCGACCAGCGCGACGTCGAAACCGGTGTCCGCGCGGGCGTCGGGCGGCCGCAGGATCTCGATCTTTTCGCTGTTCAGGGCGGAGCGCACCAGATCGCCCCACGGGCCGGTGCCGTGGCCGCCCGCGTAGGCCACCGGCAGCCCCTGCCGGGCCGCGGCGGCCATCACGTTGAACCCGCCGCCGACCGCGATCCCGGCCGAGCTGGCCAGGAGGTCGCCGCCCCGTTCGGGCAGCGACGGCACCCACATCATCAGGTCCACGAACGCCTCGCCGGCGAACAGCAGCCGGTCGATGGGCGGGCTCATCGCGCGGCCTGGCGCCTGCGCAGGGCGAGCAGATCGGCGGCCAGGCCGGGCAGGTCGAGCCGGTGACGGTCGATGACCGCGATCGCCTCGGCCGGGAAGGCGGCAACGCCGTGGCAGGCGCCTGCCACCGCGCCCGCCATGGCCGCGATGGTGTCGCAGTCTCCGCCCAGCGAGGCAGCGAACCGGCAGGCCAGCCAGGGGTCATCCGGAGTGGCGGCGAGTACCGCGAACGCGGCCGGGACCGACTCCTGGGTGGCCAGGCCGGTCCCGACCAGCCGGTAGATCAGGTCCATGGCCTCGACGTGGGGCCGGCCGGCCGTCAGCCCGGCCGCCCATTCGATGCGGGCGGCGACGTCGGCCCCGGCCACCCAGCGGCCACGGCCAGCCGCCAGCCGGGCGGCCGCGACGGCAACGGTGGTCGCCTCGGGCACGGTGGCGCCCGCGACGCCGGAGCTGACCGCGGCGGCCACCGCGGCCGCTCCGGCCAGGGCGAGGCTGGTCCCGTGGGTGACGAAGCTGGCCTGCACCACCGCGTCCACCAGAGTTTCCAGGCTGACGGATGGGGCTGGAGCGGTTCGCTTCTTGCTGTTATCAGCGACGAGGGGTGGGGCGGAGGGGCGCGTGGGGGCGGAGGGGTACGAGGGGGCAGAGTGGGACGAGGGGTGCGTGGGGGCGGAGGGGTACGAGGGGGCGCTGGGAGGAGCGACGAGCGGGACGGCGATGCCGATGGGGGCTATGCGCATGGCGGCGCCGTTGGTGTCGCCACTGGCGCCGGCTTCCCGGGGCGGGACGCCGGCCTGGACGGCGGCCAGGGCGCGGCGGGTGGAGGGCCCGAGCAGGTCCAGCGAGCCCCGCGCCTTCATGTCGGCTTCCCAGGCCACCAGGGAGTCGGCCAGGTCCCCGGCATCGATCTCACCGCGCCCGGCCACCAGCAGGCGGCCCAGCACGACGGCCTGTTCGGTGTCGTCGGTGATGTCACCGGCCGGGTGCCCGGCCGCGATCGGATGGCCCTCCGGCGCGGGCTCGAAGCCGGTCAGCAGCGACCCGTAGCGGGCCTCGATCTGCGGGCGGGACAGCAGCTGGGTGGGCATGCCGAGCGCGTCACCGATGGCCAGCCCGTAGAGGGCACCCTGGGCGCGGCTGGCTTCACCGTCCCAGCTGCGGGGAAGATTGCTCATCAGTCGCGATGTTAGGGCAGGAAGGTCGCGGTGACAGGCCCAGGAGGAGCGTGACGGTGAGCGCACCGACGCAGGAAAAGGCCGGGAGCATCGAGCTCAACGGCATCAACGTCATCAGCGAGAACGAGCGGGGGGGCCGGGCCCGGCAGCTGTTCTGGCCGTGGTTCGCGGCCAACATCTCGGTCCTTGGGCTCAGCTATGGCGCGTTCGTGCTGGGATTTTCCGTTTCTTTCTGGCAGGCGGCGGTGGCCGGCCTGATCGGCATCGTGGTCTCGTTCCTGCTGTGCGGGTTCATCGCGATCGCCGGCAAGCGCGGGGCGGCGCCGACATTGATCCTGTCCCGGGCGGCGTTCGGCGTCCGCGGGAACAAGCTGCCCTCGGTCGTGTCCTGGGTGCTGTGCGTCGGCTGGGAGATCGTGCTGACCGCCCTGGCCACGCTGGCCACCGCGACCGTGTTCCAGCGGCTGGGCTGGGGCGGCGGCGACGTGACCAAGGTCATCGCCTTCCTCGTCATCGCCGCGCTGATCGTGGGCGGCGGCGTGCTCGGGTTCGCTACGATCATGCGGCTGCAGACGATCATCACGGTGATCACCGGCGTGCTCACGGTGATCTACTTCATCCTGGTGGCGGACAAGATCCACTGGAGCACGGTGTCGCACCTGCACTCCGGGTCGGCGGCCGAGTTCATCGGGGCGATCGTGTTCGTGATCACCGGCTTCGGCCTGGGCTGGGTCAACACCGCGGCCGACTACTCCCGCTACCTGCCCCGGCGCACGTCCGGCGGCGCGGTGGTCGGCTGGACCACGTTCGGCTCGGCGATCGCGCCGATCTTCCTGCTCGGGTTCGGGCTGCTGCTGGCCGGGTCGTCGACCAAGCTGAACAGCGCGATCTCGGCCGACCCGATCGGCGCGCTGACCACGATCCTGCCCACCTGGTACCTGTTCCCGTTCGCCATCGTGGCCGTGCTCGGGCTGGTCGGCGGCGCGGTGCTGGACATCTACTCGTCCGGGCTGACGCTGCTGGCAGCCGGGCTGCGCGCGCCCCGGTACGTGGCCGCCATGATCGACGGCGTGCTGATGGTGGCCGGGACCATCTACGTGGTGTTCTTCTCGAACAACTTCATCGGGCCGTTCGAGGGCTTCCTGGTCACGCTGGGCGTGCCGATCGCGGCCTGGTGCGGGATCATGCTGGCTGACCTGGCCCTGCGGCGGCGGGACTACGCCGACGCCGACCTCTACGACCCGTCCGGCCGGTACGGCGACGTGCGCTGGAGCGCGGTGGCGCTGATGGTGGTGGGCACGGTCGTCGGCTGGGGCCTGGTCGTCAACACGTACGCGTCCTGGCTCAAGTGGCAGGGCTACCTGCTCGGCCCGTTCGGCCTGGGCGGCAAGTCCGGCACCTGGGCGTTCGCCAACCTGGGGGTGGTCGTCGCGCTGGCGATCGCGTTCGTGGGCTGGCTGCTGCTGGGCCGTCGCCCGGTCCGGGCCCAGGAGAGAGCGGCATCAGAGGACGTGGGAGCCGTACATCTCGCCAAGGGGGTCGGCGAGTAGCTCGATCCGGGCGCCGTCGGGATCCCGCAGGTAGATCGACGCGCCGCTTTCCACCTGGTACGGCACGCCGGCCGCGTCGAGCTTGCTGCGCAGGTGGTCCCAGGACTCCTTGGTGACCGAGATGGCCAGATGGTGCAGGCCGCCCAGCACTTCCGCGTAGGGGCCCACGTCCAGGCCGGGGAAGTCGAAGAAGGCCAGCAGGTTGCCGTTGCCGACGTCGAAGAAGAAGTGCGTGGACCCCTTGTAGTCCCGGTTCTCGATCACCTCGGTCAGCGGGAACTCCAGGATGCCCTGGTAGAAGCGGATCGTGCGCTCCACATCCGAGCTGATCAGCGCGGTGTGGTGGATGCCGCGGGCGCTGCTGACCGGCCGCTTCCCGGCCTGGTAGGTGTCACGGAGCCGGGCCCGCTCGGCTTCGAACGCGGCCAGGTCGATCGGGGTTTCCGTCATTTCCCTATTCTCCGACGAGGGTGGCGGGGCTGGAGGGCCGGCCCCGGTCGGGGGCCGGCCCAGCTCAGTGCGCGGCGCGGCTGTCCGCCGCTCAGCCGACGAGGTAGTCGAACGTTCCGTCCCGCAGCCCAGCCATCAGCGCCACGATCGTGTCGCGCTGGCAGATGAGCGCCGGTCCCTGCGGATCCCGTGAGTTCCGCATGGCCACGGTGTCGGCGCTGATTCTGGCAATCTCCACACAGGCGCCCTGCGAGTTGCTGCGCTGGCTCTTGCGCCACACAGCTCCGCTCAGCTCCCCGGCAGACATGCCGTTATAGATGGCATGCATTGTGTGTCTCCTGACGTAGCAGTGACATCAGGCCGTGCCCCCTCGCCGTCCCCGCCAGCAGCGCCGCGGGCGATGACGGCCGTACCACGACCCTCCCGCTGGTCCTTCGGACCGAACGAGGTTCATGATATTGAATATGCACGTGCATTCGCATGTCCTTTTGCAAACTCATCCGCACAATCGTCCGCATGTGCTGCGGGCTCCGGGCGTGCGGGAACGCACGAGGTGCGTGCTGGCACGCGGTTCGCACGTGATGATGACGGGCGCGCCGATCGGCAGGGCCCGAGCTGACTCGCAGCCTGGTGGATCGGCGGCCTAGGCCCGGAGCGACCCGGGCGGCCGTAAGGGCCCGCGGCCGGGGCGGGCTGCTAGCCCGCTGCTGACCACCGGTACCGGCTCGTGCATGGTTTCCTCCACAGGTGAGCTTCCGCTCGGTCTCCTGTGCTCCTTTCCGTACTGGCCCTCGCCTGCAGGGCGTAAATCACGGCGATTTGATTATCACCGATAAACGGCATTAATAAAGTCCCATGCTGCCCCTAAAGGCTGGGTAATCCGATGCGCGAGCGGGTAATCGCCAATTTCGGCAAATTGAAAACGTCAATGACCGGAATCCGGTGATGAACATGACCGAAGCCAGGAACGGCGCAGAATCGGCGCACCGGGGAAACGTTCGGCCACTCATCCCGGGAAACCCGATGTCCCCGGCGCGTCGCACGCCATGGGGCGGTACCCGGGGCCGGGAGGACGCCGGCGCTGACGGCTCGGCTGACAGCGCTGCCTACCCTTTTTTAACCGGAATACCGGACACCAAAGTTAGCCGAAACGCGGCACGGATTTGCTGAATGGCCAGTCCTCCGCCGCGGGACGACGGCCGGGCGTCACCCGCCCGGCCAGGTAATTGCGGGGTCAATTACGGCCGGAGCGAATCAGAGAATACGGAAAGCGAAGCCGGGACGGCAAAGTCTCCGGGTACGCCGAAGGCGGGACACCCGGATGGGTGCCCCGCCTTCGCGGGTGGTGCTGGGATCAGATGCCGGCGGCGCGGCGGAGCTGCTCCACCCGGTCGGTCCGCTCCCAGGAGAAGTCCGGCTCGCTGCGGCCGAAGTGGCCGAAGGCGGCGGTCTGGGAGTAGATGGGACGCTGCAGGTCGAGGACCGAGATGATCGCCCGCGGCCGGAGGTCGAACACCTCGAGCACGGCGTCCTGGATCCGCTCGACCGGGATCTTCTCGGTGCCGAAGCACTCGACGAACAGGCCGACCGGCTTGGCCTTGCCGATGGCGTAGGCGACCTGAGTCTCGCAGCGGTCGGCCAGGCCGGCCGCGACCACGTTCTTGGCCACCCAGCGCATCGCGTAGGCGGCGCTGCGGTCGACCTTCGACGGGTCCTTGCCGGAGAAGGCGCCGCCGCCGTGCCGGGCCATGCCGCCGTAGGTGTCGATGATGATCTTGCGGCCGGTGAGGCCGGCGTCACCCATGGGACCGCCGACTTCGAAGCGGCCGGTGGGGTTGACCAGCAGGCGGTAGCCGGACGTGTCCAGGTCGAGGCCGGCCACCACCGGGTCGACCACATAGTCCTTGATGTCCGGGGACAGCAGTTCCTTGAGGTTGATGTCGGGAGCGTGCTGGGTGGAGACGACCACCGTGTCCAGGCGGACCGGGGTGATGCCGTCATACTCGATCGTCACCTGGGTCTTGCCGTCCGGCCGCAGGTAGGGCACGGTCCCGCTGCGGCGGACGTTGGACAGCTGGCGGGACAGCTGGTGGGCCACCTGGATCGGCAGCGGCATCAGCTCGGGCGTCTCCCGGCAGGCGTAGCCGAACATCAGGCCCTGGTCGCCCGCGCCCTGACGGTCGAAGTCCTCGGTGCCCTCACCCTCGCGGTACTCGTAGGCGTCGTCCACGCCGAGCGCGATGTC
Source organism: uncultured Actinomycetes bacterium (assembly GCA_963830385.1). Lineage (GTDB taxonomy): Bacteria > Actinomycetota > Actinomycetes > Streptosporangiales > Streptosporangiaceae > Bog-532. Next base: position 46,365 of record CAWHMD010000007.1, on the reverse strand, counting down.
GGGTGACTGCGCGCCGATCGACACCGACACGCCACAGGAGGCGCCGTCGAAGCCCTTGGCCGAGGAGTCGTAGCCGATCTCGAGGATCTTCTCCCGGATGATGCCGGGGATGTCCACGTAGGTCCGGGTGGTCACCTCACCCGCCACGTGGACCTGGCCCGTGGTGATGAGAGTCTCAACGGCGACCCGGCTCTCGGTGTCATCCTTGATCATGGAGTCGAGGATCGCGTCACTGATCTGGTCGGCCATCTTGTCCGGATGACCCTCAGTGACCGACTCGGAAGTAAAGAGGCGACGTGCCACGAGTTTTCCTTATCTTTGCGTGCTCGCATAACTGTCCAACCCGGCAGACTCCGGCGAAGTTTATCGGCCTTCACGCCACCGGCGCTGGAGTCGCGGCCAAGGTCCCACCGAAACGTGATCCGGCAATGACCGCGTCTGATACCGCTGCACGGCCCGGGTAAGGGTACCTTTGGCGGCTGCTCCGCGCCAACCGAGGGCCAATCGAGGACCAACCGAGGGCCACCCGGGCGCCAGCCGGCGGTGCGGACCCGCGGTCAGGCCGTCAGCTGAGCTGGGCCAGGACCAGATCCCAGACCCGATCGGCGAGGACGTCCTTGGCCACCTTGGCGATCACCGTCTGCGATCCGTCGGCGCCGAGCACGACGGCCTCGTTGTCGGCGGTGCCGAAGGCCAGGCCGTTCCCCACCCGGTTGACCACCAGCAGGTCACAGCCCTTGCGGGCCAGCTTGGCGCGGCTGCCGGCCAGGTCCAGCTCGGTCTCGGCGGCGAAGCCGACCACGATCTGCCCCGGCGCGCGGCGGGCGGACAGCTCGGCCAGGATGTCGGGGTTGCGGACCAGCTCGATGGGGGCGGGGACGGCGTCAGCACCCGTTTCTTTTTTTATCTTGGCTTCCTGCCGGGCGGCGGGGCGGAAGTCGGCCACCGCCGCCGCCATCACCAGCGCGTCGGCGCTGGGGGCCTCGGCCAGCATCGCCTCGCGCAGCTGGCGGGCGGAGGTGACGCGGATCACCCGGCTGCCGGCCGGGTCGGGCAGCGACACGTTGGCCGCCACCACGGTCACCTTGGCCCCGCGGGCGACCGCGGTCTCTGCGAACGCGTAGCCCTGGCGGCCGGATGACCAGTTGCCGAGGAACCGCACCGGGTCCAGCTCCTCGCGGGTCCCGCCCGCCGACACCACCACCGTGCGGCCGGCCAGGTCCTGGCCGAGCCCGGCGGCGCCGCGGGCCAGCAGCCGGACGGCGGCCGCGAAGATCTCGGCGGGCTCGGGCAGCCGTCCCGGGCCGGAATCGGCCCCGGTCAGCCGGCCGCGGGCCGGGTCGAGCACGACCGCGCCCCGGTCCCGGAGCAGGGCCACGTTGGCCTGGGTGGCCGGGTGTTCCCACATCTCGGTGTGCATGGCCGGGGCGTACAGCACCGGGCAGCGCGCGGTCAGCAGCGTCGCGGTGAGCAGGTCGCCGGCCCGGCCGGTAGCCGCGCGGGCCAGCAGGTCGGCGGTGGCCGGGGCCACCACCACCAGGTCGGCGCTCTGGCCGAGCCGGACGTGCGGGACCTCCTCGACGCCGGTCCACACGTCGGTGCTGACCGGCTGGCCGGACAGCGCCGCCCAGGTCGGTTCGCCCACGAAATGCAGCGCGTCCGGGGTTGGGATCACCCGGACGCGATGACCGCTCTCGGTCAGCCTGCGAAGCAGCTCACACGCCTTGTACGCCGCGATACCGGCGGACACACCCAGGATAACCTGCGGGGCCATGACGGCTTGGCGGCTGCGGCGGCCGGACCTGAGGGTCAGGCCTCGTTGGTGGGCTCGACCGAGAGCAGGCCGTCCCGGACCTCGCGCAGCGAGATCGACAGCGGCTTCTCCTGGACCCTGGTCTCGACCAGCGGGCCCACGTACTCCAGCAGGCCCTCGCCCAGCTGGGAGTAGTACGCGTTGATCTGGCGCGCCCGCTTCGCGGCCATGATCACGAGCTGGTACTTGCTGTCCACGACGCCCAGAAGGTCGTCGATCGGCGGGTTGATAATGCCATCGGCGGCGGGAGTGCCTGCCACGTCACGCCTTTCGTCGTCAGAAGGCTCAGCATTGCTCTGATGAGCCAAAAACCAAGGCTATCACCTGGCGGCACACTTCCTGGACGGACGTGTTGACCAGGGTGAGGTCGAACTCGCTCTCGGCCGCGAGCTCCAGCCGGGCGGCGTCGAGGCGCCGGGCGATGACCTCCGGCGGCTCGGTACCGCGGCCGGTGAGCCGGCGCACCAATTCTTCCCAGGACGGCGGGGCCAGGAACACCAGGCGCGCGTCCGGCATGGTCTTGCGCACCTGCCGGGCACCGGCCACGTCTATCTCCAGGAGACAGGGAATGCCCGCCGCCAGTTTCTCTTCGAGCGGCTTTCGCGGTGTTCCGTACTTATTTCCGGCGAACTCCGCCCATTCCAGTAGATCGCCCCCCGCGACCATACGGTCGAATTCGGCCTCATCCACAAAAAAGTATTCGCGACCATCGGCTTCACCGGGCCGCGGCGCGCGAGTCGTGGCTGAGACCGAAAGCCACAGCTCAGGATGGCTGCGCCGCAGCTCCGCGACGACCGTGCTCTTCCCGACCCCCGAGGGCCCGGAGAGCACGGTCAGCCGGGAGAACTTCCGCATGGTTAGGCAGTATCCACCGCCCAGCCTCGCGGCTCCGCCGGGGGTGGCGGAGCCGCGCACGAAATCGCCGGACTGGGCGACCATGCCCCCGTGCCCTCCCGGAATCTGCTGTCAGAATCAGTTGCCTGTCAGTTGCCCGGCTCAGATGTCAGCGCCGAACTCGTGCTCGAGCGCCGAGCGCTGGTTCGCCCCCAGACCACGGACACGCCGGGACTCGGCGATGCCGAGCCGTTCCATGATCTGCTTAGCGCGAACCTTACCCACACCGGGCATCGACTCGAGCAGGGCCGAGACCTTCATCTTGCCAATGACGTCATCGGTCGAGCCTTCCTTGATGACGTCGGAGAGGGTGGTGGCTCCGCGCTTGAGGCGATTCTTCACCTCTGCGCGTTCTTTGCGAGCTCTGGCCGCCTTCTCCAAGGCTGCCGCGCGCTGATCTGGAGTGAGGGGAGGAAGAGCCACTCGAGGTCACCTCGGGTTTCGTTGGGAAAAACGTTGGTGGCGGTGAAACTAGCGAGTAAGCGTACCTTTCGGCAACGCGAATCCCCGTTTATGTCACAATAAATTTAGGGATATTACTCTCAGTGATCAGTTGGTTACTCTGAGCACGCAATCAACGGTCACAAGCTCTCCGCCTACCGGTACGCGTCGGCCGAATGTGTAGTACAACCTCGGCGCCAAGGGCACTACTATAAGCCGCCCATCGCCAGAGTAAGCCAACTGCTGCCGTTCTTGAACGGCAGCGCGGAGATTAGTTCGCTGGGCCCTTCACTGGGCCCTTCACTGCGTCCTTCACTGGGCCTTCACTGGGCGGCCGCCAATCACCGCGGCCCGGCTAACCGGAGCGGCTTACTGGTTCGCGAGTGGCTGTCGATCATGCGCAGCCCCGAGCACGATGGCCCCGATTTGACAGCTGCCGATGCGCATATGATGACAAGCCTTGACGGCGGGGAGCGGTATCTCGTTAGCGTGCTGTACGACGTACAAGCAAGGCGACGCAATCCCATGGAAACGGATACGCTACCACCCTTACCGCTTAAGTAAATATTTTACGTTTCAACACCAACCGCATCTATCGCGCCGTCAATGATGTGCATACGAATCGCAAGCTGCCTTACTGACGGCCTTACTCGCAGGCGAGTAATTGATCGATCATTTCACGCTAGCTGATAGCGACGGCCCCGGCTAAGAGCGGCGGTTTGGCGGCCGACGGCTTGGCGGCGGCGGCTGGCAGCGGCTCAGGGGCGGCGGCTGTGGCAGCGGCTCAGGGGCGGCGGCTGGTGGCGGGGGTGTCAGCGCACAACCGATGTGGGCGGGGTGCCGGACACCGTGGCCAGGCGGCGCAGCGAGGCGGCCACCCCGGCGGCAGCCGCGCCCGGGTCGGCCGCGCCGGTGATGGGGCGCCCGATGACCAGCAGGTCCGACCCGGCCAGGACCGCTTCCTCGGGCGTCGCCACCCGGGCCTGGTCGTTGGTGGCGGACCCGGCCGGGCGGACGCCGGGCGTGATCAGCTTGATGTCCGGGCCGACCTCGGCCCGGACCGCGCTTACCTCGCGGGGCGAGCAGACCAGGGCGCGGGCGCCAGCCTCGACCGCCAGCGTGGACAGCCGCAGCACGATGTCGTGGACGTTGCCGATGACCCCGATCAGGCACAGCTGTTCCTCGCTGAGCGAGGTCAGCAGGGTCACCGCGGCGATCGTGGTGTCCGGGGCAGCCTCGGTCGCGGCCTTGATGACGTCGGGGCCGCCGCTGGCGTGGACAGTCAGCAGGTCCGGGTGCAGGCGGGCGACGGTCCGGGCGGAGCGGGCCACGGTGGCCGGGATGTCATGCAGCTTCAGGTCGAGGAAGACCCGGACGGTGCTGGCCCCGCGGATCGACGCGACCACGTCGGGCCCGTACCGCAGGTAGAGCTCGAGGCCGATTTTGACGGTGCTGACGTGCGGCGTTACCAGGTCGGCCCAGAGCGCGGCCGTCTCCAGATCGGGTGCGTCCAGTGCGACGGCGACTGGCGCGGGGATAGCCAAGGCCACTCCTTCGGCTCGTGCTGCGCTTCTGCTGGCTCGTACTGATCAGCTGCCGGGGGCGCCCGAGTTGTTAACGCTCACACATCGCGGGCACTCGGGGCGGCTGAATTTGGCAGATTGCCGCTGACCTGGTGCGAGCGGGCCCGCGCGCGGCCGTTTCGAGCGTAATGCACCCGGGGCGCTGTGCGCTCCGCGCATCGAAGTTCGAGTCCATGCCGTCACATCAGCCCCTCCCCCGGTGTCGGCCCTGTTGCTGCGCTCCACGCGGCACTGTAGGTATACCCATCTATACGCTGAGTTGCTCCTGAACGTTCAGTGGCCGAGCGCGTAGGCTGCGAGGCCCGGTTTGGGTACGGTTTCCCGCACGTACTGCGGGTGTCATGTTTCAAGACATAGCGGACAGGTTGCCCCCTATTTTGGGTGCTGGTCTTGGGGGCGGCCGGGTGGTTGGCCGGTGGGCTGGTAGCCGCGGTCTGGGTTGATGGTGAGCTCGCGGATGAGTTCGCTGGTGGCGGCGTTGATGATGCGGGTGTCGAGGCCGCTGAGGAGGATCAGGACGCGGGTGCGGGCGTGCTGGCGGCCGGTGGCGATGTGGTGCCGCTGGCCGTTCAGGCTGAGGAGGATCTTGCCGTCTTGGCCGGTGGTTCTGGTGCGGACCTGCTGATCTGGTGCGTGGCTGAAAGGGCCGGGGGTGGCTTTGGGGCGGGCGGCGTAGGCGGTGGCGGGGACAGCCTGGTGCGGGAGTGAGCGGTGCGGGCGGCGTGTGTTGTAGAGGTCGGTGAACTCGTCCAGGAGGGCTTGGAGGGCGGCGATGGCCGCGGGCTGGGCGGGGCGGGCGGCCAGCCATTTCTTGAGGGTTTGCTGGAACCGCTCGACCTTGCCCTGGGTCTGGGGGTGGTTGGGCTTCCCGTTCTCGGCTGAACACCGCGGCGGCGCAGTTCGGCTTCCAGGAGGTTGCTGCCGCGCCCGTGCCGGCGGGTGGTGAAGACCATGCCGTTGTCGGTCAGGGTGGAGGCCGGGGTGCCGTGCCGCCCGCTGGCCGCCTGGAAGGCAGCCAGCACGTCCGCTGCGGTGACCCGGCGGTGCGCGGTGACGGACAGGGCGTAGCGGGAATGGTCGTCGAGCCATGTCAAGATCTCGGCGCCGGGACCGCCGGCCAGCGGGTACTGGGTGAAATCGGATTGCCAGCACTGGTTGGGCAGCTCGGCCTCGAACCGGACATACGACGACCGGGGCCGCTTGGCCGGGTCCGGGGTGACCAGCCCGAGGCGGGCCAGGTAACGGCTGACGGTCGCGGGCGACACCGTGACATGGTGATGCCGGGCCAGGTGCCAGGCGATGGTGTGCGGCCCGGCGTCCAGCCCCTGGCCGGCCAGCTCCTTGCGAAGCCGGGCGATCAGCTCGACCGTGCCCGGGCTGACCGCGGACGGGCGGGCCTGTCAGATGGTCTGTGTACAAGATCATTTCTTCGGTGAAGGAGTACACAGATGACCATGACGGATGATGGTGCTGAGGCCGGGGACGTGGGTGCGGCCCGGGCGATGGTGGATGAGCTGGCCGAGGCTGGGGTGCTGGACCGGGTGATCAGGCGCGCCGAGTCCGGGGAGCTGGCGCTGACCGGTGAGGGCGGGTTCTTGCCGGAGATGGTCAAGGCGGTGCTGGAGCGGGGCCTGGCCGCGGAGCTGACCAGCCACCTGGGCTATGACAAGGGCGACCCGGCCGGGCGGGGCTATCCCAATTCCCGGAACGGGACCACCCCCAAGACCCTGGAGACCGAGGTCGGGCGGGTGCCGCTGGCGGTGCCGCGGGACCGGGACGGCAGCTTTGAGCCGGCTCTGGTGCCCAAGGGCACCCGCCGGGTGGGCGGCCTGGACGAGATGATCATCTCCCTTTATGCGGGCGGGATGACGATCCGTGACATCCAGCATCACCTGGCCCGCACCATCGGCACCGAGCTGTCCCACGACACGATCTCCAAGATCACCGACGCGGTCGCTGAGGAGGTCAAGGCCTGGCAGGGGCGGCCGCTGGAAGAGCTTTACCCGGTGATCTACCTGGACGCCCTGGTGGTCAAGGTCCGCGACGGCCACACCGTCCGCAACAAGGCCGCCCACATCGCCGTCGGGATCGACCTGGATGGCATCAAGCACGTGCTGGGCATCTGGGTCCAGGCCACCGAGGGCGCCAAGTTCTGGGCCGGGGTCTGCGCCGAGCTGCGCAACCGCGGCATCCGCGATGTGCTGATCGTGTGCTGTGACGGGCTGACCGGCTTCCCCGAGGCGATCGAGGCGACCTGGCCGGCCGCGATGGTGCAGACCTGCACCGTGCACCTGCTGCGATCGTCGATGCGGTTCGTGTCCTACGGCGACCCAAGAAGGTCGCCGCGGCGCTGCGGCCGGTCTATACCGCCCCGACCGCGGAGAGGACCCGGGCCGCCGCGACCGCGGCTCGAACGCCGCCTCACCCTCGGCCTGGTAACGGGCCAGCAGCTCATAGATCCACGAACGCGACACCCCGTAAGACCGCGCAACCTCGCTCACCGGGCGGTTCTCGGCAGTAACAGCGGTGATGACAAGCCGGGCCTTCGACATCCCGGCAGCCAACCCCGCCAGCACCACCCGGCACGGACACCACGCCGCCCACCCGGTCCGCTATGTCTTGAGACACCCCGTCCGCCATGTCCTGAAACAAGACACCGCAAATGCTGCGGGGAAACGTACCCAAACCGGAAGTCCACACCTAGTGGCGAGGCTCGCTGGGCGTGTGTGGCTTGAGGGTTGGGTGGTGCGCATGTGGCGCGAGTGGTGGGTGGGGCGCGGCTTGCGCACGAGGGCGACCCGAAGCGCTCCGCCGGCGGCAAAGCTGTCAGAACAGGGGGGCGCGGAGGGGGGCGCCGGGGGGCTGGTGGGCCAGGCCGGTGAGGTCGGAGATGCGGTCGACGTTGCGGGCGGCGAGCTCTTCTTCCAGCTCGCGCTGGATGCGGGCGCAGGCCGACGGGTCGTGGAAGATGACCGTGCCCACGCCGACCAGGGAGGCGCCGGCCAGGATCAGCTCGAGGGCGTCGCGGCCGGTGCGGACGCCGCCGATGCCGATGATGGGGACTTCCGGCAGGGCCTGGCGGGTGCGCCAGATGCAGCGGACCGCGATCGGGCGGATGGCCGGGCCGGACAGCCCGCCCATGCCGCCGGTCAGGGCGGGGCGCATGGTCGCGGTGTCGATGGCCATGCCGGGCACGGTGTTGATCATGGACAGGGCGTCGGCCCCGGCCGCGGTGCAGGCGCGGGCCACGGTCACGATGTCGGTGACGTCGGGGGAAAGCTTGGCGATGACGGGGATGTCGTAGCGGGCGGCGGCCCGGACGGCCTCGACCACCTGGGCGGCGGCTTCGGGCTCGGAGGCGAAGTCCCGGCCGCGGCCTTCGACGTTGGGGCAGGACAGGTTGAGCTCGATGGCGGTCACGCCGGCCGCATCCGACAGCCGGACGGCCAGTTCGGCGTACTCCCCCACGCTGCTGCCCGCGATCGACACCACCGTGCGGGCGCCCCGGGACAGCAGCCAGGCCAGGTCGCGCTGCAGGAAGGCGTCGACGCCGGGGCCCTGCAGGCCGACCGAGCTGAGCAGGCCGCCGGCGGTTTCGGCGGTGCGCGGGGTGGGGCGGCCCGCCCGCGGCTCGAGCATGATCGACTTGGTCACGACCGCGCCGATCTTGGCCACGTCGATGTACTGGGCCAGTTCGCGGCCGGTGCCGGCGCAGCCGGCGGCGGTCAGGATCGGGGTCGGCAGCTCGACGTGGCCGAGCCGGGCCCGCAGGTCAGCCGCCATGGCCCGCTCCCCGCGGGGACATCCGGGGCGGCTTCCAGCCGGGCGCGCCGAGCGCGTCGAACGGGACCGTGCCCACGTCGTCCCAGCGCACCAGGTCGGCCCGGAACACCGGGCCGTCGGTGCAGGACCGGACGATGCGGGTGATGCCGTCCGAGCCCAGCACCGGCAGCACGCAGCTCATGCACACCCCGGTACCGCAGGCCATCGGCTGCTCGACCAGGGCCTGGACCGGCAGGTCGTAGCGGCCGGCCAGCGCCACCACCTCACGCAGCACGGCCAGCGGGGCGGAGGCGTAGATGAGGTCGGTGCGGGCCTCGTGGATGACCTGGCTGAGCAGGCCGGTGATCGGGCCGCGGACGCCGAGCGAGCCGTCCTCGGTAGCGATGGTGGCGCTGCGAGCGGTGCGGCGGGCCCGCAGCGACCCGAACACCCGGTCGGCGCTGGCCGCCCCGAGCATGAAGTCGATCTGGCAGTCCCGTTCGCGGAGCCGGTCGGCCAGCGGGAACAGCGTCACGGCGTGGTGCCCGGTCCCGATCAGCAGGCAGCTGACCGGTTCGCGGGGCTGCGGGAACGGGCGGCCGAGCGGCCCCACCACGTCCAGCAGATCGCGGCTGCGGCGACTGGCCAGCCATTGGGTGCCGGGGCCGTTCGCCTCGAAGACGATCTCGATCGTGCCACCGTGGTCGGGGCGGACGTCGTGAATGGAGAACGCCCGGCGCAGCAGCATCGACGATTCCGGGCCGCCGACCGCGACGGAAACGAACTGCCCGGGCCGGAAGCTGGTCGCGATGGCCGGGGCGACCACGGTCAGGGCGTGGTAGGCGTCGACCCGGCGCACGGTCAGCACCGGCCCGCTCACCTGAACCGGCGCCACGTCCTGCCTACTTTCTCTTGCTCAGGTCAGCTGCTGGGGTCGCGGAGGCGCTCGGCGTGCTCCTGTAGCGACCGGACGCCAACTTCGCCCCGGATGATGGCCTCGATCCCCTGCACGGCCGCGCCCAAACCGGGCACGGTGGTCACGCAGGGGACGCCGCGCCGGACGGCGGCGCTGCGGATCTCGTAGCCGTCGAGCCGGGGGCCGGTGTGCCCGGGGCTGCCGAACGGGGTGTTGACGATGAGGTCCATCTCCCCGTCCAGGATCCGGGTGACGACCGTCGGCTCGCCGTCCGGCCCGGGGCCATCGCTGTGTTTACGGACGATCTTGGCATGGACGCCGTTGCGGCGCAGCACCTCGGCCGTGCCTTGGGTGGCCCAGATCTCGAAGCCCAGGTCGGCGAGGCGCTTGACCGGAAACACCATCGACCGCTTGTCCCGGTTGGCGACCGAGACAAACACCCGGCCCTTGACCGGCAGTGACCCGTAGACCGCGGCCTGCGACTTGGCGTAGGCGGTGCCGAACACCTCGTCGATGCCCATCACCTCGCCGGTGGAGCGCATCTCGGGGCCGAGCACGGTGTCGACGCCCTCGCCCTGGGTGTCGCGGAACCGGCCGAACGGCAGCACCGCCTCCTTGACCGCGACCGGCGAGTCCAGCGGCAGCGTGCCGCCGTCCCCGCTGGACGGCAGTAGGCCCTCGGCCCGCAGCTCGGGGATCGTCGCCCCGAGCATGACCCGGGCGGCCGCCTTGGCCAGCGGCACCGCGGTCGCCTTGGACACGAACGGCACCGTGCGGGAGGCCCGCGGGTTGGCCTCGAGCACGTAGAGCACCCCGGCCGCCAGCGCGTACTGGACGTTGAGAAGGCCGCGGACGCCGACCCCGGCCGCGATCCGGGCGGTCGCGTCGCGGATCGACTCGATGTCGGCCCGGCCCAGCGTGATCGGCGGCAGTGCGCAGGCCGAGTCGCCGGAGTGGATGCCGGCCTCCTCGATGTGCTCCATCACGCCACCCAGGTACAGGTCGGTCCCGTCGTAGAGTGCGTCCACGTCGATCTCGATCGCGTCGTCGAGGAACCGGTCGATCAGCACCGGGTGTTCCGGGCTGGCCTGGGTGGCGCGGCGCACGTAGGCGGCCAGCGTGTCGTCGTCGTAGACGATCTCCATGCCGCGGCCGCCGAGCACGTAGGACGGGCGGACCAGGACCGGGTAGCCGAGCTCGTCCGCCACCGCGACCGCCTCGGCGTCGGAGGTGGCGGTGCCGTAACGCGGCGCGGGCAGCCCGGCCGCCGCCAGCACCTCGGCGAACGCGCCCCGGTCCTCGGCCAGGTGAATGGCCTCGGGGCTGGTCCCGACGACCGGCACCCCGGCCTTCTCCAGCGCGCGGGCCAGGCCGAGCGGGGTCTGCCCGCCGAGCTGGACGATGACGCCCGCGACCGGGCCGCTGGCCTGCTCGGCGTGCACCACCTCGAGCACGTCCTCCAGCGTGAGCGGCTCGAAGTACAGCCGGCCGGAGGTGTCGTAGTCGGTCGACACGGTCTCCGGGTTGCAGTTCACCATCACGGTCTCGTAGCCGGCGTCGGCCAGCGCGAACGACGCGTGCACGCAGGCGTAGTCGAACTCGATGCCCTGGCCGATCCGGTTGGGGCCGCTGCCGAGGATGATCACCTTGGGCCGGTCCCCCGGCGGCACCTCGGTCTCGTCGTCGTAGGTGGAGTACAGGTAGGGCGTGCGGGCGGCGAACTCGGCCGCGCAGGTGTCGACCGCGTGGTAGACGGGCCTGAGATCCAGGCCCCAGCGGACCTCGCGGACGCCTTCCTCGGTCATCCCCCGCAGCTGGCCGATCTGCCGGTCGGAGAACCCGGCCCCCTTGGCCAGCGCCAGCGTGGCGGCGTCGATGCCCTGGCCGCCGCGGACCTTGCCGGCAACGTTCTCCACGTAGGCGATCTGCTCGACGAACCAGGGGTCGATCCCGCTGGCCGACACGATCGCGGCCACGCTGACGCCCGCCCGCAGGGCCTGGTGGATGGTGCTCAGGCGGCCGTCGTGGGCGGTGGCCACCCGGCGCAGCAGCTCCTGTTTGTCGCCGGGAGGATCGGCCCAGCTGAACGGGGCGCTGGGCGACTCCATCGAGCGCAGCGCCTTCTGCAGTGCCTCGGGGAAGGACCGGCCGATGGCCATCGCCTCGCCGACCGACTTCATGTGGGTGGTCAGGCCGGGGTCGGCGCCGGGGAACTTCTCGAACGCGAACCGCGGCGTCTTCACCACCACGTAGTCGAGGGCGGGCTCGAAGCTGGCCGGGGTCTGGCCGGTGATGTCGTTGGGGATCTCGTCCAGGGTGTAGCCGATGGCGAGCTTGGCCGCGATCTTGGCGATCGGGAAGCCGGTCGCCTTGGAGGCCAGCGCCGAGGACCGGGACACCCGGGGGTTCATCTCGATGACGACCATCCGGCCGGTCAGCGGGTTCACCGCGAACTGGATGTTGCAGCCGCCGGTGTCGACCCCGACCGCGCGCACGATCGCGATCGCGGTGTCCCGCATCCGCTGGTACTCGCGGTCGGTGAGCGTCATCGCCGGCGCGACCGTGACCGAGTCGCCCGTGTGCACCCCCATCGGGTCGACGTTTTCGATCGAGCAGACTACGACCACATTGTCGTGCCGGTCGCGCATCAGCTCCAGCTCGAACTCCTTCCACCCGAGGATCGACTCCTCGAGCAGGACCTCGGTGACCGGGCTGGCGTCCAGGCCCGCCCCGGCGATCCGCCGCAGCTCGTCCTCGTCACGGGCGATGCCGGAACCGGAGCCGCCGAGCGTGTAGGAGGGCCGGACCACGACCGGGTACCCGAGCTCGCCGACGGCGGTCAGCGCACCCTCCAGCGAGTGGCAGATCCGGCTCTCCGGTACCTCCGGGACCTGGCCGGGGTCGTCGGCGGACAGGTACATAGGCGGCAGGCTGGTCACGATCTCCTTGAACCGCTCGCGGTCCTCGCCAGCCTTGATCGCGTCGATCCGGGCGCCGATCAGCTCGGTGCCGTAGCGATCGAGCACACCGGTCTCGTGCAGCTCGACCGCGGCGTTGAGCGCGGTCTGCCCGCCCAGGGTGGGCAGCACGGCCTCGGGCCGTTCGATCGCGATGACCTTTTCCAGCACCTCGGCGGTGATCGGCTCCACGTAGGTCCGGTCGGCGAACTCCGGGTCGGTCATGATCGTGGCCGGGTTGGAGTTGACCAGGCTGACCCGGATGCCCTCGGCCTTGAGCACCCGGCAGGCCTGGGTCCCGGAGTAGTCGAACTCGCAGCCCTGGCCGATCACGATCGGGCCGGAGCCGATGACGAGCACCGACTTGAGGTCACTGCGGCGCGGCATCAGGCACTCCTGCGGTTGGGCATGGCGGTGCAGAACTCCTCGAACAGCCCGGCGGCGTCGTGCGGGCCGGGGGCGGCTTCCGGGTGGTACTGGACGCTGAACACCGGGCGCTCCAGCAGGCGCAGGCCCTCGACCACCCCGTCGTTGAGGTTGACGTGGCTGACCTGGGCGGCGCCGTAGGGGGTGCCGAACGGGGCGCGGGCCGCGTCCGGGATGTGGGCCCATTCGGTGCCGCCGGCGGAAAGGGTGTCACCGGCTGGGGCGCCGGTCCCCTCCTGGCCGGGGAGCGCGGCGGCGAAGCCGTGGTTGTGGCTGGAGATGTGCACCCGGCCGGTGGCCAGGTCCATGACCGGCTGGTTGATGCCCCGGTGGCCGTAGCGCAGCTTGTAGGTGCCGAGCCCCAGGGCCCGGGCCAGGATCTGGCTGCCCATGCAGATGCCGAACACCGGCAGGCCGGCCGCCAGCACCCCGCCCATCGCCTCGACCGCGTAGCCGGCCGCGGCCGGGTCGCCGGGGCCGTTGCTGAAGAACACCCCGTCCGGGCTGGCGGCCAGGATCTCGCCCGCCGTCGCGGTGGCCGGCAGCACCAGCACCTCGCAGCCCAGCCGGGCCATGTACCGGGGGGTGGACGCCTTGATGCCGAGGTCGACGGCGGCGACCCGGTAGCGGACCGGGGTGCCCGGCGGCGGGCTGACCGTGTACGGCCCGGGGGTGGTGACGTCGCGGGCGAGGTCGGCGCCGGCCATCCCCGGGCTGGCCAGCACCCGCTCCCGGAGCTGGTCCGGGTCGGTCTCGGCGGTGCTGATGGCGGCGCGCATGGCGCCCTGGTCGCGCAGGTGGCGGGTCAGCGCCCGGGTGCCGCGGACGGCGATGCCGGTGATCCCCTGGCGGCGCAGCTCGCTGTCCAGGTCGCGGACGGCCCGCCAGTTCGACGCGATCCGGGCCGGCTCACGCACCACGTAGCCGCCGACCCAGATCCGCCGGGACTCGGGGTCGGCGTCGTTGACGCCGGTGTTGCCGATGTGGGGCGCGGTCATGGCCACGATCTGGCGGGCGTACGACGGGTCGGTGAGCGTCTCCTGGTAGCCGGTCATGCCGGTGTTGAAGACCATCTCGCCGAACGTCTCACCCTCGGCCCCGAACCCGGTGCCGCGCAGCGTGGTGCCGTCCTCCAGCACCAGCAGGGCGGGTGGGCCCGCCGCGGGGGTGCCGGCCGGAAGTCCACTCACGCGAGCTCCTTGTGGTTAGCGTTGGTCAGCTTGCCGTCGAGCACGGTCGGTACGCCGCGCAGGAACGTGGCCACCACCTGGCCGGGCAGGGCCACGCCCCGGAACGGGGTATTGCGGCTCTTGGAGGCGTGGGTGGCCGGATCGACCGGCTCGGGCCGGGCGCCGGGGTCGTACAGGGTCAGGTTGGCGGGCCCGCCGGCCGCGGGCAGCTGCCCGTGCCCGGTCAGCCGGCCGATCGCGGCGGGCCGGACCGACATCCGGTCCGCCACCCCGGCCCAGTCCAGCAGGCCGGTGTCGACCATGGCCTGCTGAACGGCCCGGAGCGCGACCTCCAGGCCGGTCATGCCCATGGCCGCGTCGGCCCACTCGGTGTCCTTGTACTCGGCCGGGTGAGGGGCGTGGTCGGTGGCCACGCAGTCGATCGTGCCGTCGGCCAGGCCCTGGCGGACGCCCTCGACGTCGGCGGCGGTGCGCAGCGGCGGGTTGACCTTGTAGACCGGGTCGTAGTCCTCGGCGAGCTCGTCGGTCAGCAGCAGGTGGTGGGGGGTGACCTCGGCGGTGACGCGCCAGCCCTTGGCCTTGGCCCAGCGGATGATCTCCACCGACCCGGCCGTGGACACGTGGCACACGTGCAGGGCCGAGCCGACGTGGGCGGCCAGCAGGCAGTCGCGGGCGATGATCGCCTCCTCGGCCACCGCGGGCCAGCCGGCCAGGCCCAGCCGCCCGGACACCTCGCCCTCGTTCAGCTGGGCGCCCTGGGTGAGCCGGGGCTCCTCGGCGTGCTGGGCGACCACCCCGTCGAAGGCCTTGACGTACTCCAGCGCCCGGCGCATCAGCAGCGGGTCAGCCACGCACTTGCCGTCGTCGGAGAACACCCGCACCCGGGCGACCGAGTCGGCCATCGCCCCGAGCTCGGCCAGCCGGGCGCCGTCGAGGCCGACGGTGACCGCGCCGACCGGCTGGACGTCGCAGTGCCCGGCCTCGCGGCCCAGCCGCCACACCTGCTCGACCACGCCCGCGGTGTCGGCCACCGGGTCGGTGTTGGCCATCGCGTGCACCGCCGTGTACCCGCCGAGCGCCGCCGCCCGGGTCCCGGTCTCGATGGTCTCGGCGTCCTCGCGGCCCGGCTCGCGCAGGTGGGTGTGCAGGTCGACCAGGCCGGGCAGGGCCAGCAGGCCGTCCGCGTCCAGGACCTGAGCGCCGCCGGCGGAGAGCCCGGTGCCGGTCTGGGCGATCATGCCGTCGCGCAGCAGCAGGTCGGTGTGCTGCCCGCCGGGCAGGCGCGAGTTCCTGATCAGCCAGGTGCCGGTCATCGCCCTGTCCTGGATAGCCCTGTCCTGGATAGCACTGTCCTTCTCACTCATTCGTTCCCCCCAGATCCGCTCCGCCCAGCAGCAGGTACAGCACCGCCATGCGGACGCTGACGCCGTTGGCCACCTGCTCCACGATCGTGGACCGCGGCGAGTCCGCGACCTCGGCCGCGATCTCGACGCCCCGGTTCATCGGCCCCGGGTGCATCACGATCGCGTGCTCGGGCAGCGCGGCCATCCGGGCCACGTCCAGCCCGTAGCGGCGGCTGTACTCGCGGACGCTGGGGAAGTAGGCGGCGTTCATCCGTTCCTGCTGGACCCGCAACATCATGATCACATCCGTCTTGGCCAGCACCGCATCCAGGTCGTAGCTGACCTCGCAGGGCCAGCCGTCGACCGCCAGCGGCAGCAGGGTCGGCGGCGCGACCACCGTGACCTGCGCCCCCAGGGTGTTCAGGAGGGCGATGTTGGAGCGGGCGACCCGGCTGTGCAGCACGTCGCCGACCAGAGTGACCCGGACGCCGTCCAGACCGCCAGTGGGGCTGCCGTGACTGGAGCTGCCGGTGTGACCAGTGCCTTCGGTGCGCAGGCGGCGGCGGATGGTGAAGGCGTCCAGCAGGGCCTGGGTCGGGTGCTCGTGCATGCCGTCACCCGCGTTGACCACGTGGCCCTTGATCCAGCCGGCCAGCCGGTGCGGTGCGCCCGAGGCCATGTGCCGGATGACCACCGCGTCGGCCCCCATGGCCTCCAGGGTCAGCGCGGTGTCCTTGAGGCTCTCCCCCTTGGCCACGCTGGAGCCCTTGGCCGAGAAGTTGATGACGTCGGCCGACAGCCGCTTGGCGGCGGCCTCGAACGAGATCCGGGTCCGGGTCGAGTCCTCGAAGAACAGGTTGACCACGGTGCGCCCGCGCAGCGTGGGCAGCTTCTTGATCGGCCGGTCGGAGATCCGGGCCAGCTCCTCGGCGGTGTCCAGGATCAGCAGCGCGTCGTCGCGGCTGAGGTCGGCGGCCGCGATCAGGTGCCGGTTCACGCCCCCACCTCAGCGTCCTCAGAGCTGCCGCCCGTTTGGTCCCCACCGGGCGAGCCGAGGATGACAGCGTCTTCGCCATCAACCTCCGACAGCAGCACCCTGACCTGCTCGCGCTGCGAGGTCGGCAGGTTCTTGCCCACGTAGTCGGCCCGGATCGGCAGCTCCCGGTGCCCGCGGTCGACCAGCACGGCCAGCTGCACGGTGCCCGGGCGGCCGAGGTCGGTCAGCGCGTCCAGGGCGGCCCGGACCGTGCGGCCGGAGTACAGCACGTCGTCCACCAGGATCACGGTCTGGCCGTCGATGCCGGCCGGCGGCAGCTCGGTCTTGCCGAGCGCCCGGGCGGGGCGGAGCCGCAGGTCGTCCCGGTACATGGTCACGTCGAGCGATCCCCAGGGGATCGGCCGGCCTTCGAACTCGCCGGCCCGCTCGGCCAGCCGCTGGGCCAGCGGGACGCCCCGGGTGGGGATGCCGAGCAGCAGGATGTCGCCGGCCCCGTTGGTCCGTTCGAGAATCTCGTGGGCGATCCGGGTCAGCGCCCGCCGGATCTCATCGGGCTCGAGTACCCGTTTGCCCGGGGAGCTGCCAGTAGCTGGCGAATCAGTACCACGGCGCGCGTGTGTCACCCGCGACCTCCTTTACCGCTTCACGGAACGGTCCTTAAAGGACGTCTGTCAAAATTCACGGTATCAGGGTGGCCGCCGGCCTTTCGCGGGCTCGCCGGGCGGCCGCGGCCGGCGGCGTCACGTGGTCGCGGGGACTCGTTCAGTAGTGTGATTTGAGTCACACGAAAACGGCCGTTCACAGAACGCCACAACCCCGCGCCGAATGGTCGAAAACGGTCGCAGACCACCGATAAAGCCCGGTGACACGGAGTTTCCCGCACGCTGAGCGTGGGGTAGATAACGCTGAGGTAAGGCAGGCCGGTTACCGGGTAGGTTCGACCAGTTTTTGCCATTCGGCTTGACCTTGTCATCCTCCCGGCTTACCGTCACTGTCCGTAACCATTACCGTAAGCAACGACTGGCCGGGGGGCCAACAAATGCCATCTGAGTACGCCAAGACGCTGGGCGCGCGGCTGCGCGCGATCCGGACACAGCAGGGCCTTTCCCTGCATGGGGTCGAGGAGAAGTCACGGGGCCGGTGGAAGGCCGTGGTGGTCGGCTCGTACGAGCGCGGCGACCGGTCGGTCACCGTCCAGAAGCTGGCCGAACTGGCCGAGTTCTACGGCGTGCCGGTGTCGGAGCTGCTGCCGGGTGACTCCACCCCCACGCCGCTGGCGCCCACGCCCAAGCTGGTCATCGACCTGGAGCGGATGAACGATCTGCCCAAGGAGAAGTCCGGGCCGCTGGCGCGCTACATCGCCACCATCCAGAGCCAGCGCGGCGACTACAACGGCCGGGTGCTGTCCGTCCGCCAGGAGGACCTGCGCTCGCTCGCTGTGATCTACGACAAGTCCCCGGCCGACCTGACCGAGGAACTCATCAACTGGGGCGTGCTGGACTCCGAGGCGCGCGGCGCGATCGACACTCTCTGACGGCTGACTTCCCCCTGGCCACGCCCCTGGTGGGGCACAGCAAGGAACGTCCGCACGACTGACTGATCAAGGGCGGCGCACCGCACTGGCGGTGCGCCGCCTTTGCTGTGCCCGGGTCAGCCCGCCCGGATCGGGATATCAGCCAGCGGGGCGGAGCGGCAGCGGCGCCTGGTCCACGCCGAGCGCCGTCTCCACCACCAGCACGAAGATCTCGGCGTCGCGCAGCAGGTCGTCGGCCTCGTGGGCGGTCGCCGCCCGGGACAGGCCCGCCTCGGCGGCGGCACGCTTGCTCGCACCGGCCGCGAAGAACGCGGCCCACTCGGCCAGCGTCGGCTCGACCTGCGGCAGCAGCTCCCACACGCTGCGGGGCCGGCGACGGCGCCCGGGCGTGACCGGCTCACCGCGGGCGGCCACCACCGCGGCCGCGGCCCGCAGCGCCGCCAGGTGCGCAGCGACGTAGCGGGCGGCGGGCGCGGCCTCTTCGGCCGCCTCGGCCAGCCCGCGGCGGGCCGACTCCAGCTGGGCCAGGGCCGATCCCGCCACTCTGCTCCTCGGCAGCCCGCCCGGCGACGGCCTGCCCGCACGCATGGACGTGCGCGCCTGCGCTGACGTGACTGCGTTCATCGTCATCGGTCCTCTCTGCATAGCTTGCGGAACCCGGCCGGGCGGGGCCTTCCCTTCACCCCGCCCGGCCCGGTCCCCGGGCGCCCGAGGGGGGTCAGGCGCCGGGATTCGCACACTCAGTCGAACATACTTTCGGCTAGGTGTCCAGTCCATCTGTACCTGCGTTCGAATGTAACCGCGGGGTCTGACATTCTGGGCGCCGAAGTCCGGGTCGGGACCGGATGCCATCCAACCTGGGACCTTCGGCCATGACCGGGCGCTGAGCGTCGTGAGACATTTCGCGGAGTAGTCACGCCACCGACACCGGCTCGATAGCTTCGGGGGCGAGCGTGGTCACACCGGCGCCGGGGGGCGGCAACTAACAGGTGTTCCCGTTCGTCTAAAGAGCAAGCGAACACGGGGGAGGTCTGCCCGGCCGTGGGCGAATCACCGGAAGAACGCACCGGCCTGACCCGGAGGTCGGTCCTGGCGGCGGGCCTGGCCGCCGGGGCTGGAGCGGCCGGGTTCGCGGTGACCGACGTGGCCACCCGGCCGCGGCCGGCCCGGCCGCACGTGGCTGAGCCGCGGACGGCGCCGTACCCGGCCACCACCGCGCTGGAGTTCGACCTGAACAGCGGCTGGCGGTTCGGCCGGTACCGCCCGGGCACCGAGCGGCCCGGTTTCGACGACCGCTCCCTGGCGGCGGTGACCCTCCCGCACTGCGTGACCAGGCTGTCCTGGCAGAAGTGGAACCCGGCGGACTGGGAGGACGTATGGGTCTACCGGCAGCACATCGACGGCAGCCAGCTGCCGGACGGCCGGGTGCTGGTCGACTTCGACGGGGTGATGGTCAACGCGACGGTGGTACTCAACGGCCGCACGATCACCTCCCACAAGGGCGGGTACCTGCCGTTCTCGGCCGAGCTGACAGGCCACCTGACCAGCGGTAACAACGTGCTGGCGGTCATCGTGGACGCGCGCTGCGTGCCGGTGCCGCCGACCTCGGGCACCCCCCGGTCGGTGGACTTCTTCCAGCCGGGCGGCATCTACCGCGACGTCACCTTGCGGGTGCTGCCAGACGCCTACCTGTCCGACGTGTACGCGCAACCGGCCGACGTGCTGACGGCCGGGCGGCGGGTGGACGTCCATGCCACGATAGACAGCGCGCACGCCGCCACCGGGCCCATCCAGCTGGAGACGGTGCTGACCGACCACGCCGGCCAGGTCCGGACGGTGGCCATGACCACTCAGATGCTGCCCGCGCTGGCGCCGGGGCGCACGGTGACCACGATGTCCCTCACCGGCCTGGACGAGGTCACGCTGTGGTCGCCGGACCACCCGAAGCTGTACCGGCTGACCACCACGCTGACCGTGCCCGGCGGCGGGACGCATGCCCGGCAGCAGCGGATCGGGTTCCGGCAGGCGGAGTTCCGGGTCGACGGGTTCTTCCTCAACGGCGAGCGGCTGAAGATCTTCGGGCTGGACCGGCACCAGCTGTTCCCGTACGCCGGGATGGCCATGCCCGCGCGCGTGCAGCGCCGGGACGCCGAGATCCTCCGGAACGACTTCAACTGCAACATGGTGCGCTGCTCGCACTACACGCAGTCCCCGCACTTCCTGGACGCCTGCGACGAGCTGGGCCTGATGGTGTGGGAGGAGACGCCCGGCTGGCACTACGTCGGGGACGCGCCCTGGCAGGACGTGGTGGTGCAGAACGTGCACGACATGGTGGTCAGGGACCGCAGCCGCCCGTCGGTGATCATCTGGGGCACCCGGCTGAACGAGACCCGCAGCCACCCGGGCCTGTACCACCGCACCCGGGAGACCGCCCGGCGGCTGGACGGGACCAGGCCGTCGTCCGGGGCGATGTACACCCAGCACCAGCCGGACTGGGACGAGGACGTCTACGCGTTCAACGACTACCACCGGGACGCGGCCGGCAACGCCCGGCTGCTGCCGCCGCTGCCGCACGTGCCCTACCTGGTCACCGAGTCGGTCGGGGTGGAGCTGCCGCACCCGCACCGGTACCGGTGGACGGACCCGCCCACGATGCTGGCCCAGCAGGCGATCTACCACGCCCAGGTCCACGACGTCGCCCAGTCCAGCCCCCGGTACGCGGGCCTGCTGGCCTGGGCCGCGTTCGACTACGCGTCACCGTTCGGCACCCCCGGCCAGCACATCAAGTGGGCCGGGGTGGCCGACGGGTTCCGGGTGGCCAAGCCCGGCGCCGCCGTCTACCTGTCCCAGGTCGACCCCCGGGTCCGGCCGGTGGTGGTGCCGGTGTTCTTCTGGGAGCTGGGCACCAGCGCGTCACCGGCCGGACCGGGGCCGAACGCGCTGCTGGCCAGCAACTGCGAGCAGGTCCACGTGTTCGTCGGGGGAACCCACGCGGGCACCGCGCAACCGGTGCTGGACGCCGAGCCGTACGGTCACCTGCAGTACCCGCCGATGCTGGTCGACCTCACGGTGTCCCGGGACGACCACCCGGACCTGCGTATCGAGGGGTGGGTGGACGGCAAGCAGGTGGCGGTGGTCCGGATGTCGTCGAACCCGGCCGGTGACCGTCTGGCCATGACCGTGGACGACCCGATGATCTACGACGACGGCGCGGACGCCACCCGGGTCGTGTTCCGGGCGGTGGACGCCTACGGCAACCAGCGCCGCTACGGCACCGGCGACGTGCGGCTGCGCGTGACCGGGCCGGCCGACCTGATCGGCGACAACCCGTTCGCGCTGGGCGAGTACGGCGGGCTCGGCGCGGTCTGGCTGCGCTCCCGGCCCGGCCGGACCGGCCTGGTCACGCTGGTCGCCGAGCATCCCACCCTGGGTCAGGACCAGATCCAGGTCATGGTCCAGCCGGCGGGCCGCCAGCGCATCGTCTGACCGCGACGCGCCGGCGACGGCGGGGCGTTCCCGGCGTACCGGCGGAAAGCGCGCGCCCGCCTGGCACAATCGGCGACTGCTCGACCGGGACACGAAGCAGCCGACGGGAGAACGATGGCGGTACCGTCGCGCCGTGCGGTACTGCGCGGCGGGGCACTGGGCGGGATCACCCTGATGGGACCGCGGCGGCTGGCGCCGGATCCGCTGCCGTTCCGGGGCGCTCAGCTCCCGGGCGCATCGCCGGTGGCCCGGACCTACGACTTCAACCGGGGCTGGCTGTTCGGCGGGGAGTACGTGCCCGGCACCGAGCAGCCGGGCCACCCGGACCGCTCGTTCTCCCCGGTCACCGTCCCGCACACGGTCGTCCCGCTGTCGTGGGGTGACTGGGACCACGCCAGCTGGGAAAAGGTCTTCATCTACCGGAAGCACTTCCCCGGGTCCGGGCTGACCGGCGGCCGCGTGTTCGCCGACTTCGACGGGGTGATGACCACCGCCACCGTCTACCTGAACGGCGTCCAGGTGGCTACCCACCAGGGGGGCTACCTGCCGTTCACGGCCGAGCTGACCGGCCACCTGCGCGGCGGCGACAACGTGCTGGCGGTGCTGGCCGACGCCCGCTGGCAGAACGTGCCGCCCGGCAACCCGGCCACCGGCGCCGCCGCCGTGGACTACCTGCAGCCGGGCGGCATCTACCGGGACGTGCGGCTGCGAGTGGTGCCGCCGGTGTTCATCACCGACGTGTTCGCCAAGCCGGTCCACGTGCTCGACCCAGGCTGGCGGCAGCTGCAGATCCAGGTCACGCTGGACGCGGCCGGCGGCCTGGACGGCCCCTGGACGCTCGGCGCGCAGCTGCTGGACGGGCCGGCGCAGGTCGCCACCGCCGCCGGCTGGGCCACGACCAGCGCCACCGGCCCGTCGGTGGCCACCCTCACCATGACCGGGCTCGACCAGGTGGACCTGTGGTCGCCCGATTCGCCCCGGCTGTACACGCTGCGCACCACCTTGTACGGCCCCGGCCAGGAAGCGGCCCACGTGTACGAGGTGACCACCGGGTTCCGGCAGGTGGTGTTCGCGGCCGACGGGTTCTACCTGAACGGTGAGCGGCTGGCGATCTTCGGCCTCAACCGGCACCAGCACTTCCCGTTCCTGGGCCTGGCGGGCTGCGCGCGGCTGCAGCGCCGGGACGCCGAGATCCTGAAGTACGAGCTCAACTGCAACATGGTGCGCTGCTCCCACTACCCGCAGTCCCCGCACTTCCTGGACGCCTGCGACGAGCTGGGCCTGATGGTGTGGGAGGAGACGCCGGGCTGGAACTACGTCGGCGACGACGCCTTCCAGCAGCTGGTGCTGGACAACGTGCAGGACATGGTGGTCCGCGACCGGAACCGGCCGTCGGTGATCATGTGGGGCACCAGGCTGAACGAGACGTCCGGCCACATGGACCTGTACGCGCGGACCCGGCAGCAGGCCTACGACCTGGACGGGACCCGGCCCGCCACCGGCGCGATGGACGTCTACTCGGCCGCCGACTGGGCCGAGGACGTGTTCGGCTACGACGACTACCACACCGCCGACGGGGCGGCCACCCTGCAGCCGCCCCTGCCCGGCCTGCCCTGGCTGGTCAGCGAGGCGGTCGGCGCGCTGGACGGGCCGCCCGCGTTCCGCTGGACCGACCCCGGGGCGGTGCTGGGCACCCAGGGCCTGATGCACGCCCAGGTGCATGACATCGCCCAGGGCGGGGCCGGGTACGCGGGCCTGCTCGGCTGGTGCGGCTTCGACTACCCGTCGATGAACGGCGGTGACCGCATCTGGCGAAACCTGAAAACCCCCGGCGTCGTCGACCTTTTCCGGGTTTCCAAACCGGGCGCGGGCTTCTACCGGTCGCAGTGCCCGTCCGCCGGCCGGCCGGTGATCGTGCCGATGTTCTTCTGGGACTACGGGCCCGCCTCGCCCGGCAACGGGCCCGGGCCGGACTCGATCATCGCCACCAACTGCGACCGGCTCGAGCTCTTCGTCGACGGCCGCCACCTGGCCACGGCGCTGCCGGACGTCGGCGGCTACCCGAACCTGGCCTGCCCGCCGGCCTTCGCCGACCTGTCGGTCCCCGGCCACGGCCTGCCCGAGCTGCGCATCGACGGCTACGTGGGCACGACGCTGGCCGCGACCGTGACCATGGCGTCGGACCCGGCCCGGGACCGGCTGGCGCTGGCCGTGGACCATCCCTTGATCGTGGCCGACGGCAGCGACACGACCCGGGTGGCGTTCCGGGCGGTGGACGCCTACGGCAACCAGCGGCCCCACGTCAGCGGCGACGTGACCCTGGACCTGACCGGGCCCGCGACGCTGGTCGGCGACAACCCGTTCGCGTTCGCGACCTACGGCGGGGTCGGCGGGGCATTCATCCGCTCCACGGCGGGCGCCAGCGGCCGGGTCACGGTGACCGCGACCCACCCCCGGCTGGGCCGGGCCCGCGGCTCGGTGACGGTGACGCCGGCGACCGGGGCCCACCGCTGAGATTCCCCGCGGGCCGACGGGGTACGTGAGGAGACCATGGCTGCCGTGAGGGCCCAGCGGGCCAGTGCCATCCCCAGCTACATCTTCGGTGCGCTCGGAGGCCTGCTGTTCGGCTACGACCTGGGGGTCGTGGCCGGCGCGCTGCTCTACCTCAAGCCGGATTTCCACCTCGGCCCGGTCGAGGTCGGCTTCGTGACCAGCTCGCTGCTGCTGGGCGCGATGATCGGGGCGCTGGGCTGCGCCGGATCCTGGTCATCGGGGTCGCGCTGGCGTTCTTCCAGCAGATCATCGGGGTCAACACGATCATCTACTACGCGCCCACGATCTTGACCATGCTCGGGTACAAGAGCTCGGCCGCGATCCTGGCCAACGCGGGCCTGGGCGGCCTGACCGTGCTGGTCACGATCATCATGCTGGTGTTCGTGGTGGACCGGGTGGGGTTGCTGGGGGCCGGGACCGGCACCGTGTTCTTCATCTTCGCCGGGATCGCGGTGCTGGCGTGCGCGTTCGCGATCCGCTGGATTCCCGAGACCCGGGCCCGCACGCTGGAGCAGATCGAGGGGGACCTGGCGTTGAGCACAACGAGAGAAGAGGTGGTAGCGCATGGGATGTGAGGTGTCCTGGTTCGCCGCGCTGTGCGACGACGACTACGAGTTCCTCGGCGTGACCGACCCGGCCCTGCAATCGAGCTGGGAGCACTGCCGGGCCATCGCGGTGGCGGCCGAGGACGGCGGCTACGACAACCTGCTGCTGCCGTCGGGGTACACGATGGGCATCGACTCGGTCAGCTTCGCGGCCGGGATGGCGCCGCTCCTGCGCCGGATGCAGCTGCTGGTCGCGGTGCGGATGGGCGAGATGTGGCCGCCCCAGCTGGCCCGGCAGATCGCCACCCTGGACCAGATGCTGGGCGGGCGGCTGACCGTCAACATCATCTCCTCCGACCTGCCCGGGGAGAAGCTGGACTCCGGGCCGCGGTACCAGCGCACGCTGGAAATCATGGACGTGCTGCGGGACCTGCTCGACGGCAAGCCGGTGGACTTCCACGGCGACTTCGTCGATCTCACCCTGGACCCGCCCCGGGTCCGGCCGCCGGCGGGCTGCCCGCCGTTCTACTTCGGCGGCCTGTCCGAGCCGGCCCGCGAGGTGGCCGCGCAGGCGGCCGACGTGTTCCTCATGTGGCCGGACACGCTGCCCGGGGTCCGGTCGGTGATCGAGGACATGCGCGCCCGGGCGGCCGGGTACGGGCGGGAGCTGCGGTTCGGCTACCGGGCGCACGTGATCGTGCGGTCGACCGAGGCCGAGGCGCGCCAGGCGGCCGGGCGGCTGCTGTCCCGGCTGGACGCGGCGACCGGCGAGCAGATCCGGGCCCGGTCGCTGGACACCACGTCGGCCGGGAACGCACGGCAGCGCGAGCTGCGCGAGACCGCCAGCGACGACGGGTTCGCCGAGCCCGGCCTGTGGACGGGAATCGGCCGGGCCCGTTCCGGCGCCGGGGCGGCGATCGTCGGCGACCCCGACCAGGTGCTGGCCAAGCTGCGGGCCTACCAGGAGCTGGGGATGGAGGCGTTCATCCTGTCCGGCTACCCGCACATCGCCGAGGGGGATCTGTTCGCCCGGCACGTGCTGCCGAAGCTCGACCATGGACCCCTGTTCAGGCGGTGACGTAGGCGGCGGACTCGCCCTGGAGGGCGCGGCTGCGGAAGCCGTCCACGCCGGCCGGGATGTCGCCCGCCACGGTGATGCGGTGCATCCGGCGGGGCAGGTCGCCGTAGTCGTCGATGGCGTAGTGCTGGGTGGCCCGGTTGTCCCAGATGGCGACGTCACCGGGGGTCCAGTGCCAGCGGACGGTGTTCTCCAGCCGGGTGACGTGCCGCTGGAACAGGTCGAACAGGTAGCGGGAGTCGGAGGCGGACACGCCGAGGATCTCCTTGGCGAACTGGCCCAGCAGCAGGGCCCGCTCCCCCGTGTCGGGGTGCACGCGGACCACCGGGTGCTCGGTCTGGAACACCGTGGAGAGAAAGACTTCGTTGTGGTGGCGCTCGTCTTTGCCGGACCGGCCGCCCACGCCACCACCGGCCTGCTCGGCGTAGTCGTAGGCGTTGGTGTGCAGCGCGTGCAGGCTCTCGGCCAGCGTTCGCAGCTGCGGGGCCAGCGACTCATAGGCGGTGACGGTGTTGGCCCAGGAGGTGTCGCCGCCGTAGGGCGGCAGGGTGATGGCACGCAGGATCGACACCGCCGGTACCCGGTCCACGAACGTCACGTCGGTGTGCCAGGCGTTGGCCTTGCCCCCGCCGGCCTGCGCGTCCAGCTCAAGCACGTGCGGCTCGGCGGCGGCCCCGGGCACCGTCGGGTGGGCCGCGGTCAGCTCCCCGAACAGCCGCCCGAACCCGGCCTGGCCGTCGTCGGTCAGGTGGTCCTGGCCGTGGAAGAAGATGACCTTGTGCTCCAGCAGCGCGTTTTTGATGACCCGGAAAACGTCGCCGGGAAGCTCGGCCGACAGGCGCACGCCGGTGACTTCGGCACCGATGCTGCCCGCGATGCGCCGGACGTCGATACCCGGTTCGGTGGTGGACATGAGGCTCCTCCCTGGTGGCCGTTACGCCGATCCCAGCATTGGCTCCCTTTATTGTCAATAATTTTGATGGGTAATATCGGATATGATGGCACCGGTACGGCGGGCCAGGCGGGAGCCGTCCCGTAAGCTCTGCAGAATGGGTCCGGCGACAACGCTGACGGAGCTGGGAGCCGCGCGTTTCGTCGCGGCCGTCGACAAGATGCTCGCCGTGTACACGGCGGCGATGAACCCGGCGCCGGCGCAGCTGTCCGGGCGGCGGTCGATCATGGCCCGGCACGCCAGCAACCCGGGGTTCCGGGCGCTGACCGTGCTGGACTCCGGCGGTGAGCTGGTCGCGTTCAGCTACGGCTTCCACGGCGAGGCCGGCCAGTGGTGGCATGACATGGTCAACTACGCGGTGGCGGCGACGTCCGGCGCGGACACGGCCACCCGCTGGCTGTCCGACTCGTTCGAGGTGGCCGAGCTGCACGTGATGCCGGCCTATCAGCACCAGGGGCTGGGGCGCAGCCTGCTGTACGGGCTGACGGCCGGGCTGGGCGAGCGCAACGCGCTGCTGTCCACCCACGACTCCGATTCACCGGCCCGGCACCTGTACCGCAGCGCCGGCTTCGTGGACCTGCTGACCGCGTTCCGGTTCTCTGGCGGCGACCCGCCCTACGCGGTGATGGGAGCCCCGCTGCCGCTACAAGCGCGCGCCTGAGCCGGCGGTCACGGCCTTGCGCATGCGGGCGGCCCGCTCGGCCAGGCCGAGCCGCTGGTAGATCTCGCGGGTGGCCCGGGACCAGTTCAGCGTGTAGAAGTGCAGGCCGGGGACGCCTTCGGCCAGCAGCCGCTCACACATGGCCGCGCCGTAGTCGACGCCGATCTCACGCACCGCGGCCCGGTCGTCCTGCACCGCGTGCAGCCGGTCGGTCAGCTCCGTGGGGATCCGGGTCCCGCCCAGCTCGATGGCCTTGTCGATGATCCGAACGCTGGTGATCGGCATGATCCCGGGGATGATCGGCACCTCGCAGCCGGCCGCGGCCACCCGGTCGCGCAGCCGCAGGTAATCCTCGGGGTAGAAGAACATCTGGGTCACCGCGAAGTCGGCTCCGGCCCGGCACTTGGCGATGAAGTACTCGACGTCGGACTCGAAGCTGACCGACCGCGGGTGCTTCTCGGGGAACGCGGCCACGCCGACGCAGAAGTCACCGTTGGACCGGATCAGGCGGACCAGTTGTTCCGCGTGTTCCAGGCCTTCAGGGTGTGGGGTCCAGTCGGCGTTGGGGTCGCCCGGCGGGTCACCACGCAGGGCCAGCATGTTGCGCACGCCGACCGCGGCGTAGGAGCCGATGACCTGGCGCAGCTCGGCCACGGAGTGGTTGACCGCGGTCAGGTGCCCCATCGGGGTCAGGGTGGTCTCTTCGGCGATGCGGCCGGTCACGCGGACCGTGCGGTCGCGGGTCGAACCCCCGGCCCCGTAGGTGACCGACACGAACGTGGGCCGCAGCGGCTCGAGCTGCCGGATCGCCCGCCAGAGCTGCTGCTCGGCCTCGTCGGTCTTGGGCGGCATGAACTCGAACGAGTAGGACTCACCGCCCGCCGCGATCAGGTCCCGGATCGCGGCGGCGTGCCGGATCGGGCCGCTGGGAACACCGGTGTCGGAGGCCGCGAATCGGCGCTGACGCGGGGGCATGTGCCTCAGGGTAACGCGACGGCGAGGCGGCGGGCGAACTCCGCGGCGGCCGCGGCGGGGTCGGCGGCGCCGGTCAGGGCGCGCACCACGACCACCCGGCGAGCCCCGGCCGCCAGCACCTCGTCCAGGTTGCCCAGGTCGATGCCGCCGATCGCGTACCAGGGGCGAGGGGTCTGGTGGCCGGCTTGGTCCAGGGTGGCGGCGTAGCGGACCAGTGGCAGGCCGGGGGCGGGGCGGCCCGGTTTGGTCGGGGTGGGCCAGACCGGGCCGGTGCAGAAGTAGTCCACGCCGGGTTCGGTGGCGGCGGCGGACGTCTCGGTCTCGGCGTGTGAGGACCGGCCGATGATCGGGTCCGGCCCGATCAGCTGGCGGGCGACCGGGACCGGCAGGTCGTCCTGGCCCAGGTGCAGGATGTCGGCGCCGGCCGCGTAGGCCAGGTCGGCCCGGTCGTTGACCGCGAACAGCGCCCCGTGCTTGGCCGCCTTGTCCCGGAACACGTCCAGGAACGCCAGCTCCTGGGACGCTTCCAGGCCCTTCTGGCGGAGCTGGACCACGTCCACCCCGGCCCCGAGCACCGCGTCGAGGAACTCCGGCAGGTCGCCCTGGCGTTCCCGCGCGTCCACGCACAGGTACAGCCGGGCCTGGGCCAGCCGGTCACGGATATCGGCCATCGGGTGAGGCGGCCCGGTCAGGCCGGCTGGGCGGCGGCCGCGGCCGGGCCGGTCAGCCGCAGCTCCACGCTGATGTTGCCGCGGGTGGCGCGGGAGTACGGGCAGACCTGATGGGCGGCGTCGACGACCTCACGGGCCTGCTCGGGCGGCACGTTCGGGAGGTCGCTCTCCAGCGTCACCGCCAGGTCGTAGGCCTCATCGGCCGGGCCGATGGCCACGTACGCGGTGACGGCCGAGCCGCTCACGTCCGCCCCGGTGCGGCGGGCGACGGCCCGCAGCGCGCTGTGGAAGCAGGCGGCGTACCCGGCCGCGAACAGTTCCTCGGGATTGGCCCCCTGGCCCGACCCGCCCATCTCCGGCGGCATCGCCAGGTCCAGGTCGACCTGGCCGTCGGCCGACACCACGTGGCCGTTGCGGCCGTCTCCGGTGGAGGTCGCGACGGCGGTGTAGAGGACGTTCTCCAGCATGTTTCAACCCTCGGGTTCGCGGCGGACGTGGCTACGTCGCCGCCCATGCTATGGGGCCAGCAGCAGTCGCCGCAGGGCGGGCGCCGAGGTGAACTGAACGGCTGCGATCCCGGCGGCGCGGGCCCCGGCCACGTTGGCCGTCACGTCGTCGATGAACAGGCAGTCCCCGGCCGCCACCCCGAACTGGCGCAGGGCCAGCGCGAAGATTTCCGGGTCAGGTTTGCAGATCCCGGCGAAGCTGGACACGATCACGTCCTTGAAGCAGCTGAGCTCGGGGTACATGGCCTGCGTAAGCGGCCACACTTCGCCGTTGAAGTTGGTGATCGCGTACAGGCCGCGGCCGGCCGCGGCCAGATCGGTGAGCAGGCTGGCGATACCCGGTACCAGGCCGCCGAGCATCTCCGGCCACCGGTCCCAGTAGGCGCGGATCCAGGCGGCGTGCTCCGGGTACTGGGCGCTGAGCTCCGCGACCGCCTCGGCCGACGGCTTGCCCGCGTCCATCTGGGCGTTCCACTGCAGCGAGCAGACCTCGGCCAGGAACCACTCGCGCTGCGCCTCGTCCGGGATCAGCGCCCGGAACAGGTGCCGCGGATTCCAGTCCAGCACCACCCCGCCGATATCGAAGATCAGCACGGGCCGGGACGCGAGCCAGGCGGGGTCGCCGGGTGCGGGGTCGCCGGGTGCGGGGTCGCCGGGTGCGGGGTTGCCGGGTGCGGGGTTGCCGGGTGCGGGCATCAGGCTCCTTCGGCCGGGCCGGCCGGGGGCAGGACCGGCAGGCCGGCGGGCGGGCCGGTGCTGATCAGCCGGTTCAGGGCGGCGGTGTCCAGGTGCCGGGCGACCAGGTCACCGAGGGCGTCCAGGCGCGCCTCCCGCAGCCGCGCGAAGTCGGTGTCGGGCGCGGGCACGAACGGCCGGCCGGCCTGCCCGGCGACCTCGGTCAGGAACGCCCGCCGGAAACCGTCGTTCTCCAGCGTGCCGTGCCAGCTGGTCCCCCACACCGCGCCGGCCCGGCCGCCGTCGAGGAACGGCTCGCAGCGGGACCGGTCGAGCTCGACCTGCCCGTGGTGGATCTCGTAGCCCGCGACCGGTGCGCCCAGCGCCGAGCCGTGCGGGCGGCCCAGCGTCTTGCCGGCCGCGAACACCACCCGGCCGGGCAGCAGCCCGAGCCCGCCGACCTGCCCGGCCCTGGACTCCACCTGGTCGTCGATGCCGTTGGCCAGCATCTGGTAGCCGCCGCAGATGCCCAGCACCGGGCGGCCGGCCCGGGCCCGTTCGGTGACGACCGCGGCCAGCCCGCGCTGGCGCAGCCAGCCCAGGTCGGCCACGGTCGCCCGGGTGCCGGGCAGGATCACCAGGTCAGCGTCGGCCAGCTCGGCCGGTTCGGTGGCGAAGCGGATGAGCACCCCGGGCTCGGCCGCCAGCGCGTCGATGTCGGTGAAGTTGCTCACGCGCGGGAACCGGACCACGGAGATACGGAGGACTTCTGAGGCTTGCGGGGCTGCTGAGCTGTGCGGGTCTGATGTGGCGGATGGTGTTTTCGGGGCTTGAGGGGCTTGAGGGGCTTGGGGGGCTTGTGTGGTGTGGGTGACGGAGGAGAGGGCCAGGGAGTCTTCGGCGTCGATGCCGAGGCCGTCGGTCCACGGCAGGACGCCGAGCAGCGGGCGGCCGGTGAGCTGCTCCAGCATCACGTTGCCGCTGGCCAGCAGCTCGGGGGCGCCGCGGAATTTGTTGATCACGAAGCCGGCGACCAGCTCCTGGTCGGCCGGCGGCATCAGCGCCAGCGTGCCGTACAGAGCGGCGAACACCCCGCCGCGGTCGATGTCGCCGACCACGATGACCGGCATCCCGGCCGCGGTGGCGAGCCCCATGTTGGCCACGTCGGTGGCGCGCAGGTTGATCTCGGCCGGGCTGCCGGCGCCCTCGCAGATCACCAC
Organism: uncultured Actinomycetes bacterium; assembly: GCA_963830385.1. Taxonomy (GTDB): domain Bacteria; phylum Actinomycetota; class Actinomycetes; order Streptosporangiales; family Streptosporangiaceae; genus Bog-532. The sequence continues at coordinate 15,187 of CAWHMD010000007.1, read as the reverse complement.
GTCGAACTCCGTGCGCAGCCGCGCCAGGCTGGCCAGCGCCACCTCGCGCAGCCCGGCGGCCATCGACCGGTAGGACATCGCGTCGGCCTCGGTGGTCGGCTGGCCGAGCACCACGACCTGGCTGCGGCGGTCGCTGCCCGGCTTGAGCAGGACCGGGTTCATGTCGGCGGTCGGTTCCACCCCGGCCGCGGCCGCCTGCATGACCTGGGCCCGGCCGATCTCGGCCCCGGCGGGGGTGACGAACGAGTTGAGCGACATGTTCTGGGCCTTGAACGGCGCCACCCGCACACCCTGGCGGGCCAGCCAGCGGCACAGGCCGGCCACCAGAACGCTCTTGCCCGCGTCGGAGCTGGTGCCCGCGACCAGCAGAGTGCCCTTCACCGGGGTATCCGGCCGAGTGCGATCGCCGCGGCGGCGGCCAGCCCGGCCGCCGCCGCCGTCACCGCCAGCGACAGCCGGGCGGCGCGGCCGATGTCAGCCGGCTCGGGCGGGCGGCCGTCACCCAGCTCCGGCCGGTGCTCGGTGACCCCGCCGTAGCGGCTGGACCCGCCCAGCCGCAGGCCGAGCGCGCCCGCGAACGCGGCCTCGGGGCGGCCGGCGTTGGGGCTGGGGTGGTGGCCGCCGTCGCTCCGGGCCGTGCGCCAGGCCTGGCCGGGGCGGCCGTCCACCAGCGGTGCGCAGGCCGCTGCCAGGGCCGCCGTCAGCCGGGCGGGCGCCCAGTTGAGCACGTCGTCGAGACGGGCGGCGGCCCAGCCGAACCTCGCGTACCGGGGTGACCGGTAGCCGACCATGGCGTCGAGCGTGTTGACCGCCCGGTAGACGGCCAGCCCGGGCAACCCGGTGACCGCGCCCCACAGCAGCGGCCCAACGGTGGCGTCGCTGGTGTTCTCGGCGACGGACTCGACCACCGCCCGGGCGATCTCCTTGGGGCCGAGCTGCGCGGGGTCGCGGCTGCAGAGCCCGGGGAGCAGGGACCGGGCAGCGACCAGGTCACCCTTCTCCAGCGCAGCCTTTACCGTTTCTGCCGAAAAACGAAGCGAACGGGCACCGGTGACCGCCCAGACCGTGGCCGCGGCCGCGGCACCGAAGGCCAGCGGGCGGCGGCGGGTCAGCTGGACGGCGGCAGCGGCCGGGGCGGCGGCGGCCAGCACGCAGGCGGCCGTGTACAGCGCGCCGCGGGCCCGGTTGTCGGCGTAGGTGTGGCGCTCCAGGCGGGCCGCTCCGCGGCCGAACGCGGCGACCGGGTGACCGCGCCGGGGGTCGCCGAGCATCGCGTCGAGCGCCACCCCGGCCACCAGTCCGGCGGCCAGGGCCAGGTCACGGCGGGGCATGCGGGACGGGGCGGCCCGGGAGGAGGAGGTCACCCTCCGACCCTAGGCGAAGCTCAGATGCCGCCGCGGCTCAGGCGCCGTGGTGCAGGCGCGCCTCGATCTCGGGGCGGCTGCGCTCCAGCCAGATGGCCGCCCGCATCAGCCGCTCCCCCACCCCGGCGTCGAGCATCCGGGACCAGGCGCCGCCGTGCCGGTCGGCCCGCTGCCGGATCGTCACCCGGGACCGGCGCATCCAGCGCACCGCGACCGGGACGAGCCGCGCCCGCTCGGCGCGGGACAGCCCATAGGCCTCGCAGAACACCGCGATCCGGTGGGGGACATCAACATTGGCGTGGGCTGGGTCGCGGTCGGCCGGTGCGGCCAGCGGCGCCCAGTACCGCAGCGTCTGGATGATGTCGACCAGCCGGGTGCCCGGCCGGGCCAGGTCGAAGTCAATCAGCGCGTACGGCCGCGGGCCGGCCGGGCCGGGCTCGAAGATGACGTTCTCCAGGTTGATGTCGCAGTGGCAGATCAGCTCGGCCGGCCCGTCGACCAGCGGAGTCAGCTCGCCGTCCCAGGCCGCCCAGGACGGCGGTTCGAACCCGACCACCGCCTCGTGGTACCGCAGCTGGAGCTCGGCCAGCGCGACCAGGGTGGCCTCGGACACCGCGTAGGCGGGCAGCGGCCGGTAGGCCACCAGGCCGGGCAGGTAGGTCAGAACCTCCCGGTTCTGGGCGTCGGTGCCGAGCACGCGGGGAGCGCCGTCGAAACCGACCGCTTCCAGGTGGCGCAGCAACGCGTGCACGGCCGGCGTGTGCGGGCGTATCGGGCGCCGGACGGTCCGGCCCACCCGGACGACGCCGTCGGTCATGTCCCCCCCGACGAGCGGCACCTCACAGTCGGCGTCGCCGGTCGCGCCGTAAATAGCGTGCGGGGCGGGAGGGCCGAGGGGGCGGCCGAGATCGGCCGGAGCCGCCAGCAGGTCGCGCAGCGCGTCCGGGCGCCGGGGCGGGGCGGGCGTGAGGGCGGCCGGGTGCGGCGACCCGAACGTCACGAGCTCAGGGACCTGGCTGCGCCGGTCGGCCAGGCCGTAGGTGTGACGATCGCCTGGGCCGTAGGCGTGGCGATCACCCGGGCCGTAGGTGCGACGATCGCCCGGGCTATAGGTGCGATGATCGGCCGGGGGGCTGTCCTCCGCCTCGCCGGCCCGCTCTGGACGGGAAGCGACGGCGTCCTTAATCGGAGCATTGTTCGCGGAGGTCATGAAAGGTGACGATAATTGGTTACCGCCCGAAGTCGCTAGCCGGCCCAGCGCCTACAAACGCAGGCTTTACCGGCTTTTAGCCATTCACCTGCCATTTTCTGGACTTAAATTACGCAGGATAACAGAAAAAACATTAGCCCCAATGACACCACTGGGGATAACGGCCCGGCGCGTACGCCAGGGTCATCAGACCCTTGACTTCTGAGGCAAATGATGCAGATCATGGCCAATTGGTAACGCTACGTGATTGGTTTATCGGTCACTTGGCGACTGGTGACGTCGGCACCAGAGGTCTAGACCTGCCGGAAGTTCGGCATGCGGTTCGGCAGGCTGCACCCTGCGGTAACTCAGTACGGTTCACGCTGCGTTCCGTACACAGGTATTCTTGGGGCCGTTAAATGAATATCGGCCGATTCTTATTTCGGTCATTACCCGGATGGCCCGCGGTCGCCGCCGCGCCGGCCCGATACGGCTCCCCCGGCCCTCGAACCTGTCCGCAACCCCCGCTGATCCGAGCGATACACAGCGACCGAGCCGTGGCCGGGACGTGACCTTCGCCATGCAGAATGATGTGCCGGACGACGATGTGCCGAACGTTGCGCGAGCGCCCGTAGCTCAGTCGGATAGAGCAGCTGCCTTCTAAGCAGTAGGTCGCAGGTTCGAGTCCTGCCGGGCGCGCCTGACCTGCGGCTTTATCCGATATTTTGCTCTGCGAGCGGTTGCGCAGCGACTACAGGCATTCAGGCAGCTGGTCACGGCCGTAGTTCCCGGATCGCGGCTTTGAGCTGCCCAGATACATGATCGAGTATGAGCCGCCAAGGTAACTACAGCGCTTGTGAGCAGATAACTAGCTGCTTAGTGGTGGCGAGCCATCAGCTGGGTCTCAGACTTGGTTCATCATCGCGTGGTGGGCAGGCTGAGCTGTGTTCTTTGCCTGGTCGCTCGTGACCGCCGGGCGCAGAGAGCCTGACGCGCGCCGCGTGTCATTGGCCGCCGCGAGCTAGCCCTTGACATGCTCAGCAGCCATCTGCTGAAGGATTAGGATGCATGATCTCCTCTCTGGCTCGCTGGGCGGCCGCAATGACCTTGGCCGGAATCGGGCCTGGCCCTGGGCGGTCGCCCGCGTGGCCTCTTGCGCGCGATGATGGCTCCGTGGTGGAAGATCTCGCCGCCCCAGACTCCGCATGGTTCGGCGCGTTCGAGCGCGCCGGCCAGGCAGGCCATGCGCAGCGGGCACTGCTGACAGTGCGCCTTGGCCTGCTCAAGCTCGGCAGGCAGTTCGGAAAACCACAGATCGCCGTGTATGCGGTGGCAAGGCAGCGGCTCAGCCAGCGTGACGAGCGGCCGGGCTAGTGCGGCGCTGGGGGCGCTAGGCATGAGGATCATCCGTGTATGGACCTCCCCGGTCAGGCTCTGCGTCGTCGGGTCGAGGGACGGCACCGGGCGGCCTCGAACGGCCGGCGAGCTGCTTGGCGCGCATGATGTCGCGGTCGCGTGGATCTGCCGACTGCGGCTCCAGCGTCCAGCTAGCTGGACGATGGCGCTTGCTGATACGCATCCTGTTCATACGAACTCCCCTGCGTGGTGGTTACCGGCGCCCGGAGCGGCCCCTGTGCGTTCCGGGCGCCGATGTTCGGCTACGGCTGCTAATACCGGTGTCAGCGTGCGACCGCAGCGGCGCGGCGGCCATCCGCCATCTAGCCAATCTCGCCATTCGCAAATAACCGTGCCGGTCGGCGGCAACACCGCACATGCTGCTCAGGCGGCGGCCACCGATACGGTGACGCTGGAAGACGCGGGCAGGAGTTCCCCGCCATCGTCGAACAGCACGACACCGTTGCACAGCAGGCTCCACCCTTGCTCCGGATGGCTGGCCACGGCCCGTGCAGCGGAGCGATCGGGCGCCAGGGCATCCGGGCACCGAGGCTGATGCCGGCACGGCTCGTCTCCCGGCAGCCGTCCAGATCTCGTTGGCGTGGATGTCATGGCTCCTCCCGTGGCTGAGAGTGCTGGGGTGCGACCGGCCCAGCGCTGGCGGGCAGCGGCCACGGCGAATCAAGTCAGGTGCGAGCGGTACAAGACGGCTAGGCGGTCTTCAGTACTGGTGGCTGGCTGATCCCGAGCGGCGGCCATGGCATAGGGGAAGGCGAGGATCATCTGAGTCTCCAAGCTGTACTATGTGTGAGGTGGTGGCCGTCGGCGTGGCTGTCTGGCTGGTTTGAGCATCCTCGTCAGATCGTGGCCCGGCATCGTCGTGACGACTGAAGCAGCACGGGACATACAGCCGGTGCCGACTACGTCAAATGACGCATGCGGACGGTTTAACCACCGTCGGGCCCGGGGACGAGATCAGATAATCGCATAGGCACGAAGCCTGCATCGTGTGAGGCTGGGCCCGATGCCCAGCGTGTGACCGGCGGCCCGGTAGCGTGATGTAAAGATGACGGCGCGCCATACTCAGAACCCGGTCGGCCCTCAGCCCACAGAGCCGGGTCCCGGGCAACCGCAGGACTCCCCTGGTCTCTCCACGAGTACTGTGCCTGCGGGTGGCCCGGCCGTGCGCGTTGCCCATATTACCGGCTGGACCTGGCTTCTTACCGGTACCAGGCTCGGTGGCGCGGCGCTGTTCCTCGGGGTGGTGGCCGCGCACGCGGCCGGGACCGCGGTGGTGTACCAGTTCAACCATCTGACCTCTGCCGGAGAAGTGTTCTTCCCGGCCGCCGGGGTCACTGTCGCCGCGCTGCTGCTGTTGCCGCGGCGCTGGTGGCTGATCGTACTGGCCGCCACGTTCGCCAGCGAACTGGCCGCCGACCTGATCTTGGGCGAGGTGGCGGTCACCGCGATCGGTTCGGCGCTGGCCAACACGGCCGAGCCGGTGCTGGGAGCGGTCGTGGTGCTGCGCGCCGTGGGCGGCTGCCCGCGGCTGAACCACCGCCGGGAGCTGGCCGCCTTCGTGCTCGGCGCGGTTATCGCGGGCCCGGCGCTGGGCGCGCTGATCGGTGCCACGGCGACCCGGTTCACTCATCCGCACGGGCCGTTCCCGACAGTGTTCGCACGCTGGTGGACCGGTGATGCGCTGGGCGTGCTGATCGTCGGCAGTGTGATACTGGCCTGGCTGACGCGCGACTGGCGGACGATCCGGCCCCGCTTCGCGGTCTTCGAAAGCAGCCTGCTGGCGATCATGACGTTCCTGCTCGTCTGGCTGGTGTTCTGGCAGTGGTCACCGGCGCTGGCCTACCTGGCGCTGGTCCCGCTGGGCTGGGCGGCGATCCGGTTCGGCACCCGTGGCGCCGCCACGGCCGGGGCTGCCACCGCCGTGCTGGCCGAGTGGGCCACCGACACCGGCCACGGACTGTTCGCCGTGATCAGCCCCTCTCACGTTCAGGCGCTGTGGTCCTTGCAGTTGTTCCTGGCCGTGGCCCTGCTGGGCGGGCTGATGATGGCGGCAGCAGTCGCCGAGGTGAGCCGGGCCGAAGCCGCCCTGCGGGCCAGCGAGAACGCCGAACGCGACGCCCGGCTAGAGGCCCAGCAGGCACACACCGCCGAGCGGGGCCTGCTAGCCCGTGAACTGCACGATTCGGTCTCCCAGGCGCTGTTCTCCATGACCATGCACGCCGGCACCGCCCAGCTCGCGATGGCCAAAGCCGGCCTGCAGGAGGACTCGCCGGCCGTCCAGGCGGTCGGCCGACTCCGCACGCTGACCGCCGGCGCGCTGGCCGAGATGCGGGCCCTGATCTTCGAGCTGCGCCCCGGCGCGCTGGCCGAGGAGGGCCTGGTCTCCGCGCTTCGCCGCCAGGCCGCCGCGATCTCGGCCAGGGAAGACGTGCAGATCACCGTGACCGGTCCGGAGGAAAGGCTGCCCCTTCCGGCCGCCACCGAGGAGCACTGCTACCGGCTGGTCCTGGAGGCCTGGCACAACACCGTCAAGCACGCCGCCGCAGTCGCCATGACGGCCACCATCACCGCCGATGACGCAGGCGTGGCCGTGGAACTGGCCGACGACGGCCGCGGTTTCGACCCAGGCACCGTCCCGCCCGGTCACCTGGGCCTGCAGACCATGCGCGAACGAGCCGCCGCGATCGGCGCGACCTTCGATCTGGCCAGCACGCCTGGACGGGGTACCACCATCCGGTTCCGCCTGCCCCGGACACAGGCCGCACCCCAGCCGTCCGTCTTTCCCGCGGCCGGCCCGTCAGCGGGAGGAGGTCCTGCAGCATGAACACCAGCCCTTCACCGCCCACCGGGCTGACCGTGTTCCTGGTCGATGACCATGCCATCGTCCGTTCCGGCGTCCGCGCCTACCTGGACATGATCGACGACATCACCGTGGCCGGCGAGGCCGGCACCGGCCAAGAGACGCTGGACCGGATCGCCGTGCTGGAACCGTCCGGCGATTTGCCGGACGTCGTGCTGATGGACCTGCTGATGCCCGGCATGGACGGCATCGAGGCCACCCGGCAGCTGAAGACCCGCTGGCCAGACATCGAGGTGGTCGCCGTCACCAGCTTCCTCGAAGAAGCCAAAGTGCGAGCCGCCCTGGAAGCCGGCGCCGCGGGTTACCTGCTCAAAGACGCCCAGGCCAGCGAGGTCGCCGCCGCCATCCGCGCCGCGGCGGCTGGAAAGTGCCAACTTGACCCGGCCGTAGCCAAACTGCTCGCCGCCACGATGCGCGCTCCGCGATCGGCCGCCGACCGCCTGACCGCCCGCGAACGGGAAGTGCTCACCTTGATCGCGGCAGGAGCCACCAACCGGCAGATCGCCCGCCAGTTGTCGGTGACCGAACGCACCGCCCGAACCCACGTGTCCAACATCTTGGGCAAGCTTCAGCTGGCTTCCCGCACCCAGGCCGCCCTGTGGGCGCTGCGGGAGGGCGTTACACCGGGCCCCGGCACCACCTGAGCTGGCTGCTGCCGCCAGGCTGGGCCGGCCAAATGACGTAGCACAGGCCGGCCCAACGGCCGCTGCCGGCCAGGGCACATCGCGGCGACACTCAAGCCGGACACTATGTTCTCAACTATCGGATTTCCGGTGCTGGCACCGGCGCGGCGTACCGTACGCCGGGTTCTGTCAGGTGGTGACCAGTGAATACTCCTCCTCGGCTGCGAGTTCTCCTCGCCGACTCCGACCTGCGGGTGCGGAAGGCGCTAAGGGAACTGCTATCGGCTGAATCCGACCTGGACATCTGCGCGTCGGCCGGCACGGCCAGCGAAGCGCTTGAGCACATCAGCGCTGAAGCTCCCGACGTCGCCCTGATGGACGTGCTGCTGCCAGGCGCGGCGGACGGGCTCGAACTGCTGGCCGCCCTGCAGCGCCTCGGCGTGCCCGCGGTGGTCTTGACTGCCGCTTCCTCGCTGCGGGACCAGACGCAGCAATGCGGTGCCGCCGCCTTCCTGGAAAAAGACGGCCAGGTGGACCGCATTGTCAGCGCGCTACGGTCAGCATCCCGTCAACGCCAATGATCATGGCGCAGCGCCCGGGTCGGCTGCGGACAGCGAAGATGCGTGACCTGGAAAACCAGGCTCTCCGGCGGCGGGGCGGTTTTGCGGTTAGCCGCACGGGCTGAGCATCAGGGTTGGCCATGTAATTCAGATTGGCAGGTTTCTTAGCCAGTCAGGCCGCGGCCGGCGGGCTGGCCGACAGGTCTACCTCCAGCACCGGGTCGGCATGCCCGCGGCACGCCAGCTTCGCAAGGTACCCGCCGGCGGCGTGACGGGCGCCCGCGCGTACTGGCCTGCGGGATGATCGCCGCTGCGCTGCTGGCCGCCGCGTTGCTCGCGGGCTGCGGTGGCTCCAGTGGCGGCGGTGGGCCCAGCGCGACCGCTCACGCCACAGTCACAATCAACGCTGCCAAGCAGTACCAGCGCATCGCCGGGTTTGGTGTGTCTGAAGGATTCGGGCAGGCCAAGACGCTGATGAGCGCGCCGGCCTCGGTCCAGCAACGGGTGCTGAGCCTGCTCTACAGCCCGGCCCGCGGGGCAGGCCTGACGATCTTGCGGAACGAGATCAGCGCCGACACGGGGTTCACGATCGAACCCAAGCCGCCGAGCAGCCCGAACGCGAAGCCGTCGTATCTCACCCTCGCCGAGGCCGGCCAGGACCAAGGACAGCTGTGGTTCGCCCAGCAGATCAAGGCCGACTACGGCGTCAGTGACGTGTTCGCCGATACCTGGAGCGCTCCCGCGTTCATGAAGACCAACGACTCGGCGATCAACGGCGGCTCGGTGTGCGGGGTCCCGGGCGCGAACTGCAAGAGCGGCGACTGGCGCCAGGCCTACGCCAGCTACCTCGTGCAGTACGCGAAGGATTACGCCGCCGCCGGTGTCCCGCTCAGCTACCTGGGCCCGGAGAACGAGACGACGATCGCGCCTCCCCAGGACGGCATGATCATGAGCCCGGCGCAGACGGCCAGCTTGATGAGGGCCCTCGGCGCGACGCTCGCGCGGTCCGGCCTTTCGGTGCGCGCGGAGTGCTGCGCCAGCATCGGCTGGAACTACGCGCAGCAGTTCGCGGCCGCGATCGAGACCGATAAGGCAGCGGACACGGCCACGGCGCTGTTCACCAGCCACGGCTACTACGTAGCGCCCGGCTCGCCGCCGCGCGGCTGGGACAAGCCGGTCTGGCAGACCGAGTGGGCGCCGTTCGGCTTCCAGCCATGGGACCCCGGTCGCGGTGATCGTTCTGAACAGCGCCCGCAGCCGCCATGTCGCGGCCTTCTCGCTGCACGGGCTCGGCGGAACGCACGTCACGCCGTACCTGACCGACAGCTCGCACCAGCTCTCCGCGCAGTCCCCGATCACGGTGAAGGCCGGCGCATTCACCGCGACCCTGCCGCCGCGGTCGCTCGTCGCCTACGACATCCGATCATGACCGTCGCGCACTCCCCGGCTGTGACCAGCGCGCCCCCCGCGCGCTTAAGCGGGGCGCGTGACTGCCGCGGAGGCCACGCGCTGGGATACTGGCGACACGGGCCGCTGCCTAGCGGCGGTGGCCCGGGAACGGTGAGCAGATAACTTTGGCTATGACGCTCTGACCTGGCCTGCGTTTCCGCTGGTGGCTATAGCGCTCAGCCGTCGATAGCTTCTAAGCAGTAGGTCGCAGGTTCGAGTCCTGCCGGGCGCGCCTCCGAAATCGCAGCCCAGCCGCCATGTGCCTGATGTGGTGCTGGCACTCACCTGGTCTTCCCCCGCTTTCGTGCCATCCGCGTGCCAGAACGCTCGGGTTTGCCGAGTGCAGCCCGGGCGTTCTTGCTGACTTCGGCGGCCAGGGCGCGCTGCCGCTCAGCGGATGAGTGCAGGTAGATGAGCGCGGCGCGGGCACTGCTGTGGCCCATACGCACCATCAGCTCGCGGGGGTTGGCACCCGCATCGGCGGTAAAGACGTTGCCGGTGTGCCGCAGGTCGTGAAGGTGAGTGCCGACCAGCCCGGTATTGGCGAGAGCGGGTGTCCACACGCGGCGGTAGAAGTTGCTGTGACGGAGCGGCTGTCCGTCCGGGCTGGTGAAGACGAGCACAGCCGCGTCGTCGAGTCCGTAGAGGTGCTTGCAGAGGTCCGGCGCGATGACGTCTGGGAAGGAGACGACGCGCCGCCCGGCCCGCGACTTGGGCGGCTCGAACGAGTGGCCGCCACCGGGCGGGAAGCTGATCTGCCGGGTAACCCGGACGGTGCATGCCTCTGTGTCGATGTCGTGCGGGGTGAGCGCAGCGAGCTCGGCCCAGCGGAGGCTGGCGAAGGTGGCCAGCAGAATCAGCGCCCGGTAACGAGATCCGACCGCGTCGGCCAGGGCGTAGACCTGGTGAACGGTCAGTACCGGACGTTCGGGAGAGTCTTCGCTGTCAGCGCCTTTGATGCGGCACGGATTGCGGCGGATCAGACCGTCGTCAACAGCGGTATTCATAATGGCGCGCAGCAGCCGATATGCCTTGGCAGCGGTGACCGGGCTGACGCCGTTATCGAGCAGCTTTTTGTGCCAGCGGCGGACAATGCCAGTGGTCAGCGCGGCGACGGTCATGGTCGGGAAGTACGGCGCAATGTGCGCCCGGAGAAGATACCGGTAAAGGCTGACGGTCTTGGGGCGAAGCCCGGGACGCTCCTCGATCCAGGTCACGCTGTACTCGCCAAGGGCAATCTCCCCCGCGTCCGGGTCTATCCACTCCCCCTCGATCAGCTCTGTTTCCTTGCGGGTCAGCCAGACCTCGGCTTCGGTCTTGGTGGTGAAGGTGTCACCGGCGGGGCGGACGACGCCGTCTGGACCGGGATAGCGGGCCTGCCAGCGGCCCGAGGGAAGACGGCGCACCGCGCCGAAGCGGCGACGGCGGCCCTTACTGTTCGGCATGGCGCACCGCCCTGAGACGGCGACGGCCACGCGGACCAGGGCGACGAGCCCGAACCGGCTCGGCCGTGTGCGCGTCGATGTACGCCTCGACGGAGCTGGCGGGGATGCGGACGTACCGGCCGATGTAGACGCGGAGCAGCTCGCCGGAGCTGGCGAGCCGGTAGACGTACCGGGGTTCGACGCGGAGCCAGTCGGCGACCTCGGCCACGGTCAGGAGCTGAGTGGGACGAGCCTGAGTCTCAGGCTGCATGGTGCGTATTCGCCTCCTTCCTGAGGGACGGTTGAGTGTCAAAGGCGGATTGACGGTGAAACGACGCTCGAGCTAGCGGCCACGTGCCAGGTCGGCCGATGTGAGGGCCAGCTCTGCGCCGGGACTCTGCAGCGTGTAGCCGGTTCCGGCGTAGGTCCAGGTGGCCAGGACGAGCACAGTGGTCTCATCGAGTGGACGGCCCCAGGGATCACGCTCTCCGCCGGGGTGGCGCTGGGCGCGGCGATGCTGCGTGCGGGCGGCCCGGAGTTCGCCGAAGGTGACGGAGTAGCGGCGACTCTTGGTGAGGAAGTGGCCGCCGTAGCCGAGCATGTGCGCCCATTGGCGAAGCCGCGGATCGCCGGTCGCGTGCTTTGCGCCGAGCTGCCAGGCGGTGGTGATCATGCGCTTGAAGTGGGCCGAGCAGCGGATGCCTTGCAGGTCGAAGGTGGTGCGGATGCGCCGGTCGGGCAGGCCGGGGGCGGTCAGGGATTTGGTGGCGTATTTGGCGATGTAGTTGGCCACGGCCTGACCGGACAGGGCCTGCCCGGTGCCGGGCAGGTCGTGGCTGTGCCGGATGGGGCGGGCGTCAGTCTGAGCCCCGAAGCCGAGGCGGACGGGTGCGTCATCGGGGCCTGCGAGGAGCGAAACGGCGTCGGCGGCCTGGACGATGGCGTCGCACAGCAGCGCCGCCGAGTAGCGATCTGGGGGCGGCTGGTAGTCCTCGCTGTTGGCGTCCAGGCGGATGACGGCGTGGAAGTGGACGACGCCGCGTGCCTGGTATTCGGCGACCTTGACGTAGCGGATGCGCAGCTGCGCGCCGAGGGTCTTGAGGCTGACGCCTGCGAGGCGGGCGAGCTGGCGGGGCAGGTAGGTGACAAAGCGGCGCCACAGGTCTCCGGCGCTGGCGTTGAACAGCACGGCGGCGTCGTAGTCGTAGCAGTCCGGGCACATGGGGCGGCCGAGCCGGGGGTCGTCCTCGACGTGCCGGGTCGGCAGGAGATGTCGTGGCCGTGCGGGCAGCGCCGCGCCCGGGCGTCGCGGCGGGGTCGGCAGGGCAGCACGGTTTTGCCGCGCAGGCGCCGGGAGTGGACCGGCCCGAAGCTGGGGGCGGTGAGGGTGGCGAACACGCACGGATGCGCCGTGACCGATTCGGGGATGCCTTTGCCGCCCGCGAGCCCGGCGCGGACGAGCTGGCGGGCGTCGCGCTTGTAGACCTGCGAGCAGGCCGGGCACACCGATTCGCGGCGGTTGCCGCACGCCACGTGCAGCACTCCCCCGGGCTCGGAGCGGGTGTCGTAGACGGGGGCGAGTTCGCCGGTGGCCTTGTCGATGGCCTCGATGCGGCCGCACAGGCGGATGGGGTGGGTGCAGGTGCCCGATGAGGCGAGCTGGCGTTCCCAGGTGCGGAAATCGCCCCAGGAGACGGTGTCGGTGGTGTCGTCGGCAAGCGCCCCCAGCCCCGAGCCGGGTTGCGGTTCGGGGCTGAGAGCGGCTGTCGCGGCCGGGCGAGTCACTGGCTGCCCCAGCGTTGCTGGGCGGCCTGGCGGGTGATGTGCAGCCGGAGGCCGATGTTGGCCCAGGAGTAGCCGCGTTCACGGAGGCCGGTGACGGCCTCGGCCATGGTGGTGTTGATCTCGGCGGCGAGATCGCGCATGTCCTCCAGGGCGTCGATGTCACCTACGGCGATGCGGCGGCTGTAGGCGCGCAGGACGCGCCGGGCGAACTGGGCGTACTCGTCGTTCTCGACGCGCCTTCGTGGCCGTTTGGGTGTCAATCGTGCCTTGACAGTGTCCGGCCTGCCGGGACCGGCTCCGGGTGTACGGTCGGCGTAGGGGGTGAGGACGTGTGCGAGGCTCATGCGGCGGCCTCGCTTCCGTGCCGCAGGGTGGCGGCGAAGTGGGCGAGGTCGGCGACATCTTCGTCGGTGAGGTAGGCGGACTTGATCCGGCGCGGGACACCGGACTCGGACAGCAGCCAGCCGACGCCGCGTGCGAGCGGGTCGATGCTGGCGGCGGTGAAGCCTTCCCCGGCCCAGCCGTGCCCGAGCACGGTGTCCGATGAGCTGTCGGTGGTGCAGCGGAACGCCCACCGGTAGCCGAACAGGTCCCGCATGGATGGGTCGATGACCTGATGCGATGGCCGCTGGGTGGCCAGGATGACGATGACGCCTGCGGCGCGGCCCCGGGCCACCAGGTCACGGGTCAGTGCCGCGAACTTCTCCCGTTCGGCTTTGCTGCCGACGGTGGCCGAGAAGTAGGCGTACTCGTCGATGACGATGAGGTAGACCGGCTCACCCGACTCGCGGGTGATCTTGCGGCGGCCGTCGGCCAGGAGCTTGTCGTAGCGGGTGTCCATGGTCTTCTGGAAGGCCTCGAACGCCTCCGTCGCGGCCTTGATCGACGGGCCGATGAACAGGTCAGCGCAGTCGCGCCAGGGGCCGAGCTCGACCCGCTTGCCGTCAACCAGGATGAGCTTGCAGTCACACGACAGCGCGCCGTGGGCGACGATCAGGTTGATACCAGAGGACTTGCCCGCGCCGGGCTCACCGCCGAGCAGCATGTTGCGTTCGGCCAGATTGACGAACACGTGCTCGCCGTTCTCGTCCATGCCCAGGTGGATGGGGTCGAACATGGAGAACGGGAACCCGGCCGGGGTGATGGTGGTCATGAGGGGGTGCCTCCTTCGGGGATGGGTGGCAGGCCCCGGGTGATGCCGGGGCCTGCCAGAGGGGGTTGGGGTCAGCGGGTGACCCAGCGGTTGCGGTCGCGGTCCCAGGTCAGGTCGCCGTCGTCACAAGTGGCGAAGACGATGCCTTTGCCGTGGCAGGCTTCGCAGGCCTGGTAGTGGTGCAGGTAGACCGGGACGTCCGGGGTGAGGGTGTGCCAGCGCACGTCACGGGCGCAGATGACGGCCAGATTGGCCGTGGCCAGCTTGACCAAGGCATCGGTGCCGTAGGGCTCAACGCCAGTGATGGTGAACCCGCCCAGGCCGTCCAGGGTGATCAGGTCGCCCCGGGCGAGCTGGGAGGTGAGCTTGACCGCCTCGTGGCAGCCGGTACGGTGGCCGGTCATGCTGCGGGCTGCCTGGGCCGGGCGGCGGGCGGGATGACCTGCGAGGGGATGATGACCTGGGGGGTCAGCGGGTCGTGGCGGACCACGTCGACGGTGACCAGCTGGGACCATTTGCGGTTGCGGATGACCCGGGCTTCGCGGGCGTAGCAGGCCGAGGCGATCTCGGCGGTGTAGGCCTCGAAGTCCTCCGCGCAGACTCCGGCGCGGCAGGCGACGAAGGCCCGTTCCCCGACCTTGGTGGGGCGGATCCAGAGGATGAGCGGGAGCCGACCGGCCCGGGTGTGCATCCGGGTCTCGTAACAGACCCGCTGCAACCGGTGCCGGGTAATCAGGCACCAGCCCCGCCGCTTGAGAAACCGCCGCGATTGCGGGACCACCAGGACGGTCGTGATGAGGGCCGCCAGGGTGATGCCCGCCCATAGGGCGGTGATGGCCGCCGCGAGTCGGATGTACCCGGCCACGGTGGCAGTGATGAGGGCGAATTCGGTGCGCCAGCGCCAGGCGATCCCCCACTTGGAGCGGTGGAAGTCCACGGCCCACTTCTCGATCAGGTAGGGGTTGTTGCGCTCGTTGCGGCCACCCCGGCCGCTGTTCTTAGCCATGGCTCACTGGCCCGGGGGGCGTGTGGTCCAGTCGACGACGCAGGCGACCGGCCAGGCCGCGCCGCAGGCGCCGCAGACCAGGGCGAGTTCGGTGATGCCGCCGCCGGTGGGGACGTCGGCCTTGTCGACGTCGAAGGAGCCGCATTCGGCGCAGATGGGCTCGTGGTAGATGACCCGGTGACCATCGGATGCGGTGGACCGGAACTCGACGGTTCGCGGCGTGGGCGTGCGTGCGGGCACGCGTGTTACCTTGGACATGCCAAGATCTCCTGTTCTTTCGCGAGATGGGGATTGATCTGGTGAGCCGGGCCGGGGGATGGCCGTCCCCCAGGCCCGGCATTTGCTGTCAGTACTTCAT
>CAWHMD010000006.1:0-759179 GCA_963830385.1 uncultured Actinomycetes bacterium | reverse complement strand
ACCACCTTAATTGGCATCTGACAGCCCTGTTACCAGGTCAAACGCAAGCTGACACTTCGCTTGACCGAAGTCGGCAGATAACCGCTAATGCCCGCTCGTGACCCCTGTCTACCGTGCACTGGTGCACGCGGGGTGCACGGCGTCCTCCATGCAACCGCTCATCGCTCTTGCCGTGTGAACGGCCGGAGTCACCTGTAGTTGACGAACTGCCACCAGCGGATACGTTTAGCTGCCGCTTTTCGCCGACATGGCGTCTGAGCTGCGGTTCTCTGTCTTGGGACTTCTCATCACTTCGTGGCGTATTCGGTGCCCATGTGCCCTCGATGTGCCCTGTATCGGCTGTGGGCCGAGATCGATCGGCGCCGATGTTTCATGCTTGCAGACGGTTTTACAGACCTCCGGCGGTATCGCAACTGCCAGCGCCGTTGTCGTAGCGATGTCAAATTTGGGTACGCATCGGGCACGGCGGCACTGCGGTTGACCGCCTGGGTTTGGCACAAACCAGCCTTGCCGCTGCTGCGACCACTGCGCCGACCTTCCGCTTCTCAGGCGTAGCGGATGCCCAGCTCACGTCAGATGTGTGAGAGTAGCTGGCTGCTTATGGCTGCGTCAGAGCGCTGAAGGTTGCTGCCGTTGCCGTCACGGTTGCCGTCGGAGCCATCGTTTGGCACCTACGCGTTGACGCTGCTGCCGTACGCCGCTGGGCATGCATAATCATGCAAACCCATGCAAGATAAATGGTAGTAGGAATAGCAGTTTGTAACTAATGAGAAGGTCCATGATTGCTACGGCCTGGGTAGTTAGCTGCCAGGACTTCTTCTTAACGATGCGCAATTTTCTCAGTGCCGTTGCAGTCATCTTGATGTTGTATGGGATGCAAGCCGCTAGACCCAAGATCCCGCCGATTGTAGCGAGATCTGCGATAACGCTAGTTATCTTGACGCTGGAGGGCGCTCCGTCAAAAGTGAAGAGAGCGTAAAGCGTGCCAGAAAAGATTCCAGCTGCAACATAGAGCAAAGCCTTTTCGCATACAGCCCGCCACAGTTTCCTGTCCTCAATGGTGGAACTCTTAGTAGTCGCGAGACCCTGGGTCGCGGCCAAGGCATGAAGGAACGGGATCATCGCTATAAGTCCAACCAGCAAGACCGCTGGTTGGGCCCAGCCGGGGGATGGATCTTTTGTCCAGGAGAAAGCCCAATTATCCGGAAGGAAAATTGAACTTGTCGCGATTGCCGCAGCGACGACAATAATCCATGGAACTGAAAGTGTCTTCGGCGGGACGCTGACCTTCTCACTTGACTTAGACTTAGGGTTAGCTGTGGATTTGGGTGGGAGCGCTGGAGCGGCCGGCCGGGGCTGATTCGGGCGTCGCGGTTGGGTACTGGCGTTGTTAGGTATTTTTCGAGCTTGCGCCTGCCTGGGTTTCTTACTCATATGGAGGGCTTTCCTATCTGTAACCACAAGTGAAGTTAGAAGCGGTCGTCGACTAGATCATCCGTCGTTGACCTTCCGCTTTTCAGGAGGCTTTGCCGGTCCACGAGAGCCCGCTGCAGCCCGACTGAGCGGGTCATGCGCCGTACCAACCGCTCGTAGTGTCCAAGCCCGTCGGCGTGTTTCCACAGTCGTTGTTAGCACAGCGTTAGCAAGCCGGTGGCCTTCTGGACCGCTGCTCCGTGTCAGTTGCCAATGTCAGCTCCGCCTGCTCGAACCTTGACAACTCAACAGTGTTCTCGATGTAGCTCAGGATGCATATTTCGGACGGTTCGTCGGCGGAAGGCATCTCGACTTGGGCTGGCCGGTATGACCAGTGGTCGGTGCGGCACTCCCGGTGGCGGAAGCCTTATGAGCATATGCTTAGGCAAGCAAATTATTTAATTCTATTAATAGTGGTCGCCCCGGGCTTTACCAGGGCGACCACTATTAGGTTGAACGGCCGATTACGGCACGCAGTAATTCGAGTTCACGACCTCGGATCCGAGCGACTCTCCAATTGCACCGTAATTGTAATCCTTGATCGCCAGGCACGCGTCCTGATCGTCGTGCGCTTGCTTGGCCGAGGCCCCTATGTCGTACAAGATGGCCGCCGACAAAAGAGTGCAGCTTAGCCCCGCGAGTTTGAACTCACCTTCGGAGATACGGTTGATGGCCTCGCAGGCAATACCGCTCGACGCCCCGATCGCCAAGTTCGTACCGGGACTGCTCAGGTCGGTGTCAATCTGAGCCGTTGCCTCCCGTCCGAAGTAGAAAGTGCAGGTAGTAGTGAAGGTGCCGCAGTTAGACAGCGACTGACCATCCGGCGCAAAGTTCACCCCGGAGGGTGGCATTGTCGGCAGCTGAGCGCTTAGCGCTCTTGGTGAGTTCGTAACGAAATCGAGGGCGGATAGCGTGACCGGACCGGCGATCCCGTCTACGGGTAGGCCATCCCACTGCTGGAAATATTTCACCGCCACGACAGTCTGCCCACCGTACTGGCCGTCATCGCTGAGGCTAACGTTGAGTAGCTGCAGCGACTCTTGGAGGGCCTTTACGCACGAGCCACTCGCACCGGTCGCAAGCACCTGGCTCGTGCACCCGGTAAGGTCGGCACTTCCGGTTCCGGCGCTGGCTGGGCCTATGCCCATGAATAGGGCAGCTCCAGTGGCCAAGACGGTGACGAGTGATGCACTTATCAATCTACGCATCGATACACCCTTCAAAGCATCGTTCGGAACGACAGCCGGTGGCTGCCCGAAGATGGACTGTCCTGAGTACGAGCTTGTCCCCCCGAGCGGTTCAGTCCGCGGGGAATCTTTTTCGCCAACCGCTCGTCTGGCAGACGTAGACCCGCCGCTCACCTGTTCCCGGCGCGAGTCACCACCGCTGACTGTCAGCTACCGGCACACAAAACACCCCTTGGCCGTGTTCTGCCCGGTCAAGGGGCGTTTCCGCTGGGTGTGGCAGGTATTCGAACCATTGAAGGCGTAGCGACGGTTTTACAGACCGCCACAGCTCAAGTCGGTCCATAGCCTGTGGCCTGCGGTGACTCTCGCGGGACCGATCGACCGCGATGTTGCATCCATGTATGTCCCACGCAACGAGGATTGGGTTCAGAAGTTGGACTGTCAGCTTGGGAATCTGAGCGGTCGGCGGCTTGATGACGCTTGACCTGGGCGTACGAGTGTCCATAGGTGACCGCATCGTGCCCTGCCGTACCGGTGGTAATGGCACAACAATGGCACGGCGATCTTGACACCCGATGACGCGAGTCGTCACTCCCGGCCGTACACAGCAGGCGACGGGCCGAGCCCTAGATGCAAACCAGTGCCCGGCTGGTCGGTGGAGGTCGTTGAAGCAGGTCGGTGACCGGTAGCAGTCCGGCGAGGCCGTTCACAGTCGGCGACGTTGCTGTATTCGCCCGCTGTAGGCCTTCTCGTCGGGCGGTCCGGGCCTGCCTGCGACCGGCCGTCTGAAGGGCCAGTGCGCCGCGCCGACCCGTCCCAGTGCCCAGGATCGGTTCCCGGTCTCCAAAGCCGTTGCCAGCATCGCGTTAACGAGATCGCCCCGCATGTGAGGGTGGGCTTACCCGCAGAAGCCGTCACTGCCAGTGTCGCCTGATTGAACCTTGATAACTCAACAGTGAGCCCGCGGCACCGGAGCTGCCTGGGCGGACAAGCCCTGAATCGCGGCGATGTCACTTCAATGTATGCGTAAATCTTTTTTGGGTGAGGTAATGTCATTTGATGTGTTACTTTCTCGAGGAGCTTTCTCATACGTGAGGCCAGTGCCCGCTATCTGAACTTGCACTTTGGTGGTGCTCGACCAGAAATTTGTTATGCTCATTCTTATGCGACGCCAAACTCCTTGCTTCTTCATGTTACATTTACCACAGCCGTATACGGCTTCAAATGTTAGAGTACCTTCATTTATTTGGATCGTATGGTTGGCCAGCTCCAAGGGGCTACCACAAGAGCAGGCTGAATTTCTTGCTACTGCTTGGGGCATGGTCGTCATTATGTCAGCTTCTCGCGGGCTGATCTGCTGCACGGGAAACACGAATTTGACGGCGTATCGTCTGGTCGACTCATCCCATGCCGTCATGGAAAAGGTGACGCCGTGAGCCAGAGGAAGAACACAGCGAGGACAGACACTTTTCAGGCCGCCGTAAGGAGCAACTTGTCGGCACCCAGGACATATAATCCATGGAGACACATCTTGCCAATTCGGCTCACCTTCGGCAGTTCTTGCTGGTTCATTAGGCGAAAATTCCTGGGATACAAGCAGCGGCCGCAAGTAGTCGTCGCCTATAACTTGAGATGGCCGTACGGGTTCACTCCAAGTCTGCTTGTGCTCATTTTCGGGGAGACGGATATATCGATCACCAGGCTTATTTGGTGAACTGAGAACTAGGACGTCCTGCTTGTAGACACCGTCATAGCGCCGTGATCCTATTTCTACTATTACTTTCGTGCCCTCTATGGCCCAGCGCCCCTTCTTCACATAGCGAGTGTTCTCCGGTGTCAGTTCATGCCTGACCCACGCCCAGCGTCTATTCAACGGCGCAGGATCTATGTCATCGTCAACTGTGCAGATACGTAGAACTGTTCCATCCGCGAGCAACTCCATGAAAACGCAGTCAGTCCTATTGGCCCGGCGATAATAAACTCCGACCAAAGATGATTTATCGATCGACACGTCTCCCTCCTCCAAGCAGCAACTTGTAGCTGCCCTAACCCTAACGATAATACACGTCAACTATTGGCCATAGTGATCTTGGTTAGCCTGCATATCCAATGCGGCGGGGCAGCAAACCATCTTGGGCCAGAAGGATGTCTGCCCCGCGGCTAGGACGTTAGTCCTCACTCTTAGCCATCCTCTCGACAGGCGCGATGGTGTGCCGAGAAAGATCACCGTCCAGGGTGCCCGAAGGGCATCACGCAGTGACGGCGTCGCAGCCGCCATCCTTGACGGTGATCTTGGTCGCTCAAGATTGGAGCGCCGGTAGGATGGCCTGCTCTTGCAAGTCGTACGCCTGGCGCTGATCGTTGCGGCGCCCACCCGGTGAGGCAGGGCCCCGGGGACGACTCGCGCGCCGACGCAGCCGTGGCCCGGCAGGGCCTAAGAGCGGCAGGCGGCGCCCTGGCGCGTATCGTTCCCCCAACAGGCCCCTCGGGTGACCAGCGGCAATTGCGCCGCGGTCGCGTCAGCGTGTCCTGCATGCGGCGGTTGCCAAGCGCGGCGGGCCAGCCCGGCGCCCTTGATATACACCAACAGTTAGATTCGGCAGTGCAAGTGGCCTCTTCGTCCCGAAGCCAACTACGCACGCGGTCTGCCAGGGCTGCGTGTAGTGCGACCTGGGAACGATTGTCCATCTGTGTCCGCTGGCGTCCGCGGCTGGCGGTGGCGATCGTTACTCAGTTGGTTACTCGGGTCCTGGTTGCCTCGTCACGGCCGGGCGGGTGTTCAGCTTCCGCCGGGCCTAGAGTTGATCGACCTGGACGTGACCGCCGGATAGCGTTCGAGGGGCACTCGTGGGAGGCAAGGAAGCATGACTGAGGTAGACCTTGCTACTGTGCGAGCCAACCTTGCGGAGGATTTCGAGCGCAAAGCCGAATGGCGTGCGCAGCAAGTGGAGCAGCACTCGAAGGACCCGCGCTATCGTCGCGCAGCTGAGGGATTGCGTAAACTGGCCGACTACGTGCGGGAATTGCCTGACGAGGATGCTCGACTGCAGGTTATTTCGGCAGCTTGGAGTACTGGTCTTGCTGATGTCAGCGCCGTAGATACGTTGCTGAACAGCTACTCATTTGGTCCGGGCAGTCACCTTGTCCTACCAAACCCGGACGACTTCTTCACCAGGGTTGCGCTGGAGTGGTCTCGCCAGGCGGCGGTTGCGTCGGAGTATCGCCAAGCCCCGGAGCGCATCCACAACCTCATAGCTAGCGATCCGTCGGGACGAGATGTCGTTGCCGTCGCACATCGTCGCAGGAGCATTGAGAAGTTCCGTCGTCTGCTAAGCGATCCAGACTACTTTGACGAGCAGCGCAGGCAACAGGGCCGAGGACCGGAGGTCGTCTGGCAGACGTTCCTGGAGGACAACCGTTGGATACTTGGCGGCTCGCTTTCCCTGCAGTTCATGCACGGGTGGAGCAATGAGCACTTGGAGCAGGTTGTCGTCGGCTCATCGGTTGCTGGCGCGGGCAAACGTAACGATGCCCTATTGCGTACCGCAGGCCGAGCCAATGCGCTGGTCTTCGTTGAGATCAAGCATCACCGTACAGCATTGCTAGGAGACCAATACCGGTCAGGCTGCTGGGCTCCGTCGAAGGATTTGAGCGGGGGCGTCGCGCAAGTACAGGGGACGGTGCAGCGTGCCGTTACCGCCATAGGAAACCGGCTGCAGAAGCGGGCTTCGGATGGAAGTGACATTCCCGGAGATTTCTCCTACCTCTTGCGGCCGCGCAGTTACCTGATCATCGGCAGCATGGACGAGTTGTTCGGTGAGCATGGTGGCATTAATTTCGATAAGTATCAGTCGTTCGAGCTGTACCGAAGGCACACCGAAGAGCCGGAGATTGTCACGTTCGATGAGCTGTTGGCCCGGACAGAGGGACTGCTCGACGTATCTGACGTATGAGGGAGGATACCAGCGATTGCTCAGATGCTAGCGGGAGCGGAGGACGCGGGATTCGAATCCATGGAGGGTTGCCTTATGTGTCCACACCCGTTGTTAGCGCAGCATTAGCAGCTGACCTCTGCAGCCCCCGATCTGCCGCTTCTGCGGCGGGGAGTCGGCGTACCGCCACGCGGCACGTACGACGATTCCTAACCTCTCAGTCGGCTGGTCCACTCTCACCTGGCGCCGGTCGCCAGAGCAGGTAGTCAATGTGCCGCACCTCGATTGGAGCAGAGTGTCAGCAAGCGCCTGCTCATAGACGACTACGAAGGCGCCGACGTAGTTGCGGTGGACATGATCCATTCAAAGGTCGGCGGTTCGACTCCGCTCCTGACCACCCACTCACACCAGCGAATCTGCTGGCTCACCTGCGGAATCTCCTAGCTGGCGGTTGGTGGCTGCCGTCCCCTGCCGACCGTTCAAGACCCCTGCCGCCCGCTCTGGGCCATCCACTGTGGCACGTAGGGTGCACGTGACCGACCTACGGGCTCTTCGTGCCTGGGGAGCTGCCTTCGTCGCCAAACGGTTCCGTACTCCACGGGTCGTTCAAGGAGCCCCTTAAGTTGCCGCTGGAGACATACGCTCCTAGGCATGGAGTACACGAACTTCATTATCGACTTCGTAGAACGGACGCGCTGCAACCTGGAACACATCGAGGAGCGTGCCCGCTGCGGGGATGACGACGTCTATCCAGTGACGCAACTCTGGAACTCACTCCTTGGGCTGATCGTGGTCCTGCACGAGGATCACGAGCAGAGGTTGCAAGCGACTCCCATGACCGATCTGTACGCGCAAGGGTGGCCGGACATCACCATCAAGGGACGTAGGCCCGAGACATTGCGCGACCTCGTGCGCAACCTTCGCAACGCCGTCGCGCACTTCAACGTCGAGTTCGGCGGCGATCACAGCCATGAGATCTCGACGGTTACGCTCTGGACATGTGAGATGAACCGTGGGCGACAGATCAAGGGCTCCCGCAGTTGGGAGGGCCAGATGGGCATCTCGGAACTGCGGCTGATGGCCCTGTCGGTCTCGGATCTCTACCTGAACACGTTCCGCGTATCGGCTGCGTAAACCGGGCGAGCCGCACAATATACGTGCGGCGCTGACTTGGCATGAGTCCCTGCGAACGGGCAGAACCGGCTCTGACTGGCCAGGAGGAAGCATTACAAGGAAGCTGATCGCCGCAGGTGAAGCTGGCATTTCCGCTAGCGTTCGAAATGTAGTCACGGGCGTGGTCGACCCACCGGGCTTCCGCTTTTCAGGCGGCTGGGCGGGTCCGCGTGGGTCCGTCGGAGATCAACTGACGTGACTGGCAGGCATCCGAATGTCCGACCCATAGACCATGCTGTCCGCATGCAGTGCAACATGCGTCAGTGGCTCGCCACGAGCGGTTCTAGGGCGTCGCAGGAGTCCTTGACTGCTCCGAGGTTCATGCACCACCGTTGCCGAAGGGCTGTGCAGGCATCGCCCCAGCCTTCGAGCCCGTATGGTCCTCTGCATGACACTGTCAGCAGGCGCCGCACTGTGCGTAGTGAAGCAGCGTGTCAGTCGTGATCACGGACAGCTACAGTAGAGCGATTAGCAGGACGACGGAGTGGGGATGCATGGACGATCTAGATGATCTAGAGCTGCTAAGCAAAGATGAATTGATCACCATGCTCCGTTCCTATGCTGAAGGCGGCATTGATCTATCGTTTCCTGGCAAGGCAGTAGCGCGACGGATGGCTCGGCGCGTGCGACCCCGCGTCCAGCGAACTATTGCCAAATACTCGATAGGTCAAGAAGAAGAGCGCGCACGTAATATTGTCGTCGAGGGTGACAATCTGCAAACATTGGCCACGCTATACCGTGACCGCGGGCAGGTTGATCTTGTAATCACCGATCCTCCATACAACACTGGGAATGACTTTCGATATAATGACCGATGGGACGAAGATCCTAACAACGATGGGATAGGCGACTTGGTTCGCGCCGACGATCCTGCACGCCATACGAAGTGGATGCGCTTCATGTATCCGCGGCTGCAAATGCTACGGGCTATGCTTCGGCCGGGTGGCGTGTTGGCCATCTGCATCGACTCCAGAGAGTTGTTCCGCCTTGGTCAGACGCTAGATGAAATCTTTGGCGAGCGCAACCGCATTGCTGTGATCAACTGGCAGAAAACCAGCGCTCGGAAATCGGCAAATACTCATGTGTCGACCTCAACAGATTACGTACTCGTATACGCAAAAGACATAGATCAGGTAGTTACTGATCGTGGCGAGCGCATGGAGTCAAGTAACAGTCGTTACACCAATCCCGATTCAGATCCCGAGGGACCATGGCGTGAGGGTAATCTCACTGCCAAAGAACACCGGAAACTTACTTCGTATGGCATTCAATCACCATTTACAGGTGAAATGCATTATCCTGCCGGTGGCGGCCACTGGCGCAGGGCAAAGAAGGATATAAAAACTTCGCTTGAGCAATGGGGAACTACATATGTAGAAACCAAGCTGGGCGATGGCGAAGCCAAGGCATTGATGGTGGCCGGTGGTACCCCTGGTCATGTGGCGTCAGATGTAAAGGAGCGGGCGCAAGCAATTTTGGATGAAGGACCTTGGCCCTTCGTATGGTTTGGTCTTGATGGCCAGGGACGGCCTAGGACCAAGACATACCTAAACCACCTTAAGCGTGGCGCCATACCGACGACCTATTGGGCCGATGAAGATTTCTTGCCTCTAGAGCTAGGATCGACGTCTTGGTCTTACGAGGAGTCAGGGCGAACTAGCGATGGTATTGCAGAACTAAACGCTATCGTCGGCAAGGGCCACGGCTTCGAGACCGTAAAACCATTGCGACTATTCCACAAAATCATTCAGCTATGGTGTTCTCGGGATGGCCTTGTTCTTGACGCTTTTGCCGGGTCTGGAACAACCGGTCACGCCGTCTTGCTATTGAACGAAATACAAGACGCACACCGAAGATTTATCTTGATTGAGCAAGGCCGCCCCGAACGAGGCGACTCGTATGCGCGCTCTTTGACAGCCGACCGTCTCCGCAGGGTCATCACGGGCGACTGGGCAGAGTCTGCTGAGACGCCTCTCGATGGCGGCTTTGCCTTCCGTAGCTTGACCAAGCAAGTTGACGCTCCCGCGCTTTTGCAGATGGAGCGCGAGGAGATGGTTGATACCGTTATAGCCTCGTACTTTGACGCTTCGCAGCGCAGAGGCGTATCGCTGCAACGGTTCACGGGCAAAGGCTATGCGTATCTTGTCGCGCAAAATGCGGACGAAGAGGGCTTTTATCTTGTCTGGGATGGCCCAGACCAGAATACAAATCTTACCGAAGAAGTGTACGAAGCGTGCGTTATAGAAGGTGCCAATGCAAAGCTCAAGCCGGTTTATCATATCTATGCCCGTCTAAGCCTATTCTCCACCGAGGGTGTACGGTTCTACCAGATTCCAGATCGTATTCTCGCTGACTTCGGGCTCGACGTACGAGAAGAGCCATATGAAAACTAGGTGGTATTCTAGTGGACCTATTTCAGTTTCAGGAAACAGCAGCAGCCTCGATCGCAGATCGGTTCATTGAATACCTGGACGACCCTCCTCAGGCGGGGTCGGCAAAGCACCCACGATCGGTTCCCTTCTTTCAAGCACTCTCTGCTCTGACCGGAGCGGGGAAAACCCTCATTTTGGCGGCAGCTGTTTCACAGGTCGTCGCTACTATGCCCGTGGCACCTATTATCCTGTGGCTGTCCCGTGGCAAAGTAGTAGTCCGTCAGTCGTTCGCAAACTTGGCGCCCGGAGGAAAATACCACGACCTCCTGGAGAATATAGAGGTTCTCCCTCTCGCTGATTACAAACCCACGGACGCAGCTGAGTCAACATCAGCGCTCCTATGCTTCGCCACTGTCGGTACCTTCAATCAAAAAGACAAAGAAAATGGATCTCTGACGATATTCCAGAGTGACATTGATACTCTGGGAAATACTTCAACATGGGACGCACTAAAGAAGCGGACAGACGTCCGCGGTCTGAGGCGCCCCCTTTTCGTTGTTTACGATGAAGGTCACAATCTGTCCGACCAACAGACAGATTTGTTGCTTGAGCTCGAACCAGACGGATTCCTGCTTGCTAGCGCAACAATGAAGCTGCCATCACGCTTGAATCTCGAAGTCGAGGACCTGAAGCGGAGAGGCTGGCCGGAAGATCGGCTCATCACCCCCGTAGGTACCGCTGCTGTCGTGGCCGTGAACCTCGTAAAATCAACAATTGACCTAGCCGGATATAACGCCCCGATGGAAGAGACCATCTCGAACATGTTGGCCGAGATGGAACAAGCGTCCACTGAAGGCGTATTGCAGACTCCTCCCATTCACCCGAAGGCAATATATGTCTGCAAGACGAACGTTGCAGCTGATGATGCCTACATCGTGGATAATCCGAAGCGTCCATTTAATCAGCGCGAGGCGCCTCCGATTCTTATCTGGCGTTATCTTACTGAAAAGTGCAATATAGACTCGTCCGCTATTGCAGTCTACGCCGATCTGAAGACCAACAAAGACTTCCCCTTGCCGGAAGACTTTATCCTGTACAAGGGCGGCGACAAGGACTACGAGCAATTCGCTAACGGAGATTACCGACACATTATTTTTAACTTGGGATTGCAAGAAGGCTGGGACGACCCCGAAGTCTACTTTGCCTATGTCGATAAAAGCATGGATTCTACTGTGCAGGTGACACAGGTAATTGGTCGCGTCCTCCGGCAACCCAATGTCAAGCAGTACTCTTCCGACAGACTGAATACGGCCAATTTCTATGTGAGGGTCGATCGCAACGAAGTATTTAATGAAGTCATCAAGGAAGTCGAGAGCCAGCTCGGTGGGCATGCGTCAGCCGTAAGAATCATAGCTTCGCCGCCCGGTAAGGAAAAGCCGCAAGAGTATCAGCCGAAGGAAGCTCTTGCTGTTCCGATGACGGGGCTTGATGGCCGAGATGCCGAGACTCCTATCCAAACGCTGATTGACAACTTCGCTGATTATCGTCAGGACACAGTAAATTCGAAAGGCGAAGGTAGCCGAAAAATATCTCGGCAGAAGGTTGGTCAGGGTAATGAAGAGACTGAGTGGGAATCTTTTCAGCAAGCGTCTCGCGTATCCGCACGTTGGATTTTTCATCGAGAAGTAAAACGGCGCTATCAGCAGGCGTTGAACGTGGTTAACCTAGCTGATCCAAAGCTCGATGCCATAGTGGGGATGGGCAGTCCAGCGTTCTATCAGATCCGTGACCTAGCAGAAAAGGTCGTGAAAGAATACCTTGATAACGTCAGACTTGTCCAGCGAGGACCAAATCCCTATATCCCGGGCACAATCCTCGCCCGGGCAGAGGAAGTCACGTCTTTTAAGAACGCGCTTCATACGGGCTATGCAGGGCTTAACCCCAGCCTGGAGCTACCTTTCGCGGAGGCGCTTGATCGAACTGGCATGCCTTGGTGCCGGAATCCGTCGCGCAGCGGTTACGGTATCGACCTTGTAACTATCGGCAGTACGAAGAAATTTTATCCTGATTTTCTCGTGTGGACTGATAAAAGAGTAATCTGCGTTGATACAAAAGGTGCTCATCTTGTCAGAGAAACAGCAGGAAGAAAGCTGCTCAATATTCGCAAGAAGCAAGGAGCTTCTCGATTTCTAGACGTTCAGTTTGTATCAAAAGGCAAGTGGAGTAACGATCTATATGAAGAGGCTCCGGACGGATATACCCGATGGGGGCTAAATGATGAAGGGAAGATAAAAGCTCGATACTTTGATGGTTACGACGAGCTTCTGGTAGATCTCATCACTGACCCTATCGACGATTAACCAAGTCAGTGCCCTGCGACAATATTACCTTTCCCGCCCCATAGCCATAGTTGGCTCTTTGACAGTGCCGGGCTACTACGTAGGTTCGCCGTGCGCACTCTAGGGCCTGGCCTTTGGCCTGGCCCTTGCCGTCAGGCCCGCTGGGTCGGTAGAGGCTCCGGGGTCAACGGCGCGCCGTAGGCGCGTCCCGCTTGCGGGATGCGAAGCACCGTTGACGCTGGAGGGACCGACCCAGACAATGCGCGGCGTTCCGTCCCCGCCGCTGCGACCTTCTCCGCGTCGGCGCAACTCGTGTGACGCTGGCGGCCTAGTTCTCGCGGACGGGCGCGGCAGTGGGAGGTACGGCCGGGCACCGCATGCGGCCGGTCACCGGGGCCACCGGGCGCGGCAGCTCGGCGCGCCGCAGGGCTTCCGCCCGAAGGGCGTGACGAAAGCTGCCGCACCGCCTACGGTGGGCCGCCTGGCCCTGACCTGGCCGCTTCCGGCGGGCCACTTTGGTCGCTCATTTCTCCCAGCTCGACCGCACCCACTGTTCGCGTTCACGTCCAGGCCGTCAGGCCCGGCGCGCCTTGGCGCGCCCTTGAAGCTGTAGAGAAACTTGTAACAGGTCGGCTGAGGCAATCCGATCTACTGCGTTACTGCATTACGGCAGACTCTGCGACTGCTAGCTGGTGGCCACCTCGGAGGCCCGTAAGGTGGCTTGTTGTGATCGGTGCTGTCGTCTTCGATGTTGGGGAATGCCTCGTCAACGAGACTCGCGAGTATGGGACGTGGGCGGATTGGCTGGGTGTCCCGCGTCACGTATTCTCGGCAGTCTTTGGCGCGGTCATCGCCCGTGGACTGGACTACCGTGAAACCTTCCAGGTCTTTCAGCCAGGATTTGACCTGGATCAAGCTCGCCAGCAACGGGCTGAGCAGGGCAAACCGGAATGGTTCGGGGAAGACGATCTTTACCCGGATGTGCGTCCTACTCTGGCCAGACTGCGCGAGGACTGTCTGTGGGTCGGCATCGCCGGTAACCAGACCGTCCGTGCGGGCAGCATCCTGAAAGGACTTGATCTGCCCGCCGACATGATCGCTACCTCGGATGACTGGGGTGTATCCAAGCCCGACCCCGCGTTCTTCCGCCGGATGCTGGAGATGGCCCCTGGCCCACTTGCCGAAATCCTTTACGTAGGTGACCGGCTCGATAACGACGTCCGGCCTGCGGCGCGCCTCGGGCTCAGGACGGCTCTGATCAAGCGCGGTCCGTGGGCCCTGATCCAGCAGGCCGACCCGGACGCTGACCGGATACCGACAATGCGGATTGATTCGCTGGCTGAGCTGCCCGGCAAAATCGCGGCAATTAATGCTGCAGCGTGCTGAGGGTTGCCTGCCAGCCGTAGAGCCGGTCGTCGAGTGCCTGCACGCAGTCCAGTTCGGCCCAGGGCTGGAGTGCTTTGCGTACTTCCAGCACCCGGTCCATGCCAGTTGCGTACCAGTTAAGCCCCAGCTGCTCCAGCGCTTGACCGGCGTAGGCGCATGCGGCCTCAGGATCGCGCTGGGCCGTCTTGACCGCGGCCAGGTCACCAAGGATGACGGTGCGCTGCTTGTCATCCATGATCGACGCATTGCTCAGCGCAGCGGTCAGCGTCTCTTCCGCCTGGGGCAGATGCCCGGCTTTGAGCTGGGTGTTGCCCTTGAACGCGGCGAGCCGTACCGGGGAGAACCAGGTGAACCAGTCTGGTGAGGAATGCTCGTTGCCAGCGGCAAGGAGTGATTCGCCGTGCTCGATCAGCCGTAGCGCCTCGCGAGTGTGCCCACAGATCGTCTCGCATTCGGCTTCCACGGCATCCAGCCAGGCCAGAAATTCAGCCGAGGCCGGAGCCCGGCGGGCGTAGGTGCGAGCGGCCCGCATACGCTCCGCTGCGTCGTCGCGATGACCGGCCCAGCCGGGAACGAAGGCTGCGTGCGCCAGGATCGCAGATCCCAGGAGGGGATCGTCGGCTTCACCTGCTGCCTGAAGGGCGCGGACCAAGGTGGCGTCCGCGTCGTCGGGCTGGCGCAAGTCGAAGAATTCGATACGCGCGGCCAGCAGCAGCGTTTCGGCTAGGGCAGTCGCCACGATGTCGTGACTGACACCGGCGGTCTCGCCGAGAAGATGCGCACCCATCCGGGTGTGCTCGGTGACCGCAGGATGGAGCTGCGTCGGCAGGACGTTCGTGTACAGACGCCGGTAGGCGGCGGTGATCGCCGCATAGTCACTTCCGACTGTGGAGGGCTGGACTACGCCCCGCGCCTTCGAGAGAGGCAGGGAGGTCCGGCTGGTGTTCCTGATCGGCTGAGCACTCTGGGCGGCGGCTGCGGCGTCAGGCCCGGCCACGGAGACTTCCCACGGCGCAGTGAAGCCGAGGTCCCCCATGGGGAGCTGGAGTACCTGGACGAGTAGCCGCTGGTGATCTGCTCGTGGCCAGGGGGGAGTGGCCGATTCCCAGCGGCGTATCTGCCGGACGCTGACATCTAGATGTCCGAGCCCAAGTTGGGGTGCCATACGGGTCAGAGCGTCCGCCAGCGCTTGCTGTGATGCGTACCCGGCATGTTGGCGAGCGGCTTTCAGCCGCACGTTGCCGATAGGGCCAGTCATGGAACCTCCGCACTGTGTAGTGTCCCTGCCGATCTTAGCTCATCGAGGACTTTTATAGGACCCCTAACTCATAATTAAGTAAATTTAGTCCGCGACAGCGCCTCTTTAAGTCCTCTACAAGTCCTATTTGATCTCACGAAGGCGTCGTAAAGTCCTACTCAACAGGTAGCTCACCGAGAGAGCTACACCACCTGCACCGAGCATGGAAGGACGAACGACATGCGTCTCAGGATCGACACGAGCGAGGTCAAGTTCCGGGTAGCGGCGCTGCCCAGGCCCCGGCAGGAGTCGCGGGCCAACCCATCGCAGCGGCGGACGCCGGATGGGCGGCTGGTCTGGACGATCCGCCTCACGGCGGTCGACACCGGCAGTAACACATCGGAGACCATCTGGGTCGAGGTGGCCGGAGACGAGCCCAAGCTGACCCTGGATGAACTCGCGACCGTTCACGGCCTGGTGTACGCGCCGTACGTGAACAAGCAGACCCACCAGATCGTCCGCGCGTTCCGCGCCGATTCCGTCACCGTGCTGGCTGAGGCCCGCCGCGCTCCTGCGGCGTGACCTGCGGCCACGCCGCGTTGCCCGCATCCCGGCCGCGCCCTGTGCCAAGGCCAGGGCATCGCGATCGATTCTCATCCCCTGATCAGTACAGACAAGGAGAACCACCTGTCATGACCGCTACTCCCATCCGGTCCGGGGCCGTCGAGGTTCCCGATTTCGTGACCATGACCGAGCCCGTCCCGGACAAGACGATGGCCGATCTGGCCGTCACCTTGGTCGCTTTGTTCACCGAGGACCAGTCCCTGCCGCAGCCGCGGTACCTGTCCTTGTCGGTGTCCGCGCAGGAGATCAACCTGCAGTTCGGCTCGGAGCCGGGCACCTTCCACGACCTGGCCCGCTGGGCCGAGACCTTTGGCGGCACCGTTACCGGCACCCCTGCCGAAGACGTGTGTGGCGAGCCCGCCGTCCACTGCGAGGTCACATTCCCCTACGCGGATGTGCAGGTCAAGGCATACGCCTACGTCCGCACTTCCAGCAGCCGCTAACCGTTTCTGCCGGGCCTGGGGGATGCCCGTCCCCCGGCCCGGCCCACTACAGCCGTTCCTCAACCCCCTGATCAGCACGACAACAAGGAGAAACTTTTCATGCCAGCAAACATCGAGTCGATGTTCTCGGTCCGCCAGATGCCCTGGCACCGCGAAGGCACCATCCTCGAGGATTACCCCGGCTCCTGGGAGCAGGCCCGGACCCTGGCCGGACTGGACTGGGACCCCGTGACCGCTGATGTGTACGCGGTCACCGGTATCAACGACGACGGCAGCGAGCACTACGAGCCGATCGGCGGCTGGAAGACCATCAGCCGCTCCGACACCGGGGCCGTCCTGTCCATCAACAAGGACACCTACACCGTCATCGACCACACCGAGATGGGCGAGATCGTCGAAGCCGTCCTCGCCCAATCCAACGTCAAATGGGAAACCGCAGGCGTACTCGACAGCGGCCGGTCCGTCTGGTGCCTGGCGCTCCTGGACGAGCCCATCACCTTGCCGGGCGATAACAGCCCGACCCTGCCGTATCTGGCCATCACCAACCGGCACGACGGCACCGCCGCCTGCGCCCTGCGCGCGACCGCCGTACGGATCGTGTGCGCCAACACCTTCCGCGCCGCCGAACTGGAAGGCGAGCGCACCGGCACCACCTTCTCCTTCATCCACAAAGCCAGCTGGCGCAACCGGATCGACGAAGCCCGCCAGGCCGTCACCGGCGCCCGCCAGGAGATGCACCGCTACCAGGAGCTCGCGGCGCAACTGCTGGGAATCCCCATCACCGCCCAGCAGCGGGAAATGTTCATCACCGAGTTCATCCCCATGCCCCCGGCCGGGCTGGTCACCGACCGCGTGGCCCGCAACGTCGACGAAGCCCGCGCCGCGCTGCGCGCCATCTTCGACTCCGCCACGACCGAGCAGGTCGCCCACACCGCCTACGGGCTGGTCCAGGCCTCCGGTGAGTACCTGGATCACGTGCGCACCGCCCGGTCCTGGGAGACCCGGCTCAACCGCACCCTGATCCGGTCCGAACCGCTCAAGCACCGGGCCATGTCCCTGATCCGCGACATCACTACCGCCTGACACAGAGGCGGCTGCCGGAGCCCGGGAGGAACCCATCCTCCCGGCTCCGGCCCCACCACCGGATGTCCCGTCACCCCACTAGCCAAGGAGCACCCCTGATGGACCCTGACGCCAACATCGCCGCCCAGCGGCGGCTGATCGACCAGATACACGCCAGCCCCGGTGACACCGATGCGCTGGCGGAACTAGCTGAACTCACCTCCGCGCTAACGGACTGGCTCGCCGCTGGCGGATTCTTCCCCGACGCGCCCGGCTGGGCGCGCACGGTCACCGAAGCGTTCCAGATTCTCGCCCGCCACGCCGAG
Organism: uncultured Actinomycetes bacterium; assembly: GCA_963830385.1. Taxonomy (GTDB): domain Bacteria; phylum Actinomycetota; class Actinomycetes; order Streptosporangiales; family Streptosporangiaceae; genus Bog-532. Next base: position 741,625 of record CAWHMD010000006.1, on the reverse strand, counting down.
GTCACTACCCGCGACGGGCACACCGTCTTCCGTCGCGTCACCGCCGAATCCGGCGAACTGCCCTAACGCACGATGCCGGGCCTGGGGATGCCCGTCCCCCGGCCCGGCGCACCACAACCGTTCCTCATCCCCTGATCAGTGAAAACAAGGAGAAGTGGTATGAGCAAGGCTACCAGCGCGCCCCCCGGCGCGCCTAGCACCACCCCGGCCCCCCCGCGTCCCGTGACGCCTGAGCACCGGGTCATCTACCACGAGCCGATCTGCCCCGGCTGCGGCTCGTTCGCCATCACCGAAACCGAAATCGACACCGGCGACGGCATCACCGAAATCGCCCTGTCCTGCATCGCGTGCGGGCTGGCCTGGCCGGTTGCCTGCGTCGTGGACTGGGACACCCCCACCCCGAGGGGGCGGTGAGCATGCCGCGCCGTAACCGCAACGCCGGCCACCCCGTCATCGACACTGACCGCCTGGCCGCCACCGTCAGCGACCTCGCCGCCAACCTGGCCATCACCCCCGACGGCAAGTTCCCCTGCACCGGCTGCCGCAAGCGCGGCCACTGGAACGGCGGTTACTGCCCCCTGTGCCAGGGCGCCCTCATCCTGTCCGCCCGCGCCCGTGTCCTGTCCAGGCGGTGACCCATGTCCAGCACCCGCAATCCCCGCAACCAGCGCAACAACCCCTACCTGCTCGAAGGCTGGGCCGTGGACTTCCACCGCTCCAAAGCCGGGATCGCCTGGCGGTGGCGCACCGAACTGGCCCTCCTTGCCGCCACCGCGGCCGGGTACGCCCGTCTCGCGGTAGCCATCACCGCCCTATGGGCAGGTATCACCCTCGCGGCCCTCATCACTGCCACCCTGCTGGTCCCGCACTCCCGCCGGTTCCTCAGGCGGCGCACTTGGTGCCTGATCACCCGGCACCGCCTCCAGCGGGTCTGCTACGAGACCCGCATGCACACCCGGGCCGGGCGGCTCCCGCTCATCCTCTGGATACACCCGACCAAGGTGGGCGAACGCGCCCGCCTACTGTGCCGGGCCGGTATCTGCGCTGATGACTTCGACGCCTACAAAGCCGAGATCGCCTCGGCCTGCTACGCCCGCGAAGCCCGTGTCATCCGCAGCAAGAAATGGTCCCAGCTCGTCACCGTCGACATCGTGCGGCATGACCCGCTGACCGCTGACGTCATCATCCCCTCCAAGATCACCACACCCACGGGGAACGAGCCAGATCAGGACATCATCACCCCGACCCGCATCATCCGGCCCGACACCAGAACCACGGAGCCGGTGCCGTGACCGCCCGCCCTGACCCCGGCCGCTATCTGGCCGTCAAACTGACCAGCCAGCTCACCCGGGGCGACCTGATCACCCTGGACGGGCTTGGCGGGTTCACCGTCACCTCGGTTGAGCCCTACGGCACCCAGGCGCTCATCAAGCTCGCCACCGCGAACCTCGCCGTCATCACCGAACGAGGCACGCGCTGGCAGGCGCTCACCGCGGGCTGCCCGGTCTACCTGCACGGCTACCAGCCCTGCGCTGAGTGCGGCGGCAAAGGCATCGTTTTCGCCACCCGCGACCAGGCCGCCCCCGCCTGGGACGGCCAGCGTCACCGCTGGGTCACCCCGTGACCCGCTTCCACCCGCTGACAGGCCCCGGGCATCCCCGGGGCCTGTCACCCGACTCCTGAAGGAAAGCCACCACCATGACCACTTCGACCCTAGCCCCGGCCGGGTTCCCGTTCTCCATGTTCGACCCCGTACACCTGGGCCTGGACGAAAACGGCGAGCACGTCTACGTCGACCTGGCCGAGCGCAACATGCTGCTCGGCGGCGAGCCCGGCGCAGGCAAATCCTCTGGCATCAACCTCATCGTCGCCCACGGCGCCCTCGCCTACGACTGCAAGCTCATCCTCATCGACGGCAAGCAAGTCGAACTCGGTCCCTGGCGGCACTGCGCCGACCAGTTCATCGGCCCCTCCATCGCCGACGCGATCAAAGCGTTCGAGTCCTTCCAGGCCACCATGAACGCCCGCTACGACACACTCCTGGCCTGTGGCCGCCGCAAGATCACCCGCGACAGCGGGGAGCACGTTTACCTGATCGTCATCGACGAGTACGCCTACTTCTCCGCCACCGTCGGCTCCAAAACCGAACGGGAGAAGTTCGCCGCGCTGACCCGGGACCTGGTGGCGAGGGGGCGTGCGGCCGGGGTCATCGTCGTCCTGGCCACCCAGCGGCCCTCCCATCAGGTCATCGACCCCTCGATGCGAGACCTGTTCGGCTACCGGTGGGCGTTCCGCTGCACCACCGACTCATCTTCAGACACCGTGCTCGGGCACGGCTGGGCGGGGGAAGGGTTTACCGCCGCCGACATCGACCCCCTCGCCCGGGGCGTCGGCTGGCTGCTGTCCGAAACCGGCATCCCCCGCCGCATCAAAGCCGCCTACCTCACCGACGAAGACGTCGCCTACCTCGCCAGCTACGCGGCCCGGCTGCGTCACACCGAGGCCGCATGACTGCCGCCACCGCCGCCCTCAGCCCCGAACCCAGCACACCGGGCCCGGGACTGGGGGCGACCGCCGACGACACCGAGACCATCTCCTGGGCTGACTTCCGCGCCTGGGAACACCAGCTCGCTACAACCGGCACCTGCTCTCATCCCATCCGGCTCCATGGCCGCATCGACGCCATCGATAAGGCCACGGGCGAGGTTGCCTCCGTCTACGACACCATTGCCGAGCCGGGTGGAGTGTTGCACATCGCGTGCGGCAACCGCCGCGAGACCGTGTGCCCGGCCTGCTCAGCGGTGTACAAGCGGGACGCCCGGCAACTCGTCCGCGCGGGCATGAGCGGCGGCAAAGGCGTCCCCGAGACGATCACCACCCATCCCTGCGTGTTCGCCACCCTCACCGCCCCCAGCTTCGGGCCGGTCCACTCCCGGCGCATGCGCGGTAAAACCGTCCTGCCCTGCCGGCCCCGCCGCGACGCCAGCGCTCGCCGCTGCCCACATGGCCGCGACGTCTCCTGTCCCACCCGGCATATAGAAGAGGACCCCCGGCTCGGCCAGCCCATGTGCGGTGACTGCTACGACTACCAGGCCGCTGTTCTGTTCAACCGCCACGCCGGTGACCTGTGGCGCCGGTTCGTGATCTACCTGCCCCGCCACCTGGCCCGGCTGGCCGGTATCACGCAGAAGGCGCTGCGTGCGGTCGTGCGCATCCGGTACGTCAAAGTCGGCGAATACCAGGCACGCGGCGTCGTCCACTTCCACGCCGTCATCCGCCTCGATGCACCCGGCGAGGACTACCAGCCACCGCCCGCCCAATACACCGCCGACCTGCTGTGCGACGCGATCCGGCAAGCCACCGCCGCCGTCACCCTCACCGTCAGCAGCGGCCCTGCCCGTTCAGCCGTCCGGCTCACCTTCGGCGCCCCGCAAGGCACCGACGCCCGGCCCATCCGCCACGAGACCGCCCTGCCAGGCACGGGACAGGCCCTGTCCGCCCCGGCCGTAGCCAACTACATCGCCAAGTACGCCACCAAAACCCTCACCGTCCCCGGCGTACCCGACCAGCGCATCCGCACCGCCCTCGATCTGACCGTGCTGCACTGCTCCGCCCACTACCGGCGGATGATCACCACTGCCTGGGAACTCGGGAGCAAAAAAGCAACCGGTGATCCGCGGTTCCGGCGCTGTGCGCACATGCTCGGCTACGGCGGCCAGTTCCTCACCAAATCCCGCCGCTACTCCGTCACCTTCGGCCAGCTCCGCACCGCCCGCACCGAACACCGCCGCGCCCAGCGCCACCCTAATGGCGAACGCGACCCCTGGGGCCGCCCCCTCGACGAGACCGTCGTCCTGGTCGTCGCGTCCTGGAACTACGCCGGAACCGGCTATACCCACGGACCAGGCGCGAAACTGGCCACCGCCTCCGCCGCATTGGCACGCGAACACCAGGTTCAGACCGACATCGCCGCGTAGTTCACCGTCAAGACCTGGTTGACAGCAATTCCCCGACCGAAGGAGAAGCGATAGAGCACATGAACACCGGCACTGACCGGCTCCTGACGCTCGATCAGGCAGCCGACCTCCTTGGCACCAAGCCCCGGTTCACACGACGCCTCGTCGCAGAGCGGCGCATCCGGTTCACCCGGGTCGGCCGCCACATCCGCATCCCGGAATCCGCTCTGCGCGAGTTCATCGACGCTGGAACCGTCGAGCCGGTCTGCACTCACTGGCACGGCGGGAAGGTCGTCGCCTGATGCCCGCCAAACGCCGACGCCGGTTCGGTATGGTCCGCAAGCTCCCATCCGGTAAGTACCAGGCATCATTCATCGGCCCGTCTGGCATCCGCCAGTACGCACCGCAGACATTCCGCACCAAGACCGACGCCGACCGCTGGCTGGCTACCGTCGAAACAGACATCTCACGTGGCACCTGGCTGGACGACAACCTCAGCCGTCAGCCACTCGCTGACTACGCAACAGCCTGGCTGCGTGATCACCCCAAGATGGGGCCGCGCTATCGCGAGACCTGCGAACGCAACCTACGTGTCCACCTGGAGCCGCTGCACGACATGCCGTTGCGGGCCATCACATCAGCCGTGGTCCGCGAGTGGTACGCATCGGCGCTACGCGGCCCTGGAGGCCGCACATCGATCCAGCAGTCCTACCGGTTCCTGCGGGCAGTGATGAACACCGCCGTGCGTGACGGCGCGATCTTGAAGAACCCGTGCAACATCCCCGGCGCTGGCTCTGACCGGGCCAAAGAACGCCCGATCGCCTCTCCCGCTCAGGTCGTCGCGCTCATCGACGCCATCACACCCCGGTATCGCGCCGCTGTTCTGCTCGCGGCCTGGTGCGGGCTTCGCCGTGGCGAGGTCATCGCCCTCCAGCCCGGAGATGTGGACCTGACCGCAGGGACGGTCACCATACGCCGCAGCCGCGTCGAGCTGCTCGCCGCCCCCCAGGCCTTCGACGCCGACCCCAAAACTGACGCAGGCAAGCGCACCGTCACCATCCCGCCGCACGTCCTGCCGATCCTCTCGGAGCACATGACCACCTGGGCAGGACCAGCCCGGGTGTTCGTCGGCCGCGATGGACGCCCCATGCGCGGCGACGCCATCCGCCAGGCATTCACCCGGGCACGACGCAAGGCCAACATGCCCGGCTTCCGCTTCCACGACCTGCGCCACACCGGTCAAACCCTCGCCGCCTCGACCGGCGCGACCACCAAAGACCTTATGCGCCGTCTCGGCCACGCCTCGCCCGCCGCCGCGAACCGCTACCTTCACGCCGTCGATGGTCGCGACGCCGAGATAGCCTCGGCCCTGTCCGACTTGGCCGAGCACGGCAACGCGGCCCGCCTGCCCAAGTCCATCGTGGTCAAGCACTAATGCACATAGGATGCACGAATCGCCGACTACAAGCCGCTGACCTGCACAAGTCACCATCCCTGAAAAGCGGAAGGTCGGCGGTTCGACCCCGCCCCTGACCACAGCCTCTGACAAGCCAAACGCCCGGTGCAAGATCGCGACCGGGCGTTTCTTCGTGCTGGGGTCTCAGTTTGGGGCCAAGAAGCAAGCAGACGATAGGCGGCTCCCTTGGTAAGGGGAGCAGGCCAGGCCGATAGGCCGACAACATCGTCGAGCAGGGCGTAGGGGCAGGCTGCTGCGAGCCTGTACGCGCAGATCGCCGATTTAGCGCCCCGGTTTGCCGGCGGACTGCCCGTGGCGGCCGGGGAAGCTGCACGCCGGAAGGGGCTGGCTAGGCGAGCGTCAGGTGGACGCCCTCGGCTTCGAACGCGGCCAGCACCTCGTCGGGGGCGTCGGGAGTGGTGATCAGGTGCGCGAGGTCGGCGGCGTCACCGAACCGGAAGTTCGAGGTCTGGTTCAGCTTGGCGCTGGTGGCGACGAGGATTGTTTTGCTCGCTACCTGGATGCTGGCACGTTTGAGCTGTGCGTCTTCATAGGTGGCTGAGGTCAGGCCGCGGGTGGCCGAGATCGAGCAGGCGCCGAGCAGCATGACGTCGGCGCTGATGCCGCGGACCGCGTCGATGGCCTGGCTGCCATATAGCGCCAAGCGCCCTGTCCGCGGCACCCATAAGGGCCATCACTGTCAAGAGGGCGTACGGATCTGGCCCGGTGACTACGTGCGTTTCCGGGCTGGGCTGACTGTTCTTGCGGCTGCTTCCTCGCAGCTGCCCGGTCCCTTCCCGCTGCGCGGCCGGGGGGTCAAGCTGGAGCGCCCGCAGCCGCGCAGCGGCGAGGACGAACGAGCTTGAGGCCGGCTAGCGGCGGGAGATCATCGAGGGCGAGGAAGGAGCCGGTCACGGTATCGGGTTGTCAGGGGGTCGTGTGCTGGTTCCCGGCGCTGGTGTGCGGAGTGGTCTCACAAGCACCCATCCGGCGCCGCCCCGTGTGCGGGGGTGGCTGCCATGACCGTGTGTCCGGGACCGGGCTGCTCAGTCATGTGATCGAGCGCGGCGCGGGGCGCCGGCTCATGCCGCAGGAGCGAGCTTACCCGGGGCTTGGCGACCCTCCCGTTCTCATGGCCGCCGCAGCGGCGGCGTGCTGGCTTCGCCGGGTTCCATTTCGGCCAGCAGGTGCCAGGCGCGGGTCAGCAGCTTGCGGGCGATCGCGATGGTGGCGATCTTCTTCCCGCGCCGTTTGGTGATGGCCGCATAGCTGGCGGCGAAGTCCGGGGACCGCTTGGCGGTCTGCGCGGCCTGGTTCATGGCCCACCGCAGCCACGCCGAGCCCTGCTTGGAGATGTTCCCGTGCCGGACCTTCAGGTCCGAACCGCGCACGGTCGGGGTCAGCCCGGCCCAGGAGGCCAGCTTGCGGGCGCTGGGAAACCGGGTGATGTCGCCGATCTCGGCCACCATGACCAGCGCGGTGAACTCCCCGGCGCCGGGCAGCGTGGTCAGCACCGTGACCCGCGGGTCGGCCTTGGCGTGCTGATGCAGTTCCCCGTCGATCCGGCCGGTCAGCGGCGCCAGGCCGTCGATGACCGCCAGGCAGTCGGTGATGATCTCCCGCGATGCCGGAGGCAGGTCCAGCTCGGCCAGCCAGCCGCGGCCCGGCCCGGTCCAGTAGCTGGCCGGCCGGTCATAGCCGTGGTCAGCGGCCACCGCGTGGATCCGGTTGCGCAGCTGGGTGCCGAGCCGGACCAGGCTGATCCGGTGCCGCAGCGCGCGCGGAGCTGGCGGACCTTCACCGGAGCGATCCACGCTTCGGGCAGCAGGTCCGCACGCAGCAGCTGTGCCAAGATAGCGGCGTCCACCTTGTCGTTCTTCAGCCTTGCTGAGGCGATCGCCTTGCACCGCAGCGGGTGCACCAGGTGCGTCTGGAAACCGTAATCCTCCAGCAGATCGGCCAGCCAGCTCCAGCCGAACGCCGCCTCGAACGCCACCGGCGTCCCCGCGGGCAGATCGCCGATCAGCCGCAGAAACGGCTCCGAGCCGTTCACCGCGTTCTTGTTCACCTGCACCGCGCCGTCCCCGGTAACCACCGCCACCTGGGAGCGCTTGCGGTGCACGTCGATACCGACGTAAACAGACATTGCCGGGTCTCCTCTCCCGAGCTCGGAACTTCTCACCCGGAGCGTCCTGCTACCGGGCTGAGCTGGGAAGGGGCCCGGCCCTTATAGGGTCATGTGAGTGCATCACAGAGTGCAATTCTTCGAGCTGGTATCTGGCGCGTCGGCCCGCGACAGATCGCCGATTACGCGCTGCTGTGAGCGGCCTTGGGTCATCAGTGCGACGACTCGCAGATCAGCCTGTTCTGGCTTTCCCGGGAAGGCCGCACTGCCCTGCAGGTGCGGGCGATGGAGGGGCGGAAGTCAGGTGTGCTACCCGGGCAGCCGGTGACGTGTACGGCAAACGTCTTCGCGCTGGCAGTAAGTGGGAGACCGCGGGCAAACGCCCGGGTGCACGCGGGAACATCGAAGGCCGCCGGCGCGCTTACCTAGCTAACGCAGGACTTCGACCTCATGGCCGGCGGTGCGCCTGCTGCGGTTCAGGGAACGTGGCGGTGGCCCGGCGCAGGGCCAGAAGCAGTTCGGCCGAGATGCCGAGACCTACGGCATGCACGGCTGGCTTGGGGGACAACGGCTTCCCCGGGGGATCCCAGGTCTTGCGCATGTCCTGCGATGAATCCAGGGGCGCGGGAGAACCAGTGCGCGCTCGCGCGGCAAGCTGTGCGACGCCGCAGCCATAGCAATGAGGAGAATCACTAAGTGCCAAGAGCTGACTTCATCGAGACCGAGGGCACCATTGCCCGGCTGCGCGGGCACGGCTTCTACACCGTGGTACTCGCCAACGGGCACGAGGTCCTCGCGAGGATGTCGGGACGGATGACGAAGAACCACATTCGCGTAATCCAAGACGACCGCGTGCTGCTGGAGATCAGCCCGGCGGACTGGTCGCAGGGCCGCATCGTTTACCGCTATAAGTGATTCACGCCCTTAGCCGGGGAACAAGGCCCGCTAAGCCACTCACTTTCCCGCGGGCGGCAGCGCCGCCCGCGGCGCGGGCCTGAGCGCCCTCTCCCATCTGCACTACGTTCGATTCGGTGCGGCACTAACCAGCCTCTCGAGGGCCAGGCCGCCCGACCATATCGAGTCCTCTTTGCTGTTGGTGTCAAGTGGCTGGCCGGGTTTTCTTCGAAGCCGGCTTGGACGGTGAAGGCGTGCCTGCTGTGGTGGCGGGCCGTATGGTGGTGGCAGGTCCGGGAGTGGCTGGTCCGAAGAGCTGGCGTTCGGGGTGTGAGCTGGCCGCGCTGGAGTCAGAGCCGTTCCCCGGTTGCCCTCCCGGGCCCTTCGTGCTGGCCTGGCGGGCGTCGGCCTGGAGGCGGGCGAAGATGGCGTCGCTGATTTTGCGCTTGAGGGACCTGAGCGCCTCTTTGTGGGTCTTTCCCCCGGCCACTTTCTTGTCGTAGTAGGCGCGGCCCTGGCTGTGCTTGTGCCGGAGCTGGGTGATCGCGGCCATGTGGATCGCGTGGTTGATGCGCCGGTTGCCGCGCAGGGACAGCCGGTGGATTTTCCGGTTCCCGGAGGACACCTCCACCGGGGCAGTGCCGTTATAGGCGGCGAAGTGATCGCGGCTGGGGAACCGGTCAACGTCGCCGACGTCGCCGATGACGGTCCCGGCGATCACGGGGCCGACGCCGAAGACCTGCGTGAGGCTGGTGCGTGAGGCTCTGACCGCCGCGGCCAGTTTCTTCCTGGTATCACGCAGCTGGGCATCAAGGTGACGCAGGTCGGCCAGGAACTCAGCGGCGAGCTCGGCACGAGCCACCGCGACAGCACCGGACGGCGAGGCCTGTTCCAAGATCCTGAGGGCCTGAGCTGCCGATATTTCCTTCGGGTGGCCTCCAGGGACCAGGTCGCAGAGCACGGCGTGCAGCCGGCAGGCGACCTGGTTACGGGTCCGGGCCAGGTCGCGGTGCCGCTTGGACCACACCTTCAGCACCGCCGCGTAGTCATCCGCTGCCACTGGCCGGCAGGCCGTGGACCGCAGCGCCGCGACCGCCACCGACAAGGCGTCGTTGGGGTCGTTCTTGTTCGTGTCCCCGGCCTGCAGCAGCCGCACCCGGGAGGCCAGCTTGGGCTGCACATCCAGCACCCGCTCACCAGCGGCGACGAGCTGCTGGGCGAGCAGGTGGCCCAGCCCTCCGGCGCCCTCAACCGCCCAGGTCCGCTCTGGCCACGCCACCGCCCACTCCACCAGCCTCCCGGCCTGGGCTGCCGAGGCGCGGACCCTAAGCTCACCCAGCGGCTCTTCTGCCGGGCCGATCACCACTGCCGTGTGCGAGCCCTTGTGCGGGTCCACACCGATCATCACTGCCGCCATCAGCACGCTCCGAGTCATCATCACCAGGAATGGACTACGTGGCGGGCATGCCTAATTACGGATCTGCTATCGCTCGTACCTCTTTCGAGCCACGCCACGGCGAGACCCGGCAGGCTGGCACCTCGATATAGAGCCAGACCGGGCCAGTGCTGGCACCGGTCGGCAGGCGGTTCGGGAGCCAGCCCGCCGGGGCCTCACGAACGCTACGGCACAACCGCAGCACCCTCAGACACAATTAGGCGGCTCGGCGCGCGGCTGACCTCAATGAGTCGGTCACGTTCCGCGGTCGGCTCGCCGGCCGGCGACGGAAAGCTGATATGCGGTGGCCTATGGTGCGCTGGCGGTGGCTATGACCCGGCGGACCATCCCGAAGATTTGCAGGGAGCGTACGCCCTCGTCGTGGAATGAACGCAGCGCCGGGTCGTCAGCGGGGTCGAGTGCCGTGGCCTCCTGCCACATGGCGTGCTCGCTGGCCCGCCAGCTGGGGCGGTCGCGGACCTCGACGGCTTCGAACCCGGCCGCTATTAGTCCCGCCTCAAGGTCGACCCGCCGCAGCCGGCCGGGCAGCCGCTGGTCGTCCCATACCAGGGGCTGCCAGCTGGTCAGCACAGCGCGCCCGCCAGAGACCAAGATCCGCCGGATCTCGCCGTAGGCGGTGGCTGGCTCCGGGGCGAAGTGGATCGCGTCGATGCACAGGACGGCGTCGGCCGAGCCGGCGTCTAGCCCGGTCGCGGCGAGGTCGCCGATGCGGAAGTCAGCCTTTGCGCCCGCTCGCCGCGCCTGCTCGCGGGCCTGGCGCACCGCCTCGGCGGAAAAGTCGACCCCGATCAGCCGGGCCCCGGTGCGGGCGGCGATCTCAAGGCCGTAGCCGCCCCGGCCGCAGGCCAGGTCGGCCAGCGTGCCGCCCGGGACCAGGCGCAGTCCCGCGGCGGCCTCGGCGATCCCGTCCCAGCCGAGCAGGCTCGTGGACAGCAGGTGCGGCGGCAGGCCCAGATAGCGCCGCTGGATCTCGTCTTTGACCGGCGACCCGGTCATGTCGGCGTACCACCCGTCGAAGTACTCCGCCAAAGAACCAGGCTCAGGCTCCACCTGATCAGTATGACCCGGCCCGGCTGTGCCTTGCCTGAGGTGACACCAGACCTCCGAACACATCTGACCGCCGCATTCCCGCGCGCAGACCATCCCAGATGGCCTCCGGTCAAGCGCACTCAGCGCCACCGGCCAGATGCCCTTCACCTTGCGACCATGGCGGCACCCACCGAACACCCGGTTACGCACGCCTGCCACCTAGGCAAGCCCGCCGCCGAAGGCCGGACAGGTTAGGCGATTATCGATGGCCTGACGCGAGGACAGTGCGGACTACCGTCCGCGGCGGGCCGACGGTTGCGCTTCACGCCACATCGCCGATTTAGTACGCCTCAAGGCTGGGCCGACCCGCAGTGATTTCCGTTCGCAGAAAGGCCAGTTCTGCACCCGTAACGGTCAGCGGGTTTCGGCGGTGGGCTGTCGGCGCTGCCGGTAGGCGGCGGCGCGTGCTTTGCCGCCGCAGGCGTTGCTGGAGCACCAGCGGCGGCGGCCGGGCCGGCTGAGGTCCAGGAACACCAGGCCGCATTCGGGGCTGGCGCACTCGCGCAGCCGTCGGGCGTCGGCGGTGGTGAACAGGCTGATGGCATCACGCGCTACCGCGCTCAGAGCGCTGGCCGCCGGATCCGGCGGTGCCGTGGCCAGCCGCACCGCGCCCTGGTCCATGCGCGGGACCGGCGGTGGCGCCGACGCCGCCTGGTTGATGATCTCCTCGTCGGCGCCGGCCGGCGGCTGTCCGCCGAGGAGCGCCTTGGCGCTACGGTAGACCGCTTCGCGCACGGCCCGCGCTTCCGCCAGGTCCGGTCCGGTCACCGGGACGGGAAGGCTCGCCACGGACGCCTCGGCATACCAGCGGGTGAGGTGGCCGGGGGTGAGCAGCCGTTCGAAGCCGCGGCGCCACCGCTCGCCGACGGTCGCGCAGAACGCCAGGCTCAACCGCCCGGACCGGAAGATGAACCGCAATTCCTCCGCCGATGGCCCACTGTCAGGGATTGCCGGACGCCGCACGTCACGAGTATAACTAGTGACGTGAGGCCCGAATCACGGCGGATCCAGGAATTCCTGCTGGACCACGGAGCCGGCCAGCTGCCCCACCCCGGTGGAACCCTGTACGGGCACCTGGGCCGTGTCGCCGCGTCGCTCGCGGAATGGGGAGCCGGCGAGGAACTGCAGGTGGCTGGACTGTGCCATGCCTGCTACGGCACGGCCGGTTTCCCTCACCCGCTGCTTGGGCCAGACGAGCGCCCCGTCCTCAGCGCGATCGCCGGCGCTCGGGCTGAGTCACTGGTCTACCTATACGGCAGCTGTGACCGGGCGGCTGTCTACCCAGCCCTCAGGGAGCCCCGACAGGTGCCCTTCCGGGACAGGTTCACCGGCCGCACGCACACGCCGCCGGAGCGGGATATCCGCGCGTTCACCGAGCTGACGGCCGCTAACGAACTCGATGTGATCCGGCACAGCCCGGCTATGGCCGCCCGGCATGGCGCGGCGCTACGGCAATTCTTCGCCGGCACCAGGCAGCGGCTTACCGGTGCGGCCTGGCAGGCCTGGAGCCAGCAGCCCGGCACCGACCTGAGCGGGCGGACCGAGCCTGGAGAGCAGATGTCATCTGTCGCCATCACCGGCCTGGACCACCTGGTTCTGACCGTCACCGACCTGGACCAGACTGCTGGCTTCTACCGGCGGGTGCTGGGCATGCGCCCGGTCACCTTCGGCGCCGGGCGCCGCGCCCTGGAATTCGGCAGCAGCAAGATCAACCTGCATCAGGCCGGGCAGGAGATCACCCCGCACGCCGCCCGGCCCACGCGGGGCAGCGCGGACCTGTGCCTGATCACCACGACTCCACCCGGGGAAGTGCTCGCCCATCTCGATGCTGAGAACGTGCCCGTCGAGGACGGCCCGGTACCGCGCATCGGTGCCCGCGGCCCGATCACCAGCATCTACATCCGAGACCCCGATGGAAACCTCATCGAGATCGCCAGCTACGCCGCAGGGCAGGCCAGCTAGGCCATGGCCCGGATCGACTACAACGATGCCGTGGCCGAGGCATTCCATGCCTCCCGCGAACTCCCGCCAGGCGCCCTCAGCGAATGGCGCGCCGCGATTGCCCGACACCTGGCTCCCCGGCCCGGCATGCGGGTGCTCGACCTGGGCGCTGGCACCGGCACCTGGGCCGCCACCCTGGCCAGCTGGTACGGCATCAGCGTCGTAGCTGTCGAGCCTTCCGCAGCCATGCGTGCCCGCTCCCGCTGGCCGGCCATGATCGCGGGGCATGCCACGGCACTGCCGCTCGCCTCCGCGACCATGGACGGTGCCTGGCTATCCACCGTCATCCATCACCTGGCCGACCTTCCCGCCGCTTCGCGCGAGCTTCACCGGGTACTCCGGCCCGCTGCCCCCGTGCTCATCCGCAGCGTATTCCCGGGCCGTCACCACGGCATCGGGCTGTTCCGCTACTGGCCCGAGGCCACCGCAGTCCTGGACACCTTCCCCAGCGTTACCAGTGTGCGCACGGCATTCGCCGCAGCAGGCTTCAGCTACGTGACCCTGGAACCGGTCCGCCAGGTGACCGCCCCCTCACTCGCCGCCATAGCCGCCACCGCGCAGCGTGAAGCGCACACCCCGCTCATGCTCATCACCGACGATGCCTACCAAGCAGGCCTGGCCAGGCTCCGTGCTGCCGCCGCGACCCAGCCAGGCCCGGTCATCGATACCCTCGACCTGCTCGTCCTGCGAACCGGCCGCGCCACCGCGACCGCACCTCCACCGGCCGGTCCAGTCACCGGTCAAAGCGCAGAATGACCAATATGCTTCGGTCACTGAATCGCCCGGCCGCGCCTCTCCGGTCGCGCAGAACGGCGGATATCGCGCGTGTGGCCCCTGGTGGACCCGCCCCTGACCACCCGTTTCTTACTGCTCGGTCGCGTAGTCGGCGTGCCGATGGACGACCTTCCACTCGCCGCCCTCACGGCGATAGACCTGGGTGGCTCGCAAGGTGAAACTGCGCGGCTGTCCGTCCATGGAAACCGAGACGTGCTCAAAGCCGGAGGTATAGGCCATCTGGCCCACCACGTCACACGCCTGCAGCTCGAAACTGTAGGCCGTGCAGTCGGAGAACATCTGCTCGAGGAAAGCAAATACCTCCTCCACTTCCCGCTGTCCGCAGGCGTTGCGCGCCGCCCCCAGGATGCTCACGGGCTCGTTGCGGGACCAGATGGCCCGGCGCGGGCCCGCGTCGCCGTTGTGCAGGGCGAGCTCCGCTTGGTACAGCACAGTCCTGACCCAGGTGATGCTAATAACGCACGGTTAAGGCATGCCAACAGGGTGACTCGGGACCTGCAGCTTTCAAGGCCGCTTTTGTGTGCTCCTCACCCAGCAGAACGGTCCGCGATCGGCCGGCGGCGCAGGCTCGGGTTGAGGAGGGCGGGCGGCAGGTAGGCCTGGTCGAGGGTGCCGACATCGGTGCCGGGCGGGACGATCTCGTCGATGCGGTCGAGGATGTCGTCCGAGAGGGCGACGTCGACACCGGTCAGGAGGCCGTCCAGTTGTTCCTCGGTGCGGGCGCCGAGCAGGGCGCTGGTGACGCCGGGGTGAGCGATGGTGAACGCCATGGCCAGGTGGATCAGCGGCATCCCCGCCTGCTCGGCGACGGGGATGAGCTGCTCGACGACGTCGAGGCGGCGCTCGTCGCTGAGGTGCCGGACCAGGGCGGCCCGGCGCAGGTCATTGTGCTGGCCCTTGCGGACGCGGCCGGTGAGCAGGCCCTGCCCGAGCGGTCCCCACACGAGCGTCCCCAGCCCGTAGCGCTGCGCGACCGGCAGCACCTCGCTCTCGATCCCCCGGTTGAGCAGCGAGTAGACCGGCTGCTCGGTGTGGAAGCGTTCCAGGCCGCGGCGCTCGGCGGCCCACTGGGCCTCGACGATCTCGGACGCCGGCGTGTTGGACGACCCGATCGCCCGGACCTTGCCGCTGTGGACCAGGTCCGACAGCGCCGACAGCGTTTCCTCGACGTCGGTGGCCGGGTCGACCCGGTGCACCTGGTAGAGGTCGATGTAGTCGGTCTGCAGCCGGCGCAGCGAGTTCTCGACCGCGGTCATGATCCACCGGCGGGACGTGCCCCGCTGGTTGGGGTCTTCCCCCACCGGACGGCCGAACTTGGTCGCCAGCACGACGTTCTCGCGGCGCCCCTTGAGCGCCTGGCCGACGACCTCCTCCGAGTCGCCGTAGGCGTCGGCGGTGTCGACGAAGTTGATCCCGGCGTCGAGCGCCTTGTGCAGGACGCGGGCCGAGTCGGCCGGGTCGAGGTTGCTGATCGAGGTGGCGAACATCAGCGTGCCGAGCGCGTACGGGCTGACCTTGATGCCGGTCCGGCCGAGGGTGCGGTACTGCATGACGGTTCCTCCTGCCGTATGGTGGAAGTGAAACGGAAAGCTCTTCCGTTAATATACGGAAAGGCTTTCCGCTTATGCAAGTGATGGGCCGGGCGGAAGTGGCCGGTGAGGCGGTGCCTGACGTCAGGCGAGCGGCGAGGGTGAGCGGAGAGGGTGAGGAGAGGGTGAGCGGAGAACTGTGGTGACGGAGACCGCGGCGACGCGGCGGCGGCGGGCCGACGCCCAGCGCAATCTCGACGCCCTGCTGGAGGCGGCCAAGGCCGTCTTCGCCATCTCGGGCGTAGACGCTCCCGCGAAAGAGATCACCGACCGGGCCGGGGTCGGGGTGGGGACGCTCTACCGGCACTTCCCGCAGCGCTCGGACCTCGTGCTCGCCGTGCTGAAGCACGAGATCGACGCCTGCGCGGACGCGGGCGTGGCCCTGAGCGCAACCAATCCGCCGGCCACAGCGCTGGCCAAATGGATCCACCGGTACACCGAACTGGTCGCCACCAAGGTGGGCCTGGCGTCGGCCCTGCAGTCGTCCGACACCGCCCACCAGGCCATGCGCGAACACTTCTACCAGCGCATGGAGCCGGTGCTCGAGAACCTGATGGCGGCCGCCCGCGCCGCCGGCGGGATCCGGGCCGACGTCAGCGCGGCCGACGTGCTGCACGCAGTGGCCCTGCTGTGCCAGCCGGTGCCGGGGGAGGGACCCGACTACGGTCAGCACCTGGTCGCCATCTTCGTCGACGGCCTGCGCCCCTGACCGCCGTCGACATGATCATCTCCTGGCGCGAGCTCACCCCAACGGCCTGTCTCCCCTGACATGCTTGGGGGCCATGGATGAAGCGCAGACGCCGGTACGCGACCTGACCGACTCCGAGCAGAACGAGGCGGTGCTCGACGCGGCCGGCCCGCTGATCAAGGACGAGGGGGCGTTGGCGCAGGTCGTGGCCAATCACGGCCCGGCCGTGGCGGCCGAGGCGATGGCCGTGGCGCGCTCGCGGCAGCGGCTGAGCGAGCTGACCGGGCCGATCCACCTGACCGTGGTCTGGGCCATGTACGGCGAGACCGGGCGGATGGTTCCCCGCACCGTCCACCCGCACGGGGAGGACTTCGTCCGGGCCAAGGTCCGCCAGCTCGACTGGCTGACCGGCGACCTGCCCGGTGTCACCTGGAGCATCATCGCCTGCGACGACGGCTGCCCGGATCAGCCCAGCAGCGCCGATCTGATGGAGGAGATCGCCGCCGCCGAGGGCTACCCGGCGGAAGGCCACCGCAGCGTGAAGGTGCTGAGGCTGGCCGAGCTGATCAACGGTGCCGTTTCCATCAGCCCCGCGTTCGACCGGCTGACCTCGACCGATGAGTCGCGCAAGGGCGGTTCGATCCTGGCCGCGCTGGCGACGGCGGTCCGGACCGGTCCGGCCTGGGCGGACGGCGCCGGCCGTCATGTCGTCGCCTACACCGATGCCGATCTGTCCGCCAACCTGGCTCAGCTGGGTTCCCTGGTGGCGCCGGTGGTGTCCAGTGACACGGTCACCGGCGCGCTCGGCCAGCGTTACGGGCTCGCCGGCGCCGTGCTGATCCGGCCGGACGGCCCGGTTACCGAGCCGCAGAGCACGGGCGGCAAGCCGGACAAGATCATCGTGCTGTTCCGCCACTTCGTCCGGGCCACGCTCATCCCGGCGCTGGCCCCGGTGCTCGACACCCAGGCCGGCTTCAAGGCGTTCGACGCGATCGCTCTCGGCCCGGCGCTCGGCCAGATGTCATCGTTCAACGAGACCTTTGACGTCGAGCTGCTCATCCATCTCGCCCAGCTCTACGGGCCCGAGGCCCTGGCCGTCGAGCCGATCGTGTTCACCGAGGACTTCGCGGCGACGAAGTTCCCTTCAGTCGATCCCGGCCAGCGCCACCTCGCGATGATCCAGCAGATCGTGGACGTCTACGACCGGTTCGTCGCCCCGGTCGACCCGGTCACCGGCGAGGCGGCCGACCTGCTCGCCCTGGTCAGGAAGCTCGACCTCGACGGCTACGTGACCCTGATCGAGCAGCTACGGGCCGAGGACCGGGGCGACCCGACCCTGTTCGACCGGCGCTGGCCGGTGTCGCACCTCCACGACATCCTCGGTCGCTGACTCCGGCTTTCCGGCCAGCGCGGCGGCCGGAAGGGCAGCCGGGTTGCCCACCAGCCGGCCCGCTCGGCTGGGCGCTGCTGCTCCGCTCGGCAGGCCCAGCCCGAGCCTTACCAGGTCACTCGACCTTGAGGCCGGCCTCCTTCGCGAGCCCGGTCAGATAGCTGAGGGCGGTCAGGTACTCCTCTGAAGCCTTCGGTCGCCACGTCGTTGCCGTGATAGGCGCCGTGCGTGTGCCGGGGACCGCGGGAGACGCCGGGGATGTCCTCGAATTCGAGTGAGATGACGCCGTCGAAGCCGGTGTCGGCCAGCGCCTGCATCAGGTGCTGCCAGTTGATCTTGCCCATGCCCGGACGCCAGTGGACGTTGGTCTCGCCGTCGTTGTCGGAGAAGTGGCAGTGCAGCACCCGGTCGCCGAGCCGGTAGACGGTGACGTGCGGCAGGTCGCCGACCGGGAACAGGTGGCTCGGATCCACGTTGACGCCCAAGGCCGGGGAGCCCACCTTCTCAATCAGCCGCAGCAGGCCCTCGGTGTTGGCGCCGTACCGGAACGGGTGCGGCTCCAGGCTGTAGCGGATGCCGGCGTCCTCGGCCGCGCGGGCGCACTCACGCAACCCGGCCACGTAGTCCTCGTAGTTCTGGGCCCAGTCCAGATCCCGGGGTACCTCCTGGGAGAACATCTGCACCAGCGGCCGGTCGGCCAGCTGCGGGAACGGCATCGCGAACGGGAAGTGGACGACGGTGTTGATGATCGGCGACCCGAGCGCCACCGTCTTCTCGACGCCCTGCTTGAACAGCTCGACCGACGCCGCGCGACGGGCCGGGTCCGGGCTCGACAGGTTCGGCGTCTTGACCACGAACTGGGACAGGACCATGCCCTCGCCGTCCAGGATCGCGCGCAGCTCCCGAACGGTCTGGTCGGTGAAGTACGTGGTGAAGGCGTCGTCGTCCCAGGCGATGAGCTCGGTCGACCGGAACCCGGCCCGCCCTATCCGCTTGATCGTTTCGTCGTAGGGCTTCTCCCACTTCCACGGCCATATCGACGCTCCGAAACGCACCGTTCAACACCTCCGCTGACGGTCAATTGTGGCCATATGATTACAATTAAAAGGTATCATTTGGTTCACTTTTCAGGAAGACCCAGCCGCACGGCGAAAGGCGATGAGGATGACGAGCGGCGTGGGCAGCATGGTGGCCGACGCCGGTGACCCGGCCGCCGCCTGGGAGACGTTCCGGGCCGAAGTCCAGGCGTCGTTAGTTCTGGCTGTCGAGCGGGGGCAGGACGCCCGGACGGCCGGTCCACCGCTCCAGGTACCCCGACAGCGCCTGGCTGAAGATCCCGATCAGGTCGATGCTCGGGTCGAGCAGCCACTGGAGCTGGAGGCCGTCCATGGTGGCGAACACCGACCGCACCTCGGCGGTGATCTTCTCGTCGCTCATCCAGACGGTCTCGCCGTCGTCCCGGGCCTCCCGCAGGTGCTGGACTCCGTGCCCCACCACGTGCCGGTAGCGCGACTGGATGAACTCCCGGGCCGGGTGCGAGGCGTTCGTCGACTCGGCCGACAGGGTCAGGAAGAGCTCGATCAGGCCCCGGTTGGCCTGGTTGTAGCGGGCGGTGTCGCGCAGCCCGATGAAGTAGTCCAGCCCGCGGATGTCCGCGGTGTTCCTGATCTCCGCGTCGCGGTCCCAATTGGCCAGGACCGCGGAGAGCAGGCCCTCCTTGTTGCCGAAGTGCCGGGTCAGCGCGGCCGGCGTCACCCCGACCTCGTCGGCGATCTGCCGCAGCGAGCCGCTGGTGAATCCGTAGGCCGCGAAGATCCGCGAGGCCGATTCGATGATCTCCCGGCGCCGCCGGATGCCATTCTGGTACGGGCCGCGGCGCGTGGTCGCGTTGGGCGCCTTGACGTCGGTCAACGTGCTCACATCCCGTGATCGCCGGCCTAGAGCCCGGTCAGGTAGCAAAAAGTTACGAGAACTATACCTTTCGAAACCGGACAGTTGTGACCCCCGATCCGAGGAGCCCGGTTCAGCTGTCCTTGAACCTGCCCCAGCCGTGCCAGCCGTCGACGGCGATCCAGGCGCTGACCCGGCCGCGGTCGCGCTGGCTGTACGGGTTGCCGGTGTAGTGCCGGGATATCCGGTCGATGTCGGCCAGGTCGGGGTCGTCGCGCAGCTCGTCGACGTGGCCGGTGATGCTGATGTGGGTGTACCAGTCGCTCTCGTCGAGCACGTCGAGGGCGACCCGGGGATCGCGGCGCAGGTGCTCCAGCCGCCTGCGGCCCTCGTCCATGTTGACCAGGATCCGGCCGTCCTCCCACAGGTACCAGGTGGCCACCGTCACCGGCGCGCCGTCCCGCCGCAGGGTCGAGATGACCGCCGGGTTCGGCTTGCCCAGCATGACCACGGCGGCCTCGGGCAGCGGAGGTTTCGGCATCGGCGTCTCCTGAAGTAGGGGGTGTGCTCTGTCGATCATGCTCCTCGCGTCCCGGTGCCCTGCGCCCGCCCCTGCCCCGGCCCCCGCCCCGCTTAGGGTGGAGAGCATGTTCGACGTACCGGAGCTGGAAGACCTGCCCGAAGACCTGCGATCGCGGATCAAGGAGATCGAGGAGAAGTCCGGCTTCGTCCCGAACATTTTCCTCGCGCTGGCCAGGCGGCCCGCCGAATGGCGGGCGTTCTTCGCCTACCACGACGCGCTGATGGACAAGGAGACCCCCGCGCTCAGCAAGGGGGACCGCGAGCTGATCGTCGTGGCCACCAGCGCCGAGAACCACTGCCTGTACTGCGTGGTCGCCCACGGTGCGATCGCCCGGATCCGGACCCGCAACCCCCGGATCGCCGATCAGGTCGCCACCGACTGGCGCAACGCCGAGCTGGACGACCGCCAGCGGGCCATCATCGAGGTCGCGGTCAGGCTGGCGGTCGAGCCGTGGACCATCACCGACGAGCACCTGGGTGCACTGCGCGCGCACGGGCTGACCGACGAGGACATCTGGGACGTCGGCTCGATCAGCTCGTTCTTCGCGATGTCGAACCGGCTGGCCCACTTCACCAAGACCATGCCGAACGAGGAGTTCTACCTGATGGGCCGGGTGCCGCGGACACCCTCCTGACCGGTCATCCGGCCGATCATCCGGATGACTGGTCACCTGGTGCCGAGATAGGTGATGACGACCGGCACCCGGCGGTGGATGTCGGGTGAGGCGGGAATCTCGAGCCCGCCGAAGATGTGCCGGATGTGCTTCTCGACCGCGCCCACGGTGATCCACAGGGACTTGGCCAGCCCGCGTCGGGTGGCGGACCACCCGGGTAGGCCCGCCAGCCATACCGCGGACGGACCGTTAGCCCCAGCTACAGCGGGTCCCGGGGCGTGCATTGTTGATCAGGCGATTGCGTCCTCGGAAAAACCCTGAAAACGTCACTACCTCCGGAAGCAAAGGGAGTGTGCCGTGTCCCACCACCTCGACACCCCGCTGGCGGCCAAGACCGGCCAGCTGTACCTCGACGACCTGTACGTGTTCCCCGGCGAGGGCAGCACGGTGCTCGTGATGGACGTCAACTCCAACGTCAACGGGCTGTATTCGAAGCCGGGCTTCCACCCTGAGGCGCGCTACGAGTTCAAGGTCCACTTCGACGGGGCCGACTTTGAGGGCCTGACCTACCGGATCTCCTTCGCCGAGCCGGACCCCGACGGGCACCAGGCCCTGGAGCTGCACGCGCTGACCGGGGCGGCCGCGCGCGACGACGCCGCCCCGGGCGGGCTGGTGCTGGCCGGCCGGACGGGCGAGGCAGCCAGCGCGGGCGGCACCCGGCTGTGGGCCGGGCGTATCGCCGACTCGTTCTACATCGACCTGTCGCTGCTGGCGCTGATCAACGGGGCGGTGGCCAGCGGTACCGCGCCGGATCTATCTGGCTGGCAGCCGGACCACGCCCAGAACAGCTTCGCCGGCAGCTTCGTGTACTCGATCGTCCTGGAGGTCCCGCACTCCGATGCCCTGCTGCGGCCGGGGGCCCGCACCGGCGTGTGGGCGGCCACCAAGCTGGCTACCGACGCGGGCGGCTGGCGGCAGATCAACCGGGCCGGTCACCCGATGATGTGGCCGATCTTCTGGCCGGACGACACGGACTTCTCCAACCCGGCCAACACCCGGCACCCGTCCGAAGACGTCAGCGCGGCCGCCAGGTACATCGGCGACCAGGTCGCGGCCGTCGTGGCGGCCAGCGGGACCTCAGCCGACCCGCAGAGCTACGGGCAGACCGTGGCCGGCGACCTGTTCCCGGATATGCTGTCCTACGTGGTCGGCACCCCGGCGGTCTACGGGTTCGGCGCCCGCAACGGCCGGACCATGGCCGACAACGCCCCTGAGGCGATGCTGTCCCTGGTCACCAACAGCGCGGTGCCGGCCGGGCTGAAGCCGTCCACGGCGCAGGGCCAGCGCAGCGCAAGCTTCCCCTACGTCGTTCCCGGCTGACCGTCGCGGAGGTCGCGGACCAGGGCGGCGATCTCCGGCTCCAGCCCGCGCCGGGCCTCCGGCCACTCGTCCACCCGGTCCCACCAGTACTCGCGGGGCGTGCCCGGGTACCGGGGGACCAGATGGACGTGCAGGTGCGGCACGGCGTCGCCGATCACGGCCGCGTAGACGTGCTCGGCCCCGGCCGCCTCGCGCAGGGCCCGGCTGGCGCGGGTGCACCACCAGCCCACCCGCTCCGCCTCGGCGTCGGTCAGGTCGGCCAGCCCCGGGGCGTGGCGGCGCGGCTCCACGAGCAGGTGCCCCAGGTAGACCGGCTTCACCGGCCGCCCGGGCAGGTACGGGCTCAGGTGGGAGACCACGACCAGCTCGTCCTCGCCCACCGGCCCGCCGGGCAGCAGCGATCCCCGTGCCCGGTGCTTGCGGCAGACGAAGCAGTCCGGGTCAGCCGGCGCCGGCATCGAAGACCTCCGGGAACCGGGCCTCGGGGCCGAGCCTGTCCAGGGCGGCTCCGATCCGGCGCTCCTCGAAGCTGAAGTGCGACTCGAGGATGGCGGTCAGCCCGTCGAGCTGGCGCCGGAGCGTCGCCGGGTCTGGTGCCGACGCCGGCAGGTCCTGCAGCTGCCGGAGGATCCCCGCCACCAGCGTGTGGTCCTCGGCCAGCTTGTCGATGACCGGCGCCAGCTCCGGGTCGGCCGCCCGCAGGGCGGGGAACAGCTGGTCGTCTTCGCCGGTGTGGTGGGTATGGACGGCGGCACAGAAGCCGAGGCAGTGACCGAGCAGGTCGCCGGCGTCCGGGCTGAGCCCGGGGCCGTCGGCCGCGGCCTGCCGGCGGAGCGCCGCGAGGCGCTCCCGCAGGTCCTGGTGGACACCGATCAGCTGCTCGCTCAGCGCCGTCATGCGATGGGGCAGCACGGCAACATACAACCGCTCCGCCGGCGCCGAATCAAACGGCCGGCGGCCGGGGTCACAATCCGGGCGTTATTGGCGCCGCGCGGCGGGCCGCGGCCGGGCGCGGGCGCTTAGATGACGGCATCATGGTCGGCACATTTCAGGCGCTGGGCGTGTTCCTGCTCGCCATGCTGCCCGGTGCCCTGTACGTGTGGGCGTTCGAGCGGCAGGCGGGCGGCTGGGGCCTGAGCCTGTCCGACCGGCTGCTGCGGTTCATCGGCACCTCGGCCGTCTTCCAGGCGCTGGGCGCCCCGGTCATCTACGTGCTCTACGGCGACTACGTGCGGACCGGGCGGGTCGCCCGCGGCGGGGCGCTCCCGTGGTGGCTGTGGGCGCTGGTCATCGCCTACGTGGTGGTGCCGACCGCCTGCGGGCACGTCGTCGGCCACGGCACCCGGCGCCGGCGGCCGTGGGCGCTGAAGGTCACCGGCCCCTCGCCCGCTCCGCGAGCGTGGGATCACCTGTTCGGCCGGGAGGGGCTGACCGGCTGGATCCGGCTGCGGATGAAGGACGGCGGCTGGATCGTCGGCGCCTACGCCCAGTCCGACGAGGGCGGGCTGCGCTCGTACGCGGCCGGGTATCCCGAGGAGCAGGACCTGTTCCTCATCGAGACGGCGGAATGCGACCACAAGACCGGGGCGTTTGTCGTGGACAAGCGGGGCGCACCGCGGCTGCGCGGCATCAGCGTGCTGGTCCGCTGGGAGGAGGTCGCGTACCTTGAGTTCATACCGGCTTGATGGAGGGGCGATGGCAGACCCCAGTGACGAGGAGCGCGGCGGCTACGGCGCCGGCGACCGCAAGGTGTCCGAGCTGGCCAATCCACCGCGGTCGCTGACCACGCAGAAGCCATCCTCCCGGGACGGCGAGGACGGCGGCAAAGCCTGACCCGGTCCGGCCGGTGTGACCGGACCGGTTTCCGGCCGCACGACCTCAGACCTCGGTGAGGTCGACCACCGCGCCGTGCACCTGAGCCGTCAGCTCGTCCCCGGGCGGCAGCACCCGGTCGCAGCGGGCCGCCGTATCGGACAGCAGCGCCCGTGCGTCGCCCAGCCGGCCGACTTCGCTGAACGCCAGCGCCAGCCGGTAAGACGTGAGCAGCGTCCGCCGGTTGTCCGGGCCGAGCGCGCGCTCGTACCCGTCGCGCGCCTGCTCGTAGGAGAACACGGCCGAGGCCATCTTGCCCTGGGCGTGGTACGCGGCCCCGAGCTTGCCGTGCACCTCGAGGGTCTGCAGGTCGTCCCGCCCGAGCTCCTTCTCCCGGCCGGACAGCACCTTCTTGTACGCGTTGATCGCATCCTTGATCCGGCCGTCGGCCAGGCTGGCGTCGGCCAGGCCCTGCCGGGTGATCAGCGTCTGGACGTGCCGGGCGCCCTGCACCCGCTCGCGGCCGGCCAGCGTGCCCTTGTACAGGTCGGCCGCTTCGGCCGGCTGCCCGATGGCCAGATAGGCGGCGGCCAGCTCGTCCCGCGCGCCCAGCGTCTCCAGGTTGTCCGGGCCGTACAGCCGAGCGGTGTCGTTGGCCAGCTGCTCCAGCACGCCGATCGCGTCCCGCAGCTGACCCGCGGCGACCAGCGCGTGCCCCAGGTCGCGGCGGGCGGCGAGCACGTCGCGATGGTCCCGGCCCAGTGTGCGGGCGCGCCGGTCCAGCACCCACTGCACCCACCGCACCGCGTCGGTGGTGCGGCCGGCCGCCAGGTAGGCGGCGGTCAGCTTCTGCACCGCGGCCAGCGTGTCCGGGTGATCGGCCCCGAGCAGCCGTTCGCTGGCCGAGGCCAGCTCGTGCCAGTAGTCGGCGGCCGGGCCGGTCAGCTGGCAGCGGTCCAGGCTGTCGCCCGCCCGCATCAGCACCGGGTGGCAGCCGCCCGCCCAGAGCAGGTCACCAGCCGCCTGCCACAGGCTGGAGGTGCAGGCCCGCAGGCTCTCGGCCAGCCAGCCGGGCTCCTCGGCCGGCCAGGCCTCCACCAGCGCGTCCGCCGCCGACCGGGCCGACTGCTCCAGCATCCCCTCCGGCATGGTGCCGCGCAGCGCGCCCTGCAGCACCGTGCTCATCCTGATCAGCGGGGGCGTGGTGGTGCGGTCGATGGCCACCAGGCCGGACCGCTCCAGCATCAGCAGGGTCCGGCCGGCGCTGTCCCGGTCCGGGCGGGCGCCGCCACCGTAGTTGGCCAGGTAGTCACGGGCGGCGGGGGCGGACAGCACGCCCGCCGGGATCGCATGCCCGTCCAGCAACGCGACCAGAGCCAGCAGCGCCTGGGCGGGCACGTCCGGTGACAGCCAGTCCGCCTGCTCGAAGCAGAAGGTCCAGCTGACGGCGGCGGCCGGCTGCTTGGCGGCCCCCCCGTCGGCCATCTGCTCCCGCCGCCGTGCGAATGCTTCCTGGTAGTCGCGGCAGGTCCAGGCCGAGCTGGTGATGACCGAGCAGGCCTGCGCGAGCGCCAGCGGCTCGCACCTCAGCTCCTGGACCAGGTCGATGGCTCCCAGCCGCCGGTCCGGGTCGGCACTCAGCCGGCCCATCAGGTAGTTCAGGGCCTCGCGGCTGCTGAACAGCCCGACCGGCACGGTCCGGGTCCCGCGCGGCGTCGCCGCGGTCACCGTCGCCGCGTCGGCGGTGGTGACCAGCACCCGCCCGGCCGGGCCGGCCACAGCCCGCGCAGGTCGGCCGATCGGGACAGGTCGTCGAACACCATCAGCCAGGGCCGGCTGGTCTCGCTCAGCCAGCCCATGAACCGGGCCGCCACCAGCTCGGCGGTGCCGACCGGGGCCGAGCCGGTGATGGCGGCGGCCGCCTCGCCGTAGGTGGTCAGCACCGACGCCCGGCTGGTGGCGGTGACCCACACCAGCAGTTCGACCTGGCGGGTGTGCCAGAGTGCCTCGGCGGTGGCCACCGCGAGCTGCGTCTTGCCCGACAACCGGGCCCAGTCCGGGCCCGCGGGCCCATCGGCCCGGCCCGAGACCAGGGCGACCGGGACCCCCGGAGCCAGCTCCGCCGCCAGGTTCGGCGCGGTCTCCGGCCGCGGACTGAACTCACCGGCCTGGGCCGGTGCCACCCCGACCCGGAGCGGCCAGCGGACCTCGGCACGCCGCGAATCCGCCAGCTCGGAAGCCGGGGTTTCCGGGGGGGCCATGGTGTGGATCACCTTCCGTACATCTTTCCCGCGCTCGAAGCGCTCTTTTCACGCACCGTATCGTCCCCGACCGGCCGCACCAAGACTCGTTTTCCGGGGCTTGCCGATCACTGAGCGTAGTTACATCGACCAGGCTGACGCTGGGCTGCACCCCGGATCCGGGTGGCAAAATGCCGAAACTCGACGGAAAAAAACGGTCAGAAAGCCAAATCGGGACGGCCGGGGGATCAAGCTCCTGCCCTCTCATTTGCGGTCGGCATTGATGACGTACAAGTAATCAGGTCGTCGGTACCGATGGTCCGATAAGGGCTGAACGTTATCAATCAGACGGTGAAAAGTCACCAACCCGGCCGGCCGGCTGCGCGCCGGAACCCCGGCCCCAGACCGGAACCCCGGCCCCAGACCGGAAGCCGGGCCGGCCGTGGTGTCGAAGGCCACATAATGGCCACCAGCCAGTGGGTTCCGGGGGAAATGGAACAAGCCAGCTGTGCGGTCGTGCTCTTTGGCGTCGGTATCCGGTAGCAATGGAATGGACGGCGCTCGCTCAACGGATAACAAAGCGCTCAGGTCCGTGATGGTATTTGAGTAATGACACGGGGGTCATGACCGTTGCCGGTCTTCCGGTACCTCGGCATGGACCTGGCTGCGCCAGACCCTGGGGCCCTCCGCTGAGGTCCGGGGGATCTCCCCGCGGTCGGCCGGGCCTGCCACTGGTCGCGCAGCCGGTCCAGCTTGTGCCGTTAGCGGCGCGCCCGCCAGCGCCGCCGCAGCACCCCGCCGAGGGCCCAGCCGAACAGCGCCGAGCAGGCCAGCGCGGCCGCCAGCAGCAGCCAGGGCAGCACCGGCCCGGTCGTCACCGCGAAAGCGACCCAGAACACGACCGCGGCCAGGCCGGGGATCACCGAGAGCAGGATGCGCGCGGTGTCCCGCCAGGATCGGCCGGCCACCCAGTACCGGGCCCGTTCGATGACCCACCGCTCCTGGAACTCTTCCCAGGACGTGGCGTCCTCCGGGCGCAGCAGTTCCTGCTCATGATCGGCCATGGTGGCCCTCTACCCGTGACGGCCCGGTATAGCCGTGGCCGGCCATTGCCTGGTCCTGGCCGGCCTCGTCGCCCTCATCGCCCACATCGGGCTCAGCCGGCGCCCCCTGCGATCGGCCCTGCGACCGGCCCGGTGACCGAGGCTGCGACCTGCGCCGGATCCGGCGGAACGCCTCTACCAGGGCGCTGATGACCAGCGTGATGCCGACCGACAGCAGCAGCCCGGCCCAGATGTTGTCCTCGAACGCCTTGCCGCCCAGCCGGCCGATGAAGAACGAGTAGGTGGCCCAGGCCACGGCGGCCACCGCGGTCGCGGGCACGTACCGTCGCCGGGGGTAACCAATCAGCCCGCAACACAGTGTGACCGCGGTCCGGCCGCCGGGGATGAACCGGCAGACGATGATCAGCTGGGTCCCATACCGGTCCAGCGACCGCTCGGCCCAGGCCCGCTGCCGGGCACCACGGGCCGAGGAGAAGAACCGCCGTTCCGCCCGGGGCCCGAACCGCCAGCCGATCAGGTAGCACAGGTTGTCACCGAGGAACGCCCCGAGCGCGGCGCACCCGACCAGCAGCGCGATGCGCGGGTCGGTGCTGCCCGCGGTGGCCACGCCCAGCGCGATGACGGCCGTCTCGCTCGGCAGCACCGGGAAAATCGCGTCCAGGGCCGGGATCACGATCGCGATCACGTACGACAGAATCGAGTCGGGCTGCAGGCTGGTGAGCGCGCTGCTCAACGTCATCGGGCCCCCGAGCGGCGGTTGGGCTCACCCGGGGGTCCGGCCTGCTGGTCCCGGGTCGTCTCGGCCTGACTGTCCTTGTGTGCCCCGGCCGGCCGGTCCCGGCGAGCCCCGGACCGCCGGGTCCGGCGCAGCCGGAGGAAGATCACAGCCAGGGCGCCACCCAACAAGACCCACGGGGCCCACGGGGCCAGTGTGATCAGGTCCATGCCGCCCTTCCCCGTCGTCTCAGCTGCCGATGTGATCAGGATCAGTGCACCCGATGCTGGTGACCACGTGGTGAAGTTGACATGGTGACGGTGTGGAGACCGATGGCGGGAGGGTCATGGCGACGGTGCTGGTCGTGGAGGACGAGCGCAAGCTGCGGGATTTTGTCCGCTCTTATCTGGAGCGGGCCGGGTTCACCGTGCTCTCGACCGGATCGGGGGCGGAGGCCATCACCATGGCCGCCGACGGTGCCCCCGACCTGGTCGTGCTGGATCTCGGGCTGCCCGACGTGCCGGGCGAGACCGTGGCGCGGGAGTTGCGGGCGGGCTCGGCCGTGCCGATCCTGATGCTGACGGCCAAGACCGCCGAAGAGGATCGCATCCGCGGGCTGGAACTCGGGGCCGACGACTACGTGACCAAGCCGTTCAGCCCGCGCGAGCTGGTGCTACGGGTCCAGGCCATCCTGCGCCGGGGCAGCAGCGGGTCCGAGCAGGGCGTGTCCAGCTTCGGGAACGGCGGGCTGATCATCGACGAGCCGCAGCGGCTGGTCACGGTGCACGGCCGGACGGTCGGCCTGACCCCGACCGAGTGGGGAGTGCTGCTGGCGCTGGCCACCGTCCCGGGCCGGGTCTACTCGCGGTTCGAGCTGATCAACCGGGTCCGGGGTTACGAGTTCGAGGGGTACGAGCGCACCGTCGACTCGCACGTCAAGAACCTGCGCCGCAAGATCGAGAGCGATCCCGCCCAGCCGCAGATCGTGCAGACCGTGCTGGGCGGCGGCTACCGCCTGGGCCTGACCCGCGATGACTGAACCGGGCGGCGGCCGGTCCGACACGCTCCGGCTGCGCCTGGCGCTGGCCTTCCTGGGGGTGGCGCTGGCGGCGGTGGCGCTGCTGGCGGGCCTGGTCGCGGCGTTCTCGGCCACCGACTTCGCGGACCTCGCGACCCGGCAGCGCACCGATCTGACCAGCGCGATCGCGGTCGCGGCGGGGGCCGCCTGGGACCGCAAGGACAGCTGGACGGCCGCCGACCTGTCGCCGGTGCTCGACCTGGCCGCGCGGACCGGCGCGGTCGTCACCATCCGGGACCAGTCCGGGCAGATCGTGATCGCCTCCGATACCTTTTCCGCTACTACCGGGCCGCAGTCCCAGGCGCCGATCACCGTGCGCGGCCAGCGGATCGGCGAGGTGCAGGCCCGGTCGACCGGGACCGGGCTGGGCGCGGCCGACCGGACGCTGGAGAACGCGCTGCTGCGGGCGATCGCGGGCGCGGCCGGGCTGGCCGCCCTGCTGGCCCTGGTCAC
Organism: uncultured Actinomycetes bacterium; assembly: GCA_963830385.1. GTDB lineage: Bacteria > Actinomycetota > Actinomycetes > Streptosporangiales > Streptosporangiaceae > Bog-532. The sequence continues at coordinate 712,358 of CAWHMD010000006.1, read as the reverse complement.
CGGGCTGACCGTGGCCCGGCGGATCACCCGCCCGGTCACCCGGCTGATCGCCGTGACCCGGGCCATGGCCAGCGGCGACCGGACGGCCCGGGCCGGCGGCATCCGGGCGCCCGGTGAGCTGCGCGACCTGGCCATCGCCTTCGACCAGATGGCCGCCACCCTCGACCGGCAGGACCAGCTCCGCCGTGACCTGGTGGCCGATGTGGCCCACGAGCTGCGCACCCCGGTCGCCATCCTCCAGGCCGGGCATGAGGCGCTGCTCGATGGCCTGGCCGAGCCGACCCCGGCCGAGCTGACCTCGCTACGGGACGAGGTGCTGCGGCTGGCGCGCATGATCGGCGACCTGCAGACGCTGGCCGCGGCCGATGCCGCCGCCCTGCAGCTGGCCCTGCACCCCGGTGACCTGGCCGGCATCGCGGCGGCCGCGGCCGCCAGCCTGGCCCGCCGGTTCGAGGAGGCCGGCGTCACCCTGGACCAGGATCTGGCACCGGCGCCGGTCCGGGCCGACGAGCGCTGGCTGCACCAGGTCATCACCAACCTGCTGACCAACGCGCTCAAGTTCACCCCGGCCGGCGGCCACGTCGCCATCCGCACCAGCCAGCGCGGCGCGAACGCGGTGCTGGAGGTCAGCGACACCGGTGTCGGCATCCCGGCCGAGGACCTGCCGCACGTCTTCGAGCGGTTCTGGCGCGGCCGGTCGGCCGCCTCGATCTCGGGCAGCGGTATCGGCCTGGCCATCGCCGCCGAGCTGGCCCAGGCTCACGGCGGCGAGCTGACCGCCCGCAGCGAGCCCGGCCAGGGCGCCGAGTTCACGCTCACCCTGCCCGCCACCTGACCGGGCACGCCCGGTTCAGTGGGCGCGGAACGAGTCCCGGTACGCGTGCGGGCTGGTGCGCACCGTCCGGCTGAAGTGCTTGCGCAGGTTGCCGGGCGTGCAGAAGCCGGCCTTGACCGCGACCGCGTCGATGGACAGGTCGGTGGTCTCCAGCATCCGCTGGGCCAGCCGGACACGCTCTCGCACGATCCACTGGTAGGGGGTCACGCCGGTACTGGCCAGGAACCGCCGGGCGAACGTGCGGGAGCTCATGGCCGCCCGGGCGGCCAGGTCGTGCACGGTCACGGTCTCATCGAGGTGTCCCTGCAGCCAGGCGAGCGTGTCCGTGAACAGGTGCTGCTCGTCCAGCACCGGGATCGGCGTGTCGATGAACTGAGCCTGGCCGCCCTCGCGGTGCAGCGGCACCACCAGCTCGCGGGCCAGCCGGGTGGCCACCTCGCGGCCGAAGTCTCGCTGCACCACGTGCAGGCACAGGTCGATGCTGGCGGCGCTGCCGGCCGAGGTGAGCAGGTCACCCTCGTCCACGTAGAGCACGTCCGGGTCCACCGTGACCTGCGGGTAGCGCTCGGCCAGCTGGGCGCACTCGGCCCAGTGGGTGGTGGCCCGGCGGCCATCCAGGATCCCGGCCGCGGCCAGGATGAACGCCCCGGTGCAGAGGGACAGGATGCGCTGGCCCCGCCGCCGGGCCGCCCGCAGCTCGTCGAGTACCGCGGCCGGCACCCGGTCGGCCTGCTCGGTGGGCATCACCACGACCGTGCCGGCCGTCCGGATCGCGGCCAGCCCGGACGGCACCTCCATCCGCGGGCCGATGTCCAGCCGGACCGACGGCGTGGCCGCGCAGATGGTCAGCCGGTACCAGGGGACACCGAAATCCCGCGCGAAGTCCCCGCCGAAGACGTCGCAGACCACGCCGACCTCGAACGGCGCGACCCCGTCGTAGAGCACCATCGCGACCGATTCCGGCGCGGCCGCTCCGGGCTCGGCCGCCCGGGCCGGCGCGGGCTCAGCGGGTGCTTCGGCCACAATGGCAGCATTGTCGCGCATGTTGTCAATGATGCCACTTACCCGGGCGCGCGTCAGCGCCGATGATGGAGGAATGAGGAGCAGAACCGTCCTCGTACTGAGCGATCAGCCCGGTTCGGGGCACATGATCATCCGCCCGGCCAGTGTCACCGGCCGGCTGCTGGCGCGACTGTTCGGCGCGTCCCTGGACCGGCGGCTGGCCGCCGGGCACGCACCCGAGTCGGGCCGCCTGCTCGCCATCCGGGCGCAGCAGATCGTCGCGCTGCCCTGGCGGCGGGACCTGGCCTGCCACTGGGAGCACCTGCTGGAAGTGGCCGCCCGCGAGCCCCGCCCCAGCATCCCGGCCGCGTTGTGCCGGGACCGCATCCTGGCCGCGGCCGGCGATGTCCGCGACCTGGCCGGTCTCCTGCGGGCCCCGCTCCCGGTTCCGGTGGCGGGGGTCGCGGCCGCCCAGGTGCTGCTGACCGACGCCGCCGGGCCGGTGTACAACCGGCGGAACGGCGCCTCGCTGCCCGGCCAGCTGCGTCAGATCAGCGCGCAGCTGGATCCCGGGCTACCGCTTCAGCCGCTGGTGCGCTCGAAGACGTAGAGGTGGTTCAGGCCGAGCTGGAACAGCCGGTGCTTGTGCAGCCGCCAGTCCGGCGGGCTGAAGATCGACTCCAGGTCGGCGGGCTGGAACCCGTGGTGCTGGTGCGCCTCGATGCCCGCGATCAGGTGCAACCCCATCAGCACGTGCAGCATGTGGTCGACGGTCGGGGCGGGCACGGTGATGACCACCCGCCCGCCGGGGGCGATCAGGGCGGCCAGCGACTTGGCCCAGTTGGCGAGCTCGTCTTCGGGGATGTGCTCGAGCACCGCCAGGGCGGTCGCCGCGTTGAACAACTCGCCCGGCTGGGGCGGCAGATCGTCCGGGAAGAAGCCCTTGACCATCGTGACACCCGGCATCGGGGCCACCTCGATGAGTTCGGGGTCGATGCCGATACCGCTCGCGCCGGTCAGCCGGAACAGGGTCCCGTCGTGGGTCCCGATGTCCAGCAGGCGGGTGGCCTTGGGCAGTACACGGATCGCCATCCGGATCCGGTAGCGCTGCAGGAAACGGTCGAGCCAGGTAAGCGGCTGCGGGGCAGCCTCGTGTGCCTCAGGCACAGCTCACGCACGCCGGGTTCATGGCAGGGCCTCTTCCGATTTTGGGGGCAGGGAGTAATTCGTGGCCGAGATCGACTGGCCGGCTGCTACACGCCGTCCTTCATCGCTGGCTCCAGAAATTCGCTGGAAGACCTCTGAGTAAGGTCGGAAAGTATCATAAGGACCCGCGGGCGGTATAGAGAGCCATTGCCCGTAAAACGGCGGTTCGTGTCGGCCGGCGCGCCGTCTGTAACGGAAACTCAACCTGACCGAGGCCCGTGATGCAAATCGGGCCGGGCGGGAACCGGCAACGCCGGCCCCGCCGCGGCCCAGGTCAGGCTCCTCACGCCCGCCGTATCCGTCGGTCAGTGCACCGATCCGAGGGTGACGGTCAGCAGGCTCGGGCTCCCGCTCGACACCGCCCCGGACTGGTCAGTGCCCCCGGTCGGCGCCACGTCGTCGTAGGGGAACGCGTAGCCGCGGTGGTCCTGTGAGGTGGCGTGCACGATCCGCGCGTAGTGGTTGGTGATCGCGTTGGCGTAATAGTCGGCCGGGTTCTCCCCGTCCGGCTGATTGGTGTCGGTCAGCAGCGTGCTGCGATTGAACGCCGCGGCCAGCCGGGGCAGGATCGCCAGCATCTCGCCGCTCATCCCGGCCGGGTTGAACGGCCCGCTGTTGCAGCCAAATATGTCAGCCGCCGACGGCTGCCCGAACGAGCCGACGCCGCTGAACGTCAGCGCGCCCCCGCTCACCTGGCCGGTCACGGTCCCGTAGGACGCCTGGGTGTCGACGCTCAGCGTGGCCGAGGAGTACATCGACCAGACCTGGTTCACGTAGCCGTCGTAGTAGCCCGAGAACAGCGACGAGTTCATCACGATGCCGTTGGTCGGGCTGAGCGCCCGCAGGTTCTGGCCGCCGCTGGTCACGATGAGCTGGTCCCAGCCCTGTCCGTCGGCGTTGGACTGGGCGGTCAGCCCGGAACAGATGGTGTCCAGGCCGCCGTTGGGCAGGCCCGGCGCGCTCTGCTGCCCACCGGACGAGTCGGCCAGGCTCAGCCCGATCGGGATGCAGGCGAAGTCGACCATGCTGATGTTGGCGAACAACTGGGCGGAGTTGTAGGTCAGCTCGGCGAAGTCCCACTGGGTGTTGATGTTGGGGTCGGACGGATTGGTCACCGACGGTTCGACCAGGGCCGGTCCCGGGTTGAGCTGGAACGTGAGCGGCGACCCGATCGAGAACCAGATCCGGGCGCCCGCCAGGTGCGGGATCGTGATCTGCTTGGCCGCCCCGCCCGATCCGTTCAGCGGGATCGCGCAGTTCACCGGCACCGGCTGGTTGGTGCCGGACGGCGACGCCGGGTAGTACGGGGTCTGGCCGTCGGCCTCCAGCAGCATCAGCGCGTTGTTGTTGTCGATGGCCAGCCCGGTGACGTGGGCGTACACGGTGTCAGCGCCGGTGTTGTTGACCAGCGCGACGGCCAGCGTGGACGCGGTGGCCTCGCTGGCGGCCGGGCGGAGCCGCACGCTGCGCCCGCGCTCCTCGGTGACCAGCTTGGCCGCCACGGCCGGGACGGCCAGCGCGGCCAGTGAACCAGTGACGAATTTCCTGCGGGAGATCACTGCTGCTCCTTTGCCTCGTGTTCCATCCCCCAACGTGCCGGCCGCCCGCGGCCGGGTCCGCGCGTCGCCGCGACAGCACGGCAGCCGCCGCCGTGGCGAGCCCCGCGGCGCGTGGCCACCGCAGCCGCGACGGCCGTAGCCACCACGCGCGATGACCGCGTGGCCACCGTTGTCACGGCGGCCGTTCAGCCGCCACAGCCACGATGACCGCGTGGCCACCGCGAAGCCGGCGGCCGCTCAGCCACCGCGGACCCGGCGGCCGCGTGGCCGCCGTAACACGACGATCCCCAGGTGCCCGCGAGGCTAACACGCTTTTCTGGCAAATTTCGGCGGAATCTGGTGATGTAAGCGGTTACGAAGGTTGGTTAGAAGCTCTTTAAATGATTGAAAATGTTGAAAAGACTCTGAAGCTGATGCGAGAGCGTCCGGCTTGTCAGGGTTTAAGGCATGTCACCCGGGTCGCGCGCATCATCCGGACGGAAAGCCACGCAATCCATCTCCACCAGCGCCCGAGGGCGAGTGCGGTGCAGCCGACGGTGATCCGGGCCGGCGGCCCGGCCCCCAACACCGCGAGGTAGGCCTCGTTCATGGCGGCGAAGCTGCCCATGTCGGTGAGGTAGACGTTCACCTTGGCCACGTCGGCCAGCCCGCACCCGCAGGCGGCCAGGATCGTCTCGACGTTGCGGAGCGCCTGCGTGGTCTCGGCCGCGATTCCGCCCGGGACCAGCTCCATCGTGCCAGGGGCGGCGCCCAGCATCCCGGACACGAACACCTGGCCGCCGGCCACGGTGGCGTGGCAGAAGGCGGGCAGCCGGGCCACGCCGTCGACGTTGATCTTCCGGACGGCTGGCATGGTCGCCCTCTCGGCCTCGGCGGCAGCTACGTCAGGTCGATGACCCAGTGGTTGCTGTGTATCAGACGACCGGCGAAGGTCACGTCCCGCTCACCAGCGAACCTGAAGCCGACCGAGCGGCAGATCCCGTTCGACGGCTCATTCGACGTCGCCGGGAAGGCGTGCACGAGCCCCCACCGGCCATCGTCGCGGGCCAGGCCGAGCAGCATCCGGACGGCCCGCTTGCCGAGGCCGCGGCCCTGGAACTCCGGCAGCACCATCCAGCCGATCTCAGTCATCGGCTCGCCGTCTTCGTCGTGGGACCACATCACCACGTTGCCCGCGGCCGCATCGGGCGCGGCCTCGTCGGGCACGATCATCTTGATCCAGTCGGTATCGGCCGCGGCCGCCCGCACGTCGCGGGCCACCTTGGCCTCCATACCCTCGCGCGGCAGCGGCCCACCCAGGTCGGCCATCATGACCGGATCGCACCGCATCCGCACGTAGGCATCGACGTCGCCCAGCTCGACATCGCGCAACTGCACCCCGGCCCTCCCGTATCTGATCAGCCCTGGCCTGCACCGGCAGGCCGGAAGGTGGCGGCGAAGGCCTGGAAGTAGTGGTAGTCCGTGGTCCAGTCACTATCCGGCGCGGACCAGTAGAGCGCGTACGCGTGCGTCGCGTTGGCCAGCACGTTCCGGTTCAGGATGTGGACCGTGGTGCCGTCCCGGTCGTAGGTGAACTCCCAGTCCGCGGCCTGCTTGGCCTGCGGGTAGGCCACGGGCTGGATCCGGATCAGGTGGTAGCCGGGGTAGCTGCCCTGCCGGGCCTCGGCCTGCTGTTTCCAGTCGGCCAGGGCGTTCGGCTGGGGCTGGTCCGACTGATCGATGAGCAGGAAGATCCCGCTGTCGGCGGGGTCGCGGATGTAGACGTAATGCCCGTCGTGCGAGATCTGCCAGCCCTTGGGCACGCCGATCGAGAACCCGGTCGAGTTGGTGAACCGGTAGTAGCCGGCGGGTACGGCGCTGGTGGCGCCCGAGGCCGCGGCCGAGGGCGAAGGGCGGGCCGAGGCGCTGGCCGACGGGCTGGACGAGGGGCTCGACGAGGGCCGAACGGATGGCGAGACGCTGTGCGAGGTCGCGGGCGGCGCGGCCTGGTGACGCCCGGACGGTCCGTTCGCGGTCAGCACCAGGCTGACCACCACCGCCGCGACCACCACGACCGCCGCCGCGGCCGCCACCAGGATCCGCGTCCGGTTCCGCCCCCGGTCGCCTGGGCGCCCGGCCGGGCGACCGGCCGGGGGATGGGTGACCGCCGCCGATAGCGGCCCGGTCTCTCCGGGCCCCTCGGTGCCCTCAGCAGCCGGAGCCCCGTCGGCAGCCGCTGCTTCGTCGGCAGCCACGGCCCCGTCGGCAGCCGCAGCCCCGTCGGCAGCCGCAGCCCCGTCGGCAACCGCAGCCCTGTGGGCAGCCACGGCCCCGTCAGCAGCCACGGCCCCGTCGGCAGCCACGGATCTCTCAGCCACCGCTCCCTCAGCAGCCACGGCCCTCTCAAAAACCTCAGAACTCCCGTCAGCCCCAACCTCTCCGTCAGCCCCAGGCCTATCGGCAACCTCAGATTCACCGACAAGCTCAGGCTCACTGGCAACCTCAGGCACCAGGGAGGACTCTGGCATCGCTTCCGTCTTCGGCGTGGCCGCCAGCACCTCGGCCGCGTCACCCTCGGCCAGCTCCTGCAGCATCGCCTCCACCTCGTCGGCGTCCAGCCGCTGGTCGGGGTCCTTGCGCAGCAGGCCGCTGATGACCGGCCACAACGGGCCCGCGTGGGCCGGCGGGTCGGGCTCGTCCGTGACCACCGCGGTCAAGCTGGCCAGCGCCCCCTCCCGGTCGAACGGCGGCCGCCCCTCGACCGCCGAGTACAGGCAGGCGCCCAGCCCCCACAGGTCGGCCGAGGCGGCCGCCCGGCGCCCCTGGGCCCGTTCGGGGGAGATGTAGGACGGCGAGCCGACCAGGATCCCGGTGCCGGTCAGGGCCGGGCTGTCGGTGGCGCGGGCGATCCCGAAGTCGGTCAGTACCACCCGGCCCTCGGGGGTGATGAGCACGTTGGCCGGTTTCACGTCCCGATGCAGCACGCCCGCCTGGTGCGCGGCCCGCAGCGCGGCCAGGATGCCGAGGCCGGCGTGCGCGGCCTGGGCCGGGGTCAGCGGGCCGTCGTCCCGCACCCGGTCGCGCAGTGAACGGTTGGTGACCAGCTCCATGATGATCCAGGGCCGATCGTCCTCGCTGACCACGTCGAAGATGGCGACCACGTTGGGGTGGCTCAGCCGGGCAGCCACCTGGGCTTCCCGCTGTGCCCGCTGCTTGGCCACGTCCCACTCGGCCGCGTCCAGGTTGGCCGGCCAGATGATCTCCTTGACCGCCACGTCCCGCCCCAGCAACTGGTCGCGAGCCCGCCAGACCACGCCCATCCCGCCCCGGCCGATTATGGTGCGAAGCCGGTAACGCCCGGCAAGGAGGCGTTCTGGCTCAGCGGGACCCATAACGCCCGGTTACCCGCAGGGACGCCGGGCTAACGTCCATCGGCCCCGCCTGGCCGGCCACATCGCTGCGGCCTGGAACGATAGAGCCCATGAATTCGCCGGAACTGATGCGCGCCGCGCACGACCGAGGAGTGGCCACGTCGTACCACGCGTCAGGTGGCCACGAGGTCGCCGTGGCGCCCACGACGATCGAGGCGATCCTGGCGGCGCTCGGCGACCCGCCCGCCAGCCTTCAGCCGGAGCAGGCGGCCGACGCGCAGCTGGCGGATGCCGTCGCCCCGTCACCCCGGCGCCGGTCCTGGGGCCTGACCATCCAGCTCTACGCGGTCCGCTCGGCCGCGTCCTGGGGCCACGGCGACTTCCGTGACCTGTCCGAGCTGGCCAGCTGGAGCGCCCGCGAGCTGGGCGCCGGCTTTGTGCTGATCAACCCGCTGCACGCCGCCGAGCCGGTACCCCCGGTCAGTCCGTCCCCTTATCTGCCGATGAGCAGGCAGTTCCTCAGCCCGCTGTACCTGCGGATCGAGGACCTGCCGGAGTACGAGGCGCTCGACGACCGCGAGCGTGGTCACCTGGCGGTCCTGGCCAAGCCGCTGCGGGCCGCCACCCGGGCCGGTCAGCTGATCGACCGGGACGCGGTGTGGACGGCCAAGCGGGCCGCGCTCAAGATCCTGCATCAGGTGCCGATGCGGGCCGAGCGGCAGGCCGATTACGAACGGTTCGTCGAGCGGGGAGGGGCCGCGCTGCGCGACTGGGCCACCTGGTGCGTGCTGGCCGAGGGGCACGGCCCGGACTGGCGGCAGTGGCCGGCGGCCCTGTCCCGGCCCAGCTCGGAGACGGTCGAGGCCGAGTACAGCCGGCTCAGCCGGGAGGCGGACTTCCACGCCTGGCTGCAGTGGCTGGCCGACGGCCAGCTGGCGGCCGCTCAGTCCGCCGCCCGGGCCGCGGGCATGGATATCGGGATCATCCAGGACCTCGCGGTCGGGGCCAGCCCGGCCGGCGCCGACGTCTGGTCCCACCAGGACCGGTTCGTTCCGGGGGTTTCGGTCGGCGCCCCGCCGGACGAGTTCAACCAGCTGGGCCAGGACTGGGGCTCCCAGCCCTGGCACCCCGAGCGGCTGGCCGAGCAGCAGTACCAGGCGCTGGCCGACCTGGTCGACGCGACCACCCGCAGCTCCGGCGCGCTGCGCGTGGACCACGTGATGGGCCTGTTCCGGCTGTGGTGGGTGCCACCCGGTCTCACCCCCGACCAGGGCACCTACGTCCGCTACGACCACGTGGGGACGGTCGGCACGCTGGCCCGGGCGGCCGCCGACCGCGACTTCCTGGTCATCGGTGAGGACCTGGGCACGATCGAGCCCTGGATCCGCGAGTACCTGGCCGGCCACGGGGTGCTCGGCACCTCGATGCTGTGGTTCGAACGCGGCCCCGACGGCCAGCCGCTGCCGCCCGGCCAGTGGCGGGCCAACAACCTGGCCGCGGTCGGCACCCACGACCTGCCGCCAGCCGCCGCCTTCGTGAGCGGTGAGCACGTGGCGTTGCGGGCGGACCTGGAGGTGCTGGCCCGGTCCGAAGAGGAAGAGCGGGTCGACCATGAGCAGACGATGGCCGCCTGGCGCGCGGCCCTGGTCCGGGAGGGGCTGCTGCCGGCCGACGGGTCGGCGAGCGTGACCGACCAGGTGGTCGCGCTGTACGCCTACCTCGCCCGCACCCCGTCGGTCCTGATCGGGGTGTCGCTGCCGGACGCGGTGGGCCAGCGCCAGCCGCAGAACATCCCGGGGACGACCGACGAGTACCCCAACTGGCGGATCCCGCTGGCCGACGGCGACGGCCGGCCGGTGCTGCTGGAGGACCTGGCCAGCCAGCCCGGCCTGCGCGCCATCGCCGACGTGGTCCGCAGTCCCGGTTAGCTGGGGGACCAGGCCGGGTCGCGCCCGGACGTCGCCAGCAGCCGGTCGAAGCCGGACGCGTCCGGCGGCAGCTGCACCGGCGCCGCGAACCCCTGGTACTGCCGGAACAGCTCCGCGTTCTCGTCCACGGCCTGGGCGGCGGCCACCAGCACCGGGCCGTCGCAGTGGTAGTCCTGGCCGGTGGCCCGGGCGATGTCCCAGCCGTGCAGCACCATCTCGGCCAGCAGCATCGCACCGACGCCGGCCGCTGGGGTCGGGTTCCCCATCACCTTCAGCTCACGGGTCCAGGCCCCCGGATCGGACCAGGCCGCCACCGCCCGGTCCAGCTGGGCCGCGTAAGCCTCGGCGTAGCCCGGCTGGGCGGTGAAATCGGTGCTCTGCAACTCCTCCGGCAGCGGCTCGTCCCGGGCCCGTCGCTCGGCCGAGTACGCCGTCCACAGGATCGTGTGGTTGAGCAGCGTGCGCAGATCCCAGTCGGTGCATGGCGTGGGTGCGTCCAGCGGGCGGGCGGCCGCCCCGGCCACCACCTTCGAGTCCTCGGCCGCCGCGGCCGCCATCTCCTTGTGCAGATCCATCGTCATCTCCCTCCTCGGACCCCACGCTAACCCGGCCGGTCCACCGGGTCTTGAACAAACGCGACGCCTGTCGCCTCGGGGCCAAGCCCCCAGACCCCCCGGCGCGTGCTTCGCCCGCAGATCTAAGCTGGACCGATGGCGGATGCCCCTGAGCTGGGCCGCGGCGTGCTGTACCAGCGGGCCGCGGCGTCGCAGTTCCAGCTGCGCAAGTACCCGCCGTCCCCGGCGCTGGCCCCGTTCGTGGACTACTACTGGCTGGTCCGCTGGGACCTTCGCGGCCAGCCCGCGCACGAGCAGGCCGTCCTGCCGCACCCCAACGTCCACCTGGCGTTCGAACCCGGCCGGACCGCGATCTACGGCGTGTCTACCAAGCTCTTCCTGCGCAAGATCGAAGGGCTGGGCGCCACCCTCGGCGTCCGGTTCTGGCCGGGCGGATTCCGCCCGCTGTGGAGTGAGCCGATCGCGCGGCTCACCGATCGGGTGGTGGCCGCCGACGGACTGCTGGGCCGGGCCACCGAGCAGGCCGGCCAGGCCGCGCTGGCCGAGCAGGTCAGGCAGGCCGTCAACGGAGAAGCGGACGACGCGGTGGTGGTCGGCCGGGCCGAGGCCCTGCTGGAGTCGATCCGGCCCGCCCGCGATCCGGTCGCCGAAGAGGTGGCGGCCATGGTCGCGCGGATCGTCGCGGACCCGGCCGTGCGGCGGGTCGACCAGCTCGCCGCCACCCTGGGCGTCCCGGTCCGGCGGCTGCAGCGGCTGTTCGCGGACTACGTCGGGGTCAGTCCCAAGTGGGTGATGCGCCGGGCCCGCCTGCACGAGGCCGCGCTGGCCGCCGAGCGGGGCGGCCCGGGGGACTGGGCGGCGCTCGCCGCCGATCTCGGCTACAGCGATCAGGCCCACCTGACCCGGGATTTCACCGCCACCATCGGCGAGCCGCCCGCCCGCTACGCCGCCGACTAGCCGCCAGGCGCCCCGGACAGGCACAGCTAACCGGGCGGTTCCGCCAGCCGCTCCAGCCGGGTCCAGCCCGCCCAGCCACGCTCGCGCATCAGGTCGATCAGCTGCTGCACGCGCGGGTCGGACTCGACGGCCAGCGCGTCTATCAGGTCGAACGGCAGGTCGTCGTGCGCCGCTTCGTCCCGGTAGGTCTCGGCGAAGGCGTACGCCTCCTCGTTCAGCTCGGCCATGATGTCGGCGACTTCGGTCACGCGCGGGTCGTCAACGCCTGCGTCACTGTCGAGAAGCTCCGACAGGAGCCGGTAGAGCCGGACGACTCGCGGGTCTTCGAGGTGCGCGAACTTCGCGGGCATCCACTCGCGGACGCGATCGGGCCAGCGGGCCATCATCAGGATCCATCCGTCCCGCTCGCCCTCCACAATCCGCTCCGATACCCCGAGTTGCCGAAGGCGGTCCAGGTAGGCGACCACCTCCGGCGGGAGGGCCAGCCCGTCTCCGGCCGTGAGCTGCGCGATCTGCTTGCGGCTGATCTCCAGCCGTTCGATCTCGCCGCGGAGGTGGCGGTCGATCCGCCCGATCGTTTCGGCAAAGGCCGACGGGTCGACTTCGAGCATCTGGCCGATCTGCGACAGCGGCACGCCCGCGCTGGCCAGCGTGCGGATCTTGATGAGGGACACGACGGCGGTCGCCCCGTACCGCCGGTAGCCGGAGGCATCCCGCTCTGGCTCGGGCAGCAGCCCCACCTGGTGATAGTGCCGGACCGCCCGTACCGTGACACCGCAGTAGGCCGCCAGTTGACCGATCGTCAGCATGCTCTGATCCTGCCCTCCCGCCGGCTCTTCAGATCCGGCGGCGGTAGAAAAGGGTGGCGGTGACGTAGGCCACCACGAGGATGCCGGCGCACCAGGCGAGGGCGATCCAGACGCCGGTGCCGACCGGCCGCTGCGCGAAAAGGTCCCGGATCGTGTTGACGATGGAGGTCACCGGCTGGTTGTCGGCGAACGCGCGCACGGGGGCGGGCATGGTCCGGGTGGGCACGAAGGCCGAGCTGATGAACGGCAGGAAGATGAGCGGGTAGGCGAACACGCTCGCCCCGTCCACGCTTTTGGCGGTGAGGCCGGGGATGACCGCGAGCCATGTCAGCGCCAGCGTGAACAGGATGAGGATGCCGGCGACGGCCAGCCAGGCCAGCGCGCCGGCGCCCGAGCGGAAGCCCATCAGCAGCGCGACGCCGACCACGACCACGAGCGAGATCACGTTGGCGGCCAGCGAGGTCAGCACGTGCGCCCACAGCACACCCGGCCGGGCGATCGGCATCGACTGGAACCGCTCGAAGATCCCGCCCTGCACGTCCGTGAACAGCCGGAGCGCGGTGTAGGAGATGCCCGACGCGATCGTGATGAGCAGGATGCCGGGCAGCAGGTAGTTCACGTACGAGGCCGTCCCGGTGCTGATCGCGCCCCCGAACACGTAGACGAACAGCAGCATCATGGCGATCGGCATGATCGCGGTGGTGATGATGGTGTCCGGGCTGCGGGTGACGTGGCGCAGGGTCCGCCCGGTGAGGACGGCGGTGTCGCCGAAGAAATGCGTGGCCATGGTGGTTCCTTACTCGCTGCGGTCGCCGACGACTGCGAAGAAGACGTCTTCGAGGGAGGGCTGCTTCTCGACGTAGGTGACCTCGGCGGGTGGCAGCAGTTGCTTGAGCTCGGCCAGGGTGCCGTCGACGATGATCCGGCCCTGATGCAAGATCGCGATCCGGCCGGCCAGCTGTTCGGCTTCGTCCAGGTACTGAGTGGTGAGCAGCACGGTCGTGCCGCCCGCGGCGAGGTCCCGGACGGAGTGCCATACCTCGATACGCGCCTCCGGGTCCAGGCCGGTCGTCGGCTCGTCGAGGAAGATGACCGGCGGATCCCCGATCAGGCTCATCGCGATGTCCAAGCGGCGGCGCATGCCCCCGGAATACGTCCCCACCCGCCGGGCGCCCGCCTCGGTCAGCGAGAAGCGCCGCAGCAGGTCATCGGCGATCGCGCCCGGGTCCGGGCAGTGCCGCAGCCGGGCGATCAGGACGAGGTTCTCCCGCCCGCTGAGGATCTCGTCGACCGCCGCGAACTGCCCGGTGAGGCTGATGGACTCGCGCACGCCGGCGGCCTGCGTGGCGACGTCGAAGCCGTTGACCCGGGCCGTCCCGGTGTCCGCCTTGAGCAGCGTGGACAAGATCTTCACGACCGTTGTCTTGCCCGCCCCGTTGGAGCCGAGCAGGGCGAAGATGCTGCCCCGCGCCACCTCGAAGTCCACGCCGCGCAGGACCCGCAGCTCCTTGTACGACTTTTCCAGGCCCTGCACCTGGATGACAGGCCTGCCGGCCTGACCGGTTGCTGACAGGATGCTCATGGCCGTCAGCATGGAGGCTTGACGCAGCGTCAAGGTCAAGCCCGCCGGCCGGTACTTTTCGTCGGGCCCGCCGTCGGCCAGGTCAGTGCGGGATGCCGGAGATCCGGTCCCCGATCCGGGCCAGCGGCGAGGTCCGCTCCGAGCCGCGGTCTTCGGTGTGGTCGGCCGCCCGGTACAGCGCGTACAGGCCGTGCACCCCGGTCCACCGCAGCGGTTCCGGCTCCCACGCCCGGGCGTGGTGCCCGACCCAGGGCAGCGCCGTGCGCGGCGTCTGATCCCCGGCCACCAGGTCGGCCAGCGTGCGCCCGGCCAGGCAGGACGCCGCCACGCCGTGGCCGGTGTAGCCGCCCGCCGAGCCCAGCCCGGTCGCCCGGTCGAGGACGACGGTGGCACACCAGTCGCGGGGCACGCCGAGCACCCCGCACCAGGCGTGATCGATGCGGGCCTCGCCGGCCGCCGGGAACAGCCGCCGGACGATCCGGCCGAGCGTGTCGATGGCCTCCGGCTGGGTCGCGCCCCGGTGGTCGAGGTTGGACCCGTACCGGTACGGGATGCCGCGGCCGCCGATGGCGATCCGCCCGTCCTCGGTGCGCTGGGCGTACATGTAGACGTGGGCGCTGTCGCCGATCGTCTCCCGGCCGTCCCAGCCGATCTCCTGCCAGGCGGCCGCGCTCAGCGGCTCGGTGACGATCATCGAGCTGTTCATCGGCAGCAGCGTCCGGCGCTGCCCGGGCAGCCGGGCGGTGAAGCCCTCGGTCGCGCGGAGCACGAACCGGGCCGTGACGTCGCCGAACACCGTGCACGCGCGGGCGCCCGCACCCGACCGCCCAGGCCGGATCCGGCTCACCGGGGTCGCCTCGTAGATCGTCACGCCAAGGCGCTCGGCCGCTGTGGCCAGGCCGGTGACCAGCTTGGCGGGCTGGATACGGGCGCAGTCCGGCGAGTAGAGCGCGCCCAGTCCGCCCGCGACGCGGACCCGGGCGGCCAGCTCGTCCGCACCCAGCAGCCGGACCTCCTGCTCGCCCAGCCCCCACTCCCGGTCGGCCACCAGCTCGGCGCGGATCCGGGCGAGCTGGGCGGGGCTGGTGGCCACGGCCAGTTCACCCCCCTTGACCAGGTCGGCGTCGATGCCCTCGGCGGCGCAGACCCGGGCCACCTCGTCCACCGTCTCCCTCAGCTGGCGCTGCATGTCCAGCACGGCGTCGCGGCCGCCGGGACCGCGGGCATACCGCTCCCGCGAGCCGGGCAGGGCGCTGGTGAGCCAGCCGCCGTTGCGGCCGGACGCGCCGAAACCGGCGAACGCGGCCTCCAGCACCACCACGTCCAGCTCGGGCCGGACCTGCTTGAGGTAGTAGGCCGTCCACAGCCCGGTGAACCCGCCCCCGACGATGCACACGTCGGCCGTCAGCGGGCCGGGCAGCGACGGCCGCCGGGGCGGGAAGCCGCCGCGGGCCTGCCACCAGTAGGACACGTCGCCGTTGTGCGCGGCCGTCAGCATGGTTCGGCTCCCTCCGCGAGCTGCCGGGCAGCTCAGCGAAGCTGTCAGCCCAGGCCCAGCTCGGACTGTATCGCTCCCGGCAGCGTGCCCAGCACCGACGACGGCAGGGTGCGGAGCACCGAGGGTGGGAGCTTGGCCAGCACTGAGCTGGGGAGGGTGCCGAGCACCGAGGGCGGCAGCTTCTCCAGCACCGAGACCGGCAACGTGGCCAGCACCGACGCGGGCAGGGTGGCCAGCACCGAGGCGGGCAAGGTGACCAGCACCGAGGCGGGCAGCGTGGCCAGCGTGGCGACCGGCAGGGTCGCCAGGACCGACGTGGGCAGCTTGGCCAGCACGTCGGCCGGCAGGGTGCCGAGCACCGAGGGCGGCAGCTTGGCCAGCACCGCGGCGGGCAGCGTGGCCAGCGTGGACGCCGGCAGCTTGACCAGGGTCGACGTGGGCAGGGTGGCCAGCACCGACGTGGGCAGCCCGGTCAGCGTGGCGACCGGCAGCTTGACCAGGGTGGCGACCGGCAGCTTGGCCAGCACCGACGACGGCAGCTTGGCCAGGGTGGCGACCGGCAGCTGCTCCAGCAGCGTGACCGGCAGGCTGGTCAGCGCGGTCAGCGGCAGGCTGGCGACCCGGGACGGCTGCGGCAGCGTGGGCAGGCGGAGCAGCAGCGCGCAGTAGTCCGGCACGTTGGTCGCGGCGCCCGCCGCCGCCGTCAGCGACGCGAACAGCGGGCTGGCCAGCACGGCGCCGACGGCCGGACTGGCCAGCGCCTGGGTCAGCCCGGTGGCGCTGAGGGTCTTCCCGGTGGCGTTCGCGGTGTCGCCCTCCAGCGTCGCGACGTGCCCGGCGACCTCGGTGCAGAGGCCGGACAGCGCGGTCACCGGTGCGGCCGGCGTACCGGCCGGCGTGGCCTTCGCGGATGAGCCCGGGGTGGCCGGGCCGGACGCGGACGTCCCGGTGCGCCCGGGCGCGGCCGCCGCGCCATGGCTGGCCGTGATGCTCTGCCCGCTGGACGAAGTCGCGCCCGAGTGAGACGGTGTGCCGCTGAAGGCTCCGGTGGCAGCGGCCAGAGCCACCCCCACTCCGCCCAGCGCGGCCGCCAGCCCCAGCGCGCGGAAACCGGCGTGCCGGGCCCGCCGGGACGCCGCCGAGTGGGCGTGACCCGGCTGTTTCTGCGGGCCGGAGCCCGCGCCGGGCGACGGTGCCAGCTGCGCGGCCGCGAACGCCGCCACCGCCATCTCCTCACCGGCCAGCTCGCCATCCGCACCCGGCGCGGCCGCGGCCGCCAGCAACTGGGCCAGCGGGTCGTCGGGCCGCGCGGAACCGGCCGCGGCGCCGTCGAGCAACTGCTCGGCGGCCTCGCGGTCGATGGGGCGGAACTGGCTGGTGCTCATCTCACGTCCTTCAGCGTCAACGGCCTCGCCGGTGTCACTACGTCGCGGCTCACGCTCCTCACTTGTCACCAGGCCCTGCCTGCTCCAGGCGGGTGGCCAGCCGTCGCAGCCCCCGGTAGGCCGCCGTCCGGACCGCCCCCGCCTTCTTGCCCAGCACCTGACCGGCGCTTTCGGCGTCCAATCCCACCACCACCCGCAGCATGACCGCTTCGGCCTGGTCGGGCGGAAGATCCGCGATCATCGCCACCGCCGCCTGGGTGGCCACCATGTCGATCGCGCTCTGGGCCGTGTCGTCACCCGCGGCCAGATCGCCCAGGTCATCGATCGGAGTGGACGCCGGCTGCGGGCGGCGCCGGTGGCGGCGCTGGTGGTCCAGGGCGCGGTGCCGGGCGATCGTGGCGGCCCAGCCGCGGAAGCCGTCCGAATCACCGCTGAACCCGGGCAGGTCACGCGCGATGTGGAACCAGGCCTCCGAGGCCACGTCTTCGGCGTCGTCGCCGACCATCGTGCGCAGGTAACGCAGCAGCCGGGGCTGCACGTCCCGGTAGATGGCGCGAAAGGCCTGCTCGTCGCCCTGCTGCGCGGCCCGGACGGCCTCCGACAGGTCGGGCTTGTCCGACCGTGCCGGAGCAGGCATAGCCATGTCTGCCGAACGGTCCATTTGGTCAATGATGGGGTATCAGGGACTCGCCGTGCGGAGACTAGCGCCGATTCGTCCGAAAAGGTTTGCCCGCTCCTCTCGTCCGGCACGCCCCACCGTGCACCACCAGGGCAGAGTAATTTCGAAGCATGCGGCTTGGCGTGCTTGATGTGGGCTCCAACACGGTTCACCTGCTCGTGGTCGACGCTTATCCGGGTGCGCACCCGCTGCCGGCGTTCTCCCACAAGGCCGAGATCCGGCTGGCCGACCACCTGGAAAACGGCGGGCGGCTGTCGGCCCACGGCGAGCAGCAGCTGGGCGAGTTCGTCGAGGACGCCCTGCGGATCGCCGAGGACAAGGGCGTCGAGGACTTCGTCGGCTTCGCCACCTCGGCCATCCGGGACGCGGTCAACGGCGAAGAAGTGCTGCAGCGGATCACCGAGCAGACCAACGCCCGCATCGACGTACTGGCCGGGGAGGACGAGGCCCGGCTGACGTTCCTGGCCGCCCGGCGCTGGTTCGGCTGGTCATCCGGCCGGCTGCTGGTTCTCGACATCGGCGGCGGCTCCCTGGAGATCGCGTCCGGTGTCGACGAGGAGCCGGACGTGGCGGTGTCGCTCCCGCTCGGGGCCGTCCGGCTCACCCGCGACTGGTTCCGGTCCGACCCGCCGACCGGGTCGCAGCGACGTGACCTGCGCCGGCACGTACGGACGGAGATAGCCCGCACGGTCGGAGGCATCATGCGCTACGGCCGCCCCGACCGGGCGGTGGCGACCTCCAAAGCCTTCCGCCAGCTGGCCAGGATCGCCGGAGCGGCCCCGTCCAGTGACGGCCCCTACGTCCGGCGGGTGCTGACCAGCAAGAACCTGGCGTCCTGGGCCGAACGGCTGCCGACGATGACGCTGGCCGAGCGGTGCAAGCTGCCCGGCGTGTCCGGGGCCCGGGCCCCTCAGCTGCCAGCCGGGGCGATCGTGGCCGACGCCGCGATGGACCTGTTCGGCGTGCCCGAGCTGGAGATCTGCCCGTGGGCCCTGCGCGAAGGGGTCATCCTCCGCCGCCTGGACGTCCTCACCTGAGAACGGCGACGGGCCCGGGAGGCGTACCTCCCGGGCCCGTCGTCCGCTCACCACCAGTGCGGCCCGCTCAGTGTTGTCTGCTCAGTGTTGTCTGCTCAGTGGCGCTGCTCCCGGACGATCCGCACGCCCTCGGTGGTCTCGTCCTTGTCGATCGAGCCGGTGTAGTTGCTGCTGCTCTCGTCGGCCCGGTGAGCCGGGGACGGCCGGCTGCCGGGGCGCTCCGGGGCGTTCGGGGCCGACCCGGAAGAGGACGGCCGCAGCTGGTCCGCGGGCAGCGGCGCGGGAGCCGGTCCGCCGGGGCCCGCCTGCCGCCCACGCGGGGCCTCGTGCGCACCACCGCGAGGCGCCTCGTGCGCGCCGCCCCGCGGGTGCACCAGCACCGGGTCGGGCACCTGCACACCCGGCGTGCCGGGCTGACCGGGCTGACCGGTGCCCGGCTGACCGGAACCAGGCTGGCTCATCGGGGCGCCGGGAGCGCCGGGGGCACCCGGGCCGGGCCGGGCGGCCCCGTCCGGCCGCGGCGCACCGGGCGGAACCGGGGCGCCGGGAGTACCCGGGGCGGGACGCTGGGGCCGGGCGGCGGCGTCCCCGAGCGGGGTGCCGCTGCCCGGACGGGGCGCCGGGGCCGGGCTCGGGCCGCTGCCGGCCCCCTGGTTGGCGTTCGCCTCGGCCGCCTTCTTCTGGCCGATGGCCTTGGCCACGTTCTGGTCGACCTCGTCCTCCAGCGACGGGCGCGCGGTCTCGGCCGCGACCAGGCCGGACACGCCGTCCAGGATGTCGGTCAGGCGGCGGATCGTCTCGGCGTGGCGGGTGCTGAGCAGGTTGAGCCGCCGCTCGGCGCCGTCGTGGATAGCGGCCGCGCGGGCGGTGGCCTCGTCCAGCGTCTGCTTGGCCTGGGACTTGGCCGTGCTGACGGCGGTGTCGGATTTCTTGCGGGCGTCGGCCGTCATGTGGTCGGCCTCGGCACGGGCGGTCGTCCTCGTCTTGTCCGCCTCCGCCCGGGCCGAGGAGATGGCCCGCTCGGCCTGCTCCTGCGCGGCCGTGAGCATGTGCTCGGCCTGCTCCCGGGCCTCCTTGCGGATCCGGTCGGCTTCCTGCTGCGCGTCCGTCAGCTGCTTCTTGATGTCGTCGTCGGCCCGGTTCTTCTGCGCCTTGGCCTCGTCGTCGGCGAGCTTCAGGATCTGGGAGATCCGCTCGCTGACCTCCTCGTGGGCCGGCTTGGCCCCGAGGGCCTGCTGACGGAGCTTCTGCATCTCCTGCCGAAGCTGCTCGCCCTCGTCCAGTGAGCGCCCGAGCCGTTCCTCGAGCTCGCGGACCTGGCTCCGGCAGCGGGCGACGAACTCATCGACCTGCCGCCGGCTGTAGCCGCGCAGCTGCACCTCAAAAGCGTCTTCTTGGCTGGAGAGATTGGGAAGGAGATCGGTATTTTCGTTCATGGCTTCACGAGGACCTTATATCCGGGAGCGTGCAGGAAAGTGGACCGGTAGGCACGTTATCGCGGTACTACTGAGTGAGGCGGTGATGTCGGCGGGAACCTTGTGGGCTGTGGTGAGATCGATATGTGCACGACTCTTGTCCCGAACGACCCTTCCGCGCAACCGAAACGTCCAAGTGCCCCGTTATGCGTCATCTCGGACGCGCCGAAAACCCTCTGACGTGCACGCTTGGCGCTCATCAGGTAGCGCATCGTTGCCAGCGACCGGCGTGCACCGCGGCTCGACGGGGTGGCCTGCGGCCGGCTGGCCGGCCGCCCGCGGCTCCGGCCGGCGGCCAGGCTGTGCATGCACAATAGCGTCCGCACGTCCTCTATACGTGCTCTACCGGAACTCCATCGGCATTTTCCGCCGATTAGTGGAATTGTGACCATGGTCCTGGGTAAAAACACACACGAGGGTGGTCCAAGAATGGCCCTGATGGGTCATGCGGACCAGCAGCGGTACGACGTAGCCTTGAGTCATCAGGCGTCAAGCGTCAGTGTCGACGGAGGTGAGCACGATGTCCCAGTACGTGGATCTACGTGTTCACGACCCGGTCGCCTTCGACGAGATCGAGTTGTACGCCGAGGTTCTGGGAGCGGTGGCCGCCAGCGACGGCCCGCTGTCCCGCGAGGAGCTGGACGAGGTGCTCGGCGTCAGCCACGAGGCCAGCGTGCTCGGCCGGATCGCCTAGCCCGTCCGTACTAGTCCAGCGCGCCGGCACTAGTCACCTCTGCTCCCACCCCAGGTCAGCCGGTCCCGTACATCACGTCGGTGGCGGCCAGGGTGAAGCCGAGCGCGGTGTACATCCGCACCGCGGCCCGGTTGGTCTCGTCCACGTACAGGATGACCTCGGCCAGACCGCGGTCGTCCCGCAGGTAGCGCAGCCCGGTGAGGGTGAGCGCGCGGCCCAGCCCCGAGCCCTGCTCGGCCGGGTCGACCCCGACCACGTAGACCTCGCCGGTCTCGCCGTCGTGGACCTTGGTCCAGTGGAATCCGGCCAGCCGGCCGTCCCGCTCGGCCAGGAAGAAACCGGCCGGGTCGAACCAGTCTTCCTGCTCCCGCAGGTCCAGGTCGATCCGGGTCCAGGCGCCCTGCTCGGGATGGTGGGCGAACGCCAGCGCGTTCAGCCGCAGCCAGCTCTCCTCGTCCCGGCCGGGCTCGAAGGTCCGGATGGTCACGCCGGCCGGCAGCGCCGGTTCCGGCAGCGGGTCCCGCAGCGGGCGGCTCATCTGGAACAGCGCGCGGACCCGGCTCAGTCCAGCCGCCCGGGCCAGCCCGGCGGCGGCGGGCAGGTCGCCGTGGGCCCAGACGCGCAGGGTTCCATCGCCGGCCTGCCCGGCCAGCCTGGCCAGCAGTGCCCGCCCGATGCCCTGACGCCGGTGAGCCGGGTCGACGACCAGCTCGGCGCTGGCCACCCCCGGCTCCTCCCAGTCCAGGTGCGCGTAGCCGGCGACGACCCCGTCCGGGGCGGCCAGCAGATCAACGCCGGCTGGTTCCGGCTGGTCGCCGCCGTAGCGGACGTGCAACATGACCTGTTCGGACAGCGGGACCACGCCGTCGGCGGCGGCCGCCGCCCCCACCAGGCGGAGGATGTCCTCGCGCTGGGCCGGGCCGAGCGGCCCGGCCTCGGTCACGGCCGGGTCGGCGGCCGGATCAGCGCCCGGGCTGGACTCCGGAGATGGGGCTGCCTTCGCTGAGCCCGGCGTCGTCCTCGGGTTCGGTGTCGTGTTCATCGTCTCCCGCGTGCTGGCTGTCCCGCTGGTCGTCGCTCGCGCCCTTGAACGGAACGAAACGGTAGCCGACGTTGCGGACGGTGCCGATCAGCGCCTCGTGCTCGGTGCCGAGCTTGGCGCGCAGCCGCCGGACGTGCACGTCCACCGTCCGGGTGCCGCCGAAGTAGTCGTAGCCCCAGACCTCCTGCAGCAGGTGGGCCCGGGTGAAGACCCGGCCCGGGTGCTGGGCCAGGAACTTCAGCAGCTCGAATTCCTTGAACGTCAGGTCGAGGGCCCGCCCGCGCAGCCGGGCGGAGTAGGTGGCCTCGTCGATGGTGAGGTCGCCGGACCGGATCTCGTCGGGTGCGTCGGCGGCGGCGTTCCGGGCCCGGCGGCCGAGCGCCAGCCGCAGCCGCGCCTCGACCTCGGCCGGCCCGGCCGTGTTGAGGATCACGTCGTCCGCACCCCAGTCGGCGCTGATCGCGGCCAGGCCGCCCTCGGTGACGATGATCATCAGCGGGCAGTCCAGCCCGGTCGTGAGCAGCAGCTTGCAGATGCTCTTGCCGTGGGCCAGGTCGCGGCGGCCGTCGACCAGCACCACGTCGCCGGGCGGCGCGTCGATCAGGGCCGACGCCTCCGGCGGCATCACCCGCACCGAGTGCAGCAGCAGGCCGAGGGCGGGCAGCACTTCCGTGGACGGTTCGAGCGTCCCGGTCAGCAGGAGCAGATCGCTCAAGCGGTTCCACCTCCAACTGCGCGGCGCCCAGCGCACCGGCACTAGCCTGTAAAAACACACAGGGACCCGGGGGCTACGTCGCCCGGATCCCATTGTCAACGAGGATAACCGATATGGCCATCGTGACAATCCGCTACTGGGCTGCGGCCAAGGAAGCGGCCGGCGTCGCCGACGAGTCCTGCGAGGCCGCCACGCTGGCCGAAGCGCTGGCGACCGCGCTCGCCCGCCGGGACGGCGGCCGCGGGGACCAGCTCCGCGCGGTGCTGGCCCGCTCGTCGTTCCTGATCGACGGGGCGCCCGCCGGACTGCGGCGCCACGAGGACATCGGCCTGGGCGGCCAGGCGGTCATCGAGGTGCTGCCCCCCTTCGCGGGCGGCTGAGGCACGCTGTCCCACCTGGGCACTGTTTACCCCGGCCTGGACGGGTACGTTGCCAGTCCCATGCGCAAGCTTCTGATCTTTGTCATCATCCTGGCCGGGCTGCTCCTCGCCGCCGACCGGATCGGCGTGGTGGTGGCCGATCACGAGATCGCCGGCCGGGTGCAGACCGCCTACGACCTGCCCGCCAAGCCCTCGGTCAGCGTCAAGGGCTTCCCGTTCCTGACCCAGGTGGCCTCGGGCCACTACTCCGACATCCAGGTTTCGGTCGGCCAGCTCACCACCGACAAGGTGACCGTCGACCACCTGGTGGCCCAGCTGACCGGCGTGCACGCGCCGCTCGGCGACCTGCTCGGCAACCACCCGCAGGACATCACCGCGGCCCAGGTCAGCGGGACCGCCACCGTGCCGTTCTCGTCGGTCCGGAGCCGCCTGCCCGCCGGGGTGACGCTCAGCCAGGACGGTTCGGCCGTGAAGCTGTCCGGGACCGTGCACTACCTCGGGCTGAGCGTGCCGGTCGCGGCCGACACGAAGCTGTCGCCAAGCGGCTCGGGCATCGCGGTCACCCCGACCCGGATCACCGTGGCCCACAGCAACGGCGCGCTGTCCAGCCTGATCTCCGGCCAGTTCCGGTTCGTGGTCCCGATCACCGGGCTGCCGCTGCACCTGGTGGTCAAGTCGGTCAACGTGGTCAACGGCGGCGTCCAGGTCAGCGCGGCCGCCACCAACGTGGCCTTTACCGCAGTGAAATAAAAGGGTGATACGAGCCGGGGATGGCAGCGCCGGTGACGCCGATTACGGCGCGATCGGGACGTCGTACGCGCACTACCGCCGCCCGGACAGCCGGATCGCGGCCCGCATCAGCCAGGCACTGGGGCCCGCCCGCACCGTGCTGAACGTGGGCGCCGGGGCCGGGTCCTACGAGCCCGCGGGCCGCCGGGTCACCCCGGTCGAGCCGTCCGCGTCGATGCGGGCCCAGCGCCCGGCCGGCCTGGCCGCGGCCGTGGACGCTACCGCCGAGGACCTGCCGTTCGCCGACGCGTCGTTCGACGCGGCGATGACCACGTTCAGCGTGCACCAGTGGCACGACCTGGGCGCGGGCCTGCGCGAGATCCGCCGGGTCACCCGCGGCCCGGTGGTGATCCTCACCGGTGACCCCGGCCGGCTGGGGCGGTTCTGGCTGACCGGGTACGCCCCCGAGGTCATCGACACCGAAGCCCGCCGCTACCCCCCGGTCGGGACGCTGGCGGCGGGGCTCGGCGGCCGGGTCGCCACCTCGATGGTGCCGGTCCCGCTGGACTGCACCGACGGCTTCAACGAGGCCTACTACGGCCGGCCGGAGATGCTGCTCGACCCGGCCGCCCGCCGGTCGTGCTCCGCCTGGAGCTTCGTCGGGCCCGCGGTGCACGAACGCTTCGCCGCTGACCTGAGCCGGGACCTGGCCGACGGCACCTGGGACACCAGCCACGGGCACCTGCGCACCCAGCCCACCTTCGACGGCTCCCTCATCCTGGTCACCTCCCAGCCCTAGCCGGCGGCGTCCCCCTCACCCGGGACCGGCAGATAGACGGTGTAGAACATCCGGCGGCGGCGCCCGGGCGCCGGGGCGTTGGCCAGCCGGGGCGCGAAGACCGCCTGCAGGTCGACGAGCAGCCGGGCGAACTCCTCGTCGGTCAGCCACAGCGCGCCGGCCCGGTACCCGGCCTCGCGGGCCGGATCGGCTGGGTTCGTGGCCAGGTAGTGGCCGGCGTCGGCCAGCAGGCCGGCCACGTAGGCGGTGAACGCCTGGGAGTGCTGTTCAGCGGTCATCGCCCGGGCCTCGTCCGGGTGGATCTGGGCGGCGGCCGCGCGCATCGTGTAGGTGCGCTCGACCGCCCCCCGGACACGCCGCTCGGCCACCACCTGCAGCACGCCCGCCTGGGTGAGCATGGCGACGTGCCGGTAGAGGCTGCCCGCGGGCACGTCGCTGATCTCGGCCGCGAGCTGGCTGGTGGTGAGCGCCCGGTCGCCCAGGAACGCCTTGACGATGCGCAGCCGCACCGGGTGCAGCAGCAGGTCCGCGCTGGCCATGGCGGCCAGCCTACCCATCGTTCTCAAAAATGCTATCGTTCACAATATTGAGAGTATTAGTGCACGGGCGGCCCTGGGGAGGGCGAGGTTGCGATGAGCACAGGCACAACTCCCGCCGAGGCGGCGCTGGCGATCATCGACCTGGCCGGCCAGGGCCGGTTCGCCGACCTCCAGGAACGGTTCGCGCCATCCCTGCGGCCGATGGTGCCGCCGCCGGCGCTGGAGTCGGCCTGGACGGCCGAGCTGGCCGGTTCCGGTGCCCTGGTCTCGGTCGGTACGCCGGTCACCGAGCCCACCGGGCCGGGAGCGGTCCTGGTCAAGGTGCCGGTGCAGTTCGAGCGGCGGGCGCTGACGGTCGTGATCGGCCTGGCCGGGGATGAGGCCAGGGACCAGAACTGGGTCACCGGCATCCAGCTGCTGCCGCCCGGCGCGGCCCAGCCCACCGTCCCGTGGCAGCCGCCGTCCTACGCCGACCCCCGGTCGTTCACCGAGCGCGAGGTCACGCTGGGCCAGGGCCCGCTGGCGGTGCCGGGGACGCTGAGCCTGCCGCGGACCGCACGCCCGGCTCCGGGCGTGGTGCTGCTGGCGGGCTCGGGCCCGAACGACGCCGACGAGACCATCGGCCGCAACAAGCCGTTCAAGGACCTGGCCTGGGGCCTGGCCAGCGCGGGAGTGGCGGTGGCCCGTTTTGAAAAGGTCACCCGTGCTCACCCTGACCAGGTAGCTGCGGACCCCCAGTTCACGCTGACCGGCGAGTACGTGCCGGCCGCGGTGGCGGCGATCCGGGCGCTGCGCGACGACCCGGCCGTGGACGCCGGGCGGGTGTTCGTGGCCGGCCACAGCGCCGGCGGCACCGTCGCCCCGCGGGTCGCGGCGGCCGAACCGTCGGTCGCCGGCCTGGTGATCATGGCCGGGGGCGCCCAGCCGATGTACTGGGCGGCCGTCCGCCAGCTGCGGTACCTGGCCTCGCTGGACGGCGCCGCCGCCCAGTCGTCAGCGGCCGCCGCCGAGGTGATGACCGGGCAGGCCGAGCTGATCGACAGCCCCGAGCTGACCGCCGGGACCCCGGCCAGCGAGCTGCCGTTCGGGGTGCCCGCGCCCTACTGGCTCGACCTGCGCGGCTACGACCCGGCGGCGGCGGCCGCCGCGCTCGGCCGGCCGATGCTCATCGTCCAGGGCGCCCGCGACTACCAGGTCACGCTGGCCGACGACCTGTCCCGCTGGCAGGCGGCGCTGGCCACCCGGCCCGACGTCACCATCAAGGTCTTCGAGGCCGACAATCACCTGTTCTTTCCGGGAACGGGGGCGTCCACGCCGGCTGAGTACGAGCCGGCGCAGCACATGGACCCTGAGGTGGTCGCGGCCGTTGCCGGGTGGATAATGTCCCAGCCTTAAGGCCGTTGCCCGGTACGCGTGAGGCTTTCGGGGGCCCTGTTACTGATGGGGCCTGACGGCCTTGCCAAAGTCTTGCCAAAGGCCGGAAATCCCGGCATCAAAGGACTTCCCGGGCGTCGAACCGATCGGGACCGGGAACCGTGTTAATTGACATGGGAGGCTCGGGATCCGCGGCTCCGCAGCAAACGGTGGCCGACGAAGCGTACGTACGGGCGCTCTACGCCGAGCACGGCGGTGCGCTGCTCCGTTATGCGCTCCATTTAACTGGCGGCGACCGGCAGCGGGCCGAAGACCTCGTGCAGGAGACGGTGGTCCGCGCCTGGCGGCACCCGGAAGCGCTGGCTGACCGGCCGGCCCGGCCGTGGCTGTTCGCGGTGGCGCGGAACCTCGCGGTCGACGCTTACCGGGCCCGGCAGTCGCGTCCCCCGGAGGTCGGGCAGGGCGCGCTGGAGCTGGTGTCCACGGCCGACGACGCCGACCGGGCGCTGGAATCGTGGGCGGTGGCGGACGCCCTCGCGGCGCTGCGCCCCGATCACCGCCGGGTGATCATCGAGACGTACTACCGAGGCTGTTCGGTCGCGGAGGCCGCGGCCACCCTCGGGATTCCGCCGGGCACGGTGAAATCCCGGACCTTCTATGCGCTCAAAGCGCTCAGGCTTGCCCTGGAGGAGAGAGGACTGGCGCCATGACGTCGACGTCGGCGTGGGAATGTGCGGACACGCGGCAGGCGCTCGGTGTCTACGTACTGGGCGCCATCGACCCGGCCGAGCGGGCCCTGGTCGATGAGCACGTCGCCAGCTGCCGGGACTGCCGGGACGAGCTGGACGGCCTGGCCGGGCTGCCCGATCTGCTGTTGCGGGTGGGGGCGGACGAGCTTGGCCGCATCTCCCTGGAGGACGCCGAGCCGGAATCAGAAGGCAGCGTCGGCAGTGAGGACTTTGTCGACTCGCTGGTCTTGTTGACCGCGGCCCGGCGGCGCCGCACCCGGCGGTGGCAGGTCCTGGCCGCGGCGGCGGCCGTGGTCATCGCCGCGAGCGGCGCCGTGGCCGGCTTCCAGCTGGTGAACGGGTCGGCGGCGGGGGCCAGCGCCGAGCCCGCACCCCCGGCCAGCTGGCAGACGGCCAACACGACCAGTACCACCAAGGGCGTCGCCGCCACCATCAAGTACGTGAAGCTGTCCTGGGGCGTCGCCTACGACGTGCAGATCACCGGGGTCCCGTTCGGCACGACCTGTCAGCTGTGGGTCACCAACAACCAGGGCGTGCACCTGCTGGCGGCCGGCTGGACGGTGTCCAGCCGCGACCCCGACCCCTGGTATCCGGGCTCCTCGTGGGTGCCCGGTGGGCAGGTCAAGGGCATGGATGTGACGGCCGGCAACGAGGAGCTGGCCACGTTCACCACCAGCGGCTGACCCCCGGCCGGAAGCCGGCGGAATTACTGCGGCCCCGGCACGCTTGGTAGGCAGTATGACCGCAGGAGTGATCGCACTGATCGTGGTGCTGATCGTGGTGACCCCGCTCGGCCTGATCTGGCGCCGCCGGCAGGGTCAGCTGCGCACGCCCGCGCCGCGGGCGGCGGCGCCCGGCGGGCCCGATCGCGGCAGGCTGACGGCCGAGGACCTGCGGCAGGATCTCGGGGACCGCGCCACCCTGGTCCAGTTCTCCAGCGCCTTCTGCGCGCCCTGCCGGGGGACGCGCCAGGTCCTGGGGGACGTCGCCCGGCTGGTGCCGGGGGTCTCGTACGTGGAGGTCGACGCCGAATCCCGGCTGGACCTGGTGCGCCGGCTGAACGTGCTGTCCACCCCCACCGTCCTGGTCCTCGGGCCGGACGGGGCGATCACCAAGCTCGCCACCGGGCAGCCGCGCAAGCCGGACGTGCTCGCCGCTCTGGGCGAAGTGATTCCCGCGCCCCTGCCGGCGGGAGAGTGACGTGCCCGTCCCGAGCGATAATCCACTAAAGTGGTCGATAATGTCGCGAAGCGGTCCCAGCCGGGGAGTGACAGCCGGGTCGCGTTTGCATAACATCGACTACGTGTCTTCATGGACAGCGCAGCTGCTGACGAAGCGGCGCGCCGTGGACTTCTGCCGGGTGGCCACCGCACTGTGTCGGCCCTGAGCAGGTGCCGGCCCTGAGCAAGGGCAGGCCCACGGCCTAGACCCGTGTCCTGATTTCTGCCGAGGATGCCGCGGCGCCGCGATATCGTCCCGCCCGGCCTTCATCGGCGTGCAGTGTGCCCGGGAATCTGTCAGCAGTAAGGAGCACAACCATGGACATCGACGCGAGGGGGCCGAGGTTCGCCGCGGTCATCACCACGGTCGTCCTGGCCCTCGCGCTGGCCACCGCCAGCAAGTGGTTGCTGCTCGCCCAGATGCTCGTGTTCGCGGTCGGCGCCATCGCCGGGATGCGGTACGCCCCCTACGGGCTGGTCTACCGCTTCCTGATCCGGCCGCGGCTGGGACCACCCACCCGCTTCGAGCCGGCCGCGCCCCCGCGGTTCGCTCAGGCGGTGGGGACGGTCTTCGCCGCGATCGGCGTGATCGGCTACGCGACCGGGATGGCGGGAATCGGGATCGCTTTCACAGCATTGGCCCTGGCGGCCGCGTTCCTCAACGCGGCGTTCGATTACTGCCTGGGCTGCCAGATGTATTTGTTCATCCGCCGGATCTGGCCGTCGTCACAGGGAAGCCCGGCAGCCTGATCCATCAAGGAGGTTTTTAACCAATGAGCCGCTCCGAAGCCCTCGTGGACGCCGAGTGGGTGGAAGCACACGCCGGTGACCCGGGGGTTGTCCTGGTCGAGGTCGACGAGGACACCAGCGCTTACGACAAGGGTCACATCCGCAACGCCATCAAGATCGACTGGAAGAAGGACCTGCAGGACCCGGTGCGCCGGGACTTCGTGGACCGGGTCGGGTTCGAGAAGCTGCTGTCCGAGCGCGGCATCGCCAACGACGACCTGGTGGTCCTCTACGGTGGCAACAACAACTGGTTCGCGTCCTACGCCTACTGGTACTTCAAGCTGTACGGCCACCAGAACGTGAAGCTGCTCGACGGCGGCCGCAAGAAGTGGGAGCTGGACTCCCGCGAGCTGACCACCGACGTGCCGCAGCGCCCGGCCACCGACTACAAGGCGTCCGAGCAGGACGCGACGCTGCGCGCCAAGCGCGACGAGGTCGTGGACGCGATCGGCAAGCGCAACCTGGTCGACGTGCGCTCGCCCGACGAGTTCGCCGGCCGCCTGCTGGCCCCGGCCCACCTGCCGCAGGAGCAGGCGCAGCGCGGCGGCCACATCCCCACCGCCAAGAACGTCCCCTGGTCCAAGGCGGCCAACGAGGACGGCACGTTCAAGTCCGACGCCGACCTCACCGAGCTCTACAAGGACGAGGCCGGGCTGGACTTCAGCAAGGACACCATCGCCTACTGCCGGATCGGTGAGCGCTCCGCGCACACCTGGTTCGTCCTGCACGAGATCCTGGAGCAGCCGAACGTGAAGAACTACGACGGCTCCTGGACCGAGTACGGCTCCCTGGTGGGCGTCCCGATCGAGCTCGGTGACGCCCGATGAGCGCCACCAGTGAGGCCGGCGACGGCTGCGGGGCGCCCGCCGGTGGTGTCCCGGTGACCGCGGCCGCCGACGTGGGCAACCAGGCGGTGGTCGAGGGCCGCGTGGTGCGTGACAACGCCCCGCTGTCCACCGGTTACGCCCGGCTGCTGGGCACCGGCGACGAGTTCGTGGCCGAGGTCCCGCTGGGCGAGGACGGCGGCTTCCGCTTCTTCGCCGCGCCGGGGACCTGGAAGCTCCGGGTGCTCGCGCCCGGCGGTGCCCGCGCCGACCGCAGCGTGTCGGCCGAGACCGGCAAGGTCACCAAGGTCGAGGTGGCCGTCTGAGTTAGTCCCTGCCGCGGGCCGCTCGTCGTCTCGCGGCCGCTCGTCCGCCCCGCCGCCCGGTTCCCCGGGCGGCGGGGCGTTTTATTCATAGTGGAATTTGCCCGAAGGCAAATAACCCCCCAATAACGATTCCGGGTGGGCTGGCTGGCGTGAAAGTGACGTGCAGATGACGCGGAATATCAGGACTCCTAACAGCTGGTAAAGACGCCCAAAGCACATGCGAAAGCTAGGTCGAGTTAAGGGCTCGTTTGCCTGCCGTTAACTCGCAGGCCCTTACCTTGAGGCAGCGACAATCTGGCGCACACCGGTGCACCCGGTGAGCAATCTGATTCGCCTAACCGTGCGTGGCAGAGATATGGCCGACAGTTGTGGCCGCGCAGCCCAGGGTAACTAAAAAGGGGTTCTTTCAATATGCAACGTGTGCGCATCCAGAAGACCGCGACGGCGGGTGTCGCCCTGGCCGCGGTGGCGGTGCTGGCCGCCTGCTCTTCGTCCGGCAGTGGCAGCGGCGGATCCAGCAGCGCCCCGAAGGCGAGCAGCAGCAGCGCCGCCGCCAAGCTCTCGGGCACGCTGAACGCCAGCGGGTCGACGTTCCAGACCACCTTCCAGCAGGCTGCCATCCAGGCCTTCAAGACCGAGCAGCCGGGCCTCACGGTCAACTACGGCGGCGGCGGCTCCGGTAAGGGCCGCACCGACCTGGCCTCGGGCGTGGTCAACTTCGCGGGCTCGGACTCGCCGATCCCGACCAAGGAAGCGTCGAACTTCAAGGGCAAAACGATCCTGTACTTCCCGGTCGTCATCGGCCCGATCGCGTTGTCCTACAACCTGTCCGGGGTGAGCAGCCTCAAGCTGGACGGCCCGACGATCGCCAAGATCTTCCAGGGCGAGATCAAGACCTGGAGCGACCCGGCCATCAAGGCCCTCAACCCGAGCGCCAAGCTGCCCAGCACGGCGATCACCATCGCCCGCCGGTCGGACTCCTCCGGCACCACCCAGAACTTCTCCGAGTTCCTGGTCAAGTCGGCTCCCGGCGTGTGGAAGCTCGGCACCAGCTCGACCATCAACTGGCCCTCCAACAGCCGTGGCGGTAGCGGCAACGGCGGCGTCGACTCGATCGTCAAGCAGACCCCGGGCGCCATCGGTTACGTCGACTTCTCCGACGCCAAGGCCTCCAACCTCTCCATGGCGTCGGTCAAGAACCAGAGCGGCGCGTTCATCGCCCCGTCGGCTTCGGCCGCCTCGGCCGCGGCCAGCCAGGCCACGGTGGCGTCGGACCTGACCTTCAGCGCGATCTGGGCGCCGGGCGCCAGCTCCTACCCGGTCACCTACCAGTCCTGGGACCTGGTGAACGCGGCCCAGTCCAGCTCGACGACGACCGCCAACCTCAAGGGCTACATCGGCTACCTGCTCGGCGCCGGCCAGAAGCTGCTGCCGGAGCTGAACTACGCGCCGCTGCCCGCCAACATCGACAAGATGGCCATCGCCCAGCTGAGCAAGATCGGCTCCGGCGCTGCGGCCGCCCCGAGCTCGGGCTCGTCCTGAGCCCGATCGTCACCGTTTCAGCTGATCGACCCAGTCAAGTGAGTCCAGTCAAGTGAGCACAGCAACGCAGGCGGAGCAGACCGGGCCCGCCAGCACCCTGAAGGAACGGCGGCCGTTCGGCGACCGCGTGTTCCAGATCCTGGCGCTGGCGGCCGGCCTGCTCGTCCTGGCCATCCTGATCCTGATCGCCTTTTCCACCAGCCAGCAGGCCTCATCCTGGTTCTCCCAGGAGGGTCTGTCGGGGGTCTTCTCCACCACCTGGAACCCCTCCGCCAACAAGTTCGGCTCGCTGGACTTCGTCTACGGCACGGCGATCTCGTCGCTGATCGCCATCATCATCGCGGTGCCGCTGAGCCTGGGCATCGCCCTGCTGCTGACCGAAGTGGTGTCGCGGCGCTGGTCCCGGCCGATCGTGTACGTGATCGACCTGCTGGCCGTGGTCCCATCGGTGGTCTGGGGTCTGTGGGGCATCCTGGTGCTCGCGCCCTGGCTTCAGAAGATCTACACCTCGATCGGCTCAGGCGTGAAGGGCATCCCGGTGCTCGGCTCGCTGTTCGGGCCGCCGGTCAGCGGGGCCTCGTTCTTCACCGCCGGCCTGATCCTGGCCTTCATGATCACGCCGATCATCACCTCGCTGTCCCGCGAGGTCATCGCCACCGTGCCCGCCATCGACCGTGAGGGTGCCTACGCGCTGGGCGCCACCCGGTGGGAGATGATCCGCGGCGCGGTCTGGCCGCACAGCCAGAGCGGCATCGTCGGGTCGGTCCTGCTCGGCCTGGGCCGGGCCATGGGTGAGACGATCGCGGCCGCCCTGGTGATCGGGGCCTCGCCCCAGATCACCTCGCACCTGTTCGCGCCCGGTTACTCGATGCCCTCCGTCATCGCCGACCAGTTCGGTGAGGCCTCCGGGGTGTTCCGGGCCGCGCTGATCGGGCTCGGTGTGCTGCTGTTCGCCTTGACCATCATCATCAACATCATCGCCCGCGGTGTGGTGGCCCGTTCCACCAGGCGCTCGAGGGGGGCCTGATGGCCGCAACCACGCAGCAGCCCGCGGTTGACCTGCGGGAGCCGCCGTCCTGGCGGCGCACCAAGAACCGCATCATGACCGTGCTCATGGTGCTCGCGCTGCTGATCATCATGGTCCCGCTGGTCTTCGTGCTGTACACGGTGATCTCCAAGGGCGCCGGGATCATCAGCGGGCAGTTCCTGACCGCCGCGATCCCGCCCAACGTGCTGCCCGGGAACATCGGCGGCATGGGGCCGGCGGTCGTCGGCACGCTGGAGATCACGGCGCTGGCCTCGGTGATCGCCATCCCGCTGGGCGTGCTGGGCGCGATCTACCTCAACGAGTACGGCAAGAAGAACGTGCTGGCCAGGATCATCGGGTTCATGGCCGACGTCATGACTGGCGTGCCCTCGATCGTGATGGGCCTCTTCATCTTCTCCATCTGGACTCTGCACTTCGGCTTCTCCGGGCTGGGTGGCGCGTTCGCGCTGGCCTGCCTGATGCTGCCGCTGATCATCCGCTCCAGCCAGGAGATGCTGTCGCTGGTGCCGGACGCGCTACGGGAGGGGAGCTACGCCCTGGGCGCCAGCCGGGCCCGGGTGACGGTGACCGTGGTCCTGCCCACCGCGATCGGCGGCATCGTCAGCGGCTGCCTGCTCGCCGTGGCGCGGGCCGCGGGCGAGACCGCGCCGCTGCTGTTCACCATCCTGACCGTGAGCAGCACCAACTCCAACGTTTTCAGCGGCGCGAACACGGCGCTGCCCGCGCAGATCTTCGCCAACGCGACGTCTCCGTACAACGGTGCCCAGGCTCGCGCCTGGGGCGCAGCGCTGACTCTGATCGTGATCGCTTTCATTCTCTTGGTCGGGGCCCGGATCATCACCGCACGATTCACCAGAGTGGGGCGCTAGGAAGCCATGGAACCTCAGCCGGAACCAAACGTCGTGACCGAACGCCAGGTCGACACCGACACCCGCCCGCAGGCCGGGCTGGCGCTGCCCCAGCAGGAGCTGTCGCCCACCGGGGCGCACGTGTTCGACGCGAACGGCATCTCGTGCTACTACGGGTCGTTCCGCGCCGTCACCGACGTCTCGCTGTTCATCTACGAGCACGAGATCACGGCCTTCATCGGCCCGTCGGGGTGCGGCAAGACCACCGTGCTGCGCTCCCTGAACCGGATGAACGACCTGGTCCCGGGGGCGCGGGTGGAAGGTGACGTGCGGTACCGGGACGCGCCGCTGTACGGCGCCGGGGTGTCCCCGATCGCGGTCCGGCGGAAGATCGGCATGGTCTTCCAGAAGCCGAACCCGTTCCCCAAGTCGATCTACGACAACATCGCCTACGGGCCCCGCATCAACGGCATCCGCAACAAGAAGCGGCTGGACGAGATCGTCGAGAAGTCGCTGCGCCAGGGTGCGCTGTGGGACGAGGTCAAGCACCGGCTGAAGAGCTCTGCGCTCGGCCTCTCCGGTGGCCAGGCCCAGCGGCTGTGCATCGCCCGCACGCTGGCGGTCGAGCCGGACGTGGTGCTGATGGACGAGCCCTGCTCGGCCCTGGACCCGATCGCCACCAGCGCGATCGAGGACCTGATGAAAGAGATCAAGTCCCGGTACACGATCGTCATCGTCACCCACAACATGCAGCAGGCCACCCGGGTGAGCGACCGGACCGCCTTCTTCTCGGTGCTCCGCAACGAGAAGAGCGACACCCGTACCGGCGTGCTGGTGGAGTACGGCCCGACCCGGCAGATCTTCGAAGATCCGCACGACAGCCGCACGCAGGCCTACGTCACCGGCCGGATGGGCTGAGCCCGATGCCCGAGCACCGGCAGGAGTTCCAGCAGGAGCTGGACGACATCGAAGGCCGCATCATCGAGCTGTTCGGCATGATCGCCGAGGACCTGGGCCGGGCCACCGACGCCCTGCTGACCGGCAACAACGAGGTGGTCAAGCTGCTGGCCGAGCGGGAGCAGGTGATCCAGAACCTGTACCCGGAGATCGAGAACCTGGTCAGCCGGGCCATCCTGCTCCAGGCTCCGGTCGCCTCCGACCTGCGCTTCCTGCTGTCCGTGCTGCGGATCGTGCCCGAGCTGGAGCGCTCGCACAGCCTGGTGGAACACATCGCCCGCCGGGCCGACCACTTCCTGTCCAGCGACCTGTCGCCCCGGGCCCGGGGGCTGGTCGAGCGGATGGGCGCGCTCGCCTCGGACATGTGGCGCCAGGCCATCGACTCCTGGTACCGCCGGGATCCTGCGGGCGCCGACTCGCTGGCCGAGCGGGACGAAGAGATGGACGAGCTGCACGCGAGCCTGATCGGCGAGCTCGCGTCGGGAGGCATGGCCCTGCCCGTGGCGATGGAGATGACGCTGGTGGCGCGGTTCTACGAGCGGCTCGGGGATCACGCCGTCAACGTGGCCACCCGGGTTGTCTACCTGGCTGGTTCGCAGAAACCCGAGGGGAACTGAGCTGCCACCGGTCTCACTGATAGCCCGCAACCAAGTGAGGACGCACCAGAGTGGTTTTTGCACAGTCGGCTGATCCACCTCCGGGCGAGGAGGATCCCGGCGCCGGGAAATCGGCGGCCGGAGTGCTGGCCGACCGGATGGCCGCCGCTCTGGTGCACCGGGAACCCGGCTGGAAGCTCCCCCGGCGCAGCGCGCTGGCCCGCCGGTTCAGCGTCAGCCTGGCCGAGATCGACGTGGCGGTCGAGGAACTGGCCCGCCGGTCGCTGCTGCGCAAGCTGCCGGACGGCCAGCTGTACCGGGCCAGCCCGGCCGAGTACCAGATCCCGATCGAGGGCGTGGCCGGGCTCAGCACCACCGTCGACCCGATGGGCAGCTCGATCAGCTGCCAGGCCAAGCACGTGTCCCGGCGCCAGGCGCCGCAGGACATCAGCTGG
The DNA here is from genome assembly GCA_963830385.1 of uncultured Actinomycetes bacterium. Lineage (GTDB taxonomy): Bacteria > Actinomycetota > Actinomycetes > Streptosporangiales > Streptosporangiaceae > Bog-532. The sequence goes on along the minus strand of CAWHMD010000006.1, from coordinate 676,855 downwards.
GCTCTCGGCCTCGACGCGGACGCCCAGGTCCGGGTCATCCGCTGCCTGTGGACCTCGGCCGGCAGCCCGGTGGCGATGTCCACCGCCTACGTGCCGCAGGTCCCGAGCGGGCGGCCGGCCGGGGCAAGGGTGAGTGCGCCGCCGGCCGGCGACGACGAGTCCGGCTGGATCCCGGCCTTCGACCAGGTGCTGTCGGAGCCGCCGGCCGGCGACGGCGAGCCGGAAGCCGGGATCACGGCCGGCCGCTGGCCGCGCTGAACGTCGAGCTGCGGCCCCCGCAGCCGTCGATCGCCCGCGGCCTGCACCTGACCCCGGGCCAGTCCGCTATCACCGTAACTATCCGATTCGACGCCGCGGCGGCCCCGGTGGCGCTTACCGTGGTGATGCTCCGCCCCGACTTCTTCAAGGTCTCCGTCGAGACGGCCCCCATCTCCTGAAGAGGAATGCCCCGGTGGCTCACCGGTACCGTGCCCTACTCGCTGCCAGTTTCGCGGCGCTGACCCTGATCCTGGTCGCGGCCTGCAGCGGCGGCGGCAGCCCGGTGACCACGTCGGTGGCCGCCGCCGGGTCGCCGCCGGCGGCCGCGCTGCCGTCGGGCCCGGCGTCCTCGGCCGTGTCGCTGGCCGAGACCGGCAGCACGCTGCTGTTCCCGCTGTTCAACCTCTGGGCGCCGGGCTACAGGCAGCAGTACCGGCAGGTGAAGATCTCGACGGCCGGGACCGGGTCGGGCAAGGGCATCTCGGGCGCGGCGGCCGGGACGGCGGACATCGGGGCTTCCGACGCCTATCTGTCCAGCGGCCAGCAGACCCAGAGCCCGGCCCTGGAGAACATCCCGCTGGCCGTGTCGGCCCAGCAGATCAGCGTCAACCTGCCCAACGTGCACACGCTCAAGCTCAACGGGACCGTGCTGGCCGGTATCTACCAGGGCACGATCAGGAGCTGGGACGATGGGGCGATCGCCAAGATCAACCCCGGGGTCACGCTGCCCCACCTGAAGATCGTCCCGGTGCGGCGGTCGGACAGCTCGGGTGACACGTTCCTGTTCACCAGCTACCTGTCCGCGCAGGACCCGGCCTGGAAGAGCGCGCTGGCGTTCGGTACCACGGTGGCCTGGCCCCACGTGACCAGCGAGGTCAGCGCGAAGGGCAACAGCGGCATGGTCGCCGCCTGCCAGGCCCACCCGGGCTGCGTCGCCTACATCGGCATCAGCTACGAGGACAAGACCAGCGCGGCCGGGCTGGGCCAGGCCGAGCTGCTGAACGGGGCGGGCAGCTACGAGGCCCCCACCGCCACCACGATCAGCGCGGGCGTCGATGGCTTCACCGGCGAGACCCCGGCCGGCGGCACGATCTCGATGATCAACGGCTCGGCAGCGGGCTCCTACCCGATCGTCAACTACGAGTACGGCATCGTCAGCACCCGGCAGCACAGCGCCGCCAGGGCGCAGACGCTCAAGGCGTTCCTGCACTGGGCGATCACCACCGGCAACGCCCCGGTCTACCTGTCCAAGGTCAACTTCCAGCCGCTCCCGTCCTCGGTGGTCTCGATCTCCTCGGCCCTGATAGCCCGCATCAGCAGCTGACGCCCCACCCGCGCGGTGGTGGTGAACCGGGGCGGCCCGGCGGCCGTTCCTCAGATTGGCCACGGAGCCCGGATCCACGGGGGTTTGTGGACACGTGCCGCACTATCCTGCGAACCTAATGCCGATGTCAGCCGAGCCGGTCCTCACGGCGCCGCGCACGCCACGGCGCGCACGTTACGTGATCCCCAGAGAGCTGCCCCGCCGGGGCGAACTGCTGGCTGCGATCGGCGTGCTGCTGGTCCTGGTGCACGTGATCTTCGCTCAGCTCACGCTCATCCTGGCGCTGATCTTCTTCGGCGTGACCAAGGTGACGCGCTGGCGGCCGGCCTGGCTGGAGCTCCCGGCCGCCGCCGGCCTGCTGTGGACGCTGGCCATCGGGCCGGCCGCCGCGCTGGCGGGTTTCACCGCTGGCCCGGCCCTGGTGGTCTCCTACCTGGGGGGCATCGCCGGCGACTCCTCCCGGCTGCTGCACCTGGGGGTGGCCTACGCGGGCATGGGGCACTGGCTGCCCCGTCAGCTACCGGTGGCCCTGATGACGGGGGCGGCCGAGGCCGCGCTGGCCGCCTGGCTGGACTGGCTGCACACCGACGAGTGGGACGTGCGGCCGCCGCGGCCGGGCCTGGCCGTCGCGATCCGCCGGGCCGTGCTCACCACCGCCATCCGGTCCGGCGGGGTGGTGGCCCGGGACGGGGCCCGCCTGGGCGTGGACGAAACCACCGGCCTGGCCGCCACGCTGTCCTGGACCGAGGTGGCGGGCGGCGTGCTGGTGGCCGGCAGCGCCCGGTCCGGCACCACGACCAGCAGCTTCCAGGTCGTGCAGGCGGCCATCCGGCTGCGCAAGCCGGTCATCGTGGCCGACCTGGGCGGCAGTCCCGGCCTGGGTACGTCGCTGGCCGCGCTGTGCGCCGCCGTCGACGCCCCGTTCCACGAGTTCAGCGCGGCCGGTCCGGCGTCCTACGAGCCGTTCCGGGTGGGCAGCCCGGTCCGCCGGGCCGCTCTGGTCACCGCGATGATCAACTGGTCCGGCACCATCGACCACTACCGCCGGAGCTTCGCCTCCTACCTGCGCGACGTGTTCGAGCTGATCGAGGCGGCGCCGGCCGACCGCCGGATCCCGGTCCTGGACGATGTGGCGCACCTGCTCGACCCGCTGGCCCTGGAGGCGCGGATGAGCCAGGTCCCCGCCTATCATCCCCGGCACGCGGCGCTGGCCGAGCGGATCCGCACCTCGGCCAGCCTGGCCCGGGACGACCCGGCGGTGCTGATGACCGCGGCCAGCCAGCTGGCCCAGCTGCGCGAGTCGCCCTTCGGCCGCTGGCTGCGGCCCGCGCCGGCCACCACCGGCGGGGCAGGGGGCAGGGCAGGCGGCGGCCACATCGACCTCGGCCGGATCGTCCGCGAGCGCGCCGTGGTGCTGTTCTCGCTGGGGTCGGCCGGTCACGCCAGCGCTGCCGCCCGAGTGGCCTGGCTGATCGGCCAGGACATCCTGGCCACCGACGGGGACCTGCGGGAGATAGGCATCGACGGCGACGGGCTGGCCTGGTTCGACCACTGCGAGGGGCTGCCCCAGCACACACTGCGCGACCTGATCAGCAACGGGGCCGAAGCGGGGCTCCCGGTCATGCTCACCACCACCTCGGCGCGGGCCGCTTCCGGGGTCGCCGCCCAGATGAACGCGCTGGTCATCCACCGGATGCCCGATCCCGAAAGCGCGGATCAGTTCGCCGCCGAGACCGGCCAGCGGCTGGCCCCGGAGCCCTGGGCCGAACCCGGGGACCCCGAGCTGGTCCCCGTCCCCCGGGTGTCCGCGGCCACGCTGCAGGGGCTCGGCCGCGGCCGGTTCACGCTGGTCGTCCGCCGGCCCGACGGCCGTCTGGTGACCGCCTGCCGGACCGTGCCGGCCGCGGTGCCCGCGCCTGCGGGCGCCGCTCCGCCCGGCTCGCCGACGCCCTGGGCCCCCGCCCGCCGGCCGGCCGGGGCGCGAGGCGCGGCCGTAGCGGAGACGACGTGACCGTGGCCGAGACCCCGGCCGGCACCCCGGCCCCGCCGGTGCCGGCGCTGCGGCCGGACCGGGTGTACCTGGGCTGGCAGTACGCCCTGGTCCACCCGCACCCCGGCCCGGCTCCCCGGCGGCCCACCCCACCGGCCCGCGAGCAGCTCAATCCGGGCTGGGTGGCGGCCCAGCGCCGCGAGCAGCGGCGGCTCGACCGGCCGCTGGAGCTGCTGCTCGGGGCCGGGCTGGCGCTCGCGGCCGGGCTGGCCGCGCTGGGCGTGCTGGGCCTGCTCAGCGCGGGGCTGACCGCGGTCGGCATGCTGGCCGGGCTGACCGGTGCGGCGCTGGCGGCCCGCGAGATCCGGAACAGCGAGCAGCTCATGCGGACCCGGCTGGCCGATGAGCGGCAGCGGGTCGCCAAGATCGCCACGCTGCAGGAGGCCCGGCTGTTCGAGTGGCAGGCCCGGCACGCCGAGCAGACCCGGGACTGGCAGGCCCGGCGGGCCGCCTACGACCAGCAGAAGCAGTGGTACGCGGTCACCCTCGGCTGCGACGTGGACCGGATCGACGTGGCCGGCGGTACGCTGCCCGGCTGGTCGGCCATGCTGACGATGATCGCCCTGCCCCGGCTGCAGGCCGGCGGCGAGGTCACGGTGATCGACCTCACCGATGGGGCGGTCGCCGACGATCTGCTGGCCGTCGCCTCCCGGGCCGGCCTCGACCCGCTGGTCTGGGTGCTGCCCGGCGACCTGCCCCGGCTGGACCTGGGCACCGGCCTCGAGCCTGTTGCCCTGGCCGACCTGCTGACCCAGGTGGCCGGCGAGCCGCCCGACGAGCGGCATCCGGCCGGCACCCAGTTCCGCGACCACGCCATCCTCGACCGGGTGCTGGGCGTGCTCGGGCCGGGCGCCACGATCGCCCAGGCCGCCGCGGCCCTGCGGGTCCTCGGCAACGTCGGCGACCCGCGCGATGACGCCGAGCGGGGGCTGCTCAGCGCCCGCCAGATCGACAAGCTGGCCACGATGTTCGGCCGCGGCGCCGACCAGGCGGTGGCCGAGCGGGCCTGCGCCCTGGAGGCCCAGCTGCGCATCCTGGCCGGGGTGGGTACCGGCCCCGCCCCGGCCGAACGGTCCCCGCTCCGGGTGGTGTCGGCCGGACCGGAGACGGGCCGGCCGGGCACCCGGTGCTGAGCCGGTACGTGGTGGCCGCGCTCACCCAGCTGCTGCGGACCAGCGCGCCCGGCGCGCCCTGGCAGCACACCGTGTTCCTGCTCGGCGCCGGAGAGCTGCCCGGCCCGCTGCTGGACCGGCTGGCCGACGTCTGCGCGATCATCCGGACCGGGCTGGTGCTGGCCTACCGGTCGATCCCGGCCCCGGTGCAGGAGCGGCTGGGCCGGGGCAACGCCGCCGTGGCGTTCATGCGGCTGGGCAACGCGGCCGAGGCCAAGGCGGCCAGTGAGCAGATCGGCACCGCCCACCGGTTCGTGCTGGCTCAGCTGACCGACACCGTGGGCACCTCGGTCGGCGATACCGTCGGCGAGTCCTACACCAGCACGCTGGGCACGTCGGGCGCGCGGTCCTGGTCGAACTCGGTCAGCCAGACGTCCGGGCACAGCCGGGGCAGCGGGTCGTCCCGCAGCAGCTTCCTGCCGCTGGAGGCGGGCACCCGCTCCCGCAGCGGCGACACCAGCGAATCGTCCGGGTGGGCGGAGACCGGCTCGATCACCAGCGGCATCAGCGAGAGTACGGCCTGGGGGATCAGCACCTCGCGGGCGGTCACCGGCAGCGACTCGCAGGCCCGGACCGTCCAGCGGTCGCGCGAGTTCCTGGTCGAGCAGCACGAGCTGCAGCAGCTGCCGCCGAGCGCGATGATCGTCACCTACGCGGCCCCGGACGGCCGGCACGTGGTGGTGGCCGACGCCAACCCCGGCATCTTCGGCCTGCCCACGGCCACGCTGCGGCCGCTGGGAGACCTGGCCCGCGAGCCGGAGCCCGCGGCGGCTCCGGCCGCCGGGCCGGCCGACGCCCCGGCGGCTGGCCCAGCCGGGTCCCCGGCGGCTGGTCCGGCTGAGTCCCCGGCGGCTGGCCCGGCTGAGTCCCCGGCGGCCGGCCACCGGCCCCTCCTCGCCGGAGCCCAGCCAGGAGGTGAGCTGGCGGGACGAGCAGGGGGAGAGCCTGCTGCCGCCCAACCTCGGGCCGCCGCCCGAACGCCTGGACTGGCGCCGCCGCCCCGATGACGACCGGTGATACCGCCATTGCGGTTAGGGGATGAGTTCGCCGTTGCGGTAGCGCGCAGATCGCCGTCCCTGCTAAGCACTCAATGTGATCGATCAGTCACGACTAGCGATGGGCGACGTCCTCGCCGGGCCGTGGTGGCGCATCCTCAGCATCGCCGCCCCGGACCCGGCCGGAACGGCCGAAGACGACTTCGCGGCGGTGCGCCCCGCGGCCGGGGCCGCGGCCGCCGAGGGCCGCCCGCTGATCGTCGGCTGGCTCTCCCGCGGTGACGGTGCCCCGCTCGAGCTGATCACCACCGCCGCGCCCGCTGGGCCCGCCGCTCCCGCAGTGACTCCGCCCGGGCCCGCCCCGGCCCACCGGGGCAGGCACGCCGCCCCGGACCCGGCGCCGACGTCCGGGCAGGAGCTGCTGTTCCCGCCCGGGGCCCGGGCCCGGCCGGTGGCTGACGGGCTGGCCGAGCTGGACCGTCTGGTCTGGCTGCCGTGCCCGGCCGCGCCGGAGCCGCCCGCCGGCCGGGCCGAACCGGGCGACGATCCCGGCATGTTCGAGACCGCGCTGATCGCGCTGATGCGCCGCCCGTTCGGCTGGCTGGTGGTGGCCGAGCCGACCGACCTGCTCGACGCCGAGACGGCCGGGCTGCGCACCGAACTGGACATCCTCCGCCGCCACCACGAGCGGCGCGGCTCCCCGGCCGTCGAGCTGACCGAGCGCCGCCTGGCCGACCGGGGCACGTTCGGCGCCGCGGGCCTGTGGCGCGTCCGCGTCCTGGCCGGGGCGGCCAGCCCGGACGAACTCGCCGTGCTCGCGCCGCTCCTGGCCGGGGCGGCCGAGCTGGGCCCGCACCCGTACCGGCTCCGCCACACCATCGGCGGCCAGTCCCTGGCGGCCGCCCTGGCCGCCCGCCACCACGACCCGGCCGACGGCGCCCAGTCCCCGTTCTTCGTCACCGCCGGCACCCTGACCGCGCTGGCCGGGCTGCCTCGTCTGGCCGTCCCCGGCCTGGACCTGACCGCCCCGGACCCGGCCACCCCTCCCGGTCACGACGACGCCGGGCACGTCGAAGCGCCCGGACCGGCTGAACGTAACGACGGGCTCCGCCTGCTCGCCGACCCGGTCGCTGAGCTGGACGCCGGCACCGCGGAGCTGGCCACCCCGTTCGCCGCTCCTGGCCCGGACCCCGGCGAGGACACCGCGGAGCTGCCCGTCGAGCCAGCCGCCGCCAGCACCCGGGAGCAACCCGTCCCACCCGCCATTCCCTGGTGGCCCGGCAGCAACGCCAGCAACGCCAGCAACGGCAACGGCACTCACCCCAGCAACGGCACACACTCCAGCCACGAGGACCCTGCCACCCCCGCCGGCGAGCCGCGGACGATCCAGCTCGGCGCCCCCCTCAACGCCGACGAGGAGCCGCTGCGGGTCCCGCTGGCGCGCCTTCGCCGCGGCGTGCTGGTCGCGGGCAGCGCCCACGCCGGGACCGCGCGAACCGTCCGGCATCTGCTGGCCCAGGTCACCGAGGCGGGGATTCCGTGGCTGGTCGTCGACCCGGACGGGTCCTACGCGGCCGATGGGGTCCTCGGGGCGACGGTCATCAATCCGGTCGACCCGGATGGGCTGCCGGTGAGCGTCAGCCCGCTGGCGCCGGTCCCGGGCTACCCGCTGTACGCGCACATCGCACTGGTCAGCACGTTGTTCGACGTGGCGTTCGGGGCTGACGAGGCCATGTCGCTGATCGTGGCGCAGGCGCTGCGGGAGGTCTACCTGGCGGTCGGCTGGGACCTCACCACCGGCCAGGCCACCGGCCGGGCCCCCGCCCCGGCCCCCGCCCGGTCCAGCGGCCCGGTCCAGCCGCCCGGCCTCGGCGACCTGCACGCGGCCATCAGCGAGCTGGCGGACCGAACCGACCATGACCGGGCCACCCGCGCGCGGCTGCTGCAGACGGCCGACACCCGGTTCGGGCCGCTGCGGGACGGGTCGGCCGGGCGGTTCCTGAGCGGCGGCCACCCGGTCGCCCTCGGCGAACTGCTGCGCACCCGGGTGGTGCTGGCCACCGGCGACCTCGCGCCGGCCGAGCGGGTCCTGGTGACCGGCGCGCTGCTGATCCGGCTGGCCGAGCACCTGCGCGTAGCCGCTCACCCGTCCGAGCACCTGCGCGGAGCCGCCCGCCCATCCGCGGCCGCCCAGCCACCCACGCCCCCAGCGGACGACGCACCAGGCCAGCAGCTACGCCACCTGCTGGTGCTGGCCGAGGCCCGGACCCTGCTGCGGGACGACGGAACCGGCTCGCCGGCCGCCCGGGCGGCCGAGCGGTTCGCGGCCCTGATCCCCGGGCTGGCGGCGGCCGGGACCGGCACCGTGCTCACCGAACGGCGCCCGGCCCTGCTCACCCCCGACGCGGTCCGGGACCCGGCCGTGCGGATCGTGCACCGGCTGCCGGCCAGGGCCGACCAGGAGGCGGCCGGGGCGGCGCCGTCCGCCACGGTGGCGGCGGTGGTCCTGACCGAGGAGACGGCGACGCCGCACCCGGTCGCGCTACCCCCGGTGCCCACCCTTTCCGTTCTTCCCGTATCGGCGGCCCCCGCGTCAGCCTGGACACCGGCCGCCCGCCGGTCGCCGGCCTGCGGCGCCTCGTGCCGGACCGGCCGGCCGTGCCGCCTGGCCGAGCTGCGGGAGGCCGAACGGCTGGCCACCCTGCCCGATCAGGCCTGGCTGCGGGTCTGGACCGAGATCCTGGTGCTGGCCTTCCTGACCGACAACCCGCTCCCGGCCGTCCCGGCGCCGCTGCGGCGGCGGTGGCGCGGGCTGGACCCCCGGACCCGCGAATGCCTGCTGGCCCAGGTGGCGGAGCAGGCGATCGGCGGCCGGGTGCCGGCGCTGCGGCCGCACTACGACCCCGCCCGGTTCACCCAGGTGCTCACCGGCGCGGCCACCAGCCGCCTGGACCACCCCGCGGCCACCGCGGTCCGGCCCGGGCCGGCCTGGGTCACCCCGCCGCTGCGCTGGCTGCACGAGACCGAACGGCTGTGCCCGCTCAGCGGAGCCGGGCTGGCGACCGGCGACCACGCCCCGCCGCTCGACTTCGACCTGCCCGCCCTGCCGGACTGGCCGGGCATCCGGGTGGGGCAGCGCATCCGGGCGCTGCGGCGTCACCCGCTGTCGATGGCCCTGGCCGGCAACCGTCGGCAGGCCTGGATCGCCCTGGTCGGCGAGCCGGGGCCGGCGCCGTTCACCGGTGACCTGGCTCAGATCCTGCCGGGGGTCGACGCCGCCCAGGCGCTCCGGCACACGGCCGGGCTGCTGGAGGTCTCCGGCGGCATCAGCGCCGTCCCCGGCTGGCTGGAGGTCGTGCTCTCCTGGCCGCGCCGTTTTGTCGCCTTTGCCGGTAACCGGACCCGGCCCGGCGATGCTGCTGACGGTCTGCCTGGGTGACGGATACCATCGGCCGCAATGAACAAACTTCCCCTGCGTGCCCGGCTGGCGACCAGCGTCGGCGGGGCCGCGAGCAAGGTTTCCCGGCTGGCAGGCCGGGGTGACGGCTCGGTCATCGGCGGTGTCATCGGGCTGCGGCTGGAGCCGGATCTGCTGGCCATGCTCGCCCAGGACCGGCAGGTCGTCCTGGTCACCGGCACCAACGGCAAGACCACCACGACCCGGCTGATCACGGCCGCGCTGGCGCCGCTCGGACAGGAGATCGCGTCCAACGCGTTCGGCGCCAACATGGAGGCCGGCATGGCCTCGGCGCTCGGCCAGCAGCCGGACGCGACGCTGGCCGTGCTGGAGTGTGACGAGAAGTACATCCCGGCCGTGCTCGAGACGACCCACGCCCGGGTGCTGGTGCTGCTCAACCTCAGCCGCGACCAGATGGACCGGGCGGCCGAGATCTGGCTGCTGGCCCGCCGCTGGCGGGAGGCCCTGGCCGCCGCCCCCGACTGCCACGTGGTGGCGAACGCGGACGACCCGCTGATCGCCTGGGCGGCCTCCGAGCACCAGCGCGTGACCTGGGTCGCGGCCGGCCAGCGGTGGCACGACGACTCCTGGTGCTGCCCGCGCTGCGGCTCCCACCTGAACCGGGACGGCGACGAGTGGAAGTGCGGCGAGTGCGGGTTCAGCCGCCCGCCGATCCGCTGGTCGCTGTCCGGCGACGACGCCATCGGGCCCGACGGCCGGGTCCGCCCGCTGGACCTGTCCCTGCCGGGCCGGGCCAACCGGTCCAACGCGGTGGTCGCGCTGGCGGTGGCCGAGGTGTTCGGCGTGGAGGTGGTGCACGCCCTGCGCGGCATGCGCGACGTCACCTCGGTGGCGGGCCGCTACACCACGGTCGAGCGCCAGGGCGTGTCGATCCGGCTGCTGCTGGCCAAGAACCCGGCGGGCTGGCTGGAGGCGCTCGACGTGCTGCGGCCGCCGCCGGAACCGGTCATGCTGGCGGTCAACGCCCAGACCCCGGACGGCAAGGACACCTCCTGGCTGTGGGACGTCGACTACCGGCGGCTGCGCGGGCGCCGGGTCTTCGTCGGCGGCGAGCGCCGCACCGACCTGGCCGTCCGGCTGGAGGCCGACGGGGTGGACTTCGAGCTGGTGACCACCATCGACGACGCCGTCGCCGGGGTGGGCCGGGGCGCCCTCGAAGTCATCGCCAACTACACCGCGTTCCAGCAGATCCGCACCGCGCTGGGGAGGGCTTCGTGACCGATAAGGTGCGCTTGGTCTGGGTCTACCCGGACCTGCTGAGTACCTACGGCGACAAGGGCAACCTGCTGGTGCTGGAGCGCCGGGCCCGGCTGCGCGGCATCGAGGCCGAGCCGGTGTTCGTCAACTCCGACCAGCCGGTGCCCCGGGACGGCGACATCTACCTGCTCGGCGGGGGCGAGGATCTGCCCCAGGTGCTGGCCGCCCGGCGGCTGCGGGCGGACGGCGGCCTGGCCGAAGCGGCCGACCGCGGCGCGGTCGTGTTCGCGGTCTGCGCGGGCTACCAGCTGGTCGGCCACGAGTTCGGCGGGGCCGACGGCCAGCCCACCGAGGGCCTGGGCATCCTCGACATCACCAGTGCCCGCGGCGAGCGCCGGGCGGTGGGCGAGATCGTGGCCGACGTCGACCCGGTGCTCGGTATCCCCAAGCTGACCGGGTTCGAGAACCATCAGGGCCGCACCACCCTGGGACCGCAGGCCATCCCGCTGGCCAACGTGACCACCGGCATCGGCAACGGCGACGGTACCGAGGGCGCCCACGCGGGCCGGGTGCTCGGCACCTACCTGCACGGTCCGGCCCTGGTCCGCAACCCCGCCCTGGCCGACCTGCTGCTGGGCTGGGTGGCCGGCCCGTTGCCGCCGATCTCGCACGAGGACGACGAACTCGCCCAGACGCTGCGGCGGGAGCGCCTGACGGCCGTCGGCGCCGCCCAGTAGAAGCGGGGTCCCAGCTCAGCCGGGCCCAGCTCCGGCTCAGTACACGAGCGCCTGCACGCCCTCTTCGGTGACCTCGGCGACGAACGTAGCGGCGCCGGAGATGCGGACGCCCTCGATCACGTCCCCGGGGCTGATCTCCCGGCGGGCGGCGCACTGACTGCACAGCGTGACCATGCCGCCCGCGAGCACGCCGGCCAGCAGGTCCGCGAGCGGCGGGGCGTGCGGAAGGCTGAAGTCCTCGGCCCGCCCGGGCAGCGCGAACCAGGATGATTCACCGCTGAGCCAGAGCGAGACCTGCACGCCGCTGGCGACGGCCGCGGCCGCCACGTTGAACGCCTGGTTACAGCGCTCGGGGTCGTCCTTACCGGCCGTGACCTTGATGACGAGAGAGCGGGCTGCCACTCCAGCACTCTAACGGCCGGCGCGCCGCCCGGCCACGCGTTGGCCCGGACCATAGACTCCCGACCATGCACGGCATGCTCAGCGCCGCGATCATTCTGGTCGTATTTGCCTTGGTCGCGGTGGTCGGCGGGGGGTCTACGGTGTGGCTGTACCGGGCCTGCTCAGGTCCTTCCTGGCGTAACCGGCGATCGTCGGAAAACCCTGAAAACGTCACAGATGAGACGGCGGAAACCGGGTCCGTGGCCCCGGACCCCACGGCTTCCGTGACCCCGGAGGACGGCGCCGTCGCGGATACTCGCGGTGATCTTCCGGCCCCGGACCCCGGACCGGACGACGAGCTCGATGACGAACCCGCTGCGGAGCCCGACGACGGGGAGTTCGAGGGCGCCCGGATCTACCTGCTCGACAGCTACCCCCGCTCCGGACGCTGACAAGGTCTAACCTTGTCCGCCATGGACGATGACCACGGGACGACCCCCGGCGGCCAGGGCGCGCCGCTGCACCCGGACCTCGCGCCGCTCGCCTTCCTGCTCGGCCGCTGGGAGGGAGCCGGAGTCGGCGGTTACCCGACGATCGAGAGCTTCCAGTTCGGCCAGGAGATGATCTTCAGCCACAACGGGAAGCCGTTCCTCAGCTACGTCAGCCGCACCTGGCGGCTGGATGCCGAGGGGCACATCGGCCAGCCGCTGGCCACCGAGGCCGGGTTCTGGCGGCCGCAGCCCGAGGGCAGGGTCGAGGTGCTGATGGCCCACCCCACCGGGATCACCGAGATCTACCTGGGCGAGGTCTCCGGCACCCGGGTCGACCTGGCCACCGACGTGGTGGCCAGGACCGAGACGGCCAAGGAGTACACCGCCGGGCGGCGCCTGTACGGGCTGATCGGCGACGACCTGGGCTGGGCCTATGACATGGCCGCCGAGGGCCAGCCGCTGCAGTCCCACGTCTCCGCCCAGCTGAAGCGGGTCAGCTGAATCTGGGCATGAAAAACCCCCGGGGGACTCCCGCCGTAGATCACTACGCGCGGGGACCGGCTGGACAGGGCCGGTCAGCCCGGGGGGCCGATGTCTGTCCGGGATTGCCGGCCGCCGTCCCACTGGACGCCTACCGCCGGCGGATCAGCGGCTAGCGGACAGCCACCTCACGTGTCCAAGATCTATGCATACTCTGGACCACCTCCTTTCCCGTGTAATTCGCACGCTATGTCACCGGGGGCTTCCGAAGCAAGATGAATTCCCGGCCCCCATCCGGCCCGGCTAAACTGCGGATATGGCGCAAGCCCGGGGCACCGAACGGGCCCCGCACGACTGGGACCAGCAGCTGCGGGCCCGTGGATACCGGGCCACGCCGCAACGCCAGCTGGTGCTCGAAGCGGTGGCCACGCTGCGGCACGCCACCCCCGAGGACGTCGGCGCCCGGGTCAACCAGACCGCCCCCGGCGTGAACATCTCCACGATCTACCGGACGCTGGAGCTGCTCGAGCAGCTCGGCATGGTGACCCACACCCACCTCGGGCACGGCGCGCCCACCTACCACCTGGCCGAGGACGCCGATCACGTCCACCTGGTCTGCCGGGGCTGCGGGAAGATCACCGAGATCAGCCCGGAGGTGGCCCGCCCGCTGGTGGCCACGCTCGACTCCGAGCAGGGCTTCGAGACCGACGTCGGTCACCTGACCGTGTTCGGCCGCTGCGCGGACTGCCGCCAGCGCGCCTGAGCCGCGCCCCCTCCCCGCGTGCACCGTCGCGCGCGGGGCCACGCGTAATCTAAGACCATGAACAGCCCGCTTCTCGCCACCCCCGGAGCCGTCCCCGCCGCCGGGCTGGACGCCGGGGTGGCCGCCCACTACGGAGACCCGGTGCGCGAGCAGCGCGCCCTGGCCCGCACCGCCGGGCTGGTGGACCGGTCCCATCGCGGTGTCGTCCGCATCACCGGCCCGGACCGGCTGAGCTGGCTGCACAGCCTGACCTCGCAGCACCTGGAGGGGCTGGCGGCCGGGTCGACCGCGCAGGCGCTGATCCTGGACCCGAACGGCCGCGTGGAGCACCACCTCACGCTGACCGACGACGGCACCTCGGCCTGGATCCACGTCGAGCCGGGCACGGCCGCGGCCCTGGTCGAGTTCCTCGACTCGATGCGGTTCATGCTCCGGGTCGAGGTCGCCGACGTGACCGGTGACCACGCGGTGCTGACGGTGGCCGGGCCGGACGCGGCCAGCGCCGCCCGCTCGCTGGCGGCCGCCGCGGCCGGCCAGACCGAGGGTGCGGTCGGCGTCGACTACCTGGTGCCCCGCCAGCAGCTGGCCGCCCTCGCCGCAGCCGCCCAGGCGGACGGCGCGCAGCTGGCCGGGATCTGGGCGTACGAGGCGTTCCGGATCGCCGCCCGCCAGCCGCGGTACGGGCTGGACACCGACCACAAGACGATCCCGCACGAGGTCGGCTGGATCGAGTCGGCCGTGCACCTGTCCAAGGGCTGCTACCGCGGCCAGGAGACGGTGGCCCGGGTGCACAACCTCGGGCACCCGCCCCGCCGGCTGGTGTTCCTGCACCTGGACGGCAGCGTCGACCGGCTGCCCGCCCACGGCGACGAGCTGGAGCTGGACGGCAAGACGGTCGGGTTCGTCGGCTCCGCCGCCCGGCACTTCGAGCTGGGACCGATCGGGCTGGGCCTGGTCCGCCGGACCACTCCGGTGGACGCCACGCTGGAGGCCGGCGGGGTCGCGGCTTCCCAGGAAGTCATCGTGCCGCCGGACGCCGGCGCTAACGTGACCATCGACCGGTCGGCGTTCGCGCGCCGCTGAGCTTCCCCGCTACGGAGGTCCCCTCGTTGCTGCGCCGAACCCTGCTGGCCGCCGCCTCCAGCGAGCGGCTGCACCAGGCCGTGATCACGGCTCCGCAGACCCGCGCCATCGTCGACCGCTACGTGGCCGGGGACACGACGCCGGAGGCGGTCAGCACCGCCCGCGTGCTGCGGTCGTCCGGCTTGCTGGTGTCACTGGACTACCTGGGCGAGGACACCACCGACGCGGGCCAGGCGGCCGAGGTCGCCGCCACCTACGTGGGCCTGCTGGGGGAGCTGTCGGCGGCCGGGCTGGCCGGAGGCGGCGCCTGCGAGGTGTCGGTCAAGGCCACCGCGGTCGGGCTGTTCCTGCCCGACCACGGCGAGAAGACCGCGGCCGAGAACATCACGCGGATCTGCACCGCCGCCCGCAACGCCGGCACCACCGTGACGCTCGACGCCGAAGAGCACACCGCGGTCGGCCCGACCCTGCGGATCGCCGCCGAGCTGCGGGCCGATTTTCCCGATCTCGGCTGTGTGGTGCAGTCCCGGCTGCGCCGCACCGAGGCGGACTGCGAGCAGCTGGCGGCCAGCGGGGCCAGGGTCCGGCTGTGCAAGGGCGCCTACGACGAGCCCCCGGACGTGGCCTTCAGCCAGCGCCACGACGTCGACCTGTCCTACGTCCGCTGCCTCAAGCTGCTGATGGCCGGCTCCGGCTACCCGATGCTGGCCACCCACGACCCGCGGCTGATCGACATCGCCACCGCGCTGGCCCTGCTCACCGGGCGGTCCACCGACCGCTTCGAGTACCAGATGCTGTACGGCATCCGGCCCGACGAGCAGCAGCGCCTGGCCGACGCGGGGTCGCAGGTCCGGGTCTACGTGCCCTACGGCAGCGACTGGTACGGCTACCTGATCCGCCGCCTGGCCGAGCGGCCCGGTAACCTCGCCTTCTTCCTCCGTTCCCTGGCCCCGTCGCGCCCCTCCCAGAGGTGACACCCCACATGATCGCGATCCTCGGCACCGGCAAGATGGGCGAGGCCCTGCTGTCCGGGCTGCTGCGCGCCGGGCATCCGGCCACCGAGGTGGTCGCGGTCGCGCGCCGCCCCGAGCGGGCCGCCGAGCTGCGCGAGCGCTACGGCGTGCAGAGCCCCGGCGCCGCCGAGGCGGCCAAGGTCGCGGACACGCTGGTGCTGGCGGTCAAGCCGCAGGACATGGGCACGCTGCTGGACGAGATCGCCGCGTTCGTGCCCGCCACCGACGACCGGCTGGTGATCTCGGTCGCGGCCGGCATCACGACCGCAACCATCGGGAGCCGGCTGACCGGCGACGTCCCGGTCGTCCGGGTCATGTCGAACACCCCGGTGCTGGTCGACGAGGCGATGAGCGTGATCTCGGCCGGCCCGCACGCGTCGGAGGAGCACCTGCGCCGGACGGAGACGCTGCTGCGCCCGGTCGGCAAGGTGCTGCGCATCCCCGAATCGCAGCAGGACGCCGCCACCGCGCTGTCCGGCAGCGGCCCGGCCTACCTGTACTTCCTGGTCGAGTCGATGGTGGACGCGGGCATCCTGCTCGGCGTGCCGCGGGCCACCGCCCTGGAGATGGTCACCCAGGCGGTGTTCGGCGCGGCCACCATGCTGCGGGAGTCGCGCGAGCATCCGGTGATCCTCCGCGAGGCGGTGACCTCCCCGGCCGGCACCACGATCGCGGCCATCCGGGAGCTGGAGAACCACGGGGTGCGGGCCGCCTTCCTGGCCGCGATAGAGTCCGCGCGTGACCGGAGCCGGGAACTCGCGGGAGGCTGAGCAGCGGTGACGTGCTCTCTGGCGGTGAGCTGGGACGACCGGCTCACCGGCTACGACTTCGGCCCCGGCCATCCGCTCGCCCCCGTCCGGGTGGAGCTGACGATGGCGCTGGCCCGCGAGTTCGGCCTGCTGGACGCGCCCGGCGTTTCGATGATCACACCCGGGTTCGCCGCCGACGAGCTGCTCGAACTGGTCCACGACGCCGACTACCTGGAGGCGGTCCGGCGGGCGGGTGAGCTCGCCGCCCGCCGGGAGCCACTCGACCCGCGCTCGTTGTTCTTCGGGCTGGGGACCGCCGACGACCCGGTGTTCCCGCACATGCACGAGGCCAGCTCGCTGGTGGTGGGGGCCACCCTGGCGGCGGCCCGGGCGGTCTGGACCTCGCAGTCCCAGCACGGCATCAACGTGGCCGGGGGCCTGCACCACGCGATGCGCAGGTCGGCCAGCGGCTTCTGCGTCTACAACGACCCCGCCATCGCCATCGCCTGGCTGCTGGAGCAGGGCGTGGAGCGGGTCGCCTACGTGGACTTGGACGTCCATCACGGCGACGGCGTCCAGGCGGCGTTCTACAGCGACCCGCGGGTGCTGACGATCAGCCTGCACGAGGACCCGATGACGCTGTTCCCGGGGACGGGCCTTGCGTCGGAAACCGGCGCCGGCGCGGGCGAGGGCTACGCGGTCAACGTCCCGCTGCCGGCCGGCACCGGGGACGCACGCTGGCTGCGGGCCTTCGACGCCGTGGTCCCGCCGCTGCTGCGCTCGTTCCAGCCCCAGCTGCTGGTCAGCCAGCACGGCTGCGACAGCCACCGGCTGGATCCGCTGGCCCACCTGGAGGTCACGGTGGACGGGCAGCGCCGCGCCCAGTCGATGGTCCACGAGCTGGCGCACGAGACCGCGGGCGGCCGGTGGCTGTGCACCGGCGGTGGCGGTTACGCGCTGGCCACCGTGGTGCCCCGGTCCTGGACCCATCTGCTCGGGATCGCCGGCGGCCGTCCAGTCGACCGGGCCGAGCCGACCCCGGCCGCCTGGCAGGAACTGGTCCGCCGCCGGACCGGCATCGAGCCGCCCGCATTGATGACCGACGGTGCGCCCGACGATTTCACTCCGTTCGAGGCGGGCTTCGACCCCGCCGATCCGGTCGACCGCTCGATCATGGCGGCCAGGAATGCGGTCTTCCCGGCGCACGGGTTGCTGCCGGGCCTTTGATCTCCTCGTGATCTGACGTGATCTGACGTGATCTGAGGGGCGGACGTGGTCGCCAGACCGGACTATTCGTTATCCCAGCCCCTTAAAACAAAATAATTACCGATTCGTCCCACTAGTCACAGAAGGCACGAAAGGTGCCTCTGGCCTGCGGCTTTAACGCGCCCGTGCGCCGGGAGGGGCCGACCACGCAAGGTGATCGGCCGACATCGTCTCTTGCTCTTTTCCGTGCGCGACTTACTCTGGAGACGTACGTGACTGGTGCGCCGAATCCGGTCAAGCGTGCACGGCTCCGAGCCGGAAGTGGAGTGGGGATGGCTGCAGAAACTCCTCTTAGTGACGTCAGATTTCTCACCGTCTCGGAAGTGGCCACGATTATGCGCGTGTCGAAGATGACCGTGTATCGTCTCGTCCACTCCGGGGAGCTGGAGGCCATCCGGGTCGGGCGCTCCTTCCGGGTTCCCGAGGCGGCGGTCAACCAGTACCTCAAGGACGCCTTCGTCGGCACCGGCTGACCTTTGCCGAGGCCCCAGTACTGACCCTTCTGCTGGTACTGTCACGGGATGGTCCGGTCGGCGCGGTAACCTTCTACACCGGGTCGATCGCTCAGCCGCCCTCGTTCGGGCGGGCACGGTGCGTGGCCGTCTTCCGTACAGTTCGAGTGAGGGTAATTTCGTGGGTTCAGTCATCAAGAAGCGTCGCAAGAGGATGGCCAAGAAGAAGCACCGCAAGCTGCTGAAGAAGACTCGTATCCAGCGCCGCAACAAGAAGTAAGCGGCCCGGGACTTCCTGCCGCTGGCGTGGCCCGAGGGGGTCGCGCCATCCCGCCGCGTCAGGCACCATAGGCGTCGATGTCTACATCTGTGCTGGTCGCGATCGCAGGCGTGCTGGTCGCCGCGGTGGGCACTGGTCTCGTTACCGGTCAGTGCGTCCGCAGGCCCCGGACCAGTTCCATGGCCTGGTCCGCTGGCATGCTCGCGATCACGGTGGCACTGGTGGCAGAGACCATCGGCTTCGCGACCGGCTTCCGGGACGTGACGTTCCGCATCATTCAGCTGTCCGCCCAGCTCGTGGCCCCAGTCCTGCTGACCTGGGGCCTGGTCGAGCTGGTGGCGCGGGCGACCGCCGTGCGGTTCGGTGCCCGGCTGGTCACCGCGGCGGTCACGGTCGTGGCGGGGGTGGTGCTGGCCACCGACCCGCTCTCGGCCACCGGATTCGCCAAGACCTGGCCGTCGGCGTCCGCGCACTATCAGGTCATCCCGCACTACGCGCTGATCCTGGTCGCGTTGCTGACCGGCGTGAGTGCGCTGGCCGTGCTGGCCGTCTGCGCCTCCCGTGGCCGCCGGGCGCCGGCCGACGGGCGGCTGGTGATCGGCGTGGCCGCCGTCGCGGTGGCGATTCTGCTGCTGATCGCGCTGCGGTTTGCGCTGCCCAGCCCGGCCTACCCGGGGCTGGGCCTGGTCGCGGCCGGGGTGCTGTGGTTCGGCACGGCCCGGCTCGGTGCGGGGTCGGTGCGCTCGGTTCGGGCCGATCAGGCAGACAACGCCGGCGCTGGAGTTGGCGTTACGGAAGTGGTTAGCCAGGCTGAAGGGGCTGACGGCGTGAAATGGTCTCGTGGTAACAAAGGTGATCGTGGGTCGCGTGGGGGCGATGACCGCGGCGGAAGCCGGGGCAACGACCGGGACGACCGCCGGGGTGACGACCGTGGTGTGCGCCGGGGTGACGACCGCCGGTCCCGGGGTGACGACCACCGCGCCCGGGCGGCCGACGACGATCTGCGCGACCCGCTGGCGGACTGGCCGCCCGCCCGGGATGACTTCGGCGAGCCTGATTTCCCGGCCCCCGGCCAGTCCCCGGGCCGGCCCCCGGGCCGCCGCGACGACCGGGACTGGCCCAGCCGTGACTGGGGCAACGAACAGCCCCGTTACCAGCCGGGAGTGCGCGGCTCGGAGCCGGCCACCGGCATGTTTGACGCGTCGCTGCCGGGGCTGGACATCCCGCTGCCACCGCCACCGGCCGTGCCGCAGTCCCGGCCCGGCACCGACCTGGCGCTGCCGGTCACCCCGCCGCACGGCCTGATCGCCATCTACACGCTGCTCGACGACAAGGTGGCGGACTTCGACCGGGCGGCCGACGAGGTCGCCGAGCAGGTCCGCGGCAACGAGCCGGACACCCTGGTCTACGTGATCCACACCGTGCCGAAGGCGCCCATGCAGCGGATCTTCTACGAGGTGTACCGCGACCGGGCGGCCTACGAGCGGCACGAGCAGCAGCCCTACGTCCAGCGGTTCGTCACCGCCCGGCGCCCCTACGTGCTGGCCACCAACGTGATCGAGCTGCGGCTGAAGTACGCGAAGGTCTCCCCGCTGCCGCAGGCGCAGGCGCAGGCCGCCCAGGCGCAGGCCGCGCAGGCCCAGGCGCCCCAGCCCCCGGCGCCCCAGCCCCCGGCGCCCCAGCCCCAGCGGCAGGCGCCCGCGCCGCGTACGTCCAGCGTGCCCAACCTGCCCGCCGTCCGGAACGTCAACGGGAACGGCAACGGTGGCCGGCCGAACGGCGCCCGGCCCGCGGGCGCCCGGCCCGCCGGTGCCCGGCCCGGCGGCGGCCGCCCGGAGACGGCGGACTACCCCAGCCGCGAGCCCGGCTACCGGCCGCGCGAGTCGGGTTACCAGCCGCTTGACGCGAGCTATCAGTCGCGCGACGCGAGCTATCAGCCTCGTGACCCCTCTTTCCAGCCCCGCGATCCGCGCTACCAGCCGCGTGACCCTGGGTACCAGCCGCGCGACCCGGGTTTTCAGCCGCGCGATCCGGGCTATCAGCCCCGTGATCCGGGTTTCCAGCCCCGCGATACGGGTTACCCCCGGGACCCGGGCTATCAGCCCCGCGACCCGGGTTTTCAGTCTCGCGATACGGGTTACCCCCGCGATCCGGGCTATCAGCCCCCCGGCCCGGGTCTTCAGCCGCGCGCGTCGGGCTACCAGCCTCGCGATCCCGGTTACCAGCCGCATGACCCGGGTCTCCAGCCCCGTGGCCGGGACTACCCGCCGCAGGACCACCCGCCCCGCGAGCCGCGGTACACGCCGCGTGATCCGTGCGACGCCGACTACCCGCCCTACCCGCCGCGCGACCGGAGTGACCGCGGGGACCGGAGTGACCGCGGAGGCCGGAGTGACTGGAGTGACCTCGGCGGACGGGGGGACCGTCCCGGCCGCGGGTACCCGCCGCCGGATCAGGGCTACCCGTCCCGCGGCCCCGCCCCCGAGTGGTCACGCGCGCCGCGTGACCCCTACGACGGGCCCGGTGACCCGTACAACGACCCCCGCGACACCGAGAACCAGCCGCTGGAGCCGCGCCGGCGGCCACGCGGTGACAACGGCTCCAGGGACTCCCGCAACGGCTCGCGGGACTCCTATGACCCGCCGCCCAGCCCCCGTTACGACCGGATCTGAGGCCGTGGCCGCACCGGGTCAGGACGAGCACGGGCACCGGATCCTGCTCCTGAGCAAGCCGGGCTGCCACCTGTGCGACGACGCCCGCGAGGTCATCGCCCGGGTGGCGGCCGACCTGGACGTGGGCTGGGACGAGCGTGACATCACCGCGTCCGAGCAGGACATGGCCGAATACTGGGACAAGATCCCGGTGACGGTGGTGGATGGCGTGACGCACGATTTCTGGCGGGTCAGCGAGGACCGCCTGCGGGCCGCGCTGCGTCGCTGACCTCGGGCGAAGCGGCCTGCCGGGATCCGGCCGGACCCGGCAACGACTTTGTGCATCGGTTCACAAAGGCGTACCTTGAGAGGCGAAGACCGGTTCCGCCGCCTCACCCCTTCCGGTGGCCCATCCGGTCTTCGGCCCAAACCTGACGGGTCGCGGCGCGGCAACCGCCGGCCGCCCCGTCTCGCGTCGATCCCCCGAGGAGCGCCGGCGCATGTCTCGCGGCTCTTTGCCCCCGTACGACCCCGGCGAGCGCCCGGCCGGTGAGCACCTGCCGGACGCGACGGTGTCACGGCTCCCGGTGTACCTGCGGGTACTGGCCGGGATGGCCGACCGCGGGGTGGTCACCGTGTCCAGCGACCAGCTGGCGGCCGGGGCCGGGGTGAACTCGGCCAAGCTCCGCAAGGACCTGTCGCACCTCGGCTCCTACGGCATCCGCGGGGTCGGCTACGACGTCGACTACCTGATCTACCAGGTGTCCCGGGCGCTGGGACTGACCCAGGACTGGCCCGTGGTCATCGTCGGCGCGGGCAACCTGGGCCGGGCCCTGACCAACTACGGCGGGTTCGTGACCCGTGGTTTCCGGATCGCGGCGCTGCTCGATTTGGACCCCGCCATCGTGGGTAGCCGGATCGGGCGGCTGACCGTGCAGAGCTCTGATGAGCTGGAAGATCTGGTGGACCGGCACCAGGTGGCGATCGGCGTGATCGCTACCCCGGCCGGGGCCGCCCAGGCGGTCTGTGACCGGCTGGTGGCCGCCGGGGTGACCAGTATCCTCAACTTCGCCCCGGTTGTGCTCAATGTGGCGGAGGGCGTGGACGTGCGTAAGGTTGATCTGTCCATAGAACTGCAGATTCTGGCGTTCCATGCGCAGCGGCGGTCGGTGGAGCGGAACGGGCAGCCGTCCGACGGCGAGCTGCGTACCGTAGCAGAGGGAGCCGGGCTGCCTTCCGTAGCTCAGGGAGCTTCCCGGCTTTCCACGGCGGCCGCTGTACCGGTCAGCGGCAGAGGCGTAGGCGGTATTTGACGTGAGTGTGCTCGTGGTCGGGCTGAGCCACAAGAGCGCGCCGGTCCCGGTGCTCGAGCGGGCCGTGCTGAGCGCGGAAGCGCTGCCGAAGCTGCTCCGGGACCTGCACCAGACCGGCGACGTGGCCGGGACGTTCATCATCTCCACCTGCAACCGGGTGGAGATCTACGCGGACGTCGACCGGTTCCACGGCAGCGTGGCGGCGGTCTGCGAGCTGCTGTCGCAGTACTCCGGGATCCCGACCCAGGAGCTGACCGGCAACCTGTACGTCCACTACGAGGACCGCGCGGTCAAGCACCTGCTGAACGTGGCGGCCGGGCTCGACTCGATGGTGGTCGGCGAAGGCCAGATCCTCGGCCAGGTCCGCTTCGCGCTCAACGTGGCGCGTGAGCACGGCACGCTCGGCCGGGTGCTGGGTGACGTTGGCTCGGCCGCCCTCCGGGCGGGCAAGCGAGCGCACGCCGAGACCGGGATCGACCGGGCCGGGGCCAGCCTGGTCAGCGTGGGTATCGAGGCGGCCGTGACCGCGCTGGGCCGGCCGTCGCTGGCCGGGCAGCGGGTCCTGGTGGTCGGGGCGGGGTCGATGAGCTCGCTGGCCGCCACCACCGCCGGCCGGGCCGGTGCCGGCCAGGTCACGGTGGCGAACCGGACCCGCCGTCACGCCGACCGGCTGGCCGCAGCGGTGGGCGGGCAGACCGCCGACCTGGCCGAGCTGCCGGCCGCGATCGCCGGCGCCGACCTGGTCATCTCCTGCACGGGTGCGTCCGGGCTCGTCATCACCGCCGAGCTGGCCGGCCAGGCTCTCGCGCAGCGGGTCACCGCCGCGCCGCTGGTCTTCCTGGATCTGGCCATGCCCCGGGACGTGGACGCCGGCGTGGCCGAGCTGCCCGGGGTGACCGTCATCGGCCTGGACGAGCTGGCGGACGCCGGCCGGACCGCGGTCGCCGGGCCCGGCATCACCGGTGAGATCGCCGCGGTCCGGGCGATCGTCGACGAAGAGTTCGACGGCTACCGCGCGGCTGCGGTCGCCGCCCAGGTCACCCCCACCGTGGTCGCCCTCCGGGCCAAGGCGGCCGAGGTGGTCGACTCCGAGCTGACCCGGCTGGCGGGCCGGCTGCAGAATGCCGAAGGATTCGACGGCCACGCCCTCGACGAGATAGCCCGGACCGTGCGCCGGGTGGTAGACAAGCTGTTGCACGCGCCCACGGTGCGTGTCAAGGAGCTCGCCGGCTCGCCACGGGGGGACGGGTACGACGAGGCACTCCGGGTGCTGTTCGACCTCGACCCGCGCACGGTCGAGGCGGTCACCCGCGCGGAGCCAGACGACAAGATCGTGGATATCGCCGTGCTGCCCTCGACGTCGGCGCAGGAGGGGAGCGGGGAATGAGCGTTCCCGCCGTGCTGCGGCTCGGCACCCGCAAGAGCCCCATGGCCATGACTCAGTCCGGCCTGGTCGCCCGGGCCATCGCCGAGCGCACCGGCGTGCCGGTCGAGCTGGTCGGGGTGACTACGAAGGGTGACGTCGACCGGGCGCAGATAGCCCAGATCGGCGGCACCGGCGTATGGGTCAGCGCCCTGCGGGACCAGTTGCTGAGCGGCCAGGTCGACCTGGCCGTGCACTCGCTGAAGGACCTGCCCACCGGCCAGCCCGACGGCATCGTGCTGGCGGCGGTGCCGGCCCGGGACGATCCACGGGACGCGCTGATCGCCCGCGACGGGGCCAAGCTGGCGGATCTGCCGCCGGGCGCGACCATCGGCACCGGGGCGCCCCGGCGGGCGGCCCAGCTGATGCTGCTGCGCAGGGACATTCAGTGCGTTCCGATCCGCGGCAACGCGGACACCCGGTTCGGCAAGGTCACGGCGGGTGAGCTGGACGCGGTGGTGCTGGCCGCGGCCGGCCTGGGCCGCCTGGACCGGCTGGATCTCATCAGCCAGATCTTCGAGCCGGACGAGATGCTGCCCGCACCGGGCCAGGGCGCCCTCGCGGTCGAGTGCCGCGCGGCCGACCCCGAGCTGGCCGAGCTGCTGGCCACCGTCGACGACCCGCTGAGCCGCGCCGCGGTGACCGCCGAGCGGACCGTGCTGGCCGTGCTGGAGGCGGGCTGCAGCGCACCGATCGGTGCCTACGCGGCCGGGACCGCGGCACACCTTCAGCTGGAAGCGGCGGTGATCGCCACCGATGGCGGCCAGGCACTGCGTGAACGCGGTGCCGGAGACCCCGCCGCCGCTGACCAACTGGGCCACCAGATCGCCGGCCGGCTGCTGGCTCGCGGCGCGGCGGCGCTGATCGCCACGCCACCAGGACGCACGAACGGGAAAGATGCATAGTGAACGCCACCCCAGCCACATCCACACCCAACGGTGAGCCGCGTCCCAGAGGAACGGCCCGGTCGGCGTCAGCCGGCCGGATCGCGCTGGTCGGGGCCGGACCCGGCGACGAACAGCTGCTGACC
Organism: uncultured Actinomycetes bacterium; assembly: GCA_963830385.1. Lineage (GTDB taxonomy): Bacteria > Actinomycetota > Actinomycetes > Streptosporangiales > Streptosporangiaceae > Bog-532. The sequence continues at coordinate 652,269 of CAWHMD010000006.1, read as the reverse complement.
CTGCGGGCGGCCCAGCTGCTCGGCCAGGCCGACCTGGTGATCAGCCCGCGCGAGCTGCGGCCGCGGGTCCGCGAGCTCATCGCTCCCGGAGCCGGCGTCATCGTGCTGGCCGGCGCCGGTCCCAGTGCCGACGGTGCCGCGGGCGCCGAGCCGAGTCTCGGCACCGAGCCGGCCGCGGGTCCGGGGTCCGGCGCCGCCGCGCCGGACCTGATCGGCGCCGCGCGGTCCGGTCAGCTGGTCGTCCGCCTCTACGACGGGGATCCGCTGCTGGACGGCGCCGGGCCGGACGCGCGCGCGTTCGCCGCCGCCGGGGTCCCGTTCGAGGTGGTGCCGGGCGTCCCGGCCGCCACTGCGGTCCCCGCCTACGCGGGCATCGCGCTCGGCCGTGACGGCGGCGAGGTCCGGGTCATCCAGGCCGCCGACGCCAGCCGGGTCACGTTCAGCGCCGGCTCGCTGGTCGTCCTGGGCGCCGAAGCCGGCCCGGCCGACCTGGGCAAGATGCTGATCGCGGCGGGCTGGCCGGACACCACGCCGTTCGCCGTCACCTGGGACGGCACCACGACCGCGCAGCGGACCGTCATCTCCACGCTCGGCCGGATCACCGCCGACCTCAAGGCGGCCGGGTTCAGCCCGGTGAGCGCGGGCGAGGCCGTGGCCGTGGTCGGCGACGCGGTCGCGTCGCAGCCGGAGCTGTCCTGGTTCGAGACCAAGCCGCTGTTCGGCTGGCGGGTGCTGGTGCCGCGGACCAAGGCCGACGCGGCCGCCGCCTCCGAGCAGCTGCGCGAGCAGGGCGCCATCCCCGAGGAAGTGCCAACGATCGCGGTGGAGCCGCCCCGGACGCCGCAGCAGATGGACCGCGCGGTGCGCGGGCTGGTGACCGGGCGCTACCAGTGGGTCGCGTTCACCTCGGTCAACGCGGTCCGCGCAATCCGCGAGAAGTTCGAGGAGTACGGCCTCGACGCCCGCGCGTTCGCCGGCGTCAAGGTGGCCGCCGTCGGCGACCAGACCGCGGCCGCGCTCAAGGACTTCGGCATCGCCCCGGACCTGGTGCCGGAGGGTGAGCAGTCCGGCCAGGGCCTGGCGGCGGAGTGGCCGCCCTACGACGACGTGCTCGACCCGATCAACCGGGTGCTGCTGCCCCGGGCCGACATCGCCACCGAGCACCTGGTCGCCCGGCTGACCGAACTGGGCTGGGAGGCCGAGGACGTCACCGCCTACCGCACGGTCCGCGCCGCCCCGCCGCCCGCGCCGATCCGCGAGGCGATCAAGGGCGGCGGTTTCGACGCCGTGCTGTTCACCTCGTCCTCGACCGTGCGGAACCTGGTCGGTATCGCGGGCAAGCCGCACGCGGTCACGGTCATCGCGGTGATCGGCCCGCAGACGGCCAAGACGGCCGCCGAGTTCGGCCTCCGGGTCGATGTGACGGCGCCCTCGCCGTCGATGCCGGCGCTGGTCGAGGCGCTCGCCGAGTTCGGGGCCGGGCAGCGGCGGGCCGCCCTGGAGGCGGGCGAGCCGCTGCGCAAGCCCAGCGAGCGCCGTCGGGGCGCCCGCAAGCGCATCCGGTAACAACAGAGGAGGTCCGGTGAACGCAGGGTTCCCGGTGATCCGGCCGCGCCGGCTGCGGCGTACGGCCGCGCTGCGCAACCTGGTCGCGGAGACGGCACTGCGGCCCACCGATCTGGTGCTGCCGATGTTCGTCAAGGAGGGCATCGCCGAGCCGCAGCCGATCGGCTCCATGCCCGGGGTCGTCCAGCACACCCGGGACAGCCTGCGCAAGGCCGCCACCGAAGCGGTGGACGCCGGCGTGGGCGGGATCATCCTGTTCGGCATCCCCGCGGTCAAGGACGCGCGGGGATCGGCCGCCGACGACCCGGACGGCATCGTGCAGCTCGCCATCCGGGATCTGGCCGCCGAGGTCGGTGACCAGACCGTGCTCATGGCTGACCTGTGCCTGGACGAGTACACCGACCACGGCCACTGCGGCCTGCTCACCCCGGGCGGCGACGTGGACAACGACGCCACCCTGGAGCGGTACGCGTCGATCGCGGTCGCCCAGGCGGCGGCGGGCGTCCACGTGGTGGCGCCCAGCGGCATGATGGACGGCCAGGTGGGCGCGATCCGGTCCGCCCTGGACGGGGCGGGCTACGCCGAGGTCGCCATCTGTGCCTATTCGGTCAAGTACGCGTCCGGCTTTTACGGGCCGTTCCGCGACGCCGCCGAGTGCGCGCCGCAGTTCGGCGACCGGTCCTCCTACCAGCAGGACCCGCCCGGCTCGGACGAGGCCCTGCGCGAGGTGCTGCTCGACATCGACGAGGGCGCCGACCTGGTCATGGTCAAGCCGGCCCTGCCCTACCTGGATATCATCCGCCGGGTGGCCGGCACCGTGCACGTGCCGGTGGCCGCCTACCAGGTCAGCGGCGAGTACGCGATGGTCGAGGCGGCCGCCGCCCACGGCTGGCTGGACCGGGACCGGATCATCATGGAGACCCTGACCGGGATCCGGCGGGCCGGCGCGGGCATCATCCTCACCTACTGGGCGGCCGAGGTGGCCCGCCGCCTGCGGGAGCGTTAGGTCACATCTCGGCCCGGCCTGCCCGAATAGCCCCGACGCGTCGTGCTCACTGATCTACGATGGGTGACACTCGATAAGGAGCGCCGCGCCGTGACCGGGCTCCGGGCAGGAGCTGGCCGATGGTCGACGTGGTGCGGCGCCGCAGCCGCCGGAAGGCGGCTGACCGGGGCGACCGGAGTGATCCACTCGGCCAGGCGGCGGTCAGCTACGCGACGCTGGGCTGGCCGGTGTGCGTGGGCGCCCATCTTTCCACCGACGGGCTGCGGCCGGGCCGCGCGTGTTCCTGCGACCGGGTGGGCTGCCCGGCCCCGGGTGCGCACCCCGTCTCGCCGACCTGGCAGCTCCAGGCCACGGTGGACACCCCCACCATCCAGAACTGGTGGGCGGCCCGCCCGGACGCGTCGGTCATCCTCGTCACCGGCCGGGTCTTCGACGTCCTGGACGTCCCCACCGAGGTCGGCGAGGCCGCGCTGGCAGGCATGACGGCCGCCGGCATCGAGTCCGGCCCGGTGGCCGAGACCGGCGGCCGGATGCTGTTCTTCGTCACCACCCGCGGCGCCCCGGTCGACGAGGACGAGTGGTGGTCCTGCCGCCTGGACTGCGAACCGGAGAACGTCACCGGCCTGGGCACGCTGCGCTGGCACTGCCGGGACAGCTACGTGCTGGCCCCGCCGTCGGCCGGCGGCTCCGGGCCGGACGGCCCCGGCGGCCCGGCCCGCTGGCTCCGCGACCCGGCGGACCATCCGCTCCCGGATGCGCTTAGGCTGCTGGAGTTCCTGGTTGACGCCTGCGAGGAGGCTGGTCTGTCGTGAGCTCCGCCGCCGATCCGATCCCGGTACCCGGCGACCGTTCGGCGGAGTGGTTCACCCGAGCCAGCGCGGTCACCCCGGGCGGAGTCAACTCCCCGGTCCGGGCGTTCGGCTCGGTCGGCGGCATCCCCCGGTTCATCGCCTCGGCGAGCGGCCCCTACCTGACCGACGTGGACGGGCGCGAGTACGTCGACCTGGTCTGCTCCTGGGGCCCGATGATCCTCGGGCACACCTATCCGGCCGTGGTCTCGGCGCTGGAGCAGGCGGCCCAGCGCGGCACCTCGTTCGGCGCCGCGACGCCCGGTGAGGTCGAGCTGGCCGAAGAAATCGCCGGACGCACCCCGGCCGGCAAGGTCCGGCTGGTCAACTCGGGCACCGAAGCCACCATGTCGGCGCTGCGGCTGGCCCGCGGGTTCACCGGGCGGCCGCTGGTGGTGAAGTTCGCCGGCTGCTACCACGGCCACGTGGACGCGCTGCTGGCCGCGGCCGGATCCGGGGTCGCCACGTTCGCGCTGCCGGACTCGCCCGGCGTCACCGGCGCGTCCGCCAGCGACACGATCGTGCTGCCTTACAACGACGAAGCGGCGGTCCGGGCGGCCTTCGCCGGCCGCGGCGACCAGATCGCCTGCGTGATCACCGAGGCCTGCCCGGCCAACATGGGCGTGGTCCCGCCCGCCCCGGGCTTCAACGAGATGCTGGCCACGGTCTGCGCCGAGCACGGGGCGCTGCTGATCATGGACGAGGTGCTGACCGGCTTCCGCGTCACCCGGTCCGGCTGGTACGGCCGCGACGGCGTGGCCGGTGACCTGATCACGTTCGGCAAGGTCATGGGCGGTGGCCTGCCCGCCGCCGCGTTCGGCGGCCGGGCCGAGATCATGGACCGGCTGGCGCCGACCGGCCCCGTCTACCAGGCCGGCACCCTGTCCGGTAACCCGCTGGCCACCGCGGCCGGCCTGGCCACCCTGCGGGCCTGCACCCCCGAGGTCTACGCCCGCGTGGACGAAGCGGCCGGCCTGGTGGCCAAGCTGGCCACCGAGGCCCTCACCGCGGCCGGCGCCGAGCACGAACTGCAGACCGCCGGGAACCTGTTCTCGGTGTTCCTCGGCCGCAGCGCCCCCGTCCGCAACTTCGACGACGCCCGGGCCCAGTCGGCCGCCGCCTACGCCGCGTTCTTCCACGCCATGCTCGACGGCGGCGTCTACCTCCCGCCGTCCCCGTTCGAGGCCTGGTTCCTCTCCGCGGCCCACGACGCCTCGGCCATAGCCCGCATCGCGGCCGCCCTCCCCGCCGCCGCCCAGGCCGCCGCCAAAGTCCTGGGCTGACCCCCACTGGCGCCCGGCCGCCCACGCTGCCCCACGTCCCAGTCACAGGAGTCTCAAGATCGATCGCTCGGTTACGTTCTCAGCGCTATTCGCTGACAACGCAACCGAGCAATGGATCATGACCGGGGAGACGCGCCTCCTGGACGCGGGAGACTCCTGGTGGTGAGGCTCCGGGTTCGGGGTGATTTCTGCCCGTGAGCGGCACCCCGGCGGCCCATCTCCCGGGGCCGGTAAGCTGGCCGCGCCATGAGTGACGATTCGCCGAGTCCCGCCGCGCCGGGCGGGCATGCCCCCCAGAGCGCCGACACCACCGTTGTCCACCTGCTGCGGCACGGTGAGGTGGAAAACCCCAGAGGTGTGATCTACGGGCGGATACCGGGCTTCGGGCTGTCCGAGGACGGGCGGATGATGGCCAAGGCCGCCGCCGACTTCCTGGCCGAGCGGGACGTGGTGGCCATCTACACCTCGCCGCTGGAGCGGGCCCGGGAGACGGCCGAGCCGCTGTCCGAGCGGTTCAGCCTGGAGCCGATCGTCGACGAGCGGCTGATCGAGCCCTGGAACCACTTCGAGGGCCTGGTCTTCGGGGTCGGCGACGGGTCGCTGAAGCGCCTCGAGCACTGGTGGTACCTGCGCAATCCGTTCTCGCCGTCCTGGGGGGAGCGCTACCGGCTGATCGCCGCCCGGATGCTGGCCGCGATGGCCGACGCCCGCGACTCCGCCCGCGGCCACGAGGCGGTGTGCGTGAGCCACCAGCTGCCGATCTGGGTGACCCGCCGCAGCGTGGAAGGCAAACGGCTGTGGCACCACCCCAGCAACCGGGAGTGTGCGCTGGCCAGCGTGACCAGCTTCACGTTCACCGGTGACACGATCACCAGCGTGAGCTACGCCGAGCCGGCCCGGCGTCAGGCCAGCCTCGGAGATGCTGCACAATAGGTACCGGTACTACGAACTGTAGGAGTTTCGGGTCCGGGAGATTTCACCGGTGTTCCCCTCGCACACCCCCCTTCGTCGCATCGTCGGCCTGGCCGCGATCGCGCTCGCTGGCGTGCTCGGGGTGAGCGCCTGCGGAGGCGAGATCGCCGCCAACACCCCGGCCAGCAACGGCAACAACTTCGTGGCCGGCGACGGCGACAGCACCTACTACCAGGCCGGTCACCGGACGGCGGCGCCCACCGTGTCCGGCACCACGCTGTCCGGCACCAAGCTGAACCTCAGCGCCTACCGTGACCAGGTGGTCGTGCTGAACTTCTGGGGCTCCTGGTGCGCGCCCTGCCGCAAGGAAGCCCCCACCCTGGCCGTGCTGTCCGAGGAGTACCACGCGAAGAACGTCCGGTTCGTCGGGGTCGATATCCGGGACCAGGCGTCGGCCGCCCAGGCTTTCGTGCAGAATTTCGGCATCACCTACCCGAGCTTCAACGATCCGGCCGACGAGATCGCGCTCGACTTCCGGGGCGCCGTGTCACCGGCCGCGATCCCCAGCACGCTGGTGCTCGACCGGGATCATCGCATCGCCGGCCGGGTCATCGGCGAGGCCAGCTACGGCACCTTGAGCAGCATGCTCTCCAAACTCACCGCGGGAACCTGAGCCGATGGCCGACGTCCACACCTCCCAGGCCGATCAGGCCGATCAGGCCGATCAGGCCCGCCGGGCACCACGAGCCCGGCCGGGGCGGACGCTGAGCCGGTCCTGGAGGCGGGACTCGGGGAGCGGGACGCGGCCGACACGCCGGTCGCCCGGCCGCCGGCGGGCCACTTCGGGGCGGTGGCGTGGGCGCGCTGGGGCTGGCGGCAGCTCACCTCGATGCGGGTGGCGCTGGTCCTGCTGTTCCTGCTGGCGCTGGGCAGCGTGCCCGGATCGCTGCTGCCGCAGGAGGGGATCGACCCGGCCGCGGTCCAGGAGTACTACACCGCGCACAAGACGCTGGCCCCCATCCTCAACCGGTTCGGCCTGTTCAACGTGTTCGCGGCGCCCTGGTTCGCCGCCATCTACCTGCTGCTGTTCGTCTCGCTGGCGGGCTGTGTGCTGCCCCGCGCCTACCGGCTGGCCCGCTCGGCCCGGGCGGTGCCGCCGCGTGCGCCGCGCAACCTGGCCCGTCTGCCGAACTCGGTCCGCTGCCAGACCACCCTGAGCGCGGACGAGGCGTCGGCGGTAGCGGCCAAGTTCCTGGCCCGGCGGCACTTCCGGCTGAACCGGGGAGACGGCTGGCTGTCGGCCGAGAAGGGCTACCGGCGCGAGGTCGGCAACCTGCTGTTCCACGTCGCGCTGATCGGGGTGCTGGTCTCGATCGGCCTCGGCGGCCTGTTCGGCTACAAGGCCGACCGGCTGCTGGTCGAGGGGGACAGCTTCGCCGACACCGTGACCGACCTGGACGCGTTCCACCCCGGGCACTTCGTCTCGGCCGGTGACCTGGCGCCGTTCAGCGTCACCCTGGACAAGTTCGACGCCAGCTACATCGAGTCCGGCCAGGACCGGGGCCAGCCGTCGGTGTTCGACGCCCACATCACCTACACGGCCCAGCCGGGCGCCACCGCCCAGCACTACAGCCTGCAGGTCAACCACCCGCTGAACGTGGACTCGGCCAAGCTGTACCTGATCGGCCACGGGTACGCGCCGGTCTTCAAGGTCACCGACGGCCAAGGCAAGGTCGTCTACGACCAGGCCACGCCGTTCCTGCCCGCCGACCAGGCGACCTACCTGTCCGAAGGCGTGGTCAAGGCGCCCGACGCCAAGCCCCAGCAATTGGGCTTCGCCGGGGTGTTCCTGCCGACCGCGGTGGATCTGAACGGCCAGCTCGAATCGGCCTTCCCAGCCGCCCTCGAACCGGCCGTCAGCATGATCGCCTACCGGGGGAACCTGGGACTCAACTCGGGCGTTGCCCAGTCCCTGTACCAGCTGAACACGACCGGCATGCAGCGGGTGGCCACCTCCGGCCAGGTGCTGACGGCCGGCCAGTCCATGAAGCTGCCGAACGGTGCGGGCACGCTCACGTTCGCCGGCTACAAGCAGTGGGTGAGCCTCCAGGTGACCTACGACCCGGGTCAGGTCCCGGCGCTGATCTCCGGGATCGTCGCGCTGGCCGGGCTGCTGCTGTCGTTCCTGGTCCGGCGGCGCCGGATCTTCGTCCGGACGTACGCTGACCAGGCGGGCCACACGATCGTGGACGTGGCCGGCCTGGCCCGTTCGGACGTGGGTGGCGGTTTCGAGGGCGAGTTCGCCGAGCTGTCCCGCGATCTCCGTGAGCGACTCACGGCGAGCAGGCAAGAGCAGGAAAGAGACGGAGTGACCCATGGTTAACACCGGCCTGTCCGCAGTGAGCGACCACGTGCTGATGGTGGCGGTGGTCATCTACTCGCTGGCGATGCTCGCCTACGCCGGGGACTTCGCCTACGGGCGCCGGGCCCGGGCCGCCGCCCCCGCGGCCGAGCCGGTGTCCGAGCTGGCCGCCGTCGGCGCCCGCGGCGCCACCCCGGAGACGGCCGACGGCGCGCCGGGCGCCGGTGACGCCGACACGGTCAGCCCGGGCGGCCTGGAGAAGGGCAGGCAGCGGCCCGGGCCGCTGCTGCGGACCGCGATCGGGCTGACGTTCCTGGGCGCGGCGGTCCACCTGGGCGGCGTGATCACCCGCAGCATCGCGGTGGACCGGGTGCCGTGGGGCGACATGTACGAGTTCGTCATCACGCTGACCTGCGTCGCGATGCTGTTCTTCATCGCCGTCATGCTCCGCTTCCGCGCCTGGCACCTGGGCCTGTTCGTGACCGGCGCGGTGATGGTGGCGCTGGGCCTGGCCCAGACGATCATCTACACCCCGGCCGGCCCGCTGGTGCCCGCGCTCAAGTCGTACTGGCTGGCAATCCACGTGGCGGCGATGACCCTGTCCACCGGGATCTTCTTCGTGGCCGCGGTGCTCGGCGTGATCTACCTCTTTACCGAGCGCTACGAGCGCCAGGTGGCGGCCGGCCGGCAGCCCGGGGACCACGGCATCTTCCGGCGGCTACCGGGGGCCGAGGCGCTGGACCGGCTCGCCTACCGCACGGTGGTGTTCGGCTTCCCGATCTGGACGTTCGGCATCATCGCCGGGGCGATCTGGGCCGACCAGGCCTGGGGCCGTTACTGGGGCTGGGACCCGGTCGAGACCTGGGCCTTCATAACCTGGGTGGTCTATGCCTGCTTCCTGCACGCCCGGGCCACGGCCGGCTGGCGCGGCAAGCGGGCCGCCTACATCCAGATCCTCGGGTTCAGCTGCCTGCTGTTCAACGTGCTGGTGGTGCAGACGTTCGTCACCGGCCTGCACTCCTACGCGGGCCTGAGCTGACGGCCGGACGCCGACGCCTGCGGAGGGTCGGCCCGGTGATCTTCCGGGCCTCCTGACGGCGGCGCCGCCGTCTCTTCCGGGCCGGGCGCCAGCGACGCCACCGTCGGCTGAGCGGGCCGCCGGACGGCCAGCCAGGTCACCGCGCCGATGACGAACGTTCCGGCCACCACGGCGACCCAGGCCGCCTTCGGCAGCCGCGGGCATTCGTCGCTGGGAGTGAGGGCCACATCGATCAGGCAATAGAGCCAGAAGCCCACCACGAAGAGGGCAAAGAGGGCGCCCAGCAGCAACATGTTCGAAGCCTAACGTCGCGTCGCGAAGACCAGTATCTGGATTCATCAACTGATGTCGCGACTTCTACGCCCCATGCGTCACCCTAGGTCACGAGGAAGTGACTTGTGCGGGGTTTCGTCGTACGCTGGCGCCCGGGTGCCAACCCGGGCGTCAGTCCGGGTGCAAACAGGGAGGGCGAGACATGCGGCTACGGCTCTTCGAGCGCGTCCGCCGACTCGCCCATCCGCGTGGGGGCCGCTTCCGGCCCCGGCGCGACCGGGCCGGGGAGGCGCTGCGTCACGACCGGCCTGGTGAGGCCCGTCCGCCCGGTCGTTTCGGCGGGACCCGGGGCCAGGTGGTCACCGCGGGCCCGGAGGCGGCAGGCCGGCACCGGCGCGGCCCCGCCGACGGCTACGCGCCTCCTGGGCCGCCCTGGGACGAGCAAGCCACCGGGCAAGCTCCCGGGCCGGGCGCCCCGCCCTGGGACGCGCAAGCCTCTGGCCAGGCCGCGCCCTGGGCCGGTCAGCCGGGCCCAGCGGGCCCGCCGGTCCCGCCCCCGGCCGGACCGCCCCCCGCCAACCTGCCCCCCGCGAACCTGCCGCCCGCCAGTCGGCCTCCAGCCGGGCCTCCGCCCGGGCCACCGGCCAGGCCGCCCGCGCCCCCCAGCCGCGGCGACGCCTCGACGGTGCCGATCGGCGGCGCCCGGGCCCGGGTCCGGCCCGGCCGCGGGTCGTACGGAACCGCCCCGGTCGCCCAGGCGCCGGAGGCGTCCGCGGCCAGAGCCGCCCGCGCCCCCCGGGCCCGGGCCCGGCCCGCCACCGACCGGCGCTGGCTGGAGGCCGAGCGCGGCTACGTGGCCGGCCAGCGGCCCGCCGGCGCGGGCCGGCCCCGGCTGCCGTTCGCCCACGCCCGCGAGCAGGCCCGGCCCGGCCAGCTCGACCTGCGGGACGGCCGCCGGAACTGCGGCACGCTGGAGACCGTGCTGTGGCGGCAGTGGGACGCGGCCACCTACGTGCCGGACGAGGCCGTGCTGGCCGTCGACCGGCTGGCCGAGCTGCCCCAGCAGATCAAGGACAAGCTCGTCGCCGGGCTGGACGGCATCTTCGTCGGGCCGGGCGGCGTGCCCCAGCTGGACGACATGACCGCGCTGTCCGGGGTGCCGCTGCCGTCCGGGCGGGCCACCTGGGACGCCTGCGCCGGTGCGTACGGCGAGCGCAAGATCGTGGTCGGCACCCGGCCCTCACCCACGCCCGACGTCATGCTCCACGAGGTCGGGCACGCGCTCGACGACATCGACGCACCGGCCGGTAAGTGGCAGTCCGACTCGGCCGAGTTCCAAATGCTCTACGATCAGTGCCAGCCGCACCTGGCCAGCGACTTCCACCGGCAGCCTGGTGGCCTCGGTCGCAAGGAGTTCTTCGCGGACGCGTTCGCGGCGATCGCCTCGCGGCAGCGGCCGGCCCTGGTGGACATGCTGGGCGGCCACACCCGGACGGCGCTGAACGTGATGCTCTACTTCAACCGGCGCTACGGCATCTAGGTGAGCGAGAAATGTTCGTCATTCGGCTACCGAACGGGAATCTGCGAGTCCCGGAGACCGCCATCGGCAACGACGGGCGGGTCATCGGCAACGCCTACGTGGAGATCGGGCCGCAGGACGCGGACTACGCGCGGCTGGCCGCTCAGGCGCTGACCGAGGACGAGGTGGCCCGGCGCCGGGCCCAGTGGCGGGACGGCGACGAGGCGCTGCAGCGCGAGTTCGCCGAGTTCGCCCGGCAGAATGCCGATTACCGCTGGTCCGACCCCGAGGGCGACGCAGACCCCGCGTAGGACTGTTTGCCCCTACGCAGCGCTGAACACTTGACACTGGCCTTGCGGCCGGCCACTTGACGCGGGACGGTCAGGAAGCCGGCCGCCCAGGCGCTACAGAACCGAGTGGCCGTCGACCGACGGCTCCCCTTCACCGCGAAGCAGGGCACGAACCTCTGATTCCCGGAAACGCCGATGCCCCCCGGGCGTGCGAATGCTCGTGATCCGGCCGGATGCGGCCCACCGAGTAACGGTCTTCGGGTCGACTCGGAAGAGAGCCGCCACTTCTCCAGGTGTCAGTAGCCGTTCGTTGTTGCCGTCCAATTTAGTCCCCTCCCAGTAACGTCCCGCCGGCCCATGATCTGAGCCTGACCTAAGTTTGGCGGCTAACGAGTGCTTTCTGCCCAGATTTCGGAAAATTAGAGTGACCTGATTATTCTGCGTGGCCGTGGCCTTACTGTAACGACATGAGCCCGCTTGTATCCGATGCTGAGATCAGGGCCGCCGCGGGCCGCCTGCGCGGTGTCGCCGTCGCTACGCCGCTTGTGCCCTTTCCCGCCGCCGGGCCCCTGATGGTCAAGCCTGAGTCGTTGCAGCCGACCGGGGCGTTCAAGTTGCGCGGTGCCTACAACGCGATCAGCGCGCTGGACGAGGACGGCCGGCGGCGCGGGGTAGTGGCGCATTCCAGCGGGAACCACGGCCACGCGGTCGCCTACGCGGCCCGGCTGCTGGGCGTGCGGGCCGTGATCGTGGTGCCGGAGACAGCCCCGGCCATCAAGGCCGACGCGATCATCGCCAACGGCGCGGAGCTGGTGCGGGTGGCGCCGACCATGGCCGCCCGGCTGGCGGGGGTCCGGGAACTGGTCGATCGGCACGGCTACACGCTGATCCCGCCGTTTGACGACCCGCACGTGATCGCCGGCCAGGGCACCGTCGGCCTGGAGATCATGGCCAGCCAGCCGGACACCGATCTCATCCTCGTCCCGGTCAGCGGCGGTGGCCTGATCTCCGGGATCGCGATCGCCGCCCGGTCGGCCAGCCCGGACGTCACCGTGGTGGGGGTGGAGCCCGACCAGGCGGCCGACGCCCAGGAGTCGCTGCGCCGGGGGGAGCGGGTCGCCTGGCCGGCCAGCTCGGTCCAGCAGACCGTGGCCGACGCGCTGCGGGTGGAACAGCTCGGTGAGCTGCCGTTCGCCATCATGCGCGAGCACGTGGCCGGCATCGTGACCGTGACCGACCAGCAGTTGCTGGCGGCGGTGGGCCGCCTGGCGACCGGCGCGCGCCTGGTGGCCGAGCCGGGTGGCGCCGCCGCCGTGGCGGCCTGGCTGTTCGCCCGGGACGAGCTGCCCGCGGCCCGGCGGCCGGTGGCCGTGCTGTCCGGCGGCAACATCGAGCCGGCCCTGCTGGCCGAGGTCATCGCCGCCACTGCCGAGCCCGCCAACAGGCAGGGCCGGGCCACCTCCGGGGCGGCCAGGGACTAACCTGGCTGTGTCATGCGTAACGTCCTGTTCTACACCGTCTCCCGGATCCTGCTGTTCATCGTCGTGCTGCTGCTGCTCGACCTGGCCGGCGCCCGGGGTCTGCTGCTCATCGCGCTCGCCCTGCTCATCAGCGGGCTGCTCAGCTACGTGCTGCTGTCCCGGCAGCGGGACTCGATGGCCGGATCGCTGACCGGCCGCCTGAGCCGCCGGTCCGGTAGCTTCCGCGACCGCCTGGCGGAAGGTGCCCGCGCCGAGGACACCGACGACGAGCCCAGCCCGGCCGATCCGCGTTAGCGATCAAACCCGGAAAACCCTGAAAACGTCTCAGCGACCCGAGCTGGCGAGCCAGCCACCGGCGACCAGCAGCCCGAGCACGGCGTCCACTGCCTCCGCGCGGCTCATGGTCGAGGTGTCGAGCACCAGGTCGGCGTCCCGGGGCTCCTCGTACGGGTCCGAGATCCCGGTGAAGTTGCTGATCGCGCCCGCCCGGGCCTTCGCGTACAGGCCCTTGCGGTCCCGCGCCTCGCACACCTCGAGCGGCGTCGACACGTGGATGAGCAGGAAGTCCCCGGTCGCGGTGGCCATCTCCCGCACCTGCTCGCGCGCGGACGCGTAGGGCGCGATCGGGGCGCAGATCGCGATTCCGCCGTGCCGGGCGACCTCGGCCGCGACGAATCCGATGCGCACGACGTTCAGGTCCCGGTCGGCCCGGGAGAACGTCAGCCCGGCCGACAGCAGCCGCCGCACCCGGTCCCCGTCCAGCAGCGACACGGTCCGGTCGCCGCTCTCGCTCAGCGCGTCCCGCAGGTCCCGGGCGACGGTGGACTTGCCCGAGCCCGACAGCCCGGTGAAGAACACCACCAGGCCCCGCCGGTCGCGCGGCGGGCGGGCCAGCCGCAGCTCGTGGGCCACCCCTTCGGGCGTGTACCAGGCCGGCAGCGCCTCGCCCCGGTCCAGCAGGTCGGTCAGCTCGTCGTGGGTCAGCTCGCTGCGCTCGACGCCCGGCTCGATCAGCGACAGCGGCCGCCACACCTCCGACCGGGGGTCGTAGGCCCAGTCGCCGGCCGAGATGATCGGGATCGGGATGCCCGGCAGCTGCAAGGGACCGTTCCTGGTGTTGCCCGGCCGCCCGCCGAGCATGACGTCGGGTACGTCGGACGGGTCGACCAGCAGGTGCGTCGCCCCATAGGCGGCGGCCACCACCGCGCGGGCGCGCAGCTCGACGCTGGGGCCGCCCTCCCGGGGCGGCAACGGCACCGGGACCACCGTGGTGGTCGCGGGCAGGTTCTGGGCGGCGGCCAGCACCGCCCGCACCAGCGCGTCCGGCCGGACCACGACGTCGGCCGGGCCCGCCACCAGCGGCAGCAGCAGCAGCCGGGCTTTCATCTGGTCGGCCAGGTGCCGCAGCTGCCCGATCTGGCGGCGGTGCAGCGCGCCGCGGGTAACGGCGGCGAGCACAGTGGTGTTATCCGGCGCTGCTCCGTCGCCCGCCTTGGCCAGCTCCGCGCGGACCTCGGACGGGCGGCGGCGCAGCCGCCGGAACGGCCCGTGCTCGGGCTCGCGCAGGGCGGTCACCGGGCCGGCCAGCCGCCAGCCGGACAGCGCCGGCGCGCCGTAGCTGTAGCCGCGGATCGGCAGCTGCTCGGTGATCTGCAGGACCGCCAGCGGGGTGCCCTCCTGGTCCTGCAGCACCAGGTGGCTGGCGCCGAGCGGCACCACGTCCTCCGGCACTTCCAGGGTGACCGGGATCGGCCAGGGGGTGCCGTCGGCCAGCGTGCCGCGCTCGGCCATCGCGGCCAGGTCGGCCTCGGTCATGAAGCCCCGCAGCGGCTCGAACGCCCCGATCGTCAGCAGCTCGAGGTCGGCCAGCTGGGCCTCGCCCGGCGTCCACGCGGGCCAGTCGGCCAGCTCAGTGGGAAGTCCTGCCGATGGCTCCGCGCTCACGTCTGCCTCATTCCCGCCCGGTCAGTTTGGGTGGGCCGCCCCCCACACGTCTTTGCCGTCTAACCATACGGACGAGCGCGCCTGGCCGCTGGCCGTAACGTCAGTGTTCGTCCGCGTTCCCCATCCTGGCCGGTTCACACCAGCCGGGCGAACCGGTCCTCGGGCTTGCGGATCACGTAGAGCAGCTCGTCGTGGGCGTCGGTCCGCCGGTTCCGGCTCAGCCACCCGACACAAGCGCGGGCGGCCCGGATCACGGCGGCCAGCCGCGCGGGCGCCTCCGGGACGGTCCGCGCGGTCTCCCGCGCCGTGACGACCAGGCCGTGCGCGGCCACGTACGCATCGATGCCGCGGGCCGAGGTCAGCGGGTCGTAGACGGCCGGGAACGGGCCCGGCTCGCCCGGGTGCAGCCGGGCCCACAGGGCCCGCCGCAGCGCCTCGGGGGCCGACCGGTCGAGCAGCGCGGTGGCGCAGTCACGGTCCCGGATCCGCAGCAGCAGCAGCCCGCCGGGCCGCAGCGCGGCCACGAACCGGTCCAGCACCAGGGCGGCGTTGGGGATCCGCTCCAGCAGGAACGCGCAATACACCACGTCGAACGACCGCGGCGGCAGCGACACCGAGCGTAGGTCGCCCAGCATCACCGGACCTTGCCCCGGCCGGGCCGCCGGATCGGCCAGCACCTCTCTGATAAGCGCGGTGTCCTGGTCGACCGAGGTCACGATGACCTGGTAGCCGCCGTCCCGCAGCCGTTCCAGCCCGAGCTCGCGGATGGGGGTCTGGCCGCCGGCCCGCAGCACCATCAGCGGGCGGCCCAGCGCCTGGTAGAGGTAGTCCTGGACCGGCTGGGCGAACAGGTCCCGCTCGTCCTGGGCGCGCTGGGCCCGGCTGGCGGCCTCCCGCCGGGCCGTGCTGGCCGCGTGGCGGGCCCGCTGCACGGCCTCCTGCGCTGACGACATGCAGCAGATAGTAGTTGTTACCCCACTTAGAGTCGTCGAGGCGCGCGGGGAACCTGGGCAGGCGGCGGACAGGACGACCGGGGGCGGACGTAAAATGGAAGGGTCATGACGTGCCATGACCCCCCGCCCCTGCCGAGCGCGGGAGTCTTACGCATGCCCGGACGCCCGCGGCGCTGCGCCGGCACCCACCCGTGCCGCCACCGGCCCCGGGCCGCCACCACCCGTCCGTATCACCAGGGACACCATGAGTCTTGCCGGAATCCTCAGCACCGTCGCCGCCGACCCGCGGCTGAGCCGCGCGCTCGACATCGCCCGGGCCGACGCCAGCGCGGCCGGGTCCGGTGGCGCGCCGCCGCCGACCCTGGCGGGGGTGGACCTCGTCGCCCCCCAGGCGCTGCGGCCCGTGCTCACCGCCGCCCTCGCCGCCGAGCTGGGCCAGTTCGTGCTGGCGGTGACCGCGACCGCCCGCGAGGCCGAGGACCTGACCGCCGCGCTCGGCTCGTTCCTGCCCGGGAACCGGGTGGTCTGCTTCCCCGGCTGGGAGACGCTGCCGCATGAACGGCTGTCGCCGCGCTCGGACACGGTCGGGCAGCGGCTCGCGGTGCTGCGGCGGCTGGCGCACCCGGACCCCGGGGACGAGGCGTCCGGCCCGCTGTCGGTCGTCGTCGCGCCGGTCCGCTGCCTGCTCCAGCCGATCGTCGGCGGCCTCGGTGACCTGGAGCCGGTCCGGTTGCGGGCGGGCGACAGCTGTGACCCGGACGAGCTGATCACCCGGCTGGTGGAGATCGGCTACGCCCGCGAGGACCTGGTGGGCCGCCGCGGTGACGTGGCGGTTCGCGGCGGCATCATCGACGTGTTCGCGCCGACCGACGAGCACCCGGTGCGGATCGAGTTCTTCGGCGACACGGTCGAGGAGATCCGCTACTTCAAGGTGGCCGACCAGCGCAGCCTGGGCGACGCCCCGCAGGGCCTGTGGGCCCCGCCCTGCCGGGAGCTGCTGCTCACCCCCGCGGTCCGGGACCGGGCCAAGGAGCTGGCGGCCGAGTTCCCCGGCCTGTCCGAGGTGCTCGGCAAGCTGGCCGACGGCATCCCGGTCGAGGGCATGGAGGCGTTCGCCCCGGTCCTGGCCGAGCGCATGGACCTGCTGACCGACTACGTCCCGGCCGGCGGGGTGCTGGTCGCCTGCGACCCCGAGCGCATCCGCACCCGGGCCGAGGAGCTGGTCAGCACCAGCCGGGAGTTCCTGGACGCGTCCTGGGTGAACGCCGCGGCCGGCGGGAAGGCCCCGATCGACCTGGGGGCGGCCGCGTTCCAGCCGATCGCCAAGATCCGCGAGGCGGCCCGGGCCCGGTCGCTGCCGTGGTGGACGATCGAGCCGTTCGGCGGCGCCGTGGACGAGGACGAGCCGGCCGGTGAGGACGGCCGCGCGTCGTTCACGATGGAGGCCACCCCGGCCGCCAGCTACCGCGGCGCGACCGACGGCATGATCGCCGACATGCGCGGCTGGCTGGCCGACGGCTGGCAGGTCGTGCTGGTCACCGAGGGCCACGGACCCGCCCAGCGGCTGACCGAGGTGCTCCGGGGCGAGGGGCTCGGGGCCCGGATGGCGGAGGTGGACGAGGCGCCCGAGCCGTCCGTGCCCTACGTCACCACCGCGCGGCTGGAGCACGGGTTCACCTGGCCGTCGGTCAAGCTGGCGGTGCTCACCGAGAACGACCTGGCCGGGCAGCCGGGCAGCCGGACCAGCACCAAGGACATGCGCCGGATGCCCAGCCGGCGGCGTGGCGGGGTGGACCCGCTGCAGCTGGTGGCCGGCGACTACGTGGTGCACGAGCAGCACGGCGTGGGCCGCTACGTGGAGATGACCAGCCGCACCGCGGCCGGCGCGACCCGCGAGTACCTGGTCATCGAGTACGCGCCGAGCAAGCGCGGCCAGCCGCCGGACCGGCTGTACGTGCCGAGTGACCAGCTCGACGAGGTCACCAAGTACACCGGCGGCGAGGCGCCCAGCCTGCACCGGCTGGGCGGCGCCGACTGGGCCAAGGCCAAGGGCCGGGCCCGCAAGGCGGTCCGCCAGATCGCGGCCGAGCTGATCCGGCTGTACTCGGCCCGGGTGGCGTCCCCCGGGCACGCGTTCAGCCCGGACACGCCCTGGCAGCGCGAGCTGGAGGACGCGTTCCCCTACGTCGAGACCGGCGACCAGCTGGCCGCCATCGACGAGGTCAAGGGCGACATGGAGAAGTCGATCCCGATGGACCGCCTCATCTGCGGCGACGTCGGCTACGGGAAGACCGAGATCGCGGTCCGGGCGGCGTTCAAGGCCGTCCAGGACGGGCTGCAGGTCGCGGTGCTGGTGCCGACCACGCTGCTGGTCCAGCAGCACTTCTCCACGTTCAGCGAGCGCTACGCGCCGTTCCCGGTCAGGGTCCGGGCGCTGTCCCGGTTCCAGAGCGCGGCCGAGACCGCGCAGACGCTGCGGGAGCTGGCCGACGGCGAGATCGACGTGGTCATCGGCACCCACAAGCTGCTGTCGCCGGAGGTCCGGTTCAAGAAGCTGGGCCTGATCGTCATCGACGAGGAGCAGCGCTTCGGGGTCGAGCACAAGGAGTACCTGAAGCGGCTGCGGACCGAGGTCGACGTGCTGTCGATGTCGGCCACGCCGATCCCGCGGACGCTGGAGATGGGCGTGGCCGGGATCCGGCAGATGTCCACGATCCTCACCCCGCCGGAGGAGCGGCATCCGGTGCTGACGTTCGTCGGCCCTTACGACGAGCGGCAGATCGGCGCCGCCGTCCGCCGCGAGCTGCTCCGCGACGGCCAGGTGTTCTTCGTGCACAACCGGGTCGCCTCGATCGGCAAGGTCGCGGCCCGGGTCGCCGAGCTGGTGCCGGAGGCCCGCGTCGCGGTGGCGCACGGCCAGATGAACGAGCACCAGCTCGAATCGATCATGGTCGACTTCTGGGACGGCAAGTACGACGTGCTGGTGGCCACCACGATCGTCGAGTCCGGCCTGGACATCCCCAACGCCAACACGCTGATCGTGGACCGGGCCGACACCTACGGCCTGTCCCAGCTGCACCAGCTGCGCGGGCGGGTCGGCCGGGGCCGGGAGCGGGCCTACGCCTACTTCCTGTACCCGCCCGAGCGCACGCTGACCGAGACCGCCCACGAGCGGCTGGCCACGGTCGCGCAGCACACCGAGGTCGGGGCGGGCATGTACGTGGCCCTCAAGGACCTGGAGATCCGCGGCGCCGGCAACCTGCTGGGCGGCGAGCAGTCCGGGCACATCGCCGGCGTCGGGTTCGACCTGTACGTGCGGATGATCGGCGAGGCGGTCAACGAGCTGAAGGGCGACGGCCCGGCCGACCGGCCCGAGGTCCGGGTCGAGCTGCCCATCAACGCGCACATCCCGCACGACTACCTGCCCGGGGAGCGGCTCCGGCTGGAGGCCTACACGCAGATCGCCGCGATCGACAGCGACGCCGACGTGACCGCGGTCCGGGACGAGCTCGCCGACCGGTACGGCCAGCTGCCGGAGCCGGTGCTGAACCTGCTCGAGGTGGCCCGGCTGAGGGCCCGGGCGCGGCGGGCCGGGCTGACCGACATCACCCTGCAGGGCAACCACGTCCGGTTCGCGCCGGTCGAACTGCCCGAATCGAAGCAGGTGAGGGTGCAGCGGCTGTACCCCCGGACACTGCTCAAGCCGGCAGTGCGTACGATGCTGGTGCCGGTGCCCAAGGCGGTGCCCGGGTCGTCGTCGGCCGGGGCGTCCCGGGGCCGGGCCCCGGCCAGTTCGGTCACCGCCATCGGCGGCCAGCCGCTGCGGGACCGGGACATGCTCGCCTGGTGCGCCGGGCTCATCGACGCGGTGTTCGGCGAACCAGCGTCACCAGGCCAGGAAGCGTAATTAGCGTAGGAAGGGATGTGGCCGTGCGCCGCACACCGATCAGGACCGCGACCGCGGTCAAGGCTGCCGTTGCCGCTGCTGCCTTCGGCGGGCTGATCGCCGGGTGCGCCCCGGTCCAGATGGGGTCGGCCGCGACCATTGGTAACGATTCGATCTCCAGCAGCCAGCTCAACACCGAGGTCTCCAACCTGAAGACGGCGGCGGTCCCGTACGCCGGCCAGGTCCAGCTGACCGCCGCGCAGATCCCCAAGGACGTGCTCGGCTGGCTGATCCGGTTCAAGGTGCGGGAGAACCTGGCCACCAGCGAGCACCTCAACGTGACCGCCAGCCAGCGGGACCAGGCGCTGGAGGACATCTACCAGCAGGCGTCCCAGCAGGCTCAGGAGCAGGGGGTCAACAACGTGACCCTCACCCAGCTGGCGGTGGCCAACGGGCTCCCGCCGAACCTGCTCGACGAGCTGGGCCGCTACCAGGCGATCGAGATCGCTTACGCGGAGGCGCGCAACGGCGGCAAGCTGCCGACCGACACCGCCACCATCAACGCGATCACCAAGCAGTTCAACACGGCCGAGTGCCACGTCTACAAGGACGACTCGGTCAAGGTGAACCCGCAGTACGGCCAGCTCAACTACACCCAGTACTCGGTGGTGGCGGCGCCCGACACGCTGTCGCGGGCCGGTGGTACGCCGGCCAAGCCGTCCACCTCGGGCACCTCACCGTCGTGCTGATCCTGCTGGTCACCAGCCCGCGGGTCGCCCCCGGGCAGCTGACCCTGCAGGCCTGGGACGCCTTGCGCGGGGCCGCCCGGGTGCTGGCCCCGCCCGGCCATCCCCAGCACGCGGCCCTCGTCGCTGCCGGTATCGACGTGGACCTGCAGCCGATCGGCGACGGTGAGCTGGCCCCGCGGCTGGCCGAGGCCGCGGCCGCCGCCGGGCCCCGCGACGTGGTCTGGCTGACCGCCCCGCCGGCCCATCCGGGCGGGCTGGAGGGAGAGAACGCGCTGCGGGCCGAGCTGGAGGCCAGCGGGGTGCCGGCCGAGGTGCTCCGTGGTTCGGCCGACCTGCCCGGCGGCCGCCTGCTCGACCTGGTGGCCACCATGACCATCCTGCGTGAACAGTGCCCGTGGGACGCCAAGCAGACGCACTCCTCGCTCGCCCCGCACCTGCTCGAGGAGCCTTACGAGGCGCTGGAAGCGCTCGAAAACGATGACCACCGCGCGTTCGCCGAAGAGCTCGGGGACGTGCTGCTGCAGGTGATGTTCCACGCCGAGATCGCCTCCGAGCGGGACGACGGCACCGGGTACACCATCGACGACGTGGCCGACGGGATCGTGGCCAAGCTGGTCCGCCGCCACCCGCACGTGTTCGCCGACGTGTCGGTGGCCGGGGCCGAGGACGTCGCGGCGAACTGGGACGAGATCAAGAAGGCGGAGCGGGCGGCGAAGGGCGCGACCGAGCCGGCCCGGGTCTCGGCCCTGGACGGCGTGCCGTTCGGCCAGCCGGGCCTGTCGCTGGCCAGCCAGCTCCAGCGCCGCGCGGCCCGGGCCGGCCTCCCCGACCACCTGCTGACCGTCCCCACCGCATCCGCCGCCCCCGCCGCGACTGACGCAACCGCACCGGCCGCCACCGCCCCACCCTCCGTGACTCAAGTGACTGCTGAGGCTGACGAGGCGATCAGGGCCGGTAGTGATCTCGGGGACCGGCTGTTCGCGCTGGTCGCCACCGCCCGCGCGGCCGACCTGGACCCCGAGCTGGAGCTGCGGGCCGCCGCCCGCCGGTTCGCCGAGCGCGTCCGGGCCTGGGAGCAGGCCCACCCCGCCTGAATTGAGCCGCCCGGCGGGCGCGTTATCGAGGTGTTATAAGAGCCCAGCCGCCCGCCGCCATCTTTGGCTCTGCTGACCCGGTAAAAAGCAAAAATCGGTGGCAGCATTTTCATTAAATAATCAAATGGCCGCCCGGTCGCCGGGCCGCTCGCCCCGCCCATCCGGCCGTGCGCCGGGCCGGGTCGTTCAACGATTCCCTGGGTGACGAAAAAATCACTCACCGTTACTAAATTCTGCTGACTCTGAGCAATCATTCATACGCTCTAAGTCATGCTCAAAAAATCTTCGGCACCCGCCCGGTATGACCTTGATCTCACCCGCTCATCCCGTTCTAGCACGGTATTTTGGGCTAAATGGTGTACTGATCGACCCTTCCGGTTACAGCTAGGTGAAGATCATCCCGGACAAAAGTCCCGATTACAGGTAAACCGTCTACCATGACGGGGCGTCATCTACGTGTGAGGCGCGGAGACGCGCCGCAGGGATGGCCGTGGGACCTGGTGGACAGGTTGCGCAGGCAAACCGGTTCGCTCCAGGGGGTCAAATGGCAGAGCCTATGAGCGTTACGGTCGGCCGCCGCCAGCTGAAGGTGCCACGCCAATGGTTGTCCCGCATTGTTTTTTATATGTGCACAACCCAGCGTCATAAGAGTTCGTCGCCGAATTTCCCGACGGTGCCCGCCGCCCAGCGCTTGTGAGGTCCTGAACCAGATGGTGCTTCCTAACTTTCCCGCTCCCGACAGTGCTGCCGACGAGGAGCCCGTTCCAGACCGGCCGGACCACGGCACCGCCGAGGTGCGGACGATGTTGCCGTACCGGCCCATCTCGCCGACCTTCGCCATCAAGCCCACCGTCAGCGTGATCATCCCGGCCCGGAACGAGGCGGCCAACCTGCCGCACGTGTTCCGGACGCTGCCGCCCTGGATCAACGAGATCGTCGTGGTGGACGGCCACTCGGTCGACGACACGGTGGCGGTCGCCCACGAGCTGTGCCCGCAGGCGCGGATCATCACCCAGCCGGGCCGGGGCAAGGGCGACGCGCTGATCGCCGGCTTCCTGGCCGCGACCGGCGACATCCTGGTGGCGATGGACGCCGACGGATCCACCGACGGGGCGGAGATCATCCAGTTCGTCGGCGCGCTGGTGTGCGGGGCGGACTACGCCAAGGGCTCCCGGTTCAACGGCAGCGGCGGCAGCTCGGACATCACCGCCGGCCGCCGCTACGGCAACTGGCTGCTCGGCACCATGGTCAACAAGATGTTCGGCACCCAGTTCACCGACCTCTGCTACGGCTACAACGCCTTCTGGGCCCGCCACCTGGACGCGCTCGACCTCGACTGCCCCGGCTTCGAGATCGAGACGATGATGAACATCCGGGCGGCCAAGGCGGGTCTGCGCATCCACGAGGTGCCGAGCTTCGAGCGGCCGCGGCTGAACGGCGAGAGCAACCTGTCGGTGGTCAACGACGGCTGGCGGATCCTCAAGCTGATCCTGCGCGAGCGCTTCGGCGGCGCCGTGCGCCGCGCCGCCGAGACGGTCCCGCTGCCCGCCGCCGAGCCGATGGTGGCCGACGTCACCGAAGCTCCGGTCCAGGCCTCGGTCGAGGGAGCCTGACCCGTGCTGTCCGCCTCCGTCATCATCAACGCACACGCCGACGACCGGTGGGATGACACCCTGGCCGCGGTGGCGTCGGTGAACGCGCAGAGCCACCCGGCCAAAGAGCTGATCGTGGTGGTGGATTACAACCGCCCGCTGTACGAGCGCCTGAAGGCCGCGCTGCCCGAGGCGATGGTGATCGAGAACGACCACCAGCAGGGGCTGTCCGGCGGCCGGAACGCCGGTATCGCCGCGGCCACCGGCCAGGTGGTGGCGTTCCTCGACGACGACGCGGTGGCCGACGTCAACTGGCTGAAGAACATGATCGACGCCTACACCACCCCCAACATCATGGGAGTGGGCGGCCGCACCCTGCCCGCGTGGGACTCGGACCGGCCCGGCTGGTTCCCGGAGGAGTTCGACTGGGTGATCGGGTGCACCTACATCGGGATGCCCACGAGACGGGCGCCCGTCCGCAACCTGCTGGGGGGCAACGCCTCCTTCCGCCGTGACGTGTTCGACAAGGTCGGCGGGTTCACCACCGGTATCGGCCGGGGCAAGGGCAAGCGGCCGCTGGGCTGCGAGGAGACCGAGTTCTGCATCCGCCTGCACCAGCAGATTCCCGGCTCGGTGCTGCTGTTCGACGAGCAGGCGCTGATCTGGCACCGCGTCCGTGACGACCGGCGCCGGTTCGCCTACTACCGCCGCCGCTGCTACGCCGAGGGCCTGTCCAAGGCCATGGTGACGCGCAACGTGGGTACCCAGGACGGCCTGTCGTCCGAGCGGGCCTACGCCACCCGGACGCTCCCGCTCGGGGTGGGCCGGGGGGTGGCCGACGCCCTGCGCGGCGACCGGGCCGGCCTCGGCCGCGCGGGCGCCATCGTCGCGGGCCTGGCCTCGGTCACTCTCGGTTATGCGGCGGGTGTGGCGGGCAACGCCAGGGACCGCCGTCGTGGCCCGCGCGCGCTGGCGGGGACCAGCGCGCCGGGGTCAAGCTCGTGACCGGCGCGGCGGCGCCAATCCAGGGCGCCCGGCCGTACGTACCTATCTTGATGTATCACGAGATCGCCGCCCAGCCCGGCACCAAGAGCCGGCTGGCCGTGCCCCCCGGCAACTTCGCCGCCCAGCTCGGGTACCTGCACGACGCCGGTTACACCACCCTCACGTTCACCGCGGCGGCGGAGGCGCTGGCCACCGATCCGGGCCGGCTGCCGGCCCGCGCGGTCGTGCTGACCTTCGATGACGGTTACGAGGACTTTCACCGCGAGGCGCTTCCGCTGCTGGACAGGTACGGCTTCACCGCCACCGTCTTCGTGACGACCGGCTGGATCGCCGATGCCGGCCGGTACGCGGCGGGGACGCCGCTCGGCCCGACGCTGACGTGGAGCCAGATCCGCGAGGTGGCGGCGGCCGGAGTGGAGATCGGTGCCCACAGCCATGGGCATCCCGAGCTCGACCAGATCCCCGGCCGTCAGCTCAAGGAGGAGCTGACCACGCCCAAGGAGCTGCTCGAGGAGGGCATCGGCCAGCCCGTGCCGAGCGTGGCCTATCCCTTCGGCTACTCCAGCACCAGGGTCCGCGAGGCGGTGCGGGCGGCCGGCGACCGGCACGCGTCATCGGTCGCCAACGCGATGGCCAGGCCCGGCGCGGACAAGTTCGCCGTGCCGCGGCTGACGGTGCGCGCGTCCACCCGGCCGGAGACCTTCGAGCGGGTGGTCCGGGGGGGCCAGGAATCGACGATCTATCTGAAAGACCACGCGCTGACCAAGGGGTACGCGGTGGTCAGGAAGACGAAGGCTGTGATCGGTGGCATCTCCCGACGTGCATGAGGTAGCGGGGCTCACCGACCCCGAAACGAACGACCAGGCCCGGCCGGCCCGGACCACGCTGGAACCCTCTCACCGGGCCAGGAGTCTCCGCGTCGGGTCCGTCGATCTGTACGCCCGGTACCAGGACCTGCGCGCTCACCTGTCATCACCGCTGTACCGCAACGCCTACGCGTTGATGATCAACACCGCGGTGACCGGCATCCTCGGCGTGCTCTACTGGCTGCTGGCCGCCCGCGGCTACACCGCGGTCGAGGTGGGCCGGGCGTCGGCCGCCTATTCGGCGATGAACCTGGTGTCCGGGTTCACCGCCTACAACCTGGTCGGCGCGATCACCCGGTTCCTGCCGCAGACCGGACGGCGCACCCGGTCGTGGGTGCTGCGCACGTACCTGTTCAGCTCGCTGGCCTCGATCGTCGTCACGATCCCGTTCCTGCTCACGGTCAGCCACTGGGGCCCCACCTACTCCGAGCTGACCGGGCTGGTGCCCGGGCTGGCGTTCCTCGTGTCGGTGGTCACCTGGAGCATCTTCACGCTCCAGGA
This sequence comes from uncultured Actinomycetes bacterium, assembly GCA_963830385.1. GTDB lineage: Bacteria > Actinomycetota > Actinomycetes > Streptosporangiales > Streptosporangiaceae > Bog-532. The sequence goes on along the minus strand of CAWHMD010000006.1, from coordinate 627,100 downwards.
CGGTGTGATGACCGGGTTGCGCAACGCGATCTGGGTGCCGCTGGAGAACGGCACGTTCGGCGTGGTCAAGATCATCCTGCTGCTGGCGTTCGCCGCCGCCATCCCCGCGGCGGGTATCTTCGCCTCCTGGATGCTGCCCGTGCTGGTGTCCCTGCCGCTGGTCAACGGCTTGATCTTCTTCAAGCTGATCCCGCGGCACGAGGAACTGACCGCGCACCGCACCCCGCCGACCAGCCGCCAGATCGGCAAGTTCCTGGCTGGCGACTACGTCGGGGCCATGTGCCTGCTGGGCATCAACAACCTGGTCCCGATCCTGGTGGCCGCCCGGATCGGCCCGGAGAAGAGCGCCTACTTCTACATCGCCTGGAGCGTCGGCCTGGTCCTGGACCTGCTGGCGATCAACATGGCGATGTCGCTGACCGTCGAGGGGGCGTTCGACGCGCAGACGCTGGCGGCCAACACCCGCTCGGCGGTCAAGCGGCTGGCCACCATCCTGCTGCCGATCGTCGCCCTGGTCACGCTGCTCGCGCCGTTCGCGCTCCGCCTGTACGGGCCCAAGTACGCCTTGTACGGCGCGCCCGTGCTCGAACTGATGGCCCTGGCCACCGTGCCGAAGGCGGTCACCGAGCTCTACCTCGGGACGCTGCGGGCGCAGAACCGGCCCAAGACGATCGCGGTCGTCCAGATCGTCCGCTTCGTGTTCATCCTCGGTCTCGCACTGGGGCTGACCGGCGTGGTCGGGGTGTCCGGGGCGTCGCTGGGCGTGCTGATCGCCCAGTTGTTCGTCGCGATCCTGATCTTCCCCGCGTTCCGCCGGGTCATGTCGTCCCGCCAGGCGGCCAAGGCCGAGCGCCTGCCGCAGGTCCCGTCGGCGCGCCCCGCTGTCAGCGCTGCCTACGCGGATTCGGCGGTCACCACCGGGGCCGAGCCGACGCGGACCGACCTGCGGCTGGACCGCCTCGACCTGGACAAGACGATGATCGGCCCGCTGCCCGCCGCGCTGCGCGAGGCGGCGCTGGCCGGCGTGCGCGACGCGGCCCGGACCGGCGCCGGCGAGGCGGCGTTCGCCCGTCCCGTCAACGAGGCGTTCGACAACTTCGCGGCCCGCACGCTGACCCTGCCCATCCGGGCGATCGCGGTGGCCATGGGCGACGCCGCCCTCACCAGCCCGCTCGACATCATCGACGTCAAGCCGCCCGCGGGCGGCGCGGGCCGTGGCCCGGGCGCCCCCGGTGGCCCGGGCGCCCCGGGTGGCCTCGCTGGTCTGGGTGCCCCGGGTAGCCGGAGCATCCGCCGGGCGGAGCGGACCCCGCCGCCCCGGCGCCCCAAGCCGGCCGAGCCGGGCAAGCGGCCCGGTTCGCGGTCCGGCCAGGCGCCCAGCTGGATGCCGACCGTACTGATCGCCTTGCTGGGCACCATCGGCACCGCCTTGTTCTTCGGTACCGTCGGCCAGGCCACCCCCAAGCTCAACAACATGAGCGGGCTCGGGCTGATCTCGATCCTGCCGGCCGCGTCGCTGGCCGGGATCGTGCTGCTCGCGCTGGCCTTCGTGCTCGCGCTCGGCCGCGCCCGGCCCAAGCCGCTGCTGCTGGGCGGGCTGGTAGCCGCGATCGTCATCTGCCTGGACGGGGTGACGGCGGTCATGGAGCCGCAGCCCCGGTTCCCGACCGCCTACTGGATCGCCGGGTTCGTCGAGTACATCTACCGGACCGGGCACACCTCGCCGGCCCTGTCGGCATACTTCAGCTGGCCGGGGTTCTTCGAGGTCATCGCCGCCATCGAGCACCTGCTGGGCACCGACAACCTGATGCCGCTGCTGCGCGTCTGGCCGACGGCGATGGACCTGCTGGCGCTGGTGCCGATGGGCATGATCGTCAAGCGGCTGCACGTCAGCTGGCGGGCCAAGTGGCTGGCGCTGTTCATCTTCACCGTGGGCAACTGGGTGGGCCAGGACTACTTCTCGCCCCAGTCGTTCATGTACGTGCTCTACCTGTTCGTGATCGCGCTGGTGATCACCTACTTCGGTAAGCGCGCGACCACCGGTCCGGCCACCGCCGGTGCGCCGGGCGACCGGGCCGGCCACCGGCAGGCCGCCCGCGGCCGGCGTCGGCCGGCCTTCGCGGCCCACCTCACCGGCGGCCCACGGGTGCAGCGGCTGCTGAACCGGATCCGGCTCGACCACCCGCTGCCCGGCGACAAACCGGCCGTGGACGCCAGCCGGGGCCAGCGGGTCGCCGTGGCCAGCGCGATCGTGGCCATCGTCGCCTTCAGCACGGTCGGCCACCAGCTGACACCGTTCTTCATGGTGGTGGCCTGCATGGCGCTGGCCCTGATCGGGCGCTTCCAGCTGCGCAGCCTGCCGATCCTGCTCGCGGTGATCTTCGCCGCCTGGGTCAGCTTCGGCACGGTCGGGTTCTGGTCCGGTCACCTCAGCGACATGTTCGGCGGCCTCGGCGACCTGGGCTCCAACCTGTCCACCAGCGTCTCCGCGCGGGCCACCGGCACCTCGTCGCTGCACAAGTACGTGCTGTACGCCCGGGACGGGTTTGCCGCCACGGTCCTGATCCTGGCCGGCTTCGGGCTGCTGCGCCGCCGCCGGCTGGCCATCGATGACCGGGTCCTGGTCGTGCTCACCGCCGTGCCGTTCCTGGGCTTCGGCCTGCAGAGCTACGGCGGTGAGATGGCGCTGCGGGTCTACCTGTTCATGCTCCCGACCGCGTCCATCCTGGCCGCCATGTTGTTCTTCCCGGCCCCGGTCCGTGACTGGCGGCCATGGCGGACGCTGCCCGCGCTGGCCGTGTGTGTCATCGCGGCCGTGGTCATCTTCTTCATCCCCCGGTACGGCAACGAGGCCTTCGAGCGCACGCCCACCGGTGAAGTGGCCGCCACGAACTACCTGTACGCCCACGACAGTCAGGGGATCCATGTCCTCTGGCTGAGCGAGGACCCGGTCAACGACGACACGCCGCAGATTCCGTGGAATTACAAAGACATCGAGAAGATCGACTACGAGGCGCAGAAGGCCTCGCTCAACCCGGCGTCGGTGGGCAGCGTGGTGGCCGCGCTCCGGGCCAGCGGGCCCGGCAGTTACGTCATGACCACCACCACCCAGGAGGAGTACCTGGAGCAGGGTGCGAGCTACCCGGCCACCTGGGGCCAGGAGTTCCGCGCAGCGATGAAGGCCTATCCCGGCGTCAAGGTCGCGTACGCCAACCAGGACGCGGTGATCTACACTCTGACCTGGCCGAAGGGGACAGCCCGGCAACCCATGCCGAGTACGGTCCAGACCCTTCCGTCGACTATCTGGACCCCGATCGGACTGGCCGAACTCGCGCTCTTGCTGCTCGTCCTGGGCGCGAGGGAGTTCGTCCGGATCTGGCGGCCGGCGAATACCCGGCTCATGCGGCGGCTCGGTATGGCTTCGATTCCGCTGCTGGTCGTCTTCATCATCATCGTTCTCATCCGATTTGCGGTCCTCGGATGACGGGCGTCAGGCAGGGGGGAACGAGCAGCGTTGGGAACTACATGCGTACCGGCGGCCGCCGGGCTGCCGCGGATGGACACGTTTCATGAGGCGTCATCCAGCGCTGGCCGCACCGGCCGTCGACCGGGATGTCCCGGCGGTGATCGTGAAGGTGGGTCACTATCCGATCCACCATGGCGGCGTCGACGCGATCCGGTCGCTGGGGCGTCTCGGCGTCCCGGTCCACGCGGTGGCCGAGGACCGCTGGACGCCTGCCGCCCTGTCCCGGTACTGCCGGGAACGGTTCGTCTGGCCGAAGGATGAGCGGGCCGAGCCGGCGCTGATGGTCAAGCACCTCAAGGAGGCCGGCCAGCAGATCGGGCGGCCGTCGGTCCTCGTCCCGACCGACGAGGAGGCGGCCGTCCTCATCGCCGAGAACTCGGCCGAGCTGGCCGACTGGTTCCTGCTGCCCCAGGTGGCGCCCCAGCTGCCGGCCCGGCTGGCCAGCAAGGGAGGGCTGTACGAGCTCTGCCTGGAGCACGACGTGCCGGCGCCCACCTCGTCGTTCCCCAAGACGATGGCGGACATCGAGCAGTTCGCCGCCCGGGCCACGTTCCCGGTCGTGGCGAAGAATCTGGAGGCGTGGACGCGGCTGCACCATCCGGTCGTGAACGGGACCACGATCATCGACTCGGCCGGTGAGCTGCTGGCGATGGCCCGCGACTGGGGTGAGACGCCCAGCGTCATTCTCCAGGAGTACATCCCGGCCGACGTGGCCGAGGACTGGATCGTGCACCTGTACCGCGGGGCCGAGGGTGACCCGCTGGTGCTGTTCACCGGGATCAAGGTCCGGTCCTGGCCGCCCAAGGCCGGCATGACCGCGCTCGCCTACACGGTCAACAACCCGAAGCTGGCCGAGCTGGCGGCGCACCTGTGCGACCAGGTCGGCTTCGCCGGGATCGCCGATCTCGACTTCCGGTTCGACCGGCGCGACGGCCAGTACAAGCTGGTGGACTTCAACCCGCGCATCGGCGCCCAGTTCCGGCTGTTCGAGAACGCCGCCGGTATCGACGTCGTCCGGGCCATGCACCTCGACCTGACCGGCCGCCCGGTGCCGTCGGCGCCGATGCCGGAGGGCAGGCGGATCATCGTCGAGAACGTGGACCTGACCGCCCGGCTGTCCGGCCGGCGGAGCACGGACCACCTTCCTCCGCTCCCGGAGGCCGGGGAGACCGAGCTGGCCTGGTTCGCGGCCGACGACCCGCTGCCGGTGGCGGTAATGCTGGTCCGGTCGGCGGCCCCGCTGGCCACCTACCTGAACCGGCTCAGACGGGCCCGCGCGGTCCGGCGGGACGCCCGGGCGGTGAGCCAGCCGGCCGCCGAGCCGGTCGCGCCGCTGCCGAAGTTATGTGATTGAGCACCACCAGAATCTGCCGCTGAACACTGAACAGATGCGTCGCCGCCGGGGGGCGGCTAGCAGTTGAGAGGGACCTCTATGCCAGCAACCACCTCATACGCGCCAGCCGTTGTCATCGGGGCTGGTCCTTACGGCCTTTCCGTAGCCGCGCACCTGCGCGGCCGCGGCATCGCGGTGCGCACCTTCGGCGACGTCATGTCCGGCTGGCACTCCCAGATGCCGGCCGGCATGTTCCTGAAGTCCACACCCTCGGCCTCCAGCCTCTCGTCGCCCGGATCGGGCTCCCGGCTCGAGGACTTCTGCACGGTGTCCGGTATCACCCCGCTGGTCGGGGACGACGTGGTGCCGATCGACCTGTTCATCCGCTACGGCCAGTGGTTCGCCCAGCGCAACGTCCCCGATGTGGAAAACGTCAAGGTCACCGGGCTCAAGCAGGACGGCCACCAGTTCCTGGTCACGCTGGCGACCGGTGAGCAGATCACCACCCCCGCGGTCGTGCTCGCCACCGGTATGAGCGGCGCCGCCTACGTGCCCGCCGAGCTGGCCGGACTCGGCCAGCCGGCCGCCGACGGCGTGATCTCGCACAGCTCGCACCACACCTCGCTGGACGGTTTCGCCGGCCGTGAGGTGGCGGTGATCGGGGCCGGGCAGTCCGCCCTGGAGAGCGCGGCCCTGCTGCACGAGCATGGGGCCAGCGTGCAGATCGTGTCCCGGCGCCCGGTGGTATGGGGCGGCGACCCGGTGGTGCGCCAGGGTGCGCGCCGCTACCTGCCCGAGGTCGGCTCCCCGCTGGGCCCGGACTGGCGGCTGATCCCGTTCAGCAGCGGGGCCGGCGCCTTCCGTTACCTGCCCGACGAGACCCGGCTGGCCCTGGTCAAGCGGGTGCTCGGGCCGTTCGGGGCCTGGTGGCTGCGGGACCGGGTGGTCGGCCAGCTGGACGTGCACGAGGGCCAGCGGATCACGGACGCGCGCACCGTCGGTGACAGCGCGCTGCTCACCACGGCCACCGCCACCGGCCACCAGACCGAGTTCAAGGTGGACCACGTGCTGGCCGCGACCGGCTTCCGGGTCAGCCTGTCCAGCCTCGGCTTCATGGACCCCGCGCTGATCGGCCGGATCCGGCTGCTGGTGGATTCGCCGCGGCTGTCCAACTCGTTCGAGTCCTCGGTCCCCGGAGTCTGGTTCGCGGGCCTGGCGGGGGCGTCGACGTTCGGCCCGCTGATGCGGTTCGTCTGCGGATCTGAGTTCGCTGCCCGCCGGGTGAGCAACGCGGTGGCGCGTCGCATCCGCGCGGCCGGCCGGATGTAGCGTACGCGGATGGGCGACCACACCTCCTCGGACCGCCAGCCGCGCCGGATCGTCCGGCGCTGGCCGCTGATCGTCGCCGGGGTGATCGTCGCGGCCTGCGTCGGATTCGCGGTGGCGTGGGTCGCCCACCCGGCGGCCAGCCCGGCGGCGTCGCCACCGGCATCGACGTCCTCGACGGCGGTGCCGGTGACGGCCACGATCAAGGTCAGCTGCCAGGACAACAGCGGTGACGCCGCCCGGATGCAGCAGGCCATCAACGGCAGCCCGGCCGGCTCCGCGATCGAGTTCGAGGGCGGCACCTGCCTGCTGACCAAGGGGCTGACGCTGCCGGGCGACCGCACCTACACGGGCGGGAGCACCACCGGCACGATCCTCAAGCAGAGTGGCTCGTTGCCCTACGTGTTCGCCTCGGCCAGCTACGTTCAGAGCGCGAACACCACCGGTGACCCGCTGGCGATCCGGGACATGACGATCGACTGTGCCGGGTCCGGCACCACCAACGGGATCATCCTGCTGAACTGGCAGGTCGACGTGGAGCACGTCGATGTCAACAATTGCTGGGATGGCATCGTCGACACGAACACCGGCGCCAACGGCAGCGCGATCAAGAACACCAGCGTGAACAGCCGGTTCCTGAACAACTTCGTGTCCGGCAGTGGCCGTTACGGCTTCCAGGTGATCGACTCCGGTAACTCGGTCACCGACGGGTTCCTGGACAACAACCAGATCGCCGACTCGGGTGCGGACGCCGTGCACATGGCGAACGCCGAGGGCTGGGACATCTCCGGCAACCACCTGTACGCCGTCAAGCAGGACGCGCTGAACCTCTCGCGCATCTACGGGACCACCGTCTCCGGCAACTACGTCGAAGACTTCGGTGACAACCAGAACAGCGGGACCTGGTACGGCCTGGCCGCGAACGCTCAGGACGGCCCCGGTTCCTCGATCGTCGGCAACAAGATCTTCAACGTGAACGGCGAGGGTAACGCCACCTACGTCTACCTGGCCATCACCGGCACCAACAGCGGTACCGGGTACGTGGCGGTGACCGGCAACACCATCCAGGGCAACCGCCAGAGCGACATCGGCCTGTCCTTCAGCGGCGGTGACAACCCGCTGAAGGTCACCGCCAGCGGCAACAACGTCACTGGCGTGGGCACCAAGGTCAAGTCCGGCCAGAACGCGACGGTGACGGCTGGGTCCTAAGGGCCCGTTCCCCGGGGAGGCGGTCAGCCCAGTAGGTCGTCGCGGCGGCTGGCCCACTCCAGCGAGTGGCGGATGCCTTCCACCACCGAGTAGCGCGGCTGCCAGCCCAGCTCGCCGCGGGCCCGCTCGCTCCGGGTGTAGGCGCCCGCGACGTCGCCGGGCCGCCGGGGTGCCTCGGCCACCGCGACCGGGACGTCCACGACGCTGTTGAACGCCGCCACCAGCTCCCGCACGGTGGTCCCGTTGCCGGTCCCGACGTTGATCGCGGTGGACCGGGCCGGCCCGGAGAGCACGTCGTCGAAGCGGTCGATCGCGGCCAGGTGGGCGGCCGCCAGGTCCCAAACGTGGATGTAGTCCCGGATCCCCGACCCGTCCCTGGTCGGGTAGTCGGTGCCGGTGACCTGGAACGGGACGCCCTCACTGTGCGCCTCGATCAGCTTGCCGAGCGCGTGCGAGGGCCGGGGCAGTTGCAGCCCCGTGCGCATCTTGGGGTCCGCCCCGATGGGGTTGAAGTACCGCAGCGACAGCACCCGGATCGGCTGGCTGGCCGCGATGTCGGCGAACATCTCCTCGCAGACCGCCTTGGTCCGGCCGTATGGGCTCTGCGGATCGATGACCGACTGCTCGTCCACGGTCAGGTCCGGCTCGGCTCCGTAGATCGCCGCCGACGAGCTGAAGATCATCCGCTGGCAGCCGTTCCGCAGCAGGTGCGCCACCAGCTCCAAGCTTGCGGTCACGTTGGCGCGGTAGTAGCCGACCGGGTCCGCCACCGAGTCCGGCACCACGATGAGGGCGGCGCACTGGATCACCGCGCCGATGTCGGGGTGGTCGGCGAAGATGCGGTCGATCAGCGGCCCGTCGGCGATATCGCCCTCGTAGAACGCCCGCCCGGCGGTGAACTCCCGCCGGCCGGTCACCAGGTTGTCGACGATGACGGGGGTGATCCCGGCGTCGATACAGGCCGAGCCGATCGTGCTGCCGATGAATCCCGCCCCGCCCGCGATGAGAACCTTCATACCCCGCTCCCCGTTTCCGCCCTGCTGACCCCTGGGAGCTTACCGGGAGCCGGCGTGGCCGGTGCGGCGGAGGTGCGGGCTCCACTAGGCTCGAAGGCGGACTTAACGCACACCCTCCAGAACAGGACATGAGGAGCCAGCGGTGGCCTCGATCGAAGCAATCCATGCCAGGCAGATCCTGGACTCCCGGGGGAACCCGACCCTTGAGGTCGAGGTCGCCCTGGACGACGGGACGATCGGACGGGCGGGAGTGCCCAGCGGAGCCTCGACCGGCGCCTTCGAGGCGGTAGAGCTGCGCGACGGCGGTGACGAGTTCGGCGGCAAGGGCGTCACCCGCGCCGTAGCCAACGTGATCGACGAGATCCAGCCCGAGCTGCTCGGCCACGAGGCCGACGACCAGCGGCTGGTGGACCAGGCCATGATCGACCTCGACCGGACCCCGGACAAGTCCCGGCTCGGCGCGAACGCCATCGTCGGCGTCTCGATCGCGGTGGCCCGCGCGGCCGCCGACTCGGCCAGCCTGCCGCTGTTCCGCTACCTGGGCGGCCCCAACGCGCACGTGCTCCCGGTCCCGATGATGAACATCCTGAACGGCGGCGCGCACGCCGACAATAGCGTGGACATCCAGGAGTTCATGATCACCCCGATCGGCGCGTCCACCTACGAGGACGCGCTGCGCTGGGGGGCAGAGACCTACCAGGCCCTCAAGTCGGTGCTGAAGCAGCACGGGCTGTCCACCGGCGTGGGCGACGAGGGCGGGTTCGCCCCCGACCTGGCAAACAACCGGGCCGCCCTCGACCTGATCGTGGAGGCCATCGGCAAGGCCGGGTTCACCCCCGGCCGGGATATCGCGCTGGCCATCGACGCCGCCGCCACCGAGTTCTACGGCGACGGCGGCTACAACTTCGAAGGCTCGGCCAAGTCCTCGGCCGAGATGGCCGCGATCTACGGGGACTGGGTCAGCACCTACCCGATCGTCTCGCTCGAGGACCCGCTGGCCGAGGAGGACTGGGCGGGCTGGGTGGAGCTGAACGCGACGGTCGGCGACCAGGTCCAGCTGGTCGGCGACGACCTGTTCGTGACCAACCCGGTACGGCTGCGCCGCGGTATCGAGGAGAAGGCGGCCAACTCGCTGCTGGTCAAGCTCAACCAGATCGGCACGGTCACCGAGACGCTGGACGCGGTGGCCGCCGCCCAGCGGGCCAGCTACACCTGCATCATCAGCCACCGGTCCGGCGAGACCGACGACACCACCATCTCCGACCTGGCCGTGGCCACCAACTGCGGGCAGATCAAGACCGGGGCGCCGGCCCGGGGCGAGCGGGTGGCCAAGTACAACCAGCTGCTCCGGATCGAGGAGCTGCTCGATGACGCGGCCGTCTACGCCGGCGCCAGCGCCTACCCGAGGTTCGCGGAACGGGCCTGATGGCGGACCCGGACCGGGCCTCGCGCCCACCATCGCCACCCAGCCCGCCCCGTCCGGGCCGGCCGCAGCTGCGGCCGACGAAGCTGACGGGGCGGGCGGCGCTGCTGGCCGTGGTGATGTGCGCGATCGCGCTCAGCCTGGCCTATCCGGTCCGGGAGTACATCGGGCAGCGGCGCCAGATCGATCAGCTGCTGGCCACCCAGCAGTCGCTGTCCCAGCAGGTGAAGAGCCTGCAGGCCGAGCAGCAGAAGCTGTCCGAGCCCAGCTACATCGAGCAGCAGGCGCGCGACCAGCTGCACTACTGCATGCCCACCGAGAAGTGCTACGTGATCGTCGGCAGCAGCCCGGCGCCCGACGCCACCACGCAGCACGCCCCGACGCCGGCCTCGTGGTACTCCAAGCTGTGGGGATCGGTCCAGAAGGCGGACCAGACCACGGGCAAGTGATGGATGCTGCGACCGAGGCGGTGGTGACCGCCCAGCTCGGCCGGCCCCGCGCGGGCTGCGGGCGGTCGCCCACGTCTGCCCGTGCGGCCAGCCGGACGTGGTGGAGACCGCGCCCCGGCTGCCGGACGGCACCCCGTTCCCGACGCTGTACTACCTGACCTGCCCCCGGGCGGCCGCCGCGATCAGCAGGCTGGAGGCGGCGGGCCTGATGCGGACGATGACCGCCCGGCTGGCCGATGACGCCGGCCTGCGGGCGGCCTACGCCGCCGCGCACCAGGACTACGTGACGCGGCGGCAGGACGCAGCCACCGCGGCCGGGGTCGCGCCGCTGCCGGACGGCACCCAGACCGCCGGCGGCATGCCCACCCGCGTGAAGTGCCTGCACGCTCTGGTCGCGCACGAGCTGGCGGTACCCGGCGCGAACCCGTTCGGCCGGGAGGCGGCCGACGCGGCCGGCCCTGGTGGGCCTGGCGGCTCCTGCCTGCCGGGGCCCGACGACACGGAGGACGATTGATGACCCGCCGCGTAGCCGCCATCGACTGCGGCACCAACTCGATCCGGCTGCTCATCGCCGACGTGGACCCGGCCACCGCCGCGACACCGGCCACGCTCACCGACATCGACCGGCGGATGGAGATCGTCCGCCTGGGCCAGGGCGTCGACACCACCGGCCGGCTGGCCCCCGAGGCGCTGGACCGCACGCTGAAGGCGCTCGGCGACTACGCGGCGCTGATCAGGGACCGCGGCGCCGAGGCGGTCCGGATGGTGGCCACCAGCGCCACCCGGGACGCGGCCAACGCCGGCGAGTTCGTCGGCCGGGTCACCGAGGTCCTCGGCGCCGGCCCGGAGGTGCTCAGCGGCGACGAGGAGGCCCGGCTGTCGTTCCTGGGGGCCACCGCCGAGCTCGGGTCCCGGGTGCCGTCCCCGTACCTGGTCACCGACATCGGCGGCGGCTCGACCGAGTTCGTGCTCGGGGCCGGCGGCGAGGTCACCTCCGCGCTCAGCGTCGACATCGGCTGTGTGCGGATGACCGAACGGCACCTGCGGGCCGACCCGCCGACGGCCGCGCAGGTCACCGCGGCCACCGCCGATATCGACGCGGCCATCGCCCGCGCGGCCGCGGTGGTCGACGCACGCCAGGCCCGCACCCTGGTCGGGCTGGCCGGCTCGGTCACCACGGTGGCCGGGATAGCGCTGGACCTGCCCGGTTACGACCCCGAGCGGCTGCACCACGCGCAGATCAGCGCGGGCCAGGTCCACGAGGTCGCCACTCGCCTGCTGGCCCAGACCCATGCCGAGCGGGCCCGCATCCCGGTCATGCACCCGGGCCGCATCGACGTCATCGGCGGCGGGGCCCTGATCCTGGACCGGATCATGATCCAGCTCGGATTTGCCGAGGTGCTGGTCAGCGAGCACGACATCCTGGATGGGATCGCCTGGTCCACGGCCACCCCGGACCCGGTCACAGGCTCATGATCCCCGCCCCGGACGCCCCGGACGCCCCGGGCACCCCGGCGGCCTCAGAGGCCACTCGCGGCCCGGTAGCGCCCGGGACGGGCTGGCCCGGGGACCCGGCCACCGCTGCCACCCCGGTCGCCCACGGCGCCGCCGAGGTCCGCGAGCTGGCGGCCGGCGCCCCCACCCTGCCCGAACTGGTGGCCCGTCAGTCGGTCTGCCGGGCCTGCCCCCGCCTGGTCGAGTGGCGCGAGGAGGTGGCCCGGGTCCGGCGCCGCTCGTTCGCCGGCGAGCAGTACTGGGGACGGCCCATCCCCGGCTGGGGCGACGACGAGCCGCAGATCGTGATCCTCGGCCTCGCCCCGGCCGCCCACGGCGGTAACCGGACCGGCCGGGTGTTCACCGGCGACCGCAGCGGCGACTTCCTGTTCGCCTCGCTGTACCGCTGTGGCCTCGCCGCCAGCCCGGTCAGCGTCCACGCCGGCGATGGCCAGCGGCTTCTGCACTCGCGCATGGTGGCCGCCGTCCGCTGCGCCCCGCCCGCCAACAAGCCCACCCCGGACGAGCGTGACACCTGCGCGCCCTGGCTGGTCGAGGAGTTCCGGCGGATCACCCCGTCGGCCCGGGTGGTCGTCTGCCTGGGCGGCTTCGCCTGGCAGTCGGCCTGGCCGATGCTGCGCGCCACCGGCTTCGCCCTCCCACGCCGCCGCCCCCCGTTCGGCCACGCCGCCGAAGCCGAGGTCAGCCCGGCCGGCTCGGCCGGGCCGGCCGCGCCGCTGCTGCTGCTCGGCTGCTACCACCCCAGCCAGCAGAACACCTTCACCGGCCGCGTCACCCCGGACATGCTCGACGCAGTCTTCCGCCGCGCCCGTGAGTACTCCGGCCTCGGCCCACCACTCCCACTCGATTCCCCCACATCCCCATCAAAGTGACAGGTGGGACGAATGGGACTTAGCCGAGACGCGATCCACGCGGCGACCGTTTTATATCTATATTTCATGGTTCAGCCGTGCGGCTGCCCGAGCGGAATGCATTGTGCCTGGTAAGCGCGCCAATGGCTGGTTGTGAAATTTGCTCTGAATTGATGTACGCAAGGCCTTGGGCGTCATCAATGCGGCAGTTCGGTTACGCAGCGTTTATATTGATCGACGCTGTGGTTACACTCTGCACCCGACACGCCGCAATGCCTAATTGAATTGGCCCACTCCAAGATACGCGCCGGTCCGAATATGACTAGCCTTCGATTATGAAGAATTGCGGGGTATTATTGGCCAGCCCCCGTAGCCCAAGGGCAGAGGCCGCCCCCCTAAAAGGGTCGCTAGTGTCGGTTCGAGTCCGACCGGGGGCACCCTTGTTATTGGCGTAACCATTTACCCGGGTCCCAGCTGGGACAACCGGTTTCGTGGTGGGGAGCCGCCGTGGCGCACCGGTTCGCCACGGCGGCTGGGTATTGCCTATTGCACGTGCAGATGTCCTTGCATTCGGGGACGGCTGGCACCCGGGGATTGCTTAACGATCTTGAAAAATAAGTTTCCGGGATCAATTCCCTATGCGGTGCGGGCAGGGTCTCAACGCCGCAAATCGGAGACCGGGGACACCAGCGCCATTATCAGCACCTGGCCGTGGGGGCAACTGCGGAATCGGCCGCCGAGGGCGGAGCCGGCCACGAAATCAGCCACGGCCGCGGATCAACTCGGGGAATCGGCCGCTGATTGCGTTGCCCACCCTCGACTCGGCAGTTGGCCATGAGGCAGTCTGGTTAACGGCCATTTACCATTGGGCCAACCGGGGATCAACCGCCGGCCGGGAATCGGCCCGGCCGCTGTGGATGCAGGCCGGAATTCAGCCACTCACCGAGGGGCCCACCCGGGTGACCGTCACCCGGACGATGACCCGGCGGTCGCGCTCCATGGCGGCCCGGTACTCGTCCCAGTCCGGGTGCTCCCCGGAGGCCAGGCGATAGTACTGGATGAGAAGGTCCATGGCGTCCGGGAGCGCGATGACCTCCGCCGTCCCTTCGGCCTGCACCCACGGACCGTAGAACGGGTCGGTGAAGGCGCAGACCGAAGCGAACGGGTTGCGACGCAGATTGCGGGTCTTGACCGCCGGCTCCCTGGTGCTGATCAGGATCCGGCCCTCGTCGTCGACCGCGCAGGTCACAGGCGACATCTGCGGCAGGCCATCGGATCGGAGCGTAGCCAGGACGGCGTGATGATGGTCGCGCAGAAACTGCAGAGCTTGCTCTGGGCTCATGCGGCCCAGTCTGTCAGATAGCGGGCGGCGTCAGCGTCAGGCCTAATGTCAGACGCTGTTCAGCCGCATGCGGCGGCGCATCTCCCACTCGTGGACGATGGCGTTCGCGTAGCCGTGTGAGATACCGTGCTCATCGGCCAGCCAGTTCGCGCGCTCATCGCAGCGCAGGAAGGCGGGGCCGGATTCAAGACGTACGAACCACTCTCGAAGGTCACTACCTGTGACGCGTGGTATGCGGGCGATCAAGTTCTTGTGCGTCTCCAGGGAGCGAGTCAGCGGCAATTGGCACCTCCAGGGGTGAAGCCTTAAGCCTCTTGCTGTGAGCCTGCCCCAGAGGCCGCCAGCTGACAAGACCCAGGAGCAACCTTTCCCTAATGCCAGGTGAATCCGGTCTGTCGTGCCGCTGTCCTGCTCGTGCTGTTTCCGCCGGGCGGGGAGCACCGGGCCGCCCGGCGGAAACCCCGGTCAGGAAAGCCTTTCGACCACCATGGCCATACCCTGGCCACCGCCGACGCACATGGTCTCCAGTCCCAGCGTCTTGTCGTGGAACGCCAGGCTGTTGAGCAGGGTGGTGGTGATCCGCGCCCCGGTCATGCCGAACGGGTGGCCGACGGCGATCGCGCCGCCGTTCACGTTCAGCCGGTCGAGGTCGATGCCGAGCTCGCGGTAGGAGGGGATGACCTGAGCCGCGAACGCCTCGTTGATCTCCACCAGGTCGATGTCGCTGATGGCCATGCCCGCCCGTCCCAGCGCCTGCCGGGACGCCTCGACCGGGCCGAGGCCCATGATCTCGGGCGACAGGGCGGTCACGCCGGTCGACACGATCCGGGCCAGCGGGGTTATGCCCAGCTCGGCCGCCTTGGTATCGCTCATGATGATCACCGCGGCCGCGCCGTCGTTCAGCGGGCAGCAGTTGCCGGCCGTGACCGTGCCGTCCGGCCGGAAGACCGGCTTGAGCTGCGACACCTTTTCCAGCGTGGTGCCCGCCCGGGGGCCGTCGTCCTTGGCCACGGTGGTGCCGTCGGGCAGCGTGACCGGGATGATCTCCCGCTGCCAGAAGCCGTCGGCGATGGCCTTCTCGGCCAGGTTCTGCGAGCGCACACCGAACTCGTCCTGCTCGGCCCGGCTGATCCCCTTCAGCCCGGCTACATTTTCCGCGGTCTGGCCCATCGCGATGTAGATGTCGGGGATGTTGCCGTCCTCGCGCGGGTCGTGCCAGGGACCGGCGCCGGCCTCGGCGCTCTGCTGGGTCCGGGTCTCCGCGTCGGCGAACTCCGCGTTGTGCGTGTCCGGCCAGGAGTCGCTGCTGCCGTTGGCGAACCGGCTGACGGTCTCCACGCCCGCGGAGATCAGCACGTCGGCCTCGCCCGCCTTGATCGCGTGGAACGCCATCCGGGTGGTCTGCAGCGAGGACGAGCAGTACCGCGTCACCGTGGTGCCGGGCAGGTTGTCGTGACCGAGCAGCACCGCCACCACCCGGGCCATGTTGAAGCCCTGCTCGCCACCCGGCAGCCCGCAGCCGAGCAGCAGGTCGTCGATGTCGTCCGGGTTGAGCTGGGGCACCTTGGCCAGCGCGGCCGTGATGATCTGGGCCGTCAGGTCGTCCGGCCTGATGGTGGTCATGGAACCCTTGAACGCACGGCCGATCGGGGATCGAGCCGTCGCGACGACAACGGCCTCCGGCATGGCATCCGCCTCCTTGGTGCGTGGCCCGCTATTGCTGAGCGGCCACCTACTACTGATCAGTAGCCTACGTCGTCACTGGCAAGGTGCACGTGTTGCCCGTGGTTCGGATAACGTCGGGGTCAGCCAGGAGTACCAGGAGGGCCGGCCATCTGGCCGTTGGCCCTGGCCTATCAAGGGATCGCGAGCAGCATGCACGTATACGACTCCCTGACGCAGACGGTAGGTAACACCCCGCTCGTCAGGCTTCGTGAAGTAACCCGGGACCTGCATCTGGCCGGTCCCGGCCCGGACGTACTCGCCAAGGTCGAGTACTTCAACCCGGGCGGTTCGGTCAAGGACCGGATCGCCCTGCGCATGATCCAGTCCGCCGAAAAGGCCGGACTGCTCCAGGCCGGCGGCACGATCGTGGAGCCCACGTCGGGCAACACCGGCGTCGGGCTGGCCATCGTGGCCGCCGAGCGCGGCTACAAGTGTGTGTTCATCTGCCCGGACAAGGTCGCACAGGACAAGATCAGCGTGCTGCGGGCCTACGGCGCCGACGTGGTGGTCTGCCCGAGTTCGGTGCCGCCGGAACATCCCGACTCCTATTACAGCGTGGCCCGCCGGATGGCGGCCGAGCTGCCGGGAGCCTGGCAGCCCGACCAGTACGCCAACCCCGACAACCCCGCCTCGCACTACGCGTCGACCGGGCCCGAGATCTGGTCCCAGACCGACGGGAGGGTCACCCACTTCGTGGCCGGGGTCGGCACCGGCGGGACGATCAGCGGCGCCGGCCGGTACCTGAAGGAGATCTCGGACGGCCGGGTGCGGGTGATCGGCGCCGACCCGGAGGGCTCGGTCTACTCCGGCGGCTCCGGCCGGCCCTACCTGGTCGAAGGCGTGGGCGAGGACATCTGGCCCGCCACCTACGACCGGGAGATCTGTGACGAGGTCATCGCGGTCACCGACGCGGAGAGCTTCCTGATGACCCGCCGCCTCGCCCGGGACGAGGCGCTGCTGGTCGGCGGGTCCAGCGGCCTGGCCGTCGCGGCCGCGCTGAAGGCCGCTCACCGGGCCGGCCCGGACGACGTGATCGTGGTACTGCTGCCCGACGGGGGCCGCGGCTACCTCTCCAAGATCTTCAACGACGACTGGATGGCGGACTACGGATTCCTGTCCGCGCAGACCGACGAGCCGCTGGTCAGCGACGTGCTGCTGGCGCGCAAGGGCCGGGAGATCCCGGAGTTTGTGCACGCGCACCCGGGGGAGACGGTGGCCCAGGCCATCGACCTGCTGCGTGAGTACGACGTGTCCCAGCTGCCGGTGGTGAACGAGGAGCCACCGGTGGCGGCGGCCGAGGTGATCGGCTCGATCGTGGAGCGGGACCTGCTGGACGCCCTGATCACCGGGAAGGCGCAGCCGGGCGACCCGCTCAGCGGGCACATGTCGCCGCCGCTGCCGACCGTCGGCTCCGGGGAGACGGTCAGCAACGTGGTGCACGCGCTGGAAGGGGCCGGGGCCGCCGTGGTGTTCGTGGACGGCAAGCCCGCGGGCCTGCTCACCCGGCAGGATCTGCTCACTTTTCTCGCAGGGGAGACCTATTCATGAGCATGAGCGAGCCCGCTCCCGGGTTCGAGACGCTGGCCATCCACGCCGGGCAGGACCCGGACCCGATCACCGGGTCGGTGGTGCCGCCGATCTACCAGACCTCGACCTACAAGCAGGACGGGGTGGGCGGGCTGCGCGGCGGCTACGAGTACTCGCGCACCGCCAACCCGACCCGCACCGCGCTGGAGGAGTGCCTGGCCGCCCTGGAGGGCGGCCGCCGGGCGCTGGCCTTCGCCTCCGGCATGGCGGCCGAGGACTGCCTGCTCCGGGCGGTGTGCCGCCCGGGCGACCGGGTCATCATCCCCGACGACGCCTACGGCGGCACCTACCGGCTGTTCTCCGCGGTGCTACAGCAGTGGGGGCTGGACTACGCGCCGGTGCACCTGCCGGACACCGCGGCCGTCCGCCGCAGCCTGGCCGAGCGCCCCACCCGGGTGCTCTGGGTGGAGACTCCCACCAACCCGCTGCTGGCCATCGCCGACATCGCCGCGCTGGCCGAGGCGGCCCACGAGGCGGGCGCGCTGCTGGTGGTGGACAACACGTTCGCCTCGCCCCGGCTGCAGCGCCCGCTGACCCTGGGCGCGGACGTGGTGGTGCACTCCACCACCAAGTACCTGGGCGGCCACTCCGACGTGGTGGGCGGGGCGCTGGTGACCTCGGACGCGAAGATCGCCGACGACGCCGACTACCTGCGCAACGCCACCGGCGGTGTGCCCGGCCCGTTCGACTCCTGGCTCACGCTGCGCGGCATCCGCACGCTGGCGGTCCGGATGGACAAGCACGGTGAGAACGCGATGCGGGTGGCGCAGATGCTGACCAGCCACCCGGCGGTGACCGAGGTCATGTACCCCGGCCTCCCGGCGCACCCGGGGCACAGCGTCGCGGCCAAGCAGATGAGCGGCTTCGGCGGCATGGTCTCGTTCCGCGTGCACGGGGGTGAGGAGATGGCGGTGGCGGTGTGCGGCCGGACCCGGCTGTTCACGCTGGGCGAGTCGCTGGGCGGGGTGGAATCGCTGATCGAGCACCCGGGCCGGATGACGCACGCCTCGGTGGCCGGCTCGCCGCTGGAGGTGCCGGGTGACCTGGTCCGGCTGTCGGTCGGCATCGAGGACGCCGCCGACCTGCTCGACGACCTGCGGCAAGCCCTGGCCGGCTAGCTGGCGGCTCGGCGGGCGCGGAGGAAGTCCTTCACCACGTACTCGCCGAGCCGGTCGGCCTGAGCGTGCAGCACCCGGCCGCCGTTGCGCCGGGCCACGTTGTCCACGAACGCCGTCAGCCGGTCGTCCTCGGCCAGCATGAAGATGTTCAGCAGGGCGTTGCGCCGGGTCATCTTGTCCACCTCGGCCAGCGTGAGCTCCAGCGTCTCCGGGGACGGCGGCCAGTCGAACCAGAACCGCCCGTCCCGCTGCAGGTGCGCGGTGGGCTCGCCGTCGGTCACGATCAGCACCACCGGCTCCTGCTCGGGGTGCCGGTCCAGGTGCCGCCCGGCCAGCACCAGCGCGTGGTGCAGGTTGGTGCCCTGCACCATGTCCCAGCCAAGCCCGGCCAGCTCGGTCTCACGCAGCTCCCGGGCGTAGTTGGAAAAGCCCACGACCTGGAGCGCGTCCTGCGGGAAGCGCATCCGCATCAGCGCGTGCAGCGCCAGCGCGGTCTGCTTGGCCGCGGCCCAGGTACCGCGCAGGGCCATCGAGTAGGACAGGTCGACCAGCAGGCTGACGGCGGCGCCGCCGCGCCGTTCGGTCTCGGCCACCTCGAAGTCGCCGGGGTCGAGCCGGACCCGGGACACGTCGCGCCGCCTGGCGTCCGGGTTGGTGCGGGCCTGCCGGAGCAGCGCCTTGCGGATCGTCGCGGCGGTGTCGATCGGCTGCTCGTCGCCGAACTCCCAGTCGCGGGTGGCCCCGGTCAGCTCGCCGGCCTGGCCGGCGTCGCGCCGGTCGTGGTCGCCGCGGCGGCCGGTGGTGAGGCCGGGGAACACCCGGCGCAGCGCGGTCTCGCCCAGCCGCCGCACCGCCCGCGGGGTCAGCTCCAGCTTGCCGTTGGTGCGGTTCAGGTAGCCCTGCTGCTCGAGCTCGCGCTCGACCCGGCGCAGCGCCTCCACGTCGTCCACGGCCTGCCGCCCGAAGGCGCGGCGGACCGCGTCCTCGTCGATGTCGTCCAGCGTCGCGCCCGGGTAGTCCTGGCTCAGCGCCTGCTCCAGCTCGGACAGGTCGGCCAGCTCGGCCAGGGCGGTGGTGGCGTCACCGAGCCCGAGCGGCTGATCGCCCATCATCTGCTCGCCCTGGCCGGGCGCCATGTCCGGACGGCGTGCGTTCAGCATGTCCGACAGCCGGGTCATCTCCATGGCCAGGCCCGCGTCGTCCAGCGCCTGGGCCATCAGGTTGGCCAGCTCCTCGCGCTGCTCGTTGCTGAGCGAGGACAGCAGCCGCTCGGCCGCCGCCATCCGCCGCATCAGCGAGTCGACCAGCTCTTCGAGGTTCTCCGGCTGGTCGGGGAACAGGTCCCCGTAGTTCTCCATGAACTGGTCGAAGTCATCCTGGGTGTGCTCGCCGCGGGCGTCCGCCTCGAGCATGCTGTTCAGGTCGCCGAGCATGTCCTTGACCCGCTGCATGGCTTCGGGGTCCGGGTTCTCCAGCGCCTGCTTCATGCCGCGGAACTGGCTGTCCAGCACCTCCCGCCGGAGCATGTCCTTCAGCTGCTCGAACGTGTTCCGGGCGGCCTGGGACCGCCAGTCGTAGTCGGCCAGCTGGCGGACGGCCTGGGCGGTGTCGGACGGCAGCGTGTCCAGGTCGGCCTCGCGCATCCGGGCCTCGTCGCTGGGGTCCGGGAACAGCTCCGCCCGCTCCTGGCCGATGGCCGTGTCCAGCAGCGACCGGACCTGGTCGAGCGTGCCGCTGAGGCGGCCGCTGTTACGCAGCTCCCGCTGCCGTTCCCGCACCCGGCGCAGCAGGTCGTCCAGGCCGCGCCGGCCCGGCATGCCACCCCGGGCCAGGTCGCGCAGGGCGTCCCCGGGTGTCGATCCCTCCAGGACCGAGTCACCGAGGGCGTCGAGCGCGCCGCGGACGTCGTAGGGCGGCGCCAGCGGGTCCGGCCCGTCGGAGTACGGGCCGTATCGGTAGTTCGCCACAACACGCCTCTTCAGGTTTTACGTGCGGTAGACGGCGGTCCCGTCCATGGTGTCCTTGGACAGCCGGCGCATCAGGTACAGCCCTTCCAGGGCGAACTCGATGGCCGCGGCCGCGTGGCCGAACGACTCGCTGCCGTCCATGCCCAGCCGCTGCATGATCTTGGCCAGCCCGGGGACCTCGCCCACGCTCTGCAGCAGGTCGGACGCGGACGTGAGCTCGCCCGACTCGACCGTCTGGCCGCCGTCGAACTTGGCCAGCAGCGGCGCCAGGTCGGCGCTGCCCAGCCGGGACCGGAACGTCTCGGCGATGGCCCGGCGGAGCAGGTGCGCCAGCACCTCTTCCTCCCGGCCCTCCTCGCTGACCTCGAACTCGACCTTGCCGCGGAGCGTGCCCACGGTGGCCGGCAGGTCGCACACCCGGGCCACCGGCTGCTCGGCGGCCGGCGGAGTGGCCGCGCTGCCTGCCCGGTGGGTGGTACGGCTGTGCGGCCGGCGGGCGGCCGGGCGGGCCGGGGCGCTCTCGGTCAGCGCCGACCGGCGCACGGCCGAGGCGGCCGCGCTCTCGGCCGCCGCGATGGCGAACCGGGCCGAGACGCCGGACCGCGAGTCCACCGCGGGCGACTCCCGGACCAGCCGGGTGAACCGGGCGATGATCTCGACCAGGTGCTCGGGCAGCTCGGCCCCGGGGACCGCCCCGTCCCAGCCGACCGCAGCCTCCTGCTGGATCAGGCCGAGCTCGTCGTCCAGCGTCAGCGGATAGTGGGTGCGGATCTCCGCGCCGAAACGGTCCTTCAGCGGGGAGATGATGCGGCCCCGGTTCGTGTAGTCCTCGGGGTTGGCGCTGGCCACCAGGACCAGGTCCAGCGGGAGCCGCAGCGCGTAACCGCGCACGCCGATGTCCCGCTCCTCCAGCACGTTGAGCAGCGCCACCTGGATCCGCTCGGCCAGGTCGGGCAGCTCGTTCAGGCAGAAGATGCCCCGGTTGGTGCGGGGCACCAGGCCGTAGTGCACGGTCTCCGGGTCGCCCAGGGTCCGGCCCTCGGCCACCTTGACCGGGTCGATGTCACCGATCAGGTCACCGACGCTGGTGTCGGGAGTGGCGAGCTTCTCGCCGTACCGGTCGCGGGCGTTGCGCCACACGATCGGCAGGTCCTCGCCGAGCTCCTCGGACAGCCGCCGGCACCGGGCGCACACCGGCACGTACGGGTGATCGTTGATCTCGCATCCGGCCACCGCGGGCGCCCACTCGTCGAGCAGCCCCACCAGGGTCCGGATCAGCCGGGTCTTGCCCTGGCCGCGCTCGCCCAGCAGGATCACGTCGTGGCCGGCCAGCAGGGAACGCTCCAGGTGCGGGAGCACCGTGTTCCCGAAGCCGATGATGCCGGGGAAACGGTCCTGGCCGGTCCGCATCCGGGTTAGCAGGTTCTGCCTGATCTCCTCTTTGACGCTCCGGTAGACGTGGCCGTCCGCGCGCAGTTCGCCCAGCGTGGCTGCGGCCGGTGGCCGCCCATGCCGCGCGGCGGGATGACGATGCTGGCTGTTTGGCTGCACCATTCGACACTATGTCCATCTACGGGCTGTTCGCATCCGGCCCACCCTTTACTGCGCTCCCCGCGAACACCCCTGGCGATCAAGCCGGTCTCTTGCTAGCGGTCCTGCGTGGCACACTGCTCTGGTGGCAACGGAACCGGGTTCGGTGCAGGCGGACGACATCGTGGCGGCGCGGGAACTGCTGCGGGACGTGATCTCGCCCACTCCGGTGCAGCACTCCCGGGTGCTGTCCGAGCTGGTCGGCGGCTCCGTCTTCCTCAAGTGCGAGAACCTGCAGCGCACCGGGTCGTTCAAGGTCCGCGGAGCGTACCTGCGCATCTCCCGGCTGACCGACGCGGAACGGGCCCGCGGGGTGGTGGCGGCCAGCGCGGGCAACCACGCCCAGGGCGTGGCCTACGCGGCCAGCCTGCTGGACACCGAGTCCACCGTGTTCATGCCCGAGGGCGCGCCGCTGCCCAAGATCCAGGCCACCCGGGACTACGGCGCCGACGTGGTGCTGCACGGGTCGACGGTCGAGGACGCCCTGGCCGGGGCGGAGGAGTTCGCGGCCAAGACCGGCAGCGTGCTGATCCACCCGTTCGAGCACCCGGACATCATCACCGGCCAGGGCACCCTCGGCTTCGAGATCATCGAGCAGTGCCCGCAGGTCCGCACGGTGGTGATCCCGGTCGGCGGCGGCGGGCTGGCGGCCGGGGTCACGGTCGCGGTCAAGAGCCTCGACCCGGCCGTGCAGGTGATCGGGGTGCAGGCGGCCGCGGTGGCGCCGTTCCCGGCCTCGCTCGCGGCCGGGCGGCCGATCCCGGTCAAGGGGACGCCGACGATGGCCGACGGTATCGCGGTCAGCAGCCCCGGCGAGCTGGCGTTCAGGCTGCTGTCCGGGCTCGGCGCGCGGGTGGTCACGGTGACCGAGGAGAGCCTTTCCCGCGGGCTGCTGCTCTGCCTGGAAAGGGCCAAGCAGGTGGTGGAGCCGGCCGGAGCGGCCGGGGTCGGCGCGCTGCTGGAGCACGGGGGCGAGATCGAGACGCCGGCGGTGGTGGTGCTGTCCGGCGGCAACATCGACCCGCTGCTGCTGTCCAAGCTGCTCCGCCACGGCCTGCGGGCGGCCGGGCGTTACCTGGCGTTCCGCTGCCGGGTGCCGGACCGGCCCGGTGCGCTGGCCACGCTGCTGCACGAACTGGCCGGGCTGGGCGCGAACGTGCTCGACGTGTGGCACGAGCGGGTCACGCCCCGGCTGCAGGTCGGCGAGGTCGAGGTGCTGCTCCAGGTGGAGACGCGCGGCCCCGAGCACTGCGAGGAGATCATCACCGAGCTGCGCCGGAGCGGCTACACGCTGATCTTCAGCTGACTGGGCCGGCCGTGCCCGGCCGGCCCCTACTCAAGCTGGTCAGACGCCGCCGTACGGGACGGCGTCGAGGATCTCCACCGACGCCGAGCGGCCGTTGGGCAGCGTGTAGTTGGCGGTCTCGCCGACCTTCTTGCCGTTGATGGCGGTGCCGAGCGGCGACTTGGGTGAGTACACCTCGATCGGGGCGCCGGTCTCTTCCCGCGAGGCCAGCAGGAACGTGACCTCCTCGTCGTCGCCGGGGAACCGGACGGTCACGGTCATCCCCGGCCCGACCACGCCCTCGGTCCGGGGCGGCTCGCCGACCCGGGAGTTCTCCAGGATCGCCTGGATCTGCAGGATCCGGCCCTCGTTCTTGCCCTGCTCTTCCTTCGCCGCGTGGTAACCGCCGTTCTCGCGGAGGTCGCCCTCTTCGCGAGCAGCCTCGATTCTCTTGGCGATCTCAACCCGAAGCGGTCCCGAGCGGTCGTCAAGTTCGGCCTTCAGGCGGTCGTACGCCTCCTGGGTCAACCAGGTGACGCTTCCGTCGCGGGTCTCGGTCACGGGCACTCCTCAGTACTGCACAGTCTTGCCATGCTGCCAGGTCGGAAGGACCGCCAGATAAGCGATCCCCTCAGGGGTAATCTTTTAAGGCTAACAAGCGTCAACGACTACGCCGCTCTAGTCAAATGGTGCAGGTAGGGAATGCGGCGGGAACGGGTGCGTGTTTTCCAGTGGTTGACGCCGTTCCAGCCTGTCACGGGGGCCAAATGCCCAATTACGGGTTCTCCTCCGCCTGCCTGGAACTAGTCAAAATTGGCGTCGCAGGAGCATCAGCGAGGGAGATCAGTTGTCCGCCGACACAGCTGCCGACACAGCTCAGGAGCCTCAGTTGCGGCTGATGGCCGTGCACGCCCACCCGGACGACGAGTCCAGCAAGGGCGCCGCGACCATGGCCCGCTACGTCCGCGAGGACGTGGAGGTCCTGGTGGCCACGCTGACCGGCGGGGAACGCGGCGATGTGCTCAATCCGGCCATGGACCGGCCCGAGGTGCGGGCCAATTTGCCACAGTTGCGCCGGGATGAGATGGCGCGGGCCCGGGAAATTCTCGGCGTGCAGCAGCGATTCATGGGGTTCATCGATTCCGGCCTGCCCGAGGGCGACCCGAAACCGCCGCTCCCGGACGGCTGCTTTGCGCTGATGCCGCTGGCCGAGGCGGCCCGGCCACTGGTCCAGGCGGTCCGTGAATTCCGGCCGCACGTGATGCTGACCTACGACGAGTCCGGTGGCTACCCGCACCCCGACCACATCATGACCCACAACGTCGCCGTGGAGGCGTTCGAGGCGGCCGCCGACCCGGACCGCTACCCGGGCACCGGCGAGCCCTGGCAGCCGCTCAAGCTGTACTACTTCGCCTCGTTCCACCGGGCCAAGTTCACCGCGCTGCACGAGGAAATGCTGCGCCGCGGCCTGGAGTCGCCCTATACGAAGATGTTCGAGGAGCGGGCCAAGGACCCGGAGCGGGCGAACCGGCCCGAACTGGAGCTCACCACCCGGGTGCCGTGCGGCGACTTCTTCGGGATCCGGGACGAGGCGCTGCTGGCCCACGCGACCCAGATCGACCCGAAGAGCTTCTGGTTCGCCTGCCCGCTGGACGTCCAGCGGCAGGCCTGGCCGACTGAGGACTATCATCTGGCTAGGTCGCTCGTGGATACCGAGCTGCCGGAGGATGACCTGTTCGCCGGGGTCAGGGAGAAGGTGTGTCTGTGACGGCTGCCACCGCCGTGCTCGCCGCCCACACCGTGCTGGCGCACGGCGCGGTGCTGGCCAAGGCCAAGGCGAACGACAACGAGGTGACCCCCGGGGTACTCGGGTTCCTCGTGGTGGCAGGGATGGGTGTGGCGCTGTACTTCCTGCTCAAGTCCATGAACCGGCAGCTGCGGAAGATCCCGCCGCCTCCGCCCGACCCCGAGGACGGGGAGACGAGCGAGGCCGCGCCGCTGAGCCCCCTGCAGGCCGCGGCCGCGCGCCGGCGGGCGGCCGCCGCCGCGCAGAAGTCAGCGGGCCCGGCCGGCTAGAGCAGCTCCCGGCCGCCCAGGTACGGGCGCAGCACCTCGGGGACGCGCACCTGGCCATCGGCGGTCTGGTTGTTCTCGATCAGCGCGGCCAGCAGCCGGGGGGTGGCGATCGCGGTGTTGTTGAGGGTGTACGCGAACCGGACCGTGCCGTCGGTGTCCCG
The DNA here is from genome assembly GCA_963830385.1 of uncultured Actinomycetes bacterium. Classification (GTDB taxonomy): domain Bacteria; phylum Actinomycetota; class Actinomycetes; order Streptosporangiales; family Streptosporangiaceae; genus Bog-532. The sequence continues at coordinate 601,601 of CAWHMD010000006.1, read as the reverse complement.
GTAGCGCAGGTTGGCCCGGCGCGCCTGCCAGTCGTGCAGGGACGAGCAGCTGTGGGTCTCCCGGTAGTGGTCCAGCGACGGGAACCAGGTCTCGATGTCGTTCATCCGGAACTTGCCGGCCCCCATGTCGCCGGTGGCGATCTCCAGCACCCGGTAGGCCAGGCCCAAGCCCTGCACCAGCCGCTCGGCCGTATCGAGCAGCTCGGTGTGCCAGCGGTCGGACTCCGTGTCCTCGGCCAGGCAGATCACGAACTGCTCGACCTTTTCGAACTGGTGGACCCGCAGCAGGCCGCGCACGTCCCGGCCGGCGCTGCCGATCTCCCGGCGGAAGCACGGCGAGATGCCCGCGTAGCGGATCGGCAGCTGCTTCTTGTCGAGGATCTCGCCGCTGTGCAGGCCGACCAGGGCCACTTCGGCCGTGCCCGCCAGGTACAGGTCATCGGCCGGGATCGCGTAGGTCTCCTCGCGGTGGCCCGGGAACTGGCCGGTCCCGACCAGCGGCATCTCGGTCACCAGGGAGGGGACCGAGATCACGGTGAACTCCCGGTCCATCAGCACGTCGAGCGCGTAAGAGTGCAGCGCCCGCTCGAGCAGGACGGCTTCCTTCTTCAGCGCGTAGGCCCGCTCGCCGGCCACCTTGCGGGCCCGGGCGAACTCGGCCCAGTCGCGCTTCTCCAGCAGCTCCACGTGGTCCAGGGGCGTGAAGCCGAACTCGGGCCGCTCGCCCCAGGACCGGATCGTCACGTTGGCCGACTCGTCCCCGACCGGGGCGCCCTCCCACGGGATCGTGGGGGTGCGCAGCAGCAGCTCCTGCAGCTGGGCGCTGGCCTCGCCGAGCTCCTCGCGCAGCTGGCTCAGCCGGGTCTCCAGCTCCTTGTGCGCCTCCCGCAGCTCGGCCCGGCGGCCCTCGTCGGCCCTGGCGAACTCCTTGGCCGAGCTCTTGCGCTGGGCCTGCGCCTCGTCCAGTTCGGTGGTGAGCTTGCGGACCCGGTGGTCGACCGCGAGCAGCTCGTCCACGTCAAGGTCCAGCCCTTTGACACGGACCGCCTGCTTCACCGCGTCGGGATTGCTTCTGATGAATCGCCTGTCGAGCATGAGTAAGAGTCAGCCTCGCCTGAATTCCCGGATACCACGGAAAACGCTACCAGCGCCGGGGGCTTCGCCGTTGTCTTCCGGGGGGACGACCCCCCCATACCCCCCGCTGCGCTTCGCGCCCACGCGGTGCTGCGGGTGCCATGGACGACGAGGGTGTCGATGAGCCGGTCGCTGCCGCCCCCGTGCGCGGGGTGCGCCTCGGCCCAACCGGCCCAACCGGCCCAAATGCGGCATCGCGCAGGTTCTAACCGGCTCAAATGCGGCATCGCGCCGGTACGGATCGGCGAGGCCTGAGGCTGCTGTGACTTGATAGCTCAGTGTGGCTGTTGGGCCAGTGTCCTGACCGTGCGGACCACCGCGGGAGGGAGCGGCTGACCCGCCGCTTGAATGCGGGCAGGCGCGCAGACCCGCCCGCCGTCGGCCGGGTGCGCCCGGACTCATGGCGCACCGAGATTGGCTGGCCGCGTCGACCGGAGTCGTCCTCCAGGGGATAACAGCCGGTCCAGGGCGGTGTAGATGCGCTTCTCCGACACCGGGCCGGAGGTGCCGAGGGTCTGGGCGAACAGGCTGACCCGCAGCTCCTCGATCATCCAGCGGACCGCCCGCACGTCCGGATCGTCCCGGCGTCCGGCGGGCAGGTCGCGGACGGTCTCCCAGTAGGCCTGCAGCACCCGGTGCACGGTCGCCATCCGCTCCGCGTCCCGCACCCCGTCCCCGATCTTGTCCAGCCGCTGCTGGATGGCCCGCAGGTAGCGGACCAGGTCCGGCAGCCGCCGGACGCCGGCCGCGCTGATGAACCCGGGATAGACCAGGCCCTCGAACTGGGTCCGGATGTCGGCGAAGGCCGGTTCGTCCGCGTGCGCGGCCGCCCGGGCCAGCGCCGCCTCGACCTCGTGGGCCTCGGCCAGGACGCGGGCCACATCGGCGACGACCTGCGCGGTCAGCGCGTTCAGGCCGGCCCGGGCGGCCGTCACCAGGGCGGCGAACCCGGCCTCGTCCCAGGCCGGGCCGCCCGCCCGGGTGATGATCTCGTCGGCCGCGGCCGCGGCGCAGTCGTCCAGCAGCGCCACCGCGCCCGCGTAGGGGCTGCGGCTGAGCGCCAGCTTCTGCGCGGTGGCCAGGTTGGCGCCAATGGAACGGGCACCCGACGGCACCTGGAGCAGCAGCAGCCGCCGGGTGCCCAGGCGCATGCTGCGCTCGGCGGCGGCGGCCGTGTCGAACAGCCGGACGTCCACCGCGTCGCCCGCGTCGGCCAGCGCCGGGTAGGCCTTGACCTGGCCGTTGCTGAACTCCCGGGGCAAGGTGCCCAGGTCCCAGCGGCGCAGCCCGGTCCGGGCCAGCCCGTGCCCGGCCTCGGCCAGGGTGGCCCGCAGCCGGGGCCGGACCTGGCGCTTCAGCTCGTCCAGGTCCTTGCCCTCGGCCAGCACCTTCTCACCGTCGATCACCCGGAACGTGACCCGCAGGTGGGCGGGCAGCCTGGCCGGGTCCCAGGCGTCGCGCGGCACCGTGACCCCGCGCAGCCGGGTCAGCTCCCGGCTCAGCGCGCTGAGCAGGTCGCCGCTGGCCGGCCCGAGGCCGGCCAGCGCCTCGCGGGCCACGTCGGGGGCGGGCACGAAGTTCACCCGCAGTTGCTTGGGCAGCGTCCGGATCAGCTCGGTGACCAGCTCCTCCCGCAGCCCCGGCACGTGCCAGGCGAACGGCTCCGCCTGCACCTGGTTGAGCTGGGCGAGCGGGACGTCGACGGTCACGCCGTCGCGGGTGTCGCCCGGCGTGAACTCATACGACAGCGGGAAACCATCCCACCGGTCGGGGTAGTCGGACGGCTGAATCCGGTCGGCGGCCGGCCCGGTGACCAGCTCGGGAGAGAACGTCAGCAGGTCCGGCGTCTGCTGCCGGGTCTTCTTCCACCAGCTGTCGAAGTGCCGGGCCGACGTCACCTGGGCCGGGATCCGGCGGTCGTAGAAGTCGTAGAGCGCGTCGTGGTCGACCACCAGGCCGCGCCGCCGGGCCCGGCGCTCCAGCTCCTCGCCCCGGTCCAGCAGCTCCTGGTTCTGCTGGAAGAACCGGTGCCGGGTCGTCCAGTCCCCTTCGACCAGGGCGTGCCGGATGAACAGCTCGCGGGCGGCCTTGGGGTCGACCCGCGCGTAACCGACCGGCCGGGCGGTGACGATGGGCAGGCCGTACAGGGTGACCCGCTCCAGCGCCATCACCGCACCGCGGCGGCTGTCCCACTCGGGCTCGCTGTAGGTCCGCTTGACCAGGTGCCCGGCCAGCGGCTCGGCCCACTCGGGCTGGATCTGGGCGGCGGTCCGGCCCCACAGCCGGGACGTCTCCACCAGCTCGGTGACGATCACCCAGGGCGGCGGCTTGCGGGCCAGCGACGAGTCGGGGAACAGCGCGAACCGCGCGTTGCGGGCGCCGGCGAACTCGATCAGCGGACGGCGCTTGCCCTTGGCGTGGGCCTTGGTGTCGGTGTCGCGCATGCCGACGTGCGAGAGCAGGCCGGACAGCAGCGACACGTGCACACGCTGGGCCAGGTCGGCCGGGATCGGGAGCCGGCCGTCCTCGTCCCGCTCGCCATCCCGGCCGCGGCCGACGGTCAGGCCGAGGTCGCTGGCGGCCGAGCGGAGCTGGCTGTACAGGTCCTGCCACTCCCGGACCCGCAGGTAGTGCAGGTACTCACGGCGGCACATCCGCCGGAAGGCCGACGATGACAGCATCTGCTGCTGCCGGCGCAGGTAGTCCCACAGGTGCAGGTAGGCCAGGAAGTCCGAGCCGGGCTCGGCGAACCTGGCGTGCTGGGCGTCGGCCGCCTCCCGGGCATCGGCCGGCCGCTCGCGCACGTCCTGGATGGACAGCGCCGAGGCGATGATCAGCATCTCGCGCAGGCAGCCGTTCCGGCCGGCCTCGATGATCATCCGGCCGATCCGCGGGTCGACCGGCAGGTCGGCCAGCTGGCGGCCGGCCTCGCTCAGCCGCCGGCCGTGGTCCCGGGGCCGGGCCGGCGCGTACGCCCCCAGCTCCTCCAGCAGCCGGACCCCGTCGGCGACGTTGCGCTCGTCGGGCGGGTCGACGAACGGGAAGTCGGCCATCTCGCCCAGATCCAGCGCCGCCATCCGCAAAATGACCGAGGCCAGGTTGGTACGCAGGATCTCCGGGTCGGTGAACTCCGGCCGCGACTCGAAGTCGTCCTCGCTGTATAGCCGGATGCAGATGCCGTCCGAGGTGCGCCCGCAGCGGCCCTTGCGCTGGTTGGCCGACGCCTGTGAGATCGGCTCGATCGGCAGCCGCTGCACCTTGGTCCGATAGCTGTAGCGGGAGATCCGCGCGGTCCCGGGGTCGATCACGTACTTGATGCCGGGAACGGTCAGCGAGGTCTCGGCCACGTTGGTGGCCAGTACCACCCGGCGCCCGCGGTGAGACTGGAACACCCGGTACTGCTCGGCGGTGGACAGCCGCGCGTACAGCGGCAGGATCTCCAGGCCGTCGGCCTGGACGTCGTTACCGAACCGGTCGGTCAGCGCGTCGGCCGTGTCGCGGATCTCGCGCTCGCCGCTGAGGAAGACCAGGATGTCGCCGGGACCGTTCCTGATCAGCTCCTGCACCGCGTCGCCGATGCCCTGGGCCTGGTCGGAAGTGTCCTCTTCGGGCTGGTCGGGGTCGGCCAGCGGCCGGTACCGGACCTCGACCGGGTAGGTCCGCCCGGACACCTCGACGATCGGCGCGCCCCCGTACGCCTCACTGAAGCGTTCCGGGTCGATGGTGGCCGAGGTGATGATGACCTTCAGGTCGGGCCGGGTCGGCAGCAGCTGCTTGAGGTAGCCGAGGATGAAGTCGATGTTGAGGCTGCGCTCGTGCGCCTCGTCGATGATCAGCGTGTCGTAGCGCAGCAGCCGCCGGTCGCGCTGCATCTCGGTCAGCAGGATGCCGTCGGTCATGACCTTGACCAGTGTCTGGTCGCTGGACTGGTCGGTGAACCGCACCTGGAAGCCGACGGCGTCGCCCAGCTCGGTGCCGAGCTCCTCGGCGATCCGGGCGGCCACCGTCCGGGCCGCGATCCGCCGGGGCTGGGTGTGCCCGATCTGGCCGGTGATGCCGCGGCCCAGCTCCAGGCAGATCTTCGGCAGCTGGGTGGTCTTGCCCGAGCCGGTCTCGCCCGCGACCACGATCACCTGGTGGTCGCGCAGGGCGGCGGCGATCTCGTCCTTCTTCTGGCTGATCGGCAGCTCGGGCGGATAGCTGATCACCGGCACGGCCGCCCGGCGCCGCGCCACCACCGCCTCGGCCCGGTCCAGCTCGGCCCGGAGCTGCCCGAACGCCCGCAGCCGCTCTTCCTCATTTCGCAGCCCCGCCGCCTTGTCGGCACGCCGGCGCAACCGCAGCTGGTCCCGCTGGGTCAGCTCGGGCAGGCGTGCTCGCAGCTCGGCGAGCGAGGTGGTCACAGCAGTCTCCATCAAGCACAGAAAAGGGGGACGGGCTCAAGAATGACGCAGCGAGCCCGGTTGGGTATAACAATTTTCTCCGCCCTGAGCTTCCATGAGACTCCGCCCGGGGGGACGACCCCCCTGGACCCCCCGATACCCGCTGCGGTACTTACCGTAGGACCGGCCACTCGCCCGGGCACAAGGCCCGGGACTCGCTGGGCCGGATAGATCGACTCGCCGTTTGGTTAGGTCGCTGACCTTTCGGGCGCCGGCCGACGGCGCTGACTCGGGTCGGTGAGGGCGGGCGGCACCCAGCCGGCGTCGGCGTCGTTGAGGGTGACACCCGGGGGGACGATCGCGTCGATGCGGTCCAGCACCTCGTCGTCCAGGCTCACGTCCGCGCCGGCCAGCAGGTCCTGGAGCTGGTCCATCGTCCGCGGCCCGATGATGGCCGAGGTCACGGCCGGGTGGGCGAGGACGAAGGCGACGGCCAGGTGCACCAGCGAGGTGCCGGCGTCGGCGGCCACCTTGATCAGCTCTTCGACCGCCTCGAGCTTGCGGGTGTTGCCGGGCAGCGACGGGTCGAACCGGCTCGGGATCCGCTGGGCCCGGCCGCTGCTCATGTCGATGTCGGCGTCCTTACGGAACCGGCCGGTCAGCCAGCCGCCCGCCAGCGGGCTCCAGGTGATCACGCCCATCCCGTAGCGGGCGCAGGCCGGCAGGACCGCCGCCTCGACGCCGCGTGCGAAGATCGAGTACGGCGGCTGCTCGCTGCGGAACCGCTCGTGCCCGCGGCGCTCGGCCACCCACTGGGCCTCGACGATCTGCTCGGCCGGGAACGTGGACGAGCCCGCCGCCCGGATCTTCCCCGCCCGGATCAGGTCCGACAGCGCCGACAGGGTCTCGTCGATGTCGGTGGCGGGGTCCGGCCGGTGCATCTGGTACAGGTCGATGTGATCGGTCTGCAGCCGCCGGAGGCTGTTCTCCACCTCGCGGACGATCCAGCGCCGCGAGTTGCCGGACATGTTCGGGTCCTCGCCCATCGACCCGTTCGCCTTGGTCGCCAGCACCACCTGGTCGCGGCGCCCGCGCAGCGCCTTCCCGACGATCTCCTCGGACTCCCCGCCGGAGTACACGTCGGCGGTGTCGATGAAGTTGATCCCCGCGTCCAGCGCGGTGTGGATGATCCGCACGCTGTCGTCGTGGTCCCGGTTGCCCCAGGCGCCGAACATCATCGCGCCGAGGCAGTAGGGGCTGACCTTGATTCCGGTGCCGCCGAGGGTTCGCATCCGCATGGGTCAATTCTTCCCTGCGTGGTATTCGAGGCCGAGGTCGGCCGCCAGCTCGGCCAGCGTCAGGTCGAACATCGGCGCGGCGTCGTCGAGCGCGAACCCGATGTGGCCGAAGACCTCCATGCTGACCGCGCCGTACATCTTGGTCCAGCAGCGCAGGAAGCGCAGGATCGCGCCCACCGGCAGGTCACTGTGGATGATCGCCCCGAACCGTTCGAGCTGTTCCCGCAGCCCCGGGTCGATTTCCCCGGGCGCGGGCACCGGGAACGGGTTACGGGTCCACAGCTCACGGAACAGCGCGAAGTACACCCCGGCGAACTGGCGGCCGCACTCGTCGGCCACGTCGATCGGATCGTCCTTCAGCCCCGGCAGCGGCGAGCCGAAGATCAGCGCGAACTCGCCCTGGTGGGCCAGCGCCCAGCTCCGGAACTCCCGGCACGCGGCGACCATCTTCTTGACCAGGTCGCCGTCGTGCTCACGGCCGGCGGTCTGGATGGCCCGGGTGACGTCGGCCGTCAGCTGGTTGAAGACGTCGGCCACGACCGCGCGGATGAGGACCTCACGGCTGTCGAAGTACCGGTACAGCCCGGGGGCGGTCATGCCCATCTCGCGGGCGATGGCCCGCAGCGAGACCGCGTCCGGCCCGCGGGTGACCAGCAGGCGCCGGGCGGTCTGCTTGATCTCCTCGGTGGTGGCCGCGCGCACGCGATCGCGCCTGGTCAGCGCCTCCGCCATGGCCGGCTCGGACATCGGGTGACCCCTCCATCTGGCGACGTTTTCCGGTTTTCCCATCATCATCCCGAAACCGGGCAACCGGAAACACGCTTGACACTAGTAAACGCCGTGTGCACAGTTAACGCTGTAATCAGTTTACGCCGTTCACCAAAGTTAACAACAGGTTACGAAAGCGGGAGCACGGGGAGTAGCTGATGTTCGAGGCATGGGGACGGGTCATGTACCGGCGGCGCCGGCTGACCCTGGTCATCGCGGCGATCGCCGTCATTTTCGCGGGGGTGTGGGGCACCCAGGTGTTCGGCAAGCTGTCGTCGGGGAACAGCTTCACCCCGCCCAGCAGCCAGAGCCAGCGAGAAGCCGACACGGCCGCCGCCGCGTTCGGCCGCAACACCGCCGACGTGGTGGTGCTCTACCGCAGCGCCAGCCTGACCGTGGCCGACCCGGCCTACCGGGAGGCGGTCACGGCGGCGCTGAGCGGCCTGCCCCGGGCCGACGTGACCGGGGCTTCCACCTACTGGGGGAGCCCGCCGGCCGAGGCAGCCGGCCTGGTCAGCCACGACCGGCATCAGACCTACGCGGTGCTGCGGCTGGCCGGGGCCGACGACGCCGCCCGCCAGAAGGCGTTCAAGGCCGTCCGGGACGATCTCAGCCCGCCCGGGCTGGCCGCGCGCGGCATCACCGTCCAGGCCGGCGGGACGGTGCCGACCGAGGTCGCCATCAACGGCGAGGTGACCGCCAACATCGGCAAGGCCGAAGGGTTCTCGATGCCGGTGCTGCTGATCCTGCTGTTGCTGATCTTCGGCGGCCTGGTGGCCGCGAGCCTGCCGCTGGCCGTCGGCGCGGCCGGGATCCTCGGCTCGTTCACCGTGCTGCGGCTGCTCACGTTCTTCGGCACGGTGTCCATCTACTCGGTCAACATCACCACGATCCTCGGCCTCGGCCTCGGCATCGACTACGGGCTGTTCATGGTGGTCCGGTTCCGCGAGGAGCTGCGCCGCCAGCCCACGGTCGAGGACGCGGTGGCCCGCACGGTCGCCACCGCCGGCCGCACGATCGCGGTCTCCGGGGTCACGGTGGCGGTGGCGCTGGTCAGCCTGATGCTGTTCCCCGAGGTGTTCCTGCGGTCGATGGGCTACGGGGGCGTGGCCACGGTGGCGGTCGACCTGATCGCGGCGCTGACGTTGCTGCCCGCCCTGCTGGCGGTGCTCGGCCAGCGGGTGAACGCGCTGCGGGTCCGGCCGATGCGCAGGACGGCGGAGAGCGCCAGCGGCGGCGGCTGGGCGCGGCTGGCCCACGGGGTGATGCGCCGCCCGGTCGCGTTCGTGGTCGTCATCACGCTCGGCCTGCTCGCGCTGGGGCTGCCGTTCCTGCGCGTCTCCTGGGGCGGCACTGACGCGCGGGCGCTGCCCGCCAGCGCCCAGGCCCGGCAGGTGACCGAGGCGCTGAACCGCGACTTCCCGGTCAACTCGACCAGCCCGATCGAGGCGGTGGTCACGCTGCCGGCGCTGGCCGCCAGCCCAGCCGGCCAGTCGGCGCTGGCCGCGTATACCGGCCGGCTCGACCGGGTACCCGGCGCCCAGGGCGCCCGGGTGACCGCGGTCCACGGCGACCAGGCCCGGGTCGACGTGGGCTACACGTCCAGCCCGGTCTCGGTCGCCGCCCGCCAGCTGGCCGGCCGGATCCGGGCGGTGCCGGCCCCGGCCGGGGCGACCGTGCTGGTCGGCGGGACCACCGCGATGCTGGTGGACGAGCTGTCGAGCCTGGGCGCCACCCTGCCGTGGATGGCGCTGCTGGTGACAGTGTCGACGTTTGTGCTGCTGTTCCTGGCCTTCGGCTCGGTGGTGCTGCCGCTCAAGGCGATCGTGATGAACGTGCTGTCGCTGTCGGCCACGTTCGGCGCGATCGTGTGGATCTTCCAGTGGGGGCACCTGTCCGGGCTGCTCCAGTTCACCCCGACCGGCACGATCGACCCCACCATGCCGATCCTGATCCTGGCCATCATCTTCGGCCTGTCGATGGACTACGAGGTGTTCCTGCTGTCCCGCATCCGCGAGCAGTACGACCTGACCGGCGACAACACGGCCGCGATCGCGGCCGGCCTGCAGCGTACCGGCGGGGTCATCATCAGCCTGGCGTTCCTGCTGATCGTGGTGGTGGGCGCGTTCTCGGCCTCCGGCATCACGTTCATCAAGCTGACCGGGGTCGGGATGATCATCGCGCTGGTGATCGACGCGACCGTGGTCCGCGTCCTGCTGGTGCCGGCCACCATGCGCCTGCTCGGCCGGGCCAACTGGTGGGCCCCCGGCCCGCTGCGCCGCCTCTACGCCCGCTACGGCATCAGTGACACGGAAGGCACCAGCTCAGGACGTGAAGCAGTATTGCAGTAATACAGTAAGTACGGGAGGGCGGTGCCTCCGGCGGGGGTACTTCGGGCTCCGGAACGGATTCAAGGCCCCGCCCGGTCGCCCTCCCGTAGGTCACCAGGGGTGTTCTCGGGAGCAGGGGCGACGTAACGTTTTGTTATGGACGGCGTTTCGGTCGGTGACGGGTACGCGGAACAGATCACCGAGGCGGACCTGCGGCTGATCGGCGCGGCCACCGGGTTGCCGGACGCGGAGGCCGGGCGGCTGCGCCGGGATCCGGCTACGCTGGCGCGGCTGCTGGCGGACCCGCGAGTGTTCGACGCGATCTTCGGGCCGGAGTCGCTGGCGTCCCGGGAAGCCGTCATCGCCTCACCGTTCCTGGCCTTCGCGGTGGCGGTGCACCGCGCCACCGCCGATCTGGCCGAGGTCAGGTACGTGGCCGAACGGTCGGCGGCCCGCCAGCGGGTACCGGTGTTCGACGCGCCGGAGCTGCGGGATTTCCTCGGGTCGGCGGACCGGCGGCTGTTCCTGACCGAGCTGCTCACCTCGTTCACCCGGGTCACCAGCGGCCGCTATCAGGTGACGGTCGGCGGCCGGTCGCGGACCCGGCGGTTCAGCGAGCTGGATCCGGTCCGGCTGGCCGGCCTGCTGGACGTGGTGCCGGAAGAATCCCGGCCGGGCATCTACCGGCGGCTCGGTGACGTGTCGCTGTTCCTGGCCGGCGTGTTCCCCGACTACGTGGCGGGCCAGGCGTTCGGCCCGGTCGACGCCGGCCGCCTGCTGCGGGCCGCGCAGGTGCCGGTGGGGGAACGGGACCGGCTGGCCGCCACCCCCGACCTGGAACTGCTGGAGCACCTGGGCACCCGCTGGTACCGCTCGGCGCTGGCGCTGGCCCCGGTGCGGACCAGCCGGCTGTCGGTGGTGGCCGAGGTCGCCGACCGGTTCCGGCAGGCCCGCCGGGTGCTCAACCACGTGGCCGACCGGTACCTGATGGGGCCCGGGACCGCCTGGTTCGCCGCCCCCAACCAGTGACGCCGCGTTAGCGCCGGGCGCGCCGCTACGGTAGCGTCAGCGCCTGCGAGGGGGGATTTGAGGGAGGGAAGATCGGTGATGAACCAGGTTCCCGCGGCCGGCGTGCCGGAGGGCAGTTACCTGCTCGATGTCCGCGAGGACGACGAGTGGACGGCCGGCCACGCGCCGCAGGCCGTGCACATCGCGCTCGGTGAGCTGTCCGCCAAGGTGGACGAGGTACCCAAGGACCAGCCCGTCTACGTCATCTGCCGCTCGGGTGCCCGGTCCGGCCGCGCGACCCAGGCGCTCGGGGCCAACGGCTGGGACGTGACCAACGTGTCCGACGGCATGCAGGGCTGGGCCTCGGCCGGGCGGCCGATGGTGAGCGAGTCCGGTGCACCCCCATTCGTGGCCTGACCGGCGCATACTGGAGATGTGAGCATCACCCTCCAGCCGGCCACGGCTGCGGAGAAGTGCCGTGAAGTGCCCCCGCTGACCGAGCCGCTGACCGCGGCCCAGGCCGCCGACCTAGCCACCCTGCTCAAGGCGCTGGCCGACCCCACCCGGCTGCGCCTGGTCTCCATGGTGGCGGCGCACGAGGGCGGCGAGGCGTGCGTCTGCGAGCTGACCGAGCCACTCGGGCTGACCCAGCCGACGATCTCCCACCACCTGAAGGTACTCATCGACGCGGGCATCCTGACCCGGGACAAGCGCGGCGTCTGGGCCTACTACGCCTTGGTGCCGGGCGCCCTGGATGCGGTGGCCGCCGTGCTGACGTCGGCCTGAGCATCGGCCAGGGCCCGCTCGGGCCCGCGGCTGGCCAGCCAGGCGACCAGGCCCAGGACCGGGAAGACGGCCGCCGTCACCGAGACGGCGGTCCAGCCGCCGTGGGCGTAGGCCAGCGACCCGGCCGCCGATCCGGCCGCGCCGCCGATGAAGTACGTGGTCATGTAGACGGTGGTGAGCCGTGAGCGGGCCGCGGGCAGCAGGTCGTAGATCACGCTCTGATTGATCACGTGGGTGGCCTGGGCGCAGGCGTCCATCAGGAGCACGCCGATGATCAGCAGGGCCAGGCTCCAGTGACCCAGGTGCGCGCCGCCCAGCCCGATCGGCACGAACGAGACGGCGGCCAGCACCAGCACCACCCCGGTGGCCACCCAGCGCAGCGCCCGGTGCCGGTCGAGCAACGGCCCGCCGAACGCGGCGGTGAGCGCGCCGGCCGCCCCGACCAGGGCGAACAGCCCGATGCCGAGCTGGGAAAAGCCGTACCGGGGGCCGGCCAGCAGGAACGTGACCGCGGTCCAGAAGCAGCTGAACGCGGCGAACACGGCGGCCCCCATCACCGCCCGCCAGCGCAGCAACGGCTCGGACCGGGCCACCGCCAGCACCCCGCGCATCTGCTCGAGGTAGCTGACCGACAGCTCCCGGGCGTGGTCGGGCAGCGCCAGCCGCAGCGCGATCGTGGTCAGCGCCATCGCCCCGGCCGCGGCGCCGTACACCACCCGCCAGCCGGCCAGCGAGGCGACGACGCCGGAAAACGTCCGCGACAGCAGGATGCCGATCAGCAGGCCGCTCATCAGCGTGCCGATCACCCGGCTGCGCTGGGCGTCCGGCGCGAGCGTGGCCGCGTACGGGACCAGCATCTGCACCACCACCGAGGTGACGCCGATGACCACCGCCAGCGAGCCCAGCAGCTGCAGGTCCGGGGCCACCGCGCTGGCCGCCAGGGCCAGCGTGTCCACCGTCAGCAGCCCGGTCAGCAGCGGCCGCCGCCGGACGATGTCGCCGGCCTGGCACGACCAGCAGCAGGCCGGCCGCGTAGCCGAGCTGGCCAAGCGTGACCAGCAGCGAGGCGGCGGCTTGGGAGACGTGCAGGGTGCCGCCGATGGCGTGCAGCAGCGGCTGCGCGTAGTACAGGTTGGCCACCGTCACCGCGCAGGTCACGGCCATCAGCCGGACCAGGGCAGGGGACAGCGTCCCGGCCTGCGGGCGGGGCGCCTGCTGCTGGGTCAAAGAACAGATCCTTTCCTGGCATGGAAAAAGGGCCCGACCGCACGACGTTCAGACCCGCTGCTGGCAACAACCGGGGTCGGCCAGCAAAAATGCCCCCACACCAACTAAGTAGTCAAACTAGATAGTTGGACAGCCGCCGGTTAGGGTGGACGGGTGGCGCCGGATCCGGAGGGGACGCGGCAGCGGATCTTCGAGGCCGCGATCGAGGAGTTCGCGGCGCACGGCAACGCGGGCGCCCGGGTGGACCGGATCGCCGAGAAGGCGCGGGCCAACAAGGAGTCCATCTACCGCTATTTCGGGACCAAGGACGAGCTGCTGCGCCGCGTGCTCGACCGGTTCCTGGACGATCGCGGCGAACAGCTGCTGCCCCGCTCGCAGGAGATCGACGCCTACGCCGCCGGGCTGTTCCGCTACTTCGCCGTCCACCCCGAGTTTCTCCGCCTGTCGCTGTGGGAGGGCCTGGAGCTCAGCGCCCAGCCGGACCAGCCCGCCACCGAGCACCGTCAGCGTCACTACTCGGAAAAGCTCGCCTCGATCGCCGAGCAGCAGCAGGCCGGGTTGATCGACCCGGAGCTGGATCCCCGGCACCTGCTGGTCGTCATCCTCGGCATCGCCAACTACTGGCACGTGCTGCCGCAACTGGTCCGGGTCATCTTCGGCGCCGAGCCGGACGCCGCGACGCTGGAGCGGCACGAGCAGTTCGTGGCCGAAGCCGTCCGCCGCATCATCGCGGTGCCGGACGCGCGGCCGTCGCCTGACACTCCCTGATTGGAGAACGCCGTGAAGTACGTCAACCTCGGGTCGACCGGGCTCCGCGTGTCGCGGGTCTGCCTGGGCATGATGAGCTACGGGAACGACAGCGAGCGGCCCTGGGTGCTGGACGAGCAGGCGGCCGAGCCGATCGTCCGGGCCGCCGCCGACGCGGGCGTGACCTTCTACGACACCGCCGACACGTACTCCGGCGGGGCCAGCGAGGTGGCCACCGGCCGGCTGCTGGGCAAGCTGTTCAGCCGGGCCGAGGTGGTCGTCGCGACCAAGGTGTTCATGCCGGTCGGCTCCGGGAGTACCGGGCCCGGCCGGAAGGAGAACACCCACGGCCTGTCGCGCAAGCACATCCTGGCCGGGATCGACGCCTCGCTGCAGCGGCTGGGCATGGACTACGTGGACCTGTACCAGATCCACCGCTGGGACTACGGCACCCCGATCGAGGAGACCATGGAGGCCCTGCACGACGTGGTGCGGGCGGGCAAGGCCCGGTACATCGGGGCCAGCACGATGTTCGCGTGGCAGTTCGCCAAGGCCCAGTACGTGGCCGAGCGAAACGGCTGGACCCGGTTCGTGTCCATGCAGCCCCAGTACAACCTGATCTACCGGGAGGAGGAGCGGGAGATGATCCCCCAGTGCCTCGACATGGGGGTCGGGGTGATCCCGTGGAGCCCGCTGGCCCGCGGCGTGCTGGCCGGCTCGCGGAGCCGGAACGGCCAGCAGCACACCACCCGGTCCGGGTCGGACGCGTTCATCGACACCCTCTACACCGAGGCCGACTTCGACGTGGTGGACCGGGTGGCTGAGGTGGCCCGGCGCCGCGGCCTGCCAGCCGCCCAGGTCGCGCTGGCCTGGCTGCTGCAGCGGCCCGGGGTCACGGCGCCGATCGTCGGTGCGACCAAGCTCAGCCACCTGGAGGATGCCGTTGCCGCCGAGCAGCTCGAGCTGACCGGGGACGAGGTCAAGGAGCTGGAGGAGCTGTACGTGCCGCACCCGGTGGCCGACCACAGCTGAGCCGCCGAGCCGAGCTGGCGCCGCCGGGGCCGGGCCCGGGCTTGGCCGGGCCGGGCCGGGGGTCAGCCGGTGGTCACCGCCAGGGCCAGCGGCAGCACCGCGGGCGCGCCCGCCTCGCGCAGCAGCTTCGCCGCGACCGTCATCGTCCAGCCCGATTCGATCCGGTCGTCGATGAGCAGGACCGGGCCGCCCGCGTCGGCCACGGCCGAAGCGAGCGGGGCGGGCACGGTGAACGCGTCCCACACCGTCCGCAGCCGCTGGGCGCTGTTGTGGCGGCGTGGCCCGGGCCCGCCGTTGGTGTAGGCCAGCGAGCCCAGGTACGGCAGCCGCCCGACGTCGGCCAGCGACTTGCCCACGCTCTCGATCAGCAGCGGCCGGCTGTTCGACGGCAGCGTGACCATCGCGGCCGGCCGGTCGGCCCAGTCCCAGGCGGTCAGGACCTTGACCAGCGCCCCGATCAGGTCGCTGCCGGCCGGCTCGTCGGGCGCCCCGTCGGCGAGCAGCGCCCGCAGCCGGGTGCCCCAGCCGACGTCGGTGAGGCGTCCCAGCGCCCGCCCGGTCTCGGCGCCCAGGGCCGGCGGGATCTTGCCCGACGCGGCCACGCCGAGGTCCTTCATCCCGGTCGGCCACATCCGGCGCGGGGTCACGTCGACCCCCGGCCGCAGCAGCCGCTCGCGGGCGGTGGCCGCGCCCGCCTCGGTGACGTCGGCCGCCCAGTGCTTGCCGGTGCAGTTGTCGCAGCGCCCGCACGGCCCGGCCGCCGGGTCGTCCAGCTCGCGCCGGAGGAACTCCATCCGGCAGCCGCCGCCGGTCTCGTAGCCGAGGATGGCCTGCTGCTCGCGGTCGCGTTCGGCCGCCACCCGCTGGTAGCGCTCGGCGTCGTACTGCCAGGGCTGGCCGGTCGGCTCCCAGCCGCCGCTGACCCGGCGGACCGCGCCGTCCACGTCCAGCACCTTGAGCATCATCTCCAGCCGCCCGCGGCTCAGGTCGACCTGGGTCTCCAGCGCCCCCGACGACAGCGGCCGGCCGGCGTCGGCCAGCGCGGCCAGCGTGTCCCGGACCACCCGCTCGGGCGGGAACGCCAGCGACGCGAAGTAGGCCCAGATGTCCCGGTCCTCACGGCCGGGCAGCAGCACGACCTCGGCCCGCGGCACGCCCCGGCCCGCGCGGCCGATCTGCTGGTAGTAGGCGACCGGGGAGGCGGGCGCGCCCAGGTGCACGACGAAGCCCAGGTCGGGCTTGTCGAAGCCCATGCCCAGCGCGCTGGTGGCGACGATCGCCTTGAGCCGGTTGGCCAGCAGGTCGTCCTCGGCCGCGACCCGCTGGGCCGGATCGTCCTGGCCGCTGTAGGCGGTCACCGCCAGGCCCCGGTCGGCCAGGAACGCGGCCGTCTCATGGGCGGCGGCCACCGTGAGCGTGTAGATGATGCCGGACCCCGGCAGCTCGTCCAGGTGCTCGGCCAGCCAGGCCAGCCGCAGGTGGGCGGTGGGCAGCTGGACCACCGACAGGTGCAGGCTCTCCCGGTCCAGCGCCCCCCGCAGCACCAGCGTCTCGGCGTCGTCGCCGGCCCCCAGCTGCTCGGCCACGTCCCGGGTCACCCGGCTGTTGGCGGTGGCCGTGGTGGCCAGCACCGGGACCCCGGCCGGGAGGTCGCCCAGCAGCGTGCGCAACCGCCGGTAGTCGGGCCGGAAGTCGTGTCCCCAGTCGGAGATGCAGTGCGCCTCGTCGATGACCAGCATCCCGGCGCTGGCGGCCAGCTGCGGCAGCACCCGGTCCCGGAACGCGGGGTTGTTCAGCCGTTCCGGGCTGACCAGCAGCACGTCGACCTGGCCGGCCGCGATCTCGGCGTAAGTCTCCTCCCAGTCATCCGGGTTCGCGGAGTTGATCGTACGAGCCCGGATCCCGGCCCGGGCGGCCGCGTCGATCTGGTTCCGCATCAGCGCCAGCAACGGCGAAACGATCACCGTCGGCCCCGCCCCGCGCGCCCGCAGCAGCACCGTGGCCAGGAAGTACACGGCCGACTTGCCCCAGCCGGTGCGCTGCACGACCAGGGCCCGCCGCCCGTCGACCAGCGCGCTGATCGCGGTCCACTGATCCTCGCGCAGCCGTGCGTCCGGGCCCGCCAGCGCCTGCAACGCCAGCTCGGCCTCGCCCCGCAGTTGGGTGTCGTCCATACGTTCATTGGTACCAGGCGGCACCGTCATTCCCGAGTCACCGCAGCCCACACGCCCCCAGGCACCCTCACCACTAGGTGTGGACTTTCGATGTGGGTACGTTTTACCGCAGCATTTGCGGGAAAACGTACCCGAATTCGGCCTGACCGGGGTGAAGCTACCGGCGAGTCGCACCGAAACACCGATTCCCGGGCGCGTCGTCGGGGAAGATCGTACGCATGACTGCTCCAGGTCTATCGGGTGCGGCGGTTCTCGCGCTGCACTGGCAGGTCAACGTGATCAAGCCGGAGGGCTTCTTCGGCGGCATGCTCGCAGAGCCGGTCGCGCGCAGCGGCGTGGTCGGCCGGGCGGTTGATTTCCACGCGGCCGCCCGCGGGGCCGGCGCCGAACTGGTCTTCACCCGCTTCACGGTCCCGGCCAAGGGCAGCTCCCTGATCGGCAACACCGCCTTCATGCGAGCCGTGGGTGACGCCCAGGAGTCGTTCCGGCCGGACGCACCCGGGGCTCAGCTGATTCCGGAGATGACCGAGGTGGCGCAGGGCGCCCTCGTGGCCGACAACCAGAAGCTGTCCGGCCTGGCCGGCAACAATGTGGTGCGCTGGCTGCTGGACCGCTCGATCAGCACGGTGTTCGTGACCGGGGTCGCCACCAACCTGACCGTCGAGCAGACCGCGCGGCATGGTACCGACCTGGGCCTGACGGTCTACGTGGTCAGCGACTGCGTGGCCGCCGCCGACGATGCCATCCACAACGCGTCGCTGGCCAACCTGCAGCTCACCACCGCGGGCGTGCTGACCGCCGACGAGGCTCTGCACAAGATCAAGAGCTAGCCCGTTCCCGGACCTGCCGCTGCAGCCGATCGCAGACGGCGGGCCACTCCGGCCGCAGGATCGAGTAGTAGGCCGTGTCGCGGATGCTGCCGTCCGAGGCCGCGCTGTGAGCCCGGCGCACCCCCTCGAAGGTGGCGCCCAACCGCTCGATGGCCGCCCGCGAGACCTGGTTGCGGGCGTCGGTCTTGAGCGCCACCCGCAGCACGCTCCACACGTCGAACGCGTGCCGGAGCATGAGCAGCTTGCACTCGGCGTTGACCCCGGTGCGCTGGACCGAGGGTGCCAGCCAGGTGCTGCCGATCTCCGCCACCACCGGCGGCTGCCCGTCGGTCGGCTCCGGCCCGCGCCCGACCCCGGGCGGCCAGGGCGGTGGCCAGCGGAACACCTCCAGGTCCAGGAACCGGGTGGAGCCGACGATGCGGTGACCCATCCGCGTGCGGATCGCGAACGGCACGGTCCGGCCCGCGTCCCGGTCGTCTAGCGCGGCCTGCACGTACCGGCGGGCGTCCTCCAGGCCGTCGGGGACCCAGGTGTAGTCAAAGCTGTCCCGGGCGCCGGCCGCCGCCTCGGCCAGCGCCTCGGCGTGCGCCATGCTCAGCGGTTCCAGCCGGACCCCGGACCCCTCCAGGCCGAACGGGCTAAGCATCGTGGCCCACCAGCGCGGTCAGCGCCGCGTCGACGTCCCGTTCGGTGGTGTAGATGTGGCAGGCCAGCCGGGTCCGGCCCGCCCGGGCGCTGGCCCGGATGCCGGCCCGGGCCAGCTTGGCCTCGGCCCCGGGGATATCGGCCGACACGATCGCGCTGTCGCTGGGCGGCAGGCCCAGCCCGGTTCGGAGCCGGTTGGCCAGCCGGACGTTGTGCTCGCGGATCACCGGGATTCCGATCTGCTCGATCACCTGCAGGGCCGGTGCCGTCCCCACCCAGGACACCCAGGCCGGAGAGGTGTCGAACCGCCGGGCGTCAGTGGCCAGCCGCATGGGCGGCCCGTAGTAGCTGCTGGCCCGGTCCGCGCCGGCGTACCAGCTGGCCGACCGTGGCTGCATCTGCTCCCGCAGGCCCGGGTGCACGTACAGGAACGACGATCCACGGGGCGCCATCAGCCACTTGTATGCGTGAGCCACCAGCGCGTCGAAGCGCGTCGCGTCGACCGGCAGCCAGCCGCAGGCCTGGGTGGCGTCGGCGACGACCAGCGCACCGTGCTGACGGGCGGCGGCGGTGATGGCGGCGGCGTCGGTGATCTCGCCGGAGGCCGACTGGACGAGGCTGAACGCCACCAGGGCGGTGCGGCGGTCGATGGCGTTGGCCAGCCGGTCCGGTGGCACCGCCACGATCTCGGCCCCCTGGTCGGCCCGCACCAGCCAGGGAAACAGGTTGGAGCTGAACTCGCCGTCCGGTACCACGATCCGCGCGCCGTCCGGCAGCGCGGTCGCGACCAGGCCCAGCAGTTCGGAGACGGTGGCCCCGACGGCCACGTCGGTCGCGGCCACGCCGACCAGCCGGGCGAAGAGCCCCCGGGACTCGTCGACCGCCCGGTCCCACTCCTCCCAGCTGGTCCGGCCGGTCCGCCACTCGTCCAGCATGGCCTGCACGGCCGCGAAGGCCGGGCGGGGCGGCAGCCCGTAGCTGGCCGTGTTCAGGAATCCCGGCTCGGGATCCCAGAGCTCAGGCTGCATCGGGCCACGCCGCCTGCTCGCGCGAACACCACCAGGTCGAGCGGCCGCCGACCGTGCCGTGCACCATCTCGGCACCGCACCGCGGGCAACCGCCTGGGCGCCGGGCCGCGGTCAGCGTCCGTCCCACCAGCGCAGCCCGCAGGTCACCGGGCGCGTGCGGGCGGCACTCGAACGTATCGGCATCGTCCACCGCGACGATGCGCCGATGCAGCGCCCGGCCGGCGATCAGCCGACGGGCGGTCTCCACCTCTGGAAGTTCCGGCACTCACCCGTTCTACCCGTCCCGTCGGCCGGACCGCACGCGACCCCGGCTGTTACGGTCGGCCGAAGTCTTGTGGTTGGCCATACTAAATACATAATTGCCCTGTTTTGCCGTGCCGGGCCGCCGTCTCACGGAAGCACAGCTCGGACGGGATGGACACCGATCATCTGGTCATCTACCGGGGCGTTTGCCCTTTTGTCGCCGGCCTGGTTACGTGGGTCACGTTATGGATTCGTAGCTCGGTCGCGGTCATCCGGCCGAGCGAGTGGAACGTCACCTGTATGCAACTGATTCACATATTTCTGTCTATGAACGTCCAGGCCTCTGATAACGTTCAGGACCTTTGGGGAATTGCGTCTTAAGCCGGCACTGGTGGGGTGTGCTGGCTGGCAGGTCGCCCGACGGACCAGTCGTTAGCGCTGTGATCTTCTCACGCTCGTCTGCTCTGTAGCTTGGGGGGAAAGGCTTCATTGGCTAGGACCACAATTGCAGCGGACCGGCGGATCCCTGCGCTGATCCTCAAGATCGGCCAATACCCACTGCACTCCGGTGGTCTGGCCGCCGTGCGCACCCTCGGCCGTCTCGGAATCCCCGTCCACGCGATCACCGAAGACCGGCTGACGCCGATGGCGGTGTCCCGCTACTGCAGCGACCGCATCGTGTGGCACGCGACCGGGAAGGAAGACCCGGTCGTCCTGGCCGGGCAGCTCCGCGAGGTGGCCGAGCGGATCGGGCAGCCAACGGTGGTGGTGCCGATGGACGACGAGTCCGCCGTCCTGCTGGCCGAACACGCCGCCCAGCTGGACGAGTTCTTTCTCTTCCCGCACATCGACCCGGCCCTGCCCCGGGCGCTGGCCAGCAAGCAGAAGCTGTACGACCTCTGCTGCCAGTACGACATCCCCGCGCCGGTCACCGCCAGCCCCGCCACCGGCGCCGATCTGGTCGCGTTCGCTGAGCAGGCGACCTTCCCGGTCGTGGTCAAGGTGGCCGAGCCGTGGGTGCGGCGGCGGTTCCCGGTCGTCACGCACAGCTCGATCATGGCGACGCCGGACCAGCTGATCTCGATCGCGCCGGCCGCCGACGCGCCCGCCAACGTGATCGTCCAGGAGTACATACCCCGCGAGCACGCCGAGGACTGGTTCGCCCACCTGTACTGTGATGCCGACTCGAACAGCTTGCTGACCTTCACCGGCGTCAAGACCCGGTCCTGGCCACCGCACGCCGGTGCCACCGCCTCGGCCTACAGCCAGGCCAACCCGGAGCTGGCCGAGCTGGCCGAGCGGCTGTGCGAGGAGACCGGCTTCCGGGGCATCGCCGACCTCGACTGGCGGCTCGACAAGCGCGATGGCTGCTACAAGCTGGTCGACTTCAACCCGCGGGTCGGCAACCAGTTTCGTATCTTCGAGACGTCCGCCGGTGTCGATGTGGTGCGCGCGCTCCACCTCGATATGACGGGTCGGCCGGTGCCGCCCGCCGCGCAGGTGGAGCACCGCCGGATCGTGGTCGAGCACATCGACCTGCCAGCCCGGTTGTCGTACCGGGGCGGGAGCGGCTACCCCTCAGCGCCGCCTGCTCCCCGCCCGGTGGCGACCGAGCTGGCCTGGCTGGCACGGGATGATCCGTTTCCCTTTCTGGCCATGTGGCCCCGGCTCGGCAAACCGCTTATCGAGGCCGTAACGCAATTTCGCGCCGAGCGTTCCCGGCGTGCGCAACCTGAAAAGTGATCTGAAGGACCAAGTTCGATGTCGAAATCAAGGCCGGCCGCCGCGACGTTCGGGCCGGTCATGCGGTTCGTCGCCGGTGCCGGTTTTGCTGCGCCGGGTGAGCGCGGGCCGCGGGCGTCGCGAACCGCATCGGGTAATTTGATGTTTCCCGCTGAAGTAACCACGTCCCACTGGGGTGACCCGAGGGGCCGTGGGGGGAGGAGTCCCGGTGCCGATCTCGGTAGTCCGTCCGGCTGAGCTGGGCGCAGCGGAGATCAACAGGTGGCGGTCCTTCCAGGACAGGACCGATCTGCTCGCTAATCCGTTCCTCAGTCCGGACTTCGCGATTGCCGTTGGCCGGCATCGGCCCGGCGCCCGGGTCGCCGTGCTGTACAACGGCCCGGACATCACCGGGTTCCTCCCCTTCGAACGGCGTGGCCTGGGCCTAGGCACGCCTATCGCCGCGGGCCTGACGGACCTTCAGGGGCTGGTGCACGCGCCCGGGGCCGACTGGGATCCCCGGGCGCTGCTGAAGGCGTGCGGCGTGTCGGCCTGGCAGTTCGATCACCTGGTCGCAAGCCAGAAGCCGTTCGAGCGATACCAGCACGCGCTGATGCCGTCGCCGGTCATCGACCTGACGCAGGGGTACGACACCTACTACAAGGCGCTGAAAACGCGCTCGTCCAAGTTCGTCAGCACGACCGGCCGCAAGGGCCGCAAGCTGGACCGCGAAGTGGGCAGCCTGCGGTTCGTACTCGACTCGCGCGACGTCACCGACATGCACACGCTGATGGCGTGGAAGTCGGATCAGTACCAGCGCACCGGCCGTCTCGACCGGTTCACCCAGCCCTGGATCGTGGAGCTGCTCGAGGACCTGCTGGAGACCCGCAACGAGCACTTCAGCGGGCTGCTTTCCATGCTTTACGCCGGGGACGTCCCGGTCGCCGCCCACTTCGGTGTCCGGTTCGGCCGGACCCTGAGCTACTGGTTCCCGGCCTATAACACCCGGTTCAACGTGTACTCGCCCGGCCTGCTGCACACCATGCGGCTGGTCGAGGGGGCAGAGGCGCAGGGCATCGGGCTGATCGACCTGGGCAAGGGGTATAAGCGCTACAAGGAAGAGCTGAAGACCTACGACTTCACGGTGGCGGAGGGCATCGTCACCTGCCGGTCTCCGCTGGGGGTGGCCCACTGGGCCCGCAGTATCCCCACCGCCTGGGCGATCAGGGAGATCAGGGCCCACGAGTCCCTGTTTAACGCGTTCGACCTGGTGCTCAAGAAGGGCGCGGCCCTCCGGGGGGCGCTGATGTCAGGCTCACAGCGGGAGGCGGCTCAGGTTCAGCGCCCGCCCGCGGGTGCGGCGCTCAGCCAGCAGCTGCCGGACGGGAAGCGGCCGGACGGAAATCATGACCCCGCCGTGAGCAGCCGTTAGCACCAGCTGACCGGCCCGCGCGGCCTGGTATTCCGGCTGCCCCTGGCGGGGGTCAGGCCTGCCCTTAACGCGTCATTTTCACGTGGCGGGTACGCCGGGCCGGGCGGAGCGCGCGCGGCGGCGCCTCGTGGCCACGTTGCTGATTCGTGATCCCGATCTGGTCATCCAGTTGCTGGCCTGTCACGTCACGTCTGTAACTGATCTGTATTTTCCTGTTTACCGGATGGCGAGACTGATAAATTCGGTCCGTCTGGATGGGGAGTTCAGGGTGTTCGTGTGGCGCTTTAGCCTGAAGTGCTGCGTTCTGCTGACGGTGACATCATCTCAGCGGTCCTGGCGTGCACGCTGTGTTCCCCCGGCCTCCTGTATCAGGCGTCGTGGGGAAGGGCTCAATTGAGCAAGATCACCGTTGGCCTGGCGGTGGTACGTGCCGTGGTGCCGTACGCACTGGCCAGTAGACACGATTCGTTCCGCGGTGAGTCAAGCATGATCCGCCGACCCGGCCCGCGAGCATGCGGACGAGGGGGGAGTGCCCGATGCGGATCTCGGTAGTCCAGCCGGCCGAGCTGGGCCCGGCCGAGATCGCCGCCTGGCGGTCGTTCCAGTACAGCAGCGCCCTGCTCGCCAACGCCTTCCTCAGCCCGGACTTCACGATGGCGGTCGGCCGGGTCCGGCCGGCGGCCCGGGTCGCGGTGCTGCACGACGGCACCGACATCGCCGGGTTCTTCCCGTTCGAGCGACGCGGCCCGGGCTGGGGCATGCCGATCGCGGCGGGGCTGACCGACTTCCAGGGGCTGGTGCACGCGCCCGGAGCCGACTGGGATCCCCGCGCCCTGCTGAAGGCCTGCGGGGTCTCGGTCTGGCAGTTCGATCACCTGGTGCCCGGCCAGAAGCCGTTCGAGCGGTGGCAGACCGCGCTGGCCCCCTCGCCGGTGATCGATCTGACCCAGGGTTACGACGCGTACTACCAGGCGCTGAAGGCGCGGACGAACAAGTTCTGCACCGACGTCCGCCGGAAGACCCGGAAGATCGAGCGGGAAGCGGGCGCCCTGCGTTTCGTGCCGGACTCTCGGGATGTCACCGACCTGCGCACGCTGATGGCCTGGAAGTCGGCTCAGTACCAGCGCACCGGCCGCATCGACCGGTTCGGCCAGCCGTGGGTCGTGCAGCTGGTCGAGGAGCTGCTCAACACCCGCAACGAGCACTTCAGCGGGCAGCTGTCCATGCTGTACGCGGAGGACGTCCCGGTCGCCGCGCACTTCGGGGTGCGTTTCGGCTCCAGGCTGACCTTCTGGTTCATCTCCTACAGCACCAGGTTCGGGGTCTACTCGCCCGGCGTCCTGCACACCATGCGGACGATCGAGGACGCCGCCGGGCAGGGCGTCGAACTGATCGACCTGGGCAAGGGGCACAAGCGGTGGAAAGAGAGCCTGAAGAGCTATGACACCGAGGTGGCGGAGGGCATAGTCACCCGGCCCTGCGCGCTGGCGGCCGTGCACTGGGCGCGCCGCACCCCCACCGCCTGGGCGATCCGGCAGATCAGGGCCAACGAGTCCCTGTTCAACGCGTTCGACCTGGTGCTCAAGAAGGGCGCGGCGGTTCGCGGGTCGCTGGTGTCCCGGGCTGCCCACCTCGGCGCTCCGGCCCAGGCTCCGGTGCCGAGCGAGGGGCTGGCCGAGCAGCAGCCGGCCGACGGGGTCATGACCCGGCGGTAGCCCGCCGCTCAGCCGCGCAGGGCAAACCATGTGACCCAGCCGCTGCGGCTCCGGCGGGTGCCGCAACGGGCCGACAGCTGACGCAGCAGGAACAGCCCGTGCGGGCACTCGGCGTCTTCCAGTCGGCCGCTCCAGCTGCTGCCCTGGTCCTCCACCTCGGCCCGCAGCCACGGGCCGGCCAGCGCTGCCCGCACGGTGAACAGGCCGCCCGGCTCGCCGCTGCCGGTGTGCACGACCGCGTTGGCGCCCAGCTCCCCGATTAAGAGCACGGCGTCGTCCACCCGGGCCCAGTCGCCGAGGAACGCGGCCAGGAACGCCCTGGCCTGCCCCACCTGTTCGCGTCGCCCCCCGAACGTTCCGACGCAGTACCGGCCGCGCCGCGGCCTGATCGCGTCATCCGTGCGGAGAGCTTCCGGCGAAGCTTCGTCCAGCACCCTTGCTGCCACTGAGTCCGGAGTGCTCAGCGCGACCGGCATGACCGCCTCCTCTGCAAGACGTTGCTAATGCTATCTATAGCAATGTATGCTGGCTCATGTACGGGCCTCTTGCAAGTTGCAGAGGCCGATTCCGGCGAACGGGAGCGAACGGGAGGAGGTGGACCGGTCATGAGCAGTCCGACCGTCAAGCGGCGCCGCCTGGCGGCCGAGCTGCACATCTGCCGTGAGCAGGCCGACCTGACCATCGACGACGTGGCCGATGAGCTGGAGTGGTCGGCCGCCAAGATCAGCCGGATCGAGAACGCCCGGGTGAGGGTGCTGCCCCGCGACGTCAAGCACATGCTGCGGATCTACAAGGTCAAGGAGGGGAGTCCCGAATGGGACCTGCTGGTCACGCTGGCCCGCGAGTCCCACCAGAAGGGTTGGTGGCACCCGTATGGCGACGCCATTAGGCAGAGCTTCGGCACCTACGTCGGCCTAGAGGCTGACGCCGCTTCCGTTCGCACATACGAGTGCGCATATGTTCCCGGACTTCTGCAAACAGAAGAGTATGCGCGCGAGGTGATAAGGGCCGGAAGCCCGACGGCCGACGATGCCGAGGTGGAAAAGTACGTAGGACTCCGCATGGCGCGGCAGACCAGGCTGGCCGAAAGCCAGCTACCGGAATTGTGGGCTGTCGTCGACGAGGGTGCCCTGCGCCGCATGGTGGGCTCGGTTGCCGTCATGCGTACTCAGCTGGACCGGTTGCTCGAACACAGCTACCAGCCGCACGTAACGATGCAGTTGGTGCCGTTCAGCCTGGGGGCTTACGCCGCCATGGGTAATGCTTTCACGGTCCTCAGTTTTCCCGAACCGTCCGATACGGATATCGCCTACGTCGATTACAACACCGGCAGCCTCTTCATAGAAAAGCCGGAAGAGCTGGCTCGGTTCGCATTGATCTTCAACCATTTGCGTGCCGCAGCGCTGCCGGTGGGCGAGTCCCGCAATGCAATTTCCCGTCTACGTAAGGAGCTGTAGATGCAAGCTGTTACGAACAAAGTGCCGGGTGCCTGGCGTAAGTCGACATACAGCGGCACCGATGGCAGTAGCCAATGTGTCGAGGTGGCCGAAGCGAGCCGCGGGCTCGCGGTCCGTGACTCCACAGACCCCGGCGGCCCGCGGCTGGCCTTTGCCGACCGGGACTGGGATCGCTTCCTGGCCCGCGTCCGGCGGCCCTGAGGCTCAGGCCACCGGCACCACCGGTCCGTCGAAGGCTTCCGCGTCCCCGCCGAGCAGCGGGGCGCGCCGGGAGTTGTTCAGGTCGTGCGGCTGGCCCAGCTGAATCCGGCTGGCCTCGTCCAACTGGCGGTACTGCTCGTCGTCCAGGTGAACGTCCAGGGCGGCGAGGTAATCCTCCAGCTGGGCCACGTTGCGCGGCCCGATGACGGGGGCCAGGGTGGTTGCCGATCGCGCGTTCCGCCCGCTCAGCCAGGCCATCGCCACCTGGGCGGGCGGGACGCCGAGGTCGGCGGCGACCGCCAGCACCGCGTCGACGGTGGTGGTCTTGCGGTCGTCGTCCTCGGTGTGGACCGGGCGCTTGAGCCCGGTCAGCCTGGCCTGCGAGGTCCGGTACTTGCCGGTCAGCAGGCCGCCGGCCAGCGGGGCCCACAGCGCGCCCCCGGCCGCGAGCGGGCGTTGTACCCCGGCCGCCCGGCCCTCAGGACGCGGACGGCGGCCGCAAGCGGAGCCCGATCATGCCGCCGTCGACCGCCAGCGCGGTCCCGGTGGTGGCGCTGGCCAGCGGACTGGCCAGGTAGGCGATGCCCGCCGCGACCTCGTCGGCGGCGACCAGGCGGCCGATCGGCTGGCGGGCGTTGAGCGCGGCCCGCTCGGCCGCCGGGTCGGGCGCGGCGTCGAGCAGCCGGCCGATCCACGGGGTGTCGGCGGTGCCGGGCAGCACGCAGTTGACCCGGATCCCCTCGCGCACGTGGTCAGCCGCCATGGCCAGCGTGAGCGCGTAGACCGCGCCCTTGCTGGCCGAGTACAGCGCGCGCTGGGGCAGGCCGGCCACCCCCGCCACCGAGCAGGTGTTGACGATCGCGGCCTGGCCCCGGTCGGCAACCGCCCGGCCCAGGTGCGGCAGCGCGGCCCGGCTGACCCGGACCATGCCGACCACGTTGATGTCCAGCACGCGGTGCCACTCCTCGTCGGAGTTGTCGGCCACCGTGCCCGCCGCGCCGATGCCGGCGTTGTTGACCAGGATGTCCAGCCGGTCCCCGAGCGCGGCCACCGCCTCGCCGACCGCGCGCTGCACGGCGGCGTCGTCGGTCACGTCGGCCACCACGCTGACCAGGCCGTCCGGGTCCTTGAGGGGGTCGCGGTCGAGCACCGCGACCCGGGCGCCCCGGCTCGCCAGCAGCTGGGCGGTGGCCAGCCCGATGCCGGAGGCGCCCCCGGTCACCAGCGCCGACAACCCGCCGAACTCACCGGCCGCTGCGTCTCGTTCGCTCACGCCGTCCTCCACTCTGACATCGGGAAATGGCCCGATGTATTGTCACACGAGCCGGTTATCGAGCCGACTACGAGGTCTGAGGGACGGTGCCGATGCGGATAGCCCTGTTCATCACCTGCCTCACCGACACTCTGTTCCCGGACACCGGCAAGGCCGTGGTGACGCTGCTGGAGCGGCTCGGTCACCAGGTCGAGTTCCCCGCCAGCCAGACCTGCTGCGGGCAGATGCACTTCAACAGCGGGTACCGGCGGGAGAGCCTGCCGATGGCCCGGGGCTTCGCCGCCAGCTTCGCGGGCTACGACGCGATCGTCAGCCCGTCGGCGTCCTGCACCGCGATGGTCCGCGACTACCACGGCCAGCTGGCGGACGAGGCCGGGGACGCCGGCCTGGCCCGGGCGGTCGCGGAGATCGCGCCGCGGGTCTACGACCTGTCCACGCTGCTGGTCGGCGTGCTCGGGGTGACCGACGTGGGCGCCTACTTCCCGCACCGGGTCACCTACCACCCGACCTGCCACTCGCTGCGCATGCTGCGGGTCGGGGAGGCGCCCCGGCAGCTGCTGCGCGAGGTGCGCGGGCTGGACCTGGCCGACCTGCCGGACGCCGAATCGTGCTGCGGGTTCGGCGGCACCTTCGCGGTCAAGAACCCCGACGTGTCGGCGGCGATGGGGGCCGACAAGGTCGCTGCCGTCCAGCAGTCCCAGGCCGAGGTGCTCTGCGCGGCCGACAACTCCTGCCTGATGCACATCGGCGGCTCGCTGTCCCGGCAGCGGGCCGGGGTGTCGGTCATGCACCTGGCCGAGATCCTGGCCAGCACCGAGGACGATCCCGCGATACCGCGCGGCCATCAGCCGGCGGTGCACTGATGGCCGCCATGCCCACCTATCTCGGCATGCCGGCGTTCCCGGTGGCCGCCGCCACCGCGCTGGCCGACTCCCAGCTCCGGCACAACCTGGCCCACGCCACTGGCACGATCCGGGCCAAGCGCGCCCGGGCGGTGGGGGAGCTGGGTGACTGGGCGGAGCTGCGGGCGACCGCCAAGGCCATCAAGGACCACACGCTGGCCAACCTCGACACCTACCTGCTGCGGCTGGAGGCGAGCGTGACCGCGGCCGGCGGCCACGTGCACTGGGCGGCCGACGCGGCCGAGGCCAACGAGCTCGTGGCCTCGCTGACCCGCGCGGCCGGCGCGGACCAGGTGGTCAAGGTCAAGTCGATCGCCACCGACGAGATCGGCCTGAACGAGGCGCTGGCGACGGCCGGCATCACCGCGATCGAGACCGACCTGGCCGAGCTGATCATCCAGCTGGGTCACGACCGGTCCAGCCACATCCTGGTGCCCGCGATCCACCGGAACCGGTCCGAGATCCGGGAGATTTTCCTGAGGGAAATGGCCGACGCGCCACCCGGCCTGACCGACCGGCCGGCCGAGCTGGCGGCGGCCGCCCGCGAGCACCTGCGCCGGGTGTTCCTGGCGGCCAAGGTGGGGATCTCCGGGGCCAACTTCGCCATCGCCGACACCGGCTCGCTGGTCGTGGTCGAGTCCGAGGGCAACGGGCGGATGTGCCTGACGCTGCCGGAGACGCTGATCTCGGTGGTCGGCATCGAAAAGGTCCTCCCGTCCTGGCGGGACCTGGAGGTGTTCCTGGCCCTGCTGCCCCGGTCTTCGACGGCCGAGCGGATGAACCCGTACACCTCGATCTGGTCCGGCGTCCAGCCCGGGGACGGGCCGCGCGAGTTCCACCTGGTGCTGGTGGACAACGGCCGCACCGCCACCCTGGGCGACCAGATCGGCCGCCAGGCGCTGCGCTGCATCCGGTGCTCGGCCTGCCTGAACGTGTGCCCGGTCTACGAACGGGTCGGCGGGCACGCCTACGGCAGCCCCTACCCGGGCCCGATCGGCGCGATCTTGTCGCCCCAGCTGCGCGGTATGACCGCCCCGATCGACCAGTCGCTGCCGTACGCCTCGAGCCTGTGCGGGGCCTGCTACGACGTCTGCCCGGTGGCCATCAACATCCCCGAGGCCCTGGTCTACCTGCGGTCGAAGTCGGTCGAGGCCAAGCGGAAGAAGAACCGGCTGCGGCCGGAAGCGGTGGTGTTCGGGGTGACCGCGTGGGGGCTGCGCTCGCCGAAACGGCTCAAGGCCGCCCAGCGGGCCGCCGCGGCCAGCCGTCACGTGGTCGGCCGTTCGGGCCGGATCCGGCGGCTGCCGCCGCCGCTCAGCGCCTGGACCGAGACCCGGGACGCGCCCGCGCCGCCGCCGGAGTCCTTCCGGGCCTGGTGGCAGCGGACCCGGGGGGGCCGCTCATGAGCAGCCGGGACGTGATCCTGGGGCGGATCCGGATCGCGCTCGGGGACGCCCCGCGCCCGGACCCGGACGCCGCCTACCAGCAGCTGCCCCGGCCGTACGTGCGCGCCCACCACGACCCGGCCGGCCACGACATCGTCGCGCTGTTCACCGAGCGCGCGGCCGACTACCGGGCCGTGGTCGAACGGCTCCCCGAGTATGAGGTCCCGGCCACCGTCGCCCGCGTCCTCCGCGAACGCGCCCACGGCCAGCCGGAGCCTCAGGGAGCCGGGTTCGCGGTGCCGGACGGCTTCCCGCCGGAGTGGATCCCGGCCGGGATCACCGTGGTCCGGGACGAGCCGCCGCTGCCGGCGGCGGAGCTGGACCGGCTGGCCGGGGTGGTCACCGGCTGCGCGGTGGCCATCGCCGAGACCGGCACGATCGTGCTCGACCACGGCCCCGCCCAGGGGCGCCGGGCGCTGACCCTGGTGCCCGACTTCCACCTGGTCATCGTCCGGGCGGCCCAGATCGCGGCCGACCTGCCGGACGCCTTCGGGCGGCTCGACCCGGACCGCCCGCAGACGCTGATCTCCGGTCCCTCGGCCACCAGCGACATCGAGCTGATCCGGGTCGAGGGTGTGCACGGCCCGCGGACCCTGCACATCCTGGTGGCGGGCTGACCGATCAGCCAGCCAGTCAGCGCCAGCCGGACGGGCGGTCCCGGTCAGCCTGGCCCCCGTCGGCCGGCCCGGTCTGACCCGCCGCGGCCGGGCCGGTCTGGCCCGCCGCGACCGCCCGCTCCAGGCGGTGCCGCCGCCGGCGCTGCCGGATGATCTTGATCAGGTAGATCAGGCCCAGGACCCGCAGCAGGCCGCCGCCCGCGTTCCCGTTGAACCCGTAGTCGTTCTGTGCCATTTCAGAACCTCCTTCAGCTCCGGTTCTCCCGGTCGACCGCCGCCCACTGCACGGTGGTCCACACCCCGTCCTCGTCGGGCTGCGCCCGGGCGGCCCGCAGCAGCTCCTCGAGCTGGCCCTTGAGCTCAGCCAGGTGCTGCTCGTTGAGGCGGACCACGGTCCGGCCCGCCCCGATGTGACGGCGCTCGCCCGCTTCCTGGGCCAGCGCCGCCGCGTTGACGTCGGCCCGGGTGATCTCCAGGACCGCGCCGAGCAGCCGGGCCACCTCGGCCGGGGAGGCGTCGTCGCCGGGCGGCTCGGCCGCCGCGGCCGCGTAGATCCGCTCCACCTTGCCGCCCGGTAGCGGCCGGTACTCGGAAATCTGGATCAGGCCGGCCGCTTCCAGCTGCGTGAGGTGGTGGTACAGCCGATCCGGCCGCAGGCCGACCACGCCGGCCAGCTCGCGGGCCGACCGCGGCCGGGCCACCAGCAACTCGAACAACCGGATGCGCAGCGGATCGGCCAGCGCCCGGTGCACGGAACGCAGCTCCGATGATTGATTCTCGTTCACTGACTCCATAGATTACCACTCGCTGGATTTTTTTCCAATGAAAGAGCTGACGCGGGGAGGGCGGCCACCGGCCGTCCGTCGCGGCCTGCCCGTGGTGCCCGGCGGCCAGCCTGTGGTGCCCGGCCGGCGGCCCGTGGTGCCCGGCGGTGTCGTGGCTTACAGTGGACCCGGCAGTTTCCGGCTGCCCCTGGGTCCGCGGGCAGGGCTTCAAGCCCACCGGCAGCACAACCTGGCGCGGCCATCCGGTCTCTCCCGCCCGATCACGCGGACCACGGGCGCCACGGGAAGGACTGCCGATGTCCGATCAGCCACGCACCCCGTCACGGGCACTGCCCAGCCAGCCGAGCCTGCGCTACCTCAAGCTCGAAGCCAAGCGCCGCCTGGCCGCCGGGGAGTTCGCCACCCTGCACGACGCCCAGCTGGCCATCGCCCGCGAGCACGGGCTGCCCAGCTGGACCGCGCTCAAGCAGCGGGTCGGGAGCCGGGCCTCCCAGCCCGGCAGCCACGCGCTCGACCAGGTCCGCTGGGCGATCGCCCGGTTCGCGGGTGCCGACGGCCCCGGCTGGGTGGCCCCGGCCGAAGCTGAGCTGCAAGAGCACTTCACCGAGCATTTCCTGACCATGGTCCCGGCCGAACGGCTCGTCGCCATGCTGTCCGGTCAGGCCGCCGCGCTGCGGGGTGAGCTGTCGGTCACCGCCGCGACCACCGAGCAGGTCCAGGCCACGGTGCCCGGCATCCAGATCCAGGCCGCCACCGAGCCGGACCCGCCGCACCGGCTGATCATGCTGGTCGCGTTCTCGGACGGCCGCCGGATCACCGACCCCCGGCCGGCCGCGGCGTCCAGCCACACCGACGGCGACGTGCCCGCCGCCGTCCACGAGATCGCCGGCGAGGTCGTGCCCGAGCTGGCGCTGCCCGGGCTGCTGCTGGCCGGCCACGGGCCCGGCGAGCCGGACGGTGCGGCCTGGGCGCTGGCCCGCGGCTGGGCCGACCTGGACGCCGAACGGGCGCTGCGGCCCGGTCACCGGTTCCCGGCGTACTCGATCACCAAGCTGATCACCGCCGTCGCCGTGCTCCGGCTGGTGGCCGGCGGCCTGGTCCAGCTGGACGCCCCGGCCAACGACTACCTGCGAGGCGTCCGGCTCGCGGACGCCGGCGCGACCGTGCGGGACCTGCTGACCCACACGGCCGGGGCGGACACCCCGGCCACCCTGTTCGCCGCCGAGGTACCCGCGCTGGACACGCTGACCGGCCCGGTGCTCGGCTGCCGCGGCCCCCGGGGGACGTTCGAGTACAGCAACGGCGGCTACGCCGCCCTCGGCCAGCTGATCGCGGACGTCAGCGCCGAGCCGTACGGGACCGCCGCGACCCGCCTGGTGCTGCGCCCGCTGGGCATGGCCCAGTCGGCGTTCCCGGTCCGCTGGCCCGACGACCCGGACGCGGTCACCGGTTACGGGCTGGCCGGCCATGCGTTCGTGCCGGCCGCCGAGATCTGCACCCTGCCGGCCGCCGGTGGCCTGTGGTCCACCGGCGCCGACCTGGTCCGGTTCGCGCGAACCTGGCCCACGCTGCTGCCCGCCGGCGTGGCCGACGAGGCGCTCCGGCCCCAGGTGCGGCGGCCCGGCACGGGCGTGTCAGTGGGCCTGGGCTGGGTCGTCAACGAGGCGAAGGGGGTGGCCGGCCAGGCCGGCGGCGGCCAAGGCGGATCGTCCTCGCTGATCGTCGCGGCCGGCGGTGAGCGGGTGCACGTGGCCCTGGCCAACCGGCGCATCCCGATCGAGCCGGTCAACGCGCGGGTGCTGAAGGCGATGAGCTAAGCGGGCGGCCCGTCTTCGCCCCCCGGGGTCAGGTAGCCGATGGTGAGCAGCACGTTGGAGTACAGCGCGGCGTCGCCGGTGGCTACGCAGACGGCCACGTCCGGCTCCCGGCAGGCGGCGTAGAAGTCGAACCGGCCGAGCTGCCGCAGCGCCAGCCCCGGCCGCAGCAGCTGCTGGTAGACCCCCCACACCTCGGGGGTGCCGCCGCCGTCGGGAGTCATCACCTCCACCGCCTCCACCGGGATCGTGGCCAGCACCGGTTCGAGCACGTCGGCCACGGTCACCAGCCCTGGGCGAACGTTGAGATGGACCCGGGCGGCCGCCGGGTTGACATTGGTGCTGGCCGAGTAGTTGGCGTCGGCGATGAGGACCTTGCCTCCGTGCCCGGCGCCCGCGAGCGCGGCCAGCAGAGGAGGATGGATGAGCGGCGTTCGCAGCACGGCGTCTCCTTCGGGTGGACCGCAGTGATCGTAGTACGCCTGAGCTGGTTGGAGCATTTCCGCAGCTCAGAGGCGTTATTCATCGGTTCGCCCACAGAGAACATGCACAGGAAATTATTTTGGCCTCTTCTTTCTTGAGTGTAAGTGACTCAATCTTTGGAGGTCAGATGAGCGAGCAGCTCACACTTCCGGTGCTGCCCCTGGACGACGAAGTTGTTCTGCCCGGGATGGTGGTGCCGCTTGAACTTTCTCAGCAGGAGGCACGGGCCGCGATCGACGCGGCGCGGGTCCCGGCGGCCACCCGGGTTCCGGGGATCCGCTCGGAGTCCAAGCCCCGTGTCCTGCTGGTGCCCCGGCTGTCGGACCGCGGTCTGGCCGGTGTGGGCACGCTGGCCGTCATCGACCAGGAGGGCCGCCTGCCCGGTGGCGAGCCCGGGGCCGTCGTGCGGGGCATCTCCCGCGTGAAGATCGGCTCGGGCACGACCGGTTCGGGCTCGGCGCTGTGGGTCGAGGGCACGGTCATCGAAGAGACCGGTCAGGGTCCGCAGGCCGATGAGCTCGCCAAGGAGTACAAGTCGCTGGTCATCGCCATGCTGCAGAGCCGCGGCGCCTGGCAGATCATCGACTCGATCCAGCAGCTCGACGACCCGTCGGCCATCGCCGACCGGTCCGGCTACTCCGCGTACCTGACCGCCGCGCAGAAGCTCCAGATCCTGGAGACCGCGGACCTGGTGCAGCGGCTGGAGCTGATCGTCGGCTGGACCAAGGAGCACATGGCCGAGCTGAACGTGGCGGAGTCGATCCGCAAGGACGTTCAGGAGGGCATGGAGAAGCAGCAGAAGGAATTCCTGCTGCGCCAGCAGCTGGCCGCGGTCCGCAAGGAGCTCGCCGACCTGTCTGGTGACTCTTCCTCCACCGAGGAGGAGGACTACCGGGTCCGGGTCGAGGCCGCCAACCTGCCCAAGGACGTGCACAACGCGGCGATGAAGGAAGTCGCCAAGCTGGAGCGCACCTCCGAGCAGTCGCCCGAGGTGGGCTGGATCCGTACCTGGCTCGACACCGTCCTCGACATCCCGTGGAACGAGCGGACCGAGGACGCCTACGACATCGCCGGGGCCCGGCAGATCCTCGACGAGGACCACACCGGCCTGGATGACGTCAAGGAGCGGATCGTCGAGTACCTGGCCGTGCGCCAGCGCCGGTCCGACCGTGGGCTGGGCGTGATCGGCGGCCGCCGCAGCGGCGCCGTCCTCGCGCTGGTCGGCCCGCCCGGCGTCGGCAAGACGTCGCTGGGTGAGTCGGTCGCCCGGGCCATGGGCCGCAAGTTCGTCCGGGTGTCCCTGGGCGGCGTGCGGGACGAGGCCGAGATCCGCGGTCACCGGCGCACCTACGTGGGTGCCCTGCCCGGCCGCATCGTCCGCGCCATCCGCGAGGCGGGTTCGATGAACCCGGTCGTGCTGCTGGACGAGGTGGACAAGGTCGGCGCCGACTACCGGGGTGACCCGGCCGCCGCGCTGCTCGAGGTCCTCGACCCCGCCCAGAACCACACCTTCCGCGACCACTACCTGGAAGTGGAGCTCGACCTCAGTGACGTCGTGTTCATCGCGACGGCCAACCAGCTGGACACCATCCCCGGCCCGCTGCTGGACCGGATGGACCTGGTGCAGCTGGACGGCTACACCGAGAACGAGAAGGTCGTCATCGCCCGTGACCACCTGCTGCCCCGGCAGCTGGGCAAGTCCGGCCTGGAGGCCGACGAGGTGACGCTGGACGAGGCGGCGCTGCACATGCTGGCGGGCGAGTACACCCGTGAGGCGGGCGTGCGCTCGCTGGAGCGGGCGGTCGCCCGGGTGCTGCGGAAGATCGCGGCCAAGGTCGCCCTGGGCGACGCCACCCTGCCAGTCACGGTCACCGCCGACGGCCTGCGGGACTACCTGGGCCGGCCCCGGTTCACCCCGGAGACCAGCCTCGGCGAGTCCGAGCGGCGGACGTCGGTGCCCGGCGTGGCGACCGGCCTGGCCGTCACCGGCGCCGGTGGCGACGTGCTCTTCATCGAGGCGTCGCTGGCCGACCCGGAGACCGGCGAGACCGGGGTCACCCTGACCGGTCAGCTGGGCGACGTGATGAAGGAGTCGGCGCGGATCGCGCTGTCCTTCCTCCGCTCGCACGGCGCTGAGCTGGAGCTGCCGGTCGGCGACCTGAAGGACCGGGGCGTGCACATCCACGTGCCCGCCGGTGCGGTCCCCAAGGACGGCCCGAGCGCCGGGGTCACCATGACCACCGCGCTGGCGTCGCTGCTGTCCGGCCGTCCGGTCCGCGACGACGTGGCCATGACCGGCGAGGTCTCCCTCACCGGCAAGGTGCTGCCGATCGGGGGCGTGAAGCAGAAGCTGCTCGCCGCCCACCGGGCCGGCATGACGACCGTGCTGATCCCGAAGCGGAACGAGCCCGACCTGGACGACGTGCCAGCCGAGGTTCTGACCCAGCTGACGGTTCACCCGGTCTCCGATGTGCGGGACGTGCTCCGGCTGGCGCTGGAGTCCGCCTCCGCCGAGCAGGCGATCGCCGCCTGACGCGGCGCGCCCGCAAGCAAGCTGGCCCCCGGACCTACCAGGTCCGGGGGCCGGGGCGGGTCTGGCCAGGCGCTATGAGCACCTGGTCAGGCCCGTGCGTCGTTTTCGGGGTCTGTGGCCGCGCTCAGTCGTGGTCGTGGCCGGCGCAGTCGGGGCAGAGCCCGAACAGCTCGACGGTGTGCCCGACGTCGGTGAACCCGTTTTCGCGGGCGACCTTCTCGGCCCACTGCTCCACCGCCCGGCCCTCGACCTCCACGCTGCGCCCACAGTTCCGGCAGGTCAGATGGTGGTGATGGCTGCTCGTGCCGCATTGCCGGTACAGCGTCTCGCCGTGGTCGTCGCGGATCGAGTCGACGCTGCCTTCCTCGCTGAGCACCTGGAGGTGCCGGTACACGGTGGTCAGCCCGATGTGCTCGCCCCGGCGGCGCAGCTCGGCGTGAATCTGCTGGGCGCTGCAGAAACCGGGCAGGTTGTCCAGCGCCGCCACCAGCGCGGCCGCCTGCCGGGTGCCGCGGACCTTGGTCCCGCGCGGCCGGCCAGCCTCGTCTGAGGCGGGGGTGGCGGGGCGGTCCGACTGCGAGGTGGTCACAACCGCACGTTACCGGGTCGCTTTGACTGAGCCAAATAGAAATGATTATCATTACGGCCATGTCCATCAGAACCGGGCGCGGGCCCGTGAAGATACTGGCCGCCCTGGCTGCCGCTGGGGTGGCCCTGGCGGTCAGCGCCTGCTCCTCCGGCGCCCCGGGCGGCTCGTCGACCGCGTCGGCCCACAAGATCGTGGCCATCGGGGCCGAGAACGAGTACACCAGCGTGCTCCAGCAGGTCGGCGGCCAGTACGTGCAGGCGTCGGCCATCATGAGCAATCCGAACACCGACCCGCACACGTTCGAGGCCAGCGCCAGTGTGGCCCGCGAGGTCAGCAGCGCCCAGCTGGTGGTACAGAACGGCGTCGGCTACGACACGTTCATGGACTCGATCGAGAAGGCCGTACCCGACTCCAGCCGCAAGGTCATCAGTGTGCAGAAGGTGCTCGGCCGGCCGGACAGCACCCCGAACCCGCACCTGTGGTACGACCCGTCCACCATGCCCGCCGTGGCCAACGCGATCGCCGCCGACCTGGCCGCCATCCAGCCCGCCCACGCGTCTTACTTCAAGGCCAACGCCAGGAAGTTCGTCTCCTCCCTCGGCCCCTGGATCCAGGCCATCGGCTCGTTCAAGCAGAAGTACCCGGGCACCCCGGTGGCGGTGACCGAGCCGGTCGCGGACTACATGCTGCAGGCGGCCGGGGCCGGCATCAAGACCCCGTTCGAGTTCCAGGCCGACATCATGAACGGCACCGACCCCTCGGCCCAGGACGTCGCGCTCGAGCGCAGCCTGTTCACCGGGCACAAGGTGAAAGTCTTTCTGTACAACCAGCAGGTGACGGATACCCTGACCCAGTCGTTCATCTCGCTGGCGCAGGCGAACGGCATCCCGGTGGTGGGCGTCTACGAGACGATGCCGACGCCCGGTTACACCTACCAGTCCTGGATGCTGGCCGAGATGAAGGCTCTCCAGCAGGCCGTGACCAGCAAGAAGTCGACCGAGAAACTGTGATGTCCGAGCGCAAGCGGCCTGCCGCACCCGACGAGCTGCTCCGGCTGGACGGGATCACCGTCCGGCTGTCCGGCCGGGAAGTCCTGCATGACGTCAGCTTCACCATCGCGCCGGGCGAGTTCACCGGCCTGATCGGGCCGAACGGCGCGGGCAAGACGACGATCCTGCGGGTCATCCTCGGCCTGCTGGCACCGTCGGCCGGCACGGTCACGGTGGCCGGCGCACCCAGCGGGGGGCGCCGGCCCCGCCGGCGGGAGTCGGTGGTCGGCTACGTCCCCCAGAAGCTGCTGATCGAGCCGGACATGCCGCTCCGGGTCCGGGACGTGGTCTCGCTCGGCATCGACGGGAACCGGCTCGGCGTCCCGTTCCCGTCCCGGGCCCGTCGCGAGCTGGTGAACGAGACCCTGCGCGCGGTCGGCGCCGACGGCTACGCCGATGCCCGGGTGGGCGAGCTGTCCGGCGGTGAGCAGCAGAGGGTCATGATCGCGCACGCGCTGATCAGCCGGCCGCGGCTGCTGCTGCTCGACGAGCCCCTGGCCAACCTGGACATCCGCAGCGCCCAGGGCATCGTGGCGGTGCTGGCCAAGCTGGCCCGGGAGCAGCAGATCGCGGTGCTGATCTCCGCCCACGACATGAACCCGCTGGCCCCGGTCATGGACCGCATCGTCTACGTGGCCGCGGGCCGGGCCGCGGTCGGCAGCAGCGAGGAGGTGCTGCGGACCGACGTGCTCAGCCGGCTCTACGGCCAGCACGTCGACGTGCTGCACGTCCACGGCCGGGTGGTGATCGTGGCCGGCGAGTCCGGCGAGGACACCGGCAGCCCGCACGACGTGGCCGGCGAGCCCGACCCGGTGTACGGCAGCGGAGTCGCCTGACATGCACTACCTGATCGAGCCGGGCCTGTGGGGCAGCAGCCCGGTGCGGGTCGCGCTGCTGGTCGGCACCGTGGTGGCGATCACCTCGGCCGTGGTCGGCGTGTTCACCGTGACCCGCGGCCAGTCGTTCGCCGGGCACTCGCTGGCCGACGTGGCCACCACCGGCGGATCCGGGGCCTTCCTGGTCGGCCTCAACCAGTTCTGGGGCTTCCTGGCCTTCGGGGTGGTGGCCGCGATCATCCTCGAAGCCATCGGCGTGCAGCGGCGCCGCGGCCGGGACGTCACCACCGGCGTGGTGCTCGGGGCCGGGCTCGGCCTGGCCGCCCTGTTCCTGTACCTGGGGACGCAGCAGAGCAACACCACCGGGGCCTCGTTCACCGTGCTGTTCGGCTCGATCTTCGTGATCCAGCCGTCGACGATCCCGGCCCTGATCGCCTCCGGGGTGATCGCGCTGATCGTGATCGCGGCGCTGTCCCGGGTGCTGCTGCTCAGCTCGCTCAGCTCGGACGTGGCCGCCGCCCGCGGCGTGCCGGTCCGCGCGGTCGGCGCCGCCTACCTGGTCGCGCTGGCCATCTCGGTGTCGCTGTCCTCGGTCGCGATCGGCGCCGTGCTCAGCACCGCGCTGCTGATCGGCCCGGCCGCCACCGCCCTGCGCATCGCCAAGGGCCCGGTCCGGGCCATGGTGACCGCCGCCGTGATCGGCGTGGTCGTCACCTGGCTGGGCATCCTGCTCGCCTACGACAGCTACTACTGGCCGCCGCACGGGCACGCCTGGCCGGTCAGCTTCTTCATCGTGGCCCTCGTGGTGCTGGCCTACCTGCTCACCTACCTGCGCCGTCCCGCCCGCCGCGGGGGGCGCAGGCGTCGCGGGCGTCAGCCGGAGCCGGCCGCGGCCGGGGCGGGCCGGCCCGGGGTGGAGGTCGGCGCGTAGCCATGTTCAGCGGCTTCATGATGAACACCTGGATCGCGGCCACGATCGTCGCGGTCATCGCCGGCGTGGTCGGCTTCTTCGCCGTGCTGCGCGGCTCCACCTTCGCCGCCCACGCCATCCCCAACGGCGCGTTCGCGGGCGCGGCTGGCGCCAGCCTGATCGGCGTCAACACCCTGGCTGGGCTAGCGGTTTTCTCGATCGCGGGCGCGCTCGGCATCGGCGCGTTCGGCCGCCGGGCCCGCCACGACGTGGCCACCGCGCTGATCCTGGTGCTCATGCTGGGGATCGGGGCCCTGTTCATCAGCCTCGGCAGCCAGTACGCCCAGGAGACCTACTCGCTGCTGTTCGGCGAGGTGTTCGGCATCAGCCCGGATGTGCTCCTGCCGATCGGCGTCCTCGGCGGCCTGAGCATCCTCGCCCTGCTGGTCATCTTCCGCCCGCTCATGCTCACCTCCGCCATGCCCGAGGTCGCCGAGGCCCGCGGCGTCCGCCCGCAGCGCGTCGAAATAATCTTCCTGCTGGTCATGGCGCTGGCCACCAGCATGACGGTGCCGGTCGTGGGCGCCCTGCTGATGTTCTCCCTGATGATCGGCCCGGCCGCCGCGGCCCGCTCGTTCACCGCCCGCCCCGGCCTGGCGGTCACCCTGTCGGTGGTGTTCGGCCTGGTGACGGTCTGGATCGGCATCGCCGTCTCCTACGAGACCAACTGGCCCCTCGGCTTCTTCGTCGGCGTCCTCGGCGCCGCCTTCTTCCTGGCCGGCCGAGCCTGGGCCACCCTCCACGGCCGCCGGGTATCCCGCTCACCCCGCCACCCCTTCCCCGCCAGCGCCTGACCCCGCCTCCGGCTCTCCACGCCGGGCCCTGACCCGGCTCGCCGCCAAACCCGCGCCACCCCTCCAATCTCTCCAGTCACATCGAACCCACGAGTCACAGCAGACCCAGGCCTCACGGATCCGTACCTGCGCGATGCCGCATTTGGGCTTGCTAGAACCGGCGCGATGCCGCATTTGGGCCGGTTGGGGTGAGGCGCGCACTCCGCGCACAGGGGACCCGGGCGGCCGGCCGGGCCGGGGGCCTGTGGCTCCGGAGCCTCGTCAGCGCCCGGGTATGGCCAGAGTTCCTGAGTTACGTCGGCTGCCGCTGGCCATCCGGCCCGGCGTTTCGCTTGACCTTGCGCCCGGGCCCTGCCAGCATCTCTTATGAAAATGAAAGTCATTTTCATACAAGGAGTGGCTGGCCGCCCCAGAGGCGCTGGCCAGCCACAAGGAGGAGCACCCATGTCCCTTGACGTCGCACCGGAGCTGCTTGACCAGGCCACCCGGGGGGAGATCGACGACGCCGCGTTCGCGGCCACCGTCCGGCGGTCGCTGCCGTACGCCTACGCGCTGGTCGACCGGGTCAGCGCGGCCGCGCTGAGCGGGCCGGCGCCGTTCGCGGACAACCAGGTGCCGCCGCCGTCGGAGGCCGAGCGCGGCCAGTTGCTGCGCGCGCTGGCCAGCGACGCGATCAGGGGGAGCCTGGAACGGCACTTCGGGGTCCGGCTGGCGTTCCAGAACTGTCACCGGGTGGCCGCCTTCCGGCCGGACGCCGACCCGGCCGTCCACGCCGGGTTCACCTCCCCCCGGGCCCAGGTGCTCAACCAGTCCCCGGAGCTGCGGAACTGCTGACCGGCCAGGCCAGTACCGCCGGCGCGCCGGCTGGGCCGTCACGGGACAATGGGCGCCGGACAGGGGGCACTCACCGTATGACGGACCAGCCGGTCACCGCGCAGCCCACGGTCGCCGAGATCGAGCGCAGCCAGCAGCGCTGGCGGCAGGAGCGCCGCTACCTGAACGAGCATCGCCACGAGCTGACCCAGGCGCTGGCGCACCTGTACCCGGATCAGCGGCGGGTGGCGGGCACGCAGCTGCTGGCGCGGCCGGAGTGGTGCCCGGCCGGCCCGGTCCCGCTGGCGGACCTGCGGCTGTCCTGGCGGCCCGGCCCGCTGGGCACCGCGGTCGACCCGGAGCGGCCGGCCGGGTCGGAGGGCGTCCGCCCGTGGCGGGACGACGGCCAGCGGTTCGCCAGCTACGCCGGCGCGCTGGCCGCGCTGGACCCGCCCCGCGTGCTGGAGAACCGCACCTGCTACCGCTTCCTCGCCGCGGACGCCGGCACCGGAGCCGCCGAAGCCGCCAGCCACGCCGGAGCCGCCAGCCAGCAGCCAGTCCTCACGTTCGGCCCCAACCGCTACTTCGACGTGATCAACCTGAGTGAAGCGGTCGCGCACGAAACAGCCGCGCTGGTCCTGCGGCAGCCCGGCGCCGGCCCGGAACCGGCCGGCCTGCCGCTGCGGGCCGCCATCGGGGACCCGCTGGACATGGCCCGGCGTTCCGCGCCGACCGGCATCGGCACCCTGATCCTGCGGCGGGACCGGGACGCGGGTACCGCGCAGATGGTGCTGCACTGGCGTGACCCGGCCCGGGTGGCGGTCAACGGCGGCCTGTACCAGGTGGCGCCGGCCGGGATGTTCCAGCCGTCGGACGAGGCCGCGTGGAACGTGGCCCACGACTTCGGCCTGTGGCAGGCCATCGCCCGCGAGGTGTCCGAGGAACTGCTCAACACCAGCGAGGACTACGGCAGCGACCGGGCGCCGATCGACTACGGCGGCTGGCCGTTCTTCGCCGCGCTGGCCGGCGCCCGGCGGGCCGGGACGCTGCACGGGTACTGGCTCGGGGTGGGCGCCGACGTGCTCACGCTGGACATCGACCTGATGACCGTGCTGGTCTTCGACGCCCCGTTCTTCGATGACGAGTTCAGCGGCCTGGTCGCGGCCAACGACGAGGGGCACCTGATCACCCGGCCGTTCATCGCCGAGACGGTCGAGCAGTTCGCCCGGACCGAGGCCATGCAGCCGGCCGGCGCGGCCACGCTCGTGCTGGCCTGGCAGCAGCGCGAGGTGCTGCTCGACCGCTGACCGGGGTGGGCCACTATGGAGGTATGGCGAACCGGCTCAAGGACGCGACCAGCCCGTACCTGCTGCAGCACGCCGACAACCCGGTCGACTGGTGGCCCTGGTCGGACGAGGCGTTCGCGGAGGCCAGACGGCGCGACGTCCCGGTGCTGCTGTCCGTCGGGTAC
Source organism: uncultured Actinomycetes bacterium (assembly GCA_963830385.1). Classification (GTDB taxonomy): domain Bacteria; phylum Actinomycetota; class Actinomycetes; order Streptosporangiales; family Streptosporangiaceae; genus Bog-532. Next base: position 559,068 of record CAWHMD010000006.1, on the reverse strand, counting down.
GCCGCCTGCCACTGGTGCCACGTGATGGCGCACGAGTCGTTCGAGGACCCCAGCACCGCCGCCTTCGTCAACGAGCGACTGGTGCCGATCAAGGTGGACCGCGAGGAACGGCCCGACGTGGACGACGTCTACATGACCGCCACCCAGGCCATGACCGGCCAGGGCGGCTGGCCGATGACGGCGTTCCTGACCCCGGACCGGGAGCCTTTCTACTGCGGCACCTACTTCCCCCGGGACAACTTCCGGCAGCTGGTCGACGCGGTCACCAACGCCTGGGCCAACGACCGGGACAAGGTGCAGGAGCAGGCCCACCACGTGGCCGAGGTGCTGGCCGGCAACGCGTCGGCCACGGCCCGGACGCTGCGCGAGGCCGCGGGCCCGCTGGCGGTGCTGAAGGACCTGGACGACGGGGCCGCGGGCCAGGCGCTGGCCGAGCTGACCGCCGCGTCGGTCGCCGACCTGGCGGGCGACTTCGACGCCGTGCACGCCGGCTTCGGCGGGGCCCCGAAGTTCCCGCCGTCGATGGTATGTGAGTTCCTGCTGCGGTACTACGAGCGGACCGGGGACCCGCAGTCCCTGGACCTGGCCGGGCGGACGCTGGACGCGATGGCCCGGGGCGGCCTGTACGACCAGCTGGGCGGGGGATTCGCGCGGTACTCGGTCGACGCCGCCTGGGTGGTCCCGCATTTTGAGAAAATGCTCTACGACAACGCGCTGCTGGCCCGGGTGTACGCGCACCTGTGGCGCCGCACCGGGTCGGAGCTGGCTCGCCGGGTGGCCGAGGAGACCTGCGACTGGATGGTCCGTGAGCTGCGGACCCCCGAGGGCGGCCTGGCCTCCTCGCTCGACGCCGACAGCGAGGGCGAAGAGGGGCGGTTCTACGTCTGGAGCCCGGCCGAGCTGTCGGCCGTGCTCGGCCCGGCCGACGGCGCCTACGCGGCCGAGGTGTTCGAGGTGACCGGGCCCGGCACGTTCGAGCACGGCTACTCGGTCCTGCAGCGGCACGCCGAGCCGCTCGACCCGGAGCGGTTCGCCGCCGTCCGGGCCGCGCTGGCGGCGGCCCGCGAGCAGCGGCCCCGGCCCGGCCGGGACGACAAGGTGGTGGCGGCCTGGAACGGCCTGGCCATCGCCGCGCTGGCCGAGGCCGGGCTGCTGCTGGACCGGGGTGACCTGATCGCCGCCGCCACCGCCTGCGCCGAGCTGCTGGACCGGGTGCACCTGTCCGGTGGCCAGCTGGCCCGCAGCTCGCGGGACGGCACCGTCGGCTCCGGCGCGGGCATCCTGGAGGACTACGCCTGCGTGGCCGACGGCTTCCTGGCCCTGTCCGGGGTGACCGGTGACCCGCGCTGGCTGACCCGGGCCGGTGAGCTGCTCGGCACCGTGCTCGAGTCGTTCGGTGACGGCGTCGGCGGCTTCTTCGACACCGCGGCCGGGGCCGAGCGGCTGATCTACCGGCCGGCCGACCCGGCCGACAACGCCACCCCGTCCGGGACCTTCGCGGCGGCCGGGGCGCTGCTCAGCTACGGCGCGCTGACCGGCTCGGCGCGCCACCGGGAGGCGGCGCTGGCCGCCCTGGCCGTGCTGCCGGCCCTGGCCGCCCGGTACCCGCGGGCCGCGGGCGCGGGCCTGTCGGTGGCCGAGGCCGTGCAGGCCGGCCCGGCCGAGATCGCGGTGGTCGGCCCGGCCGGCGACGAGCAGACGATCGCGCTGCTGCGCACCGCGCTGGCGGCCGCCTCGCCGGGTGCGGTGCTGGCCCTCGGGGACGGCTCCGAGCCCGGCCACACGCCGGTGCCGCTGCTAGCGGGCCGGGGCCTGGTGAACGGCGCGGCCGCCGCCTACGTGTGCCGCAACTTCGCGTGCCAGCTGCCGGTCACCGACCCCGAGGCGCTGCGGGCCGCGCTGGCCCCGGCCTGACGGCCCGGCCTGACCGCCGGCGACCCCGGAACCAAGAATTTCGCTCAGGTTCACACAGCGACGCCAAACGTTCATGTTCTACACATAGCAGGCGTCCGATCACTTTGAGTAAACCAATGCGGCGGATGTGACGTCTAACCAGCACGGAACGGAGCGTGCCGGACGGCTGGCTGCCCATGAAAGGGATGAAAGGGCAGGCTGTACGTTAGCTGTACGTAAGGTGCGGCTTCCGGTCTTTGCGGGTACAGGGCTAGACGATCCGCCTGTCGATGGGGCATGTTGAGTACCAGAGCGTTGTGTAAAACCGTCTGAAATATGCGGAACCGTTACTGCACTGGTTTCCGTCATAGATCTGACCTGTTGGCACGACGCGACGTGGCAGGAGCGGCCGCGACGCCGGACCGACCGGGATGTCCGCAACGAGGAGGAGAGCTGTGCGGGACAGGGCGCGATGGCTGGCCGCCTTGGCCGTAGGGATCGGCCTGGCCGGGGCCGGGGCGACCTCCGGGGTGGCGGCGGCCGCGACGCAGCCCGCCGCCGGCCAGCCCTCCGTGGCCCCGCTGCACGGTCTGCTGCAGGCGGACATGATGGTCGTCGCCTCGACATCGTTGCCGTCCGGCACGCTCGCCCGCATCCGCAAGCTGTCCGGCGTGACCGCGGCCCAGTCCCTGGAGGCCGCCAAGATCAAGCTGAACGGCAAGTTCACCGCCGTGCTGGGGGTCAACCCGTCCACGTTCCGCGGCTACGCGGCCAGGAAGACCGCCGCCGCCGACAAGCTCTGGCAGGGCGTGGCAGCCGGCGGCGTGTCCGTCTCATACACGATGGGCAAGCAGGACAAGCTGCCCGCCGGCGCCACCGTGCACGCCGACGGGGCCAAGCAGGAAAATCTGCGGGTGGCCGGGCTCGGCACGGTCGGCATCCAGGGCGTGGACGCGGTGGTCTCCGACCGGGTGGCGCGCTCGCTGGGGGTGCCCGCCGGCAACGCCATCGTGATCAGCGCGCCCCGGGCTGACCTGGCCAAGCTGGCCGCCGCGGTCAAGAAGGTCACCCCCGCCAAGGCGGCCGTCGAGCCGCTGATGAGCCAGGTCACCGCCGGCGTGACCCAGACCCAGGCCAGCGCGGCCGGGGTGGCGGCGGGCACGGCCGACCACACCAGCATCACGCTCAGCCAGAGCGAGGACCTCGCCTTCCTCAAGGCCGCGCTGAGCCGCCAGGGTCTGCCCTACGTCTGGGGGGCGGCGGGCCCGCTCTCGTTCGACTGCTCCGGCCTGGTGCAGTGGTCACTGGCCCGGGCCGGCATCCAGATGCCGCGGGTGGCGGCCGACCAGGCCCGCACCGGCCCGGCCGTCCCGGTGGGCCAGCTTCAGCCCGGTGACCTGCTCTTCTTCCACACCGACCCGACCGACCCGGGTTACATCTCGCACGTTGCCATCTACCTCGGCAACGGCCAGATGCTGCAGGCCCCCCAGACCGGGGAGAACGTCGAGGTCGTGCCCGCGGTCACCAGCGGCAGCGAGTACGCCGGCGCCGTCCGGGTCGACCCGGCCCTGGCCGCCCAGGTCGCCGGCACGATCTAGGAGGAGACCTTCTGGCCGCGGCTGAAGTCGGTGCCGAAGTCGCCGGCGATGCCGGACATGACCTCGCTGCTGGACGTGATCAGGCCCAGCTCGCGGTTGCGGTTCAGCGAGGTGCTGGAGAAGTTCTCCGACCCGATGAAGACCTTGGCCCCGCTGGTGCCGTAGTCGGCCTCGACCACCTTGCCGTGGATGTAGAAGCCGTTCTGGTCGCTGTAGTAGCTGACGTGGACGCCGCCCTTGGCCAGCTTGCTGAAGGCGCTGTCGTACTCGCCGTCGCTGTTCTCCCCGCACACCTGCACGTCGACGCCGCGTCTGGCCGCGCTGATCAGTGCCTTCTCGATCGTGGAGTCACCCATCTCCTCGCTGTAGATGCGCAGGCTGTGGCGGGCGCCGTTGATCAGGCCGAGCAGCTTGTCCTGGGAATCGGTGGGCGACCAGACCAGGTCCTGGCCGTCGCCGGGGGTGACGCTGTGGTGCGCGAAGTCGGCGTCGAACACGGCCGTGATCGCGTCCACGTCGGGCCGGCTGGTGTCGGTGACCAGGAAGTCGCGTGAGGTCGAGTAGTACTGGCTGGTCAGGTTGGCGGTCATGATGGCCGCTTCGGACCCGTCGACGACCAGCGTCTTCTGGTGCGTGTACTCGTACACCGGCGAGGACCAGACGACCTTGACGTCGTGCGCGCGCAGGTAGTCGTAGGCCTCGTTGTTACTGCTCTTCTCCTTGTGATCCAGCACCACCCGGACGTCCACCCCGCGCTTGGCCGCCGCCCCCAGGTCGCTCTCGGCCGTGTGGTCGGACAGCTCGTACATGGTCAGGTTGATGCTGGTGCGGGCGTGGCCGATCAGGCTGTAGACGGCCCCGAAACCGGCGTTCGGCTCGATGATCAGCGCCCCGGCGGTCGACGGGCCGGACGGGACCGACGTGGCGGCCGACCCGCTGGCGGCGTCGCTGCTGCCGGAGGTCAGGCCGCCCCCGGAGGTCTCGATCTTGCAGCCGGCCAGGGTCAGCGTGGCGGTGACCAGCACCGCCGCCGCCGACCGGGCGGTGATAGAGGCGATCACTCGGCGGGGGAGCATGCAGGGGTCCCTTTCTGGGGCAGCCGACCCGGGGTGGTCGATGATCGCCCCAGCTATACCCGCGACGCGAAAAGTAAGCCGGCTATTGGCTTTCCGGCTACGGACGGCCGTCGCTGAGGGCATGATCATCTTGCCCGGCCACACCGGCGCTCCGGCTCCGGCGCGCCCTGGGCTCTCAGCGAAGCCGTCTTCTTGACCTCTCTTGACGGCGGTGTAATTATAATTACATGAGTACACCGCAAGACGGTTCGCCCGAAGAGCCGGACGGCGCCAGCGACGCGACCGCCGCTGAGCACACGGGCACCGGCTCGGCCGGCCCCACGCCGGACGGCGCCGAGGACGACGCGGGCAGCTCCCCGCGCGAATACCTGCGCGGCTGGTTTACCGGTCGCCTGCCGCAGGGCTGGTTCACCGCCGCCCCCGCCATCGAGGCCGACCGCGAGGAGATCACGGTCGTCGGCACCCTCCCCGGCCCGGAGGTCGAGGCGGGCGCGTCCGACGCCGAGCGCGCCGCGGCCGCCGAGGGCCGGATCAAGCGGTTCCGCGAGGAGACCCGCGCCCGCCGGGTGGAGATCGCCCGCGAGGCCGAGCACCGGTTCCAGCGCAAGGTGTCCTGGGGCGTCACCTGCGGCGGCCAGAGCGAAATGTTCACCACGCTCTCGGTGCCGGTGATGACCCGGCTCCGCCAGCCCGAGCGCCGGGTGCTGGACACCCTCGTCAAGGCGGGCGTGGCCCGCAGCCGCAGCGACGCCCTGGCCTGGTGCGTGCGCCTGGTCGGTCAGCACGAGGACTCCTGGCTGGCCGAGTTGCGGTCGGCGCTGCGCCGGGTCGAGGAGGTCCGGTCCGAAGGCCCCCAGACCTGACCAAAACTCCCGGGCGCCGCCGCGAAACGGCTCCCGCGGGAACGTACCGAGCACCTGATGGCGTTTGAAGGACTGGACGCCCCGATCGCCGAGCCGATCGGCTGACCTCCAGATATGGCCGCACAGGCCGGGAGGCCTCGGGATTTCGTGCCGCGAAAACCCGGGCGTCCCGGCCTGTGTTTTGTGCCGACTGTCCAATTTCACCCCGTACTTTGCCCGTTAGTTCAGGAACGTTGGATAACGTTTCTGGTGGTGAGCAGGGTGACAGGAAGGTCTCTGGATGGGATTTCGTAGCCTGATCTACCGGCTCTATGCGCGCAGGCTCGAGGCTTCCCTGTCGCCGGAGGCGGTCCCGCGCCACGTCGGCGTGATGTGCGACGGCAACCGCCGCTGGGCCCGCTCGGCCGGCCTGCTCGACGTGAGCACCGGCCACCAGAAGGGCGCCGACAAGATCTTCGAGCTGCTCGACTGGTGCCGCGAGGCCGGCGTCGAGGTGGTCACTCTCTGGCTGCTGTCCACCGACAACCTGTCCCGGCCGCCGGCCGAGCTGGACCCGCTGCTGAAGATCATCGAGGACACCGTGCAGCGGCTGGCCGACGGCCACTGGCACCTGAACCCGATGGGGGCGCTGGACCTGCTGCCGAGCGAGACGGCCAACGTGCTCAAGGACGCCGCCACCGCCACCGCGAACTACCCGGGGCTGCTGGTCAACGTGGCGGTCGGTTACGGCGGCCGCCGCGAGATCGCCGACGCCGTCCGGTCGCTGCTGCTGGAGCACGCCAACCGGGGCACCCCCATCGAGGAGCTGGCCGAGATCCTCGACGTCGAGCACATCGCCGACCACCTCTACACCGCCGGCCAGCCCGACCCTGACCTGGTCATCCGCACGTCGGGCGAGCAGCGCATCGGCGGCTTCCTGCTCTGGCAGACCATCCACTCCGAGTTCTACTTCTGCGATGCCTACTGGCCCGCCTTCCGCAAGGTCGACTTCCTGCGCGCCCTCCGCAGCTACGCCGCCCGGAGCCGTCGATTCGGCGCGTGAGGGCTGGCACACTGACCCGGGACACGCCTCCCCCTGTGTCCATTTTCAATGTTTAAAAATTCGTTAATGAGGTACGAACTCCTGCTTGGTCCTGGCAATCGGACTTGATGGCGTCAAACGGGCGGGGATTTGGCGCGGATCGGCCGGCGTGTCGCCGGAAAGGCCTGCTACAGCCGTCTCACCTGGAGTTTCCCAGCTTGTAGCCTTCTCGGTATTTCCACCGTGGTGGTTATCCGGGTACCTTCAAAGTGTGAGCGGTAAGCGCCGCTCGCGGGAAGGCCCTTGGATTTGCGAAGCGTTCGCGTTTCCGGACGCAGGCGTGATGAAGGAAGGGCCGGATCGTGGCCCTTCGTGGGCCTACCCCGGTCCGTCCGGTACGCCTGTGAGCGTTACTCGCCAATTGGCTGGCGACGGGTCCGTGGGCCCGTACGGCAGGCCGATGCCGGCGGTGACCGCCTTGGTCTCCGCTCGGTTCCAGGTAACGCGCGCCTCTCCGGGCACAGGCTCCTAGCAGGATGCCGAGCCAGGCATCCAAGGGAGATCGCGTGGCCAGTTCCCAGATTCGCCGTGGTCCGCAGCAATCCAGCGAAAAGGCAGCCTCCGCGCCGGCCGTCAAGCCCCGACGCCGCGCTGGCACGCCCGCTGGGCGGTCCCGTCAGGTCCGTACGTACGTGCTCGACACCAGCGTTCTGCTCTCCGACCCCGGTGCGTTCAGCCGGTTCGAGGAGCACCTCGTGGTCCTGCCACTCGTCGTCGTCACCGAGCTGGAGGCCAAGCGCCACCATCCTGAGCTGGGGTACTTCGCCCGCCAGGCGCTGCGCTTCCTCGATGACCTGCGGATAGAGCACGGCCGGCTGGATGCCGAGCTGCCCATCAATGACCTGGGTGGCATGGTGAAGGTGGAGCTGAACCACACCGACAGCGGGGTGCTGCCGGCTGGCTTCCGGGGGGCGGACAACGACACCCGGATCCTTTCCGTCGCCTGCAACCTGGCGGCCGAAGGCCACGACGTGGTGCTGGTCAGCAAGGACCTGCCCCTGCGGGTCAAGGCGGCTTCGGTCGGGCTGCCGGCCCAGGAGTACCGGGGCGGCCTGCCGGCCGACTCCGGCTGGATGGGCATGACCGAGCTGGCCGTGTCCCGGTCCGACGTCGACGAGCTGTACGCCCACGGCACGCTGGACAACGAGGAGGCCCGTGACCTGCCCTGCCACACCGGCCTGGTGCTGGTGTCGGAGGGCTGCAGCGCGCTCGGCCGGGTCCGGCCGGACAAGGCCGTCCAGCTGGTCCGGGGCGACCGCGAGGTGTTCGGGCTGCGGGGCCGCAGCGCCGAGCAGCGGGTGGCGCTGGACCTGCTGCTGGACCCGGAGGTGGGCATCGTCTCGCTCGGCGGGCGGGCCGGCACCGGCAAGTCCGCGCTGGCCCTGTGCGCGGGCCTGGAGGCGGTCATGGAGCGCCGCCAGCATCGCAAGGTGATCGTGTTCCGGCCGCTGTACGCGGTCGGCGGCCAGGAGCTGGGCTACCTGCCCGGTTCCGAGGCGGACAAGATGAACCCGTGGGCCCAGGCGGTGTTCGACACCTTGTCCGCGGTCACCACCCAGGACGTGATCAACGAGGTCATGGCCAGGGACATGATCGAGGTGCTGCCGCTGACCCACATCCGCGGCCGGTCCCTGCACGACGCGTTCGTGATCGTGGACGAGGCCCAGTCGCTGGAACGCGGCGTCCTGCTCACCGTGCTGTCGCGGATCGGGGCAGGCTCTCGGGTCGTGCTCACCCACGACATCGCCCAGCGGGACAACCTGCGGGTCGGCCGGCACGACGGCGTGGTGGCCGTCATCGAGAAGCTCAAGGGTCACCCGCTGTTCGCGCACGTGACGCTCACCCGCTCGGAGCGGTCGCAGATCGCCGCGCTGGTCACCGAGATGCTGGAGGACTCCGGCCTGGAAGACTCCAGCCAGTAAGCAGCAGGGAAGTCTCTCGCCCAGATCCCCGGTCGTCCCTGGTGGCGATCGGGGATCTGTGCGCCGGAAGGGCCCCGCGTGCAGTATTTTGACGCTCGTCATGGTGCATATATCTCCTGCCTCCGCGGACCTGCCGTCACCAGACACCGATTGGCCGCCGGTGTCGGTCGTCATGCCCGTGCGCAATGAGGAACGGCATCTGTCCGAGGCTGTCCGGCACATCCTCGAACAGGACTATCCAGGCGAGCTGGAACTGGTGCTCGCGGTCGGCCCGTCCCGGGACCGGACGCAGGCCATCGCCGATCAGCTGGCGGCCGGCAACCCGCACGTGACCGCGGTGCCGAATCCAACCGGCAAGATCCCGTCCGGGGTCAACGCGGCCATCAAGGCGGCCCGGTTCGACGTGATCACCCGGGTCGACGGGCACGCGATGCTGCCGCCCGGCTACCTCCGCACCGCGGTCGGGACGCTGCTGCGGACCGGCGCGGCCGACGTCGGCGGGGTAATGGCGGCCGAGGGCGTGAGCCGGTTCGAGCAGGCCGTGGCCTGGGCCATGACCTCCAAGGCGGGCGTGGGCGGGGCCAGCTTCCACACCGGTGGCGAACCGGGCCCGGTCGACAGCGTCTACCTGGGCGTGTACCGGCGGGCGGCGATCGAGAAGGCCGGCGGGTACGACGAGGAGTACCTGCGGGCCGAGGACTGGGAGCTGAACCACCGGATCCGGCTGTCGGGCGGCACGATCTGGTTCGAGCCGGAGCTGCGAGTCACCTACCGCCCGCGCTCCACCCCCCGCGCGCTGGGCGCTCAGTACTTCCACTACGGCCGCTGGCGCCGGGTGGTGGCCCGCCAGCACACGGGCACGATCAACCTGCGCTACCTCGCCCCGCCCGCCGCCGTGTCGGTCATCGCGGCCGGGACCGTGGCCGGGGTGGCCGGCCTGGCCGGGATTGCGGCCGGCGCCCCGGACGGCGTGCGCTGGCTCAGCCTCGGGCTGGTGATCCCGGCCGTGTACCTGGCCGGCGTCACCGGGGTGGCTGCGGTGCTGGCCCGCGACGTGCCGCTCGGTGTCCGCGCCCGGATCCCGGTCGCGCTCGCCACCATGCACCTGTGCTGGGGTGCGGGCTTTCTGACCAGCTCGCGGGGGCTGCTACGGCGGATGACCCCATCGGGCGGGAGATAATCACGTATGACCTTCGATCTGCGCGGCCTGCTGGACGCGCACGCCGCCGACGGTGACGAGCTGCACTCCCGGTACCTGAACCCGCAGCTGCCGCGGACCCTGCGCACGATCGGCTTCGACCGGACCTACGTGCGCGGCGAGGGTGCGTACCTGTTCGACGCGCAGGGCAACGCCTACGCCGACTTCCTGTCCGGGTTCGGGGTGTTCGCGGCCGGCCGGTCCCACCCGGTGATCAAGAAGGCGCTGGCCGACGCGCTGGAGATGGACTTCGCGGCCTGGACGCAGTTCGACTGCCCGCCGATCCAGGGCCTGCTGGCCGAGCGGCTGCTGGCCAAGGCGCCCGGCCTTGAGCGGGTGTTCTTCTGCAACAGCGGCACCGAGGCGGTCGAGTCGGCGCTCAAGTTCGCCCGCCACGCCACCGGCAAGGGCCGGATCGTCTACGCCCGGCACGGCTTCCACGGGCTGACCACCGGGTCGCTGTCGGTGAACGGGGCGGAGGAGTTCAAGGCCGGCTTCGGCCCGCTGCTGCCGGGCACCGAGATTGCGCTCGGTGACCTGGACGCGCTCGAGGCCGAGCTGCGCCGGGGCGACGTGGCCGCGCTGATCGTGGAGCCGGTCCAGGGGCACGGCGTGATGATGACCCCGCCCGGGTTCCTGCCCGCGGCCAAGGCGCTGCTGCACAAGCACGGCGCGCTGCTGATCTGCGACGAGGTCCAGGTCGGGCTGGGCCGCACCGGCAAGTTCTTCTCCTACGAGTGGGACGGCGACGTCCGGCCGGACATCGTGACCGTGGCCAAGGCGCTGTCCGGTGGCTACGTGCCGGTCGGGGCGATGCTGACCACCGACAAGATCTACTCGTCGGTGTACTCGTCCATGGACAAGCTGATGAAGCACTCCACCACGTTCAAGGGCGGCCCGCTGGCCATGGCGGCCGGGCTGGCCGCGCTGGCCGTCATCGACGACGAGCACCTGGTCGAGAACGCCGCCCGGCGCGGCGAGGAGCTGATGCAGGCGCTGCAGGGTCTGCAGGCCAAGCACGACCTGATCAAGGACGTGCGGGGTAAGGGCCTGATCATCGGCATCGAGTTCGGCCGGCCGTCCGGGCTGAAGGCCCGGGCCAACTGGGCCATGCTGCAGAAGGCCCGGGTCGGCCTGTTCGCGCAGATGGTCGTGGTGGCGCTGTTCCAGCGGCACCGCATCCTCACCCAGGTCTCCGGTGACCACATGGAAGTGATCAAGCTCATCCCGCCGCTGATGATCAGCGACACCGAGGTCAAGCTCTTCACCGACTCGTTCGCCGAGGTCATGGAGGACGCCAGCAAGGGCAGCGGCCTGATGTGGGACTTCGGCCGGACGCTGGTCAAGCAGGCGATCAAGAGCTAGCCGGCCTGCTCCGGGGTCAGCCGCAGCGTGGTGGCGGCGGCCGGGTCGGCCACCATCTGGTCGGCCGAGCCACCGCCGTAGCGCCCGTACTTGGCCCGGTAGGCCTCGTCGACGCTGGTGCGCAGCCCGGCGGGGCCCGCGCCGACGTCCTCGACCACGACGTCGGCCTCCAGGCCGGGGACCCGGACGCGGGCTCGCGGCGATTCCAGCACGTGACCGAACCAGCCGGTGGTGCGCCGGTACCAGGTGCGCACGTACACCTGGTCATCGGCACGCACGACCCAGATCGGCACCCACTTCCGCAGGGTCCCGTCCGCTCGCCGGGTGGCGATCTCGAGCTCGCCGGACTCGTCGATCCGCGCCAGTTGCTCCGGCGACCAGGAAACGGTCATGCGCTAGCCGTCCTCCTCCAGCAGGGCCCGGGCGATCGCCAGGTCCTTCGGGTAGGTGATCTTCATGTTGCGCTCGCTGCCCCGGACCACGTGCACCGGAACGTCCGGCCGGTAGCGCAGCACCACGCCACAGTCGTCGGTCGGCTCGAAGTCCGGATCGGCCAGCGCCAGCTCGTGCGCCCCGGTGATGACCGACAGCCGGAAGCCCTGCGGCGTCTGGCAGCGCAGCAGGGTCTCCCGCCGCGGGATCTGGGTCATCACGCCGTCGGCCACGACCACGATGGTGTCCGCGGTCGGCACCGCCACCCCGACCGCGTCCACCTGTTCGAGCGCGGCCACGCAGTCGGCGATGATCCGCTGGTCCACCAGCGGCCGGGCCGCGTCGTGGAGCAGCACCCGCCAATCGTCGTCGTCCCCGCCCGCGGGAGCGGCTGCCGCCCGGCGGCCCGCGATCGCGGCCAGCGCCGCTCGGGTCGACCCGGGCCGGCTGGTGCCGCCCTCGATGATCCCGGTGAGCTTGGGAAAGGCGCCGTCGGTACGCAGTTTCTCCCCGTCCGCGGTCCGCCCCGGCGGCATGACCAGCAGCACCTCGTCCACCCCGGGGGCCGCGTCGAACGCGGCTACGCAGTGCTCCAGCAGCGTTCGGCCGTCCAGCTCGAGCAGCTGCTTGGGCACCGCGGCGCCGAACCGCTGGCCCGATCCGCCCGCCAGCACGACCGCGACCATCCGCATGACCCGGACTCTACTGGATGGTCCGGGAGGCAGTGCGCCGCGTGTCCACCGGTATTCAGCGGGTTAGCTGGGTACGCTTCTGGGAACGTTGCGGGCTTGGCGAGTGCCGGTCGGGTGGGCCGCTTGGGAGGACGTCCGATGACCGTTGCGCTGGTCCTCACGGCCGAACCGGCCGCGGGGCTGTACGGCCAGCTGACGTCGCTCGGAGTACGCCGGGTGGATGCGACCGACGGTGCCGGCGCGGGCGGCGGGCTGCTGACGATCGCGGCTGCCGCGCGGGCGACCGGCGAGCCCATGCTGATCTGCGGCGGCAACCTTTCGGTGCCCCGGCAGGCCCTGGCCCGGCTGCTGGACACCGCGGGCACCGCGGGCTACGCCGAGGCGCGGGGCGACTGCCGCGCCATCCTGGTCGACCCGGCCGACCTACGGGTGCTGGCCGAAGCGGCCGAGTATCTGGCCCGCCAGCCCGCCCCGGCCGATCAGGTCACCGCGCTGATGGGGGAGCTTGCCCAGCGCGGGGTGGACGTCCAGCTGGTGGAGGCGCGGCCGGACGGAGACGCCGACCGGGACGAGGACGGCCTGGTCGCCGAGCTGTTCGCGGACCCGATCGCGCGGGACGTGGCCCGCTGGGCCGCCGACCGCGACCTGGCCCCGGCCGCGTTGCTCGGTATCAGCCTGGGCCTCGGGCTGGCCTCCGCCATCTGGTTCTCCGAGCCGATCGCCAGCGCCAAGGCGATGGCGGCGGTCACCCTGCTCGCGGCCTACGTGTGCAGCCGGTCCGGACGGCTGCTGGCGCTGGCGCCCGGGCCGGTACTGGCCGCGATCGGCTCGTTCCGGGCCGGGGGCCGGGGCGGCTGGGGCGGCGCCGGCCGGGCCGGGATCATCCAGCCCGCCGGGGACTGGCTGTCCGCCGCGGGCTGGGCCATCACCGAGTGCGCGGTCTACGCCGGGCTGGCCGCCAGCGCCGGCCTCGGCGACGCCAGCGTGCCCGGCGTCATCGGCGGCGGCCCGGGCGGCGTCTGGCATCTGGCCGTGCTCGCGCTGGCGGTGGTGGCGATCCGGCGGATGGCCGGCCTGTGCTACGAGCGGGCCACCGAGGAACGCGGCGGCCGGACCCGGCTGCCCCGGTCGGCCGGTCAGCGCCGGCTGGAGCGCGCGCTCACCCTGCCCGCCGGGGAACGCATCCTGGTGCTGGTCGTGGCGGGTGGCATCTGGGGGGCCCGGATCGCGTTCCTGGCGCTGATCGCCGGGGGCGTACTGGCGACCGGCTACGTGGTCACCGCGCGGGTGATCGGCATGCGCGACTCCGCCCGCGAGGGCGAGCTCACCAGCATCCGGGCCGCCGCCGTCGGCGTGACCCCGGTCGGCGGCGACGAGGGCGCGATCAGCCTGGACCCGTCGGTCAGCCCGCTGGGCGGCGTGCTCGACGGGATGCTGGGCGCCCTGGCCGGACCGGACCCGGAGGACGAACGCGAATCGGCGGCCGGCCTGCTGCCGGGCGGGATGCGGGACGTGGACGACGAGGCGCCGCCCCGGGTGTCCCGGGTGGCCGCCCAGACCAGGAGCGTGGCCAGCTTCCAGATCCCCGCCTACCGGGACGACGGCCCGATCTCCCTCTGGCTCGGCCGGCTGGTCGAAGGCCGTATCCCCCCGATCCCCCCGCTGATCGTGGGGCTGTTCGTGACCGCTGCGCTGGCCGCACTGGGCATGGCCAACCTGTCCGGCGTGCTGCTGCTGACCCCGGTCGAGGCCATGCTGCTGGCCGGGCTGGGCTCCAGCCACCCGCACGATGGCCGGCTGGACTGGCTGGTCCCGGCGATGATCCAGGCCGGGGAGTACCTGTTCCTGGCCGCGATCGCGTTCACCCACCGGGTGCCCGCGCCGCTGGTGTTCGCGCTGGTGGCCGCCGTCGTGCTGCGCCACCTGGACGTCGCCTACCGGGCCCGGCACCGGGTCGCCTGGCCGGCCCCGCGCAAGCTCCGCACCCTGGTCGCGGGCTACGGGCTGACCTGGCCACCGACCGGGCCGGACGGGCGGCCCGCCGACGTCAGCGGCCTCGGCTGGGAGATCCGGATGCTGGTGCTCGGGATCGGCGCCGCGCTCGGCATCACCCCGATCGCCAGCGTGGCGCTGGCCGGGTACCTGTGGGCGCTGCTGGCCCGCGACTACCTCACCGCCTGGCTGGCCATCAGCGCAGAGCCAAGCCCGGGTGTCCCGCCGGGCCCCGCTGACTCGGCCGTCCCGGCGCCGCCCGCGACCCGTCCGGCCTGAGCGATCCGCGATCCGTCCGGCCTGAGCAATCCTACCGTTTTTACCGGGTTTGACCTGCGATAACACCAGCCGCCGGGGCTCGGTACAGTGAGGTCCCGGGGACCGGCGAGCTCGCGGGAGGCGGCAGATGTGGTCCGCGCTCAGGCGCCCGTCGCGGCCGCCGCGCCCGAGCAAGCCGCCGCGCCCGAGCGAACGGCTGCGCATCCCGCAGCCGCTGCTCAGGACCCGGCTGCCGTCCGGCCGGGGCGCCACCGAGCAGCCCAACGTCACCAGCGACGGTGACACCGCCCTCACCCCGCTGTTCTGGATGGTGCTGGTGGCTACCGGCGTCGCCGCCGGCCTGTTCGGTGACCTGATGATGTTCGTCCTGTACAGCGTGGAGCACCTGGCGTTCGGCTTCAACGCCGGGCCGCTCCAGGAGGGGATCCGGCACGCGTCGGACCCGCGGCGGCTGATCGTGCTGCCGCTGGCCGGGCTGATCGGCGGCCTGGCCTGGTACCTTCTGCGCCGCTACACCAGTGGCAGGACCGAGATCGACGACTCGATCTGGAACGGGGACGGCACGCTGTCGTTCCGCCGCTCGCTCGGCACCTCGCTGATCTCGGAGTTCGTCATCGGCATGGGCGCCTCGCTCGGCCGCGAGGCCGCCCCCAAGCTGATGGGCGGGGTGTCGGCCAGCGTCCTGGCCACCTGGGCGCACCTGTCGGTCGGCCAGCGGCGGCTGCTGGTCGCCTGCGGCGGCGGGGCCGGCCTGGCTGCCGTGTACAACGTCCCGCTGGCCGGGGCGCTGTTCACCGCCGAGGTGATGGTGGGCACGCTGGCTCTGCCGGTGGTGCTGCCCGCGCTGGCCTGCTCCGGCATCGCCACCGCGGTGGCCTGGATCTATCTGCCCGCCCACGCCACCTACCTGGGCATCCCCGCCTACAAGTTCACGCTGCCGCTGCTGGTCTGGTCGCTGCTGGTGGGTCCGGTGATCGGGGCCATCGCGGCCGGTTACATCCGGCTGATCGGCTGGGTGACGTACTACCGGTTCACCGGGTGGCGGTCGATCCCGGCGATGGTGGTGGCGTTCGCCATCCTCGGCCTGATCGGGTTCGCGCTGCCCCAGCTGTTCGGCAACGGCCGGGACATGGCCAACCAGGCGTTCCTCGGCCTCGGCGGGTTCGGTCTGCTGTTCGGCTTGTTCCTGCTCAAACCGCTGGTCACCGCGCTCTGCCTGGCCAGCGGCGCGTCCGGCGGCCTGTTCACGCCCACGCTGAGCACCGGCGCGGTGTTCGGCGCCGCGCTCGGCATCGCCTGGAACCTGCTCTGGCCGGGATCCCCGGCCGGGGCCTACGCCCTGGTGGGCGCGGCCGCCCTGCTCGGGGCGGCGATGCAGGCCCCGCTGGCCGGCCTGGCGATGGTCCTGGAGCTGACCCACAGCGGCTTCCAGATCATGGTCCCGATGCTGGCCGCGACCGTGACCGCCACGATCGTGTCCCGCTACATCGACGGCTACTCGATCTACTCCGCGCGGCTGGCCCCGCAGAGCGGCGGCCCGGTCCGCCGGGCCCGGCCGCCCGGCCGCCCCGAACCGCAGGCCGACCCCGAGGGCCTGGACACCGCCTGAACAGAAAACGCCATAACTCTTTGGGCTAGCTGTGCCCGCGACGGTAGCCTCGGTGGGGGCAAGGGATAGGATCTCGCGTCGGGGAGGATCTTGAATTGTCCTTGCTGACCCAAAACCCGGCACTCGGGGGCCGCTGGGTGACGAGCCGCGAGCTGACCTGGACGGCCCTGGCTTCCCGGCACCGCAAGTGGATCGCGGCGGCCTACGCCGTGTGCTGTCTGTACGGTCTCGGCATCGCGCTCGTCTCCACCGACTACCTGCACCGCGACTGGGGCATCATGGCCGCGTGCGGCTACGGGCTGGCCGCGATCGCGGTCCTGGCCTGGCGGTCGCGCGGGGCCGACCTGGCCCTGGCGCTGAGCCTGGTGGGCGCGGTCATCGTCCCGCTGGCCTGGATGGCGGCCACCAACCAGGGTCAGCCCGAGGTCGTCGTGATCATCCGCTCGGCCGGGCTGCTGGTGCACCACGGCACCCCGTACGAGGCGTCGGGCCTGCTCAAGCACACCGCCGACCCGAACGCCTACAACCCGTACCTGCCGCCGATGACGTTCTTCGCGCTGCTGTGGACGGTGGCTCCGCGTTTCCCGCTGGCCGACCCGCGGGTCTGGTTCGGCATCGCGTTCGTGGGCTGCTTCGCGCTGGCCCTGCGGGTGGCCAAGGCCCGCGACGTCGGCCGCTGGACGGTGTTCGTCACCGCCACCCCGATCATCGCCCTCGAACTGGCCGTCGGCGGCACCGACGTCCCGATCATCGCGCTGATCTGCCTGGGCTTCGCGCTGATGTGGAAGTACCCGCAGCCGATCCTGGCCGGCCTGGCCTTCGGCGGCGCCGCCTCGATGAAGGCGACCGCCTGGCCCGCGCTGGTCGTCGCGATCAGCCTGGCCCTGGCCCGGGACGGCAAGCGGGCCGCCGCCGTCATGACCGGCGTCGCCCTCGGGGTCGTCGCGGTGCTGGTCGGGCCGTTCGCCGCGCTCCAGCCCGAGTCGCTGGTCAGGAACACGATCCTGTTCCCGCTCGGCCTGGCCAGCGTCACCTCGCAGGCGTCCAGCCCGCTGCCCGGTCACCTGATCGCCGACACCGGCCACATCGGCCGCCTCTGCGTGATCGCCGCCCTGGTCCTGGCCGCGCTGGCGATCGGGGCGTCGCTGGTCTTCCGGCCCCCGCGCACCGTCCCGGCCGCCGCCACCCGCCTCATCATCGCCCTGACGGTGATGTTCGTGCTCGCCCCGGCGACCCGGTTCGGCTACTTCATCTACCCGGGCGCCATCCTCGCCTGGCTGCTGCTGGTGCTGCTGACCCAGCCCGCCGACTGGGCCCCCAACGCCCCGGTCCACCCGCCGGACCGACCCGGCCTCAGCCGATTACCGCGCGTGCGGACAAGCTGAGCGCCTGGCCGCCGGGTCAGGGTGAGAATTCGCTGGGCTGGTCGGGGCCACTGAAGGCGCCCTTGTCGCCGCAGATGTTGGCGTTGCCGCTGATGCCGCCGTACGTCTTGGTGACGTTGTTGATGCTGGACGCACCGGACGACGCGGTGGGGGACGGCGACGCGGTAGTGGCCGCCCCCTTCAGCCCGGTGTAGTTGGACCCGAGGATCAGGTCGACCTCACCGCTGGCCACTCCGCTGGTCGCGCCGACCGGCTGGACCTCCGCGTTTGGCACCATCGCGGCCAGCGCCCTGGCCGCCGCCGCCTCGGTCGCCGAGCTGTACTGGATGATCGTGGCCGCCGAGGGCGCGACCGCGTTGCCGGTGCCGACCACCGTGAAGTGGCTCTGGGTCAGCGACGAGGCGGCCTTGGCGGCCAGGCCGGCCGTGCCGGTCGCGTTCAGCACGCTGACCCGGACACCGGACGGGCTCACGGCCGGGGCGGACGCCGGCGGCGACGTGGAGGCGGCCGGCGTCGCGCCCGCCTTGGCCTTGGCCTTGGCCGGCACCGTCTGGTCGTGGGCGATCTCGCTGAACAGCTGAGACGACTGCGGCTGCTGCCACAGCACGTGGTTGGCGTCGTTCGGGTCGGGGACCACCGGGATCTGAGTGAACTGGACGCCCTTGGTGTTGAGGCCCTTCATGCTCATCGCGATCGTGCGCATGTCGTCGACCGAAAGGCCGCTGTCGGTGGTGAGCGTCTTGGCCACGTCCCGCGCGATCGCGAACACCTTGGGCACGTTGGACAGCACCTGCTTGGAGTCGATCTGCTGGAGCAACGCGGCCATGAAGTACTGCTGCCGCTGGATGCGCTGCAGGTCCGAACCCAGGCCGACGTGCCGCTCGCGTACGAACGCCAGGGCCTGCGCCCCGCTGACGTGATGCTCACCCGCGGACAGGTTCAGGCCGGAGGCGGGGTCTTTGATCGCTTCGGGCAGGCAGACGTTGACCCCGCCCAGGTCATTGACCACCGAGGTGAACCCGGCGAAGTTGATCTCGACGAAGTGGTTGATGTAGATCCCGGTGGTCGACTCCAGCGTCTTCCACAGGCAGGCCGCCCCGCCCGCCGCGAACGTGCTGTTGAGCATCTCCGACTGCCCGGGCTGGGCGGTCTGCCCCTTGGTCCCGGTCCCGTCCGGCTGACAGCCGATGACCGGCGCCAGCGAGTCGCGCGGGAAGCTGATCACCACCGCGCCCTTGTGGTCGGGCAGGATGTGCAGCAGCATCATCGTGTCCGAGCGGGCGCCCTGGATAGCCTGGGTGCTGCCGAACTGCCCGTCGGTCCCGGCCCGGCTGTCCGAGCCGATGACCAGGATGTTCACGGCCGAGGTGTACTGCGGCGGACGGTTCTGGCCGAGCAGGTTGGACACGTTCTCCTGCTTGATCCCGTCGACCACGTCCCGGTAGGCCACGTAGGCGGTCAGCGAAGCGGCGACCAGCACGATCGTCGTGACCAGCGAGGCCCATTTCAGGATCGTGCGCTTGCGTGACGTGCCGGGTGGTTTGCCCGCCTTGCCGGCCGGCCTCCCGCGCGGCGGGTCCCCGGGACCCTTGGGCCCGCCGGGGCTACCTGGTCGCTGCGGCCGCGCCCCTACCGCCGCATCCACGGACGGATGAGCCGCCCCCCGGCCCGCAGGAGCCGCACCCCGGCCCGGGCGAACAGCCGTAAACGGGTCGGCGAACATCGGACTCGGGCCACCCGAGCGGCCGCGCGCTGGGGCACCGGGGCGCATCTCGTCAAGA
The DNA here is from genome assembly GCA_963830385.1 of uncultured Actinomycetes bacterium. GTDB lineage: Bacteria > Actinomycetota > Actinomycetes > Streptosporangiales > Streptosporangiaceae > Bog-532. The sequence continues at coordinate 539,902 of CAWHMD010000006.1, read as the reverse complement.
TCGCCCTTGGCCGGGCGGCTCTCGGCCAGATCGGGTCGGCGGTCCATCGGTTCGGTGTCCTTCTTGGCCATGGGGACGGCCAGTGGTCAACGGGCCGCGCTCCGAGCCTGGCGTCGCATCAGCGGTTCCCGCGAGACGCCCGTCGCTGTCTGCCAGGTGCTGTACTCAGCCAGCGACGCTGCTGGCCCCTAATGTTTATCGCGTCTCAAAAAAAGATTTGTTCAAAACAGCGGCAAAAGTACCGGTTTGGTATCCGCCGGGGCGCCGGAGCCAGCTGAGGCCTGAGAGACGAGCGAGCCCGCGCCCGTGGCCGGACAGCGTACTACGGAGGTTCGAGAGGCCGTGCGGTCTCAGCCGGTCACTGCCGTTCCAAGCCGGCGTGACTGTGAACACGAAATGGCGATGCGTAGCCGTCATTGACCGGCACCTCTACAGTAGGTCCGTGCGCCGAGGACTCCGTGCGTCGAAGAACGGCGCTGACGCGGACAATGATCCCGGTCCGGCGGAGCCGGCCGGGACCCAAGAGGCTGCATCGTCCGACGTCGAGACGGCATCGTCCGAAGCCGAAGCCCCCGGCACCCCAGTCGCCGACACCCCGGCCCCCGACGGCCATGCCCCCGAGGCCGAAGCCCCCACCCCGGACGCCCCCGCCCCCGAAGGCGCCGCCTCCGAAGGCGCCGCCCCCGAAGGCGCCGACGGAACCGACGGTGCCGAGGCGGCCTCCGCCACCAGGGCCGACACCGCGGCCGTGAGCACGCTCGACAACGATGCCGAGGCCCGCCCCGCCGAGGGCCGCCCTGCCGGGGCCGGCCCCGCCGAAGCCAGCACCCCCGCTCCCGAATCAGCCTCCCCCGCCCCCCACGGCCTGCGCGCCCGCCTCACCCGCCGCCCAGGCCGCCGCCGCTCCGGCCCGTCGCGGGTGCCCGGCACGATCTTCGCGGCCATCACGGTGGTGCCCGCCCTGCTGGTCATGGCCTGGCTGCTGGCCGGGCTGCCGTTGCTGCTGGCCAACCGGTTCACCGACATCCCGATGCTGATCATCTCGGTGCCGCTGGCGGTCGCATTGATCTTCGTGGTCGCGCGCGAGCTGCCGGCGGCCTGGCCGCACGGCATCCGCGAGTTCTGGGACCAGCGCCGCGACCGCGCCGACCCAAACGCCAGCACCCTCGAGTTCGCCCGCCCGGGCGACGACCCCGGGACCGAGGCCGCCGATCCCGCCCAGGCAACCACCCCCGCCCCGCCCGAACGGGCCAAGGCCGACGTCCCGTGGTGGTCGCTGATCGCCACACTGGTGGTGGCGGCCGGGTTCGCGTTCTGGCAACTCGCGGAGAACTCCCAGCAGATCATCGTCCTCCGCGACCCCAGCACCTACCTTCAGTTCGCGTACTGGATCGCCCAGCAGGGCACCACCCACATCCCGGAATCCCTCGCCGCGTTCGGTGGCTCCCACGCCGGGATGGCGTTCAGCAGCCTGGGCTTCTACACGTCCGGCACCACGATTGTGCCCCAGTTCATGGCCGGCCTGCCGATGACGCTGGCCATCGGGATCTGGGCCGGCGGCCCGCTCGCCGCGGTCGCGATGGCGCCGGTCATCGGGGCGTGCGCGGTCCTCGCGTTCGCCGGCCTGGTCGGCCGGCTCGCGGGCGGCCGCTGGGCGCCGGCCGCGGCCCTGGTGCTCGCGATCAGCCTGCCCCAGCAGTACACCAGCCGGAACACCTTCAGCGAGACGCTCGCCCAGGTCATGCTGTTCGGCGGGCTGTGCCTGCTGGCCGACTCGTTCACGCTGACTACCGGGCGGCACTCGCTAGCTGGCCCGGCGGCGACGTCCTGGCGCGACGGCCCGGCCCCGAACGTCGCGCTGGCGTTCTTCGCCGGCCTGGCGATCGGCCTCACCCTGCTGATCCGGATCGACGGCGCCAGCGACCTGCTCCCGGCCATCCCGTTCCTCGGCCTCCTGCTGGTGACCCGGCGGCCGCAGGCGGTCCCGTTCGGCCTCGGCCTGATCCTGGGCGTGGCCTACGGCCTGGCCGACGGGTTCCTGCTGTCCCGGCCGTACCTGGACTCGATCGGCCCCTCACTGCGCCCGCTGGCCATGATCGTGCTGGCCGTGGTCGCGCTGACCGGCATCGCGATGGCCCTGGTGAACATCCGGCCGGTCCGCCGCTGGATCAGGTACCTGCTGCGGTCCCGGCCGCTGCGCTGGCTGCCGGAAGCGGCCGCGGCGCTGACCGTGCTGGTGGTGATCGCCTTCGCGGTGCGCCCCTACTTCCAGACGGTCCAGGGTGAGACCGTCCCGGCCACCATCAAGTACGTCGCCGAGCTGCAGAAGCTGGCCGGCCTGCCGGTCAACGGGCACCGCCAGTACGCCGAGGACAGCCTGTACTGGGTGATCTGGTACGTGGGGGCGCCGGCCGTGATCCTCGGCACCCTGGGCCTGGCCCTGCTCGCCCGCCGGGGCGTGAAGTCCCTGCTCACCTGGCGGGACAGCGGCGCCGCGCGGGTGTGGGCGCTGCCGCTGCTGATCACCGGCTGGGTGGCGGTGACCGTGCTCTGGCGCCCCGGCATCATCCCCGACCAGCCCTGGGCCAGCCGCCGCCTGGTCCCGATGCTGATACCGGGGCTGATCCTGGCCGCCGTCTGGATGGCGGCCTGGCTGAAGGAACGCAGCCGTCAGCTCGGCGCCAGCCGCACGGCCGGCGTGATCGTCGCCGTCTGCTGCGTGATCGCGCTGCTGGTCCCGACGGCCGTCACCACCTTCGGGGTCGGCACCACCAAGACCGCCAGCGGCTCGACCCGGCTCACCGCCAACGGGCTGGCCTTCAAGCGCACCGGTCAGGGCGAGGACCGGGCGGTCCGCCAGCTGTGCGCTGCGATCGGCCCGAACGCGGCCGTGGTCATCGTCGACCCCCAGACCGCGGACCGGTTCAGCCAGGTGGTGCGGGGTATGTGTGCGACCCCGACGACCCGGATGGACGATCCCACCACGGATGAGGTCGCCAGCGTGGTGAAGGGGATTCAGGGGTCCGGCCGCCGCGCGGTGCTGCTGGCCGGCACCAGGTCACAGCTGTCCGCCTTTGGCGGCAGCGCCCGCAAGGTCATGGACCTGCTGACCACTCAGGACGCCCACGTGCTGACCGCGCCACCCACCCGGACCTGGCTGATTCACTTCGTTATCTGGCTGTCGGAACCGGGCGGAGTTACCGGAGGAGCGGTAGCAAACCAGACAGCAGAGTATCCTCGCCACGCGTGAGCACTCCTACCGAACCAGGCTCCCACGGCGAGCGGTCCGACGCGCCGGGCAGGCACCACCGGGCCCGCGGATCTCACGAGCAGACCCCGTCGCCCGAGCCGTCCCGTGACAACTCGCCGCTGGATGACCTGTTCTCGTCCGAGCCGGCCTACCCGCCCTACCAGCCCGAGCAGGAGCATCCGGGCAACGGAGTCAACGGCGCCAACGGCGGCCTCGGCGGCGAGCACTCCTACCCGACCGGCCCCGCGTACTCGTACCCGCCGCCCCCGTCCTACGACCCGCCGACCCCGCCGCTCGGGTACGAGCCGCCGGACCCGCAGGGCCTGTACGACTCGCCGCCCCGCTACGACGAGCCATCGTCGTACGACCCGGCGCCGTCCTACAACGCCGCGCCCACCTACGATTCGCCGCCGGCCTACGACCCGGCCTACCCGGGGCCCGAGGCGCCGTCGTTCGGGACTTTCCCGGAAGTGCCCGCGCCCGCCGACGCGGCCCCCGGCACGGCGGCGGCCCACGCCACCGAGGACCCGGCCGCCACCCGGGCCCAGCCCGTGCTCGACCTGGAACCGCAGCCGGTGCCGCCGCGCGAGCCCGAGTTCACCTATCAGGGCGCGCCCGACGACGGCCTGGCCCCCAGGGTCTCCATCGTGCTGCCCTGCTACAACGAACAGGATCACGTGCTGACCGAGCTGGAACGGATCAGCCGGGCCATGGACGCCAGCGGGATGCCCTACGAGCTGATCGCGGTGGACGACGCCTCCACCGACGCCACCTTGGCCCGGCTCCAGCTGGCCGCGCCCAGGCTGCCGCGGCTGAAGGTCGTGCACTTCCCGCGCAACGGCGGCGCCGGCACCGTCCGCCGGATCGGCAGCCAGCAGGCCCGCGGCGAGTACGTCGTGTGGACCGACGCCGACATGACCTACCCGAACGAGCGGATCCCCGAGCTGATCGCCATTCTCGACGCGAACCCGCTGATCGACCAGGTGGTGGGCGCCCGGACCACCGAGGAGGGCACGCACAAGTTCCTGCGGGTCCCGGCCAAGTTCCTCATCCGCAAGCTGGCCGAGCGGCTGACCAACTCCAAGATCCCCGACCTGAACTCCGGGCTGCGGGCGTTCCGGCGCGAGGTCGCGCTGCCGTACCTGCGGCTGCTGCCGCCCGGGTTCTCCTGCGTCACCACGATCACGCTGGCGTTCCTGTCCAACGAGCGCGGCGTCCAGTACGTCCCGATCGACTACGCCAAGCGGGCCGGGGTCTCGAAGTTCAAGTTCGTCCGCGACGCCTACCGGTACATCCTGCAGGTGCTGCGGATGGTGATGTACTTCAACCCGCTCAAGGTGCTGATGCCGGTCGCGCTGTTCCTGCTCGGGCTGGGCATCGCCAAGGGCATCTACGACATGGTCGTGCACCCGTTCTACTTCGCCATCAACACCGTGCTGATCTTCGTCACCGGGCTGATCATCGTCTCGCTGGCACTGCTGGCGGACCTGATCGTCCGATCCCGCGGCGACACCTGACCCGGTTATCCTCTGCCCATGATCTTGTGCCCGACCCGCCGGTCCGCGCCATGCGGATCGCACTGATCGGCCCGGCGCACCCCTACAAAGGGGGTGGCGCCCGGCACACCACCGAACTCGCCCGCTGGCTGGCCGAGGCGGGCCACGACGTCGTGATCGAGTCGTGGCTGCACCAGTACCCGGCCGGCCTGTACCCCGGTGGCCAGCAGACCGTCGACGTCGCCGACGGCGAGCCGTTCGCGAACACCCGGCGGCGGCTGTCCTGGCGTAACCCGCTCGGCTGGTGGCAGGCCTGCCGCTGGCTGCGGGACCTGGACCTGGTGGTGTTCGCGTTGCTGATCCCGCCCCAGGCCGTCCCCTACCTGACCATTCTGAGCGGCCTGCAGGGCAAACTGCCCGGCGCGCGCGCCCGCCGCCTGCCGCGGACCGTGGTCATCTGCCACAACGTCGCCCCGCACGAGAGCCGTCCGGCCGACCAGCAGCTGACCCGGCGACTGCTGCGCAAGGCGGGCGCGGCGCTCACCCACGGCCCCACGGAAGCAGCCCGGGCGCGCGAACTGGCCCCGGCCGCGCTGGTCACCGAGGTCCGGATGCCGCCGCACCTGCCGGCCGCCGTACCGGCCGGGCCGGTGAGCGATCATGCTCCCGGGGAAGACCTGAAAACGTCTGACCCCGCGGAGTCCCAGGACACCTGTAGGCTGCTGTTCTTCGGCATCGTCCGCCCGTACAAGGGGCTGGACGTCCTGCTGCGGGCGATGGCCCGCGGCCCGGAGCAGGTGACGCTGACCGTGGCCGGGGAGTTCTGGGGCAAGTCGGAGCTGGCGACCCGGGCGCTGATCGACGAGCTCGGCCTGACCAGCCGGGTCACGCTGCGCCCGGGCTACGTGGCCGCCGACGAGATTCCCGCCCTGTTCGCCGGATCGGACGCGCTGGTTATGCCCTACCGTTCCGCGACCTCCTCCCAGAACGCCTGGCTGGCCTTCGAGTACGGCAAACCGGTCGTCGTCACCCGGGCCGGCACCCTGGCCGACGCCGTCCGCGACGGTGTCGACGGCGTGGTCTGCGCCCCCGACGACGAGGACGACCTGGTCCGCGCGCTGGAACGGATCAGCGCGCCGGGGGAGATGGAGCGGCTGCGTTCGGCGGTCCAGGCGGCCGACCCGGGCCGGTACTGGAAGGAGTACCTGGACGCCCTGCTGAGCCTCGCCCCCCAGCCAGGACCGGGTCCCGACCCCGACGAGCCCGGCCTCCAGCCCGCGTCCCGCTGAGCTAAGCCCCGCCTCCGGCCGAAGCTAGGCCCCAGCCTCCCGCGCCCCGCCCGCCTCGCGCACCACACCCGCCTCCCGCGCCCCGCCCGCCTCCCGCGCCACACCCGCCTCCCGTTCACCGCTGGCCTCTTCTGCCTCAGTGGCTGCCATGGCCACTCGACGTTGCTCGCGTCCCACGGTCGCCGCGATCCCGGCCCAGAACAGGTCTCCCACGGTCATCACCACCCGCGAGGCCAGCGCCACCACCAGCGCCGGGCCCTGCGGCATGACCGGCGACAGCACCGCGATCAGCGCCAGTTCCCGCGGCCCGATGCCGCCCGGGAACGGAATCAGCAGGAATCCCACCGTCCAGGCCAGCGCGTACCCGCCCGCCGCCAGCAGCAGGATGTGCAGGCTGTGGCCGGCGATGTCGCCTACCAGCAGCCAGGCGTGCAGCCCGTAGCAGACCCAGGCCAGCGCGGTCCAGGCCACCGCCCGGCCCATGCCGCCCCGGGTCAGCGCCCGCTCCAGCGGCGGCCGCCGGACCAGCCGCAGCACCAGATCCAGCCCGAACTTCGTCACCTGCGGCCACAAGGCGAACAGCAGCACCGGCAGGCAGAGCAGCAGCCACCAGTAGTGCCGCAGGGCCCCGGCCGACGCCAGCGGCAGCACGATCGCGGCCATCACCAGGCCCACCACCAGCGTGATGGCCATGCTGACGAGGGCGGCGGTGCCGCTCCGGCGCTTCGGCACCCGGTAGTCCTGGGCCAGGGTGACCTGGGCCGCCACCGCCCACACGGCGCCGGGCACGTACTTGGCCAGCTGGCCCAGGAAGTTCACCCGGGTGGCGGCGGCCAGCGGCAACGGCGAACCCAGGTCGGCCAGCAACGCCCGCCAGGCCAGCATCTGGCACCCCAGCGCCGCCATCACCGCCAGCGCCGCGCCCACCACGTCGTACCAGGACAGCTGGCCCAGGGCCGAACGCACCTGCGGCCACTGCCTGGCCAGCCCGTAACCGGCGAACGCGAGCGCCAGCAGGAGCAGCGCGGCCCGCACCCACGGGCTCGAACTGATCCGGCGCACGTTGACCCGCCTCAGCACGAGGCCAGCGTACCCACCGGGCCGCCGCCCGCGCCGGCCGTCCGCTGCGCTCGCGCCCACCGTGGCCGGTGGCAGGAATCATGTGCTTATTGACATTAAAGCCACTGGCCGGCCCGGGACCCGGCGGGCAGGCTGACAAGAGTCATGGATACGACCGCCTCGCCCGCCGCCGCCGTCCCCGATCAGTCATCCGCTCCCGAGCCCGGCCCGGACCGGCCGTGGCGGTCGAAGGCCTTCGGTGGCTGGGCCGCGCTGTTCGTCGTGTACGTGGCCTGGGGCGGCACCTACCTGGGCATCCGGGTCGGCGTGGAGACGATCCCGCCGCTGCTGCTGGCCGGGGTCCGCTACCTGATCGCCGGGCTGATCCTGTTCCCGATCGCGGTGCGCGGCGGCTCCCCGGAGCACCGGGCCGCCGACCGTCCCACCCGGGCGGCCTGGCTGGCCTGCGGCATCGTCGGCATCCTGTTGCTGCTGGGCGGCAACGGACTGGTCACCGTGGGAGAGCGCAGCGTCCCTTCCGGCTTCGCTTCACTGCTGGTCGCCACCGTCCCGCTGTGGTTGCTGGTCATGGACGCCACGCTGACCCGCAAGTGGATTGGCTGGCTCCCGCTCACCGGCCTGCTGGCCGGCCTGGGCGGGGTCGCGCTGCTGGCCGGCCTGGGTGACGGCGCCTCGGCCAGCGGCGCCTCCGGGTCCGGGATCGCCATCATCCTGGTCGCCTCGGTCTGCTGGGCGCTCGGCACGATCTTGTCCACCCGGCTCAAGGCGCTGCCGCAGCGGCCGTTCCTGACCACCGCCATGCAGATGCTCATCGGCGGCGCGGTGATGACGATCCTGGCCGCGGTGACCGGGGAGTTCGGCTCGTTCCGGCTCGGCCACGTGTCGCTAGGGTCCTGGCTGGCCCTGCTGTACCTGGTCGGCCCGGGCTCGATCCTGGCCCTGTCCGCCTACAGCATCGCCGTCCGCAGCCTGCCGACCTCCACCGTCGCGACCTATGCTTACGTCAACCCGGTGGTCGCGGTCATCCTCGGCGCCACCATCCTCAGCGAAAAGCTGACCTCGATGATGCTGATCGGCGGCGCCCTCATCATCGCCGCCGTCGCCCTCATCGTCTGGCGCCGAGGATCCCCAGGTCACTGATCGAGTTCGCGGTTCGATTTGCTTACGACACCGGAAGTTCATAAAGTATGTACACGCGACGCGGGGTGGAGCAGTTCGGTAGCTCGCTGGGCTCATAACCCAGAGGTCGCAGGTTCAAATCCTGCCCCCGCTACCAGGTCAGAGGCCCCTTCCGGATCCGGAAGGGGCCTTTTGCATGTCATCTGTAAACGGTTTTGTAAACCTGCCGCTCACGCGACCGGGTCCTCGTCCGCGTCGCCGCTGTCCGGGATCGGGTTTTCGACGGAAGCGAGCGTCCCGCCCAGGATCAGCTCCGCGAGCGTGTTGGCGACCAGGCGGTCAGCTTCAAGGTCGGTCTGGACATACTGCTTCATGGTGAATGCGACGTCGGCGTGCTCGATGCGCTTGCTGAGAGCTTTCCAGTCGATCTTCGCGTCGCGGCCCGCAGTGGCATAGCTGTGCCGAACGTCGTGCAGGTTGATATCGGGCAGTTCTGCCGCCGCAGACAGCTTCTTGAACCGGCGAGTGATGGTGTCCGGATGCGGGGGCGTTCCGTTCTCCCAGCAGAACAGAAGCCCGTAATCCTGGTAGTCGGGCCCGAGCTCCTTCCGTTCCCGGTCCAACATCTCGACGACCTGGCCGTCCACGACAACTCGGGTCGGCTGAATGGCAATCTTCCCGGCCGCCAGGTCGAGCAGATCGCGTCGAGCGCCCGCCAGCTTGCAGCGCCGCATCCCGATGTGGCTTCTAGGACCCACAGGGCGTAAAACCGGTCCGACCTTGCGCGCAGTAGGCGGCATAGTTGCGCCAGTTCTGAACCATCGATGGCTTGACCGAGTACTGGATGCGGGTCAGCCACTATTCCAAGGCGTCGGCGACCTTATGACGGGACGAGCTGATGACACGACCCTTTTCGTAGTCCGCCATCGCGGCGCGGCCTTCCATGCTTCCCGCTCGGTCTTGAAACCGCTGCCGTTCGATTGACGGCGCCTACCGGTCAGCGGATCCGGGTCAATGTTGAAGAGGTAAGACCAGTTCTTCCCGCGCTTGTAGACGTGGCCTTTCATGCTGCATCGCTTTCTGTCTCTATGAACTCACGCAGCTTTGCCGTCACGACGTACACACGACGGCCGAGATGCTTGGTAGGGAGATCGCCAGCATTGGCGAAGCGGTAGGCAGCCACCACGACGGTATCGGTCGAAGCCGCACAAACCGCCTGGTCCGGGTTAGCGAGGCGGGCCGGCCTGGCCCGGCGATCCGGGCAGGCTGTGCGGTTCGGGCGGAGCGTGCGGAGCGGAGTACTGGGGCCGGGACAGCAACCGCAGCCGCGCCGCCCGCGCGTCCCAGCAGTAGATTACGACCGTCCCGGCGATGATGTCGTGCAGGGCGCGGCGCTGGTCGCCTAGGAGTATGCCCAGGAAGCCAAGGCAGAGGATAAGGAAGCTCAGCGGGAACGCCAGCGCGCGGCCGATCGCGCGGCGCCCGCTCACGTCGCCGCCGCCGTTCGTCACGACCTGCACGCCGAACAACGCCCCACCTGGGGTTTTGCCGTTCAGGCCCCAGAAATGGGCGAAGTAGATGAATGCCCACACCGCATACGCGACGACCACCCAGGTATTGCCGTGGTTGAAGTGGATGCTCTTCCCGGTAAGGACGCTGGCCGCGAAATTGATGGCGGCCAGGACGAGGAGGAAGATCCCGGTGAGAACGACTAGGTCCACCATGAAGGCGGCGAACCGCGAGCCGAACCCCGCGTAGTGCCCTTGCAGGCTCTCGCGGGCGGCGGGTGGGGGCTCGAAGGCCCTGACCTCGCCCGTGCGCGCGGTCATGATGCGGCCGGGGCCCGCAGTCCCGCAGGCGGGCCGGGCGGGCCGGTGTAGGGACGGCGACGAAGACGAGCTACCCAGCGGGCGATGGACTCGTCGACCCCGACGGTCCGGCTGCGGACCGCGTCGACCAGATCGCTCGCTACCCCGCCGGAGGATTTGGCGATGATCGAGCCGAGGTCGGTCTGCTCGACGAGTGCTTCGAGGTCGACTCGTTGGACGACGGCATTCATGTCCACCCGGTCGATTACGGCGTCCAGGTCGACCTTCCCGATCACCTCGTTCACGTCGACCTGCTGCAGGATCTGGTCAACATCGACCCGGCCGATCAACGCCGTGACGTCGACGGTGCTCAGCAGACGGTTCACGTCCACCCCGGCCAGCAGACGGTTCACGTCCACCCCGGCCAGCAGACGGTTCACGTCCACCCCGGCCAGCAGACGGTTCACGTCCACCCCGGCCAGCAGACGGTTCACGTCCACCCCGGCCAGCAGACGGTTCACGTCCACCCCGGCCAGCAGACGGTTGACGTCGACCCGGTCCAGGATTCTCTCGATGTCGACCCGGGTCAGCAGGTTGTCTAGATCGACCTGGTCCAGTACCTGGTTGACGTCTACCCGGTTCAGGACCTGGCCGAGATCGACCTGTTCCAGGACGGCGTTCAGATCGATCTCGGCCAGCAGTGCGTTCAGATCGAGCGCGCCAAGCACCAGACCGACCACGCGGTCGGCGATGGCCTGGGCCAGCGCGTCCGCCGATGGGGCGAGCCGGCCGCCCACCATACGCAGCGGTGCAAGCGGATCCACGCAACCAGTATCTCCTACCGCGTTCGCCGAATCCGCACCCGCGTTCCCGGACGGCGTGATTAGCTTCGAGGGTGCCAAGTTCTCCGGCGGCAAAGTCGACTTCAGCGAGTTGGCGACTGGTCATGCTCACCTACGTTCCCCAGACGTGAAACTCCACAGGAACGACGGTCAATCTCAGCTCAGTCCTGGTGGCCAGATCGCCGGTTAAGGGCGGCGGGCAGCCCGGGTAAGAGGGTGAGCGCGGGCGCACCGATGGTCCAGCTATGCGCACCAGCACGGCCGGCGGAGGACGATCTCATCGCGGCTTTGACCGAGGAAGTCAGAGGCTACTCGAGCCAGTCGGTGACAAAGCGGGGGCTGGCGTGGATGTGCACGGCTTCGTAACCGTCGGGTCCGGTCGAGAACTTGTGCGGTGTCTCAGCCGGGGCAATCAGTACCTGGCCGGCACGGCCGATCACCTGGCTGGAACCGATGGTGAAGGTCGCGCTGCCGCGTCTGATGATGAACGTCTCCGCGTAGGGATGCTTGTGCAGCCGGGGCCCGCGATTGGGCTGAGAGGTGGACTCCAGGATGATGGAGACGCCCGGATCACCCGGAAGCTGCTGGAAATCCTCGGTCCAGTCCTCACCGTCGTCTCGCCCGTCTGCGCGGCTGATGATCAGTTCGTGGGCATCTGGCGTGGTCATGGTAGCGATTCTCCGTGATTATCATTCGGCGGGCACCTCCCATGGCAGGGGAAGGCCGCGATCTGCCGGTTCCAGGTCATCAGCCCGCCGCGGAGGGGTCAATGCCGGATTCTTCGGCCATGATCTGAGTCGCATCAGTGCCGTCGGGAATGGGCCGTAGCAGACCATTCCATTCTCGAGCGGCAAGACATGCTTTGCGCCCGCCTCGCGCTGGCGACCATATCGAGTCCTCTTTGCTGCTGCTGTCAAGTGGTTGGCGGGGTTTTCTTTGATGCCTGCTTGGACGGTGAGGGTGTGGCTGCTCTGGTGCCGGGCCGTATCGTGGTGCCCAGGTCCGGGAGTGGCTTGTCCGAAGAGCTGGCGTTCGGGGTGTGAGCTGGCCGCGCTGGAGTCAGAGTCGTTCCCCGGTTGCCCTCCCGGGCCCTTCGCGCTGGCCGCTGTCCGGCTCGCCGGGTGTCGGCTAGGAGGCAGGCGAAGATGGCGTCGCTGATCCTGCCGCTTGAGGGACCGGAGCGCCTCTTTGTGGGTCTTACCCTCGGCTACTTTCTTGTCGTAGTAAGCGCGGCCTTCGCTGTGCTTGTGCCGGAGCTGGGTGATCGCGGCCATGTGGATCGCGTGGTTGATGCGGCGGTTGCCGCGCAGGGACAGGCGGTGGATCTTGCGGTTCCCGGAGGACACCTCGACCGGGGCAGTGCCGTTATAGGCGGCGAAGTGGCCGCGGCCGGGGAAGCGGGAACGTCGGCGATGTCGCCGGTGATGGTGCCGGCGATGACGGGGCCGACGCCGAACACCTCGCGTGAGGGTGGTGCCGGAGGCCCTGACCGCGGCGGCGAGTTTCTTGCGGGTGTCGCGCAGCTGGGCATCCAGGCGGCGCATGTCGGCTCGAGGAACTCAGCGGCCAGCTCGGCGCGGGCCCGGTCAACAGCTCCGGACGGCGAGGCCTGCTCCAGGATCTTGAGCGGTCTGAGCTGCGGAGATCTCCTTCGAGTGGCCGCCGGGGACCAGGTCGCAGAGCACGGCATGCAGCCGGCAGGCGACCTGGTTACGCAGCCGCGCCAGGTCACGGTGCCGCTTGGACCACACTTTCAGCACCGCCGGGTAGTCCTCGGCCATCACCGGCCGCGCCGTCTTGGACCGCAGCGCCGCGACCGCCACCGACAGCGCATCGTTCGGGTCGTTCTTATTTGTGTCACCAGCCTGTAGCAGCCGCACCCGGGCCGCCAGCTTCGGCTGAACGTCCAGCACCCGCTCGCCGGCGGCGACGAGCTGCTGGGCCAGCAGCGTGGCCCAGGCCTCCGGCGCCCTCCACCGCCCAGGTCCGCTCCGGCCAGTCCGCTGCCCACGCCACCAGCTTCTCCGCCTGACCGGCCGATGCGCGGACCCGCAACTCGCCCAGCGGCTCTTCCGCCGGGCCGATCACCACCGCCGTGTGCGTGGCCTTATGCGGGTCCACGCCGATCATCACTGCTGTCACGGCACGCTCCAAGTCGTTCGTCCAGGAAATGGAGAACGTGGCGGGCATGCCTAATTACGGATCTGCTAGCGCTCGCACCTCTTTCGAGCCACGCCACGGCGAGAACCGACAGGCTGGCACCTCGATATAAAGCCAGACCGCACGCGGTCGGCAGGCGGTTCGGGAGCCAGCCCATCGGACCTCACGAACGCTACGGCACCACCGCAGCGCCCTCAGGAACAATTAGGCGGCTCGGCGCGCGGCTGACCTCAATGAGTCGGTCACGTTCCGCGGTCGGCTCGCCGGCCGGCGACGGAAGCTGATATGCGGTGGCCTATGGTGCGCTGGCGGTGGCTATGACCCGGCGGACCATCCCGAAGATTTGCAGGGAGCGTACGCCCTCGTCGTGGAATGAACGCAGCGCCGGGTCGTCAGCGGGGTCGAGTGCCGTGGCTTCCTGCCACATGGCGTGCTCGCTGGCCCGCCAGCTGGGGCGGTCGCGGACCTCGACGGCTTCGAACCCGGCCGCTATTAGTCCCGCCTCAAGGTCGACCCGCCGCAGCCGGCCGGGCAGCCGCTGGTCGTCCCATACCAGGGGCTGCCAGCTGGTCAGCACAGCGCGCCCGCCAGAGACCAAGATCCGCCGGATCTCGCCGTAGGCGGTGGCTGGCTCCGGGGCGAAGTGGATCGCGTCGATGCACAGGACGGCGTCGGCCGAGCCGGCGTCTAGCCCGGTCGCGGCGAGGTCGCCGATGCGGAAGTCAGCCTTTGCGCCCGCTCGCCGCGCCTGCTCGCGGGCCTGGCGCACCGCCTCGGCGGAAAAGTCGACCCCGATCAGCCGGGCCCCGGTGCGGGCGGCGATCTCAAGGCCGTAGCCGCCCCGGCCGCAGGCCAGGTCGGCCAGCGTGCCGCCCGGGACCAGGCGCAGTCCCGCGGCGGCCTCGGCGATCCCGTCCCAGCCGAGCAGGCTCGTGGACAGCAGGTGCGGCGGCAGGCCCAGATAGCGCCGCTGGATCTCGTCTTTGACCGGCGACCCGGTCATGTCGGCGTACCACCCGTCGAAGTACTCCGCCAAAGAACCAGGCTCAGGCTCCACCTGATCAGTATGACCCGGCCCGGCTGTGCCTTGCCTGAGGTGACACCAGACCTCCGAACACATCTGACCGCCGCATTCCCGCGCGCAGACCATCACAGATGGCCTCCGGTCAAGCGCACTCAGCGCCACCGGCCAGATGCCCTTCACCTTGCGACCATGGCGGCACCCACCGAACACCCGGTTACGCGCGCCTGCCACCTAGGCAAGCCCGCCGCCGAAGGCCGGGCAGGTTAGGCGATTATCGATGGCCTGACGCGAGGACAGTGCGGACTACCGTCCGCGGCGGGCCGACGGTTGCGCTTCACGCCACATCGCCGAATATTCGCGCCTGACGGTCTGAGGACCTTGCAGCGCGGCAAAGCGCAGATCATCCATTCCAGCGCTTAGCCCGAGGCTCATGATCGGCAGATTATGAGGTGCAAGTTGTCAGGTCCGCTTGGGGCAGGCCATTAGCTAGGGCGGCCGCCGTTTCCCTGCCGTCAGCGACGAGCCCTGCCGTTCCGAGGTGGGAGATGTAGGTGGTCCCGACCGTCATGAGTGTGTTAGCTCCAGCCGCCGTCGGCTTCGATGGTGGTGCCGGTGATATAAGACGCGTCTGGGGAGAGGAGAAACGCGACCACGGCGGCGATTTCGGCTGGTTGGGCCAACCGGCCAAGTGCGCTCATCGAGCGGATGAGCGCGTCAAACGGTACGTCGGCGAGTGCTGGGTGGGTGTAGCTGGCGCTGTAGCGGGTTGCCATGCGGGTGGCGGTGGCGCCGGGGGCGATCGCGTTGATGGCGATGTTCCGCTCGGCCAGTTCGGGAGCCAGATTACGCACCATGGCCGAGATGGCGGCTTTGCTTGCCGCGTACAGGGCGTGTTGATAGACAGCCAGGCGCACGCTGACCGAGGAGCTGAGCACGATCCGGCCGCCGTCGGTCATCGCGGCGGCCGCCGCCTGGGTGGCGAACAGTTGTCCGGCCACGTTGGTCTGAAAGAGGCGATCGAAGTCGGCCTGGGTGATGGTTTCCAGCGCTCCGAAGTGCTCGACCCCGGCGTTGCTGACCAGCAGATCCAGGCCGCCGAACTCGGATACCACCGCGCCGACCAGCTCGTGGGTCTGCGCCACGTCACTGACATCGGCCGGGAAAGCCGACGCGGCACACCCGTTGTCGCGGAGTTCGCCGACGAGCGCATCGGCGGCGGCCCGATCGGATCGATAGTTGACCGCGACTGTGGCTCCCTGGGAGGCGAGCCGCCGCACGATCGCGGCGCCGATTCCGCGGCTGCCTCCGGTGACCAGGACCCGCTTACCCGCCAGGCTTGATGTCGATGTCATGGCGCACCTGTGTTCTCTCTCTGTCTTCTCTGGATGTGAACAGTCCTTGGCCGCCCGTCCCCCATCGGAGCCGTCATCAACTAGTCAGGAATGTTTACTACTGTAGTCGTACAGCAGCACCGATGACAACAGCAACTGGTGCGAAGTCGCTGAGGGGCAGACGGCCCGTGCGGAACGCAGCGAGCGCAGCGCTGCGCACGCGCCACCGCGGTCGGGTCGGCGGCGATCTGGCTCGGCAGCGTTGACGTAGGGTGTGAACCTCGTGGGATCAGATGGGCGATGGAGCCGAGGGCGGCATGGACGACGAGCAGCGGGTTGATCTAGGGACGTCGTTGTTCATCCCGTACCGGTACACCGAGGACCGAATTTTCCGGGCCCTCCAGGATGCCGGGTTCGACGACTGGACCCTCGCCCAGTGCCGGGTGTTTCAACGCATCGCCCCGGACGGCTCGCGCCTCACGGACCTCGCTGACCAGGCGCAAATGAGCAAGCAGAGCGCCAGCGTGCTGGTCGATCAACTGGAACGCCTGGGCTATGTCCGCCGGGTCCCCGACCCCACGGATGGCCGCGCCCGGTTGATCGTGATCGAGGAACGTGGCCGGCGGGCGGTCGAGGTAGCCACGGCGACACTCGGCGAGATCCTCTCGGAGTGGAAGACCTACCTGGGCACCCGTAACTTCACGTTGTTGCAGCAGATCCTGGATCAACTCCGCGAGATCACCGACCCCTACGCGCGGTAAACCCGGCCGCGCCGAGCCGTCCGCCCCCGATTCCCGTTCGCCCCGAGCCGCCGGGGCCAGCGGTCACCGGCAGCTCCGCCTCCGCCTTGACATTAGTCAGCAACGTTGATTAATTTAGTAATTGTTCCTGACTATCTTCCGGCGATGGACGGGTGGTGCAGACCTGCGCTACCACCTCACCGATGTCGGGAACACCCCACCGCGGGGCACCGACGATCTTCACTCACACCGCACCCCTATCGAAGGGAAACACCATGTCCACTGTCATCACCGGAGCATCAGGTCACCTCGGCCGGCTCGTCGTCGATCAACTCCTCGCCGCCGGAACCTCGCCGGCGCAGATCGTGGCCACCGGCCGTGATGTTGACAAACTCACCGACCTCGCGCAGAACGGGGTCACGGTGCGGCGCGCGGACTTCGCCGACCCGGGCACGCTCGACGAGGCGTTCGCAGGCGCCGACGCGATGGTGCTGGTCTCGACGACGACGGTCGGGGAGCGGTTCGACAACGCCCGCAACGCCATTGACGCGGCGGCCCGGGCGGGTGTGTCCCGGATCGTGTACACCAGCATCGTCAACGCCTCGACCGCGCAGATGACGCTCGCTCACGAACATCGCCGCACCGAGGACTACCTGCGTGACAGCGGTTCGGCGTTCGTCATCCTGCGCAACGGATGGTACTTGGAGAATTACACCGACCAGCTCCCGATGATCAGCCAATACCACGCATTGCTGGGCAGCGCGCACGACGGTCTCGTCAGCGCGGCCAGCCGACGCGACTACGCGGCCGCCGCCGCCGCGGTGCTGACGCAAGACGGGCACCTCGGAGCGACCTACGAGCTGGGCGGAACGCCGTTCACCCTGACCGAACTCGCCGCCACGATCAGCGACGTCCTCGGCACCCACATCGCCTACCAGGACATGTCGGTCGCTGACTACACCGGCGCCCTGACCGCTGCGGGGCTGCCCCCTGAGATGGCCGCTGCCGTCGCCGACGCCGATGCCGGCCTGGCTCGCGGAGAGTTGTTTACCGATAGCGACGACCTGGTGAAGCTCATCGGCCGGCCAGCAACCACGGCGCACGAAGCCGTCCAGAACGCCGCGACGATCGAGGCGTCACGGTGAGCACCTCCGGACCCGGCGTCGATACCCACGAGATGGTTCTGATCCACCGCGTCATCCGGCGCGAGTTCGGTCAGCTCCCCCGGCTGTTTCGCTCCGCAGCCAACGACCGTGCGCGGTCCAAGGTCATCGGCGCGCACGCCCGGGAGATGCTGGACTTCCTCCATACGCACCACACCGGCGAGGATGAGCTGCTCTTTCCCTTGCTGCGCGAGCGAGCTGCGCTCGACCCGGAGCTGATGGACCGGATGGATGCGCAGCACGCGCAGGTCAACGACGCCGTCGCGGCCATCAGCGCGGAGCTGCCGGCGTGGACAGCGAGCGCGGACGCCGCCGCCGGCGAGCGGATGGCGGCCCTCATCGACGCCACGATGCCGGCACTGACCGATCACCTGGCTGAGGAGGAGCAGAAACTGCTCCCGATCGTCTCGGTCACGCTGACGCAAAGGGAATGGGACGCGCTCGGCAAGCACGGCATGAGTGCGATTCCGGTCACGCGGCGGCTGGTCATCCTCGGCCACATCACCGAGGAAACCGATGACGCCGAACGGCAGAGGTTCCTGCAGGTCGTGCCGGCCCCAGCTCGTCTGGCCTACAAGCTGATCGGCCACCGCCAGTTCACCCGCGAAACCACCTCGATCCGCGGCTGACCCATCTCGCGACCCGGCACCACAGCCCCGAGCCTTCGCTGGGGCCGTGGTGCCGATCGCCTTCGTTGCCGCGTACCGTCTGCCGACAGCATGGAAAGTGCTTGGGTGGGGCCCGGCGCTGCTAGGAGGCTGTTAGGAAGCAAGGGCACCAGCCACCACGAGGCTAGATTCGCTACTGTGGCGGGACACGAACTCCGATGAGCGTAGCGACGGGCTCCTCGGTGCAAGTGATCGTTCGGATCAGGCTAGATCCCGGACAGCAATGGCAGGCATTCGAGGAGTGGCTGAGCGCGAGGCCGCCGGTGCTATATGCCGCTCTCGTCACCGGCGACGCCGACTTTGAGGTCTGGCTCGGCTGCTCCCGCTTCGCTGACCTGGGTGATGCGCTCACCAGGATCTGCGATTACCAGGGCGTCCGCGTGACCTCGACAGCACTTGTACTCCACGAGGTTCCGGGACTGGGGTCACGCCGGGGGACTCCGGATGAGGTGACGATGCGACGTCCGGGCACGATGTAGCCACCCTGGTGCCACCCGGGAATGGGGCAAGGAGGCGCCATGGCACTTGTCGACAATGCGGTGTATGTGGGCGGGCGTCGTACCACTGATTCGTGCAGCCTCGAGGAAACGTACAAGCTACTGCGTGAGCGGCAGGGCATGGCCTGGATCGGCCTGTACCGGCCTGGCGTCGAGGAGATCCGGTCGGTGGCGCAGGAGTTCGGGCTGCACCATCTCTCGGTGGAAGACGCCGTCACGGCTCATCAGCGTTCCAAGCTCGAGCGGTACGGGCCGACCCTGTTCACGGTGTTGCGACCCGCCCGTTATCTGGATGCGGAAGAACGCGTAGAGTTCGGCGAGCTGCATGTCTTCACTGGCCAAGATTTCGTCGTTACCATCCGGCACGCTGAGGCGCCCGACTTGCACCGGGTCAGGGGGCGGCTGGAACGCGCCCCGGCCCTGCTGCAGCTCGGGCCGGAAGCAGTCCTCTATGCCGTCCTGGACCAGGTCGTCGACGACTACGGCCCGGTTGTCGCCGGACTGCAAACCGACGTCGACGAAATCGAGGACCAGCTGTTCCACGGCGACCCTGCCGTGTCCAGACGGGTCTACGAGCTGTCCCGGGAGGTCATCGAGTTCCAGCGTGCGACCAGCCCGCTGCTCACCATGCTGACCGCTCTGGAATCAGGGTTCGACAAGTACCAGGTGGACCTGGAACTGCGACGCCTCCTGCGGGACGTGCACGACCACGTCACGCGCATCGCCGAACGCGCCGACTCGTTCCGGGCGCTGCTCGGCAACGCCCTGACCGTGCAGGCCACCCTCGTCGCCCAGCGGCAGAACGAGGAGATGCGCAGCCTGACCGAGGCCAGCCTGGCCCAGAATGAGGAGGTCAAGAAGATCTCCGCCTGGGCGGCGATTCTGTTCGCCCCGACCCTCGTGGGAACCATCTACGGCATGAACTTCCGGCACATGCCGGAACTGCGCTGGCTGTACGGTTACCCGCTCGCGCTCGCTCTGATGCTGGTTACCTCCGTCACTCTGTACCTGCTGTTCAAGCGG
The DNA here is from genome assembly GCA_963830385.1 of uncultured Actinomycetes bacterium. GTDB lineage: Bacteria > Actinomycetota > Actinomycetes > Streptosporangiales > Streptosporangiaceae > Bog-532. The sequence goes on along the minus strand of CAWHMD010000006.1, from coordinate 520,412 downwards.
CGCGGCTGGCTGTGAGCTGGGACAAGGTGCATAGACCGCTTGCAAAGTGCTTGGTTATGGCGCAGCACCGCCAGGGAGCTGTTAGGGACCGGGAGTGCTGCCTGAGACGGCACTAGATTCGCGGCTGTGACCGGAAATGGATGAGGGTGACGCTGCGACGTATGACAACGATGTAATCGGCCTGGCCGCGAATCTGTGGCCACATACCGCCCGCTTTGAGCCTGACGGCGAGATCTCCGTCGGCGGGCTGCGGCTGAGCGCGGTGGCCGCGAGGTACGGCACTCCTTCCTTCATTCTGGACGAGGCCGACGTCCGGCACCGTTGCCGGGCCTACGCCTCGGCTCTGCCCGACGCGGACACCGCGTACGCGGGCAAGGCGTTCCTGTGCCGCGCGATGGCCCAGTGGGTCGATGAGGAAGGCTTGTCGCTTGATGTCTGCTCGGCCGGTGAAATAGCCGTTGCCCGCGCGGTGTCCTTCCCGGCCGGGCGCATGATCCTGCACGGGAACGCCAAGGCGCCTGCGGATCTGGAGGCCGCTTTCGGTTATGGCGTGGGACGCATTGTGATCGACAGCACGGCCGAGATCGCGCGCCTGGCGGCGCTGGCCCCCCGGCTTCAGCGGGTGCTCGTCCGGGTCACCCCCGACCTGAACGCGCATGCGCACTGGACGGTGGCAACCGGAACGGAGGATCAGAAGTTCGGGCTGTCGCTGAGCTCCGGCGCGGCCGCCGACGCGGTAGAGCGTGTGCTGACCCGTCCCGAGCTCGACCTCGTCGGGCTGCACTGCCATCTCGGATCGCAGATCACGGAGATGCCGGCTTACGAACTCGCCGCGCGCAGGCTGCTCGGGCTGATGGCGACGGTGCGGGAGCGCCACGGGGTGGTGCTGGCCGAGCTCAACCTGGGCGGAGGGCATGCCGTGCCGTACGTGACGGGAGACGAGGAGTGCGATCTGGGCACCTTCGCGGACCGCATCCGCCGGGTGATAGCCGACGAATGCATAAGGCTGCGGCTGCCGGTCCCGCATTTGGCTGTCGAGCCGGGCCGGGCCATCGTCAACCAGGCCATGGTCACGCTCTACCGGGTACTGGGCGTCAAGCATGGCGCCACGGGCCGCACCTTTGTCGCGGTGGACGGCGGGATGAGCGACAACCCGCGGCCCGAACTGTACGGCGCAAGGTACTCAGTGCATTCGGTGCGGGCCTCCCGGGCGCAGCCGGTGCTTACGACGGTGGTGGGACGGCACTGCGAGGCCGGGGACGTGCTCGCCGCGGATGTGCCGCTGCCAGCCGACCTCCGGCCCGGTGATCTGATCGCTGTGCCCGGCACCGGCGCTTACAACCATTCAATGGCGTCCAACTACAACATGATCGGACGGCCTCCGGTGATCGCGGTCCGGGACGGCACCGCCCGCCCGCTGATCCGCCGGGAGACGAGCGAGGACCTGCTCGCCCGAGACATCGGCATGTGAGAAGCGTTCTGATGCAGCACACGTTTTTCGTACCGGTGCAGGCCGGCCAGGCCGGAGCGCTCGCCCTGAGGACCGGCGGCTGCCGTCGGGCGAGCGTGTCGGGCTCGCATTCACGTCCGAAACTGCTTTGGCGCAGACCCTGGGGCCGGCCCAGCAGTGGATTCATCTGGCCGCCTCCGCATTGACAGACATGCTGGCGCCGCTGGGAGTGGACCACATCAGGATCGACCCGCAACGGGCGGCCGGCTCCGCCCGGAGGGGCCGCCGCGGCCGGCCCGGCCGGATCAGATGCTGTCAGCAGCGGCGTCCCGCCCCAGCCTGGACGGTCAACGTGCCGGGCGCCGCCTTGTCCGGCGAGTGGCGTGAGGGGTCAACGCACCACGACAGGCAGAATGGGGTGGTGGCTTCAGATTCCCCGCGCCCGGTGACGCTTGCCGAGCTGGTGGCGACGTTGTCGCTGGTGGCGGACCTGGGTATGGGACGGCCGATGGAACGGGTCCTTCGCCAGACCGTGATCGCCATGCGGCTGGGGGCGGCGGCCGGGATCGATCAGGCCACCTGCGCGTCGGCGTATTACATCTCGCTGCTGACGTGGGTGGGCTGTGCCGTTGACACCAGTGAGGTGGCGGCGCTGTTCGGCGACGAAATGCAGTTGTATGCCGAGACCCATGACGAGGACCTCGGCGGCATCAGCTTGGCGGTCTTCGTCGCCCGTCATCTCGGCCGCGGTAAGGCGGGTTTCCACCGGGTCGGGATGGTCGGGAAGTTCCTGGTGACCGCGGGCCGGTCGGCGCGGCGGCTCATGCAGCAACATTGCCAGGAGGCCAGCGATCTTGCCGATCAGCTGGGGCTCGGCCCGGCGGTGTGCGAGCCGCTGCTGCAGGCCTTCGAACGGTGGGACGGCAGGGGCGTGCCCGGGCTGGCGGGCGCCGATCGTCTGGCTCCGGCCATCCGCCTGGTCCACCTGGCCGACAGCATCGAGGCGTTCCACCACACCGGCGGTGCCGAGGCCGCGCTGGCGGTGGCCCGTGAGCGGCGTGGCACGCAGTTCGACCCGGACCTGGTTGACTGCTTCTGCCCCCGGCACGCCGAGATCCTGGACGGGCTGGGCGGCATTTCGGCGTGGGATGAGGTGATCGCGCTCGACCCGCGGCTGGGCGCGGCGCTGACCGATGACCAGCTGGACCGGGCGCTTGGCGCGTTCGCCGACTTCAGCGACCTGAAGTCGGCGCTGCGCCTGGGCCATTCGCGAGGGGTGGCCGAACTAGCCGGCCAGGCCGGCACGATCCTCGGGCTGGCCGCCGCCGAGGTGGTCATGCTGCGCCGGGCGGGGCTGGTGCACGACATCGGCATGATCGGTATCCCCAGCGCTGTCTGGGACGAGGCTGGCCGGTGGAGCATCTCCCAGCGCGAGCGGGCCCGCACTCACCCGTACCTAACCGAACGGATGCTGGCTCGCACACCGCTGCTGGCCCAGGTGGGACACTGCGCGTCGCTGCACCACGAACGGCTGGACGGCTCGGGCTACCCGCACGGGCTTCGGGGCGAGGCCATTTCGCGGCCGGCGCGGATCCTCGGGGCCGCCGACGTCTACAACGCCTTGCGTCAGCCGCGCCCGCACCGCGCGGCGCTTGAGGCCGGCGATGCCGAGCGGGTGATGCGCGGCGAGGTGCGCGCCGGGCGGCTCGACGGGGAGGCGGTGCAGGCGGTGCTCAAGGCGGCCGGCCACCGGGTGCGGCGCCGGGCCGGCCTGCCCTCGGGGCTCACCGCGCGCGAGGCCGAGGTGCTGGTGCGGCTCGGCCAGGGCCGGTCCAACCCCGATATCGCGGCCGAGCTGCACGTCAGCCGCAAGACGATCTCCTCTCACGTGGAGCACATCTACGCCAAGCTCGGGGTGAAGACCCGCACCGAGGCGGCCCTGTTCGCGATGCGCCACGGCCTGATCGAGATGGCGGACGACCCGGGAACTGACAGAAAGATCGGGTAGTTACCCGATTCGCATGCGTCAGCGAATCCGTACAACGGATCTATGACGACCACAGCTCATGGTCACGGCGCGGCCGCTGCCGTGCCCCAGTTCGCCCTGGCCGGCTCGTTCCTTGAGGGCCTCGCCGCTCAGGACTTCGCCAGGCTCGGCGGCGCGCTCGCCGCCGGTGTCCGCCTTCGCGCCCTGGTGCCCTCGGGCTCGTTCGAGTGGACCGGTGCCGAGGCGATTGCGGACCGGTTCACGCGCTGGTTCGGCGGCACTGAAGATTTCGAGCTCATCGAGGCCACGGTCGGCGAGGTCGGGGGGCGCCTGCACCTGCACTGGCGGCTGCGGCTGCGGGCGGAGCGGCTCGGCGGCGGCTGGTTCACCGTCGAGCAGCAGGCCTACGCCGACACCGACGAGAGCGGCCGAATCCAAGCGATCGACCTGCTGTGCACCGGATACCGCCCCGAGGACGACCATGGCTGACATCCGGCCCAGCTGGGGCGGCTGGGGGCCAGCGGTCCGCGATGACCCGTTCGGTCACTTCGCCGAGGCCCGGGCCCGGTGCCCGGTGCAGAAGGTGCGCCTGGCCGACGGTCACCCGGCCTGGCTGGTGCTCGGCTACGACGCGGCCCGGCAAGCGCTGGGCCACCCGCGGATCTCCAAGGACATGGTCGCCGCGCTGGCGGCCGACGGCGACGTGGTGGCCGAAGGACTGCCCGGCCCGGAGTTTTCCCGGCACATGCTCAACGTCGACCCCCCTGATCACACCCGGTTGCGGCGGCTGGTGTCCCGGGCCTTCACGCCGGGAAGGATCGCCGCGCTGGAGCCAGCCATCCGGGGCATAGCCGGCCGCCTCCTCGACGAGCTGGACGTCGCCGGCCCCGGCGCCACCGTCGACCTCGTCGAGGGATATGCCTTTCCCCTGCCGTTTCAGGTGATCGGCGAGCTGCTCGGCATCCCGGCAGCTGACCGCCCGCGCCTGCATGCCTGGTTCCAGGTGCTGCTGACCGGGTGGGCCGGTGAGCCGCCGCCAGCGGCCGTCGAGGCATCGGACGGCATCGTGGCCTACCTGGGCGAACTGGCCGAGGCCAAGCGTCACAGCCCGGCCGGGGACCTGGTCAGTGTCCTGGTCACCGCCGCCGAAGGTGACGCGCTCACCACGCAAGAGCTGCTGTCGAGCTTGTTCCAGCTCGTGGTGGCCGGCCACGACACCACGGCCAGCCTGATCGGCAATGGGGTGGTGGCGCTGCTGGACCACCCGGATCAGCGGCAGGCGCTGCTGGCCGATCCCGGACAGCTCCCGGCCGCGATCGACGAGCTGGTCCGGTTCACCGCCCCGGTCCCGCACGCCACGTTCCGGGTGACGGCCGAGCCCGTGACTCTCGATGGCGTCCAGATCCCCGCCCGCGAGCAGGTGCTGGTGTGCCTGGGGGCGGCCAACCGCGACCCGGGCCGCTTCCCAGAGCCTGAAGTACTCGACATCGGCCGCCGCGACGGGCCCAACCTCGGGTTTGGCCACGGGCTCCATTACTGCCTGGGCGCGCCGCTGGCCCGGCTCGAAGCCCGGGTCGCTTTCGAACAGCTGCTGGGCCGTTACCCGGGCCTGCGGCTAGCCACCAGCCGTGACGCCCTGGCCTGGGCGCACGGTGACGGCTTGGTCCTGCGCGGCCTCGTCCGTCTTCCCGTCGTCCTCAATCCCAGCCGACAACCGCGATGAGCAGGCCCGATCCCGCCGAAATCAAGGAGACACCGATGACCATCACCGACCGTCCCATCAACAATGGCGTCAACGTCGCCGCCCTGCTCGGAGCCCGCGAGGCGCTGTCCGCCGCACCCGAGGCGGCCCAGTTCACCTGGCGGGCCACCTGCACCTGGCGGACCGGCACCCACAGCCACTCCACCGTGGACAGCTTCACCGGCCTGGGCGCCGAACAGCAGCATCGCACCACCTACGAGTTCGACGTCGACCACCCCGAGTGCTTCGCCTCGGAAGACAACGGCGCCACACCGGTAGAGATCGTCCTGGTCGGCCTGGCCGGATGCCTGACCGCAGGCGTCGCGTCGGTCGCCCAGTACCGGGGCATCCAGCTCCGCTCAGTCACCGCCACCATCGAAGGCCAGATGGACATCCTGGGCATTCTCGGCGCCGATCCCGCCGTCCGCAACGGCTTTGAGGCGGTCACGGTCCGGTTCGCCATCGACGCCGACGCCGCCCGCGACGACCTCGAAGCGCTGATCGCCCAGGCCCAAAAGCGCTCGGCCGTCTTCGACATCGTGACCAACCCGACCAAGGTGCTCGTCGAGCTGGCCTGACCGCCACCGCCCGGACGTCCGCATGATCCAGACCACGGCAGTCATCGTCGGCGCCGGGCACTCCGGCCTGGCCATGAGCCGCCGCCTCACCGAACGCTCGATCGACCACCTGGTCCTCGAGCGCGGTGAGGTGGCGAACTCGTGGCGGACCGGACGCTGGCCCAGCCTGCGGCTGCTCACCCCGAACTGGCAGACCCGCCTGCCCGGCCACCACTACGCCGGCGACGACCCCGGCGGATTCATGCCCGCCGCCGACCTCGTGGCCACCCTCACCGGCTACGCCCGTCTCACCGTCACACCGGTACGCACCGGTGTGACCGTGCACGCCGTCCGGGCCGGCCCGCACGGCTTCGAGATCCAGACCGGCGACGACCTCGTCTGCGCCCGGGCGGTGGTGCTGGCGACCGGGGCGTGCACCCGGCCGGCGATCCCGGCCCTCGCCGCCGCGGTACCCCCGTCGGTCACGACGCTTACCCCGCTGGCCTACCGCGATCCTGGCCAGCTCCCCGACGGCGGGATACTCGTCGTCGGCGCGTCAGCCACCGGCGTCCAGCTGGCCGCTGAGATCCACCGGTCCGGCCGGCCGGTGACCCTGGCGGTCGGCGAGCACGTCCGGCTGCCCCGCACCTATCGCGGCCGCGACATCTTCTGGTGGCTGGAGGCCACCGGCCTGCTGGCCGAACGCTACGACCAGATCGACGACCTCACCCGGGCCCGCCACCTCCCCTCGCCGCAGCTTGCCGGGACCCCCGCGGGCGACATGACCGACCTCAACTCGCTGACGGCGCAAGGCGTCCGCATCGTCGGCCGACTCGGCCGCATCACCGGCGGCGTGGCCCAGTTCTCCGGTTCGCTCGCCAACACCTGCGCACTCGCGGACCTGAAAATGAAGCGGCTGCTGAACCGGGCCGACCAGTGGGCCACCCAGCATGACCTCGACGGCGAGCTCCCGCCACCGCACCGGTTCCCGCCCACCTACGTCGACCCCCGCCCCCCGCTCGAACTAGACCTGACCAGCGGAGAAATCACCACGGTGCTATGGGCGACGGGCTTCCGGCCCGACCACTCCTGGCTGCACATCCCCGTGCATGACCACACCGGGCACATCCGCCACGACGGCGGCCTGGTCACCGGCGCCCCTGGCCTCTACGTCCTCGGCCTGCCCGTCCTGCGCACCCGCGCCTCCACCTATATCCACGGCGCGGCCGCCGACTCCCAGGCCCTGGCCGGCCACCTGCATTCCTTCCTCAGCAGCCGATGAGTTGGGGCTGGTCCGCAGTCAGTGCTCAAGTAGCGGCACCCGCCGCGGTTTCTCCCCGGCGCGATCATGGGACACGGGCGTCCGCTACGGGATCCGCTATTGCGATGGGCCGCAGCCGAGCAGGCGCGCAAGGCGTTTCAGATCGGTGTCGCTCAAGTCGGCCATCGGGCTGGGGCTTTTGGTCAGTGAGGTCCAGAATGCGTCCCTGAGCTTCAGGCCGGCGGGAGTCAGCCTCAGCGTCTTGCGTCGCCGGTCACCCTGGTCTTCGGTCCGCTCGAGCAAACCGCGGCCCCGCAGTCGCTCGACGAGCGTGGTGAGGTTCGAGGCGTCGTAGTCGAGCCGGGTCGCGACCTCGCTCATCGGCACGGCGTCATCCCCACGCAGGGAGAGCAGCACCTTGATCTGCGCCCCGCTCACGCCGTGCATGGCGGCGTGAGCGTTCCAGCGCTCGGCCAGTCGGTCGGTGATGTCAATCATTGCCAGGTCGACGTCAAGCAGGGCGCGCAACCGGGGGTCAGCGGGTGCGGGCAGGTCGTCGGGCAGTTGCATCTCGCCAGTCTACTGCGTAATGTGGTGTCACATAGTGGTAGTGCACCAGTAATAAATTCAAGGCGAGACAGCAGATTTAGGAGAGACATGTTGAACGACATCGCCCTGGTGACCGGCGCCAACAAGGGAATCGGCCGCGCGATCGCCGCCCAGCTGGCCGAGGCCGGCTACGTCGTGTACCTGGGCTCGCGGGACGCCGGCCGGGGCCGCCGCGCCGCCGAAGAACTAGCCGCCGGCCGACGCGACGTACGTTTCCTGGCTCTGGACGTCACGGACCAGGCAAGCGTCGATGCTGCCGCCGCCGTCATCGGCGAGGAGTCCGGGCACCTTGACGTGCTGGTCAACAACGCCGGCATCTTCGTCCAAGGCCCCACGGCCCCGTCGGAAACCACCGCCGGGGACATGGCCCGCACCTACGACACCAACGTGTTCGGAATCGTCCGCGTCACGAACGCGATGCTCCCGCTGCTGCGCAAGTCCCACGCTGCGCGCATCGTCAACGTCGGCAGCGAAGTCGCCTCGCTGCACAACCTCGCCGAGGGCGGTAACCCGGCGGGGGAGTTCCCGGTCCTGCTCGCCTACAACTCGTCCAAGAGCGCGGTGAACGCGATCACCATCGCCTACGCCAAGGAACTCGCCGACGCGGGGATCAAGGTCAACGTGGCGGCACCCGGCTACGTCGCCACAGACCTCAACGGCCACGCCGGCATGCTCGCCCCAGAGCAGGGCGCCCGCATCCCCGTGCGGATGGCAACGCTGCCCGCCGGCGGACCCACCGGCACCTTCGCCGCCGCCGGCGAAAACGGCGAGACCATCAATCTAGCCTGGTGAAGCATCCTGCATCACCGAGGACGCGGGCGAGGAGGTTCCGCATCATGACCGTTCGCTGGTCTGCGGAGGAGCTTGAGCGAATCGGCACGGCGCAAGAGCTGCGAATCTCTGCCAAGTACGGCCGCTACGGCGAAACGTCCGTTGCCCAGATGGTGACAGATGCCGCCGCCGCCACGACCCTGCGGCTTATCCCCGAGCATGGAGCACGTACAGAGAGACGGGTAACACGCTGACCAGGGCATCCTGAAGTCTGCAGGGCAAACCTCATACGGGCACACCTCAGGTCAGCGGGGACGTCCGCGGACTCCTTCCGCAGCCAGGCGGAACGGTCCTCTGCAGCACCCTGTTCTTGCCGATGGCTCGACACGGCAGCAGTCAGACCGTGACTGAGGCCCGTCCGCAGTCGACGCCTGTGGACGCCCAAGCGGGGGTATGCGTACAGAACAGCCTGGATCTGCACGGCTCAGCTGGTGACCGCCGAGGCAGCCCTGGCCGCTCCGAACGGCGGATCTGGCGCGACTTCAGCACACTCTTCTGCCGCTGGTAGCGCGGTGAGATGCCAGGCGATGTGCGTTCAGAGGCTGACTGGCGCGGCATCGCTACGCGGGACAATGGGCTGATGATCGAGGTCGATCCCGGCCGTTTCGAGGAAATGGTCGCCACCGCGCTGGACGGGCTGCCCGAAGATCTCGGCCAGCTCATGCGCAATGTCGCGGTCACGGTCGAGCACGGCGCGGGACCACCCGGCCTGCTCGGGCTGTACGAGGGCATCCCGCTCACCAGCCGCACATCCCAGTACGCCGGGGTCCTGCCCGATCGCATCACCATCTACCGCCAGGCCATCTGCGCGATCTGCGGCACCGAGCAGGAGGTTGCCGGCCAGGTCCGCCGGACTGTCATCCACGAGATCGGCCACCACTTCGGCATCGACGACAACCGGCTCCGCGAACTCGGCTGGTAAAGCACGGAAACGACCTCCGCAGCATCCTCATCTAGCCGCGATGAGCGTTCACTGGACCAACATCGGTGAGTAGTTACTGGAAAGCCGGGCGGCCAGCGACCCCCCGCATCGTGGTCGCTGACCGTAGCAGCGGTTCACTGCGGGCCGCATAACGCGACCCCTGTCGCATAGCGTGACTGGCAGCTCCTGCAACAGCCGCGCGCCGAGCCGCCGTTATGATCGGCTGCGGTCACCTTCTGCCAGCGGCGACGGCGGGCGCATAAGCGCGTATTCTGCGCGCTGTCCTCCGCCTGGGTGCGGGCATTGCGTGTTCCTGGTGACAGCAAGGCGTGACCCCGCTGCGGCGCTGAGGGCGGCGAGTACCGCGGCGATGTGCCTCCGGCATCCGACTGACCGCGGCGGGTTAGCTTTCGCGCCACCAGCGGGCAACGACCTCGAGCATTCTGTAGGACATCTCACCGTCGGCTGCCCATTCGACCGGCCATATCTTCTCGCCGCTGAAGAGCCGCTTCGTAACCCATGACAGGCGAGTGTGCTCGTTGCTGGTCCCTGTCGTTGAGCCCGCTCCGCTCCAGGATCTCCGAGTAGCTCACCCACTGTCGGGCAGCCTCGGCGGCTAGGTCGAAGAGCGCGAGCGCTCCAGGCAAATGCTGAATGTTGGCCTTCAGCTCGGCGATCATGCTGGGGCGCCATGTGCCCTGGCCCGGCACCTCGATTGCTTCTTCAGTGTCATCCGCCAGGATGTCGTTGCGCAGGTCGTCGACCAACTGCTGAATGGCATGTTGTTCCGCTCTGTAAAACCGTCAAGTTCACCGAGGGACCGTCCGCCGACCTGGTGCGGAACTACCCGAGCCAGGCGCTCAGCGACCTCCAGGCCGAACCGACCCAGGCGTGCGGGTCGGAGGTGCAGCGCAGGCTCGCAGGTGGACCCGGTGAACGTCGACGCCGACGGAGGCGATCGCCGTCCAGCACGATCACATCCGCATGAGCATCGGCCGCAAGGGTCTCGAGCTGGTCCTCGGCGCGCAGCCGCTCCGCCGCCACGCGCGTTGCCGCGGAGTTCCGCATCCGTGCCCAGGTGCAGCCGCCCCTTGACACGCGCAGGCCCTCGTTCATGCTCAAGCTGACCGGCTTCTTCGACCGCAATCGAACCCTCGACGCTGCCCGCGCTGGGCGGCCACTGTCACGCAAAAGCGTCATAAGTGCATGCAGCGCGGGTAGATCTGGCTGGGGATGCCAAATCGTCGGCTAGGGGCCCTTAGTGGAAGCGATTTCTCCAGGCGAAGGCCACACTGACAGCGCGGATGACCGGTTGCCCGCTTACCCGGCCGGCTCCGCCCGCTCGCAAGAAGATGCCGCCGAGCTAGCGGCGGCCGGCGCGGCGCTGGTAACGGCCATGGTCGCCCAGCGCTGGAACGAGGCCAGCCGGACGTGGCTCCAGCGGCGGATCGGCGCGTCGCCGTCCCGGCGAACCCGGGAGGAGGTGACGGTAAGGGCCGGCGCTCTCCTCGGGGGCACGCTCGCCTACCTGCTCGTGACCGGGGGGACGCAGGGCCTGCGCCGGCTCCAGGACCGCAGTGGGCAACGCGAGATCGCCCGGAGCGTCTGCCGGATCCTTGGAGTCGCTGCGACCGCACCTGACGGTTCAATGCCCGAGGAGGCCAGCTTCATCGTCGAGTCGGCCCTGATAAGCATGGGGTTGGGCGCCAAGACCCGTAAACGCTTGCTGGCCGAGCCGCGGCCGGCCTCCGTCAGCGCCCTAGGAGCATGCCCGCTTCCCGAACCGCTGCTGTCAGCGGTCGCGGTCATCGCTTTCACCGCCATGGCCGAGGCGAGCAGCCCCGAGGACGCGGTCCGGCAGATGCCCGCCTTGCTGCGCCGGATGGGACTGGCCCGGCCAGCGGCGGAAACGAGGGCCAGGGAGATCCTGGACGAATACACCAGCACGTACCTGGTCCTTTCCGATCTCTCAGCGCAGTTGCGAACCCAAGCACCAGAACGTTCCTTCCGTGTCCGACTTCCGGTCTCCACGATGATTGCGGTCAGCGAAGGGATCAATGCGCGCAATACGAACGAGCTAAACCGCCAAGTCACCCGCCAGGCAATGGCCACAATCCTCAGGCGCGGTATCCGTGCCACGGTCAGCTCTGGCATACCACTTCACCCAGCCGCATCCACCGTGATCCGGGTGGCCGGCCAGTTCCTTGGCGAGGAAGTACCGGAACTGCCGGCGCAGAGCGCGACCAGCTGAGGTACAGGAGGAGCCACACGCCCGTGCTGACCGGGAAAGCACCTGACATGGCGCGCTCCGACCCGCCGTTATCAGCGGCGGCTCGGCTTCGGGGACGTCCAGCGATGTCCGCTCGAGAACGGTTATCTGTGTGGCGCCGCACGGTCGGTAGGCTCACCAGCGGTCGGCCTTGCCCGAAGGGCCGCAGTGATTGCGGGCCGCGGGCTTCCGGTGCCGGCTGCCGTGGCGTTCACCGGGCCGGGGAGCGGCACGCGCTCGCCGTGGGCCGTCGCTGCGTCAGTGTGCCAGCAGCGCGGCGATGAGCACGTCGGCCAGCCAGCTCTGGTAGGCGTCTGGCCGGCGGCCCGACTCTTTGACGTGGAGGACGTAGAGCTCGGGTATGGTCAGGGCCCACAGCGTGTGCGCGGCGCCGGGCACGCTGGTGCGCAGTTTGGCCTTGGTCGCGAGTCGTTTGGCGCTGGTGCGGGAGCGGGCGAGCCGCTCGTTGTTGATGTCCTGCCACAAGGTGGCGATCTCGCTGTCGCGGGCAGCGGTCGCGCGCACTAGCTCGAGCAGGTGCCCGGCCCGGTCGTTGATGCGCCTGGCGTTGCGGGCGATCAGCTGGAGCTGCAGCTCCGCGGTGGGCGCGTCGAGCTGTTCTTGCCACCAGTCTTGCCTGTCGAGAGACCGGCCGGGCCCGCCGGTCATGGCTGTGGCGACGGCGGCCTTGAGCAGGTTGCGCTTGTTGGTGAAGGCCTTGTAGACGGTCGGCACCGCGACCTCGGCCCGGGCGGCGACGTCCTCGATCCGGGTTCCCTCATAGCCACGTACTTCGAATTCCGTGTGGGCGGCTGTGATGATCCGGAGCCGGGTGGCGGCCGCCTGGGCCTGGCGGAGCGGCGAGTTCTGGCGCCGGGGGCTGACTTCAGCGGCCATTGGGTATAGTCTCACTCTATCCAGTAGAGGCATACTCTCCTATAGTGACATCTTAGCGGGAGGGCCGATGATGACGACCAAGGACCCGCCGCGATCCGCCGGGCGGCCGCGATGAGTGCTTCTTCCCCGGTGGCGGTGATCGGCGCGGGTAACGTCGGCTGTGCGCTGGCCGGGGATCTGTCGCTGCGGGGCTTCGAGGTTCGCCTGTTCAACCGCTCGCCCCGGCGGCTGGCCGCGATCCGGGAGGCGGGGGGCATCTGTGTGACCGGCGAGATCGAAGGGTTCGCGGCGCCCGGCCTGGTGACCGGATCGCTGCCGGAGGCCGTCGATGGCGCCGGGGTGGTGGCCCTCACCGTGCCAACGGCGTCTTTGCCGGCCTACGCGGCGGCGCTGGCCCGGGCGACGAGCGATGAGCAGCTGATCTGGCTGAACCCGGGTCACACCGGCGGCGCGCTCTACCTCGCGGCGGAGCTGGCGCGGGCCGGCCGGGGTGAGTGCACGATATGCCAGCTGACCACCGCCTCACACATCAGCCGGCTGACCGGCCCGGCCACGGTCCGCGTATTCCTGCGGAGCCGGGCGTCGCTCGCCGCGCTCCCGGCCAGCCACCTGCAGGAGTGCCACCAGCGGCTGGACGCACTGCTGCCGGGCCAGTTCGGCCGGGCCGAGAGCGTGCTCGAAGCCGACCTGGCGAACCTCAACGCGATCTTGCACCCACCCGGGATGGTATGCAACGCGGGCTGGATCGAGGCCACCGGAGGGAAGTTCGGCTTCTACGCCGAGGGCAGCGGGCGCGCGGTCGCCCGGGTGATGGACGCGATCGACCACGAGCGCCTGGCGCTGGCCGGCAGGCTGGGTGTCCGGGCCATCCCCTTTACCGATCTGTTCCACCAGCTCGGGTTCACCACCGGTGAACAGCTGGACGCGGACGGCGCGTACCACGCAATCCAGCACAGCGAGCTGATCCGGCCAATCCAGTCGCCCCCCACGCTCGATCACCGCTACCTGCACGAGGACGTCGGCTGGGGACTGGTCCCCTGGATGCACCTCGCCGCGGCAGCCGGCAGCCCGGCACCCACGATCACCGCCCTCACCCACCTGGCCGGGGTGATCAACGGCATGGACTACCCACGCGAAGGGCTCACCCTCGAGCGCATGGGACTAGCCGGAAAGACCCCCGACGACATCCGCGCTCACGTAGGCGCGCCCGCCGCGGAACCGGCCGACGCCCCCACCACCAAACCCTAGGTCAGGGTCCGGGATCACCCACGGAGCGCTGAAAGTGCCCGCGCCATCAACGGCGATCCGAAAGGCTGCGCTATGGACCAGCGCCCCGACGGCGCTTTCGCTCAGCAGGAGAGACTGTCGTGGAGGCAGTTATATGCGGATCCTGGCGGCTTGGCGGCGCTGCGGGTCAAGCGACATGATGGCCAGGGCCGGACGGTCATGACGCTGCCCGGCGCGGGCGAACCTGGCGATGGCAGTGCCAATGAGGGTGGCCTCGACGATGTGGTCGCGGCGGCCGACCGTCACCGGGCAGTCCCGCTCACGTACCCGCATCTCCATCGTGGCGATCACCACGCCGTCGGCGCCGACCCGCTTGACGTCACTCTCCAGCTGGCGCCGGGCGTCGCCCCGCGACCGGCTGACCAGTTCAGTCCAGCCGGCGACCTCGGCATTGCCCGAGACCCACCGCGCCTGACGGGTTGTCGTGCGGTCATCGTGCCGCGACCCGATCGAGATACCGAGCACGAGCCCCACGGGCACCCAGCCCGTCATCATCAGCTTGGCAAAATCCTGCCCGGACACCTCAGCGGTGAAGGGCACCGGTCGCTTCTGCGCGGCCCCGCGCGCGCGGACAGCGGTGCCGATGGCCGTGAACTGCGGCCCGCCGAGGGGGAAAGACCCCCGGGTCAGCCGGACGCCTACCACCCCGTGCCCGCCAAGGGCGGCACACTCGGTGACCATCCGGCCAACGGCCGTTTGCCGCGCCAGGTCCATGGTCTGCACCAGCGGGCCGAACGACCCCGGGCTACCCAGCCCGGACACCTGAACCGCCGCCCTGGCCGGCAGCCCGTCGCCGGGCGACCCACCCACCCCGGGGCAGGTGTACCTGGTGGTGGATCCAGCGCTGTAGACGGCCGCGCCGAACACCTGGCCTACGGGTTCAAAGCCCACACTGCGGATGGCGGCGAACTCGTCCGTGGTCAGCGCGGATCCCCACGTACCGCTGGACCGGAGCTCCGCTATCCGGGCCTCGGCGGCGGGGGGCAGTCCTTCGCTCACACCCCCAGCCTAGGCCTGCACGCTGCAGCGATGTAAGGCCGAGCCTGCGTAGGCCCCCCGGCGCCTTCGGTACAGCGACGTGCACTCGGCATGTTTACGAAGTGGCATCGGGGTAGCACTGCTAAAGGAATATCGCATGCGATAGGTCGAAACGTGATGAAGGCCGTTTCGGCTGCGACTGAGCGGTCGACGGCCAGGAAGAAGGCTGGTCGTGACCGCCACCGCAACCACTGTTCCCGCACCGGCTGGCCGTGCGCGCTGGACCCGGCTGATCCCGGTAGCGATCATCGTCTACATCATCTCGTTCATGGACCGGACCAATATCGGCTTCGCGTTCGACGGGCTGGGCAAGGACCTGCACCTCGACTCGGCAGGGAAGGGCCTGGCCGGGGGGATCTTCTTCCTCGGCTACCTGGTGCTGCAGATCCCCGGCGGTTACCTGGCCGAACGGTGGAGCGCGAAGAAGTTCGTCGGGATCATGATCCTGATCTGGGGCGTAATGGCGGTCGCCAACGGCCTGGTCCAGAACTACACCCAACTGCTCGTGGTGCGGTTCCTGCTCGGCGTGGCCGAGGGCGGCATCTGGCCCGCCATCCTGGTGCTGATCAGCCACTGGTTCCCGGCCCGGGAGCGGGCCCGGGCCTACGGGTTCTGGATGATGAACATCGCCATCGCCTCGATCATCACCGCACCACTGTCCGGCTGGATTCTGAGCTGGGGTGACTGGCGCACCCTGTTCTTCATCGAGGGCGTCTTCCCGTTCGTGATCGCCGCGCCGCTGTGGTGGTGGCTGGTCGCCGACCGCCCGTCACAGGCCTCGTGGGTGACCCCGGAGGAGCGAGAGTACATCGAGACCTCGCTGGCCCGCGAGAACGCCGATGCGCCCCGGTTCGCCGGGTACCGGAGTGTGTTCCGCAGCAGCGTGGTGTGGCGACTGGTACTGGTGTACTTCTTCATCCAGGTCGGTTTCTACGGCCTGAACCTGTGGCTGCCCCATCTGATCAAGACGACGATCGGCAGCTCGTATCTGGTCGTTGGGGGGGTCACCGCGATCCCCTACCTGTTCGCGATCGCCGGGCTGTGGTTCAACGCCCGCTCCGCCGACCGCACCGGCCGGTACTCCATCCACATCATGGCGTCGCTGCTCATCGGGGCGGTGGCGCTGGTGCTGTCGGTGGCGTTCGGCTCGATCGCCGCGCTGTCGGTCTTCCTGGTCAGCATCGCGATGGCGGGCGCCCTCGCCTACGACGGGCCATTCTGGGCCAGTGCCTCGCGGGCTGTGCCGGTGGCGCTGGCCGGCGGCGCGATGGGCCTGATCAACGCTCTGGGCAACCTCGGCGGTTTCATCGGTCCCTCTGTCGCTGGATTCCTGCAGGACGCCAGCGGTGGCAGTTTCCGGTCGACGGCGGTAGTGCTCGCGGTCGCGCTGGTGCTCGGTGGCCTGGTCATGTTGACCCTGCGCAAGCAGACCGACAAGCCCGTACTCGTGGCCGAGCCCGAAACCGCCGCGGCATCGGGGCCGGAGGCTGACGCTTCACAGCGTCCCGGAGCTGCCCGCGGCCGGTGACGGTGTCGTGGAGAGCAACGATGGGAGCTTGACGGGGACCGGGCGTCTCGGGAAGAGTTTTGCTCACGGCGGCGACCGGTCGCCGAGCTGAGGAACGTCCTGCCCCAGCCGGGGTTCCATCGGCGAAGGGGAGTTGCCCTCTCGGTCGTCAACGTCACAGGCCATCTTCCAACACCGCGTCGCTGGGGGGCGAGGGTGTCACGGGAGGGCTTGTCATGACCAGGGATGCCAGCTTCAAGAAGGTTGTCCGGCGCCACGCCCACGAGACTGGGCAGCGCTACACCGAGGCGCTGACGGATCTCGAGGGCCTCGGTGCGCGCATGCATCACGAGCCCGTTGCTGAGCGGCTACTCACTCATCTGCGGGATCGCTACGGCATAGACCCGATCGCGGCGACGAAGCTCAGTGTGCACAAGACCTACGTCTTCCGCATCGACCGGAGGG
This sequence comes from uncultured Actinomycetes bacterium, assembly GCA_963830385.1. GTDB lineage: Bacteria > Actinomycetota > Actinomycetes > Streptosporangiales > Streptosporangiaceae > Bog-532. The sequence continues at coordinate 503,591 of CAWHMD010000006.1, read as the reverse complement.
ACGGCGACCCGTGGGTCGCCCGGGCCTTTCCGCCTGCTCGGCCGCGTGCGGGGGTCGAGGGCGACGCCGCGGTCCTGCGGTTCCTGGAGCGGCAGAACTATCCCGCCGAACGCCTGGCGGCCGGCGACGCGGTGTCTGACTTCGATGGCAGCGCGGTCCTGGTGACGCGGTTCGTCGAAGGCAGCCAGCTCCCGGACAGCGCGGAGAAGTTCGCCATGATGGGTGACCTGCTCGGACGGCTGCACGCGCTGCCGTACGACGAATCCGTCAGCCGGGCGGGTGGATCGAGCGGTGAGGACCCCAGCCGCGAAGGCTCCCCCCGTCAGGACCTGCTGGCTGCCCTGTCGTTCCTCGACGCCGTGGACACGAAGGTCGCGCCCGCCGAGCGCGAGCGGTTCGAGCGGCTGCGCGACAAGGTGCTCAGGACTGACGACGGCCACGGCCTTCCCGAGGCGCTGCTGCACGGAAATCTCCTGCACGCCCCCGATCACGCGATCCTGAGCGAACAAGGCCCGGTCGCGATCAACTGGAAGGCGTCGGGGCGCGGGCCGCGCCTGGCCGACCTGGCCTACCTGATCTGGGGCACGGGTGCGTGGAACCCACGTCAGCCCGATCGGGACCGGATCGACGCTGTCGTCAATGCCTACCGGCGGCACGTCGAGCCGACCGACGACGAACTCGGCCGGCTCGAGGCGGTCATGTACATCCGGACGCTTTACCTTGTCTGCTTCAGCTACCGGCGGGCTGTCACTGAGGGAGTGAAGTTCCGTGAGTGGGGCTTCATCTGGCCACCCGAGTACTTCACCGCCACCGCAGGGGCAGCCCGGGCTGCGTTCCGCCGGTAGGTCGTCGGCGAACCGGGGAACGGCAGCTAACCGGAAAATCTTCACTGGCCTCGGCTATGCAGGCGGCAGCGAAACCCTCGCCGGAGTTGCGGGAGGGAGTGTGGTTCAGGCTGCCTGGGTCAGGGCGACGGTGAAGCCGAGTGCCTCCAGCTGGCGGATGTGGCTGCGTACTTTCCGGCTCGTGTCGGTGCGGCTGGTGTACTAGGCGGAGCCGAGGTCCTGGTAGCGGGCGGCGGGGTCGGTGAGCAGGTTCCAGATGATGACGAGGATGGACCGGGCGACGGCGACCAGGGCCTTGAGCTTGCCGCGGCGCCTGACGATGCGCCGGTAGCGCTCACCCAGGAACGTGCTGGTCCGCCCGAGCTGCTGGCCGCGATCACGTCCCCGATCATGCTGATCGTGGCCGACAACGACATCGTCCGGCTCGAACACGCCGTGGAGATGATCCACCTGCTCGGCGGCGGGATCGCGGGCGACTTCCACGGCCTACCGCGCTCACGCCTCGCGGTCATCCCGGGGAGTACCCATGCCGGGCTGTGTGACCGCGCCGCCTGGGTTGTCCCGATGATCGAAGAATTTCTGGGTCAATGAGGGGAGTGCTGGTCAGTACCAGGACGGCCCTTGGTTGACGTAGGGCTCTTCCAGCGTGGCGGCCTCGTCGTCGCTCAGGGTCAGGTTGAGCGCGGCGACGGCTTCGGGCAGGTGGTGGGGTTTGGTCGCGCCGACGATGGGGGCGGAGACGGCCGGGTGGCGCAGCACCCAGGCCAGCGCGATCTGGGCCATGGTGACGCCGCGGGCCTCGGCGAGCTTGTGCACCGCGTTGACGACGGGCTGGTCGGTGGGGGAGTGTCCCAGAAGGTGATGCCGAGCTCGACGGCCTGCGCGAAGTACGGCTGGGCCTCGTCATCGGCCAGGGCCCACTGGTGGGCGCCGCCGGTGGTGGGGTCGCCGTAGCTCATGCAGCCCAGCGCGAGGCGGCTGATCTTGAGCCCGGTGTCACCGAGCCGCGTGTACTCCATAGTGGTCTCCTCGAGTTGACCAAGGCAAAATCCGCCCGGGTGAAGTCGGCCATCGCCACACCGGCGCTGGCCACGATCGCGGCGCCAATGATCACTGCGCAGCGACGATTACAGGCACGGCCCATCTCTGCCTCAGAGACCGTGGTCGATGTCGAGCCGGTCGAAGAGGAAGGCGTAGACGTCGGCGAGTTCAGATACCCGCTCCTCCAGTGAGCCCGGGCCGTGCCCGCCCGATCTGACCCGCAGGAGGACAGGCTGGCTCGATGAGGTCGCTGCCTGCAGGTGGGCGGTCATCTTTTTCGCGTGGTACGCCTTGGCGAAGGGGTCGGATTCGCCGGCGGTGAGCAGGACCGCGGGGTACGCCGTGCCGTCCTTGACGTTGTGGTACGGAGAGTAGGCACGCAGCGCCTGGAACAGCTCCGGGTCGTTGACCGTCCCGTACTCACCGACGTTGGAGGGTCCGTTGGGGTCCAGTTCTACGCGGAGCATGTCCATGACCGGCACCATCGCGACCACGGCGCGGGCGAGGCCGGGGTGCTGGGTCAGCATCGTACCCATGAGCAGGCCGCCGTTGGAGCCGCCGAGGATCGCCAGCCGCTCGCTACTGGTCAGGTGCGACTCGATAAGGAAGCGGGCGCAGGCGGCGAAGTCATCGAAGACGTTCTGCTTGGCCGTGAGCCGTCCGGCGTGATGCCAGTCCTCGCCGTATTCACCGCCGCCCCTGGTGTGCGCGACCGCGACCACCCCGCCCTGCTCCAGCCAGGGCACCCAGCCCAGGCCGAACCGGGGTTTGAGGGAGATGCCGTAGCCGCCATAGCCAGTCAGCAACGCAGCTGCGGTGCCATCGCGGGGTGTTCCGCGCGGAACGATCAGGGTCACCGGCACCTGTGTGCCGTCGTGGGAGGTGGCGAATTCCCGGCCCACCTCGAAGCCCGTGAAGTCCAGCGGGATCCTGGTCCTCAGGGAGGTGGGGCGTGGCGCCGACCGGCCGGAGGCACGCCACCATGACCGTGGCTCGGTGAACGACACTGTCGCATAGGCGACTTCATCTCCGTCCAGCCGGACCAGGCCGTCGACCGCGGAGCCTGAAGGCACCTGTACCGGACCGGCCGGCGTGCCCTGCAGGTCGAACCGCCGCAGCGACGACCAGCCTGCGTCCATATCCAGCAGCCACAGCCAGCTGTCGGTTACCGCGAGCGGTGACGCCAGCGCTCCCCCCTCGATCGTTACGTCCGCCTCGGGAACCACCTCGGCGGCGTGTAGGACCGTTGCCCCGGCCCGCAGCGGCAGCCGGAGAACCTTCCCGTTCGGGGCGTCCAGCCGGGACAGCAGATACAGCGCGTCTGGGCCGAACGCCGCGTGGGTCACCTTGTCATTCACGTCGGCGGCCGGCCACCAGTCACCGCCCGCCTGCGCGCGGACGAACACCTGCCACTGGCCGCCATCGCCTTTCTGGACCCGGTCCATCACCCAATGGCCGTCGGGTGAGGCGTCCAGGAAGTTCTCCGCGATCCGGTTGTCGGCGAATACACCCGCCAGTTCGCAGCGGTCGTTCTTCAGGGAGTCGCCGAGCGGGTGATACCAGACCTCCTGGTAGAAGCCGACGTCGACGTCTGGGCAATCGCCCGGCGATTGGCAGCGGGTGTACCAGAAGCCGGTGGAGTCGCCAGCCCAGGCCAGGGAACCGAAAGCCGTGCCCAGGGCCACGGGTGCGCCGGTGAGTCCACCCGACGCGGCCTGGTAGACGTGCACGGTACCGTCCTGCATGTTGTGCGTGGACAAGGACACCGCCACTAGGCTGCCGTCCGGGGATGGCTGGTACCAGCCAATCGTGGTTGAGCCGCTGTCATCGATCTCTCCCGGGTCAACCAGCACGCGCTCGTCAGACAGATCGTCAAGGTCACTCAGCACCACCAGGAATGGCTGCTGCTTCGGCGGTTGGCGCTTAAGCGCGAAATACGCCGGACCCGCATGCCGAATGGCGTCATACCTGGCCGGCTCCGCCATCAGGACCTTTGCCACCCGCCGGCGGACCGCATCGCGGAAGGGCAGGTGCTCCAGATAGTTACGAGTCCGCCGATCCTGCGAATTGGTCCAGGAGCGTGTCTGATCCGACTCAGCATCCTCCAGCCACCGGTAATCCTCGGTCACCGTCACCCCGTGGTACGTGCTCTCCACCGGAACCTTCGGCGTGTCAATCACCTCCACCTTATCGAGAGGGGATTTACTGCGGTTGTTATTACGATTCACTCTCTCTGATTTACTGCGGCTATGCGTTTTATCACGGTAATTCATAAGCATTCTTTTATCATTCAGAAAAAGGGTTAGCAAGCCGAGCTGAACGGATGTTAGAAGGGAAGTTACCGCAGTAAATCAATGCACGCGGATCGGTTATGCTGGCGACAGATATGGATCACGGAATCGAGGATCAGTGACGGCGCCGGTAGAGTACGCGGTCGCGGTGGATGCCTACCTGCGGCAGGCGCCGCTGAGCACCGGATCGCGGCGGGTGTACCGGATCTCGCTCGCCGTGTGGGCCTGGCCGCTGGTCGGCCGGCCGATCCCCGCCGGAGCGCGGCGCCGCGGAGCAGCGCCGCCCGTCGTGCCCCTCGCACTCCTCGACGACCCCGGCACCCCAGTCCGCCTGGCGGAGGCGCTCGCCGACCGGGCGACCCGGTCCGATGCGCGAACCGTGAACCGTGAACTGTCGGTACTGCGCGGCGCCGTCGCCTGGTGGCAGGACCTCGGCTGGATCTGCGCCGATCCAACGGCAGGGCTGCGGCGCCGGCCGCCGGATGAGCTCGCGGCGCCGCTGAGCGCCGAGCAGATCGGCGCGCTGTTCCGAGTGACGGCCAGCCTGCGGGAGCACGCGTTCTGGCGGCTGATCCACGACTCGGGCGCGGCCGCCGCAGTGGTGCTGGCCCTCGACGCCGGTCAGCTTGACCTGGACGCCCACCAGGTCCGCCGGCAGCCGGCGGACATCGCGTGGGGCGAGCCGGCCGGGCAGTTCCTGCGCTGGCTGCTGGCTGGGCGGACATGGGGACCGGTGTTCGTCACCGATCGGCGGGCCGGGACGCACATCTCGCCGGCCACCGGGAGCGTCTGCGTACTGACCGGGCAGGCCCGGCTGTCGTACCGCAGGGCGGCGGAAATCTTCGCGGTTGCGACACGGCCGCTGGATCCGACTGGCCGCGGCTGGACCCTGCACCAGCTCAGTGCGGCGACGCAAGCCTCCTGAGGGAATACTGAGGTCGCAACCCCCACTCCGGCTGGAGCGGTGAAGCGGTAAATTCCCCGGTATGACCGGTCTCGCCGTAACACGAAAGAATAATGTCACTGTGACCGGCCGTGACGATGGGCCGGTGGTGATGCTCGCGCACGGGTTCGGGTGTGACCAGAACATGTGGCGCCTGGTCGCGCCGGGCCTGGCCAAGGACTTCCGGGTGGTGCTCTTCGACCATGTGGGGCTGGGCCGCTCGGACCTGTCGGCGTGGGAGCCGGAACGGTACGCGACGCTGGACGGGTACGCCGACGATGTGCTGCAGATCTGCCGTGAGCTGGACCTGCCGCCGGTGGTGTTCGTGGGACATTCGGTCAGCGCCATGGTCGGCGTGGTCGCCGCGATCCGCGAACCGGGCCGGTTCAGCAAGCTGGTCCTGATCGGTCCTTCACCGCGGTACATCGACGACGGTGATTACCGCGGTGGGTTCAGCCAGGCTGATATCGACGAGCTGCTGGAGTCGCTGGACAGCAATTATCTGGGCTGGTCGGCCGCTATGGCCCCGGTCATCATGGGTAATCCGGAGCGTCCGGAACTGGCCGAAGAGCTGGCCAGCACCTTCTGCCGGGCCGACCCGGCGATCGCGCGGGTCTTCGCCCAGGCGACGTTCTTGTCGGATAACCGGTCCGATCTGGCTCAGGTGACCGTGCCCACCCTGATACTGCAGTGCGCCCGGGACGCGATCGCGCCGCCTCAGGTCGGCGCCTTTGTCCACGCCAGGATCCCCGGCAGTACCCTGCACACTCTGCCCGCAACCGGTCACTGCCCGCAGCTAAGTGCGCCCGAAGCCACCCTCGCGGCCATCGCTTCCTTTGCCGCCAGCCCCTCGTCATGAGCGGAGGCACCGGGCCCGACCGGGCTGGCGAGGGTTCTGGCCGGGCGGGCCACCCAGCAGACCAGGACATCTCCTCCCTGCTGGAGGACAGCGCCGAAGATCTGTACGAGAACGCCCCGTGCGGTTATCTGTCCACGCTCATGGACGGCCTCATCGCCAAGATCAACACCACGCTCCTCAACTGGCTCGGCTACAGCCGGGAGCAACTGGTGGGCCATCGCTACTTCTCCGACCTGCTGACGGTGGGCGGCAGGCTTTACCATGAAACCCACTTCGCCCCACTGCTGACCATGCAAGGCGAGATTGGCGGCGTCGCCCTCGAACTGCAGGCCGCCAACGGCGATCGGCTGCCCGTTCTCGTCAATTCCGTGGTCAAGGTCGGAGCTGGGGGAGAGCCGCAGCTGATCCGGACCACGATTGTCGACGGCCGCGACCGCCGCGCCTACGAACGCGAACTGCTGCGCGCCCGGCAGGAAGCCGAGCGTGAGCGGGAACGGCTCCAGGTGCTGGCCAGCACCTTGCAGCGGAGCCTGCTCCCGCCCGCGCTGCCAGCTGTTCCCGGTCTAGAGGCGGCCGCGTACTACCACTTCGCGTCCCTGGACGAGGTCGGCGGCGACTTCTACGACCTGTTCGCCCTGAGCCAGGATCGGTGGGGCCTGTTCCTGGGCGACGTATGCGGCAAGGGGGCGGCCTCCGCCATCGCGACCTCCCAGATCCGCTACACCCTTCGGGCCGCGGCGGTCTACGACCCCGACCCAGGCGCCGTGCTGAGCAGCCTGAATACCGCCATGCGCGACAATCGCGGAGGTAACGACGGCCTCTTCTGCACCGCCGTCTTCGGCCTGCTCAGCCCGGACGGCGACGGCTTCAGCCTGAGCCTGGCCAGCGGTGGCCATCCGCCGCCTCTCCTGCTGCGCTCGGGTGGCGCCGCCGGGTACCACCTCATCGCCGGCGGCCCGCTGCTCGGGATCTTCGAGGACCCGGTCTTCCCGGTCAGCACGATCAGGCTGGATCCTGGTGACACATTGCTCCTGTACACCGACGGGCTGCCCGAAGCCCGCACCGGCAATGGGCGCAGTCGCTACGGTTTCGACGCCCTGAGCACGTTCGCCGCCGGGATCGCACCCGCCACCGCCAGCGCCACCGTCAGCGCGATCAGCCAGCTGCTCGACAGCTTCGCCGGCGGCTTGGACGACGACACCGCGGTCCTCGCCCTTGGCGTCCCACCCGCCCGCGGGCGCGGCTAGGGAGCGCCATCAGGTGATCCGGGCGTCAGAGGCCGAGTAGTCCGCGGCGCGCTCGGGCGGAAGGCTCAGGGCCTGGGAGCGAACCGGACGACAGTGCGGTCGAGGGGCAACTGGTGGAAGTGGAGGCCGGACGGCTGAGCCGGTACGACGGGAAGCGTGCCCGTGGGCTGCAGCCCGAGGTTGTCATCCCAAATCCGGTCGGGAACGCGGCCGAGCAGCCGGAACTGATCAAAGACGTAGGGCACGCTGTCAGTCGGGAAGAACTCAGGCGTCGTCATGATCTGAAAGTGCAGGTGCGGTGTCGTGGAATTACCGCTCGTCCCGATCAGCCCGAGCAACTGGCCCCTGGTCACCTTCTCGCCGATGTGTACCCGGACCGAACCTGGATCCATGTGGGCGTACAGCACGTACAGGCCGGTGCCGATCCGGACGGTGACATGGTTGCCGACGGTCTGATCAATGGGCGGCGGCTTGGGCGGGTCCGGTAGCGCGGTGCTGTTCGGCAGCCCGTCCTCACTGTCGACGACGGTCCCGGGAGCGGCCGCGACAATAGGCTGGCGGTAAGAGAAGTAGCTGGTCACCTTGGACGGGTCACCGGCCCACGTCCGATTCCGGGCGTCCACCATGAAGAAGTCGATCGCGAAGCGTTGCGGCACCGACAGCTCGCCGTTTACCGGGGCCAGCCCGCGCCGGTGGTGCGTGTTGTCGCTGCCGCAGCCCTCGCTCATGTACCAGGTGCCACCTTTGACCGGCGCGCTGAGCACCGTCGCGGCGCGCTGGCTGGTGTCCACGGGCTTGATCAGGTCGTCGAAGGGCACCGGCGAAACGCCGCCCGGCAGGACAATCGTCCCGGCCACCCGGTGAACAAGATGGCGGGGCACCGGCTGCCCCGCCGGGAGCGACACGTCCAGCCAGACCACCCAGGTCGCTGAAGACGGGATTGTCGCCGGTGGTGAGCCGGCCGCCGGGTCGTCGGTGGACTCGTCCCCAGCCGGGCCCGCGACGGGGGTGAAGGCTGAGGTCAGCGCGGCGCCGGTGAGATTGAGCAGCACCTTGTGGGTGGTGGCGTCCTGAACCTCCACCTGGCTGATACGGACCGGCGCGGCCGCGCTGTTCAGCAGGAGCAGTTCGTACGCCAGGTGAATTCGGTCATCGCTGCCCGCCACCGGCTCGGGGACAGTCAACGTCGACGCGGTGACTGGCGTGAACTGAGTGCCGGGGCGCAGGCGAGCGCGCTGCAGGGCAGACGACAGCGCCACACTGCTGTTGCGGGCCACGGTCCTCCCGGCGGGCGCAAGGCTGCAGCACTGGTGCACAGGTTCGGTCACATAAAGTGACACAGGCTCTGTTGGCGATGACCGCCGTAGGGTGACCCCATGGGGGAGTCGGTCGATGGTGCGCCGGCTCGGCGCAAGTGCCGGGTCATCACGCTCCGGCTGATGCGGCCCAACGACATGTTCGAGATGCCTCAGACGGACGTGTTCTCCGAGTACCGCAACTTCCTCACGGGAGTCGACTTCTGCTTGAGCGCCCTGCGCGGCAGCTTGTCCAGGCGCCCGGTGCAACTGGAAATCCAGTTGCCGGCCGAGGAAATCAGTGACGGGCTGGACCAGCGGCTGGCCCGGACGTTGCGGCGGTATTGCAGGCACCGGCTCCGGTACAACCGCTGGGAGAGCCGGTCCCTACGGCTCGGCGGTCTCAGTGCCCTGCGCATCGGCATTCCCGTGACGGCTCTGGGGCTCGTGCTGACGGTACTGGCGACCGGGATGCGGCCCGCCGGAGGTGCCGCCAATGTCGTCACCGACCACGTCGGCTGGGTACTGGCCTGGATCGGGCTGTGGTTCCCGATCGACGAGTTCCTGTTCTACCCGCTGGGCTATGGCCGGGAGAGCCGGGCACTACGCCTTCTTTCGGAGGCCACGGTCATCGTGTCTCCGCACAAGCCCGAGACGCTGATCGCGGCGAGGACGGGTGAGACCCCGGATGGGGAGTTCTGGCCTGGGAAATCCGGCCGTGCCCCCCGCCCATGGCGGAACGGCCGTGCGCCCGGACCCGCGAGATCAGGCCGTCGTAGGCCCAAGCCGGGCAGCTGAGCGAGGAGTGCCTGGCCACCCGGGTCGCGTCGTGCGAGGCCCAGAGACCACAGCCGGACCGCGCGCTGGTTGGCGGGGAGCCCGCGTTGAGGTACGTTCTGGCGGTGGCTTCAGAGGCGCGGCCCGGCATCGGCCCGATCGCCGATTGCAACGTCCACCTGTGGGATCAGGGTGACAATCCGGTGTTCTGGCTGTCCGATCGCACCGTTGTCCGGGACATGCTCGGCGACTATGAGAGCCTGCCCGACAAGTACACCTTGAGCGACTACCGGCGGGAAACGCTGGACTATGACGTGCGCGGCGTTATCTGGTCCGACGCCGGGGCCGCGGATCCGCTGGCCGCTGCCGACTGGGCCGGCCAGCAGCAGGACGGAACACCGCCGGTTATCGCCCTGGTCACCTTGGGTGACCCGGCGTCGGTGGCCTTCTCCGACCTGGTCGAGCGCTGCCGAGAGCGGCCCCTGATCCGCAGCATCCGGATGCGGCTGGCGCCGGCGTTGTCCGGGCGAGTCACCGATGAGGATTTTCTGGATACCCGGCTGGTCCGGGACAATCTGGCCCTGCTGGCCGGCAGTGGCCTGGTGGCCACAGTCGAGGCGACGTCCAGCCAGCTCGGCGTCGTGACCCGGCTGGCAGCCCAGTTCCCTGACCTGAAGATCGTCATCGACCACTTCGGCTGGCCAGAAGCCACCCGTGACGGCGCAGACCGCGCCGGGCACATGGACCGTCTCGCCAGCCTGGCCGCAGCCGGCAACGTGGCGACGCGGATCGACGCCATCGGCACCATCTTCGGCGACTGGACGCTGTCCCGGATACGCCCCTGGTTGCTGGAGGTGACCGGCATCTTCGGTCCCCAGCGGTGCATGCTCGGCTCAGACCTGCCGATCGAGAACCTGCGGTCAGGATTCGGGCGGCTGTATGCCGCCTACGAGGCGATCTTCTCCGCTTTCTCCGACGACGAGCTGGCTATGTTGTTCCACCGCACCGCCCAGCGCTGGTATGCCCAGCCCGGCCGCTGATGGTGCTCCCGGTCCAGCTGGCTGGAGGTTTCAGAGGATGGGCCCGCTGCCGCGCACCCCGACCGAAAGGTGCGCCGGCTCCACCACCTGGTAGGCGACCGCAAGAAGATCACGGCGAATCTCGTCCAGGTCGGTGGCGTCCCGCATGCGGTCCGCGAAGGCGGTGATCGTCGCCTCGGCGTCATAATGTGCCCGGTTGAATCGCTTGTCCACGGCCCGCTGCACCCGGCGTCGCAGCGGGTTGAACAGGGCGACAGCGGTGAGCGTCGCCAGAGCGACGGCAAGCGGCGACCGGAATGGCACCAGGGCATGGGCCAAGGTGACCAGGACGGCGTACGCACCGATCAGCAGGCCGGTGACAATCGCGTACGCCAGCGTCCGGGAGATCAGCCGGTCGATCTCGTACAGCCGGTACTTCAGGATCCCCACCCCGATGCCGGCCGGCAGCGCAACGAAACCGATGCTGAGGAAGGTGTTCAGCCAGGCCCAGATCCCGGAGGGGGCGCTATAGCCCGGAACACTCAGGCCGGCACAGATCAGGCAGATAGCAGCCCCGAACATCAGCCACTTGAGCTGCTGACGACGAAGACCGGACGACTGCCGCCAGCTGTGCAGCTGGCGGGCAGCGAAACTGATTCCCAGCAGCAGGGCGAGGCCGAGAATGACGTCCTGGGCCACCGCGAGCCGGCCCACCGGGTAATCCACCACGGTCAGGCCGCCGTATCCGTCCACCCGGATTCGGTGCCCGTCGATGGCGTCAACCGCCACGGCGATCAGCAGGGCCAGATAACCCGCGCAGAGCAGGCTGTACGCCCACACCGCCCATCGCCACCGCGGTGAGGGCAAATGGCCGTCAGGAAACAGCAAGATCACCAGCAGGAACAGCGCGACAGCCGGTGACCACAGCTGATACAGCACGAGCCCGATCGGGCCGAGGGGCAGATCCCGGCCGAGCTGGTAGACCAGCAGCGAGTACGCTCCGGCGCCGGTGCTCAGCAGCAGGGCTGCTGCGATGCCGAGCAGGAGCCAGCCGTTCGGGTTGCGCGGCTGGCGCCGCGCGACAAGCACCCCGACGGCCGCGGTAGGTATCGCGATCATGATGGGCTGCAGCGGGTATCCGGGCTGCCGGGCCAGGAAGGACAGCGCCACGAGGAGGGCGGCAAGCAGCAGCATGGCCGCGCCGATCAGCGTGGCGGCCGACGGCCGGCGGCGGCCCGTGGACACGGTGATCACGATCAGCTCATCATTCGGGGTGGCTGCGCTGGACGATTGCGGTCGCGGAATGCAGCATGCTGCGCACCATGGAGTTGTGCCGCACGTGACCGAAATTGCCCCATTGCCGTCTGCGGTCAACGCACACAGTGCGGCTGTGCACCGTGGTGGGGAGCGCTCCAAGGTATGTCGCAAGTGCGGTCATCGTCTGGACCCAGAACCGATCTTCCTTCCGGTGACCGCCGAGGCTCATGGCCAGCTCGTACAGTGGGTCATTGGCTCGCATCAGAACCTGGATCTGGACAACGGTGGGCGAGCCCATTGAGGCGTCCGGGGCGCTAGCGCGGCCGGCACGCTCAGCTGAGAAGGTGATCCAGCCGGCGAACATGTGGCCCTGCGGGGTCATCAGGGTGAACGACTCTTCGTCCGCGTAGAGCACGAACACCCCCGTGGAGAGCCTGACGCCGCCACCGACGCTCACGTCGAGCAGGGCCACGTCACCGGGGCTGAGGCTGGTCAGCGGACCCTTGAACCGGTTCCCGGCCGGCCAGAACTGACCAAAGTGTTCCTTCCACTCGGCGATGACGGTCTGCGGTGAGATCTTCGGGCTCACCTCGATCCAGTACGTCTTCTGCCACATCTTCCCGAAGCCCTGCACCGGGCCAGTGAGGCGCCGGCCGGCCACGTTGGACCGGTGAGAGTCACCACCGGCCACCGCCAGCCGGTCGACCTTTGCCGCCCAGCTTCCGGCGTTGCGCGGCAGGGGCGCCGGTGCCGGGGCGTTCGCGTCCCCGGGCGCCACGCGGCGGCTGCCCTCCGCCTCTCCGCCGGCCTGCCCCGCCGGGGGGATACGGTCAGATCCAGAGTGATCAGTCATGACACCCTCACCTGGCCGTGCCGGCGAGTGCCGACTGCTCGTCGCCGTAGATCGCGATCGCCTCGTCCAGCCTGGTCAGTTCGAAGATCTCCCGGTAATGATCGCTCAGGCCGAACGCAGCAAGCTGCTGATTCTGCCGGTTGGCGCGGACCAGCAGGGTCACCAGCATGCCAATGCCGCCGCTGTTCATGTACTCGAGGCCGCTGAAGTTGAGCACCAGCCGCCGGGCGCCCTGCCGCGCGGCCTCCTCTTGAGCCGACATCAGTACGGACTCGGACGCGGCCGTGACATCACCCCTGATGTCGATGACTGCCGTGCGGCCGTCTGCCTGGCGAATATTCATCCGCGTCGGTGGCTCTTCCATCTGATCTGCCCCTGAGCTGTGTGGAGTCTTCTCTGGACGGGGCTGCCTGTGCTGCTGGCCGGTCTGCCCAGACGGCCCGTACGCTGGCTGCCTGCTACGGCGCGCCCGGCACGCGGCTCCCGCGGACCGGTCCCTGTCCCGGGGAACCGGCCTGGATTGTGAGCCGGACGGTGCGGTGCTCCCCCTCGGTCGTTACGTCCATGGCATCGACCATGTGACGGATGAGAAACAGGCCCCAGCCTCCTGGACCTTGCTGACCCTCAAGTTTGCGGGCGAGATCAGGAATCTCGACCTGGCTTTCAGACCAGCCCTCGTCTTCCAAGCCGCCGTGGTCGGTGATCGTGACCACGACCTCGGCACCCGACTGGAAGACCTCGATGACCACGGCAAGGTCCGGGCGGCTGCCATTCCCGTGCTCTATGGCGTTCATCGTCGCCTCCGCGACCGCGGTCTTGAGCCTGTTCAGCCGGTCGGGCGCCAAGTCCAGGGCCGCGACGCTGGCAGCGACCTGGTCCAGCGCGACGCGTTCATTGCCCGGCACGCTCGCCAGCGCGAATGAGGCGAGCCGCCGCGGCGCAGGGTGGGCGGTCCTGTTCATCGGCCACTTCCAGCGCGCACAACAGGAACGGTTTGCTCGAGTGACAGCAGCGTAATGTCGTCTTCCTGCTCATGACCGGGGCCGGTGAACGCGTCGAGCTCGGTCAGGCACAGGTCGATTAGAGCCTGGCCCGAAGCGCCCCGGCCGACGAGCGCGGCAACGCGATGGAAACCGAACATCTCACGATCGACGGCGTGGGCCTCCGACAGCCCGTCGCTGTGCAGCAGAGCACAGTCACCTGGGCGGAAAGTGAAAGCCTTCTCCTCGTAGGTCATACCGGCCATGAGCCCCAGCGGCATGCCTTTAGCGCGCAGCTCTGTCACGCCGTCAGCAGTGCGCACGTAGGGCACGTCGTGCCCGGCGTTGGCAAACGTGACCCGGCCGCTGGCCGCGTCAAGGACCAGGGCCAGGCAGGTGACGAACATGTGCGCCGGAGTGTCCCGCCAAAGCAGGTCATTCACCGTTTTCAGTACGGCTCCCGGGCTGACCAATCGGGGCGCCGCGGCTCGCAGCAGGGCGTGCGCGCTGGCCATTACGAGTGCAGCGGGGACGCCCTTGTCCGTGACGTCGCCGATAACCACCATGACCTGCCCGCCGGGCAGCGGAATGAAGTCGTAGAAGTCCCCGCCGACCGTCTGGGCCGGTCGGTAGAAGGCTGCGATCTGCCAGCAGGGCAGGTCCGGAACCGCCTCGGGCAGGAATTGGCGCTGGACGAGCCGGGCCACCTCCAGCTGCTGATCAACCCGCTCGCGTCGCAAGGCCTCAGCCTTTTGCTCGCGAACCAGCTGGCCGACGCGGATGGCAGGCGCTGCCCGCCTGGCCAGCGCGGTCAGCAAGCGGCGATCATCGGTCGAATACTCGGCCCCGGACAGCCGTGGCCCAAAGCTGAGTATGCCGAGCGAGGCACCGGCCGAGATCAGCGGGACAATCAGCACGACGCCAGCGTCCTTCAGTCCCTTCAGGGCCGGCGACTCGAAGTGAAGGTCGCGGACATCGACGGCGGCAGCCACGTCCATCAAGTAGCCGGCCAGCGGATCATCGGCGGCCAGCTCAACCGGTGGCCCGATGACCGCGCCCTCGGGAAGAACTGGCCGGGCCACTGCATGTACCGCCCGCAGCCCGCTCAACCACGTGCGCAACCGACGCTGCCCGCCCGCAGGACGGCCAGCACGGGCAGCGGAAACAACGGGGTCCGCGGGGGACGGACGCGGCTCATCGAACTGGTCTTCAGCGGACGAATCCACGGTCACGGAGGCCGTCGTCTTGACTGCTGGCCGCCAAGCTGGGCCGGTTTTGTTCGCCCCCTGGGGCATCACCGCTCCCCCAATGATCACGTCGTATCGGGGCGACACCCGCAAGCCCGTGATACGAATCGTCCTGGTCAGCGTACTCCGTTGGCGTATCCGGGCATAGCCGCAGGTGGCGGACATAAGCATGCCAAGCAAGGAGCTCGCCGGCCGCTGACGCCTGGTGCTCGGCGGCCTGGTCATGCTGCGCAAGCGGGGCCCGCCGGGTCTAGTGCCCGGCCAGCTCAGCCACGACCGGGGCGAGCTGGTCGGCGAAGTCGGCGCCGAAGATGAAATAGGAGAAGCCGATTTCTTCTCGTCGCCGCTGGATCTCCTCGGCGGCGGCGGCCGGGTCGGCGGGAAGGATGGCCAGCGAGTCGGCCGCGCGCAGCGCAGCCGGGTCGGTGCTGGGGGGCGCCATGAACGACGCGCGGCCGTCGCCGATGACCGGCACGTGGAGCGCCAGCTCGACCTCGCGGGTGGCGGGGAAGTCTCGTGCCAGCTGCGCGGCCGCGCCCCGGGACTCCTCGGGCGCCAGCGCGAAGGTGACCGTATCGGCGAGGCCGGCCGCCAGCGCCATGGCCTTCGGGCCGCGGACGGCCATCGCCACCGGGGTGTGCAGGCCGGGGCCGTCGAGATTGCGCAGCGCCTGCACGGCCTCACGCACCTGCGCCAGCCGCTCGCCCGGCGGGGCCACCGGCAGTCCCAGCTCGCGCAGTTCGTCCTCGATACCCGGCCGTCCGGTGCCGATGCCCATCTCGAAGCGGCCCTCGGTCAGCACCGACAGCGAGTGCGCTTCCCAGGCGATGTGCCAGGCCGGGCGCAGCGGGGCGGCGTACACCCAGGTGCCCACCCGCAGGCCGGTCAGCGCCGCGGCGACGGCCAGGGTGGGGCCGGGGCCGGCTGCCAGCTCGGGACGTCGGGCATCAGCAGGGTCGAGTAGCCGCTTTCGGCGATGCGGCGCACGCGGTCTCGCCACGCCGGCATCTGTGTCTGGACCGGGGCGACCACCCCGAATCGGAACGGCCGTGTCATCGGCACTCCTCTCACGGTGGGCAAGAAGGTAGCTTGCCCCGCCACCGGGCCCCGCGGCCAGTCATCAACGCTTCAGACGCGGCCGCGACCCCGAGTTCATCGACGCCCGGTCAACTGATCCGACTCACGTTTTGGGCCGACCCAGAGGCCGCAAACACGCGAACGCATTGCTTCTCCACCTCAGCCGGGGTTCTAATGCTCGGAGAAAGGGCCGACTTGCTACGTATGTCGCTCCTGGGGGAGCAGACACTCATCGACGACCGGGCCGGAAGCGTCCAGGTCCGGTCGTCGCGCGCGGTCGCCCTGGTCGCGTTCCTGGCCGTGCACGCCGGATCCCCGCAGTCCCGGCAGCGGATCGCCGGCCTGCTCTGGCCCGACTCCACCGATGCCCAGGCCTTGACGAACCTGCGCCGCGAGCTGCATCACCTGCGCCAGGTGCTGGGCGACGAGGCGTCGCTGGTGGTGACGCAACGGGATCTGTGCTGGTGCGACACGAGCACGTGCGATGTTGACGTGCGCGTGTTCGACCGTGAGCGACGGGCGGCGCTGGCGGCGGCGGAGGCCGGTGATGACGGCGGGCTCCTGGTCCATGCGACCGCGGCGATCGCCGTGTACCGGGGTGAGCTGCTGCCCGGGGTCTACGAGGACTGGCTGCTGGAGGCCAGATCACAGCTCGAGCGCCAGTGCGTGGAGCTGTGCGACCTGGCCGGTGCCGCCCGGGCGCGAACCGGTGACCTGGCCGGTGCTGTGCAAGCCGCCCGGCGCCGGGTCCAGCTGGAGCCGCTGGAGGAGGTCGGCTATCGCACGTTGATGGAACTGCAGGGGGACCTGGGTGACCGGGCCGGGGCCGTCAGCACCTACCACCACTGCGCCTCGGTGCTCGAGCGCGAGCTCGGCGTCGCCCCGGATCTCGCGACACGCAAAGTGTTTCAGCGCTTGATGGCTCAGGCCGGCCCGGCGGCCCGGTCTCCGGCCGCCACCAGCCCGAGGGCCGGCCGCCCCGGATTGGCGGCGGCCCCGCTCGTCGGCCGGTCGGCTGAGCTCGGCGCGCTGCACAGCGTGTGGCAGGCCGCCTCGGCGGGCCGCCGTGGACTCGTCCTGGTCCGCGGCGCCGCCGGCGTGGGGAAGACCCGCCTGGTGGCGGAGGTGGCCGAGACGGCCCGGCAGCAGGGTGCGGTGGTGGCGACCGCCCGGTGCTTCGGCGCGGCGGGGCGGCTGGCGCTGGCCCCCGTTGCGGACTGGCTGCGACACGACGCGGTCCGGGCGGCGGCGGCCACCCTCGACCCCGTCTGGCGCACCGAAGTCGCCCGGCTGCTGCCAGCGGGAGGCCGCAGCGCCGGCTCCAGGGCGATGACGGATGCCTGGCAGCGTCACCGATTCTTCGAGGGGCTGGCCCGGGCGTTGATCGCCGTCCGCCGGCCGCTGCTGCTCGTGCTGGACAACGTGCAGTGGTGCGACCAGGAGACGATGGCGTTCGTCACCTTCTGCCTGACCATGGCCGACGAGGCCCAGCTACTGGTGGCCGCGACCGTGCGCGAGGAAGATCTCGGCGATAACCGTGAGCTCGCCGGCTGGATCGTCCGGATGCGGGCCACCGGATTGCTCACCGAGATTTCCCTCGGCCCACTGCTGGCGGCCGACACCGCGCGCCTGGCGGAGGCGATTGCCGGGCCGCGCCTCCCGCAGGCCGATACCGGCCTGCTGCACGCGGCCACGGGCGGCTTCCCGCTGTACGTCATCGAGGCCGCCCGCGGCACCGCCGACCCCGGCGGGCCGCCCCTTCCGGCCGGTGATCTCGCGGGGGTGCTGCGCAAGCGTCTTAACCAGGGAACCGCGGCCGCCCGCGAGCTGGCCAGCCTGGCCGCGGCGGCGGGCGCGAACTTCACCCTTGACCTGCTCACTGAGGCAAGCGACCTGGACGCCGACGCGGTGGTGGGCGCCCTGGACGAGCTGTGGCGGCGCCGGATCGTGCGGGAGTTCCGGGACGGCTACGACTTCTCTCATGACCTGCTCCGCGAAACGGCCTACGCGGGAATCAGCCCGCCGCAGCGCTGGCTGCTGCACCGGCGCATCGCCCAGGGCCTGGAACTACTCCACGCAGAAAACACCGATGGCGTCGCCGTCCAGCTCGCCGAGCAGTACGCGCGGGGCGGACGGCCCGAGCGGGCGGTCGCTTACTTCGAGCGGGCCGCCGAGGTCGCCGCCGGCCGGTTCGCCCACGCCGAGGAAATCCGCCTGCACGAAAAGACGCTTTCGATCATCGCGGCCATGCCCGCCGGACGGGACCGGGATTCCCGTGAACTCGCGGTCCTGGAAGCGATGGCGGCGCCGCTCAACGCACGGTACGGCTACTCCTCCCTGGAGGTGCAGCGGGCGCTGGAGCGCTCGATCGCGCTGGCCGAGTCGCTGGGTCGCACGGACTCCCGGGTGGCCGGCCTGGCCGCGCTGGGGGCCGCGTTCTTCGTCCAGGGGCGCACGGCCGACAGTCACCGGACGACCTCGCGTGCTCTGGACCTGGCCGATCCCGAATCCGAGCTGGCCGGCCAGGCCCACGTCATCGCCGGCTTTTCGGCCTTCAGCCTGGGGATGCCGGCCGATGGGCTGGGTCATCTGGAGCGGGCCGCGAAGCTGGCCAGCGGGGCCGTCTGGCTGAGTCTCGGCACCCGCCCGGACGTGCACGGGAAGGCCTTTGCCGCGCATGCTCTCTGGCTGCTCGGCCGCGATGAAGAAGCGCTGACCGCCTGCCGCGAGGCCACTACGCTGGCCCGGGCGATCGACCACCCCTACAGCCAGGCGCTGGCCCTCGCCTACGCCTGCATCACCCATCAGATGCGCCGTGACCTGCCCGAGCTGAAGAACGCCGTCGATGAGCTGCGCCGGCTGTGCGACCGGTACGGCTTCGCCTACTACCGCGAGTGGGCGCTGATCGCGGACGGCTGGTGCCGCGAGGACGCGTCCGGCATCGACCTGGTCCGCCGCGGCATCGGCAACCTCAGATCGCAGCGCGCGTTCGCGCGCATGCCGTACTGGCTGACGCTGCTCGCCGATCTGTCCGCCCGGGAGAGCCAGCCCGATGCCGCGCGGGCCACCCTTGACGCCGCCCTTGCTACTGGGCATGCCCACCAGGACCGGTGGTGGCTGCCGGAGGTGATGCGGCTGCGGGCCGCCTACGACGACGAGCAGGCGGCCGTCACGCGCCTGCTCTCCGCCGCGCAGCTGGCCTCGGAACACGGCAGCGTAGCGCTGCTGCGGCGCTGCCAGCGCGACCTCACCGGGCGCGGCGTTCGCCTCACCGCTCCCGGCGTTCCCCCGACGGCGTAGCGCCGGCCCGCGCTCCGAACGCTGCGCGAACGCCGGGGCGCGTACGTTCGCGTGCACTGGACGTCAACGACGGACCCGGAGGGGACCCATGACCACCACCACGGCACCGTACGCCGAACTGGCCGCGGCCATTCGCGGCGAACTGATCACCCAAGGCGATCCCGGATACGACCAGGGACGCGCCGTCTACAACGCCATGATCGACAAGCACCCGGCCGCGATCGCCCGCTGCCGGGACACCGCCGACGTCATCAGCTGCGTGCGGTTCGCCCGCGAGCACGGCATCGAGATTGCGGTCCGCGGGGGCGGCCACAACGCCGCCGGCCTCGGGGTGTGGGACGGCGCCCTGGTCATCGACCTGTCGTCGATGCGCAGCACCAACGTCAGCCCGCAGGACCACACCGTCCGGGTCGACGCCGGGGCCACCTGGGGCGACGTCGACCACGCGACCGTGGCCTTCGGCATGGCCGTCCCGTCCGGGTTCATCGCCTCGACCGGTGTGGCCGGGCTGACCCTGGGCGGCGGTACCGGCTACCTGACCAGACGGTTCGGCCTCACGATCGACAGCCTGCTGTCGGCCGACGTGGTGCTGGCGGACGGGAGCCTGGTGACGGCCAGCGAGAGCTCGAACAGCGACCTGTTCTGGGCGCTGCGCGGCGGCGGCGGGAACTTCGGCGTGGTCACCTCGTTCACCTTCCGCTGCCATGACATCGGCGAGGCCGGCACGATCATCGGCGGCCCGGTCCTGTACGACTTCGCCGACACCGCCGAGGTGATGCGCTGGTACCGGGAGTTGCTCCCGTCGCTGCCCGAGGAGCTGAACGGCTGGATCGCACTGCTGACGATCCCGCCCGCTCCGCCGTTCCCCGAGGCGCTGTGGGGCCGCAAGGCGTGCGGCATCGTGTGGTGTTACACCGGGCCGCACGACCGGGCCGACGAGGTGCTCGAACCGGTCAGGTCGTACGGCTCACCGTTGCTGGTCGGGCTGCAGCCGATGCCGTTCACCGCGCTGCAGGGTGCGTTCGACCCGCTCTACCCGGCCGGGCTGCAATGGTACTGGCGGGCCGACTTCTTCAACGAGATCTCCGACGCGGCGATCGACGTGCACCTCAAGTACGGCGCGCAGCTGCCGACCGGCCACTCGACCATGCACCTGTACCCCATGGACGGCGCGGCCAGCCGGGTGCCCGCCGACGCAACCGCGTTCGCGTACCGGGACGGCGGCTACAACGGCATCATCGTCGGCGTCGATCCCGACCCGGCCAACGCCGGCCTCATCTCCCGGTGGGCCAAGGACTACTGGGAGGAGCTGCATCCGACCTCCGCCGGCGGCGCCTACGTCAACTTCCTGATGGAGGAGGGCCAGGACCGGGTCAGGGCCTCCTACCGCGGCAACTGGGACCGGCTGGTCCAGGTCAAGAACCGCTACGACCCGGACAACGTGTTCCACATCAACCAGAACATCCATCCCAGCAACGAGCCCACCCCCTAACGCGGCCGAAGAAGCTGCCCTTCGGGTGGTGACAGACCTCAGCTGCTCGCTGGAGGCCCGTGGGGCAGGGGCGGGCCTCCAGCGATTTCCGGCAGGCGGAAGCGGAATGTGACCCCGTGCGGCCGTGGCACTGCCGCCACCGTTCCGCCGTGCATGTCGGCGATCCGGCGGACGATCGCGAGGCCGAGGCCCGAGCCGGGCTGCGCCCGCGCCTGCGCCGACCGGTAGAAGCGATCGAAGATGTAGGGCAGGTCGGCCGCCGGGATCCCCGGCCCGTCGTCGCTGACCTCGACCGTCCCGGCGGCGGCCGAGACGCGGATCCGGCCGCCGGGCGGGCTCCACTTCAGCGCGTTGTCGACCAGGTTGCCGATCGCCCGTTCCAAGGCGTCCGGGTCGCCGCGGACCAGCGTCGGGCGGCAGTCGAGCTCGATGCGTGCCCCCGGCGCCCGGCCGTCGGCCCGCGCCGCGACCCGTTCGGCGACCAGGTCCAGGCGGACGTCCTCGACGTGGAACGAGGCCTGCCCGTCCCGCGCGAGCTCGACCAGGTCGTTGACCAGCACGCGCAGCTCGCCGGCCTCGGCCCGCGCGGCCGCGGCCAGCGCGGGGACGCTGGGGTCGTCCGGCCGTTCCGCGAGCAGTTCGAGGTTGGTGATCAGGCTGGTGAGCGGGGTGCGCAGCTCGTGCGAGGCGTCGGCGACCAGGCGACGTTGCGCGCCCACCGACTCGTCCAGCGCGGCCGTCATCGCGGCGAAGGCCTGGCCGAGCCTGCTGATCTCGTCCTGGCCCGGCGTCTCGATCGGCGCGCTGAGGTCGCCGGTGGCCCTGATCCGCTCGACGGTCCTGGTCAGCCGGCTCACCGGCCGCAGCACCCGGCCCGCGGCCAGCCGCGCCACCACCGCCGCGCCGATCGCACCGGCCGGCACGAGCGCGAGCAGCAGCCAGCCAAGCGATGCCTGGGCCGGGGCCACATCCGCCACCGGCAGGGCGGCGCGAACCAGCGTTCCCCGATTGCCGGGAAACTGCATCGTGTACACGCGGTAGTCGACGCCCCGGTAGGCCTCGTCCTGGAAGTAGGGCCTCGCGGTCCCGGCCGCCACCTGGACGTCGTGCCCGGTAACGTCGGCGAACTCGGCCGTGGGGCCGGCCGCCGCATCGGGAACGATCTGCAGCTGGGCGGCCCCGAACGGGATCAGCTGCCCGACCGTGCCGGCCTGCTTGAGCTTGGCCGCTATCGTCGGTGCCTGCCGGGCCACCTGCACCAGGGTTTGGTCGGACTCTCCGCGCAGGTTCGCGCCGACGGCGGGATAGACCACCGCCGCCACGATAGCCAGCGCGCAGAATACGACCACGCCGACGGCGATCGTGATCCTGGTGCGCAGGCTCATGGCTCTTCGCGCAGCACGTAGCCGATTCCGCGGACGGTCTGGATCAGCCGCGGCTCGCCCATCTTCCGCCGCAGATAGCTGATGTAGACCCACAGCCCGTTCGATTCCGGGCCGAAATCGTAGCCCCATACTGATTCGAAGATCTGCGTGCGGGAAAGGACCCGGCCCGGGTTGCGGACGAGCAATTCGAGCAAGGCGAATTCGGTCTTGGTCAGCAGCAGCCGTTCGCCGCCGCGGCTCGCCTGGTGGGCCGCGGCATCGAGTTCGACGTCGGCGAACCGGAGCGGGCCGGCGCCCGCGCCGCTGCGCCGGAGCAACGCCCGCAACCGCGCCCGCAACTCCTCCAGCGCGAACGGCTTGGCCAGGTAGTCGTCGGCGCCGGCGTCCAGCCCGGCGACCCGGTCCGACACCAGGTCCCGCGCGGTCAGCATGAGGATCGGGGTGTCGTCGCCGCGTGCCCTGATCGTCCGGCACACCTCGATCCCGCCCGGCTCCGGCATGAGGACGTCGAGCACGACAGCCTCGTGCGGGAACCGCAGCAGGGTGGCCAGCGCGCTGGTGCCGTCGGCGGCGGTGGACACCTCATAGCCATCGCGGCGCAGCGCGTGGGTCAGCGCGCTGCGCACCGCCTCGTCGTCGTCGACCACGAGCACCCGCACGCGGCCAGTATCGCGCACGTTTCCTGAACCGGCCGTCAAGCGTTCTCAGCTGTGTTCGGCCAGGCTCTGCTTGGCCTGCCCGAGCGCGGTGTTCAGCTGTCCGGTGCTGACACCGAGCGAACGGGCGGCCGCCGCGAAGGCCGGTGACGAGGTGTCGGCCCGGCCCGCGGCGAACAGCGGCTGGAGCGCCGCGGCCGCCCGGGCGGTACTGACGTGCAGTTCCCTGGCCACCGAGGCGGTCATCAGGTCGTGGCCCCGCCGGTCCGGGATGGAGGCGGACCCGCTCGGCTTCGCGCTGACCGCGGCCGGCTTGGCGCCGGCGGATTTGGCGGCGGCCGGTTTGGCCCCCATCGTCGACGCCACCGCGGCGGTGCTGCCGCCGGCGAGCGCGGCCACGACCGCGGCGACGGCAATTGTCCTGGTCCGGTTGCGCATCCTGAATCCTCCTCGGGTTTTGCGGCTTGCGCCAAGGGGATCAGGCAGGACTCAGCCGGGCCGAAGAAATTCCTTATCGCGCCCTAAGAAAGCGAGCGGCTGGCTATTTGAAGGGGACGGTGACCGGACCGGGCTGAGGCTGGTAGACGGCGAAGAAATCACGGTCATCGGGGACGAGATACCGTTTGCTCGACTGCATGGGGTTCGGCCCGACCACCGTGGGGACCAGGCCGCTGGAGCCGTGGGTGTAGGTGATCAGCGTGTGCCATTCAGGATTGATGTCGAACTCCATCGCCCTGACCGCGCCGGCGTGCTGGAGGATCTTCGCCAAGGTGATCACCGTCTGGTCGTCGGCGGCGACGTAGATGAGGTTGCCGCGGCTGTCGATGCCGACACCGCTACGCCAGACCCGGGTCAGGCCGCCGAGCGTATACCCCCACTGCGGGCTGTTCGGGTCGTCGTTCAGCTGCGGGTTCAGCTTCCCGTCCCAGACGATCGGCGCCAGGCTCTGCCGGGCCCAGGCGACGTCCGAGCCGACATCCGCGCGGCCGCTCCACTTCACGATCGCGATACGGCCGTCGCGGTAGCCGATGAGCGTGGCGTTGCCGTCCTTCAGCGGCTCGTTCGTGCGGCCGTTGTCGGCTGAGCCATTGGCGCCGTCGGTGTAGGTGAAGCCGCCGTTGAAGGTGGCCAGCAGCCGCCCGCGCTGATCCTCCGGGACCATCGCCGGCCCGCGTACCGCGGCGTTCGGCGGCTCGTAGCGGCCCGGGTAGTAGCCGATCTCGGTGTGCGTGTGGTCGAACCAGGCGACGTAGGCGACAAGCTGCGGATAGGCGAGTTCGGGGCGGAAGGTCGTCACCAGCACGGGTGGGGCGCCGTCGACTGACTGCCCGGTCGGCTTCCAGACTCCTTCGCCGGACAGTGGGTGCGGGAAGACCGGCTTGATCGGCGGCGGCCAGGCCGCGGTCTGTGACTTCGGGGGGCTGCTGGTCCGCGCTGGAGTCTGCCCGACGGTCGGCAGCCCCTTCAGCTGCGGGCCGCCCGTTTTTGGTGCGTTCACGCTGTAGTAAAGGTGCTCGCCCTGGTCGACCATCGAGTTGCCGAACGGGACATCGTTTCTGACCCACTCGGCGCTGTGCTCACTCCACGTCATGCTGGTCGGCTGCAGCATCCAGGCCGAATACGAGACAACGGCCCACAGCAGCACGATGAGGAAAGGCGCCGCGATCACGAGGCGCCGCAGTCGCCGTCGGCGCTTGTCCGGCCGGTCGTTCACACCGGCATGATACGTGGCGGCTTTCTCCGGCCTCGCCGGATCTGCGATTTGCCCGGCAACGAGGCCGCGGGTGCCGGTCAACTGAAGTAGTGACCCTGGTCGATGTCCTCGATGAGACCGGGGTGGGTGGGCTTCCAGCTCAGTAGTTCCTGAGTGATGGTGCTGGAGGCGGGCATGTCGGTGCTGAGCAGGGGCACCAGCATGCCCTGGAATTCCCCGGCGGGCAGGGACCGGGCCGGCAGGTTCAGGTGCCGGCCGATGGCCTCGGCGATCTCGCGGACGGGCACGCCTTCGTCACCGACGGCGTTGAGCACCGCGCCGGCCGGAGCCTGCTCGACGGCCAGCCGGTAAAGGGTCGCAGCGTCCTTGACGTGGACGGCCGGCCAGCGGCTGGCCCCGTCGCCGATGTAGCCGGAGACGCCCTTGGCCCGGGCCAGGGCGATGAGCTGGGGGATGAAGCCGTGGCGGTCTCCCCGGCCGTGCACCGAGCGGGGCAGCATGACCACGGAGCTGCGAACGCCTCGCGCCGAGGCGGCGAGGGCGGCTCGCATGTTGGTGATGCGGGCGGCGATGGGTCCCGCGGCGATGAGCTCGTCACGCTCGGTCGAGGGACGTCCGGGTGTGACCATCGTTCCGCCCGAGATCACCATCGGCTTGCCGGAGCCTTCGAGGCTGGTGGCAAACGTCTCGATGGCCTTGGCGTCGGTCCGGGTCGCAGCCTCGCTCACGCTGGGCACGACGAAGGCGAGGTGGATGACGCCGTCGCTGTCGAGGGCGCCGGCGCGCAGCACGTCGGTGTCGTCCAGGTCGCCGCGTAGTACCCCGGCGCCCATGGCGGTGACTGCCGTGGCGGAGGCGTCCGAGCGGGCCAGACCGAGGACCTGGTGGCCGGCGCCGATGAGCTCCGGGACCAGGGCCGAGCCGATCCAGCCGGACGCGCCGGTGACGAAAATGCGCATGAAGTTCTCCCTTGGCTGTGGCCCTGACGCCGATGCGATCCAGTCGCATCAGGATAACACGATGATGCGACTAAGTCGCGTCGATTAGGATGTGACCCGTGAGCAGATGGGCGCCGAACGCGCGAGAGCGCCTGGAGAACGCCGCGCTGGACCTGTTCGTGGAGCACGGGTACGAGGAGACGACCGTCGCCCAGATCGCCGACCGCGCGGGACTGAACCGCGCCACGTTCTTCCGGCATTTCGCCGATAAGCGCGAGGTCCTCTTCGGCGGGGAAGACGTGCTGGCCGGCCTGTTCGCCGACGCCATCCGGGCTGCTTCCCCTGGCGCGACGCTCACCGAATGCCTGCGGGCGGCGCTCGCGGCCGTCGAGGTCGTGATGACCCCGCACCGGCGGGCCACGGCCGCCCGCCGCCGGCTCGTGGTCGCGGCGAACAGCGAGCTGCAGGAGCGGGGACTGCTCAAGCTCGCCCGGATCACCAGGTCGATCGCCGCCGCCCTGCGCGAGCGAGGCGCCGACGAACTGGCCGCGCGGCTGGGGGCGGAGGTGGGCATGCTCGCCTTCAGCGTCGCCTTCGAACGCTGGCTGGCAGCCGTCGATGACGGGCCGTTCGCGCCCTTTGCCGCCGCGGCCCTGAATGACCTGCAGGTGCGCGCGGCCGAGCTCGGCCCCCGGTCCCGCCAGTCAGCTTGACCGCGGGGAACCACTGACCATCGAGGTCTGACGTCTCCGGGCAATCGCCATCGATCAGTTACCGAGCCGGGCGATCAGGTGCAGCAGCGCGGCAACGTGCCGGTACGGGTCGGTCCGGCCGGCCCGCTCCTCGCACCGCAGGATGGCATCCAGCGTCGCCCTCCCGGGCAGCGGCGCGTCGGAGGCAGCCGTGTCGGTGAAGACCCGGACTCCGTACCAGCGGGTCACGGTCAGCTGCCGCCGGGCCAGCGCGCCGGTCAGGTCCTGCCGGCGGTCGGCGCGGGCGTCGAGACCGATCTGGTTCTTGTAACCGGCTTCGTCGAACGCCTCGCCGGCCTGGTGCCAGTCGCCCAGCAGGCCGGGGCGCATCGCCAGGGCGTCGCCGTTGCGGACCAGCAGGGACATGATCCCCCCGGGCACCAGGATCTGTGCCATCGCGTCGAGCAGGGGACCGGGGTCCGGGAAGTACATCAGCACGCCGTGACAGAGCACGACGTCGAAGCTTGAGCCCGCGAACAAGCTGGTCACCGCCTCGGCCTCGCCCGGCACGAGCCGCACCCGCTCGCCGACCTCCGCCGGCTCGGCCGCCAGCGCGGTACGGAAGTCGCCGAGCAACTGGGCCGATGAGTCCAGCCCGGTGACGGCGTGCCCGCGCCGGGCCAGCAGCAGCGCCTGCGTGCCCTGCCCGCAGCCGACGTCCAGCACCCGCTGCGGCGGCAGGCCAGCCAGGCATTCGGCCAGCTGCCGGGCCACCACCTCTTGGCGTACCACCTGCCGCAGCGTGCCCAGCCGGGCCCGCCACTGCTCCTCGCCCGCCGCGAAGCCAGCGCTCATGTGGCGGGCCTTTCGCCGTCCGCGACGGCATCGATTGTCATGCCTGACCTCCGTTCCTGGTGAAGGCCCCGCGCCAGATCTCGAGAGAGCCGTCGCCGAGTGCGGCGGCGAAGTTGATGACGCGGGTGTAGCCGTCGTCGAGCAGCATCGGCAGGGCCGGCCCGGCGGGCAGGCCGTTCGCGAAGGTCTTGGTGATCCAGGCCTGGACCCAGGCCGTTTCGTCCGCCCACTCGGTGGTGGTGAAGCCGCCCTGCTCGATCGAGGCGCGCAGCGAGCCGGCGGTGGCGACGAAGCTGTCGGTGCCGTCGAGTGACCACGGCATCGGCCAGGCCAGTGTCGGCCAGGACAGGTTGGCCGGACCCGGCCGACAGACCTCCCAGACGGCCAGGGGCGCGCCGGGGGCCAGGCAGCGGGCGATCTGCGCGAACCAGGCCGCCTTGCCCTGGACGTTCATCTGGACGTGCATCGTGATCGCGGCCTGGAACAGCGGGTCGGGTTCGAACGTGGCGACGTCGGCCACCTGGAAGTCGACGAGGTCGTCCAGTCCGGCCCTGGCGGCCAGGTCGCGGGCGGCGTCGACGTAGGCCGGGGTGATGTCGATGCCGGTGACGCGGGCGCCGGTGCGGCGGGCGATCTGCCGCGCGGGGCCGCCGAAGCCCGAGCCGACGTCCAGGACCCGGTCGCCCTCGGCGAGGGCGAGGCTGCCGATGAGCAGGCCGGTCGCCTCAGCGCCGCCGAGATGGAACTGGTCGAGGCCGTCCAGCGCCCCGTCGGCCGACGGGTCCAGGTCGGGCTGTTCGCTCAGGAGCCGGCCGATCGTCTGGCCGACCGCAGTTTCTGTGTAGGTCATCGCACGAGGTCCTTTCCGTCGGTTGCGGTCGCCGGGAGTTCGGCTTGGTGGTCAGGCCCGGCCAGCTGGGGAGGCTGGGCGGGCAGGAAGGCGGCGGCGAGCAGCGCGCCGGCCAGGGCGATGGCGGCCGCGACGACGCACCCGACGCTCAGGCCGTGGTCGAAGGCGCTGGTGGCGGCCTGGTGGACGGCGGCTGCGGCGGCACCCTGGCCGTGGGCGGCGAGCTGGCCGGAGACCCCGAATGCGGCCCCGACGGACTGGCGGGCGAGGTTCGTCAGCGGGTGCGGCAGCGACGCCGGGAGGGAGGTGGTGAGGCGCGAGGCGTACAGCGAGGCGTAGACGCTCCCGATGATGGCGACGCCGAGGGTGCCGCCGAGCAGCCGGGTTGAATCGTTGACGGCCGAGCCGACGCCGGCCTGGCGGGCCGCGACGGCCCCCATGATCGACTCGGTGGCGGGCGCGGACGTCAGGCCCATGCCCAGGCCGTAGACGACCATCTGGACGGCGATGATGCCGTAGCTGAAGGTGGGTGAGAGGTCGCTGGCGACCCAGAAGTAGAAGATCGCCTGCAGGACCAGCCCGGTGACGACGATGACCTTGGTGCCGGCCCTGACCGCGAGCCGGGTGCCGACGGTCGATCCGGCCGCGACCGAGACCGCGACCGGCAGCAGGTGCACGCCGGTGGACAGCGGGCTGTAGGCCCGGATGAACTGGAAGTACTGGGCCATCAGGAAGATGAACCCGGACAGGGTGAAGAACGCGATCGTGACCGAGGCGCTGGCCGCGCTGAACCGCATGTTGGCGAACAGCCGCACGTCGAGCATCGGCCGGTCGGTGCGGCGCTCGCCGGCGATGAAGGCGATCAGCAGGATGGCGGCGCCGGCGAACCCCAGCAGCGACACCGCCGACGTCCAGCCCCGGGTGGGAGCCTCGATGATCGTGTAGACCAGCAGCCCCATGAAGCCACCGGACAGGATCAGGCCCGGGAAGTCCAGGCCGTGCGGCTGCGGGTCCTTGGAGCGGGGGACGAACCGCGCGGCCAGGGCGATGACGGCCAGCGACACCGGCCCGAGCGTGTAGAAGATGCTCGACCAGCTGTAGTGCCCGAGCAGGAAGCCGCCCACGATCGGCCCGAGGGCGATGGCCATCCCGGCCGTGGCTCCCCACAGGCCGATGGACAGCGCCCGCTCCCTGCGCCCGGTGAACACGCCGGTCAGCAGCGACAGCGTGGCCGGGAAGGTCATCGCCGCGCCCAGGCCCATGACGGCCCGGGCGGCGATCAGCCCGGCCGGGGACGTGGCGTACCCGCCGGCGAAGCTGGCCAGGCCGAACACGGCCAGCCCGGCCATCAGCATGCCCTTGCGGCCGAACCGGTCGGACAGGCTGCCGGAGGTCAGGAGCAGCGCGGCGAACACCAGGTTGTAGGCGTCCACCACCCACTGCAGCTGGGTGGTGGTCGCGCCCAGTTCGCGGGTCAGCGTCGGCAGCGCCACGTTGACCAGGGTGGTGTCGAGGTTGATCACGAACGACGCCATCAGCAGGGCGACGAGGATAAGCGGTTTCGAAGGCGAGCGAGTCATCTTCAGCTCCCTACTTCGCGGCCGCAGTGATCAGGGCAGTGGCCGGTTCCGGTGTGCGCAGAGACCTGGCCAGCGCGGTCACCGACGTGATGTGCACGGCGAGCAACAGCGGCACGCCGACGGTCGGGACCAGCGCGATCGGCAGCTCGCTGATCGCCGCGCCGGACGGGGTGACGTGGACCAGCTGGTAAGCGGTCAGGGCACCGAGGGTCAGGGCCACGACCAGATCGGTCATGCCGAACGCGTTGAACCACAAGGCACCGCGGCGGCCCGTGCCCCACGCCAGCCTGCGCGCGACCAGCGGCGCGGCGAGACCGGCGGCGATGTCGCCCAGCCCCGCGGGCAGGGCAAACAGCGCGGGCAGATGGCCGAGGGCCATGATGATCAGGAAGGCCGCCCCGTCCAGCGCCCGGAACGAGTGCGGCAGCTCCAGGCGGGACACCATACGCGGCGCGGACAGGGCGCGCGCCACCATCGGGATCCGGCGCAAGGCCAGCAGCAAGAGCAGGAAGCCGGCCACCGAGACCGGCATCCACGGCACCCCGTGGCCGAGCCGCGTGTGATACCAGCCGTGGTCCGCTATCACCGCACTGGCGGTGCACCAGCCGCCGAGCACGACGGCCGCGCCCCCGGCCAGCACTCCCGCACGCCGCCGGCCCAGGCCGGTCCGGATCGCGCCGCCGTACAGCACAACGCAGGTCGCGGCCAGCATGGCAACGATGCCGCCGATCGTCATCGCCCACAGATAGCCAGGTGGGTCGTACATGACATCCTCCCTCAGTCGGTTTAGTATCTAAAAGCTACTAGCTTGAAGATACTTTCCACCAACTATTATTTGGAGGACGTGCTGACGGGACGTTCGCGCCTACGACGTCGCGGTCAGCGGGAGGCTGGCGGTGAATACCGCGCCGCCGCCCGGGTGGTTCCCCGCCTGGATGTGACCGCCATGGAGGCGCGCGTTCTCCCAGGCGATCGCCAGGCCCAGGCCGCTCCCTTCTGAACGGGACCGCGCGGTGTCGGCCTTGTAGAACCGGTCGAACAGGTGCGGGATCGCGGTGGGAGACAGCCCGTCGCCGTGGTCCCGGACCTCCACGACCAGCTGGCCGCCATCCCGGCCGTCCGGCCGGATGCTGGCCTTCACGGTCACCGGCGGGCCGCCATGACGCAGGGCGTTGCCGACCAGGTTGGCCAGCAGGACATCGAAACGGCGGCGGTCCAGCCGTGCGCTCAGGCCGGCCGGGACGTCGGTGCCCACGGTGGACCAGCCCCGGGTGCGCAGGCACTGGCCGACGGCGTGGGCGACGTCGGTCTCGTCGGTCACGAGCGCGGCGGTGCCGGCGTCGAAGCGGGAGATCTCGATGAGGTCCTCGACCAGCCGGTTGAGGTGGAGCACCTCGCGGCGGACCAGCCGTGCGGCGGTGGCGGCGTCCCCGGTCAGTCCCGGGTGATCGTGGAGGATGTCGGCCACCGCGGTCATCGCCGTCAGCGGGGTGCGCAGCTCGTGCGACACGTCGCCGGCGAACTGCCGGGCGCGCGCCTCCATCTGCTCCAGCTCACCCACCTTGCCCTCCAGGGCCGAGGCCATCCCGTTGAACGAGGTGACCAGCTGAGCGAGCTCGTCCCGGCCCTGCGGCTGGATCCGGACCGACAGGTCACCGCCGGACATGCGCTGGGTGGCCTGGGCCAGCCGCCGTACCGGCAGCAGGACCGGCCGGGCCGCGGCCACGGCCACGATGGCGATAAGCGCCAGCAGCAACACCGCCTCCACCCCGAAGAAGACCAGCGCCGTGTGGCGCACCGGGCTGGGTCCGGGTGGCCCGGCGTAGCTCTGCACCAGGTGCCGGAGCCAGCCAGGCCCGCGGATCACACCGTCCAGCCAGGCCGGGAGGCGATAAGCCTGGATCAAGGTGTGGAACCAGGACGAGGCGATGGCTGACAGCAGCGCCACCACGATGAACGCGATGACCAGGCGGGTCCGCACCGGGCATCCCTCCCACTCTCCGGCTACACCGGGCCGAACCGGTACCCGAAACCCCGGACGGTCTGGACGTAACGGGGCTCGGCCGTGTCGGTCTCGATCTTCGCCCGCAGCCGCTGCACGCAGGCGTCGACCAGCCGCGAGTCCCCCAGGTAGTCGTGCTCCCAGACCAGGTCGAGGAGCTGCTCCCGGGAGAACACCTGCCGCGGTGAGCCGGACAGGACCAGCAGCAGCCTCAGCTCGGTGGGAGTCAGCGAGACGTCCTGGCCGGCCCGCCGGACGATCAGCGAGCCGCGGTCGATCATGAGCTCACCGTAGGTCTCGGCTGGTGAGCCGGCCCGGGCGGTCCGGCGGATCACGGCCCGGATGCGGGCGTCGAGCACGCGCGGCTGCACCGGTTTCACCACGTAGTCGTCGGCCCCGGCCTCCAGGCCGCCCACGATGTCGAGGTCGTCGCCCCGGGCGGTCAGCATGATGACCGGGATGTCGCTGCCGCGGCGCAGCCGGCGGCAGACCTCGAAGCCGTCCAGGCCCGGAAGCATCAGGTCGAGCACCACGACGTCGGCGGCGGCGTCGCGAAACCCGCGCAGCGCCGCCTCACCGGTCTCGGCGGCCTGTACTCCGTGGCCGAGGCGGCGCAGGGCCAGCTCCAGGCCCTGCCGGGCGCCCGGATCGTCCTCGACCAGCAGTACCTTCGCCATTACCTGCCATTATGTCGCCGTGCCAGCGGTACTGCCCTGACTACACGGCGCCCATGTCATGAGCCAGTCCCGGAATTGTCATGACTGTGTCACAGGAGCCCCTCCGGCGCCGGCTGTGACACGGCTGTGACGGTAGCCGGACGTGGCGGTGGAACCCGTGCCACATCGTCGCGGGCATGCACCAAACGAGCAGCCGGCTCCGGCAGGGGCCGGACCGAACACGAACCGGTTACCGGCGGCGCAGGACAAGCCGGACGCTCCTGGCCGCGCTCGCCTGCCTGGCCGCGGCCGGCTGCCTGGCAGGCCTCGTCATCGCGAGGCTGCCCGGGTCTCCCGCCTCGCCGGCGGTCTGGCCCTCGGCAACGTCCGGGCCGGCCACCGGATCGGCCACTTCGGGCCGGCCGCAACTGGGCGCGGTCTCCTGGCCGGCCGCCGGGGTCTCAGCCGCCGGCATCAGCGGCTACGGCCTGACCGACGGCCCGGGCGCGACCAGGCCGGTGCCGATCGCCAGCGTCGCCAAGCTGATGACCGCGTACGTGATCCTCCAGGACCATCCCCTGTTCGGGGACGGATCAGGTCCGGAGATCACGGTCGAGCCGTCGGAGGCAGCCGGGTACCCATCGCAGGTCGCCGCCGGCGATTCGGTGGTGGCGATCGCGGCCGGGGAGACGATCACCGAGCGCCAGGCGCTGGAGGCGCTCCTGCTGCCGTCGGCCGACAACATGGCCTGGATACTCGCGCGGTGGGACGCCGGCAGCCAGGCCGCGTTCGTGGCCCGGATGAACGCCGCCGCCCGCAGCCTGGCCATGACCGGCACCAGCTACACCGACCCTTCCGGCCTGGACCCGTCCACCACCAGCACCGCCGCCGATCAGGTGCGCCTCGGCATGGCGGCCGTGCAAGTGCCTCCGCTGGCCGCGATCACGGCTGAGTCCACGGCCGCCGTTCCCGTGGCCGGCGTGGTCCGCAACACCAACACGCTGCTGGGCCAGGACGGGATCGTCGGCCTCAAGACCGGCAGCACCGCGGCGGCCGGCGGCTGCCTGCTCGTCGCGGCCTGGCAGGAGGTGAACGGGCACCGAACCCTGATCGTGGCCGCCGCCTTCGGCCAGCCCGGCACGGCCGGGACCATCCTTCCGCACGCGTTGCAAGCCGGCCACAACCTCGTGCTTGCCCTGGATACCGCTCTCGATCCTGGCGCACCGCGATGACGCGGGTGAACGTTCCGGAGCCGTGGAAGCGCGGCCCGGTGCTCACAGTGCTGGCGCTGATCCTGACCCTGGTCATGTTGCTGCACGCTGAAATTCCGGACTGGCACTGGAACCTGGGCAGCCTGGTGGAGACCTTCCTGCCGTGGCTTGGCCTGCCCATTCCGGTGCTGCTGGCCGGGGCACTGTGGCGCCGCTCCGCCTACGCGCTGGCCGCGCTGCTGGTGGCGGCCGTGGTGTGGCTGTACCTTTTCGGCGGGACCCTCAGGGGCAAGTCCCGGCCGGGCGGATTCCTGACCGTGGCCAGCGAAAACGTCGACGCGGGCAACCCCGGCCCGGCCGGCACCGCCCGCAACCTGGCCGCCTCCGGCGCCGACGTGCTGGCGCTGGAGGAACTGACCCCGCAGTCCGCGGGCGTCTACGAGAAGGGGCTGGCCAAGGCGTACCCGTATCACACGGTACAGGGCACGGTCGGGCTGTGGAGCAAGCTGCCACTGTCGGGCACCCAGCCGATCGACATCATGGACTACGGGCCGCTGGCGGGCACCGTACCGGCCGGCCAGAAGATGGTCTCGGACCGGGCGCTGCGCACCACGGTGGCCACCGGCCACGGGCCGCTGACCGTCTACGTGGCCCACCCTGGTTCCGTGCGGGTGAATCCCAAGGGGGGCTTCTCGACGGCCTCGCGGGACATCGGCGTGCAGGCACTCGGCCAGGCCATCGCCGCCGATCCGGGTAAGCGGGTGGTGCTGCTCGGCGACCTGAACGGCAGCATGGACGACCGGGCGTTCGCCAGCATCACCGCGCGGCTGCACTCGGCCCAGGACGTGGCCGGGGCCGGCTTCGGCTTCACCTGGCCGGCGTCCTTCCCGGTGGTGCGGATCGACCAGATCCTGGTGCGAGGCGTGGAGCCGGACAGTTCCTGGGTGCGGCCGGCCAACGGCAGCGACCACCGGCCGGTCGAGGCCAGAATCAGCTGGTGAACACCGGGTAGGTGCCGTCGCGGAAGGTGCCGTAGGCCACGCGACGGCGCCCGTCGAAGGTGATCAGCCCCATCGCGGAGATGCCGTTGAGATGGTGGTTGTAGTGCATGCGCTGCTTGTAGTCCCTGAGCACCCAGAAGGTGTATCCGGCCACGTAGCCGGCCCGGGCGGTCACCTGCTGCCAGTGCTGACGCAGCTTGTCGGCCTGCCACTCCTCGGTCCCGGTCTCGGCCGGGCTACCGTGCCGTCCCAGGTCGGCGTAGCTGCCGTTTTCGGTGATGAGGATGGGGGAGCGCGGATACTGGCGGTGAACGGTGTCGAGCGTGCGCCCCAGGTCGGCATCGCGGCCGTAGAAGTAGCCGAAATACTCGTTGAATCCGATGACGTCGGCCAGGTCGAAGGCGGGGTCCCAGCTGGTCGACGACGCCCACGTGACCGGCCGCCGCTGCGGATCGATACGAGCCGCGTCGCGCAGCCGCGATATCCAGGTGCGGTAGGTGGCGCGGTCGGCGGTCTCCGACTCGTTCTGCAGCGACCAGAGGATCACGCAGGGGTGGTTGACCTGGTTCCACACCATCGCGGCGACCAGCGCCGCCGACAGGCCGTAGCGGCCCTGGATCTGCTGCTGGCCGGTTTCCACCCAGAAGTTGTCGGGCTCGTCGCACACCAGCATGCCGCGCTCGTCGGCCGCACGGTAAAAGTCCGGATGACGGTTGTAGCCGCAGTTGCGCAGGAAGTTCGCGCCCAGGTCGGCGGCGGTGTCCAGCAGCTGGTCGTAGTCCGGGCGGTGCATCGTGCGCCCCCGTTCGGGGGTCTCCTCGTGCCAGTTCAGGCCCTTGAGGAACACCGGCTGGCCGTTCAGGCGCAGCCGCCCACCGGCCACCTCGACCGTGCGCATTCCGTAACGGGTGGCCAGCTCGTCGGCGTCGCCGGCCAGAGCGCTGTCAGCCTCGAGCCGGGCCGTCAGCCGGTACAGCCGGGGATCGGCCGGTGACCACGACCGCGCGCGGGGGACCGGCAGGTCGGCCCGGACCGTCCGGACCTCACCGGGAGCCAGGGTCAGCTCCCGGCTCACCGGTGCGCCGCCGGTGCCGTCGCCCGGATCGAGGATCAAGCGGCGACGGGCCGGCCCGTCGCCGTGGTTGAACACGACGGCGGTCGCGGCCAGCCGCCCAGCGCGGGCGCTCGTGAGCAGCTTGCTGACGGTGACCTGGGCAGTGGCCTCGGCGAACACCCCGCGGGTGATGCCGGCGTAGGGCCAGTAGTCGACCGGCTTGTGCGGCAGCTCGGTCTGGGAGCTGATCGCGTCGGACTTCGTCAGTCCCGGCCCGTACCAGGGCCTGCGGTACACCCGCACCGTCAGCACGTTCACCGCGCCGGGCCGGACGGCCGGGGTGACGTCCACCGCGAACGGGGTGTGCCCGCCCTCGTGCTCGGCCACCAGCGCGCCGTTGACGTAGACCGACGCGGCGTAGCTCACCCCGAGGAAACAGAGCTTGACGAACCGGCCCGACCAGGCACCCGGCGCGTCGAACCCGACGCGGTACCAGGCGTAGCCGTCCCGGAAGGCGGTGCCGCTGCCGTAGCGGCTGCCGTCGTAACTGCCGAACCCGGCCGTATCGAAAAGGTCCCACGGCAGCGGGACCTCCACGACCTGCCAGCGCCCGTCGTCGAACCCCGCCTCCATCCAGCCGTCGCCCAGGCCGGCGTCGTCCGGGTCGAACGCGAACCGCCAGCGCCCGTCCAGGTCGAGGTGGTCGCGCGTCTCCGGGACGTCCGCCCGCACGTCGAAGGACGGAATCGGCTGCCCGTACTGGAACACCACCGGGACGCCGTCCACCGTGCGGATCGCCGTGCCCGCCGGCTCACGCCTTCCGGGCGACACCGGCCGCCAGTGCGTCATGCACAGTCACCTACCCATCTGCCTACCTGCACCCTGGTCCGGGGTCAGCCGGCTCCGAGCTGGGCCGCCGCGGTCCCGAGCCGGGCCAGTTCGTCGGCGCGCTCGTTGCCCGGTTCGCCCGCGTGGCCCTTGACCCAGGTCCAGGTCACCTCGTGCGGGCTCATCGCGGCGGCCAGCCGCTGCCACAGGTCAGCGTTCTTGACCGGCTTCTTCGCCGCGGTCTGCCAGCCGTTGCGCTGCCAGCCGTTGATCCACTTGGTGATGCCGTTCAGCACGTAGGTGCTGTCGGTGTGCAGCTGGACCCGGGCCGGGCGCCGCAGAGCCTCCAGCGCCTGGATGGCCGCGGTCAGCTCCATCCGGTTGTTCGTGGTCTGCGGGTCGCCGCCGTTCAGCTCCTTCTCGGCACCGTTCCAACGGAGCACCGCGCCCCAGCCGCCCGGCCCGGGATTGCCGCTGCACGCGCCGTCGGTGTAGATCACGACCTCGGTCATGCCGGAACGTTACCGCTAGCCGTCGCTCGCGCACGCGACCGCGCCTGCCCGGCCGCACCGGCTCCCGTCGCGGAACCCGGGGGAGTAGGCCAGGTGGAACGCGCGGGTGGGGACCGTGGCGCCCAGCTGGGCGAACAGCCCGGCGGCGGCCAGGGTCGCCCGCCAGACGAGGGCGTACTCCGCCGGCGGCGTCAGGCTGTGCAGCGCGGGGCTGAAGCGTGGCTCGCCGAAGTGGGTCATGACGCCGCGCAGCCAGGGCCGCGAGTAGGTGAAGGTGTCGGTGGCGGCGGTGGCCACGATGGGGTGCAGCAGCTCCGTGATCAGCCGCGGATCGACCTGCGCACCGGCGGGAAGTGACCCGGTCTGCCGGGCCAGGCTGACCGCCGCCGGGCCGTCGCCGGCGATCACCGCGGCGGCGAACTGCCCGAACGGTGCCGGGATGCCGCCCGGGATGGCGGCCACCGCGCCGAAGTCGAGCATGCCGAGCCGGCCCCCGGGCAGCAGCAGGAAGTTACCCGGATGCAGGTCAGCGTGCATCCAGCCGGTGCACGCAGCCGGCGCGAAGATGGCGTGCGAGAGCAGGTGAGCGGCCCGGTCGGCCGCGTCGCCGGGGCCGAGCTCGCGCCAGCCCGGGGGCAGCAGGTCGATGCGCCCGTCCAGCAGCGTGGACAGGCTCGCCCCCTCCAGCCAGCCCGTGATCAGCACCCGCGGCGCCGCCAGGTGGACGGCCGGGACGGTGACGTCGGTGCGGCCGGGTGGCTCGGGCGCGCCCGCCGCGCGCGCGGCGGCGACCGCCAGCGGGACGTGGTCGGTGAACGCGGCCGCCACCTCGGCCTGGACGCGGCCCTCGCGTACGTAGTCAAGCTCCTCGACGACCCGGCTGGCGAGCTCGTCGGCCAGCTCGGACACCTTCAGCCCGCTGATCCGGGCCATGCCCCGGGCCAGCATCCGGCCCTGGCGCAGGTCCGAGCGCAGGGCGTTGCCGACGCCCGGGTACTGCACTTTCACGGCCACCTCGACGATCTGGCCGTCGTCGTCCCGCCACCGGCCGCGGTGCACCTGGCCGATCGAGGCGGCCGCGGCCGGGGTGTCCTCGAACGCCACCAGCCGCTCCTGCCAGCCGGGCCCGCAGGTGGCGTACAGGTCGGCGGCGACGATGCGGCGGGCGACGTCGGCGGGCATGGCCGGCGCCGAGTCGGTGAGCCGCCGCAGAGCCGACCGGTAGGGGGCGGCGGCCTCCTCGGGCATCGCCGCCTCGAACACCGCCATCGCCTGCCCGAGCTTCGCCGCGCCCCCCTTGAGCTCGCCCAGGGTGCTGAACAGCTGCTCGGCGGTACGGGCGGCGATCTGGTCACCGGTGGCCCGGGACAGGCGGCTGGCGGCGGCCGCGGTTCGCGCGGCGTGCCGCAGCGGCAGCGCGGCCAGCCGGCTGGCACGCCAGAGCGCGCCGGTCGGCAGGACCGGCCGTTCCCGGAGTGCTGCTGCTTCGGTCTCTTGCTGGTACGGATGCCTGACGGTCATCTGGACCGCCCTCCTTCTGGTTCGTTTTCCTTATCTACTAATACGGTTAGTAGATAAGGAATGTTCAGAAAGAGGTGCCCGTGGTTTCCGGTTTTCCCGTTCCCGGCGAGATCCAGGTGGCCGGCCGGGGTCAGCCAGGGGTCAGGCCACCGGGTGAGTCAGGCGCCGGGCACGCGGCCCAGCACGAGCGCGACCGCGGCCGGGGCCAGCGCGAGCAGCACCGGGGTCAGCGCGAGCGCGGCGACGACGGCCCGCAGCAGGTGGCGGCGGACCGGTCCCAGCGGCGGTTCGGCCGGTCCCAGCAGCCGGTGGATGCGCCCGATCGCGTCGGTGGCGGCGGCCGCCAGGGCCGGCCCCGGAGCGGCGGGTGTGGCCAGGATGACCAGGGCGGTGGCCAGCGGGCCGGGCTCGTGCGAGCGTCGCGCGGTGTCGTCGGCGTGCATCTCGGCCAGCCGCGTGACCTGCGCGTCCGCGTCGCGCATGAGCGGCATGAACGGAAGCACCTGCCGGGCGATCCTGGCCATCGTCACCAGCTGGTGGTGGTGGCCTGCCAGGTGCGCCCGCTCGTGCGCCAGGACCGCCTCCAGCTGGGCGGGATCCAGCGCTTGCAGCGCGCCGGTGGTGAGGACCACCGTCGGCTGCGGGCCGGCCACGCAGTAGGCGGCGGGCTGGGGATGGTCCACCAGCGTGGCCCCCAGGGCCGGCTGGGGCGCCCGACCATCCGGGCGGTCTGCGCGTGCTGCCGGGTCTGCTGGCGGACGGCGCGCACGTGGGTGACGGTGGTGAACGCCGTGCGGGCCAGCACCGCGCCGGTGAGGGTCAGGCCAAGGCCGGCGGCGGCGGCGCCACCGGGGGTGGCGTACATGTCGCGCAGCCGGATCACGCAGGCCCCGATCAGGTGACTCAGCCCGCCGCCGAGCGCGGTGGTGTGGACCGCCAGAGTGAGGCCGGCCAGCCCGAGCGCCGCCAGGACCGACCAGGCCGCGGTCAGATAGGTGAAGATGGCCAGCATGGGCGCCCGGGACGTCCAGCGCGCCCGGCCGAGCATCTTCGAGCTCAGCGTGCCGACGCCGACCGCGTAGGCCAGCAGCACGGCCCCGATGGTCACTTTTTCCCGCCCTCGGACGAGGGGCGCGCCTGGTCCAGCGCCTGCTGCAGCAGCTCGGCGTCGTGCGGGCTCATCTGGAGCACGAAATGCGCCAGGGCCGCGCGCCGGTCCGGGTTGGCGCCGAGCGCGTCGCTCATCAGCTCGACCGTGTACGCGGACCGGGAGCGGCTGGGCTCATAGCGCCAGGCCCGGCCGTCCTTCTCCCGCCGCAGCCACCCCTTGCGGTGCAGGTTGTCCATCACCGTCATCACGGTGGTATAGGCCAGTGGCCGGTCGCCGCGCAGATCCTCGACCACCTCGCGGACCAGGGCAGGCTTGCCCCATTCCCACAATCGGTCCATGATCGTCGCTTCCAGCTCACCCAGCTGACGCATCCCTGGCTCCGCCCTCAGTCGCGCTGGCGGTCCTCCCGCCGTTGCCTACTAATACGCATAGGATAGGCAAACGGATTGCCCGGCCGGCCAATCCCTTCATGACTACTAGCCGTATTAGTAGTCATGTCTGTCATCTCCGATGCTGCCCCCGGCGACCTGGCTGAGGATGCCGACGCCGCCATGCGCCAGCTGTATTCGCGCTACGCCAAGGCCCTGTACCGGTACGCCGAACGGTTCTGTCCGGACCTGGCCAGCACGGATGACATCGTCCAGGAGACCTTCATCCGGGCCTGGCGGCACCTGCCGCAGCTCGCGGCCGACGACCGGATGGTCGGGCCCTGGCTGTTCCGGGTGGCGCGCAACCTGCTCATCGACGCCGACCGGCGGGCGCGGTCCCGGCCGGTCACGGTGGAGGCCCGGCCCGACCTGGACCTCGGCCACGATGACGAGTCCGGCCAGGTCATGGACCGGCAGCTGGTGGCCGACGCCCTGCAGAATCTGTCCCCCGCGCACCGGATGGTGCTGGTGGAGACCTTCTATCGCGGGGGTACCACGGCGATGGTCGCGCGCCAGCTGGGGATACCGCACGGCACGGCCCGATCCCGGCTCCACTACGCCCTGGACGCGCTCCGCTCGCAGCTGCAGGACCCGGCGCGGCCGCAGCCTCGTGAAGCCGCGGCCTGATGACCGCGCACCTGCCGGGCCGGCGCCTGATCGCCGCCATGCTGCTGGCCGCCGCGGTCCTGGACCTGGCCCGGTGCGGGGTCGCGATGGTGCTGGCCCGGCCGGGCGGGCCGCCGGCCGGGCTGGTCGCGGTGGCCCTCACCGCGGCCGTGCTGAGCTTGCGGACCGCGTACGCCTGCGAGAGCCGCCGGCGCTGGGCGGCCTGGGCGGCACTGCTGATCGGGGCCGCCTCCGGGCCGCAGGCCGCCGCGTCCGGCTTTCACTCCCCGTACACGGTGCTCGACATCGCCACCGCCGCTCTCGGGGTCCTGCTGGCGGTGGCCGTCCTGGCCACCGTCGGCCAGGCGACGCCGCGCTGATCTTCGGCATTTTCCGCTCCGGGCCAATCCCTCCGCATCTACTAACCGTATTAGTAGACAAATGCACATCGGCTCAAGGAGTAGTCATGCAACACCCGAGAATCATGATCGCGGGCATCGGTGTGGCGGTGCTGGCCGCCGCCGGCGGTATCACCGCCGCCACGGTCAGCACCTCGACGGCCAGCGCGGCGCCCGCCGCCGGCCACAGTGCGGCGGCCACGACCGTGCGCACCGCCCAGGTGCCCGTCGGCGGCAAGCTGGAGACCATCCTGGTCTCGGCCACCGGCCAGCCCCTGTACTACTACAAGCCCGACACCGCCGCGAAGTCGTTCGTCAGCGGGGGCCTGGCCCAGGAGTGGCCGCCGCTGACCTCGACGGCGGCGCCGGCCGGCACCGGACTGAACGGGCAGCTCAAGGTGCTCAACGACGTCAACGGCCAGCAGGTCACCTACAACGGCCACCCGCTGTACACCTTCGTCAGCGATCACGTGGGCGTGGTGACCGGCCAGGGAGTCCAGGACTTCTTCGTGGCCACCCCGGGCCTCGCCCAGCTCACCAGCAGCGCGGCCCCGGTCAGCCCGATGCCTCCGGCCGGGTCCGGTGGCGGCGGCTACGGCTACTGACAGCGTCCGACCGCGCGGCCCGGGCCGGCCCTCGCCGCACCACCGGCCGGGAGGCCCGGGCCCTCGCCCCAGATCCAGGGAGATTGTCATGTCCGCCACACAGTCACAGGTCAGTACCGCGGGGGCACCGGCCGCCGCGATCACGGGGCCGCCGCGACGGCTGGGCCTGGCGCTCGCCGTCATCGCGACGGCGCAGCTCATGGTCGTGCTCGACGCGACCATCGTCAACGTGGCCCTGCCGCACATCCAGGGCGCGCTCGGCTTCTCCGGCAGCAACCTCGAGTGGGTCGTCAACGCCTACGCGCTGGCCTTCGGGGGGCTGCTGCTGCTCGGTGGCCGCTCCGGCGACCTGCTGGGACGCCGCCGGGTCTTCATCGCCGGCATTGTCCTGTTCTCACTGGCGTCCCTGCTCGGGGGGTTCGCCACCAGCCAGGCGTGGCTGCTGGCGGCGCGGGCGGCGCAGGGCGTCGGCGGCGCGCTCGCCGCCCCCACCGCGCTGTCGCTGATCGCGGTCACCTTCCCCGAGGGGCCACCGCGCAACCGGGCGATGGGCGTGTACTCGGCCATGAGCGTGGCCGGCGGCGCGGTCGGCCTCCTGGCTGGCGGCTTGCTGGTCCAGTA
Source organism: uncultured Actinomycetes bacterium (assembly GCA_963830385.1). Classification (GTDB taxonomy): domain Bacteria; phylum Actinomycetota; class Actinomycetes; order Streptosporangiales; family Streptosporangiaceae; genus Bog-532. The sequence goes on along the minus strand of CAWHMD010000006.1, from coordinate 461,844 downwards.
CCTCAGCTGGCGCTGGGTGTTCTTCGTCAACCTGCCGATCGGCCTGGTCATCGCGCTGGCCGCGCCGCGGGTGCTGCCCGAGTCGTCGCGCCGTCGCGGTGCTTTTGATCTGCCGGGCGCCATCACCGGCAGCCTGGGCCTGGCCGCGCTCGTCTACGGCCTGTCCAACGCCGCCACCAGTCCGCAGGGCGTGTCGCACTGGGATGACACCCGGGTGATCGTGTCGCTGGCGGCCGCGGCGGTGCTGCTGGTCGCTTTCGGGTTCATCGAGGTGCGCAGCCGGAACGCGCTGGTGCCGCTGCGGGTGCTGCGCAGCCGGGACCGGTCGGGCTCCTACCTGATCAGCCTCTGCGTGGGCACCGCGCTGTTCGGCATGTTCTTCTTCCTCACGCTCTTCCTGCAGGACGTCTGGGGGTACAGCGCGCTGCGCACCGGCGCCGCCTACCTGCCGATGGTCGCCGGGATCATGGTGGCCTCCGCGATAGCGTCGCAGCTGATCACCCGGATCGGCGCCCGGACGCTGCTGGTGACCGGCAGCGTGATCGCTACCGGTGGCATGTTCTGGCTGTCCCGGATCAACGAGCACAGCCACTACGCCAGCGGCCTGCTCGGCCCGATGATCCTGACGGCGGTGGGCCTGGGGCTGATCTTCGTGCCCGGGTCACTGGTCGCGCTGACCAAGGTGGCCGACGACGACGCGGGCGTGGCCTCCAGCCTGCTCAACACCGGCCAGCAGGTCGGGGGTGCGCTCGGGCTGGCGGTGCTGGGCACGGTGGCGTGGAGCGCGGTGGCCAACAGCCTGCGCACGCACGCTGCGCCAAGCCACGCGCTGGCCACCGGGTTCTCCCAGGGCTACCTGGTCTCGGCCGGGATCATGCTGCTGGCGCTGGTCATCACGGTGGTCGCGATCCGCGTCCGGCGCGAGGACCTGGCCGGGTGAGTCGGGGATGGGAGTTACCTGACGCCTCAGCTGTCTCAGCATGAAACGGTCAGCGGGGCCCGGACGGGGTACGCTCCGCGCATGTCAGCAGACACCGGCCAGGCCGGCGGTCCAAGTCCAGCCCCGCCCGCGGGGCCTGCGCCGGCGGATCAGCTGGCGAACTGGCACCACGACGTCGTCGAGCTCATCGACAACTGGGGCTGGATCCGAACGCTGAACGATCAGCTGACCGCCGTGCTCGGCCCGTGGCGCGAACGGCATCAGGGCAATCCGGTCCTGGAGCTGATGCACGGCGGCCGCTGGCTCGGTCACCCGCTGCACCCGGCGCTCAGCGACCTGCCGATCGGGTTGTGGGCCGGCGCCCTGATCCTGGACGTCACCGACCGCGACCCGGCTCCCCGGAGCGGGATCGAGCCGGCCGCCCTGTTCAGTGCGGCCGGCATCGCCGCCGCGGTCGCGACGGCGGCCACCGGGGTGGTCGACTGGACTGTCAGCGACGATCAGGATCGGCGCCTCGGATTGTTCCACGGGGTGCTCAACACGGCGGCCCTCGGGCTGCAGGGCGTCTCGCTGGCGGCCCGGCTGACCGGTCACAAGCGCTCCGCCCAGGGGCTGGGTGCGGCCAGCCTGGCCGTCACCGGCGCCGCCGCCTACCTGGGTGGCCACCTCGTGTTCGCCAAGGCGGTCATGGTCAGCCGGGTGGCCGGGGCCGACGGCCCGCGTCGCTGGGTACGGGTGATCGAAGAGGCCGAGCTGCCGGACGACGTGCCCACTGGCGTGCTGGCCGACGGGCGGCAGGTCCTGCTGTACCGGCACGACGGCACGCTGTACGCGCTGGACAACCTGTGCAGCCACGCGGCCGGCCTGCTCAGCCGGGGCACCGTTGAGGGCCTGACGGTGACCTGCCCGCTGCACGGATCGCAGTACTGCCTGCCCGACGGCTCCGTCCGCCGGGGCCCGTCCCACCAGCCGCAGCCGCTGATCCGCGCCCGGGCCCGCAACGGCTGGATCGAAGTCCGCGGTACCCAGCCCGCCTCCCGCCGCCGCGCCACCGGAAGGAAATAGCCATGGCCTACGTCGTTGTCGCCAACCTCGATGACCTGGATGAGGGCGAGACCCTGTTCGTCGAGGGGCTGAAGGAGCCGATCTGCCTGGTCCGCCTGGACGGTGAAGACGTCCGCGCCGTCCACAACACGTGCACCCACCAGCAGCAGCCGCTGCACGAGGGCACCGTGCAGGACGACGACACCCTGGTCTGCGCGTCTCACAACTCGCGGTTCGACCTGACCACCGGCGACTCGATCGGGATCCCCGAGGTGCCCCAGCTGCCGGTCTACGCCTGCAAGGTCGAGGGTGACGCGATTCTGGTCGACATCGACCAGCAGCTCAATGACGCGCCGATCCCGCACCACCCCTACCACTGACGGTCCGGACATGACAGCGCCCCCGGGAGCTGTCGCTCACGAGGGCGTGCCGCCGGCGCGCAGGTCGCCTCACGGCGAAAGGCACAACATGGCTCCAGCCGGACGGTATTCCATGAAGGCAGTGAGTTGAGCCCGGGGGACACTAACGCACCGACAAGGGATCAGAACGCTGGGGCGGCCAGCACTATTCCAGCCGGGCCAGCTCAATACCGGAAGATGCCCGCAGCGCGTCGGTGAGCAGCGCGATCAGCGTATCGAGCTGCACGTCGGCCGCGGAGGAGGCCTCCTGGTCCGACCCGTCCAGCGCCCGGGCGGCGAGCCCCGCCTTGCTGTCGACCAGCTCGGCGATCCTGGCGTCGATGGTCTGCGCGGCGATGATGCGCCAGGCGGTGACCGGTTCGGACTGCCCGATGCGGTGGCTGCGGTCGATGGCCTGGGTCTGCTCGGCGTCGGTCCAGGACAGCTCGGCCAGCACGATGTTGGAGGCGACCTGGAGGTTCAGGCCCACCCCGGCCGCGGTCAGCGAGCACACCGCGATCGCGACGTCCGGGTCGTTGGTGAAGGCGTCGATGTTCGCCTGCCGCGCCTTGGGTGTCTGGTCGCCGCGGATCGACGAGAACCGGACCCCCTGCCGGGCGAAGGTCTCTTCGGCGGCGTCCATCACGTCGATGTGCTTGGCGAAGAACACCACCTTGCCGGCGCTGCGGGCCAGCTGGGCCGCGTAGTCGGCGGCCAGGTCGGCCTTGGCCTGGCCGATGCGCCGCATCATCGTGAACACGTTCTCACCGGACTGCGTCGTCGAGTCCTTCAGCTCCGACCGGGCGACCCGGCGGACCAGGTCGTGGTCGATGCCGTCGGCGCCGGACTCGGCGCCGGAGGACCGGTTCGCGAGCGCGGTCTGGTACTGCGCCATCAACCGGCCGACGAGGTCCCGCTCGGCCGCCCGGATGGACCGGCCGGCTCGTCCGTCCAGCTCGACGGGCAGGTCGGCGATGCGGCGGGCCGGGATGTCGGCGGCCACGTCGATCTTGCGGCGGCGCACGATGCCGAGGTCGATCACGGTTTGGCGGGCCGAGGCGGAGAAGCCACGGTCGGCGGGGGTCAGGCCGGTCTCTTCGAGCGCGTCGGCCAGCTTGCCCACTGGCTTGCTGTCGTCGATCCAGCCCAGGAACTGCCAGATCGCCCGGAAGTCGTCGATGTCGTTGATCAGCGGGGTGCCGGTCAGCGCCATCAGCAGGGGCCGCGCCATCCGGGACCGGATGCGGTCCGAGAGCGCGAGGACGTGCTGCGAGCGCTGCGAGGTCTTGTTCTTGATGAAGTGGGCCTCGTCCACGACCATGCCGCGGAAGTCGAAGTCGCCGAGCCAGCCGATGTGGCGGTCGAGCACCTCGTAGTTGAGGATGACGATGTCGGCGAAGCCGTCGACCGCCGCGCCGTTGCCCTGCACCACGGTGGCCGGGCGGTGGGGCGTCCAGTGCGCCGCCTCACGGGCCCAGTTGGTCTTGACGACGTTCGGCACGACGACGAGCAGCGGGTAGGCGTCCGCCGCCTCCGCCGCCAGCAGCGCCTGGGCCGTCTTGCCCAGGCCCGGCTCGTCGGCCAGCAGGAACGTCCGGTGGCCGGCCGCGGCCGCGGCGACCACCTTCCCCTGGTGCGGCATCAGCTCCAGGTCGGCCGGGGTGAACCGGGCCGTCGGGTCCGGCAGCGTCATGCACGCCGGGGTGCCGTCACCGATGCGCTCGAAGGAGCCCAGCAGCGGGTTGAGCAGCTCCCAGTTGGCCAGCCGGCGCGGACCGGACGGGCGCTGCGGAGCGTTGGAGAAGTCAGGGGCCAGGAAGGGGTTGGCCAGCTGCCGGGAGACCACCGACTGGGGCACCACCTGCGCCACCTGCCGCTCCGGGGCGACGGCAACGGGTGTGACCTCCGGCGGCGTGATCACTTCGGGCGCCGGCTCGATGCCGAGGTCCCGCTGCATCTCCCGCTTGAGCGCCCGGGTCGCGTCGGGCACCTCGGTGTCCTCGGCCAGCAGCGCCATCAGCCCGGTGTGCTGGACGGCGGTGGTCGCGAGGATGGTCGCGATGCCGTCCAGCCGCTTGAGCTGCTGCTCGGCGCGGCTGCTGTCGCTCCCGGCCGCCCGGACGCGGGCACGCTCGTCCCGCAGCAGCAGGGCGACGGCCTGGAACTTGGTGCGCACGGCCGGTGTCACCCGGCCGCGCTGAGCCGCCGCCTCGAGCTCGCGGGCGGTCCGGGCGAGCACCGAGACGACGTCGCCAGTGTGGCTGGCGCGCCGCTGCTTGCGCGGGTTCCGCTGGTTGCGCTGGGCGGGCTGGTTGCGCTGGGCGGTACGGCGAGCGCCCGTCTGGCGCTGGCCTGCTCGAGCCAAAGACTCCTCCTCCGGAGTGCCGGGGCACGGTGGCCACGGCAGCATGCCGCAAGGTCCCGTGGACGGAGCGGAGACGTCCCGAACCGCGGGCCTGGCGTTCGTACACCGAACCGGCGGGCGGATCCTCAAGGATCAACGCAGCCGGGGGTCGGCAGGTTTCGCGAGGACCCGGACGGCTGGATCAGCTCTCGGGTGCCTCACTCATATCAACACGTGTACTAAAGCATAATTCCCGGCGCCGCGATCGCAAGCACCGGGAGGCACTTTGAGGCGGTAATGAAAAAGCTTGCGGCGGCCGTGCACCGGCCGGGACGGCCTACCGGGTGCGCCGGTAGCGGAGGTAGACGACCTGGGAGAAGGTCCGGGTCTCGATGAGTTCGAGGTCGAGCCGCTTCGGCAGCGGCGGGAAGAACGGGGTGCCGCCGCCCAGGACGACCGGATTCACGAACAGCCGGTACTCGTCGATGAGGTCCTGCCTGACCAGCGAGGCGGCGAGCCCGGCGCCGCCGACCGAGACGACACCGGCCCCGGGCTGGCTCTTCAGGCCGGCGACCTCGGCGGCGACGTCACCGCGGGCCAGCCGGGCGTGGCCGGTCACCGTCGTCAGACTGGTCGAGAACACCACCTTGGGGATGGCCTTCCAGATGCGGGCGAACTCGAGCTCCCGCGGGTCGGTGCGGGTCTGCTCGGCCGTCTCCCAGCCCAGCATGTCTTCGTAGAGCCCTCGGCCCATCAGGTGCCCGGTGAGTTCCCGGGTCTGCTCGTTGTGGAACCGCATCAGTTCCTCGTCGGGTGCGGCCCAGTCGATGGCGCCGTCCGGCCCGGCGATGAGACCGTCCAGCGACACGGACATGGAGTAGATCAGGGTGGGCATCAGGCATCCTTCTGCGTCCGGCTGCATCGGGAACGACACTAAGCTCTCTGAGGTATGACCGTCTCTGCCAATTCGGCCAAAGATCAGGTCCAAACGGCCACCACCGGCCTGGTTGACCTGCGGGATAAAGGGCGCTGGGCCGGGGGCAGCCTCCGCTATGACGGTGACGAGCGGCTGGTCACCGGCTGGCACCTGCACGACGTGCACGAGATCGAGTACGCCTGCCGGGGGATGGTGGAGGTCAGGACCGAGGCCGGCCACTACCTGCTGCCACCCCACCAGGCCACCTGGATCCCGGCCGGCCTGCATCATCAGACGACGCTGCACGCCGGGGCGCAGACCCTCGCGGTGCTGTTCGAGCCGCGGCTCGTTCCGGTGCCGGGGGACCGGGTCCGGATCATCGCCGTCTCGGCGCTGCTGCGGGAGATGATGCTCTACTCGGCGCGCTGGCCGATCTCGCGGACCGAGCCGGAGCCCGCGGCAGACTCGTTCTTCCAGGCCCTCGGGTACGTGGTCGCGGAAGCGCTGGACGACGAGCGCCCGCTGCACCTGCCGGTCTCGGCCGATCCGGTGGTCACCGCCGCCACTGACTACACCCGTGCGCACCTCGGCCACGTCACCGTCGGGGACGTGACCCGCGCGGTCGGCGTCTCCGAACGCACCCTGCGCCGCATCTTCGGCACCCAGCTGGGCCTGTCCTGGCGGAGCTACCTGCTCCGGGCCCGGATACTGCGGGCCATGGCCCTGCTGGCCGAGCCGGGCCGCTCCGTCCTCGAGGTCTCCATCACGGTGGGTTTCGATGACGTCGGGGCGTTCGCCCGCTCCTTCGCCCGCCACTGCGGGGAGACCCCCTCGGTCTACCAGCGGCGGATCGCGGCTGACCGCCCACCGGACAGCGCGATGGCCGCTTGCAGCGCCGGCCCGCAGAAGCGGCCCTGGCAGTAACCCGTGCCGGCCCGGGTCGCCGCGCTGAGCGACGGCAGATCCCGCGCGCCCTCCGCCATCGCCGCGGCTATGGCCGGCCAGCGGGTCTCCTGGCAGCGGCAGACGACCGTGCCGGCGTCCAGCCACTCGAGCCAGCCCGCCGGCCGCCGGTGAGCCCTGTCGAGCGGCGCCGCCCGGTGCCGGGCATCCTCCAGCTGGGCACGCAACGGCCGGGTGCGCTCCCGGTAGGCGTCCGCGGTCATCCGATTGAGGTAGCGGGCGGCCGACGTGCCCGCCAGGTAGCCCTCCAGCTCGGCCGCGCCGGCGCCGCCGGCGCCGGTCACCTGGCCGGCCGCGAACACTCCCGGGACCGACGTGGCCCGGTCGCCGTCGCACGCCACCGCGGCGGCCGGCCCGGACCGGTGCGGAACCTCGGCGCAGCCGAGCGCGCGGGGCAGTTCCAGCGCCGGGGAGGAGCCGAAGCTCACGTGGACGGCGTTCACGATTTCCTCGTGCTGGGAGTCCGGTAGCGGCCGCCAGTTCCGGTCCAGCCGGGCGATCACGGCCCGCTCGACCCGGTCGGAGCCCCGGCAGGCGATCACCGCGTGGCCGGTGCGGACCGGCACGCCGTGGCGGGCCAGCACCGCGGCCTGATCGGCGGCTCCGGGCCAGGCCGCGGGGGCGAGGACAGGCGCCGCCTCCAGCACCGCGGCCACCTCCACCCCGGCCTCGGCCAGGCCCGCCGCGACCGGTAGCAGCGCGGGCCCGGATCCGCCGACCAGGACCCGGTCGCCCACGGTCACCCCCTGGCTCTTCAGCAGGGTCTGGGCCGCGCCCGCGGTGGTCACGCCGGGCAGGTCCCAGCCGGGGAACGGCAGCATCAGCTCGGTCGCCCCGGTGGCCAGCACCACCACCCGGACCTCGACCGTGGTCTCGGCGCCGCCTTCCGGGCCGCCCACCCACAGCGTGACCACGCCGTCGTCGCCCCGCGCGGCCTGCCGGACCGATGTCGTCGCGAGGTGCCTGACCTCCCTGACCTGCCGGATGCGGGCGAGGCTGGGCGGCAGGTGCTCGGCGGGGCGAGCGCGGCCCGGGACCGGCCGACCGGGAACAGCATGCTCTGCTGGTACATCTGGCCGCCGGGGCCGGCCCCGGCGTCGATCAGCGTGACCTCACAACCCAGCTCCCCGGCCGCCAGCGCGGCCGCCAGCCCGGCCGGGCAGGCCCCGACCACGCCCACATCGATGACGCCGCTCAACCGGCTGCCCTCGGCGACCGGCTGGTGCGCACCTCGTCACCGTCACCGACCAGGATCAGGCAGGCCCGAACGGCTCGCCGGTCATCGACGTCCACCAGGCAGTCGAAGCAGGCCCCGGCCCCGCAGAAGACGCCCCGCGGCCGGCCGTCCACCGGGGTCAGCCGCCAGGACACGATCCCGTTGGCCAGCAGCGCGCCGCCGATGGTCATCCCCCGCGCCGCCTCCAGCGGGGTGCCATCGAAGCTGAACCGTACCCGGTCAGGACCCATCGAGACTGCGGTACAGGCCGGCCACGCGGAAGGCCAGGTCGAGAGACTGGCTGCGGTTGAGGCGGGGATCGCAGGCCGTCTCGTAACGGGACGCGAGGTCGCTCTCGCCGATGTGGTGGCCGCCGCCTATGCACTCGGTGACGTCGTCGCCGGTGAACTCGATGTGGATGCCACCCGGGTGGGTGCCGATCGCCCGGTGCACCTCGAAGAACCCGGTGACCTCGTCCAGCACGTCGTCGAAGTTCCTGGTCTTCTGGCCGGTGGCGGCCTGCACGGTGTTGCCGTGCATCGGATCGCACACCCAGACCACCGCGGGCCGGCTGGCGGCCACCTTCTCGACCAGCGGCGGCAGCGCCTGGCGGATCCGCCCCGCGCCCATCCGGGTGGTCAGGGTCAGCCGGCCAGGCTCCTCGTCCGGGTCGAGCGCCTCGATCAGCTCGAGGACCTCGTGGGCGGTGGCGTCCGGGCCGATCTTGACGGCGATGGGGTTGCTGATCCGGCGGGCGAACTCGATGTGCGCGCCGCCCGGGTCGCGGGTGCGCTCCCCGATCCACAGCAGGTGGCCGGACAGGTCGTAGGTGTGCCCGCTGCGGGCATCGGTCCGGGTCAGAGCCTGCTCGTAGTCCAGCAGCAGGGCCTCGTGACTGGCGTAGAACTCCACCGCGCGGAACTCCCGCGGGTCGGCCCCGCAGGCGTTCATGAACGCGATACCCCGGTCGATCTCGTCGGCCAGCTGCTCATAACGCTGCCCGGCCGGACTGCCGGCCACGAAGTCCTGGTTCCAGGCGTGGACCTGGCGCAGGTCGGCGTAGCCGCCGCTGGCCAGGGACCGGCACAGGTTCAAGGTGGCCGACGCGCAGTGGTACGCCTCCAGCAGCCGGCCAGGGTCGGGCGTCCGGGCGGCGGCGGTGAACTCGATGCCGTTGACCGCGTCGCCCCGGTAGACCGGAAGCTCCACGCCGTCCCGCACCTCGGTGACCCCGGATCGCGGCTTGCCGAACTGGCCCGCCATCCGGCCGACCTTCACCACCGGCACGCTGGCCGCGTAGGTCAGCACCACCGCCATCTGCAGCAGCGTCTGGAACTTGCCGCGGATGCTGCTGGCGGTCGTGCCCGCGAACGTCTCCGCGCAGTCGCCGCCCTGCAGCAGGAACGCCTCACCGCGCGCCACCGCGGCCAGCCGCTCCTTGAGCTGGTCACACTCGGCGGCGAGCACCAGTGGCGGCAGCCCCGCCAGGTCGCGCGTCACCGCCCGCACGCGATCGCGGTCGGGCCACTGCGGCTGCTGAAGCGCGGGTGAACTCACGCAGATCAGGTTACGCGGAGCGACCGGGCACGTTCGCGCCGTCTGGGCAGTCTTGCGGTAGAACGTGACCGGGCATATCGTCTCGATGTATCGGGTCGATATATCGAATTGATGCTTGACGGCGGCCCGCGACCCGGAGACGCAGGAGCTGCGATGAGGCGGATCGACTACGACACCGAGCAGTACCGCGACTACGCGCGGGGCCGGGCGCTCACCGGTCAGCAGCGGCTCGCGTGGATCAGCGCCTTCGCGGCGGTCCTGCCCGAGCGGCGCCCGCTGGCCGGCCTCGACATCGGCTCCGGGACCGGCCGGTTCACCCCCGCCCTGGCGGAAGCGTTCGGGCCGGCCACCGGCGTCGAGCCGTCGGTCCGCATGCGCGAGATCGCGCAGGCGCAGTCCCGGCACCCCGATGTCCGGTACCTGGCGGGCTCGGCCGAGGACCTGCCGCTACCGTCCGGCCGGGCCGACTACGCGCTCATGTTCCTGTCCTGGCACCACGTCCAGGACAAGCCCCGGGCCGCCCGGGAACTGGCCCGGGTGCTCGCGCCCGGCGGCCGGCTGCTGCTGCGTGCGAACTTCCGCGACCACCATCCCCGGCCGTGGTGGCTGGAGCACTTCCCCCGCGGCCTGGAGGTGGAGACCGCGCTGTTCCAGCCGCTGCACGAGGCCATCGCGACGTTCACCTCGGCCGGCTGGCAGGTGGCCAGCTTCGGCACGGTTACCGAGCCCTCGCCCGGCACCCGCGCGGACATGCTCGAACGGCTGCGCCTGCGCACCCTTTCGTTCTTCGGTCAGCTCAGCCCGGGCGAAATCGAGACCGGCCTCCGCCGCCTGGAGCGGTTCGTCGCCGCCGATCCCGGCGCACCCGCACCCGACCTCACCGAGCCGCTGCTCACCCTCGAACGGCCGAAAGGCTGACTACGGCACAATCGTGACCCATGGCCGTTACTGACTCCCGGTAGCGGACCTCAGTAGCTGAAGGTCGTCGCCCCTTCGTCCCCGATCCACTCCCACAGCTGGACGGTGCCGGCCAGCTCGGCGTTGGGCAGCAGCCCGCCGTCGTCGAGCTGCTTGGCGTTGAAGCAGATCGGGCAGACCATGAACTGGCCGCCCGCCTTTTCATAGCGGGCCAGCAGGTCCGGCAGCGGCGGGCAGCGGTCGCAGACGACGCCGGTCGCGACCCCCTCCAGGGCCAGCCGGACGGCCTCCTTGGCCTGGAATACCAGGGTCGGCCGCCCCGACTCCGCCGCACCGACCGCGACGAGGAACGCCACCGTGACCTTTTCCGGGTCTTCCAGACCGGTGGTGAGACTGATCACTGCGTTGCCCGCCAATGATGTTCCCCGCCTTTTCACCACCGTGGAGGAGGCCGGGCGCATCTTCGCCGACGAGGTCGTCCAGCCCGCGCTGGCCGCCCCGGCCGGCCTGGCCCAGCTCGAGGCGCTGGGCGAGGCGTTCTTCGAGCACCTGCAGCGCCGCACCTTCCCGGGCGGGTGCTTCTTCTCCGGCGCGGCGCTGGAGATGGGCACCCGGCCCGGCCCGGTCAAGGAGGCCATCGCGGCCTTCCAGGCCGGGTTCGTGGGCCTGATCCGCGGCTTCGCCGCCACCGCGATCGAGCAGGGCGAGCTCCCGGCCGACGAGGATCCCCGGCAGCTCGCGTTCGAGCTGAACGGCCTCATCCTGGCCACCGACGCCAGCTTCGTCCTCAACGACGACCCCGCCGTACTCGACCTGGCCCGCCAGGTCGTCCGCCGCCGCCCCGTCTCACTGTGCGTACGGCAGGGCCGCGTAGGCGCGCCGGGGATGGAGGCGGACGACGAGCCGGTGTGACCCGGGCTCAGCCGGTGGCGTCGCGCCGCCCATGTAGAGGTCATACATGGTCTGGTGGAACGAGCCGTCCGGATCGTCGGTGAGCTCCACGGTGCCCTGGATGGTGGCGTAGGCGCTGTCGGTGGGTGCGGCGTCGAGGCTGTGCAGTAGCAGCGTCACCCGCGGGTCGCGGGCCATGTTCGCCGTCTTGCGGCGGCCCTCGATCGTGCTGAAAAGGACGTCATCGCCCTCGGGTTTCACGAAGATCACCGACATCTGGGCCGACCCGTCGGCGTTGGTGGTGGCCAGCACGGCCAGGTGCGGCCCGGCCAGGATCTGCCGGACCGCCGACCGGGCGCGATCGGCGGGCAGGCCTTTCGTCAGCGGGTCCTCATAGCCTGTGGCGGAGACGGCGGTTTCGTGATTCTGCGGTGTAGTCATGCTGTACTGACCCGCGGGCCACCGCCAGCGAATCGCGTTGGGCCGGTTTTTTTGCACAGCCAAAACCTGAAAGGGCCGTCAATGCCCGGAGTGGACGCCGAACGGTTCGAGGCCGCGACCGCGGGCTACCGGCGGGAGCTGCTGGCGCACTGCTACCGGATGACCGGCTCCGTCCAGGAGGCCGAGGACATCGTCCAGGACACCTACGTCCGCGCCTGGCAGGCGTTCGGCCGCTTCGAGGGCCGGTCATCGGTCCGGACCTGGCTGTACCGGATCGCCACCAACGCCTGCCTGACCGCGCTCCAGCGCCAGTCCCGGCGGCCGCTGCCCTCGGGGCTCGGGCCCCCGTCGGCCGACCCGCTGGCCCCGGCCCGGCCGGAGCCCCCGGGCGTGCGCTGGCTCGAACCGGTCGCCGACCACCTGGTGATCGACGAGAGGGGCGACCCGGCCGACGTCGTCACCGCCCGCGAGAGCGTCCGCCTCGCGCTGGTGGCCGCGCTCCAGGTCCTCCCGCCGCGCCAGCGGGCCGCCCTCATCCTCTGCGACGTGCTCTCGCTGACCCCGGCGGGCGCCGCCGGGGTGCTCGGCGTCTCCGTGCCCGCGCTGAAGAGCCTGCTCCAGCGCGCCCGCGCCCGGATGGCCACGGTGCCGCTGCGCGACGAGGACCTGGCCGAGCCCTCCGACCCGGGAGCCCGCCGGGTGCTCGACCGCTACCTGGCGGCCTTCGTGCGCTCGGACCTGGCCGCCCTGGAGCGCCTGCTCGCCGACGACGTCGCGATCGAGATGACCGGCACCACCACCTGGTTCGCGGGCAAGAGCACCTGCGTCCCGTACCTGCGGGCGTATGCCATCGGCACTCCCGGCGACTGGCAGCTGGCCCCGCTCCAGGTCAACGGCCAGCTCGGCGCCGCCTCCTACCACCGTGGCGACGACGGCCGCTACCACCCGTTCGCGATCATCGTGCTGGCGACCACCGCCACCCACCTCACGCGCATCACCCTGTTCACCGACCCGGCCCTGTTCAGCCGCTTCGGCCTGGGTGGCTGAGCAGGATGTCGCCCTGTCCGGTTGGATCCTCAGGTGAACAGGCCGGGATCGGCATGCCGAGCCCAGCCTCGCCCGTGGCCAGCAGTCGCCGGTCCCGCCGGCGGGCGAACGACAAGGTGACCAGCGTGGTTGCAACCGACACGATCACGGTGGCGGCCACTAGGACGATGATGACAGGCACGGACAGGTGGGTGAGGGTGATGACGGCTGCCGGCGACGGCGGAACGATCGAAGGACCAGCCGGATCCGGAGGTAGGTAGCTCATTGAGGTCCCCCCTTGCTGCTCGGAACTGACCGCCGGTGGCGGTCTCTTGTCCAGCAGCTTGGCCCGGCCATGAAGGGGCGGCGCAGAGGCCGGATTACCCCTTGGTGCAGGCCGCAATGGCCGGGGTAAAAGTACCTACAACAAGGCTGGGCGGCCGGCCTGCCATTACTAGATCAATCCCGCGCCGAGGGCCAGGCGGGTCAGGTCGGCCCGGCGGCGGCGGCCGGTCTTGTCCCGGATCCGGTCCAGGTGCGAGCGGACGGTGCGGATGCTGATGTGCAGCTGGGCGGCGATCTGGGCGTCGGTGTGGCCCTGCGCGACCAGGACGACCAGCTCCCGCTCCCGGGCGCTGAGCCCGCCAGTACCGGGTGCCGCCGACTGGGACGGTCCGGACTCGGTGAGCAGCTGGGCGTACTCGGCCGCGGTGGCCATGGTCATGGCCGCGCCTCGTTGTTCGGCCGCCCGAATCCCGGCGGGACCGAGCGCCCGCCGCGCCATACGGTCATATCGCTGCCGGAAGCGCGCATCGGCGGGCCAGTCCGTGATCTCGGCGCGCCGGCAAATCGCGGAATGGGCGGCCCACATCGTGATCGCTTCGGCGTAGCGCCCGCTCGCGACGCACAGGCATCCGCAGCAGTCCAGCCCGTTGATCAGCTCAAACCAGCTCCCAGCCCGCACCAGGATCTGGAGCGCTTCCCGCAGGTGAGCCGCGGCGTCCTGGACCCGGCCCGCCTCCAGCTCCAGGCACATCATCCGGTCGAGCATCCGCGCCAGATGCAGCCGGTTGCCTGCGGCCCGGAACCGGGTTACCGCGGCCACACAGATACGTTCAGCGCTGGCCAGGTCCCCAGCCGCGGCCAGCACGCTGGTCGCGGTGTCGCTGCGGGCCTCCTCGACCCGGTCGGGCACGTCGGCCGTGAGGTGCTCGGTCTCCCGGACCAGCCGGACGGCGCGGTCCACGTCATCGACGATCATCGCGGCTTGGGCGAGGTTGATCAGGGCCATCACCTCCCCAGCCGGGTATCCGATCTCTCGCGCCATGGCCAGCGCGGTATGCGCATCCTTGACCGCTTCGTTGATTTGGTGCTGTTCCCGCAACACTGACGACCGGCCGACCAGGGAATCGGTCAGCGGCTGCGACGAACCGCGCTCGCGCACGGCGTCGCGTAGCGCAGTGAAGTGGGCGAGTGCCCCGGCCATGTCAGCGGAGAATCTCGCCGTCATGCCGAGCCAGAACTCGACCGCGCACCATTCGTCGCTGCCCGCTTCGGCCAGCGCCTGGACCTGGCGCAACAGTTCGTACTGGTTCGGCAGGCCCCCGTGCATTTCCCACCAGGGCGCCAGCGCGACGGTCAGCCGCAGCGCGGTCGGCGGGTCGTGGTTCGTGGCCCAGCCCAGCACCTGTCGCAGCGTGGCGTCCTCGGCATCCAGCCATTGGGCCGCCGGCAGCTTCCGCTCAGCGGTCTGCAGGTCCCCGCTGGCCCGCTCGGCGGCGCCCACCTCATACGCGGCCAGCGCGGCGGCGATCCCGGCCCGCTCACCGGCCGCGTCCAGCCGGGCGGTCCCGTAGGCGCGCAAGGTCTCCAGCATCGCGTACCGGGACCGGTTGTCCGGGCCGGCCTGCGGCGGGCCAACGAGCGAGCAGTCCACCAGGTGCAAGAGGATCGGGCCGGTGCCCGGCCCGGCGACCGCCTCGGCTGCCTCGAGTGTGAACGGACCGGGGAACACCGAAAGCGCGCGGAAGACCCGCTGCTCGTCCGGCCCCAGCAGCCGGTAGCTCCACTCCACTGCGGCCGCCAGCGACCGGTGCCGGCCCGTCAGCCGGTCCCCGGCCGTCAGCAGCGCGAACCGGTCATCGAGGCGGGCCAGGAGCTCGGTGGTCCCGAGCGACTCCACCCGCGCGGCCGCCAGCTCGATCGCCAATGGCATCCCGTCCAGCCGCGTCACCAGCCGTTCGACCGCGGGTCCGGTCTCGTCATCCAGCGCGAACCGCACGTCAGCGCGCTGGGCCCGGTCGACGAACAGCGTCACCGCCTCTGACCCGTCGCGGCCGGCTGGTCCAGCCGGGCCGGGCATGGCCAGCGGCCCGAGCCGGTACCGGGTTTCGCCGGTCACCCATAGCCCTTCCCGGCTGGTCGCCAGCACCCGCACGTCATCGCAGGCCGCCAGCAGCCCGGCGCACAGCCGCGCAGCCCCATCGACCACGTGCTCGCAGTTGTCCACCACCAGCAGCAGTTGCTGCTGGGCCAGCGCCCGTGTCAACGCCTCAGTGGGCGGTGCACCCGGCTGCACCTGCACCCCCAACGCCGCCGCGACCGCTAATGGGACCTGGCCAGGGTCCTGCATCGGAGCCAGCTCCACCAGCCATGCCCCGTCGGCGAACCGGCCTGCCACCCGCCGGGCCACCTCACCTGCCAGCCGGGTCTTCCCCACCCCGCCCGGCCCGGTCACGGTGACCAGCCGGTGCTCCTCCAGCAGCGCGGCGACCTCGCCCACCGGCGCGCTCCGCCCGACAAAGCTGGTCAGCGTGGCCGGGAACCCGTTGATGCCGCCAGCCGCACCCGCGACCGCAGACTGCCCCACGGCCTGACCATAACCGCCCCTGGATCAAGGTGACCAGGGTGCGGGCCGGGGGTTTACACGGGCGTGACCAGCGCCCGCTCGTGGGAGCGTGGTGCCGTCGACCCGCGCGAGAGGCAGTCACCCGATGCGTCCTGACATCAGACCCGGCGGCACCTTCCCCGACTACGCGCTGCCGGACCACACCGGCACGACGCGGACGCTCAGCGAGCTGCAGGGCCGCGACCCGCTGGTCCTCACGCTGGCACGCGGCAACTACTGCCCCAAGGAGCATCAGCAGCACCTGGAGCTGGCGGCCAACTACCCGAAGATCGCGGTGGCCTACACCCAGGTCGCCACCATCGCCACCGACGACCACCACACGCTGCAGGAGTTCCGCGCCTCGGTCGGCGCCCAGTGGACGTTCCTGTCCGATCCGGGCCGGACCGTCCAGCAGGACCTCGACGTCGCCGAGTACACCGACCCCGAGCACAATCCGATGATCCCGCACACCCTGGTGCTCAAGCCGGGGCTGATCATCCACAGCGTCTACAACGGCTACTGGTTCTGGGGGCGCCCGTCGTTCTACGACCTGTGGCGGGACCTGCGCGACGCCAGCAGCGAGATCCGCCCCGACTGGGACCTGGCCACCCCCGGGCTGCGCGAGGCCTGGGACGCCGGCGACTACTCCAAGTTCCACGGCTGGGACCGGCGGGCTCCCGGGTCGGCGCCGACGTCGTATATCGACCAGGCGCCGAAGGCGTGAAGGAGGCGTGAAGGCCGTGGCCACGCCGGTCTGCGAGATGCTCGGGATCGAGCAGCCGATCGTCCTGGCGGCCATGGTCTCGGTTCCCGAACTGGCGGCGGCGGTGTCGAACGCCGGCGCGCTCGGCATGCTCACGCTGACGTGGTCGGGAGACGTCGGGGCGGTCATCCGGGAGACGGCGGCCCTGACCACGCGGCCGTTCTGCGGCAACCTCGTTCTCACCGAAGACCGTCACCGTCGCCTCGACCAGGCCCTGGACGCCGGCTTGCGGATTGTTTCGTTCTTCCTGGGCGATCCGGCCGGCTACGTCCAGCAGGTCCACGACGCCGGCGGGATCGTCCTCCACACGGTCGGCACGGCCGAGGAAGCCCGCCGGGCCGCCGGGTCCGGCGTGGACATCATCGTCGCGCAGGGCTGGGAGGCTGGCGGGCACGTGTGGGGCAACATCGCCACCCTGCCGCTGGTGCCTGCGGTGGTGGACGCGGTCGCGCCGGTGCCGGTGATCGCGGCGGGCGGGATCGGTGACGGGCGCGGCGTCGCCGCGGTACTCGCCCTCGGCGCCCAGGCCGCCTGGCTCGGCACCCGGTTCCTGCTGGCCGAGGAGATGCCGATCCACGAGGACTACCGGCGCCGGCTGATCGCCGCGGCCGAGACCGATCCCCAGCGCTACCCCAACCTGTACTCGGTTGATTGGCCTGACTCACCCCACCGCGCGTTGCGCAACTCGACCGCGGACGCCTGGGAATCCGCGGGCCGCCCCCCGCTCGCGCAGCGGCCCGGAGTGGGCGACGTGATCGCGCACTTCGCCTCGGGCGAAGCCATCGTCCGCTACGAGCCCGCGCCCCCGATGATGGGGACGACCGGCGACATCGAAGCGCTCTCGATGTGGGCCGGGCAGAGCGTGGCGCTGGCGAGACAAACCCAGCCCGCGGCGGACATCGTGGCCGAGCTGACCTCCCGCCTGTAACCCGGTTCGGCAGTATTTCCGGCATTTGGGGCAGGCCGGCTCAGATGTTGAAGCTTCACCATTCCCCGGGCCGTGGTACTGCCGCATACTGGTCCGGTGAACCCGGCCGCTGATTTCGTCGGGGGGCAGATAAAGCCCTCCGCGGAGCGCGGCCGGCGGGCGGGCTGGCCGTCGGCAACAGGGCCATCTGACCGGGCCCTGCACCGGCTGGCGGGCTGGTACGCGATCGCCCTCCGCCTGGGTGGTGCGGTCCTGTTCACCGGGGTGGCCGTGCTGGCCGCGACCGGGGACATCTCCGGCTGGCGGCTGGCCGCGGCGCTGACCGCGCTGTGCCTGTGGTCGGTCTTCTTCACCTGGCGGGTCCGCCGGTCCGGGCTGACGGTGGCCGTCGTCCTGATCGACGCCGCGATCGTCGCGGTGCTGGTGCTGGCCCAGCAGCACCTGGTCCCGGCCGTGCTGATCGCGGACGACACGACCTGGATGCTCCCGCTCGCCTGCACCTCGGTGTACATCCTGCAGATCGCGCTGCGGCCCTGGCTCGGGCTGCCCGCGGCCGCCGTCGTGATCGTCGCCTACGGCCTGGGTACCGGCCACCTGTCCGACGGCTGGCTGCTGGTGGTGGAAACGGCCGTCGCGGCCGGCCTGGTCGCGGTGGTCCGGGGCGGCGCCCGGCAAGCCGACGCGATCGTCGCGGCCGGCCTGGAGACCGAACGGCAGCTCCGGGCCGAGCAGGCGCGGCGGGCCGACGAGCGGGACCAGAACCGCCAGCTGCACGACACCGTCCTGTCCACCCTGACCATGGTCGCGGCCGATGCCTTCGACGGGCCCTCCCCGGGGCTGACCGCGCAGGCGGCCCGGGATCTGCGGGTGCTCCAGGGCCTGGCCGACGCCCCCGCGCCGGCCGGTGCGGGGGGCGGGCCGGCGCCGCTGACCGACCTGAAACCGGGGCTGGAACGGGCCGCGGCGGCAGCGTGTGATCTGGCCGTCCGGCTGGAACTGGCCCCGGTCACGCTGCCGTCCCCGGTCGCCGATCAGCTCGTCGCCTGCGTCGGCGAGGCGCTGCGCAACGTCGAGCGGCACGCCGGCACCAGCCAGGCCGAGGTGACCGTGACCGGCGGTACGGGCTGGGCGGTCGTCAAGATCACTGACCACGGGCGCGGGTTCGACCCGGCCGCCACCCCCGCGTCCCGCCGCGGCATCCGCGAGTCGATCACCGGCCGGATGCTGGCGGCGGGGGGCCGGGCCGCGATCGCCAGCCACCCCGGCGCGGGCACCACCGTCACCGTGAGCTGGCCGGCATGACCGCCGTCCAGCCGGCGGCGGTGATGTCCGGGCGCTATCAGCGGGCCTTCACGATCGCGGTGATCGTCCTGGTCGCGGGCTGGCATCTCGGCGGTGCGGGCGGCCAGTTGCTGCACAACCGGCCGGCCTACGGATCGTTCGCCTTCCAGGGCGCCATGTGGCTGGTCATGGCGCTGGCCATCGCGGCCGGGTCGGTCCTGGTGCTGCGGGGAACGCCCGGCTGGCCGGCGGCCTGGGCGGTGGCCCTGACCGGGCTGGCCGCCAGCACGGCCGCGGCGGCGGCCAGCCCGGCCAGCCAGATGCTGGCGGTCAACTGGTCGTGGGGGAGCGCCGGCTGGATCGGCGTGCTCGTGCTGCTCCGCCGCCGGTTCCCCGAGCTGGTGTGGTTCCTGGCCGCCGAGGCCCTCGCCACCCTGGGCGTACAGGTGGCGGACGGGCTGGACCGCACCAGCCTGGCCGGGTTCCTCGCGCTGCTCGCCTGGTCGACCGGCGCCCAGGTGGCCGTCGCGGCCGGGGTCCGGGCGCTCGACGTCGCGGCCGCCCAGGCCGCCGCCGCGACGCGGCGCGAGCACGCCGCCCGCGAGCAGGCCGCCACCGCCGAGATCATCCGCGCCGCCCGCCAGGCCCGCTGGCTGGCCCTTCAGGAGAGCGCCGTCCCGCTGGTGGCCGAGCTGGCGGCCGGCACCGCCGACCCGGGCGACACCAAGGTCCGCGTCCGCTGCGAGATCCAGGCGGCCCGGCTGCGGCGGCTGCTGGCCGAGGGCGATGAGGTGCCCGGTTCGCTGGTGCACGAACTGCACGCCAGCGCCGACGTGGCCGAACGGCGGGGAGTGGCGGTCGAGATCGAGACGGCCGGGCCGCTGCCACCGGTGCCGGTCCCGGCCCGGCGGGTGATCACCGACGCCGCCATCGCGATTTTGACCGTCGCCGGCAGCCGGGCGCGGATTACCCTGGCGGCGGTGGCGGCCGGCATCGCCGTCAGCTTCGTGGCCGATACCGGCGCGGCCGTCCTGCTGCCCGCGGCCGGCGCCGGAGTCGTCATCGAGCAGCAGCAAGATGGTGGCACGCTCTGGGCGGAGGCGCGATGGAACGACCGGTGACGGTGGCGATCATCGAGGACCACCCGGTCGTCACCGAGGGGGTGGCCTCCTGGATCCAGTCCGATCCGGGCCAGCGGGTGCGGCTGGTGCAGACGGCGCGCGACCTGACCGGGCTCCGCGAAGTGCCGCCAGCGGCCGCCGACGTGGTCATCCTGGACCTGGAACTGTCCGGTGAGCTGGTCAGCGACCAGATCCCCGGGCTGGTGGCGGCCGGCTACCGGGTGGTGGCGTTCTCCGGGCACACCGATCCCGTGATCGTGATGGGGACGCTGGACAACGGCGCGCACACCTACGTGTCTAAGGACGAGGGCCGCGAGCACCTGGTCGAGGCGGTGCTGGCGGCGGCCGCCGACCGGCCCTACGTGACCCGGTCGCAGGCCCGGGCGATGCTGGCCGACCAGCACCCGGCCCGGCCCGCGCTGTCGGAGCAGGAGCGGCAGGCGCTGCTGCTGTGGTTCCAGGGCATGTCGAAGGCGTCGGTGGCCCGGCGGATGGCGATCAGCGAGAACACGGTCCGGCAGTACATCAGCCGCGCCCGGGCCAAGTACGCGGCCACCGGGCGGACCGCGCCGAGCAAGGACGCGCTTCTCGCCCGGGCGATCGAGGACGGCGTGATCAAGCCGGGCGAGATCACGCCGTACCAGTCGTTCGCGCGGGCCGCCGATCCCCCCAGCTTGGGTGCCCCGGGCCGGTGACCGGCCCGGGGCACCCGAGCCCCCCTCCCTAGGGTCAGGCTCCAGGATCACCGGCCGCCACGCAATTGTCATGACGCCCGATCGGGTGACACCAGGCCGGGCCGAAGGTCCCTTTCCCAGGTCAGGCGACGGCATGACCGGCTTGCCGGCTGTGTCGGCGTCCAGCGCCGCGCCGGCCGCCAGCGCCAGTACGCCGAGCGCCGCGCCGGCGGTGGCGAAACCGGCCGACATCCACGGCGCGTGGAACTGGACGGCCTATATCCTCGTCGGCCACACGGAGGGGTTCCGGCAGGTGACCGGCGACGTCAAGGTCCCCACGGTGACGTGCACGTCGTCAACGTCGAAGGCGTCCTTCTGGATCGGGCTGGACGGCTACCAGACCGGTGGCAGCACCGTCGAGCAGGTCGGTATCTCCACCGACTGCCACGGTGGGGTGCCCTCCTGCCAGACCTGGTGGGAGATGGCCCCCAACGGGACGAACTACAAGTTCACCGTCTATCCCGGTGACTCGATCTCCATGCTGGTCAAGTACATCGGCGGCGCCTGGAATCTGGCGCTCACCGATCTGACCCGTGACGACGACGCCCACAAGTTCAACCTGGATGCCAGCTGCCCGTCCGGGCACGTCTGCGAGAACATGACCGCCGAGGCCGCCCTCGAGGCCGACGGCGGTAAGAACCTCTCCAAGTTCACCACCACCGGCTTCACCAGATTCCAGGCCATCGACAGCAGCGGCGCGTCGACCGGGCTGGTGGCCGATGGCTCGTACTGGGGCCTGGCCAAGATCCTGATGACCGGGAGCAACGGCGCCGACCTGGCCGACCTGTCCGCCATCACCGACCTCGACGAAAACTTCTCCCTCACCTACAAGCAGGCCAACTGAGCCACCGGCGGCCGCCCGGTCGTGCGCCCCGGCGTGCGGCCGGGCGGCCTACTCGCGCTGGAGCGAGATGGCCAGGTCGGGCTTGATCAAGGAGGCGACGAACCGCGGCCAGAGCGCGGCGCCGTGACAGCGGAAGCTGATCGTGTCGCCGTCGGCGGCGTCGAAGGAGCGGGGCAGGCTTGAATAGCGGCCGCTGCGCAGCCGCAGGGTGTGCTGGCCCGGCTCGACCGGCGTCTCGATCGTTTTCCCGCGTTCGAGCGAGCCGACGCCTTCGCCGTCGACCGTGACGTCGAACCGGAAGCGCCAGAGCTCGATGCCGTTGACCTGTCGGGTGAGGATGAGCGTCGCTGCCATCGTGGGCCTCCTTACCGGCGGTCACCGTACCATCTGTTCTATTACTAATAGAACAAAAGAGGAAATGCAAACCGCGGCTCCCATCCTGATCGCTGGCTCAGAGCCACCTCCAGACATCATCTGTCTCAGATGTGGGTAAGCCGAGTGCAAACAAAGGGGTCCGACCGGCTGGTCGAACGTTCATTCAGCCTCGGCGCGGACCGCACCGCTCACGAGGAGGTGAAGCGGCTTGCTGAGGCTTCACGTCAATCCGTTCGACTACACGATTCTGGGCATCTATTTCGCCCTCGTCATCGCGATCGGGGTGTTCGCCCGCCGGGCCGTCGCCACCAGTGAGGACTTCCTGCTCTCGGGCCGGTCCCTGCCGGCCTGGGTGACCGGCCTGGCCTTCATCTCGGCCAACCTCGGCGCGATCGAGATCCTGGGCATGGCCGCCAACGGCGCCCAGTACGGCCTGCCGACCGTGCACTTCTACTGGATCGGCGCGGTCCCGGCCATGGTGTTCCTCGGCGTCGTCATGATGCCGTTCTATTACGGGTCACGGGTCCGCAGCGTGCCGGAGTTCCTGCTCCGGCGCTTCAACCCGGCCACCCACTTGTTCAACGCCCTGACGTTCGCGCTGGCCGCGGTGCTGATCGCCGGGGTGAACCTCTACGCCCTGGCGCTGGTCATCAACGCGCTGATCGGCTGGCCGATCTGGCTGTCGATCGCCATCTCGGCGCTGTTCGTGCTGGCCTACATCACGCTCGGCGGGCTGTCCGGCGCGATCTACAACGAGGTGCTGCAGTTCTTCGTGATCATCGCCGGGCTGGTCCCGCTGGTCATCATCGGGCTGCACAGCGTTGGCGGCTGGAGCGGCCTGCACACGAAGATCAATCACACCAAGCTGGGGGCCACCGCCTTCTCCACCTGGGGCGGCGTCGGGGTCGGGCACTGGACGAACCCGCTGGGCGACTGGATCGGCATCGTCTTCGGGCTCGGCTTCGTGCTGTCGTTCGGCTACTGGACCACGAACTTCGCCGAGGTGCAGCGCGCGCTGTCGGCCAAGGACCTGTCCGCGGCCCAGCGGACGCCGCTGATCGGGGCGTACCCGAAGATCTTCATTCCCGCCCTGACCATCATCCCCGGCCTGATTGCGCTGGCCATCATCCCTAACCTGGGCACGCCGAAGGGAGCCAGCTACAACGACGCCATCCCGCTGCTGATGGGCAGGTTCCTGCCCAACGGCGCGCTCGGCGTGGCGCTGGCCGGCCTGCTGGCCGCCTTCATGGCCGGCATGGCGGCGAACGTCAGCTCGTTCAACACCGTCTTCACCTACGACATCTGGCAGACCTATATCAGGAGAGGCCGGCGGGACCGGTACTACCTGCAGGTCGGCCGGGTGGTCACCGTGGTCGGCATCCTGATCGGGATCGGCACGGCGTTCATCGCCTCCGGTTACAGCAACATCATGAACTACATCCAGTTGCTGTTCTCGTTCTTCAACGCGCCCCTGTTCGCCACGTTCATCCTGGCCATGTTCTGGAAGCGCAGCACGCCGTGGGCCGGGATAAGCGGGCTGGCCGCGGGCACGATCGGCGCCGCCGTCATGCACTTCGCCGGCTACCACATCGCCTATTTCTATCCGCACCAGGTGCTGGACCCGACCCACGCCACGGTCAACGCGCAGATGGTGAACTTCTACGGGGCGATCACGGCCTTCGTCGCTGACCTGGTGGTCACGGTGCTGGTCAGCCTGGTGACCAGGCCGAAGCCGGTATCCGAGCTCGGCGGCCTGGTCTGGGGCGTGCACGACCCGAATGCGCCCGACCCGGCGAGCGTGCCCAAGCCGGTCTGGTGGAAGTCGCCCAAGCTGCTCGGCGGGATCGCCCTGGGCATCGTACTCGTGCTGTCCATCATCTTCTCGTAGCCAGGGAGGCCGCAATGTCCGAGGCGCCAGACACCGATGCCGGAGCCCCGCAGTCGGCGGCAGCCAAGCTGTTCGACCTGCGGGTGCTGATCGGCGGGCTGTTCCTCCTCTACGGGGTCATGCTCACCGTGGCCGGGTTCTTCACCTCATCGAAGGACCTGGCCAAGGCCAGCCACATCAACATCAACCTGTGGATGGGCATCGGCATGCTCGTCATCGGGGCGTTCTTCACCACGTGGTGGCGGCTCCGCCCGCTCCAGCGCGCGGAGCCCCCGCAGGACCAGCCGAAGCCGTATGAGACCGGGACCAGCCGGTGAACGCCCCGGCAGCCGGGATGCCGTGCGCTGGGCCGCCGAGTACGCCACGCTGACCGGCGCGGAACTGAGGGCGGTGTCCAGCTGGCGGTGGCCGAATTCCCCGACGTGCCGGTCAGCGATCACGTGGTCGAGGGCCCGGGCGGCCCGGCCCTGCTGTCCCAGGCCGACCGCGCCACCCTGCTGGTCGTCGGCGCCCAGGGGCGCCGCCTATCCGGGCATGCTGCTCGGATCGGTGCCGAGTACTGCGTCCGCAACGGCGCCTGCCCGGTGGTGGTGGTCCGCATCCCCGCGCCCCGACCCGCCCTGACCCGCGCCTTGTCCGTTGCCCTGGGCGGTCGCCGGTGAGACGGTCGTGACAGCGGCCCAGCGCCGAGCCGAGGCGTTCCGGGCCGGCCGTGCGACCCGAGGGAGCAGCCATGACCCGTCGTGACACCGAATTCGACGCCGAGGGCGTCACCCTCCGGGGCTGGTTCTACCCGGCCGAGGCCAGCACCGGAACCGCCCCACGATCGTGATGGCGCACGGGTTCTCGGCGGTCAAGGAGATGTACCTGGACAAGTTCGCCGAGGTGTTCTCCGCGAACGGCTGAACGCGCTGGTCTTCGACAACCGCAACTTCGGCGACAGCGACGGCACCCCCCGCCTGGAGATCGACCCCTGGGCCCAGGTGCGCGACTACCGCCACGCCATCACCTACGCGGGCACTCTGCCCGAGACCGACGGCCGGATCGGCGTCTGGGGCAGCAGCTACTCCGGCGGGCACGTGCTGGTCGTGGGGGCCATCGACCGCCGGGTCAAGGCCGTGGTCGCCCAGGTCCCGCTGATCAGCGGCTACGACAACATCCGGGCGCTGGTCCGGTCGGACTTCATCGACGGGTTCCGCGCGCAGTTCGACGCTGACCGGCTGGCCCGCTTCCACGGCAAGGAGCCGGCCATGGTCCCGGTCGTCGCCGAGAACCCGCTCGACCCGTCCGCCCTGCCGACCCCCGACTCCTGGCAGTGGTTCACCGAGACCGGCAAGAACCGGGCACCGAACTGGAAGAACGAGGTCACCCTGCGCACCGTCGAGATGCTCGGCGAGTACAACCCGGTCGACTACATCGCCCAGGTCAGCCCGACCCCGCTGCTCATCCTGCCCGCCCGGGGCGACGTGCTGACCCCGAGCGCGTTCGCTATTGCCGCCTACGAGAAGGCCCTGGAACCCAAAAAGCTCGTCATCCTGCCGGGTGGCCACTTCGACGCCTACGTCAAGGGTTTCGACGCCTCCAGCGGAGCCGCCCTGGACTGGTTCCGCGAGCACCTCCTGACACCCTGAGCGGCGCGGCGCAGTCCTGGCCCCTTGACGGAATTTATCGGTTAGTCCAGACTAACGGTTAGTGGATGCTAACCGAGATGCTGACCGGTGGGTCGCGCTGGCCGACGGTACTCGTCGCGCCATCGTGGCCCGCCTGGCCGACGGGCCCCAGCCGGTCGGGCAGCTGGCGGCCGGGCTGCCGGTGACCCGGTCGGCGGTGTCCCAGCATCTGAAGATCCTCAAGGAAGCCGGCCTGGTGGAGGACGTGGCGGCGGGGACGCGCCGGATCTACCGGCTCAACCCGGCCGCGCTGGCCGCGTTGCGGGATCAGCTCGACACGTTCTGGCAGCGGGCGCTGGCCGGATACACCGAGGCGGCCGAGGCGCCGCCCGAGGAGGCATGATGACCCAGACCGAGACCGCCACGATCCGCAAGCAGGTTGTGGTGGACACGCCGATCGAGCGGGCGTTCACGGTGTTCACCACCGGGTTCGGGGACTTCAAGCCCCCTGAGCACAACCTGCTCAAGGCGCCGATCGCCGAGACGGTGTTCGAGCCCCGGGTCGGCGGCCACATCGTGGACCGGGCGGTGGACGGCAGCGAGTGCCGGTGGGCCCGGATCCTGGCCTTCGAGCCGCCGGACCGGGTGGTGTTCAGCTGGGACATCAGCCCGCGCTGGACCATCGAGGACGATCCGGCGCAGACCAGCGAGGTCGAGGTGCGGTTCTACGCCGAGTCGCCCACCCGCACGCGGGTGGAGCTGGAGCACCGGCACCTCGACCGGCACGGTCCCGCCTGGAAAGCGGTCGCCGACGGCATCGACGGCCCCGAGGGCTGGCCGTTGTACCTGGACCGCTACGCCACCCTGGTGAAGGCCGGCTGACCCGGGCTCCCGGTCCGGCCCCGGTCACCGGCGGCAGTGGCCCAGCCTCACCGTCCTTCCCTGGTCGGGCTGAGCTCGGCCCGGGCGGTGGTCAGGGC
This sequence comes from uncultured Actinomycetes bacterium, assembly GCA_963830385.1. GTDB lineage: Bacteria > Actinomycetota > Actinomycetes > Streptosporangiales > Streptosporangiaceae > Bog-532. The sequence continues at coordinate 435,779 of CAWHMD010000006.1, read as the reverse complement.
GAGGTTCAGCAGCCGCTTGCGGGACGGCTGGTGCATCTGCCGCAGGCGGAGGATGGCGAGCCCGTCGAGCAGGGCGGCGAAGCGCAGGGTGAAGTCGTCGATGGCGGCCGGCGGGGCGAAAGTGCCCTCTTCGACGCCGCGGGCGACGATCGCGGCGAGCTCGTCGCGCCAGGGCTGCAGCAGCTCCTCGAGCCGCTGGCTGACCTGCCGGTTGTGGGGAGCGCGGGCCCACACCTCCATCCACAGGATCCAGCTCGGGTCGGCCGGGCTGGCCGGCAGGTACCTGGTGATGAACCGCTCGAGCTGCCGCCAGGCGCCGGTCATCCTGGCCACCGCCGCGCGGGTGCCCGCTATGTCCTCCCGGTCCCGCCAGGCCAGGGTCTCCAGGAAGATGTCCTCCTTGCTGGAGAAGTAGTACATGAGCTGGCCCGAGCTCATGCCCGCGCGCCGGGCGATCCCCGCCAGCCGCACCTGGTCGATGCCGGCTTCGGTAATCAGGCTCAGCGCCGCCTCGAGGATGCGCTGGCGGCTGCGCTGCCCGTTCTCGGTGCTGGCGGGTCCGCCGTGCCGTCGCGCGGGTGCGGGCGGGCCCGGCTCGGCGGGCTCCGGGGTTGCGTTCATTTAGAGAATTACTCTAGACCGTTGCTCCACCCGTGATTATCGTGGACCCAGCGGTCCCGTGATCGATGCCCCTGCCCGGGCGCCCACCACCACATTGCCGTCGCTTTGGGTGTGAGCGATGCGATGAGCACGCTGATCCGGACCAACCATGTGCCAGCGGCCGACCTCGTTGACTTCCTGCGCGAGCTCATGGCGAAGACCTGGCTGCCGATGGACTGCCGCCCCGCTCCGGGCGCCGGCTACGACGCGGAGTTCCGGGCCAGCGGCCTGGGGCCCATGCAGGTCGTGGCCATGGACGTCCCGCCCGCGACCGTGCACCGGACGCCCGCCCTGATCTCGCAGGCCGATCCGGATCTGTTCAAGGTCGCGCTGGTGCACGGCGGCGCCTGCATCATCGCCCAGGGCGGCCGCCAGGCCCTCCTGCGGCCGGGCGACTTCGCCCTCTACGACACCCGGCGTCCCTACCAGGTGGTCTGCGGGGCTGGCCGTGGCCAGCCGGTTCAGATGATGACGTTCATGTTCCCGCCGACCCTGCTGCCGCTGTCCCGGAACCGGCTCCGGCAGCTGACCGCCGTGCGCTTCCCGGCCAGCGCGGGCCTGGGCGACGTGACCTCCCAGTTCCATGTCCGGCTGGCCCGCAACGTCGATCACTACACTCCGGCCGAGGCGGCCCGCCTGTCGACGGCCGCGCTGGAGATACTCGGCACCCGGCTGGCCCACGAACTGGAGGCCCGCGACTGGGACACCCCTGAGGCCCGCCGGTACGCCCTGCTCACCACCGTGCAGGCCTTTATCCAGCAAAATCTGGGAGATCCGGGGCTCTCACCGGGCACGATTGCCGCCGCCCACCACATGTCGCTGCGATCCCTGCATCAGCTGTTTCACGATGAGGGCCTGACCGTGGCCGGCTGGGTCCGGAATCGGCGGCTGGAGCGCTGCCGCCACGACCTGTCCGATCCGGCGCTGGCCGCGCGGCCGGTCGCCGCCATCGCGGCCCGCTGGGGGTTCCCCAGCCCCGGCGATTTCAGCCGGGCGTTCCGCGCCGTTCACGGATTGCCTCCGGCCGAGTACCGCACGCTTGCGCGCATTGCTAAGGAGCCCGCGCGCTGACCCAACGACATCCCGTTCCCGGGCGTTCGATGCTTACCGCACGGCGGACCAGCCGCCGGTGAACACAGGGGGATGTCGATGACCACCACGGAGACCATTCAGCGGACCGGCCGCTACTCGCTGGGGCACACACAAGCGGAGTACGAGCGGCTGCGGGCGCAGGCGCGGGTGTGGGAGGCCGCCACCGCCAGGATTCTCGACCAGGTCAGCGTGCCGCCCGGCGCCAGCTGCCTGGACGCCGGCTGCGGGCCGGGGGAGACCATGCGCCTGCTGGCCCAGCGGGCCGGGCAGGCCGGGCGCGTGCTCGGGGTGGACGCGGACTCCTCGATCGGCGACTTCGCGGTGGAGATGCTGCACGGCCGCGGCCACCGCCAGTGCGCCTTCCACACCTACGACCTCACCGGCGGCGAGCCGGTCCCGGGGGCGCCGTTCGATCTCGTGTACGCGCGGCTGCTGCTGTTCCACCTGCCCGAGCGCGTCACCGTGCTGGCCCGGTTGTGGGACGCGGTCGCGCCCGGCGGGCACCTGGTCGTACAGGACTACGACCTCGGCTCGGTCAGCGCGGTACCCGAGCTGGCCAGCGTCGATGAGGTGGGCCGGGTCATCATCGGTGCTTTCGGCGCGGCCGGGGCCGACGTGTACGTGGGCGTCCGCCTCGAGCAGCTGTTCGCGCAGGCGGGGGCCGGGGCGCCCGACGGCACCGACGTCACCGGCCGGATCGAGCCACTCAGCACCGGGCACGTGATGCTGAAGAACGTCTTCCGCAGCCTGCTGCCGGTCGCGCTGGCCCACGGCATCACCACCGAGGACGCGGCCGCGGCGACGCTGGCCGCGCTCGAGTGCGACGCCACCAGGTTCCCCGACCGCCCGTTGCGGTGGCCGCTGATGATCGGCGCCTGGAAGCGCAAGGAGCCGTCGTGATCACCCTGCTGCGGCCCCGCCGGGGTCACGACGGGGGCCGTGACCCGGAGGCCGCCGATCCCCGGCCGCTGGACGTGCAGGCCATCCGCGAGCACTTCGAGTTCCCGCGGCTCGGCCGGATCGTCACCAACAACGCTGCCAGCACCCAGCCGCCCCGGGAACTGCTGGCGCTGCAAGCGTCGCTGGCGCCCGGGTATGACAACGTCCACCGTGGCCAGTCGGCGGCCTCGCAGCGGATGACGGCCCAGTTCGAGGCCTCCTACGACACGATCGCGGAGTTCATCGGCGCCCCCGGCCGGGCCAGCATCGCGCTGTACCGGAACACCACCGAGGCCATCAACAGCGTCATGTACTCGATGCTCACCGAGTTCCGGGACGGCGACAACGTCGTCACCACCACGATGGAGCACAACTCGAACTACGTCCCCTGGTACGCGCTGGGCCGGGAGATCCTGCCCCGGCTCGGGCGCCGGGTGGACTACCGGCTGGCGCGGTTCGACCCGGGCACCGGTGAGCTGGACCTGGCGCACCTGGCCAGCCTGATCGATTCGCGCACCAAGCTGGTCTGCTGTACGGGGGCGTCGAACTTCCTGGGCACCAGGACCCCGCTCAGCCGGATCCGGGCGCTGGCCGACGCCAGCGGCTACCGGCAGCCGAACGGTGAGAACCGCTCCTACCTGCTGGTCGACGCGGCCCAGCTGGTACCGGGCTCGTTCGTTGACGTGCGCGCGCTCGGCGTCGACTACCTGGCGTTTTCCTTCCACAAGGTGCTGGCCCCGTTCGGGGTCGGCGCGCTCTACGCCCGCGAGGACCTGCTGGCCGCCGCCCGGCCGTTCCTGTACGGCGGCGACATGATCGCCGAAGGCCGGGTGTTTCCCTGGCAGGTCGAATACAACGGGCTGCCCTGGAAATACGCGGCCGGGACACCCAACATCCTGGGCACGATCGTCTCCGCTCAGGCCCTCCGGATCCTGCTGGATCTGGCCCTCAACCCGGGCCGCGCGGTCCACTTCGGGACCTGGCGGCCGCTCGGGCCCGGTACGGTCCGGGCCGCCATGGGCCGGATCGGCGCCTGGAACCAGCAGCTGACCGACCGGGCGCTGGCGGCGCTCGGCGGCATCGGCGGCATCACGATCTACGGCCCCCGGACGCGGCCCGCCGTACCTCGCTGGTGGCGTTCAACCTCGCGGGCCGCGACCCGGTTGCCGTGGCCGAAGCCCTGGACCGGGCCGGGGTGGAAGCGCGGGCCGGCTGTCACTGCGCGACGCTGGCCCACCACGCGCTCGGGCTGACCCCGCCCGCCAGCTGCCGGCTGAGCTTCTACCTCTACAACACCCCGGACGAGATCGACCAGGCGGTGGCCGCGGTCGCCGCCATCGCCGACGGCCGCCCCCCGCCGCCCGTCCCCAAACGCCGCCGCCGTCCGGCCGGGAAGCTCCTCACCACGGCCGGCGGCCCTGATACGGGTGGCTGAGCAGGATGTCGCCCGGCCCAGCGGGCTGGCCGGGTCCGGCCGGGCCGGCCAGCGCGCCGCTCTGACCCGCGCCGACGGCCGGTGACAGCCGGCCCCGCCGCTGGATCAGGGACAGCGTGATCAGCGTGGTGGCTATCGACAACAGCACCACGCTGGCGGCCACGACGGCGACGAGCCCCACCGTGAGGTGGGGTACGGTGATGACCGGCGGGACGCCCGGCGACAGGATCGCAGGCGGGCCAGCCGGGTTCGGCGGCAGGTAGGTCGCCGACGCGACCGGGGCCAGGGCGACCACGGCCGCCCCGAAGGCGGCCAGCGCGCTGAGCGCGCTGATGAACCAGCGCGGCCGTGGCATCCGCAGCCGGGCGGTGCGCCGTTGCACCGGCAATGATCGCTGAATTCTCACGGTAACCCCCCTACCGGCGGACGCCCGGCGATCGCCGCTGCTGTTGCCCGCCCCCTCAGAGCAGTCCCAGACGAGTGGAGTTGCCTTGGAAACCGCTTGGATCGGTCGCCTCCCGGTGGTCCAATAAGAAAAGGTCGCTGGCCCGGCGGCGGGGAGCAACCGGGTGGGGTGGATATGGCTGCCGACGTGAGCGGCGGCATTGAGGTCGTGCCGTTCCGCATTCTCGGACCGCTGGAGGTCGCGAGGGCAGGGTCGGTGCTGCCGCTCGGCGGTCCCCGGCAACGGGCGGTATTGGCCTTACTACTGCTCGAAGCGAACCGGGTCGTATCGATGGACCGGCTGGCCGATGACGTCTGGGCCGGCCACCCGCCCGAGGGCTGGGTCACCACGCTGCAGACCTATGTCTTCCACCTGCGCCGGGTGCTCGAGCCGGACCGCGCCCGCGGCGCCGCCGGCCGCATCCTGGTGAGCAGGAACCGCGGCTACCAGCTGCGGGTGGACCGCGCGAATCTGGACGCCGGGCGGTTCGAGGACGGCTTCGCTGCGGGCCGGGCCGCGCTCGAGGCCGGCCTGGCCGCCGAGGCGGCCGGGATCCTGCGGGGGACGCTCGGCCTGTGGCGGGGTCCGGTGCTGGCCGACCTGGCCGACTACGGTTTCACCTGGCCGGAAGCGGCCCGGCTGGAGGACCTGCGGCTGGCCGCGCTCGGGGCTCGTATCGACGCGGATCTGGCGCTCGGGCGGCACACGGCGGTCAGCGCCGAACTGGAGCTACTGTCCGCCCGCCATCCCCTCCGGGAGCGGATGCACGGCCAGCTGATGCTGGCGCTGTACCGCGGGGGCCGGCAGTCCGAGGCCCTCGCCGCCTACCGGCGGGTCCGCGACCTGCTCGCCGATGAGCTGGGGGTCGAACCGGAAGCGGCGTTGCGGCGCCTGCATGCGGCCGTTCTCGACCACGACCCGGCCCTCGACTGGCGGCCCGTGCCGCCGGCATCCCCCGTGCCGCCCACCTCGCCCGTGCTGCCCGGGCCGGCTGCCCAGCCAGCACCGATCGCCGGCCCTGCCCGGCGGCGGCCGCTGGCGTTCCTGGCAGCCCGCACCCGGCCGGCGGTCAGGACCGTGCGTCCCCGCCTGCTGCTCGCCGGGGTGGCGCTGGTGCTCGCCGCGGCCGCCTGCGTGGTCGGCCTGACCAGCGTCGGTGGCCAGAGCAAGACGACCCCGGGTACCCTCCCCGCGGACAGCGTGGGGTTGGTCAGCGGTTCCGGCGAGCCCATCGGCAAGCCGGTCTCGATGCCCGGTCCGGCGGCGCTGGCCTACGGCGACGGCTCGATCTGGGCGCTCAACAGCACGGCAGGCACGGTGTCGCGGATCAACCCGGCCACCCGGGCGGTCGTCGAGCAGATCCCGGTCGGCTCCGCCCCGGCCGCCCTAACCGTCACCGACGACGATGTCTGGGTCGCCAACAGCGGGGACGCGACCGTGTCGCGGGTCAGCGCCAGCGCCAGCACCGTGGTCCAGACGATCCGGGTCGGCAACCTGCCGGCCGCCATCGCCAGCGGTCCGAGCGGGGTGTGGGTGGCCAACGAAGGCGACGGCACCGTCGACCACATCGACCCGCTGTCCGGCGCCGTGACCCAGCGTGGGCTGCAGGTCGGCGCACGCCCGGACGGCATCGCCGTCGGGGCCGGAGCGGTCTGGGTAGCCAATGGAGAGGACGGGACCGTCACCCGGATCGACCTGGCCACCGGGCAGCCGGGCGGCCCGCTGCCGGTCGGTTCGGGGCTGGCGGCATCTTCGTGACGTCCGCGGCGGTCTGGGTGGCCAATTTGCTGGACCAGACGGTGTCCAGGCTCGACCCGGTGACCGGCCGGGTCACCGCGACGCTGGGCGTCGGCGACGGCCCCAGCACGATCGCCCGCGCAGGCACCGGTTTGTGGGTCAGCGATCAGTTCGACGGCACCGTCGACTTCATCGACCTCCGGGCCACCCGGGTCGCCCGTACGATCCGGCTGAGCGGTTCGCCGCAGGGGATGGTGGCCACCCCGGCCGGCCTATGGCTGGCGACCGGGGCGTTCGCCACCGCTCGGCACCGGGGCGGCACGGTGACCGCCGTCAACTACGACCTGCCGGCCACCGATCCGGACCAGGAGTACGCACCGTTCACGAACGCCGTGCCGGCCGCCGTCTACGACGGGCTGGTCGCGTTCCGGCGGGCAGGCGGCGCGGCCGGCGAGACGCTCGTGCCCGACCTGGCCCGGACGCTGCCCCGCCCCGCCGACGGCGGCCGGACGTACGTCTTCACGCTCCGCCCGGGAATCCATTACTCCAACGGCGTCCTCGTCCGGGCGTCCGACTTCCGGCGGGGCCTGGAGCGGCAGATCACGACCGGGGCCAACCCCGGCTACTACGACGAGATAGTCGGCTCACCGGTCTGCCGGCAGCACCCGTCGCGCTGTGACCTGACCCGCGGGATCGTCACCGACGATGCCCTGGGCACCGTGGCCTTCCACCTGACCCAGGCCGACCCCGACTTGCTCTACGAACTGGCGCTGAACCTCGCGGTCCCGGCCCCGCCTGGCAGCCCACTGCACAGCGTCATCACGGGGCCGCCGTTCCTGCCGGGCACCGGGCCGTATCTGATCTCGGGGTACCGGCCGAACGTGTCCTTCACCCTCACCCGGAACCCGTACTTCCATCAGTGGTCCTACGCCGCCCAGCCCGCCGGTTACCCGTCGGTCATCCGCTTCCGGCAAGAGACCAGCCTGGGCAAGCAGCAATCAGAGGTGCTGGCCGGGCAGGCCGATCTGGCCGCGCTCGACCGCAATGACGAGGCGCTGGCGGCCCGGTATCCGGCCCGCGTGCACACCGCCCTGAAGCTGTGGATCATCTACCTGTTCCTCAACACCCGGCAGCCGCCCTTTTCCAGCCTGCCGGCCCGGCAAGCGGTCAACTATGCGATCGACCGGGCCAAACTGCTGCAGTTGTTCCGCTACGCCCCCGGCCAGGCCGCGGTGACGTGCCAGATCCTGCCGGCCGGATTCCCCGAGCACCAGGACTACTGTCCCTACACGACCGACCCCGGCGACGGGGCCTGGCACGGCCCCGACCTGGCCCGGGCGCGCCAGCTGGTCGCGGCCTCCGGCACCGCCAACACGCCGGTGACGCTGTGGACCATCGACGGCGTCGCCGGGCCGGGAGTGGAATCGTACCTGGTCAGCCTGCTGAACCAGCTCGGGTACCACGCCCGGCTGCGCACCGTGTCGGCCGTCCAGTACTTCCAGACGGTCACCGACACCCGCCGCAAGATCCAGGCCGGCCTGCAGGGATGGGGAGCCGACTTCCCGGCCGCATCGACGTTCTACATCCCCACCTTGAGCTGTCACTCATTGAGCCGGGACCCGGCCAACACCACGAACTACGGCGGGTTCTGCGATCCGCGGGCCGAACAGCTGGCCGCTCAGGCGGAGGCGGCCCAGCTGACCGACCCGGGCGCGGCCAGAACCTACTGGGAAAGCTTCGACCGGGCCGTAACCATGCAGGCGCCGTGGGTCCCGATACTCAACCAGGCGCCCGCCGTCTTCGTTTCGGCCCGGGTCGGGAACTATCAGGACTCGCCGGTCTATGGGCCGCTGCTGGACCAGATCTGGGTGCGCTAGGAGCCTCGCTGTCGTACCCGGCTGGCATGGTGGGGTGATGGACACGATCGCTGTGACCACCCCTACCGGCCACGTCGGCTCGCACGTCACGCGGCTGCTGTGCCAGGCGGGCGTGCGGCCCCGGCTGCTGCTGCGTGACCCCGGCCGGCTCGGCCCCGGGCTGCGCGGCCAGGTCGAGCTGGCCGTCGGTGACCAGCGCGACGCCGCCTACGTGGCCGAGGCGACCCGCGACGTGGCGGCGGTCTTCTGGGTGCACCCGGACGACTGGTCGCTGCCCGACCCGGACGCCGACGCCGAGCGCACCGGCGACGGCCTGGCCGCGGCGATGCGGCGGCACCGGATCCCCCGCGTGGTGTTCCTCAGCAGCATCGGGGCCGAGCTGCGGCACGGCGCCGGCTTCATCGACGGCCTCGCCCGCATCGAGCAGCGGCTCGACGCCGCCCGCGACGAGACCGGCGCCGCCCTGCTCCACCTGCGCTGCGGCTACTTCATGACCAACCTGATGGGGGAACTCGACCGGCTCCGGGCCGGGCGGCTCGTCACCACCCGGCCGCTGGACGAGCCGATGCCCTGGGTCGACCCGTTCGACATCGCGGTGGTGGCCACCGCCCGCCTGCTGGCCGCCGGCTGGACCGGCCGCCAGGTCCAGGCGGTCCACGGGGCCGCCGACCTGACCTGGCCCGAGGCGGCCACCGCGCTGTCGGCCGCGACCGGCCGGGCGATCGAGGCGGAGCGGATCACCAACGACGAGCAGCGCGCCGCCCTGCGCGAGGCGGGCCTGACCGAGGTGGCCGTCGAGGGCATCATCGGCATGGGGACGGGCAAGAGCGAGGGATTCACCCCCGAGCAGCCGCGATCCACGCTCACGACCACTCCATCCAGCCTGGCCGGCTGGGCCGTCACCCACCTGCGCCCGCTGCTGTAACCGGCTGGCCCGCCGGTTCATCCCCGCCGGTTCATCCCGGCCGATTCAGCCCTGGCCGGTGATCTCCCAGGGGTCGAAGACGCCCCGAACCCCGGCGTCACCGGCCGCGCGTGAAGGTGGCCGAGGCCAGCAGCGTCCCCGACGTGGTGATCAGCCGGGCGCTGGTGATGGCGGTGGCCTGGTCGGGTTCGGGGCTGCCCCAGTAGCCGTCGCCACCGACCAGCCGGAACGACCCGACCGTGATGACCCGCCCGGCCTGGTCGATCAGCTGGCAGACGATCGTCTGGTCGGCCTTATCCAGGTCGATGGCGGTGAACATCCAGGTCGGGCTGCCGCGATGCAGGTACACCGAGCCAATGTCCTGACGGGTCGGCGTGATCAGCGCGGCCGTGCGCAAGGCGGCCTGGGCGCTGGTTCCCGCCGGGCCCGCTCTACGCGGCGCGGCCCGCAGCCCCCAGCCCGCCAGACCCGCCGCCACCAGGACCAGCGCCGCCGCGGCGGCCAGCAGCCGGGACGGCCGTGGTCGGCGGGAAGTCTTGCGGGCCAGGCGGAGCCGGTCGGTCACCCCGGCCGAGAACCCCGGCGGGGGCTGCTGGCCGGGCAGCAGATTCAGCAGATCGTCGCTGGTGAGGGTCATCCGGTGGACCTGGGCCCGGCACTGGCCGCACTGCTGCAAATGCTCGATCGCGCGGGCTCGCTCGCGGCCGGTCAGCGCCCCCAGAGCCAGCTCGGCGCCGTCGCCGGCCAGGTGCTCGCCGCCGCGCCCGTACTCGTTCATCACCAACCCATCACACCCATAGATACGGATGGCGGAGCCGCTTGGATTGCCCTGAGCAGGCATTTAAGTGCCGGGCGGAGCGATGAGTTCCGGTCCCGGCGGACGTCTGCCCCCGCATGAGTACCGTCGACGTCAACGGCACCACGATCCACTACGTCCGGGAGGGCCAGGGCCCGGCCCTGGTGCTGCTGCACGGCTTCCCCCAGGACTGGTACGAGTGGCGACGGGTCATACCGCGGCTGGCCCGGCACTTCACCGTGATCGCGGTCGACCTGCGCGGCGTCGGCGGCTCAGCCCCCACCGCAGCCGGTTACGCCGCCGCTGACCTGGCCGAAGACGTGCACCAGCTCATCGGCCAGCTCGGCCTGGGCCCGGTCCACCTGGCCGCCCACGACGTCGGCGGCTGGGTCGCCTACGCGTACGCGCGGCGTTTCCCGGACGCCACCCGTACCGTCACGATCATCGAGGGGCCGATCCCCGGCATCGAACCGTGGCTCGACCTCGGCGTCGACGTGCCCCTGTGGCACGGCGAGTTCCACATGATCCCCGGCCTGCCCGAAGCGCTGGTGGCCGACCGCCAGGCGATCTATTTCCGCTACTTCTTCGAGGTCGGCACCAGCGACCACGGCGTGATCAGCGAGGCCGACGTCCAGCACTACGCCGACGCCTACGGCGACCCGGACCGGCTACGGTCGGCCTTCGAGATCTACCGCGCGATCCCGGCCAACATGGCCTTCAACGCCGGCCAGACCGGGCCCATCGGTGTCCCGTTGCTGCTGGTTGGCGGCGAGCACGTGTTCGGGCCGATCCTGGCGCGGCTGGCCGCCAACCTGCGGGCCAGCTACGGATGGTCCGACGTCGGCGTCGAGGTGCTCGCCGGCGGCCGTCACTACCTGGTCGAGGAACGGCCGGACGAGGTGGCCGGGCTCATCGAACGTCACGCCGGCGCGGACCGGGCCAGCGTCAGTCCTTAGCCCCGGCCCTCCCGGCGGCCGGCCGGCCGCCCGGGGCGGCGCATGGGGCTGGCCTGGTCGGGCAGCCGCCCGGCGTCGGCCAGCGCCCGGCGGAGCAGGAATTCGATCTGGGCGTTGGTGCTGCGCAGTTCGTCCCCGGCCCAGCGGGCCAGGGCATCGTGGATGGCGGGGTCCAGCCGCAGCAGGACGCTCTTACGCTCGGTCACGGTGCTCCCACGGCGTCACTGGTACAGGGTGCCGGTGTTGACGATCGGCTGCGTGGCCTGGTCACTGCACAGCACCACCAGCAGGTTGGAGACCATCGCCGCCTTGCGCTCCTCGTCCAGCTCGACAACGTCCTCATCCTGCAGCCGTTGCAGCGCCAGCTGGACCATGCCGACCGCACCCTCCACGATCCGCTGCCGGGCGCCGACCACCGCCGCCGCCTGCTGCTGGCGCAGCATGGCCTGGGCGATCTCGGCCGCGTAGGACAGCCGGGTCAGCCGCGACTCGATGACGCGCACCCCGGCCGGCCCGACCCGGGCGGCGATCTCGGTGGACAGCTCGCCGGTGACCTCATCGGTGTTGTCGCGCAGCGAGAGCTCACCCTCGCGGGTACTGGTGTACGGGTAGCTGGAGGCGATGTGGCGGACCGCGGTCTCGGTCTGGACGGTGACGAAGTGCGCGTAGTCGTCCACCGCGTAGGTGGCCCGGGCGGTGTCGGCGACCTGCCACACCACCACCGCGGCGATCTCGATCGGGTTGCCGTCGGAGTCGTTGACCTTGACCTGGGCCGACTCCTGATTGCGGATCCGGGTGGAAACCGCGATCCGGCGCGTGAACGGGTTGACCCACTGCAGGCCCGATTCGCGGATGGTGCCGCGGTAGCGGCCGAACAGCTGCACGACGCGGGGCCGCCCCGGGACGACCGGGGTCAGGCCCGCCAGCACCAGGACGCCGGCCAGGATGACCAGCGCGGAGATCCAGCCGAAGGCGGTCGCGGTGCTGTGGACCTGATGACTGGCCGTCAGGGCCAGCACCACCCCGGCCAGCAGCCCGGCCAGGCCCAGCCCGAGCATGGTCAGGCCCGGCCGGGACCGGGCCTGGTACTCGGTCACCTGCTGGTCAGGCCGGGGCGGATTGGCCGCGGCCGCGGTCTGGGTCGCCATCGGACGCTCCCCTGTTAAAAAATAGGCTATCAATTAATTAGCAGAATAATATCAATTACCGTCCGGGGTCCATTGGCCGAAAATAGGGTGTGACGCGTCGGCGGCGGAACGGCAACTAGATACGTGACCGACAGGACAGCGCAGACACGGCCGGCGGTGGCGGACAGGGGCGCCACCGCCGAATTCGAGCGGATCTACCGGGCGAACGTCGACGCGGTGACGGCGTACTTCGCCCGTCGCAGTACCGATCCGCACATCGTCGCCGACCTGACCGCCGACACGTTCGTGGCGGTGATCACCGGCTTCGGCTCTTTCGATCCGAAAAAAGGCACCCCTCGCGCCTGGGTGTTCGGCATCGCCCGGCGCGTCTACGCCTCGCACTGCGAGGCCTACCGCCAGCAGCAGCACAAGCTGCAGCGGCTCGCCGGCCGCCGGGACCTGGACCCCGATCAGGTCGATGAGCTGCTCGACCGGATCGACGCCGAGCGGGCCGGGCGGCAGCTGGTCACCGGGGTGGCCGCGCTGCCGGAGCGGGACCGCGCGGTGGTCGAGCTGGTGGACGTCGCCGGGCTGCGGCCGAACGAGGCGGCCGCCGCCCTCGGGCTGGCGCCGGGCACGGTGCGGATGCGGCTGATGCGGACCCGCGCCCGGCTGCGCCGCCAGACCGGCCCTGGCGCCGGCACCAGCGTTAGCAACCAGAACAGGGGAGACAGGCAATGACCAAGTTCGCTGATCAGCTCTACGACGACCTCATGAGCCAGCACGGGCCGATGCTGGCCGGCACCCGGCCGCACGCGGCATCGCGCCGGCCCTTCGTGGCCCGTCGCGCGGTGCTGGCGGCCGGGGCGGGCGGAGTCGCGGTCGCGGCCACCGCCGGTGCCCTGGTGGCCACCAGCGGCGCCCCGGCCTACGCGGTGACCACCAACGGAGACGGCTCGGTCAGCCTCGCCGTCTACCAGCAGGCCGGGATCGCCCAGGCCAACGCGAAGCTGAGCCAGCTCGGTGACCGGGTGGTCGTGGTGCCGGTCCGGGCGGGATGCCCGAGCATCCGCTCGCTGCGGCCGCCCGCCGTGAAGGAAAAGGGCCCTATCACCGTGCAGGGCGGCCGCTCGCGGGACGGCTCGATCACCGTGAAGGCCTGGGGCATCCCGGCCGGGGACATCTTCGTGGTGGGCGCGGTGACGGCCACTCACGGCAAGACGAGGATAAGCGAGATGGCGGGCCGGCTGACCTCGGCTCCGGCGCCGAGCTGCGTGAGCCTGCCGACCGCGCCGACACCGCCGACCGGCCCGGGTACCAGCGGGCACGCCAGTTCCGGCGGTCCCGTGACCTCGGGCTGATCGCCTGATCAGGACGTCGGGCCCCGGCCGCTGCTGGCCGGGGCCCGACGCGGTCGCCTACGCCACCAGCGGTTGCCTCGCCACCAGCGACTGGAGCAGGGACCAGCGGGTTTCGGCCGCGGGTGGCGGCACCGGCGCGGCCGCCCGGGGGCCGGGCAGGTCGGCGATCACCCGGGCGACGCCGCGGAGCGTGCGGGCGGACAGCACGTCCTCCAGCCGCTGGTCGAGCTCGGCCAGCGTGATCCGGCCGTCGGCGACGGCGGCACACAGCACGTCGGCGGCGACGTCGCGGTCGACGTCCGACGCCAGCAGGTCGGCCCCAAGCTCCCGGTCGGGACCGGGCCGGCCGGGACCGGGAAAGCCGGGCAGCGGGATGACGGGGATCATCGCTCTCCTTCCGTACCGGGCCGAACCGGCCCGGGCCGGGTCAGATGGTGGCGCGGCGGATCGTGACCTGCCCGCCGGCCAGCAAGGCCAACGCCAGCACGGCGAGCACCCCGGTCAGCCCGGCGGCGGTGAGGCTGGTGAAGAAGTGGCCGACGCTGGTCCAGCCCCGCGCCCAGGTGACGACCAGTGCGGCCCCGAGCAGGACGGTGATCTGGGCGGCGATGAAGACGACGGTGCCGACGAGGCCCCACCGCCGGAACACGATGCCGTACCACATCCCGTACACGAACAGCAGCGTCAGCGCCACGAACGAGGTAAGCCAGGTCAGGTACCACGGCCCGGCCAGCAGGTAGGGGATGCGGAAGAAGCCCATTCGCACGCCCCAGCCGCCGGTGAGCCGTTCCAGCACCTGGAGGACCGCCAGGACCAGCCCGTCCGCGAAGGCCAGCGCGGCGGCCAGCAGCGCGGTGCCGGCGTAGTAGGACCGGCGGCTGACGCCCAGCGACAGCCCGAACGGCAGCGAACGGCCGATGCTCTGCATGCCGAGCACCAGGAAGTAGATGAAGAAGCTGGCCACCGCGCCGGTGTAACGGCCATCGGGGACGACGGCGGGATCGGTCGCGCCCAGCGGGTTGTGCCCGATCGGGACCAGCGCGTAGATCGCGAGGTTGACGGCGAAGCTGAACGTCAGCACGCCCCACAGCACCACCAGGTACTGGTAGGGCTGCACCAGGTGGAAGCGGGCGACCTTGACCAGCGTGCTCATGCGCTCATCCCTTCCCGGTCGGCGGCCTCGGGCGGGGTGGGCCAGCCGGCCGCGTGCACCACCAGCTGCTGCAACGTCAGCGGTTCGAGGTCGAGCCCCAGCGACCGGGCCTTGGCCCGCGAGGCCTCGTCCAGCTGCCCGACCGTGACCACCGACGCCTGCGATCCGAGGCGGCGCTGGTTCCAGACCGGGCGGCCGGTGGTGAAGTCCTGCACGGCCAGCACCGGGCCGCTCACGGTGGTCGCGACGCCGCGCAGGCCGTCGGCCGCCGCTTCGAGCACGACCCGGCCCCGGTCGATGACCACCACGCCCTCGAACAGCGCGGCCGCCTCGTCGATCAGGTGGGTGGACAGCAGGATGGTCCGCGGATGGTCGGCGTAGTCCGCCAGCAGCCGGTCGTAGAAGATCTGCCGGGCCACCGCGTCGAGGCCCGCGTACGGCTCGTCGAACAGGGTCACCTCGGCCCGGGCGGCCAGGCCGATGGCGATGCCGAGGGCGGAGCGCATACCGCGCGAGAGCTTCTTGATCGCCCGGCTCGGCCGCAGGCCGAAGTCGGCCACCAGCGTGTCCGCCAGCCGGGCATCCCAGTTGGGGTAGAACCAGGACGCGACCCGCAGCGCGTGGCCGACCTTGATGTCGGGGTAGGCCTGGTCCTCGCGGACGAACACCAGCCGCCGCAGCACGCGCTCGTTCTCGGCCGGCGGCTCACCGAGCACGCGGACGCTCCCGGCCGACGGGTACTCCTGGCCCGCGAGGATCCGCAGCAGCGTGGTCTTGCCCGCTCCGTTGCGGCCGAGCAGCCCGGTGATCGACCCTTCGTTCAGCTCCAGGCTCACGTCGTCGAGGGCCACCTGGTCGCGATAGTGCCTGGTCAGGCCCGCCACCGATATCACCGGGGTCATACCGTGACACCTCCCCGGGCGTCGCTGGACTGCCGCTGGCCGTACTCCTTGATCAGGACGAGCAGCTCACCGGAGTCGATGCCGAGCCGGGCCGCCTCGCTGAGCATGGGCCGCACGTAGCGCTCGGCGAACTGCTCGCGGCGCTGCCCCAGCAGCCGCTGGCGAGCCCCGTCGGCCACGAACATGCCGATCCCGCGCCGCTTCTCCAGCAGCCCGTCGTCGGCCAGCAAGTTGATCCCCTTGGCCGCGGTCGCCGGATTGATCCGGTAAAAGGCCGCCAGCTCGTTGGTCGACGGCACCCGCTCGCCCTCGGCCAGCCCGCCGTCCGCGATCTCGGCCGCCAGCCGGTCGGCCACCTGCGTGAACAGCGGCGTTCCCTCATCCAGACCAGCCAGCTCCGGCAACGCCTCCACCTCCTGATAGCGGGCTCGTTGGTTAGTTACTTGAGTAATGTACCGACGAAGGGGTGCGGGTTCAAGGGGATGGCGCATCTCGGCCGGCTCGGGTCCTGCGGGGTCTCCGGCTCCAGCGGGCCCGCGTCACTCGGCCGCCCGGTCCTGCGGGCTCCCGGCTCGGCGGGCCGCCGTGATCACGAGTCCCGCCAGTCACAATTGACCCGGGCGTCTCAGGGCGGGAGAGGATGATGCCTCCGGCGGGGGTACTTCAGGCTCCGGGATGGAGGAAAACCCCTTCGGCCTGGCCCCTCCCTGGTCGCCGCCGTCGCCCGCCCGCTCAGCCGAGCAGACCGGCCGTGCCGCGTCAAGCCGCCAAGCCCGGGCGGCTTGACCCGGCCCGTCCGGCCCGCTTGTTCGGCTGGCGGGACGACGGCGACGGGATGGGCCCGGCCGGCCACCCTCGTGCGCGGGCCGCGCCTGGGCCCAACCGGCCCAAATGCGGCATCGCGCCGGTTCTAGCGAGCCCAAATGCGGCATCGCGCGGGTAAGGACCCGCGGCGCCTGGGGCTGGTGTGGCTCGGGGCCTCGAAGTGATTGATGGGTGATGTCTTGCCGGTGGAGGGCACCGTGGGAGGAACCGGCCGGCCACCGCTGGCGGGCGGGCCGGGCCGATCTTGCCTGCCCGCTCCCGGCGCGGCTCCCTCCCCGGCCGGCCCCGCCCGGGGTGTGCGCTGGCGCGCCGCAGCCTGTGTGCTCAAAGGCGCCAACGAGCACGCCCTGGCCGGCTCAAAGGCGCCAACGAGCACGTAGGGCCCAGTGGCTCCCGGGGCTGCCGGGACTCCCGGGGCTGCCGGGACTCCGGAGACTCGCGGCGGTGGGGCCCGCGTGGCTTCGGAACAGGGCCGGATGGGTGAGTGCAGGAGGCCCTCGAGCGGCTGGCCGACGGTGACGTCCGCTACCGCTTCGTGCTCGACCTGCCCGACCTCGGCTGACGCCGGGGCCGGGCCTGGCTGGCGGCGCGGGTGACCGCCCAGGCGTCCGCCACCGGGCCCAGGTGTCCGAGCTTGTCGGGGTTGCTGACCGCGCGGATCGTCTGGATCTGGCCGTCGAGCACGTCGACGGCCAGGGTGCCGAGCACCTTGCCGTCGCGGTCGCGCAGGATGGCCCCGGGCTGGCCGTTCACTTCCTGCGGCGCCAGCGTCACCTCGACCTGGGCCAGCAGCGGGAACTGGGTGCCCAGGAGCTGGGCCACCGGGCCGGCGCCGACGATGGCCCGGGCGAACTGCGGGGCCTTGCCGCCGCCGTCGCCGACCAGCTGGACGTCGGCCGCCAGCAGCTCGCGCAGGCCCTCGACGTCGCCCGTCCAGAGCGCGCCGAAGAACCGCGTGGCCAGCCGTTCCCGGTCGCGCCGGTCGGCTTCGAACCGGGGCCGCCCGTCCTCCATGTGCCGGCGCGCCCGCGCCCCGAGCTGGCGGCAGGCCGCCTCCGACCGTTCGACCGCGACTGCGATCTCCGGGAAGCTGAACCCGAACACCTCCCGCAGCACGAACACCGCCCGTTCGAGCGGGCTGAGCCGTTCCAATAGCAGCAGGGCGGCCATCGACACCGAGTCGGCCAGCTCGGCCGACCGCTCCGGGTCCTGGTAGGGGTCGGTCAGCAGCGGCTCGGGGAACCACTCGCCGACGTACTGCTCCCGCTTGACCCGGGCCGAGCGCAGCACGTCGATCGAGATCCGGGTCACCGTGGCCGACAGGAACGCCTTGGCCGACCGGACCTCGGCCGCGGCCGACTGGTACCGCAGCCAGCTCTCCTGGACGGCGTCCTCGGCCTCGGTCACGCTGCCGAGGATCCGGTAGGCGATCGAGAACAGCAGCGGCCGCAGCTCCTCGAACTCCTCGGCCCGGCTCACCCCAGCTCCTCCCGGCTGTCCGGTCGCGCCAGCTCCGCCCGGAAGCCCTGACGCCACGACGGGTAGCGCAGCTGCCAGCCCAGCTCCCGCTTGGCCTTGGCGTTGGCGAAGCCGCGCCCCTCGGTCATCATGATCACCGCCATCTCCCCGGCCAGCAATCGCGCTACCCAGGTAGGTACCCGCCGCGGCCGTTTGGCCCCGGCGCAAGCGGCCAGATAGGGGAGCCATTCGCTGGCCGGGGCCGGTTCGTCGTCGGCGATGTTGAACACGCCGGCCGCCTGCTGTTCCAGCGCCAGCACGGTCGCGCTGGCGGCGTCGTCCAGGTGGACCCAAGACATATAGCCGGTGCCGCGGCCGACCAGCGGCAGTATCCGCTTGCGGACGAGTTCGACCTGGTCGTCGGTGGCCCCGGGCCCGTAGAGCGAGCCGTAGCGCAGGGCCGCGCCGCCGGCCTTGACGACCACCTCCTCCAGGTGCTGGATCGCGGCCGTCCCCTGCCGCACGTTGGCCGGGCCCGGGTCCAGCGGATCCTCCTCGGTCTTCACCCAGCCACCCTCACGGATGCCGTTGAAGGCGCCGAAGCTCTGCGCCACGACGTGGGGTACCCCGGTCGCCTCGGCCGCCGCCAGCAGGTGATCGGTTCCCTCGGTGCGCAGCCGGATCGTGGGGGCGAAGAAGCGGTCGGCGTGCTTCAGGTCGGGCTTGCCGGCGTGCACCGGCGCCAGCCCGGTCATCTCCTGCACGATCGCGTCCGGCCGGGCGGCCGCCACCGCCGCCCCGACCGACACCGCGTCCAGCCCGTCCATCACCACGCCGTCCGCCCCCAGCTGCGCCAGCAGGCCCAGCTTGGCCGTGCTGGTCGTCGTCGCCGTCACCTGATGGCCGCGCGCCACCAGTTGCGGCACCAGCCGCCGTCCCAGCACCCCGCTGCCGCCCGCCACGAACACCCGCACCGTCATCACCCGCTTGTTTTCGGAATTTAAAAGGGTTCTGCCCCCGAGACGAGACAGGCGGGCCCGGCTGTGACATCGCCGGGCCAACGGGTGATCAGCTGGCCGGGGTGGTGAGCGCCCGGAAGGCCTGCCAGGCGTCGTCGTGGAGCTCGAATCCGATTCCGGGGACGTCCGGGAGCGGCATCCGGCCGTCGCTCACGGGCAGGCTGGGCGGCGGCCCGTGGAACGGATGGAAGGCCAGCGGGTTGACCTCGGCGCCGCCGAGGCCGAGCGCCGCCACCAGGTGCAGGCTGAACAGGTGGCCGCCGTGCGGCCAGAACGCCTGCCGGGGCCAGCCGCTGGCGGTCAGCGTGTCGATGATCCGGAGGTAGCCGGGCAGCCCGTAGCAGTGCACCGGGTCGAACAGCAGGATGTCGCGATCGCGCCGCAGGCCGGCGTGCCGGTCGAGCAGCGTCGCCTCCGCCGCCGAGAACAGCGCCTCCCCGGCCGCGATCGGCGATGGGTAATGGGCAGCGACGCGGGCCTGGGTGGGGAAGTCGAGCGGGTCACAGATGTCTTCGAACCACCGCAGCCCGAGGCCGGCCAGGGCCGCGGCCGCGGCGACCGAGGTGCCGGCGTCGTAGCCGTTCATCGCGTCGACGGCCAGGTGATCGGGACTGGCCAGCTGGGCCGCCGCCGCCTCGATCCGCCGCAGGTCAGCCTCCAGCGGGCCCCGGCCGATCTTGATCTTGGCGTGGGTGAAGCCGAGCCCGGTGAACTGCCGTAGCTCCTCGGTCAGCCGGGCGAGGTCGTGGTCCGGGTAGGGGTACCCGCCGCTGGCGTAGACGGGCACGTCCCCGCCGGTGACCCGGCGGCCGAGGCGGCCGGCCACGAACCGGTACAGCGGCTGGCCGGCGATCTTGGCGGCCGCGTCCCAGAGCGCCATGTCGAGGGCGCCGACCGCCACGCACCGCTCGCCGTGGCCGCCCGGTTTCTCGCCGGTCATCATGACCGTCCAGGCCCGGAGCGGGTCGAGGTTGGCGCCGTCGCCGGTGCTGACCTCGGCGCCCGCCGCCCGCAGCAGCCGGGGCGCGAAGCGTTCCCTGATCAGCCCGCTCTGCGCGTAGCGCCCGACCGACGCGAAGCCGTAGCCGGCCACCGGCCGCCCGTCCCGGACCACGTCGGTGCTGACCGCCACCAGGCTGGTGGTGAGGCCGCCCGAGGGGATGTGCGGATCACGGTAGCGGGAGATCGGGATCGACCGTTCCCGGATGTCGACGATGCGCATCGCGTGACGTATTCCATCACGACCGCCGTGGCTCAGCCCGGCGGGGCGGTGGTGCCGCGGATGACCAGGCGCGGGTCGATCACCGTCTCCGGTCCCGGCGGCTGCTCGCTCTCCACCCGGGCGAGGGCCCGGACCACGGCCAGGTCGGCCAGCCGGGGGATGTCCTGGCTGACCGTGGTCAGGTTGATGTGGGCCAGCCGGGCCAGGCGGCTGTCGTCGAAGCCGACCACCGAGAGCTCGCCGGGGACGGCGACGCCGGCCCGCAGGAGCGCGTCGAGCAGGCCCGCCGCGGACTGGTCGTTGAAGGCGAGCACCGCGGTCGGCCGGGGCTGGCGGGCCAGCAGGGCGCGGGCGGCCGCGGCGCCGTCCTCCTCGGTCAGGCCGCCCGCCAGGATCTGCCCGGCCAGGCGGTGGCGGCGCATGGCGCTGCGGTAGCCCCGGCGCCGGTCGGCCGCGCCCGGCGCCCGGCCGCCGTCGATGTGGACGATCTCGCGATGACCGATGGCCACCAGGTGGTCCACTGCCTGGGCGGCGCCCTCGTCGTCGGCGGTGCGTACCACCTCCAGGCCGGGTGCGGACGGCAGCCGCCGGGCCAGGCAGACGACCGGCAGCTGGCCGGCCAGCTGTTCCAGCCGGGCGGCCGGGGCCTGCGGGCCGATCAGGATCAGCGCCTCGCACCGGTCGGCCAGCAGGGCGTCGGTGGCGCGCTGCTCGCTGCGGCTGGCGGCCACCGCGCTCAGCGCCAGCTGGTAACCGGCCGGCTCGGCCACCGCGTACAGGGCCTCGACCAGGTCGGTGTGGAACGGGTGCTGCAAGCCGAACTGCACGCCGAGCAGCCGGGACCGGCGGCTGCGCAGCAGCTGCGCCCGCGCGTCCGGCCGGTACCCGATCTCCCGGGCGGCGGCGAAAATCTGCTCCCGGGTGGCGGCGCTGACCCCCTTGGCCCCGCGCATCGCGATCGACACCAGCGCCGTCGACACGCCCGCCCGGGCCGCGACATCAGCCAGCGTCGGCCGCTTCCCGCCCGGCATCACCGGCCCCCCGGCCCGGCCTGCGGCCTCGCGCCGCCGGCGGGCCGCGCGCCCCTTGGCCCCGCGCCGCCGGCCCGCGCGCCGTCCAGCCCCGCGCCGCCCGGCCAAGCCCTACCCATACTCAATCCTAAAACGTTCTAGCTTGGCGCTGGCAGCCCCTTGACATGAGGACCTTTTCATCACCTACTTGATCTCGGGCCGACTATAACGTTCTAGTTCTGAGGAAAGAGGCGGGGTTGGTGTACACGCTGGCCGCCTGTGCGGAGATGCTGTTCCTGGACCAGCCGATCGAGGAGCGGGCCCGGCGCCTGCACGACCTGGGGTTCCAGGTGGAGATCTGGGACTGGACCCGGCACGACCTGGACGCGCTGGCCCGCACGGGCGCGGCGTTCTCCTCGATGACCGGTTACATCCGCGGCACCCTGACCGACGAGGACGGTGCCGATGAGCTGCTGCGCACCGCGGCCGAGTCGGTCACCGCCGCCGCCCGGCTCGGCTGCCCCCGGCTGAACCTGCACGGCACCGGCCTGGACAGCCAGGGTCGGCCGGTGCGGCCGGTGACCGGGGCGCCGACCGGGCCGATGTGGATCGCGGCCTGCCGCACCCTCACCCGGCTGGCCGAGCTGGGCGAACGAGCCGGGCTCACGTTCACGCTGGAGAACCTCAACACCGCCGTCGACCACCCCGGCGTGCCGTTCGCCGCTGCCGCCGACACGCTGTCCCTGGTCGCGGCGGTCGGCCGCCCAGGGCTGCGGATGAACCTCGACCTGTACCACGCCCAGATCGGCGAGGGGAACCTGATCGTGCTGCTGCGCCGGGCGCACGGCCTCGGCCTCATCGGCGAGGTTCAGGTCGCCGACGTCCCCGGCCGGTGCGAGCCGGGCACCGGGGAGATCAGCTACCCGGCCGTCGCCCGCGCCCTGGCGGACCTGGGCTACGACGGCACGGTGGCGATGGAGGCGTGGGCTTCGGATGACAGCCTCCTCGCCCTGGACCGGTTCCGGTTGGCCTTCACCCCCGTCTCCGCCGTCACCCAGGGAGGACGCTCATGACCACACCTCGCACCGATCGAAACCTCGCCGTCGGCCTCATCGGCGCGGGCCGGATGGGCTCCTTCCATGCCGAGACGCTGGCCCGGCGGCTGCCCGGCACCGAGCTGGCGGCCATCGCCGACCCGGCCCCGGGCGCGGCCCAACGGCTGGCCGGCCAGCTGGGCTGCTCGCGAGCGCTGACCGACCCCGGCCAGCTGCTGGCCGAGCCCGGCCTCGACGCGATGGTGATCGCGACCCCCGCCCGCACCCACGCCGGGCTGGTCGAGGCGGCCGCCCGGGCGGGCCTGGCGGTCTACTGCGAGAAGCCGATGGCGCTGACCCTGGCCGACGCCGACCGCGCCATCGACGCCGCCCGCCAGGCGGGTGTCCCGCTCCAGGTCGGCTTCAACCGCCGCTACGACGTGGGCTTCCGGGCGGCCCACGACCAGATCGTGGCCGGCGGCATCGGCACCCCGCACGTGCTGCGCTCGCTGACCCGCGACCCCAAGCTGGCCGACCCGGCCCCGATCCCGCCCTGGACGATCTTCAACGAGACGCTCATCCACGACTTCGACGCGCTGCGGTTCCTCAACCCGGGGGCCGAGCCGGCCGAGGTGTTTGCCCTGGCCGACGCCCTGGTCCGGCCCGACTTCAAGGACCGCGGGCTGCTCGACACCGCCGTCGTGACCGTCCGCTTCGACAACGGGGCGCTGGCCACCGCGGAGGCCAGCTTCCAGGCCGTCTACGGGTACGACGTCCGCGGTGAGGTCCTCGGCTCGGCCGGGATGGTCACGGTCGGCGACCTGCGCCGGACCCACCTGACCAGCTACGGGCCGGACGGCCTGGCCGCCGACTGCGTCCGCTACGACCAGGACCTGTTCCGCGACGCCTACATCGCCGAGCTGGCCGACTTCACCGACTGCGCCCGCACCGGCCGCGCCCCCGCCGTCACCGGCGAAGACGCCCGGGCCGCGCTGTCGATCGCCCGGGCCGCCATCCGATCGGTCCGCACCGGCCTGCCGGTCCGCGTCGACGAGCTCAAGGACGAGTGAGGGCCCCGGCCACCGCGATGCGGCCGGGCCGGTCACGGGCGCTGGTCTCCCGGGGGGTGAGCCCGGCGGTAATCCTGGGGGCGACGGGCGCCGCAGCGACCAGGTGGCGATCTCGGTACGGCGGGAGTAGCCGAGCTTGGCCAGGATGCTGCGGACGTGGGTTTCGACCGTGCGCTCGGACAGCACCAGCTGCGCGGCGATCTGCCGGTTGGACATGGCCTGCGCGATCAGCCCGGCCACCTCGGCCTCCCGTGGCGACAGCGGATCGGCCGCCCGGGCGGCGGCGTCGATGCGGGCCAGCAGCGCGTCCGCTTCGGCCAGCCGGAAGGACAGGCCCAGCCGCCGGAACTCGGCGGTGGCCTCGGTGACCAGGGCCCGCGCGGTGGGCAGATCACCGGGATCGGCCCGGGTCAGCAGGGCCCTGGCCAGCCCGAGCCGGCTCAGGGCCAGGAACGGCCGCGCCCCGATCCGGGCGTTCATCTCGATGGCCTGGGTGTACCGCTGGATCGCCTCGTCGATCCGGCCGGTGCACAGGGCCAGGTCACCGACGTTCCGCTGCATCGAGCCGGCGCAGAACACCGCGCCGGAGCCGTCGCCCATGTAGCCGGGCGCGAGCCCGGACATCGCCTGGTAGACCCGGTCGGCGGTGCCGGTGTCGCCCAGCAGCACCGCCACCGCCCCGATCTGGGTCATCAACGCCGCCCAGCGCAGCCCGACCTCGATCGTCCCCGGCAGGTGCCGGAACTCCTCGAATGTGGCCCGGGCCAGGTCGCGGTCGCCCATCAGTACGTGCAGGAGCGGAATGAACACCCGTACCAGCGGAATGTCCGGCGCCAGCCGCATCATGGTCAGGGCGCCCTGCCCGGTCTCGGGGTCGACGGTGCCGCGCAGCAGCGCGATCTGGTTCAGGTACGCGTAGTACATGCCGGTCGTGCTGACCGCGCCGATCCGGGTCGCGACCTCGCGGGCGGCCTCGTTGAACTCGGCCGCCGCGGGCAGGTCACCGACCAGCGCGGCCCGGCTGGCCCGCAGCCGGTACAGGTGCCACCAGGCCAGGCCGTGCCGATGGGACGTGGCGAACTGCTCGATGTGGCCGAGTTCGTCGTCCAGGGCGGCCAGGTCGCCCGCCTGGAAGGCCGCGTCGACCAGCCAGACGTGACTCCACAGCTCGGCCAGCGGCTGGCGGGCCCGGCGGGCGACCTGACCGGCCCGGACGGCCAGGTCGCGCCGTTCGGCCAGGAACTGCGGCGCGCACAGGGACAGGTGCCGGGCGTGGATCCCGTCGAGCAGCGCGTCGGGGTCGTCGCTTGCCTCCGCGAGGGCGAGGGCCTCGGCCGACAGCTCCCGGGCCCGGTTCCCGCCGCCGGTCTCGGCCGCGGCGATGGCCTGCCGGGCGAGCAGCCGCGCGCGCGGCGCGGTGTCCCCGGCCGGCACGGCCAGCAGGGCCTGGGCACACAACGCCTCGACGGCCGCGGTGGTGGAGTGGTCGCCCACCCCGGTGACGACCAGGGCGGCGGCCGCGACCAGGTCGGGCCGGTCCGCCTCCCCGGCCAGCCGGGCCGCGGCCCGGCAGTGGGCCAGGCTGGCCTCGATGTGCCCGGCGACGTAGTCGGCCCGGGCGACCTCCAGGGTCAGCTCGGCCCGCTGGCCGCCCGGCACCGCCGGATCGGCCTCGGCCGCCCGCAGGGCCAGCCCGGTGAATTGGCAGGCCTCGTCGTAGGCCAGTGAGATCGTCGCGGACCGGGCCGCCTCCCGGGCCCACCGCATACAGGCGGCGGCCCAGCCCGGCTGACCGGAACGCTGCCAGTGGACGGCGATCTGCCCGGCCCGGGCCGCGGCCCGCCCGGACTGCTCCAGGGCACGGGCGGCCCGCTCGTGCAGGGACATCCGCCGGGACGGCCCGAGCGCCTCATAGACCGCGTCCCGGACCAGGGCGTGCGCGAACGACAGCCCGGCGTCCTCGGACGCTGACGTCAGCACGCCGAGCGCCGCCGCCCGGTCCAGGGTGGCGCCGACCTCGGCGGCGGAAAGCCCGCTGACCTCGGCCAGCACCTCCGGGTCGAGCTGCTCCCCGAGCACGCTGGCCACGTCGAGCAGGTCCCGGGCCGCGTCGTCCAGGCCGTGCAGGTGGGCCAGGACCAGGCGCTGCAGTTCGGGGAATCCGCGCAGCCCCTCGTCCAGCGCGGCCGGGCCGCGTTCCACCAGCATCCGCACGAACAGCGGGTTGCCGCCGGTCCTGGCCAGCAGCCGGTCCGCCAGCCGGTCCGGGTCAGCGCCGGTCGTCCGCTGCCGCAGCCACTGCGCGATGTCGGCCCGCGACAGCCCGGTCAGCCGGATCGGCCGGGCCTCACCGGCCCGCAGCAACGCCGGCAGCAGCTCGGCCAGCGGCGCGCCGGTGACGTCCCGGGCGGTGGCGACGACCAGCAGCCGGCTGCTCGTGATCTCACCCGCCAGGTGGTGCAGCAGCAGCAGCGAGCTCCGGTCGGCCCACTGCAGGTCTTCCAGGACGACGAGCAGCCCGTGGTCCGCGGCCGCGGCGGCCAGCGCCTGGCTGGCCGCGGCGAACATGACGAACCGGGCGGACGCGGAATCGGCCGAGCCGTCCGTGGACCCGGCCGGGCCGTCGAGCACGGCAGCCAGGGCCGGGACCGACCGGCTCACCCCGCGCCAGGGCCACAGCGGCGGCATGCCGGGGTCGTCGATGGCCCGGCCAGCCGCCGCCGGCACGCCGTACTCGCCCGCCATCTCGGTGACCGCCCCGGCCAGGCGGGTCTTGCCGATCCCGGGCTCGCCGCTGAGCAGCACCAGCCGCCCAGCGCCCCCGGACGCGGCGACCAGCGCGGCCCGCAGCTGGCCCAGCTCGTCACCCGGCCGATGATCGGCGCCCCCATGCCACGCAGTATCGCCCGGCTGCCGGTTACGTACCAGCATTACGTGCTGGCACTGATCCGTCCGGGCCCGGCCGCCGCGAGAGTCGATGTCACCAGCCAGCACCACAATGACGGAGGATCACCATGTACGCGCAGCTCACCTACTTCGACGGACCACGCACTCCCGAGCAGGTCGCGGCCGCGGACTTCGCGGGCCAGAACCGGATCGAGCCTGCGGTCAGCCAGCTCGGCCACCGCTACCAGATCTACGTGCTGCGGCGCGACGACGGGTCAGAGGTCGTGGTGTCGATCGCCGACACCGAGCAGGACCTGCTCGACGCCCAGAAGGCCATCATCGGCTCCGAGCTGCTGCCCGGTGAGGACCCCGCCCTGCTGCCCGGCCCGGACCGGGTCGAGCTGTACCCGGTGGTCCGTGACGCCAGCCTCGACCCGGCCCCCGGGACCGGGAGCTGACCACGATCCACGCCGGCCGGGCCTTACGGCGGCGGTTCGCCGTCCGCGGGCTCGGCCGGGGTGGCCGTGAGAGCAGGCGGCCCGTCCGTCGGCGGGGAGGGCGGGCTGCCCGGACCGGCTTTGAGCAGTTGCAGGGCTATCGGCGGGTAGAGGACGACCGAGAGCAGGCCGGCCACCACCAGCGCCGAGGCGGTGGACGGCAGCAGGTGGCCGGTGCCGACCCCGATGATCGTGGTCACCACGATGAACGTCAGCGACGTGGCCTGCAGGAAGCCGGCCGCGAGCGCCCGTGGCCGGCCCACCGCGCGGACGTAGAGCAGCGCCGGGACGCCGCGCACCAGCAGCATCGCGACCAGGAAGACCGGCACCAGGATCTCCGCCCGGGTGCTGCCGAACAGCGCGTCCACGTTGAGGCCCACGCCGGTGGCGACGAAGAACACCGGGATCAGGAACCCGAAACCGATCGCTTCCAGCTTGCCCTTGAGCATCTCGTGCGCGGCCGGCGACCGGCCGGTCCGGCGCACGATGATCCCGGCCAGGAAGGTGCCCAGGATCGTGGCCAGCCCGAAGTGCTCGGCCACGACCGCGAAGGCCAGCGAGAACGTTATGACCAGCCGGACCCGCAGCTGCGAGCTGGTGTTCGCCAGCCGCTCGACGACCTGCCGCAGCCGGTCCCAGCGCCGGAGCCGGGCGGCCGCCAGCACCACCACCGCGGTCAGCGCGATGAACGCGGCCAGCAGCCCCAGCTCGACCGCCGGGTTCCTCGACGACGCGGAAAAGAACACCGACACCAGTAGCAGCGGAGCCAGCTCGGCCAGCGACCCGGCCGCCATGACCAGCTGGCCGAAGGCCGAGTCGGTGTGCCCGGCATCCTTCAGGATCGGCACCAGGATCCCCAGCGAGGTCGCCATCAGCGAGACCGCGATCAGCAGGCCGTCCTCGACCTGGCCGGCCAGCTGCAGCCCGTACCCGGCCAGCAGGGCCAGCGCCACCGAGACCGCGAACGCCCGGGTCGCCAGCACCAGCGGCTGTCGCTCGAAACGGCGCAGGTCGATCTCGAACCCGGCCATGAACAGCAGGAAGCCCAGGCCCAGGTCGGAGGTCACCCGGACCGGGGCGTCCAGGTGCACCCAGCCGAGCACCGACGGGCCGACCAGGACGCCGCCGACGATCTCGAGCACGACAGGCGGTACCTTCAGGGCCGGGAACAGCCCGAGCAGGAACGGCATCACGACGGCCACCGCGCCGACGATCAGCAGGCTGTCAAAGCTGAGCATGGCTGCCCGTTGCGTCCCCCACGATGGCATTATCGCGCTCGCGGTACCCGGTTCCCAGCCCGGTAGGTTGCCCAGCATGAGCTTCAACGTCAGCGCGGACGCCTATCAGCGATTCATCGGGCAGTACTCCGGGCCGCTCGCGGGCCAGTTCGCCGACCTGGCCGGCGTGCACCGGGACCAGCGGCTGCTGGACGTGGGCTGCGGGCCCGGGGCGCTGACGGCCGAGCTGGCCAGCCGGGCCGGGGCGGACGCGGTCAGCGCGGTCGAGCCGTCGGCCCCGTTCGTGGCCGCGGTGCGGGAGCGGCTGCCCGCGGCCGACATCCGGCAGGCGACCGCCGAGCAGCTGCCGTTCGCCGCCGAGGTTTTCGACGCCGCGCTCGCCCAGCTGGTCGTCCACTTCATGGCCGACCCGGTCCAGGGCCTGCGGGAGATGGGCCGGGTGACCCGGCCCGGGGGAGTGGTGGCGGCCTGCGTATGGGACCACGCCGGTGACCGCGGGCCGGTGTCGCTGTTCTGGGTGGCGGTGCGCGAGCTCGATCCGGCCGCGACCGACGAGTCGGACCTGGCCGGCGCCCGGGCGGGCGATCTGGCCCGGCTGTTCACCGAGGCCGGGCTGAGCGCGGTCCGGGCCACCGAGCTGACGGTCCGGGCCCGGTACGTCACCTTCGAGTCGTGGTGGGAGCCGTACACGCTCGGCGTCGGCCCGGCCGGAGCCTATGTGGCCTCGCTGTCCCCCGAGCGCGTGACCGCGCTGCGCGACCAGTGCCGGCGCCTGTTCCCCGCCACCCCGGCCGAGCTCAGCGCCATCGCCTGGGCCGTCACCGCCCGCGCCTGACGGCCGCTAGCCAGCCCCGGGACCGCGCATCTCGGCCGGGACGTCCAGGTAGCCGGCGATCGTGCGGGCCGCCTGCTCGGGATCCGGGCCGAGCTGGCCGGGCAGGTTGCCGTTCAGCCACAGGGTGGCCAGCCCGTGCATCAGCGACCAGGCCGCGGTGCCGACCGTCACGTGCTCGGCGTCCGGGCTGGCCGAGCCGTACAGCCGCACCCCGGCGGCGGCCCGGGCCGCCTGGACCTCGGGGTCGTCGGCCCGGTAGAGCTCGGGCCGGTACATGACCTCGAAGTGGGCGCGGTGCTGGACCGCGAACCGCACGTAGGCCACGCCCACCTCGGCGTAGGCGCGGGTGGCGTCCCAGGCCTGATCGAGCTCGCCCGCGAGGATCTCGTAGCCCTCGGCGGCGACCGCCGTGAGCAGGCCGGCCTTGTCCCCGAAGTGGTAGGCGGCCGCCGCGTGACTGACCCCGGCCCGCCGGGCCACCTCGCGCAGGCTCATGGCGGCCGGGCCGCCGTCCCCGATCGCCGCCACCGCCGCCCGCAGCAGCGTCCGGCGCAGGTCACCGTGATGGTACGGACGGGCAGGCGAGGCAGGCATTCCTCAATATTAGGTTGCATCTGACCACTGGTAAGACTATCTTTCCACTGGTTAGATTGCCCGCTACGGAAAGTTCTGAAAGGGGTTCACATGCCAGCCTTGCCCTGGGTTCAGCGGCGCGCCATCGAGCCGGGCCGTAGCTACCTGGCGATGGCTTCGCGGCTGCCGCTGCAGCGCCACCGCTCCATCCCCGGCTTCCTGCGTGACGCCATGGCCATCCGCCGCCAGCTCGCCCGCGCCGACGGCCTGATCGGTTACGCGCTCGACGCTGAGGTCGCGCGCAAGACGTTCTGGACCTTTTCCGTATGGGAGAGCCAGGCCAGCCTGGACGCGTTCGCCGCGTCCGACCCGCACCAGGCCATCACCCGCCGGCTGCAGCCGCTGATGGGGCCCACCCGGTTCGAGTTCTTCCCCCTCTCCGGTTCGGACCTGCCGATGACCTGGGACCAGATGAAGGACCCCGTCCGCGGAGACGACCCCCCCGGTACCTAGCCGTCGGACCGGCCACTCGCCCGAGCCTTCGGCCCGGGACCAGTTCCGTCCGGGGGGACGACCCAGGTGGCCCGGTCGGATGGGAAACGTGATCCTGTCCGGTAGGGCCAGGCTGTGATGCCGGTTGGTTGTGGTCGGCGCGTGGGTCGAGGAGCAGGTCGCGGATGGCTTGGGGGGTGGCGGGGGTGATGGTGGCGTGGATGGTGAGCTGGTGTTTGTCGCGGTTGTAGACGGCGCTGAGGTCGAAGATCGCCAGGAGCCGTTCGATCAGCGGGGTTGGGGCGTTGGTGACGATGTCACCCAGGAAGGGCAGCTCGTCCAGCAGGGCCGGGTCGCTGGCTGGCTCATCTGATGGGGTGGTGAGGGTGTCGAGCTGCGCCTGGAGGGTGGTGCGTTCGGTGTACAACTCGGTGAACCGGGCGCGGAGCCGCTGCCGGTAGGCCGCGACCGCCGGCTCGGGCATTCCTTCGGGGGTGTTCTCCAGTTCGCTGATGAGCGCGGTCTCGGACACGTCGATCTTGGCCAGCTTCTTCCGCAGTGTCCCGGCGCGGGCGGCGTCCCGGGCGGCCTGGGCGGCCGCGGTCCGGGGCAGGGTGGCATCGAGCATGGCGGCCCGGTCGGGGCCGAACACCCGGTCGGTGAAGAAACCGGCGATGGCGGCCATCAGCGGTTCTTCGCGGACCCACACGTTGCGGTTCACCAGGGCCGTATGGGTGGGTTCGGGCGTCCAGATCCATTCGCTGGCCGGGGTCCACTGCCGGGTCCCGCCCTTGGTCTTACGGCGGCCCATCACTTGGTGCCCGGTGTACTTCGGGATGGACAGGATCTCGTCGACCAGGGCCAGCGACCAGGCCCCCGACGGCGGACGGGGTACCGGTGCGGGGCCTCCGCGAGCCGCCGCCAGACAGTCGGCTTCCCGAGCCGGTCCACGACCCGCCACCGGTAAATCTGGGCGACGGCCGGGGCGAAGACGGGGTCGGGGATCAGCCGCGTTTTGGTGCGGCCTTCCGCCGCCTTGATGGGGTTGGGGTGTGGGTGTTTTCCGGCAGGTATCCGGTGGGGACTTTCCCCAAATTCCAGCCGGCGAGGGAGTGTTCCAGGAGCCCGGCCCAGACTTTTTCGCGGAGCTGGAACCGGTACCATTCGGCGACGCCTTGCTTGACCCGGCGGACCAGAATGGTGGTCGCGTTGATCCCGGCGATATTAAATGGCTCGTCGGTGGCAAACAGCGGAATGCCCTGATCGGACAATGCTCGTTCGAGTTTCAGGGAACTGAACGTGTCCCGGGCGGATCGTTCGATGTCTTCGCAGACGACGAACGCGAATTTCGGGACCGGTGCTTTGGCTTCGGTCAATAGGTCGGCGATGCCGCTGCCGCGCGGGATCCCGGCGTCGGCAGCGATCTGCCAGGCACCAGAGTGGCCGCGGGCGTTGCGGACCTGCCGCCGCATCGAGGCGATCGGGTCCTGCAGTCGCTCGCTGGAGGTGCGGCCGGCGCTTGCATCGCACAATGCGGGCCGGCCTGGTCCATCCCGTCGCCGTCGGCCCGCTTGATCGGCTGGCGGGACGACGGCGACAGCGGGAGGGGCCAGGCCCTGAGGGTTTTGGTTTTTCCTCCATCCCAGAGTCGAGAGCGCCCCCGCCGGAGGCATGATTTTCATCGCTCCGGGGGCGGCGCCAGGTCCGCACGGGCAGAGAACAAAAACCAGATCACCAGCCCGGTGACCACCGCCGGGCCCGCAGCCTGTCCCGGGATCAGCAGGAGAATCAGCAGGGACAGCAGCCCGGCGATCAGCGCGCGGCGGCCAGCCGTCGTGGCCGGCCGTGGCGGATCCGGGCCGGGACCAGCCACAGGTCCCGCCAGACGGGGCCGCCGCGCGACCGGGCTGATGGCCTGACCGGGGAGGGCCCGGATGGCCGGGTGCCGGTGAGGTCGGCGGGCCGGTGATGTCCCGTTCGGTCAGCTTGATGGTCCCGGCATCGCTGCGGCGCGCGGCAGGTGTTGCTGGTGAGGCAGGCATGGCAGTCGTTGTAGCCACACCCGCCCGCTGCTGGTCACTGGAACGAGCTTTCTCCGGCAATCACCGGCAATAGCCGGCATCGCCGGCAACCCATGACCTCAGCGAACCGTCGGGGAAACTTCGGCAGCTCCGGCAACACCGCGACACAGGCAGGGGCCGTGCCGTAGGCGGCGCGGTGGGGTGGTGCGGACCGGTACCGGGGCGGGACGCGGAGTACGGCGGGGTGCTGGCCGGTCACGGGAAATAAAGGAAGGCGGCCCGCGCCAGCGGGTAAGCGGACTTGCCACACGACCCGGAAGACCCAGATCTACGCACCCCAGTCGGCTTTAGCGCGCTCATGCCGATGAGTGGAGGTTCTGTCGAGGCGCTAAAGGCTCCCTGCCGATTATTCGTGGGCGATCGGCCGACAGGGGTTCCTCACGTGAGCAAACAGATCGTTCGTTTCGGCGTCCCGAGTACGCGTTGAGGGACAACGCGCGCCCGTTCGGTATCGCCGAGTACCAGCTCGCGCGCTCTCTGCCCGAGCCGCTGCAGGCCAATCTGCCCACCATCGAGCAAATTGAGCGCGAACCTGCGGGTGACCAGTCTCCTGCCTAGGTTAACTGGCGCCTCCGCCCGGCTGGACGAGGCCGGACTCGTAGGCGAAGACGACCGCCTGCACCCGGTCGCGCAGGCCCAGCTTGGTCAGCAGGCGGGTGACGTGGCTCTTCACCGTGAGCTCGCTCAGGAACAGGCCGGCGGCGATCTCGGCGTTGGAGAGGCCGCGTGCGACGAGGGTGAGCACCTCCAGCTCGCGCTGCGTCAGTGCGCTCCAGCGCTGGGCGGCGTCGCCGCTCGCACGGGGACGCCGCACGTACTCCTCAATCATGCGGCGCGTGATCTCCGGTGCGAGCAGCGCGTCGCCGGCCGCGACCGTGCGGATAGCCATGGCCAGCTCGCGCGTCGGTGCGCTCTTGAGCAGGAACCCGCTCGCCCCCGCGCGCAGCGCCGCGTAGACATACTCATCCTGGTCAAAGGTGGTGAGGACCAGCACGCGGGTGCGCACCCGGCCGTCGGCCAGCACCCGCCTGGTGGCCTCGATCCCATCCATGCGCGGCATCCGCACGTCCATGAGGATCACGTCGGGGCTGGTGGCCAGCGCGAGGTCGATTCCCTCCGCCCCGTCCGCCGCCTCGCCGACGACCTCGATGTCCTCTTGTCCGTCCAGGATCGAGTGAAAACCGCCGCGGACAAGCGCCTGGTCGTCGACGAGGAGAACCCGGATCACAAGGCCTCCACCGGCAGGCACGCCCGCACCGCGAAGCCGCCGCCCGGGTTCTCCCCGATGTTCAGCGTCCCCGCGAACAGGTTTACCCGTTCGCGCATGCCGATCAGCCCGTGTCCGACCGCGACGGCCGCCGTCGCCGGCCCCGGCGTGGCCCGGCCAGTGTCGCGGACATCGACCTCGACGCTCTGGTTGTCGTAGCGCACCGCCACCGTGGCGGTCGTCGGCGAGGCGTGCTTGAGCGAGTTCGTCAGCGCCTCCTGCACGATCCGGTACACCGTCAGGGCGTGGCCGGGGGGCAGCGGCCGCGGCGTGCCGTGGACGGAGAGCTCGACGGGGAGTCCGATCTCGGTCATGTGGCGCACGAGCTCGGCCAGCTCGGCCGTCCCAGGCTGCGGCACCAGATCAGGCGAGCTGGACGAGTCCCGCAGCAGGCCGAGCATGCGGCTGAGCTCCATGACCGCCTGCCGCCCGGTCACCTGGACCAGGGCCAGCGGCGCGCGTGCCTTATCAGGATCGCGGTCGAGCAGGTCTTCTGCCGCTCCCGCCTGGACCACCATCACGCTGACGCAATGGGCCACGATGTCGTGCAGTTCCCTGGCGATCCGGCTGCGCTCGTCGGAGATCGCCGCGGCCACGGCCGCGTCCCGTTCCCGCTCAAGTCGCTCGGCCCGGTCGCGCTCTTCGCGATGGCCATGCTCCCTGCGGCGAAGTACCCGGCCGACGTTGAACACGGCCGCGAGCGGGATGGCGGCGAAGGGGATGTTCGCGGTCGTCCCGGCCTCTGGGACCCGCAGCATCACCACGACAACGGTGAGCACTGCCACCGCGAGGCCCGTCCACGCGGCGCGGCGCTCGGTGTAGCGGGCAACCGAGTACGCGGCCACGAGCATCGGCAGGAAATCGCCCCACAGCGTGAACGTGAGGTGTGTGAACAGCTCGGGCCCGCCGACCGCGGCGGCCACGGCGACCATGGTCGGCAGCGGCGCCCGACGCCGCAGCGCGAGAACGCCGGTCGCCGCCGCCGTGGTCACCTCCGTCGCGAAGGCCGGCCCGTACGTTGTCGACTGGTCTAGGTGGAAGCGCAGGTTGAGCTGCGCGAAGACCGTCAGTGCCAGCGCGAGCAGGCCGTCGACCTTGGCCGGTGTCCACCATCGCATGAGCGCAACGTATCGCTGCCGTGCGCCGATGTCCTCCTCCGTGAGATGGATGCGGCTGCTGCCGCAGTAGGTAACGTCGCCGCGTAACTCGCGACTTGCGGCGCAGCGGGGAGCGACTCGCGCCGGACGGCGGGGAGGGCGGTGCTGGCCGACGCTTGGTGCCATCGGCCGCGGATGGCGGCCCTCGCGGAAGGACATCCATGGACATCACACTCAAGCGCCTCGGCGGCTGGGCACTCATCATCGGCACGATCGTCGCGACGCTTGGCTATCTTGCGGCCGGCTTGCTCGTGCACGGCTCCGGCGACGCGCGTTACGCCGATGCGCACTGGTCGCTCTATAACGGCATCGCGGTCGGCGGCGATGTTCTCATCGTGCTCGGCATGCCGGTGCTGCTCAGCTTCCGCGGGCGTTCACGAACGCTGATCACGATCGGGTACGTCGGATTCTTTGTGGCGATGGTGATGCTGAACGTCGGTGAGGGCGTCATCGAGGCGTTCATCAAGCCGTACCTGGTCCACCACGGTGGCGTCCCGGCCAGCGATCCGACTGGGCTCACGATCTACGAGTCGGTGGCGCTGATCGGCGTCGTGGTTGGCCTGATCTGCCTGGGCATCGGGGTGCTGCGTGCGCGCACGCTGCCGTGGTGGGTCGGGGTGCTCTTCTTCTGCGGGCTGCTCGGCGCGGCCGGACTGCAGGGGGCGATCTCCCTGCTGCCCGACTACCTGCTGTTCATCGCCCTCTTCACGGTCGGGGTGATTACGCTGCGCCAGCCAGTCCAGGTTCCGGCCGCCGAACCGCAGCCCGTCGCCGCCTGAACGCAGGTCCGGGCCGGAGTACCGGCCGCGCGTCCTTGCGGAGCGCCGTCCCCGGGGGACGGCGCTCCGCGCGTGCGAGACCTTCGAATCACTGTTCCGGAGCGACGCCTAGTCTTCGCGAGCGTGCGGCTGGGAGTAACGCCGTAGGCCTGGCCATAGCTTGCCTGCACAGACTCGTTCGGGCTGTGCGAGCCACAGACCGGACCGGCATCGGAGCCTCATGGCACGTATACCGGTCATCACGGGACGAGACCTTAGTCAGTGGTTTTGAGATGCTGGAGGCAGCTCCCGCGTGCCTTAGCCTCAAGAAGCGCGTCAATTGGCTCGTCGACGAATTCGAAATTAACGACCGGCACGCGGCAGCCGTCGTCCGCGAACACGAAATACGGCGGCGCCTTCGCCTGTTTGGTTCCAGGCGGTCAGCCTGGCGCTTCCAAGGAAACCGTACTCGATGAGGGTGCCTCGGCTGATTCGGCGCTAGTGGCACACCAGCCGGTGCCTGTGGACGTGAGGCAGCCTGTGTTCGCATGGGAAACAAACTCGTTGCGCCGCCTTCAGGCCCATGCCGATGATGGACACCCGTGAGCGCAGTGCTGATCACCGGGTGTGCCGGTGCCGGGAAGTCCGCGGTCGCTGCCGTGTTTGCCGGGCGGGGCCTGGCGTGCATTGATGACGACGAAGACCCGTTCCTTGCGCGGTTTGTTGACGCGGCCGGCGCTGTCGTGGCAGAAGAGCCGGCCGAGCTGGACTTTGCGTGGCTTGCCCGGCATAGCTGGCGGTGGGATCCGGGCCGTCTGGACGAGCTGATCGCCGCCGCAGCACCCGCCACGCTGCATCTGTGCGGCGGTGCGGACAATCAGCTGGACCTGGCCGATCGCTTCACACAGGTGTTCTTGCTGGAGATCGACGAGCTGACCATGCTGGCCCGGCTGGAAACCCGCCAGGACAACGAGTGGGGCAGGGCTGGGGACTCTCGCGAGTACATACGCCGCCTCCGGCCGGGATATCAAGAACGCTTGCGTGCATCCGGGGCGATCGCCATCGACGCCAGGCAGCCAGTTATCCAAGTGGTGGACGCCATACTCTCCCATACGCTGGCTGGCTCGGCCGGCAATCATCCCGGTAGTCCCGCCACACCCTGAAAACCGGCAGACTAGCGGCCGCGCTCGTGAGCTCGGCCCTCAGCGGGGATGGCGGTCACAGGTCTTCCCGGCGTGCTTCGATGCTGCTGGTATCGCGGGACGTGGCACGTATGCCACACGGCCGACAGCCCCGGCTCGCTGCAGACGTTGGGGTAAATTGCTCCGCTCCCGCCTACGGCGCATCGGCAGCCGCGAAATTGGCTTGCGGCGCGCAGCGCGATTTGCGTCTAATTCCGAGATGCCCGATGCCCAGATGCCCCTTGAGGTCGACGCGGTTGTCCTCGACTGTGACGGCTTGCTCGTGGAGACCGAGTCCGGCTGGACCAAAGCCGAAACTGCCATCTTCGCCGAACATGGATCTGGCTTCGGGACCGCTGAGAAGCAGCTGCTCATCGGCGGGACGCTGGAGGCCGGCGGTGCAGCGATGGCGGAGTATTTCGGTAAGCCGGGCTGTGGTCTGGCGCTGGCCGAGCGTCTCGCCGATCTGGTGTGGAAGGAGCTGAGTGCGGGCGCGCCCGCGCTGCCTGGAGCCCGGGACCTGGTGTGCAGGTTGCGTGATCGCGGTATTCCGTTCGCGGTGGCCAGCAACAGCCCGCGGCGTTTCGTCGATGCAGCCTTGCGTTCGGCGGCCCTAAATGACCTGTTCACGGTCGTGGTCTCCGCCGATGACGTCGATCAGGCCAAGCCCGCGCCTGACCTGTACCTGCGGGCTTGCGCGGACCTTTCGGCGGAGCCCGCGCACAGCGTGGCCTTTGAGGATTCGCGGACCGGAGCTGCCTCGGCCCGCGCGGCCGGGCTGTTCGTAGTCGGCGTCCCGTCGGTCCCGGGTAGCACGCTCGACGCCGACGCACTGTATGGGTCACTGGCCGATGCAGGTCTGCAGAGCTGGGCGGGGGTCTGCACCAGCCCAGCCCGGCCTGCGTGATGTAGCGGCATCTCGTGACAGGAATTTAGCGGGTGCGGCGCGGTGCCGGGGTTGCGGCGCCGGTGCGGCGCGGGCTGGATGGGTGGGTCATTCCTCGCCGTTGGTGCTGTTTCCGTGCCAGGCGGAGGGACCGGGGACGAGTGCGGCGGTGCTCGTCCCCGGCGGCGCTCGGGGTGGTCCTCGCTGGCTGCGTGAGTTACAGTGACGCAGAGCCGTTCAAAGCTGCATCACTTGTTCGATTACCAGCCTGCGGCCTGGGGTCGAGCTTTCCCATTCGGGATGGGACGACCCCCCTGGACCCCCCGGTACCCGCGGCGGTACCTCGCCGTAGGACCGGCCACTCGCCCGAGCCTTCGGCCCGGGACTCGCTGGGCCGGATAGATCGACTCGCCGCTGGCCGCGTCCGCCTCATTTTCCCGGCCCCGCGGCCAGCTGAACCGGCACGTCCGGCTGACCGAACCAGCGCTCCCCGGCCGCCCGCAGTGCTTCGGTCTCAGCCGCGTCCGGCCGGGCCGACGAGGACGCCCACGCCACGTAGGTGTCCGGCCGCAGCAGGAGCGCGGTGACGCCCGCCGGCCCGGCCCCGGTCGGCTGGGCCCGGACCAGCCGCCACGGTCCGCCGGCTGGCAGCCCGGTCTCGGTCAGGTCGAGCAGCAGCGGCTGCGCGTCCCGGGTCAGCTCGGCCAGCCGGACCGGGCCGCTGGCGGTGCGCAGATCCAGGTCGGGTGCAGCAGGCCGGCCAGCGGGTGGCCGGCGGTCTCATAGCGGACGTCGCTGCCGGCGATCGTCTCCGCGATGTGCTGGACGTTGGCGGGGTCGGTGAGCAGCTCGGCGGACAGCGCCCGCAGCGCGGTCACGTCGGGACCGGGCGCGGTCAGGGCCGCCTGTGCCTGGGTCTGCATGATCACCCGCTCGCCGACCGGCCGCCGCTCGCTCTCGTAGGTGTCGAGCAGGCCGTCCCGGGTCCCGTCGCCGACCACGGCGGCGAGCTTCCAGCCCAGGTTGATGGTGTCCTGCAGGCCGAGGTTGAGCCCGGGGCCGCCGGTCGCCGAGTGGACGTGGGCGGCGTCGCCGGCCAGCAGCACGCGCCGGTCGCGGAACCGCTCCGCCAGCCGGGTGTTGGTGCCGACCAGGCGCCGCATCAGCTGCGGACCGTCACCGCCGGCCGGGGTCAGAGGGACGCGGAGGCCGAGTACCCGCTGGATGCTCTCCTCCATCTCGGCCAGGCTCATCGGCTCACCGGGGTCGTTGGGGAGGCCGAGCTCGAGCGTGAACACCGTCGCCGGCCGTCCGGCGAACGGCGCGTACACGAAGATCCCGGTCTCGGTGCGGTGGTGCAGGAGCGGCGGGACCGGTCCGTACCCGGGGACGTTCAGCGCCCCGCTGGCCGGGTCGATCCAGTCGGCCGGCGGGTTGGCGGTGACGGCCCGTGAGACCGTGTTGTCCCTGGTCACGCCGGGGAACGCGATGCCTGAGCGCTTGCGGGTGACGCTGTGGCCGCCGTCCGCGCCGACCAGGTAGCGGGTCCGCAGCCGGTAGCGGCCGTCCGGGCCGGCGATGGTGGCGGTGACCGCCTCGTCGTCCTGGGCGAGATCGGTCAGCTCGTGCCCGCGCCGGACCTCCACCCCCAGCTCGGCCGCACGCTCCGCCAGCACCTGGGTGAGGCGGGCCTGCGGGACCGGCAGCACGTAGACCGGGTTGTCGGCGAGCACGGTCAGGTCGAGGCGCATCGCGGCGAACATGTAGGCCGGGCTGGGCTCCGGCGGCCGGCTGCTGCCGGTGATCCGCTCGTACAGGCCGCGCCGGTCGAGCATCCGCACCACTTGGCCGACCAGGCCGTTCGCGCGCGGCTCGGCGGCGAGCTCGGGCTCCCGCTCGAGGACGATCGGCCGGACGCCGGCCAGGCTCAGCTCGCAGGCCAGCATCAGGCCGTTGGGCCCGGCACCGGCGATGACGACATCGTTGATCATTGGAATCAGTCCTCTCTGGCGGGCATGACGAGATAGCCCGTGGTCGGCACGGGCGCGTGGTTGGGCCGGGTTACGGGATCGGCAGTCCGGCCTGCAGCAGACCGAACGCCTCGCTCATCAAGGCCTCGATCGCGACCGCCGGGTCGGCGTGCAGCCAGTGGTCCATGACGGTGGTGATGGCGGCGGTGATCGCCGCCGCCACCAGGGCCGGATAAAGGTCGCGGGCCGGGTCGGTGCCGGTCCGCCCGGCGACGGCGGCGGCCAGGTCGAGCTGGGCGGCCGCGTTCGCCTTGAGGATCTCGCCGGCCACGTCCGGCTCGGTGAGCATCAGCTGGATGGCGTCGGTCCAGGCCCGGCCGCGCGGCTGGCCACCCCTGAACTGGCCCAGCACGGCACCGGTGATCGCGTCCCACAGCGGCTCAGCGGGCGGGCGGTCACGCAGCCCGGCCGCGATCAGCAGCA
This sequence comes from uncultured Actinomycetes bacterium, assembly GCA_963830385.1. Taxonomy (GTDB): domain Bacteria; phylum Actinomycetota; class Actinomycetes; order Streptosporangiales; family Streptosporangiaceae; genus Bog-532. The sequence goes on along the minus strand of CAWHMD010000006.1, from coordinate 396,432 downwards.
TCCGGTCGAGGTGCCGGGCGGCGACCGCCTCGGCCTTGCTGGAGAAGTAGTTGCGGAATGTGCGCTCGGAGACGTTAGCGGCCTCGGCGGCGTCCTCGATCGTGACGTTGCCCCAGCCCCGCTCCACGCTCAGCCGGATCACCGCCCAGCTCAGCGCCTCGCGCGTCTGCAGCTTCTTCCGCTCGCGCAAGCCGAGCGGAGCCGCCTGACTGACCTCCATGCCGCCACTCTAGATAAACTTTGCCAGAATCGCAAAGTTTCCATATCGGCAAGTTTTACCGAGCGGCGGCCGCCAGCTGGCGGAGCCGGCGCATGACCTGGACGCGCTCCCGGCGCTCCAGCCGGTCGATGAACAGCTCGCCCCGCAGGTGGCCGGTCTCGTGCTGCAGGACGCGGGCCAGCTCACCCTCGCCGCTGACCGTGACCGGGTCGCCGCTGAGGTCGACGCCGGTCACGGTCGCGCTCACGGCCCGGCGCCGGAGCGCGGTGATGCCGGGGATGCTCAGGCAGGCCTCCGGGCCCTCCTGCTCATCGCCGTCGGTGGTCAGGACCGGGTTGATCACGTAGCCGAGCGCGCCGGCCACGTTGTAGGCGAAGACGGCCAGGCCGACGCCGATCTGGTTGGCGGCCAGCCCGGCCCGGCCCGGTACCTGCACCGTGTCGATCAGGTCGTCCACCAGCCGGGCCAGGGCCGGGCCGAACTTGGTGACCGGCTCGCAGGCGGTGCGCAGGACCGGGTCGCCCAGCCGCCGGATCGGCCGGACCGTCACCGGCCCGCCTCCGGCCGGGTGCCCGCGGCCGGCCCGGTGCCCGCGGCCGGGCTGTCCGCGGTCAGCTTGCCCACCCGGTCCAGGACCATCCGGTGCCAGGCGAGCTCCGCCTCGATCCGCAGCCGAGCGTGCGCCACCACCAGGTCGTCGGCCACCGTCTGGTCCGGCCAGGCCCGCTCGCCCTGGTGGACGTGCGCGGCCGCCTGGGCGTCCAGCGCCCGGATCCGGTCCTCGACGTACCCGCGCAGCACGTCGTCGTCCAGATCGCTGCTCATGACCAGGGCCAGGTCGACCGGGTCGGGCCGCAGCCCCACCTCGGCCAGCGCCTCCGCCCGCAGCGTCCGCAGCTCACGGTGGCCTTCGGCGGTGATCGCGTACACCGTGCGGGCGGGCAGGTGGCCGGACTGCTCGGTGCGCACCGGCTCGATCAGCCCCTCGGCCGCGAGCCGGTGCAGCGCGCCGTACAGCGAGCCCGGCCGGACGTCGGACCACAGATCGGCCCGGTCCATCCGGGCGCCCCGGCGGATCTGGTGGCCGTACATCGGCCCGTGCCGGGCCAGCGCGCCCAGCACGAACAGCCTCGTAGGGTTCACCCCGCCAGTAAACACGACTACTCAAATTTGAGTAGTCGTGTCGCGCCTCCCGCGCCGCCCGCTTCCGGGCCGCCCAGTCAGGAGTTGCCCAGCGTGGTCACCAGCACCAGCACGATCGTCACGACGGCCAGCAGGCCGTGGCCGATGACGACCGGCAGCGGGAAGTTCCGTTCCGGCGGTACCGACTTCTTGTTGGCCATTGACGGGCCGGGCTTGGCGAAGCGCCGGTACACGCGGACCCAGCGCGCCGCCATCACCAGCCCCAGCGTCGCGACCACCGCCAGGATGGCGACCGAGGCCCAGGCCAGCCGATCCTGGTCGACCAGGATGTAGGCGAACCACAGCATCAGGCCGCCCACCGCCAGCAGGGCGTGCACGGATATCACCGGGACCGGCAGCCGGGTCGCCACCGTGCTCTGGAACTCGCGGTCGTACTCGATGATCCAGATCATCAGCAGGATGAAACCACCGAAGACCGTGAGCACCCAGGCGAACAAGGCGGCGACGTTCATCTCCCGCTGAATCCTCCTTGACCGGCGAGCCCGCTCCACTGCGGTATTTACTACGGGCCACCTGGCCGGCGGGATTGAATCCGGTAATTAGTGATCTTGGAGTCCGGCCCGGCCGCGCTCACCGGCGGTAGGTCAGGTGCGCGAGAGCGTCGCCGACGGTGCGGACACCGGCCAGCCGCAGCGACTTCGGGCCGCCGACCGGGCCGAACGGACGGTCGCCGGCCCCGATCACCAGCGGGAAGATCGCCAGCCGCAGCTCGTCGACCAGGTCGTTCGCCAGCAGGACGGGTACCAGCCGGGAGCTGGCGTAGACCCGGACCTGCCCGTCCACGCGCTGCCTGAGCGCGGACACCGCGGCCACGACGTCGCCCGGCAGCACGGTCGTGTCGCCCCAGCCGGGGTCGGTCAGGGTGGCCGAGATGACGTACTTGGGCAAGCCGTTCATCGTGTCCGCCAGCTTGCCCGAGCGCTGCGGATACCGCGCGCCGAAGAACTCATAGCTGCGCCGTCCCAGCAGCAGGGCCTGCGCGTCCAGCGCGTCGCTGAGGATGAGCTCGTCCCACGCTTCGCGGTCGGCCGCGCTGAGGTTGTCGAGCCAGTTGACGCGGCCGAATCCTTCCTCGGCGGTCGGGTCCTGCGTGACCCCGTCCAGGGAGATGTTCTCGAAGACGACGATCGTTCCCATGCCGGTGCTCCCTTTCGAAGCTGATGTGCTGTCACTGGTGCAGACACCGCGGCCCCGGCCGGACTGGGCGTCCGGGCACCGCCCAGTTCGCGGCCCGGCCGGTGTCCATACTCAGAAAGGGCCGCCACGGGGAAGGGATGCGATGATGACCGGCGAACTGGTCGCGAAGGCGCGGGCCGGGGACGATGACGCGTTCCAGGTCCTGATCCAGCCGTACCGGGCGGAGCTGCGGCTGCACTGCTACCGGATGCTTGGCTCGCTGCACGACGCCGAGGACGCCCTGCAGGACACGCTGCTGGCCGCCTGGCAGGGCCTGGGCGGCTTCGAGCAGCGCGCCTCGGTGCGGACCTGGCTGTACCGGATCGCCACCAACCGGTGCCTCAACGCCCGCCGCGCGGCCGCCCGGCGCCGGGCCCGGGAGTGGGACGTGCCCCACGTCGAACCGCCCGAGCCGACCCGGCTGGGCGAGGTCGTCTGGCTCGAGCCGTACCCGGACACGCTGCTCGAAGCGGTGACCGACCCGCCGCCCGGGCCGGAGGCCCGCTACGAGCGGGCCGAATCGGTCTCGCTGGCCTTCATCGCCGCGCTCCAGGCGCTGCCGCCCCGCCAGGTCGCGGTGCTGGTCCTGCGGGACGTGCTCGGGTTCCGCGCCCGCGAGGTGGCCGGCCTGCTCGACTCGAGCGTGGACTCGGTCAACAGCGCCCTCAAGCGCGCCCGCGCCACCCTGCAGCGCCGGTATCCCGGGCAGGCCGTCCGCCAGCCGCCGGCCCCCGGCTCGGACGCCGAAGACGCGATCGTGGCGAGGTTCGTCCGCGCCTGGGAGTCGGCCGATCTCGGCGCGCTGGTGGACCTGCTGACCGACGACGTCTTCGTCTCGATGCCGCCGATGCCGTTCGAGTACGAGGGCCGCGACCTGGCCGCCCGCTTCTGCGGCCGCATCTTCGGCGCCGGCCGCCGGTTCGAGCTGATCCCGGCCCGGGCGAACGGCCAGCCCGCGTTCGGGGCCTACCTGCGCGCGACCGACGGCACCAGCCACGGGACCGGCCTTTACGTTCTCACCCTGGACGGCGGCCGGATCGGCGCCATGACCCGGTTCGACAACGACATGCTGCCCTGGTTCGGGCTCCCGCGCTCGCTACCGAGCCGGTAACGCGTGGGTTAGCCTGCGGCGATGGAGCTCCGCCAACGACGACGACATCGCCTCGGCGGTCAAGCCGGAACTGATGCTGGACCCGAAGCCCGCCGCCGACGGCCGCGGCGTCGACGTGGAGTATGACTACGTACTGGACCCCGCCTGAGGAGGAGATGTCGTGCTGTTCGCGGTGACGATGGACGTGCACCTGCCCCCCGACCTGGATCCCGGGATCCGGGCCGACACGCTGGCCCGGGAGAAGGCCTACAGCCATGAGCTCCAGCGCGCGGGCAAGTGGCCGCACATCTGGCGCCTGGTCGGCCAGTTCTCGAACCTGAGCATCTTCGAGGTCGACAGCCACGAGGAACTGCACGACATCCTGTGGAACCTGCCGCTCTTCCCCTACATGGAGATCCAGGTCACGCCGCTGGCCCAGCACCCCTCCGACATCGCCCTCGCCTGACCGGCTGGTCAGCTCTGGGGGTGCAGCCAGGGCGAGTCCGAGCGCCCGGTCCGGTAGCTCACCGCCGCACCGGCCGCGATGGTGGCCAGGGCGATGGCCAGCGGGATGAACGCCTCCGCGTGCCGGATCAGGACCGCGCCGAGCAGGGCGCCGGCCAGCATGGCGGCGATCGAGACGAGCCGGCGGCAGGCCCTGGACCCCGGGCCGCCGGCCAGCGCGCTGTCGGCCGCGATACCGGTGATGGTCAGGGTGAGCACGGTGGTCGTGAGGTCGGGGACCGCCAGCGTCCGGGCCGACGCGTTCTGGATGCCCATCGAGATGCCGAGCACCGCGATGAGCGCGTACCGGTAACCGGGAGCGGGCGCCCGGCCGCTGACCGCCGCGAGGATGACCGCGACCGCGACGAACCCGGCCTGGGCGACGGCGGCGGTGCTGTGCAGCCGGGCCCGGTGCTCCCGGTACCGGGTGCCGAGCCGCCCGCCGAGCAACGCCCCGGCCGCGAAGGCCGCCATCGCCACCAGCGAGGCGGCGATCGAGAAGCCGGGCGCGCCGGCCAGCGCGAAGCCCAGGAACACCACGTTGCCGGTCATGTTGGCCACGAACACGTGACCCAGGACCAGGTAGCTGAAGCTGTCGACCAGGCCGGTGACCAGCGTCATGCTGACCAGCAGGGGCGGCAGCGGGCCGTGCCGGCCGGTGCGGTCGGGCAGGAACGTGTCGCGGATGCCGGCCAGGATCGGTGCGCTCATGTCTCCAGGATCGGCGCATCCCGTCATCGTGTCCAACGATCATTTTTAATAAAAAGCATCGATTTTTTTGATGGATACCGCGCTGCGGGCTTAGCCTGGGCGGGTGGAGAACCGCGACCTGGAGTACTTCCTGGTCTGCTGCCGGACCGGGAGCTTCACCGCCGCCGCCCGCGAGGTGCACATCGTCCAGTCGGCCATGTCGAGCGCCGTCGCCCGTCTCGAGCACGAGCTCGGGGTCACGCTGTTCGACCGGTCGGTGACGCCGGTCGCCGTCACCGGGCACGGGCGGGCGCTGGAGGCCGGCGCCCGCCGGATCCTCGAGGCCGTGCAGGCGACCCGCGACGAGGTAGCAGCGGTGTCCGGCCGGGTCACCGGCACCGTCATCCTCGGCTGCACGCTGCACACCGGCCCGCTCGATCTGGGCTCGGTGCTGGCCGGCCTGCGCGACCGGCACCCCGGCGTCATCGTCCAGCTCCGCCAGTCGATCACCGGTTCGTCGGGGAACCTGCAGGCGGTCGCCGACGGCACCATGGACATCGCGCTGACCGCCGGCCCGGACGGTCCCGGGCCGGCCCGCGGGTCGCGCGGGGTCCTGCTCAGCCCGCTGGTCCGCGAGCCGCTAGTGTTCGCCTGCCCCGAAGATCACCCGCTCGGCCGCCGCTCCCGGGTGACCGCGGCCGACCTGGCCGGGGAGGACGTCCTCCGGTTCCCGCCCGGCTGGGGCGTCCGCGCCGCCGTCGAGGCCGTCCTCGGCCCCAGCCCGGCCGCCATCGAGGTCGCCGACTACACGCTGATGCTGAAGCTGATCGAGAACGGCTTCGGCACCACCCTGCTGCCCGCCTCCGCCCTCACCGGCGGCCATCCCGGCGTGCTGGCCGTGCCGGCCGACGACCCCCGGCTGGCCTGGCGTCTGTCCGCCGCCATCAGCGCCCGCCGCCAGCCCACCGCCGCCACCAGCGCTCTTCTGACTGCCCTCACCGAGTCCGCCGCCGATCTCGCCTCGGCCGCCCACGTGTGAGCCGTATCAGCCGGTCAGTCAGTCCCATATCGAGGTACATGGAGTCAGGGCTTGGCGACGTTGCCGGCGAGCGTCCAGCCCACCAGCGCGTTGGCGTGGCCGTGACCCATGCCGTGCTCGGACTTCAGGTACCCCACGATGGCCATGTGCTTGTCCAGCCCGCAGCCGGCGATGATCTGCTGCCAGTCCGCGATCGAGCGCCCGTACTTCTTCTCGATCGACGGGAAGTACGAAGCGGGTCCCTGCTTGGGCCAGGGCGCACCCTGTCCGGCCATGCTGGCGTCCTCTCGTTCAGCCCGGCTGGTCAGATGCTGCGCAGCGCCCGGATCCGGTCCGCGCGGGCCCGGATTCCGACGTCGGTGGCCATCCCGGGGGTCTCGAACCCGTGCGGGCAGCCCGGGTGCAGGTGGAATTCGGCCGACACCCCGGCGGCGGACAGCGCGGCGGCGTAGGCGGCGTCCTCGGCCCGGAAGATGTCCAGCTCGCCGACCTCGATGTAGGCCGGCGGCAGGCCAGCCAGGTCGGCCGGGCTGATGGCCCGGGCCGGGGCCGCCGACCAGGGCACGTCGGGGCCGCCCGCGCGGTCGCCGAGCAGGGCCGTCCAGCCGGTGATGTTGTCGTCGTAGTTCCAGGTGGCCAGCCCGGCGAGCTCCGGGTCGGGCACCGTGGTCCGGTCGTCGAGCATCGGGTAGATGAGGATCTGCCGGGTCAGCGCGGGCCCGCCCCGCTCGTGCGCGACCCGGGTGGTGGCCGCGGCCAGGCCGCCGCCCGCGCTGTCACCCATGATCCCGATCCTGGCCGGATCGGCCCCCAGCTCGGCCGCGTGCTCGGCCAGCCAGACCAGGGCCGCGTAGCAGTCCTCGACCGGGACCGGGTGCGGGTGCTCGGGGGCCAGCCGGTAGTCCACCGCCAGCATCGGCACCCCGCTGCCGCCGGCGTAGGAGGCGATGGCCCGGTCGTACAGCGCGATGCTTCCCATGATCATCCCGCCGCCGTGGATGTACAGCGCGGCGCCCGGACCGACCCGGCCCGGCGGCTCGTACCAGCGCAGCAGCAGCTCCTCGCCATCGTCGCGGGTCAGCCTGAAGTCCTGGCTGACGACCCGGTCGGAGTCGGGCAGCTTGGCGAACCGCCCCGGCATCGTCAGCGCCGCGTTGGCCCGCCGGGTCTGCCAGTCGCCGACGGGCGGCGGCGCGACCTTTGCGCTCTGGGCAATCTGCAGGGCCATCGCCGCGGCGATCTGCGGGTCGTAAGACAGTGCCATCGGGCCTCGTTCCCGGTATCGGTCCCGGTGATGGAGCTGGCTACGGGACGTTGTGGGTGATCGAGACGAGTCTAGGGACGTACGGTTTCCCGGTATCGCTGGCACCAATGGTGATCGAGATCCCCGGGTACTGCTGGCCCGTGTCGGCCCCGAGCGCCTTGGCGTCGGCCGCGTCGACGGCGCCGCTCGTTCCCGCCAGGACGAAACCGGGCCAGATGGTGAAGCCGTTCTGTGAGGCACCGTGGGTCGTGGTCAGGACCGCGATGATCTGCGCGTAGGTGCCGGGCTGGGCGAGGACCTTGTTGAGGGCGGCGGGCCCGAGGGGAGCGGGAGCGGCCGGGATGAGCAGCCGGTCGAGCGCGGCGCGGTTGCGGGCCCGGGCACCGGCGAGGATATCCCGCGCGACCGTCAGGACCTTGGCGTCGAGGGGGTGGCCCACGTCGTCGACCGTGATGACGCCCGGTTGCGGCTTCGCGGTCGCCTTCGCCGCGGTCGCCTGGCCGCCACCACCGCTCAGGGCGGCCGCGATTATGGCCGCCACCGCGAGGACGGCCACGACGATCCCCGCCCACACGACCGGCCGGCGGCGCACCGCCTGGCTCAGGCCCGGCCATCCCCCCAGCTGATTCATGTCTGGAGCCTGGCCCCGGCAGATCGCTAAGTCATCACAGATCGATCACGGGGGGTGGCAAGAAAAGCTGGCTGTCCTCTTCGTCTCGCATCACCCGGGTGCAGTTCCGGCCGTTCCGGCCGTTCCGGCCAGCAGGTCGCCCAGCGACCGCGGGGCCCGGCCGGTGAGCTCCGCGACCGTGCCGGTGACCTGGGCGGCGTAACCGTCCGGGCCTGAACGCCGGTAGTCCTGGTACAGGCCGATGAGGGCGCCGGCGAACCACGCGGTCAGCCCGGCGTCCAGCAGAGCCTGGCGAACGGCGTCATCGGGCACGTCGACGTAGCTGATCGGGCGGCCCATCGTCTCGGTCAGCTGGGCGGCGACATCGGCGTAGGACAGGGCTTCCGGGCCGGTCACGTCGTAGCCCGCACCGGCGTGACCTGGTTCGGTGAGGGCAACGGCGGCCACCGCGGCCACGTCGCCGGTGTCCACCATGCTGATCCGGGCCTGGCCGGCGTCGGCGTAGAAGGTCCCGGACCCGTCGATCGACGGGATCGTCGACTCGGGGATGTTCTGCAGGAAAAGGTTGGGCCGCACGATCACGTAGGGCAGGCCCGACGATTCCAGGTAGCGGTCGCACTCGGTGTGGGCGGTGATGAACTCGGCCGGCGTCTCCCGATCGGCGCCGAGGATCGAGCTGCGGACCAGCAGCTGAACCCGGCTCCGGCGGGCCGCGTCGATGGCGTTGTGGTGCCAGCGGACCGCGTCGGGGTGCGGGCTGGACAGCAGGAACACCTTCTCGACCCCGTCCATGGCCGTGACCAGCGACCCCTCGTCGGCCAGGTCGCCGGTCACGGTTTCGGCCGCCCCGCTTGCCCCGCCCGGCCTGCTGGCCCCACCCGGCCCGCTGGCCCCACCCGTCCCGCTTGCCTCGCCCGGCCGGACCAGGACCCGGACCTGCTCACCCCGGTCCAGCAGGTCGGTGATCAGCGCCGCCCCGATCTTGCTGCGCCCCCCGATGACAAGGATCAATGCCCCGCTCCGTTCGTGAGTCATCTCGTCAGCCGTCGGGACCAACCTCGGGGAGCAGACTGGCGCCGATCAAGGGACAATCCCTGATCGGATTGATTATGCTTTCTGATTGATGTGGCGTGACCTGGAGCTACGTGAGCTGCGGATCTTCCTCGCGCTGGCCGAGGAGCTGCACTTCGGCCGGACGGCCGAGCGGCTGGGCATCTCCCAGCCCGGGGTGAGCGAGGCCATCCGGGTGCTCGAATCGCGGCTCGGCGTCAAGGTCTTCGACCGGACCAGCCGCCGGGTCCGGCTCACACCGGCGGGCGAAGGCCTGCGGCGCGACCTGGTGCCCGCCCTGGCGGCCCTGGACCTGGCCCTGGCGCAGACCAGTGAGCTGGCCCAGGCCGTCCGCGGGCTGCTGCGGGTCGGGTTCGTCCTCACCACCGAGGGCCCCGCCCTCAACCGCCTCGTCGCCGCCTTCCAGGCCCGCTACCCGGCTTGTGAGATCCGGCTCCAGGAGGTCGAGACGTTCGACGCCTACCGGGCGCTGCGCCGGGGTGACATCGACGTCCTGTGCAACTGGCTGGCTGTCGACGAGCCCGACCTGGTCGCGGGTAGCGCGTTCGCCTACTACCAGCGGGCCCTCGCGGTGTCCGCCACCCACCGGCTGGCCGGGCGGCCCGCAGTCTCCATCGAGGAACTGGCCGACGAGGAGGTCGCCGAGCTCCCGCCGACCACCCCACCCGCGGTTTACGAATTGCTGGTGCCCCCGGCCACGCCATCCGGGCGCCCGATCCGCCGTACCCAGCCGGTCCAGACGATCAACGAGATCCTTTCGCTGGTGGCCCGCGGCCGCATCGTCCACCCGACCAGCTCCACCGTCCCCATCTTCAACCGCGACGACGTGGTGCTGATCCCGATCGACGACCTGCCTCCACTCCCGCTCGGCCTGGTCTGGTGCTGCAGCCGGGAGAACCCGCGTATCCGCGCCCTCAACGAAATCGCCCGTTCCAGCGCCGCCGAGGCGTGAGCACGACCCGCCGGCCTCCCGGTAGGGCGGTGCCGGGATGTTCACGACCGCGGCCCGAAAGTGGGTGCAGCGCGGCCACCCAGGTCAGCTGGATGTTTCTTAACGTGGTGGGTGCCGGCGGCCTGCTGGTCGGCCGATCCTCAGCGCGCGGCGCTGCTCCTGCTCACCACCGCCGTCGTCGCCCACCAGCACCCCCGCGAGCAGGAGTCCTAGCCGAGCACCTGCCACACCAGCTGGTCGGTGAACGCGGGCGGGATCGGGCCGCCGGTCACCAGCGCCCGGTAGAACAGCGGCCCCAGCAGCGCGTCCAGGGCCTGATCGATGTTCAGTTCCGGCGGCAGCTCACCCGAGGCGATCCCGCGGGCCAGCATCGCGTGCTCCGCCCGCCGTCGTGGATCCAGGTAACGGGCGTGGAACGCGGCCGCCATCTGCCCGTCGTGCTGAGCCTCGCCGATCAGTGCCAACAGCACCCGGCCGGCCGGGTCGCCGGTCACGAAGGCGGCTAGGCGACGCAGGTACTGGCGCGCGTCCTCGATCACCGAGCCGGTGTCCGGCACCGCCAGGGCCTGATCGGCGTCCTCGATCAGCGTGTCCAGCAGCACGTCGACCTTGGACGGCCACCACCGGTAGATCGTCTGCTTGGCGACGCCCGCCCGGGCCGCGATGCCCTCGATCGTCACGCCCGCGAACCCGCGCTCGGCCAGCAGGTCGTCGGCCGCGTGCAGGACCGCGACGCGCGCCTGCTCGTTGCGCCGGTGCGCGGCGCGCCCCTTCGGCCCGCCCGCGGCCGGTCCGCCCGGCGCCGGGGGTGTCGTCGGCTGTGACATGACCGGATCATGCTAGCGCAGCGCGGACTTGTCTAGACGCAACGTTGCGTACACCCGAAAGGGTATCCCCGGACCCGGTCACGGGATTCGGCCGGCGCTGGCCACTTCCGGTCGCCTTAACGGCTCCTCGTGGCCAAGGCGCTGGCGGCCGGCGGCTGCCCAACGGCCCGTCGCGGCCGCCGGCGCTGGCTGGTTGCCCTTGGCCGGCGCTGGCCGTTCCCGGCGACTCAGTGCGACTGCCTAGCGGCTGGTCGTCGAAGCCGCCGCAGCCAGCGCCACCGCCAGCGCGTCCTCGACCACGGCGCCGATCCAGTCCCGCCCCAGCCGAGCGCTCGCCCAGGCCCGCCACCGCACCCCGATCCAGGCGGCGCCCACCGCGGCCCCCGCGGCGACAGCCACGCAGGCGCCGACCTGGGCCGGACCGTTCGCCGTGCGCGCTCCGGCCTTGCCGGTGGCCACCGGTACGCCGGGCGCACCACCGTCCCCGGACCGATCGTCGTCCTTGGCCACCCCGGCGTCCCCGGCCACAGCGGCGTTCCTGGCCACCCCAGCCGCCCTGGCCACCCCAGCCGCGCTGGCGTCCCCTGGTGCCCGCCGCGCGATGATGCCCCCCGCTGCGGCCGCGCCTGCCAGCCGGCCGGCCAGACCGGGCGGCGACAGCCGGCTGGGCGCGCTGGGCAGCTTGTCCAGCCCGATCTCGGTGGCGGCCAGCACCCCGGCCACGGCCTTGGCCCACGGGCGGCTCAGCGTCCGGTCGGGCTGGGCGGCGGCACCGGGACGGGCGGTCAGCGTCAGCGCAGCCAGGCCGGTCAGTGACCGGGCGCCGGTCGCCGCGCCGGCCAGTGCGGAGCTGACCAGCGGCCGGAGCGGCCCGGTCATGCTTCGCCGGTGCGCAGCACCGCGGTGGTGACGGTGCCGTAGAGCAGGTGCGGGACGGCGTCGCTGGCCCAGTCCTCGACCGCCCACGAGCCGGCCCGCAGCGCCATGTCGAGATAGGTGGCGGCGTTCAGCGCGGTGGTCCCGGCCGCACCGGCCAGCGCCCCGCGCAGGGTTCCCGAAGTCATGGCGGGAGCGCTACCCGGGCCCCCGACCAGCAAACTTCACCGCTCCCGGGCCTGCCGTCGCCGAAGCCCAGTTTCGCAGCTGGTTGCCAAGTGGAGCATCGTTCCGTATATTAACTGGAGCGTTGTTCCGCTTTTTAAAAGGGGGATGTATGCACTACCGCACGCTGGGCCGGACCGGGATCAAGGTCAGTCCCTATTGCCTGGGCGCGATGATGTTCGGGGTCATCGGCAACCCCGACCACCAGGACTCGATCCGGATCATCCACAAGGCGCTGGACGCGGGGATCAACTTCGTCGACACCGCCGACATGTATTCCCGGGGCGAGTCCGAGGAGATCGTCGGGCAGGCCCTGCGTGGCCGTCGCGACGAGGTCGTGCTCGCGACCAAGGTGCACGGCGCGATGGGGGAGGACCCGAACCAGCGGGGCACCTCCCGGCGCTGGATCATCACCGAGGTCGAGAACTCGCTGCGCCGTCTGCAGACCGACCACATCGACCTGTACCAGGTCCACCGGCCGGACCCGTCGGCCGACGTGGAGGAGACCCTGTCGGCGCTGACCGACCTGGTCCGCAGCGGCAAGGTGCGGGCGATCGGCTCGTCGACGTTCCCGGCCTCGGACATCGTCGAGGCGCAGTGGGTGGCCGAGCGCCGCGGCCTGGAACGGTTCCGTACCGAGCAGCCGAACTACTCGATCCTCAACCGGGGCATCGAGCGTGAGGTGCTCCCGGTCTGCCAGCGCTACGGGATGGGCACGCTGGTCTGGAGCCCGCTGGCCGGCGGCCAGCTCACCGGCCGCTACCGCAAGGGCCAGGAGATCAGCAGCCACCGGTCCGGCACCGGCTTCAAGTACCTGAGCGACGAACGCCGCCTCGACGTCATCGAGGAGCTCATCGCCCTGGCCGCCGACGCCGGGATCTCGCTGACCCACCTGGCCATGGCGTTCGTGATCGCCCACCCGGGGGTCACCGCCGCCATCATCGGCCCGCGGACCATGGAGCACCTCGACGACCTGCTGGCCGGGGCCAAGACCGGGCTGAGCGACGAGATCCTCGACCGGATCGACACGATCGTGCCGCCCGGCACCGACGTCGGGACGCTGGACATGGCCTACCACCCGCCCGCGATCGAGCAGTCCCGGCTGCGCCGCCGCCCCGCCGACGAGCGCGCCGCCGACTGACAGGGGTAGCCAGTAGCCTCAAGGCATGGAACTCCACGTCGGCTGCGCGATGTGGAGCTACGCGCCCTGGCAGGGCCGCTACCTGCCCCGGTCGGCCGGGCCGCGTGACCGCCTCCGGGCCTACGCGACCTGGTGCAACGCGGTCGAGGGGAACACCACCTTCTACGCGACCCCGCCGCCCGCCACGGTGGCCTCGTGGGCCGAGCAGACCAGCGAGGACTTCCGGCTGATCCTCAAGCTGCCCAAGCTGGTGACTCACGAGCGGCACCTGGCCGAGGTGGCCGAGCCGATGCGCGCGTTCCTGGCCGCGGTCGAGCCGCTCGGCCCGCGCGCCCACATGCTGTGGATCCAGTTGCCGCCATCCTTCAGCCCGGCTGACCTGGGCACGCTCAGCGGGTTCCTGCGCCGCCTCCCGCGCGGGTACCGGTACTGCGCCGAGGTGCGGCACCGCGCGTTCTTCGACGACCCGCGATCGGGGCAGGCCCTCGAGCGCGCCCTGGCCGAGGTGGGCGCCGAATGGGTCCCGTTCGACACCACGGTCCTGTTCGACGGCCCGCCCACCAGCACGATCGAGCAGGAGGCGTGGGTCAAGAAGCCGCGGCTGCCCCGCCGCACCCGGGCCCTGACCAGCTATCCCATGGTCCGCTACATCGGCCGGGACGACCCGGCCCGCACGATCGCGGGCTGGCAGCCCTGGCTCGGCGTGGTGGCCGGCTGGCTGCGCGAGGGGCGTTCGCCGACCGTGTTCATCCACACGCCCGACAACGTCATCGCGCCGGACCTGGCCCGCCGGTTCCACGCCGAGGTGCGCGCCCGGGTGCCCGAGCTCGACCCGCTTCCGGAGCCGGCCCCGGCCGAGCCCGCCCCCGAGACCGAGCCCCTGACCCTGTTCTGACGAAGCGGCAGCGGAGGACGTAAAACCCTGCCTCCGGCGGGGGTACTTCGGGCTCCGGGATGGATGGAAGATCCTTTGGCCTGGCCCCTCGCTGGTCGCCGTCGTCCGGCCCGTCAGCCGAGCAGCCCGGCCGTGCCGCCTCAAGCCGCCAGACCCGGGCGGCTTGACCCGTCCCGTCCGGCCCGCTTATCCGGCCGCCGGGACGACGGCGACGGGATGGACCAGCCCGGCCCGCAGTGTGCGCTGGCGCGCCCCCTTCACGAGCCGTCCGCCTCCGCCGGCAACACGGGCAATGGCGCCTTTGCCCGTGTAAGAGGACGGGCAAAGGCGCCATTGCCCCTCCTGCTTTTCTGCCCCCGCCAGCCCCCACGCCCCAGCCCCCTCAAGTCACCTGCCCCAGGCGCCCCACCACTAAGGGTGTGCCTCGAAGGTGGGCAGGCTTCCCCGCAGCATTCGCGGGAAAGCCTGCCCAGACTCCATCGCGCGCCGGCCACACCGTCCCTCTAGTCACTCGGGCCTCAGGAGCCCCGACGCCGACCGGGCCCCAGGGCCCGGGGCGCCCGAGCCCGACAAGCAGCCGCGACCCTGATCCGCTCGCAACATTTCTGTCGCAATGATACTCTCGCAATATGTCTCGCGAAGGATCAGAGGGGCTGAACCGGGAGTCCGCGCCGGAGGCGCCCGCCAGTCCGGATGGCGGTAGCCCGCGGGTAGTCACCGACGCCCAGACGATGCGGGCGCTCACCCACCCGGTGCGCCAGGCGCTGATCGAGCTCCTCGTCGCCGAAGGCCCGCTCACGGCCACCCAGGCGGGGGAGCGGATCGGGGAGCCGCCCAACACCTGCTCGTTCCACTTCCGGCAGCTGGCCAAGTTCGGGTTCGTCGAAGAGGCCGGGAAGGGGCCCGGCCGCACCCGGCCGTGGAGGCTCAGCAGCGCCGGGATGCGCTTCACCGACCTGCACGACGACGCCGAGACGACGCTGGCCGCCCGGGCGCTGGACCGGATGCTGCGGGATCGGTACTTCACAAGGCTGCAGGAGTTCTACGACACCCGGTCCAGCTACCCGCGGCGCTGGCAGGAGGTGACCGGCGGCAGCGAGTTCGTGCTGCACGTCTCGCCGGACGAACTGCACGCGCTGGACGAGCAGATCACCGGGTTGCTGCTGGGTTACCGCGACCGGATCACCGACCCGGCGTTGCGTCCGGCCGGCTCGCTGCCGGTGGAGGTGCTGCTGTTCGCCTACCCCATCCGCCCGCCGGACGACCCCGCCCCGGACGACCCCGCCCCGGACGACCCCGCCGCCCCGGCCGCTCCGGAGGAGTAAGCAATGCGCCGGCTGCTCAAAGTCCGGAACGCCCGGGTCTACCTCACCGGGCAGGTGTTCTCGCTGTTCGGGGACACCGCCCTGTGGCTGGCGGTGGGCATCTGGGTCAAGACGCTGACCGGCAGCAACGCGGCCGCGGGCCTGGTGTTCTTCTTCGCTACCGCCCCGGTGCTGCTGGCCCCTTTTACCGGGCTGCTGGTCGACCGGGTGCGCCGCCGCCCGCTGCTGCTGGTGGTGAACGCGGTCACCGGCGGAGCCGTGCTCCTCCTGCTGCTGGTGCACGGCCGCGGCCAGCTGTGGCTGGTCTACCTGGTGATGACCTGGTACGGGCTGGCCTACTCGGTGCTCGCGGCCGCTCAGTCCGCCCTGCTCACCATCATGCTGCCGGCCGACCTGCTGGCCGACGCCAACGGCGCGCTGCGCACGGTGCAGGAATCGCTGCGGCTGGCGGGCCCGCTGACCGGGGCGGGGCTGTTCGTGCTGGGCGGCGCGCACACGGTGGCGATCCTGGACGCCGCCACCTTCGTCGTTCCGGTCGTCACGCTGCTCAGGCTGCGGATCAGCGAGCCCGCCCCGCAGCCGTGCCGGTCCCGATGGCGGGCCGAACTGGCCGCCGGCCTGCGCCACGTGACCCGCACGCCGGCGCTGCGGCACCTGGTCATCGCGGCCGCCTGCGCGCTGACCGTGTTCGGCTTCACCGAGACCGTCATCTACGCGGTCGCGGGCGACGGGCTGCACCGGCCGCCCGCGTTCGTGGGCGTGCTGATCGCCGTCCAGGGCGCCGGCGCCGTGATCGGCGGGCCGACCGCGGCCCCGCTGATCCGGCGGATCGGCGAAGGCCGCCTGGTCGGCCTGGGCATGCTGGTGGCGGCGGCCGCCGCCCTGCTGGAGATGCCGCCGTTCCTGCCGTCGGTGCTGGCCGGCGTGGTCCTGTTCGGGGTCAGCATCCCCTGGCTGGTGGTCGGCTTCACCACCCTGCTGCAGCGGCTGACCCCGCCCGGCCTGCAGGGCCGGGTCTACGCGGCGGCCGACACGCTGGTCACCACCCCGCAGACCGTCTCGATCGCCGTCGGGGCGGCGCTGATCGGCGTCACCGGCTACCGGCCGCTGCTGGCGGCGCTGGCCGCCGTGGTTACGCTGGCCGCCGTCTACCTGCTGACCCGGCCCGAGCAGCGCTCCGGCCAGCCAGCACCCGAGCCACCAGCCGAGCCACCAGCCGAGCCAGCACCCGAGCCAGCGTCTCAGCCAGCGCCGGCGGGCGGCTCCACGTCGTCGTAGACGCGGACCGCGGCCAGCCGCCCGTCCGGGCCGCGCTCGCAGACGCTGAGGCCGGCCTGCGGCGGCAGGTCGTGACGGCCCCAGCGGACGCAGTTGAACTCCAGCGCGCAGCGCACGCCGTCGTCGGTCACCGCGCAGTCCTGCAGGCCGATCCCGCCGCCGTCGCTGAACGCCCGGGTGAAGAACGACCGCAGCTCGGCCGGGCCGCGGTGAGTTGCGTGCGGCCCGATCGGCTCCCGGTAGTACCCGTCGGCCGCGAACGTCGCCAGCACCGCCTCCAGGTCACCCTGGGTCAGCGCGACCTGGTAGCGGCCGACGACGTCGGGGAGCTGGGCGGGGCCGGGGGCCAGCACCGGCGGCCGGACGTGCCGCCGCCCGTCCACCGGCCACTGACTGCAGTAAGTACGGAACACCACCGACAGGTCGTCCGGGGATTCGGCCACGACCGCGATCGGCCAGGACACCGGCTGCCCGTTGACGGCCAGGTGGGCGAGGATCTCGACCACGGCCCGGCCGCCGGCGTGGGTGGACGCGACCGTCTCGGTCTGCGCGTGCAGCCCGGCCAGCCAGGAGTGGTTCTCCCGGACGAAGTGCCGCAGGGCCTGGTGGCCGCTGACCTCGCCGGCCTTGGGATCGTAGACCACCACCCGGCCCGGCCAGGCATCCTCCAGGACGCGCGCGTCCCGCTCGTCCAGCGCCCGCAGATACTGGCCGACCGGGTCGGCCCGCCCCGCGTCGCGGTCCTGCAGGCGGACCAGTTCCGCCGCGCTGACGAAGTCCGGGAACCAGGGCATGATCACATCCTCGCCTCCGGGCCCGGCCAGCGGAAGGCCCGCGCCCAAGGCCAGTAGGTGCGCCTCGCCAGGACCAGGGATCACCCCTGGTGCCAGCCGCCCCAGCCGGCAGACCCCGTCAGCCCGGCGGGGCCAGCTCGTGCCGCTTGCCCAGCCAGGCGGTGATCTCGGCCGCCGCCAGCTCGTTCCCGGTCGGCTCGCCGTCGGCGATGGCGCCGCCGAAGTGCAGGCCGCGGACGGCCGCGGTGGTCAGATCCGCGGCCCCCAGCGCGCCGATCATGCGGCGGCTGTCGGCCGGGAACGCGGCCTGGTCGCCGGTCAGCTCGATGAACAGCGTGGGCACGGTCACCCCGGGCGCGCAGCGGGCGAAGCCGGCTCGCGAGGACAGCCCCGACCAGGTCGACAGCCAGGCCTCGGGGGTGGCCAGCCGGCCGAATCCGACCAGGCCGTAGTCGATCAGGTCCGGTCGGCGGCCGAACAGCGAGCCGTACGGGCGCTCGTTCGGGTCGAGCGCCAGGTCGACCGTGCGCGGATCGGCGTCGGTGCGGAACACGGTGATGACGTGCGGGGCCAGCGACCGCCGCCGGTCGGCCGCCGCGCCGCTTGCCTTGAACGCCTTCCGGGCGGCCGCCGCGGTGGCCAGGTACTCGCGGGCGACCGCGTCGATCCGGGCCACCCGCTCGCGCTGGGCCGCCCGGTACCGCGCCAGGAACTCCTCGCTGTAGGCGGAGCTGGCGGGCGGCCCGGCGAACCCGTTGACCGGGGAGAACGGGTCCAGCTCGGGGACCACCGACATCGGGTCCCGCTCGTCGGCCACCGACGGGTCGATGCAGTGCAGCAGCAGCTGGCCCTGCCCCGGGTGCGGGGCCAGGAAGATCGCGCCGTCGGCCAGCGGCATCTCGGCCTCGGCCAGCTTGACCGGCCGCCCGCCCGGGGTGCTGGTCAGCCGGTCAACGGCGGGCAGCCCGGCCTGCTCCAGGTAAAACGCGAACAGCGGCCCGCCCCCGGAGTGGCCTAGCGTGACCACCGAGGCGAACCCCCGCTCTCGCAGGAACACCAGGCCGGCCGCGACATCGAGCAGGGCCTGCTCGTGCAGCAGCGACAGGTCGTTGTTGACCGACCGGGTGTGCTGAGTCCACACCGCCGCCCCCGCCCGCAGCAGCAGCGGGACCAGCGGGTGGTGGGTCAGGTCCTGGCGCGGGTGCATCAGGAACACGACGGTGCTGGCGCCGGGCACAGTGGCGAGCACACCCCGCACGGTGGCGCCGTCGGCCGTGGTCAGCTCCTGCACCGTGGTCACGGTGGCCGGCGGACGCTCCCCGGCCGCCAGATACCGCCCCGCGCCGAGCCGCTCGGCCCCGGCCGCCGGCCCCGCGCTCACGCGGACTCCGGGACCGGCTCCACCCGCAGCGCGTCCTTGTCGTGCTGGACGATGCGGCTGTCGCGGGCCACCCCGGCCACCGAGCTGTACCAGACCGCGTGGCGGCAGCCGGTCGCCCGCCGGTCGATCACGATCGGCCCGGCCGCGGTGATCTCGAAGTAGGGCCCGATCCGGCCCACCGAGACCGCCGGGTCCTGGGCCGCGACCTTGGCCAGCGGGGTGTTCTCGGGCACGTCGAGCACGTACAGCGCGGTCATTTCCCGGCCGTCTCGCCCGCTTGCGTGAGCTCCCAGCCGGCCGCCCGCTGCACGATCAGCTCGGCCTTGCGGGCCAGCAGCTTGCCGAACGACGGGTCCGGCTCGGCCACCACGTCCAGCAGGGCGTCGATGGTCAGGTTGGCGTCCAGGTCCTCCTGGGGGGTGACCGGCCGCATGGCCCGGGTCAGCTCGATCATGTAGCCGTTCGGGTCGTGGGTGTAGATCGACTCGATCGTCTCGTGCTGGATCTGCATCTCCACCGGCCACTCGGACTCGTCCAGCCGGCGCCGGTACTCCATCAGGTCCTCGTAGTTGTCCACGTGGATGGCCAGGTGCCGGGACCGGATGAAGTACTCCGGCACCTCGGGCCCGAACGAGGCGTAGGCGTCACCGCGGTCGCTGTCGTTCCACGGCTTGGTCCCGAAGTAGTAGAAGAAGGCCAGCCGGTCGTCGTTGCCGATGTCGAAGAAGAAGTGGATGAAGTCGGGGTGGTCCTCCGGACCCCAGCCTGCGGCGCAGATCGAGTGCACCACCGGGAACCCGAGGACGTCGCGGTAGAAGCGCACCGTACCGGCCGGGTCGAACGTCGGGAACGCGGCGTGGTCGACCCCCTTGACGCGGTGATCCATACCGGTCATGCCCAGCCTCCTGCCAGCTGAAAGGTCTGCTTCTCACCTCTGACCCTAGGTGTAATTAACGCTCTCGTCAATATTTTAACGAAAACGTTTAACGAATGCGGGGCGCCGGGTCAGCTGCGGGCCTGTTCAGCTGCCGATGATGCGTTCCAGGTGGTCGATGTCCTGCCGGAGCAGCTTGAGAGCCGCCGCGGGACCGTCGTCGTCGGGGGTGCGATGGCCGGCCCGCAGCAGGCCGGCGATGGCCATGTCGGCCAGCTGTTCGGCGGCGGCCTCGGCGTTGTCGTGGCCCGGCCTGAACCACCAGGCCACCCAGTTGCCCATGCCGATCACGCCGAGCGCGGCGACCCGGGCGTCCACCGGCCGGAACCGCCCCGCGCGGATGCCCTCCTCGATGACCCCGGTGACCGAGGCCAGCACGGCGCGGCGGTTGGCCCCGTAGGCCTTGGTCAGGTCCGGAGGCAGCTCCGCCTCGGAGCGGACCAGCAGCCGGAACCGTTCCGGCTGGTGCGCCTGCCGGAGCACGTTGTCGCGGACGATCTCCCGCAGCTTGCCGACGGCGTCCAGGTCGGGACGGGCCGCGATCTCCCGGATCTGGACGGCCGAGCCGCCGGCCACGTCCGCGGCCAGCTTGGCCAGCAGCTCGTCCTTGCTCTTGACGTAGTAGTAGAGCGCCGGGCGGGTGATGCCGAGCGCGTCCGCGATGTCCTGCAGGCTGGTCCCGGCGAACCCGCGCTCGGCGAACAGCCGGATCGCGTGCTCGTAGATCTCGTTCTCCACCAGCTCGCGACGGGCGGTGCTGGGCCGCTGCCCGGCGTTTTTGGATGAGCTGGTCGTCATGACCGCGATTGTAGAGGCGGCCGGGCGGGGGAGCCGTCCAGCAGCTGCCCGGCCCCCGGCAGGATGGCGGGCAGTCCCAGCCGCCGCAGCAGCGCGTACGCGCCGGCCGTGGCCGCCGACAGCACCGGCAGCCCGAACTCCTGCTCGGCCGGCCCGATCAGGTCCAGCGAGGGCATCTGCACGCAGGCCGAGATGACCAGGGCGTCGGCCCCGGACAGGTCCAGGCCGCGGGCGGCCGTCATCACCTGGCCACCGGGGATACAGCCGACCGCGGTGTTGTCGCCCACCTCCAGCGCGGCCCAGTCGGCGACCGTGAAGCCCTCGGCTTCCAGGTAGCCGACCACCTGCTCGGCCAGCGGCCGCAGGTAGGGCGTGACCAGGGCGATGCGCTGGGCACCGAGGGCTCGCAGTCCCTCGACCAGCGCGCCCGCCGAGGACAGGACCGCGGGCGCCTGCCCGGCCGAAGCCAGCTGGCCGGTGACCGCCTCCTCGGTGCGCCGGTGCTCGCCCGCGCCCTGGGCCATCACCGCGACCAGGCAGGCGTACAGCAGCGCGTCGACGCGGGCATCGGCCAGCTCGTCCACGCAGCGTTCGCGCTGGGCATTCATGGCCCGGAGCTCCTCCGGCGAGACCTGGGCCATCCGCATCCGGCTGGCGTGGAACGAGAACCGCGCTCCCTGGTGCCGGGCCAGCAGGGCCGGGACCTCGGTCTCCACGGTGACGTTGGAGCTGGGCACGATCAGCCCGATCCGGTGGGTGGTCATCGGGCACCTCCGCCGGCCCCGGCTTCGGCCGCGACCTCGGCGGCGATCCGGGCCTGCAGCAGCTTCTTGTCGGTCTTCCCGACCGTCGTGCGGGGGATCTCGTCGAGGTGCTCGATGCGCTCCGGCCACTTGAACTTGGCCACCTCGAGCCGGGCCAGGTGCTCGCGGACCTCGGCCAGCGTGATCGGCTCGCCCTCGGTCACGACGTAGGCGCAGGTACGCTCGCCGAGCCGCGGATCCGGCATGGCCACGACCGCGGTGGCGATGATCCGCGGGTGCCGGAGCAGCAGCCATTCGACTTCCTCGGCGCTGATCTTCTCCCCGCCCCGGCTGATCAGGTCCTTGATCCGGCCTTCGATGCTGACGTAGGGCCGGCCGCCGAGGTCGATCTGGGCGGCCAGGTCCCCCGTGCGGTAGAAGCCGTCGCTGGTGAACGCCGTCTTGTTGACGTCGGGGGCGTCGAAGTACCCGCGCAGCGTGTACGGCCCCCGGCAGCACAGCTCGCCGGCCTGGCCCCGGGCCACCTCGGTCTCGCTGCCGGGTTCGAGGATCTTGATCTCGTCGGCCGGCGACAGCGGGGTGCCGACGGTGGTGGCCCGCGCCTCCCGGGGCGAGCCGGGCGGGGTGGTGAGGAGCATGCCCTCACCCATGCCGAACAGCTGCCCGGACCAGATCCCGCGCCGTTCCAGGTCGTCGAACACGGCGGTGGGCACCTTGGAGCCGGACAGGATGACCTGGGTCAAGGCGGCGGCCGCGGCCGGGAAGGCGGGCTCGGACGCCGCCCGGTAGTGCGCGTGGCCGAACAGCACGTGGCTGGCCTTTTCCCGGGCCATCAGCGGCAGTGACTCGGCCAGGTCGGCGACGCCCAGGACCAGGCAGGCGCCGACGCTGTGCGACGCGTGCACCGCGCACGCGATGCCGGCGTTGTGGATGACCGGGATCAGGTGGGCCACCCGGGTCCGCTCGGTCCAGCCCCAGGAGTGCGCGTAGGCGGCGGCGTTGTACCAGTACTCGGCGTGCAGCCGGGGGATCACCTTGGGCACGCCGGTGGTGCCGCCGGACAGCTGGAACACCGCCACGTCGTCGGGGTCGATCCCGTGCTGGATCTCCTCGACCAGCTTGCGCGCCACCGCCGGATCGACGGTGGCGCCAAGCGACTCGACCGCCACGCCGTCACCGCGCCGGCGGCGCCGCCGAGGACCAGGACCTGGCGCAGGGTGGGGTGGCCGCGCTGCTGCTCAGCGGCGAACTCCACCAGGTCGAAGCTCCCGGTCCCCGCCTCGACCAGGTGCGCGACCGCGCCGACCCGGCGGCTGATCCCGCCGATCTCGTGGCCCCGGTGCGCGGCCAGCGTGCACACCGGGATCAGGCCCGCCTTGAGCACCCCGTACCAGGCCAGCACCGTCCCCAGCCGGTTGGTGACCTGGAACAGCACCGGGTCGCCGGGCACCAGCCCGAGCCCGGCCAGCCCCGCCGCCAGCTGGTCGCTGCGCTCGTCCAGCTCGCGGAAGGTCAGCCGGCCGTCGAGGGCGACCACCGCGTCCCGGCCGGGGTGGGCCGTCGCCACCGCGTGGAACTCCTCCGCGATGGTCCGGCTGCCCCACAGGCCGGCCAGCCGGTACTGGCGCACCACGTCCTCCGGGTACCGCACCACCCGATCTCCCCACCTGCCAGTGCCTCCCGCTCGCCCACGGTCCGCTTCAAGGCGATGCCTTCCCTCGTCGCGCCCGCGCTCGTTCCTCGCTTGGCGCTCCTCAGTCCAGGCACCGCCGCGGCCCTCCTGCTCGCTCATTTGCCCTCCTCGGAGTAGGAGATCAGGTCGGCCCGGTCACTGACCAGGGCGGCCGCCAGGTCGTCGCGCAGCCCGGCCGGCCCGTCGACAACGATGAGCCCGCCGACCTCGGTCCGGACCCGTTCGGCGAGGTCCAGCCGGGTCAGCACCGCCGCCCGGTCGGCCGGCCCGGTGAACCAGAAGCCGTCGCCCCGGGCCGCCCGGGCCCGCCGGACCACCGCGTCCCCGGCCTCGTCCCACGGATCCCTCACCACGTCGGTCACCGGCTGCAGGGTCACCTCGCCCGGGTCGCCGAGCACCCGGCCGGGGAACGTCCGGCCGCCACGCTCCAGGGGCCGGCTCAGCACCCACCGGGTGATGTCCGCAGGCATCGCCGGGCCGCCAGCAGCCCCCTCGACCCCAAAAACACCTTCAGTTCCATGAGCCACACCCGACCCGACGCTGTCGTACTGCGCCAAGGCGCTGGCCACCACCGCGGGGTTGGTGGCGGCGAAGCGGTCCAGGCCCACGTTCCCGGCCCGGGTCATGTAGGCCACCATCAGCCGCTCGGCCGGCAGGTGGAGGCGGCTCGGGAACGATTCCCACCACAGCTGGCTGCGGCGGGCCAGCTCCTGCAGCCGCTCCACGGCCGGGCGGCGGGTGGCCTCGTACCGCCCGAACGCGGACGCGGCGTCCGGCTCGGTGCCGAGCGCCTCGACCAGGCCGATCGCGTCCTCCATGGCCAGCTTGGTGCCCGAGCCGATGGAGAAGTGGGCCGTGTGGGCGGCGTCGCCCAGCAGCACGGTCCGGCCGGACCACCAGCGCCCGCAGCGGACGGTGCGGAAGCGGTTCCACCGGGTCCGGTTGCCGATCAGCTCGTGCCCGCGCAGCGGCCCGGCGAACGCCTGCTCCAGGTACCGCAGCGAGGTGAGGTCCGAGCCGTCACGGGCCGTGTCGCCGTCGCTGACGTCGAATCCGGCCCGGCGCCAGGTCGCCTCGTCGGTCTCGATCAGGAAGGTGCTGTGCTGCGGCGAGTACGGGTAAGCGTGCGTGACGAACGTGCCGTATTCGGTCTCGGCCGGCGTGAACACCGCGTCGTCGAGGGCGAAGTCGGTCCCGCACCACAGGTACAGGCCCCGCCCGACCTCGATCGTGGGGCTGAAGTCGCCCCCGTCCGCAGTTCCCCCGTCCTGAGCAGCACTGTCCCTGGTGCCGCTGCTGATCCCGTCGGCGGCGATGACGATGTCCGCGTCCACGTCGCCGGCCTGCAGCCGGGTGCCGAACTCCAGCCGCACGCCCGCCTTTTCCGCGTGCCGCTGGAGCACGGCCAGCAGCTCGGTCCGGGCGATGCCGATCTGCCGGTCGTTGTGGACCAGCACGGTCCGGCCGCCGGCCTGCATGGTCATGTTGTGCCGGTAGCCCGCGGCGGTGATGTCGCGCAGCGTGTCGGGATCGGCGGCGGCCAGGTTGCGCTGGGTGCCGGCCGCGAGCCCGACCCCGAAGCCGAACGTGGTGCCGGGCTCGCTCTGCTCGTACACCACCACGTCGCAGGAGGGGCGCGCGAGCTTCAGCAGCCGGGCGGCGTAGAGCCCGCCGGGTCCCCCGCCGAGCACAGCGGCTCGCCGTAGTTCCATCCCGCACCTCCAGGCCGGCTATTGACGATCCGTCATAAGCGTAGAATAGTCTACGCTAACGTCAATCTAACGGTCCCGGAGTGCTACGTAAAGGAGCGTGAGCCATGGCCTATGTCATCGGCGTGGACGTGGGCGGCACGTTCACCGACGCGGTACTGGACGACGACGCCGGGACCGTGCTGGCCGCGAAGTCCCCGTCCACCCCACCGGACTACTCGCGCGGCGTCCTCGACGCGCTGGCCCTGCTGGCCGAGCAGCTCGGGGTCCCGCTGCCGGACATGCTGGCGAACACCCACCACATCGCCCACGGCACCACGTCCTCGCTGAACGCCCTGGTCACCGGCAACGTCCCGCCGGTCGGGTTCCTCACCACCAAGGGCCACCGCGACTCGATCTTCATCATGAACGTCGAGGGGCGCTACCTCGGCCGCTCGGCCGACGAGCTGCAGAACGTGCTCGGCCAGACCAAGGGCCACGGCTTGCTCCCCAAGCGGCACGCGCTCGAGGTCACCGAGCGCGTCGACCGGGACGGCAACGTGGTCGTCGCGCTGGACGAGGACGCGGCCCGGGCCGCCATCCGGGCGCTGCTCGGCGACGGGGTACGGGCGATCGCGGTCTCGCTGCTGTGGTCGTTCCGCAACCCGGTGCACGAGCGGCGGCTGCGCGAGCTGATCGCCGAGCAGGACCCGGACGTCTTCGTCGCCCTGTCCAGCGAGGTCAGCCCCCGGATCCGGGAGTTCGCGCGGAACGCCACCACGATCATGAGCACCCAGATCGGCCCGGGGCTGCGCGACTACCTGAGCGCGCTGGAAGACGCGCTGCGGGCCAGCCGGCTGTCCGGGCCGCTGCTGGTCATGCAGAGCAACGGAGGTGCCGTAGCTGCCTCGGAGGCGCCGGCCACCGCGATCAGCACGATCGGCTCGGTGCTGACCGGGGGCGTGATCGGGTCGGTGGCGCTCGGCCGCCAGCTCGGCCACCGCAACATCGTCTCCACCGACGTCGGCGGCACCACCTTCCTGGCCGGCCTGATCGTGGACGGCGAACCGGTCCGCGACACCACCACGGTGATCAACCACCACCCGATCAACGTGCCGACGCTCCGCGTGCACGCGATCGGGTCCGGCGGCGGCGCCATCGCCTGGCTCGACAACGGCGGCAACCTGCGGATCGGGCCGCGCAGCGCCGGGGCGGTGCCCGGCCCCGCCTGTTACGGCAACGGCGGCACCGAGCCCACCAACACCGACGCCAACCTGGTGCTCGGCATCCTGCCCGAGCGTGGCCTGCTCGGCGGGCGCAAGCCGCTGTCGGCCGGCCTGGCCCGGCAGGCGATCGAGAGCCAGGTCGCCAAGCCGCTGGGGCTGACGGTCGAGCAGGCCGCGGCCGCGATCTACGCCGTGCAGAACGCCCAGACCGGCGACCTGCTCCGCAAGACCGTGGTCGAGGCCGGGCACGACCCCCGCGACTTCGTGCTCTACGCCTTCGGCGGGGCCGGCCCTGCCCACTGCGCCCAGTACGCCGCCGAGGTCGGGGTGGGTGAGGTGATCGTCCCGCTCGGCCCGGTCGCCTCCGCGTTCTCGGCCTTCGGGCTGGCTTCCTCCGACATTGCGGTGTCGGCCGAGCTGTCCGACCCCACCATCGTCCCGTTCGACCCGGCCCGCGCCGAGCGCAACTTCGCCGAGCTGGAGAAGCTGGTCCGCGAGGGGCTGGACCGCCAGGGCCTGCAGTTCGAGCAGGTCCAGCTGTACCGCGAGATCGACATGCGCTACACGATGCAGCTGGCCGAGGTCACCGCCCCGGTCGCCGGCGGCCCACTGGACATGGCGGCCATCGAGGCCGCCGCGGCCGCGTTCGAGCAGCGTTACGCCGGCCTGTACGGCGCCGACACCGGCTTCCGGGAGGCCGGCATCCAGGCCATCACGTTCCGGGTCCGCGGCATCGGGGTGCTGCCGTTCTCCCCGGCCCTGCCCGAGATCGGCGCCGCGTCCTCCCCGGACCCGGCCGAGGCGCAGGCGGGCACCCGCCGGGTCTGCCTGGAGGCCAGCCGCGGCTACGTGGACACCCCGGTCTACGACTACCGGCGGCTGCGGGCCGGGCACCAGCTCATCGGCCCGGCCATCGTCGAGGTGCCGACCACCACCGTGGTGGTGCCCGACGGCACCACCGCCACCGTCGACACGCTCGGCAACCTGGCCATGCGGCCGGTCGCGGCCGCCGCCGGGCTCGGCTCCACCACCACTTCGGCCACCGCTACCGCCGGGAGCGCGTCATGACCATGCCCATCGCCGGCTCCGAGGCGTTCTCGAGCCGCCCCGTCGACCCCGAAGAGCTGCGCCGCTCGCTGCCCTCGGCGCTGGCCACCCACACCGTCAGCCAGGACCTGATCGACGATCTCGACCCGCTGACCTACGAGGTCATCCGGCACCGGCTGTGGTCGGTCACCGACGAGATGGGCGAGGCGCTCAAGCGCATGTCCGGCTCGCCGATCGTGACCGACGCCAACGACTTCGACTTCGCCCTGTGCGACGAGCTCGGCCAGGAGGTGCAGGTCGGCCTCTACAACACCATGCTGGTGGGCGCGGTCGACCTGGCCATCTACTGGACCCTGCGCAACCGGGCCGACAACCCGGGCATCGCCGAAGGCGACATGTTCCTGTGCAACGACCCCTGGGTCGGCGGCGGCCTGCACCAGAACGACGTGATCGTCTACCAGCCGGTGTTCCACGACGGGAAGCTGTTCGCCTGGACCAGCGCGATCGCCCACCAGCCCGACCTGGGCGGGCCCGGGCTCGGCTCGTTCGCGCCTGCCGCTCAGGACGTGTTCTCCGAGTCGCTGCCCACCCCGCCGGTCAAGGTCGTCCGCGACGGCCAGTTGCAGCGCGACGTGGCCGACCTGTGGGTACGCCGCTCGCGGGTCCCCATGCTCATCGGCCTGGACCTGCGGGCCAAGATCGGTGCCAACAACGTCGGCCGCGAGCGCATCCAGGCGCTCATCGGCCAGTACGGCGCCGACACGGTCAAGGCCGTGATGAAGCGGATGATGAACGACGCCGAGTCCCGGCTGCGCGGCAAGCTGGCCAGCCTGCCCGACGGCTCCTGGTCGGCGACCGGCTACCAGGACCAGTCGCACGAGGGTGACCGCGGCCTGCACAAGATCACCGTCACCACCACCAAGGCCGGCGACCGCCTCACGTTCGACTTCACCGGGACCGGCCCGCAGGCCGGGGTGATCAACTGCACCTACGCGGGCCTGCGAGGCGGGGTCATGCTCGCGCTGCTGCCCATCCTGGCCGGCGACATCCCCTGGTCGGCGGGTGGCCTGATGCGCTGCTTCGACCTGATCACCGAGGAGGGCACGCTCAACAACGCGTCGTTCCCGGCCGCGGTCAGCCGGGGCCCGATCGGGCCGGCCTGGCTGACCGGCAGCCTGATCGCCGAGTGCCTGTCGCAGATACTCGACCAGTCGTTCGAGCTGGGCAAGAACGTCCAGGCCACCTGCTGCGGCACCTGGGACACGGCGATCATCGCCGGGCTCGACCAGCGCGGCGAGCAGCCGGTGCCGTTCCTCAACATCATCATGGAGCCGATGGCGGGCGGCTACGGCGCCCGGCCGCACGCCGACGGGCTCGACACCGGCGGGTTGTTCTGCATCCCGATGGGCCGGGTACCGGACGTGGAGATGACCGAGTTCCTCTACCCGGTCCTCACCTTGTGGCGGCGGGAGGAGCCGGACAGCGGTGGCCCCGGCCGCCACCGCGGCGGGGTCGGCGCCTCGGTCGCGATCACCGCGCACGGCACCAGCGTGCCGATGGGGCTGATCCTGGCCTCGGCGGGCAAGGCGGTGGCCCAGAACGCCGGGCTGTCCGGTGGCCACCCCGGCAACACCGGCCTGGACGTCATCGCCCGCCAGAGCCGGGTGGCCGACCTGCTGGCGGCCGGGCAGCTGCCCGCCGAGCTGAGTGAGGTCAGCGACACCCTCGAACCGGGCCAGAACTACGCCAGCACCTACCTGGCCCCCGGCGAGGTGTTCGCGATGACCTGGCAGGGCGGCGGCGGTTACGGCGACCCGCTGACCCGGGACCCGGAGGCGGTCGCCGGCGACGTGCGCGAGCAGAAGGTGACCGCCGCCGGCGCCCGCGACGTCTACGGCGTGGTGCTCGCGGACAGCCCGGACGGCCCGGCCGTCGACGACGACGCCACCACCGCCGAGCGCGACCGGCAGCGGTCGGTCCGCCAGGCCCGCTCCCAGCTGGCCGGTGATCGCCGTGGCCGGGCCGACCTGGCCTCGGCCCGGCGCCTGGACGACAACCTGGTCCAGGTCACCGGGCCGGACGGCGCCCTGGTGGCCTGCCGCCACTGCGGTGAGATCCTCGGCGACCCCGGCCCGGTGGCCACCCTGGCGGTGGCCCGCTACGACGGGCCGCCCGCCGAGGCCGGACCGCAGATCATCGCCAACGCCGCCGACTACGTCGACGCCCCGGTGGTGTTCCGCCAGTTCTGCTGCCCTGGCTGCTGGACCGCGCTCTACTCGGCGGTGGTCCCGGCCGGCGACGGCGCCCCGGTGACCACCCCGCTGGCCGGCGGCCTGGTCACCACCTGACCGCGCCGCCCGGCAGGAACAGGGGGCAGCGCTGCCTGGGAAAGATTGACCTACCCAGTCCTGGGCCGGCCCCCGGATACTGGGGTGATGCAGTTCAGACCAGGTCGAACCTGGCCGGCTTCCTGCGCGCCGCCCGCGCGCGGGTGCAGTCGGCCAACGCCGGGCTCGGCGCCAACGGCCGGACCGCCCGCCGCGTCAGCCCGGCGAAGCCGGGGTCACCGCGAATGGGTAACGGTACCGGGTGAATGACGGTCAACCGGGCCGGCCGCGGCTCGGGTTCTTCGCGATCTGCCTGGCCTACTGCGCGATCATCGTCGACGCCAGCGTGCTCAACGTGGCCGTCCCCGCCCTCCGGCAGGGCCTGGGCACGTCGATGGCCGGGGCGCAGTGGGTGCTCGACGCCTACACGCTGCCGCTGGCCGCGCTGCTGCTGACGGCCGGGGCGCTGGGGGACCGGATCGGGCTGCGCCGGCTGCTGCTGGGCGGCATCGGGCTGTTCACCCTGGCCTCAGCCGCCTGCGCGGCCGCGCCCGACGCCGGGGCGCTGATCGCCGCCCGGGCGGTCCAGGGGGTGGGAGCGGCGGCGTTGCTGCCGGCCACTCTGGCCATCATCCCGCACCTGTTCCGCACCCCCGAGAGCCAGGGCCGGGCCGCGGTGGCGTGGGTCGCGGCCGGCGCGGTCGCGGTCGCGGCCGGCCCGCTGGTCGGCGGCGCCCTGATCGGGGCGTTCGGCTGGCGCAGCATCTTCCTCATCAACCTGCCGGTCGGCGTGGTCAGCATCGCCCTGGCCGCGGTGAGCATCGCCGAGACCCCGCGCCGGCCCGCCCCGATGGACCACGTCGGCCAGGTGGCCGCGGTGGCCGCCCTCGGGCTGCTGACCGCGGCCCTGATCCTCGGCGGGGCGGCCGGCTGGGGCGACCCGGCCACGCTCGGCGCGCTGGCCGCGGCGATCGCGGCCGCGGTGGTCTTCCGGTGGTGGGAGCGCCGCACCCGCTACCCGCTGGTGCCGCCGTCGTTCTTCGCCGTCCGCATCCGGACGGTCGCGATCGCCTCGGCCGGCCTGATGGGCTTCGCGTTCTACGGCACCCTGTTCGTGACCTCGCTGTACTTCCAGCAGTTGCGAGGCGAGTCGCCGGCCGCGGCGGGCCTGGCCCTGCTCCCGCTGACCGCCGGCACCGCGATCGGCCCCCTGTTGCTGTACCGGCCGCTGGCGCGCCGGTTCGGCCACCCGGTGCTGCTGCTGGCCGGCTTCGTCTGCTGCGCCGCGGGCACCGCCACCCTCGGCTGGCTCGGCCCCCACACCAGCTACGCGGTCGCCGCCGCCGGCCTCCTGCTGACCGGCGTCGCCAGCACCATCTCGTTCTCCGCGCTCACCTCGCTGCTGATGTCCAACGTCCCGGCCGGCCAGTCCGGCCTGGGCTCCGGCCTCCAGAACACCACCCGCCAATCCGGTGCCCTGATCGCGGTGTCCATCCTCGGCTCGGTCCTCAGCCCGGGCCTGGGCGGCGGCCGGCTGGGCGTGGCCTTCGTGATCATCGGCCTGGCCGCCCTGTCCGGCGTCACCGCCGGCCTGGCCGCGGTGCGCCAGGCCCCCGATCCCGAGCCGGCCGCGGCCTGAGCAGCCCACCGGCCACCGCGCCTCACCGGGCAACCCGCCACCCGGGGGCCTCGCTCCACCGGTTGGCCCCAGCCCACCTACCTCGGTGGCGCGCCCGTGCCTGGCAACTCACTCGCGTCCCACAAGCCTCCGTGGTCACGCGCGGCCGGTCGACCAGGCGGCGGTAACCGGCCACCCGCGTCGAAGAGCCCACGCCGCCCAGCAACCCCGCAGGACTCTCAGTATCACTCGCCTCACCCGGGTCTGCTGCCGCCCACTGTCGGCGGGCGGGACTAGCCTCGCCCCGTGACCGGAAACGCTGATCACCAGACCGCCGAGGAACTCAGCCAGCCCGGCGCGCAGGAGCTGCTGCACGATCAGTCGCTCAGCCGGCTCGCCTACAACGGCCTCGACGGGACCCCGCGGGTCATCCCGATCGGGTTTTTGTGGACGCGGGGCCGGATCGTGGTCTGCACGTCCGATACCGCGCCCAAGGTCCGGGCCCTGACTGCCCGCCCGCCGGTGGCACTGACCATCGACGGAGCGGGCGCGTCCCAGTCGCTGCAGATCCGGGGGGAAGCGGAGATCGAGATCGTCGACGGGGTGCCGGACGAGTATCTGGCCGCGTCGTACAAGGGCATCCCCGGCGAGGCCGAGCGCCGCCAGTTCGAGGCCAGCGTGCGCTCGACCTACGAGCGGATGGCCCGGATCTCGATCGAGCCCCGGTGGGCGCGCTTCTACGACTTCGGCGCCGGCCGCCTCCCCGGCTTCCTGACCAAGCTGGTCTCGGGCTGACCGCTGACCGGTGACCGCTGAAACGGTGACCGCGGGCCAGCCGGCCAACGGTCAGAACAGGCCCGCGGGCTCGGCCGGGATCGCCCCCTCCAGCTCCAGCAGGTGCCGCTTCCGCCGGAGGCCGCCCGCGTAGCCGGTGAGCTTGCCGGTCGATCCGACCACCCGGTGGCAGGGAATGAGGATGGACAGCGGGTTGGCGCCCACGAACCCGCCGATCTCCTTGGCGGTGACGTCGCCCCCGGCCAGCCGGGCCAGCTCGCCGTAGGTGGTGGTCCGGCCGTAGGGGATCTCGGCCAGCAGCTTCCAGACCCGCTGCCCGGCCGGGTCGCCCGCCGGGGTCAGCGGCAGCTCGAACTCCCGGCGCTCGCCCGCGAAGTACTCACCCAGCTGGGCGGTCGCCGCGTCGAAGCCACGGTCGCCGGCCGCTTCCACCCGCGGCCCGAACGTGGCCGGGTCGGGCCGGGTCCAGTGGTGCGGGAAGTACAGCCCGGTGATCCCGTCGTCATCGCGCACGATCGTCAGCGGCCCGAGCGGCGAGTCGATGATCGCGTGCCGGGTGGACGGGGAAACGGTGGACATCGTGGGGCTCCTCACTCGGTTCGTCGATGCTCTGTCACCAGGTAAACGTCCCGGGCGCCCCGTTCGTGAGGTCATCGTGCCGCCGGTGTTTAGCCTGGGCCACCCCGGATAAGTTGCCGCCATGCACGTCGGAGCCGTGATCGCCGTGACCGACCTGGACCGCGCCCGGGACTTCTACGAGGGGAAGCTGGGCCTGACCGGGGAGCCCACCCCGGGTGGCTGGCTGCTGCGCGGCGACGGCGGGTCGGTCGCCTACCTGCTGCCGGGCATCTCGGACGCCGGATCGGCGAGCTGGCCGGTGGCCAGCTTCCGGGTCGATGACGTCCGGGCCGCGGTCCGGGAGCTGCGGTCGCGCGGCGTCGGTTTCCTCGGCCCCGGCGACCTGCCGTTCAGCCTCGACGCGGACGGTATCTCGGCCGACACGTCCGGGCTGCAGGTCGCCTGGCTGCGGGACCCGGACGGTTCGGTGCTCACCGTCTTCACCGGCCCGGGCCGGACCCCGGGTGTCAGCCCAAGCGGCCCAGGTCGGTGAGGATGGTGGCGGCCGGCCCGGTGGTGGCGTTCCGGTAACCGGTGCCGGCCCACAGGTGGACCAGTTCGGGGTCACCGGCGGCGGCCGCCGCCTTGCGCAACGGGCTGGTCAGGTGGTGCAGGGCCGGGTAGCCGGCCGGGGCGACCGGGCCGAACTTCCCGGTGAACGTGTTGGGCAGGCCGCGGGCCGGGCGGCCGGTGAAGGCCCGGGTGACCACCGGGTCGCCGCGGCCGGGGTCGGCCAGCGCGGCCCGGTGAACGGCCGGCGCACCGCTCTCGTCGCTGCGCAGCAGCGCGGTCCCGACCATGACCGCCGCGGCGCCGGCCTGGAGCGCCGCCGCCACCTCGGCCGGGGTGGACAGCCCGCCCGCGGCGATCAGCGGCACCGAGGTGACACCCCGGACCGCGCGCACCAGTCCCGGCAGCGGTACCGGGTCGGGGATCCGCTCGGGCGTCCAGGTGCCCGAGTGCCCGCCCGCCGCCAGCCCCTGCACGGCCAGCAGGTCAGCCCCTGCTTCGGCGGCCGACCGAGCCTCCTCGGCCGAGGTGACCGTCTGCACGATGACCGTCCCCGCCTGCTTGAAGGCCCGGAACACGGACGGCTCGGGCAGGCCGAACGTGAACCCGACCACCGGCACCGGCTCGGCCAGCAACAGGTCCACCTTTTCCTGCCAGGCGTCGTCGTCCTCGATGGGTGCCTGCCCATCCAGCCGGACGTCGTAACCGCCCGCCTCGGCCTCGGCCTGCAGGGCAGCCGCGAACCGGGCGAACGCGGCCCGGTCGACCGGCACCGGGTTGGGCACGAACAGGTTCACCCCGAACGTCCCGGTCCGCCCCCGCCCGCGGACCTCGGCGATCTGCTCCGCCAGCTGGGCCGGGGTCTTGTACCCGGCGGCCAGGAAGCCGAGGCTGCCGGCCCCGGCCGCCGCGGTCACCAGGGCGGGCGTGGAGGCGCCGCCGGCCATCGGGGCGGCCAGCACCGGCAGGTCCACGCGGAGCGACGACAGCGGCGAGTTCATGAAGAACACCTCATCTGAACGAGACCGGGATTGTCCACAACTAGCCGCTAGCCGCCCAGGCCGCCGGCGGCACCGCTGGGGCCCGGTCGCTCAGGCCAGCCCCAGCCCTCGCCGCCCGGTCTCGTTCAGGTCATCCGGGCCGAACCGCCCCGCCCAGTCGCGCTCGTAGTGCTCGGCCGGGAAGTCGTCCGGGCTGGACCCGGTGGCGAAGGCGTCGCGCACCCGGGCCGCGTAGCGCTCGTTGCGCCGGCACCAGGGGGCGGCCGGGATGTACATCACGTTGCCCCAGCCCTGCTGGTCCTCGACCGGCGCGACGCTGTGGATCAGGTCACAGTGCCACCACACCGAGTCGCCCGCCCGCACGGCGGGGATGCCGGTCAGCGCCCGCCGCAGCAGCGGGTGCCACCGCTCGGTCACCGGGAACGTCCGGTTGATCGTGACCCCGCACATGTCGTCGTCGGGCACGTCCGCCAGCAGCGGCCGCAGCATCAGGTAGGCCATCGCCCCGGGAATCGGGACCGTGTGCAGCACGCCCTGGTCGGGCGCCATGTCCGACAGCGCGGTCCAGCCCTGGAACGTCCGGAACACCGAGCACATGGTGGTGCCGGGGTACTGCGGCCCGGTGGTCCGGTGGGCGGCGTCCCACGGGTCGTACCGCTCGACCGAGCCGTCGAACAGGTGCCGGAACGCCTGCTGGTAGTCCCGCGTCATCCACAGGTCGAGCGTGCCCGGATCCAGGTGGCTGCCCAGGCCACCCGAGCTGGCGCCGGGCGGCCGCCGCCGGATCCGGTCCGGGTAGAGCGAGTCCCGCTCCGGGTCGAACCACTGCACTCCGTCGGACTCGTGCCGCCACAGCCCGTTCAGGAACGCCTGCACCCGCGCCATCTGGTCACTCTGCCGGGCCTCCATCTGCGGCTGGGACCAGTAGATCGGGTAGATCTCGGGCTTGGACCCGACGCTGGCGAAGAAGTCGTCGCCCGGGCCCCGGTACTGCTCGGCGAACCCGTTCCGGTCGACGTAGCCGACCAGCTCGCGGTCCCAGTCCCGGGCTTGCTGATGATCGAACTGACCGCGCACCACCGCGCAGCCCCGGCGGCGCAGCTGGTCGCGCAGGCCGGGGTCGACGGTGCCGGCCGCGATGTCCGCGTAGTCGATGACCGGCCAGACCGTCTCGCCCCGGTCGCGGGCGGCCGCGATCTCGTCGACCTCGGCCGTCAGCTGCCGTTCGAGCACCGCGACGACCTCCTCGACGGTGCGGCCGGAGGCGGCGATCCGCTCCCGCAGCGCCGCCTTGATCTCCTTGATGGCGACGGGGAGGCCGGACGGGGTCTGCTCCCAGTGCGGTAGCTCGGTCATGCTGGGGTACTCCTTCTAGTAAAGCCCTTTATTTTTAAAAAGTTAAGCCGCCTCGCGTTTCTAGTCAAGGCTCCTGTCTAGAATCGTGGCGTGGAACCGGCCAAGCCATCGCAGGAGCTGCTGCGCTCGCTCACCGACGAGCACGTGCTGCGCGCGCTGATGCGGCAGGGCCAGCTGACCCGGGCCGAGCTGGCCGCCGCGACCGGCATCTCCAAGCCGACGGCCGGCGAGAGCGTGCGGCGGCTGGTCGCGGCCGGGCTGGTCGCCGACACCGGCCAGCGCACCGTCGGCGGCCGCGGCCGCGGCCGGGTCGGCACCTACTACGCGCTGGCGGCCGGGGTGGGGGTGGCGCTGGCCGTCAGCATCGCTCCCGAGGGCATCGTCGCCGAGTGCGCCGACCCCTACGGCGCGGTGACCGCCCGCGCGGAACGGGCCATCGGCCGCCCCGCCCGGGCCGAGCAGGTGGCCGTCGGCCTGCGGGCCGCCGCCGACGAGGCGGTGGCGGCCGCGCCCGGTCCGGTCCGGCTGGCCGTGGTCAGCGCGGCCGACCCGGTCGACCGGGCCACCGGCCGGATGGTGCACCTGCCGGACAGCCCGTTCCTGCTGGGCGACCTGGACCCGGTCGCGGTGCTGGCGCCGCTGGCGACCGGCCCGGTCATCGTGGACAACGACGTGAACTGGGCCGCCCGCGCCGAACGTTCGGCGGCGGGCGCGACGGCCGATGGCTGGAACGACTTCGCCTACGTCTACCTGGGGGAGGGCCTGGGGTGCGCCATCGTCAGCGATGGCGAGGTTCGCCGCGGCCACGCCGGCCTGGCCGGGGAGATCGCGCACGTGCTCACCACCGGCCCGGAGGACCGGTCGGCCAGCCTGATCGACGTGTTCGGGCTCTTGGGCCTGCGACAGCCGGGCACCACCGCCATTGACCTTGACCGGTTGCTGAGGGCCACCACCGCCCCCGGCCCGTCAGCTACCGCGACCCGCCAGACGGTGGCCCGCTCCGTGGCCGGCGCGATAGCCGCCGTCGTCGCGTTCGCCGACCCGGCCCAGGTCGTTCTCGGTGGCCCCTGGGGCCGCCACCCCCTGATCACCGAAGCCATCGCGTCCGCCGTGGCGGCCCTGCCCCGCCCGGTGCCCATCCGGCCTGCGGAGCTGACTCGTGAACCTTCCCTGGCCGGCGCCCGCGCCAACGCCCTGACCCGTCTCCAAGCCGACATAATCTCCCGCGCCCAACCGCCAGGCAGCTAACAGTCCCCAGGACCTCACCAGCATTTTTGTTCCCCGCGGTGATCCGGGCGGGGATCACTGGCCGACCTGGCTGAGCGCCAGGACCTGGTGGTTTCTGCATACAGTCAACTCCATGCCCGAAGAGTCAGCGGCCAGGAGAAGATAACGGCCTCGATTTTTGCCGGTGATGTGAACCGTTATGCTCATCGTGCTCGTAGGTCTCCCATGAAGCCGAAAGCCGCAATGCGACGATCCTCGCCGCCCAGGAGACCTCACATGGACATGGTGCGATCCATACCCCGTGGCCGCCAGTTCGCCATTCTGACTCTCGCCAGTGTCTCGATCGCTGCCCTCATGTCGGCCGGCCCGGCATCGGCCGCCAGCGACCCTACCGCGTTCTCGCCTGGGCCTCCGGCATGCCTGGATACACCGTGGATTCACATAGACACCCAAAAGGCGCAGACCGAGTTTCAGGTCCCGTCAGGGGAACTGCAGTTCGGCGACCACCTGTACCGCATTGAGCGGCGCTTCACCCAACCGGTGGCCAACGCGGTGCCACGGCTGTGGATCGACGCCTGCACCAACATGCCGACCCAGCAAGTTGTCGTGATCGACAAGCTCGCGACCCTGACGGTGCTGAATGGGGAGGTAGCGACCTTTAAGACCAGCACAGTCCTCCACAAGACCGGCCAGCCCTGGCGTGAAGTCCGAGGCGCCATCAACGACAAATACAACCAACTCGGAAGCTGGTTGTGGTACGGCTTTCCCACCACGGACGAGACCCCGACACCGAACAAGCCAGGAGCGTTCAACCACTTCGAGGGCGGCAAGTCCATCTACTGGTCGCCGTCAACCGGGGCCCACGAAATTCATGGCGCTATCCGTGACAAGTGGGCCAGCCTTGGCTGGGAGAACAGTTTCCTGGGTTTCCCTACCACGGACGAGACCCCGACGCCAAACAAGCCAGGAGCGTTCAACCATTTCCAAGGCGGATCCATCTACTGGTCGCCGTCAACCGGGGCCCACGAAATTCACGGCGCTATCCGTGACAAGTGGGCCAGCCTTGGCTGGGAGAACAGCTACCTGGGCTTCCCGACAACGGACGAGTATGCGATCCCTGGCGGCCGGCGTCAGGTGTTCCAGACGCACGAACACTATCCGTCACAAAACTATTACACAACATACGGCATCGACTGGACCCCTGCGGGCGGGGCCCAAGTCTGGAGCAACACAATCCCGTACTTTTAAAAGCGCAGCAGCAACGGCGTCACCTATCCCACATAAGGCGCTGTACTACTGACGATTAAAATACAAGGCTCCACTTCAGGCCGGTCCATTTGCAGTAGAAGTCAGGGAATGGCGTTAAGGCAGCGCCATTGACGGCAGCCAGGCTGTGGTGGTGTATTGGCTTGGCCTTCAGCCGGGGTCAATCCAGCTGCTCGACCGACTGGACGGTGAAGGAGGGGACGGCCAGCGGCACCGTCGCCGCGCAGTTGCTGAACAGCGGGGCCGTCATCGTCTCGGCCAGGTCGACCAGGATCCGCCCGGGCGGACCGGCCAGTGTCACCCGCCAGCGCCCGGGCGCGGTCCGGGCCGAGCTGAGCGGCTCGTAGGCGTCGATCCGCAGGTCACCGACCGTCCGGCGGGCCGCGTCCTGCGCGGTCTGCTCCAGGAACCGGAACGCGCTGCGCCCCCGCAAGCCGGCCAGCATCACCCGGCCGGCCCGGTACTCGTCCACCATCTGCCCGGCGTCCAGCGTGTCGGCCCGGCCGTAGTTGATGCCGTGCGGGAACAGCAGCAAGGTGGCCGCGAACCGGTCGCCGCCGATGTGGGAGCACTCCCAGACGGCCGGGCCTTCCCGCTGGGCCAGCCGCGCGGCCACCGCGCGGCCCCGGGTCGAGCAGCACTCGTCGTGGCGGCCGTGCGCGCACACCGCGATCACCGGCTCGCCCGACGGGGTGCCCGGCTCGCTGTAGACGGCGGTCAGGTAGCCGGCGGGGCCGTCGGCCTCGCCCCAGCGGACCGACTCGTGGCCGGGGGTGCAGTCCACCCGGGCCCAGCGCCAGCGCTGCCCCCCGTCCAGCCGGGCCCGGCCCGGCCGCCGGATGGCAACCAGCCGGAACCCTTCACCCGCGGCCCGGTGCTCGATGCGGGTCCCGAGCGCCGGGTCCAGCGCCGGTGACCGGCGGAAGGCGTTCGGGCCCCACGCCCCGGCCACCTCGAGCAGCAGCCAGCGCCGCCCGTAGGAGGCGGTGCCGGCGACGGGCTCGTCGGCCGCCAGCGACCGGGTGCTGCAGGCCGGGCCGCCCGCCGGCCGGGATGGGGCCGCCTCGCTCACGTCAGGCCACGCCGTCGGAAGCCACGCCGTCGGGCACGACGATCCCGGACCGGAGCAGCCGGCGGCTCACCACCAGGCTGTCCGCCTCGTCCAGCCCCGGCAGCGCCCCGGCCCGGTGCCGTTCCCGCCGGGCCAGCGCCCGGATCGCGGTCTCGCACTGGGCGGGTAGCTTGAGGCCCTGGCCGGGCACCTTGAGGTGGACACCGGCCGCATCCACTGTGACCTGGGCGTCCAGCCCGTGCCGGAGCCGGACCGCCACCCGCGGGTCCAGGTCGGCGGCCGCGGCCACGGTGGCCAGCGGCGCGACCGGTTCGGGCCGCACCATCCGGTGCAGCTTGCCGCCCAGCGCCGCGGCGATCCGGTCCGGGGCCACCGCCGCCGAAGAGTCCAGCGCGCCCGCGAAGGCCCGCGACACCTCCCGCACGGCCCCCACGACCTCATCCTCGTCGGCCAGCGAGCCCATGATCGGCAACGGCGCGCGCAACTCGGCTGACCGGGCCACGGCGGCGACCAGCTGATCGACCACGTCGGCGCCGGTGAACGCGGCCACCCCGATGGTCAGGTGGATCGAGGTGCCGGCCCGCGCGACCGCCGAGTGCAGCCAGCCCCGCGGCAGGTACAGCGCGTCGCCCGGCCGCATCACCACGTCCAGCACCGGCTCCTCGCGGGCGCGGGCGGTCACCGCCGCCCGGTACTGCGGCCAGGGCTCGTCGGCCCGCGGGTGGGTGCGCACCGGGGCGTGCACCCGCCAGTGCTTCTCCCCGCTGACCTGCAGCACGAACACGTCGTGGACGTCGTAGTGCGGGTCGAAGCCGCGGCTGGCCTCCGGCGTTATGTAGGCGTTGACCTGGGCCGGGTGCCCGAGCTCGGCCACCAGCTGGCGGGTGAACGCCTGCAGCGCCGGCCAGGTGCGGTGCAGGCCCTGCAGCACGATCGTCGCCCCGTCGGCGAACTCCCGCAGCACCATGGCCGGGTCGGCCTGGTCGGCGACGTGCGCGCCGAACCCGCCCGAGGCGGTGAAGCAGTCGCCGGACAGCACCGATCCTTCCTTGGCCATCCGGATGAACGGCGTCCGCAGCGCCCGGTCGGTCAGCAGCTCATCGGCGGCGGCCGGGGAGAACAGGTCGGTGAAGTCCCGCGGCAGCGACCCGGCCGCCGAATGCAGCGGCCCGGTGGCCCAGTACTTCCGCGCGAAAACCTCGGGCGGCACGCAGACGCAGCGCCCGAGCGCGTACGCCCGGGCGCTGGCCTCATCCGTCATCTGTTCAGTCAACGTCACGCACTGCGGTCGGCGCCACCATCGTGACCCGAAGGGTTGGCGCCGCCGTCCGCGGTGCCTTCGCCGGCCGGCCCGTCCGCGGCGCCGTCGTGACCGCCCGGGTTGGCGCCGCCGTCGGCCCGGCCTTCGCCGCCGCCCGGCCCGTCCGCACCACCGTCGCGGCCGCCGAAGTTGGCGCCGCCGTCCGCGGAGCCTTCGCCCATACCGGACTCGTTGCTGATGTCGCCGTCGTTGATCGACATAGCGTTCCTCCTCGCCTCGTCCACCCCGTTAACGGGTCTCAGTCACATGCTCACCAGTGGGCCATGGGTGGCTCACTGACACTGGCCACCTTCCCACCAGCGCGCGTTTATTCACCCGGTGGGTCAGCTCTGCCGGCCCACGCAGGTGAGCCGCTGCCGGACGCGGGTCAGGTACGGGCGTAGCTGGCCGTGTCCTCGGCGAAATCGCTGATCATCGCCCCGTTCAGGGTCGGCTTGGTGCCGGCGATCATGGCCAGGTAGTCGCCGGTGGTGGCGTACTGCTTCATGCCGGTCTCCACCGCCCGCTCGAACGTCTGCTGGGCCACCCGGTGCGCCGCGTGCCGGATGTCGGCCGGGGTGAACCCCTCGCTGGCCTCGGTGATGGCACCCAGGTCGGGCTGGCCGTCGGCGATGTAGTTGCGCCACAGGGCCTGCCGGGCGGGGGGATCGGGCGGCCCGACCGGCAGCACGTAGTCGAACCGGCCGTGCCGCAGGAAGGCCGGGTCGAGCGAGCGCACCGAGTTGGTGGCGCAGATGAACAGCCGGCCCGGCTGCTGGCGGAACCCGACCAGCGCCTTGAGCAGCTCGTTCACCACCCCGACGTCGGTGGTGGCCAGCGACCGGGCGGCCGCGATCTCCTCGATCTCGTCGATGAACACCACCGCGTGGTCCAGCTGAGCCAGCTGGCCGAACGCGGTGTTGATCCCGCTCGCCAGGCCGGACTCGGCCGCCAGCCGGGACGGGAACAGCTCCACGAACGGCCAGCCCAGCCGGGCGGTGGCCTGCGCGAACGTGGTCTTGCCGGTGCCCGGCGGCCCGAACAGGATGACCGCCTTGGGTGGGTCGACGGCGTACTCGGCGGCCAGGTCGGGGCGGGCCAGCGGCAGGATGAGCTTGCGCTCGATGATGTCCTTTTCCTGGTTCATGCCGGCGATGTGGGCCCACAGCCGGGCGTTCGGCACCGCCGCGCCCAGCTCGTTCAGCAGCGACGCCGCCGCCGGCGAGCTGGATTCGGTCTTCTCGTAGTAGGTGATGCCGTGCCGGGCGGCGAACCCGGAGTTGGTGAACGCCGTGCTGCCGGTCTCGCCTTCGGGCAGCAGCGCGCTGAGCCGCGACACCCCGCGGGCCAGCAGCCGCTGTTCCAGCGCGGCCAGCAGGTCGCTGCCGAGCCCCCGGTTGCGCCAGTCGGGTGACAGCGCCAGCCGCAGGATCCAGGCCCGGTCGGTGTCGACCCGCCCGATCGCGGTGCCGATCACCCGCCCGTCGGCCACCGCCACCACCGCCGGGTGCTCGCTCAGGCAGCCCACCACGTCGGCCAG
This sequence comes from uncultured Actinomycetes bacterium, assembly GCA_963830385.1. Classification (GTDB taxonomy): domain Bacteria; phylum Actinomycetota; class Actinomycetes; order Streptosporangiales; family Streptosporangiaceae; genus Bog-532. The sequence goes on along the minus strand of CAWHMD010000006.1, from coordinate 355,070 downwards.
CGTGAAGATCGGCGCCTGCCGGGTCGCCGATGAGACGGTGTCCAGCTGGACCGCCGCTTCCAGGTCGTAGGGTTCGAAATCACGCACGTGCCAGGCGGTCATGTCACGCCCTCCATGGTCGGGCCATCTGGTCAACGGCCATGCAGCAATAGACGGCCAGTATGGGCAGGGAAAGCGCCGATTGGGAAGACCTGAAAAGGTCAAAGGGCGGGGACAGTCACCATTCGTGCGGTGCGGCTGGCGGGACGACGGCGACGGGATGGGCCAGCCCGGCCACCCCCGTGCGCGGGGCGCGCCCCGCCCAACCGGCCCAAATGCGGCATCGCACCGGTTCTAGCAAGCCCAAATGCGGCATCGCGCAGTTTGGAGCGGCCGGACGGGATGCCTCAGACGCTTCAGCGACCTCACTAGCGCCATCTGTCAGTGCGCTTGACCGGGCCCTGGGGCAGGGGACAGGATCGGCGACATCGGGCGGACGAAAAGGTCTGTGATATCGCCTTCCCGCTGGGCTAGCCTGCGCGAGTGGCACACGTCGAGGCGGCGCACGTCGACTACTACCTGCCGGATGGCCGGCTGCTGCTGGCCGACGTCTCGTTCCGGGTCGGTGAGGGCGAGCCGTCCGCGCTGGTCGGCGCCAACGGAGCGGGCAAGAGCACGCTGCTGCGCATGCTCACCGGGGAGATCTCGCCGGACGCCGGCACGGTGACGGTGAGCGGCACGCTCGGGGTGATGCCGCAGTTCATCGGCTCGCTGCGGGACGACCGGACGGTCCGGGACCTGCTGGTCTCGGTCGCCCCGCCGCGGATCAAAGAGGCGGCTCTCGCCATCGACCGGGCCGAGCTGGCCGTCATGGAACGGGACAGCGAGGCCGACCAGCTCGCCTACGCCCAGGCGCTCAGCGACTGGGGCGAAGCGGGCGGCTACCACGCGGAAGCGCTGTGGGACATGTGCACGATGGCCGCGCTGGGCGTGCCCTACGAGCAGGCCCAGTGGCGCGGGGTGACCACGCTGTCCGGCGGGGAGCAGAAGCGGCTGGTGCTGGAGGCGCTGCTGCGCGGACCGGACGAGGTGCTGCTGCTCGACGAGCCGGACAACTATCTCGACGTGCCGGGCAAGCAGTGGCTGGAGCAGCAGCTCAAGGAGACCCGCAAGACCGTGCTGTTCGTCTCCCACGACCGGGAGCTGCTCGCCCGCGTCGCGCGCCGCCTGGTCAGCGTGGAACCGGCCCCGGGCGGCAGCGCGGTGTGGGTCCACGGCGGCGGGTTCGGCGCCTACCACGAGGCCCGGGCCCAGCGGTTCGAGCGGTTCGAGGAGCTGCGTCGCCGCTGGGATGAGAAGCACGCCCAGCTCAAGCGGCTGGTGGCCGATCTCCAGCAGTACGCCGCCCGCAGCGACGGCATGGCCTCCCGCTACCACGCGGCCCAGACCCGGCTGCGCAAGTTCGAGGAAGCCGGCCCGCCGCCGGAGCCGCCGCGGCCGCAGGACATCACGATGAGGCTGCGCGGCGGCCGGACCGGGGTCCGCGCGATCACCTGCCAGCAGCTGACCCTGACCGGGCTGATGCAGCCGTTCGACCTCGAGGTGTTCTACGGCGAGCGGGTGGCGGTGCTCGGCTCCAACGGGTCCGGCAAGTCGCACTTCCTGCGCCTGCTGGCCGGGCAGGACGTGGCCCACGAGGGCCAGTGGAAGCTGGGCGCCCGGGTGGTGCCCGGCTACTTCGCCCAGACCCACGCCCAGCCCCAGCTGGCCAGCCGCCCGCTGGTGCAGATCCTGTGGGACGAGCACGCCCGCGACCGCGGCGCGGCCATGAACGCGCTGCGCCGGTACGAGCTGGACCGGCAGGGTGACCAGCCGTTCGGCAAGCTGTCCGGCGGCCAGCAGGCCCGGTTCCAGATCCTGCTGCTGGAGCTGGCCGGGGCGACCGCGCTGCTGCTGGACGAGCCGACCGACAACCTCGACCTGGAGTCGGCCGAGGCCCTGCAGGACGGGCTGGCCGCCTACGAGGGCACGGTGCTGGTGGTCACCCACGACCGCTGGTTCGCCCGGTCGTTCGACCGCTACCTGGTGTTCGGGGCGGACGGCCGGGTCCGGGAGACGACCGAGCCGGTGTGGGACGAGGGCCGCGTCAGCCGCCCCCGCTAGCGAGCCCCTGCTAGTAAGCGCCCGAGCCGCGCAGCACCGCGAACGCGGTCTTCCACAGGATCTGCAGGTCGAGCGCGACCGACCAGTTCTCCACGTACCGTACGTCGAGCCGCACCGCCTCGTCATACGGCAGGTCGGAACGGCCGCTGACCTGCCACAGGCCGGTGATGCCGGGCTTGACCTTCAGCCGCCGCTGCATGTCGTGGCCGTACTTCTCGGTCTCCGCCGGCAGCGCCGGGCGGGGCCCGACCAGCGACATCTCGCCGGTCATGACGTTGATGAGCTGCGGCAGCTCGTCCAGCGACCAGCGCCGCAGCCAGTTGCCGACCTTGGTGACGCGCGGGTCCCGGCGCATCTTGAACAGCACCCCGCCCCCGGACTCGTTGAGCGCGACCAGCTCGGCCTTGCGGGACTCGGCGTCCGCCACCATCGTGCGGAACTTCCACACCCGGAACGTGCCGTTGTCCTTGCCCACCCTGGTCTGCCGGAAGAACACCGGCCCGGCGTCGGTGACCCTGATCGCCACCGCGATGGCCGCGAACGCGGGCGCCAGCACCAGCAGGGCCAGCCCGGCCGCGGTCCGGTCGAGCGCGCCCTTGACCACCCGCTTGATCCCGCCCAGCTCGACGTGGTCGACGTGCAGCAGCGGCAGCCCGGCGACCGGCCGGATGGTGGTCCGGGGACCGGCGACGTCCAGCAGGGCCGGCGCCACGCACAGGTCGGTGCTGGTCGTCTCCAGCTCCCAGCCGAGCCGCCGCAGCCGGTTGCCGTCCATCTCCGGGCAGGAGAGCACGGCCACGGTGTCCGCGCCGAAGTGGTCCACGGCGGCTGTGATGCTGTCCAGGTCGCCGAACACCGGGATATCCCCGACCGTGGGCGGCCGGGTGGAACCGGCCAGGCAGGCCCCGACCATCGACATCCCGTGGTAGCTGTGCTTGCCCAGCATCGCGTCCAGCTGGGCCACGGCCTGCGCGTGACCGACCACCACCACCCGGCGCAGGCACTGGCCGGCGCTGCGCATCCGGTGCAGGTGCTTGCGCAGCCAGTAGCGCATGGACAGGTCGAGCACGGCGGTCGACGGCATCGCCAGCGCAACGTAGCCGCGGGCGATGTCGAGCTTGAACGCGTAGGAGACGATGGCCACCCCGGCGGTCAGGCAGACGGCGGCGTTGAGCACGCGCCGGAATTCGTCGGAGCCGACGCCCACGAACCGGGAGTCGTAACCCCCGGCCAGCGCGACCGCGCCCGCCCAGAGCAACGGCAGCGCGCCGGTGAAGGCCAGGTACTTGACCGGCTGAGAGCCCTGGCTCACGAACCGGGCCTGGACGGCCACGATCCCGGCGATCACGGCGCAGGCGAAGTCGCCGATGGCCGCCCGCCAGAGGTAGGCCCGGGTCCACGAGGCCGAGTCGCGGGCTGCCCGCAGCGCCTGGTACCCGGGTAGCGCCTCGGCGATGATCGGCTGGCCGGCCACCGTTAAAGGCTCCGGTGAGTGTCGTTGTTGGCCACCAGGCCACCTCCCCCTCTACCGTCCGGCCCCTCAGCCGCCCGGCCTACCACGCGAGTAGTGGACCCGCCGTGACCCCCGCGTGATACATCGAATGCTGATTCAGGCCGAAATAACTGGTCAAAAGCTGATCTGCGTATCACCGTCGAGCCCGGGCCGCTCTAGTTCAGGAACGTGATCGAGCTGACTCGGGGGTGGCTGCTTCATGCGTCCGCTGCGGTTGACGGTGCCGGACGGCACCCCGCTGACCGTCCTCGCGATCGGCGCGCACCCCGACGACATCGAGATCGGGGCGGGCGGCACGCTGCTCAGCCTGGCCCTCAGCCACCCCGGTCTGCGGGTGCGCTACGTGGTGCTGACGGGGACGCCGGAGCGCCAGCAGGAGGCGCGGGCGGCGGCGGCCGCGTTCGCCCCGGGCGCGGAGCTGGCCACCGACCTGCACCGCCTGCCCGAGGGCCGCTTGCCCGCGGTCTGGGACCAGGCCAAGGACGCGCTGGAGACCGTCGCGCGTACCTGCGCACCCGACGTCGTGCTGGCGCCATCGCGGGACGATGCGCACCAGGATCACCGCGTGATCGGCGAGATCATCCCGACCGTCTTCCGCGACCAGCTGTGCCTCGCGTACGAAATCCCGAAATGGGACGGCGACCTCGGGCGGCCCTCCGTTTATTTCCCGTTGCCGGCTGACACGATGCGCCGCAAGGTCGAGCTGCTGCACAAGTCCTTTCCCTCCCAGCGGCACCGTGACTGGTGGGACGACGAGGTCTTCACCGGGATGGCGCGCCTGCGCGGCATGGAATGCCGTGCGCCCTACGCCGAGGCCTTCCACAGCCAGAAGCTCATCATCGAGTTGTAACCGAAGGAAAGTGAGTTCTCATTACCGTCTACATCGATCCGGACGGATCAGCGGCCGACCTGCGGCAAAAGCTCTACGACGGCAACCTGGTCGTGCTGACCCGGCTGGCGGCCGTCAGCGATTTTGCCGGCCACGCTCGTCAGCAGCTGATCGAGCTCTTCAGTCCGTATAACCCGGAAAATGCGCATGAGCATTTCGAGCCGGCTGAGATGGCGAAGATTCTCGGCGCGTGGAAGCCCAGCTTCATCCACTCGGACACGTCGAAGAAGCTGGTCCGGGAGATCATCGAGTCGGCTGGGCTGCCCGCCGAAGGGACGCACTACGACGTGCCGAAGCCGCGCACCTCGTTCCCGGTTGGTCACCTGACCACCGGAGTGGCCTTCGCGTTCCCCTGGCACCGCGACGTCTGGTACAGCGCCCCGGCCCAGCAGATCAACTGGTGGCTGCCGATCTTCCCGGTCCGGGACGACAACTCGATGGCCTTCGACCTGTCCAAGTTCGATCAGGCGGTCCCGAACGACTCGGCCAGCTTCGACTACTACGAGAACAACGTCGGCCGCCTCACCACCGCGGCCCAGGTCACCCGCGAGCGGCAGGCGCGGCCGGGGGCCCGGGAACACCAGGCCGGCCAGGAGCTGATCGTGCTGCCCGCCCCGGGCCAGGTGCTGCTGTTCTCCGGTGCGCAGCTGCACACGTCGATCCCCAACACCTCCGGGCGCGCCCGCTACAGCATCGACTTCCGCACCGTCGACGTCGAGGACCTGGAGGCGGGCCGCGGCGCTCCGCTGGTGGACGCCGACTGCACCGGGACCGCGATCCGCGACTTCCGGAACGTGGCCGACGAGAGCAGCTTCGAGGAGGAGACGGTCGTGCGGCTGTTCGGGGCACCGCCGCCCGGCGCCATGCTCGTCTTCGGCCAGCAGGAAGCGGCGCGGTCGGCCGAGGCCGCTACCCAGATGTCCTGACCACAAGCACCAGAACGGAGTCCCCAGCCGCCGGCGGCGGCTGGGGACTCTTCGTTCAGCAGGCGGGCCCGGTCAGCGGGTGCCCTGGGCGACCGGGGCGCCCGGCCGGGGGAACTCCTCGCCGGTCTGGCGCTGCAGCATCTCGTCGATGAGCCCGGCCGACAGCAGCTCCTGGATCCGCCGCAGCCGGACGAACCGCGATGAGTTGAAGTCGGCGATGGTCAGGCCGTACCGGGTGTAGGCGTCGAGCAGCTCATCGATGCCCGTCCGGACGGTCCAGCGCAGGTCCAGCTCCGGGAACGTGTCGCTCAGCTTGGCGAAGTCCACGCGGTAGTTCCGCAGGTCGGGCCCCGCGCCGTCGGCGAACGTCAGCGCCGATCCGGGCACCGCGTCCCTGACCATCTCCGCGATCTGCCGGACCTGCACGTTGTCCTCGTCCCGGCCGACGTTGAAGGCCTGGTCGTGGACGACCGCGCGCGGGGCCTCGAGCATGGCCAGGAAGGCCCGGCTGATGTCTTCGATGTGGACGAGCGGGCGCCAGGGCGAGCCGTCGCTCTCCAGCCGCACCTGCCCGGTGGTCATCGCGATGGCGGTCAGGTTGTTGACCACGATGTCCAGCCGCAGCCGGGACGAGGCGCCGTAGGCGGTGGCGTTCCGCAGGTAGGCCGGGCTGAAGTTGTCGTCCGCCAGCTTGGACAGGTCACGCTCGGCCAGCACCTTGGTCTCGCCGTAGGGGGTGACTGGCTCCTGCTCCGCGTCTTCGGCGACGGCCTTGGATCCGGCCGCCCCGTAGAGGCTGCAGGAGGACGCGAACAGGAACCGCTCGATGCCCGCCGCCTTCGCGGCCCGGGCCAGGCTCAGCGTCCCGTCCAGGTTCACCGAGTAGGTCGCGGCCCGGTTCAGATGGCCGAGCGGATCGTTGGACAGGGCCGCCAGGCAGATCACCGCGTCGTAGCCGGCCAGTTCGCTGGCCTCGGCCCGCCGGATGTCACGAGGCGGCCGCGCGGCCGAACCTTCCCGGACCGGTCCGAGGTCGCAGCCTTCGTAGAGCCCGAGGTCGTATCCATCGACCTGATGGCCCGCTCCCTGCAACACCGGGACGAGGACCGCCCCGATGTAGCCACCGTTGCCTGCAACCAGGACTCGCATTGAGTCTCCCTTGCGTAGAGCGTGCGTAGCGGAGTTCGGCTACCTCCTTAAGAACCGCCGCCACCAGGGCCTGATACATGGGCCGGCGGCGGAAACTACCCAGCTGGAGATATTTCGCCGTATCACCGCGAGCCTGCTGACGCTCATATGCACAGGAGCCGGGAGGGATGACCCCGGCATGGTCACGGCAGGGGAAGCGATGAAGGTAGCGGTGTTCGGGCTCGGCTACGTCGGGACGGTGACAGCCGCCTGCCTGGCCTCGCACGGCCATGACGTCTGGGGTGTGGACGTCGACAGCGCCAAGGTGGAGGACGTCCGGGCTGGTCGCAGCCCGGTGGCCGAGCCCGGCCTGGACGCTCTGATCGCCCAGGCGGTCACCGACGGGACGCTGCACGCCACCACATCCTGCGCGGATGCGCTCGACGAGGCCGAAGTTTCGCTGGTCTGCGTGGGCACGCCGTCGACGGCCGGCGGCGCCACCGACCTGTCCTACATCCGTCGCTCGGTGGACGACATCGTGGCCGCGCTGCGGCTGGCGGTGCCGGCCGTCTCGGGCCGCCACAGCGTGGTCATCCGGAGCACGGTGCCGCCGGGCACGGTCGACAAGGCGGTGCTGCCCGCGCTGACCAGCGGGCTGGCCGGCACCGCGATCACGCCCGGCGCAGCCATGTGCCCGGAGTTCCTGCGCGAGGGCTCCGGGGTGGCCGACTTCTTCAACGCGCCGCTGATGGTGGTGGGCACCTCCGACCCGCACGTGGCCGAGACCGTGTCCGGCCTTTTCGGGTTCCTGGACCAGCCCGCCAGGGTGGTCGAGCCGCGCACGGCCGAGTCGCTCAAGTACGCCTGCAACGCCTTCCACGCGACCAAGGTGTCCTTCGCCAACGAGATGGCGCGGCTGCTGCGGCGGGTCGGCGTCGACTCCCGCGAGGTCATGGCGCTGTTCTGCGAGGACCAGGTGCTGAACATCTCGCCCGCCTACCTGCGCCCCGGCTTCGCGTTCGGCGGGTCCTGCCTGCCCAAGGACATCCGGTCGCTGCTGCACCTGGGCCGGGTCAACGGCGCCGACCTGCCGATGCTGTCCGGCACGGTGGCCACCAACGAGCTGGTCATCCGGGATGTGGTGGACCGGGTGGTGGCCTGCGACGGCCGCTCGGTGGCGCTGCTCGGCCTCAGCTTCAAGAACGACACCGACGACCTGCGGGAGAGCCCCAACGCCGAGCTGGCCGAGCGGCTGATCGGCAAGGGCTTCCACGTCCGCATCTACGACCCGGTGGTCAACCCGGCCAAGCTGATCGGCGCCAACCGGCGGCACATCGAGTCCAAGCTGCCGCACCTGGGGCGGCTGCTCGCGCACGAGCCGGGCCAGGCGCTGCACGGCGCCGACATCGCGATCGTCTCCTCCGGTGACCAGGCCGTCCGCCAGGCCCTGCTCCGGTCCGCGCCCCGGTACCTGTTCGACCTGAACGGGCGGCTGGGCGCCGAGATCGAGGCGCTGCCCGGGTACGAGGGGGTGGGCTGGTGAGCAGGGTCCTGATCATCGTCCAGAACCTGCCGGTGCCGTTCGACCGGCGGGTGTGGCTGGAGTGCCAGGCGCTCACCGCCGACGGCTACCAGGTCGCGGTGGTGTGCCCCAAGGGCAAGGGCGATCCCCGCTACCAGGTCCTGGACGGCGTGGAGCTGTACAAGTACCGGCCGTACGCGCCGGGCGGCAGCAAGCTCAGCTTCGTCACCGAGTACGCCTATTCGTTCCTGGCCACGGCCTGGCAGACGGCCAGGGCGCGGCGGCGCGGCCGGTTCGACGTCATGCAGGCGTGCAACCCCCCGGACATCTTCTGGCCGATCGCGCTGGTCCTGCGGGCCCTGGACCGGACGAAGTTCGTGTTCGACCACCACGACCTGTGCCCCGAGCTGTTCTTGTCCCGGTTCCCGGAGGCCGGCCGGTCGCTGCCGTACCGGGGGCTGCGGGCGCTGGAGCGGATCACCCACCGGACCGCGGACCACGTGACCTCCACCAACGACTCCTACCGGGAGGTGGCGATCACCCGCAGCGGCAAGCGGCCGGAAGACGTCACCGTGGTGCGGACCGGTCCCGACCCGGAGCGGCTGCGCCGGGGCGAGTCGCACCCGGAGCTGCGCCGCGGCCGCCAGTACCTGGCCGCCTACATCGGCGTCATGGGTCCCCAGGACGGGGTCGACATCGCGGTCCGGGCGGCCGACGTGGTCGTGCGCGAGCTGGGCCGTGACGACATCGCGTTCACTCTGATCGGCTCCGGTGACTGCTTCGACGAGCTGGTCGCGCTGCGGGACGAGCTGGGGCTGGCCGGGCACGTCGAGTTCACCGGGCGGGCGCCCGACGAACTGGTCGGCCAGATCATGTCGACTGCCGACGCCGGCCTGTCGCCCGACCCGAAGAACCCGCTCAACGACGTGTCCACGATGAACAAAACCATGGAGTACATGGCCTTCGAGCTGCCTGTGGTCGCCTTCGACCTGCGGGAGACCCGGGTCTCGGCGGCCGACGCGGCCGTGTACGTGACGCCGAACGACGTGCGGGAGTACGCCAAGGCGATCGTGGCCCTGATGGACGACGAGAGCAGGCGGGTCCAGATGGGCAAGCAGGGCCGGGTGCGGGTCGAGCAGGAGCTCGCCTGGCCCTACCAGCGACGCGCTTACCTGAAGGTCTACGGTCAGCTGACCGGTCGCCCGGTGGCGCCGTCCCCGGCCGCGGCTCCGGCCGGGGACTGACGTGGCCGGTATCGCGGGGTGCTACCAGCAGCTCGACGGCCAGAAGCTGACCGACATCATGACCGAACGGATCGCGCACCGCGGTCCGGACGGGTCCGGCTACTGGGAGCACGAAGACGACCGGGTCACGGTCCACCTCGGCCACCGCCGGCTGGCCGTCATCGACCTCAGCGCCGCCGCCGGTCAGCCGCTGACCAAGGGCGGCCTGACCCTCGTCTACAACGGGGAGCTGTACAACTACCGGGCCCTGCGCAACGAGCTGGTGAGCCAGGGGACCAGCTTCAGCACCGGATCCGACGCCGAGGTCGTGCTCGAGGCCTGGCGGGCGTGGGGACCGGAATCGTTGTCCCGGTTCCGCGGAATGTTCGCGTTCGTGCTGTTCGACGGCCGTTCCGGTGAGCTGATCCTGGCCCGCGACCCGTTCGGCATCAAGCCGCTGTACTTCCTGCCGCGCGGCCAGGGCCTGGTGTTCGCCTCGGAGCTGAAGGCGATCGTCAGCGCCGTGGGCTCGGAGCTCCGGATGGAGCCGGGCGCGCTCGTCGCGTCCATGCTCTACTACTGGCTGCCCGACCAGCGCTGCGCGATCGAGAGCGTCGAAAAGCTGCCCGGGGGGTCGTGGGCCCGGCTCCGGCCGGACGGGAACTTCTCGATCCAGCACTACTGGCGGGTCGCCGACGTGGCCGCCGAGGCGGCCGACGGCCCGCCCGCCGATCTGCGGGCGGTGATCGAGGAGTCGGTCACCGCCCACCTGGTCTCCGACGTGCCGGTGTCCACCTTGCTGAGCGGCGGCCTGGACTCGAGCATCGTCACCGTGCTGGCGCACCGGGACACCCCCGGCATCGATGCCTACACCGTGGCCTTCCGGTCCGGCCAGCGGCAGCTCCGGGCCGCACGCGGCGATCCCCGCTACGCCCGCAAGGTCGCCGATCAGTACGGCATCACGCTGCACGAGATCGAGGTCGCGCCCGACATCGTGGCCGTGCTGCCCCGCCTCGTGGACGTGCTGGACGAGCCCATCGGCGACCCGGCCGCCCTGAACACGCTGCTGATCTGCGAGGCGGCCCGCGAACGGGGCGTCAAGGTGATGCTGTCGGGGATGGGCGCCGACGAGCTGTTCGGCGGCCACCGCAAGTACCTGGACTGCGTCCTGGCCAGCGACTACAGCAGGGTCCCGGGCTTCGGCCGGGCCGGGGTGCGCGCCGCCGTCGGCCACCTCCCCGTCAGCGCGGCCGGCCGGGGCCTGCGCTATCCGCGCTGGGCCAAGCGGCTGACCTTCGCCGAGCTGCCGGAGGAGGCCCGCTTCCGGCGCAGCTACACCCTCTACGATCCGCCCGAGCTGACCGCGCTGGTCAGCCCGGACCTGGCCGGCTACGTCGACGACTCGGTCGGGAGCCACCGGCGGGTCTACCGGGACAACATGCTGACCGACGAGATCAACCGGATGTGCCTGGCCGACACCCGGCTGTTCCTGCCCGGGCTCAACCTCGCCTACACCGACCGGGCCAGCATGGCCGCCTCGGTCGAGGTGCGGGTCCCGTACGTCGACCCGATGGTCGCCCGGGCCGCCTTTTCCATCCCCGGCTGCGCGAAGATCCACGGGCGGCAGGGCAAGGTCGCGCTCAAGCAGGCGGCCGCTGCCTGGCTGCCGCCCGAGATCGTGAGCCGGCCTCCGGGCGTCGTTCAGAGTTCCGCTGCGGGCCTGGCTGCGGAATGACCTGCACGACGTCATCCAGGACGTGCTCGTACGCGGCGAGCTGGCCGGGTCCGGCGTGATCCGCCGGGACGCCCTGCTCGGCCTGATCCGTGACGAGCAGGCCGGGCGCGAGGACCGCTCCCGGCAGCTCTGGCAGCTGCTGACGCTCGAGCTGTGGCACCGCCAGGCGCGGTCCCTGGGCGTGGCGGGCTTACCCGCCCCCACCCCGTCCGTGCTGATGGCCATCGACCGGAGGAAACGATGAAGCAGTTGCCGCTGTCGCCCGAGCGGATCGGCTGGTACGCGCGCCGGGCCACCCGGATGTCGCCCGCCGAGATGACCTGGCGGGCCGGTGACCAGGCCCGGCACGCGGCCTGGGCGCGCCGGCAGGTACGGCGCGAGGACCTCCCGGTGGCCTGGCCGCGGTCACTGGGCCGCCGCTCGTTCGGTGCGCTGCTGCCGCCGGGGACGGCCGGGCGGGTGAGCGGCAGCGCCCAGACGGCCCTGCTGGCGGCGGCCGACCGGCTCATGAAGGGCGAATGGGAGGTGCTGGGGGTCGTCCGGACCGACCTGGCGACGCCCGACTGGTTCTACGATCCGGTGACCGGGCGCCGGTCGGCCGCGGAGCGCTACGCCTTCCGGATCAACCATCGCTCGGAAGAAGAGGCAGGCAACGTCAAGCAGGTCTGGGAGATCTCCCGGCTGCAGCACCTCACGGTCCTGGCCGCCGCCTGGTACGTCAGCGGCGACGATGTGTACGCCAGCCGGGTGGCCGAGCAGCTGCGCTCGTGGTGGCGGCAGAATCCCTTCCTGTCCGGCATCCACTGGACGAACGGGATCGAGGTCGGCATCCGGCTGATCAGCTTCGCCTGGATCCGCCGCCTGCTGGACGGCTGGCCGGGAGTGGCCGGCCTGTTCGAAAACGACGCGCTGGCGGTCCAGCAGCTCCGCTGGCACCAGGAGTACCTGGCCGCCTTCCGGAGCCGGGGCTCCTCGGCCAACAACCACGTGATCGCCGAGGCCGCCGGGCAGCTCATCGCCTGCTGCGCCTTTCCGTGGTTTCCGGAGACCGGCCGCTGGGCGCGGACGGCGGCGCGGCTGCTCGAACGGGAGCTGCTGCGGAACACGTTCCCCTCGGGGGTCGACCGCGAGCTGGCCTCGGACTACCAGCGGTTCGTGGCCGAGCTCGGGCTGCTGGCGGCGGTCGAGGCGGACGCCGCGGGCCGCCCGCTGAGCACGGCCCTCTGGCAGCGGCTGGGCGCGATGGTGGACAGCGCCGCCGCCCTGGTCGACCAGCGGCTGCGGCCGCCCCGGCAGGGTGACGGCGACGACGGCCACGCGCTGCTGCTCCAGGCGCCGGTGGAGGACAACTGGGCGTCGCTGCTGTCGCTGGGGACGGCGCTGTTCGGCCGTCTCGGCTGGTGGCCGCCGGTGCCGTCCGACGCTGCCGGCACGATCATCGGCAGCCTGGCCGGTGCCCGCCGGGTCGTCCCCGGCCGGCCCCGGTCGCGCCCGTCGCGGTTCGCCGACGCCGGCCTGACGCTGCTGCGGACCGACGCATACGAGACCCCGGAGATCTGGTGCCGTTGCGACGGCGGCCCGCACGGTTACCTCAGCATCGCCGCCCACGCCCACGCCGACGCCCTGTCGGTGGAGGTCCGGTACGGCGGCGTGGACGTGCTCGCGGATCCCGGCACCTACTGCTACCACGGCGAACCGGCATGGCGTTCGTACTTCCGGTCCACGCTCGCGCACAACACGGTCGAGCTGGCCGGGCAGAACCAGTCCGGCGACGGCGGGCCCTTCCTGTGGCTCCGGCACGCCAGCAGCCGGGAGATCGACGTGGTGGACACCGGCGAGGCGGCCTGGTGGACCGCCGAGCACGACGGCTACCAGCCGCTCGGCCCGGCCGCCCGGCACCGCCGCGCGGTCCGGCTGGACCGGACCGGGCGCAGCCTGGCCATCTTCGACGAGATCGACGCGGGCGGCCACGACCTCCGGCTCGCCTTCCACCTCGGTCCCGACGTCGAAGCCGAGCTCGACGGCGCGACCGCGGTCCTGAGCTGGCCCGGCACCGGCACGGCCGGGAGCGCCCGGCTGGAGCTACCGGCCCAGCTGCGCTGGAGCCTGCACCGGGGGGAGACCGGCCCCATCCTTGGCTGGTACTCACCCGGCCTCGGGCGGCGGGTGCCGGCTTACACGCTGCTGGGTTGCGGGCAGAGCGCTACCGGCGTCTCCCTGGCCAGCCGGCTCGTGTTCCCCGGCGCCTGAACCGGAGAGCTCGCCGGTTCAGGCGCCGGGCACGAGCTCGGTCAGCAGCTCCTCGTAGCCCCGGGCCGTCCGCTCGATCCCGAACTCGTGTTCCGCGCGGGCCCGGGCGGCCTTGCCGAGCCGGGCCCGCAGGTCCGGGTCGGCCGCCAGCAGGCCCAGCCGGGCGGCGAAGCGGCCGGCGTCGCCGACCGGGATCACGTAGCCCTGCTCCCCGTCTTCGACGATGTCGCGGACCGCGCCGCAGTCGCTGGCCACGATCGGGAGCCCGGCCGCCATCGCCTCCATGAGCGCGATCGGCACGCCCTCGTGCACCGAGGACAGGCAGGACACGTCCAGCCCGGGCAGCAGCTGGGCGACGTCGCGGCGGGTACCGAGGAACGTGGTCCGGTCGCCGATGCCCAGCTGCCCGGCCGCGTTCTCGAGCTCCGCCCGCAGCTCGCCGTCCCCGATCACGACCAGGCGCAGCGACGGTGCGCCGGGCAGGCAGCTGGCCACCGCCTCGAACAGCACCCGGTGGGCCTTTTGCGGGGTGAGCCGCCCGACCACGCCGACGACCACATCGTCGGCGGCGGCGCCGAGCGCGGCCCGGGCGTGAGCCCGCTCGGCCGGACCGGGCGGCTCGGGCAGCACGATCCCGTTCGGGATGACGACCTCGCGGACGGCCTCCCAGGGGCGAGCGCCGACGCCTTCCTGCGACCGCAGGTACTCGCCCTGGCTCGGTGTGAGCAGGACGAGGGCATCCGAGACCCCCAGCGTGCGCACCGCCCACGGCGGCAGCACCCGGCCTCCGGCCGACGCCAGGTCCATGTCGTGGGCGGCCACCAGGTTGACCGGTACCCGGGCGAGCTTCGCCGCCAGCCGCCCCAGCGCCAGGCTGGCCCGGTGATGGTGCGGGACCAGCACCGCGTCGGTCCGGTCGGCTCGCAAGGAGGCGACCAGCCGGGGCAGCGTGCGCCGGTCGAACCGGCCGGCCCGGTCCAGGGTCTCGACCTCGAAGCCGGCCGCCCGGAAGTCGCCGGCCAGCGGCCCCGCCTCGCGCAGGCACACCAGCCGCGGCCGGACCACGGCCGGGTCGAAGTGCCGGAACAGGTTCAGCAGCAGCATCTCGACCCCGCCGACGAACGTCAGGTCGAGCACCACCGTCAGCCTGATCGGCGCCCGGCCCGGCTCGGCGGCGGTTGGCCACGGCGGCCACGGCGGCCAGTTCCCGGGCGGCCGCCTCGACGCTGGCGTCCAGGCGGAACTCACGCTGTACCCGGTCGCGGGCGGCCGCGCCCATCCGCCGGGCCAGCGGGCGGTCACGGAGCACCGCCGCCAGGCCGGCCAGCGCGGCCGGGTCGTGCGGCGGTACCAGATAACCGGTGATCCCGTCGGCCAGCATCTCCTTGACCCCGCCAACGTCGGTGCACACCGCTGGCCGCCCGGAGGCCATCGCCTCCAGCAGCGCCATCGGGAAGCACTCGATGGTGTACGAGCAGAGCGTGAACACGGTCAGCGCGGGCAGCAGGTCGGGGACGTCGGAGCGGTTCCCCAGCAGGCGCACGTGGTCCGTCAGGCCCAGGTCAGCCACGGCTTGCTCGATCTGCGGCCGCATCGGGCCGTCCCCGATCAGGAGCACCAGCAGGTCGGGGACCTCATCGGCCAGCCGCCGGGCGGCCTGGAGCAGCAGCAGGTGGTCCTTCTCCGGGCGCATCGCGGCCACGATCCCGACCACCGGCCGCTCGGGGCCGATGCCGAGCAGGGCCCGGGCCCGCTCCTCGCCGTCCGGACGGTAACCGGCCGGGTCGACCCCGTTGTGGATGATCCGGACCTTGCCGGCCGGGTGGCCGAGCGCCTCGACCAGGTAGCGGGTCTGGGCCTGGGCCACGCCGAAGTAGGCGTCGGTGCGCCGGTCGAGCAGCCGGTCGGCGTACCGGCGTACCCGGGTGCGGCCATCCAGCTCACCGCAGTTGTGCACCCACACCACCCGGTGCGGCACCCCGGCGATGATCGCCGCCACCCGGCCCAGCAGCTCCGCGCTGTACCCGCGGACCAGTACCAGGTCCGGTCGCTGTCTGCGCATCTCGCGCACCAGGCCGGCCACCGCCGTCAGCGCCTGCCGTTTGGGCCGCCCCAGTGCGACGGCCGGGATCCCGGCCGCCAGCAGGTCGCCGAACAGCGCCCCCTCCGCCCCGGTGCACACGACCGAGCAGCTGAACCGGGCCGGGTCGAGGCGCGGCAGCAGCGTCGTGACGTGCCGTTCGGCCCCGCCGGTGCCGAGGTCCGGCACCACGTACATCACCCGCAACGGGCGGCCGGACCGGCTCACGACACTCCCGCCGGCACGGCCACCGGCCGGGCACCCCTCCGGTCGGGCAGCGCCGGGATGTCGGTCGACAGCCACAGCGGCGCCCGCGGCCGTCTTACGGCCTGTTCCCGGTCCCGCGCCCCCACCGCCATCCCGCATATCAGGAACACCATGCAGGTTGGGAAGTCCAGCAGCCGCAGGTCGGCGAACGCGCCCGCCATGATCTGGGTGCTCAGCGCGCAGATGCCGACCACGGCCAGCCGCCGGCCCATCAGGCCCCGGGCCGGCAGGATCCAGTACGCCTGCAGCAGCAGGCCGCTCAGCGGGACCAGCACGCACAGCCACAGCACCAGGCCGACGAGGCCGAGGTCGACCAGGATGCCCAGCTCGGTCTCGTGCGAGGCGATGCCCAGCCCGTCGGTCCACGGGACGGCGGCAGACCACTGCTGGTGGTGGTAGGTGTTGACCGCCATGAAGCGGCCGATGCCCCAGCCGAACCACGGCTCCCGCTTGAAGGCCCAGATCGAGGTGGCGATCGCGTTCAGCCGGTCGAACACCTCACCGGTGGACCCGACCCCCCCGGCCGACCGGTCCGAGCTGGTGAACGTCGACCAGTTCAAGGCGATCAGCAGGATGACCACGCCGATCAGGCTGCCGAACACGGCCCGGGCACCCGGCATCAGCGCGACGCCGATGATCAGCGCCAGCGCGAACGCCAGGTAGATCGCGCGGGTGTGGGTGAGGTAGATGGCCAGGCCGGACGGCACCGCGTACAGCCACAGCAGGGCTCGCCGCCAGGTCGGCATGCCCCGGTCGTCGGCCAGCATGATCGCGATGACCAGGCCGACGACCAGCACGATGCCGTTGGCGACGGGCTGGTTGAAGACGCCGTTGGCGCGGCCCGGCCAGCCCGGTGCGTCCACGATGTACCGCGGCCACACCAGGCTCGGCGCGTAGAACTGGTCGATGCTCACCAGCGTGGAGTACGCGGAGAAGCCGAGCATCGACCACAGCACGAACCGGACGGCCGACTCCCGGGCGAACAGCCGCCTGCCCAGCAGGTACATCGTGAACGGGATGACGGTGCTGGTCTCGATGTAGCGGGAGACCGGCGTCGTCGCCCCGCTCACCGACGACGCCAGCGCCGGGTACTGGTGCGGCAGCACCATCGAGCCGTAGCTCCAGAGGATGTACAGCACCATCGCCACCTCGACGAAGGTGACCTTCGGCAGCTCGAACCGATGGCGCCACATGAAGGCCGCCGCCGACATCAGCACCAGCGCGTACGCGATCAGGAACGGGTCGGCCACGACCAGGTGGGGCAGCGCCAG
The DNA here is from genome assembly GCA_963830385.1 of uncultured Actinomycetes bacterium. Lineage (GTDB taxonomy): Bacteria > Actinomycetota > Actinomycetes > Streptosporangiales > Streptosporangiaceae > Bog-532. Next base: position 338,124 of record CAWHMD010000006.1, on the reverse strand, counting down.
CCGCAGGAACATCGTCCCGAGCATGAGGACCACGGCCAGCGGCGGGTGGCGCAAGCAGACCGTCACGATGATCGCGCCGAAGACCACCAGCAGGAGGCCGACGCCGAGGCCGCCCTTCAACCGGGACCCGACCAGCGCGAGGACCGCCAGCACGACGGTCACCGCGCCGACGACCTGGCTGGTCCGGCCGAAGCCGTCCGTCAGCACCCGGCCGCCGAACCAGTCCGTGCGCAGCCGGTCGCTCAGCCGTCGGCCGGTCGCCGGCGCGGTGCGCTGGGTCATACCCGGGTGACCCGTGAGGTCGGGTAGTCGCTGCTGGGCATCGGCTCGTCGAGCCGCTCGGACGGGGCGGGGGCGACAACCTCCGGCTCGGCCCGGCGCGCCTGCCGCTCCACGAACGCCACGCCCAGCAGGGTGACTCCGGCCCGCTCGAACTGGTCCCGGGCCGCCACCACGGCGTCGGCGGACGATCCGGCCCCGGCCAGCAGCAGCGTCCGGTCGGCGACCGCGCAGACCATGTACGACTCGGGAGCCTCGGACACCGCCGGCGTCTGGATCACGATCAGCTCGGCCCGGTCTCGCAGCGAGCCCACCAGGTCGCGTACGTGCTCCACCCCGAGCAGCCCGTTCATGTCCCGCGGGTCCCCGACCGTGAACACCTCGCGCACAGCCTCGGCCGGCTCCCGGGTCACCAGCAGCCAGCCGTCGCCGACGGGTTCGATCTCGCCCTCGACGGCGTTCAGCGGGGCCGGTGCGCCGTCGGCGTGGACCAGGATCGTCCGCACGCCGTGCTCCGCCCGGTAGCGGGCCAGGCTGGCGGTGATCTCGTCGGCGACCGGCATCGGCTCGACCGGAGCCACCGCGATCACGGCCGGCTTGGGCAGGTCGAGCAGGGCCACCGACGCGGCCAGCTGGCGCAGTTTGCGTTCGCGCTCCGACTCGGCGGTGGGCGCGCCACCGGCCGGGATGACGACCAGCGGCTCGATCCTGGCCTTCTCGGCCAGTTCGGCCGGGCTGGACAGCCGTCGCGTGGTGGCACCCAGCAGCCAGGCCAGCAGGCAGCCGAGAATCAGCCCGCCGACGACCGACTCACCGACGACCTTCTTGAACCCCGACTTCACCGCGGTGACGCCGGCGTTGGCCTGCAGCATCTGCAGGCTGTTGGTGGGATCGGCGTTGACTCCGTTGATCCGGTCCTGCATGTCGATCTCGGCCGGCACCCGGAGCACGCCGCTGACGGCCTTGGTGTCGGCCTTGACCGCCTGCTCCATCTGCTGGATCAGGATCTGCCGCCCGGCCGCCAGGCTGCCGTTCACCTGCTTGATGAACTGGCTGGCGGCGTCCTTGGCCGCCAGCTGAGCGGTGGCCTGGTCCGGGGCAGTCGCCGAGATGTAGATGATCGGGCTCGCCGCGGCCGTCTGCGCGGTCAGCGACACGTCGGCGGGCAGGTTGATCGCGGCCCGCAGCGTGTCCTGGTACGACGGCTGGATGAACGTGTCGACGTATCCGCTGGCCAGGACCCCGACCTGGTCGGGGGAAGCGTTCGCGGACTGGGTGACGATCGTCGCTCTACCGGTGTAGTGGGTACCGGCATGTCGCTCGCTGACCCCGAAGGCCGCCAGCCCGGCCAGCAGCGTGATCGCCGCCACCAGGAACCATCGACTACGGATACGAGCGAGATGTGCCCCGAGGCTCATCCGCATGCCCCCTTCTTAGGAGTATGTCCTCCGGAAATCCCGGCGTGACTCATCGGCTCCCGGCCTTTGTGTGCATACGAGCACTGAGCGGAGGCGCTTGATACAAGACCGGTTATCTTTCGCCCCGGTCGGCGGCTGCCCCCCGGATCAGGTATCAGCCGGCTGTCCTTCCGGCTCTTGTGTGGTGAATGGCGGGCCCCGTGTGGTCCGGCCTTCGGCCGCAGGCGTCGATTCGGGAGAGTGACCGGTGAGCAAGCCCACGTCGGAATCGGCGCCATTGGTCAGCTTCCTGACGACGGTCTACGGCACCGAGGACTTCCTGCCCGCCATGATCGACTCGGTGGTGGCCCAGACCTCGCCGGACTGGCAGCTGGTGGTCGTCGACAACGGCCTGTCCTCCCGGGTGGTCGAGATCGTCTCGCGGTACCTGCCCGACCCCCGGATCCGGTTGCTCCGGCAGGAGAACCGCGGTTACCGCGGCGGGGTCACCAGCGCGGCCGAGGCCGCCACCGGCCGCTACCTGAGCGTCCTGGACAGCGACGACAAGATCATGCCGTCGTTCGTAGCCACGATGGCGGAGGTGATCGCGGCCGAGCCCGGTATCGACGCCGTCGGCTGTGACGCCGTCCAGTTCCACGACGCCGAGCAGGCTCACCTGCCCATGGGCTACCTGGCCTCGCTGGGGGTGCAGTGGCAGCCGCGTTACGCCAGCCAGCCGCTGACTCTCTCCGACACGCTGGCCGGGGTCATCCCCTACTACACCGGCCTGGTCCGGCGGGCGGCGTGGCAGCAGGCCGGCGGTTACACCGATCACGATCCCGATGTCGACGAGTCGGTCGTGATCTGGCTGCGGCTTGTCCAGCAGGGCGACGTCCGGCTGATCGACGCGCCCTTGGGCTGGTACCGGATCCGGACGAACTCGCTGTCCCGCGATCCCGCCAAGGTCGAGGCGTTCGAGCACGCCCTCATCACCGCGTTCGCGCGCACCGCCGAGACCACGGCCTCGGCCGGGGACCGGGTCCTGGTCGAGCAGACCGTGGCCCGGCTCAAGTACCACCAGGAGCTGCGGCGGGCCCGGTGGGCCCTGCTGGACGGAGACCCGAAGTCGGCCCGCCGCCACGCGCGGCGCGCCTTCACCCACAATCCGGGGCTCCGCCCGGGCCTGGTGGTCGCCTCGCTGGCCATCTCGCCCGCGCTGCTGCAGCGGCTGCACCCGTACAAGCAGCGGGCGGCGGCCCTGTGGCTGCGAGCCCGCGAGCGCCGGGTGGCCAGGCGGCCCGCCCGCACCGAGGCCTCCAACCCAGGGTGAGGACATCTCTTGGCAACCACAGCAGCTGACCTGCCCCGGATCGTCCACGTGGGCCCGGGGCTGGCGGTCCGCGGCGGCGTGTCGGCCGTCGAGCGGCTGATCATCGACTCCATCCGCGACCACGCCGAGGTGGAGCACGTCGCCACCATGGAAGACGGCGGCCGCTGGCGCCGGGCGCGGGTCTTCGGGACCGCCCTGTGGCGTGTCCACCGCCTGCTGCGCGACGGCCGCCCGTGCATCTTCCATGTGCACTTCGCCTCGCGGGGGAGCACCCTCCGCAAGTGCATCATCGCCGTGATGGTGCTGCGGAAACCCGGCTGGCTGGTCATGCACGCCCACGGCGGCGCGTTCGACCGCTTCTTCTCTCACCTGCCGGGACCGCTGCAGCGCCGGGTGGCCGGGATCTTCCAGCGCTCACACGGTTTCGTGGTGCTGTCCTCCCAGTGGCGGGAGTTCTACGCCAGCCAGCTCGCGCTGCACCGGGATCGCATCCAGATCATGATCAATCCCACCGATATCACCAGCGCGGTGCCCGACCGGAGCCGTCGCGAGAGCGTGCAGTTCGTTTTCCTCGGCCGCATCGACGACTACAAGGGAGCGTTCGAGCTGCTGGACGCCTATCAGGCGTTGCCGGCCTCGTCCCGGGCCCGGGCGCGCCTCGTGTTCGCCGGGGACGGGCGGGCCGAGGAACTGCGGCAACTGGCGGCCGTCGCCGGCCCGGACGTGGCGGTGCACGACTGGCTGGACCCGCAGCAGCGCGACGGCCTGCTGGCCGCCAGCGACGTGCTGGTCCTGCCCTCGCACAACGAAGGCGTGCCGATGGCGATCCTGGAGGCGATGGCGCACGGCCTGCCGGTCCTCGCCACCCCGGTCGGCGGGATCCCCGACGTGGTCCAGGACGGCCGCGATGGCCTGCTGGTCGAGGTGGGGGACCGGGTCGCGCTGACGACCGCGCTCGACCGGATGGTCGCCGAGCCCGGCCTGCGTACGCTGCTGGGCAAGGGCGCCCGGGCCACCGCCGAGTCCCTGGACATGACCAACTACGGGCAGCGGCTGCTGGAGTTCTACCGGACGATCACCACGCGCACCTGAGCGCCGCGGGGCGTCCTGGCCGCCGCATGGCGCCCGGCCGTCGCGGTCAGGAATTCATCAGGATGACGCCGTCCTGGGCCGGGACGGTGACGTGAGTGGCGGCGCTGCCGTTGTTGACCGTCCGGTTGGTGACCCCGGACAGATGCCGGTAGGTGCGGCCGAGCGCGACCTTCTGGGCCGCCTTGCCCACGTTGACCAGGGCGATGCCGTGCTGGAAGTCCCGCCGGTAGACCTGCGGGGCGGGGCTCCCGGTGCTGCCCGGCCTGGTGGTGGTGATGTCCGACCAGGACGGGTTGATCTGCAGCGCGTGGCCCAGGTAGCCGCGGCCGCGGCCCGCCCCGTCCATCTCGTCGTAGTACAGCGGCTGGCCGTAGCCCTGGTCCATGGGGGCCCAGTACCCGTCCTGCATGAGCGTGGCCGTCAGCGCGAAGCGCGCCCGCCGGTAGTCCTCGGCCGACCCGGCCGGTGCCCTCCGGCTGGTGATGGTCATGTTCAGGCCGGGGCTGCGATGGGTCGACGCGGTGCCGTTAGTCACGTACCGGGTGAAGTCGATGGTCGGGTCGTGGTTGGCCAGCGGGTCGGCGAAGCTCTCCCAGACCAGCCCGTCCAGCAGGCCCGGGTGCAGGGTGCGGGTCCCGTTGGCGACCAGGATCGCGTGCGGCATCCGCGCCCGCATGATGCGCTCGGCGCTGGTGAGCCCCCGGTCCAGCGGGTTGCCGGGCCCGTAGATCTTGGCGTTGGGCACGTCGGGGCCGGTACCGGTGATGTCCCAGCCGGGCTGGTCGACGCTCCACAGGGTGTCCCCCCAGACATCGAGGAAGACGCCGTCCCAGACCTTGGCCGGCCAGACCCGGCCGACCACCCAGTTGGCCCCGTACTCGGCGAACCGCTGCCCGCCGACCCGGGGACAGGCGTCGGTGAGGTTGGTCATGACGTTGTCCTGGTACTCGTGGACCGGGATGCCCGCGGCGGTGCGGGCCAGCCAGCTCTTCGGGAAGCGGCTCGACGTCGGGGTCCGGAACTGCCACAGCGCGTAGCTGTCCGGCCAGTACGAGGGCCTGCCGAGCTGCGGCGTCGAATCGACCAGGTCGACGTACGCGAGCATCTTGAGCCGGGGGTTGGCCTTTCGGAGCTGGACGAAAAAGTCGTGCGGCACCCGGTGCGGCCACTCGTGGTTGATGACCACCAGATCGTACTTGGCCAGCGTGGCGACGGTGGGCAGGTGACCCTGGTCGAGGTAGTAGGTGCCGGTCCGCGGGTACGTCAGCTCCCGGGCCGCCTCGGCTTCCGCCGCATCGACCCAGGGCGACGGGGCCTTCGATTTGCGGAGCATCCCGGTGGCGTCGAACGCCCCGGCCGCCACGATGGCGGCCCCGCCGAGCATGAACCCTCGCCGGGTTGTGAACCGTGGGCGGTCAGAGGCGGGCACCGCGATACCTCGATTTCAGGACGTGTACGTGGGGACGGAGTTGTCCGGGTCGATCACGGTGCTCTTGAGCTTGCCGGTAGCGGTCCGCGGGATGGTGTCCACGATACGGACACTGACGGCCTGTCCCGGTCCGTAGTAGTGATCCACATTCTTCCGGATCTGCGCGTCCAGCGCCTGCAGGTCAGACCCTGCGGCCGGCACCACGCGGACCTCGAATCGGCCGGGTTGCCGCTGGGCCACCTGGGACTCGCGCACGCCGACGAGATCGGCCAGTACGATCGAAGGCATCGGCAGCGGCCGGCCGTCGGCGCTGGTGAAGCAGTCCGAGACCCTTCCGTCGATGTGCCCGAGGGACGGGAAGGCGCGGCCGCACGGGCACGGGATCGGGCCGGCCGGCCCGACATGGTCGCCGGTGCGGTACCGGAACAGCGGGAACCCCCAGTTGTGGAGGGCCGTCCCGACGATCTCCCAGCGGTCGTCGAACCCCGGGACTGGCAGCAGTTCGACGATGCCGTAGTCGGAGAACACGTGGTACCCGCCCGCCTCGCAGCTCCCGGCCATGGCGACCCTTTCGGTCTGCCCGTAATGGTCGGCGATCGGCCCCCGGAACACCGCGCGCATCACGTCCGTCTGGGCCGCGGTCAGCATCTCCGACGACGTGATGATGGCGCCGACGGGCACGGTGAGCCCCTGATCGTGCAGCAACGACGCCAGCGCGGCGATGGCCGATGGCCAGCCTTCGACCGCGTCGGGAGCGAAGTCGCGGATGGCGCCGACGACGGCAGGCAGCGTCTCCGGCGTCAGGCCGAAGCTCCGCACCAGCAGCTGATTTGCGCCCGGCAGCAGCTTGGTCGGCGGCCCGCTCCGGCCGGCAGCGAAATCGCTTCCGCGCAGGATGACCCGGCGCGGGCTGTGGCTGAGGCCGAACCAGCTCCACTGCCGTTCGAGGATGCTGAGCTCGAAGACCGACGATCCCTGCGTCCGGTAGCAGGTGACGGGGGTGCCGGTGGTGCCACTCGACTGGGCCTTCCACATCAGCCGCTCGGGGTAGATGAGGAACTGTTCCGCTGCCGTCGCGAGCTGACTGCGGTCCAGCAGCGGCAGCTGGGCCAGATCGGCTGCGGTCCGGATCGACCTCGGGTCGACCCGGGACTGCCGGAACCACTGCCGGTAGAACGGCGAACGGGCGGCCGCCAGCCGGATCATGAACTGCAGCCGCCGGTCCTGGTAGCGGGCGACAGTCTCCTGATCCGCGTGGTCCAGTTGCGCGAGCGACCGCATGATCGCCGGGCGGAGCGGATGCCAGCGGCGGATGCGGTGCTTCAGGTCCAAGCGGGCCCCGGGTGGCGCCATTGGTGCGTCTCCTCCGGCGGATCGGTCTGGTCGACGGTCATCTCAACGACCAATAGACCTGTGGCGCTGGCCAATTGATACGCTCGCCGGCCGGAGATATTCACCGGTCGGCGACTGATGCCGGTATCACCGGCGGGGGTTCGCGAGTCCTCTTAACGTGGAAGCGAACCAGACCGACGAGACGCCCATCGAGACCGTGGCGCCCCCGCAGCAGCGCCCCACGCAGGACACCCGGCCGCTGCGCATCCTGATCGAGAACAGCGAGTACTGGTTGCGCAACAACGGCGACCTGGCCATGCTCGCCGTCACCCTCGACCGGCTGCACCAGCGGTGGCCGAACGCGCGGATCGCCGTGCTGACCGACTCCCCGTGCCTGCTTCGCGCCTACTTCCCCCGCGCCGAAGGCATCTCGGTCTTCGACAAGGACCCCTGGGCGCCGCCGTCGGCGCTGGAGAACCTGTCCGGGCGCCTCGGGCCCCGGGTGGTCGGGCCGATCGCGCTGGGGCGGCTGCGCCTGAACGTGCGGCGCAAGCAGCTGCCAGGCAAGCTGCGGGCCGGCCGTCGCAAGGCGCTGAGGATGGTGCTGGGCCGCCCCGCGCCGGTGTCCACCGCAGACCCTGAAAACGTTCCGCTGCCGACGGGTCCCCTGCACCCAGGGAGCGCCACCGCCGCGGCGCAGGCCTCGCTGGTGCTGGCGCTCGGCGGCGGCTACCTCACCGACTCCGATCGGTCCCAGACCGTGCGGGTGCTCAACTTGCTGGAACACGCCTCCGACAGTGGCGTCCCGGTGGCCCTGGTCGGGCAGGGACTGGGCCCGCTGGAGGACCCCCAGTTCCAGGTCCGGGCCGCTCAGGTGCTGCCCAAGGCCGGCCTGATCGCGCTGCGGGAAGGCCGCCACGGCCCGCAGATCCTCGAGCGGGCGGGGGTGGCGGCCGAGCGCGTGATGGTCACCGGGGACGACGCGATCGAGTTGGCCTACGGGGTGCGCACCGACCACATCGGCTCCGATATCGGATTCTGCCTGCGGATCGCCGGCTACTCGCCGGTCTCCGGCGGAGTGGCCGACCTGGTCGGCCGGGTGGTGCGGGACGCGGCCACCGAGCACACGGCCGCGCTCATCCCCCTGATCATCGCCGAGTTCAAGTCCCAGGACCGCCGGTCGACCCTGCCGCTCGTCCGCGGCTACGCCAACCTGATCGACCCGCTGCCCCGGTACGTGCACCCGGCCGAGGTCGCCTGCCGGGTGGGGCGGTGCCGGGTCCTGGTGACCGGTGCCTACCACCTCGCGGTGTTCGCGCTCTCCCAGGGCATTCCGGTGGTGGCGCTGACGTCCTCGGCCTACTACGACGACAAGTTCCTCGGGCTCGGCGAGATGTTCGGCCAGGGCCTGACCCTGATCCGGCTCGATGATCCCGACCTGGAGCCGGCGCTGACCGCCGCGATCGACCAGGCCTGGCGGACTGCACCCGGTGTGCGGGAGCCGCTCCGTGACCGCGCGCGGCTGCAGATCGAAGCCAGCCGGGCGGCCTTCGACCGCATCACCACCATGGCCAAGGGCCGCCCGACTATCTCGATCGCGCCGACCCAGGGCCACCTCCCGGCCGGGGCCGGAGCGACCACAGCCGGAACCAATCTGCCCACATGACGGCAACGGCATCGGTGGATGAGACCTCATCCACAGGCCACGGGTTGCTGACCCGCTCGATCCACCGCATATTTGCCGTCGGCACCGTGCTGACCGCTCTGCTCACCAATTTCGTCGAAGGCGGACTGCAAGCCGGCCTGGTGCAGCGCCAAGGTGACCTGACCGACGCCGATGAGACCGTGTCCTGGGTGACACTGTTCGTCGGCTTTTCCGCCAGTCTGGCTGCCTCGCGGCTGCCCCGTGATCGGCGTGGCTGATCGCAGGGCCGGCCAGCGCCGCCAGTTACAGGGCGGTGTCGGTAAGGCTGGCCGTACTCGCGCGGCAGCCGGCACGGGCCTGACGATCGCCTGGCTCAGCGAGTGGCGATCATCCCGCTTCGCAGCGTCCGGGCAGCCCTGGCGACGCCTGTGCCGGGCCTCCTCATCGCCACCATGGCCACGTGGTGGCTGGAACACGACATACTGCGCGCTGATCCTCGCGGGCCGATCCTCGCGGTCAGCCCGTCGGCCGTCGATGCACTGGTGTTCTGTCTGATCTACCTGGCGGTTCTGACCCTGTTCGCGCGGTCGGCAGTGATCACGATCGTGCGGATCGTGCCCGTCTCGATCGCCCACTTCCGCCGGGCACGCTCCGGCCGGGAAAGGTTGCGCCGCGGCATCAGCAAATGGGCGCGGGTTAACGGCAACCCGGTGATTGCCCTGCAAGGCCGGCTCCCGCCCGGATGTATCACGGCAGACCCGCCATATCTCTTATGGGCGGACGGCTCCATGGTCGCCCGCCCAGTGTCACGTTAGCTGTGACGACACCCAGGCCAGGAGACGAGGTTTGGTGATCTTGCTATGGCAGGAAGCCGAAACCGCGGGAACCGCAGCCGAACACGGGTAGCCGCGCAGATGTTCTCTACAGGAGTAGTAATGACCGACCCGGCACGCGGTGGAAGATCCGTTTCAAAGGACAGCTCCAGCAACACGCTTTACAAGAAAGATTTCTGGAGTAAGGAGAACCTGCAATACAGCCGACCCCACTATCGCCTCGAGAAGTCCGCACGAATTGTAAACAGGATCGCCCGGGACAGGAAGCGCACGCTACTCGATGTTGGTTGCGGGGGCGCGGCCTTGAGGCCTCTCCTTCGGCCGAATATCGAGTATTACGGTATCGACATAGCCATACACGAACCGGCGCCGAACCTGATTGAAGCCGACTTTCTCGAGGCGCCGATCCCGTATGCCGACAAGTGCTTCGACCTCATCGTCGCCCAGGGCGTTTTTGAATATGTGGGAGACTTCCAGGGCCAGATATTCTCGGAGATAGCGCGGCTCCTGAACGACGGGGGTGTATTCATCGGGTCGTATGTCAACTTCGACCATCGCGACAAGTGCATATACTGGCCTTACAGTAATGTGCAAAGTTTCGACAAGTTCAGGCACGGTCTCGCGCGGCATTTCCAGATTGACAAGATCTCTCCGACTTCCCACAGCTGGAGTCACTCAGAACCTAGCCGGAAACCTGCGAAGGCTGCCCACATGCATATCAATGCGAACGTCCCGGTCATCAGCCGAGCACTGGCCGTAGAGTACCTTTTCACCTGTTCACCGCATCCCACGAGGTAGGCCCTCGTACCGGCCGAGACCGTCGCGGCCAGCGCCGGCGAAGGAGTGTATACGCCGGTCACGTCGGCGGCGCAGGTATCGGTCCTGAAGTAATCGTCCGATGTCCGGTCGGACGTCCTGGTGCTGGGTCTTGCCTTGGAGGTGCTATAGACGTGTGGATTCTTCGGGCGAAGCGCCCGCCGGGGCAGGCTATGCGGATAGGTGGAGTTCGTCAGGATCCGTCTGCCCCTTGGCCAACACCGACTGCCGAAGCGAAGCCTGAAGGGCCTCCGTACGTGACTTACGTGAGCCCGAACGGTCGCTACTTTCTCGATCAGTACGGGAAGCCGATCCTCGTGAAGGGCGATTCCCCTTGGAGTCTGATGACCAGGCTGTCACCGGCTCAGGCCATGCTCTGGTTCCAGAATCGCCGGGAACATGGGTTCAACGCGGCGATTGTGTCGCTAGTTGGATCCATCGGGAACGGTGGCCCGAGCAGTGACGGCGGCACTTTCGACGGGGTCCGCCCCTTCATCGGCGGCAACATCCTGAACTGGCAGGAGCCGTACTGGCAGCGGGTCACGGCCTACCTGCGAATGGCTGCGGACTATGGCATCACCATGCTGCTTTACCCGATTGATGGCTGGACTATCGGACGCTCCTTCATTCCTGAGTCAATCGAGCAGTGCCATAGCTATGGCCGCAAGGTGGCTGAGCGCTTCCGTGACCTGCCCAACATCATGTGGATGTCAGGAGGAGATTACGTTCCCGCCGCCAAAGATTTGGCGCGGGGAAGCGATGTCGACCATTGCATCGACGCGATGATGCGCGGAATAAGGGAATCAGGAGATGGCCGCCCGTTCTCCATTCAGCTTGCAGGCGATAAGTCGATCTCGAACGATAACGCCTACTGGGCAAGCCGGGTTGACTGGAACTTTGCTTATACGTATTACCCGACATACCGGGCCGTTATTGAAGCGTACAGACGCCAGCCGAGAATTCCCGTAATTATGGGTGAGGCCAATTACGAGGGTGAGAACAACCAGCCCGAGACGCTGCCCACCACGGATGAGACCCTTCGCCGGCAAGTGCTGTGGGCCCTCACCTCCGGCGCGGCCGGGGAGTTTGCCGGCAGCCACGACTGGGCGTTCCATGACGGCTGGGAGCAGCGACTCTCGACCCCTGCGATGACACAGATCGGGCGGCTGCGAAATTTGATATCGGGACTGCCCTGGTGGCAATTGGTGCCAGATGCCAATGACGTGATCGTCACCGGAGGACGCGGGACCCAACTGAGGACCGATGACCCGATAGACGTTCTCGATAACGATTACGCAACAGCCGCAAAAACACCAGACGGGCGCTTCGCGGTGATCTACCTGCCCACCGAGCGCACCATTTCACTGAATCGGGCAGCGCTATCGGTCGGGTGCCGAGCGGCTTGGGTGGATCCGGCCTCTGGCGAAAGTCGCCCCGTGCCCATGTCGGATACCTTCACTGCACCGGGGATCAATACCGGTGGCGACACCGATTGGCTCCTTGTATTCACCTCGTGAAGATCGGCCTGACTGGCGTCGACGAATAAGCTGTTGTGCATGATCATTATGAACCATTAGGAAATGAGTGATCGAATGACATCCACAGATGGTGTTCCCCCGCTTGCAGTGCAAACGAAGTTCTGGAACGAGTGGAACTTGTCGCATCTGGCCTCGGCCAAACGTGACTCTTTCCAGCTCCAGCAGCGAGACGTGGCTTATGCGGCGGCGGCCCGCGCGGCGGCGGCCCTGGAGGAGGAACGGCCTCTTCGCATCCTGGACTTCGGCTGCGGCACCGGTTGGCTCGGCGCCTCACTGACCTCCTTCGGTGATGTGCACGGTATCGACCTGTCTCCCGCTGCGATCGAACGCGGCCGGCAAGAGTTCCCCGACGTGCATCTGATCGCGGGCAGCTTCACCTATGAAGCCCTGAACGGGCCATTTGACCTGATTGTCAGTTCCGATGTGATCGCGCACGTCGCGGATCAGCGGGCATACGTCCTGCGCGCCGCCGGCCTGCTGCGTCCCGGTGGAATCTTCCTCGTGATGACCCAGAATGGATTTGTGTGGCACCGATCCAGCCAGCTGGTGCCGCAAGGTCACGGACAGATCAGAAACTGGCCGACGCTGAAAGCCCTTCGGGGAATGCTTGAGGACGGCGGTTTCCGGATACTTCGTATTGGATCCATTCAGCCGGCGGGGGACCGCGGAGTCTTGCGCGTGCTCAACAACCGCCCGCTGAGGGGCGTTTTCAAGCTTCTGGGCCTCGGCGCATTCTGGAGGACGTTCCTGGAGCGGCTCCGCGCCGGACGAGATTTTACGATCGAGGCGAGCCGTCGCTGATCTCCGGGCTCTGTCCAGTTCCTCAGCACGCGGGTGTTGACTGATCTCCCCCGCGGAGATTCCAGGGGCGGCATGTGAACCTAGCCGGGCCCGGTCTCGGCCCGACTGTGGGCGGATGGATCGGGATATGCGTGCCTAGGAGGAGCTTCCCCCGTTTTCACCGGCGCGGTCCAGGTATCACCGGCAGGGGTCAGCGAGTCATCTATACATGGAAACTAGCGACGCCGACGAGACGCACGCCGCGGCCGCGACCGCGCCACCATGCGCCCCGCGGGTCACCCGGCCGCTCCCTATTCTGGGCCGGCTGCGCCTGAACGAGGCGCGTGAGCAACTGTCGGGCGAGCCCCGGGCCGCGCGCCACAGGCTGCTACGGCTGGCGCCGGGCGGCACGGCGCTTCCGTCCCCGCTCGCGAAACCGTGCTGCTGACGTGATCGTCCCCCCGCCCCGGTACGCGCACCCGAGCGAGATCGATCATGCGTGGCCGACCGCTCCGGCCGTGCGGGAGCTGCTCCGCGCCCGGGCCCAGACGAAATCCGGGGCCCGATCGGACCTGTGCGCGTGAGAAGAAATGCGCCGTCGGGCGGTGCCCGCGACGCGCGCCACCGGACGCTGGCCGGCTCGGTCCACCGGGTGGCCCGTGCCTCGGCCCTGGCCCAGATCTTCGGCCAGCTGGTGTCGTTCGGGCAGACTATCTTCCTGGCCCGCCTACTGACCCCGGCCGACGTCGGGGTGTTCACGGCCGGCACGGTGCTGACTACGCTGTTCACCAACTTCGTGGAAGGCGGGCTGCGGTCCAGCCTGGTGCAACGCCAGACCGACCTGGCCGACGCCGACGAGACGGTGTTCTGGGTCACGCTGGTGGTCGGCTTCGGCGCCAGCCTGGTCAGCCTGGCGGCCGCTCCGGTGATTGGCATCGTCTTCGACAGTCACATGGCTGGCATGGTGGCCGCCTCGACCGCCGGCGTCCTGCTCATCCACGCGCTGACCAACGTCCCCGAGTCGGTGTGCCAGCGCGAATTCAGCGTCAGCCGACGGCTGATCGTCGGGCCCGCCATCGCCCTCAGTTACGCGGTGGTGTCGGTGGTCCTGGCCGCGTTCGGGTGGGGTGTGTGGTCGCTGGTGGCGGGCACCTACGCCTCCTACCTCGCCTGGGCGATCAGCTTGTGGGTGATCACCTCCTGGCGCCCCGGCCGGGGCCGGTTCTCCTTCCAGATGTGGCGCTCGCTGGCCAGATACGGCTTCCCGCTGGTGCTGGCGATGATCGAGTTCCGGATCCGCACGGCCATCGAGGCGCTGGTGGTGGGCCGGTTCCTCAGCACCGGTGCCCTGGGCTTCTTCCGGTACGGGCAGCGGATCGCGCAGATTCCGCAGAGCGGCATCATCGCGGTCAGCGAGACCACGTTGTTCCCCGCGTTCGCCAAGATCGTCCACCAGCGGGACCGCTTCGTCGCCGCCTACCTGCGGGCGCTGCACTGGTCCATGATCGGCGGGGCGGCCGGCACCGGCCTGATGATCGCGGCCGGTGAACCGGCCGTGGTGGTCCTGTTCGGGGACAAGTGGCGGGGCGCGGGCGTGGCCCTGGTCGCCATGTCCGGCCTCAACATCGGCTCGGCCATCTCCGTGGTCGTCCAGGACGCGATCAAGGCGCACGGCCAGACCCGCTTGATCAACTGGTTCACCCTCGGCGACTTCGTGCTCGGCGTTGGTTTCCTCGTCGGCCTGACCCTGCCATTCGGGTTCGTGGGGGCCTCGCTCTCCCTGTCGTTCACCTCGCTGGGCACCACGGTCATCTTCCTCGTGCTGGCCCAGCGGGTCATGGCCGTCCCGTTCCGTCAGGTCCTGAAGGTCCAGGCGACACCGCTGCCGGCCATGGTCGCTGCCACCGCCGTCACCTTCGGGCTGGAACACTACGTGCTGCGCTCCGACACGCACGGGGTGATCCTCGCGGTCTGCCTGCTGGCCGTCGACGCGCTGGTGTTCTGTCTGGTCTACCTGGCGGTGCTGGCCGTGTTCGCGCGATCGAGCGCGGTCGCGATCCTGCGGATCGTCCCGGCCATGCTCAGCCGCCTGGCCGGCCGCCGCGCCCGGCCCGCGCCGCTATCGGCGCCGCCCGGACCGCCCGCCGATCCAGCCGTCGCCGAAGCGGAATGGGATGCGATGGTGACGGCCGCCGACGGCGACCCCCAGCCGCAGCCCTGACCGCCCGCAGGCCGCGCAGACCGCCAAGACCGCCGCCCACCTGCGGGCGCTGCACTGGTCCATGGTCGGCGCGGCCGCCGGTACCAGGGTGATGATCGCCGCCGGTGAGCCGGCCGTCGTCGTCCTGTTCGGCGAGAAGCGGCGCGGCGCGGGCGTGGCCCTGGTCGCCATGTCCGGGCTGAACATCGGGTCCGCGGTCAGCGTTGTCGTCCAGGACGCGATCAAGGCTCAGGGCCGGACCCGGCTGATCAACTGGTTCACCCTGGGCGACTTCGTCCTCGGCGTCGGTTTCCTGATCACCCTGATCGGGCCGTTCGGGTTCGTCGGCGCCTCGCTGTACATCTCGCTGACCTCAATGGGCTGCGCAGTCATCATGCTCATCCTGGCCCAGCGGGTCATGACCGTTCCGTTCCGCAAGGTCCTGCGGGTCCAGGCGACGCCGCTCCCGGCCACGCTCACCCGCCTCACCGCCCGGCGCCGCCCCCAGCCGCCCGCCACGGCCCCTCCGCCGTCGAGCCCGCGAGCCAGGCCCCGCCGGAGGCAACAGCGGATCGGGGAGCCGCGGGCCCGCCAGCGACCGGCCGGGGGGCGGCGGAACCGGAAGGCGCAAGGTCCTGACGGCCGTCGCCGCCGGCGACCCGCACCATCAGCCCGGCCGGCCGCCATCTGCGCCGCCGGGCACGCCGCCCCGGTCGTGATCCATTGCCCGGTTGCGTGTTCAGTGAATAACGCCGTCAACGCAACCGAGCGATCGATCTTGAAGCTCCTGTGACCAGAGAGGCAGATGAGGCACATCGCGTGCACACCCCTGGACGGCCTGGCCCCATCCCGCCGCCGTCGCCCCGGCGGGTCCGCTGGGCTAACGGGCCGGCGGCCCTTCTGTGCCGCCCCAAGAAACGCCGAGGCCGGCGGCGCAGGACTCCCGCGCCGCCGGCCAACCCCGGCCCCCTGAAGGACCAAGCCGTCAGACGATCTCGAGCTCCGGGATCGGGAACACCAGGCGCCCGCCCCACTCGCGGACGTACTCGAGCTGCTTGCTGATCTCATCCCGGAGGTTCCAGGGCAGCACGAGGATGTAGTCGGGCCGGGTCTCGGCCAGGTGCTCGGGCGCGTGGATCGGGATGTGGGTGCCGGGCAGGAACTTGCCCTGCTTCCACGGGCTGCGGTCCACCGTGTAGGCGAGCAGGTCGGACCGGATGCCGCAGTGGTTGAGCAGCGTGTTGCCCTTGCCCGGAGCCCCGTAACCGGCCACCGAACGGCCCTCGGCCGCCGCCGTCAGCAGGAAGTTCACCAGGTCACTCTTGATCTTCAGTACGTCACGGGCGAACCCCATGTGCCCGGCCACGGTGTCCAGGCCGGCCGCTTCCTCGGCCGCCAGGACCTCCTTGACCCGGGCGCTCGGCTCACCGGCCGCCTCGGCCGGCCGGGCGTAGACCCGGAGCGAGCCGCCGTGCGTGCCGAGCTCGTCGACGTCGACGACCCGCAGGCCGGCCGTGGCCAGCGCCGCCGATGACGTGCGCAGCGAAAGGTATGAATAGTGCTCGTGATAGATCGTGTCGTATTGCCGCCGCTCGATCAGCCGGAGCAGGTGCGGGAATTCCAGCGTGACCAGACCGGTGTCCTTCACCAGCGCGCGCAGGCCGGCCGCGAAACCGCGAATATCCGGGACGTGCGCGAACACATTGTTGCCGGCCACCAGGTCGGCCTGGCCGAATTGGCTGGCGATTTCCCGGCCGGTTTCGGCCCCCAGGAACTGGACGACGGTCTGGATTCCCCGGCCACGGGCCACTTCGGCGACATTCGCGGCCGGCTCCACGCCGAGCACCGGGATGTTGCGGGCCAGGAAATGCTGCAGCAGGTAGCCGTCGTTGCTGGCCACCTCCGTGACCTGGCTGTCTGCCGCCAGCCCGAGCCGGTCGATCATCGTCTCCGCGTAATTCTTCGCGTGCGCGACCCAGGAGTCGGAGTAGGACGAGAAATAGGCGTAGTCCGAGAAGATGTCCTCGCCCGATACGTAGGCCGGGACCTGCACGAGCAGGCACGACTCGCAAATGCGTACGTGCAGCGGATAAAAGGTCTCCGCGTCGTCCAGGTTGCCCTCGGCGACGTAGCTCTCGCAGAGCGGCGACATACCCAGGTCGACGAAAGTGCGCTTCAGTTCCGCGTCGCAAAGACTGCATTTTGGCAGCAACAAATCTCCCCGGGTCTTCTCAGTTCTTTGGTTGCGGTATAACGTTTGTCGGGCCGCCCTGCGGTCCGGCTCCGTGCATTCACCAATGAACAAGAGCCGTGGGCCGGGCCGTTTGATACATGCCGGCCCGGTGGGGGAGGGGACAGCTGTCATGGTCGGAATGGTCGGATACGCGTGCCGGGCCTGCCGCGGGCAGGACGGCCACCTGGTGCTGGATCTCGGCGAGCAGCCGGCTTGCGACTACTTCCCGCGGTCGGACGATCCGGGTCCCGATCCGGTGTACCCGCTGCAGATGTGGCTGTGCGCAGGCTGCGGCCTGGCTCAGCTGGTGGCCGATCCCACCGTGCCGGAGGAGCCACGGGGGGCCGAGCCGGCCGCGCTGACCGCCCAGGCGGCCGACGCCGTGGCCCAGGCGGCCGCGGCCGGGGTGCTGACCCCGGGGGCTGCGGTGATCGAGTACGGCAGCCCGCACGGTGGCTCCTGGCTGGACCTGCTCGGCCAGCGCGGCCTGACGCCGGCGCCGTCCGCCCCGCAAGCCGACGTGGTACTCGACTGTTTCGGGTTGATGCACGCCGCCGACCAGGCGTCGGCCCTGGCCGAGCGGGCCTGGCTCGCCCCCGGCGGGATGCTGCTGCTGCAGTACCACTCGCTCGACGCGATCGTCCGCGGCGGCCAGTGGAACGCGCTGCGGCACGGGCACTACGCCTACTACTCGGCCGCCGCGCTGTCGGCCATGCTGGCCGCCCAGGGCCTGACGGCCCGCCGGGCCTGGCAGTTCAGCCTCTACGGGGGCACCGTGCTGCTGGCCGCCGGCCGGGACGGCGACTGCGACCTGGCCGCCGACGGCTCGGTCCAGGCGCTGCTCGACCAGGAGGCCGCGGCCGGCGTCCGCGACCCGGCCGCGCTCGGCGGCCTGCAACGCGACGCACAAGCCAAGGCGCAGGGATTGCACGACTGGCTCACCGCCGAGCGCGCGGCGGGCCACACCGTGCTCGGCTACGGGGCCGCGTCCCGGGCGGTCGCGCTGCTGCGCTGGGCGCAGGCTGATCGCAGCCTGGTGCCCGCGGTCGCGGACGCCTCGCCCGCCAAGCAGGGCCTGCGGATGCCGGGCACCGACATCCCGGTGGTGAGCCCGGCCGAGCTCGCGGGTTACCGGCCCGCCGCCGTCGCCCTTTTCCTGGCTGATCTGCTGCCCGAGGTCCGGGCGGCGCTGCCCGAGATCGAGGCCGCCGGCGGCCGCTGGGTGAACGTCGAGCTGCTGACCGCCGCCCCGGCCTGAGGGCGGCCCGCACAAAGCCGCCCACCCGGAAAGCCGCCCACCCGGAAAGCGGCCCGCGATGTATCAGGGCCATCCCGTCGCATGTCGTCTGATGGGCGGACCGTTCCGCCCGGCACACCCGACTCGGTGACCGCGGTGGGAGAATTGTGATCGTCCAGCCTGTTCCAAGCATCAACGGTGCGCTCCTGTTCGAGCCGACCCCGCACGCCGACGAGCGCGGCTTCTTCTGCCGCACGTTCGACACGGAGGTCGTGCGCGCGGCCGGCATCGACCCGGCCGGGTTCGCCCAGGACAGCCAGTCCCGCTCGGCCCGCGGGGTGGTACGCGGGCTGCACCTGCGGCGCGGGGACGGCGAAGCCAAGCTGGTGCGCTGCTCGTACGGCGCGATCTTCGACGTGATCGTCGACCTGCGGCCGGAATCGCCGACGTTCCGGAGCTGGGAGAGCTTCGAGCTGCGGGACGACCGCCAGGTGTCGCTCTACATACCGGCCGGCTGCGCGCACGGGTTCCAGGCCCTCACCGATCCGGCCGACATCGCCTATCGCATCGACCGCCCCCACGACCCCGCCGAGGACCTGTCGATCGCGTTCGACGATCCCGAGCTGGCGATCCCGTGGCCACTCCCGGTGGCCATGATGTCGCCGCGCGACCGGGCCGCCCCGTCGCTCGCGGCGGCGATGAGCTCGCTGGCCTGAGCCGCGCGTGACATAGATTTGGGCCGGTGCCGGCGAGAACCCATCTATCGGACGCCGGCCGGCCAATGGTCCGCCGGCGCCGCTGGCACAGGCTGATCGTGGGGCTGCTGGTGCTGGTCGCGATCCTGGCGGTGGCGACCGTCCGGCTGTTCGTCTGGCCCGCCCAGGGCGTGCCGGCCCACGTGGACGCGATCGTCGTGCTGGGTGGTCCCGGCGACCGGCTGGGCAAGGGGCTGGAGCTGGCCCGGCAGGACCGTGCCCCGGTGCTGGCGATCTCCGAAGGCCTGGAGGTCCCGCCCAGCCTGTGCAGGCCGCACCGGGAGGACAAGCAGGTGATCTGCTTCCAGCCCGCGTCGCTCACCACCCAGGGGGAGGCCCAGTTCGCGGGCGGTCTCGCGCGCCAGTACCACTGGCGCTCGATCGTCCTGGTGACCACGCCCGACCAGGACACCCGCGCCCGCATCAGGTTCGGGCGCTGCTTCGGCGGCAGCGTGTACGTGGTCACCACCCCCCTGCCGGCTTCCCAGTGGATCTACCAGCTCGCCTATCAGTGGGCGGCGACCTTCAAGGCCCTGGTCCTGCAGCGAAGCTGCTGAGCCGACATCACGGTCTTTACGGACGTTTCGGTATCACGGGCACCCCCCCGGTACTCATATGCACGTGAGGCCGGCGGTCCCGGCCAGTAGACCCATGGGGAGGCGATCGTGGGGGGTACGTCGTGAAGGTTGTCCTGTTCTGCGGTGGCCTCGGGATGCGGATGCGGGACGGTGTCAACACCGCCCCCAAGCCGATGGCGATGGTCGGCGAGCGCCCGCTGCTGTGGCACGTCATGCGCTACTACGCCCACTTCGGGCACACCGATTTCGTCCTCTGCCTGGGTTACGGCGCCTCGGCGGTCAAGGACTTTTTCCTGTCCTACGACGAGACCCGGTCGAACGATTTTGTGCTGGAGAACGGCGCCCGCGAGGTCAAGCTGTTCAGCACCGACATCTCCAACTGGCGGATAACCTTCGTCGACACCGGCCTGAACTCGCCGATCGGCGAGCGGCTGCGCCGGGTCCGCCGGTTCGTCGAGGACGAGCCGATGTTCCTGGCCAACTACGCCGACGTGCTCACCGACGCGCCACTGCCGGACATGGTCGACCAGTTCGGCGCCAGCAGCGCGGCCGCCAGCCTGCTGGCGGTGCCGCCCCAGTCGTCGCATCACGTGGTGGACATCGGCGTCGACGGCATCATCACCCAGGTGACCCCGATGCAGGACCTGCGGCAGTGGGAGAACGGCGGCTACTTCCTGCTCCGGCCGGAGGTCTTCAACTACCTGCACGAGGGCGAAGACCTGGTCGAGGACGCGCTCATGCGCCGGCTGGTCCCCGAGAAGCGGGTGCTCGCCTACTCCTACAAGGGCTACTGGTCGCCCGCGGACACCGTCAAGGAGCGGGCCCAGCTGGAGGCGATGTACGAGCGCGGGGACTGCCCCTGGATGATCTGGGACCCCGAACGGTCGGGCCAGGCCGCGCTGGCCGCCCCTAAGTGAGGAATGCTGATGGCTTCCGTCCAGGCCAAGAGCTTTGCTGAGTCCAACTCGCACCTGAAGGCCGTGCATGACCTGATCCCCGGGGGCGCCCACACCTACGCCAAGGGCGACGACCAGTACCCGGCGGGCATGGCCCCCGTGATCGAGCGCGGGTCCGGATGCCGCGTCTGGGATCTCGACGGCAACGAGTACGTCGAGTACAACAACGGCCTGCGCTCGACCACGCTCGGCCACGGCTTCGAGCCGGTGGCGCGAGCCGCCCGCGGCTGGCTGGCCGACGGCGTCAACTTCGCCCGCCCGCACCGGCTGGAGCGCGAGGCGGCCGAGCGCCTGATCGACCTGATCCCGAGCGCGGAGATGGTGAAGTTCGGCCTGAACGGCTCCGACGCCACCACGGCCGCCATCCGCCTGGCCCGCGCGTACACCAACCGCGACATGGTGGCGATCTGCCGGCAGCAGCCGTTCTTCTCCACCCACGACTGGTTCATCGTCACCACCTCGATGTCGGCCGGGATCCCGGCCGACGCCGGCCGCCTCACCGTGCAGTTCAACTACAACGACCTGCCCAGCCTGGCCCAGCTGTTCGACGCCTTCCCCGGCCGGATCGCCGCCGTGGTGCTGGAGGCGGAGACCACCGAGCCACCCGCCCCGGGCTTCTTCGACGGGCTGCGCCAGCTCTGTGACCGGCACGGGGCGCTGCTGGTGCTCGACGAGATGATCACCGGATTCCGCTGGCACGAGCGCGGCGCCCAGTACCTCTACGAGATCGAGCCGGACCTGAGCACGTTCGGCAAGGGCATAGCCAACGGGTTCCCGCTGTCCGCGCTGACAGGCCGCCGCGAGATCATGCGCCTGGGTGGCTTCGCCGACGACGCCGACCGGGTCTTCCTGCTGTCACAGACCTACGCCGCCCAGCCGTGGGCGCTGGCCGCCATGCTGGCCGTCATCGACACCTACGAGCGCGAGCAGATCGCCGAGCGGCTGCACCAGATCGGCGGCGAGCTGCGGCACGCCGTCGAGGAGGTCGTGGCCGACGCCGGGCTGAGCCCGTACTTCCAACTCCGCGGGCGCGACTGCAACCTCGTCTACGCGGCCTGCGACGAGCAGGGGGAGCCCAGCCAGGCGTTCCGCACGCTGGTGCTGCAGGAGTTCCTGGCCCGGGGCGTCCTGGCGCCGTCGTTCGTGGTGTCGGCCGCCCACGACCCGGCCGCCGTTCAGCAGACCGTCGAGGCGGTGGCCGAGCTGATGCCGGTCTACCGGCGCGGGCTCGAGGACGGCATCGGGACCGTGCTCCGGGGCCGCCCGGTCCGGCCGGCGATCAGGCGCCGCGGCTGAGGCGCCGCAACCTTAAGCAAGAAAGACATTCCCGGCCCGCACGACACTTGTCACGCCGAGACGTGTTCCGGCTTTTATCCCGAAACCGTTTTGGCTTCCCGCAATCTTCCCGCCCGCCCGCGGTGCGCTGTAACCAGAGCACTACTTTAAGTATTCCTACCGGGAGGCCGGATATTCGCAATGCCCGGGTGCAATTGCAGGCACCAAAAATTCGGTCAATGATTGATAAACCGCTAAATAAGGATGAATGCAGCAGGGATCGAAGCCGGGCCAGGCACCGGCTCCGGGTCGGGCCGATGCTCCCGATCGGGAGCCCCAGCTGGTCCGAGATCTCCGCGTAGGACGCGGGCGGGTCCGCCATCAGCATGTCGAGCATGCACTGCCAGCGCCACGGCAACCGGGCCATGGCTTCGCGGACCATCTCCGAGCGCTCGGCCAGCAGCAGGCCCGCGTCGACCTCGGGCTCGGGCGTGGCCCCGCTCTGGAGCACTTCCTCGTCCTCGGCCAGGACCACCCGCTTGCGGTTCGACAGGCACCGCAGGCACTCGTTCCGGGCGGTCGACGCCAGCCACGAACCGACCCGGTCCGGGTTTTCGATCTTGTGGATGTTCTCCAGCAGCCGGAGCCAGGTGACCTGGGCGACATCGGCCGCATCGCTCTCTACCAGCTTGAAGTCCCTGGTGATGGCCCAGATCAGCCGCGAGTACTGGTCGATGAGGCGTTCCCAGGCCCAACTCTCGCCGGCTGCCGCCCGGCGCACGAGCTCCGCGACGTCAAGGGCGCCAGTGTCCTGAACGCGGGTCGTAGTCATGCAGCCTCCGGTTGGGTAACCGCCGTCACCCAGACAGTTCGACAAGAGTCAGGGGACCGGGGCGTAAGCGGCGATACCCACCGGGCTCGACGCCAGAGCGCCGGGCTCAGGGCAAGCAGCGGCCAGGCGCTGTTGACCGGCTGACTGCTGGCGCACGGACGTGCGGGCAGGCTGAAGCCTGCCACCATCCAGTCGGCCGGAACGATCATGATCATTCCGCAAACCCACCCCCCCATGCCTCCTGACGATCTCCCAAATCGCCCGGCTGCATGTCCTTACTTATTAGGACGCTTCATCATCTGTGTAGGTTGACGTGCATCCGATACTCTTTACACCTATTTCTGTAAAGCCATATTAGTCGGTGCCTGTGTGTCGGAATCAATAGGACTTTGGTCCCTATCGGCCTGGCCGGCCGAGCCGATAACATCGCGCGCGGCGCTGGCGGCAAACGCTCGCAACAGCTTGCCAGGCCCTATTTTCCGGCCTTGATACCGCCCCGGCGGAGTCCGGACGGCCGAGCCGATGCGGGGGCGCCGGCATCTCGCGCCGCAGAAATTCATCCGCCGGTTGCGGCCCATTAAGGTGCAAGCGCGGCCGGTTCGACCCGGCCGGGACCGCGGCGCGAGATGCGGAGGACACGGTGGCCGCCGACTACGGCATGATCCGCGAGGAGAACATCGCCCGCTACGGGTGGGATACCGCGGTGCTGGACCTGCTCGGGCACCTGTACAGCGACCGCACCCACTTCATCTTCGAGCTGATCCAGAATGCCGAGGACGCGGGCGCCACCGGGCTGTCGTTCGCGCTGTTCCCGGACCGGCTGGAGGTCCGGCACGACGGCCGCCCGTTCACCGAGGCCGACGTGCGCGGGGTGTGCGGAGTCGGCCAGAGCTCGAAGTCCGGCGACCTCACCTCGATCGGCCGGTTCGGCATCGGCTTCAAGTCGGTCTACGCCTACACCCGGAGCCCGCGCATCGTCAGCGGCGGCGAACGGTTCCGCATCGAGTCGTTCGTACGCCCGTTCGCCCTCGACCCGGCCGGCGAGCCGGACAGCCCCACGGGCAGCACGTTGTTCGTCTTTCCGTTTGATCTGGACAGCGTGCCCGCCGCGGTCGCGGTGACCGAGATCGCGGCCGCGCTGAACCGCCTCGAGCCCGCGACCCTGCTGTTCCTGCGGCACCTGGGCCAGCTGCGGGTCAGCGGGACCGGCGTCACCGAGACGACGCTGCAGCGCTCGGTGTCACCGGGACCAGCCGCCAGCCAGCGGGTCAGCGTGTCGAAATCATCGAACGAAAACGTCCCGACCTGGCTGGTGTGGCCGCGGGAGCTCGGGCAGGCCGGTCCCCGGGGCGGAGCGCTGCAGGTGGAGATCGCGTTCAGCGCGGGTCCGGCTGACGCGCCCGCGCGGATCAGCCCGCTCGGCCGGTCGCCGCTGAACGTGTACTTCCCGACCGAGAAGGAGACGTTCCTCGGCTTCGCCATCCAGGGCCCGTACCGGACCACTCCGGCTCGCGACAACGTCCCGGCCCAGGACCCCGACAACCAGGCGTTCGTCCGCGCGACCGCGGCCCTGCTGACCGAGGTCCTGCCCGCCCTGCGCGACGCCGGCCTGCTGACCGTGAGCGCGCTGACCGCGCTGCCGCTCGACCCGGCCCGGTTCCCGCCGGACTCGATGTTCCGCCCGCTGTTCGACGCGGTCCGCGACGCCCTGACCCGGGACGAGCTGATCCCGGCGGCCAGCGAGGACGCCACCGCCGGCGAGGGTGCCGCCGGGTACCGGCCCGCCGCCGATCTCATCCTGGCCGCCAGCCCCGGCCTGACCGCCCTGCTCGCCCCCGCCCAGCTCGCAGGCCTGCTCGGCGCCGGCGGCCCACGCTGGTTCGCCGACCCGGCCATCACCCCGGAGGCCACCCCGGTGCTGTGGCGGTACCTGGGCGGCGAGCTGGGCATCCCCGAGCTCACCGCGCCCGCCGTGGTCACCGCGGCCGGCGCTGGCTTCCTGGCCGCCCAGCCGGACGCCTGGCTGGCCCGTTACTACGCGTTCCTGCACGCCGAAACCCGGCTGTGGCGGCCCCCGGCCGGCCCCGGCGAGCCGCCGGCTCCGGCCCGCACCCAGCCGATCATCCGCCTCGAAGACGGCCGCCAGGTCGAACCGTTCATCCCCGACGGCCACCCCGCCGTCTTCCTCCCCGACCCCCTGGCCCCGCCAGCCCCGTCGAACCCATCAGCCCCACCGGTCCCATCAGAATCAGCCACCCCGCAGGCCTCAGCTCCCGCCCTGCCCACCGTCCGGCGCGCCGTCGCCGCCGACCCGGCCGCCCGCCGGTTCCTGGTCGCGCTCGGCCTGACCGAGCCCGACCTGCTGGCCGCGGTCCTGGACGGCGTGCTGCCCCGCTACGACCAGCTGGACCTCGACGGCCTCGACCCGGCCCAGCACCACGCGGACCTGGAGTACGTGGCCCGGGCGCTGGAACAGGCCGCGCCCGCGGACCGGGAACGCCTGCTGGAACGCCTCGGCCAGACCCCGTTCCTGGTGGCCGAGAACGCGGCCACCGGCGAACCCCGGCTGCTGCCGCCGCCCCGCCTCTACCAGCGCAGCAAGCCGCTGGAGACCTACTTCGACGGCAACCCGGGCGTCTGGTTCGCCCGCGACACCTACGGGCCGTGGCTGGTGCAGCTGCGCGACATGGGGGTGCGGCAGGACGTCCAGCTGACCGCCCGCGACCCGGGACCGAACGGGCACGTGACCGTCGCCGTCGACTTCGCCCGCAACGAGCGCGGCCTGGACGGCTTCGACCCCTCTGCGGAGCTGGACGGGCTGGAGTTCGCGCTGCGGCACCCGAGCGCGGCGCTGGCCGAATACGTCTGGAACACCTTGCTCAGCCCGAACCGGCAGCTGATCGCGGGCGTGGTCGAGCGC
Organism: uncultured Actinomycetes bacterium; assembly: GCA_963830385.1. Lineage (GTDB taxonomy): Bacteria > Actinomycetota > Actinomycetes > Streptosporangiales > Streptosporangiaceae > Bog-532. Next base: position 312,667 of record CAWHMD010000006.1, on the reverse strand, counting down.
TCGGTGCTGATGTCGTTCGCCGACGCCACCCGGGAGACTGTGCGGTCGGCGATCGGGGCCGCGGCCGGCGACGCGGCCTGGCTGCCGCACCCGGACGGCACGTTCCGGCGGCCCGCGGAGATCTCCCCGGACGAACTGCCGCCCACCTTCACCCGGGACGAACAGCTGGCCGAGGCCCTGGGCATGCCGCAGCCGGTGGTGTCGCTGGCCGCCCGCCGGCTGGGGGTGCCGCCCGCCGTGCTCTGGGGCCTGGCCGCCCACCCGGACCTGGTCGAGCTGGTCGAGCGCGAGCTGGAGAACCGAGCCGGCCAGTGACCTACAGGTTCTCCTTGGCCGCCACGCAGAACTCGTTCCCCTCAGGATCCAGCATCACCACGTAATCGTCGTCCGGCTCCCGGACGTGGCGGACGGCCCGGGCCCCCAGCCCGGTCAGCCGGTCCACCTCGGCCGCCTGGTCGTCGCTGTACAGGTCCAGGTGCATCTGGTCCCGGGCCGTGACCGGAGTCTGGGCCCGCTGCAGCGAGATGTTGACGTGCTCGCCGCGCAGCAGCCGGAAGTCGGGGTCGCCGGACGACGGGCTCAGGTGCAGGGCCTGCGACCAGAACCGGGTCATCGACTCGATGTCCGCGACGTTGATCACCGTGCTACCCAGCCTGATCGCCATGCCGCTGTCCTTCCTTCCGGGATGCCAGCCAAACCACCGGCTCATACCCGGAAGGCCGGCCAGACCACCAGCTCAGCCAGGCCGGGTGGCCTGCGGGTCGGCGGCCACGGCTACAAGCCTCAGCCGTGATCGGCCGGGCTTTCCCCGGCGGAGCTCGTCGCAGCGGAACGCGGCCCGGAATCCGGGCCGCCTTTCGGCCAGTCCACCCAGTGGGTCCGGATCGTCACCCCGCCCCGGACCCGGCCGTCGGCCAGCGTGGCCGCCTTGATGCAGACGTGCGTCCACATGTTGAGCTGGATCTCTTTGGCCAGCCGCAGCTTGTTGTACATCAGGCTGGACAGCCGGTCACCGGCGCGGGCCCAGGACTCGATCTCGAAGCGCAGCAGTTCACCGGTTCGCGCGGCCCGGAACTCGATCTGCCCCGCCTCCAGGTGCCCCTCCAGGGTGTCCAGCCGGAACGAGGTGGCGTCCCGGTGCCCCACCCGGACCGGGCCGTCCCACGGCCCCGGCATGCGTACCACCAGCTCGTCGCCCTCGCGCAGGCCGCCCTCAGTCCCACGGGTCTTCCGGAACGTCGCCATCTCCGGTGACGCCTGGTTCAGCTGGTCGGCCACCCGGTCCACGAGCGCTTCCGGCGTCATCTGCGTGTTCGCGATGTTGACCGAGTAGCACCGGTGCAGCAGCGGCCCCACACCCGCCGCGGCGGGCTGCCGCCGGTCACCCGTCTGCTCGTCGGCCAGGCCAGCCAGGTCGGCCGGGCCGCCTTCCTCCTCGGACCGGTGCAGCGGCGTGGTGCGCCACATGTACCGCCAGCTCACCACCGCGATGCCCAGCGGCCAGCCCAGGACCGTGCGGAGCCTGGACGAGCGGGTCGTCTTCCCCATGCATAAATGGTCACACGGCGGGCAGTCACCGTCTTGCTGCGGGGTGTATTACCCCGCGTGACCAGGGGAGGAACCCGATGACCGTGACCGGAGCGCTGCAGCGCACCAGGCTGCGCCGGTCGTATCTGCACGCGACCTCGCTGGCGTCGATCGGGCTGTGCATCGGGTTGTGGATCCGCGCGAAGACCGTGGACCAGGACGAGCGTGGCAACGCCGAACGGCGCGCGATCTTCGTCGGCCTGTGGCCGCCGATGTTCTGGCTGATCGGCGACTCGCTGCCGGAAACCGACTAGATGCGTCCATCGCTGCTGGCCCGGGTGGACGAGGCCTCGGCCCTGGACAGCCTGCGGGGCCGTGAGGTCAACTACGACCCGGCCCGGGCCCCGGAGGACGGCTCGCCCGAAGGTCACTGGCACGTCGACTCCGGCGCCGTCCTCATCGGCCACGAGCCGCCCGGGGACCCGGTGGCCGACGGCCCCTGGGAGATGGCCCGCCAGCTGGTCACCCGGTACGAGTTCGCCGACGAGCGGATCCTGCGCGCCGTCTATCACCAGGATCAGGACCTGCTCGGCCGGGACATGCTGCTGGAAGGCCGGTTCTTCTTCCTGCGCTTCTACTTCGGCGTCCGCGTCACCGACGTGTGCGACGAAACGCGGGACACCGGCCACGGCCGCGAACGCGTCTGGGGCTGGTCCTACCAGACCCTGGGGGGCCACCTCGAAGAAGGCCGGATCAGCTTCGAAGTGATCAAGAACCTGGATACCGGTCAGGTCGGGTTCCGCGTGACCGGCTACTCCCGGGCCGCCGAGATCCACGACCCGCTGGTCCGGTTCGGCTTCCGCCTGTTCGGCCGCCATACCCAGCTGCGCTACTACGCCGCCGTGCAGAGCCGGCTCTACCAGCTGGTCCAGCAGGCCCAGGGCGGCGAACCGCTACCCAAACCCGCCGTCCAGGCCGATGGCCTGGTCCTGGCCCCGGCCAGCGCCCGGCCGCAGCCACTGGAACGGCTGACCGTCCGCTGGGTCTTCCCCGGCCCCTGAGCCGGCCGTCTTCCGCTGGCCCGTGACCGGCACCACGGGTCGCGGCGGGCCCCCGTAGGCTGATGAGCCATGCGATTCGGTGTATTCGTGCCACAGGGCTGGCGCCTCGACCTGACCGGAATTAAGCCCGCCGCGCAGTGGACGGCCATGCTCGACGTGGCACGCGCGGCCGAAGCGAGCCTTTTCGAATCAATCTGGGTCTACGACCACTTCCACACCGTGCCGGTCCCCACCGGCGAGGCCACCCACGAGGCGTGGACGCTGATGGCCGCGCTCGGCGCCGTCACCCAGCGCGTCCGCCTCGGCCAGATGTGCACCTGCATGGGCTATCGGAACCCGGCCTACCTGGCCAAGGTCGCGGCGACCGTCGACGCGATTTCCGGTGGCCGGGTGGAGATGGGCATCGGGGCCGGCTGGTACGAGCACGAATGGCGCGCCTACGGTTACGGTTTCCCGCGCGCGGGCGAGCGCCTGGCCATGCTCGACGAGGGCGTGCAGATCATGCGCCAGCTCTGGTCGGCCGGCCGCGCCACCCTGGACGGCGAGCACTACCAGGTCGACGGGGCCATCTGCCGCCCGCTGCCGCTGCAGGACGGCGGCATCCCGCTGTGGATCGCCGGCGGCGGGGAGAAGAAGACGCTCCGCACCGCCGCCAAGTACGCCCAGTACACGAACTTCGACGTCACCCCCGAGGTGTTCAAGCGCAAGTCGGAGATCCTGGCCGCGCACTGCGCCGACGTCGGCACCGACTTCGACGCGATCGTCCGCTCGGGGGAGTACCACGTGGCCATCGGCGAGACCGAGGCCGACGTGGCCGACCGGCTGGCCTGGTTCGAAAGCCACCTGGCCCCGCACGTGCCCGCCGACCGGCTGCAGGACGAGCTGGAGCACTACCGGAGCGGCCCGCTGGCCGGCACCCCGGAGCAGATCGTCGACCGCCTGTCCGAGGCCCGGGCCCTGGGCATGACGTACGCCATCTGCAACTTCCCGGAGATCGCCTACGACCGCACCGGCTTCAATCTCTTCAACGAAAAGGTCATACCGGCCCTGGCCGGCATCTGACCGAGGTGCTCCACCGCTTATTTTCCGTCCTCCCGTTCGTCATAAAGACGGAAGCTGTGCAAACGCGTCGGTGGAGGTGTGATGAGCAGCTATCTGATGATCCCCGGTGCTGGTGGGGCCGGCTGGTACTGGCACCGGGTGGCGCCGCTGCTGGAAGCCGCAGGCCATGAGGCGATCGCGGTCGACCTGCCGGGTCCCGATCCCGAAGCCGGGCTGCCCGAATACACCGAGCTGGCGCTGGCGGCGGCCGAAGGCCGGACCGACGTGGTGCTGGCCGCCATCTCCATGGGCGCGTTCACCGCCCCACTGGTGGCCGCGCGTCGGCCGCTGAAGGCGCTGGTGCTGGTCAACGCCATGATCCCAGTGCCCGGCGAGACCGCGGGCCAGTGGTGGGACGACACCGGTTCGCAAGCGGCCCGCGTGCAGGCGGCCCAGGAGGGTGGTTACAGCACCGAGTTCGACCTGGACACCTACTTCCTGCACGACGTCCCACCGGAGGCACTGGAGGACGGCCCGGGCCCCCGCGACGAGACCGAGGCCGCGTTCGCCTCGCCCTGCGACTTCACCGCCTGGCCGGACATCCCGATCCACGTGGCGGCCGGCCGCGACGACCGGTTCTTCCCGGCCGAGTTCCAGCGCCGCCTGGCCAAGGACCGGCTGGGCGTCGAGGCCGACGTCCTGCCCGGCGGCCACCTGATCGCCCTGGCCCAGCCCGAGCCCCTGGCCCGCTACCTCCTGGAGCTATGACCACTCCCGGTCCGCCACCCCAGGCGCCACAGCAACCTCAGGCGCCCCAACCACCCCGGCCACCCCACGCCTCCGGCCGCGCCCACAGCATCGAAGGCGCCAACGATGCGCCTCCGCGCCGAGCCTCAGCTCCCCGGTAGCCAGCGCCGCAGCGCGGCTGCCGCCCTAGCCGCAGCCGTCGTCCCAGCCGCAGCTGCCGTCCCAACCGCCCCAGCCGCCGCCCTCGCCTCAACCGCCCCAGCCGCAGCAGCCACACCATCAGACCCAAGCGCCCTAAGCGCCCCAGAAGCCTCAGTCGCCCCAGTCTGGTGGTCGGCGGCCCAAGCCAGGTGACCGTCCGGCCGGACCAGCGCCGCCGCCAGCCTGTCCCACGGTGCCCGGCCCGCCGCGAAGCCGGCCGCGGTCGCCGACACCGCCGCCCGGGCGTCCGGATCGAGGTGCTCGGCCAGGTCGCCAGGGGAGACCCCGACCAGCACGAACCGGCCCGCCGTGAGCCGCCCGAACAGGTCCGATCCGTCCTCGACCTTCAGGTTGGGCACCCGCCGCCCGGTCAGCGGATGGTCGCCCGGGCCCGCCGGATAGGCCGCGTCGACCCCGGAAGCGGCCACGGCCAGCCTGGCGTTCAGCTCGTGGCTGGCGGTCAGGGCGCTGGTCAGCATGCCCCGCAGCGCCTGCCCTTCCCGGCCCTGCGCCGCCACGATCGCGGTCTGCGCCAGCGTGTCCTCGATGACCGCCCGGCCGACCGGCGCCCGTTCGCCGCCGTAGCTGTCCAGCAGCTCGGGCGGCGCCGTCGAGCGGGCCACCGCCGCCAGCTTCCAGCCCAGGTTCATGGCGTCCTGGAGGCCGAGGTTGAGCCCCTGCCCGCCCATCGGGAAGTGCACGTGGGCGGCGTCCCCGGCCAGTACGATCCGGCCCTCCCGGTACCGATCGGCCTGGAACGTCGAGCTGCCCACCCGAGTCAGCATGTCCGGGTCGTACATGCCGAAGTCGCGGCCCGCCAGCCGTTCGATCGTGGCCCGGTACTCCTCGAACTCCAGCGGCGCGTCCCGCGGGGTCGTCATCGTGGCGTGCTCGATCCCGATCAGCCGGTGGCGGGTCTCGTCCAGCCGCACCCCGTAGAACGAGCCGCCCTCGCTGGGCAGGGTCATGGCCGGCGGCACGTCGTCGTCGGCCACGTGCACGTCGCCGATGACGCAGGTGATCGTGTCCTCGGTGCCGTGGTAACCGATGCCAGCCGCATCCCTGACGATGCTGCGCCGCCCGTCGCACCCGGCCAGCCAGGACGCGCGGAACTCACGCGGGCCGCCGGTGCCGCGGGCGCCGACCCGCACGCCGTCCGGCTGGACGGTCACGCTGGTCACCTCGACGCCGCGCAGCACCGGCACGCCCACCGCCCGTGCGTGTTCCTCCAGCAGTTCCTCGGTGCGGACCTGGGGCATGAACAGCACGAACGGGAAGTCGGAGTCGAGCACGGACAGGTCCAGCCGGCTGGCCAGCATGGCGTAGTGCGCAGTCGGGATGCGCTGTCCCCGGGCGAGCCATCGATCTGCCAGCCCCCGCGAGGCGAAAACCTCCAGCGTCCGCGCATGCAGCGTAAACGCGCGTGAATGCGCCGACCGCTGGTCACGTTTTTCCAGCACAATGACATCTGCGCCGCCGAGCCGCAGCTCCGCGGCCAGCCATAGTCCTACCGGACCGGCTCCGATCACTATGACGTCAGCTTCCGACACGCGGTCCATTCTGCCCGTCATAGCCGATAATTCCGTAATGACCAGATAACTCCATGAGCCTTTTCCTGTTCGTCGTTTACGGCGCTTCCCTGGGGGCGCCCGCTCCCCGCGGGAGGGAGGGTGCGAGGAGCGGGCATGGCCCCCGTCAGAGGGAGATATTCAGGACAAGCAACCCGCCGGCCATACTGCTGGCCGACTGGCCGTGACGGTGAGATGAGCCGGTAGGCCCACCCGCCGCACGATGAGTGCACCCGTGGCCCCGGTGCTGCTGGTAGCTCGCCAGCGAGCCCCGGTTCCCGTGGTGCCGGTAGGCAGCCAGCGCGTCCCAGCCCCAGCGACCGTGCTGCCACCCACGCCCTGCGTGGCCGATGTGGCCGGCCAGCTGTCCGCGGTGCCAGCAGTGCCCGCGCCCGTGGTGCCCGTGGTGGGTGGACGTCACGGTCCCGGTGCCGGTCGTGGCTCCGGACCCAGCCGAGCCGCTGCCCGAGCTGTTACCGGTGCTCGACGTGGTGCTGGTGCCGTTCCCGCTCCCGGCCCCATGGCAAGGGTGGTGGTGGACCCGCAGGTACTGCTGATGGTGGACGTGGTGCAGGTGGTGCCGGTGGTAGCCGTGCTGACCACCATTCCCCGAGCCGCCGGCGCCAGTGCCGGTGCTGCCGGTCCCGGTCCCGCCGGTCCCAGTGCCGCCGGTCCCGCCAGTGCCGTGACCATGACCGTGACCGTGCCCGTGGCCGTGGCCATGACCGCCGGTGCCAGTCCCGCCAGTCCCGCCAGTCCCGTCAGTCCCACCAGTTCCGCCAGTTCCGCCGGTCCCAGTCCCGCCAGTTCCGGTGCCGGTGCCGCTCGTGCAACTGGCCAGCACACAGCCGGTCACCGAGATCCCGCCACCACTACCGGACCCGCTGCCACTGCAGCGGGCCAGCACGCACAGCCCAACGCCCACACCCATGGACCCCGAACCACCCGCGCCAGAGCTGCCAGTGCTGCACGACGAGCTCAGCGCACACACCCCGATCCCGATCCCGTCGGTCCCGGTCGTCCCGGTGCCCGTCCCAGTCGAGCCGGTGCCACAGTGCGCCACCAGGCAGACCCCAACACCCAGGCCGCCGGTCCCGGTGGTCCCGGTCGTGGTCGTAGATCCGCAGTCCGAGCTCAGGGCGCAGACCCCGATCCCGATCCCGCCGGTGCCTGAGCGGGTCGTGCCCGTCCCAGTGCCGGTGCTGCCGGTGCTGGAAGAGCCGGTCCCGGTCGTGCTGGTGCCGCAGTCGGCCGCCAGGCAGACCCCGACGCCCAGGCCGCCGGTCCCGGTGGTCCCGGTCGTGGTCGTGGATCCGCAGTCTGAGCTCAGGGCGCAGACCCCGACGCCGATCCCGCCGCTACCGGTGCCGGTGCCGGTGCCCGTAGTGCCCGTGCCCGACCCGGTCCCGGTCCCAGAGCCCGTGCCGGTGGTCCCGGTGGAGCCGGTCCCACTGCCGGTGCCCGTACTGCTGCCGCAGTCGGCGGCCAGGCAGACGCCGACATCGAGGCCGCCGGTGGAGCTGGCGGTCGTGCCGGTGCTGGCCGTGGATCCGCAGTCGGTGGACAAGGCACAAACCCCGACCCCGATCCCGCCGGAACCCGAACCGGTCGTCCCGGTGGTGGCGCCGGTGCTCCCGGTCCCGGCGGAGCCGGAGCCGCTGGAGCTGGTCCCGGTGGCGCCGGAGCCGCTCGTGCCGCCCGTCCCGGTGCTGCTGCTGGTGGTACCGGTCGGGGCGGCCGAGCCGCAGCCGGAGGACAGGGCACAGACGCCGACGTTGATGCCGCCGGTGGCAGGCGAACCCGAGCTGGTCCGAGTAGAGCCGGTCCCGCTGCTGCCGGTCCCGGTGGAGCCGGAGCTACCGGTGCCCGTGCTGGCCCCGCCGGTGCCCGGGTGGCCCGTGCCGGTACTGCTAGAGGAACCGCCCGTCCCGGTGGGGCAGGCGGCCAGCGCGCACACGCTGACGTTGATCCCCGGACGCGAGCCGGAGCTGGGGCCGGTGCCGGCGGACCCGGTCCCGGTGCCGGTGGCCGCGGGGGCGCCGCCGCCGGGGTGCAGGCTGATCCCCGTTCCGGCCGCGCCGCTGCCGGTCCCGCCGCTGTGGGCGGCGGTAAGGGTGGCGGTGATGGCCGGTGGGGAGGTGGTGGGTGGTGTTTCGGCCGCGTGGGCGGCGGGGTGGTGGCTGAGCAGGACCATCCCGCTCGCGCCGGCGGCCAGGATGAGGCCGCGCTGAAGGAAGTTCATGACGTTCAAGACCCTTCACAGGTAAAGGAACCATGGCGGCACAACCAGCCCCGACGCCCGCAACGGGGTCTTGGGGGGTGTGCCGAGCGCGTCAGCTGATCGCGGGAGGCAGCCGGGGCGCGGCATCAGCCCGCGTCCGCCAGCAGTGGGCGGAGCGAGCGTGAAGGGTGTTATCCGGGGCGGTGCGGGCCGCGCAGGTCCGGCCAGGCCGGCAGCGCGGCCTGGCGGCGGGCCAGCGCCAAAAGCAGGCCCGCCGGGATCATCAGCAGCAGCAACGTGGTGATGGCCTGCGGGCTGGCACCCGAATGAGCATCCGGGCCCGCCGGGCCGCTGCCCGCCGGACCACCCGCACCGCCGGCCGGAACCGGGACGGCCGGCGCCAGCGGCCACACCGGGAACCCAGCACCGGCGGCACCCAGGCCGTCCGCACCGGCGGCGGCGTTGGAGGTCAGGCTCGCGAGGCCGGTGATGGCCGTCGCCGCGAGCGTGGTGCCGGTGGTGGTGGTGCGGCTGGTGAGACCAGCAGCCGGGTGACTCACGGCCGAGGTGCCGCTCGCGGTGGCGGTGCCGGCGCTGGCGGCGCTCGCCGCCAGGCCGAGCGCCGAACCGGCCGGCAGCCAGCGGCCGTAGTCGGTGCCGCCCGGGAGGATCCCGCCGATGCCCGAGCCGCCGCCGGTCGAGCCGGTGCCCGAGCCGCTGCCGGTCGACCCGGCGCCCGAGCCGCCGCCGATGGGCAGCACCGGAGCCAACGGCGCGACGACGGGCGCAAGCGGCGCCACGACGGGCGCCAGCGGCGCGACGACCGGAGCCAACGGGGCCAGCGCCGGTGCCAGCGAATCCAGCGCAGGCGCCAGCGGCTGCAGGACCGGCTCGAGCGAAGCGAGCGGGGGCGTGGTGACCGGGGGCAGCGAGTTGATCACAGGCGCGAGCACGGTAGTGACGGGCGCGAGCGTGTCGACGACCGGGGCCAGCTGGTCGACCGCCGCGCCGGTCAGCGGGGCCACGGTCTGGCCCAGGGGGCCGGTGACCGGGGCGGTGAGCTGGCCGGTCGCGGTGCCGCCGGCGGCCGCGGTGCTGGCCGGTGCCGCCCAGCGAACTGCCGGGCTGAACCGCCCTGCCGGTCGCGGAGCCGGCCTGCGCACCGGAAGCCGAGGCCACCGAGGTGCCCGAACTGCCCGCGTGGCTGCCGGTAGAGGTCGCCGGGGCCGCTTCGTGGCTGACCACCGAGGTGGCGGCGGTCGCCGTGTGCGTGACCGCCGCCGCCGCCTCGCCGGCGGCCGAGGTGACCGGGGAGGCGTGGCTCACGGTCGACGCGGCCGGCGACGCGGCCGGCGAGACGGTGCCCGAAACGGCCGGGGAGACGCTGGCCGGTGCCCGGCCCGCGGTCGAGCTGACGGCGGAACTGGCCGGGGTGCTCACCCCGGACACCACGCCGTTGACGGTGCTGGTCACGGTGCCGAGCAGGCCGCCCGACGACCCGGGCGACGACGACGCGTGGGCGGCCGGAGCGACTGGGGCGCCCCGGCCGGCGGTCGCGGCGTGGGCGCTGGAACCGGACATCAGCCAGAAAACGGCCATCAATCCAAGGCAGCAGCCTGCCAGTACCAAGCCACGTAGCGCGAACCGCCCGACCCTATTTCGGCCGGCGGACGCGCACGCATCTGGTACGGCGTATTCCACTCCGGTTTGCCCCCCATGATCGCGGCGACGGCGACAAGAGCACCGCACCCACACTCAGGCATATTAACCGTCTGCGCACGCCAAAAAACAGACAGTAAAGGCACTTTTCTTGAATTAATGAGGGTGGCCCGAAGTGACTTTTTAATAAAAATCATAAAAAGTCAAAAATGCCTGATCTGCTACATTTCATAATGGTATTTACGCAGATAAACCACCGAACCATCCGGGCACGTCGAGCCGGAAACTGTCCGGCGAAGTAATCGTGCGCAGGTCGTTTTCGAGGGCGCGCAGGCGCTCGGGGCCGAGTTGCCGGGCCCAGTCCGCGTGCAGGTCGTCGAAGATCCGGGCCGACAGCGCCAGCGCCTCGATCCCGCGCGGGGTGAGGCGGACGAGCTTGCGGCGGCCGTCGGCCGGGTCGGCCCAGCGTTCGACGTAACCGATCTCGGCCAGCCGGTCGACGGTCTTGCCGGCCGCCTGCTTGGAGACGCCGAGGCGCCGGCCGAGTTCGCCGGACGTCGTTCCGGTCAGGCCGATGGCCTGCATGGTGAAGCCGTGGGCGGGACGCATGTCCGGGTGGCCGAGGGCGGCCAGCTCCTGGTGGAGCTGATCGATCAGGGTGCGGAATCCGGCCAGCAGCAACAGCGGCAGCTCGAACCCCGGCGTCTCATCCGGCGGATCTACTCCGGGCATTGCGCTATCTCGTCAACCGTGTTTACTATTTGGTAAAGCACGTTGACGACTTTACCGGAGGCACCTCATGCCCGACGTTGCGTTCCCCGAACAGACCATGGAGACGGCGCCGCCCGAGTCGCGGCGACTCCTCAAGACCACCGCCGCCCACCTGGGCTACCTGCCGGTCGCGCTGGGCCGGATGGCTGCCTCGCCCCAGCTGATGGACGGGTTCCTGAAGACCAGCGGGCTGTTCGAGAGCACCACCCTGGACCCGCTGGCACGGGAAACCCTGGTCATGACCATGGCCGTGCGCAACGGCTGCCATATCTGCGTGGCCATGCACACCGCCTCGCTGACCCGGCTGGGCGCCGACGCCGAGCTGATCGCGGCCCTGCGGGACGGGCGGCCGGCGGCCGACGGGAGGCTGGCGGCGATGCAGGCGTTCACGCTCGAGGTGCTGGAGGCCGCCGGTGCGGTTGACGACGAGCAGCTGGCGGCGTTTTACCGCCACGGGTACACGGCGCGCAACGCGCTGGAGGTCGTGCTCGGGATCGGCGCCTACACGATGTCGACGCTGGCCAACCGGATGACCAGGTCGCCGGTCGACGACCGGCTGGCCGCGTTCGCCTGAGCCCGCTGCGCCGCGCTCAGGGCCTGGTCAGCGTCAGCAGATCGTCCGCCTCGAGCGAGTTGATGATCCGCTCGGGACCGAGGCCGGCCTCCTCGGCCCGCCGGCAGCCGCTGCCGATCCAGTCCAGCTGGCCGGGCGCGTGCGCGTCGGTGTCGATCGAGAACAGGCAGCCCAGCTCGGCCGCCAGGTAGAGCAGCGGGTCGGGCGGATCCTGGCGCTCAGGCCGGCAGTTGATCTCCACCGCCGTGTTGTGCTCCTGGCAGGCGGTGAACACGGCCTGGGCGTCGAACTCCGACTCCGGCCGGGTGCGCCCGGTCAGAATCCGCCCGGTGCAGTGGCCCAGCACGTCGATCAGCGGGTTGCGGACGGCGGTGAGCATGCGCTCGGTCATCGGCCCCTCGTCCATCCGGAGCTTGGAGTGCACGCTCGCCACCACCACGTCCAGCCGGGCCAGCAGGTCGTCGGTCTGGTCGAGCGCCCCGTCCTCGAGGATGTCGACCTCGATGCCGGTCAGGATGCGGAACGGGGCGAGCCGTTCGTTCAGCCGGTCGATGACCCGGAGTTGCGTCTCCAGCCGTTCGGCGGTCAGGCCGCGGGCCACCGTCAGCCGGGGCGAGTGGTCGGTCAGCGCGATCCAGGACAGGCCCAGGTCGCGGGCGGCCTCGGCCATCTCCTCGGGCGGGCTGCCGCCGTCGCTCCAGTCCGAGTGGGTGTGGCAGTCGCCGCGCAGGGCCGCCCGCAGCGACGGGTGGGCCGACGGCACCGCGGCCGCCAGCAGGTCGGCCAGGTAGGTGGGCTGCTGGCCGCGGGCGGCCTGGTCGATCACCTCGGCCGTGGTCGCCCCGATGCCGGCCAGCTGCCGGAGCGTGCCCTGCTCGACCCGCTGCTCCAGCTCGCCGTCGGGCAGCTCGGCGATGACCTGGGCGGCCCGGCGGAACGCCCGGACCCGATAGGTGGGCGAACCGGTCCGTTCGAGCTCAAAGGCGATCTGTCGCAACGCTGCCACCGAATCCACCCGTCCACCGTACGGCGCGGCACTGACGTAAATGTTCAAGCTCCGGGCACGAAGGGTTTGGAAGACTAAGCCCATGGCGAAAGCAGAGGGCACGTTCAGCCTGGACCGGTTCGACGCCGAGGATCCGTACGACGACCACGACGGCGTCAAGATCGCGCGGGCGCACATCAGCAAGACGTTCGCGGGTGACCTGGTGGGGACCAGCGAGACCGACCTCATCACGGTGTCGGCCGAGAATCCGGCCGCCTACGTCGCGATCGAGCGGTTCGACGGGACCGTGCACGGGCGCAAGGGGACGTTCATCCTGCAGCACGAGGCGGGCGGCACGGACGGGGTGCCCTGGATGACCTGGAAGATCGTCGAGTCGGCGAGTACCGGGGAACTGGCCGGGCTGCGCGGCGAGGGCCAGATCATCATCGCCCCGGACGGCGGGCACTCCTACGTCCTCGACTACGACCTCTGACGCCCGCGCCCCCGCGTATCCCCAACCCCACCAACCCCACCAGCCCCGGGCTCGTAGGGAGTCGAAGGTAACTTTGGTACCCCTCTTAGGGGTGCAAAGTTACCTTCGACCCCCCTTTGGGCCGACCTGCCGGCCCACCAGCTGCCGCCGCCGCGAAACCGGACTCCCTGGGGCAAGCCGCTAGTGGGCGGCCAGGGCGAAGGCGAGCAGGGAGGCGGCCGTGTAGTCGTCGGCGGGCTCGACTGAGGGCCAGCTGACCACGTTGTCCTCGTAGGCGGCGGCCGAGGTGTTGAACGGGGCGTAAGAGCCGGCCGAACAGGCGCGCATGCCGTCGACGCTGCTCAGGCCCTCGAAGTTGGCCGGGTCGCTCGGGCCGTCGACGGTGGCGCCCAGCTGGATGGGGCCGGTGCCGGTCAGGGAGCCGGACAGGTTGGCGATCTCGCTCTGCATACAGTGCGGGAACGTCGAGCCGGCCCCGACCACGAACGAGGAGCCCCAGCCGTTGGCTCCGAGGGCGAAGTTGAGCTGCTGCTGGGCGAACGCGGCGAACCGGTCCGACCCGCCCGCGTGCTGGTAGAGCGCGTTGGTGATGTAGAGCCCGAACGTGTGCGGGGTGGCGTCGCCGGTGCCGAGCTTGATGCCGAGCGCGAACGGGTCACCGGCGGCGTTGTGCTCGGCCACCGTGAGCTGGGCGGCCAGGTCGCCGAGGAGTGCGTGGGACAGGCCCGGCGAGGGAGCGCCGCGCAGCGCAGCCAGCAACTCCGCCTCACCGACCGCGCCGGTGTCGTACAGGTTGAGGGTGTCGCCACCGGCCGGGTGACCCTGAGCGATGTACGCCTGGGCCCAGCTCGCCGCCGTGGCCAGCGACGAGCGCACCACCGGCGCGGGCGCGTGCACCGCCTCGGACGCCAGCGCGATCTCGGCGGCGCCCCACAGCATGTCGCTCTTCCACTGGTCACCCGGGTAGTAGTCGTGCGGGAACGCCGTCACCAGCGAGCTCACCCCCGACGTGCGCGCCATCGCGTACACGGCGCGGGCCTGCGCCAGCAGCGCCCGGGCGCGAGCCGGGTCGGTCCGGGCGGCCAGCTGGGCGCCCAGCGCGAAGTCGGCCGCGAACCGGCCCGCGAAGTCGGGGTCGATCGGCTGCCCGGGCGACGCGGCCGCGAACACCGGCCGGTACTCCACGTAGTAGGCGGGCGAGCCGGGGGCAGCCCCGAGCTTGTCCTCCTGCTGGGGCAGGAACCAGTAGTCGTAGTCGCCCTGGACGGTGTCGCTGGCGTTACCGTTACCGATCCCGACCTGGACGTACAGCACCTTGCGGGCCGGGTCCCACAGCTTGGTCAGCCAGTCCAGCCCGAACGCCGCCTCCGGGGTCAGCGTCCGGTAGCGGCCGGGGAAGTCCCGCGCGGCCAGCAGCATCAGCCCGTCGGTGTAGCTGCCGGTGTAGGCGAACTTCTCATAGCCGCCGCCCGCGTCGAACCAGCCGCCGGACACGTCCACCGGCCCCCCGATTTTTTTGAAAGTGCTGGTCAGGTTGTCGTTGTCGTCGTAGACGGGGTCCGCGTAGACGGTGGCGTGAGTATCGGTGAGGTTGGCGGGCCGCCGGTCGAGGACCGACGGCACGACGTCGGCACCGTCCCGTTCGGAGGTGAAGTAGCGGACCGCGTTGCCGACCAGCCGCGAGTACAGCGCGGCGGGAGCGGCGATACGGAACGCGGGGGAGGTGGCGGCCTGGGCGCCGGGCGCGGTGACCGTGATCCGGTAGGTCCCGGGCCTGGTCAGCTCGCCGAAGTCCAGCCGGTAGGTGGCCGGGTAGTTCGCGTTCCAGCGGCCCGCGTCGGTGGTGGAGGTGCCGCGGAAGACCACGTGGCCGCCGCCGTCGGACACGGTGAACGAGACCCGGCTGGCCGCGGCCGGCAGCATGGCGAACGCTTCCTTGGCGCCGTCCCTTGTGTAGCCGACCTGGTTGACCCGGACCTGCGGCGCCGCACCGGCGGCCGAGGCCCCGATCGCCGGCCCCGCCGCAGCCGCCCCCGTCGCCGCCAGCACGGGAGCGAGCGTCAGCGCGGCCGCGCCGGTCACCTTCCGCGTCCAGGACACGTTCATCAGGCCCTCCTGAGTGCTGACGCCGTTGCTAATGTCTTTGCCGACGCCCGGGTGTAGGCGGCCCGGACCTTCTGCTCGGCCGACGGGGCCAGGCCGACCTCGTCCAGGCCGAGCAGGACCGCACCGGCGATCGGCGGGACGTCGACGATGCTGACCTCGGCCTTCGGGGCCTCGGCGGCGATGCCGTCCACCACCGTGGCGGTCAGCAGCGGGTCCCGGGCGGTGAGCAGGCCCCCGCCCAGCACCACCGGGGTCTTCAGGCCGGTCAGCCCCAGCCGCCGCATCGCGGTCAGGGCCATCGTGCAGACCTCGGTGGCCTGCTGCCGGACCAGGTTCCTGGCCACCTGGTCGCCGTCGGACGCCGTGGCCAGCAGCACCGGAGCCAGTCCCCGGGTGTCCTGCACGGTCAGCTTGCCCTGGTGGATGGCGATGGCGACGTCGGCCACCTCCGGCAACCCGAAGTGGGCGGGTACCGCCTCCCGCAGCGTGGTCTCCGGGCCGCGCCCGTCCTCGGCGCGGATGGCCCACCACAACGCGGCCCGGCCCAGGCCGTAGCCGCCGCCCCAGTCGCCGGTGATGCTGCCCAGCGCCAGATAGCGGGTGACCCGGCCGTCCTCGGCCACGCCCACGCAGTTGATGCCGGCCCCGCAGGTGACCGCCACCCCCCAGGGGCGCCCGGAGCCGTCGAGCGGGTCCGCGGTCAGACCGGCCCGGAGCACCGCGAACGTGTCGTTGACGACGGTGACGGTCTCACTCCAGCCGCCCGCCCGGATCGCGGTGGCCAGCTGCTCCTCTTCTTCGGGCAGGTCGGCGTTGGCCACGCAGGCGCTGATGTGCCGGGCCGCGGGCCGCCCCGGCTGGCCCGCCTCCTGTTCGATCTGCCCGATCAGGTCGCTGATCACCCGCAGCGACCCGTCCAGGTCGGCGGTGGGCATACCCGGTCCCCGGAGGGTGGCCAGCAGGGAGCCGTCGGCCGCGACCAGGGCCACGTCGGTCTTGCTGTTGCCGCCGTCCATCGCCAGCACCGCCGGCAGCTCACCGGCCCTCGCGTCGGCCGCTCGGCTCACGGTCGGGCCCAGGGCAGGAAGGGGGCGTTCTCGGCGATCAGCCGGTCCGCGAGCTGGCCCGCCAGGTCCCACTGGCCGACCAGCGGGTGGGCCAGCAGCGTACGCGCCACCCGGTCCCGGCCGCCGCGCCGGGCGGTGTCGACCGCCAGTTCCTCATAGGCCGACACGTGCGCGATCAGTCCCCGCAGCAGCGGGTCGACCGGCGCGACCGGCTCCGCCCGCGCCCCCTTGGCCCCGATCACGGCCGGGACCTCGATCACCGCCTCGTCCGGCAGGAACGGCAGCGTGCCGTCGTTGCGCAGGTTGACGACCTGGGCGTCGCCCCGGTCGCCGGTCAGCGAGGCCAGCAGCGCCACCGCCGCCTCGGAGTAGAAGGCGCCGCCACGCTCACCGAGCAGCGCGGGCTTGGTGTCCAGGGCCGGGTCGGCGTACAGGTCGAGCAGCTCACGCTCCAGCTGGGCCACCTCCTGGGCCCGGGTCGGGCGGGTCCGCTCCTCGGCTACCACCTGGTCGTGGGCCCAGAAGTAGCGCAGGTAATAGGACGGCACCACCCCGAGCTCGCGGGTCACCTCGGCCGGCAGGCCGGTGTGCTCGGCGATCTCGTCCAGGTGCGCCGCCAAAAGCCCCGGCAGCTGGTCAGCGCCGTCCACCCGGACGGCCCGCTCCCAGGTCAGGTGGTTCAGGCCCACGTGGTCGAGCGCCACCCGCTCCGGGGCCACGCCCAGCAGCGCCGCGAACTGGCGCTGGAAGCCGATGGCCACGTTGCACAGGCCGACCGCGCGGTGGCCCGCGTCCAGCAGGGCCCGGGTCACGATCCCGACCGGGTTGGTGAAGTCCACGATCCAGGCCGACGGCTCGGCCCGCTGGCGCGCCTTTTCGGCAATCTCCAGCACGATCGGCACCGTCCGCAGCGCCTTGGCCAGGCCGCCCGCGCCGGTCGTCTCCTGGCCCACACAGCCGTAGCCGAGCGGCCAGGTCTCGTCCCGATGCCGGGCCGCCTGCCCGCCCACCCGCAGCTGGAGCAGGACCGCGCCCGCCCCGTCCAGGCCCTCGTCCAGATCGGCCGTCCACCGGACCTGGCCCGGGTGCCCGAGAGCGCTCATGATCCGGGCCGACACCGGCCCGACCACGGCCAGCCGGTCGGTGTCCGGATCGACCAGGGCCAGCTCGCTGACGTGGAGATCGCTGGACAGCCGCCCTAGCCCGTCGACCAGTTCCGGGGTGTAGGTGGAGCCGCCGCCGATGACCGCGACCTTCATCCGAATGCCCTCACTTCTTCGTCGGCCCGGGCCACGTGGCACGCGGCCTGGTGCCGGGGCAGCAGTTCCCGCAACGCCGGCGTCACGGTCTGGCACTCGTCGATCGCCAGCGGGCAGCGCGACCGGAACCGGCAGCCCGGCTGCGGGTCGATGACCTTGGGTGGCTCGCCCACCTCGGCCTGGGCCGACACGTCGAGCGGGGCACGCGGGTCCGGCACCGCCGCCAGCAGCAGCTGGGTGTACGGGTGCTTCGGCCTGGCCAGCACCTCCTCGGCCGGGCCGGTCTCGACGATCTGGCCCGCGTACATGACCATCAGCCGGTCGGCCACGTAGCGGGCGCTGGCCAGGTCGTGGGTGATGTACAGGAACGACACGCCCTCGGTGTCCCGCAGCTGCGCCATCAGGTTGAGCAGCCCGACCCGGATCGACACGTCCAGCATCGACACCGGCTCGTCGGCCAGGATCAGCTTGGGCCTAGTGGCCAGCGCCTGCGCGAAGCCGACCCGCTGCCGCTGCCCGCCGCTCAGCTCGTGCGGGAACCGCTGCAGCATCTCGTGGCCCGGGGTCAGCCCGACCGCCTCGACGACCCGCTCCGCCTCCTGCTGCCGCTGCCCGGCCGACAGCTCCGGGCGGTGCAGCTTCAGGCATCGCAGGATGCCGTGCGAGATCCGGAAGACCGGGTTGATCGAGCTGAACGGGTCCTGGAAAACCATTGGCACCTGGCCGGTGTAGTCCAGCGTCTGTGCCCGCGACCGGCGGCCCGCCATCGGCTGGCCGCGGAAAAAGATCTGGCCGCTGGTCGGCCGGTAAAGGGTGGCCAGCAGCCGGGCGATGGTCGACTTGCCGCTGCCGCTCTCCCCGGCCAGCGCCACGATCTCCCGCTCGCCGATGGCCAGCGACACGTCGTCCACCGCGTGCAGCGTCCGCCGCGAGAGCGCGCTGCCCACCTTGAAGTGCTTGCTCAGCCCTTCGGTCCGCAGCAGTGCCTGCTGAGGCGAGGTCACTACCGGGGCTTCACTCATCGTCGGGGCTCCCGTCGTACAGCAGGCAGCGGACGTCCACCCCGTCCACCGGGTACAGCTCCGGTGCGTCGGCCCGGCAGCGGTCCATGACCTTGGGGCAGCGCGGCGCGAACCGGCAGCCTTCGGGTAGCCGGGCCAGGTCCGGCGGCCGGCCGGGGATGCCGGTCAGCGGCACCCGGGGCCCGCGGATCGACGGGAACGCGTCCAGCAGCCCGGCGCTGTACGGGTGCTTGGGGCTGTCGAAGACCTTGCGGGTGGCGCCCGCCTCGGCCACCTGGCCCGCGTACATGACCATCAGCCGGTCGGAGAAGTGGCTGACCAGCGACATGTCGTGGGTGACGAAGACGACGGCGAAGCCGAGCCGCTGCTGCAGCTCCTTGATCTGCACCATCAGCGAGCGCTGGGCCACCACGTCCAGGGCCGAGGTCGGCTCGTCCATGATCACCAGCTCCGGCGTGAACAGCATCGCCATCGCGATCATCGACCGCTGCCGCATCCCGCCGGACAGCTGGTGCGGGTAGCTCTTCAGGTGCACCGGGTCGATGCCGACCATGCGCAGCACCTCGGCCGATCGGCCGGCGATCTCGCTGCGCGCGCTGACCCCGTGCGCCCGCATGGCGTCCCTGAACTGGGACCCGATCGACTTCACGGGGTTGAGCGCGTTCATCGCGCTCTGCATGACCACCGACAGGTCTTTCCAGCGGACCGCGGCCAGCTGCCGGTCGGTCAGCCCGACCAGGCTCTGCCCGCGGAAGGTCACGCCGCCGCCCGCGATCTCGGCTGGCGGCGCCAGCAGCTGGGCGATGGCGAACAGCAGGGTGGACTTACCGCAGCCGGACTCGCCGACGATGCCGAGGAACTCGCCCGCCCCCAGGGTGAAGCTCACGTCGTCGACGGCCCGGACCGCGCCCCGGTCGGTCCGGTACTCGACGGACAGGCCGGTTACTTCGAGGATCGACTCAGTGGCCACGGCGCACCCGCCTCCTCCGCATCGGCCTCAGCGCCGGGTTCCCGATCTCGTCGAAGGCGTAGTTGAGCAGCGCGAACGCCGCCCCCAGGAGGGCGATCAGCGCGCCCGGGACCACCGCCCACAGGTACTGGCCGGTCTGCAGCGCCTCGTTGTTCTGCGCCCAGTAGAGCATCGTGCCCCAGCTGGTCGAGTTCGGGTCGCCGAGCCCGATGAACTGCAGGCTGGACGCGAACAGCACCGCGTACAGCGCGTTGGTCAAGAAGCTGGCCACGATCAGCGAGGTCATGGTGGGGATGATCTCGACCACGATGATGTAGATCGATCGCTCGCCGCGGACCCGGGCCGCCTCCAGGAAGTCCCGGTGACGCAGCGACAGCGCCTGCGACCGCAGCTGCCGGGCGGTGTAGGACCAGCCGGTCAGCGTCAGCACCGCGATCAGGACCAGCGTCCCCGAGCTGTGCACGTAGGCCGCGATCACGATCAGCAGCGGGAACAGCGGGATCACCAGCAGCAGGTCGGTCAGCAGGCTGAGCGTGCCGTCCCAGATCCCGCCCAGGTAGGCGGCCGCCACCCCGATCAGCACGGCCAGCGCGGTCGAGGCCAGCCCGGCCCCGAACGCGATGATCAGCACCTGCCGGGTGCCCCAGACCGCCTGGGCGAACAGGTCCTGGCCGTATGCGGTGGTGCCGAACAGGTGCGCGGTGGACGGTCCCAGGCTGCGCCGGTAGACCTCGGCGTTCGGGCTGTCGTGGGCTACGGCCCACGGGAAGATCGCGAGCAGCACGAACACGACCAGGATGATCGTGCCCGCGGTCGCCTTGCGGTTGGCCCGGATCGCCCGGACCAGCCGGCTCAGCACCGCCGCCCGGGTCCGGCCCCCGCCCGCGGGCAGCGCCGCCGCCAGCGTGGCGTCCGGTGACCCGGCGTCCTCCGGCCCCACGGGGGCCCGCATCATCGCCATCGGGTCACCTCGCCGACCTGGTGCGCGGGTCGAGTAGCGCGGTGGCGATGTCCGACAGCAGGATGGCCACCAGCACGGCCACCGTGATCAGCAGGAACAGCGCCTGCATGAGCGGATAGTCCTCGTTCTCGACCGCCTGCAGCAGCATGTAGCCGACACCCGGGTAGTCGAAGACGTACTCGATGAGGATGGCCCCGCCGACCACGAAGCCCAGTGACATCGCGAAGCCGGTCAGGTTGGGCAGGATGGCGTTGCGGGCCGCGTAGTCGTACATGATCCGGCGGCCGGGCAGGCCCTTGGCCCGGGCCATCCGCACGTAGTCCTCGGCCAGCGTGGCGACCATGGTGTTGCGCATGGTCAGGATCCAGGTCCCGATCGTGGTGATGAGCAGGGCCAGGGCCGGCAGGATGGCGTGCTTCAGCACGTTGCCGATGAAATCGAGGGTGAAGCCGGGGGTGACGGTCGGGTCGAACCCGAACGTGTACGGCAGCCACTTCAGCCGGATCCCGAAGATCAGGATGAACATCATCCCCACCCAGAAGTAGGGGATGGCCGAGGTGATCACGAACACCGGCGGCAGGATGCCGTCCAGCCGGCTGCCGCGCCGCCAGGCGGTGACGATGCCCAGCCCGGTGCCCAGCACGAAGGCCAGGATCGTGGTCACCCCGACCAGCCCCAGCGTCCAGGGGATCGCCCCCAGCACGACCTGGCTGACCGGCTGGGGGTAGAAGAACAGCGAGGTGCCGAAGTTCCCGGTCGCCACCTGCCCCAGGTAGTGCACGTACTGGGAGAGCAGGCTCTGGTGAGAGTCGACGCCGAAGAGCACTTCGAGCGACTTCAGCGCCTGACCGCTCAGCCGGCCGTGGAACTTGGCCATCATGGCCAGGGCCGGGTTCCCGGGCATCATCCGCGGCAGGAAGAAGTTGAGCGTCACCGCGGCCCAGAGGGTGAGCACGAAGAACCCGACCCGGCGCAGGGCAAACCTCATGGCCGCCCGGCCCCCACCCCTACTTGGGCGCCAGGTGCAGCAGCACCTGGCCCATGTCGGGGTAGTTGTAGGCGGCCGGCAGCGCGTACGGGTTGCTCGGCGTCGGCCAGCCGCTGAACTTGGCCGTGTTGTACTGGAACCAGGCCACTTCCTCGGTGATCGGGATGAACGGCACGTCCTTGAGCATGACCTGCTGCAACTGGTTCACGATCGACCGCTGGGTCGCGGCCGACGTGGTGGTGCTGTAGGAGTTGATCAGCTTGTCGGTGGCCGGGTTGCTGTACCGCTCCCAGTTGGTCGAGGCCTGCTTGCCGATCGGGGCCGAGTTGGCCGAGTACAGCCACTGCCGCAGCTCGAAGTACGGGGTCGGGCCGCCGGTCTGGGCGTTGTAGGCCAGCTGGTAGTTGCCGTTGTAGAGCCGGTCGAGGAAGTCGTTCTGCGACAGGTTGTCCGCGGTGACCTGGATGCCCACGGCCTTCAGCTCGGTCTGGATGACCTGCATGGACGCCACCCAGTCGGAGTAACCACCGATGTTGATCACGGTGAAGGCCAGCTTCTGCCCGGACTTGCTCACGTCCACGCCGCCCGGCTTCACGGTGAAGCCGGCCGCCTGCAGGATCTGCTTGGCCTTGGCGGGGTTGTAGCCGTAGTTGTACTGGCTGGCCGCGCTCTGGTTCATCCAACTGCTGAACGTGGGCGTCACGATGTCGGTCTGGTTGCTGGGCGGCTCGTACCCGTACTCACCGATCTGCGACACCCGGTTGCGGTCGATGGCGTAGGCCATGGCCTGCCGGACCGCGGCGTTGTTCAGCCCGGCCACGGTCAGGTTGGGGACCAGGCTGACGTTGGCGAACGGCGGGAACCAGTAGTGGTTGTCCGGGCTCTTGGACGTGTAGAACGCCTTGATGTTCGGGATGAACTGGCTGCCCCACTGGGCCTGGCCGGTGGCCAGGTAGGTGTTGGCCGGGTCGTTCGAGGTGAACGCCGGGTAGATGACCTTGGCCAGCTTGGGCTCGTTCGGCTGCCAGTAGTGCTTGTTGGCCACGTAGGTGATGTTCTGCTGGCTGCACGGCTTGACCATGTACGCGCCGGTGGCCACCGGGCTGGCGTCCTTGTAGGCCACCGGGTTGGAGATCTTGGACCAGACGTGCTGCGGCACGATCGGGGTCTGGTCGGCGATGTAGTAGAAGTACGGCACCGCGGCGCTCTTGAACGTCATGACCACCTGGTCGCCCTGCTGGGTGACGCTCGACAGCACCGACCAGACGGAGTTCAGGTCCAGGGTCGGGAACTTCTTCATCAGGTTGAACGTGAACGCCACGTCGGCCGCGGTCATCGGCGTGCCGTCGTTGAACTTCACGCCCTTGCGGATGGTGAAGGTCAGCTCGGTGTTGTTCTTGCCCCACGTCCAGGACGTGGCCAGCCAGGGGCTGGCCTTGGCGTTCTGCAGCGTGTTGACGAACGCGAGCGGCTCGTAGACCTGGCCCATCGTGACCCCTTCGCTGAGGTTCGACGGGTTGAACGGGTTGAAGCTACAGGTCCACAGCGCGCCCTGCTCGTTGGAAAGGGTCAGGGTGCCGGTCGGCCCTGACGAATTCCCGGACGAGGACGACGAACTGGTCCCGCAGGCGGCGGCCAGCAGGCCGGCGGCGACGAGGACCCCGGCCATTCTGAGGCGTCTCATGGCACAGCCCTTCGCGACGAGGGAGTGAGTCGCTGACGGGCTGCCGGGCGGCGGTCCCGTCGTGCGTAACTGGCGCGGTGCCGCCGGAGGCCGGCGGCGCCGTGATGGGTCGCTGACGGGGTGGCCGGAGGACCCGGTCGCCCCGCCTTTCGGTCGTCGGCACCGGTGCCGGAACTCCACCGCCGGTCACCGAGCAACCGCCTCTGAGCTGCGGTTTCCCCGGCTGTGGCGCTGGAATCTCCGGCCCCCTTGCCGAAGTTAGTTAGGACAGTATCCTAACTATCAACGCCCGACAAGGGTGCCTTCGGTCAATTTGTGACCGGGGTTTTCACCCGGGCCGACGGGTGCGGGATGATGACCGCGGAGGTAACGGTGACGGGACGGCCGGCCAGCAGGTCCGGGGGGATGTCGGCGGCGCGCCCCCCGTTGATACGGGCACTGAACGAGCAGCTGCTGCTCGGTCACATCCGCCGGCTCGGCCAGTGCTCGCGAGCCGACCTGGCCCGGCTGTCCGGCCTGTCCAAGCCGACCGTGTCGCTGGCGCTGGCCACCGTCGAGCGGGCCGGCCTGATCCGCACCGCGGGCCAGCAGACCGGGCGCCCCGGCCGGGCCGCCCAGCTCTACGAGGTCCGTCCCGACGCCGGCTACGTGCTCGGCCTCGACGTGGGCGCCCAGTACCTGCGGGGCGGCGTCGCCGACCTGGCCGGCGCGGTCCGGGCCCGCGGGGCCGTCCGGCTGCGCGCCTCCAGCGTCCGCGGCCGCCTTGGTGAGCTGGTCGAGCTGGCCGACGCGCTCTGCGCCGAGGCGGGGGTGGACCGGGCGGCCATCAGCCAGACCGTGCTCGGCAGCCCCGGCATCTACGACCGGGTCCACGACGTGATGGCCCTGACCGGCCGTCCGCCCGGCTGGGAACGCCCCGAGGTCATGACCTGGCTGCGGGAGGAGTTCGGCGGCACCCTGGTGGTGGAGAACGACATCAACGCGGCCGCGCTGGCCGAGCAGGCCGACGGGCACGGCCGCGAGGCCGGCAGCTTCGCGTTCGTCTCAGTCGGGACCGGCATCGGCATGGGCCTGGTGGTCGGCGGTCAGCTGCTGCGCGGCGCCCACGGGGTGGCCGGGGAGATCGCCTACGTCCCGATGACCGGCGGCCACGGCGCTGAGCCGGACCCCCGGCCCGGCGCCGAGCCCGGCACCCGGACCCCGGCCGCCAACTGGCGGGGCGCCCTCGAGGACGCGTCGTCGGCGGCCGCGGTCGTGCGGTCCGCCCGCCGGGCCGGCCTGCGCGGCCAGGTCTCGGCCCGCTCGGTGTTCCAGGCGGCCGCCCGCGGCGACGACCGCGCCGCCGGCGTCGTCGCCGACGAAGCCCAGCTGGTGGCCCGCATGCTGTGCGCGGTGATCAGCGTCATCGACCCCGAGCTGATCGTGCTGGGGGGCGGCATCGGCCAGGCCCCCGGCTTCGCCGACGCCGTGATCGCCGAGCTCCAGCCGATGGCCCCGGCCCTGCCCGACGTCCGGGTCAGCGCCCTCGGCACCGAAGCCGTGGTCGACGGCTGCCTCGCCGCCGCGGCCGAACTGGCCTGGAGCCGCCTGACCGTCGACCTCCCGGCCGCATCAGGCCCGGCCGCCGCCCCCGCCGCCGGCTGAGGTCAGCAGGCCGATCGCTTCCTGGGCGCGGGCCAGCGTCGGGGCGGCCAGTTCCTGCGCGCGGGCCGCGCCGTCCCGGGCCATCGCCTCGATCGCACCCGGGTCCGCGACCACCGCCGCGTAGCAGTCCTGCAGCGGCGCCAGCACCGCGATGACGGCGTCGGCGACGCCCTCCTTGAGGTCCCGGTAGCTGTCCACCTTGGCCGCGGCCACCTCGGGGGTGGTGCCGGTGCAGGCGGCCAGGATCGTGAGGAGGTTGGCCACCCCCGGTTTTTCATCGGGATCGAAAAGGACATCACGCCCGCTGTCGGTGACCGCCCGTGACACCTTCCGGCGGACCACCTCCGGCGGGTCCAGCAGCCGGATCGTCCCCGGCGCGTCCGGGGGCGCCGACTTGCTCATCTTCTTCGACGGGTCCTGCAGGTCCATCACCCGGGCGCCGACCGGCGGCGTCACCGCCCGCGGCACCACGAACGTGTCCCCGTACCGCTGGTTGAACCGGATGGCCAGGTCGCGAGCCAGCTCCAGGTGCTGCCGCTGATCCTCCCCGACCGGCACGTCGGTCACCCCGTAGAGCAGGATGTCGGCCGCCATCAGCACCGGGTAGGCCAGCAGGGCCGACCTGACCGACTGCTGCCGGGCGGACTTCTCCTTGTACTGGATCATCCGCCGCAGCTCACCGTCGTAGGCGGTGGCCTCCAGCAGCCAGTGCAGCTGGGCGTGCCCCGGCACCTGACTCTGCACGAAGATGATCGACCGCTCCGGGTCCAGCCCCGCCGCCACCAGCAACGCCAGCTGTTCCCGGGTGATGGCCCGCACCGAGTCCGGATCGTGCTCGGTCGTCAGCGCGTGCAGATCCGCGACCCCGTAGAGCGAATCGTCGCCGCGCTGGTCCGCGGCCCAGTGCTGGATCGCTCCCAGCAGGTTTCCCAACGTCAGATGCCCACTCGGGACGGTGAGCGACAAACTCCGCGCCATCTTCGGCTCCTCAGCCTTGTTTCCTCAGCCGAGCCGGCCCGAATGAAAAGGAAAAGGCCGCCTCAACCGAGGCAGCCAGCAGAAAACGTGACCCAGCAGCCGCCCCTAGGCGGCCCACCACATAGCCCCACGAGTACCGGTCACCCCGTAAGGGTACGCCGCCCGCGCCCCAACAGCCACGCAGTTTCGCCCGGGGTCAGCCCGTCCGGTCCAGCGGGTGGATCTCGTCCAGCAGCACAGCCGTCCCCGGCCAACGACGCCTCTTGTTTGTTTTACATTTTTCTGTGTGGTTTTATTGACGGATTTTGTCCGACGAAGTAGGAAAGCATAGGGATCGCCTGATTTAAAGGGTCGCCACGTGGCACCGTCGAGGAGGACCGATGAGGAGACTCATCCGCGGGATCATGGCCGGGCTCGCGGCGGTGCCGCTGGCCGCGTTCGCGGTCACCTCCGGTGCCGCCCCGGCCCGCGCCGAGGACAACGGGGTGGGGCAGACCCCGGCCCTGGGCTGGAGCAGCTGGAGCTTCATCCGCTCCGATCCGACCGCCGCCAAGATCGAGGCGCAGGCCCGGGCCATGAAGTCCAGCGGCCTGGCCGGCGTCGGCTACCAGTACGTGAACGTCGACGACTTCTGGTACGGGTGCCCGGGCAGCCAGGGCCCCGACGTCGACCAGTACGGCCGCTGGGCCATCGACACCAGCAAGTTCCCTGCCCAGGGGAGCGAGAACGGCATCCAGGCCGTGGCCGGCTACGTGCACAAGCTGGGCCTGAAGTTCGGCCTCTACGTCACCCCCGGCATCTCCAAGCAGGCGGTGGCGCGCAACACCCCGATCGAGGGCACCTCCTACACCGCCGACCAGATCGCCGAGCCGTCGACCAGCGAAAACAACTACAACTGCGGCGGCATGGTCGGGATCGACTACAGCAAGCCCGGCGCCCAGCAGTTCATCGACTCCTGGGCCGATGAGTTCGCCTCCTGGGGCGTGGACTACGTCAAGATCGACGGTGTCGGCTCGTTCGACGTCCCCGACGTCCAGGCCTGGTCGAACGGCCTGCGGCAGACCGGCCGCCCCATCCACCTGGAGCTGTCCAACAGCCTCAGCATCAGCGACGCGTCGACCTGGCAGCAGTATTCCAACGGCTGGCGCACCGGCGGCGACGTCGAGTGCTACTGCGGGACCAACGGCAGCAGCTACCCGCTCACCGACTGGAACAACGTCAGCTCGCGGTTCGACACGGTCGCCGCCTGGCAGCCGTACGGCGGCCCCGGCGCGTTCAACGACTACGACTCGCTGGAGGTGGGCAACGGCAGCAACGACGGCCTGACCTACCCTGAGCGGCAGTCCCAGCTGGCGCTGTGGGCCCTGGCCTCCTCCCCGCTGATCCTGGGCACCGACCTGACCAACCTGGACCGCACCGATCTGGCGCTGCTGAAGAACCGCAGCGTGATCGCGGTCGACCAGGACAGCATCGACGCCTCCCGGCTAGTGGACGACCCCACCGAGCAGGTCTTCGCCAAGACCGAGAAGAATGGCGACGTGGTGGCGGGCGTGTTCAACACCGGCAGCACCCCGCAGGTCATCACCACCTCGGCGGCCACGCTCAAGGCCGCGTCCGGGAACGACTACCGGGTGACCGACCTGTGGACCGGGAAGACGACCGAGACCACCGGCACGATCAGCGCCGCCGTGCCGTCGCACGGGGTCGCCCTCGTGCGCATCACCCCCGGGCAGCGGACCGTCGCCGCGCCGCCCGCGGCCACGCTCAACCTGGCCGGCCCGGCCAGCCTGACCGGGGGCACCCCCTCCACCCAGACCGTGACCTTCACCGACAACGGCGTCCGCCCGGCCCAGCAGGTCCGGCTCGGCCTGACCGCGCCGTCCGGCTGGTCCGCCAAGGCCACCTCGGCCACCACGTTCCCCGCCGTGGAAAGCGGCCAGACCGTCAAGGCCACGTTCGCGGTGACCCCCGCCGCCCCGTCGGGGCTGTTCCAGACCAGCACGCTGACCGCCACCGCTCAGTACACCTGGCCCGGTAAGACCATCCGGCAGCTGTCGGTCCCCGAGCAGGTCACGACCAGCCCGGCGGTCCAGGCGCCGTACAAGACGTACTCGTCGGCCACCGATGCGCCCGCCGCGTTCGGGCAGTCCGGCCAGCAGTTCGGCATTTCCGGCGGCGGGGCCGGGCTGTACTCCGGCGACGACGACTACAGCACGATCTATGACCAGGGGGCCGTCGGCACCACCGCGACCGTCACCACCGAGGTGGCCGCCCAGCAGAACCTGAACGGCTACGCCAAGGCCGGCCTGCTGGTCCGCAACGACATCACCGCCTCCGGCCAGGCGCCCGAGGGGGTCACGCTGTTCGCGTCGCCGTCCGGCGGGATCCAGCTCGAGTGGGATGACAACGGCGGCACCTACATCGACAATGTCACCCCGGCCAACGGCACGATCCCGGAGAGCCTGCCGGTGTGGCTGCAGCTGGTCAGGAACGGGTCCAGCTACACCGGCTACTACTCCCTGGACGGCAGCGACTGGCTGGCCGTGGGTACCGCCACCGTGCCCGGCCAGGCCGCCACCCAGGACGCCGGCCTGTTCGTCACCTCGGCCGCGGCCGGCGACCCGGGCCAGGCCACCTTCGACGGCCTCGGCGTGACCGGCACCGTTGCCAGCCCCGCCCTGGCCACCTCGTACGAGGCCGAGGCACCGGCCAACACGCTGGCCGGCGGGGCCGTGGTGTCGGCCTGTTCCACCTGCTCGGGCGGGGCCAAGGTCGGCTACGTCGGCAATGGCGGCACGCTGACCTTCAACAACGTCAGCGTGCCGACCGCGGGCACCTACCGGGTCACCCTGCTCTACGCCACCGACGGCGTCCGCCCCGGCGTGATCGCGGCCGACGGCGGCACCGGCCAGACGCTGTCGTTCCCGTCCACCGGCAGCTTCAACACCCCCGGTGCGCTGACCGTGTCGCTCGCCCTCACCGCCGGCGCCAACACCATCGAGCTCAGCGACCCCAGCGCCTACGCCCCCGACTTCGACCGCCTCATCGTCGCCGCCGCCCCCAGCTGATCCCGACTGGACGGCACGCCGCTCGCATGACCGGTGTGACGTATGCGACGGTGCTTCCGGCGGCTTCTTTTCCTGTTAACCCGTTGAAATCTTCCCTGGCTGGGCATCCCAGGGAGAGCATGGCGGTACACATCGGGCAACGCCGCCCGCCGCTGTGCCGAAAGGAGGGTCACCATGCCTGACCCGTGCGTCCTCGGGATCGTGCTCGCCGGGGGCGCGGGTACGCGCCTGTCCCCGCTGACCGCCGACCGCGCCAAGCCCGCCGTCCCGTTCGGCGGCATGTACCGGCTCATCGACTTCGCGCTGTCCAACCTGGTCAACGGCGGCGTCCGCCAGATCGCCGTGCTCACCCAGTACAAGAGCCACAGCCTGGACCGGCACATCTCGACGACCTGGCGGATGAGCACGCTGCTCGGCAACTACGTCACCCCGGTGCCGGCCCAGCAGCGGCTCGGCCCGCAGTGGTACACCGGCTCGGCCGACGCCATCTACCAGTCGCTGAACCTCATCAACGACGAGCAGCCGGACCACGTCATCGTGTTCGGGGCCGACCACGTGTACCGGATGGACCCGTCGCAGATGATCGAGCAGCACATCGAGCACGGGGCCGGGGTCACGGTGGCCTGCATCCCGGTGCCGCGCGAGGAGGCCACCGAGTTCGGTGTGGTCGCGGTCGGCCAGGACGGCCGCACGGTGACCGAGTTCCTGGAGAAGCCGCCCGAGCCGCCCAGCATCCCCGGTCAGCCCGGCCTGGCCTACGCGTCCATGGGCAACTACGTGTTCGACACGAACGTGCTGGTCGACGCGCTGCGCAAGGACGCCGCCGACGACTCCAGCCGCCACGACATGGGCGGCAACATCGTGCCGATGCTGGTCAAGGACGGGGCCGCGCAGGCCTACGACTTCCTCACCAACAAGATCCCCGGCGCGATCGAGGACGACCTCCCCTACTGGCGGGACGTCGGCACGCTGGACTCCTACTTCGAGGCGCACATGGACTTGTGCGCCGTCCAGCCGCTGTTCACCCTGTACAACAACCGCTGGCCGATCCTCACCCACGTGCCGTCGCTGCCGCCCGCCAAGTTCGTGCACGAGTCCGGCGACCGGGTCGGCCGCGCGGTGAACAGCCTCGTCAGCAACGGTGTCATCGTCTCCGGCGGCCTGGTCCGCGAGTCGGTGCTGTCGCCCGGCGTACGGGTCAACAGCTGGGCCTCGGTGGAACGCTCGGTGATCATGGACAACACCCGGATTGGCCGCCACGCGGTGGTCCGGGACGCGATCCTGGACAAGAACGTGGAGGTACCCGAGGGCGTGGTGGTCGGCGTGGACAAGGAGCACGACCGCGCCCGCGGCTTCGTGGTCTCGGCCGGCGGGGTGACCGTGGTCGGCAAGGGCCAGGCGGTGACCCCGTGACCAGTGCGAGTGAGCGCCTGAAGGTGGCCCTGCTCACCCGCGAGTACCCGCCCGAGGTGTACGGCGGGGCTGGCGTGCACGTCACCTACCTGGCCCGCGAGCTGGCCGGGCTGGTCGACCTGACCGTGCACTGCCAGGGCAAGGACCGGGCCGACGCGGTCGCCCACCGGCCCTGGGACCTGCTGGCCCACACCAACCAGGCGCTGCAGACGGTCTCCACCGACCTGTCCATGACCGCCGGGACCGAGGGCGCCGACCTGGTGCACTCGCACACCTGGTACGCCAACCTCGGCGGTCACCTGGCCTCGCTGCTGTACGGCATCCCGCACGTGGTCACCATGCACTCGCTGGAGCCGCTGCGGCCCTGGAAGGCCGAGCAGCTCGGCGGGGGGTACGCGATCTCCTCGTGGTGCGAGCGGGTGTCGGCGACCGCCGCCGCCGCGGTGATCGCCGTATCCGATGGCATGCGCGCTGACATCCTGTCCGCCTATCCCGAGATAGAAAAAGGGAAAGTCCGGGTCATCCGCAACGGGATCGACACGAGCGAATACTCCCCGGACCCGCGGACCGGGGTCCTGGAACGGTACGGCGTCGACCAGACCCGGCCGTACGTGATCTTCGTGGGGCGCATCACCCGCCAGAAGGGCGTGCCGGTGCTGCTGCGGGCCGCGGCCGAGCTGGACCCGTCCGCCCAGCTGGTGCTCTGCGCCGGGCAGGCCGACACCCCGGAGCTCCTGGACGAGGTGACCGGCCTGGTCGACGGGCTGAAGGCCACCCGGTCGGGGGTGATCTGGATCCCGGAGATGCTGGCCAAGCCGGACGTGATCCAGCTGCTGACGCACGCCGCCGTGTTCGCCTGCCCGTCGCTCTACGAGCCGCTCGGCATCGTCAACCTGGAGGCCATGGCCTGCGGCACCGCCGTGGTCGGGTCCCGGGTCGGCGGAATCCCCGAGGTGGTCGAGGACGGCGTGACCGGCCTGCTGGTGGCCCCGGACGACCCGGCCGCGCTGGCCATGGCGCTGAACACCGTGCTGACAAACTCGTCGCTGGCCCGGTCGATGGGCCAGGCGGGCCGGGACCGGGCGGTGACCGAGTTCGGCTGGCGGACGGTGGCCGAGCAGACCGCCGCGCTCTACTCCGAGCTGGTGTCGGACGCCGACTGAACCGGCAGCTCGATGGACGGCGGGCCGCCCGACTCCAGCGGCTCGGGCGCCTCGGGCAGCACCCGGTCGAAGTAGGACTTGGCGGCGGCCCGGGTGCCCACGTCCCGGCCGGCCCGTTCGGACATGTACCAGCGGTGCTCGAGGATCTCGTGGAAGATCTCGGTCGGCGCCAGCCGGCCGCGCAGGTCGGCCGGGATCGCCTCCACCACCGGCTCGTACACCTCTTCCCGCCACCGGTTGGCGGCCACGAAGTCCGGCACCGGGCGGCCTTCCTTCTGCTCCAGCCAGGCCCGGAACGAGGCGATGTCGTTGAGCAGCCGCCGGGCCTGGTTCTCGCCCGCGTCGATCCCGGTCCGCAGGAACAGCTGGCGGCTGTGCTCGCCGGACTCGGCCACCCGGGTCCGGACCCGCAGCCGGTTCCCGTCCGGGGTGCTGATCAGCTCGACCTCCTCGGCGTCGAAGCCGAGCTCGTTGAGCCGCCGGAGCCGCTGGGCGATGCGGTAGCGCTGCTCGTCCGGCCGCAGCACCTCCTCCCGGGTCAGCTCGTCCCACAGGGCGGTGTACCGGCTCACCACCTGCTCGGCGATGTCGAAGGGTTCCACGTCGGACGGCAGCAGCTCGCCGGCCTGCAGGTCGAGCAGCTCGCCGTAGACCCGCTCCTGGGCCAGCTCCAGGTCGTACTCGCGCTGGCCGGTCGACAGCTGCGGGTGCTGCTCGCTGGTCTCCGCGTCGACCAGGTAGGCCTCCAGCGTCCCGGCGTCGTAGCGGAACAGCGTGTTCGACAGCGAGCAGTCGCCCCAGAAGAACCCGGACAGGTGCAGCCGGACCAGCAGCTCGACCAGCGCGTCGAGCAGCCGGTCGGTGGGCTGGCCGCCGCGCGGCCGGGAGAACACCGCCCGGTAGGTGGTGGCGTAGGTGAGGAACTTGGTGACCAGGACCGAGTCCATGTCCCGGCCGCGGTCCACCGCCACCCCGACCACGTCGACCGCGGGAACGCTCAGCTCATCCAGCTCGCGCAGCAACGTGTACTCGCGGCGGGCCAGCCGCTCGGGCAGTTCCTTGAGCGCGTACAGCACGCCGTCGTCCTCGACGAACCGGACAATGTGGCGGTGGACGCCGCGCTGGCGGATCTCCACCAGCCGCTCGTCCTGCCATTCGGCCAGCGGCTCATCCCACGGCAGGGAGAGCAGGCCGGCCGCGTCCTGGGCGGGTGGCGTGAACACAAAGCGCACGCCGGTTACCCTAACCGACCATGAGGAGGACGCCATGCCCGCCGAGGTACTGAGCCGCCGCGCGCTCAACCGCGCCCTGCTGGCCCGCCAGCACTTGCTGACCCGGGAGCCCGGCGATGTCCTGGCGATGGTGGAGCACCTGGTCGGCCTGCAGGCCCAGGCGCCGTTCCCGCCCTACTACGGCCTGCTCGCCCGGCTCGACGGGTTCCAGCCCGAGGAGCTGGCGCGCCTGCTGGTCAGCCGGGACGTGGTCAGGATCGCACTCATGCGCGGCACGATCCACCTGGTCAGCGCCGACGACGCGCTGTTCCTGCGGCCGCTGGTCCAGCCGGTTCTCGACCGGGGCCTGGCCAGCAATTGGGCCAAGCGGCTGGACGGGGTGGACCTGGACGCCGTCGCCACCGCCGGGGAAGCGCTGACCAGCGAGCAGCCGCTCACCTTCGCCGAGCTGGGCGACGCGCTGACCCGGGACTGGCCCGATCACCCCGGCGACGCGCTGGCCCAGGCCGTGCGGGCGCGGATTCCGCTGGTGCAGGTGCCGCCCCGGGCGGTCTGGGGCAAGGCCGGCCTGGCCCGCCACACCCCCGCCGACGTCTGGCTGGGCCGCCCGGTGGCCGAAAAGCCGTCGCCGGAGGTCATGGTCGAGCGCTACCTGGCCGCGTTCGGCCCCGCCACCGTCCAGGACGTGCAGGCGTGGTCGGGCCTGACCCGGCTGCGGGAGGTCGTCGACCCGATGCGGGACCGGCTGCGGACCTTCGCCGACGAGCAGGGCCGGGAGCTGTTCGACCTGCCGGACGGGCCGCGGCCGGCGCCGGACGTGCCCGCGCCGGCCCGGCTGCTCGCGGAGTACGACAACATCATCTTGTCCCACGATGACCGCACCCGGATCATGTCGGACCGGGACCGCCGGGACCTTTTCCAATATCTGAACGTGTTCCCCGGCAGCGTGCTGCTCGACGGGTTCGTGGCGGGCCTGTGGCGGCTGAAGCGGGCCAAGGGCACCGCCACGCTGACCGTCGAGCTGTTCCGGGACCGGGTACCGGCCTGGGACCGGGAGGAGATCACCGCCGAGGCCGCCCGGGTGCTGGCGGTGACCGCGCCCGCCGCCAGCCCCGAGATCCGCCTGGTTACGGCTGAGTGAGCTCCCCGGCCACCGGGTTGATGGCCACGATCGCCTCGGTCGTGTAGGCCAGGAACGTCAGCGCCTCCTGGAAGTACAGCTGCACCGAGCCGGTGTCGTGCGACAGGTAGCCGATGGACAGGTCCTGGCCCAGGCTGAGCGTGTAGTCGCCGCCCCGGGTGGACAGCAGGAACGCCCCGTCGATGGCCGGCGCCCACAGGATCTCGCCGTCGAAGACCCGCTCGATCTGCCGCCGGATCGGGTAGCCGTGCTCGGTGGTGACGCTGATCGCGTCGTAGGCGGTGGTGCTCAGCGCCAGCGCGTACGGGCCGTTCACGCCCGCCAGCCGCAACTCGGTCAGCGCGTCGACGATCACGTCCGGGTACTGGGTAGGGTCGGCCGGCAGGCCCAGCGGGGTGTTCGAGGTGGAGTCGCGCAGCCCGGTGATGCCGGCCGCGGTGTACCCCTCGAAGATCGCCCGGTCCTCGGCGAACGCGATCTGCTTGGCGGCGTCCTTGAGCGGCTGCCAGTCCGCGTCCTGGGCGCCCCGCTCGACCGAGTCGATCTGCTCCCGGCTGAGCGTGAATGGCACCCGCAGCCGGACCAGCGGCTGGGATTCCCGCAGGTGGGCGATGACCCCGTCGGCCGGCGCGGCGACGTCGTTCAGGTGGCCGGTGTTGACCGCGGCCAGGGTGGAGCCGTCCGGCCCGTCCACGTCGACGATCCGGCGGCCGGCCACGTAGGTGGCGAAGGTCCGCTTGGCCTCCTCCTCGAGGTCGGCCCACGCGGCGTCGGAAATGGGGGCGAGCTCGCGATAGAGGTTGTTCATTGCGGAGTGCTCCTTCTGAGGCTGCCAATTCCGAGTGAACCGCTGGCTGGGGGCGCGGGGTCCGGCGAGGCGGCGTCCGGGGCGGCGGACGGGCCGGGCGGGTCGTCGAGGAAGTCGGCCGACGGCGCGAAGAACAGCGCGCCGGTGACCGCGGTGGAGAAGTCCAGGATCCGGTCGGTGTTGCCGGGCGGGTCGCCGATGAACATGTTCTGCAGCATCTGCTCGGTCACGTCGGGCGTGGCCGCGTAGGCGATGTAGTAGGTGCCGAACTCTTGGCGGCCCACCGAGCCGAACGGCATGTTGGCCCGGACGATCTGCCGCTCGTTGCCGTCGGCGTCCTCGATCGTGTTCAGCGCCACGTGCGAGTTGGGCGCCTTGTCCTCGTCGGGGATCTCGATGTCGCTGAGCTTGTGCCGCCCGATCGCCCGTTCCTGCTCTTCGGTGCTGAGCGCGTTCCAGCTGCCCAGGTCGTGGGTGTACTTCTGCACGATGACGTAGCTGCCGCCGGTGAAGTCCGGGTCCTCGGGCCCGACCAGGGCGGCCGCCTCGCCGGCCCGGCCGCCGGGGCTCTCGGTGCCGTCCACGAAACCCATCAGGTCCCGCTCGTCGAAGTAGCGGAAGCCGTGCACCTCGTCCACCACGGTGGCCACCCCGCCCAGCCGGTTCATCACCTGGTTGGCGAACTCGAAGCACAGGTCCATCTGGTTGGCCCGCAGGTGGAACAGCAGATCACCAGGGGTGGCGGGGGCGAAGTGCCGGTCGCCGCGCAGCTCACGGAACGGGTGCAGCCCGGCCGGCCGCGGCCCTCCGAACAGCCGGTCCCAG
This sequence comes from uncultured Actinomycetes bacterium, assembly GCA_963830385.1. Taxonomy (GTDB): domain Bacteria; phylum Actinomycetota; class Actinomycetes; order Streptosporangiales; family Streptosporangiaceae; genus Bog-532. Next base: position 277,490 of record CAWHMD010000006.1, on the reverse strand, counting down.
GTGTCCGAGCCGATGCCGATCACCGCGGACAGCTGGCCCTCCGGCAGCCGGAACCCGACCGCCCGCTCGATGCCGGACGCGTCGGCCAGAAAGTCCCGGACGGTGTCCTCGCCGCCCGGGTCGATGGTCAGCACGAGGAAGATCGCCGCGGTGCTCAGCGGGGTGACGATCGGCTGCGGCTCGGGTGGCGGCTGCGGTGCGGTCACGGAGCCAAGCTTGCCACAGATGTCCCTGGGGACGGCGAGCCGGAGGGGGTGCCTGGTGCCTGCTGCAGAGCCTGCTCGTCGGCCAGCGCGATGGCCAGTTCCCCGGCCGCGGTGGGATGGAACGGGGCCGGGGAGCCCACCCCCTGCACGTACGGGTTCGCGTCGCACAGCGCGTGGCTGGTGAAGTCGGGCCGGACCGGGGTGGCGCTGGCGGCGGTGGCCCCGTTCGACAGCACCTGGTTCAGCGCGTCCAGCAGCGTGACCAGCGCGGTCTCCTTGGCCGGGTCCAGCCCGTGCCCGTTCAGGCAGCCCAGGGCGGTGTCGAACGGGTTGTAGTACAAGTTGATCAGCACCCGCGGGCGCGACGGCAGCGTGCTCAGCTGTTCGAGCAGCTGGTAGTACTGCGAGGCGAACTTGTTCAGGCTCTGCTGGAAGTAGGCGGTCGAGGCGCTGTCGGCGCACGACGTGGCGGCCGCGCAGAGCCCGACCAGGCCGGACCAGCCGACGTCGTTGGCGCCGATGCTGACGATGACCAGCTGCGCGTTGGTGGCCTGACGGGCCTGGGCCAGCTGGGCGGGCACGGTGAGGCTGCCGGCCTGCTGCGGGCCGAGGATGCCGTCGGCGATGGTGGCGCCGCTGCAGGCCAGGTTGAGCACGTCCCAGTTGTTGACCGCCGCCAGGTCGGCCGCGTACGCGTCCGAGCTGCGGCGGCAGGCGTGGTCGGCCGGGCTCGCGTGGGCCACCAGCGGGTTGCCGAGCGCGGCCGCGGTCGAGTCGCCCAGCACCACCGCCCGGACCGTGGACCGCTCCGGGCCGGTCAGCTTGGCCACCGTGGGCAGCTGAGCCTGCCCGACCAGCCCGCTCAGCGAGCCGACCTGTTCCAGCCGGCCGGGGGCGGTGAACGCGGTGACCATGATCCCGCCCAGGTTGGCCACCTCGGCCAGCGCCAGCCCGACCCCCAGCAGGATCAGCGTCTTGCGCAGCGGGAACCGGGCCCATCCGCACAGCGCGCCGGTCAGCAGCAGCGCGGCCGCGCCGGTGATGCAGGCCTCCCACACGAAGTAGTGGGTCCAGGCCGTGGCCAGCGCGTGCCCGATGGCCACCCCGGCCGGGACCGCCCCGTGGCCGGGGTCGAACATCGAGGCCAGCTGGCGGTCCAGGGTGATGTGGGCCAGGGTCAGCCGCGGCCGCACCGGCCCGGCGAACGCCAGCGTGGTCGGCAGCCGCTGCCCGAACAGGTCCACCTCGCCCGGGCCGGACAGGCTCAGCGTGGGCGCGGCCGCCCCGACCCCGATCTCCTCACCGGCGATCGTGATGTCCTGCATGGGGGTGACGACCAGCGCCAGCGCGATCGCGGCGGCCGCGACCAGCACCCCTACACCCACGTAGGACAGCAGTCGCCGCGTACGGCGGGTGATTCGTCCGGTAAGTCGCACTGCCTCCAGACTACGCACCAGCGGCGATGTGGCTAGCCGGCGAAGGCGCCGTCGTCAGCCCAGCGCACGCATCGCGGCCGCGGTCGCCGCATCGGCCGGGTAGAACGACTCGATGGCCAGCTCCGCGACCGTGACGTCCAGCGGGCTGCCGAAGACGGTGGTCGTGCTCAGGAACGACAGCTCGGCGTCGCCGGCCAGCAGCCGGATCGGCAGCACCACGTCGGCCGCCTCGCCCGCCCCGTCCGCCCCCGCTGGCTCTCCGGTGCCGCCGCCCGGATAGCCGCTCAGCTCCTCGTGCAGCTCGGCCAGGAACGGGTCACCGGTCCGGTCGGCCTGACGGCGCAGCCGGAACAGCACGTGCTGCCGCCACTGCCCGAGGTTGAGGATGCGCGGCGCCATCCCGTCCGGGTGCAGGCTCACGCGCAGCACGTTCACCGGCGGTTCCAGCAGCCCGGGGGCGGCCCCCGCGGTCAGCAGGTTCACCGCCTCGTTGGCGTCGATGAGTTCCCAGTGCCCGTCCACGGCCAGCGCCGGATTGGGCATGTGAGCGGTGATGACCTGCCGCATCGCCTCGGTAACGGCGCTCAGCGGCGGCGCGTCGAGCCCGTGCTCGGGGTAGACCGGCGCGAACCCGCCCGCCAGCAGCAGCGCGTTCCGCTCCCGCAACGGCACGTCGAGCTCCTCCGAGAGCCGCAGGATCAGCCCGCTGCTCGGCTTCGACCGCCCGGTCTCCACGAAGCTCAGATGCCGCGCGGAGATGCCCGCCTGCAGGGACAGATCCAGCTGGCTGACCCGCCGCCGTTCCCGCCAGCCCCGTAGTTGCTCCCCGATCATCGCCATACTCCCGGACCCTAGGCGTCTTCCGTAGCGCTGGCGATTACCTCCCAGGTAAAGCCGCTCCCCGCACCTCTCACCACTCGGGGTGGGCTTCCGGTTTGGGTACGTTTTCCCGCAGTATCTGCGGGAAAGTGAACCCGAACTCGCAACGACGCCAGCCACCCCGCCCCCTGAGTCACACCAGGCTCGGGAGCCCCGCCGCCCCGGGCCCGCGCTCACGCGGTGCATTACCTGGGAGGTAATCGACCAGGGGAGCACCAGCGCCGAGGCTGGGCGGCATGACAGCCAATGTGATGGGTGGCCAGCGGCTGGCCACGGGAACCGCAACACCAGGCAAGGCAGCCAAACCGGGCTGGGCGCCGCTGGCCGTGATGCTGATCGGGACGTTCATGATCGTCCTGGACTTTTTCATCGTGAACGTGGCGATCCCGTCGATGCAGCGGGAACTGCACGCCAGCGCGGCCGGGGTCGAATGGGTGATCACCGCGTACGGCCTGACCTACGGGGTCGGGCTGATCACTGGCGGGCGGCTGGGGGACCGGTACGGGCGGCGGCGGATGTTCGCGCTGGGCCTGGTCATTTTCACCCTGGCCTCGCTGGCCTGCGGGCTCGCCACCAACGTCGACGTGCTCAACGTCAGCCGCGCGATACAGGGGCTCGGCGCGGCCATCGCCGGGCCGCAGACGCTGGCCATGATCGGCGTGACCTACGCGGGCAGGCAGCGGGCCACCGCGGTCACCGCCTACGGGGTGAGCCTCGGCCTGGCCGCGGTGCTCGGCCAGCTGTTCGGCGGGCTGCTCATCCGGGCCGACGTGCTCGGGCTCGACTGGCGGAGCTGCTTCCTGGTCAACCTGCCGGTCGGGGTGGCCGCGCTGATCGCGGCGCCGCGGGTGCTGACCGAGTCCCGCGGAGCCGCCGGGGACCGGATCGATCTGGTGGGGACCGCGCTGCTGACGGCCGGGCTGGTCGCGGTGGTGCTGCCGCTGGTCGACGGGCGGCAGGCGCACTGGCCGGTGTGGGCCTGGGCGCTGCTGGCGGCCGCGGGCCCGATCCTGGCTGGTTTCGCCGTCCATCAACGACAGCGCCGCCGCCGCGGCCGGACCCCGCTGGTCGACCTGAGCGTGCTGGCCGACCGGGCGGTGAGCGCGGGCCTGGCCGCGACCGGTGTGTTCTACGCCGCGATGGCCTCGTTCTTCGTGGTGCTGGCGCTCTACCTGCAGGAAGGGCGTGGCCTGTCCGCCCTCGGCTCGGGCGCGGTGTTCACCGTGGTCGGGGCCGGCTACCTGGCCGCCTCGATGGCCGGGCCGGTCATGACCAGCCGGCTGGGCCGTCAGTGGCCCGCGCTCGGCGGGGTGGTGATGGCGGCCGGTTACGCCGCCCTCGCCCTCACCGGCGGCGCCACCGGAGCGCACCAGAGCGTGCTCCCCATCCTGCTCCCGCTGCTGGTGGCCGGGATCGGCATGGGCATGCTGACCGCGCCGCTGACCGGGATCGTGCTGGCCCAGGTGCAGCCGCGGCAGGCGGGCACGGTGTCCGGCCTGCAGGCCACCGTAGTCCAGCTCGGCAACTCGATCGGGGTGGCGGTGATCGGGGTGGTGTTCTTCAGCGCCGCGGGCGGCGGTTTCGCCCACGCCTTCCAGACCAGCCTGATCCCGCTGGCGGCGCTGCCGCTGGCCGCCGCCGTCGCCGTCCAGTTCGTGCCCCGGCTCCGCCCGGCCAGCCCTGCCAGCCCAGCCAGCCCGGCCAGCCCGGCCAGCCCAGCCAGCCCAGCCGAGCCAGCAGAAGTCAGGGCGTAAGCACGGCCTTGACGATCCCGTCGGCCCGCCGGTCGAAGGCGCCGTAGTAGGCAGGCGCCTCGGCCAGCGGGCCGTGGTGCGTGACCACGAACCCGGGTCGCGCCCGGTGCCGCAGGATCAGGTCCCGCAGGTGCGCGGTGTAGCGACGGTCGTGGGTGCGGCCGAAGCCGACCGTCACGCCCTTACTGAAAAAGGTGGCCCAGGGGACGGTCAGACGCCCGTCCGGAGTCCCCTCCGGGGCCGGGTGCAGGTCCTTCTCCGCGTACACCCCGGCGATGCCGACCCGGCCGGTCGGGTTGACCAGCCGGGCCAGGTCGCTGACCACCTGCAGCGGGTTCTCCCGGCTGGGGTCGGAACGGTCCCGGGCCTGGAAGCCGACCGCGTCGATGGCCACGTCAACCCCGGTCATCGGCTCCTCGCCCGGCGGCAGCCCGTGCACCCGGCGAAGTTCGGTGATCTGCTCCACCGGGTCGCCCAGGCTGAAGTCGACCGGGGTGGCGCCGAACTCGCCCGCCTTGTCCAGCCGGGCCGCGACGTGGTCGACCACGTAGACCTCGGCCGCCCCCTTGATCAGAGCCGAATGCGCGGCCAGCAAGCCCACCGCCCCGGCCCCGAACACCGCCACCGAGCTGGTCGGCTCGACGTGAGCCAGCTCGGTGGCGTGCCAGCCGGTGACGAAGGCGTCGGCCAGCATGAGGAAGTCGTCTTCCCGCTCGTCACCGGGCTCGCCCGGCAGCGGGATGCAGTTGGCGTCCGCGAACGGCACCCGCAACAGCTCGGCCTGAGCACCCCGGTACGGCCCCATGCCCGCGTAGCCGTAGGCCGCACCGAATCCGCCCGGCCGCACCCGCAGGCAGGCGGCCGAGTAACCGCGCGCGCAGTTGTAACAGAGCCCGCAGAACAGGTGGGTGGGGACGACGACCCGCTGGCCGGGCCGGACCAGGTGCACGTCCTCACCCACGGCCCGGACCACGCCGAGCGGCTCGTGCCCCAGCACCAGGCCCGGCTCGGCGCCGGTGCGCCCGTCGTACATGTGCAGGTCGGTGCCGCAGATTGCGCTGGCGGTGACCTCCAGCACCACGTCTTCGGGGTCTTCGAGCACGGCGTCGCCGACCGTCTGGACGCCGACGTCCCTGGTGCCCTGGTAGACCACTGCCCGCATAAGATCACCAGCCCGCGACGACGACCTTGCCGACCATCCGGCCCTCTTCGACCATAGCGTGCGCCTCCCGCAGGGTGGCCGCGTTGATCGGGCCCAGCTCCCGGGCGAGCGTGGTCTGGATGGTGCCCTCGCTCACCATCTCCGCCACCCGGTCCAGCAGGTTGTGCTGCTCGACCAGGTCCACGGCCTGAAACAGCGGCCGGGTGAACATGAACTCCCAGTGGAAGCTGAGGCTCTTGGTCTTCAGCGGCACGACGTCCAGGCCCTCGGGGTCGTCGATCGCGGTGATCGCGCCGCCCGGCTGCAGGATCTCGGCGAACGCCTCGATCGAGCCGGCCGTGTGGGTGGAGAACACGTGCGTCACCCCGTCCGGCGCGATGCCGAGCACCCCCTGCACCAGGTCGTGGTGGTCGACCACGTGGTGGGCGCCGTGGTCCAGCACCCACTGCCGGGACTCGGGCCGGGACGCGGTGCCGATCACCACCATCCGGGTCAGCGCCCGGGTGAGCTGGGTGATCATGGAGCCGACGCCGCCCGCGGCGCCCAGCACGACCAGGACGCCCGGGCTCTCCGGGGTCAGCCGGAACCGGTCGAACAGCGTTTCCCAGGCGGTGATGGTGGTCAGCGGGAGCGCGGCGGCCTGGGCGAACGTCAGCCCGCGGGGCTTGTGCCCGACGATCCGCTCGTCCACCGCGTGCAGCTGGGCGTCGGTACCCGGCCGGTCTATGCTGCCCGCGTAGTAGACCTCGTCGCCGGGGGCGAACAGGGTCACGTCGGCGCCGGCCGCCTCCACCACGCCGGCCGCGTCCCAGCCGAGGATCTTCGGCTCGCGGCCGGGGTCGGTGCTGGCCCGGACCTTGACGTCGACCGGGTTGACGGACACCGCCTCCACCCGCACCAGCAGGTCGTGCGGGCCCGGCTCGGGCACCGGGACCTCGAGGTCCTCCAGGCTGGCCGGATCTGCGATGGGCAACGGCTTGCGGTACCCGACCGCCCGCATCTTCTCTGCCATGCGCCTAACCTAGCCCGCTGCGCCTATCCGGCGGCCGTCAGGCTGTGATCGACGTCGGCCAGCAGATCGGCGGCCGGCTCGATACCGGCCGACAGCCGGATCAGCGACTCCGGGGCGGTCTCGGACGACCAGCGGGCCCGCCGTTCCCAGGCCGATTCCACCCCGCCGAAGCTGGTCGCGGGCAGGATCAGCCGGGACGCCGCGACGACCGCGTCGGCGGCGGCCGCCCCGCCGTCGATCTCGAACGACAGCAGCGGCCCGAACCCGCGGGGCATCTGCCGCTGGGCCGTCGCCAGCGTGGCCGCGGTGGTCCCGGGGTAGTGCACCGCCCGCACCCGGGGATGACCGGCCAGGTGCCGGGCCAGCGCCAGCGCGTTCTCCGACTGCCGCTGCGCCCGCAGGGCCAGCGTGCGCAGCCCGCGCAGCACCAGCCAGCTCTCGAACGGGCCGGGGATGCCGCCGCCCACGGCCCGCCAGCTCCGCAGCCGGGCCAGCAGCTCCGGGTCGCGGGTGGCGGCCGCCCCCAGCAGGACGTCCGCGTGCCCGGAGGCCGACTTGGTCAGCGAGGTCATGGTGGCGACCGCGCCCAGGTCCAGCGGCCGCTGCAGCAGGCCGGTCGCCACCGTGTTGTCCACCACCAGCGGCGCGCCGGCCGCCGCGGCCAGGCCGGCCAGCGCGGTCAGGTCGGCCACCCGCAGCAGCGGATTGGTCGGGGTCTCCGCCCACAGCAGGGCCGGGCCCCGGTCAAGTTCCCGCTCGACCGCGGCCAGGTCGAGCAGGTCGACGGGGACCGGCACCGCCCCGTGCGGCCGGAGCTGCTCGGCCAGCACCCGGATGTTGTAGTACCCGTCGCCCGGCAGCAGCACCGACCGCCGTCCCCCGGCCAGCGACAGCAGCAGCGCCATCGCCGCGGCCTGGCCGGAGGAGAACACCACCGCGCCGGCGTCTTCGAGCACCCCCAGCGCTTCCTCCAGCGCCTCCCAGCCCGGGTTACCGGTCCGCCCGTAGGCCCGGGCCGGGTCCGGCTCTCCCCACGAGGCGTACACGCTGGCCGGGACCAGCGGCGGGGTGGCCGGGGCGCCCAGGTCCCGCCGGGTACCCGCGTGGATCAGCCGCGCCTCCGCCGAGGCCTCCTCCGCCATCCTCACCCTCCTGCGCTCAGACGCCGGTGACGCCGTCGATGCCCTCACGGAGCAGGTCGGCGTGCCCGTTGTGCCGGGCGTACTCGTGCATCATGTGCAGCATGATCAGCCGCAGCGACACGTTCTCGCCCCAGTTGTCGACGTAGACCTCGACGTCCAGCGACTCGGCCGCGGCCTCCAGCCGCCGGGCGTGCCCGATCTCTTCGTGCCAGGCGGTGAACGCCTCGGCCCGGGTCGCCCCGGTCGCGTCGTAGGCGGTCTGGAAATCGCCCTTGACCGACCACACCCGGGGCAGGTCCTCGCCGCCCAGCACCTCACGGAACCAGCGCCGTTCCACCTCGGCCATGTGCCGGACCAGGCCCAGCAGCGACAGCGTGGACGGTGGCATCGACTGGCGCCGCAGGTCCTCATCCGGCAGGCCCTCGCACTTCAGCTCCAGGGTCGCCCGGTGGAAGTCGAGGAACGCGCGCATCATCACCCGCTCGTCGCCGGTGGACGGCGGGTCGGGTCGCTCGAAAGTCACGGCCCCTATTACAGCGCCTGTTCTGGCGCGCCCGCACCCCGGTCTGGCGCGCCCGCACCCCGGGCCCGCAGCCGCAGCGACGTCCAGCTGGCGTCGGCCACCCAGCCGCCATCCACCGGCAGCGCGGCGCCGTTGATGAATCCGCTGCGGTCCGGGTCGGCCAGGAACGCGACCGCGGCCGCCACGTCGGCGGGCGCCGCGAACCGGGCCATCGGCACCTGGCCGACGATGTCGGTGTCGGTGTAGCCGCCGCTGGCCTGGTCCTCCGCGTCCATCTCGGTCTTGATCCAGCTCGGGCAGACACTGTTGACCCGGACCCCGCGGCCGCCCCACTCGGCCGCCAGCGTGCTGGTCAGCCCGACCAGGCCATGCTTGGAGGCGTTGTAGGCGGCCCGGTGGGACACCCCGCGCAGCCCGGCGATCGAGGCGACGTTGACGATCGAACCGGACCCGGCCGCCAGCATCTGCCCGCCGAACTCCCGGCACAGCAGGAACGGGCCGGTCAGGTTGACCTCCAGCACCTTCCGCCAGGCCTGCGCGGTGGTCTGCTCGGCCGGGACCAGCAGGGAGATCCCGGCGTTGTTGACCAGCACGTCGGCCCGGCCGAACCGGTCCCGCACCCCGTCGGCCAGCGCCCGGACGGCGTCCTCGTCGGACACGTCGGCGCGCGACGGCCAGACCGCCCCGCCGCCCGCGGCCGCCACCTCCCCGGCCGCCCCCGCCGGATCGGTCACGTCCGCCAGCACCAGCGTGTAACCCTCCCGGGCCAGCGTCAGCGCGATGACCCGCCCGAGGCCACGGGCGGCCCCGGTGACGACCGCCACCCGGGCGCCGCCGTCCGGCCGCGGTGTTACCAGAGGTTGCCCCCGACCAGCACGTACAGGAACGGCACGAGCGGGATCAGCCCGAACACGCCCCAGACCACCTTTTCCAGGCCGGTCAGGTCGCTGCGGCCCGCGAGGTTGATCCACATGAGGATGACCGCGAGCGGGTGGATCAGGCACACCAGAAGTTCCAGAAGCTTCTTCATGGTCCCGAGTTGTACCCCACGTCCCCCATCTCAGTCACCGGAGTTAACTCCCAAACCCGATCGGCCTGGCCCCGGCCACGGTCCGCTAGATCACCCCGGCCGCTACCGCGATGCCGACCCCGATCAGGACGACTCCGCTGATCAGCTCACCACCGGCCCCAGCCCGGCGGCCAATGCGGCTACCCAGTTCCAGCCCCACCAGTGACAAGGCCACGCTGACCGCGCCGATCACGATGGCGGCCAGCGCGATGCTGACCCGGTAGGTGCCGAGCGCGAATCCCACCGCCAGGTTGTCGACACTCAGCGCCAGCCCGGTCACCAGCATCCGGCCGATCGGCTGGCTCACATCCGGCCCGGGACCATCCTTCTCCCGGCCGAACCTGGCCTGGGCCAGTGCGTACAAACCGGTGGCGATCAGCAGCCCAGCGCCGATCCAGCGGGCCGCGTGGCCCAGGCTGGACGCAAGACCATGACCGAGCAGCAGCCCGACGATGGGCATGCCCGCCTCGAAGACACCGAAGATCACACCCACTCGCAGCCGGGTCCGCGCATCGACCCCCGCCACCCCGATACCTACCGAGGCAGCAAAGTTCGACAGGCCCAGGGACACCGCCACCAGGAGCAGCGCAACCACGGCCAGCACGTTACCGGGCGGCCCGCCGGCCGGACTGTCCCAGCCAGGCGCCGCCCGTGACCTCGCAGACCGGTATTTCCCGTGACCGGCCAGCACCGGCCGTACTCCGGTTCCCGCTCCGGTTCCACCGCCCCCCATCACCCCTGCCCGCCCCCGGACGGAGCCGAATCGGGCACAGAGGCACAGAGGAAAAGCTGAACACGTTCAGGAAACGATCAGGAAGGTTCCAGACTCCCGACTGCTTAGCCTCAGCTTCGCCTTAACTTCGCCGCCGAAACTCTCCATAGATCGGAACAACAGAGAGCTAGGTGGGCAGGTCCATGAACGCAATCCAGGGTTCGGCATCCTCGGCGGGTTCGGAGCAGTCGCCGTCGTCTTCCGAGCAGCCCGGTGGAGGGATCCCCTACGGCTCGTACGGGGGCAGCAGCGCGGGGGGCTCGTACGGCGCGTACGGTGCGGGAAACTACGGCAGCCCGGGCGGTGGCGGCGGCCACTGGTCCGGGGGCAACTGGGGCGGCGGCAGCAACTGGGGCGGTCCGCCCCAGGAGCCGAACCGGCGCGGGCGGCGCGTCCGCCGCGGCATGGCCTTCGGGGCGGCCGGGCTGGCGATCGCCGCGGCCGTCGCGGTCGGCTCCTACGACGCGGTGCAGGGCGGCGGCTCGTCGTCCGGCCACGCCACCACCAGTTCCAACACCACCCTCACGACCGCTCAGATCGCGTCCAAGGTGGACCCCGGGCTGGTCGACGTCATTTCCACCCTCGGCGACCAGAGCGCCACCGCCGAAGGCACCGGCATGGTGCTCACCTCGACCGGTGAGATCCTGACCAACAACCACGTCATCGACGGGGCCACCTCGATCAAGGTCGCCGACATCGGCAACGGCAAGACCTACACGGCCACCGTGGTCGGCTACGACGCGACCAAGGACATCGCCGTGCTGCAGCTGCAGAACGCGTCCGGCCTGCAGACCGCCCCGCTCGGTGACTCGTCCTCGGTCACCGTGGGCTCGAAGGTCACCGCGCTCGGCAACGCCGGCGGCAAGGGCGGCACCCCGTCGGTGGCGACCGGCACGGTGACCGCGCTCGGCCAGTCGATCACCGCCAGCGACGAGGGCTCGAGCAGCAACTCCGAGCAGCTCAGCGGCCTGATCGAGTCCAACGCGCCGATCCAGGCCGGCGACTCCGGCGGCCCGCTGGTCAACTCCGGCGGCCAGGTCATCGGCATGGACACCGCCGCCTCCTCGGCCAGCGACACCCCCAGCGCCCAGGCCGACACCCCCGGCGCCAGCAACGGCTTCGGCGGCGGTAACGGCAGCTACGGCGACGGCTCGGGCGGCTATGGCTACGGCGGCTCCGGTTACGGCGGCTTCGGCGACGGCAGCGGCAGCGGCACCGGCGGCTTCGGCGACGGCAGCGGCAGCGGCAGCGGCACCGGCGGCAGCGGCAGCACCGGCAGCGGCTCCACGGCTCCCACCCAGGCCTACTCCATCCCGATCAACGAGGCGCTGACCGTCGCCAAGCAGATCGTCGCGGGCCAGGCGTCCTCGACCGTCCACATCGGGTCGACCGCGTTCCTCGGCATCGAGGTGTCCACCGCTGGCAGCTCGACCGGCGGCTTCGGCAACAGCGGGACCACCACCTCGGGGGCGACGGTCGCCGGCACCCTGTCCGGCTCCCCGGCCGCGACCGCCGGGCTGGCCGAGGGTGACGTGATCACCTCGGTCGCCGGGCAGAGCGTGACCAGCCCGACCGCGGTCTCGTCGATCCTGTCCACCTACCACCCCGGCCAGCAGGTCAACGTGACCTGGACCGACACCGCCGGGACGTCGCACACCAGCTCCATCACGCTGGCGTCCGGCCCAGCCGCCTGACCGGCGGACGCTGACCGCAGACACCCTGAGGCCCCCGCGGGATCATCCCGCGGGGGCCTCAGTTCGCTCGGCCGTGCTGGTTTGAAGCGCTGGCTAGGTCAGCACTTCCCGTGGTAGGCGCCGGACGTGTACGTGGTCCAGGCGCCCCAGTTGCTGCCGTTGCCGCTGATGGAGATGGCCGCCCGGGCGTTGCCCGGCGGGTTCAGCGTGGCCATGGAGCCGTGCGACCCGTTGATCTGCCACAGGCCGAAGTCGTCGGTCGGGCTGACCGCGTTCGGGTTGCCGCCGGACTCGGCCATGGCGATCTCGGCCGCCATGAACGCCTCGCCGGACGAGCCGCCGGCCTCCTTCCACAGCGATTCCAGCCCGGAGCAGCTGTAGCTGCCACTGTGCGAGACCGCGCTCACCGTGGTCGTCGAGGCGTGGTGGCTGGACCCGGCGCGCAGGTGGGCCAGGTGGGCCAGGTGCGCCGCGTGGGCCGCACCGACCGCGCGAGCCTCGTGGGCCAGGTGGGCGAGGTGGGCCGAGTGGGCCTGACTGGCCGCGCTCTCCGTCGTCTTGGCGTGCTTGGCCACGTAGGCGGTGGTCACCGCCATGGGGGTGGTGCTGGCGGGCTGGGCCGCGCTCAGGCTGATGGAGTGGGCGCTCGCGGCCTTCGCGTTCGCGAGCGCCTGGCCCGCGGTCTCGGCCTGGGTCTTGGCCGTCGTGACGGCCTCGGCCACGGTGCCGTGCTTGACCGGGGCGGCCGCGTGCCCGTGCGGGACGGCCACCAGGGCACCCGCCGAGATCGCCATCACCGGGGCCGCCTTGCCGGCCTTCTCCGCCACCTTCTCCACCTGGGACGGCTGCGTGTGCCGCCCCGACCGCAGGACCTTCATGTTGCGGCCGTGCCTGTGAGCAGATCCCACCTAATTTCCAATCGTCGTGTCGTTGCCGCTTACTCATCGCTGAGGGGAGCGATTTTCGGCCCGGCCGAGCGTGACCACCGATGTGTGATCGTTCGCGGCACTTGCCGCTCTTTCGCGGTGTTCTGTGCCGATCAGGAGCATGGCAGCCGCCGAACTCGGGCCGCAGGCAAATCGAAGAAGTTCTGTAATGATTCCGTGATCTGCTACGCGCGCGCAGGCGGACTGGTAACTTTCGGCCCGTCAATTAATGCGGATAGTAATCACTATGACTACCCATAGTGAGTTATGGCGTTCCGCATTTATCGTTCAGAGATAGGCGCCGCGGCGCCGGAAACCATTTCCCGGACCCAGTCGTGGAAGCCGGCCAGGTGGTGCTCGGACGGGACCAGCACGCCGCCGGCCGCGTAGCCGCGCGAGGCCATCGACGGCTGGCAGCGCTCGCAGGCGTCGAAATCCTGCCGGTTGACGCGGTCGAACAGCTCGACCGAGGCCGACAGGTCCATACGCCCCTCTACTACCTTGGGGTCGAACAGCCAGTCACACTCGACCACGGTCCGGTCCGCCGCCAGCGGGAACATCCGGTGCGCGATCACGTGGTCCGGGACCAGGTTGAGGAACACCTGCGGGCGGACCGTGATCGCGAAGTAGCGCCGGTCCTGCTCGGCCGCCAGGGTGGCCAGCCGCCCGAATCCGGGGCGGCCGTCGACGGTGAAGCCCGCCACCCCGTCCGCGAATTCGGCCCCGTGGCCGACGAAATACTGGGCCGCGTAGCCACGGGCGAACTCGGGCAGCACCGCGACCAGTTCGGGGTGGATGCTCGCGCAGTGGTAGCACTCCATGAAGTTCTCCACCAGCAGTTTCCAGTTCGCGGCCACGTCGTAGCGGATGCGGCGGCCCAGGGCCAGCCGGTCCAGGCCGTACCGGCCGATCGCCGCCAGCGAGCCCAGCCGGCCGGCCACCTGGCTGGTCACGGCCTCGAAGGGCGGCGGCTGGTCGGCCAGGCACAGCCACACGTAGCCGAGCCATTCGCGCAGCGCCACCAGCCGCAGCCCGAGCCGCGCGCGGTCCACGTCCGCGAGGCCGGCCAGGTTCGGCGCCGCCACCAGCCGCCCGTCCAGCCCGTAGGTCCAGCCGTGATACGGGCAGCGGAAGTTCCGCCGCACCGCGCCCGCGTCCTCGGTGCAGACCCGTGCCCCCCGGTGGCGGCACACGTTCAGCATGGCGTGCAGGGCCCCGCCGGCGTCCCGGGCCACGATCACGGTCTCCCGGCCCAGCGGCACCGTCCGGAACTGCCCCGGCGCCGCCAGGTCGGCGCCCCGCAGCACGCAGCACCACTGCGACTCGAAGATCGCGGCCTGCTCGGCCGCGAACACGGCCGGGTCGGTGTACCAGCGGCCGGGCAGGGTGGGCACCAGGCTGGGCGTGCTCATCGCGGCGCGGACCGCCCCGGGCCGAACCGGCCAGGCTCGAACAGGCCGATCGGGTGCCTGGTCTTGCCCTCGGTCACCAGATCGGCCACGATCTCGCCCACCACCGGCACGAACTTGAACCCGTGCCCTGAGAACCCGCAGGCCACCACGACCTGCTCGTGCCCCGGGTGCCGGGCGATCACGAAGTGCTCGTCCGGCGTGTTCGTGTACATGCAGGTCACGGTGTTGCGCAGGGTCCCCGGCAGGTCCGGCATGCGCGGCGCCACGAAGTCGTGCATGGCCGCGATCTCCTCCGGGTGCACGGTGCGGTCGATGGTCTCCGGGGTGGTTACGTGGCCGCCGTGGAACATCGCCACCTTGACCCAGTCCGCGCCGGCCTTGACCCCGTCCCTGGTCCGGCCGACCGGGTCGTCGAACGACGGGAAGCCGTAGAACTGGCGCCCGTCGGCCGCCTCCCAGATGTAGATCGGGTGCCGCTCCGCCCGGAACCGCTCCGGGCCGCCGGCCGGCGTCCACCAGTACTGCACCTGCCGCTCGATACGGAACGGGATGTTCAGGCCGGCCAGCAGTTCCGGCGCCCACGGGCCGGGGCAGACGGCCAGCTGCCCGGCCTGGTACCGGCCGGCCGGGGTGGTCACCTCGACTCCGCCGCCGCGGATGGCCCGCCAGCTGGTGACCGGCTCCTGGTGGTGCAGCTCGGCCCCGGCCCGGGCGGCCAGGTCCAGGTGAGCGGCGACCGACTCCTCCGGGATGACCAGGCCCGCGCCCCGCTCGAAGAGCGCGATCTCGTCGTCGGCCGGGGTCATGGCCGGGAACCGGCGGCGGATGTCGGCCGCGTCCAGCACCTCGTGCGGCAGGCTCCACTCCTGCGCGCTGCGCACGCTGCCGGCCACGGTCCGGCTGTCCGGCCGCCCCACCATCAGGCCGCCCGTCCACAGCGCGATCCGGCGGCCCGCGTCCGCCTCGACCTGCGGCCACAGCTCGGCCGCGCGCAGCAGCAGCGGCACGTAGGCCGGGTCCTCGAAGTAGGCCTGCCGGGTGATCCGCGAGCTGCCGTGGCTGGAGCCCTGGTCGTGCACGGGCGGGTACCGGTCCAGCCCGAGCACCCGCAGGCCGCGCTCGGCCAGCCGGTAGGCGGCGGCGCTGCCCATGCCGCCCAGCCCGATCACGATCCCGTCGTAGGAGTCGGACAAGTTTCCTCCTGAGTCAGCTCCGCAGCCGGGTCATGCCCGGGTCGAACAGCGGTTCCTCGCGCACGGTGGCGGGCACCGCAGCCCCGAAGTAGTCAATCTCCACCCTGGTCCCGGGGACCGCGGCGGGGGCCGGCAGCCACCCGTAGGCGATGTTCGCGCCGGTCGTGTAGCCGTAGGCGGCGCTGGTCACGTAGCCGGCCGGGGCGCCGGCGACGTAGACCGGCTCGCTGCCCATCACCACCTGGGCCGGGTCGTCGATGACCAGGCAGGCCAGCTTGCGCCGGGGACCGCCCGCCGCCTGGGCGGCCAGTCCGTCACGGCCCAGGAACTCTCCCTTGGCCATGCGGACCGCGAAGCCCAGGCCGGCCTCGTACGGGTCGTGCTCGGCGGTCATGTCGACGCCCCAGGCGCGGTAGCCCTTTTCCAATCGCAGGCTGTTGAACGCACCCCGGCCGGCCGCGATCACGCCGTGGGCCTGGCCCGCCCGCCAGAGCGTGTCCCACAGCCGCGCCCCGGCGTCCGCGCTGGTGTAGAGCTCCCAGCCCAGCTCGCCCACGTAGGACAGCCGCAGCGCGGTGACCGGGACGTCGCCCACGTAGCCGCGCCGGGCCCGGAAGTAGCCGAACCGCTCGCTGGACAGGTCCAGGCTGGTCAGCGGCTGCAGTAGCGCCCGCGCGGCCGGCCCCCACAGCCCGACGCAACAGGTCCCGCCGGTGATGTCGCCGACGTGGACCGAGCCGTCGGCGGGCTGGTGCCGGGCCAGCCAGCCCAGGTCGAGCGGGCCGTTGACCCCGACCTGGAATTCCTGCTCACCCAGCCGGGCCACGGTCACGTCGCTGCGGATGCCGCCGTCGTGGCCGAGCAGCAGCGTGTAGGTCACCGCGCCGGGCGGCTTGTCCAGCTGCCCGGTGGTGAGGTGCTGCAGGAAGGCCAGCGCCCCCGGCCCGCTGACCGACAGCCGCTTGAGCGGGGTCATGTCGTACAGCGCCACCCGCTGCCGGGTGACCAGCGCCTCCGCGCCCGCGATCGGTGACCAGTACCGGGACGCCCAGTCGCCCCGGGCCGGGACCTGCGCCACCTCCGGCAGCCCGGCGTTGGCCTCGTACCACTGCGGCCGCTCCCAGCCCCCGGCCTCGAAGCAGCAGGCGCCCAGCTCCTGCTGGCGGGGGTAGAACGGGCTGGTCCGGACCGGCCGCGGCGGCCCCGTCGGCTGCAGCGGGTGCACGATGTCGTACACCTCGGCGAAGCTCCGGCAGCTGCGGGTGTGCACGTACGACGGGGCGAGCTGCACCGCCTCGAACCGGTTCAGGTCGCAGCCGTGCACGGCGGTCGACGGCTGGCCGTCCACCAGCCACTCGGCCAGCGCCCGGGCCACCCCGGCCGAGTGCGTGATCCACACCGCCTCGGCCGTCCAGAAGCCCCGGAGCCCCGGGTGCTCGCCCAGCAACGGCATCCCGTCGGCCGTGAACGAGAACAGCCCGTTGATCCCGTCCGCCACCTTGGCCCCGGCCAGCGCGGGCAGCAGGTCGCCCGCCGCCACCCACGACTCCTCAAAGTCCCCCGCCGTGAACGCCAACACCGCCGGCTCAGCCCCCCCACCCCCAAAGCCCCACCATCACCCAAGGCCCCACCACCACCCGAAGCCCCACCACCCTTACCGTCCCCGAAAGCCCTAACACTCCCGTCAGTCACACCAGACCCACCCGGCACACCGATCTCGGCCGGATCGAGCGGCATCGGGCGGTGGCCGTAAGCCCCCACGCCGATCCGGGTCCCGTGCTCGCGGAAGTAGAGGTCCGCCTCCTGATGGCGCAGGATCGGGCTGACCGCGCCGTCCTCGTCGTCGCCCAGCCCCGCCACCCCGGCCAGCTCCGGCACCGGCGTGGTCCGGGCGTACTGGTGCGCCATCGGCACCAGCGGCACGGTCAGCCCGGCCAGCGCGCCGATCAGCGGACCCCAGATGCCCGCGCAGCATACGACCACGTCCGCGCCGAACTCGCCGGTCTCGGTGACCACGCCGGTCACCGCGCCGCCGGCCTGCTGGATCCCGGTCACCCGCTGGCCGGGCACGAACCGGGCCCCCCGTTCGGCCGCCCGGCCGGCCTGGGCCTGGCTGGCCAGCACCGGCCGGGCCAGCCCGTCGGACGGGATGTGGAAGCCGCCCAGAATCCGGTCCGGGTCGATCAGCGGATGCAGCCGCGCGCACTCCTCGGGCGACCGCAGGTAGCTCGGCACCCCCCAGGACGTGGCCCAGCCGTGCCGCCGGGCCAGGTCCGCCCAGCGGGCGCCGGTGGTGGCCAGCTCCAGGCCGCCGACCGGCCGGTAGCACGGCTGCCCGCGCACCGCCAGGTCCGCGTACTTGCGCACCGTGTAGCGGGCGAACTCGGTCATCGTCTTGCTCGGGTTGGTCTGGAACACCAGGCCGGGCGCGTGCCCGGTCGACCCGCCGAGCCGGCCGCCCCCGGGCAGCGGCCCCTGGTCGAGCACGGTGACGTCGGTCCAGCCCCGGCCGGCCAGCTCATCGGCCAGCGCGCAGCCGACGATGCCGGCCCCGATCACGACGACCCGGGGTCCCGCACCCATGACCGGCCTCCCGTTGCGCATAACGCACGTTGTTGCTTCCTACGCAACACGTCGCCGGGGAGGGCGTCAAGGGCCCAGCGGTACCGTCAGGGGCCCAGCTGGGCGGTCAGCTCGGCCGCCGCCCCGGCCAGGTCGGCCACGATCTCCTCGGCCCGCCGCCGGGTCAGCCGGAACGACGGCCCGGACGCGCTGATCGCCGCGACCACTTCACCGCGCGGGTCGAACACCGGCACCGCCACCGCGTGCAGCCCGACCTCGAGCTGCTCGAAGCTGGTCGCGTAGCCGTCCCGGCGGACCCGGTCCAGCTCCTCGGCCAGCGTGGCCAGGCTGGTCACGGTCTGCGCGGTGTACCGCCGCAGCGGCTTGTCGAGCAGGGCGGCCCACTGCCCTTCCGCTACGTGGGCCAGCAGCACCCGCCCGCTGGAGGTGGCGTGCAGCGGGGTCCGCTGGCCCACCCAGTTCTGCACCGCGATCGTGGACGGCCCGAAGCCCTGGCTGATGTTGATCGCGGCCCGGTCGTGCAGCACCGCGACGTTGACCGTCTCGCCGAGCTGGCGGGCCAGCTCCTCGCAAACCGGCTGGCTGAGCTTGGTCAGATCCAGCCGCCGGGTCCCGGCCGCCGCCAGCCGGGCGATGCCGAACCCGAGGGCGTACTTGCCGCGCTCCCCGAGCTGCTCGACCAGGCCCCGGTTCTCCAGCACCGAGACCAGCCGGGAGGCGGTCGACTTGTGCACCCCGAGCTCCTCGGCGATCTCGGTGATGCCGGCCCGGCCGTGCTTGGCCAGCAGTTCGAGCACGCTGATCGCGCGGTCCACCGACTGGATGAGCGCGGCGGGCCTCGGCTCCGGGTCCGGCGCTGGCTTCAGGTGCGCCATACCAAGGAGACTAGACCGGCATCAGGGCCCGGGCCGTGGCCTCAGCGGTCCCGGACCTCGTCGTGGTGGATCCGGTCCAGGCAGACGGCCACGCACAGCAGCAGCGCGTCGTTCTGGCCGGGGGCAATGTCCACTCCGTAGGTGTCCCGGATCCGGAACCAGGACCGGGAGATGTGCGCGATCGGCTGCCCGCCGGCCTGAATGTCGAACTCCTTGTCCAGGACGTTTCCGACCGCCTCGAACTGGCTGCCGTCGTCCAGGTCGACCACCGACCGGTGGTGCAGCGGCGAGACCAGCGCCTTGCGCACGGTGGCCACCACCCGGCCGTCGTGCTCGATCTCCATCGTGTCCCGGATCGCGACCAGCTTCTTGCGCACGGTGGCCAGCACCATGCCGGAGGTGTCCTTCAGCTCGAACGTCTGCCGCAGCCGCAGCGCCTTCCCGTCCACCAGGAACACCTGGTTCCCATCGGCGTCGGTGATCCAGAAGTCATCACCGATCGAGAAGACCTTCTCCCGCACCAGATAACGCGCCACGCCGGGTTCCTCACCGTAGCCGGTCAGTTTCCGCCGAAGCTTAGCGGCGGGTGCCCGGCTCCATCGCGGCAAGCCGTACAGCCGGCGTGCCCAGTAGCCGCTTGGCCTCGCGGATGCCGCTGGACAGCGCGCCGTCGGCGTAGGCCAGGCGGGCGCTCTGGGTGTGCTCGCCCGCGAACAGGATCCGCCCTCCGGCCGGCTCGCCCAGCTCGTCGGCGTCGGCCGCGCTCGCCCCCGGCGGGATGTGGGAGTAGGCGCCCCGGGTCCACGGGTCGCCGGCCCAGCCGGTGACGGCGACCGCGGCCGGCTCGGGACACGGGCGGCCGGTCGCCTCGGTCACCAGCCCCCGCGCCCACCGGACGGCGGCGTCCGGCCCGGCGGCGGCCAGCCGTTCGGCCGCGCTGTGGAAGACGAAAAAGACCAGGACCGGCCCGCCGCCGAAGGCGTCCAGCCCGAGCGCCCACACCGCCCAGCGCCCGGGCTCGCGCGGGAAGACCATCAGGTGCGGGAAGCCCGCCTCCCGCCAGAACGGCTCGCTGAACCGGAGCGCGACCTTCTCGAACCGGCCGAACCCGAGCCGCCCGATCGCCGCCCGCCGGTCCGGCGGCAGCCCGGGCGAGAACCGCGGCTGCCCGCTCTTGAGCACGCCGAGCGGCACCGCCACCACGGCGTGCGAGCCCTCCTCGACGCCGCCGTCGGCGGTCACCACCCGCACCCCGTCCGGCCCGGCCGCGACCTCGGCCACCGGCCGGCCCAGGCGCACGTCGAGCCCGGCCGCCATCGCGTCCACCACCCGCCGGTAGCCACCGCCGGGCGCGGCGCTGAAGTAGCCGCCGCCGTATTCGCGCTCGTTCCACATCCAGCGCAGCGACTGCTCCCCGGCCGGAGCGGCGCAGTCGGCCTCGATCCCCCCGTAGAGCATCTGCCGCGCCCGCCGCGCCCAGCCCGGGTCCCGGTCCGCGGCTGGCTCCCGGCCCCGGCTCGCCACGAAGGCCTCGATCGCCAAGTCCATGGTGGCGTCCGACCCCAGCCCGGCGCGCAGGCCATCGGTCGCCGCCGGGAGGTCTTCGAGGTAGAGCCCGAGCACCTCGGCGACCTCGGCCCTGGACAGCCGGCGCTCCTCCGCCTCGTCAAACGCGGCCATCTCCTCCAGCGGGTCCGCCCTCACGCAGGGCACCCCGGCCAGCCGGGCGAACGCCCCCATCGGGTTCCCGTCCGGCCGGTGGATCCACGACCCGCCCAGGTCAACCGCCGACCCGCCCAGATCCACGGTGTGCAGCCGCCCGCCGATCCGCTCCCGGGCCTCGATGACGGTGCAATCGACCCCGGCCGTGGTCAGCGCGTTAGCCGCCGTCAGCCCGGCAATCCCAGCCCCGACCACCAGAACCCGGCCGACGGGGCCGCTCAGGCCCCCCGGTACGTCCGTGGTCCCGTCGTCGAACTCAGCGGCCATGACGCCCAGTATCCACCGACTCCCAGCCCCCGGGGCCCGCAGCTCTCACCACCCGTGGGTCACACCGGGCCCGGGAGTCTCACCGCTGGGGGTGGGCTCCCGGTTTGGGTACGTTTTCCCGCACTATCTGCGGGAAAACGTACCCAAACTCGCACGGACGCCAGCCACCCCGCCTCCTGAGTCACACCAGGCTCAGGAGCCCCGCCACCGCCCGGACTCCATCGCGGCCCATCCCGCTCCGAGTCACACACGCCTCACCAGGCTCTGGCGTCACTCGCGCGGGGCGCCGGCTGGGCCGGCCGCGGCAGGAACTCAGGGAGCGACCGGCGCGTCCGCGCGGGCGGAGGCGGCGATCTCGGACACCAGCTCCAGCGAGCGGATGCGGTCGGCCGGGTCGAACAGCTGGGCGGTCACCATCAGCTCGTCGGCGTCGGTGGCTTCCAGCAGCTCAGAAAGCCCGCGCCGGACCGTGTCCGGGGAGCCGACGATGGCCGACGAACGGCGGGACTCGATGATCTCCCGGTCCAGCTCGGTGTAGGGATAAGCCGCCGCCTCCTCGGGCGAGGGGAGTGGCCCCGGCCGCCCGGTCCGCAGCCTGAGGAAAGACAGGCCGCTGGGGCCCGCCAGGTACTGCGTGCGCTCATCGGTCTCGGCGCAGACGACGTTGGCGGCGATCATCGCGTGCGGCTGGGCCAGCGTCTCCGACGGGCGGAACCGCTCCCGGTACAGGGCCAGCGCCGGCAGCGTGTTGGCCGCGCTGAAGTGGTGCGCGAACGCGAACGGCAGCCCCAGCAAACCTGCCACCTGGGCGCTGTAGCCGCTGGAGCCCAGCAGCCACATGGACGGGCTGTTGCCCTGGCCGGGGACCGCCGTGATCGAGGCGTACGGGTGGCCCTCCGGCCACTCGCCGCTGAAGAACCCGATCAGGTCGGTCAGCTGCTCGGGGAACTCATCGGGGCCCAGGCCCTCGGGGGAGCGGCGCAGCGCGGCCGCGGTGGCCGGGTCGGTGCCGGGCGCCCGGCCGATGCCGAGGTCGATCCGCCCGGGGTGCAGCGCCTCCAGCATGCCGAACTGCTCGGCCACCACCAGCGACACGTGGTTGGGGAGCATGACGCCGCCCGACCCGACGTGGATGCGCGAGGTGGCGTCGGCCAGGTGCCCGATCAGCACCGGCGGCGCCGAGCTGGCGATGCCGGGCATGTTGTGGTGCTCGGCGACCCAGAACCGCTGATAGCCCAGCTCCTCGGCCCGTTTGGCCAGCTCGATGGTGGCCCGCAGGGCCTGGCCGGCGGTCCCGCCGGCCGGGATCGGGGCCAGGTCGAGCACGGACAGCGGCACGCTACGCAGATCGCTCACGCCAGTGGCCAACACCGCACCCGGACCGGATCTTCCGCCCGGTCAGCCCATCACCAGGTGACCGGCAGCTCGTACAGCCCGTAGACGAAGCCGTCGTCCTTGGCCGGCAGGTCCGCCAGCGGAACGGCCAGCCGCAGCCCCGGCAGCCGGGTGAACAGCGTGCGGTAGACGATGTCCAGCTCGGCCCGGGCCAGGCTCTGCCCCAGGCACTGGTGCGGCCCGTACCCGAACGCCACGTGGCGGCGGCCCGCCCGGTCCGGATCGAGCCGGTCCGGATCGGGGAACTGGGCCGGGTCGTGGTTGGCGGCCAGCAGCGAGATGATCACGCCCTCACCTGCCTGGACCGCGGTGCCGCCGATGTCGGCGCCGGTCAGCGCGAACCGGCCGGTCCCGATGTCGGCGATCGAGAAGTAGCGGAGCAGCTCCTCCACCGCCCGCGGTCCCCGGGCCGGGTCGGTCACCGCCGCCCGCAGGCCGGCCTGTTCACCCTCACCCTCCGCGGCCATCACGGCCAGCGCGCCCAGCGAGATCATGCTCGCGGTCGTCTCGTGCCCGGCCACCAGCAGCAGGAAGGCCAGGCTGACGAGGTCGCGGTGGTCGTAGTCACCGGCCGCCCGGTGGGCCGTGACCTGCCGTCCGAGCAGGTTGTCGCCGGGCGCGTCCTCCTGGGCGGTGACCAGGTCGTCGAGGAACTGGAACAGCTCTCCGAGCGCCGTGAACCGCTGATCGGGCGGCACGTGGTGGGTGAGAAGCGCGGTGCTGCGGGACTGGAAGAACTCGTGCTGCTCGTACGGGACGCCCAGCAGCTCGCAGATGACCTGGGACGGGACCGGCAGCGCCAGCCCCGCCACCAGGTCGGCGGGCGGCCCGGCCGCCACCAGCGCGTCGATCCGCTCGTCGACGATCTGCTGGATCCGCGGCCGCAGGCGCTGCACCCGCCCGGTGCTGAACTCGCCGATGACCGCCCGGCGGGCGATCGTGTGGTCCGGCGGGTCCATGCCGATGAGCGAGGCCCCGCGGGCCCGGTGACGCCGCTCGGCCGCGGTCAGCGCCGGCCGGGGCTTGCCCCGGCCGGCCGGGGCCGCTGCTGCGGCAGCGGGAAGGCCGGGTCCGACCGGTCGGTGCTGAAGGCCGGGGCGGCGAGCGCCGCGCGGGCCTCCTCCAGCCGGGTGACCAGCCAGGTCAGCGCGCCACCGGGCAGCTCGGCGGTGGCCAGCCCGCCGATCTGGCGCAGCCGCTCGTAGTCAGCGGGCGCCGCCAGCGGGCAGCGCCCGGGCAGCGGGAGCGCGACGTCGGGCCGTTCGTGCATGACGATGTCCCCGTACTTGCGTCTCTTTCGTCCGTTTCTATCACCAGAAGCCCGGTTTGAATCCGGCTGCCCACGCGGACGATAGTGGGGAAAGAACGGAAAACGCTGCTACCGCACGGAGCGGGAAGGATGGCCCGATGCTCTACAGCTTTGGCTTCGACCGGATCGGAGTCCTGCTGAGCGACCTGTACTTCGTCGACCCGGACCCGGCCGACGGCCAGGGGGAGGGCCCCGAGCGCGGGGTCCGGCTGGAGTTGCGGGTGCTGGAGCGTGAGCCACTGAAGGGCTCGATCTACTCGGCCACCCCGATCTCGGTCGGCCAGCCGATCTGGCGGGTCGACCTGCTGGAGTCGGCCGAGGGTGAGCCGGGCAGCTTCGACCGGGTCCACTACCACCCGGCCTTCACCGGCTGGGAGCCCGGGCACCGGACCTACGACCGCGAACTGTCCCGCGACCCGGTCCAGTGGCTGGCGGCCAGGCTGTCCGACCTCCCCGGCGTCCTCAAGGAGGCCGGCGTCGCGGCCGACGTCGCCGCCCCCGGCGACGCCGATGCCCTGCGCCGGGCCGTCCCCGAGATCCTTGTCACCACCGAGGAGCTGCTCGGCAAGGTCCGCCGCGGCCAGGCCGGCAACCCGCCCGCCACCACCGGCCCCGGAACCATCCGGACCGGCTGGCTCTAGCCGGCCAGGCTGAGCTCAGGCTCGGCGTCATCCCCGGCGGACGGATCGCCCGGCGGCTGACGGCGGCCGCCACGCTGGGCGGCCGCGCCCGCCACCACGACCAGCGCGATGCCGGCCAGCTGGATGATGGACGGGTGCTGGTGCAGCACGATCAGCCCGAGCACCGCGCCGATGGCGGGTTCGAGGGCCATCAGCGTCCCGAACGCGCTTGAGGTCATCCGCCGCAGCGCCAGCATCTCCAGCGCGTACGGCACCACCGGGAGCAGTACGGCCAGCCCGGTCGCCTCCGGCAGGACGCCGGCGGTGAGGTGGCCGGCCGCCTGCGGGATGCCCGGTATCGCGGCGGTGACGGCCGAGATCGGGACGGTGAGGGCGAGGCCCTGGAGGCCGGTGAAGCGGTCACCGACCTGCTGGGTGAACAGGATGTAGGCGCCCCAGCCGACCGCCGCCAGCCCGGCGAACACCAGGCCGGCCGGGTTGACGTGGCCGTGCCAGGGCTGGGTGAGCAGCACCACTCCCGCCAGCGCGAGGGCGGGCCAGGTCAGGGCCCGGGCGCTGCGGCTGCGGACGGCGGCCACGGTCAGCGGGCCCAGGAACTCGATCGCGACCGTGGTGCCGAGCGGGATGCGCTGGATCGCCGACAGGAACGCGACCGTCTGCAGCCCGGTGGTGACGCCGAGGCCGACGAGCGCGGGCAGGTCGCGGCGGCGGATGGTACGCAGCCGGGGGCGGACCAGGACCAGGAGGATGACCGCGCCGATGCTGAGCCTGAGCCAGGCGGTCCCGGCCGCGCCCACGGCCGAGATCAGGTGCACCGACAGGGCCGAGCCGAGCTGGACGGTCGTCATCGACGCCAGCGCCAGCGTCCACGGTGGCACCGCCCCAGCCCGCAGGCCGGGCCTGGTCACGGGGTGCCCGGCCCGATCAGGCGGCGCGCCGATCGCACCTCGGGCCCGAGCCGCGCCAGCCGGGTGACCAGGTCATCGGCGGCGTCCTGGAGGGCCTGATCGGTCACCGGGCCGAGCCCGTCGAGGATGAACAGCGCGGCGGTGGTGTCCTCCCGCAGCTGGGTGCGGCGGCCCTGGCGCCAGTTCCAGCGCCGGCAGGTGACCCCCGCCTCGTCGCACCACACGACCTCACCGGGCTCGGGGTGCTCGATCACCTCGGTGCCGTCGGCCGCCGTGTCGAACGGCTCGGCCCCGGTGGCCCGGACCAGCCGCGGCGCCCCGGCGTAGCGGGTGAGGTCCTCCCCGCCCAGCGGGATCTGGTGCAGCACCGAGATCGCGTTGTACAGGTCGGTGAGCGGGTTCACCCGCGGCAGCCCGGCCTCCGCCCGGCGCAGCAGCGCCTCCAGGCTGTTGCGGGTGCGGCTCGGCTTGGCCCCGAACGCCCGGTAGGCCTCCCGCCAGGCCGCCACGTGGGGCAGCTGGTCCACCGGCTGGTCCGCCAGGGCGGTGCGGGCGCTAGCCTCGGCCGCCGCCAGCAGCTCCTCACTCGCCTGGTCGCTGGGGCCCGGGACGAGGCCGCCGACGGCCAGCAGCAGGGCGCGGTAGTCGGGCCGCAGCGCGAACACGGCGGCGTCCACCTGGGCGCCGGCCAGGAACTTCTCCAGCATTCCGGCGTCAGTCACCGGCCACCTCCGTATGTGTTCCCGTCCCGACTCCGGGCTCGAAGACGGCCAGCGTGAACCGGGCCGGCTCGGTCCCCTGGTTGGCGTAGCCGTGGGCCACGTCGCCCGGGAACGCGACCGCGTCGCCGGGCCCGAGGGTGACCGGCTCGCCGGCCACCTCGAGCGTGACCGTGCCCTGCTGCACCTGGATCAGTTCCTTGGTGCCGGGGGTGTGGGCTTCGCTGGGGTGGTGGTCGCCCGGGCCCAGCGTCCAGTCCCAGAGCTCGGCCACGTCGGGCGGCTGGGTGCCGCCCACCAGCACCCCGCGGCCGCCGGCGGCGCTGCTCCACAGGACCGCGCCCTCCCCGCTCCGGGTGACCTTGACCGGCTTGGCCGCGGGCCGCTCGACCAGCGCGGGCAGCCCCACCCCGAGCGCGTCGCTGATCCTGAGCAGCGTCCCCACGCTCGGGTTGGCCGCCCCCTGCTCGACGTTGACGACCATCCGGCGGCTCACCCCGGCCGCGTCGGCCAGCTGGTCCAGCGTCCAGCCGCGGGCCTGCCGCTCGTGCCGCACGCGTCCGCCGATCGCCACCGCCAGCGCGGCGGTCACCTCATCCATGAGTGCATCATACTGCACTAAAAATGCACTCGGTCGCTACGGTTCACGCCAGATCTCCGTCCTCGACCGGGCCCTGCCGCGCGCCGCCTCGCACCGAGGCCGTTGCCGTTCCGGCAAACGAATTGGCCACCACGGCGCCTGCCGGCCGAC
The DNA here is from genome assembly GCA_963830385.1 of uncultured Actinomycetes bacterium. Taxonomy (GTDB): domain Bacteria; phylum Actinomycetota; class Actinomycetes; order Streptosporangiales; family Streptosporangiaceae; genus Bog-532. Next base: position 251,140 of record CAWHMD010000006.1, on the reverse strand, counting down.
GCTGGTGACCATGACCGGTAACTATGACGTGGTGGTGATCGGCGGCGGCGCGGCCGGGCTGAGCGGGGCGATCGCGCTGGCCCGCTCCCTGCGGACGGTCCTGCTGGCGGACGCGGGCGATCCGCGCAACGCTCCCGCCGGGCACGTCCACAACTTCCTGACCCGCGACGGCATCCCCCCGGCCGAGCTGTACGAGCAGGGCCGCCGCGAGCTGGCCGGCTACGGCGGCGAGGTGGCCGCCGCCCAGGTGGACTCGGTCAAGCGGGACGGCGACCGGTTCCGGGTCGACCTGGGCGGCCGGGTGGTCTCGGCCCGGCGCCTGCTGGCCGCGACCGGGGCCCGCGACGAGCTGCCCGGCGTCCCCGGCCTGGCCGCCCGCTGGGGGAAGGACGTGCTGCACTGTCCCTACTGCCACGGCTGGGAGGTGCGGGGCCAGCGGGTGGGCGTGCTCGCCACCAGCCCGGCCGCCGCCCACCAGGCGCTGCTCTTCCGCCAGCTGACCGGGCACGTCACCGTGCTGGCCCACCGCGGCCCGGAGCTCACCACCGGACAGCGAGCCCAGTTCGCCGCGCTCGGCATCGCCGTCGCCGACGGCGAGGTGTCGCAGGTGGAGTCCGCCGGCGACCACCTCACGGGCGTCCGCCTGATGGACGGCACCGCCGGCGGCACCACCGTCGAGCTGGACGCCCTGGTCGTCGCCCCGGTCTGCCGGGCCCGGGCCGAGCTGCTGGCGCCCCTCGGCCTGGAACCGGCCGAGTTCCGGATGGGGGAGACCCTGATGGGCACCTACGTCCCGGCCGGCCCCGGCGGCTCGACGTCGGTGGCGGGCCTGTTCGTGGCCGGCAACGTCGCCGACGTCCAGGCCCAGGTGATCAGCGCGGCCGCCGCCGGCCTGGCCGCCGGCGCCGCCATCAACATGGACCTGGTCACCGCCGGCGCCGCCGGTTAGCCGCCGGTCAGCCGCCGTAGGCGACCAGCGTGTCGCCGGCCGGCACCACCAGCAGCCCCCGGCCGGCCCGAGGCCGGTCAGCGGCTGGGCGACGTTCTGCTCGTCCGGCCCGTTGATGGCGGTGCCCACGTCGGTGCTCCAGGCCACCGAACCGTCGGTCACGTTCAGCCCGTACAGCTCGCCGCTCGACGACCCCACGTACACCGTGTTCCCCACCGCGATCGGCGCGGTGTCCAGTCCGCCGTCACCGGTGAACGTCCACCGCGTGGAGCGGGCCGCCGATGCGGTCAGCGTCCCGTTGTACAGGAACAGGCCGGTGTTCCCGTCGAAGGCCGGGGCCGGTCCCGCCTGGAACGTGCCGAGCAGGGCCCCGGTCTTGGCGTTGAGCAGCTTGTTGGCGACGTCCGGGTCGCGGGCGTACACGTCCCCGCCGTGCACGACGACCGTCTTGCCGCCGCCGCCTTCGCAGCTGCTGTTGCTGAACCACTGCTCGGCGCCGGTGGTCCGGCTGAACGAGTAGGTCAGCCCGCAGGCGTAGGACACGAACACCGAGCTGGCGTTCAGCGCCGGTGAGCTGTTGTCGCCGTTCTCGACCGCTTGCGTCCACAGCACCGAGCCGCTGGTCTCGCTGACCGCGTACAGCGTCCCGCCCGACCCGGCCCCGCCCACGTAGACCACTCCCTGGCTGGCGGTCGGCGGGCTGGTGAAGAAGTACTGGCCCGGCAGCTGCTCGGACCAGTTCTGCGCACCGGTGGTGGCGTTGAAAGCCAGCAGCTTCCCGTCGGAGCTGACCACGAAGACCTGGCCTGCGTCGTAGGCCGCGTTCGACCAGGGGTAGGTGCTGGTGACCGCCTGCGACCAGACCGTCTTCCCGGTGTTCTTGTTCAGCGCGTACAGCTCGGTACCCGAGCCGTCGCCCACGGCCACGGTCACGTACACCTTGTTGCCGGCGATCAGCGGGTAGGAGACGCCACCGGAGAAGCTGACCGACCACTTCCTGCTGAGCGGCGGCGCGACGCTGGTGTCGGCCGAGTAGCCGGCGTGGGCGATGCTGATCTGGTAGGCGACCGCCGAGGCCGGCCCGGCCGGTACGGCGGCCCTCGCCGCCCCGGCCGCCGAAGCCGTCCCGGCGGGTGCGGCGAACGCGCCCAGCAGCGCGGTCAGCGGAGCGGCGGCCAGGGCCAGGCGACAGCGAGTGCGCATAGAGTTCGTCCCGTTTCATCCACGGTGTCCCCCACGGTGAGCGTGGACATCGTAGCGCACGTCGCCCATAATCAAACTTAAATAGACACGGACAGACTGAGCCGAACTCTCGGCTGGCCGTACGGGGGACCCGGCTCGCCGCCGGCCCGGCCGCCGCCGGACCGTGATCTCACTGCGTGCTATCGCCTGTTAACCGCCGTTGCAACCGGGTCTAGGCTGGAGTCGTTCAGGTGGTGCAAGGGGGCATGCGTTGGCCGTGGACTCATCGGAGATCGGTTCGGTGGGGGTCCTCACGATAGGCACGCGCGGACAGCATGGACCCGGGGAAGTACGGATCAAGATCCGCGGCGGCTCGGAATCCTTCATCGCCTGGTCGGAAAACCCGCTGCCCCGGGGGGCGACCGTGCTCGTCATCGATTCGCGTGGCCAGCGAGCCGTGAACGTCATGGCTTGGACCGGCGATCCGCTCGACGAGCTGGGCGACTATGGCACATAGCGGGCGGCCATCGTAATGCTGGTTATAGGAGATGAAGGCAATGCTGGGATACCGCGTTCCCGCACCCGACGAAGCAATGCTGATTTCAGGGGGACGAGCAGGCCGTACCGGTGCGCCGTTCCGGGTGGTCACCGGTCACGGGGCCTACGTCATGCCCACCTTCCGCAAGGCGCGTTATCTCACGCTGAGCCTGCAGGAAGCCGAGGTCGCCGAGACCTGCGTGACCAAACAGGGGATATCCCTGAACGTCCGGGCCGTCATCGCGTTCAAGGTTGGCAACGACGAGGAGAGCATCGTCAACGCCGGACAACGTTTCCTCTCGGACCAGGATCAGATGTCGATCCTGACCGGGCGGATCTTCGCCGGGCACCTGCGCTCGATCATCGGCTCGATGACGGTCGAGGAGATCGTCACCGAGCGCCAGAAGCTGGCGACCGAGGTGCTCGACGGCTCCAAGCAGGAGATGGCCACGATCGGGCTGACCGTGGACGCGCTGCAGATCCAGTCGATCGACGACATGGGCGCCGGTTACATCGCCGCGATGGCTTCCCCGCACAACGCGGCCATCCAGCGGCAGGCCAAGATCGCCCAGTCGCAGGCCGACCAGGCGGCGGCCCAGGCCCAGCAGGAGTCGGAGCGCCAGCAGGCCGAGTACGCCCGGCAGACGTCGGTGGTGCGGGCGCAGTACAAGGCCGAGGTCGACAAGGCCCAGGCCGAGGCGGCCCAGGCTGGCCCGCTGGCCGAGGCGCACGCCCAGCAGGCCGTCATCCAGGCCCAGGCCGACCTGGCCCAGCGCCAGGCCGAGCTGCGCCAGCAGCAGCTGCAGTCCGAGGTGGTCAAGCCCGCTCAGGCCGAGGCCGAGCGGGTGCGGATCCTGGCGGTGGCCGACGCCGAGCGGACCCGGATCCAGGCCGAGGCGGCCTCGTCCAACAACCGCGTCGCGCTCGACCAGATGCTGATCAGCCAGCTGCCGCAGATCGTCAAGGAGGCGGCCGGCGGGCTGGCCGGCGCCAACGTCAGCGTGCTCAACGGGGCCGATGGCCTCGGCGAGATCGCGGCCGGGCTGGTCAGCCAGGGCCTGACGATCCTCGAGTCGGTCCGCCGGAGCATCGGCGACCCGGCCGGCCAGCCGTCCAGCAACGGCGCCAGCCCGCAGCGGCTGCCCTCGGCACCCGACGGTCCCGCCACCGGGCGGTGAACGGCGGGGCACCGGCCCCGGGACACGACGGAGCCGCTGGCGGACACCCGCCAGCGGCTCCCTTTTCGATCTATTTAAAAAGTTCCCGCAACCGGGGGTCAGCCGTGGGTGCGAAGGTCAGCCCTTCGCGCGCACATAGACGGGGATACCGCTGGTGGGCACCAGGCCCGGGTAGATGTTGGCCACGTCCATCGGCACCCGGACGCAGCCGTGGGACACCGGGTCCAGCGGCACGTAGGTGTCGCCGTGGACCGCGTAACCGCTGTAGAAGAACACCGGGTTGTACAGCTCGCCCAGCGGCGAGGTCTCCCAGCCCTTGGCCCGCCAGGTGGTCTTGAAGTTGCCGGTCGGGGTGTGGGCGTAGGCGCACGAGCCGTCGCTGCAGTAGTAGTAGCCGCCACCGGACGAGATGTGGCTGATCAGCACGATCTTGTTGTGGTGGTAGACGTACAGCACCCGGCGGCCCAGGCTGATCTCGACCCGGGTCGAGCCGCCCTTGGGCACCAGCGACTTGGGAGCCTTGGGGTAGACCAGGGCCTTCTCCACCGGCCAGGTGATCTCACCGGAGACGCGCAGGCCCTGGACCTCCTGGAAGGCCCAGACCGCCTCCTCGGTGTTCATCCCGAAGTTGCCGTCCGCCGACCCCGGGTAGTACCCGAGCGACGCCAGCCGCTGCTGCAGCCGCTTGATGTCGCTGCCGTGCATGCCCATCTTGAGCGTCCGCGACGCCGGCGTGTAACCGCCCGCCGCCGGGGCGGCTGGTTTCGCCGGCTGTGCCGGGGCCGCGTAGGCCGACGCGGCCATGACGCCGCTGAGCACACAGCCGGTGACGGCGGCCGTGCTCAGTCCCAGCGTCCATCGTCGCCAGGCTGGCTGGCTTTTCCCGAACCTCACCCGAACTCCCCTCGGCAATACGCCGGACCCGTCGTCCCTGCCCGCTGTGACCGCATCATGTAATTCGACCCTGGCAGCGTCCGGAATGCTCTCACTGCATAAGACGTCCTACCCTGCTTGATGGTTGGGACGCTCTTTACCGCGCCCGATGCCGGCCACAGCGTTACATTTCTGGGACATTCCCGAAGCCGCCGCGTGCCTCCACCGCGAGTGGGCGCCCCTGACCGTAACCGCCGGCCGTAACCCCCGGGCGCGAACCGCCAATCTGTATCAGCCCCCGGCTCCCGGCTCCCAACGTGTATCAGCCCCGCCGCTCCCGGTCCTTAACCTGTAGTTGACTTTTCCGATCGGAAATACCTAAATTTAAGCTGCTGGGAAACGATGACGTCACTCCTGGAGGGGAGCACGCATGTCGACCACGGACGACCTGCTGGCCAACAACGAGCGTTACGCGGCGAGCTTCAACGGCCCGCTGCCGATGCCGCCCGCCGCCCACCTGGCCGTGGTGGCGTGCATGGACGCCCGGCTGAACGTCTACGCCCTTCTCGGCCTGGAAGAGGGGCAGGCGCACGTGATCCGCAACGCCGGCGGGGTGATCACCGACGACGAGATCCGCTCGCTGGCCATCAGCCAGCGACTGCTCGGCACCTCGGCGATCGTGCTCATCCACCACACCGACTGCGGGATGCTCACGTTCACCGACGACGACTTCAAGGCCAGCATCGCCCAGGACACCGGGATCAAGCCCGGGTGGGCGGCCGAGGCCTTCTCCGACCTGGACGAGGACGTACGGCAGTCGATCGCCCGGATCAACGCCAGCCCGTTCATCCCGCACAAGGACGACGTGCGCGGCTTCGTCTTCGACGTCGCCACCGGCAAGCTGCGCGAGGTCAAGTAGTACAGCTTGCGAACGGACGGCCTGGTTAGCGGCCGCCGGTTCCTTTTGTTCAGCCACGGGCGCTAGCCTCAGCTTTTGTGACCGCCGCACCCGCGACGGCCTCCGCGGACGAGGTCGACGACCCGTCGCCCGGCCGTGCCCGGCGGACCCTGGTGCTGACCGCCGTCTACTACGTGCTGGGCGCGCTGGCGGTGACGCTCTGGCTGTGGCGGCACCCGGGCATGGCCACGGTGTCCGGCAACCCCAACGACGCCGACCAGTTCGCCTGGTTCTTCCGCTACGACGCGACCGCCATCGCCCACGGCCACCTGCCCGCGCTGGTCACCACCGCGCTGAACGCCCCGGCCGGCGTCAACGTCATGTGGAACACGTTCATGCTGCTGCCGGGGGTCCTGCTGACCCCGCTGACGCTGCTGGCGGGGCCCCAGGCCAGCCTCAACCTGCTGATGGCGGTGGGCTTCGCGGGCAGCGCGCTCGCGCTGTTCGTGGTGTTGCGGCGGTGGGGCGTGGGGACCCCGTCGGCCGCGGTGGCGGGCGCGCTGTACGGATTCTCCCCGGCCCTGCTGCACTCGGCGGTCGGGCACTACGACCTGATGTTCGCGGTCCTGCCGCCGCTGATCATCGACGCGGCCCTGCGAATAGCGGTGGGGCCGACCGGTGCCGGGCGGGCCAGCACGGTCCGCGGCGGGCTGTGGCTGGGCGCGCTCACCGCCGCCCAGCTGCTCACCGCCGAGGAGCTGCTGCTCGACACGGCCATCGCGTTCGCGCTGATCGTGCTGGTGCTGGCGGCCAGCCGCCCGCGGGAGGTGGCCCGGCGCGTGCGCGGCGCGCTGGCCGGGTACGCGGTGGCGGTCGTGCTGGTGCTGGTGGTGTGCGGCTTTCCGCTGGCGGTCCAGTTCTTCGGGCCGCTGCACCAGCACGGCAGCGCGTTCACCCCCGACTTCTTCAAGAGTGACCTGGCCGGCCTGGTCACCCCGTCCAAGCTTTTGCTGTTCCACACGAAAGGCAGCGCCGCGGCCGCCGCCAAGTACCAGGGCGGGGTGCCGGAGTACCTGGGCTACCTGGGCTGGCCGCTGCTGCTGGTGCTGGCCGTGGTCGCGGTGGCCGGCTGGCGGCACCTGACCGTGCGGGCCGCCGCGGTGACGTTCGTGGTGCTCGAGGTCTTCTCCCTGGGCAGCACGCTGATGGTGAGCGGCACCAGCCACCCGGGCGTGCTGCTGCCCTGGCACTGGCTGGGGTCGCTGCCGTTGCTGGACGCGGTGCTGCCGGACCGGTTCCCGATCCTGGCCGACGGCGCCGCCGCCGCGCTGCTGGCGTTCGGGGCCGACCTGGCCCGGCGGCAGCCCTGGGTGACCCGCCGGTCGGCGGGCTCGTCGGTGGTCACCGCGGTCGCGGTGCTGGCCGTGCTGCCGATCGTGCCCCGGCCGCTGCCGGAGGCGGCCGCCGCGCCGGTGCCGGCCGGCTGGTCGGCGTCGCTGGCCGCGCTCGGCCTGCCGGCCGGGGCGCGGGTGCTGGTGGTGCCGATCCCGACCGCCACGTTCACCGAGCCGATGCGCTGGCAGGCCGACACCGGTCAGGACATCGACCTGATCGGCGGCTACTTCACCGGCCCGGGCCCCGGCGGCCAGGCCTACATCGACGGCGGCGTGCTGTCTCCGTCCGCGCTGTACCTGAACGTGCTGTGGAACGGCGGGGCGTCCCTTTCGGTGCCGCCGCGGGCCCAGATGGAGGGCCAGCTCGCGCGCTGGGACCCGGCCGCCATCCTCGCCGTCACCGGCCCGCGCTCAGGCCTCGGTGAGTACCTGATCGGGCTGCTCGGGCCGCCGACCTCACGGCACGGCGACATCCTCACCTGGCGCCGCTGAGCGCGGCCCGGCCTGCTTCGCCCGGGTCCGTCCCGCCTCCGCCCGGCCCGGCTCGGCCCCGACACACTCGTCCCGCCACACCCGTCCGGCCGCCGCCCCCCTCCCGTCGCGGATGTGCCAGGCTTCCCCTGTGCTTGCCCTCGGATTCCTGGCCGCGCTGGCCGCCGTCGCCTGGGCCGTGCTGCTGACCGGCCACGGCGGATTCTGGCGGACCGATCAGCGGCTGCCCGGCCTGGGCCCGGCCGCGCCCGAGCCAGCCACCTGGCCGGCGGTGGTCGCGGTGGTGCCCGCCCGGGACGAGGCCGCGGTGCTGCCGCACACGCTGCCGACCCTGCTGGCGCAGGACTACCCGGGCCCGTTCGCGGTGACGCTGGTCGACGACGCCAGCACCGACGGCACCGGAACGGTCGCCACCCGGCTGGGCGCGGCCGCCGGCCGGGCGCTGCGGGTGGTACCGGGCACGCCCCGGCCTGGCTGGGCCGGCAAGCCCTGGGCGATGGCCCAGGGGGTCGCCGCGGTTGCCGCCACCGACGCGCGCTACCTGCTGTTCACCGACGCCGATATCGCCTGGACGCCGGGGGCGCTGCGCACGCTGGTCGCCGCGGCCGAGGCCGACGACCGGGTGCTGGTCTCGCAGATGGTCCAGCTGCGGACCGAAACCGGCTGGGAGAAGGCGATCATCCCCGCCTTCGTGTACTTCTTCGCCCAGCTGTACCCGTTCCGCTGGGTGAACCGGCCCGGCGGCCGGACCGCCGCCGCGGCCGGCGGCTGCATGCTGGTCCGCCGCGACGCGCTGGCGGCGGCGGGCGGCATCGAGCGCATCGGGGACGCGCTCATCGACGACGTGGCCCTCGGCCGCCTGCTGAAACGGCCGCCGGCCGGCGGCCGGACCTGGCTCGGCCTGACCACCGTCATCCGCAGCGTCCGTCCCTATCTCGGGCTCGGCGACCTGTGGCAGATGGTGGCCCGGTCGGCCTACAACCAGCTGCGCTACTCGCCGCTGCTGCTGGCCGGCACGCTGGCCGGCCTGACCTGGCTGTACGCGCTGCCGCCGGCCAGCGCCGTCGCCGGGCTGGCGGCCCTGGCGGCCGGTGCCGGAGGCGGCCCCGGCGGGGCAGGACCGGTGCTGGCCGCGGCGGCCGGGCTGGCCGGCTGGGCGATCATGGCGGCCAGCTTCGTGCCCATCCTCCGGCTGTACCGGCTGCCGTGGTGGCGGGCGCCGTTGCTGCCCGCGGTCGCGGTGCTTTACGCGGCGATGACCGCCGATTCGGCCCGGCGGCATTACGCTGGCCGGGGCGGCGCCTGGAAAGGCCGGGTCGAAATCCGCGAAAGGCCCGAAGAGCGGGAAGAAGTGCGCAGGCCGTAGATAACGTACAACCCGGACGTGTCCGAAACGTCCGGTGACCGTGGCATCAATTAACGGTCACCTTTCCGGCGCGATATGGGCGCAGCTGCTACGTTCCAGCCCCATCAGGCAAGGTAATCCCAATTTCTTATGCACAGATTGATGCAAATTGGGCCTCGGTCAGCTGGCGTTTGGCCTTTAATATTGGCCATATTCGCCAACGCTGCCACCATTGCTCGGAGGCCATTGTGCTCCACGGGACCACGGACGATCTCAGCTCCGAGCCCACCCACCGGCCCAAGCACCGCAAGCCGGATGAGCTGGCCATCCTGCCGGTCGGCGATGTGGCTGGCCGGACCTATGAGGACCTGTACGTGGAGCACGCGCCGGCCGCGCGCGCGGTGGCCCTGTCGATGGTGCCCCGGGACGTGGCCGACGACATCGTGGCCGAGGCCTTCACCCGCGTGCTCGGCGCGATCCGGGCCGGCGGCGGCCCCGGCCTGGCGTTCCGCGCCTATCTGCTCGCGGCGGTCCGCAACACCGCCAACGACTGGCTTAGGGCCAGCCGCCGCACCACCGCGGTGGGCGACCTCGAGCAGGACCTGGACGACCGGGTGCCCGAGGAGAACCTGGGGCTGGCCCGGCTGTCCCGTGGCCCCGAGGCCGAGGCCGAGGCCCGCGTCGAGGCCACGCTGGTGGCCCGGGCGTTCGGCAAGCTGCCCGCCCGCTGGCAGGCGGTGCTGTGGCAGCTGGAGGTGGAGGCCAGGGCGCCCGCCGCCGTCGCCCCCGCGTTCGGGCTGTCCGCCAACGGGGTGTCCGCCCTGGCCGTCCGCGCCCGCGAGGGCCTGCGCCAGGCTTACCTGGCCGAGCACGTGGGCGCGAACATCCCGGATGCCTGCCGGGCCTACGCCGAGGCACTCAGCGCCGACACCCGCGGCCGGCTCAGCCGCCGCCGCCAGGCGGCCGTCCACGACCATCTGGCCCAGTGCGACAGCTGCCACTCGCTGGCCGGTGAGCTGGTCGAGCTGAACAGCAGGCTCGGCGCTATCCTCACCCCCGCCCTGCTGATCTCCGCGATGGGCGCCAGCGGCAAGGAGCTGCTGAACCTGAGCCCGTCCATCGGGGCCAAGACGACGGCCGCCGGCCAGGCGGTCACTGGTGGCAAGGCGGCGGCGGGCGGCAAGGCGGCGGCCGGGGCCAAGGCGGCGGCCGGAGCCAAGGCCGGTATGGGCGCCAAAACGACCCTCAGCGCCAAGGCGGTGCTCGGCAGCCAGCTGCGGATCTGGCGGCTGCACCCGCTGAGCGCGGCCGCCACTGCCACCGCCGGGCTGGCGGCGGCCGGCGGTATGGTCTTCGCGGTGGGTGTGTCCCCGATGTCGCCGTTCCACACCCAGACTGAGCCGGCGACCGAGCATCAGGCCACCGCCGCGAACGTCACCAACGGCGCGGTGGGCAGCACCCGGTCCGTGGCCGGTCAGCGCGCCGGCACCACCTCGTCGGCCACGGAGACGGCCGCCCCGGGCACCGTGGTCGTGCCCGGCCTGGCGTCCGGTGCCGGGTCCGGCGCTGGTAGTACCGCCGGGTACCAGCCCCGGCACGCCGCCCCCTCCCGGACGGCGGCTTCCTCTGCCGACTCTTCCGGCCCGGTCGGCGAGCTGGTCGGTGGGGCCGGCTCCACCGTCCAGGGCCTGACCGGCAGCCTCGGGTCCACCGTTGAGGGCGTGACCGGCGGTCTGGGCGTCACCGTACAGGGCGTCACCTCCGGACTGGGCTCGACCGTGCAAGGTGTGACCGGCGGCCTCGGTTCCACGGTCCAGGGTGTGACCGGCGGCGTCGGTTCGACCGTGCAGGGCGTCACCGGTGATGTCGGTTCGACCGTCCAGGGCGTGACCGGCGGGGTCGGCGCGGTGGTCCAGGGCGTGACCGGCGGGGCGGGCACCACCGTGGCCGGGGTCGGCCAGGCCGTGAACGGCGTGACCCAGGGCCTCGGCAGCACGGTGAGCTCGGTCACCACCGACCTAGGCAACGTCATCGGCGGCACGACCCAGGCCCTCGGCGGCGGAAACAGCGCGCTGGCGGCCGTCGGCGGCAGCGCCAGCGCGCTCGTCCAGGGCGTCGGCGGGGCGGCCAGTGGGACCACTGGCGCGGTCGGTGCCACGGTGGCTGGGGTGACGGCGGGCGTAGGCGACCTCGCCGTGGGCACGGGAGCGGCAGCGAACGGCCTGGTCTCGGGGACCGGCACGGCAGCGAACGGCCTGGTCTCCGGTACCGGCGTGGCGGCCAACAACGTCGTCGCCGGCACGGGCACGGCGGCCAACGGCCTCGTCTCCGGTACCGGCGCGACCGTCAGCAACGTGACCTCCGGGGTGGGCTCCACCGTCAACGGCGTGACCAGCGGCGTCGAGGCCGGGGTGAGCGGGCTGCTGGGCGGCGGCAGGTCCTGACCTCGGCGCGGGTGCCCCCGGTCTGATAAAGAAGAGGGGGACAGGGTGGCGCCGTGGCCGGGTCCGGCCGGGGCGCCCGGGTCCGCGGAGAGGGAGCAGTCGATGGCGCAGCGCGTGCAGGGTGTGATCGCCCGGGAGAAGGGCGCTCCGGTCGAGATCGCCACGATCGTGGTGCCGGATCCGGGGCCCGGCGAGGCGCTGGTCCACATCCAGGCCTGCGGCGTGTGCCACACCGACTTCCACTACCGGCAGGGCGGCATCGGGGACGACTTCCCCTACTTCCTCGGGCACGAGGCGGCCGGGGTGGTCGAGGCGGTCGGCGAGGGCGTGACCGACGTGGCCGCCGGCGACTTCGTCATCCTCAACTGGCGGGCGGTCTGCGGGCAGTGCCGGGCCTGCCGGCGCGGCCGCCCCTGGTACTGCTTCAACACCCACAACGCGCAGCAGAAGATGACGCTGGAGGACGGCACCGTGCTGTCCCCGGCCCTGGGCATCGGCGCGTTCGCGGAGAAGACCCTGGTCGCCTCGGGTCAGTGCACCAAGGTCGACCCGGCCGCCCGCCCGGAGGTGGCCGGCCTGCTCGGCTGCGGCGTGATGGCCGGTCTCGGCGCCGCCATGAATACCGGCGCGGTCACCCGCGGCGACTCGGTGGCCGTGATCGGCTGTGGCGGCGTCGGCGACGCCGCCGTGCTGGGGGCCAGCCTGGCCGGCGCAAGCAAGATCATCGCCATCGACGTGGACGACCGCAAGCTGGAGTGGGCCCGTCAGTTCGGGGCCACCGAGACGGTCAACTCGCGCGAGGCCGACCTGGTCGAGGCGGTCCAGGCGCTGACCGGCGGCAACGGCGCGGACGTGGTCATCGAGGCGGTCGGCCGGCCGGAGACCTACAAAGCCGCCTTCTACGCCCGGGACCTGGCCGGCACCGTGGTGCTGGTCGGCGTGCCGACCCCGGAGATGCAACTCGAACTGCCGCTGCTGGACGTGTTCGGCCGCGGCGGCGCGCTCAAGTCGTCCTGGTACGGCGACTGCCTGCCCACCCGGGACTTCCCGATGCTGATCGACCTGCACCTGGAAGGCCGCCTGCCGCTGGAGAAGTTCGTCTCGGAGACCATCGCGCTGGGCGAGGTCGAGGAGGCGTTCGCCAAGATGGAGCGCGGCGAGGTCCTCCGCAGCGTGGTGGTGTTCTGACCGTCCCGGTCAGCGGCCGGCCCAGCCGGCCGGGCGGCCAGGATGTGCAGGAAGAGCGGTACCCGCCGCCACTTGGTGCCCGGCTCGGGGCTGGTCGGCTCCCGCAGCCGCTCGATGACGAACCCCGCCCCGGACAGCGCCTCGGTGTAGGCCTGCAACGGGCGGTGCACGCTGTGGAACGTCATCGACAGCCCGTCCCGGGTCACCTCGTCGACCGTCGGGTGGTCCTCCAGGTAGGAACCGGTGATGACGAACGGGCGGCCCTGATCGGTCCGGTCGCCGGTGAACCGCCCGGCCGAGTTGACCGGGTGCACGATGGCCAGGGCCAGCCGCCCGCCCGCCGCCAGCACCCGGGCGATCTCTCGCACGGCGGCCCCCAGCGCGTCCACGTCCTGCAGCGACATGAACGCCACGGCCGTATCGGCGCTCCCGCTGGCCACGGGCAACCGGGCCGCGTCGCCCGCCACGGCCGGGACCGGGATGGCCGGATGGGTGGCCGCCGCCCGGGCCATGGCGGGCGAGAAGTCCACGGCCAGCACCCGGTGCCCGGCGGCCCGCAGGTCCCGGCTCACCCGGCCTTCGCCGCAGCCGATGTCCACGGTCAGCCGGCCGGGGGCGGGGACGAGCGGCAGGAACGCGTCCCGGTGGAACTGCCAGTAGCTGTCGTGCCCCGGCGCCCGGGCCCAGGCGGTCCAGGCGCCGGCCTGTTCGTCCCAGCGTGTCCCGAGCGAACCCATCCCCTGATCCTGACCGGGCCGGAGCCGGGCAGCAACCGGATTCCCGCGGGCGCCCTGGATAGGGTGGGGTTCTTCCTGCGGGACGACGAGGAGGGGTGAGTGTCGACCATCCTGATGACCGGCGCGGCCGGGCAGGTCGGGACGATGCTGCGGAGCCGGCTGGCCCGCCCGGACCGGACGCTGCGGCTGCTGGACATCGCGCCGCTGACGGCCGGGCCGGGTGAGGAGGCGCTCCAGGCGTCGATCACCGACCTGGACGCGATGACCGCCGCCTGCCAGGGCGCCGACGCCGTGATCCACCTGGGCGGTTACGCGGGCGAGGAGTCCTGGGACGCCATCCTCGACGTCAACATCGGTGGCAGCTACGCCACGTTCGAGGCCGCCCGCCGGGCCGGGGTGCCCCGGGTCATCTACGCCTCCTCCAACCACGCGGTCGGGTTCGCCCCCCGGGCCAGCTTCCCGGTCCCCGACTACGCCTTCCCGGCGCCCGACACCTACTACGGGGTGGGCAAGGTGGCCAGCGAGGGCCTGGCGTCTCTGTACCACCATCGGTACGGGCTCGACACGATCTGCGTGCGCATCCTGACCTGCGCCGAGCTCCCGACCACACCCCGCTCGCTGTCCACCTGGCTGTCCCCGGACGACGCCGGACGGCTGTTCGAGGCCTGCCTGACCGCGCCGTCGCCCGGCTTCCGGGTGATCTTCGGGGTGTCGGCCAACACCCGGGGCGGCTGGGTGTCGCTGGGGGAGGCCCGGGCCCTCGGCTACGAGCCCAAGGACGACGCGGAGATCTACGCCGACCAGGTACTGGCCCAGACCGAGATCGACCCCGACGACCCGGTCTTCCGCCACCTGGGCGGCGAGTTCACGCTTCCGGAGAAGGACGTTCCGATTCCTTGAGCACCGGCACCTGCAGCTCGGTGACCCACTGCTCGGGCGCGTCGGCCGGGCTGTCCAGGTAGACCTCGCGGACCAGGCCGGTGCTGGTGTAGCCGTTCGCGTCGATCCACCGGGCCAGCGCCTCGAAGCTGGTGCCCACCTCGTCCAGCGGACCGTAGTGAATGATCGTGGCGGCCGGACCGGCACCCGGCAGCTCGGCGATCGCGAAGTCGTCGGCGGTCCCCGGCTCCGCGCTGACCGGGAACGCCGCGTGCACGGTGACCGTCTCCCGCGCCGCGCCGCGCCGCCGGCCGGGGCGCGCGTCATAGCTGGCCCCCGGGCGCGTATCGAAGTAGGCCATCGCGGGCCCGTCCGGCTGCACCCCGGCCGCGTCCATCCGGCTGGTCAGCGCGGACTGCAGCGGGCGGATGACCCGGCCCAGGGTCTCGGCCGCGTAGTTGTCGGCGATGGCGGCCAGCTCGGCGATCCGGATCGGCGAGATCACCTTGGTGACCACCTCGTTGCGCGGCAGGTAGCCTTCCTTGGCGATCGTGTTCAGCCGGGCCTCCACCCGGGCCAGCCGGGCGGTGTCGGCGCTGATCTTCGCGGCCAGCTCGGCCCGCCGCAGCCGCAGCATGCCGCGCAGTTCGGACTCGCTCACCTCGGTGTCGAGCAGGGCCCAGACCTGCGGCAGGGTGAAGCCCAGATCGCTGAGGGCCAGGATGCGGTTGAGCCGCGGCAGCTGGTTCGCCTCGTAGCAGCCGCGCCCGGTGCCCGGGTCGACGAGCCGGGGCAGCAGCAGCCCGGTGGACTCATAGCACCGCAGCATGCGGACCGACACCATGCCGATACGGGCAAATTCCGTCGTCGTGAACACTGTCTATCCCCACTGGGTCGGCGGTAGTTACTCGTGAGTTGGAACCTCACAAACTGACCAGCGTCCCGTAGGTAACGGTTGTCACACTTTGGCCGAAATTTGCTCGGCCGCCGCTGGGCGCGCCCAAAGTCCTGCCCGGGCGCGCCCCGGCGATCGCTCAGTAGGCGCGGCCGAAAATGACCCTTTTCCCGTATGCGGACGGCTCGTTGCAGCGGATGCACGGGCCGGACTCCGGCTCCCCGTCCAGCGGGATGCAGCGGGCGGTGGCCGCCGTCGCCGCCTTGATGTCGTCCTCACACTCGGCCGAGCCGCAGTGCAGCGCCAGCGCCCAGCCCGAGGCGACCGCGGCCGCGAACTCGTCCCAGGCGTCGGTGACGAGTGTGTGCTCGTCCCGGAAGGCGGTCGCCCGCTCGAACAGAAAGGCCTGGAACGCCTCGAGCTCGTCCGCCAGCCGGCGTTCCGCTCCCTCGAGCGAGATGGACTCCTTGGCCTCCTGGCCGGCCCCGGCCAGCCGCCGGGCCATCACCGCGCTGCCCGCCGCCAGGTCCCGGGGGCCCAGCTCGAGCCGGATCGGTACGCCGCGCAGCTCCCAGTCGTTGAACTTGAAGCCCGGCGACAGCTGCGGCCGGTCGTCCACGTGCGTCCTGATGCCGGCGCCCGCCAGCCGCTGGGCCAGCGCGGCCGCGGCCGCGGTCACCTCGGCGGCCTGCTCGCCGCGGCCGATCGGCACGATGACGACCTGGTAGGGGGCCAGCCGGGGCGGCAGCACGAGGCCCTTGTCGTCCCCGTGGGTCATGATCACGCCGCCGATCATGCGGGTGCTCATGCCCCAGGAAGTGGTGTGCGCCAGGGTCAGGCCGCCGTCCTCACCCGCGTACTGGATGCTGAACGCCTTGGCGAAGTTGGTGCCCAGGTAGTGCGACGTGCCGGCCTGCAGCGCCCGCCCGTCCCGCATCATGCCCTCGATGGTGAACGTGCGGACCGCGCCCGCGAAGCGCTCGCTGGCCGTCTTCTCGCCCTCGACGACCGGCATCGCGGCCAGCTCGCGGACGGTGCGGGCGTAGATCTCCTGCAGCGCGAGCATGGTCTCGCGCATCGCGTCGGCCTCGTCGGCGTGCGCGGTGTGCCCCTCCTGCCAGAGGAACTCGGTGGTCCGCAGGAACATCCGCGGCCGCAGCTCCCAGCGCACCACGTTGGCCCACTGGTTCAGCAGCATCGGCAGGTCCCGGTGCGAGCTGATCCATTTGGCCATGAACTCGCCGATGACGGTCTCGGAGGTCGGCCGGACGACCAGCGGCTCCTCCAGCTCCTTGCCGCCCGCGTAGGTGACCACCGCCAGCTCCGGCGAGAAGCCCTCGACGTGTTCTGCCTCACGTTGCAGGTAGCTCTGGGGGATCAGCAGCGGGAAGTACGCGTTCTGGTGCCCGGTCTCCTTGATCCGCCCGTCCAGGTCGGACTGCAGCAGTTCCCAAAGCCGGTATCCGTAAGGGCGGATGACCATCGTCCCGCGAACCGGACCACGGTCCACAAGCTCCGCCTTGAAGACCAATTCGTTGTACCAGGCGGAGAAGTCTTCGCTCTGGGGCGTCACTCCGCGTTCGTCTCGAGCCACATGAACGAGGTTAGACCAGTAACGTGTGGTCCCAGGACCGAAGCGGACCCCCCATGTCGCCGATGTGGCTGCGGAGACGCCTGTTTTGTCGCAATGATGGAATTTGCCCGTAGTACGGCCTGGCCTAATCAGACTCGGGGGTGACCCGGAATATGAGTAGCGGATGGCCGCCGGAGGAGGACGACCGCCGGTGGGAGCCGGCGCGACATCCTTCCGCCGTCGGTGCGGTGCACGATTCTCGTGATGCCGAGCGCGGCTACTCAGGCTTCGCCCACTACGACGCGGAGGGCCAGTACACCGAGGGCCAGTACGCGGAAGAGCAGTACGCGGACGGTCAGTACCCGGAGGGTACGGAGGCGGGCTGGTACGGGACGGCCGAGACCAGCTACCCGGCCGTGGACTACCAGCCCCAGCCCGACAACGCCGGCTACGGCGAGGTCAGCTACCCCGACGTCTACGACCTGAACGGCACCGGCCACGACTACGGGACGCCGCCGGCTTACGGGCCGCCAGCGGGCTACGTCGAGCACCCCAGCTTCCCCAACCTCCCCGCCCAGCCGCACTACGGCGCCCCGGTGTCGGCCGGCTACGAGGCGAACGGCTACCAGGCCGGCTACGAGCAGGCCGGCTACCCCCAGGCTGACCACCCCCAGGCCGGCGAGGCCGAGTACGGGTACGCGGACTACGGCGACTCCCGCTACAACGACCCCAACTACGGCGACCCGGCCTACGAGGACGCCCAGTACGCGGCGGCCGAGCAGGCCCAGGCTCCGCAGGAACCCGCGGCGTCCTACCCCTCGGACTATTACCAGTACCCGCCGAGCTACGACGACACCGACCACGGCTACGGGCCCGTTCAGGGCTACGCCGCCCCGGACCCCGGCCCGGCCGGTTACGTCGCCGCCGAGTACGCCTCCGGCCAGTTCCCGGACGGGGTGGGCACGCTCAGCGAGCTGTCGGCGGGCATCCCCGACCCGGCCGCCACCGGCATGCTGGACGCGTCGGGCATGCTCGACGCCACCGGCATCGCCGACAACGTCGAGCTGTACAACTACCACCCGGGTGACGCGGCCGAAGCCAGCCACGCGTTCGCCGACGCCGCCGCGCCCATGGGCCTGCTGGACAGCAGCGGGCTGGCCGTACCGCCCGACGCCACCACGATCGACGGTCACGCGCCGATCCTGGGCGCCCAGGCGGCCGACGCCACCGGCGTCCTCGACGGCGGTACCGCCTCGACCTACTTCGCCGATGCCCCGGCCTTTCACGCGGCGCCGACCTTCACCCCGGCTCCCGATTACGCCGACGAGGCGGCCGCCTTCGCCGACCAGACGGCGGCCTTCGCCGACCAGACGGCCGCCTACGGCGGCGCCACCGGCACCTTCGCGAACCTGGCCCCGGCCCCGACCGGCGCGATGCCGACCTTCACCGCGACCGGCGCCAGCTCGCTCGACCTGTCCCCGGCGGACTCGTTCGGCGCGGCCGACACCGGTGCGAGCAAGACCAGCGGCACCGGGGCGCTGCTCCGGCCCCGGTCGACCCGGCCGGCCGGAGCGCCGCGGCGGCAGCGGTGACCGGCGCCTCTGGTTCGCCCTGGGCGGCGTGCTGGCGGTGGCCGCGGCCGCGATCATCGTGATCGTCATGGTGGCGTTCCCGTCCGGGCCCAGCGGCCCGGCCCACACCCTGGTCGCCCCGAACCAGCTGAACGCCTTCGCCCGCCGCCCCGCGCTGGAGCAGCAGATGAACGTCGGCCAGCTGCGCCAGGATGTGGTCAACATGAGCTCCGGCCAGGCCCGCCACCTCGTGGAAGGTGTCTACGAGTCCGGCAACTCAACCTCGGGCGCCACGCCGCAGATCATCCTGCTCATCGGCGGCAACCTGGTCAACGCCTCACCAACCGACTCGGTGACCAGCTTCACCAAGCGATTCAAGGGCGCCACCCTCACCAGCGCCGGCGCCCTCGGCGGCAAAGCCGTCTGCGTCAACGCCACCGCCTCGGAGCCCGGCAGCGTCGCCATGTGCGCCTGGTTCGACAACGACACCTTCGGCGAGGTCGTGTCCCCCACCATGAAGGCCGGCACCCTGGCCGGCGCCATGCGCCAGCTCCGCCCCAAGGTCGAGCACCTGGCCCCCAAGCAGCCCTGACCGCCCAGCAGCCCTGACCGATTGCGCCGTCCTGGCGCGGGGCCACTGGCGGTACAAGGGCAATGGCGCCTTTGCCCTTTCTCTTACAAGGGCAAAGGCGCCATTGCCAATGGTCCGGTCAACCGCGCAGCACCGCGGTTACATCCGCGACTCCGGCAAGACCTGCCTACTTGTTGGGGCGGGTCTTGCGCAGGGACAGGCGGGTGACGGCGATGGCCACGCCCAGGAGCAGCACGATCAGCCCGATGATCTGGGCGCCGAACTCGGAGCTGCCCAGCGACAGCGGGATCCGCGAGGAGTCGGCCACCGGCTTGGCCGGGGCGGGGTCGGCGACCGCGGTGCCCGGCGATGGCGATGGGGTCGACGAGGGGCTGATCTGCGGGAACAGGTTCGAGGCGTTACCGGCGGGGATCGTCGTCGACACGCCCGCCACGCCCGCCACGCACGCCGGGAGCGCCCCGAGCGGGATGGCCGCGCCGACGTTCTCGGTGGTGCTCGACAGGCCCGGCAGGTCCACGGTGGCGCCGGCCGAGGTGGGAGTCGACGGGGAGCCGGAGCCGGCCGCGGCCGACTTGGTCTTCTTGCTCGGGCTGGCCGACGCCGAGCTGGCCGCCTTGACGGTGATCGTCGGGGCGGTCGCGGTCGCAGCCAGGGTGGTGCTGCCGTCGGCGACCGTCACGGTCGCGCTGTACTTGACCGTCTCCCCAGCGGTGGCGGTCTTCGGCACCGTGAGCTGGGTTTCGACCTGGGGCTGGGCCGGCTTGGCGATCGGCACGCTCAGGTTGCAGGTCGTCCCGCTGGTGCTGGAACAGGTGTCGACCGTGAACACCGGCGCCGGGAACGCCGGCGTCGTCTTGCTCGGGGTCAGCGCGGACGTGATCTTGCCGGTCGCACTGGCCTTCAGGTTCGTGTACGCCGAGATCCGGAACAGGATCGTCGCCCCTGGCTCGACGCTGGTGGCCGAGGATGTCACCGCGATGTCCGCCACCGGCTTGGGGGTCGCGCTGGTGGAAGGCGTCGGGGTCGGCGTCGCCGAGCTCGTTCCGGTGGCGCTGGCCGAGGGGGTCGGAGTGGCCGAGGTGGTCGCCTTGATCGTGCTGGGTGTGCTGCTGGCGGAGGCCGACGGCGAGGCGCTCGCCTTGGAAGACGGCGAGGCGCTCGCCTTGGAAACGGCGGCCGAGGGTGAGCTGCTCGCGGAAGCCGACGGAGTGCTGGTCGCCTTGGTGGCCGTCGGGGACGGTGTGGTGGCGGCCATGGCCGTCCCCGTCACCCCGCTCGCGAGGACGAAGAGACCGGTGGCCAGGCCCACGGTGACTGGTCTCGAATGCGCGGATCGCATGAAGACACCCTGCCTGTCGTGGCTATCGCGGCTGGAAAACGTACTCTCCGGGACGTTGTGTGCTTCTGGGGTTTCGAGGTGCCTTTCGGTCGAAGATGCTCCTATTCGACACCAACACCGGCACTCGACGCCACCCCTGCTTCACAAGTCACCTCAATTCGCTTCCGCCCCATCGCCCAGCGTCACATCCGCACGCTCCGCCGGGCCGGTTGTTGCCAGGCCTAACAGTCCGACGATTTCACTTCCCCGATCGGTTCCCCTCTATGCCCGTCTGTCCAAAAGAAAACCCGACTGTGCCCACCTGAACCATCTCGTCACCTGGCCGCCATGACCTCGACATCCTCCCTGCTCATCGAAATCCTCCGCTAGCTGGAGATTTTCGCCGCAGGCCCGGCGTGTCACACTTAGGTGCCGGGCTGGGGCGGGGGGATCGCCGATGGACGTAAAGAGCCTGCAGACGCTGTTCGCGGTGTCGCTGATCGCGGCCTTGGCGCCCATCGTCGTCGCCGCGCTGCGGCGGCCGCGGGTGCCGCAGGTGGTCGTGCTGATCCTGTGCGGTGTGCTGATCGGCAAGCAGGGCCTGGGGCTGGCCAACACCGACAGCATCAAGCTGATCTCCAACGTCGGGCTGGGCTTCCTTTTCCTGCTGGCCGGGTACGAGCTCGATCCGCAGTTGCTGCGCGAACAGGCTGGCAAGCTGGCCGTCACCGGGTGGGTGCTGAGCGCCGTCATCGCGGTCGGCGCGGTGGCGATCCTCGGCTCGTTCGGCTACGTGCGTGACTTCGTGCCGGTCGGGCTGGCCCTGACCACGACCGCGCTGGGTACCCTGCTGCCGATCCTGCACGACAACGACATGCTGGCCGGCAAGTTCGGCCGTTACGTGCTGGCGGCCGGGGCGGTCGGTGAGCTGCTGCCGATCCTGGCCATCTCGATCTTCCTGACCGGCCGGGACTCGTTCGCCGCGGTGATCTCGATCGGCGCCGTCTGCGCGGTCGCGCTGGTGCTCACGCTCCTGCCCCGGATCGTCGGGGCCAGCAAGCTGAAGGCGGTCATCGAACAGGGCCAGCGGTCGACCGCGCAGACCACCTTGCGCTGGTCGGTCGTGCTGCTGTTGCTGCTGCTCCTGGCGGCAGCCCGGTTCGGCCTCGACGTGGTACTGGGCGCACTGCTGGCCGGCATGGTGCTGCGCCGGTGGACGCGGCGGATGGGAGTGGCGGTCACCTCCTTGGAGGAGAAGCTCGACGCGCTCGGCTACGGCTTTTTCATTCCGGTATTTTTCGTCACCTCGGGGATGACGCTCGACGTCAAGTCGGTCGTCGAGCACCCGCTGCGGCTCGTCATCTTCTTTTTGCTGCTGCTGGTGGTCCGCGGCCTGCCCTCGCTGCTGGTTTACCGGCGTGCGCTGCCGGTCCAGCAGCGGGTCGAGATGACGTTCATCGCCGCGACCACCATGCCGCTGCTGATCGCGCTGGCCGAGATCGGCCTGAACGACGGCATCATGATCCCCGCCAACGCGGCCGCCATGGTCGGCGCGGGCGTGCTCTCGGTGCTGATCTTCCCCTCGATCGCCGCCGCGCTGGCCCGGCGCGACCGCCCGCTGCCCGGCGCCCCCGAGGCGGCGATGGACGCGGTGGTCGTGACCGAGGCCCGGGTGGTCGGCGCGGTCGGCCCGGAAGGCGACGAGCCCGCCCTCGGGGAGAGCGGCACCGCCGAGGCCGACTGATCAGGACCAGCAGCGCCCATCGGATACCCAGCTGGCCGCCGGGCGGCGCGCTGGGTATCCGATGGCCTGGGCCATCCTCATGCTGGCATTGTCCCGGCTCAGGCGTCGCTGCGCCGCAGCCGCCCGGCCGCCGCGGCGATCAGGATCACCGTGTACCCGCACAGCACCCCGAATCCGATCCAGGGCGACAGCGGGTGCGCCACCCCGTAGGCCCCGCCCCACAGGGCCTCGCCCGCGCTCGACGGCAGATACTGGGCCGAGTGATCCCTGATCGAGGTCGGCAGCAGGTTCATCAGCGGCGGGATCACGAAGAACACGGCGGTGAAGATCGAGATACCCGCGGCCGTGTTGCGCAGCAGCGTCCCCAGCGCGATCCCGACCATGCCCGCCACGGTCACGAACAGGGCGGCGCCGATGATCGAGCGCAGCGCGCCAGGCGCGGTGATCGTCACCCCGATGTGCTGGCCGTCCAGCAGCGCCTGGCCCAGGAAGAAGGAGACGAGGCTGGTCACCAGCGAGACCGAGAAGATCACGGCCGCGAACACGGTCAGCTTGGCCCACAGGACCGGCAGCCGCCGCGGGACCGCGGTGAGCGAGGACCGGATCATCCCGGTGCTGTACTCCCCGCTGATCAGCAGCACGCCCAGCACTCCGAACGCCACCACCGCGAAGCTGAAGCCAGCCAAGCTGGTGCCGACCGGGTCGAAGGTGGCCTTCTCGGCCGCCGTGTAGGTGGAGTACTGGCTGGCCGTGACGGCCGAGATCAGCGCGCCGATCCCGATCGTCAGCACGAGCGCGGCCAGCAGCGTGTAGCGGGTGGACCGGAGCGAGCGGAACTTCAGCCACTCCGACCGGATCACCCGGGCCTGGGTGACCTTGAGCCCGGTGGCGCGGCCGGCCGTGGCCGGGGCGGTGGGGGAGAGGACGGCGCTCATCAGGCTGCCACCTCCACACCGGTCTCGCGCGAGCGGAAGTCGACGGAGTCGTCGGTGAGCTTCATGAAGGCCTCTTCCAGCGATGCCTGCTGGGCGGTCAGTTCGAAGACCGGCAGGCCCGCCCGCCAGGCGGCGGTGCCGATCTGCTCGGCGCTCAGGCCCCGAACGTGCAGGAGGCCAGGTTCTGCGCTGGTCACGCTGACGTCCGGCCCGAGCAAAAGGTCACGCAACTGGGTGGCGTCGGGAGTGCGCACGGTGACGGTGTTGCCGCCCGCCCGGGCGGTGAACTCCTCGACCGTCGTGTCCGCGATCAGCCGCCCCCGGCCGACCACCACCAGCCGGGTCGCGGTCAGCGCCATCTCGCTCATCAGGTGGGACGACACGAACACGGTGCGGCCCTCGGTGGCCAGCCCCTTGAGCAGGTTCCGGATCCAGAGCACGCCCTCGGGGTCCAGCCCGTTGACCGGCTCGTCGAGAACCACGACCTCGGGATCGCCCAGCAGCGCCGAGGCGATGCCGAGCCGTTGGCCCATCCCCAGCGAAAACCCGCCGACTCGCTTGGCCGCCACTTCGCGCAGGCCGACGATGTCGATCAGCTCATCGACCCGGCGCCGGCTCACCCCGTTGGTCAGCGCCAGGGCCAGCAGGTGGTTGCGGGCCGAGCGGCCGGTGTGCACGGCCTTGGCCTCCAGCAGGATCCCCAGCTCGCCCATGGGCCCGGACGAGGTGCGGTAGTTCCGCCCATTGACCAGGACCCGCCCGGTGGTCGGCTCGTCCAGCCCGGCGATCATCCGCATCGTGGTCGACTTGCCGGCCCCGTTGGGGCCCAGGAACCCGGTCACGATCCCCGGCTGGACCACGAACTCCAGCCCGTCGACCGCCAGCTTCTCCCCGTACCGTTTGCTGAGGTTCTCGACCTCGATCATCGTGGTGCCCTCCGTTGTCAGGCCGGTTGATCCGGCACCACCAACGTTAGGAACCGGCCCCCCGGTCGGGCATCGGCCCGCAGGCCGGACCTTGGCGCCGCCACGTATGCCGCAAGGCCTACCCGTCGTCCACCGGGAGAAGGCCTACCTGCCATCCCCCGGGAGTAGACGCCGAGCCGTACGAAACCCGTACAAAATTTCTGCCGCGAAGGTGTATCTGGGGCGCGGGTGCCCTCTCCGCGTAAATAAAGAGGCAGCCGCTGGCTAGGTCACAAGCGCCTGCTCCGCCACCGATAGGGGCTCGGTCGACGGGGGAAAGGGGGACGGCAATGCCGAGAGTCGCATTTTCGATCTAGCTGAAGAATCCAGCTAGCGAAAATTCCTTTAATACGTTTGCGCTGCTCAGACCTTCAGGGGAACGCGCGAACGCTCTCTTGCAAGCCCGTGCTGCCAATTCTACAGCTCGGTGTCGAGTTATGCCTGAAAACTTTGGAGTGCCGGTAATGGCAACAGGCTTCGATCACCCATTTGACCATTTTCTATGGTCAACATCCATCACTACTGGACCACACGCAAAGGACATGAGATGAGCACAGATCAGAGCGAGCAGCAGGTCGACGGTGGTCCCGGCGGCCAGACTGGTGCGTTCAACGAGCAGGCCGGCGGCCTGGGCGGTACGCAGCAGAATGAGCAGCAGGTCGACGGTGGTCCCGGCGGCCAGACTGGTGCGTTCAACGAGCAGGCCGGCGGCCTGGGCGGTACGCAGCAGAATGAGCAGCAGGTCGACGGTGGTCCCGGCGGCCAGACTGGTGCGTTCAACGAGCAGGCCGGCGGCCTGGGCGGTACGCAGCAGAATGAGCAGCAGGTCGACGGTGGTCCCGGCGGCCAGACTGGTGCGTTCAACGAGCAGGCCGGCGGCCTGGGCGGTACGCAGCAGAATGAGCAGCAGGTCGACGGTGGTCCCGGCGGCCAGACTGGTGCGTTCAACGAGCAGGCCGGCGGCCTGGGCGGTACGCAGCAGAATGAGCAGCAGGTCGACGGTGGTCCCGGCGGCCAGACCGGTGCGTTCAACGAGCAGGCGGTCTCGCCGGCGCTCAGCAGAATGAGCAGCAGGTCGCCGGCGGCGGTCACGGCCAGACCGGTGCGTTCAGCGAGCAGGCTGGTCCGGGTGCTCAGCAGAATGAGCAGCAGGTCTCCGGCGGCGGTCACGGCCAGACCGGTGCGTTCAGCGAGCAGGCTGGTCCGGGTGCTCAGCAGAATGAGCAGCAGGTCTCCGGCGGCGGTCACGGCCAGACCGGTGCGTTCAGCGAGCAGGCTGGTCCGGGTGCTCAGCAGAATGAGCAGCAGGTCTCCGGCGGCGGTCACGGCCAGACCGGTGCGTTCAGCGAGCAGGCTGGTCCGGGTGCTCAGCAGAATGAGCAGCAGGTCTCCGGCGGCGGTCACGGCCAGACCGGTGCGTTCAGCGAGCAGGCTGGTCCGGGTGCTCAGCAGAATGAGCAGCAGGTCTCCGGCGGCGGTCACGGTCAGACTGGTGCGTTCAATGAGCAGGCTGGTCCGGGTGCTCAGCAGAATGAGCAGCAGGTCTCCGGCGGCGGTCACGGCCAGACTGGTGCGTTCAATGAGCAGGCTGGTCCGGGTGCTCAGCAGAATGAGCAGCAGGTCTCCGGCGGCGGTCACGGCCAGACCGGTGCGTTCAGCGAGCAGGCTGGTCCGGGTGCTCAGCAGAATGAGCAGCAGGTCTCCGGCGGCGGTCACGGCCAGACCGGTGCGTTCAATGAGCAGGCTGGTCCGGGTGCTCAGCAGAATGAGCAGCAGGTCTCCGGCGGCGGTCACGGCCAGACTGGTGCGTTCAATGAGCAGGCTGGCCACGGCTTCGGCGCTCAGCAGAATGAGCAGCAGGTCTCCGGCGGCGGTCACGGCCAGACTGGTGCGTTCAATGAGCAGGCTGGCCACGGCTTCGGCGCTCAGCAGAACGAGCAGCAGGTCAGCGGCCACGGTCATGGTCAGACCGGTGCCTTCAACGAGCAGGCACATGGCTTCCATGGCGTGCAGCAGAACGAGCAGCAGGTCTCCGGCCACGGTCACGGTCAGACCGGCGCGTTCAACGAGCAGGCTCACGGCTTCCATGGCGTGCAGCAGAACGAGCAGCAGGTCTCCGGCCACGGTCATGGTCAGACCGGCGCGTTCAACGAGCAGGCCGGAGAGCACCACGTCGAGCCGGTGCACTTCGACCACGAACCGGTGGTGCACGAGGAGCCGCTCCACGTTTCCGACGAGCACTCGTTCGAGGACGCCGGCCACGCGGCGGCCGCCGAGAGCGCCGACACCGGGCACGACGCCCACGACGCCGGCCAGGAGATGCACCACAGCTGACGTGGCCTGAATCGGCCCCGTAGCTAGCTAGTCAAGGAGGAAAACCGCAATGTCCGGTCAGCAGGCGCCGAGCGGCGCAGCACGGCACGCGCTGGAGACTCTGGATCTGGCGATCCAGGGAGCCCGGGCGTACGAGCGAGAAGATCTCGCCGAACGTCTGTCCAGCGCTCGGCGCCTGCTGTCGGATTCGACCGTGATGGTCCACGTCGTGGGAGAGTTCAAGCAAGGCAAGAGTTCGCTGGTCAACGCGCTGCTCATGGCCCCGATCTGTCCGGTCGACGACGACATCGCGACCGCGGTGTCGACCGAGGTGCGCTACGCCGAGCAGGTCTCCGCCAGCGCCAGTTTCGAGTCGCTCGAAGGTTCCGGCGGTGCGGGGTGGGCCGAGACCATCTCCCCGTCGGAGATCGCCGCTTACGTCTCGGAGGCCGGTAACCCCGGCAACTGCCGCCGCCTGCGGTCGGTCACGGTCGGCATCGACCGGCCGCTGCTGGCGTCGGGCCTGGTCCTCGTCGACACTCCCGGGGTCGGGGGGCTCGGCTCGATCCAGAACGCGGCGGCACTGAGCACGCTGCCGCAGTCGCACGCGGTGCTGTTCGTGAGCGACGCCTCGCAGGAGCTCACCGCGGCCGAGCTGCGGTTCCTGGGCACCGTGCAGGACCTGTGCCCCACGATCGTCATGATCCTCAGCAAGACCGACCTCTACGCGCACTGGGAGCAGGTTCTCCGGCTGGACCTGGCTCACCTGGAGCGTCGGCAGATCCAGATCGAGGTGCTGCCGCTCTCCTCGGAGGTACGCGGGCGGGCGGCCCGGACCAGCGATCAGGAGATGAACAACGAGTCCGGGTTCCCGCCGCTGGTCCGCAAGCTCGGCGAGGTGGTCACGGGCTCGGAGCGGCTGGCGCTCGACGCGGTCGCGGCCCAGGTGCTCTCGGCCGTGGACCAGCTCGAGATCATCGCGCGCGCCCACCGGGCCGCGCTGATCGACCCAGCGGCCCTGCCCGCGCTGATCAGCGAGCTGACCGCGGCCAAGCAACGGGCCGACGGGCTGCGGGAGCGCAGCGCCAGATGGCAGCAACTGCTCCAGGACGGGTTCTCCGACATCGCCTCGGACATCGACTTCGATCTCCGGGACCGCTCACGGGCGGTGCTGCACGAAGCCGAGGCCACGATCAGCGAGGGTGACCCGGCCAAAAACTGGGACGAGTTCGAGGCGTGGCTGCGGCAGCGGCTGGCCGCCGAGGCGCTGGAGAACTACGCGATGTTCGTGCGCCGGGCCAAGGAGGTCGCCGCGGCCGTCAGCGAGCACTTCGCGCTGGCCGAGGCGGATGTCATCCGGGTCCGCGAGGTCGCGGCCCCGGTCGACCTGATCGGCGAGTTCGCCGTCGACTCGAAGTTCTTGGGCCGGAAGGCCAAGGGCGCGGGCCTGGCCACTTTCCAGAAGGCCTACAGCGGAATGCTGATGTTCACCATGCTGACCCATCTGGCTGGGTTGACGCTCCTTCCGGTGTTCCTTCCGGTGATCGGTTTGGCCCCAGCGATGCTGATGGGCCGGGCGGGGCTCATGGACGATCGCCGCCGCAAGCTGGAGCAGCGCCGCGCCGAGGCCAAGGCGACGGTGCGGCGGTTTGTCGACGACTTCAATATGCAGGTCGGCAAGGACTCCCGCGACGCGGTCCGCCACGTGCAACGCGAACTGCGCAGCGCCTGCGCCGACCGGGTGACCGAGCTGCAGCGGTCGGCCACGGAGGCGCTGGCCGCCGCGCAGGCCTCGGTGACCAGCACCGAATCCGCCAGCGCCCAGCGCCAGCGCATCGACTCCGACCTGGCCACCCTGGCGTCGCTGCGTTCCCGCATGGACGACCTGGCCGCGCACCGCCGGCGTACCGAAACCCCACCGCAAGAGGTGAAGTCGTGACCTTCCCCCCGGGCCCTCCGGCGGGCCCCTCTCCGCTGCCTGACGCGGTGCGGGCGCTGGTGCGCCACGCCTGCCAGGTGTACGAGGGCAGCCCGGCGATGCCGCGGCTGCAGTCCGTCGCCCAGCGGCTGAACGAGCCGCTCCGGGTGGCGATCGCCGGCCGGATCAAAGCCGGGAAGTCGACCCTGCTCAACGCCCTGGTCGGGCAGGAACTGGCCGCGACCGACGCCGGTGAGTGCACCCGCATCGTCACCTGGTACCGCGACGGTCACACCTACCGGGTGGTGGCCCACCCGCGCTCGGGGTCACCCCGGCCGCTGCCGCCGGGACCGTCCGGCGGGGTGCTCGACGTGAGCCTCGGCGGGCTGCGGGCCGAGGAGATCGACCACCTGGTGGTCGACTGGCCGTCCACCGCGCTGTCCACGATGACCCTGGTGGACACCCCCGGGCTGGACTCGCTCAGCGTCGAGCTCTCGCGGCGGACCGAGTCCACCCTCGGCACCGACGGCGAAGACGACCAGTCCGAGGTGGACGCGGTCGTGTACCTGATGCGTCACGTGCACGGATCCGACGTCCGGTTCCTGGAGACCTTCCGTAACGATCCCGCCGAGCGCCGCCCGATCAACACCATCGCCGTCCTCGGCCGCGCGGACGAGGTCGGCCACGGCCGGGTGGACGCCCTCGACAGCGCGGCCCGGATCGCGGCCCGGTACCGGCAGGACCCGCGGCTGCAGGCCCTGTGCCAGACCGTGCTGCCGGTGGCCGGGCTGCTGGCCGCCACCGCGGCGACCCTGCGCGAAGCCGAATTCCGCGCGATCACCACCCTGGCCCGGGCCGACCAGGCCGAGCTGGAGCGGCTGCTGGTCACCGCCACCCGGTTCACCCACGCGGAGACCGACATCGCCGTCGACCCCGCGACCCGGGCCGCGCTGCTCGACCGGTTCGGGTTCTTCGGGCTGCGGCTATCGGTGCGGCTGGTGCAGAGCGGCGTCGCCACGACGGCAGCGGTGCTCGCCCGCGAGCTGTCGGCCCGGGCCGGCCTGGCCCCGCTCCGCGACGCCCTGACCGGGCGCTTCGCCGGCCGCGCCGACGTACTCAAGGCCCGGTCGGCGCTGCTGGCGGTGGACGCGGTGCTGCAGCGCTGGCCGGTCCCGGCCGCCGCCGGGCTGCGGCACGAATACGAACGCATCACCGCCGGCGCCCACGAGTTCGCCGAGATCCGTCTGCTGGACACCCTTCGCACCGGAGCGCTCATGCTCACCGACACCGAAAAGGCCGCTGCCTACCGCGTACTCGGTGGTGACGGGGCCGCCCCGGCCACCCGCCTGGGCCTGGACCCCCAGTCCCCGTCCGGCGACCTGTACCGCGCTGCGATCGCCGCGCTGACCCAGTGGCAGCGCCGCGCCGAGCATCCCTCGTCGACCCGCGACGTCCGCGAAGCGGCCCGGGTCCTGGTGCGGACCTGCGAAGGCCTGGTCCTCGGCACCCAGCCCGGCCTGCACACCGGCCCGGCCGAGCCGCGCTTCACTCCGGCGCCGAGCCAACCGCACCAGCCGAGCCAGCCGCGCCTCACCGCAGACGGGATGCTGCCATGAGCACCCCTCCCGACCGGCCCGCCTCGCCCGGCGGCGCATCGTCTGGTGGCACTCCGGCCGGCATGCCCGCCCGGCTGTGGGAAGCGGCCAAGCACGGCGACCGCGGCGAGATCCCCGCGTGGGTGCAGGACGCCCCCGACGCCGGGGCCACCGCCCCACCCCACATCAGCCAACTGGCCCGCCGGGCAGCCCAGGCCGCGGCCGTGGCCGGGGCCATCGGCGGTGGCATCGGCATCGGCATCCTGGCGACCGAGACCCCGGCGCATTCGGCCGGCTTCGCCCCTTCCGGCGGTACCCCGGCGGCCGACCACATCAGCGTCGAGCACGTCACCACCGAGCACTTCGCTACCGACCACGGCGCAGGCCCGCTCACCAGCACGGTCACCAACGATCCGCCCGGTTCGCCGGACTCCGGATCCGAGCACGGGGTCACGCTGCACACCAGCGGCGAAGGCGGCCACGTCTCCAGCGGCCTGTCCACCACCTGGCGGATCCCCGGTCACAGCACCAGCGGCAGTGGGCACGGGCCGGGCGGCGGAGTGGTCGAGCACGACGGGCTGACCATCGAGATCTACCAGGACGTCGTCGTCAACCAGGGCGCCGACGGCATGTACAGCGTCGACGCGGTCGAATACGTCGTCGTCAAGGACGAGCACGGCCACTCCTATGTGTTCAGCGACAACTACCACACGGTGGTGCCCGACCCGCCGGGCCAGGAGACCGACCTCGTCATTCACGAGACCGACCACGTCAAGGTCACCGAGCACCCGGACGGCAGCTTCTCGGTCAACCAGGCCGACAACAGCATCAGCGTCACGGCCGGCGCCGACGGCGACGGCACCAACTCCGTCACCGTCACTCAGAGCGAGACCGTGCAGATAGGGCACGACAGTTCCCACGCCGACGGGCACGACACGTCCACGCTGACCGAAAACGAGGACGGCGCCACCACCAGCGGCCAGACCGAGGTGGTCGCGTCCGACGCGCCGCTGCCGCCCGGCCAGGAACCGCCGCCGCCCGCGCCCGGACAGGTACCGGTGCCGCCCGGCCAGCTGCCGAACGACCCGTCGGCACCCAGCGGGACGACGTCGGGCCACGAATCGGCCTCGCCGGGCTCGCCGGGCTCGCCGGGCTCACTGGGCTCACTGGGCTCGCACGGCGTCTTCGCCGGGCTGCACGGCGGGCCGGCCGATCCCGCTGGCGGCACCACCCAGGCGGGCCACTTCCCGGGCGGGCCGGTCACGACGGTCGCGGCTCACCCGGCCGGAGGAACGTTCAGCACCTCCTCCGGTTCGGCGGTCTCGAAGCCGTTTGAGGATCCGGCGCCGTCAACGGCGGGCACGCCGAGCGCGGACTCGCACGCGGGCACCACGCTGGCCGGCCACGACCACGCCGGTCTCGACGACACCGGCACCCACACCAGCCCCGATCCTGTCGCCGTCGACCCGGTCGAGCACGACCCCACCGCCGGTACCCACAGCTCCGACCTCCACGGTGCCAGCGGCTATGAAGACGCAGCCGCGGCGCATCCTGACTCCCCGGCGGGCTCGGCCGACGCGGCCGAGCACGATCCCGGCACCGACACGGTCCACCTCCACTGATCCCAAACAGGCAGCGCACGCAGGCAGAGAAAAGAGATTCTGATGAGTTACGGGCTGGGTGTTGACCTGGGAACGACCTTCACCGCCGCCGCCGTTGCCCGCGACGGGCGCGTCGAAATGGCCACTCTGGGCGACCACACCGACGCCGTCCCCTCGGTGGTGCTGATCCGCGACGACGACACCGTGCTGACCGGCGGGGCCGCCGAGCGCCGGGCCATGGCCGAGCCCGACCGGGTCGCCCGCGCGGTCAAGCGCCGCTTCGGCGACCCGATGCCGGTGATCCTCGGCGGGGCGCCGTACCCGGCCACCCAACTGGTCGCCTACCAGCTACGCGACGTCGTCAACACGGTCAGCGACCGTGAGGGCGGGCGGCCCGACATGGTCACGCTGACCCACCCGGCGAACTGGGGACCCTACAAGCGCGAGCTCTTCGCCCAGGTTCCCGGGCTGGCCGGACTGGGCGAGGTCAACATGCTGACCGAGCCCGAGGCCGCCGCCGCGCACTACGCCCGCAACGATCGCCTCACCCCCGGCGCGCTGATCGCGGTCTACGACCTCGGCGGCGGCACCTTCGACGCGACCGTGCTGCGCACCACCGAGCGCGGCTTCGACATCCTCGGCCGCCCGGAAGGCATCGAGGGCCTCGGCGGCGTCGACTTCGACGAGGCCGTGTTCACCCACGTCGACCAGAGCCTCGACGGCGTCGTCTCCGGCCTCGACCCGTCCGATCCGCGCGCCCTCAGCGCCGTCATCCGGCTGCGGAACGAATGCGTCACCGCCAAGGAGGCCCTGTCGGCGGACACCGAGACCTCGATTCCGGTGCTGCTGCCCGACCTGCAGACCGAGGTCCGGCTGACCCGCGGCGAGTTCGAGAAGATGATCCGCCCGGCGATCGGCGCCACCATCGCCTCCCTGCGCCGGGCGCTGCAGTCCGCCGAGATCGATCCCTCCCAGCTCCAGACCGTGCTGCTGGTCGGGGGTTCCTCGCGCATTCCGATGGTCGGTCACCTGGTCTCCGCGGAGCTTGGGTGCCCGACCTCCGTCGACACCCACCCGAAACACGCGGTCGCCCTCGGTGCTGCCGCGGTAGGTGCCGAAAAGGCCAGCCTCGGGGGGGCTGCCGGGAAGGCCGGGGCCGGCGCGGCCGCTGGCGCTGGCGCGGCCGCCGTCGTGGCGACCGAGCTGGATCACCCCATCCCGCCGACCGCTGACCTGACCGCGCCCGCCGACGGCAAAACTCCGCCGGCCGCCGGCAAGGCCGCGCTCGCCGGCGGATTTGCGGCCGTACCGCTCGTAGGCGCCGGCGCTGCCCCGCCGGAGCTGAAGGACCAGGGCGACGGCCGGTTCGGCAAGCGGCGCTCGCGGCGCGGACAGAGCGCCAGCAACCTCACCCCCGACGGCGGCGCCCCCTCCGGTCCGGACCCGCAGCAGTCAGCCGACGACCCGTCGCCGGACCGTCCCCATCGGCGCCGGGTCCCGATGATGGCCGGCGTACTGGTCCTCGTGGCCGCCCTCGCCGGTGGCGGGACCGTCGCCTTCCGCGCGCTCTCCAACTCGACCTCGACCAACCAGCCGCCGCACCCCGTGTCCCACACGTCCAGCAGCAGTCCCGGCGCATCCAGTAGCAGCAGCCGCGGCACCACCGGCAGCGGTCACCACGCGTCCGGCAAGACCAGCGGCTCGTCCGGGCACAGCAGCCCTCCGGTCACACCGACCGTCGTCCCGGCCACCACTCCCTTTACACCCAGGACCACCGACCCCACTCCGACGCCGACTAAGACGTGGCCGAGTTCGCCTCCGCCCACCACGACCTGGGCCACGCCTCCACCGACCACACCCCCGCCGACCACGCCTCCGCCCACTACGCCTCCGCCCAGCACCTCCGCGATCACCCCCAGCACCCAGGGGGCGACCCCGTAATGCGGGGGAGGGGCCGCGGATGCGTCACCGCGGGATTCTTGGCGGCTGACCGTCGACGGTCTAGGGTGCGTGGTCATGGCAGAGATCGTGCTGCGTGTCCGCCTGGTGGGCGGCGAGCGCCTGGATGTCACCTACGAAGAGGCTGGAGGCGCTCCGGACGAGACCATGGATCACGCGATCTCGGCCCTGGCGGAAGTGAACGGCGCACTGCGCTGCAGGCACGGTGACCGGCTCATAGTGCTCTACAGCCGGGGTGTCGCCACCGTCGAGGTGGCTCCGCGTGGCGCCGTCCTGTGACAAGCCGCCCGCACGGCCGCCTCAGCGGTGACCAGGCTGCACGTCAGGGGCGGCCTGCCGGGCTGTTTGCAGTCCGTGCAGGAGGGTGTCAAGGCCGACGGTGAAGCGCCGATCGCGGTCGCCGTCCCAGGCGTGGGCGCCGTGCGCGGCCAGAGCGGGGAAGCGGCTGGGCGGCAGTGCGCGCAAGAAGGCGTGCAATTGCTGTCTGGTGGCGGTGTCCCGGAGGCGCTGCTCGGCGGGCGAGCTGGGGTCGGCCAGGGCGAAGCCGAGGACGTAGTCGTAGATGAGGCGGAAGGCCAAGGCGGCCTCGCGGCCGGGCAGCCCGGCCGCGAGGAGCGGCGCGAGGAATGCCTCGGCCAAGGCCAGTGAGGCGGGACTGAGCGGGTCGCGGGTCTTGAGCAGGGCAGCGACCCCGGGGTGGTTCTCCAGGACGGTCCGGAGCCGGCGGGCGAGCACGGTGATCTGCGCCGTCCATGGCTGGGCGGGGTCGGCCTGGCCGCCGGCCTCGGAGAGTACCGCGTCGAGGACGAGGTCGTAGAGCTGTTCCTTGTTGCGGACGTGGCGGTACAGCGCGCCGGGAACCACGCCGAGGCCGGCCGCCAGGGCGCGCATGCTGAGAGCCTGCGCGCCGTCGGTGCTGATGACGGTGAGGGCCGCGGCGACGACGCGCTCGCGGGTGAGCGTGCGGCGCCCGTGTTTTCCGCCGCCGGGCGGGTCGAACCACAGCGCATCCGCACCCGCGGTCAGGTCTGGCTGCTGATGTCCCATTGCTACCCCCGGCTCGGCGCATTTGGCTGGTACGTCGGCGTTCACCACATCGTGAACAGCGTATACTCGGAGTGAATGACGTTCACTTCGAGCGTTGTTCTCCCGGGCAGCGCCCAGGCAGGACAAGCCATGCTGAGTACTACCGCACGTGAGGCGGCAGCATCTCCGCCCGCTGACCAGGCCATCGCCTTGCTGCGCGGTGCCCTGGACGCGGCCGCGGCGCCAGCGGTGCGGGAGCGCCTGATCGGCACGCTTCACGCCGGCCCGGCCGGCTGATCCTGGACCTGTCACGCGTCCTGTCCTGCGACCAGGCGGGGCTGGCCGTACTGATCGGCACCCAGCGCCGGGCCAGGCTGCTCGGCATCACCGTGTGCCTGGCCGCCCCCGCCCTCCCGGTCGCTGATCTCCTGCGTGTGACCGGCCTGGACCGCCGCTTCACGATCTACCCGGACCTCCCCAGCGCGTTCAGGCCATCCTGAGGCGGGGGGCAGCCGAGCGCGGTCAGCTCGGCGTGTCCTTGCACGGCCCGGTCGGGGAGCAGCAGCAGGGTGCACGCGTATTCGAATCGCGACCCGATGCGCTGCCAGCCGGCCAGAGATTCCTCCAGCTCCCCGC
Source organism: uncultured Actinomycetes bacterium (assembly GCA_963830385.1). Taxonomy (GTDB): domain Bacteria; phylum Actinomycetota; class Actinomycetes; order Streptosporangiales; family Streptosporangiaceae; genus Bog-532. The sequence continues at coordinate 216,403 of CAWHMD010000006.1, read as the reverse complement.
GGTCACCATGAAATCGCCCGGTCGCCCGGGCCAGACAAGCGGCGGCCCAGAGATTCTCCTGAGCGGCCGCCGCGGCGGCGGCAAGCCGCTCGGCGGCATCGGGCAGGCCGGCGAGGACTGCGGTCTCGGCCGCCAGCGCCCAGGCGTAGGCGTCATAGTCCCAGTGCGGGGTGGCGCTCTGCCAGGACTGTTCACCCAGGTCAAGACCGGAAAGGGTGGCGGCGGCCTGATCGTACCGACCATGGTGCAGTGCCGCCCGGGACTGCGTGAACGCCGCGAACAGGCCCAGGCTTCTACTCGTGCGCCCGGCCGTCAGCTTGGCCGCGTGGTCACGCCACTCACGCACTCCGTCGATGTCTCCGCGCAGGTCGCAAACGAGGACACCGGCGTAGGCGGCCGGTGCCGTCCAGTAGGCCGTCGGTGACCCCGCTCGCAGCCAGGCCTGCCACATGGCGGTGGCGTCGGCGATCGCCGAATCGAAGTCGCCCTGCAGAGCCAGCGCGATGACCCGGCGGAACAGCGTCATCGGCTGATCGCCGGCCAGCGGGTTGCTTGCGGCGAGGTCGGCCATGGACAAGGCGCTGGGCAGATCACCCGCCGCCACCGCCAGGGTGATGCTCCTGGAATCGCTGATCTCGAATCCGGCCCGGACCTCGTACCGGGGAAGGCGCCCGATCAGACGGGCCCGTTCCACGCTCAGCTGGTGTGCCTGCCGGTACTGGCCGGCAGCCCGGGCTGCATCGGCGGCGGCGTCCAGGGCACCACTGATCAGCACCGGATCGCCGGCCCGGCGGGCCGCGGCCAACGCTGCCGCGGCTAGCTGGGGATCGGGGGTGGCTTTCTCCGCCCGGGCGTTCCACGCCACAGCCGCCGCGAGTTGCGCGGCGGCACCGGGGTCATCGACGGGTGCGATACGTGCTGCCTCGGCGAGCAGCTCGCGCAGCCGGCTGGGCGGAACCTCGTGATCGAACGTGCCGGCGATACGATGCGCGACCGTGACGGCTTCCATCAGGGCTGTGGACCTGACGCGGTCCTCGCCCGCGATCCTGGCCCGGTCGGCCGAGGCGAGGAGCAGGCCGAAGGCGAGTTCGCCGCGCCCCTCGGCGGCCGCCACCCGGGCCTGGGCCAGCAGGTCGGCGGCGGCCTCGCGGTCACCGGGTGCGATCGCGGCGGCCTGCGCAAAGTGCCCGCGGGCCTCGGTCAGGTAGCGGCACCCGTAGGCGAGATGCGCGAGGCTACGGGCCAGCCGGTGGCGCTCGTCATCCGGGTCCGGGCCGGCGCCGGAGCCGAGCGCGGCCCGTAGGTCGTCGGCGACCGCGTCGAAGTCAGGCCGGTATCCGGCCTGGGCCGACTCCCCGGCTGCCTGTACCCGCCGCTCGAGGCCGGCGGCGGCCCGGACGGCCCAGCGCAGGTACCGCTCCCGGACCGCCGCCTCCTCACCGCTGGCGGCCAGCTGCTCCAGTGCGTAGGCGCGGATGGTGTTCAGCATCTGCCACCGGCCGCCGTGGCTCCCATGCGCGGCGACCAGCAGGCTCTTGTCCGCCAGCCGGCCGACCCCGTCGGCGGCCTGGCCGCGCTCCGCGGCTGCGCTGATGGCACGGGCAGCGTCCAGGTCGAACCCGCCGACGAACACGCCGAGGCGGCGGAACATCGCACGTTCAGGATCGCCGAGCAGCTCGTGGCTCCAGTCGATGACCGCTCGGAGCGAGTGGTGGCGCGGATTGGCGCCGCGGCCGCCACCCAGCAGCCGCAGGTGATCGTCCAGGCCAGCGAGCAGGCCGTCCAGTCCCAGCGAGGCGCTGCGCGCCGCGGCGAGCTCGATCGCCAGCGGCATGCCGTCGAGACGGGCGCACAGTTCCTCCACCGCGGCCGCCGGGATGACGGTGGATCCGGCCGTCTGAGCCCGGTCGACGAACAGCCGCGCGGCCTCTGAACCGTCCGCCACCCCGGCGATCAGGGACAGCGGCGGAATCGTCAGCACGCGCTCACCGGTGACCGCCAGGCGCTCGCGGCTGGTCGCCAGCACCCGCACGCCAGGGCAGGTGGCCAGCAGCCGCTCGGTCAACGCGGCCGCTTCGCCCAGCACGTGCTCGCAGTTGTCGAGCACCAGCAGCGACCGCCGCCGGGCCAGATGATCGAGCACGGCCAGCTCCAACGGCTGCCGGGGCCGCTCGGCAACCCCCAGCGCCGACGCCACCGCCTGGACCACGAGGCCGTCCCGGGCCGGAACCAGGTCGGTGAAGACACAGCCGGACGCGAAGGACGAGGTGGCCTCCCGGGCCACGGCAACCGCCAGCCGGGTCTTGCCCACGCCGCCAGGACCCACCAAGGTCACCAGCCGGGCCTGGCGCAAGGCGCCCACGGCTTCCGCCCGTTCCTGCTCGCGGCCTACGAAGGTCGTCCACGGTGCCGGTAGGTCCGGCGGATCGGCGCTGGACCGGGTGACTGCGGCCAGATCGGCCAGTTCCCGGCGGTCGGCGGCGTCAAGCTTCCGCAGCAACGACGCCACGTGGCTCTCGACGGTACGCACCGAGATGTGCAGGCGCCCGGCGATCTGCGCGTTGCTCAGGTGCGCCCCCAGCGCGTCGAGCACCTCCGCCTCACGGGCTGACACCCCGGCCGGACCCTTGGCCACCGGCTCATCATCGCAGACCCGGGTGAAATCAGTACTCCTTCGGTGGTGGATCCGTGGTCACCACCGATGCACGGGAAACCGCCTCGGGACAGGGTGACACCAGCAGCCAATGCATCCGGGCAGACGCCCGGGCTGAAGGGAGACCAGCATGAACCGCATCCGTCGCATCCGCACCGTCGCCGTCGCCGTGGCCGGGCTGGCCTGCGCCTGGCTGGGTCTGGCGGCCGTCGCGCCCGCCGCCTTCGCCCAGACCGACATGGTTCCGGTCCCGGCCGACGCCGGCGGGGGCGGTGTCCCGTTGCCTGCCGCACCGATCGTCACGCGCGTCGTCGTGGCGGGCGGGATGCCCGGCTGGCAGATCGCCCTGATCGCCATCGGCGCGGCTCTGTTCGCCGCCGCTGGTGCGGTGCTCGTGTACCGGGCCGTGGCCGCGCGCCGCCAGGTGGCCGCCACAGCCGCCTGAACCATCCGCGCCACGACCATCGACCAGCCCGGCAAACACCAGACCAGGGAGTATGACATGACCTTGTTCATCGACTTTCACGAAGATCTCAAGCTGCCCGCCGAGGCCATCGCCCAGATCGCCAACGACACCCGCGCCGGCCGGGCCGACCAGTTCGGCGTCCGCCAGGTCGAGCTGTACCACAACCCCGACGGGAAGGTGTACTGCCTGCTCGAGGGGCCGGACGAGGACGCCATCCGCCAGCACCACGCTGCGCTCGGCGTCCCCTGCGGCGATGTCCACCAGGTGGCACCGTTGCCCGGCGGGCGCAAGGACGACCGCAGTACAGCGGCCGGGCCCTTGGTGGGCCCGGCCGTGTCTTTCGAGGGTCAGACGGTGACGTCGTGATAGGCGGGCGCGGTGTCGGCTGCGGTCATTTCAGCGGTGATCGGGGAGGGCTTGAACCCCTTGACGACCAGCCACAGGCCTAGCGAGAACTCCCAGGCAGCTATCGGGAGGGTCGCGATCGCCGACCACACGGACACGTGCCCGGTGCCGAGGAACAGCCTTGCGATGACGGCGCTGATGAGCAGGGGGGCTCCGATCAGTCCGAGCACGGGAAGGATACGGGGCACGAGCCGGGAGCGGTACATCAAGGAACCCAGCAGCAGGGCGTTGACGCAGGGCATGAGGGTCTGTCCGAGCAGGAACGTCCAGTTGTAGACGGCGACGTGCGACGCGCCGGTGGTGACCAGGGCGGCCGCATTTGTTCCGGCCGCTCCGCCCTGCCGCAGGGTCACCAGCGAGAGCAGGCTGAGGACGCCGACGAAGATCATGCTCGCTTCAAGGACGCGGGCGGTGACGAAGCCAAGCGCGACACCTTCGTTCTGCCGCTTGACTACCGGGTACAGCGTGACGGCGGTGCCGACGCCGGCCAGCGCGACGATCACCTCCAGGAGGCAGCCCACGAGCACGCCCGTGTGGGTGCCCGAGCTGAGGATCCAGTCCCGGTGGTTCTTCACCGGGCCGTAGAGGACGAGTGTGGGGATCGAGATGAAGGTGATCAGGTAGAAGATGCCCGCGACCCGCGCGGTCGTTCTCAGCGAGGTCATCCCGGCCGGTCTGGTTGCTGTGGCGTGCATGGTGGTCGTCATATCGGTCTCCTTCAGCGGGTTGATGAGTTATCGGGGCCCGTTGGCGGGCGCTCGGGCTGGTCGGGTTGGACCTGAGTGACCGAAACCAGCGGCAGGCCTAGGTCGCGGACTTTCTGGAGCAAGCCATGCAGCGCGGACTGGTCGGCTACCGGGCCGCAGATGATGGTGGTGCCGTCTTTCTCGTTGGTGAGGCTCAGTCCGTCAAACCAGGCGGCCCACCGGGAATCGAGGTGCCCTTTCAGGCGGATTTCGTATCGCCCCGGGTGGTGATGAGGGCCGGTCGATATGTCGCTCATCTGCCCTCCCTTCAGCTATCGCTTGGCTGCTGGATCCCAGCCGGCGTTCGGAATTAGCTGGTTGATCGGAAGGTAGCCGGGAAGGTGGTGAGGACGAATCCCCACGTGTGGTGATTGAGGTGGTGACCTGGTCATTCGCCCGGCGTTAGATCGCATGGCTCCCGGCCGCCTGAGGAGGGCGTAATGCCCGACGGTTCCGGTCCCGCCGATAACCGCCCACGCCTGCCTCCCACCGCAGGGCTGGACGGATTGAAGTACCGAACTGCGGCCGAGGCTGCGCTGGAGCCTGGGTCGCCCGCGGCACACCGCGTCGGATGGGGTTTCATCTCGCTGTACACGCTGGCGTACATCAGCACCTCGCTGATGTTCATCGCGCCCCTGCTGGTCACGCTGGCGTTGAAGGTCAACTCGCTGGTGGGGATCGAACGGGCGCCGGACAGCCTGGCGCTTGTCGCCGGGATCGCCGCCCTGCTGGCCGTGTTCGGCAACCCGTTCTTCGGCAAGATGAGCGACCGCACCTCCTCACGGCTGGGCATGCGGCGGCCCTGGATGGTCATCGGCCTGGTGGGAGGGTCTCTCGGCATCCTCGTGGTCGCGCTGGCGCCCAGCATCGCGGTGGTCCTCGTCGGATGGTGTCTCGCCCAGTTGTTCTTCAACGCCCTGCTCGCTGCCCAGGTGGCGGTACTGCCCGACCAGGTCCCGGCCGCTCAGCGCGGCCTGGTCGCCGGAGTCCTGGGCGTCTGTACGCCTATCGCGTCGGTGACCGGCACCTTCCTGGTCAAGCTGTTCACCGGCAGCCAGCTCGCCATGTTCCTGGCGCCGTGCGCGATCGGCGGGTTCTTTATCCTGCTCTTCGCGGTCACGCTGAAAGATCGCCGCCTGGCCGAGAAAGACAAGCCAACCTGGTCACTGCGGGAATTCGCCAGCACATTTTACGTTAATCCGCGAAGAAACCCCGATTTCGCCTGGGCTTTTGTCAGCCGCTTCATGTTCGTTCTGGCCTACGCTTTCCTGGCTACGTATCAGGCCTACTACCTGCTGGAGAAAATCGGCAGCGCCAAGGCCGAGGTGCCGCAGCAGATATTTCTGGGCACACTCGTCCAGTCCGCTGTCGTCGTCGCCGCTTCCCTCATCGGCGGCAAACTTTCGGACCGAACGGGCCGGAGGAAAATCTTCGTGCTCACCGCGTCGGTCGTTTATGGCGCGGCGATGTTCGTGATCGCCATCGCCAGCAACTTCAACGGTTTTCTCGTCGGCATGGCCATCGGCGGACTCGGCTTCGGCATATACGTGGCCGTCGACCTCGCGCTCGTTGTCGACGTGCTGCCGGATAAGGACAACGCCGCCAAGGACCTCGGCGTGTTCAACATGGCCGGGGCGCTTCCGTTTTCCATCGCGCCGGGGATCGCGCCGGCCATCCTGGCGATCGGCAGCGGCAGCTACGGCGTGCTGTATGGGGTGGCCGGGGTCTGCGCCATCATCGGAGCCGTCACCATCCTGCCGGTGAAGCGTGTCCGATGAATACCCTGCGGGCCGCGAACGATGACGCGCCCGGGTCAGCGGCTGGCGGTGCGCGACAGGTCGAGTTCCCGGGCACGGCGGACCGCGGCCCGGCGGTTGTTCACGCCGAGCTTGGCGTAGATGTTCTTCGTGTGCGTCCGAACGGTGTTCAGCGACACGACGAGCTCGCGAGCGATTTCCGGGCCGCCCAGGTCCGTTCCGAGCAGCCGAAGCACGTCCAACTCGCGTTCGCTCAATGGCTCGATCAAGCCCTGGGTGACGGGCGCGCTGTCCTCGGTCTGGTTAACGGCGGCCAGGAGCCGACGGACATACCGTGGGGCGATCCGGAGTTTCGCGGCCGCCCTGAGCAGGGAGGCCATCGGCGGGGCCTCATCGACAAAGATCCGGACGTAGCCTTCCGGCTCGGCCAGCGTCAGCGCGCGCTGCAGTGATGCGAGCGCAGCGGGGACGTCGCCTCGCGCCTGGCGGGCCAGCGCCTGCAGCACCAGGATCTCGATGATGCTTCCCCTCCTCTGCCCTTCTTCGGCCGCTCGCAGGAGGCGCTCCAGGAGCCGGGTCGCGTCATGGACGGGGCGCTCCGCACGCTCTGCCGCGTACCGGGCCAAGAGCACTCGGGCCAGGGTGATGTGCTCGAACTCGCGTAGGTAGCTGAGGTCGTCATCGACGGATAGACCTCGCTCACGGGCCCAGCCGAGCGCTTCACTGAGCTCCCCCAGCGCGATCCGCACCCGTGCCCTCAACGCAGGGACCGGCCGCACGTTGGGGAAGAAATCACCCACATACAGGCGCTCCGCCTCGTTGAGCAAGTCGAGTGCGCCGCCCAGATCTCCTTCGGCCTCCCGTATCCGCGCCATCGCCACCCGCCAGCGATACCGGTTCTGCGGCAGCCCGGTATGCTCGCCCAGCTCCTGGCTGTGCAGCAACTGCTGCGTCGCGGCGGGCAAGTCGTCGCGCTCGCGGTGGATCTCGCTCATCCCCACGTACATGTCCGCCGTACCCCGCAGAACCGGGCCGCCTGGCTGGTATGCACGCTGCAACGCCTGCTCGTAGGTGCGCATGGCTTCGCCGAGACGGCCTTGGGTACGCCGTATATCCGCCAGCGCGATCGCGCACCCGAAGGTATCGGCTATGTGCCCGGCCCGCCGCAGTCCCGCCATGCACTCGGCATACCCCGAGTGCCCGGCCTCGAGGTCCCCGCTCGCCCAGAACGCGAGCCCCATGAGTGCCGCTGCCGAAGCACGGCCGAGGTGCTCGTCAGCAGGCGAAAGTTCGAGCGCCCGCCGGGAATGCCGCACGGTGCCGGGCCCATCGCCCCGAACCAGGGCCTGAGCGGCACGGTACAGCTCGATCTCCGCCGGGAGGCGGCGAAATTCCGCGTCGTCGACGACGATCATCTCCGCCGCCGGGTCTTGGGATCCTTCACCCATACCTGTCGCCCCGCCCAGCCACCGCTCGGCGTCCCGCAACCGCGCCTCAACGCCCTCGTACTCGCTGCCAGCCAGCAACGCCCCGGCAAACCCGACGCTGAGCACAGGCCTGACCCGGATCACCTCGTCGGGCAGCAGCTTGAGCCAGCCAAGCACCGCGGCCTCCTGCCTGCTCTTGCGCATGGCCGGAATCGCCAGCTCGACCAGGTCCGCCGCTCGCTCGAAATCCCCGGCGGCCAGCGCGTGGCGGATCGCCTCGGACTGCTCGCCGTTCTGCTCGTGCCAGCTGCTCGCCCGCCGGTGCAGCTCAGGAACCTCGTCGGGCTGCTCGTCCAGCAGCCGCGCGTGCAGGACATCGGCGAAGAGCTGATGGTAGCGATACCAGCGGCGGCGGTCGTCGAGCGGGACCAGGAACAGGTTCCCCCGCTCCAGCGCCGTCAGCTTGGCCTTGCCGCCGTCCTGGCCGGTGACGGCATCGCACAACGGGCCGCACAGCCGGTCCAGGATGGAGGTCTGCAGCAGGAAGTGCTGGACATGCTCGGGCTGGCGCTGCAAGACCTCCTCGGCCAGGAAATCGACGATGTACCGGTCATCCCCGGCGAAGCCGTCGATGAACGCGGCGGTGTCCTCCCGCCCTTGCATCGAGAGCGCCGCCAGTTGGAGCGCGGCGATCCACCCTTCGGTGCGCCCCTCCAGCGCCGCGACGTCGGCTGCGGTCAGCGCCAGTCCCATCACCCCGTTGAGGTACGCCGCTGCCTCGCCGGGGGTGAAGCGCAGATCGGCGGCGCGGACCTCGACGAGCTCGCCGCGCCCGCGCAACCGGGCCAGCGGCAACGGCGGATCGGTGCGGCTGGCGATCACCAGGTGTATCTGCGGGGGTAGATGTTCCAGCAGGAAGGCCATCCCATCCTGCACGTCGCGAGCGTCGATGACGTGGTAGTCATCGAGCACCAGCACGACATCATTCGTGATGGCGTCGAGGTCGTTAAGCAGAGCGATAAGGCCCGCCTCGTTCGGCGGCTGCGGCGGTTGCAGGAGCGAGAGCGCACCTGCGCCAACCCCCGGCGCCCCCGTATTCAGCGCGGCGACAAGGTACGTCCAGAACAACATGGGATCGTTGTCGCGCTGGTCAAGCGAAAGCCATGCGACGGACCGTCCGCCGGCCGCAGCGACAGTCAGCCACTCCGCCAGCAGCGTCGTCTTACCGAACCCAGCCGGGGCCGACACCAGGGTCAGCGCCGACTCCGCCCCGCGGCTCAGGCGCTCGTTCAGCCTCGGACGCGCCACCAGACTGCGTCGCCACCTGGGGACATGGAGCTTTGTCTCGAGCAGCGGGCCCGCCATGACCACCGCCCCTCAGGAGGCACATGCGTCGTGCCAGCAAATCGCCCGAAACCACCTGGTCACGTGATTCCACCGTACGCCGAATTTCGGCAGACCCGGCCGACGACTCCCGCAGTCAGCACATATCGATCCATCTGCACGTCAACCGATCGTGACAAAGTACGGTGCCGCCGCGCATAGCGCCAGGCAAGGCCACTGCGATCGGGCTCGCCGCGTTGGGGGTCCGGGTGGGCAGTACCGGCCGTGATCCGGCCCCCTTCGAGGCGGCCGCGGCGCGAGATGCCATGACGAACGGCCTGCAGGTGCTTGCCGTCGTCGGTGTAGGCCCGGATGCTGCGAGGGGACCGGTTGGCCGCCAGATGAAGGCGTCACCACGGCAAAAGTGCGCTAAGCTCGCCTACGCCGGTGCGAGCGTTGGTCTTCGCCACAACGACAGATTTGACGCTGCAGCACCGGTGTTCACGACCCGGCCAGCGGAGGCAAGACCACAAAACCGCAGGTCAGAAAACTAAAGACTAGCCCCGTTAGCTCAGTCGGCAGAGCGTCTCCATGGTAAGGAGAAGGTCTACGGTTCGATTCCGTAACGGGGCTCCAGGTCACGAGGCTTTCCGGACCTCAGGTTTGTTGATCAAGTGCCAAACCGAGTGCCAATTGCTACGGCGTAGCGGCTACACCCGCTGCGCCGTTTCCGTCTTCCGGGTCGTCGCCGAAGACGGAGTCCATCACATTCGCCCCGCCGCGGATGGCGGGGACGATCACGTGGCGGTACACGGTCTCGGTGACATGGGTGGACTTGTGGCCCACGGTGTCGCTGATCTCCTGCAGTGGCACGCCGTTGCTGCTCATGATCGACACTGCGGTGTGCCGTCCTTCGTGGGCGTGCCAGTGGCCGATCCCGGCCCGCCGCGTCATCTTGCTGAACCGCCAGTTGAGCGCCTTGCTGGTGTACATGCGCCCGTCCTCGTGGCAGAAGACGAGGTTGTTGTCGTGCCAGGCCGCGCCCGCAGCGAGCCGTTCTGCGGCCTGGCGCCTCCGGTGCGCCGTCAGCGAGGCTATGGCGCGCCTGGGTAGGACGAGGGAACGCTTCGACTGCGGCGTCTTCACGTCCCCGGTTCGGCTCGCCGAACGCCACACGTGGATGACGCCCCGATCGAGGTCCACGTGATCCCACGCCAGCTTGCGCAGCTCGCCGGGCCGGAGGCCGAGCGTGAGCGACAGCACGAACATCGCTTCGAGCCTGCCGTTGGCTTCGGTGTGGTCGTCCAAGCCGAGTTCCGCTCGGCAGAAGTGGCAGGTGATCCCGGCCAGATCGGTGCCGACTTCGGCGACGGCAGCCTTGCGGCGCGTCCATGTGCCGCACGCCAGCTCGCCAGCCTCGGTGGCCGCGTGGGACGCCGCGTACTGGCCCCGGCTCACCTTCACCACCTTGAGGTAGGCCGTCGCCCGACCGCTTGCGGCTTGGAGGACCCTGCCCGCCTGTTCCTCACTCATGGCCCGCGACGGGTGGCCCGGCTGGCCCTTCGGGAGGTCAACCAGCTCGGCGACGTTCCGGCCGATCAGGTCGTACTTCTGGGCTCGCCGAATCGAGCGGATGAGCGTGCTCTTGATCTTCACGAGTGACGCCCTGCTGAGTTTCTTGGCGATGTCCCGGAAGAAGCGGTCGACGTCGGTGGCCTTGAAGTCCTTCAGCTTCGTCGCACCGATCGCCGGATAAATCCACTTCTCGGCCTGCCCCCGGTAGGTGGCCATGGTGTGCGGGTCCAGTTCAAGCGAGTCGAGCCAGTCCGCGACGCACTGCCGGACGGTGTAACTCGCCGGCGTCTGGATGCCCGCGTTGAGCTCGTCCTGCAGTGCGCTGAGTTTGCCCTTGACCTCGGTCTTAGTGGTCTGGCCCGTAAGTTCGTCGGGTGGAGGTCAGGCCGCCATGGTGTGAGGCTGGGTCTTGTCGTGGGCGTCGATCCGGTCTAGCAGGTCGTTGAGGCCGGTGCGGGTGAACTTCCAGCTGAACGGCTTGGCGATGGCGTTGTAGCGGATTTCGAATGTGGCGAGGCGGTCGCGGATCTGGTTCAGGCTGGTGAAGTCGTTTGGGCTGATGACCTTGCGCTGGACGATGGAGAAGTAGATTTCTGCCTGGTCCAGCCAGGAGGCGTGCAGGGGCAGGTGGATCAGGTGCGCGTTCGGCCAGGCCGTGGCCATCCGGTTGACCGAGGCGGCGCCGCGGTGAGATGACCCGTTGTCCACGATCCAGAACACCCGGTCCGCGCTGGCATAGGGCTCGGCGGTCATCACCTGCCCGGCCAGCCGGGAGAACGGCGTGATCCCGGTCGTGTCCTCGCACCGGCCGGTCACCTGCCCGTGGTGGACGTCCCAGGCGGCCAGGTAGGCCAGCGCGCCGCCGCGCCGGTAATCGTGCTGGACTCGCATCGCCCGGGCCTTACCGGGTGGCAGGGTGGGGTGGCATCGGCAGCGGGCCTGGATCGAGGTCTTCTCATCGGCACAGATCACGTAGTCGTTCGCGCCGAGCGGTTCGCCGTCCCAGGTCCCGGCGTAAAGGTCCAGCACGCGAGCGGCCTTGGCTGCGAAATCGGGGTCACGGACGGAGATCCAGGACCGGTGCTGCCAGGGCTTGAGGGCGTCGCCGGCCAGCCACCGGCGGACCGTGGACGCCGAGGCTGTGACGTGGCAGCGGGTGGCCAGTTCGCGGGCCAGTTCCGGGCAGCTCCACTTCGACAACGGCACGCCGGACTCAGCCGGCAGCGCGCACGCCAGCGCGACGGCCTCGGCCCGATCCGCGTCGGCGAACACCGGCGGGCGTCCGCTCCTGGGGGCGTCCTTCAGCCCGGGCAGCCGGCCGGCCGCAAACCGGCGGCGCCACTTGCGGGCCGTGTCCGGGCACACTCCTGTCTGCGCGGCGATCGCGGCGTTGCCCGCACCGGCGGCCGCGGCGAGCACGATCTGGGCTCGCAGCCGGTCGCGGTACTCGCTGCGTGCCGCCCGGGCACGAGCCGCCAGAACGGCTTCTTCTCCAGCAGACAGGACAATCACGTACGGGCTGGACATAGGCATCTGATCTTTGTGCCGCACCCGCACCGGGCGCGCGGCCCGACACGCCGGTGAGCGCGAGAGGCGTCGGGCAAGATAACTGCCGTGGCCAGGTATCCGGACTCGACGAAAACGTCCCTGGAACAGCGCCTGCGCGCCAGGGCCCGCGAGCGCTGGCCCCAGATCACCAGCCTGCAGGTACGCCACCGCGGGGCCTTCAGCTACGTCCAAGCGACCCTGGCCGATGCCACCGAACTCAAACTGTGCCGGCTGCGATACGTCGGCTCCGCCCACCAGTGGCAGTTCGCGATCTACCGCGCCAGCCACGACGACTACGACGAATCGGTCTTCCCCACCGGCCTGCCCATCGGCACCTGCCAGCAAGCCCTCGACACCGCCTGCGGCCTCTACCTCAACAACCCCACCGCCTGGACCTGACCCCCGACGAACTTACGGGCCAGACCACTTAGTCTTGCCGCGGACAGCTTGCCGGTGTCGTTTTCCGTCGCTGTGATTGCCCAGTGAGATCGAACCTACGTAACACTTGTTGATCTTGTCCCAGTAGATACCGCCGTCGCCATACTCGCGTTTCTTCCGGCCAGACGGTGATCCTCCACCCACTACATCAGCTCCTTCCGGTTGACGATTCCCCTCTAATTCTACGTCAAGACGTCCCTAGACGTCCCTAGCTTTAGGCGGCGTCTTCTTGGGCGGCGATGAACTCGGCGAGTTGCTCTTCGGTGATCCGGCGTGACTTGCCGATCTTGAGGCTGCGGAGCTGGCGGGTGCGCAGCAGGTAGTAGACCTTGTCCCGGCCAATGTTCAGCATCTTCGCCACTTGCTCGACGGTGTAGGCCTGCATCGATCGATCACCTCCTCCGGTCGTGGCTCCTTGGGCAACTCCTCTCGTTCTGTAACTCAGCGTGATTGTCTCCGTCTTTGTCTCTTCGCTTGTCTCCGCGCTATTACGTGCAGACGCGCGCGTGGCCCGGAGACGGAGACAATCACTCACTGTCACCATTTACGGAGCGCCATCGTCCCCAGCTGATCTGGGCCACCTGGCCGCGTTCAGCGAGTCGGCGCAGCCGTCGGTAGATCCAGGGCCGGCTCATGCCGGTCGCGGTCATGAGTTCAGTCACGGTCGTGCCTTCGTCTGGGGCTAGCGACAGCGCGGCCCACAAGATGGCCTCAGGCTCGTCGTTCGCGCCGCCACGCTTGGCTTCAGCGTTTGATGACGAGCCCTGTGTCTCGTCCGCTCCATCCGTCGCCGTGGCGGCTGGTTCGGCGTGGTCCCGATCCTCGAGAGCCTGCCGCGATATGTCGTCGAGGTCGGGCCGGAGTTCGGCGTGCGCTCTGGCTGTGCTGGCCACGGCCCCGTCGGTCATCAGGAAGGCGCGGCCTCGCCGGGGTGTGTCGTGCTCGGCGGCCGAGACCAGGAACTTGCCTGGCGCGCCGAGCGTGTGAGCCTGCCAGCCGGCGGCCAGCATGCCCTGGCCGAGGATGAGGTCCACGTCCTTGCGTTCGCGGACCCGGAAGCAGATCCGGACGTCCATCTGCGAGCGCACCGCCCCGTGACCCATGGCCTTCTGGGTGGGCCGCTGGGTGGCCGCGACCAGGCTGACGGCTACGGCCCGCCCACGCCGGGCGATCGAGTCGGCGTGCCGGACCGCCTGCGGAGCATCGTCGGCGAGTTCGGCATACTCGTCGATGAGGATGATCAGCGCGGGCTTTTGGGAGGTCGACTCCCAGACCCGCTGGCCCTGTTCGGCGAGCGCGGCCGCTCGCGCTTCGAGGACCGCGACCGCATCGGCCAAGAGCATGTCGGCGTCATCAGGTGTGGTCGCCAGCCGGTCCAGGCAAGGGAGCCACGGGCCGAGTTCCATTCCCTTCTTGAGGTCGATGCCCCACAACACCACGTCCCGGCAGGCGGACAGGTTGCCGATCAGCACGTTGAGCCCGCCGCTCTTGCCCGCGCCGGTCGCCCCGCCAAACAGGACATGGCGGCGCAGGAACGAGACCCGGCACGGTTCCGCGTCCTCGAATGGGCCCAATTCGATGGGCTCGGTGATCGAGGTGACCGATGGCCCGGGCCACGGGATCGCATCGGCGTGCGGATCGGCGTCGAGCACTCGCAGCTCGCACCGGTTGGCGTAGTTGTCAGGCGTTGGATACACGCGGACGGCGCCCCGGAAGGTACCCAGACCGGATTCGATGGCCGGGATCTTCGCGATCACGTCGCGGATGGTCTGACCGCGGGCCAGGCGTAGCCGGGCCCGCCAGCCCCACAGGTCCACCATCGCCGACATGACCCGCGACCCGGCCAGCCCGACGGCCCGCGCGATCTCCGGCCAGGACTCGAGGGTCCGTTCCAGCCGGACCTTGGCCCGGCGCCGGCGGCTGGCCCACCACGGGACGGCACAGGCGACGGCCAAGAGGACAGCCAGGACCGGCATCGGCGGTCTGGCCGGCCCAAGTGCGGTCGCCGCCGTGAGCCATCCACCGGCCGCTGCTGAAACGGCTGCGGCGTAGATACGCTCTGCGGTCCTGGCCAGGAAGGGCCACTCCTTGTGTAGCCGTCGCGGCGCAGGCACCGCCAGCACGATCACATCGGCGAGCGTGACGCCCAGCAACCACGGCCACCATCCTGGGTGGGAACGATGCAGCACCACTGCCGCGATCACCACGCCCGCGGTGGTCACGACGGGGGCCAGTTCGGAGCGGTACCGCCAGAGTGCGCGGACGGCGATCGCGGCGGCCGTCTCCGGTAGCGGCTCGTCCGGACTGAGGAACATCGTCGGCTGGAAGCCGTCGCGACGCAGCTGGCGGGCTCGACGGCGGAGTTGGTGCCGTGACGGCCGGTTCGTCATGGCCGCTCGCGGTCCCAGGGCGGGGTCTGGCCCTGGGCTTCGAGTTCGTCCCGCAGGTAGTAGAGGGCGTCGTTTTCGCCGTCAGCAGCGGCGCGCAGGGTGGCCCGGGACGCGGCCGTCAGGTTGTGAAGGTTGGTCAGAGTGCGGGCCAGGCGGGCGCGGAGCCGGCTGACGTCCGCGGACAGCAGCGGGATCATGTCGAGCGCCCGGGTCAGCGTGCCTATGGCTGAAGCAGCGTCGTCGTGCCGGTTGGCTACCTCCTGCAGATCAGCGTCCATGTAGTTCCTAGGTTCGGTCGTGATGATCACCTCCTTGGTTCGTGATGGTCAGCCCTGGCCGGTCAGGGCACGGATGATCGCGGTGATGGTGGTGCGGATCTCGGGTGCCAGGCGGGTGGTGGCCAGGTAGAAGCCGAACAGCACGCAGATGAAGCCGTGCCAGGGCTTGAGCCCGGCGTACCGGTGCAGCAGCCACACCACGACGCCGAGCAACAGAACGAGCGAGATCGAGATCGCCAATGCGCGTCACCGTCCTTCCGAGCTGGCCGCGAGGATGGCGTCGAAGCGATCGGTGGCGCTGCCGAGCTGGGCTAGGACGCGGGCCTGGACGACGCGCGATAGGGGAGTGTCGGACCGGGCAGCTAGCTCCACCAGCGCGGGGACAAGCGGCGCGTACTTGCGAGCCAGCCGGACGGCCTTGGCGCCGGTCGTATGGATCACGCCGACGCCGTTGTCGGTGAAGTCCGAGAGCTTGATGACCCGTGCCCACGGGCACGCGGCCAAGCTGTCCGTGACGTGCTCGCGGTACTGACGGTCCTTGTCGCTCCCAGGCGCGTAGACCGGGTTGGTGACAGCTGCCACGAGTTCGGCGACCCGCGTCCCGTAGTCCTCCGTCAGCAACGCGAACGCACCCGGCCGTCCGTTCGCGGACATCTCATCCGCGTGGTCCTCGACTGCATCGTGGAGCAGAGCCGAGCAGATCACTTCCGGATCCCGGACGCCGTAGTGGACCATGATACGAAGTGCCACCCGCAGCAGATGGTTCACGTAGGGCTCGCGCTGGCGGCGATCGCTGGCGTGCAGCCGTCCCGCCAGCTCCAGTGCTCGTTCCACCCCGGTCCGGCCGTCCGGGTCGGCGAGCCGGGTCGCCTCGAGCGCGAGCCGCTCCCGGAGCCCCTGCTCGCCATACACCGCGGTGATGGCGTGCAGGGGCATGACCGAGAGCAGCTGTCGCTCGTCAGCCAGGCTCATCGGTGGTCTCCCTCTGAGCCTTGACCGATCAGGCAGGAGCATCGCTCCTTAGGGGCGCCATCCGCCTGATCCGTCCGACGGACGTGTACGCCGAGCAGCAGTCGCACGAGAGCGGCGGTTGGCCGCTGCGCCCGGCTCGCCATCTCGGCATCCGCCGGCTCCTGGCGGATACCGGCGACCACGACCACGAGCAACAGCACGACGACCAGGGCCAGTGAGGCAGCGATCAGGAGCAGAATGGCAAGCATCAGTTCGCAGCTCCCTTCTTGACTGTGCGGATCGCTATGGCGAACGTCCGGGCGCCCGCCTCGGCCTGTCGCCTGACCAGACGGCGAGCGGTGCGGCGGCTGGTCTGCGTGGTCCTCCGCCGCCACCTGGCCCGAGCGCGGCACTTACGGCAGAGGTGGTACGGCTGTTCCGCAACCGCACCGCAGGGACACTGACGGCGCCGGCCTCCGGCAGATGGAGCAAGAAGATCGGTATGCATCCAAACTCCTTCCCTCGGCGCCGTCGCCCGGAGTCCCGGATCGGCGGCGATATGTCGTTTACGCATTGCAGAATGCGCCGGGGGAGTGGGACGCAGTGACTACGGAACGGGACCGTGGGTGGACGTTCCGGGACGTCCCTACTAAGGTGATGCCGTCCTTTACGTCCTGCGGGCATGGGTGGAATGCCAAACGAGAGGCTGCGCGCACTCCTACTGGAGCGAGGAGTCACGCCCGCCAAGCTCTCGGAAACCGTCCAGGTGGACCCCAAGACCATCGAGCGCTGGATCACCGCCGGGCGCGTGCCTTACCGGCGCCATCGCTATTCGGTGGCCGCCTTCTTCGGCGTTGATGAGGCCTATATCTGGCCCGGTGCCATCGACCAGGACCAGGTCGCAGCCGCGGCTAAAAGCGAGATCGTCGCCGTCTATCCGCATCGCTGGTCAGTGCCGCGAGAGACCTGGGAGCACTTCTTCGCCCAGGCCAAAGAGGAAATCGGCGCGCTGGTCTACTCGGGCATGTTCATGGCCGAAGACGTCGGCGTCCACCGGCTGTTCGCTGAGCGAGCGAAAAACGGCGCGAGGGTCCGGATCCTGCTCGGCGACCCGGACAGCCCACAGGTGGCCGACCGGGGCACCAGCGAGGGAATCGACGACGGAATGGTGGCCAAGGTCCGCAACGCCATCGTCCTGTTCCGACGCCTCCAGACCATTGAGAACGTAGAAATCCGGCTGCACGGCACGACCTTGTACAACTCGATCTACCGCGCCGACGACCAGCTGCTCGTCAACACCCACATTTACGGCACGATGGCCAGCAACGCGCCGGTCTTCCACCTGCGCAAGGTGGCCGGCGGCGACATGGTCAGCACGTACCTGGAAAGCTTCGAGCGCGTCTGGGACGGCGCAGCACCCTACGAAGGAGCGTGAGCCGTGGGTCGGCGGATTGACTACTACGACGATCCAGAGGCCCCCAAGGCCAACAGCCTCGTCCCGTCGGTCAATGTCGTGGTGGTTAACGACGCGGGCGACGTCCTGATGATCCGCCGCTCCGACAACGAGAACTGGGCCGTCCCCGGCGGCGCCATCGACCTCGGCGAATCGATGACTCAAGCAGCCATCCGCGAGACCAAAGAGGAAAGCGGCATCGACTGCGAGATCACCGGCCTGGTCGGCATCTACACCGACCCGAAGCACATCATCCTTTACACCAGCAATAACGAAGCCCGCCAGGAATTCTCCATCCTCCTGACCGCCCGCCCCACCGGCGGCACGCCCACCCCCAGCGACGAATCCACTGAGGTCCGCTGGGTCAACTCGTCACAGGTGACCGGCTACACCATGGACCGCTCCATGCGAAAGCGCATCGGCCACTACCTGGACCGACCGGCAAGCCCCGTTCTCATCTAAGGCATCTACTGCCAGGACTCCGAATGGTAAGCAATCAGGCGGCTGCTGATCCGCGCGACACTTGCGAGAAGCTCTGACTCGGCCGTCTGGATAAAGGTCGTGACCACGTCCACTGGGCCGTACCGCTGCCTGATCTCGGCCAGCCGCTCACCCACAGACACCGGACCTCCCGCGGGGCTCGTCGTCATGTCGCAGTAGGTGAGCGCGTCACTGAGCTTCCGAGCCACAGTCGGAAACTCCTCTGCGAGCTCCTTATCGAGACCCCGGTGGGCCGCTTCGACGATGGCACAGGAGTGGTTGGCCACCAGTCGGCACAGTATCGGATCACCGCCGCGTGTATCGCGTAGATACCGGGCGCCGTCGAGCGGGTGAAACCCGGTGTCCGCCAGCTCGGAGGAGTATCCAATGTCATGCAGCCAAGCAGCAGCCTCCAGCAGCTCAGCATCACCGCCAAGGATCGGCGCCAAGAACCGTGCCCGCGCGGCCACCCCCTGGACGTGCTCCCACCGACGCGGTAGCGGGACCTCGAGGAGCTTGCGAGCGAGTTCTTCGGCCCAGAGAGCTTGATCCATGCACTTCAGGCTAGGCATCGCCCCTGGGACACGCACCAACACCGCGTGCCGTCTGGGGACGTCTGACAACGTCGCGGGGGATGTACTGGGGGCTGGACCACGGTCCGGCGGGGCCGGTTGCGGGGGCTGAACGGTGAATGTGTGAGAGCGATCGCTGGTGCTCAGGGCCGGGAGTGCTGGTGTGGAGAGACGGGTCCAGGCCGATGACGAGGGCTCCGGCGTCCAGGCCGGTGGCCGGCGAGTCGGCTTCGCTTGTGACGGCGAGTGCCGCATGACGTACTGTCGCGGTCCGGGTGCCGGTCCGGGGGTCCGATAGCCGGACCCTCCGGTCGTCGCTGGCGGAGGCGAGGAGGGTGCGCCCTCCGGCCGGCATCGTGCACAGCGCGTTCATGTAGCCGTCGTGGCCGCGCAGGACGGCCAGTTCCGCCTGCGGCTTGGCGGCGGCCCACGCGGCACGGTGGCCGGCCAGCCGCCGTCCCGGGCGGGCGGTCCTGGCCCGGTCCGGTGCCCCGGTCACGCTGAATATCGCCGCCCGCCCGGCCGCGGAACCGGCCGCCGCCCCCGGTGTCAGGCCAAGTCAGTGACGCGGAATGACTCACGCTCCGGTCCCGGGGCGAAGAGCTCACGGGGGTTCATCCGGCCGGGTTGAACAGCTTCCAGTGCCCTTCAGAGATGACCTCGACGCTGCCGCCGGTCACCTTGATGGCGGTTTGAGCGTCGATGGCGTAGGCCGGGCCCTTGATCCCGGCGGCCCACCGTTCCGCCTCGGCCATGGTGTTGGCCGGGCAGTCCGGGCTGTCCAGGTGCGGGAAGATGGAGAAATCGACGACTCCCAGCGCGCTGTCACCACCGGTGGGCGGCTTCCAGCCGACGAAGTCCTCCCCGATGCGGGGGGTCAGCACCATGCTCCCGGCACTGAGCCCGACGTAGACCGTGTCGCGCAGCGACGGGAAGAGGCTAGCCAGCCCAGACTCCCGCATCCAGTGGCACAAATACAGCGCGTCGCCGCCGTTCACCAGCAGGGCGTCTGCCTCCCGGACCCAGGAGACCCAGCGTTCCGTGTCGATGCTGGGCAGGGCGGTCAGCTCCAGCACGCCCACCGACTTCCACCCCAACGCGGTCATGGGACTTGGGGACCGGCCGCTGATGAAACGCCATGGCCCGCCCGGATCCCCGTACGGGCCCCCGTATCCCGCGGTGGGGATGCACAGGGCGCTGGCCTCGGCGATCGGCTTGCCCAGCAGATCGGCCAGCGCCCCCAGCATGCTTGCGTTCCGGACACCAGAATCCGTAAGGAGAAGCTTCACTACGCCACCCTAGGCCGACGACCTATCCGCAGCAGACGAGGATGTCAACTCAAGGGACGCAGCCGGGCTGCGGGCGGCAGCATGTGTCCATGATCTTCGGACAGAGGCGGCGGACGGCGGCTGCACCCCGACACCTTGACAGCTCGGCGGACGGGACGCTGACGCGGCAGCTCTTTGCCTACGAGATGCTCGCGGTACGCCGCAATCAGCAGGACTCCATGTTGTGGCAGACCCCTGCCCTGGCGTTGACTGCGCAGGCATTCCTACTGACCATCGCCCTTGGCGGAAATGCGATATCTGCGTTTGCGCGTGCGCTGGCGGCAGGGCTAGGCCTCGTGGTGGCGTGTATGTCTATGCAGCTCATGGCAAAGCACCGGCACCTGACCGAGTTGGACAACACGTGGCTGGCGGCGATGGAACAGGAGATCGGGATCGCGCCCATCGCCGCTCGCGGGATCGGAGCCGACGTGGGACCGCGGCGCTCTCTGGCCCGTCGTGCCCGCAGCTACATCGTCTGGGAAGCTGGCCTGGCCCTGTTTGCTCTGACCAACATGGCGATCTTGCTGATTACTGCTATCCATCCGCGCTTGCTCTGATCGTCATTAAGAGACTGCGAATGGGGCGGTGTTCAGCTCACCGCCGCCGATCCGGTCGGCGGCAAAAGAGTGGGTTAGCCGTATTGCCGGAACGGAATCTGTTGCACCGAGCGGCGGGCGGAGTCAGCTCCTAAGATCCGCTGGAATCAGGCCGAGCAGGGGGCACTGTTGCATTGGCGGATGGCGAGAGACTGGTAAGCGAGGGTCGCCACGATGTACCAAGCGCGCGCTTACCACGCAGGCGATGGCCGTACCTTGCATGGCATGCCTGCTCGGTGCTGCGAGTTGAGAGCAGACGGGGTGTGGGAAGCAGTGCCCTGATTTCCCGGAGCAATTTTCTGGCACGCTAGGCCGCGGGGACTCGAGCAGGACTAGTACGGCAGCCGCATTTCGCTAGCTGACCAGGGCAATCTCGGCGTCGCGGGCGAGTCTGGCGCGTTGGTGGAACCATCGCGAGCGGGCCTGGTGGCGACGGGTCCATGCGTCCCAGTGGATGACAAGCCACCGGGGCAGGGGCCGGGTGGTGAGCGCGGCGAGCAGGCGCTTGGTCTGCGGGATGGTCAGCGGGATCATGCCAGGCTCGGCGGGTGGGGACTGATCGGCCCGGACCGGCGGCGGCGCCTGGGTGTCAGTGCGGTCCTTCAGCGAGGCTGTGGTGACGGCGCAGATGGCCAGGGCGGCCATGACCAGCACGGCGTGGCGGAGGATCGCGGTGTACAGCCGGGCCTGGCACTGGTCCAGCCCGAAGCAGTCCTTGCCGAACTCGAAATCTTCTTCTACTGGCCACCGGAGGCCTGCGGCGCGGATCAGCCGGGCCTTGGTCAGGATCTGCCCGGCGGGCACGTAGCAGTAGTGAAAGGCCACTTCCCCGGTCTTCAGGTGGCGGCGGATGAGCAGGTGATGGCGGGGGGAGGCAGTGGCGAGCCAGGCCCAGGCGTACCAGCGTTCGCCCTTGGAGCCGGCGCTGGCCGAGCGGACCTCCCAGCGCCGCTTGTCCTTCAGCAGCGCCTTGACCGCTTCGGCGCAGGTCAGCTTCGTGCCCGCGGCCAGGGTGAGGGTGAAGTTCGACGGCACGCGCAGCACGTACGCCTGGCCGTGCTTCTCGAAGAACTCCCGCAGCTGGGTGCAGTTGCCGTAGACCTCGTCGCCGCCGGCGAAATCGAAGCGGATGCCGTCGGCGTACGCGCTGGCGCAGATGTCGATGGCCAGCTGGCCCTTGGTGCGGAACTCAAGGTCCGGCGGCAGGCCCATGAGCGGGGACTTCACCGGGGCGTCGAGGTGCTCGCGGGGGATCCACTGGCGGGCGCCGATCAGCGCGTGCCCGGTCTTTCCCGCACGTAGGACAGGTGCACGGTGCTGATCCCGTTGGCGACCCGGCCCGCGCACCCCAGGTACTGCCTTTTCACTCCCGCGGTGGCCTCGCCGGCGTTTTCCTGCCCGGTCTCGTCGACCGCGCCGACCACCAGGCCGCGGCGCCGGCGGCCGCGCCGGGCGGCCAGCTCCAGCCCGGCCACGGCGAACCGGCGCACCACCGCCATCGCGGCGAAGGTGTCCCAGCTGGCGTGATTGAGCAGCCGCTGGGTCTTATCCGGCGTCCGGTCCCCGGCGTGGCGGCCGATGCTCCACCCGTTGCGGTCCGGCAGCTCGCTCATCACCGCGGCGGCGTACTTGCCCGCCTGCAGCCACGGCTCCGTCCGGGCGAAACACGGCCGCAGCAGCTCCATTAGCTCAGCCCGTTTTTGCAGCGCCAGCCGGGCGCCTATGCTGACGGCTGCAGCCGTCCCTGATCCTGGACTCGTCACACAGGCATGATCACGAGGCGGCTGCGCTCGCACCTGCCCATCCCATCACAAGATCAAATCACCCGGCCGGGCATGTCCGCCCAGCTCACCGCTCGAAATGCGCCTGCCGCGCGAAATGCGGCGGCCGTACCAGCGGTGCATGCAGGATCCCAGGACCGCGGAAGGTGCACGCAAGACCGGCGGGGCTACCGCGGAGGCACGCGGTCACTGGCGGGCGACGATGGTGCCGCCATCTCCCACCGCGTAGCAGGTGACCGCATCGACACAGGTGATGCCGTGCAGGTCGCGAGTGGTCGGGCGGCCGTCGGCCACGAAGGCCGTGCCGTTCGCCGTCCGGGTGATCATCCCCTGGTCCCCGGCCGTGTAGCAGGTCCGCGCAGCCGGGCAGGCGATGGCGGTGCGGATGCTGCCGGCCCCGCTTGGCCCTGCCAGCCAGAGTTCCCCGCCATCGGCCGACCAGCTCACTGGACCTGGCCCGGCATACCCGACGCCTTCGGTAATACCTGGCTCGGTGCCGCTGGAGATGCTGGAGACGCCGTAGCAGCGGGCGCTGGTCGGGCAGGCGCCCGCGTCGGGCGAGAACGGCGCGCCGGGGGGAAACGGATGGATCGCCATCAGGGCGTTGTAGCACGGGAACCCGGGTTGACACGTGAGCATCGTCCAGCGCGCGCCGGGACGGGTCACCGCGACGACGGCGTACACGTAGCCGCTGTTCCCGCCGCCGCCGAAGTATCCCCCGCCGGCCCGGCACAGCCCGCTGCCAAGACACGAGACCCATTCCAGGGGATAGGGGAAGAGCCGTTTTGCGCAGTCGCCATTTGTGCACCCCACGCCCGGTGGGACGGACTGCCGGGTCCAGCTTGTTCCCCCGTCACTGGTCATCCAGACCGAACTCGCCGACCCGGCCCGGCCCGGGACGGGAACCGGCGAGTAGGAGTACCCTGCGGGCCCGGAGGCCACGGCGTAGCAGATGAGGGCGCTGACGCACGAGATGTCCAGAAGGCCCAGCCGGCACCTGAGGCGCCCGTCAGCGGACGGCCCGGGCTGCTCCCCGGGGGGCACAGTGTCCGCCAGGCAGGTCTGGTCGGTCAGGTTCCCGCCGACCCCGGCCAAGGCGAGCACATGGCTGCTCCAGGTGGCGCCGCCATCGTGCGTGACCAAGATGGTGCCGGGCCGCGCGATGACATAACACGAACTCGGCGCCACGCAGGCGATCCGGTAGAGGATCTTTGAGGAGCCCTGCAGGGGGTTGGCCTGTGCCCGCCATGTGGCGCCGCCGTCCCCGGTGGACAAGATGGTCCCCGCCGCCCCCACCGCCTCGCACCGCCGCGCGCTGAGGCAGGCCACTGCGTACAACGGCTGCTGCGTGCCGCTGGCATCCGCCCGCCACGCACCGGAGGCCACCCGGGAGCCGGCCGTGCCCGGCGCACCCGGCTTGGCCTGGCCCGGGCTCCCGCAGCCGGCCAGCAGAACCGCGGCGGCGCACAGCCAGATCGCTGGCGCCCTGGCCACAGGCACCCCCCGGCACCAGCACACGACGCAAGCCCGCAGCGCCGCGGCCACCCTGGCCGGGATCGAAAGGGTCGGCGCTGCACCCACCATCTGATTGTTCCTCCCGCCCGTGCCGCAGGCAACGCAGCGACCCCGGGCTGCCTGGATCCACGACCGCCGCCGGGCGGCCCGGCTCAGGTCCGCGCTGTCTGCGCCATCACCGCAGCACGGGCCCGCCGCCCGGCCGGCAGCCAGGCCCGGCCAGCGCTGGCAGCCTCCCGCCAGAAGATCCGGCCAGGTCCCGCTGACCGTCGCGCAGATCAAGCGCCCGCGCAACGGCACCACCGCCACACCCCGGCCCCTCTGGCCGACGCCCGATGGTCACGATGGCGGCGCCACTACCAATCCCGCGCCCGCTGGTACCACAAACGCGCCAGGCTCGCCGCCAACCCCAATTCGCCCAGGTCAAACCATGAAGTGCGGCTGCCGTACTAGGCAGGAATAGGTCCGTCGTATAGCCGGATATCTGCAAAGCTCGGCAAGCTCGGCCGGGATAGGCCACCACTAGTACCGGTTGCCGGGAACGCTTGCCTGACCAGTTCGCTGACCTTGTCGGTCAGCCGTTGACCGTCGGAAGCGAGAAGGTCTGGGCTGAACACCGCCACTCGCCGAAATGCGGCCAGCGCATCCTTCGATGCGACAAGGTCACCTCGTCGTGCAGTGTCGGCGATGATCTGGTACGCGGCCGAGACGTCCGGTATGTTCGCCCAGTTGTGCCGTTCTCGTTGCGCTTCGAGCTTTAGGAGCATGTAAGGGGCGCGTACTTCGCTGCCGTCCGGGTTTTCAAGGCGGTTACCGAGGCCAACGCGGAATCCGCTGTCCGGCCGCGGTCCGCGGACGACTGCATAATGTCCGGGGGCGGGGGTCTGCCAGGTGTGCGCGAGCCCCGTCTCGAGGTATGCGCCTATGTTTGCGCCAAGCAGCAGGTCAAGCCCTTTGCGGACTGGCGTCATGAGCGCAGTGCTTGCCAGCGCGCCCGCTGGTGTGAGGAAAGCGCTTGCAATGATGGCGATGTCGCCGAGCAGATCAAGGTAGGGGCCTGTCAGGAAAGCGCTTGGTATGGCGAAAAGGCCAAGCTCAACATCCAACCCTCCGCCTCGGTAAGGCACGGAGTCGACCAGTGGAGTCGTTCCGACTATTACGCGGTCGAGGTGCGCCGGGTCGGCTCCCCGCAAGGATTCTGGGACGGACACGGCAACAAGCTCTGCTTTGCTTCCCGAGCGGGATACGACTGTGCACGTACTGGTAACCGCGCCGTAGAAGGTCTGTGAGCGAAGGCGAATCGCCGAGACGCGCATGGACTCCAGGTGAAGGCTGAGATACGCGGACTCGGGCTCGATCGGCATGCCGGGGAAGGTCCCGTCGGCGGAGCGCACCGGGCCGAAGAATGCCTCTTCCGGTTCCTTGCGGAGAAACTCACGGATCCAGTTCATGGTCTGCTCTGTCCGTCATCGGATATCCGTCCATTATGCCAATCCGTGAGCGTCTAGCACCTGCTGCGCCCACGACCAGGTAGAGAACTCAAGCGGGGCACCGAGGGCGGTGCGGCTGACGGCAAAACCCAAGATATGGTCTTCAGAGTCGACGAGCGCCGAGCCTGAGTCGCCGGGGACTGTATCCGGTTCTGTGTAGACCTTGCTGCTCAGGTACGGGCTCAGGTCAAGCACGCTCAGATCGTAACCTCGGATCATCGTCTGCTTATGGCCAGAGGCGGCGCCGTCAAAGGTAGCCGGCCGGTGTGACTGTGGCGCAAAGCCGGGAAGGCCGGCTTGACCTGTGCTGTTGCCGGGCAGGCAGAACACCGAAAGCAGGCAACTGTCGGTTAGCTTGTGGCGTCCGACGATCCTGGCTGGCAGATCGCCGACCAGGATCTGTGCCGTCTTATCAAGATCACCTTCGACTGCATGCAGCGCGGTAATGGCGAGTAGCCGGCCGCTCCCGTCCGAGCCGATGACACCGGCAGTGGCGAGCGGGCGGGGGTCGTTCGAGACGGAAACGGAGAGTGCAGGTATCGGGGCAGTGAACGGCCGGACAGTTGCCTCCGCCGGAAGCTGTGCCTCGGTCGGAGTAACGTTGGGTGTACGGGCCACAACCAGCCGGAAGTCAGCCCTGTTCGAGACCTCGGCTACGGCAAGGATCGCTGTGCGGGCATCGACCTCGATCCCGGCTCGTGCGAGCATCCTCTGCATACGCCCGGCCTCTTCCAGCGCGACTTCTGAGATACTGCCTCTTTGAGCTGAGGTGTTTGTGGCGAGTCCCGAAGCCGGAACCTCGAACGTCTCACCCACATCAGGAGCTAGAAGCAGCAGGTCATATCTTGTCCCCTTAGCATGACTGACGATGACCTGCTGCTGAGCCGGTGAGCTGCTCATCCCGCGGGAGTCCAAGCGGAACATTTCCGACCGGACGTAACACCACCAAAATAGCGACGCCAGAACCTGCTCAGACAATTCTGGGCTACGTGCTGCAGCCGTGATCCGCCTACTCGCCGGGCCGCTGTCAGCGAGCCGGAGGCGGGACCGTCTGCCCGGCCAACTGCTCCTGAAACCTGACGAGTACCACGAGCCAGTGGACGTATGCGCGTCCATGAACTCTGACAGGCCTGCCATCGGCACTCCCTGTCTCCAGGCCGGCTAGGTACGCTAGCTGGACCTCACTTGCCTGCGTGGACCGTATACATTGAGCATCATTTCTGAAAAACTTTAGACATCTTTCACAGCCTCGCGTTTGCCCCAGTCAAACAATATCTCGCCACGTAGCCAGCCGTGAGATCAAAGCATTCGATGAGCTCGGCGTCGATGCTGGCGGGATCGCGGCGCCCTGGCCGTTGACATGCCTGCCACAGCCAGCCGAAGCCAGAGGTGACCGCAACCGGGTTTACGTCTTGCCGACCTGCGGGCGAGTACAGACTTCCGCACGACTGCGTCGGTCGGCGGTGGATACTATTACACAGCGTCCTTTTCGGCAGTAGATTTTCGTCCCCGCAGCTTACCGGAGACAGGTCTGAAGTTTATTTGCAGTTCGAGCCGCCAGTTAGGTGCGAGGCCTAGTCTCTTTCATTCTGCTTATCACCGGAATCGGACCCACCCCGGCTCCTCGTTGAGTACCGGCAAACCTTGCACTGCTGAGAATTGTCGCAATACCCTAACGCGAGGATGCTCTCGCCGATGCTGGCAGTCCACACTTAATGAGTTTAGCTTAAGAAAGAGATGCTTTCAGTACCACCGTAAAGCATGAAAGAACCCCAGTAATAGGGGTGTGAAAATTTCGACTGCATGTTGATGGCTGCCCGTCGCAGGGCTGCAGACTTATTTGAACCTTTGCAAATTTCGTCATAGAAGATATGCATGAATTCTTGGGTAGCACGATCTGGTATTTGCCACGCAGAGCTGATTACTGACCGCGCGCCCGCAACGAGCATGGCGCGTCTCAGCCCGTAGTCACCTTCCAGGAGGAATGTGTCAGCCTGCCCCGTCTCACAAGCCGACAGGACAACCAGCGACGTGCCAGCCAGGTTCAGGTTGCACGCATCGCCTGCCGTCAGCAATCCGTCGCCCAAATCGGGAGGAAGTTCGAAGCCAGCCCATGCGGAGTTAAACCCGGCTAGTGCTAGCCCGGATCGTTCGCGCCAAGTAGGCGCCTTCTCGTTGAATAGCCGCCTGAGGCGTGGATGCCGCGCCCAGCCTGGAACCTTACCCTGACGGACTGTCTGTCCAAGGTGCCACCCATGACAGGCGATATGAACGATAACTGGTGACGATGCGTCTCGAAGACATGCTTCACAAGCCGCCTCTCCCATAAGAGGCTCGACTCCAAGAAGCGCGCCTACGTCCAACCCTTCGGTTCTTGTAAATGGAAGTCGCCCGAAGCCTTCTCTTTCTTCAGGATTCTCGGGTGCGCCTGCATCAAAATCAGGATCGGCGATGACAATCGGCGGCCCGGCCTCGATTTCATTCACATCCGATCCGGTCAGGTCGTTGAGATTACCATAGTAGCTAATCTCGTAATAGTTCACCAAATAACATTCGCGGAAGGGCAGGGATGCCAGTGATACCGCAGCGATTGGACCATCTGGCCCCACCGTGAGTTTAGTTCGGCCATCAAGAGCTGACACGATCGGATCAAATATTCGTTCCCTCAGGGCCGACCCGGTTTGATCAACACGAATCAGATCACTCTCAAGATCATGGTCCAACCCCTCGGTGGACGAAATTGCACCCACCGCAGAATGATAGTCGGCCATCAGTGAAAGAATTTCTTTGACACTACCCAGTGGGATAAAAGCTGGCGAGATTGATCGCGAAACAAGGACGAACGCGCCCAGGCGAGGCACAGGCACTTGCTGATTCTCGCGCTTCAGCATAGAAAGATAAAACACGAACTCGACTAGGGCGCCATCTTCCGGCAGCGCTTCAGACAAGTACTTCACAGGCTTAGTCCACCGCACCAATCGCCAGATTCCTGATACCAGATCGTCTGCATCGAAGGCGGGATCACTGATACGTCTCATGTCATTCCGTCTCTGCATCGTTCCGGCCATAAATTCACTCAACTCCGCGGACATTCTTAGATCAGACAAGTCTTTATCAAGTATCTCTCCTAGCATTCCGCGAGTCAGTTCCGCACGTTCGCTGATTGCCTTCGTTCGGAGCCCCTCACCCTGTTCAGAACGTCGATAGACAGGTACAGCGGCCATCTCGGCTGACACGAGCATGCCAAGGCCCTTGCGCCGCATAACAGCTTCCAGTGCGATGGTGCGAAGCATAGAATTACCCGGCAACTCTTCCGTCATCGAAAGAGCAAGATCGATCTTAAATCTCTCTTGAGTGAGTCTGGCCAAGCGCCTGTCTTCTGAAGCCATCTCACACGCATGACGTAGAAGAATGTCATCTCTCACGCCATATCTCTCGATGAGTCGAATGGACCGAGCTTGCTCGCCGTTCTTCCAGCATGACCACGCCAAGTGCACACCGACATTGCTAGTAAAAGGATCGAGAAGCATGAAAAGATCCACGGGCGTCTGCAGGTTGCCGCTAGCCACGGAAACTGAGCTAGACTCCGCACGTGATCGCACAGCTATGATTAGAGCTCGAGTCAGATGTCTGTCTGCGTCGTGCGGCATATCCCAATCGCTGAGCATTAGATATCCCAAGCGGGCATGAATCCTCGCGGTCACCATGCTATCTGCGCCAAACTGTGAGATGGCCGCACTCAGCGCCCTTTCCAGGGTAGTCCGGGCTAGATCTTGGTTTTCAAGTGCATGATGGATGTCCCCCAGGTTGGCCAGCATTTCTGGGTATTCTGAAAATGGACCCTGATCGGCGTTCTTTTCCAGAACACCTATTGCCTCTTCTAGAGCGGCTAGAGCCGCCTCTGGATGACCTAGTTTCTGTTCGGCACCGGCAATGTTTGCCAGGGTCTGAGCGTAAGCCAGCCTATCTTTCGGATTTTCTTTTCTGAGATCGAGGGCCGCTCTAAGAAACTCCAGTCCGGCGGGAATATTTCCTGCCGGACCGGTAAACAGCTGTCCCAGTTGGTTCAGCGCATTGCCTTTTACTCGATTGGCGCGCTCCAATCGATCTATATCCGCTTTATTTCCTGGTCTGGTGAATGAGTCGAGCATCCAGCTAACATGTCCCAGTATTTCAATGAGTTGATCATTAGCGGCGTGATAATCGTTGCAGCTGTATAGTGCCCATGCTCGCAGTATTGCTAGTTCCAGCATGTCAAGAGGGTCACTCGAGGGCGCCGACTGCAGTTCTTCTGCCCATTGATCCGTCAGCCTAATCATTTCTGGGGCATTTCCGTCAGTAGCGAGATCGTAAATTATCTTTGACATAAATTCGAACGATTTCGCATCACTATCGGCTTGACTTTTGTTGTGCTTTTCGGACATGAAGATTTTCCTGTCGTAGCCGTTGCAGCCTTAAGCGAGACGAGATTCCTGGCATGGTCACCTAGACAGTTGAGGCCGAGCTTCTTTCTGAGAAAGGCCAACAGGTGACCCATACCGCACTGAATGTCGCGTTAACCTCGATCTTCACGCGCCTGCCACGTGTCGATGTTAGGCCCAAGGACATGCTTGACGTCTCAAGCCTGGGTTCAACTCCGCCGCCCCCCAAACCCATACGGGCACTGCGAGTGACCCAGTGCCGGATACGTGCCAAACACCAGTCCTATAAGTAAACATCAAGCGTACTCGTCTAGGTCAGCGGATTCTAGGGTCTGTCCAGGGCGAGCCCGACCCACAATCCACCGGCCATTAGGCCCCGCGAAGCGTCGGAACGGATGATCTGCGCCCAACTGCACTGAACGATCCCGAGAGCATCGGGCAATCGTAATCGGCAACTTCGGCATGCTCCCCACTGGACGAGGCTGAATTGACGATCGCTGCGGCCGTCGGCGGCACCCAGGGCAGGGCATAGGTATGCGAAGACGCAACGTCCGCTATTCGGCATGATCGGTCGTTCCCATCGGAGTCGGTCCCGAAGTTCGTCGCGCTAGATTGGCCTGTTCTGCGCCTCACAGGTCCCGGGCGGGAGAAGCATCCAGTGCAGAACGGCGGCTCGGGGGTGCTGTTACCCGGTCACGTGTTTCGATTTCGGCTGCCGTAGTCCGGGCCGCGTGCGTGGCTAGAGGTGAGGACGGCGTTGAGGAATGGGCTGGGTTCGGTGCTGTTGGGGAGGTCGCTGACTTGCCCGTCGCCGAGCTCGATGAGTCGCCAGGTCCCGTCGGCGCGGCGGGCCAGGTCGGCGGTGACCACCGGCAGGGCCAGCGAGCCGATCAGCCGGGTGAGCGGGGCCAGGCCGACATCGGCTGGCGGTAGCTGGGCGGGTGTGTCGGGGCGGGCGGTGATCAGGCGGCAGGTCCCGCCGGTCCACCAGGTCCGGACCTCCGTGCCGGTGAGCTGCTCAAAGCGCCGCAGCACGAACCCGCCGGTGAACTCGGTCTCGCGCAGTTCGCGGAATCGGGCCGCGACCTTCCACGCGGCCGCGTGGTCGGCGGCCTCGGGGATGTAGGCGGCCTCGTGCCAGTAGTGTTTCATCGACTTGACGTAGTCGCGGAGCACCGCCGGGCCCGGGCCCAGCCGCGCGCACGCCGCGCGGAACTCTTCCTCGCTGTCGCCGGTGGTCCAGGCCGCGGCTGGGGTGACCGGGGCCAGCGTGGGATACCAGCCCCGTAGCTCGTGGGCCTGCCGGTACTGCCTGGCGCTGGTGCCCAGGGTTACGCCCCGGGCCGCGAGCGCGTCGGCCAGGGCAGCGTACTGGCTGCTGCTGACCATCCAGCCGCGGTAGACCGCCGGCTGCTGCCGGCGGGACCCGGGCGACCGCGGGCCCGGCCCCGTCCGGCTCGGTCAGCAGATCATGGTCGATCAGCGCCACGTCATGGCCAAGATCCCGGGCCGCCGCGGCTTCGGCCGCGAAGTGCTCATCGGCACGGCGGGCACGCAGCGGATCGGCAGGCACAAGGAGCAGCACCTGGCCAGTATCGGCGACGGGCATCAGGCTCCTCCTCCACCGGAATATCGCACTGGAACTGCCAGCTGGGCCGCGGGCGGCGCACTGTGACAGCTGCCAGTACTGTTCGCGGCGTTAGGCCTGGGATGCCGGCAGGATGGCATCGAATCGTTCCTCGGCCCGGGCCAGCTGGTCCAGGATGCGCTGCCGCGCCGGCTCGTTCAGCGGGGTGTCCGGGCGGGTGATCATTTCCCGCAGCACGGGCACGAGCCCGGTGTATTTGCGGGCCAGATAGTCGATCCGTGGCCCGGTGGTGTGGATCAGTCCGACGCCGTTGTCGGTGAAGTCGGAGGCCTTGATGACCCGGGCCCACGATGAGGCGTCCAGGCTGGCGGCCACGTGCTGGCGGTAGTGCTCGTTCTTGTCGCTGGTGTCCCGGTAGGGGTCATATTGAGGGTTCGTCACGTCCGCTACCAGCCCGGCGACCCGGGGCCCGAACCGGGCGGCCAGTTCGGCCAGCGCCGCCTGCGGATCCGGGCGGCCGTCCGGGGTCAGCTCCGCGGCGTGATCTTCGACGGTGTCGTGCAGCAACGCGGCCGCGATCACGTCGGGGTCGTTGATGCTGTAGTGGGCCATGATCCGGGTAGCGACCCGCAGCGGGTGGTTGATGTAGGGCTCGTTTTGCCGCCAGTCTTCGGCGTGCAGGCGGGACGCCAGCTGCAGCGCCTCGTCCAGGCGGCGCCGGTCCGGTTCCGGCATGGTCGCGATCTCGGCCGCGAACCGTTGGCGCAGGCCGGCTTCGCCGTAGGTGGAGCTGATCGCGTGCAGCGGCATGGTGGCCAGCAGCCGGCGGCGGCTGTTGCCCGGATCGTCGGCGGGCCCGGCGTCGCTGGCCAGTTGCTCGGCTTCCCGGGCGGATCTGGTTTCCCTGATCTCGCGGGGTGGCCGGCCGTGCTTGGGCATGCCGGGGCACCAGTTGATGCCGTCGAGCTCGCATTCGCCTTCGCACACCGGCGGCGGGCATCGGTGGTCGTGAGTTTCTGGGCATCGCCGTTGTAATGCAGCCATTCACTTGCCGCCTTTTCTCCGCTGGCTGCCCCTATGTGCCCGCTGATGGACCGGCGGGCTGGACGCACTTACTGTCCCGCGCAGCCTGGCTGCCGAGCCCTTAAGAATGTCTTACGAAGATGCGGCTCCGCAGCCGCCGCGATCACCGCAAAGAGTGATCAAGCTGCGGTAACAGGCTGGGTTTGCCGCGCACCGAGCCTGCCGATGCTGCCGGGGGCATTGCCGAAGAATGACCGTTCCGGTTACCGGCATCTGGCTCGTGCCGCTACAACGACACGCATGCAGGCAGCACAATCAGGCTCGGCTGATACGGGCGCGGCGGCGCCGGGATCGCACAGCTTCATGACCGGGATATCACCGGGGTTCAGGCGGTGGCAGATGCGCGGTGAAGCGGTGATGAGCCATGTCGGTTGAGCTGGACGTCGTCTGCCCGGCAGTGCCTGAGCCTGAGCAGGTCGCCCGGCTGGTGGGGCCGCTGATGTGCATGGTCTTGCGCCTGGCCGTCCACGCGCTGATCGACGACGACGGCGAAATGAGCTGGAAGCTGCTGTGGGACGGCACCTGCACGCTGGTCAGCGCATCGCCGCCCGGGCTGCATGAGTGGGAGGACTGCTGGGAGCTCGAAGTCGGGCTCGGTGAGCGGGGCATCGACTCGTCGCTGCTGCTGATGTACGTGACCGCGGCGGCGATCGCGATCCTCGGCGAGGGCCGGATCATCGACGAAGCCAACCTGATCAGCGGCGGTGACCTGTCGGGCCGTGAGAAGTCTGCCGGTGACCTGTTGACCCTCGCCACTGGAGAGGGCTGGGACCGCTCGCCCCAGGACGTGCTCGCTGCCCTGGGCAGCGACAGCTGGGGCGACTAACTCGAAGGCGATGATGGAGATGGACTTGCTGAACCGCTCCGGCCGGTGCTCGCGGGTCTTGCAGCGCACCTATCCCGACGGTGTTCCGAAGCAGGACTACCGGCCGATGCTGATCGTGCTCGGGGACCTGCTTTCGGCGCGCAACCTGGCCCAGGTCGTGGCGGAGTTCACCGGCGGCGAGGCGGTGGTCGTGGACAACGACGCGGCCGCCGCGATAAGCATCAATCCTCCTCGGCAGGAAAGAGCCCGTGTCCGTGCCGCCCTCGAAGCACACGGCCTCGCCGACCTGTACGACGACGAAGACGAGGACGCTGATGCATGAATTCCACGCCTGGATCGGGCTGGGCGAGTCAGCGTTTGAAAGCGACGAGGGGCAACTGGAGGAAAAGGTCGCTGAGCTCAAGGAGCTGGCGGCCGACTCGGTCTGGCATGACGCGGTGTTCGCGGTGCACAGCCTCAACGGCGGCCACTTCTTCACCGCGACCGGGTTCATCAACCGGCGCCGGTCCGAAGGGGAACGGCTCGATCTGTTCCTGGCCACCATCGCCCGCCGCCTACCCGGCTCCTACGGGCTGGTCTACGAACGGGACGACGAGATGCCCGAACCGTACGGCCCCAATGCCTTCCGGGTCCGCCTCATGGCCCGCGGCAAGATCACCGAACTCCCAGACCCGTTCCTGTCGCCCTGCAATCCGGTGATCGAAGACAACGGGGACCTGGACCTGCTGTGAAGCCCTACACCGACATCAAGGGCCTGCAGGACATCGTCCTCGAAGAGTCCTACGTCCTCGCCATCACCGCCACACCGGGTGAGTTGGTCTTCGCGGTGGACTTTGTTCTCACGCCCGATCACCCGCTCTACCAGCCGAAGCGGCCGGAAGAGTTCGCGTGCTTCCGGCGCGGAGAGTTCCGCATCCAGGCCGTCACGTCGCTGCAGTGGACGGAGCAGGGCACGCCGCCCGCCCGGGATGCGACCGGGGAACTCGACTACGACCACATCGACTCGTTCGAGTGGAATCCCGGCTGCTACCGGCTGGAAGGCGAGTGGGGATTCATGGCGGTGACCGGCGGCGACGTGCAGGTCACCATCGACGAGACCCGCAGCTAGTGCCGTATCAAGCTACGTTTGCCCGGTCGACGATGCGGCGGAGCCGTTCGTCGTAGGCGTGGTTGTTCCGCCAGATGATGTACCGGCGGATCATGCTGGCCTGGTCTTTGTGGGTGGCGTGGTCGGTGCCGTCGAGCGCGAAGTAGCGCAGTGCCGTGAACTGGGCTTCGATGCGGTTTAACCAGGACGCGTTCGAGGGCGTGTAAGCGATCTCAACGTTGGCCGCCGCCGCCCAGGCGCCCACGCGGCCGTCCCTGGCCGTGGTCAGGTGCGGGCTGAAGTTGTCGCAGATGATCGCGATCCTGGTCTCGATCGGGTAGAGCGAGCGCAGGTAGCGGCAGAACTCCAGGAACCGGGCCCGGGTCTTGCGCGGCTTGACGTGCCCGAACAGCTTGTCCTCGCCCAGCTCGTAGGCGGCGAGCAGGTGCCGGACGCCCTCGGTCCGGTGATAGGTCGCGCGCATCCGGCGGCGCGGCGCCCGGCCCGGCTCTTTCCCCTTGCCGCTGACCGCGGCCCACTGCCGGCCCGGGTGCGGCTGCAGGTTCAGCGGGCCGAACTCGTCCACGCAGAGGACCACCTGCGGGTCCCCGTCCTGCGGTACCGCCTCGCGATCAGCGATCGCGTACAACTGCTCGACCCGCGCCTTCTTCTCGGCGTAGCGCGGGTCTTTCGAGGCCTTCCACGTTTTCAGCCTTTGAAAGGTGACGCCTTCCTCGCGGAGCAGCGTGCGCAGGCCCTCGTGGCTGATGTCGTCGACCACCCCCTCAGCCACCGGGAACTCCGCCAGCTTGGACAGGCTCCAGGTGGAAAACGGCAGGCCGTGGTCACCCGGATGAGTCTGGGCGACCTTTTTGATCTCCCGCCGCTGGACCAGGGTGAACTTCGGCGGCCGGCCGCCCTTGTACTTCGGGTACAGCGAGCTGAACCCGTCGGCGTTGAAGTTGCGGATCACGTCCCGCACCCGGTCCTCGCTGGTAAACGCCACCTTCGCGATCCCAGCCGCGTCCATGCCCTGCGCGGACAGCAGCACCATCTGCGCCCGCCGCCAGGTCACCACCGACCCGCTGCCCCGGCGGATGATCCGCACCAGCCGCCGGCCCTCGTCGTCATCGATCTCGCGCACACGCAGCCGCTCACTCACCCCGCCAGTCTCGGCGATCAGCGCCCGCCGGGAAACTCAACCCGCGCAAACCTAATCTGCTACGGCACTAGGCGCGGTGCTTCGGAGGTATCAGTGGCCGGAACGGTGAACGTGTCGCCCGGTGTGCTGTGGTCGGCGGCGTCCTGGCTGTTCGACTGGGTGGTCAGGGATGTCGCCAAGCACACGAGCGACGCTGGGCTGGCCGGGCACCTTAACGGCATCGTGGACGAGAACCTGGGCTGGTTCGGGTTCGGCGACATCACCGTCGGCCAGCGCCGCGAAGTCCGCCGTATCATCGCCGAGCGGCTCGTCGACGATGCGAACAATGGACTCCGTGCGGACATGCCCGCCCGGCCGAGCGTTCTGGCGCTGCTGCAGCAGCTGGCCGACATTATTGTCGGCGGCCCAGAACCGCTGATCATCGACATGCTGCACACCGAATTCGGGATCTGGCAGCGGAGGTTGCCGGCGTCAGCGGTTGCCAAGTTCGAGGAATTTCCCCGGCCGAAGGGCGCGGGGCGAGCAGTCCGGGTGGCGGTCGAGGCGCTGCCCTGCATGGCCGAGGCCACGGTATGGGAATCGGGTGAGGCTGATCTGGTGAGCGGCAACCTGGCCACCGGAGTCATCAAGCCCATCGAGCACACGGAGCTAACAACCCGCCTCGCCGTCCGCGGCCTGCTGGACGACCTGGCCTGGGCAGTCACCAGCTGAACCTCCCCAGTTCGCGCTAATGCCTCGATCTAGCTTCTTAAGCGCAATTCGGCAGCACACTCCGCTGGAACAGGCGGCGAGTGCCGCCCTGTCTACAAGGGCGGCCCGATACCGGTGACCTCTGTCGGAATTTCGTACGGCACCTGCCGGAGCCCGGCAGTCCCTTGCTGGATGTGAGTAGAGCACAGGACGGGTGCGACGATGTCGATCAGGGCGGCGGGGTTTTCGCCGAATGCGGCACGCCAGTCCAAGTGCCAGTCCAGGTCGGCGTTGTCGGCCATGGTGACGGTGCCGAGCCAGGGTCGGGCGGGGTTGGTGACGTCGATGTCGGTGGTGGCCTCAAACGTTTCCCAGTCTTCGGTTACCCGCAGGGTGACGGTTAGGCAGTGGTTTTCCAGCATCCGGCCGACCTGTCCCTTGAGGGGGAACGCGCGATATGCATTTGGGTCAGGGACTGCTTGGGCGCTGTAAGGGGCAGCGAGCAGATGCCCGACGATCGCAGTGAGGGCCGCGGAGTGGATGGCCGAGCCAGCCAGTGGTTCATAGTGCCAGCAGGCTTGTCTCGTGCCAGTAAGTGACAGGCAAGATTTCCCAGTCGCCACATTGGAAATGATCAGCTCATAACCGTCGCTTCGAGGGGAGCATTCCGCACCGAGACCGGCCGCATTCAACTGCTGGATCAGCAGCTGGACAGGAATGTCGGGCCTGATAGCCGATACGGCAGTCATGCTGATGTCACCTCTCCCTGGCCTCAGAGGAACCGCTTGCTTAACGGCTTCCGCTGATAGAAAAAGCCTCCTGTGGACCTCGGAACTTCTGCACCCCGCGCGAGGGACTTCTAGGGACGTCTTCTGCTACCGTCGGCCGTAGTCTCGCTTTCGGGAGCGGAACGATGAACGAGCCCCTACGGCGCGCCCTGTTGCGGGCGCGGTTGCGCGAGGTCGACGTCGCGGCCCGCCTGGGCGTCGACCCCAAGACCGTCCGGCGTTGGTTGAACGGCCGCGTCCCCTATACGGGCAATCGCCTGGCCCTGGCCGACCTGCTCGGCGCGAACGAGGCAGACCTGTGGCCGGGAGCTGGCGGACCGCTGAGCGTGGGCGCCCGGCCCGAGGAGATGGGCGCGATCTATC
Organism: uncultured Actinomycetes bacterium; assembly: GCA_963830385.1. GTDB lineage: Bacteria > Actinomycetota > Actinomycetes > Streptosporangiales > Streptosporangiaceae > Bog-532. The sequence goes on along the minus strand of CAWHMD010000006.1, from coordinate 179,223 downwards.
CGCACCGCTGGGCCGTGCCGCGCGAAGTCTGGGCCCGGTTCTTCGAGTCGGCCGAACGGCAGATCGGCATCCTCGCCTACAGCGCGCTCTTCCTGGCCGAAGACGCCGGCATCCTCGCTACCCTCGCCCACAAGGGCCGCCGCGGCGTGACGGTGAAGATCGCGCTGGGCGATCCGTACAGCGAGCATGCGATCCGGCGTGGCGAAGAGGAGGGTATTGGCGACGCCATGCCCGCCAAGATCCGCAACGCTCTGGCCCTGTTCGGCCCGCTGGCTGAAGTCGACAACGTCGAGATCCGTCTGCATAAGGCCGCGCTGTACAACTCGATCTACTGGGCTGACGACGATCTCCTCGTCAACCAGCACGTGTACGGAACGCCTGCGGCACACGCTCCGGTCTTTGCCCTCCGTGCGGTCGGCGCGAGCAGCATGGCCACGACGTACGTCGACAGCTTCAACCAGGTCTGGGAAACGGCAACGACCTTAGCCAGGTGACTAGCCCAGCTCGATCTCCCGGTCGGCCGCACGCTGGGATGCGCGGCTGGGCCTGGTGGCCTCGGGAGAGCTGAACATCTCATCACGCTCCAGGGCCGTGCGGTACGCCTGCTGTACGGCTCGCAACCGGTCGGCGATCCGGCTCTCGCGAGCCACGATGGCCTCGCGGTTCCGTCGCCCATAGGAGCCCTCCGGCAGGGTCCGTCCATATCGCTCTACTTCACGGATATGGGCTTCGCGCTCGGTGGCGTGCGCTGCGATGGCGAACATGACTGTGTACGCCGTGGCCGAGTCGAGAACGAAGCTGATCGTCTGGCTCTGCGGATCCCGGTTCGCCACCGCGAAACTGCGGGGGCCGTCTACTTCTGGCCACGCGGGTTCGGGCTGTGCGTGGCCTTGCCTCTTGCGGTCGTGGAGGTCGGTCAGCATGGCATCGGCGCGGTCGAGCTGGTCGCAGGCGGCGCCGAAATTCGCGCCGATCGGCCCGACGTCAGCGCCCCGGTCGGCGCAGTAGTGCAAGAGCCGAGCCGCCTGCGGCAGGTCGGCGTAGTTGCCAGAGCGGGCATGAATGCGAAGCTGAACCCGGAGCGACCGGCTGATCGCTCCCGTTTCGGCGAATTGGAGCAGGCTCCGAGCGAAGACCGGCGTCTGCGGCCGGGCGGCCAGCCAGATGGCCAGCCGCCGCGCGGTGACATGATCGATGCCGGTCCGCCGCGCGTCGGCCGCGGCAACGCCGTCCTCGATGAGCCGCTCGTAGAGCGCCAGGTCCGGCCGTGACCCGCTCTCCGGAGTCCAGTAGTCGTGCTGTCCCGGAGGGGATGCGCCGTTGTTATGTCTGCGCATACACCTCGCTAGGGAGCCGAGCGGTCAGGCCGGTGATCGTGATCGGACTCGAGAACATGGTCAGCTCCAGGGGTAGGAAGTTCCGCTGCCGGAAAGCCACTCATCCGGCACGCGGTTGGGTACGGCAGGCCAGGTCTGCTGAGGCACGGGATAGGCGGTGCTCTCGGTAACGAGCTGGCCGGGAACCGGGCCGGTGAGGCGGGCGCGCCGGTAGGCCGGGTTCTTCCAGGCGCGTGGCAGTCGGGCGATGACCGGCGCGCAGCCCCCGCGAATGACCTGAGCGAACCCAGCAGGCAACTGCCGGATCATGTCAGGTGTCGCCACGTCGTGGCGCGTCGCATGGTCCTGGCCTCGGATCTTCCATGACGCCTGCCCGCACAGCTTGGCTACCGCGTCCAACGTGGTGGTGTCGGTGATGCCGGGGAGAAAGAGCTTCACCGAGCTGGTGTCGAGAACGACCCGTCGGCCGTGATCCCCCCAGCGACCGGCCAGCTGCGCTTCACCATGGACGACCGCGCAGACCTGGATGCCCTTGCCGCCAGAATCTGACAGCCAGGACGGTAGCGGCACCGGGCAGATTTGCGTAACCTCGTCCAGCCCCATCAGCAGCGGCGGATCCAGCCGCCCAGCGGGGGAGGCCTGCCCCATCTGCGCCGCGACATAGTGGACCTCCGATGCCATCGCCGCGAACACCGGCGCCACCGGCGCTTCCCCCGACACCGCCTCGGCGATCATGTATAGCGTGCCCCGCCCGCGCAGGAACGCGGCCACATCGAACCCAGTACCCGGCGTCGGCGACACCGATGCGGCCAGGTCTGGGTCCGCCATGAACGACAGCGCCCTGGACATAACCATCCGCACCGTGGCCGTGGTCTTCTGCGCCTCGGACCGAAGCTCGGACAAGGTGACCGCCCACTCGTGAGCCCCCGCGGCGAACAAGATGTCCTCAGCGACGCCCGGATCCGCACCAGAGACCCACGCAGCGACCGCGCGCAGGTCGTATCCAGCCAAAGCGGCGGCATGGAAGTAGCCGCGCAAGTAATCGCTCGCTTTCGAGGACCAGAACGACCCGTCCTCGACTCCTTTGTGAGAGACGGAGAACGCGAACGCATCCGCCCGCCGGATCGCGGTGGCCGGGTCCTCGCACCCTTCGACTGGCGACCAGCAGCAGGTCGACGGCGCTCCGCCAATGCCCTGCGGATTGAAAACGTGGACACCGCCCAGCCTTGCGCGCACCCGAGTGGTCAGCCCATAGACGTCCGCCTTGGTCGTGGTAGCGATGACCGGCCCGGGATACCTCAAGATCACGTCAGCAAGGAACGCCGTCTTATACGTCCGCGGCGGCGCCATCACCAGCAGATGCTCCTCCAGCGGAACGCGCAGCCCATGCCGATAATGAGCGCGCCCCAGAAAAACCGAGTGCTGTCGCGAATCCATAAAGCGATAGAGGAGCGCAAGCGACGGACGGATCCGGCCAGAGCGGCGAAGCGCGGCCAGGCGCCCCCAACGCAGCCACAAGCTGAAAAGGTGAGCGAAGCCCTTACCCGGGTACAGCCGCAGGTGCAGGCGAATCCGCAGATAACGGACGCGATTGTCCGGCAAGTGCCGTGCAGACAGGAACGCCCACTTGGTGAATACAGCCAACATGACTACGACGCCTAGGAAGATGGCCAGCTTGGTCAACATCATGCGTCGCCTTGCCAACCACAGAGCAGGATGGTCGGTTGGAGATAGCTGAGCGAAGTAATGATTGTCATGCCTGGAGGATGCAGCGGGCGATAGGGACGTGATCACTACGTGCCAGGACTTCGGACAGACGTACCCGGACGTCTTCCGGGCTGAAAGAACGGTGGGCATGCACCGTAACGCCACCTAGACGCCAGGAAGGATTTAAGCGATCTGAATCTGCGCCTTGATCGTCTTGAACTATTTGGACAAAGGCGGTCAGGTCAGCGGCCAGACAACGCAGAGCGGGCCGGTAGCGGTGGGTGCGCTTGTGCGTGATCTTGGTCTTGGCCGGGGCATCACGCTACGTCAACGATCTGTAGCAGGCGCCGTTGCAGGTTAGTGCCCGCTGCACGATGATCCCGGAGGCTGTGAAGAACGCATTGGCGCGGCCCAGAACGCAGCGGTGTCCTTGTACTCATCCGCCAGGATTTCGCCGAAGGTCAGCCGGTGGCTGAGGGGAAGGCCGTACGGCGGTTAGCGCCGGAGGTCCTCGGCCGACTTCGGGAGCCGCAGGTGGCGATCGCGGTCCGCCATCTGCTCCATCAGGCGGCAGGCCTCAGCGGCGCCGATGTCCCCGTCGGCGACGGCCATGCCGAAGATGTCGATCGTCTCGCGCGTGATGATGTTCTGAAACTTCGCGTGCCGGATGGCATCCCTGTCGTCGGAGATCCACCAAGACCCGGCGAATGACGGCCAATTCTTGATCACGTAGCAGGTCTGCGCCTCACCGAGGTGCTTCAGCGGCTGATCGTCCGTGCCATCGAAGACCGCGCGCCGTATCCGCGCGATCTTCCGTACGTCTTCCGGGTCAGTGATCTCAATCGGCTCGTCGAGCCAGCCCTCCAATGGGAGCCGCATTAACGGCGGCAACTTGGCGGCGGACCTGCTGGCCTCGTACGCGACGGCTTCTGTCCACCTGCCCCGCCCGCCGAGCACGGACTTGAGGAGATCGAAGCGGTCGACCGCCGCGAAGTTGCACAAGACGGTGTTGTCGGGGAACAGGTGGTCAGCCATCAGGCGCCCGCCACCCCCTCGTCAACCTCGAGCGCCCGCCGAAGCTCGTCCACATCGACGCCGAGCAGGCTCGCGTAGGGACGGAGCGTGGTCGCACCCGTCTCGTAAGCCTTATAGGCGTCCCGCACGAGCAGGCCAGGCGGCCGAGCCGCGCTCGCGTCCGCGACCCGCTGCGCGAACTCTTCCGAGCGTCCGGTGATTGATGCCGCCTTAGCGGCAGTGAGCTTGCGGAACCGGTCGCACGTCCCGGCGTCGATCAGCCTTAGCTGCTGAAGCCGGATCGCCAGCGCGGACGGCGTGACCTTCAGGTCACAGGCGAGCACGGCGAACCCGTCCTCGGCGAGGCCGGATGTCCCCACCACTTCCCGCAGCAGGTCTTCTGGCATCAGGAACGCGGACGCGAAGCTGTTCGCCCGCATCTCGCTGGGGTCCTTCGCCTGCGCCCGGTCATAGATGTCCTTGTCCAGGTGCACGTCTTGGTCGTCCCCGGCCAGGAGATGCCCCAGCTCATGCGCCATGGTGAACCGCTGCCGTGCCGGCACGGCGGATGTTCCCAGCAGGATCAGTTTCGCATCGTCCGATGATGCCGACAGCCCGTCAAAGCCCTCGTCGAGCATGACTACGGCCACGTCGGCCCCGAATGCCATCTCGACCAGGGTGGGCAAGTCGGCATCGGTCACCGACAGCCCGGCCGACGCGACCCGGGCTAGCGCCGCGGACGCAAACTCGCGGCCCTGCTCGACGTACGTCCCGCTCAGGACCTCGATGTCCAGGGGCCGCCACGGCTGCTCCCAGCCGAACGCCGCAAGGTCCTCCCGCATCACGCCGTACCGCTTCGCGGCCTCCAGGGCGGTATGCGCCTGTCCCGTGGTGGTCCGTGCGGCCAGGGCCAGCGCTGGCTCCTCCCCGGTGAGCAGCCACTCGATGGTGACGCCGCATTTGTCCGCGATGCGGGCCAGGTCAAGGGATGAGAAGCGGCGGGCCCCGCTGAGAGACTTCGATAGCTTCGAGTCATCGAGACCGATGTCCTGGGCGAAGGCACGGCGGCTCTGCCCGGAGGCCTCTATCAAATTCAGCACTCGGTCGGCTATGCCTTCCATGGGGCTGAGCCTACTTGCGATTTGCGCAAATCGCAAGTCTGGTCCATGATGGTCAGTGCAAGTGCGTGAGCGCGGTACTTGATGGACGCCGGAGGGGATGATCTGGTTGACAACTGTTGAAGGCCGTTCTGCCGAGCGGATCGAGACATCTCCCTCCGTGCATCTTCCGCCGCTGCCGGACCGAGGCCAGATCGTGAACGTCCGTGGCGCTACCTGGGCCGTTACCGACGTCCAGGCACAGGGCCTGCCGCGCAGCCCGGCGGACGAAACCGAGGCGGGCCTGGCGCATGTCGTCCGACTGCAGTCGCTGGAAGAGGACCGGCTCGGCCAGGAGCTCGCCGTCGTCTGGGAGCTGGAGGTGGGCCAGACGATCGCCCCGGACCAGGGACTGCCAGAGACGATCAGCTTTGATGGGTTCGACGACCCGAACACTCTGGCCGCCTTCGTCGATGCCGTCCGGTGGGGCGCGGTCACATCGGCGGACGGGAGCTCGTTCCAGGCCCCGTTCCGCAGCGGCGCGAACGTGGAGGCCTACCAGCTTGAGCCGCTGCGCCGCGCCCTGCAGTCCGCGCGGACGAACCTGCTGCTCGCCGACGACGTCGGACTCGGCAAGACCATCGAGGCCGGCCTGGTCGTCGAAGAACTGCTTCTGCGGCACCGCGCCCGCTCAGTCATCATCGTGTGCCCGCCGAGCCTGCGGCTGAAGTGGCGGGATGAGATGCGGGAGAAGTTCGGTCTCGAGTTCGAGATTGTCGACACCGAGCTGATGGCGAAGGTGCTCCGCACGCACGGGCCGAACGCCAATCCGTTCCGGCTCTACCCGCGGGTGATCGTGTCGATGGCGTGGCTGCCCTCGCTGCGTGCGCAGCGGCTACTGCGCATCGTGTACGCCGACGCGCAGGACACGAGCTCCGCGCGCCGGTACGCGTTCGACGTGCTCATCGTGGACGAGGCGCACCACGTCGCGCCCGCGAGCCCGGCCGCCGCCATCGGGTTCCGCGGCTACGCCGTCGACAGTCAGCGCACGGTGGCCACCAGGGCGCTGGCAGAGAAGTGCGAGCACCGGCTATTCCTGTCCGCAACCCCGCACAACGGCTACTCCGAGTCGTTCACGGCGCTGATGGAGATGATCGACGGCCGCCGATTCAAGCGGGGCGCGAACCTGGACGAGCGCGCACTGCGTGATATCGCGGTCCGTCGGCTCAAGGCAGACCTGCGAGGCACGAAGGACTTCCAGACCCGCGAGCTGAAGACCCTCGCCTTCACCCCGTCCAAGGAAGAGGTCGAGAAGTTCGCGCTGCTGGACCGGATCCTTATCGAGAGCACCAGGCTCAACGGGCGTGGCCGGTCAGGCGGCATCGTGGCCATGCTGATGAAGAAGCGGTTCTTGTCCAGCCCGTGGTCGTTCGCGCAGACGCTGGGCCACTACACCGCCTCCGACGGCGGCACGGGCATCGAGGAAGACGACGAGGACCGGTACTACCAGGAGGTCCTCGGCAGCGGGCAATCTGATGAGGAAGAGGGGGCTGCCGCACACCCCGAGTTCACCGCGCTGCGGCACAGCAAGCGCTCGGACCCCCTCATCGCGGCGACGCAGCAGGACATCGACTCTCTGATCGGGTGGGGCCTGAGCTACGAGAACAAGCCGGATACTCGGCTGCAAGCGCTGCTCACGTTCATAGATGCCGTCTGCCGGCCTGACGGGAGGACGTGGACGAACGAGCGGGTCGTGGTGTTCACCGAGTACGCCGAGACCCTGGAGTGGATTGTCCGCGTCCTGGGCCAGCGAGGGTACCGAGATGGCGAAAGGCTCGCGGTCATCCAGGGCTCGACCCCTGCGGAGGAGCGGGAGGACATCCGGGCGAAGTTCACCGCGTCGCCGGACGAGCAGCAGGTCCGGGTCCTCGTCGCCACCGACTCGGCGGGAGAGGGCATCGACCTGCAAGAACACTGCCACCGCCTAGTCAACTTCGACATCCCGTTCAACCCGTCCCGGTTGGAGCAACGGATCGGCCGTATCGACCGCTACGGCCAGAAGCACACGCCGGAGATCTACCAGCTCGCCCCAGCAGAGCGGGAATCTGCGCTCGCGAAGGACACAGCGTTCCTACTGGACAAGGTGCGCCAGAAGATCGGCAAAGTGGCTGCCGACCTCGGGTCGGTCAACGAAGTCATCGACGCCGATATCCAGGATCACTTCACCCCAGGCGGCACCGGCCGGAAGGTGAAGCTGGCGGCGCGCGACGACGGCAGTGTGATCATCAACCGGGTCCTGGCCGGCGGCCAGGAACTGAACCGTACCCTGACCGAGCTCTCGCGTACCTATCGCGATCGCAAGGCTGAGATGCACCTGACTCCTGCGAACGCGCAGCGCGTCGTAAGCACGGCTCTGGAGCTGACTAGTCAGCCGCCACTGAAGCCACTTGAAGGCGACGATCCGGTGGAAGTCTTCGAGGTCCCGGCGCTCGGGTCCGCGTGGCAGTTCGCGCTGCGCGGCCTGGAGACCCGCCTCAACCCCGGCGTCCTACGCCCGGTCACGTTCGACGAGGAGATCGCGGCCGACCGGGACGACGCGGCCGACCGGAACGACATCGTGTACATCCACCTCGGGCATGCGCTGCTTCAGCGCTCCGCGCGCATCCTGCGCGAGGCGCTGTTCAACGTGGACTCCCCGGTCCACCGGGTGACTGCGGTCGTGGCGAACGAGCTGCCGCAGTCGTGCGTCGCGGCGGTGTCCCGCCTCGTCCTGGTCGGCCTGGGCGGCCTTCGGCTGCACGAGGAAGTGTTCCTCACCGGCATCCGGCTCCGCGGCAGCGCCATGGCCGAGGCGAAGGTCGAGCAGGTTCTCGACCAGGCCTTGGATGCCCAGGACTTGGTCCTCGCGGGCGAGGAAGTCCGCCGGCAGCTCGCGGACCAGTGGAACGCCGACGGCGCGCCGCTGCGGATCCGGCTCCTGACGGCCATGGGGCAGAAGGCCCGCAGCCACCAGGAGCGGGTGATCGAGACGCTGTACAAGCGACGTGACTCCGATATCGCCCGGGCCCGGGAGATCTTCGCTGCGTTCCGCGTCAACCTGCAGGAATCCCGCGACCGCCTTGACCGCGAGATCCGCAGCGAGGAAGAGAAGCTGTTCCCGGACGACCAGCAGCGCCAGCGCCAGCATGACCTCGCCGGGATGATCGAACGTCTGGCCAGCCTCGACGAGGAAGAACGCCGGGAGATCAATGCGATCAGCGCCCGCTACGCCGACATCAAGCCTCACGTCACGGCGGCGGCCGTCGTGTTCGCGCTGACCCCCGAAGACGCCGCAGCGGTTAGGAATCAGGCATGAGGAACGACAGCGACCTGCACCGGGACTGGCTCGGCCTGCTCGACACCGACGGCCCGTTTCTGTCCGTCCCCGCCCTGAAGAAGGCGTGGCCCACCGGAATGCCGATACCGGACCGCGCCGCCCTCGACGCGCTCCGCGACGCCAAGCCCGCGTTCGAGAAGGCCTGGGACCTGTGGGACACGGCTGGGGAGACTGCCGACCAGGCCGCCGCCGCACTGGCCGGGTACCGGGAGGCGCGAGACGCCTGGGTGGACATCGTGCTCCGCACGGTCCTGGGCTGGAAGACCTTCTACCTCGCCCCGCCGTCGATCGACGTGAAGGTCCACGCGCCCGACTACTCGGTCACCATCAGCCCGACCGGTGCGCTCACCCGCGGCGAGGTGACCGGGGCCCTCGTCCTGGTCACTGACCCGGTCGAGTCGCTGCGAGCCCCGCTCGATGACGGGTGGGCCGCCAGCCCCATCGACCGGATGGAAGAACTGCTCCGGGCCTCCGGGGTCCGTGTCGGCGTCGTCACCGACGGGCGCTGGTGGGCGATCGTGAGCGCGCGCCCCCAGACAATGGTCGCCTCCGGCATCACCGACTCCCAGCGGTGGATCGAGCTACCCGTCGTGCGCGACGCCTTCATCAACCTGCTGCGCCTGCCCCGGCTGGCCGGGAACCGGACCGAGGACCTGCTCACCACGCTCTTCGGCGACTCGGTCGCCGCCGCCGAGGAGATCACCGAAGCCCTCGGCATCAACGTCCGCCGTGCCGTAGAGCTCCTCGTCCGGGCATTGTCGGAGTCCGCACTCGACGCCCGGCGCCATGGCGAGCCCGACCCGCTGCCCGCCCGCCGCGACGACGTGTACCAGGCCGCGGTCACGATGATGATGCGGGTGGTGTTCCTGCTGTTCGCCGAGGAACGCGGGCTGCTCCCGCAGACCCAGCTGTTCATCGGCGGGTACGGCATCAGCGACGAGCTCGACACCCTTGACCAGCGCGCCCACGACGAGGGTGCCGAAGCGCTCGACCGCACCCACCTCACCTGGCACCGGCTCCTGGCCACCTCCCAGGCCCTGTACCGGGGTGCGTCGTTCGAGGACATCCGCATCCCCTCCTACGGTGGGTCACTCTTCGACCCCGACCGGTTCGGCTTCCTCACCACTCGCGACGACCACGGCACCCTGGCCGTTGTGATCAGCGACCGCGTGATGCTGGAAGTGCTGCGCGCCGCCCAGATGGCCGAGCTGCGGGGTGAGCCCGCACGGCGTATCTCCTTCCGCGACATCGACGTGGAGCAGATCGGCTACATCTACGAAGGCCTGCTCGGCTACTCCTGCACGGACGTTGATGAGGTCATCGTCGGGTTCGTTGGGAAGAAGGGCGAGGAGCCGGAGATCCCGCTCTCACTCCTCGAGGACTTCTCGGCGAAGCACAGCAAGCCGGACGCCCTCGCCAACGCCATCATCACCTGGGCGAAGACCGACCAACCTGCGGCGGTCGCCCCGTCCAAGGCGGCGCTCGCCAAGGCGATCAAGAGTTCCGCGGCAGTCGAAGACGCCGACCGCGCCCTGCGAGCGGCGGTGCCGGCCGACCCTGGTCTGCGGGACCGGCTCCGCCCGTTTATCGGCGCAATCCGCCGCGACCTGCGAGACCGGCCGACGGTCTTCCAGCCCGGCGGCCTAGTCGTGGTGGAGACCCCGTCCCGGGCGACCGCGGGCGCGCACTACACGCCGAAGTCCCTGGCCACCGAAGTCGTCCTGCACGCCCTCGAACCCCTCGTCTACAGCACCGGTCCGCATCAGGAACCGGACCAGAAGAAGTGGGTGCCGGCCGACTCCGACCGGATCCTGGAACTGAAGGTCGCCGACATCGCCTGCGGCTCGGGCGCATTCCTCGTCGCCGCCGCCCGCTACCTCTCGGGCCGTCTGGTGGAGGCATGGCAGCGCCAGGACGAAACCGGCGGCATGACGCCGAAGGAACTCGAACTCCACGCCATGCGGGAGGTCATCGCCAAGTGCTTGTACGGCGCGGACATCAACGCGATGGCCGTCGAGATGTGCAAGCTGTCGCTGTGGCTGGTGTCGCTCGACCCGAGGCTCCCGTTCTCCTTCGTCGATGACAAAATCCTGCACGGCAACTCGTTGCTGGGCCTGACCGACGTGAAGCAGCTCCGTTACCAGCACATCGACCCCGCATCGGCTCACACCCAGCAGACCCTCAGCGCGATCGACGTCGACGGCGTGCTCCGGGAGGCGGCCCGGCTCCGGCGCAACCTCGCCAACGAGGTCAACAACGCCGACCCGCAGCGCTCCGCCCACGCCAAGCGCCGCCAGTGGCAGCGGTTCCAGCAGCTCACCGCCGAACTCACCGACGTCGCCGACGCCATCGTCGCCGAGGGCCTACGACTCGGCGGCAAGCCTGGCCGGGCGCTCCACGTCGCGTACCAGGCCCTGGAGATCGCCCTTGGCGAGGCCTACCCGGAGAGTGGCCTGTTCGCTAACGACCCAGACCGTTCCAAGCTTGACGCTATCCTCGCCGCTGGTCTGACCCCCACGGTGGCGACCGACTATGACCGATGGAAGCCACTGCACTGGGTGATCGCGGTCCCGGATGTCATGGAACGGGGTGGCTTCGACGCGGTCATCGGCAACCCACCGTTTCTGGGGGACCGCAAAATTACTGGTGCGCTTGGGACTAACCTACGGGACTTCCTGGTCGAGACCGTGGCGGCGGGAAGAAGAGGACGGGCCGATCTAGTGGCTTTTTTCTTCCTCCGCGCCTTCTCGCTTCTGACCTCCAAGGGCAACCTTGGCCTTATCGCCACTAATACTATCGCGCAAGGTGATACGCGCGAAGTGGGCCTCGACCAGATGACAGACTGTGGATTTACAATTACCTGCGCTACCCAAAGTCGCCCTTGGCCTGCTACCAGCGCAAACTTGGAATACGCGGCCGTCTGGGGAACCCGCGATGCGATCTCCCCGGAGTCACTGCGGGTGGCAGACGGTGTCCCCGTACAGCGAATATCGACGCTATTGGAGCCAGCAGGCCGGATAGACCGCCAGCCAGCGCGCCTAGCCGAAAATCTGGACATCGGATTTCAGGGATGTTACATCGCAGGGATGGGGTTCATTCTGGCCCCCGAGGAAGCACAGGCCTGGCTTGGAAGAGATCCGCGGAACGCTCAGATTCTCTTTCCCTTTATCAGCGGCGAAGACCTTAACTCTGAATCCAATTCGTCTACTAAACGCTGGATTATAGACTTCAACGACCGGCCAGAGGACGAAGCAAAGAGATACCCGTTGCCATATGAGCGTGTTCTGGAAAGGGTAAGACCCGAACGGCAGCGAACGAGGCCTGACGGCACGTACCAGCTACGTAAGCCGCTTCCTCAACGCTGGTGGCAGTACGCCGAGAAGCGTCCGGGCCTACGGAAGGCAATCAAAAAGCTAGACGAAGCCCTGGCAATCGCTGTAGTCAGCAAGACCGTCATGCCGACGCGGGTGCCGACGAACCAGGTGTTCAGCAACAAGGTAATCGTCTTCGCAACCGATTCATACGCAGAACAGGCCGTGCTGTCATCGAGCATCCACCAAATGTGGGTGATCAAGTACACCGCAACGATGCGCACTGATATGAGCTATTCGCCATCGGACGTTTTTCTTACCTTTCCGCGTCCCGCACCAACCGGCCGCCTCGCCGAGATCGGCCGAACACTCGATATTGAGCGGCGCAGCACCATGCTTCTCAGGCAACTGGGACTCACCAAGCTCTACAACCTCGTCAACGACCCTGACTACACCGACGACGACATCCAGCGAACGCGGCAGATCCACGTCGAGGTCGACACCGCCGTCATGGACGCCTACGGATGGAGTGACGTCGAGCTTGACCACGGTTTTCACACCTACCGGCAGATGCAGCGGTGGACGGTCTCCCCTGCGGCACGAGTAGAGATCTTGGACCGCCTGCTCGAAGAAAACCTGCGGCGGGCCGCCGCTCAGGGCGAAGCACCGCCAGTCGAGGACGAGGACGAGGGGGATGACGAATGAGCACGCCCGCGAAGCCTGTCGAGCCTCCCCAGTACCGGCTGGAGTATGAGCCGGATGGGAGTTCCTGGACGGCTCGGGAGAACCTGGCCGACATCCTGGAGCGGGAACTGCTGGGGCCGATGAACGGGCCGACCGAGGTCATTGACGGTGTGCCTGACTCCGTGTACCTGGTCGGGCGGATCGCACCGTTCAAGCTCGCCGCCGGGGCCGATGATCCGGCGGACGCGGATACGGGTGAGTCCGATAGTGACGTGGGGGACTCCGGCGACGCGCAGGAGGGCCAGGGTGTGCCGGTCACCGGGGTTGACGACAGCGGCGCCGGGGCGGACGAGGATTCTGGGCTGGAGGATACGCCGCAGCAGCGTGGGCTGATGATCCCGGCCTCGATGGGGCTGCGGTGCCAGGTCCCCGATGACCTGGAGTCGTTCACCGTGACCGCTTCGTGGGGCGTGTACGAGTCGGTGCCCGCTACCGGGGGTGAGGACCCGTCGAAGTTCCGGCGGTACAAGCGGACCCCGGTCGAGATCCCCAAGCGGATTGTGGTCGCCGACCTCGACCCGGCGAAGACGACGGATATTCCACTAAAAGACCAGGTCGTATTGCGCGTTGACCGATGCGACGACGGTGAGCATCACCGGCGGCTGGTCGAGATCGCGTTGTGCAACGACCGGGAGGTGCCGCGGAAGATCCCCGTCGAGGCGTGGTTGTACCAGACGAAGCTCACCGTGACCACGGACGGGGAGCCCGCGTTCCTGCCGGTGACCGACGCGCTGACCGATGACCGGTGGGAGAGGGATGACGAGGTTCGGCGGCTGAACCTGCAGTACCGGGACCGGCTGGAGTTCGCCGTCGGGCGGACCTGCTCGGTCAGCTGGGATGAGCCAGCCGGATGGGACAAGCCTGAGGTCCGGGCCGTTCCGGGCAGCCGTCGTGTCGGGAAGATTTGGACGACCTGGCTGCCGGTAAGCGAGACGCCGCAGGTCGCTGCCGATGAGATCGGTGAGGCGCTGCTCGACATGCGGGAGCTGGCCGCCGCGTCCGAGGACGAGCTGCGCACGGGGCTGACCCCGATCGCGGAGAAGTACGGCTCGTGGCTGGACGGCGAGGAGGCCCGGGCGAATCAGCTTCCCGATCATCTGCGGGACGAGGGGCTGGATGCGGTTAATGAGGCGCGCAAGGTGCAGCGCCAGCTCGCGGCCGGGATAGAGCACCTGCTGGGCGACAAGGACGCGCTGCGGTGCTTCCGGTTCATGAACGAGGTAATGGCCGACCAGCGCGTGCAGAGTCAGGTTGCGCGCCGCCGGGCGCAGCACCCGGCGGAGTCCCTCGACGAGGCGCGCGCGGTGGTGCTGGCCGGAGACAGGCCGCACTCGTGGCGCACGTTCCAACTCGCGTTCATCCTCATGCAGCTGCCGCTGCTCACGGACCCGGCCGCGGAGAAGCGGTCCGGAGATCTCGCGAAGGCGCAGCTGCTGTTCTTCCCGACCGGCGGCGGCAAGACCGAGGCGTACCTAGGCTTGGCGGCCTACGCGTTCGCCATTCGGCGGTTGCAGCGCGTGGTCCCGACGCCGGATGGCCCGCTCGACGGCGGCGCCGGGGTGACCGTGCTGATGCGGTACACGCTGCGGCTGCTGACTGCCCAGCAGTTCCAGCGGGCGACCGCCCTGGTGTGCGCGGCAGAGATGGCGCGGCGTCGCGACGTGCAAGCCTGGGGCGACGAGCCGTTCCGGATCGGGTTGTGGGTCGGGACCGACGTGTCGCCGAAGCGGTATGAGGAGGCGAAGGAGCAGCTCAACCGGTCGTCCTCCTCTGGCGGCTACTCGCGGCTGACCGTGCTGCAGTTCCAGCGCTGCCCCTGGTGCGGCACACCGATCAGCGCGGCCAACGTGCGCCCCGACGACGAGCGCCAGCGGGTCTACGTGTACTGCGGTGACGAGCTGGGGGACTGCCCCTTCTCTCGCGACGGGTTGGTGGCCGAGGGGCTGCCCGTCCTGACGGTGGACGAGGAGATCTACCGGCTGGCGCCCGCGTTCGTGATCGCGACCGTGGACAAGTTCGCCCGGCTGGCGCGGGAGGGCGAGGCTGCGGCGCTCTTCGGCTATGTAGCGGAGAAATGTGAGCTCCACGGGTACGTGCACCCCGACTCCGGTAGCTGCAAGATTCAGGCCGGGAGCAAACATCCGAAGACCACGGCCTACCGGCGGCCCGTGTCCCGGCTCCGGCCGCCGGACTTGATCATCCAGGACGAGCTGCACCTGATCACCGGCGCGCTCGGGACGACGGTCGGGCTGTTCGAGGTCGCCGTCGATGCGCTGTGCTCGTGGCGGACCGAGTCGGACCGGCCGGTGCGGCCCCTTGTCGTCGCGTCCACCGCGACCGCGCGGAACGCATTCGATCAGGTGCGTGCTCTGTACGGGCGGTACACCACGATCTTCCCGCCGCAGGTCTTGGACGTTGGTAAGACGTTCTTCTCCACCGAACAGCCGGTCTCACGGGATTACCCGGGGCGCCGCTACGTCGGGATCAGCACCTCCGGCATCCGGCTCACGACCGCAGAGATCCGTGTGGCCGACGTGCTGATGGCCGCCGGACAGCTGCTCCTCGACCGGTCCGGGGACGTCGCCGACCCGTACCTGACGCTGGTCGGGTACTTCAGCGCGACCCGCGAGCTGGCCGGCATGGCCCGGTACATGGGTGACGACGTGCAGACGGCGCTGGCGAAGGGGCACCCGTGGTCGCGGCTGCCGCGCCGATTCGGCACCATCGGGCAGCTGCACTTGGCCGAGCTGACCTCCCGGGTGTCGTCATCAGACATCACCGGGACGCTGGACCAGATGGGAGTCTCGTTCGACGCCGGGTTCGACTCGACCGCGGCGCGGCAGGACTGGGCCGCGCGGCGGAAGGCGGGCGAGAAGGTCCCCGACCGGCCGGTCCGCCCATACGATGTGGTCCTCGCGACGTCGATGCTCCAGGTCGGCGTTGACGTTGACCGGCTCGGCCTGATGCTGGTGGTCGGCCAGCCGAAGAACACTGCCGAGTACATCCAGGCATCCTCCCGCGTAGGCCGGCAGGCCAACCGGCCCGGCCTGGTAGTCGCGCTCGGGAACTGGGCCCGGCCACGGGACCTGGCGCACTTCGAGCAGTTCCGGCACTACCACGAGACGTTCTACGCCCAGGTCGAGGCGCTGTCGGTGACGCCGTTCTCGGCCACCTCACTGGACCGAGGTCTGGATGGCGTGCTGGTCAGCGCGGCCCGGGTGCTGGAGGCGGTCATGCCCAGCGGGCTGTCGCCGGAGAAGAACGCGGGCCGGATCGAGGAGCAGCGGGACGTGGTCGTGGGGGTGATCGACGCGCTGGTGCGCCGGATCGGGCGCGCGGCGACCGAGAGCGATGCGGAGCGGGCGCGTGAGCGGCTACTGAACCGGCTCGACCAGTGGGTCTCCCGGCGCAAGCACCTGGCCGACCTGCACAAGACCCTTGTCTACGAGCGGTTCTCGTCCTCGGACGAGGGGAAGTACGACGCGCTGATGATGAGCGCGGAGAACGCCCGCGCGCTCGGCAGCGGCAGCGACGTCGCGCCGTTCATCGTCGCCAACTCCATGCGCGAGGTGCAACCGGAGATCAACCTTCTGGTAAGCCCGATCAAGGACAACTTGATTTACATCGAGCCCCCCGGCGCGCCGCAGTGGGAGTTCCCTCCGGCTGAGGAGGCCACATCGTGAGCTTGCTGTACAACGAGCAGCGCCCGGTCGATCCACTGGGCGACGCGGACGCCGAGAACGAGAAGCAGGTCAAGCACAACCGGGCCAAGGTCGGCTCCAGCCGCCCGTCGTCCCTGCTGTACACCTATGGACCCGGGGCGATCATGGACCTGCCCCAGTTCACGATCATGCCGACCGGCCTGGACGACTGGAACCGGATCTGGCGGCGCCGCGACGCCGACCCGCCGCAGATTCACGCGCCTCGGCTGCGCCAGGCGGTCCGCACTCACATGCGAGCCCCGAACGTGCAGCTGCGCCCGTTCCCGTGGCAGCCGAAGCGGAACATGTTCAGCAGCGAAGGTGCCGACCTCGGCGTGCCCGCGCGGGTATTTCCCCAGTGCCTGCGGTGCACCGGGTGCGACATGCTCGGCCTGGTGTCCCAGTTCAGCTACGTCAACACCCACCCGTACCGCAACGACATGGCCCGCTTTGAGCACCCGAAGTGTCCTGGCCGCAGCGGCACGGGCAAGGCAACCCGCCCGGCCGTCCCGGCCCGGTACCTGCTCGCCTGTGCGGCGGGGCACCTCGACGAGTTTCCCTATGACCTGTGGGTGCACCGGGGCCGCCGGTGCGATAAGGCCGAGTTTCCGATCTTGAAGATGATCGACCGGACCGCCGGCAAGGGCGCGTCAGCGACGATCCACTGCGCGTCCTGCGGGGAGCGGCGCCCGATGAACGAGGCCCAGGGCGTCGCGGGCGCCGCGAAACTGCCGAAGTGCCGGGGCCGCCACCCTCACCTGGACGCGTTCGACCCGAAGGGCTGTGGCGCGGAGACGAAGCTGATGCTGATCGGCGCGTCCAACCTGTGGTTTCCCTCGACGTTGTCGATCATCGTGATGCCCGAGTCGGCGGAGGAGAAGGCCACCGACCTGGCCGACCGGCTCCGGGTCGCGCTCGGGGACAACCTCGCGAAATATGCGGGCAACCTGGACCTCATCCGCGACTTCGCGGCCACGGCGAAGGTTGACGTGACCAGCCAGTCCGATGACGAGCTGACCGCGCTGGTGGCCACCGCGCTGGAGCCCCCGCCATCAGAGGATGCGCAGGAAGAGAAGCTCCGCGATTGGGACCCGGTTGACCTGCTGGTCCCGGAGTGGCGGTACCTGCAGCGCGACCCGCGCGGAGAGCAGGATGAGGACAAGGCCAGCGGCCTGACTTTGTCCCGGCGGGACTGGAAGCCGGAGACGGTGCCCGGAATCACCCGGGTGCTGGCGGCGGACCGGCTGCGGAAGGTGAACGCGCTGACGGGCTTCACCCGGATCGACGCGTTCGACCGGGTCGGGGACGTGCCCCGGCGCCTCGTCCCGCTGACCCGGGAACGGTATCCCGACTGGACCGTCGCGACCGAGGACCGGGGCGAAGGTGTCTTCCTCCAGCTTGACGAGGCCCGGGTCGCGGCCTGGGAACAGAACGTCCTGGCCAGCGAGATCTGGGAGGCCCACCGGCAGGCGCACCGGCGTAATTTCAACCGGCGGTTCTCCGAGACCGCGGAAAACGTCAACGCAGACGACCGGTTGAAGGCGCCGCGGTACTGGCTGGTCCACACCCTCGCACACGTGCTGATCCGAGGCATGGCGATGGAATGCGGGTACTCCGCCGCGAGCCTGAGCGAGCGGCTGTACGCGTGGCCCGGGTCGGACGAGCGCCCGCCCGCAGCCGGGCTGCTGATCGTAACGACAGCATCAGACAGCGACGGCACCCTCGGCGGCCTGGTATCGCTGAGCGAGCCGACCTGCCTGCAGCAGGTGGTGTCATCGGCGCTGGAGCGGGCGGCACGCTGCTCATCGGACCCGATTTGCGCGCGTCGCACCCCCGCCGACCCGGAAGACTTCCTGCACGGGGCAGCGTGCCACTGCTGCGTAATGGCATCGGAGACCTCGTGCGAGCGGGCCAACCGGTTCCTGGACCGACGGTTCCTCATCGACCTCCCAGGAAGCTCCCTTGGGTTCTTCGGATGACCCGGCCAGGAGCCTCGGCGCGCTGCTGAGCGGAAGCGAGGCAAGCGAGATCGCGGACCACTTGGCGGACGACGACACGCTCACCGCGTCGCTGCGCGTAGTTTCACCTAGCCGCCGGGCCGAGGTCCGCTCGCTGCTTTCGGGCATCGACCAAGCCGCGATGATCACCGTGCTGCGGGCGATTGAAGGCGCAAAGTCGGCACCGACGACCATGGACCCGCTATGGACGATGCCGGGCCACCTGGCCCAGCACGGGCGGCTGACCCAGTCGGTGACTTACCTGGTGGACAACGCGAGGTACTCGGTCGTCTGCTCGACGTTCAACTTCCAGCGATCATCGGGCCTGTGGAAGGCGCTGCAGCGTGCGGCACAGCGGCCCGAGATCATGATGAAGATCTACATGGACACAGACGCGGCGGACGCCGGACCGCGGCGACCAGGGTCACCGACGACGAATGAGGTCACGGCGCACCTAAACCCGGCCCTGATCTTGCGGACGAAGCGCTTCGACGGCCGACAGGTCCGCAACCACTCGAAGTTCCTGTCGATCGACCACCGGTTTCTGCTCGTGACCAGCGCGAACTTCTCCTGGAGCGCCGAGAACGCAAACCTGGAATTCGGCGTCCTCATCGACAACCCGAACCTCGCCGAGGCCATCGAACGAGAGCTACGCGAAGCCGAGGACTTCATCTTCGAACGCGTGTGCACGGACGCGACTCCGGCGCCTGATCATGAGTAACCCGGGCGGCCATCGCAGGCCGCAGACGCCGCATAAGGACGAAAGTCTAAGGAATATGGCATCTCTTAAAAAGGACCAGGAGAATGCAGCCAGCGCGCCAGACGCCTTCAGGCTGGGGACTATGGTCTCGCTCCGCGCGGATCCAAGTCGTGCTGGCCCCATCATCGGGGAACTGCCGACGGTCGGAGGGCGGCGCCGGTTCAAGGTATTTCACTCTCCGACATCGATCAAGGACTACTTCGAAGACCAGCTTCAAATAGTTGAGCCGACCGCTGAGCCTGACTGGGGCTCGCTTGTCGCGAGCGGCGAGTTCGTCGGCCCGGCCGAGTTCCGGGCACGTCTGGCCGCTGTCCGCCTCGACAATCCGCAGACAGACAGCATCTACTCGCTGCGCTCGGCCCGGATCCAGTTCATCCCGTTTCAGTTCAAGCCGCTCCTCCGGCTCCTGCGCGCGGACAGGCCTCGGCTGCTGATCGCCGACGACGTGGGCGTCGGGAAGACCATCGAAGCCGGCCTGATCCTCAAGGAACTGTCCACCCGTCAGGCGCTCGCCCGCGTTCTGGTCGTGTGCCCCAAGGCACTGACCGCCAAGTGGCGCGCAGAAATGCGGCGGTTCGACGAGAACTTCCGCATCCTTGACGCTCCCACGCTCCGATACTGCCTCAACGAGACCCATGCGGAAGGCGAGTGGCCCGCAGAGTACTCGCGCGCCATCGTGCATTACGAACTGTTCCGCATGGAGCAGTACCTGACCGGCTCCGGGGACCGGGGGAGACGGCACGGGTTCCTTGAACTGGAGCCGCCGCCGCGGTTCGACCTCGTCATCGCGGACGAGGCGCACCATCTGAGAACCCCCGGGACAGGTTCTCATCAGCTGATCGAGCGGCTGTGTCTGACTTCTGAGGCTGTGCTGATGCTGTCGGCGACTCCCGTCCAGGTCAGCCAGGACAACCTGTACGTGCTGCTGCATCTGCTGCGGCCCGAGCTGTTCCAGGACAGGGAGGTCTTCCGCGAAGTCCTTGAGCCCAACCGGTATCTGACCGCCGCGTCGAGGATGCTCCGCGCGGGCTCGGCCGCTGGCGAGGACTGGCTCCGGACAGCCGCCGGGTGCGTCGAAGAAGCCGGCCGCACATCGTGGGGCGGCAAGGTTCTACGCGCCGACCCGCGCTTTCAGGATGTACTGAGCAGGCTGGCGAGTGACTGCCTGGGCGACGAGGGGCGCGTCCGCAGTATCCGGGATCTGGAAGAACTCCACTCCCTGGCCCACATCATGAACCGCACCCGGCGCCGCGACATCGGAAGTTTCACCATCCGCGAACCGCAGACAGTGCTGGTCGAATTTACCCCTGAGCAGCGGCGGCTGTACGAGGCCGTCCTCACGTTCCACCGCCAGGTTCTCCTCCGACGACACGACGAACAGGTCGTGCGCCTGATCATGGACACCCTGGAGCGGCAGGCGGAAAGCTCAATCAACGCCCTCGCCGATACAGTCCGGGAGACCGTCACTAGTGGTGTCATATCGGTCGCAAACCTCACCGACGACCCGGACCTCGATGCGACGGAGCCGATCCCCTCCCCCATCATCGAGGAAGCAGGCGAACTGCTCCGAGCGGCAGCCGATCTGCCCGACCAGGATCCCAAGTTCGACCGCCTCCTCGGCATCGTATCCGCCACCGTGGCGGATCCCGGCAGCCCTGGAAAGATCCTCGTCTTCTCTTACTTCCTCGACACGATTGATTATCTGCAGCGCCGCTTGGCCGAGGCGGGCGTACGAGTTGGCGCGGTCACTGGGCGCATCAGCGATGACGAGCGCGAGGAGCTGAGAGACCGGTTCCGCTTCGCTCGTGAGGACCCCATCGCGATCGATGTGCTGCTGTCGTCAGAGGTTGGCTGCGAGGGACTCGACTACGAGTTCTGCGATCGGCTCGTCAACTACGACATCCCGTGGAACCCAATGCGTGTCGAGCAGCGGATCGGTCGGATCGACCGCTTCGGCCAGCGCAGCGACAAGGTTCTCATCTTCAACTTCATCACCCCGGGCACCGTAGCCGAACGGGTTTTCTATCGCTGCTTCGACCGCCTAGGCATCTTCCGTGACACCGTCGGCGATCTCGAAGAGGTTCTCGGTGAAATCACCGAGAACCTCACCCGCATCGCGCTCGATCCTTCCCTGTCCGCTGAGCAGGCTGCTGAGCGAGCCCGGCAGATAGCGGACAACGCCATCCGCCGCGCTGACGAACAGCGCCGCCTGGACGAGGAAAGCGGCAGCCTGCTCGGCCTGGACGACGCCTTCACAGAAGATGTCGAGGACGTCATGCGACGCGGCCGGTTCGTGGACGAGAGCGACCTGCGGGTACTCGTCGACATGTTCCTCAAGCTGCCCTCCATCCGCAGCTCGCTGGTCAGGCAAGACCAGAGCCAGGTATACCGGCTGCGGATCAGCGACCACGGCCGTCGCGAACTCGTCTCGCACGTGAGAGCCGCTGGCCGTCTCGGCAGTCTGACGACATCTTTCACCAGGGCAATCGAGGACACTGGCGAACGCCTGCTCACCTTCGATCAGCGAACCGCGACCGAACGCCGGGAGATTGACTTCGTCACGCCCGTCCATCCGCTGGCCCGGGCGGCGACCGAGTACTGGGCACGCGCCGATGCTCCGCTGGTCGGCGGCTTCCGGATTGCGACCAATCTTGTCCCCGCCGGGCTCTACATCTTCACCTGCGAACTGTGGGAGACGATCGCGGTGCGGCATGACCTGAGGCTCGTGTGTCTGGCCGTCTCCGCAGAGACCGGGAAATTCGCCGCGGACCTATCCGCGGATTTCCCGGCTCTCCTGCAGACGGCACAGTTTCTATCCGCCGAGGACGTGCCGCCGATCGGCTCGCACCTTGAATCGCTGGACGGGATCTCGGACGGACGTCGCCGGGACCTGAAGCTCAGCATTGAGGAGTCAAACGAGCAGCTGGTAAGCCGGAAGCTCGCCAGTCTGCAGAGCTTCCACGACAACCGGGTCAACCGCCTGAACGCCGATCTCGCCGACGTTGGGGACCCGCGGATCCTGCGGATGAAGAGGTCGGAGCTGGCCAGCGTCCAGGGGAACTTCGACGACCGGAAGGCTGAACTGGAAAAGGCCCGCCAGATCGACATCATCTCCCATCGAGTGGCTGCGGGAATCCTGGAGGTCACCCGGTGACGACCGACTATGAATCCCTCCGCATCGCCAATCGCGAGCGGTACGGCTGGGACACCGCGCACATCGAACTGCTCGGAAGCCTGTACAGCGAACGCACTCACTTCATCTTCGAGCTGATCCAGAACGCTGAGGACGCCAACGCGACAACGCTGTCCTTCGACCTGCGGGATGACCGCCTGGAGGTACGCCACGACGGTAAGCCGTTCACAGAGGACGACGTCACGAGCCTCTGCCAGCTCGCGCATAGCTCGAAGAGCGGCGACCTGACCAAGATCGGCAAGTTCGGGATCGGCTTCAAGTCGGTCTACGCGTATACGCGGAGCCCGCATGTATACAGCGGGGACGAGTCCTTCCACATCGAGAAATACGTGCAGCCGCATGCGGTACCCGCCCGGGACGGACTGGCCGACGACACCCTGTTCAGTTTTCCCTTCGACCGCGACGATGTCCCCGCGGAGAGGGCGGGTGCGGAGATAGCGCAGGCACTCGCGAAGCTCTCTCCGGAGGTCCTTCTCTTCCTGAAGAAGATCGAGCAGCTCAAGATCAATTTGCCACGGGTCCCGGCCATCGTCCTCGACCGAATAGAGGATGCTGGTCCCACCCGGTCAAGCCGTCAGATCCTCATTTCGGACAGCCGGGTCGCGGACAGTCCTGACGCGGAGTGGCTGGTCTGGCGCCGGGCGGTCAGCGACGACGATCACCCTGGCCAGCAAGTTGAGATCGCCTTCCAGTACAAGACACCTGGCACACAGCAAGACGCCCAGTACGAGCTTGCGCGCTTGAGCCGTTCACCCCTGGTCGCCTTCTTCCCCACCGCCAAGGAGACAGGGCTCGGGTTCCTCATCCAGGGCTCGTACCGTACGACTCCTTCCCGCGACAACGTCCCCGAGCATGACGACTGGAACCGCAAGCTCGTCATCGCGACGGCCGCCCTGCTGACCGAGGTCCTTGGCGAACTGCGTGACGGCGGGCTGCTGACCGTTGACGTTCTGCAGATGCTGCCAATCGACTCCGACCGGTTCCCCGAGGACGGAATGTTTCGTCCCCTGTTCGAGGCAGTTCTGGCATGCATCGAGAGCAGGCACTTCATCCCGCTCTACGGTGGCGGCTTCGGAAAGGCAACGGAGACCAGGCTCGCCCGCGGCACTCGGTTGCGTGAGCTCTTCGCATCCGGCATGCTGGGCGGGCTCTACGGGGCTGAGACCCAGCTCAGCTTTGCTCACGAGTCGATCACGGCGGACCGGGCCCCGGATCTCTGGCGCTACCTGCGCGACCAAGCGGGCGTAGAAGAGGTCACGCCCGAGGGGATGCTCTTGCGGACCACGCGAGAGTTCCTCACGACCCAGCTCGATGAGTGGATCGCCCGCTTCTACGAGTTCCTCTTGGACAACCCGGCCTTGTCACGGGCGGCGCGATATGGCGAACGCCCCGGCATCGCGCGTACCAAGCCGGTCATCCGTCTAGAGGACGGCCGTCACGTCGTCCCCTTCCGCGGTAATGGGCAGCCCGCTGCCTACCTGCCGGGAACCATCGAGACAGAGTTCCCCACCGTCCGGCACGCCATTGCGGCCGTCCCGAAGGCGCGAGAGTTTCTGACCTCTCTCGGCCTCTCGGTCCCCGACGTGGTGACGGAGGTGCTCGAGATCGTCATCCCCCGATACCACCGAATGAATATCAGTGAGCTCGACCTGGCGACGCATGAGTCCGATCTACACCGCATTGCGCAGGCGGCGGCTAAGGCAGACTCCGGTAGACGGAAACGGCTGCTTCATCAGCTCCGGGAGACCTCGTTTCTCATCGGCGAGAACGCCGCAACCTCCGAGAAGCGGTTGCTGCCGCCGCCTTACCTGTACCTGCAGTCGGATGATCTGCAGGTCTACCTGGGCGGCAATCAGTCGGCGTGGTTCCTTGACGGCCGCTACGAGCCGCACCTGGATCTGCTGCGGGACCTCGGCCTCCGGTCATCCCCCGTGATCTCCGCCCGGTCAGCTGACTACTACGGTCATGTCACAATCGTCGATGAACGCGGATACCACGAGCGCGGAATCGACAGATTCGATCCAGATGCGGAAATTTCCGATCTTGAGTTCGCGCTCCAGAACGCGACTCCTGAACGCTCTGAGTACATCTGGAACGCAATCCTCTCTCCCAACCGCCACCTTATCTCCGGCACGGTGGAGACCTCGGGGAGAATGGACTTCAGTCGGTCCCATACCGAGAAACGCGTCTCTCCCGTTGGGCTGGCCGCGACTTCACACGCCTGGATTCGGGATAGAGCCGGGAACTTCCATCGTCCGGCTGACATCCAGTTCGAGGACCTTCCCGACGGCTACCAGCGGGACGAGGCACTCGCCACGGCTCTGGGCATCGCCCAGCCCATCGTCGCGGAAGCGAGCCGACAGCTTGGGGTTCCAGCCGACCTCCTGCGAGCCCTTAGCAAGGACCCCGATCTGGTAACGGAAGTCCTGGAGAGACTCAAGGAGCGATCAGCGTCCGCTTCGGCCGCCATGCCGGCGGGCGATGCTTCTGAGCCGTCCGCAGTCGCGGTTGACTATGCGGCCGAGTTGTCGGACACGTTTGGGCGATCGCCCAAACCGACACCTGACACCGCGGACTACGGTATAGAAGCAACGGACGGGACGATCAGCAACCCAGAGTTCCGCCGCCAGCGTGTCCAGGAATCCATCCTGGATGACCGGGCTGCCGAGCCGCTGGCCAGCGACAGAACTCGGGAAGTCACTCGCCGTGTATGGGAAGGCAAGGACGACTCCGTACGCCAGTTCCTGCTCGAGCAGTACAGCGGTCGCTGCCAGATATGCCGTGCCGGGTTCCGCAGGCGTGACGGCACTCCTTACTTCGAAGGCGCCTATCTCGTATCTCAGACAAAGGGACGCTGGATCAGCCGACCGGGTAACGTCCTCTGCCTGTGCGCCACATGCTGCGCCAAATTCCAGCATGGCAGCGTGGTTGCGCCTGACATCACCGAGCAGATACGGTCCTGGCGAACCGTAGGAGAAGGCGGCTCGCATCCCGCCTTGGCCATCGAGTTGTGTGGAGAGTTGGTCGAGATCCGCTTCAGCGAGAAACACCTCCTTGATCTCCAGGAGATACTCCTGAGCCCCGATCCGCGTACGCCGCAAGGCTCAAGGGGATGATGCCAGTCTCGCCCTGCGTCGGTGTCCGGCCGGAATCACCGGGCCCCGTCAGCCTCCGGCCGTGCCTCAGTACCAGTGACAAGGGTACTCGGGTGACTCGGCGCCCCTGCCCGGGCTGTGCCTGCACTTATACTGCTGAAAGCGGTATAAGAGCAGGTCAGTGCGCAAATATTCTTCCCCGTGAGCCCCGAGGAAGTAGAGTTCCAATAGGGCAACGCGGCTGACCTGCAGTACGCCTGAACTGAATGGCTACCCGGCTCGTCTCGCCTATCTGTCTGTGGTCCCGGTGTTCGGCTGGCTGGTCCGCGTAGGCCGGAGTGACGCTGCTGCGGATGCTTAGGCGCTCTGATCGGCGAGGCTATCGTCTGCGAACTCGGCCTCAAGCTGATTGGCCCGGAGACTCCATTCTGGCCACAGAGGGTTGAACGAATCTAGATCCTCGATTTCGTCGTCAATCATTATGACGCCAGACCGGGTGTCCTCATCCCAGTAAGCCACCGCTTTCCCGTTCCCCTCGAAGCGGGCGCGGATATAGCTGGTGTCGCGGCGTGCGAAGTAAGCCGCCGCCGCGACCCGCTCAAGCATCTCATGCGCGAGTTGGACCGAAAGGCCCTCGACCAGGGTTCTGATGACGAAGGTCGTCGATCGGTAACCCGAGGTCCTGCCCCGGCCCGCCCGGCGGATTAGCTCCGTACGCCACTCGGCCGATGACCTTGGGATGCCGTACGGAGCGAGGACGTACTCCATGATCTCTCCTGCGGTGACCGGTTCCGCGATCTGCGCGAGTGAGCCCAGCACTTCCGGCGCCATGGTGTGACCGCCCGCCGCTTGCGATAGGAGGTCGGTGTCTAGCCCGAACTCGGCATCTGTGAGTAGGTGTCGCGCGATGTCCCGCAGGGCGACTCTAGTGTCGTCCCCGACGGCGTAATCGAGTGACGCGACCAGGCCCCGCAAGGTGGTCACTCTAGCGCTGGCATCGGACAGCACCTGGTGAATCGCATCACCGGTCTCCTCATCGATGTGTCCGGCGACGGCCGATAGGTCATCGTTGCACCACAAGAAGCGCCAGGTCGTGATCTGGGCGTCGATAGCCCAATGCGGCGACACGCATTCTCGCCCAAGTAGCCGTGACAGAAGGTGGTCGAAGACTACGGCGTTGATGGCGGCGGGAATGGGACCGAGTTCATCGATGAAGGCAGTATCGCTGAGGGCGGAGGCGTAGCGCCGGACGAAGCGGTCGAATGCCATCCTCGTGCGGATGCTGACCGGCAGGCGGCGGCGTGTCAGCTCGTCTTCGAGTTCTTCGTCCGAGTCCTCAGATTCGGATGACAGGCCCGCGTCGCCTTCGTGTGCGAGGCCTTCCTCGTCTTCGGTATCCGGGCGGGCGGTGTCCAGCCCGAGATCACCGAGCCGACCGCCGATTGCTGCCAGGATTACCTGAATGTCAGTTGGCGGGAGGCCCGATCCGCGTCCTCGAGTGAAGTATCCGCGGTAGCGCGGATCGCGGCGCACCCGATCCCAGTCGAGATCCTCCAGGCGGACTGGCTCAGGTTCGCCGTCATGGTCCTGACGGACGCCACCAGGCTTGGCTATTCGCCAGACAGACTCGCGGTCGATGACAAGGGTCTGATCGAGTTCCCGCAGAAGTTCGTACAGTTCCGCATCTTGCTCCGGAAGGTTTCCAATGCTCGTCAGCCGCTCACGCTGGCCCGCCTTGTCCAGCCGTCCACGCAGATGGCTGAGCTGGTAGGGCCAGGTGAAGCAAACCTGGTCAGGGTCGCCGTCGATACGAACCGATACACCGCCCCCCTCGGCAAGCCGGTCGGCAGATTCCTTGTCGAGCTTGATGAGCGCTGTTTCGCCATTAATCGATGTGGATACGGCGACGACCACCCTGCCGGCATAGTCTTCAAGAGACAGTGTCGTTGCCTCAGGCATGACTTCGCTGAACGTGATGGTCAAAGTGTCGCTGTCGAGGCGGCTCCACAGCACGGCCAGGTGGGACGTGGCCTTGTCTATCTCGTCATCCTCGTTGGTCCCCTGATAGCTGATCTCAAGGGACGAGACGTCGGCCACCCGCTTGCGTTGCAGGTGTGCGTAAAGGCCCTCGAATGCTCCGGCAGGTCCGGTCGAGACCACGCCGATCTCGATGTTGCCGTTCGAAGACGATCTAAGGAGCGCCGATCTCGAGAGGTTGGCCGATCCGGTAAGAAGCGTTTCAGTGTCCGGGTGGATCAAGTGCACCCACTTGGCGTGGACATACGCCCCTGGCTCATCCTTCACCTGAACGAGCTCGACGATCCGTTCCGTGCCGTCACCAAGCGCCCGCCTGATGGCGGCCGGATCTGCGGAAGTCGCCTCCGTGACAAGCAGCCTCACCCGCTTGGGCCCGAATGTCGTGATCAGCTGCCCCAGCGCCGCACAATCAGCGTCATGGAATGGCGCATGCGCGACCAATTCGACGACGGGACCCGGAGCAAGGTCACGGAGCTGCCCTACAAGAGGGCGGTCGAGGTTGGTGCGGATCGCTGCCGGTCTTGTTGGCGCCTCGGGCAGCCACGTCGCCGCGTCCCAGGCGGTGCGGAGGAGTTCGGCGACTGGCGGATCGAGCAGCTGACGACCGGCGAGCCGGTCGATGAAGGATCGTGCTGCGGCAAACTCGTCGAGGTGCTTAGGTTGATCGTCGCCATAGGCGTACACATGCCACAGCTCCCCGGGGGACGCATAACCGTCGTATCCGAGGTTTCCAGAGCCGATAATCAGGCGGCCACTCGCCGGTCCAAGCAGGAGCACCAACTTGCCATGGGCAGAACGGGGATGCCGGATCGGAGCCGCCATGTATGCCTTGTTGGCCAGACGATGACGTTGGCCAGTTCTGGCCGCCTCGCCCAGTGTGAATGCCAGCCGCTCATTGTCCGCGAGGATGATCCTCAATGGCACCTGCGCGAGCTGGATCATCAGACGGCTCTCGAAGAACGTGAGGTCCGCGCCGAACGTGCAGATGAGCGCCGTTGTCCACCGCCCTTGGAGCAGCTCAGGGATGACCACGTCCGGACGTGGTGCAGCGCTCACGCGGTTGTCGGCCCTTGCGGCTCATAGGCGGCGGCTGCCTTCGCCACTGGACCGCTCGGCAGGTCACCGTGCGTCAGTAGCGCCTGCCCTGACGGGGTGAGCTCGCGCTCGGCCTCCCGGAATGTAGTGACCCAGCCGAGTTCGTGCACAGTTGTGCTCAAGGCCAGGAAGCGACTGTCGTTGAAGACCGCTGGAGTCTCCTGAGCGAAGAACCGCAGGCCGTCACCTACTCGACGCACCCGGTAGGTGTCGTCTGGCAGCTTCGCCGTGGCGACACGCTCGTGCTGGACAATAACGAAGTCTTCGATCAGCCATCGGGCCAGTTCCGCGACAGTGGGGCCGCGCAGCAGCCGCTGGTTGAGGAGGTGCATGAACCGGGCCATCCCGATGCGTAGCGAGCCTCCCTCGGCAAGAAGGCCTTGCTCCTGGCGGAACTCAGCACCCCTGCCCGGAAGCCCGAACCGTTCTCGCAGCAGGAGGATCAGCGCGATAAGGGCGACCAGTGTCCGTCCATCGTCAGCGTCGAAGTTTCGGCAGGCCTGGTAGAGGGCGTGCTCATCAAGGCTCTCGTGCCGCGGCCACGCAGCGTCAGCGCCGGCATCAACAGCGACCGCCCTCGATAGCGCATCAAAGAAATCCGCGACGCGCGTGCTCGCGCCGGCCTCGGGCAACGCAAGGTCCATGTGCGGGTCGACAGCGCTGCCGTCGAGCGCCTGGGCGACCAGTTTCCAGAGATAAGACGACGGCATCAAAGTGAGCCCGGCATCCGTCTCGGCCAATCCGCGGCGAGACACCCAGCGCAGCAGGCGGTTGAACACATAGCCGAAATACTCACGCCCTTGGTAAACCCGCCACCGTCTAGCAACATCAATCAGCTCAGCGCACGGCTCGTATTGCGAGTTCTCCAGCTCTCGGAAGTAGATGATCTGCCGGAATTCGTCCTGCCCGATCGCCTCACTCGACCGGCACCGGCTGAGGTCAAGCAGCATCCGTAGAGTCTCGCTGCGTGACGTGATGTCATGCAAGGTCCCTGAGTGCAGAAACAGGTCTTGCAGGAGCGGCAGGTCGTGCGACTCCGCCACGCGGAGCTGGCATAGGCAAGCAGCTCTCGCGAACTCCACAAGCACATCCCGCGGTACTGGCGCCGAGAGGTCACCACGCTCCAGTCTCGCCGCCAGACGGGTCCCTGACACGGCCTCCCGGAAGGAAGCAGCGAGCGCACGTCCAACAGGTGTTGGGGCATCGAACGGGAGGCCGTTGGCTGGCCGTGCGACGACCAATGCTCCGGTTACCTCCATCGCGGAGCGGTAATACAGGCTATAGCCGCCGAGGGCCTCTTTGATGTAATCGAACTGCGGGTCAAAATCTGCGTCGCCGGCTTTGGGGCTTATCCGGCGGCTGCCGACCACGTTGGCCATAAGCGTCTTGTGCTCAGGAGCGTCACAGACGTGGCAGGCCATCGCGAAAAGTGCCTCACGCGGCCGGTAGAACTCACGGAACGCACCGCGAGTGCGTGGCAGGTCGGTGGCCCAGAAGTCATCGAGGACCCACGAGTAGAACGACCAATAGCGCGGGTGGATGGTCAGCACGTTGATGCCCGGCGACAGGCTCGGCAAGATCCGATCGGAACTCACCGACCCGAGGCCGAGGTGATCTTGACCGGACATCGGCGCAAAGGCACGGGCTCCCCACACAGGCCCGGTTTCATCCCAGCCCCACCCCGCATTCTGCGGATTGCTCATCGCCATCCGAACTGCCCCGGTCTCATGGAGAACTCAAACCCTTATATCCAGCCGCTCGTTCAAGCTGTTTCGAGCGTAATAGGCAGGTTGGTGCCCGGGGACAAAGACCCGGCCGTGCGGGCACCGCGCACTATCAGGAACACCAGGTCCTGTCGCGTTCGAGCCCGACGCTGACGAAAGAGAAGAGGGCCACGAGCGGAGCAGTAACCTCACGCATCAGGAACAGGGCGCGGATCGGTGACGCCTCATCGTTTCACCGGGATTCCGTGAGTCGGCTGACCTTGGTCCGGCGTGCCGCTGCTGCGGCCCGAGGATTCAGGCGGGAGTAAAGAGCATCAAAGCTGTCGGCCAGTTCGGCCTGGCTCACCCTGAGCACTTCCCTGTCGGGAGCGATGGCGCCTTGGAAGTCCCACACGCTGACAGTTCTGCCATCGGTGATGACGTAGTAGGCGGGCACAGCCCACAGCGCATAGCTGTGCGCCTGATTGGCCGCCGCCTGGAGGCCGTTCTCGTCCTTGAGCAGGCGTTTGCACTCCACAAGGACCAGCGGCTCGCCGTTCTTCACGTCATGCACATCGCTGGCGAAGTACAGCAGGTCGGCCTCGACGTGCCCCGGGCGGCTTCCGCGGGCCCACTGGATGCCAAAACCGGCCGCTTCCTGGTCCTCGCTGTAACGCAGCCCATCGCGGAACAACGGCGAGGCAAAGTGCATCTCAACTTCACGCTCGGTGTCCGTGCGCACTGATGCCATGTGCGCGAACCATTCCGGTGTCGGCGCTGGATCAGGACTGGCCTCCGTGACGGGAACCTTGACCGGTATGGACATGACCAGCCAGTCGTCGCGTTTTGCTTCCTCCAGCGACGGCCGTACCTCGATCCCGGCTTCGGCCATCAGCTGCTCGATCCTCTGACGGCGCTGAGTGTTCAGCACCTGGTAGCCGAACAGCTCCTTGAACCTGTGCGCCCGCACCCGCCGCGCTCCCCGCTGGCTTACCCTGATCGACTGCGCGATCGTCTGGATCACTTCAGCCGGATCCTTTTCTTTCGCCACGGCCCACTCCCCTCCTTGTGCTGCCTCTCGTCCTTGAGCGGCAGATTCTAGGCGAGGACATGTTCGGTGCCTTTAGTTTGGGTAAAGCCCGCGCGGACCAGCTCACGCTGGATCACGTCTCATGTGGGACGATACTGCCCCCGCTTGACCATCCGGATCCGCCGTCAGGTGCGAAACAGATTGACGGCGCCGTCTCTAGCAGTCTACGCAGACTGGGCCGATCTGGGCGTTCGCCCTATGACTTGGGAAACGCTCACTGTTGTCTATTTGACAACTGCGAGAGCCATGGTCGGCGTCGCTCCGTGGCTGCGATGGCGTCCTAGGAAGCCGTCATGTAGGGATGAAATTTCATAACGGCTTCGCAACATGCATGTGCCTTTGTGCACCGCGCGTCCGGGTACCGCGTCACCTTCTAGGCACACGCATGTGCACTGGCCGGTGGTCTTTTCGGTGACCGAGCGCAAGGGGTGGGAAATGGCACTGTTTGGAAACAAGAAGCCGAAGCTTCCGAGCTACGTTGGCGTCGGCCTTGACGCTCTGCTCCAGGACCCGCAGTGGGCCTACGCGATCAGCCAGGCTGGTATCGACACCAGGAGCTGCGAGATCGTGCTGCGCCTCGCAGATCCGATGGTCGGATCGGGGTTTGGTGTCCCAGAAAGTCCGACACCCGCGATTCTGTTCGGTCGAGGCAGCACGCTGGCCATGGCGTTCCCCTCGGAGCGCGAGATAAAGGTATTGAAGCGCCCCAAGTCGAGGGCTCAGCTACAGACGACGCAGGCCGGATGGTTCCAGATTCTCTTTGGGCCAGTCGACAGCCTGGACGGCTTCATGTTCTGGGGCCGCGAGGACAACCTCAAGCTGGGCACCCCTGAAGGTGACAAGTTCGGGAGCCTTTTGTCGGCGTTCCTGAAGGACGAGCTGAAACCTCAGCAGGTCGTGGGCACACCGCAATCTCTCGTCTCGCAGGGAGTGTCGGTCGAGCCCCCCGCCCCGACCTTCCAGGACCCGGAAGACGCCTTGCGGTGGAAGATGGTGCACTCGGTTCACGGTGCGCTTGAAGAGATGATGGCCAAGTACCAGCAGTGCTTCGAGAAGGCCGAACACGTCGAGAAGGCGTTTGGGATGGCCAACACCGACTTCGTCAACGGCGTGCGCCAGCATGAGCTTTCCCAGGCCTCTTTCCGCGGCCTTGGAGTCAGGTCGGAGCGTGAGCTGGAGGGCCTGCTTGCCGGTCTTCGTGAATCAACCGTCGCGGCGCAGAATCAGTGGAAAGACCTTGTCTTTCTCCTCCCTGGCTCCGATCACGATGTCATGAAGGTCAGCAACTGGTGTATGTCGCACGGTGTCGATGCAGGGGTAATGAGTTCCGTGGTGAGCAACGGAATGTTCATCTACACGGACTTCGGCCTGACCAGGGATTCCTTCTGGACCGAGAATGAGCGTGTCATTGCCGTGACGCAGGGCGCCGACCAGTAAAACTGCTCGATGCCGGAAGTGTGGGGGCCTGTGGGTGTCGATGAACTGATGCAGTACGCGTCCAACCGTGCTGCTTCGGGGGATTCAGCGGGTGAGCTGGAGGCTTACCGGCAAGCGGACGAACTGGGGGACGCGGAAGCGGCGATCTTCCTTGGTAATGCCCTGCGCCG
Organism: uncultured Actinomycetes bacterium; assembly: GCA_963830385.1. GTDB lineage: Bacteria > Actinomycetota > Actinomycetes > Streptosporangiales > Streptosporangiaceae > Bog-532. The sequence continues at coordinate 146,359 of CAWHMD010000006.1, read as the reverse complement.
TAGTGGCGACGTCGACCGCGCGAGAGCTGCCTTCAAGCGCGCGGAAGACCGTGGGCATCGAGAAGCGGCGATGAGCCTCGGAAACCTGCTGGCCGATATCGGCGACAAAGAGGGCGCGAAAGCGGCCTACCTTCGCTCGATCGAATCGGGCAGTACGATCGCGGCGCTCAACTTGGGCCTGATGCTGGCCGGCGACGGAGAAACAGACCAAGCACTGGGCTACCTGCGCCAGGCCGCCGACAGCGGCGACCCGGCTGGGTTCTGGGGCATTGGGAGAATCCACGAGCAGCGACGCGACTGGGTCGTTGCCGCTGAGGCGTACCGCCGGGGTGCGGAGCTTGGCGATGCTGCCTGCGCGTATGGGCTCGGGGTATCTCTCTACGGGCTAGGCGATCACGTCGAGTCGAAAGCAGCGTTCGAGCGTGCCGCCGGACTGGGGCACGAGCGCGCAGCAGCGATGCTGGCCGCCTTCGAGCGTGAAAAAGGCAGCGGGAGTTCGGGCGACGCGCGACCTGACGTGGGCCAATTGTGGGCTGACGTGACTGCCCTCTACAGCGCGCTTGCTTCGCAGAGGCAGGAACTCGGCCGGCGGTGGATCGCGGCCACTATGGTCGTTCAAGAGCAGCAGGCAAGACTTGCGGCGCTCAAGGGCGCGGACGAGGAAATCCGTAAGCGCTTCGGGGTCATTCGCGGCAGGTTCAAAGCGGAGCCAGAGCGTGGCAAGAAGCACCCCTCCCGGACGCCGATCCCGGCGCCTTCACCGGGTGAGTGGCTCAGCGCGAAGTCCGGTCATGCCGGACAGTGGGGCTTGGCGGAGCCGCAGGTTCGGGCCTTCGACACCGACCTTGAAGAGGCGCGAGCGTCTTTGCAGCAGGCAGAGGGGAAGACCTTCGGGGGCGGTCTGCGCCAGAAGGGTACGGATGCCCTCGGCCGGGTCGCGCAGCGACTCAGCGGCTTGGCGGATGCAATTGGTGCGGCGTCCGGACAAGTAGCCGAGGCAGAGCAGGCCCGTGAGTCCGCGTCACAGGCAGCCGCAGAACGTTCGCGTGATGCCTTCAACCCCATCGCATCGCGAGCGGCCCGCTCGGCGCTCAAGCTTCCGACAGTTTTGCAGCCGTGGTCCAGCGCGGCCTGGGACTCATGGAGTCTCGAGGACGAAGCGAACCTTGGACTGCGACTCGCGTACGGCGGTGCGCTGATCCCGAACCAGGATCAGCGGCTCGGGTCGAACGCGGGATTTGGCGCCGATCTCCGTATCCCTTGGGGATTTTCCCTGCACGACAGTTGGTATCTCATGCACGACGGCCCATCCCGGACAACGGCTCACAGCTTCGTGCGTTCGATGATGCTGCGTCAGCTGCTCTCGGTGGCGCCGGGAGAGGTCAAATTCTGCGTTTTCGATCCAGTGGGCCTTGGGCAGTCCGCTGGCGAGCTGCTCAATTTGGCGGAATACGACGCCGACCTTATCGGCGGCAAGGTCTGGTCATCGTCGCACGACCTCGAAGCCCGGCTGACCGAGTTGAGCGCCCACATCGAACTGGTCATCCAGAAGTACCTTCGCACCACTTACCAGACGATCGACGAGTTCAACGACGCCGCCGGCGAGGTCGCGGAACCCTACAGATTGCTGATTCTGTTTGATTTCCCCAATGGACTCACCGCGGAGTGGGCGGCTCGGCTGAAGAGCATCGTCGCAAACGGGCCCCGCTGTGGCGTCTTCACCTTGATGGCCGTGGATGCGAGCGTGCAGGCTCCCTACGGCGTCGACGTGACGCAACTATCCACCTCGATGAGGAAACTCAACCTTCAGGGCGGGTTCTCCGACAACTTGGCCGGCTACCAACTCGAGGCTTCGTTCGAGCACGACCTCCTTCCCGAGCGGACCGAGGTCGCCAAGCGGATCATCGACAGCGTTGGCCGAGCAAGCGTCTACCGGACCGAAGCCGCCGTCACGTTCGACAACGTATTCGGGATGTACGGCAACGTCGCGGCGCGAGGATTGCGACCCGAACTGGGCGGCGCTGCGACGCGGACCAAGGCCGGGGACCCGAAGACGTGGTGGCGCGATAACAGCACACGCGGCCTTTTCGCCCCTGTCGGCCAGAAGGGCGCGCGCGACGTCGCGGTCCTCGGATTTGACTCCAGCGACCATGCGGGCGCCTTGCTCGTCGGCCGCCCTGGCTCCGGCAAATCAACGTTGCTGCACACGTACGTTGGCGGCTTGACGACCCTTTACGGGCCCGATGAGCTGGAACTCTATCTGATCGACTTCAAGGAAGGCGTGGAGTTCAAGGCGTACGCCGAGGAAAAACTACCCCACGCGAAGGTCATCGCCATCGAATCCGACCGCGAGTTTGGCCTCAGCGTCCTGGAGTCTTTGCAGGCAGAAATAACCCAACGCGCGGAACTGTTGCGCGCCACCGGAGGACGACAGGCCGGGATGCAGGCGCTCAGGGAGACGAAGGGCAGCAAGATCCCGCGCATACTTCTGGTGTTCGATGAGTTCCAGGTGCTCTTCGCCCGTAACGACAAGGTCGGGCTCGCGGCGGCCGATCTGCTCGAGTCGATCATCCGGCAAGGACGGGGCTTCGGTGTCCACGTCCTCCTGGGTTCTCAGAGCCTTGCGGGTCTTGAAGCACTCGGGGCGCATGTCCCGCAGCTGCTTCCCGTACGAATCTTGCTCCCCGCGGCGGAGTCGGATGCCCACAAGGTGCTCGGCGACGGCAACAACGCCGGCGAATACCTCACCAGCCACGGCGAGGGGATCCTCAATACTGCGGCCGGGGCAGTGGAGGCCAATGAACGATTTAAAGGCGCCTTGCTGACTGAGGCTGACCGTGTGGCGCGCCTGCAAGTGATGCGAGACAAGGCGAACGAAGCCGGATTCACGCGAGTCCCGATGGTGTTCGAGGGCAACTCGCTGGTCCCGCTCGACAGTGAGAACCCGCGCCAGTTCCGAGAGGAACTCACAGCTTCCGGCGTGTTCCCGGTTCGGATTCGTTCTGGCGCGCCGATGACGGTGGGCGACCGCGGCGATCTGGTTCTGTCCCGCGAGGGCGGAGCCAATGTGTTGGCGATCGTTCGCAGTGGTGATGGCAAGAACACCGGCATTGAACCGGCCGGGGGACCAGCGTACGGGCTGCTTGCCGCTGCGGTGGCTTCCGGAGCCATGACGCACTCGGCGGTAGATGTCATCGACTTCATGTCGAACGAGGACGGCCTGGATGCATTGTTCGAGCCGTTGCTGGACGCGCAACGCATCACGCTCAAGCGGCGGCGTGCGTTCCCCGACGTGCTCGCGGCCTACCTGGATGAGGTCAACGAACGGGTCGGACAAGACGACTTCGGCCGGTCTCCCAAGTTCCTCTTCCTGTTTGGCGTCCACCGAGCACGAGAGTTGGACTCGGACCTGGGGAGTCTCGATGTCGACGGCGACCTCATCGAGAAGCTGGAACGAGTGATGCGTGACGGCCCGGAAGTCGGGGTCCATGTTTGGGTATGGTCGGACAGCGTGACCGGGGCATCTCGCCGGCTCACCCCACGCATGATGCGCGAAGTCGGCTGGCGAGTCGCCGGGAAAATGAGTGACGACGACTCCCACGCCTTCATCGGAACTGGCCAAGCAGCCGACCTTCGCGAGAGCCAGCTGCTGATAGTCAACGAAGATCGTGGTGTCTCGACCAGGGTGACCGCATACGCACCGCCGTCGCGCGGGTGGGTGGCCCAGGTCGTGGCAGCTACGCTCAGTGAGTGAGGAGTGCGCCGTGCCTGACGTTCACGCAGACCCGGAGAAACTGAAACAGCTTGCCAAGACGCTGACATCATCCGCTGATCAGTTGCAGCAGGTGGCTCGTGCCTTGTCTCGCGCTCTTGACAACTCAGGATGGCAGGACGCGGAGCGGCAGAAGTTCGAGCAGGATTTCAAGCAGACGGTCAAAGCACTGAGCCAGCTCTCAGAAAAGCTAAAGGGCCAATACGCACCTGCCATGCAAAAGAAGGCAGCGGCGCTGGAGCAGTTCCGCGGACACTGACCGATGACTGACGTGCGCACGCGCGACGAGGCCATCGCCTCAGTTGACCAACCACTCCAGGCTTGGTCATCGAAGTCACCGGCGTCCTCTTGCTCGGGCATCACGCAGCGCATGCACAGATTAACCAGCTCTGCGTCTGTCTCAGACAGCTCGGTTACGAGTTGGCCGCCACGTATAGAGCTGGCCACGTCCCGCTTCGTGGTGGAAGTCCAGGCAAAACTTCAGGCGCTCTTGGAGAAGCTCTCCGAGGGCGCGGGCAACGAGCCGGGGCCGACGCCGTGACCAGCGAGGCGATCACCGCGATGGCGCCGAGGATCGGCACCCGGGCCGCGTGCGCGGCGGCGGGCGTGCCGCAGGCCAGCTGGTACCGCCGCCACCGGATCAGCCCGGTACCGCCGCGCCCGGCACCGGTGCCGCACCGGGACCGGGCGCAGCCCCGCGCCCTGACCGCCGCGGAACGGCAGGCCATCCTGGACGCGCTGCACGCGCCGCGGTTCGCTGACCTGGCCCCGGCCGAGGTCTGGGCCACCCTGCTGGACGAAGGCATCTACCTGGGCTCCCAATCCACGTTCTACCGGCTGCTGCGCCGGGCCGGGGAGACCCGCGAGCGACGCCGGCAAGCTGTTCACCCCGCCGCGGCCAAGCCTGAGCTGCTGGCCACCGGCCCGAACCAGGTCTGGTCGTGGGACATCACCAAGCTGCACGGGCCGGCGAAATGGACCTACTACTACCTGTACGTGATCCTCGATATCCATTCCCGCTACGTGACGGGCTGGATGCTGGCGGCCCGCGAGTCCGCCGTCCTGGCGGAGAAGCTCATCGCCGCCACCTGCGCCAAACAGGGCATCAGCCGCGGGCAGCTGACCATCCACGCCGACCGCGGCTCCTCCATGACGTCCAGACCGGTCGCGTTCCTGCTCGCCGACCTCGGCGTCACCCAATCCCACTCCCGCCCCCACATCAGCAATGACAACCCGTACTCAGAAGCGCAGTTCAAGACCCTGAAATACCGGCCCGGGTTCCCGGCCCGCTTCGCCTCGATCGAAGCCGCCCGGGCGCACTGCCAGGCATTTGTCACCTGGTACAACCACGGCCACCGCCACTCGGGCATCGGCCTGCACACCCCGGCCGACCTTCACCACGGACACGCCCCCGCCGTCCGCCAGCAACGAGCCGCCACCCTCAGCGCCGCCTACACCGCCCACCCCGAGCGCTTCGTCACCAGGCCGCCCGAGCCCCCGGAAATCCCCGCCAGCTCCTGGATCAACCCACCCCCAAACACGGAGGCCACCACCCGGTAAAAACCCAGAACCGGTGCCTCATTCACGTTGACAGATTCCGCCGTCCTGGCCCTTGTGGCAGCAGGGCAGGGCGTCTCGCTCATCCCCCAGCTCGGCGTGACCGATACCCCACCAGGGGTCAACGCTCACCCCCCTGGCCTCTCGCCGCCGCACACGCATCGCCTGCCGGAAAGGAACCCGCCACCACCCTGTTGTCTCGGCATTCGCCGACGCGATCCGCGAGCCGGCAGCCCGCTGCGTACCCATCCGCGCTCCCGGCCTCTGACCGTGATCAAGGGACATTACCGGCTGGCGCTGGCCGCCAGCATCGCCGCGACCCGCGCGAGCAGCCCGGACACCGTAGCGCCGACCGCGACATCGCCGGGCGCGGTGCCAGCCATAAGGGTGCACGCGGCGCGTGTCCGCCCGATGGACTCATCCCACGGTTCCCGAGCATCCACCTCAGCAGTCTTCCATGAACTATCGGGCTGACCACGTGAATATCCGCTCAGAATTCCCCGTTATGAGCAAGCGGTCCGTCGTCTGCAATCGCCGCGCCGGCGGACGGCGCAGAGGGCCAGGCCGGATGGCGCGCTCGGATAGCGATCCGCTATCGGAACATCGCGCCGACGTGTCCATACGCCATGCACAGGGCGTGGTGACTGGACCGGCGCGCAACGTATGGCCGCCTGCCCGCACTTCCGCTGGCTTTGGCAAGCGGGCAGGGTACCTGCGATACCGAACGGCTTCCATCCTGATGGTTACAAGTCACCAATATCGGATCAGGCGTCGGCCGACAGCCGCATCGACCTGGGAGTCATGAGGCAAACGTTGGCGTCACAGCACTAGACGCCGGAATTTACCCAATTGAGTATAAAAGTCCGGAATCTATATGAATGTGCAGTGCCGAAAGTCGGTCTAGCTGCACGCTGGATCCAAGATCCCACCTTGCTCATCAGAGGAAAATTTCTAGGTAAACCGTTAGCTATACGTAGGCGTCTCTCTATAAATAAGCGTAACGGGAGCTACGGCAAGGTCCGCTGTGGGATTCTCTGACCACAGCGAAGGAGGGAAACACTACGTCCGGAAGACTCCAACTGCTGCTGTGGTAGGTAGATCAGCCAGCGCACGGTTAGCTTGCCTGAGCCCCAAACAGTCCGAGAGAAGGGAGTTACACTATTACTCACTAGATGCCCAAAGGCGGATGAGATAAGTTTCTTGGTATGTTCAGACCCATGTACCGCTGGCTAGTGCACTCATGATTATGATCCGCACTGCCATGGTCGCCGATGCCGACAAGCTCGTTGACCTGATCCGTTCTGCGTACCGAGGAACAATCAGCCGCAGTGGATGGACCAGCGAGGCTGATCTAGTCGCTGGCGATAGGACAGACATTGAAGAAGTGCGGGGCATTATCGATGGACCTAACTCAATGATGCTTGTGCTTAGCGAAGACGATGACATCGTTGCTTGTTGTCAGCTCGAAGATCGCGGCAATAGGCTAGCCTATTTCGGCACTTTTGCCGTTCATCCGTTTGCGCAGGGCGCTGGACTTGGGCGTTTCCTAATTCTCGAAGCTGAACGGCAGGCCGTTCGGATTTATGGATCCTCTGTGCTTGAGATGACGGTACTGGCTCAGCAGGAAAAACTAGTCGCCTGGTACGAACGACTGGGATTCCGCCGCACGGGCGAAATGCGACCATTCCCAGCCGACCCGGTTCATGCGCGGCCATTGCAGAAAGGGTTGTACTTTACCGTGCTAGTAAAGAGGTTGGCGGATAAGTCTTTGGCTGAATTGCCTCGCCTATCTTTAAGACGATATCGAGTAGGCGCAGCTGGACCGCCTACCTAGTGTCGAGTGCTTTCGCGACAATTAGTCAATATGTGGCTGGATCACTCGTTAACAGGGTAGGAAACTTCTTATGAGATTTCTCACGAAACAGGGCAAGCTCGCGCTTAAAGTCGGTAATGTAGTGGTTGGTGTCGTGCTTGGCGTTGTGCTCAAAGATATGATCCAGTCATCTTTCAGCGCTATAGTAGTCATTATTGCGCTCTTGGCTACCGCCATCCTCGTTGTATTGGTTACTCAAGAGGAGATTCGCGCGAAGGCGACAGAAATAGCAAGAGACGTCGAGGATGGTCGCGACAAACAGCATGCCGAGATCGATGTCCTGTCAGCTAGCCTGAGCGATAGCATGGCTTCCCTGACTAAACAATTTGGGTTGCGTGTAGAATACCTTCTCACATCTGAGGTCAATAAATTTCAATCAATAGATCAAGATAACAGCGCGCGCAAGATTCTCTCGGCGGAGAAGGAGTTGCTCGTCCTTGATCTCATTTCAAAAGACGGTTGCTGGCCAGATGATGCCATGAACCAGGGCATCCTTAGCGATGCATTTGGTGGGATGATAAGCCTAACCGAAAGTTCGCCATCTCTTTTTTATAAGAGAATAGTCCAAGTGGCCGACCTTAACTCAGGTCTACATAATGCCCGTAACCCAATCTTCATAAAACACTGTCAAGATATCTTGCGCTTGAGACGTGAGACAGAGGACCGCGCGGTGCTCAAGATGGTTCGCCGTCGGTTCCCATTCAAATTTGTTTTGATTGACAACGAATGCCTAATACTGCAACTTCAGGAATATGATGGTGACGCATTCAAATTGTGGGGCGAACTTCGGATCATCGACCCCAGCCGAAGCCTGATCTCTATCTTCAGGAAGATCTGGGACGGTATTGATAACGACGCGGTAGCTGTCACTATTGACGACTTGCCGCCAGCTCCTGATCTCTCGGGTAAGAATCCAATTTCGAGGGCCATTAAGTAAACCCAACAAGCTGCTATTAATACTATGAGTTACTGTAACTCGACCATCCGCTCATCGGCTACTTGTTGACTTGCTCTAGGACCGGTGCCTGGCGAGGCTCGGTCTAGTACTACAGCAGTATTTCGTTATATTGTGCCTGTCTTCGCTGGTAGTGGCTGGTTCGGGCTTGGTGCTGGTGGTGTCTTCGCCAGGTGGACCAGGCCCAGGCGGCGGTGCGGTGGGGAGTGGCGGTGATCAGGTGTGCCAGGAGACGGCGGACCTCTGCGAGCGTGACCGGGATGAGGCCGCTGCCAGGGCTTTTGGGGCGGTCGCGGCGGTGACGGCGAGGTAGGCGTGAGCGAGCAGGGCGAGGGTGGCGTGGCGGTACCAGGCGTCGTAGCGGCGGACCTGGTAGTGGTCGAGGCCGGTCTCGTTCTTCGCGCTCTGGAAGCACTCCTCGACGGCCCAGCGGGCCCCGGCGACGCGGATCAGCTCCTCGTCCTCGGTCCCGGCCGGGGCGGCGCACAGGTAGTAGGCCAGCTCCAGCTCGCCCTTGCCGTTCGGGGTCAGCGACCGCCGCACCAGCAGGTACCGGGACCAGCCGGGCGGCTCGGTGCCGTCTGCGGGCAGGGTAGCGGCCGCCCAGTCGTAGACCCTGGGCCCTTTGGAGCCGTTTCCGCAGCTGCGGCGCTTCCACGCCTGGCCCGGGGCGTGCGCGGTGAGCACGTCGGCACGAGACTTCCCGGCGCCGCCGGCGACGGCCTGGCTCTTGGGGACGGCGACGACGTAGCCGGCGCGGCGCTGCTCCAGCCAGGCCCGGAACTTCCCGTCCTTGCCGTAGGCCTCGTCCGCGGTCACCCAGGCCGCGGGCACTCCCGCGTCCAGTGCCCGGCCCAGCATCAGCAGGGCAAGCTCGGGCTTGGAGGCGAACCCCGCGCCGTCCGGCACACCCGCCTCCCGGCAGCGGTCCCGGTCGCCCGTCCACGACTGCGGCAGGTAAAGCTCGCGGTCGGCCAGCGCGCGGCCTCTCGGGGCGGCATAGGCCAGGAACACCCCCAGCTGGCAGTTCTCCACCCGCCCGGCCGTGCCCGAGTACTGTCGCTGCACCCCCGCCGACCTGAACCCTTTCTTGACGAACCCGGTCTCGCCGGCCACCAGCACCCCGCTGGCGTCGCCCAGGTGCCGCATCACGTAGCCGCGCACGTCGTCCCGGACGCCATCCGCGTCCCAGGCGGCCCGGTTCAGCAGCCGCTGCATCCCGTCCGGCGTCTTGTTCCCGGCCGCCTCCGCCAGAGTCCAGCTGTTCTTCACCGCCAGCGGCGCCAGCAGGCCCCGCACGTAGGCACGGGCCTGCAGCCGCGGCTCAACCCGCGGAAAACGGCTAGCCACCAGCTCAAACAGGTCATTCAGCCCAGCGACCCACACCGCCAGGTCATCGTCGTCCAGCACACGCCAACACTACCGCCAGCAAAACGTAACGAAGTACTGCTGTAGTACTAGTACGGCAGCATCCAATCGCTAGCTGACCAGGGCGTAGTGGCGTTCCAGGCGTGCATGTTTGTGGAACCAGCGGGATCGTGCCTGGTGGCGGCGTCGCCATTGGAGCCAGTGGGCGGTGTGGCCGGGGGGTTTCGGCCGGGTGAGGGTCTCGGCGAGCAGGCGCCTGATCTCGCGGACGGTCAGCGGGATGAGGCCGGGGTCGGCGGGCGGTGCGGTGGCGGGGCTGGCGGGTGGCGGGCCCTGGGTGCCGGTGCGGTCCCTGATCGCGGCGGCGGTGACGGCGCAGACCGCGAAAGCGGCCATGACCAGCACGATGTGCCGCAGGATCGCGGTGTAGAGCCGGGCCTGGCACTGGTCCAGGCCGAAGCAGCCCTTGGCGAGCTCGAAGCTTTCCTCCACGGGCCATCTCAGCCCTGCGGCCCTGATGAGCCGGGCCTTGGACACGGGCTGGCCTGCGGGGACGTAGCAGTAGCAGAAGGCCAGCTCGCCGGTCTTCAGGTGACGGCGGACCAGCAGGGAGTGCCACGGCGAGGCGGTCGCGAGCCAGGCCCAGGCGTACCACCGCTCGCCCTTCGATCCACTGCCGGCAGAGCGGACCTCCCAGTCCCGCTTGCGCTTCAGCAGCTTCTTCACCGCCTCCGCGCAGGTCATGACGGTTCCTGGCGTGAGCGCGAGGCTGAAGTTCGAGGCGACGCGCAAGACGTAGGCCTGCCCGGCGTCCTCCAGGAACCCGCGAAGCTCGGTGCAGCTGCCGTAGACCTCGCCGCCGCAGACGAAGTCGAACGCCAGGCCGTCAGCCAGCGCGTCGCTGAGGATGTCGATGGCCAGCTGCCCTTTGGTCCGGAACCGGAGATCCAGCGGCAGACCCGTAACCAGCGACTTCACCGGATCTGCGATGTCCTCGGCCGGAATCCACTGCCGTGCGCCGGCCAGCGCGTGCCCGGTCTTCTCCCGCACGTAAGACAGGTGGACCGTGTTGATCCCGTTCGCGACCCGGCCTGCGCAGCCCATGTACTGCCGCTTCACGCCCGCGGTGGCACTGCCCTGCTTCTCCTGGCCCGTCTCATCGAGTGCGCCCACGGTCATCCGCTTCCGGCGCGAGCGGCAGGCCGCGGTGTCCAGCCCGGCGGCCGCGCACCGCCTATCGACCCAGTTGGTGTGGCAGGCTGCCTCAGCCGATCAACCGCGGCCTTAAGGCTATGCCGCCACAGACTCTGGACCGCTGGCTCATGGTCCGTAGAGATCCGGGAGACTACCCAGATTTGCGTCTTCATCGGGTCACGCGGTCCGCCAGTATTGAGCCATGACAGTGGCGGCGACTTGGACTTGGGCGCAGACAGCCGTGCTACTGGGAGGCGTCATAGCTGTGGCCGGGGCGGTGGTGACGGCCACACTCACCTACGGGCTCAACCAGCGTGCTGCCCGGCGAGAACGACAGTCGAGTGCCTTCGCGGAAGCCCTTTCAGCCATTGAGGACTACGCCGAATTGCCGTACCGGATCCGCCGCCGCCCCGGTACATCGCAAGCCCGGCATCAGCTGACCGAAGAGATCAGCTCGATACAGTCCCGCATAGCCTTCCATCAGGCCTGGCTGTCACTGGAAACACCCAGCGTGGCTCAGTCCTACGCGGAGCTTGTCCGGACCACGAAGGGACAAGCCGGGAAGCAGATGAGCGAAGCCTGGCGGGAGTCCCCCGTGCGAAGGGATACGCAGGTCAGCTTGACCAAGGCGTATCCACGGGAAGACATCAACGCGGCCCGGGATCGGTGTCTGAACGTCATGCGGAAGGCGCTCAGCCGCCGGTCGCGGTGAGTCCCAGCCGAGATGCACCACCGAAGTCACGGGTTCAGCTGGCTGTACAGCGCGTCGATGATGATCCGGGCGTGAGACTCGCTCCAGGACGTATCGCGGCTGCTGCCGAATAGTTTTCCCATCCCATTCGGGTAGTCTATGTCCGCCAGCGGCCCGGAATCATTGTGCAGCCAGGACACGCTTTCCCGGTAGGCGAGATCGGTGGTGCCACGGTAACATCGCTCTGGAACATTCCAGAGCAGGCACTCGAGGAAGTAAGACGGTGCGGTGCCGGTGTCGACCTTCGTTTCGCCGTCGGCAATGATCTTGTTTCTCGCGTTTTTCGCGACGCGAACCACACGTCGGTATTTCCCGGCCGTCCAGCTGTCTTTTCGTGCGCAGGCGCTGATGTGCAGCTTGGGGTAGTTTACTATTTTCCGGTTGGCCGATGAGTAGAACTGCACTCCTTCAGTGAAGACCTGTGCGGCGAAGCTCGGGAAGCTGGTGTAGTAGCGGTGATCCAGGCAGATCAGGACGTCCGCGGGCAGGCGGATGAGGCTGGAGCGGACCGTGACGCACTTGCTCCCTTCCACCACAAAGAAATCTGATCGTAGGATCTCGACGACGATCTCACGAAATTCACGCCAGGTGGTACTCGCCTGCTCGTAGTATTTTTTGTATTCTTCCAGTTCGAGCAGGTTCAGCTTTCGTTTGTCAGGGTAGAAAGCATCCCGCAGTGAGATGACCATGTCCACATCACTGTCCGAGACGATGTTCGTTTTATTGGCGTATGACCCTTGCGGATAAACTGAACACGACATGCCGTTCAGCTTCGCACCGCTGAGGCTCTCCCTGACCGTCTCATACGAATACCAGGCGTGAATAGGGTCGCCCCGCTCTGACCACTTACGGATCTGATCGCGTGCCAGGGTCATTGATGCTCCTGTTCCGATTGCGCCGCGATGCCGTTGAGGGCAAGGATGTGGGCCCGCCGGAACAACCGGAAGCCTATCTCCGGCGGACCGACGCCCTGAAGCCAGCAGCCCCATTGATGCTGGTCACCACCGAGAATCAGCCGGACCGCCCGGCGCGGAATCTGCGCGGCCGCCACCGGCACGAACAGGTCCTTCATGGCCTGGTCGTCAGCCGGGCTGGCGTCGGCCAGCAGGCCAGGGTGCGAATGCCACATGCCGGCGAACCGGGAACGTCCGCGGCTTCGCTGCTGATGCGCGGCCACGGTGGTCACCACGCCTTCCGTGCCGTGCCGGAAGCTGTGATTCCCCCGTTCGCTGTCCGGCGGCGGCCCTTCAGCCGCGGTGATCCAGACCACCCGGCAGGCGTCGTCGAAGTAGCCGAGGAGAATTCCGCCGGTTTCCCAGGATGAGGGGTACAGGCGCGCGGTCATCAGCGCCTCCGCACGCATGTGAGACATGGCCTCCGGGCGGATGCGGATCTGATAACCGCTCTGCTCGTCGTCGGCGATGTAGTCGTTCGGCCAGTCGAGGTAGACGTGCGCAGGCTGACGGCGATCACCGGGCGTTCGGGCCAGGAACAACGACTTGGGGCTAACCGGGCGGTGCGCCGCGTGGTCGCTCAGTACGGTCAGGCTCCAGGTGAGCACCTGCCCGGCCGCCGCGGCGACCTCGGGGTCCGAACCGGTGAAGGTCGGCTCGGAGCAGCCGATCTCCGGCTGGAAGACCCGGTCCGGAGCCGGGGCGGCGAAGAAATCCTCCACCGCGTCCAGCAGTGCTTCGTCGCGGACCGCCCGGTCGGCGAAGCTCTGCAGAATGTCCGTGCCGGCTCCGCTCGCGTGCGGCAGCGCGATCGCCCCCACTGCACGTTCGCAGGCGTGGCCGACGCCGAGAGTGAGTATCGGCGGCCAGTGGCCCTGCTGGGTGCGGCGTAGCCATTCGATACGATTTGCCACCCCGCGGTTGGCGGTCGCGTCCACGATCAGGTCGGCTCTCGGCCGGGCGGAGTCGCTGCCGAGGACGACGCGGCGGACGTCGCCGAACTCGGCCACGACCTCCACTCCGGCCGGTCTGATGGCCTTGAGGTGCTCGGCCAGCTGGTACGCCTTGGGCGCCCCGACGTCAATGTCTTCATAAGGCTGGCGAACCAGGACCCCAGGCCCGACCACGTCACCGTCCACGACGGTCACCTTGCTCACCCCGGCCCGGACGCAGTGTTCCGCGATCCGGGCCCCCAGAGCGCCGCAGCCCAGGACGAGGACGGTTTTGCCGAGGAGCCACTGAGCGGGCCGCCCGACATCCCTGCGGGTGACGATGTGGCGGCGGGCTTCCTGGACGTACGCCCAGGCCAGCGGGGCGGTCCGCATCCATTCCTGCGCATCCGCGCGCGCGGCCGGAAGCCATTTCGCCAGGTCGGCGTCTCCGGCATCGTCGGCAAGCATGAGAATCGGCGCGGCCAGCGCTTCGGCCGGGTCCAGCTGCCAGACCGCCAGATGCATGTCTGGCGCATCGGCTCCGGCGATTCCCCGCATCGGCGCACCGATGACCACATGCAACGGCGCGGGGGTGCCCGGGCTTTCGGCGCTGAGCAGGTTCGCCACCCAGACCTGCGCGAGCTGTTCCAGTAGCTCTGCCCGGCCGACGTGCTGGGCGGAGAGTGCAGTCATCAGATCAGGGAAGTTGTCGGGAAATTCAAAGCTCAGCGGTTCGTGCAGAATCTTCACCGCGGCCAGGAAGGCCACCCCGGCATGCTCTTTTTCCGCGTTGGACAACTCCGCGGCCAGGCGGCCGGCGGTGGCCCGGTTCTCGATGTTCAGCGCATGGGGGCGCAGCCATTTGACGACGTCGGCCCGCCAGGGGTACTGGCGGACCATCACGGCGCTCGACGGCTCGAAATCGGCGGGCAGATCGGGGTGGATCACCACGCTGTCGGTGTCGCCTGATATCGGGTAGGCCAGCGGCGGATGCAGTGGCTGACCGGCCGCTATTAGCGTCCCCGCCGCGGATCGCCGGTACCAATCGGCGAGGCGCTTGATGACGCCGAACATGCCGTCCGCTGGATTCCAGTCGGCATCCGAGTGGTATAGGCAGATCTGGTGGCCGCCCAGCACGTAGGGGAGCCTCGCGAACCGTTGGTGCCGGACCCTGACCGCGGGCCGTGAGAAAGGGAAGTATCCGGGGATCAGCAAGGTGGCGTGCTCGCGTGGGGCGAGTGCCCTCTGCCCGGCCATGACCGGGACATTTGTGCAATCGAGGCTGATCTCAACCGGAAGCCAGCCGTCGCTTTCCGGCTGCCCGGCTTGTTCGATCCGGAAGGCCGGGGGATCGCCGGGGGTCAGGCTCTCAATCTCGTGCAGTTCGTCGAGGGCCAGACGCTGCCCGGCGGTCTCGCCGGTCACCGGGCCTGAGCTTTCGCCCCGAAAATAACCGGGCCCGGGGCGGTCACACCCGACTGCGCCACGGTCTCCTCGACCGTGGCCAGGCCGTCGGAGGGCACGGGGACGCGGACGGGACCCTCTGCGCCCTCCGGGTCCAGGCCGCGCGTTCCCGCCCGCTCGAACCGCGGGCTGTGTCCCTCACGGACCGCGCTCGCCGCACTTCGCAATGCGTCCGCACCGGTGGTGTCACCCTGACGGTCGGCGTCGATCGCGAACCGCTCCAGGGCGCTGGACGCCAGCTCGCGGTCACCGGCGGCCCGGGCGATCGCCAAGACGGGATCCAGGTAATGGCTGATGTCCTGCCAGCCGCTCTCATCCGCATCGGTGAAGCTGTCCAGTTCCATGAAGATGTCGGCCAGCTCGTGGGCCAGAGCCGACTGCCCGGTATCAACGGCAACGTGGAACACGGCCGCGACGCAGTCTCGTTCGCGGCTCCATGCTGCCTCGCACCAGTCGCGTAGCTGGCCCTCCTGCGGTTCCCGCATCAGGTCCCGCAGGTCCGTGATCCGCACGCGGTAGGCGTCGGTGAGCCGACCGAGCATCTCCCGGAAACCGGGCTGTTCGAGCTGGCCGGAGAGCAGCGCATCGGCGTGGGCGTAGTCCGCCACGTGCGGATCCAGCCTCCAGCTCTGGCCGGTACCGGCCTTCGCGATCAGGCCCAGGCCAGCCAGTTCCTGCAGAGCCGCCTGGGCCCGGTCGTCACTCAGCCCGCCGGCGATGCCTACGATCCTGGCTTCAGCCTCCGGCAGCCGCAGCAGACCCAGGGCTCGCACGACAGCGCGCTGGTCTTCGCTCAGGAGGTCAAAGACTGCGGTCACGGCCGCGAAGGCGGGGATTTCGTGCAAGGGCAGCTCGCCCAGGGCATTCTTCCTGTCAAGGAAGGCGCTGCGGAGCCTGGCCAAGGCCTCAAGGACGGCCGCTTCGGGCGTTTCGTTGTGAGCGATTTCGGCTTTAGCTGATGCCGCCATCCAGCGTGACAGAACAATGGTCGGTGCCGGCATACCACCGGCTGCTTCGGTGATCGCTGCGATGGTGACATCGTCCGGGACCAGATCCATCGCCTGGAAGCACTCTTTGATCAGGAGCCGGGATCCAGCCGGTTGCAGCGGCCTGAGGGCAAAATGCCAGGCGGCTCCGCCGAAGAGCCCCGGCAACGGCCGGCGACTGGTGACCACCACCGTGCCGCCGGCCGGCGGGAGCAGCTCGAGAACCTGGCTCTCGTCGATCACCCCGTCGATCAGGATGACCGGGCGCCGCCCCGTCAACGTGTCTGCGTAGCGGGCCTTCCGCTGATCCAGTCCAGCCGGCACGTCCGCCTCGGGCACACCGAGCTGCCGCAGCAGCTCCAGCAACGCGTCAGATGGCTTTATGGCCGACGGCCGCAGCTCCAGGCCGGCCACTGGACGGCTGAGCCGGACCTGCAGCCGCGGGCCGGAACCTGTCTGCTCACAGGCGCCCACGATTTCCTCGGCGAGGCGCGTCTTACCCACCCCGGCCGGGCCGGTGATGCAGATCATGCTGATGCCAGCCAGCCGCTGCTTCAGCCTCCCGAGGGCCCAGCTCCGCTCTCCCTCCCGGCCGACGGGCGGGCCGCCCAGGCCCGGCGGCCCCTCTGGCCCCGGAGAGCCGCTCCGCCCCGGCGGGCCGTACGGGCGGCCGCCTCGAATCCGCAGGTTGTCAGCGCTGGGCGCATCCACGCTCGCCAGCAGCCGCATCGCCCGGTACCTCATCCCGGGGTCGGCCGGCAGTCCCTCACCGAGCAGCCGCTGAGCCGCCTGCACCGGATCCCGCTCAACGCGATCGAGGTGGAATGCCAGCAGGAACTGCTCGGCGTCGGCGTCCCGGCACGCCGCCTCCCACAGAAAGTCGCCGAGAGCGTCGAGACCCGGATGCCTGGTGGGTGCTGGTTTCTTGAGCTGGTCAGGAAAGTCCATTGCTGCTCCCCGCATTCGTGCGGCTGAAAGGTCAGCAAGGTCGCATGCGGCCTATCCTGATAATGGTTCAGGCTGGGCCGTCTGGCCATACCTCAGAGCATGAGCAGCAGAACGATCAGTGTGATGAGGGTGGCCACCGTCGCGCCGAACACGTACCACCGCGGCCCTCGGTAACAGCGCTCTTCGGCGGGCTTAGTCATGGCTGCCCCCCGGGGTCGTTCATGCCTTCGCGGGCCAGCGCCCAGCCCAGAAGAGCTGCGATGGACTCATTCAGGACGTGGTTCTCGATCACGGCGGCGGTCCGGAAGAAGCGGACTTCCCCGAAACTGAGGCAGGCCGAGCGGACCAGGTTGCCGACGCCGAGCTCATGGGTCGCCCAGGACGCCACGTCATCGTCCGGCTTCTCGATCAGGTCAGCCCGGCTAAAGACGACCGCCAGCCGCGCCTTCCTCAGCTGTATGCCCATGCCCTCCAGTTCCTGGTGCGTGTGCTGGTAGGCCAGTTCGGGGGAGAGGGCGGTCGAACGCACCGGCGCCAGCGCGGACTGCTGACTGGGTAGCAGCCTGTCCCAGAAGGCCTCGACGGACAACGGGTCGATGACGAGGATGAAGGTGTCCGCCTTGTTGAGGTACCGCAGTTCCTGAATGCGTTCCGGGCTTGAAAAGTACTCGCCGGCTGCATCGAACATGTGCAGGGTCCAGGTGCTGTTCCCGGATTTCAGGCGGAAGACGAATGCGCGGGGCAGCTGTCTCGCCGGGGTCTTGGTCGTGGCCGTGTCACGGTCCAGCAATTCGTCGGCCCCGCTGAGCTGGTCAGCACTTGTTGAGTCGCCAAATTCGGCGGCCAGCGACTCCGGGTCCCCCCGCATGAGCATTGTCACCATGCTGAATAGCAGCCGGGTCTTGCCCGCCCCGACCGCGCCGAAGAATGGCAGTACCATCTCAGGCCATTTACCCGGACGATGCTCCAGCGCATTATCGCAGTTCGGGCAGTAGGCACTCATCTGCGCGGAGCCGAACAGCAGCAGGGTGGCCATTGGCTGGCCGCACTGGCAGCGTCGCCGCAGAATGCCGAACCGGCCCGGTCGTACGTCACGGTGGCGCTCAGGGCAGTCCGCCGAGGGGCACTCATACGACGGGTAGATGATCCGCTCGTGACAATGCGGGCAGGTCATCTTGATGTTTTTGACCCGCAGCACGGCGGAGTCAGCGCCGCGCACGATGAGTCCGGCTACTCGTACGCAGGTGGCTGACACGGCGATGGCCAAGAGATCGACGACAGCACACACGCCGCCAGCGGTGGCGCCGAGCACCGTGCCCGCTGCCATCCCCAGGAAAGCACCGGCTCCCAGGGGTGCGGTGATGATGAACAGGTCCGCGCCAAAGCACGACCGGACTTTGCCCCAGCCGTACTGCCACAGTTCACGCCCGTGGGCCCGACCGACCCCAGCGGCATGCACCGCGTCGGCCAGGGCCGGCCCGTAGAAATACTGCAGTATCGCAGGGTCGGGGTTTTCGGGCAGTTCCGGCCACCATCCCGGTTCGGTCAGTGCGGGCGACCGGACGACCAGCACCTGACCCAGGCTGACCAGGTAGGCAATGGGCAGCCCGACGCCGTAGGCGGCAACAGCGCATACCGCGGCCAGCGCGGCCGCGCAGGCGACGTAGGCCAGGTAGAGCGCGGCCGCCGCGGCACCGAGCACGATGACCACGACCACGAGCAGGAAATAAAGCACCGGCACGGTTCAGCCCCCTCGTCGCTGCCTGGATGACCGTCTACGGGTTCGGGGAACCCGGGCCGGTGCGGAAGAGTTTCCGGACCAGGCTGGGGCGTTCGTTCCGCCACGCCTGGAACTCCTGCGCCGCCGCGTCGTCCTGGTCCAGAATCTCGGCCAGCGCCGCGAGATCTCGCCGCCGCCAGCTGCGCACCTGGTTGAACGCGGCGGTGAGGGAGTGGACGAGGCCGGGCTGGGCGAGCACGTCAGGGTGCTTCCGGGCGGTGAAAACCCTGGCCGCGAGGGCGACGTCAGCGTGCAGCGGCGCCAGTCGCTCCGTCACCTCTCGGCCGAAGGCCACGGCAACGTGTTCCGGGCAACCGCGCACGGCACCGCCTAAAGGGCTGGCCCGGCCGAGCAGGACGGGCAAATCGCGCTGGAGCAGGGCCCGCATCGTGCCGGCGGCGGCTGTGTACTCAGCGAACAGCTGAGCGAAGACGTCTGGATCGGGCGCAGGGTCCGCCAGGTAGGCCCGCTGCAGAAGCGGCACCACCCGCATGACACAGTCAACCGACCGCGCTTCAGCGTCCGGCAGCATGGCCAGGATCGGGTGCTCGCTGAGGGCCTGAGCGAGGGTGACCCAGTCGTCCACGCTGGTCCCGCGCGTGGAGATGCCCCTGACCTCCCCGGCGAACCAGTCCAGGATGTCCGGCCTGGGCGGGTCGGTCATGACGCCCAGCAGTTCGATGACCTGCCCGGCCGGGCAGCCCCTCGGCCACAGGAGGTGCAGCAGGGACCCGTCGACCAGCGGGGAACGTGCGGCTCCGGCCCGGACGTCGACGATTTCATCGAGGGCTCGCAGCGGCGGGATGCTGCCGTTGAGCGCGGACTGGAGTAGCCACAGTTCCGTCAGCTCAGAATGAGTGGCCAGATCGTCGCGCGTGAGCTGAGCTCCGACCGGTCCGGCCAGGACTGCGGTGGCAATCTCGGCAGGCTCGGCGGCCAGGCGTTCGAGGAGCCCGCGGAGAACGGCCGGGTGTTTGAGCAGGACCGGGACCACGTCGTGCGCTGGCGCGGCGGGATCGATCCAGGTCCGTCCGTACCGTGCCAGCTCAGCGTCGGGAAGCTTGACGCCGGAGGCCTCGGCCCAGTCCAGCAGATCCCGGGCCACCGTCGGCGCGACGCCGTCCAGAGCCTGGATGACCTGGTTCTGGGCGGCTGCGGCGGCCGAGCCGGTCAGCGGCAACGGCTGAGCCTGCTGCCCGCGGGTGATACTGGCGATGGCCCGGCCGGCCAGGATGCGCTCCAGCTGTTCCGCATGGGCCGCAGCTCGCAGCTGCTGGGCCACGCTCAGCAGGCCCGCCAGCCGATCGGCAGGTAGCTCGCCGTTCAGCTGGCCGAGCACCGCGCCGAGGGCGATCTCGGCGTGCTGCGGGGGCAGCCAGCTGCAGGCGCCGGGCAGCCAGCGCGCGACCGTGTCGACCTCGCCCGCGGAGAGCTTCCGGCCCAGCAAACCGGCGGCGAGGGCGACGGGAGCAAGCCAGTCGTCCAGGTTCTCCTCGGCTCCGGACGCAAAAACGGCCGCCTGCTGCCACAGCCCAGGTACCGCCAGTACGCCGGTGTCGGCCAGGATGGTGGCCATCGGATGCGGCTCGTGGCCCGGCCGGCGTCCGGAGGTGAAATCGAACAGCTGGAAACTGCCGCCTGCCTCGGCCGGCAGCGCGCCGGCCACCACCCCGACCAGGTGGTAGCCGGCGTAGCCGGGCCGGTGACTGTAGGTGGTGAACGTCATCCGGGGCGCCAGGTGCTCTCCCATCAGGTAGGAGGCGGCCGCGATCCACCAGACGTTCTCGTTCGCGTCCTGACTGGCGATCAGGACCGGCCGCTCTCCGGCCATGGCCCGGCCGATCGCCGTCAGTAGCTCCGCCAGCACGTCCTGGGCTCCGTGGGCGCTGAGGAACGCCTGGACGCTGGGTTGGTCGACGATGCCGCGCGGCAGCGGTCCCGCCATCTCCGGAAGTTCGGTGTCGCTGATCGGAGCGCTCTGCCACCAGGACGCCCCCCACAGATCCACCGGCAGCAGAGCGCCCAGGTCCTGCTGCGGCGTACTGCTGACCAGAGCGTGCACGAAGTAGTTGCCGGGACGACCTGAATAATCTGTGCCCGCGAACACGACGTGAGTGATGATCCTCGCGCCGGTTGCCTCGCTGACCCGGTAGGAAAATGCGACCGGTTGCGCTTCCGGCTCGCTGACATCGGGGCCGGTCACCCGCCAGCGGGGTGGTTCGTAGAGCGTGCGCTCTTCCACCTCCCGCAGCACGGCGGCCGGGATGCCGGGTGTGATCGCGTTGAACTGGTACCCGGCGTATCCGCTCAGGCCATGCTCACACGAGGTGTAGTAGAGCTGCTGAAATGCCATTCCGGCCTCACTCAACTCACCGGGATGATCCCGTAGCGTGCGAGGAGCCACAGGAAGGGGTCTGCGACTCGGTAGGGGCGAATGCCGCGGGGAGATACCTGCCTCGGTGCTGCGCCGTCCCTGCCGGGCGTGGGTGCTTCGCCGAGCGCCGATACCCCGAAATAGCGGTAGCTGGAGTAGTTGTCCCGGGCGATCTGGTCGATACGTTCCCCGTCCCACTGGAACAGGAGGCGCCGCATTTCACCGTGTACGTACAGGCTGTCGCGCTCATCGAAGTTCGCTTCGTGGGCGGGCAGGCGCCGCAGCGGGCTGGTCGGCGTGAGATCGTGCCGGAACGCATCCATCTTGGTGAAGACGATGGCGAGGGGTTTGCTGATGGGCTGCCCTGGTTTGCTTCCTCTGGCTGACAGGAAGCGGCTGGTGACGTTCTCCAGGACGGCGGCCGGTTCCTCTGCGGGGGCCGGGAGCTGAATTCCAGGCTGGGCCCGTTCCCGCGCGCCGCGCATCTGAAGCGGATCAAGCAGCAGGATGATGCTGTCGGCGGCGGTCAGGTACGCGGCATCCTGTTCCATGGACTGCTCAGATTTCAGATCCTCACCTGCCGCATCGAAAAAGGACAGGAGCGTGTGCTGCGCCTGGCCGTGGCCCGGGGCACGTGACCGGCCCGGGTTGCCATCGGGACCCCGGGCCCGGTGGGCCTGATTAGTGAACCGGAAGACGAGTGGCGTCTTTTTGTGCTCTCCCGCCGTCTGGGTGGGGCCCAGCAGACTGCCTTCGCGGTACAGCGGCCGCTCGTAGTCACTGGTGTACCGCTGGCGGGTTTCGTTGTCAGCTCCGGCGATGGCGGCGTTGAGCCGTTGCCCGGTGCGATGCATCAGCTCGTGAATCAGCACCGTCATGAACACGGTTTTCCCGGCCTCTTTGCCCCCGACCGGCACGATGAGGTGACTGCCGACCCGCCCGAAGTGAATAGGAAGCCGACTGTGGCAGATGGGGCAGATGCAGATGGTCGTGTCGCCTCCGCAGGTGGGGCAACGTTCCGACCTGGGCCGGCCCTTGGTGGCGAAGGGCGGCGGGAGTTCCCCGGTGTAGCCGGTGTGGCTGCGCAGCACCTCGTCAGCTTGCAGTGCGCAGCGTTTCCCCTGGGCATTGATCTGGCCGGTGCAACGGAACCACGCCGCCTGCCGCGAAATCTCCTCGTAGCAGTACGGGCACCAGGCCGGTGGTCCGGGCAGCAATCTCATCGGAGCCTCATTTCCGCCTCTGGGGGAGGAAAGAGGAGAACAGTTTCAGTCTGGGGGGCACCCGGATCGACGAAGCAGGCCAGCCAGGCTGGCCCCTTCGCCGTGTCGACCGAGATCGTCAGAGGCTGATCCGGGGTGATCAGGCCCGGTTTCAGGCGCTCGACCGTCTCACCCGCGGCCGGGCCGTCGGGCGGATACCGGCCCGTGCTCCGCACCACGACCAGCGCGGGCAGCGCGGCGGCCTGCTCGGTGGCGAACGTGATGGTACGGCGCCGCCGGTTTCGCCAGCTTTCCCGGCCGATCTGGTAGCTGACGGCCACTTTACGCTCAGGGACGCCGACGGAGGCGGGCGTCGAAGTGGAAGAGTGACCCGGCTCTGGGTAGATCGCACACACTTCGATGGTCGTCTCCGCGGGCCCGGTGGTGACGATGACGCCGCCTTCATCAAAGTAGGTGCGGCGCGAGCAGCGGCGTTCGCCGCCGGGCCAGCACACCCGCGCGTCGGTCGCGCCGGCTGGCCAGACCCAGGCCAGCTGCACCTGGTCGTGCAGGCGTTCAGCCACCAGGCCAGTGACCGATTCGACGATCCGGACCGGGACTGAGTTACCCGCCACCGTGAGGATGTGCCCGGTGGCCAGGGCGAGCAGGTGGTGGCGCCCGGGGGGCAGGCTCACCTCCAGGAAAGCCTGGCCGTCGGTGCCTTCCCGCGGCGTTCCCGGAATGTCGCGCAGTCCCGCCGTCTGCGCGACGTTGAGCCGGGTGCCGGGAGGCCAGGAGGGGAGCTCTTCGCACCGCACCAGCCGCACGCGTCCGTAGGACGGCTTCGTCCAGCTGGCCAGAATCGATGCCGTGCCGCCTGCCAGCACGGTCACCGTCAGGTCGTTCACGGTCCCGGGCTCGGGTTCGGGTATCGCGCGGATGGTTTTCCCGGCGGAGTGGGACCGGCCGTCAGGCGTCCGGTACGAGGCCGTCACCCGGTACCAGTACTCGGTTCCCGTCTGCAGCTTCTTATCGGTGAAGCCACTGATCGAAGCCTCGACCGGGGTGCCGTCATCCCGCGCCTCCGGCGGCCTTTTTGCTCGCCGTACGACCACCACCTGGTTGGTGCCGGGGTGGGGCCGCCAGGAGGCGGTCACCCACGTGTCCCCAGGTGTAACCGCGATGTCAGCAACGTCCGGGGTGTATCTCGTGGCCGGTGTGGTGGTGGCCGCCGACCAGGCATCGCCGCTTCGTGACGCGAACACGCTGTAGAACAGGTCGGCGCCGGGGGGTGCCCCGGTATCGGTGACCTTGGTGTTCATGGTCGGCGCCGCCACGGCTGTGCCGTCAGCCGGTGCGGTGGGGGCATGATCGTCACCGCGCACGACCAGATAGTGCAGCTCGCCGGCGCTGGTCTGGCTCGCTGTCCAGGTGACGAGCACGTGATCACAGTCCGGCCGGGCCTCCGCCTTGACCGGCGGTGGCGGCGGTATAGCGGCCAGCCGCTGGAACAGATCAGGATCGTCATCCGCTGTCGCGATGGCCTGAGTCAGCAGTGCCACTGCCTCCTCGCCCCGGCCCTGGGCCAAGGCCAGGTCGGCGCGGTCGCTGAGCGCAGTGACGTTCGCATTCAGCTCCGAGACGCGCTGACGGACCGGGTCGTCGGCGGGCAGTCCGTTGGCCAGCCGCTGCGCTTCCCGTAGCCTTCGCACGGCCAGCTTTTCCTCAACCTGCTGGCGCAGGAATTCGGTGGTGTCCGTGGTCAGCAGGGCGGCGGCTATGAGCCCGGCCTCGTCCGCGTCCAGGCCGAGCGCCTCCGCCTGCCCGGCGAGAGCCTTCTGGACGAAGCCCTTTTCCGCAAGCGGCCGCAGCTGCTCGACGATTTCCGACAGCAGCAGGTCGTCCAGATCGCCCTGGGTGCGGGCGGCGGACCGCAGTACGGCCAGCACGTTTTCGCTGGGTGGCCTGGCCGGGTCGTTGAACGGCAGCGTACTGATCCGGTTAGTGGCCGTCGCGATCGAGTCTTCATCCAGCCGTCGCCCATCCGCGAGCCGGAAACCGCCGAGGACCTGGAATCCGTCGGTGACGGCGCCGCCGAACACGACCGAGGCGGACAGTTTCTGGTGAAGCTGCTCGAGGTACTGGCTGAGATTGCGAATTTTCGGATGGGGCGCCTTCGGTAGGCGGGGGAACTCGCGGACGATCGTGACGCCCGCCTGGCTCAGCGCCTCCTCGATCTCCGGTTGGGTGAAGGTGCCGTCCAGCGCGGCACCTATACGTGCCACCGTGGCCGGCCCGACATGGGTGGTCGCGCCGGCCTCCGCCTTGGCCAGTGAGGTCAGCCGCTGCGTCTGTTCACGGCGGGCGTTTGCTCGCTGCTCAGCGAATGCCTCCAGGGTGAGACGGCCGGAGCGCTCAAGGACGCCGTGTTCGGCCAACAGTTTGTCGGCGAGCCGGCCGAATGCCGAACCTCCCGCCAGCTCCCGCCAGCAGGCCACGACCGTGGCGACCTCGCGCGCGAACGTGGCTGGGTCGCGGAGATCGTGAGGCAGCCCGTAGCGGGTGTACAGATCCGCCGGTGGCACGTTGCCCGCTCGCCGGGCGGGCTTCAGTACCGTCTCGGTGTACCGTTCCAGGGACACCTAACCGCTCACCACGTAGCCGTCGGCGATGGTCTTGGCCTGCTGGGTTCCGGCTTCGTCCAGGCTGCCGATCTGAATTTCGAAGCGGACTTCGCTGCGGGACCCGGGCTCGCGCCCGTGCTCACGCCCGTGCACCGTCAGCAAGCCCATTTCGCTCATGTGAAAGTCGATCTGGAATCGCGTCTTGGCCGGGCGCTCGGGCAGATCGCTGAGCATGCCCTCACCGATGTGGGTGTTGTGCTCAAGCTCCTCTGAAGCCACCGCACCGGCCTGCTCCCACACTTGGATCCTGGCTTCGCGCTGGTTTTCGGATGCTGTGCGGAAATCATGCGGCCCGGTGTCGGCCGGTAGCGGAGTGTTCGCCGTCAGCAGGTGCTCGATGTAGTGGCGGGCCTGTTTCGGGTTGGATTCGGCCAATGGGTCATTGCTGTCCACGACCAAGATTCCGAACGCGCGCGGCACCACCGTGGCCACGTGCCGTCCAATCATGATCGCCGCGGTTTCGCGGTCGGTTCCGATCTGGTCCGCCACCCGGGCGGCGGTGTCGGTCGTTTGCGAATCGTCACCTTCTCCCGCCATCTGCTGAGCCTTTTTCATCAGGGCGTACAGAGCGGCCCCTTTGGCCACGGCCAGATGCGGATCCCGTAGCCGGGCGTCCAGCCCGAACCGTTCCTTCAGCGTCTGGGCGATCGCTGGCGTGATCGTCATGCCTCCGACCAGAAGAACATCATCGAACCTCTCAACGCCCTGTTCCCGGGCGGTGGCGATGGTCCGTTTGGTGATTTCCATGGTGCGTTCGAGCAGTTCGGAGGTGAGCTCCTCGAACTGCTCTCTGGTCAGCTCGACCGGCAGGACCGATCCGTCGAAGCGCATGTGGTATTTGCGTGCCTGCGTGTTACTGAGCGACTTCTTGAGCTGCTCGGCCGCAGTCACCAGATCCTGCATGAACTGCTCGTCGTCGCGCGGGTCGAGTTGCGGGTACTGGTCCGTGAAGCTGCGCAGCAAGAGATCGATGATCGCGTTGTCCCAGTCTGCTCCGCCGAGTTCGTTGTCGCCGTCCGTGCACACGACCTGAATGTCGTCGCCGTCGATGCGGATGACCGTGGTGTCGAAGGTCCCGCCACCGAGGTCGTAAACGAAGATGTGCCGCAGCGCGGTTTTCTTGTCGAGTGCCTGGTAAGCGAGCGCAGCGGCTACCGGTTCGGCCAGCACGTCAAGCACGTTGAGCCCGGCTATCTCCCCAGCCTTGCGGGTGGCTTCCCGCTCGAGCAGCCCGAAGTAGGCCGGCACGGTGATCACAACATCGTGCACCTTTTCACCGGTCTGCTCACCTGCGGCCCGGGTCAGTTCCCGAAGGATCAGGGCTGAGACCAGTTCGGGGGAGTGGTCCCGCCCGTGGAACGAATAGGTGATGTCCTTGCCCATTTTGCGTTTGACCAGCTCAACGACCAATGAGGGGGCGAGCTTGGCGGAGTCTTTGGCCCCTTGGCCTATCACCACGTTTCCCGGTGATTCGAAATAGACCACCGAGGGAGTCGTGTCTTCCCCGATCGCGCTTTTCAGGATGACGGGCCGGCCCGTCTCGTCCACATAGGCGATGCACGAGTTGGTGGTGCCGAGGTCAATTCCGTAGGTAGCCATATCACCTCACTGTGATGGTGTGACGTCAGCGCCTGACCCGGGCTCGTCAGGGCCTGGAGAGTACTGATGGAACCGTGCCTGAGCCGGCCGGCGGATACGGCCGGTGTCGCGCTCGATAAAGCCGGCCGTGGCCGCATCGGCCACGGTGTTGTGGCGAGATTCGTCGGCGCAGGCCACCACCGCCAGCACCCGGTGCCGGTCGCGTTCGAAAGGATCGCCCGGTTCGGCGTAGAAGACGTCGATGGCACATCGGTCCAGAATTTCCAGAACGTCATCAGCGAACGAGCGGAGCAACTGGCCATCTTGCCGATCGGCTTCGAGCCTGCGGGCCTCACGGTCGAGCTGGTCATGCAGCCTGATCAGGTCAGTTATCACCGGCTCCAGCACCATCCGGCTGAACCCACTGCGGAGCTGCTGGTTGTCTTCATGCAGCCGGTCAATGATCGATTCGCGGTGCGCAGAACGCTGGTGAAACTCGCTGAGCTCCTGTTCCACGTGCTCAAACCGGCTGGCCAGCTCGGTTATCACCGAGCTGGCATCACTCCATCCCGGTTTTTGGGCATTGTCGGACCAATTATCGGGTGTCTCTCGCCGGTCCAAATCGTCAGCAGACGGTCCTGAAACACAATCTCTCTCGGTCAAGGCATGCCCACCTGAACACTGCGGAGATATCACGCAAAGCATCCCTCACGAATTGCGCAGGCACCAGCCCATGTGGCCAGGGAGATCCGCTTCCGTCGGAACGGCGTCTGCCTTAGCGCCGGGCTCATCACCTTGGCGGACAAGGGTTACATCGACGCCGGCCAGCACGTCCTGGTCCCGTACAGCGGCCAGGGCAAGCCCGCCTCGCAAAAGGCCACCAACCGCGCCACGCCCAGCTACGCGCTCCCAGCGAGCATGCGAACGCCCAGCTCAAGACTTCGCACATCCTGCTCAAGCTCCGCTGCTGTCCCTGGCGTGCCGGATACGTCGACAAGGCCATCCACGTCCTCCAGGCCAGCGAAATCGGAGGATGAAAAAGGCTCACTGCATAGTGATCCACACCCGGGGCGACGTAACAAAGCGCGTGACATGCCTGAAGATTCGTGGAGCCGCCTACGTCTTTTGTTTCAAGCCACTCGATCGATGATGCGCTTGACCTTGCGGCGGTCGAGGTTGAGTTCGCGGGCGATGGCGCGCTGGCTGTCGCCCGCTTGGTGCCGGGCCCGAACCGTCTGCTCCAGGGCTGGCGCAACCGGCAGTTCCAGTGGTGCATCTTCTGCCAGCTGTGGCGCAGCCTGGGACCGGAGTTCGGGCTCAACGTGGTCGGACCAAGCGCTGCGTCCGGTGCGGATGAGCATCATCAGCAACTCGAATGAGCCGACCAGCGCCAGGGCGGGCCACGCGCTGACCAGCGCTCCGACCGGGCCGTGCCCCACGCCGTGTGCCAGGTTGGCGCCGATCGTGGCGCAGATCCCGGTGCCCAAGCTCCAGGCCGCCAGCCGTGGTACCGGCTGGCCCCGGCGGCTGGCATCCAGCACCACCATGGACGCCGCCCAGATCAGCCCATCCACCGTGAACGGCAGCAAACGCGCCGTCACCCCCGACTCCCCGTGCGAGCGCACCAGCTCGAACGCATGCTGATACGAGATC
Source organism: uncultured Actinomycetes bacterium (assembly GCA_963830385.1). Lineage (GTDB taxonomy): Bacteria > Actinomycetota > Actinomycetes > Streptosporangiales > Streptosporangiaceae > Bog-532. The sequence goes on along the minus strand of CAWHMD010000006.1, from coordinate 118,335 downwards.
ACCGCCGCGACAAGAGCCACCGCCACCACCGCCAGCGCCGTGGTGACCCGGATGAGCCGGTCCATCACAGGCCCAGCTCCTCACGCCACCCGATGACAAACAAGTCATCGTCGCCGTACCCCGCGGCGAGCCGTTCCGCGAGAACCATGGCAGTGATCGCCTGGTTCGGGGTGAACGAACGGCGGGGGAGACCCGACACGACCCACGCGCCCTGGCCGTCAGCGGCCGCGTGCGCGCTGTACCGCGCGGTCGCGATCACCCGCCCGTCGTACTCCGCGGTCATGAAGTCGTCGTCAATTCGAGCACCCATGCGGGACCTCACTTTCGGTAGTGAGGTCCGGAAAGCCAGTGACAAACCAAGTGACAACGGCCCCAGTTAAAGCCGGACCGCGTCAGAGCCAGCCAGACACAGCTATCGCTCTGAACTGCACTGACGCGACCCAGCGCGACCCTTCCAGACGGAACGAGCGTCCATGGTAAGGAGAAGGTCTACGGTTCGATTCCGTAACGGGGCTCCAGGTCAGCGCGTTATTTCGAACGCGCCTGCTCAAGATCCAGTGCCAAAATTCCAAGATCCAGTGACAAACGTAGCGCTGACTATGCTCGGCGGCCCGACGCAGCCGGACAAAAGACGGCTCCTGTCCTGCGGTTATCTCCGGGTCGGACGTTGCGCGTCTCCGTAATACGGAGAATCCGGCACGTCGTATCTGACAGCCGTCGGCTTATCGCTGACTGCCGCGCGCCGCGCCCGACGATCAGGCCGCAACCCGTGACGGCGCCCACGATCGCGACTTGTACTGGCCGCCGCCCCTGACAAATCCGTTCGACATCGCCCTTCTGCTGGACAGCTTGCGGAGTTCTCACAGCGGTCGGCGGAGCAGGTCGAGGATCTGCTGTAGGACCTTGACCGCGGCCGCCCGCCGCACGGGCTTGGCTGCATCGCGGTAGAGCATCACCCTGGCCTGCCCAGCAACTAACCACCGGCGGCAGCCCGGGCGTGCCCGCCAGCCAGAGCATGCCCAGCTCTGCTCACCGGCTGAACCTTTGTTCCTGACTTGAGGTGTGCCCGGATACGGGCTGATCACGGATGGCGCGCTGCCTTGGAACGCGGCGAAGCCCCTGGTAGATGAGGCGATCACCATAATCTTCGTCATCCGTCCAGGGCCCTGATGCTTTTCTACCGTGCTGCGCTGCCGTTGTCCGGCCAGACCGTTGCTTATGTGGCTGGGGTGATCCGCCGCCATCGTGCCCGGATCGGGTCATGCTGGCGGAAGCTGCGCCCAGGACAACAGGCACTGCTGGTCCTGGCGGACCTGCGCAGGGGCGAGACCCTCGCAGGGCTGGCGGCGGGGTTCGGCGTAGGGGTGGCCACGGCCTGGCGGTATGTGACCGAGACGGTACGGCTGCTGGCCGCCCGTGCCTCGAAACTGGTACCGGCGCTGGACGCGGCAAGGAAGACCGGGCATGCCTTCGTCATCATCGACGGGACGCTCATCGCCATCGACCGGGTCGCTAAGACCGGCCCTTCTACTCCGGCAAGCATCACCGCCACGGCATGAACCTGCAAGTCATCTCCACCCCGGATGGGGCGATCTTGTGAGTCTCTGGGCCACTGCCCGGCAGCGCGCACGACCTGACCGCCGCCCGCATCTGGGGCATCGTCCGCGCGCTGGCCGCAGCCGGGCTGATCACGCTGGTGGATAAGGGTTACATCGGCGCTGGCCAGCACATCCTCGTCCCATACCGCGGCCAGGGTAAACCCGTCTCTCAGAAGACCGCCAACAGTGCCCATGCCCGCCTCCGTAGCCCCGGCGAACGCGCGAACGCGCAGCTCAAAACTTGGCACATCCTGCGCAAGCTCCGCTGCTGCCCCTGGCGCGCCGGCCAAATCGCCAAAGCCATCCACGTCCTCCAGACCCGCGAACCGGAGGATGAAAAAGACTAATTGCTGACAGCGACTGGAATGCATACTCAAGCAATTCGACCTGAGGCCGCTAGAGGCAGTCAAATGTCGGTTTTCACTCTCGAAGGCCGACGGGTCACGCGGCAGCGTGGCCGAGGGAGATTGCTGGCAGCGTCTGGCACACGCCGCGCGATGTTGTCGTAGGCGCATGTAAGAACAAGACCTGGCGGGGCGTTAAAGGTTTGCTTTAGGCACGCATACACGGTTTTGGGTCTTGCCTCCGTATATCTGTCCTGTTACACAGATACTAAGCGGCTAACGGACCGAAGGGGGAGCTATGGCGTTCAGGACGAGGGGTAAGCAGTCCAGTTCATCGCGTTATTTCGGTACGTCTAACGCGAGGTTAGACATGTTACCGAGAAAGATGGTCAGCCCAACCTGGCGGCATGTCATTGCGGAGCTCAACCTCGACCTAATGCTGGCTGGGCTCAAGCTAACGCGCCCCGCTGCCGATAGGTCGCTGACCGAGCGGAGCTGGGCGGGGGAACAGCCATGACATCGCCCAAAATCCCTCCTGGGGCTACCGTGGGATTCTCCATGGGAGTCGGGGATGCACTCGGCTTCGGTGGGAATGTGAGCCCGGCGAAGCTTGCCCTCGTCCATGGCCTCGCCGAAGGGCCGGACGCCGCCGACCGGGCGGCTGCCGCGGACGGCGCCACGCAGGTCCTTGAGCTCCGCCTGCACGGGGTGGGCGGTTCGTCGCCCGAGCAAATCCTCGAGCATGACGATTACGTCCAGGTTGGCGGAGATGACCTCGCGTTGTTCATCCGCCGGTGGGGCTCGCGCCGGAGGATCGTGCCCTGGCCGCTTGAGGGCTACTGGTGGGGCGGGATGACATCTGCCCCGGCCACTCGCGCGCTGTGGTCGCTGCTGCTCCCGCTGCTGTTCTGCAACCTCGCGGCGTGGTGCGCGCCCGCCTCGCCCGGCAACCCGCCGCCTGCCCGGCGGCTACTGCCGCTGGCCGGCTGCTGCCTGGCGGTGACCATGCGGTGGGCCGGGTACGTGCTGACGTTGGTCCTCACGGCCAGCGTGGCGACGGCCAGCATCGGCACGTTCGGCTGGCAGTGCACGGGCCCCGCCGACCCTGGCTCCTGCCGCGTGAGCTGGCTCAGCTGGATGCCCCTCGACGCCGGACGACGGATGACACTGTTCGCATTCGTCCCTGTGGTGGTGGTCGCCGTCCTGTGGTTCGCGGGTCACAAGACCCTCAACGCTTACGAGCGTTGGCGCATCCAGACCGGCCAGGCCCCGGCAGGCAGCGCATCAACCTGGCCGCTGACAGCCGAGGGCTTCTGGCACGGCCTGCGGCCTGTGAAACGGATGCAGCTGCTGCACCTGGCGGGGGTGGGCGGGCTGATCAGCCTGTACCTCGCCTGGGTTCCTTCCTCGCACCCGGCTTGGCATACCGCCGCGGTCAGTGCCGCGCTCGTCATGATCGGCGCAGCGGGGCTGCTGCTCGCCTCGCCGGAGGCGGGCCGGCCGGGAGTCAATCCCTATACGGCGACGGACCCGCCCGCGCAGGCCCCGAGCTTCGACCGGATGGCCGGGATGGTCCTGGTGGTATCGCTTACGCTGCTCGCCGCGCTGCTGCTCGCCCGGCTGTGGTGGCACCCAGTGGCTCCGCCTGCAGCGGGATACCCAGGATCGCTGCCCGGCGACGCCGGAATCTGGGAAGGGCTGTCTATCGCGATGGGTGTCCTGATCATCGTGGCGTTCGCGCTGACTGGGACAGCGAAGGCCGTCATCGCGCGGGCCGCGCCTGGGCTCGGGGCGTCCCAGGATCGCGATTGCGCGGGGTCAGGGGACGCACAGCCGGCCGCCAAACCAACGGGAACAGGTCAACTGGACAGCGCGCCGTTCCGGCCGTTCACTGGCGGATTTCTCGGGCCGTCCTCACTCTGCCTCGCCTGCGTGACTGGCGGGATATTCGCGGCAGGAGTAAACCTGGCGGTACCCCGGCTTCTGATCGGCTCGGGATTCAAGGTCGGGCCCGGGTGGATCGGCGGTCAGGCAGCCGCGGAGCCGATCCAGGTGCCGTGGCCACTATTCAGCTTTATGACCGCGCTCGTCGCTCTCGCGGCGGCGCTATTCCTCATTCTGTGCTACGCGGTTGTCCGGTACTTCATGAAGAGGGCCGCCATCATGGAACTGCTCGGCGGCTATTACGCCGATGCGGCCAGTGGAAGCAAAGCTCAGCGGCGGCGGATCGCGGGGCTGTGGACCCTGTCACGGGCAGTGGACCTGATCGGGCTCACCGTCGGGGTGCTGGCCGTCGCGGGCTTCGCGAGCGTGTTCGCCTTCTACGCCGTCAACCCCCAGTCCTTCCCCGCGTGGCTGATCAGCTTCGCGCAAGCGCTGACCGGGGCGGCGGCCGTCGCGCTGTACGGGTTCACCCTGTCCGCGTTCAGGAACCGAAGCAAGCGCACGATGATCCAGGCCCTGTGGGACGTCGGCACGTACTGGCCGCGGGCCTGCCAGCCGTTCGCGCCGCCCTGCTACATGGAGCGCTCCGCGCCCGAACTGGTCAACCGGCTCAACGGGCTGCTTGCACCCGCTAATGACGGCGCGGCCACCAGGCTGACCGCCGACCTCGCGGCCAGGCTCGGGCCTGGCATAAACGAGAAGGCGCTGGCCAGCGAGCTAGGCGAGCTTACGCCGCGCTACCACCGGATCCTGCTCAACGGCTACAGCCAGGGTTCCCCGATCGCGGCGGCGGCGATCGCGCAACTGCCCCGGGCGCAGGCCGACGCGATTTCCCTGATCACCGTGGGAAGCCCCCTGCGGCGGCTGTACGGCCGCGGTTTTCCAGCCTACTTCGGGCCGGACCGCCTGGCAGAGATGGGCGCCCTGCTCGGCGGGCCGGAAAAGGTGCGCTGGCGGAACGCCGTGCGCAAGAGCGACTACATCGGCGACTACGTCTTCCACGATCCGTATGGGAAGGCCCGCCTACAAGACGCCGGGCCCGTCGACAAGGCGGTCCTCGACCCGCCCTGCGTCGTACCGGGCGACGGCGACGGTGTGACGCTCCCGCCTATCCACGGGCACTCGGACTTCTGGCCCGACCCGCAGGTCGCGGTGCTGACCAGGTCGCTGATCGGCCCAGGCGATGGCCACGAGCGCTCGGGCCAGCCGACCGACGCGCGGTGCCTGAGCCTACGGGAGCGCCTGATGCGGTTTATCTCCCACGAATAACTGAGCCTTTTCATCCTGGTCCCAGCGGGCTCGGTCACGTTTGAGGGTGGAGCGGGTGTCGCCGCTGGAAACGGCGAAGCCCCTGGTAGCTGAGGCGGTTACAACCGCCCAGGGGCTTCTTCATGCTGTTTTACCGTGCCGCGCTCCCGCTATCGCGCCAGACCCTCTGCTTCGCCGCCGGCATCATGCGCCGGCACCGGGCTCGCCATGGCGGAAGCCGAACCCGGGACAGCAGGCCCTGCTGGTGCTAGTCCGCTTGCGTAAGGGAGCACCGTTCGCGCAGGTCGCGGCGGTTTTGGGGTCGGGACGGCGACGCCTGGCGGTATGTGACCGAAACGGTGGCGCTGCTGGCGGCCGTGTGCCCAAGCGCCGCCAGGCGGTGCGGGCCGCGGTGAAGCTGGGTACCCCTACGCGGCCCTGGCCCCCGGACGGGACGCTGATCGGACGGACCGGGTGCCGCGGGCCGGCCGTTCTTCTCCGGCAAGCATCGCTGCCACGGGATGAACCTGCAGATCGTCTCCGGTTCCGTGGCCAGCTGCCGCGGGTCTCCGGAGCCCTGCTCGGCTCGGTCCACGACATGAAGGCCACCTGGATCTGGGGCATCGAGCCTGAGCTGGCCGCCGCCGGGCTCGTCACGCTGGCCGATAAGGGCTACCAGGGCGCCGTCCACGCGGAAGTCCCGTACCGGGGCAGCGGAAAGCCGGAATCCCAGAAAGAATAGGTGAGATGCGCATCCGGATGATTGGCTGATCCAAGTCTAAGCTAGTTACAAATATCCAAAGCCGAAGGTTATGCGACCCATCTCCCAACCAGCATGCATAAGGTCCGTGAACGAAGATTCATGTTTCAGGAGAGGTTGTTTCGGCCACGCGGTTTCGCTCTGGTTCCGAAGCCTGGCGGGCGGGCACGTCGTCTCCTAGCCAAGATCTCAACAGCTGCTGGGTCTCCTTGATGAGATGGCTGGCCGCGACCCCTACGAGCGTGATCGCAGCGCCTTGGGCCTTCTCATTGTGAGTATCCCACAAGGCCCAAGCGACCAAGACCAGGCTGGCTGCGCTAACAAAAATCACCAGCGGCGCGCCGACCTTTTTTAAACCGTCGGCTCTGTCGTTGCTCATATTTCGTTCCTCCCACATTCGGCGGGTCGGTTCGATCAGCCTCGTGACCTGAGGTCGTTCCGTGGTCGTAGGTACTACCATCCCTTCGTAGGAAAGCCTAATTCTGCGCTTAGGATCGGTCCACCCAGCGACAGCCATCTCACCCAGACCCGCGAGACTGGAGGATGAAAAAGGCTCACGATGTCCGATAGGGCGGCGTGTTCCGCGTTTAGTGCGCGGTCGGCGAGATGGTCGAGGCCGCCGACGACAAGCTGCTCACCAAGACCATCAACCGCTACGGCCGCGTCGACCTGCTCTGCATCGACGAGCTCGGCTACATGGAACTCGACCGCCGCAGCGCCGAGCTCCTCTTCCAAGTTCTCACCGAACGAGAAGAGAAAGCCAGCGTTGCGATCGCGTCCAACGAGAGCTTCGGTTGGCTGGGCCAAGACCTTCACCGAGCCCGGCCTCTGCGCCGCCATCGTCGACCGCCTCACCTTCGGCGGCAACATCATCGAGATCAGCACCAGGTCCTACCGCCTAGCCCAGGCCCGCGCCGCTCAGAAGCGCTAGCCTCGGGCACCGCCATGCCGAGCACCTGCGTCGATACTGCCGATGCCATCGAGCTCGCCGAGACCCTGCAGCTCATCGCCCGCTGGACCGCCGCCGACCTCGCAACCGTCGACCCCTCGTTCCTGGCCTACATCCGACACCCCACCTACAACCTGGGGCCCTGCCCGCCGACCTGGACCGCTCTCGACGCCCCGCACGAGACGCACCGGCCGCCATCACGCTCCCAGGCAGCTTGCGACCTCCTTTCAGTCACTGGCTGGCAGTACCATGACATGCGACTGGACGCCCTTCGCGCCGACGCGGTCACGCGTGCCGCGCGGTAACGGCAACGACGAACTAGCAGGGCGGGCCACCGACGCTGGGCTCATCGTTTCAACGATGAGGCGCTGAGACGAGGGCCCGGCTGCGTGATCTCGCGTATCCGACTGTCCCTGACCGCCGCTTCGCCTTACCCGTAACGTTGGACACTTACTCCGTTACGACTTGGTCGAAGGCGAGCGGTACCGTGCCGTAGCGTCCGCCGACAAGCCGTTCCCGGCCGGTCCACAGCAGGATCTCGCCGTCGAACCCGCGTACCAGGTAACGCCGGCGGCGCACCGTCGTGCCGGCGAGCGGCAGTTCCTGGTCGAACAGCGACTGGCCCTGAAGTGCGGTGAGCAATTGGCCGAGCGGCTCCACATCATAGGGTTGGCCGTCGGCGCCGATGCGTCGCAGGATGAGCAGCGTCAGTACCGGCTGGTCACCGGGGTCTGGTGCGAGCGGGAAGCAGAAGACGGGGACGTCGGTCTCCAGCAGGTACCTGGCGGTGCTGCCGTCGTCGGCGGGAGGCGCCGGCGGAGCGCCGGATCCTGCCTCCATCGTGGCGGCGTACCGGTCGAACGGCCGGCCGTCGTCGCCGAGCACTGTGTGCTCGATTGCCCAGCCGAGGTCGGCGGTGTCGTCGCGGATCAGGATGACTTCCTCGATCGCGGGCGACGCCTGCAGGCCGGCGATGGCCGGCGGCAGGAACAGGCCGTTGAGCGTCGGCGCGCTGCCGTCGGCAGCTTGTACGGTGGAGCGGAAGATGCACCAGTCGGGTGTCCCGGTCGCCGCTGAACCGAACACTGGGATGCTCGGCGCGACGGGCTCGAGGGCCTCCCTCTCGCCGAACGAGTTGGTCACGGTCAGCGGGGTGACCGTGTGCACGGCACCGGACGGGAGCGGGACCGGCTGCAGATACCAGTCGTTGCCGTAGACGCTGGCGAACTCGACGGTCAGCATCCGCGCGAGGTCGTCGGGGCCGACGGTGACCTGGGCGAGGTTGAAGCTGGCGTCCTCGAAGGTCCAGTAGCGGCGGTTCGGGGCGCCCGGGTAGGTCAGCGGGTGCGGCGGGCCCGACCAGGTGATGGCCGAGTTTCCGGTGGTGCCCGGCAGGACCGGGGGGTTGGCGGGGGCCGCCGCGGGCTGGGCCGGCACGTCGAAGTCTGCCCAGTCCAGGAGGCGACCTGGCCATGATGGGGCGTGCAGCGTGAACGCGGGCCCAGTGGCAGAGGCCGCCGTGACCGAGAACTGGTGCTCGAGCCGGCTGGGCTGCCAGGCGTCTGACCCGTTCAGGGTGGTCAGTTCAAAGCCGTCGAGGGTCGCGAGCCAGGCGGTCGCCGCGGCCAGGACGGTGCTCGTGTCGGCCGCGGCCACGCCGAGGCTGGCCGGCAGGGCGCCGGCCGCGACCGCCTGGCGCAGCACGGGCTCGAGCTGGGTGGTGTCGGGCAGCCGCCTGGCCAGCAGCGTGAGGAAGTCGCTGCCGGCGGCGTCGACCGTGACTCCGGCGGGCACAGCGAGCGGGTAGGCGGCGGCGATGCTCGTGATGCTGGTTTGCCCGCACCCGTGCTCGGCCAGCAGCGTCAGTAGCTCGGCGCCGAACTCGGCCGACTCGGCCGTGGTGAGCGCCGTGGCGGGCTCGGGCCAGGCGAATGCCTCAACCGGGTACTGGCCGAGCGGGCCGTCCGCGCCGGACGGCGGCTGGTAGCCCGCCAGCGGTTGCACGTCGACGGTGAACGAGACGTCGACCGGGAACGCCGCGTCCTGGCCCCGGAACTCGGCGAGCTGCCACTGCCTGGCGAGCATCCAGGCGGGATCGTAGACGCTGGCTTCGAGCGACGGGGTGAGGCTTTCGTCTCGGGCGCGTGGCTCGAGGCGTGTCCAGGTCGTGATCGAGGAAGTCGTCATGTGCTTGCCGCCGGAGGCTGGTTCATCACGTCGGTGGAGACCGTCTCTCCCGCTACGTTATTAGCGAGGTAGAAGGCGGGGAGCAGCTGGCCGGTCTTGCTGAGCGCGTCCTGGTCGACGACGCGCAGCTTAGCTAGCGCCAGCGTCTCGGTGAGCGTCTGCTCGAGCGCTTGCGGCGTCCAGCTGGCCACGGTGAGGTCGGCGGGGACGGCGAGCAGCACGGCCTGGGGCGGCTCCGATAGCGGCGACTGGTAGTGGTAGGCGAGGCCGGTGACCGGGGCCGGGTCGGCGATCGTCTCCGTCCAGTCGTCGACGACGATCCCGGCGAGCGGGGCTGTCGGATCGGGCAGCGGGCCGCCGGCCAGGGTGACCTGGATGCGGGGTCCGTTCGGCTTCGCGCCGCCGAACTGGCCGCCGACCCATGCCTCGCCGGCGACGGACGGCAGTTGCAGGGTGGCGAGCCCGCCGGCGCCGGCCGCGACCGCGCTCGCCGCGGTTCTGAGCCGGACCAGGCCGGCCAGGCTGGGGCGGACCCGCGCGTTGCGGCCGAGCCAGCCGCGGATCGTCGGCGCGTCGGCCCAGCCGGCCGTCTGCGCCGCGCTCGCCGCCGCGGACAGGTCGCTCGCGTTGGCCGGGAGGAAGGCGGGTATCGGCAGGAAGTCGGCGCCGAACGCCGCCTGGAGCCGCTGGACGTCGCGCGTCCCGGCGGCCGAGTTGGTCAGCGCGTCGAGTTGCGCTACCCGGTCCCGCACGGCCGCGGCGATCGAGGCGACGAGGCTGGGGTCTGGCTGCGCGACGCTGGCCGCGTAGGCGGCGCCGCGCACGCCGAGGCTGGCCGCCGTCCTGATCGCGGTCCGCGGGTCGCCGGCCGCCAGGCCGGACGCGCAGCCGCGCACTGCCATCTCGGCGGCGTCGGCGCGCGCGGTCAGCGCGGCGTCGGCCACCGGCTCGTCGGGCGTTCCGATCGGCCCGAGATGAGCGGGCCGCAGCGCCGTGCTGTCCTGCAGCAGCGTCCTGGCTAGCCGGCAGACGCCGCACAGTTCGCCGAAGGTCAGCTCGGCTGCCGCGAAGTCCGCCGTCCGCGTCCAGGTCAGCGTGAGTGCCTGGCTCGCGGTGACACCGAGGCTGGTCCGCGCGGCCTCGGTGACGGTGAGCGAGAGCAGGCCGGGCACGGCCCCGTCGGATGGGGGAACCACCGGGGTCTCATAGACGCAGTCCAGGGCGCCGATGCCGCAGTCGCTGAGATAGATCGTCGTGGTCTGCGGCTGGCTGCCCTCTGGGGTGAACGTCGCCGCGCCGCGGATCCGCCGGGGATCGGGCAGCCAGCTCTGGACGATCGCCTCCAGTGTCGGGTTGGCGGCGGCGCGCAGCTGACCCGAGGCGGGTGCGGCCCAGCCGGGCCGCGGCCCGGCTGACGCCGCGACGGCGAAGCCGGCCCGGTGGCCGATCGTCAGGCCGGTGCGCGGGCCGGTGAGCAGGTCGAGCTCGGGTACCGCGCCGTCGCCGCGGGCCAGGGCACTGAGTGTCGCCGCTGCCCGGCTGGGCACCCCGTTGATGGCGTGGTGCAGGCTCTCGGCGGTCAGCGCGTCGGCTGCGGCGTCCAGGGCATCGCCGAGCGCGCCGAGCGCGGCGTTGACCACTGGCAGTAGGGCCGGCTGGCCGTTCGCGGCTCCCTTCTGGTCATCACTGGCGATCTGCGCGAGCAGCGCCGCGACCTGCTGGTCGCCGGACAGCCACTTGTCGCGTAGCACGAGCCCGTCGGTGAGGCTCGGGGCCTGGGCGACGCTTGCGGGGGCGGCTGCTGACCCGGTGGCGCTGGCGGGCGGGTAGGTGGTGCTGCTCGGCGGCGCGCATTCGCGGAACTGCTTGGTGTACTGGCCGGCGCCGGACTCCTGGAGGTTGCACTCGAAGTCGTAGCCGGTCATCGCGCCGGGGGGCTGCCCGGCGCGGACGGCGTCGAGCAGGCGGGCGGCGAGCCGGGTGCGGCTCGAGCTGAGGTTGACGGCGAACGGGTTGGCGGCTCCGCCGGTATGCGACTGGTAGCCGCCGCGCAGCACGGCCGCGCTGATCGCTTGCGGCACTGAGGGGGCGTGGATGAAGCCGTCGCTGATGAATCCGCCCGAGCCGGGGCGCAGGTCCTCTACCCAGCCGTACCCGCCGATCAGGATCCCGTCCGGTTTCCTGTCCCGCAAGGTGGCGAGCCGCCGGCCGGCGATGGAGGTCAGCCACGCGTCGAGGCGGTGGGAGGTGCTGTCAAGGAACTGACGCAGGTGCCGCTCCAGGTCGTCTTCTGTGGCGAATAGCGCGAGAGCGTTCACCGCGGCGCGGAACTCCGCGACCGGGGCGGCGGCTGGGTCGACGCCGGTGGACGTGGTTAGGCCGTCGAGGTAGGCGGAGATCGGCCCGCTGCCGCCGCCTGGCACGGTGATCGTCCGGCCGAGCTGGTCCCACACGGTGGTGACGGGCGGGGCGGGGCTGATCGCGACCAGCTCCTGGTCTAGGTGCTCCCAGTCGCGGAGCAATCCCGCCTGCAGCTCGAGGCGGACGGCTGCGTCGGCGTAGGCGCGCAGCGCGGCGTGACGCAGCAGCCGGTACAGCAGCGGGGTGTCCGCGCCCTTGCCTGGGGCGTCCGGCTGGGCGCGCAGCGCGGCGCAGGTGGCCGCGCCGGACTTCAGCCAGGTGAGCCATTGCTTGTACCCCTGGTCGCCCGTGTCGACCAGGGCGGCGATCAGCGGCGCGGATGCCTCGGCGCCGATCAGGCCGGCTAGCCGCGGCGTCCAGGCGATCCCGGTGTCGTGCAGCAGCTGGGCGCTGCTTCCCGCCGTTGCGGTGGCCCAGTCGGCGCTGAGCTGCATCTGGGTGAAGCGCCACAGGTTGCGGACATAGTCGGGGCCGACGTGCTCGCGCGCGAAAACCTGCTGGCTGACCGGGCTCATGGCGAGCAGCTGCAGCAGGGTCGCCTGGGCGGTGGCGACGTCGCTGACCGGGTCTGGCCCGAGCCGTGGCACCTGGTCTGTCGCCGGCGTCCAGACGGTGTCCCGCAGGGCGAGCAGTGCCTGCACGAAGGCGCGCATGCCCTGCTCGCCCCCGGCGGGTTGCCAGGTGTCCAGCGTGCAGGCGATAAGCACGCCGTATGGCTGGTTGCCTGCCGTGATGGCGGGCAGCGCACCGCCCGGCCGCACGTAGGACACGAAGTGGTCGCGGGCGGCATCGAATGTCGCCGTGCCGTACAGCGCGGCGGTCTCGCCGGCCAGCCAGTCCTCAAGGCGCAGGTCCGGCTGGGGTCCCGGCAGCCGGGAGCGGGCCAGCCAGCGGTAGTAGGCGTACCGGGCGGTGCGGTCGACGGTGACGTTCTGCGCCGCGCCGGCCCAGTCGCCGTCAGCGTCGAATGTCTGTCCCGGGTGCAGCTGCTGCCACTGGGCGGCGGCGATCGCGGTGACCTGAGCGTCGAGTTGCGCGGCCGCCTCGTCGGCGGAGACGGACGCGGTGCGCTCGCGGGAGGTCACGGCGGCATTCCAGGCGGCCTGGAACTCGGCGGCGTCGGCCGGGTCGAGACCGGTGATGCCGGTTTGTGTGGCGATGACGCTCATCCGCGCCTCGTCGAGGAGCCGCTGGCGGTCGAGGTAGCGCAGGAAGGCGTCGTCGGCGATGACGTTGGCGTGGTCAAGGCGCTTCCAGTCCTCGCCGGCGCTGCCGGCCAGCAGCTGGGACAGGAAGTAGCCGGGGCCGGCCATAGCGCCCGGTTCATCGCTTCGGCGATGTGCTCTTGCGCCAGTGCCGCCTGCGGTGCGAGGCCAGCGGCGGTTCCCACGCCGACGAGCACGGCGTGCTGCGCCTGGTACCAGTTCTGCTCCGGTGTGCCGCCGCCGGTTTGCGACAGCGCCTGCGCGGCCGCGGCGATGTGCGGCTGCCATTCGAGGCTGGGCGCCGGCGGATTCGGGTTTTCCGTCAGGGTGATGCCGAGCGCGGCGGCGAGCACCCCTGCGGCGCTGCGGCCATCCTGGAGCGGCTGATCAGTGCCCGGCACCTGGTACGCGGCGATGTACGCCGCGGAGCGCCGGTCGAGTCCCGAGTCGGCGGCACCAGTGTTGGTTGTCGGCGTGCCGGGGGGCACGTAGCCGAAGCCGTCGGTGTAGTAGTGGGCGTCGAGCAGTTCGGATAGCTCCTGCGCGCCGGCGGCCGAGTCCCCCGACTCCTCGACGCCGTAGACGAGCAGCAGGTCGAGGCCCTGCCGTTGCATGTCTGCGGTGAGCGGCAGCCGCAGGCCCATGCCGGCGCTTTCCGCCGCGGAGAAGTCGCGCATCCAGGCCGGCACCGCCTCGCCGCCGCTTGCGGGGTCGGGGCCGGCCGGCAGCGGCTTTATGACCGGTGAGCCGGCTGCCCGGGTGACCTCCCCGCCGAGCGTGCCCATCGCTTGCCAGCGAGTGGGCAGCGCCCGGGCCCGCGGCGCGCGGGTCCACGAGGCGGCCCGTTGGGCGGGCTGGAAGGGCAGGTACTTGTTGAGCACCGACTGGCGCACCACCCGTGCGAGCCAGCTGGCCCGCCCGGTCCCGAACTGGCCCGCCAGGGCGCTCCACGCGGCGGCCGCGGTGTCCGTGTCGGCGCCGGCGACCTGGGTCCAGTAGCGCTGCCCGGCGGCCAGCTCGGCGGCGGTCAGCTCGGGTTCGTGGGTGTCGGCGTGAATGACGTCGGGGATCACCCGGATGCACAGGTCGGTGCCGAGGAAGCGCGTCTCGAGCCGCACGGGCAGCAGCGCGATGGGCCACTGGGTGGACAGGTTCCACGTTCCGTCGCTCAACTGGAGCTCCCCCCGCCGCTCGGTGCGAGCAGCTCGTCGGCGTGGATCGCGATAAGCATGGGCGGCTGGAAGGTGATGTGCGCCATGTGCGCGGCGCTGAACCCCCACTGGTGCGGGGTGGTCGCCGCTCCCTGGGTGTCGGGCAGCGACGCCTTCCACAGCGGTGAGGCCGACGAGCCGTCAAGGTAGCGCAGCGCCTGGAAGGCCGCCTGGTCCGGCACGGTCTGCGACCAGCTGAGGTCACGCCAGTCGGCGGGCGGCTGGCCGAACACGGCCGGGGTACCCCCGTCGAGGTCGATTCCGAACCTGGGCGCCATCGGGTGCTCCTGGAAGACGAAGTACATGCCGGGTGAGCCGGGCCCGCTCATCGCTTGCTGCACGGTGAACGGGAAGCCGACGAATAGCGAGTCGCCGCCGAGGGTGCCGCTGAACATCGGGTCGGTCCGCTGAGTCAGGTCGACGGTGCGGCTGCCGCCCGCGGCCGCGACGGCGGGAGCGGCGTAGACGGTGGCGTGCGGGTAGCGGCGGACAAGCTCGCCGCGGATCAGCAGCACGGCGTTGTCGCCGCTGCCCGCGTTCGGTGCGTGCGTGCCGAGGTCGCTCGCGGCGGTCCAGCCCGCGATGTCGGTGATATCGTCCAGCGGGTTGCCGAGCGCGTCGCGTCCGTCCCAGAAGCGACTGAAGAACGTCGCGGTCAGCGCGGCGGGCACCCCGTGCCACAGCAGTTCGCGGCTGAACTCGTGGTTGGCGCCGGCCAGGATCGCCTCGGTGGTGTGGGAGTCGGCCGCGAGCACGGTGACCGCCTCGTCGGGGAACTGGGAGATGCCGGGGATCAGGCTGGACGTGGCGCTGGCGGTGAGGGTCTGGTAGAAGGGCTGCGGGAACCGTGGCGTGAACGCGATCGGCTGGAGCGGGTCGCCGCCTGCGGCGCTGAGCGGGGCGGGCAGCGACAGTTTCGCCGTCACGCTCGCCGGGACCGTCTGCGCCGGGTCGAGCGCCGTGCGGAGGCTGGCCGCGATGGCGGTGACGTCGACCGGCGGTGGCGGCGCGGGTGAGGCCGCGGCCGGGATCGCCCCGGTCATCCGTGCCTGGGTGGCGGCCGCGGCGCCGCGGAATTCCGTGGCGGTCCGCGCGCGCAGCCCCGCGCTGGTAGGGTCGATCGGCCCGAGGATGACGCTTGTCGGGATGTCGGTGATGGGGGTCGGCGCCTCGATCTCGTCGCTCCAGGAGCGGGGTTCGCCGTTCTCGTCGGGCTCGTAGCCGATCCGGTACGCGGCCCTGTACGCGGCTGTGCCTTCCCCGCCTGGCACTGGCACCCCGTAGACGAATAGCAGGTCCGCCCGGCCAGAGCCGGTGAAATCGGCCGCGGCGAGCGATACCCAGGCCCAGTTCGCCGGCTGCGTCCCTTCCCATGAGACGTTCGGGGTGAACGGGCCGACCGTGCCTGCTCCTGCATCGATCGGTGCCGATTGCAGCTGGCCGGCGGCTAGCACGAACAACCGCCGGTTGGCGAGCACCACGCTCTGCACCCCGAGCTGGGCACCGCCCAGCGACGCGCTGATCGTCTTGGCGGGGGTGGCACCGGTGACCTCGACGTCGACGTCGACGAGGATCTTCACGTAACCGCCCGCCTGGGGGCCGGCGCTGACCGACCAGGCGGCGGCAATGCTCGGCCCGCCCGAGCCGGTCAGGTCACCGGCGCTGACCGCGGCCGTCACGGTCAGCGGGGGGAACTGCTCTGCCTGGGATAGCCCCCACTGGAAGGACATGAGGTTCATCGACGGCCATTCCGGCTCGCCCCAGTCGGTCATGACCTGCCGCACCGGGCTGTCGGAAACTCCGGGGATGAGGTCGCCCTCCAACGTGCAGTCGACGGACACGAGGTAGAAGTTCGCTTGGACGCCGTCGTCGCCCGCCTCCTGATGCGGCTCCACAGTGGCGGTGACCAGGGCGAGGGCGGGATCAGGCGATTCGTCGGGCGCGTTCCAGTTGATCAGCGACGCCGCCCCGCCGGTGACGCGTGGCGCGAAGTACCAGCTGGTATCCGAGGTACCGGGGTTGACGGCCGGCCCGGATATGAACTGCCCGGTGGGCGGGGGAGCGGTCCAGCCCGCCAGGGCGTACCCGTCCCAGTCGAGCGCCCGGCCGAGCGCGCTGCCGATGATCCACAGGTCGCAGAGGTAGCCGGGCTGGACGAGGAGGTCGGGCGGCGGCCCTGCCTGGAGGTCCCGCTCGCTCGCCTGGTTGAGTGCCGTCGGCTGGAGGATAGGGCCGCCCGGCTCCCAGGGGAACCGGGGGGCAGACACGCGCGCGGCGGTGAGCGCCTGCAGCGTCTCCGGTGCGGCCGGGTTCGCCGAGATGGCGGTGAGGTCGACGAGCCCGGTCACCGCGGTCAGCGGCGGGACCGGCGCGATGCCGCCGGCCTTGGCGAGGTTGCTCACCGGTGCCGGGAGGGGGGCGGTGGTCAGCCGGGCGGCGACCGGCCCGGTTGGCCGGGCGAGCCGGCGGAACGGCACCGTGAGGACGGCGGCGATCGCCGTGTTGGCGCCGAGCGCGCCTGCCGTGGTACCCGTTGCGGCGGCGGCGTTCGCGGTGCCGCCGTTCGCGGGGGCAGTGATCTGGCCTTGTACGCCGCTGGTGAGCTGGAGCAGCCGGTCGTCGTCCATCGGCGGTGCCGCCTGCCCGGCGGCGCCCAGCCGCCTGGTGTAGCCGCTCACGCCGAGCTCACGGGCCAGCTGCCCCTGGCGGAGCACGGCGTTCGCGCGGTTCACCTGGCCAGCCTGGTCCCAGGCCGACAGGATCAGGGCTTCCTGGTTGGCACGGACGAGGGCGGCGCCGAGCGACGCCGCGGCGCGGTAGCGCGGGTCGAGATTGAGCGTGCGCAGCCAGATAGGGCCCTGCCCGCCGGACAGGGACCCGGAGAACGACGCCTGGATGGCGCCGTACCGCGGCGGCGTGAGCTCGCCGGCGGTCCCGTCGAGCTGGGTGGCGAGCGCCTGCGACACGGCAGCCTGGGCGCCGGCGTTGCTCCACGCGCCGATCGAGCCGGCCGCGTCATCGCTGAGCAGGGCGCCCTCGAGCGAGATCAGCCACGGGGGCTGGCCGGCGACGGGGGACGGCATCCCCGAGCCGGCGTTACCGACGTCAAGGGGTCGCAGGCCCACGCCGCCCTGCTGCCAGCGCTTGAGCCTGAGGACGAGCTCGCGGAAGTCGCCCGCGGGCCCGGTGGTGAACTGCCACGAGTAGTAGACGGGGAGGGTGACCTGGGCGGCGGGATCGGCCCTCTGCCAGGCCGGCGACAGCGTCGCCGACGCGGGGCCGGGGGCGGTGAATACCGGTACCACGCACGCCAGGTAGGCAGTGCCCGGTTCCAGGTAGCGCGGTGCGACCAGCCGGGACAGCGCCCGTTGCGGCTGCTGGGTTATCAGCTCGGGGATCGTCAGGGTATCGGTGGAGACCGTGGTCACCTGGGCGTGCGCCCAGAGCCACAGGTGCGCGGGGTCGGGCAGCTCGCCTGCGGTCGTGGTGAGCGTGGGCAGTTCCCCCGGCTGGGTGGGCGGGGAGAGCGTCGCGGGCGGCGCGGGCACCACGACCAGGGCCAGCCACGGGGTGAGCCCGCGCCGCGGGTCGCCGTCGGCGGGCGCGTTTTCCTGCGGGCCGGTGGGTGACAGCATCCACGGCACGTCGGGCCGGGCGAACTCGATCAGCGGAAAGCCGTCCTGCGCGGCGTTGGACGCGCCCGCGGTCGGGTAGGTGCGCAGGACCTGCGCGGGGTCGAGCGCGGTCACGTCACCCGGTGCGTGCAGGCGGACCGTGACGCCGCCTGTCCCGTTGTGGCCCGGGGTACTGTCGCCCGGGTTGTCCGGGTCGCCGATAGTGGCGCTCACCGGCACGACCACGGCGACGGGCGGCGGGGTGTCCAGCGCCGGCCGCCGGCCGGCGCGGCGACGCCGGCGCTCAGCCCGGTGCGGTACCAGCTCAGGAAGGTGAGCCCGGCCGTGGTGCTGCCGGCGGCGGCGCCCGTGCCCGGGTTCACGGGGCCGTCCCCGTGGCGCCCGGCGTGCCGGGGACCGTGATGGTGCCCGGCGTGCCCTGGTAACGGTTGGCGCCCCTAGTGCGGGACGGCGCGTAGGCGGCGGGCGCAGTGGGCAGCAGCCGCGCGGCGGCCTGCTCGTCCATCGTCCATGTGCTCGCCGCAGGCGCCGTGCCCTGGCTGTCGATCAGCTCGACCGTGTACTGCACGGAGGCCATGTCGCCGACCGCGAGCTGGTCCAGGTCGGGGCCGGCCGGCGTGAACGCGACACCGGAGGGGTAGCTGACGAAGGACGGCTGCGACAGCGCGTCGCTGTCGGACAGCTGGAGGAACTGCGCGGGCGCGAACGTGTCGCTGACCGGCGTCGGCGCGACGGCCGCCCCTCCGTAGCTGACGCTGGTCAGCGCGAGCTTGGCCGGCCCGGCGACGCCGGTGCCGCCGAACTTCTGCAGTTCGAGCCCGAGCGGTACGGTGTGCTGCGAGAAGCTCAGCGACCCGAGCGGGTGCGCGCGCATCGTCTCCCCGCTGGCCGGGGCAGGCTGCAAGGTGACGATCATCTCGCCTGACGGCGGCAGCGCGCTCCAGTTGGCCGGGTTGCCGACCTCCGCCGCAAGCAGGTCGATCACCCGGACTGGCGGGGGCGGCACCGGCGGTGTGCCCGATCCCAGCTGGCAGTGGAAACTGACGCTGACCGACAGGAACAGCAGGCTGATGCTCGCCTGGCCGCTGATCTGCCACGGGTCGGGTCCCCTGATCTTCCCGGAGACTGTGATGCCGAGAAGCGTCTGCCCGCTGACGGTGATCGTCAGCGCGGCGGCGAAGTCGCACTCGAACCCGAACGGGTTCAGGTGGATGAGCACGTCGAACGACAGCATCCCGGCCAGGCTCGCCGGGCCGGCGTCGACCGCGAGCTGCGCCTTGGCGCCGAACTGAAGGGTGTTGGAGGTGACCGCGAAATAGCACTGCAGGCTGAACGTCGGGTTCTTCCCCGTGCTGAGGGTGACCGCCAGCCTGCTGAGCGTAGGAAACCCGGCGGGCGGGGTGTAAGCGGGGTGGAACCCGCCGATCGAGACGAGGAACTCCTTGGCGCCCTTCCAGCCGAGGCGCATCGCCATGTCACCAGTGACCGTGAACTCGACGAGGTTCGAGTCGTACAGCGAGGCGTCCAGCGAGAACTGGCCCTGGCCGAGGTCGAGAACCCCGAGCGCGTCCAGGTTGAGCTCGACGACCGCGTCGTCGCCCTGCTCGGGCAGTGCCACCTGGAGCACGCCGAGGATAGCGATGCGGACCGGGGCGGGCAACTCGATGATGACACCGAGCTCGGCGGTCAGGATCGGATCCGGGCTGCCCCAGTCGATCTGCACCACCGGGCCGATCAGGAAGCGCCCAGCGGCCACCGGGAAGAAGCCACTCAGCTCCTTAATGAGCTGCGGCGCGTTGCCGATCGGGTCGCCGGGGAACAAGATGTCGGTGACCGACCCGCTGCGCACCCCGGCGCGCAGCACGTCAACGTTCATCGTCCGGTTGAGGGCGAGCATGCCGCCGACGCCGTTCAGCGAGAAGCCCATCCCCAGCTCGACACCGGGCAGGAACTGCACGTCGATCAGCACAACGAGGCTGAAGCCATCGCCCATCGGCGTGCCGTCGGCGTTCTTGGTCTGGATCAGCCCGATCGCGGTCAGCGACAGCGACTCCAGCGCGAGCTCGAGCACTCCGGCGTACTGGCCTAGTGCCGCGTTGCACTGGATGTACCCGCCGCCCGTGACCACGCCGGCATCGAGCGCGATGCCGAGGCCATCGGGCGCCTTAAAACCGAACGAAAGGTTATACCGGCCAAGGGTGCCCGCCGATCCCTTCGGCGCAGGAACAATTCGGGCTGCCAGACCCACATTCTGAATAGTGCCGATCAGCGGGCCGAGTGTGACAATACCTGCCGCGCCAAGGCTCAAAATGAGACCGCCGTCGCTCGCGGCGACGCCGATAGCCAGACTATCGATGTCGACGAGCAGAATCTTGATATTCAACGGGATGGTCACTTCGGCCGATGCGCCATCACCCAAGTGCACTCCCCGCTGCGACGACCACCCGAGCGAGAACGAGAAATTGATATTTGTATCATTCGAGCCAAGCATGCTGGCCAGGAAGCCGTCAAAATCTCCGGCCGAGATGACCAGCTTCATGTTCTCGGCCCGAAGGTTCAGATCGATGTCCGGCGCAGTCAGCGCACCCTGGACTGACAGGCCACAGGTAAGCGCTTGGACAGACAGGTGGGTGCCATCCGCGGTTCCGAAGAAGATCAGCGGGTTTGGCGGCGCGGCGCTGGCAAAGAGATGCTCGTCTAGAACCTCGCCCACTGCCGTGGTCGTCACGCCCGATGCACCGGGTCTTAGCTCAAGTGAAATCCCTCCGCTGATCGCGAATTGTCCGCTCACATCGATCGAAGTCCCGCCGAACGTCAGCTCGGGCAAGGGACTGACGACCTCGGGATAGATAGCAAGGCCATCGGCTACGCCGCCGGAGCCAGGGATGGGGAGAACCACCAAGCCGAGCGCATAAGAGGCAGTATCGCTAATTGAGCCGGCCGCGATGGTGAGGCGAAGACATTGCAGGGTGGTCGGCGGCGCCTCGGGCCAGTACGGTCCTGCCTCAACCGGATCGGCGGCCACTTGCTGATTGAGCAGGCCAAGGTTATCGAGAATGAGACCCAGCCGCCCAAGGAGCTTCTGCCAGTCCAGGCTTGCCGATCCCCAGCCGTATACGTCTTGGAGGAGTTTTGCTGGGGCAATGATCTCGGGAATCCTCTGCCACTGGATTGATCGGACGGTGTAGGCCATCCGCCCGGAGGCGGACCCGACCTGCCGTAGCTGTTCGTCGATCAACCCAGTCCCATATAGCCACGCGAAAATCGCCGGGCTATGGCCGCGCAGATAAGAGATGAACAGCTCATCAACAAGCTCTGCGGGGAACTCCGCCCAAAAGTCTTCCTGGTTGAACGGAAACGGCAGTGCCTGCGGCGGTTTGCTGATCAGGTTGCCCAGCTGGTAAATGAGGTTGCCAACTGCCGGAACCAGGCTTACGTAAACTTTTGCCTCATCTGTTGCCACGTCGTCTTGATCCAGTTGCGCTACATCTGTGGCTATCGCTGTGATCGCCTGGCCAAGGCCGAACGCTTGCTGAATCTCGGCTGCCGTAAGCGACCCTTGTGCCACATCCCAACCGTGGGCGAGCAGCAATTGCTCGAATGTGGTCGCGTCGGCCAAGGCAGCCTGCAGCGGCGCAATGATGTCAAGCAGAATCGCCGCGACCGGTTTAAGGAAGCTCAAATCCTCGCTCATTCCACAATCTCCGCAAGCTCAGATAGACCATGTTCAACTACTGGCGTATCCGGGGCCGCCAGGGGGCTGACCCACCGGTTCCAGGAAGGGGTACCGGAACTGTCCATGCGAGCATAGACGCCGACCGGAAGAGGGATTGGATCCTCATGCAGGACGCCCCAGAACCACATTTTTGAAGCATCTGTTGGCCAGGCGCCGGATTCGCCGGGACAGTCCACGACGGTCGGGCTGTATTTCTGGCCGCCAGGGGTGAGAGCGTTTAGGTCGGTGCTATAGTTGGTTGGGTTGTAGTCGGTTCGTGAACCTCGGTGGTTGGGGTGTCCAGTGGCCCACGCGATAACCGTGTCACGATATACGCTGTTGGCATCGAAAAGGTTTGTGAACAAATCCCGCCCTACCGCGATGCGCGCATTAAGTGTGCTGAAGTCCCCTACCTCATATAGAAGCAGTTTAGCAGCATCGACGTCTGTGGTTGATGTCGCGTTGGGGAACGCGAGGCGCGTCCAGCCCATAGCATTGAAGAACTTGACTAGCAGTGAGACTGTCCAGGCAGACCAGCCGAGGTATCTATGATTCGGGTCATTCACGAGTCGGTCTTCAATCTGGTTCTGCTCATTGCAGATCAGACTGAAGCTGTGCCTTTGTACAGGTGGCGCGTCCCACCAGTTTGGCAGGAAGAATCCTGAGTCCTGGGCGGCATTAAAGAATCCCAGCCACTGGTCGACTATGAACTGATCGGTGCCAAAGTTCTTGCTGTCCTGGGTTAGCGCCTTAAAGATGTCCTCATACACCAGTGGGTTTTGCTTCGCCAGGACATAGGCTTCAAGCTGCGGGTAAATATCACGGAAGATCAAGAAGTTGCCTTCTTCGAGCAGGGCGAATGAGGCTCGTGCGAGGCTTCGCTCCATTATCATGCTTTCGGGTGACGACCAAGGCACTGGTATGCCGGAGAAGATGAAGCCCTCATCCTTGTACCGTGCTATGTCGCTCATCTGGTAGCCGGCGTTGCGTGAAACCAGATGAGCAAGAAGTGCCCAGGGAATCTCCGGATTAGCCTGCCAGTACTGTAGATAATAATTCGTTCTGGTTATGTTGTTGAGGTTTAGCTTCGGCCGGTCGCGAATTATGTGGTCGGTGAATGCGCCTATGAGCGTCGGCGATACCGTGGTCACCGGCTCGGCACTTCTTGAGAATTAGGATTGCAGTCACAAGCGATCGATTGAACGGTGCTCATCCACTGCCAGCTCATCGTCTCCTCCCGGACTGGACTTTATGGGCTAGCCGAGGCGACACCATGCAGTTCATTCACACAACCACCGACCCGCAAGTCACGAACGGTCCAGCCATTCGGGGTCGCTTCGCCCTGATGGCCTGATTGTGAGGCGGGATGGCGGCCATGTCAACCATGACGGCCAACGCCAGTCTTCGCTGATCATTGACAGGTTTGCAAAAGCGGGTATGCCCGGCCCGGCTGCCCGGGGGAGCATAGCGCTCGCCGTTGCTGGGCACGCTGGATGGCATGGTCACAGTGAACCTTTTTCATCCTGCTTTGGTCTGTGAGCTTGCAGGACGAGGATGGCTTTGGCCACCGGTCAATTCCGTAGTTCGTTTCCGGGCCAGGGACCCTGTGGCCCCGGAAATACGACTCGGCGTGTGACCTGCGTTTCCGCAGCGGGGGCGGTCAGGCGGCGTAGTACTCGTGAGTGAGTCCGCCGAGGACCTGCTTCCGGCGGATCCGGTGCTCGGCGAGGTTGATCGGTTCGGGTGGCCGTGTGTGGCTGATCCGGACCTGCTGTGCGGGATGCTCACACGTACGGAGTTCTTCGACCGTCTTGATATGCAGCACGAGATAACGATGCAGAATGCCAGCCGTGTAATCCGCGACTTCCTCGAAGACACCAAGGGCTGGACAGATAGGTCGTCAGAAGACTTGCTTCATGCTCTGTTGGATCACCTCGATGACCAAAAGGTCGTCGAGGGCCTCATTAAGTCGGCTGACCGCCGCAAGGAGATCCGCTCGGCCATCCAGCGGGCCAAGTCGGGGGTCGGCTGGGACCGTGCACTACGAAGCTGGGCTCCGCTGCACTCGTTGTTCACTAAGCAGAATCTGACCGGTGGGCACCGCCGATCGCTATGGGGCGTGCTATCGGGGGTACTCGATCCGACTGCTGGAAGCCCGCGCCCGTACATTGTGATCGACATGTCGGCGCACGCAGAGGATGACGGTGCCGATACCACCGTCGGTGGTTTGAAGATCCTGGAGGACGCGGGTCTCAAGGCGAGGCTGCTGCGAATGATCGTAGGGATGATGCGCTCCGTAGCCGAAAGATCGTACAAGGAGGAACATCCGCTCAACACGATGGTGATGTTCGACGAGGCACATCGGTACGCTCCTCCGCCACGGGGCGAACTGTCGAATGAGATTCGAGCGCTGACCAATCAGCTAGCCGACTGCGCTCGCGAGACCCGCAAGTACGGGGCCGGCTGGACGTACATTACGCAGAACATCGGAAGCCTCAACCCCACGATCTTCGACATGTTGAGCGTACGCATTTGCGGCTACGGACTTGGAACGTCCGACCTTCGAGCCATTGAGGACCACATCGACTCCAAGGACTCGCTACAGCTCTACCGCACCTTCGCAAATCCCGAGCAGACTAGCCAGTACCCGTACATGATTGCTGGGCCATTCTCGCCGTTGTCCTTACGCAGGCTCCATTGTTTGTCACTACATTCCGGCCGAATGAGTGGATTAAAAGAAAACGAAGGGTGGATCTCCGAACAAGCCGGAAGAAACGGCGTACGCCTCGGGGATCTAACACTTGAGGCCTTGAAAAATAAGATTAACAGTAATCAGTACCCCCCGACTGCAGCAAAGGAAGCAGGCCTATCTGCTAGCGAACGAAAGAATGCAGCTTCATGGAATGGCCCGGCTCGAATCCGGACAAGCCTGCCACACTTTGGTGACTTGCCAGGAGACAATTCTTAATCAGACGTAGCCCGGCGTAAAACTCGATATGGAGAACATGCAGCCTTCGCGTCGGCGATGGCGGGCTTGGCGACAGGCGGACCGCGATTTGTGCACTTTGCGCCATCCTGAATTATGGAATGGAATCAAGGTATTATCGAGCCAGCTAAAAGCATGCATCAGCCCAGTGGCGGCCGCCTCAGATTCTTAGCTTGTTCTTTAACCTGCGCGTTCGCGTCGTGTCTGGAGCGTGCGCTGCCTCTTGGTCGTTTTGCCCACGTCGTGGCGTGGTGCGGGGAGGCGGTTCTTTGATCCTGGCGGGCGGCCGGGCCCAGGCTTGCCGGGTTTGGGTGCACGAACCTTTCGGTAACCTCCGCGATTAAGAATCGTTGGAAGGTACGTAGACAGTAGTGAACGTCAGACACCTAGATGCTGAATTTCTATATTGCCGAGGCGGGCTGTAAGGTATTCGGCCACGAGACGGCGGTGACAATGGTCAGGTCTTTCTTCACTGCACAGCAGGCAGTCACTCTCACGCATCTGCGAAGCCCAAGAGGTCTCAATCTTTCGTTCTTTCATCAATTCGAGGAATCCGCGCTCGTACTCGCTCCACTTGCAGCCCCGTTTTTTATATGAATCCAATAGGGGCTGGGTGGGGGCCAAGAGCGGCGCATGCAAATAATCAATCGCGTCAATCTCCTGAAGAAAGTAAGCTAGATCTTGCTTTTTAGTAAATCCAGCGAGTTGAGACACATTGTTAAGGCGCACATCCACGACTCGCCTGACCCCGGCGGCACGCAGAGTGCCGAAAAATTCAGACGCGGACTTTTTTGTGAAGCCAATAGTATAAAGTCTCATCCAGCCGTATTTTCTTTTGTAGGTATGTCTGGCGCAACGTACGCGATACGTTTTTCTTGACGTCGATAAGCTTCCGCTAGGATCTGATCCTCGGTCCGAAAAAGATCTGCCTGATGCAAGCCAAACAGCCGTAGGAGCCGTCTCTCCGCTATGTCATGCGGTTCAAGGTGCCCGTCTGCATGTATATGCATGATTGGTCTACCCCTGGCGGCCAATATTGGACTTATAAGAATGCCGCGATGACAATCAAGCGGATCGCTCTCAGCACACATCAGGGCCAAGCTCATTCGCGCACTTCCTGCCTGGACCCGCTGCAAACCCTGACTGAATAGCTTCGACCCGGCGATAGACGCATATTCGATGCGGCCGTTCTCATCATGTTCGGAGTGAGGGTTGCCTCGCCCTCCTAGTTCGGCGCCGAGGAAAACGTATGCAATACGATAGCTACGCAAGGTCTTTTGCAAAGCCTCCCGGTTAAACTGTGGATTGTGCCTGCTGTATGGACTAGAACGCACATCTGCAATAGCTACTATGCCGACAGCTTTCAACAGCTCGACAAACGCTGTGAGGGAATGCGTTGAGTGTCCTATCGTATATACGACCCTCACCTGATTCCTCCAATGACGCCAGCGACGACTTTATAACAGCAGTCGTGAAAAGGATTGGCGAGGCTAATAGTCAAGTAACACGAGCCTACGTTATAAGTACCGTTCGCCCGCGAGCAATATGAGTCTTCGATGACCGAATCCGTAACCCATAGACGATAATCTGTACCGTTGAAAGAGAATATAGCCTGAACTCTACGCTTCGGATTCCCAAAGCCTTGACCAGTAGTAAATACACATAGTTGTAGATCGTTGACCAAAATAAGCTTAAGTGAACAGCCGGCGTTGTTAGCTTCTTCGGTCAGTACATAGTCATTCAAGTTGTAATTAGTACTTCTTTCGTTAACCCAGAGGGTGCCATTTACATCAGCCAAAAACCGAACGTTATCATAGCTGCACTCACCAACCTTTTCCCAGTAATACCTCGGGTCGATCAGCCAGTTCTCGGGTTGATTGGCTGTGCTGCGCGACTCAACGAATGGGATGTTGGTTATGTCGAGTAGACGCGGATTGTTGCCATTCGCATAGCGCATTTCGGACAGTGATATAGCCTCGTCTGGGCGGGCACTAACGGGACGTATCCATGGACCCACGCGTCCGCCTTCCAGCAATTCGCGACCGGCAACGCATCTATCTCCCAATTTCCGGGAGTTTGCTAGGCAGATAATCCGTTTGATCATGAACACCCCGACACTAACTGAAGTCTCACTGCTAGCTTACCGGTAGTCAGCTCCACCCATCTGGGCAACATTACGCCCCGCACTGGCCGATGTCGCTGGGTCCTGAAGTAGACGACGCCCTTCGTTAGGCGGCTTGGTCGAGGATGCGCTTGACCTTTCGGCGGTCGATGTCGAGTTCTCGGGCAATGGCGCGCTGGCTGTGGCCCGCCTCGTACCGTGCGCGAACCGTCTGCTCCAGGCCTGGCGCAGCCGGCAGTTCCAGTGGTGCTTCTTGCGCCAGCAGTGGTGCAGGCTGGTAACGCGGTTCGGATTCAGTGGCACCGACGTGGCCATCGCGCCCGGTGCGGATGAGCATCATCAGCAGCTCGAACGAACCAACCAGCGCCAGCGCGGGCCAGGCGCTATCCAAGGCACCGACCGGGCCGTGCCCGACGCCATGTGCCAGGTTGGCGCCGACCGTGGCCACGATCCCGGCGCCCAGGCTCCAGGCCGCCAGCCGTGGTACTGGCTGGCCCCGGCGGCTGGCATCCAGTACCACCATGGACGCCGCCCAGATCAGCCCGTCCACCGTGAACGGCAGCAGCCGCGCCGTCACCCCGGACTCCCCGTGTGAGCGCACCAGCTCGAACGCATGCTGGTAGGAGATGACCGCGGCGACCACCGCCACCGTCACTACCGCCAGCGCCGTGGTGATCCGGATGAGCCGGTCCGTCACAGGCCCAGTTCCTCGCGCCACCCGATGACGAACAGGTCATCGTCGCCGTAGCCGGCGGCGAGCCGTTCCGCGAGCACCATGGCCGTGATCGCCTGGTCCCGGGTGAACTGGTGGCGGGGGAGACCGGATACGATCCACGCGCCCTGCCCATCAGCCGCCGCGTCCGGGCTGTACCGCGCGGTCGCGATCACGCGGCCGCCGAACTCGGCGGTCATGTAGTCGTCATCGATTCGGGTACCCACTGGGAACCTCACCTTCGGTAGTGAGGTCCGGAAAGCCAGTGACAAACCAAGTGACAACGGCCCCGGTTAACGCCGGACCGCGTCCGTGCCAGCCAGACGGCGCTATCGCCCTGAACTGCACTGACGCGACCCAGCGGGACCCTCTCAGACGGAATGAGTGTCCATGGTAAGGAGAAGGTCTACGGTTCGATTCCGTAACGGGGCTCCAGGTCAACGCGTTATTTCGAACGCGACTGTTCAAGGTCAAGTGCCAAGATTTCAAGATCAAGAGCCAAACGTGCCGCTGACGGGGCTGGACAGCGCGACGTAGCCGGACAAAAGGCGGCTTTTGGCCTGCGGGTATCCCCGGGTCGGACGTTGTGCGTCTCCGTGGCACGGAGAATCGGGCCCATCGTCCGTGACGGTCGCGCCGCCCGCAGCGTGCCTGACCGGTCAGGCCGTTACACACCCTTCAAAGGCCTGCCGCCTCCGAGTACCGCTGTTCTGGGGCTACGGCTGGGCCTGGTCTACACCCGGCAGGGTCTGCCGGTCGCCTTCCTTGACCGGCATGGTTACCGCCGAGCCCCCTGGTCAAGAGCAGGGCCGGCCAGGTCCTGATCGGCGACAAGAATTACTACGGCGTCCTTGGCTCCCACCGTCATCGCCGTTACCCTGCGGTGTTGCCGCGCCGGCCCTGAATTGACAGTGCCAGCACGATGACGAAACC
Source organism: uncultured Actinomycetes bacterium (assembly GCA_963830385.1). Classification (GTDB taxonomy): domain Bacteria; phylum Actinomycetota; class Actinomycetes; order Streptosporangiales; family Streptosporangiaceae; genus Bog-532. The sequence goes on along the minus strand of CAWHMD010000006.1, from coordinate 90,365 downwards.
CTCGATGATGTCCTGCCAGGACGCTGAGAGCCCGAGGGCGGTCACCGCGGTCGAGATGAGGGTGAGGAAGAGCGCGCCACCCCACACGCCGGCGAAGGACATCTCGCCGCCGGCGATCGACGAGCCACCGAGAACCACGACGGCGATCGATCCCAGCAGGAACGGGGCCGAGGCGTCCAGCGAGGCCCCGCCGCTGTAGGCGGCGAACAGCACGCCGGCGAGGCCGGCGAACAGGCCGCTCAGCAGGTACGCGCCTGTGATCGCCAGGCGGACCGGCAGCTTGGCCAGGATGGCCGCTTCGGCGCGCTGGCCGTAGCCGGTCACGCCCCAGCCGAACAGGGACCGGCCGGAGACCAGCGCAAGCAGCACTGCCGCGGCGATGAAGACGACCGGCATCACCGGCACGCCGGCTACCTTCATGACCGTGAAGCTGGTGAGGTCCGGGCTCGGCTGCGGAGGGAAGATCGCGTTGGTGAGTCGGACCGCGACCGACTCGAGGATGAATCCCACCGCCAGCGTGCCGATGATCGGCTCGACGCGGATCACCCGCACCACGAAGACGTTGATCATGCCGACCGCGAGGCCCACCGCGACGCTCAGCAGCAGTCCGGGGACCATGAGCCCGTTGGTGCCGTTCATGACATCGACCGCCACGACGCCCGACACGGTCATCGCGTAGGGGATTGACAGGTCGACATTGCCGTTGCCGAGCGCGATCACGAACATCTGGCCTGAGCCGGCGACGAAGTAGAAAGAACCCACGATGGCCGCCTCGACCAGCGTCCCCGTGCCGCCCCGCCCCACGCCGATAGTCACCACCAGCCACATGGCCAGGGCCCCCAGGTACGACCATCCCCACGACAGCTGCCGCCGCCTGGAAACCAGCCGGCGGACCCACGGCATGCCACCCCCGTACCTGGCGAGATCGCTCATCCGAGGACCGCCCTCCGGGAGCCAAGCAGCCGAAGACTCACGACGATCAGCAGGACCAGCCCCTCGGCAGCGAAATCGTAGGCGGCGTCGATGTGCAGGAACGTCAGCACCGCGCCGATCAGGCCGACGACCAGCGCCCCGAGCACCGTCCCCGCCCCTGACACCTTGCCGCCGGTCAATTGCCCACCGCCGAGAATCACGGCGGCGATCGTGTTGAGCGTGTAGTCGGTGCCGATGTTCGCGTCACCGGAGGTCGCCACCCCGCTGATCGCCAGGCCGGCCAGCACCGCAAAGCAGCCGGCCAGCAGATACGCCGTCAGTACTCCCCAGCCGACCGAGATGCCGGCCCGCCGGACACCCGAAGGGCTGCCGCCAATGCCCCGGATGATCTTCCCGCCGCGCCAGCGCCGCAGCAGCACCACGGCGACGATCCCGAGCACCACGAAGAAGATGATCGGGTAGGGCACAACCGGCGGGGTCAGATTCATCGCCCGGACTACGGAGCCGCTCGCTTGGTGCATCCCTGGAAGACCATGCTTCGCTGGTGACGACCGGCCGAAGTCGGCGCACAATGTGGGTATGCGAGATGCTTCAAGTCATTCCGTACCCCACGAGGGTCAAGGGCCGTGGCGGCAGCAGGTGCAGCTGTCCCGGGGACACTGGCGGCGTGAGGAAGCAGCGGGCATCATCCGCAGCGCGGGATGGTGGGAGTCGGTCACGGTCACCTGGTCGCCAGCACCCGCGCCCGGGCGCCGTCCCGCCTTGCTGCAGCGTGCACTGGCGGCCGCAGTCGACATGATGGCCCCGGTGCTCGCCGAGGTCGCGGTCGCAAGTACCAGGCGCCTGCTGGAGCGCCGGCGCCGCGTGTACCCGGTGGCGGCTTCTGCCCGGCGACAGCTGGCCTCAGCCGCCAGGGAACTACCCCGATCCGAACGGACCCCGTAGGTCCTGGTCCCGGTCGCGCCGGATCGGACATCTCCGGCTGGCGGGCACTTGGCCCCTGCGGGACGTTCCCGGACTAACGATTGGCCGCAGAAGCAGTAAGTCTGTCGAGGTCCGTCGCTGGCTTATCGACGGTTGCGGAGACTGGCCAACCTGGCGGTAAGGGCTGGTCCGGTTGTCCCCGCCTGGGCTTCAAGAAGGTCAGGAGGTAGACCGGGCCCAGCCGCCAGTTCAAGTCAGCAACGCGGCAGAAGAGCGCGTCAATCCCGGACCAGATGAACCGCGCACCGCGAATGGCCGCGGCCTTCGCTAATGGGCGTTCGTCACCCCATAGCAGCAGTCCTTGCATATGGCAGGCGCGAGCTGTCGGCCTTATGGTGCGGGACCGATAAGGTCCCATTTGTTGCCGGAGATGTCCAGGAACACGCCGACCTGGCCGTAGGGCTCTGTGCCGGTGCTGTGACGAACCGCACCCGCGATGCCATCCGCGAGGATGCGGCGCCGAAGTCATCGACGTGGACGAGGAAACCTCCCGCCAATCGCCTCTGCTCTCTGCTGGATGTCCGGAACGCGGGAATATGCGGTGATCAAGATCACGCGTTCTTGGGCTCGGCATAATGCCTGATCACGTAGAGCGACGCTCGTCGCCAGCGGCTGACAAGCCTGAGCCGAGAGCAGGAAGAGGCGCTCGCTGGAACATTTACGGCTGTCCCTGGATTGGATGCCATCGTCACCTCATAATGGAGCCGAAGGCGGGCACTGGTGCCGTTCCTGGGGCTGAGGCCGATGTTCCGGTGTCATCTGGGAACCGAGCGAAAGCTTCTGCATCGGCCCTTCGCCCGATCACCTGCCAAGAGAAGGAAACGCCATGGGTACAGAGCGACAGGTGATGCAGGAGTACCTCGACGCGCTCGTCAAGCGTGCCGACTTCCCGAGCTACTTCACCGAGGACGTCGTCGCCACGTTCGAGGGGACCGACCAGCGGGCCGACGGCCGCGAGGCCGCCGGGCAGCTGATCCGGTACGTGCATGAGGGCGCGTTCGACGCGCGGATGGAGCTGAAAAACCTGCTGGCCGATGAAGGCAAGGCAGCAATCGAGGCAGACTTCGTCGGCAACCACACCGCCGAGTTCGCCGGAATCCAGCCCACAGGCCGGGCAGTCCAGGTCCCCTACTCGGTCGTCTACGACCTGCAAGGGGATCAGATCAGCGCACTGCGCATCTACTTCCCGATGAGCCTGCTCATCGAACAGCTTACGAGCTGAGCCGCCGGCTGTCCCGGCGGGGCATGCTCCGAGCTTGGAGTAGAGCCACCTCAATCAGCCGCGCCCGCAGCGGCATGACCGAGCGTCTTCGGGAACCCTGATAGCGCTCAGACATGGGGATGTACCCTGCCGTGATCGTCTACCTCGTAGACGTCAACGGCGAGTCGCTCTCGTACCCATGCGGGCACTCGTAGGGCAGCGGCTACCGCTGCTGTCGGGACCACGACTGCGTACCGAGCTTCAGCTGCAGGGTCTTTCATGCGCCGGAGGAGCTGCCCGTACAGCGTGTCTACATCCAAGCCGATGGCCTTGGTCCGGCCTTTGGCCTCGGCGTAGAGGCGTTCCGCATCACGCTCGGCGTAGACGTCCACAAAGTCCACCTCGCGGCTCACCGTCCAGCCGTTCCGCTGGAGCCAGGCCGCAAACGCTGTGACCACGCGCTCCTCGTCACCACGCATGCTCACCAACCATAAAGGAAGGCGCGCCAGCCGTGCCTGCTCTGTCGGCGGCAGATGCGAGCGTTGTCAGTGCCGGGCTTAGTGCATAAATATGCAGGCTGGTGATCGCATATGGAACCGACCGAGGGTTGCCCGAGCGCCGACAATGCAGAGGTCGCTCTGATAACCGCGCGCAGTCCCGCCGTTCCGAGCGGCCAGGGCTGTCTCGGCGGTCACCAGGTGAGCCGCGCAGATCCAGGCTGTTCTGTACGCCTGCCCCTGGCTTGGGCGTCGACAGGCGTCGACTGCGGACGGGGCTCAGTCAGGTCTGACTGCTGCCCGTCTTGAGCCATCGGTAGAGACAGGTGCTGCAGGGGACCCCTTCCGCCTGGCGCTGCAGAAGGAGCCCCCCGACGTCTGTCGGGTGCCCCGTATAGGGCACCCATGCGGGAACCTTCACCGGGCAGGTCTTACGGGACGGCCTCTCGCGGGCGTCCCCTCCGACCTGAGGTGTTCCCGCTTGTGGTTCGGCAATCGGGACGTCGGCAGCGTGGTCCTGGCATGTCGAGCCTCGGCAGCCTGCGCACGGGAGGTCCTGCTCAGCTGGCGCATTGACCTCACGGGGATCACCGACCTCGCCCGCCACGGGAGCGGTGGGGTGTGTGACTTGGGCCCGTCATGGCCGAGGTGAGCGGTTGGGGGAATGGCGGTGGTTGGAGCGGTGGGCGGGTGGGAGAGGACCAGCCCGGTCATCAGGAGCAGTCCCGAGAGCAGGAACCAGGGATCCGACAGGAGGGCGTGCCAGCGCAGCGCGGTCAGGTCGGCGTGCGCCGTGGCGGACCAGGCCGGATTCGACGGCCACGCCGACCGCGGTCAGCACAGTGCCGTAGAGCATAGGGACGATCGCGGCCACCTAAGGACACGCAGCAGACGTCGCGGCCGCTGTGAGCTGCCTGACCGCACGATGGCGAGTACACCGAGTGCGCGCACGGCCAGTTTTGACTGCGACGGTGAGTCATGCGGCCGCCACCAGCGCGCGCCGGGGCGGGCGTGAGGCTCGACGGCGTTTCCGACCGCGGTCAGCAGCGCGGTGCCGCCGGCAGCCCAGTACGCGCTGATTCCCGCGTACCGCACGCCGACGGACGCCGCGGCATACGCGGCGGCGGCCGAATGCATTCGTCGCGTGCCCGTTGCGGACCGCATCACTGCGTCGCCGCTGGCCGGCCCGTTCGCGATGTCGTCGGAGTCCGTGGGCGCCGTGGTCTTGTCACACAGCTGGCGAGAACGATGTTGACGACGAAGTGAGCGTAGGCCTTGTCGAGTGGCCCGTTTCGGAGGAGTAGCCGATGGTAGACGGCTCCGAAGATCACGTCCGCGAGGTCGTCGAGGTTCAGGGTGTTGGGCAGCTGACCCTCTTCACGAGCGAGCTGGAGGCGCTGGAGGGCGTCTGCTCGCCGTGGCCGGAGGTATCGCTCGAGGAGGTCGGCGCGCAGAGCTGGGTCGTGCTGGGCTTCGCCGATCAGCGCGCCGAGGTGGGGTCCGAAGCGCTCGTCGGCATAGAGCTCGACGACTTGGGCGAGGCGGGCGCGCATGTCGGCCAGCACGTCGCCGGTGTCGGTGGTAGGCACTCGGGCGGCGACGCCTTCGAGGGCTTCGAGCACGACGGACGCCTTCGACGGCCACCACCGGTAGATGGTCTGCTTGCCGACGCCGGCGCGGGCCGCGATGGCCTCCACGCTGACTTTGGCGTACCCCCTTTCCCGGCACAGCGAGAGCGCGGCGTCGAGGATGGCCACGCGCGACCTCTCGCTGCGCCGTGAGGCGAGCGGCTTCGTGGTTGACGTGGGCATGTACCCGAGGGTAGCAAAAGACGAGACGGTTCGTCTTGTGGGTGGAACTCACTTGCGTCTACACTCAAGACGAGTCGTCTCGTCTCATGAAGGGAGCGTCGGATGGTCATGCTGCGGGGGCCAGTACGAGAGCTTTGCCAGGCAGCAAACCAGGCGCATGTCGCGACCGTCCTGCCCGACGGTGCGCCGCATTCGGTGCCGGTGTGGATCGGTGTCGAAGATGAGCGGGTGGTCTTTTTCACCGGGCCGGGCTCGCGCAAGGCGCGCAACATCGCGGGTGATCCGCGGGTGGCGATCTCGATCACCGACCGAGAGCAGCCCTTCCGCATGGCGATGATTCGTGGCCGCGTCGTCGACCGGGTTGAGGTGAGGACGGTTGGGAGATCATCGACCGAGTCTCAGCCGTCTATACCGGCGGTCCCTACCCGCGTGGCGAGCAGCGGATTGTGTTCCTGGTTGCGCCCGAGCACGTGACGACGACGGCGTACTGATGACCAGGTCAAACCAAAAGCAAGGTCCGTGCCAGGGGCTTGCGATGTCGACAGACGACCTGGAGGCGCAGCTGGCAGCGGCGGCGCTGGCGGTTGGGGACTCGACTGGCTGGTTCGATCAGCTCTACGCGGCAGGCGAGCGGGGCCGGGTCGCGATTCCGTGGTCTAGGACCGAGGCTCACCCGCTGCTCCTCGACTGGGCACGTGCACGCGACCTTCGCGGTCGCGGGCAAAGAGCGGTCGTCGTCGGCTGTGGGCTGGGCGCCGACGCCGAGTACCTCTCCTCGCTCGGGTTCACGACGACGGCGTTCGACATCTCGCCCGCCGCCATCCGCCTCGCCCGCCGCCGGCATCTCCACTCGCAGGTCCACTACACGACGGCCAACCTGCTCGACCCTCCACCGCCGTGGTGGCGGGGGTTCGAGCTAGTGGTCGAGGTCATCACGGTGCAGGCCCTACCCACCCCGTCCCGCCACGACGCCATCGTCAACGTTGGCCGCCTCGTCGCTGCGGGCGGCACCCTCCTCGCGATCGAGGAGACTGCTGCCGTCAGCGGCACAACCCGGCAGCTGCCGCCCTGGCCACTGCGACGCGACGAAATCCAGTCCTTCGCAGCCGACGGGCTGGACACGGTCGCGATCGACGCGCTCCCCCTCCCCACCGGGCTGAATGAGCAGCGGTGGGTCGCCCACTTCCGCCGTCCCACGACCGGACAATTCGACGCCGACTCAAGGCGACCGGAGCACAGACACGCACGCCCAACGCTGCTCACAGCCGGCCGTCGGTCGGCCGGTCGAGGTTCGGCGTTTCGGCGAGATCCGTAGTCGATGTCCCGGCAAGGCTGGCGTTCACCGCCAGTCCTGAAGGTGAGTCGACACCGCAAGTAAAGGGATGGACCATGTCATTTGCACGACGCTTCGACCATGTAGGCATCACGGTCGCGGACCTCGACACGGTGACGACGTTCTTCGTCGGGCTTGGTCTCGAGGTCGAGGGCACGCGGGCGTTCATCGAGGGCGAGTTCCTGGACACTGTCATCGGCATCCCTGACGCCCGCACCGAGATTGTCATGCTGCGGCCGCCCGACGGAGGCACCCGGCTGGAACTTTCCAGTTTCGTCCGGCCCGACCACCAGCCCGGGTCGTCGGCCGCGATGGCCAACGAGCTGGGGCTGCGCAACGTCGCTTTCGAGGTTGACGACCTCCAGGCCGCCGTCGACCGGCTCGCCATGGACGGCTACGGGCTGGTCGGCGGCATCGGCCAGTACGAGCACGTCTGGCGCATGGCCTACGTGCGCGGGCCGGAAGGGATCATCGTGTCCCTGGCCGAGCGCATCGGCTGACGCGCTAGTCGCGATAGACGATGGGCGTGTGGTCTGTTCGCTCCGGCTCTGGCCGTCCCCGACAACAGAGACGGCAAACCGGTATGTGCGGGGGATGCGGTCGGGTGGGCTGTCAGATCCAGCCGCGGGAGCGGGCGAGCTGGACCGCTTCGTGGCGGTTGGCGGCGCCGAGCTTGGCGGCTGCCGAGGAGAGGTAGTTGCGGACGGTGCCGGGGGTCAGGGCCGCGCGTTTGGCGATTTCATCGACGGGGGCGCCGCCTGCCGCGAGTTCCAGGACGTCGGCTTCGCGGGGGGTGAGCGGGCTGTCGCCGGCGCTGATGGCGTCGGCGGCGAGTTCGGGGTCGACGTAGCGGCCGCCACGGTGGACGGTGCGTACCACGTCGGCCAGGACCTGGGCCGAGACGGTCTTGGGCAGGAACCCGCGGACGCCGGCGGCGAGGGCCCGTTTGAGATGCCCGGGCCGTCCGTAGCTGGTGAGGATGAGGCTGCCGCAGGCGGGCAACTCGGTGACCAGCTTCCCGGCGACAGCGATCCCGTCCAGGCCGGGCATCTGCAGATCCAGCACGGCCACGTCCGGGCGGTGCCGGCGGGCCATCGCGAGGGCCTCATCGCCGGAGGCGGCCTGGGCCACGACCTCCAGGTCTTCCTGGATCGCCAGCAGGGAGGCCAGGGCGGTGCGGATGAGGTTCTCGTCGTCGGCCAGGAGCACGCGGATCACGGCGCGGGTGTCTCTGCGGTGACACCGGTGCCGCGCTGGCCCGGGCCAGGCGGCACCGCTGCGGCGCCGCAGGCGGGCAGGCTGGCCTCCAGCCGGAAGTGGCCGTTGCGGGGATGCCCGGTCGTGATGCTGCCGCCCAGGCCGGCCAGCCGCTCGCCGAGCCCGGCCAGCCCGCTACCGCCAGACGTGGCGTCCAGCGTGTGCACGCGGTCGTTGTCCATGCGGAGCGTCACCGCGCGGGGGGCGCCCGGGGAATCCAGGAGGTGCAGCTCGATCGTGCAGGCGGTGGCGTCGCTGTGGCGGATGATGTTGGTGGTGCCCTCGCGGACCACCCAGCCCAGGGCGGCCTGCACGTCAGGAGGAAGGCCCGCCGTGTCGCCGATGACGCGGCAGCTGATCCCCGCAGAACGCAGGACATCTTGCGCGCCGGCCAGCTCGGTGCCGAGGTCGGCGGTGCGGTATCCGCTGACGACCGCGCGCATTTCCCGCAGCGACTCATGGGCCACCTGGCGCACCTGGAGCATCTGCCCGGCGGCGTCCTGGTCGCCCCGGCGCGCCAGCTCCGCGGCGAGCTCGCTCTGGACGGCGATCAGGGACAGGTTCCGGCCGAGCACGTCGTGCAGGTCGCGGGCAAAACGCAGCCGCTCCTCGGCGACCGACAGGCGGGCGTGCGCGGTCCGGGACCGGTCGAGCTCCGACATGATCCGCAGCGTCCACGCGGACCCGCGGCAGGTGACCACGCCGATGCCGACGATGAAGGCGTAGTTCAGGGATGCCGCGATGAAGAGCTGCCCGTGGGCGCCAGCGCCGGCCCGGCCGACGCTCGCGGTCAAGCCGCTGGCCGCGGCCGCGCTCACCAGGACCAGGGCGGTCAGCGCGCGCAGGCTGAGCAGCGGCGTGAGCGCCACAATCAGGGGGCCGCTGAAGAGCATGGCGACCAGCATGCTCACCGGGAACGCGGCCCCGGGGGGCTGGGTGAAGGCCGGGAAGGCCGCCGCTCCGGCGAGCACGCCGGCCGCGGTCAGCGCGGCAGCTGAGGCGACCAGCCACCTGTCCGGCTGCGGTCCCGCGGCCAGATAGCGGCCCCGGCCCGCGTGCAGCAACGCGATGCAGACGCCTGCCTGCGCCACGGACAGCAGCAGGAAAACGGCCAGGCCGGGTACCCGCACCTGGCGCTGCCCGGCGGCCAAGACCACCGCGAGCACCGGCACGGCGGCGAGCAGCACGTACACGCTGGCCCTGTTCCACAACTCGAACCGCCCGGGACTGCCCCGCTCGTTCCATCGCCGCCACATCGCCATCACCCCTCCAGGGTGTCACGCATCCCCAGCGCCGCGGTTCCCAGCGGAACCAGCGTCGTGCCGCCCACCCGGCCGCCGCGATCCAGGCGGTGAGCACGAGCACCGGGATGACTGCCGCGCCGAAGCTCGCGGCCAGCCCGAGGTGGTGACCGCCGACGGCGGCAGCGCAAGCACCCGCAGCCAACCGAAATGGCGATCAGCCGGTATGGACGGGCAGGCGGAACCATCGCCGGACGCAGCGACCGCGACCACCGCGACCCCCGCCCACGCGATCGCGAGGGCTCGCCGCTGCCAGGCCGGCCGCAGGCCGGCAGATCCCGTCAACGGGATCGTGACATCCGAGACCGCCGCCTCCCAGAGGCAACTGCGCCGACGACGGCGATGCTCACCAGCACCGGGGTCCACGTGGCATTTTGGCTGGCGGACGCGAACCACCCGTCCCACGCCAGCGCCCCGGCCAGGACAAGAACGAACGCCACCAGGGACAGGCGCACGCTGAGCTTCTCCCCGGACCAGCGGCGCATCCAGGCAGTACCGGCACGATCCTCCTGAGATCCAGCACGTTGCGAGTTCTTCATGGCAGACTCCGTTCAGTCACGTCCCGGGATGAACCCGGGCTCACAGGTCCAGCATCGCGGCGAACCAGGATTCCCGCCCGTGCCCGCCATCACCAGTCCCGGTGACATTCGCCCGGCCCGGCCATGACAAACCACACGTCCCGCGCCTGGATCCCGTAGCGGGACGGTCGCGTCCCATGATCGCGAAGGGAGAAACCGCGGCGGTGCCGCACGACTCCGCCGGTAGCGGATAGCGCTGAGGCCGCCCCGAACGGGATGTTCTGCGCGGCTGGGCAGCGCCCGCCGGGCAGCCGACTGACGCGTCGTGGGTGCTCTGCAGCTCGACGGCTCCGGAAGTCGGCACTCGGGAGGTGCGAGCTGGAAGAGCCGGGGAGCCAGCAGGGAGCTGGGCGTCGAAGAGCTGCTTGTAGATTGGCTACGGCCTCCTCGGGCCGCCTAGCTCCGCGGTGGCCGGACCCGGCGATATGGTCAGGCTGGGCATTGGCCAGCTGCCGGCCGCTAGCGCCGAGCCTATATTGAATCTGTGGAGCCACGTCGCCTGTCGATCCCTGGCTGCATCGGCTGCGGAGCGATGAGGCAGTATGAGAGCTGCGAGGGGGCCTGCCGCGAGCGCAGGCTCGAGCTCGTCAGCGGCGGCGATTACGACGAGCTGACGGCGGTCGCGGCGGCTCGCCGTGTTCGCATCAAGGGGTTCGGAGCGGTCGTCGGGGAACTGGCGCGCACAGAGCCCGGCCCGGGCGAGTGGCGGGTCGCGTACGAGGCGCTTCAGCAGTCGGCGCGTTCGGTGCTGCGGCGCTCCGGGCTCGCGGCAGGGGGCTGCGATGATGAGCTGCCCTCGCCTGCTGAGACCGTGCTCGTCTGGCGCTGCCAGGATTGCGGCGGCGTTGATGCTCCGCAGGAGTGTATCGATGTGTGTATCTGGGGTCCGGCCGACTGGGTGGACGCGGCCTCGTATGAGTCCGAGCGGTCGCGGGCCGCCGCGGACCGTGAGGTTGAGCAGTCGCTGGCCGGGCTGCTCCGCAGGTTCGCGTTCGCTACACCGCGTGACGGGCAGTGGGAACAAGGCTGGCGTGCTTTTCAATCGCAGGCGCGCTTCGCTCTTCGGCCGGGGGAATCACGCCGCGTTGCGGACGAGAGGGCCATCCGGCAGGCTCAAGCCGATCGATGATGCTGCCTTGCTGCTCTTGGGACGCGGTCATCGCCTCGCAGATGGGATGTGTCGCAGGACATGCAGAAGTTCTCACTGGAAGCTCTGGGTCATCAGCTGCTGGAACGGGCCGCCGCGGCCGCCGCGGGTGGAGGTCACACCGCCGATACGGTCGTCGGCGGTCACGAGCGAATACTGCGCCAGACGGTCATTGCGATGCTCAAGGGCGCCGTCCTGGCCGAGCATGAGAACCCGGGCGAGGCAACTGTGTACGTCTTGCGCGGACGAGTGCGGTTGTCGGCCGGGGACGTGTCCTGGGAGGGGCGGCCCGGTGACCTGCTGGTCGTGCCGGACGCGCGGCACAGCCTGGAGGCGCTGGAGGCCTCGGCGGTGCTGCTGACGGTCGCCATGCGGCCGTGACCGCGTCCCCGATCCGGTGGCCCGTTGCTGTCGGAGGTCCCGGACACGATCCGCTCCGGCACGGCGGACCTGATCGAAGTTGGGCGTCAGCGCGAGGAGGCGGCTGATGGCGAACGCAAAGGTACAGGTGCGCCGGGCCTACCAGGACCCGGCGGAGGGCGACGGCACTCGGGTGTTGGTCGACCGGATCTGGCCGCGCGGGCTGACCAAGGCACGGGCGGCGCTCGACGAGTGGTGCAAGGAGATCGCGCCGTCGATGGAGCTGCGCAAGTGGTACGGCCACGATCCGGAGCGCTTCGAGGAATTCGGCCGCCGCTACCAGGCGGAACTGGCAGAGCCGGAACGGGCCGGCGCACTGGCGCACCTGCGCGAGCTTGCGTCGGGCCGGGGAGTGACGCTGCTGACCGCGACTAGGCGGCCCGAGATCAGCGAAGCGGCTGTTCTAGCGAGGCTGCTTCGGGACTGACGGGCGTCGGGTGACAGTCACACGCAGCCCACGGGGCGCCGTGTGGCTACTTGGGTTCAGCTTGCCAGCAGGATGCCCAGGACAGGGCAGTCAGCGCGCTGGCGCCGGTGAGAGTGCCGGAGACCGCGAGCCCTGCGGTGCTGCGGGAGCGGGCATGCAAGAAGCCCGTGACACCCGGCACCAGTACCGTGGCGAGCTTGGCGATCGGCGTCGTCCGGTAGTTTTCCGGTGATCTTGTCCTGTTCGGCGGCGATGTTCCAGGTGCCGGTGGCTACCAGGACGGCAACGACATCCCAGGCGCTCTGCGACCTCCGTCGCGCCCGTCGGGCGAAGACCCGCCATTGCCGTCCCGTCGGCCAGCATGCAGGGCCAGCGGGCCAGCGCCCATGCGGGCCGGAACTGATTGTGTCTAGCGGGCTGAGCGGTTGCCGCTCACCGCGGATCGTAGTAGGAACAAAAGACCATTGAATTGCCGGGAATCAAGGCGTGATCCGGCCGCGGGCTGGCCTGAAGCGCACACGACAGGGGGAGCGAATGACGGCGTCGATGGACGAGGAACGGGCAGGTGTCTCCTCATCTCCAGCCATCGAGCATGAGGAAGCCGGCGACTCGGCCTGCTGGGCGCACCGCGTCTGCCCGGAATGCGGCCGGCTCAACCAGGCGGAGCACCCGGACGCGTGTGAGGCATGCGGAGCGGCCTTTCCCGCTTACTAGGCGCGAGGCGCCGGCCTCCGAAAACAGACACAGCCGGAGTGGGCGGCGAGTCAGCCATCTGCCGGAGCCTGCATGGAGCGATGCCCGGCAACCGAAGTCAGCCGGGGGGTCCAGTTACCATCTCTGACCGGCAGATCGGGGATGCTCAGGTGCTGCAGTTACCCAGCACAGCGGATGCGCGGCGTTTCCGGGCAGCGAGCCCAGCAGCTTGCCGCAGGGAAACCAGATTTCCCAGCGGGCATCGTGCGGCTGGTACTGCCAATGCCTTTAGTTCCTGTCGGCCGATCGTGATCCTTGACAGACCGGCGGCGGCCGGCTGATCGTGGCCCGATATGGCGGGAGGCGCTGAAGATGGCAGCGAGGCGCGGGCCGGCCGGTATCGGCAGCGAGTTGGATGAGGCGCTGGTACGGGCCGGGCGCTACCTGCGCAAGGGCGTGGTCTCGGCCGACCTGCGGACGCTGGAGAAGACAGGCGGCCGGGAAGCGGACAGCTTCTACCGGGACCGCTGGAGCTATGACATGGTCGTCCGCTCCACCCACGGCGTCAACTGCACGGGCTCCTGCTCGTGGAAGGTGTACGTCAAGGACAGGATCATCACGTGGGAGGCCCAGCAGACCGACTACCCGCCGACCGGCCCGGACCGGCCCGGCTACGAGCCGCGCGGGTGCCCGCGCGACGCGGCGTTCTCCTGCTACACCTACTCGCCAACCAGGGTCCGCTATCCCTACGTGCGCGGTGTGCTGCTCGAGCTGTTCCGGGAGGCCAAGGCCCGCCACGGCGGTGACCCGGTCGGGGCATGGGCCCAGATCACCGGCAGCCCCGGCCTCGCGCGCCGCTACAAGTCAGCCCGCGGCAAGGGCGGCTTCGTCCGGGCCAGCTGGGATGAGGCGGTGGAGCTCGCGGCGGCGCACGTGCACACGATCCGCACCTGGGGGCTGGACCGGATCGCGGGGTTCAGCCCGATCCCGGCGATGAGCATGGTCAGCCATGCCGTGGGCGCCCGGTTCCACGCGCTGATCGGCGCGCCGATGCTGTCGTTCTATGACTGGTACGCCGACCTGCCGGTCGCCTCCCCGCAGGTCTTCGGTGACCAGACCGACGTGCCCGAGGCCGGTGACTGGTGGGACGCCTCCTACCTGGTGCTGTGGGGCTCCAGCGCGGCAAGACGCGGCGGGCGGCTGATCATGATTCTGGGAAGGATGGTCTCGACTATGGGCACCAGCGCTGCGGGAGGCCAGGCACGATCCTTGAGCCGGACAGCCACAGCCATCAGGGATCTCCACCCTGGCTACTTCGCATTCGTGATGGCCACGGGCATCATCTCGACCGGCACGTTCCTGCTGGGACCGTCATGGCTATCGAAGGGACTGCTGGTTGTCGCGTCGATCGGGCTCGTCGTGCTCAGCGCGGCACTGGCGATCCGGCTGGCCGTCTTCCGCTCCAGCGTCATAGCCGATATTCAGGCGCCGGAGCGAGTGTTCGGCTTCTTCACGATCGTGGCCGGGATCGACGTGCTCGGGGTACGGCTCGGGGCCGCGGGTCATCCGCTGGCCACGGCGATCCTGGCCGGCCTGGCTGCTGCCCTGTGGCTCGCGCTGACTTACGGCGTGCCGGCCAGCCTGCTGCTCGCGCGAGAGCGAGACTCGGTCCTCGGCGGCGTCAACGGCACCTGGCTGCTGTGGGTGGTCGGCACGCAGTCCCTCTCGGTCGCCGCATCGGCCCTGGTTCCCGTCTGGCCGTCGCAATCCGGGCTGCTGGCGCCGGCCGCTGTCGGACTGTGGAGCGTCGGGCTCGTGCTGTATCTGCTGCTCGTCTCACTGATCTTGCTGCGATGGCTGACAGTTGCCATGACCCCGGCCACCCTCGGGCCTCCCTACTGGATCCTGATGGGCGCCACGGCGATCACCGTCCTGGCAGGCGCCCGGATCCTGAACCTCCCCGCTGCGCTCCCTGCTGCCCGGGCGACTGCCGGATTCGTCGGGGGATTCTCCTTTGCTCTCTGGGCTTTCGGCACCTGGTGGATCCCGCTGCTCATCGTGCTCGGCCTGTGGCGGCACGTCCGGCGGCACTGGCCTTTCAGCTACGAGCCGACGCTGTGGAGTGTGGTCTTCCCGCTCGGCATGTACAGCGTGGCCACGTTGTCGTTCGGCAAAGTCGCCCATCTCAGCTTCATGGAACCCCTCGGCCGGTTCATGCTCTGGGTGGCCGTCGCCGCCTGGGTGGTGGTGGCCGTCGCGTTTCTGGTCCGGCTCGCCCGCCGTTCGGGCGAACCCGCATCCGGAGCACCAGCGGCGTTAGCCAGCGCGACAACCACTGCGACATGACCGGCACGCCCAGGCCTCCTCGCTGACCCGAGGTCGTGCCTCTACCGCCCTCAGCGCAGCAGCCGCAGCATCTGGCTCAGCCGGCCAGCAGGACGCCGAGGAACAACGCGGTCAGGGCGCTGACGCCGGTCAGTGCGCCAAAAACGGCGAGGCCGACGGCGCTGCGCGCCCGCGCGTGCAGTGCCGCGGTGATACCGGAGATGCTCACGACCACGAGCTTGACGATCAGCGTGTCCCGGTAACTGGCACTGTGGCTGATCTCGGACGAAGCGGCGGTGACGTTACAGATCCCAGTGACAATCAAGACAGCGAACGCGATCCACGCAACTTGGTTGAAGCGCCGGGCGGCCGCCCGCGGCACCTCAGCGCCGAAACGGCGCAGAGCTGGGACCAAAGCGGCCAGCGTGAGCTGACCACCCACCCAGACGGTGGCCGCGAGGACATGGAGAAACAGCCGGACGGTATCCCAGCTGACCGGCAGCATCCTGCGGACCCATCCCTTTCGCCTGCGACGGGAACGATGCTCCGTGGCTGCGCCACGCCAGCTGCGATCTTAGCGAGCCGGGTAGAACTGGCGGGGCTGGCAAGAACGCCTATCTCCCGTCTTCGGGATTGTTCAGCAGCAAAGCGAGCAGGCTGTCGTGATCACCGCGGCAGGCCGAGCAGCCTGCAGGTGCGCGCGCATTCGCGGCACCTGAGCATCGGCGTCCTCCCGGGCCAGCTCGAGCTCGACGTAGGTATCGAGCGCCTCGAAGCACTCCTCGCCGCCGAGCTCAGGCTCAGCTCGCCCGACCAGGCGCCTTGCGTCATCTGAAACATTCTCGATCACGGCTCCTCGCCCCGCTCGTCCCCATCGATGCCAAGTCCCCGGCCGCCAGGGCGGCCCCTGAGTTTCTGCCGTGCGTCGTGCAGCATCTTGAAGAGCGCGCCGCGGGTAGTGTTCAGCCGCTCAGCCAGGACATCGATCGGACATCGCGAGCAGGTCACGTGCTTCGGCATGCTGGTGCGGAGTGGGCGCGCCGTCGGCGATCAGCGGCCAGCGCGCTGGCTCCAGCGGGATCTCGCGTCCATGCCAGGCATGCTTGCGGCCTTGCCAGTTGAGGATCCAGGCGATCTTGGCGTCGGGGTAGTGGGCGGTCAGGCGGCGGACCAGGCCGACGGTGTCCTCATCGGTGCCGATCGCTGGTGGCTTGCGCTTGGAGGGGTGGTGAGCTGGGTCAGACGTGTCTGCCGTCTCCGGACCTTCCACGGCTTAAGCTGCCGGACCGGACGCATGACGCCATCACGGCAGCTTGGCGACCGTCAGCAGCACAGCCGAGGCCTCCAGCGCCACGAGGCTGTGGCGCGCGTCAGGCACGACAAGCAGGTCACCGGACCGACCATCCCAGGACTGCTCACCGGCCATGACATCGCTGGCCGTGATGATCGTGCCTCCGGTCGCGGTCATGATCGCGAATGCCAGCGACGAGCCGAGCAGGCGGCTGCCAGCGAGCGGCCGGCATCCCAAGCCGGCAATCGGCGCGAGCGGTTGTCCCCGGTCGCTTGCAGTGATGGTATGGCTAAGTTACGAAGGGACGGGGCTGATCGTCGATTGGGCGAGGTGGTCAGGTGACCGAACCGGACGCGCGGCAGGCAGGGAGGGCCGCTGGCCGGCCCGCCCTCCCGCAGGCGGGGATGACCGGGAGTTGCTGGCACCGTTGCTGCCGGGCGGCGAGCCGGTCGAGCAGCTGCTGCGCGGGGCGCAGTTCTTCGTGCCAGGCGAGCCGTCGAGCGATTTCCGTGAGGTACACCGCAAGGGTGGCCGGGGCGCGGAGGAGTTCTACCGTGAGCGGTGGCGGCACGACAAGGTGGTGCGGTCGACGCACGGGGTGAACTGCACGGGGTCGTGCTCGTGGAAGGTGTATGTCAAGGACGGGATTATCACCTGGGAGACTCAGCAGACCGACTATCCGTCGACGGGCCCGGATTCGCCGGAGTATGAGCCGCGGGGGTGCCCGCGCGGTGCGTCGTTTTCCTGGTACACCTACTCCCCGTCCCGGGTGCGCTTCCCGTACGTGCGCGGCCAGCTCCTCGATATCTGGCGCGAGGCCCGGGCCCGGCTGGGTGACCCGGTGACCGCGTGGGCGGAGATCACCGCGGATCCGCAGCGCACCGCGCGGTACAAGGACGCCCGGGGGATGGGCGGGTTCGTCCGGTCGACCTGGCCGGAAGTCACCGAGCTGATCGCGGCGGCGCACGTGCACACGATCCGCGTATTCGGGCCGGACCGGGTGGTGGGCTTCTCCCCGATCCCGGCGATGTCGCAGGTGTCCTACTCGGCGGGCACCCGGTTCCTGTCGATGATCGGCGGGACGATCCTGTCGTTCTACGACTGGTATGCGGATATGCCGATCGCGTCCCCGCAGGTATTCGGCGACCAGACTGACGTGCCGGAGTCGGCTGACTGGTGGAACTCCTCCTACCTGATGATCTGGGGCACGAACCTGCCGATCACCCGCACGCCGGATGCGCACTTCATGACCGAGGCGCGCTACCGGGGCCAGAAGGTGGTGGTGGTCTCCCCCGACTACTCCGATCACACCAAGTTCGCCGACGACTGGCTGGCCGCCGCACCGGGCACCGACGGCGCGCTGGGGATGGCGATGGGGCACGTGATCCTGAGCGAGTTCTTCCGGGATCGGCAGGTGCCGTACTTCACCGGCTACGTGAAGTCTTACACCGACCTGCCGTTCCTGGTGACCCTGCGCGAGCGCGAGGACGGTTATGTGCCTGACCGGTTCCTCACCGCCGCGGATCTCGGCCATGCCGGCCAGGGCGCCGCCCACCAGACCGTGCTTCTGGACTCGGCGACCCGTGAGCCGTTCCTGCCGGGCGGCACGCTCGCCTCCCGCTTTTCCGACGCCGGCCAGGGCCGGTGGAATCTCGACCTCGGCGGGCGCGACCCCGTGCTCACCCTCTATGGCATGCAGGAGGACGCGGTCGCGGTGGACCTGCCCCGCTTCGACGCGGGCGAGACCGAGGGCGGCGGCGTCATTCGCCGCGGCGTGCCGGTCGTGCGCGTCGGTGAGAAGCTGGTCACCACCGTCTTCGACTTGCTGATGGCCCAGTACGCGGTGGGCCGCGACAGCCTTCCCGGGCAGTGGCCCGCCAGTTACGACGACCCGCAGCCCTATACGCCGGCGTGGCAGGAGGCGATCACCTCGGTCCCCGCGGCTGCAGCGGCCCGGGTGGCCAGGGAGTTCGCCCGCAACGCCGAGCTGTCGCGGGGCCGCTCGATGATCGCGATGGGCGCGGGCACCAACCACTGGTATCACTCCGACCAGATCTACCGCACGTTCTTGACCCTGACGATGCTGTGCGGCTGCCAGGGTGTGAACGGCGGCGGCTGGGCGCACTACGTGGGCCAGGAGAAGGTCCGCCCGCTGGCCGGTTTCATGACGCTGGCGTTCGGGCTGGACTGGCAGCGGCCGACCCGGCACATGACCGGCACCTCCTTTTTCTACCTGCACTCCGACCAGTGGCGGTATGAGAGCTTCGGCGCGGCCGAGCTGTCCAGCCCGCTCGGCCGCGGCCTGTTCACCGGCCGCGCGTTCGTCGACGCGCTCGCGCAGGCCTCGCGGATGGGCTGGACACCCTCGCACCCGATGTTCGACCGCAACCCGCTGGACCTGGCCAGCGAAGCCGCCGCCGCGGGCCAGTCCGTGAACGACTACGTGGTGGACGAGCTGACGGCCGGCCGGCTGCATTTCGCCGGCGAGGACCCCGATGACCCGCGCAACTTCCCGCGCGTGATGACCGTGTGGCGGGCCAACCTGCTCGGTTCCTCGGGCAAGGGCATGGAGTACTTCATGCGGCACCTGCTCGGCGTCGAGGACGCGGTGCGGGCCGGCGAGTCGCCAGAGCGGCTGCGGCCCAGTGAGGTGAGGTGGCGCGAACAGGCGCCACGCGGCAAGCTCGACCTGGTCACGACCGTCGACTTCCGGATGACCAGCACCTGCAGCTACTCCGACATCGTGCTGCCGGCGGCGACGTGGTATGAGAAGCACGACATCTCCACCACCGACATGCACCCGTTCGTGCACTCGTTCAACCCGGCTATCGCGCCGCCGTGGGAGACCCGCACCGACTTCGAGGCGTTCCGGCTCATCGCCGAGCAGTTCTCCCGGCTTGCCGCCACCCACCTGGGCAGCCGCACCGACGTGCTCGCCGCGCCGCTGCTGCACGACTCGTCAGACGAGATGGCCCAGCCCGGCGGGATCGTCCATGACTGGAAGCGCGGGGAGTGCGACCCGGTGCCGGGGGTGACGATGCCCCGGCTGGCCGTCATCGAACGGGACTACGGCGCGGTGGCGCAGAAGATGGCCGCGCTCGGCCCGCTGGTCGACACGCTCGGCACCAGCGTCAAGGGCGTCACCTGGAAACCAGCCGCGGCGGTCGACCTCCTCGGCCGGACGAACGGGCGGGTACGCGGCGGCCTCGCCGCCGGCCCGCCCGTCGCTGGCCCGCGACGTCCACCTGGCCGAGGCCATCCTGGCGCTCTCGGGCACCACCAACGGCCAGGTCGCCGTCCAGGGCTGGCGGGAACTGGAGCGGCGCACCGGAGTGGAACTAGCCGACCTCGCGCAGGAGCGCGCCGGGGACCGGATCAGCTTCGCCGACACGCAGGTGCAGCCCCGCGCGGTCATCACCTCGCCGGAGTGGTCGGGCAGCGAGACCGGCGGGCGGCGCTACGCTCCCTTCGTCGTCAATGTCGAGCGCAAGAAGCCGTGGCACACGCTCACCGGGCGGATGCATTTCTTCCTCGACCATGACTGGATCGCCGAGTACGGCGAGTGCCTGCCCACCTACCGGCCGCCGCTGGACTACGCCCGTCATTTCGGCGAGCAGGGCCTGCGCGAGCAGGGCCGCCCGGAAATCACCGTCCGCTACCTGACACCGCACTCGAAGTGGTCCATCCACTCGGAGTACCAGGACAACCTGCACATGCTGCGGCTGTTCCGCGGCGGCCCGGTGATCTGGATGAGTCCGGCCGACGCAGCCAAGATCGAGGTCGGCGACAACGACTGGATCGAGGCGTACAACCGGAACGGGGTCGTGGCGTGCCGGGCGGTGGTGACGCACCGGATGCCCGAGGGGACGGTGTTCATGTACCACGCGAAGGACCGGCACCTGATGACGCCGAAGTCGGAGGTCTCCGGCTGGCACGGCGGAGGGGACAACTCGCTCACCCGCCTGGTGATCAAGCCCACGCACATGATCGGCGGCTACGCCCAGCTGTCCTACGGGTTCAACTACTACGGGCCCACCGGCAACCAGCGCGACGAGATCACCGTGATCCGCCGCCGCTCCCAGCAGGTGCAGTACTGATGCCGGGCGGGGCTGCGGCGACACGGAAGGCGGCGGGCAGCTGATGCGGATCATGACGCAGGTCGCGATGGTGATGAACCTCGACAAGTGCATCGGCTGCCACACCTGCTCGGTGACGTGCAAGCAGGTCTGGACGAACCGGCCGGGCACCGAGTACGTGTACTTCAACAACGTCGAGACCAAGCCAGGCGTCGGGTACCCGCGCCGGTATGAGGACCAGGAGCGGTGGCACGGCGGCTGGACGCTGGACCGCAGGGGGCGCCTGCAGCTCAAGGCGGGCGGCCGGGCCCGCAAGCTGGCCACGATCTTCTACAACCCCGACCTGCCCACAATCGATGACTACGGCGACCCGTGGACCTACGACTACCAGACGCTGATCCAGGCCCCGCCGGGCACCCGCAACCCCAGCGCGCACTCGATCTCCGCGCTGACGGGCAAGGACATGAAGGTCAACTGGGGCAGCAACTTTGACGACGACCTGGCCGGCGCCCCTGAGCATGCCACTGGCGACCCGAACCTGGCCGGGCTCGAAGACCGGGTCAAGATGGAGTTCGAGCAGGTCTTCATGTTCTACCTGCCGCGCATCTGCGAGCACTGCCTCAACCCGTCCTGCGTCGCGTCCTGCCCGTCCGGCGCGATGTACAAGCGGGAAGAGGACGGGATCGTGCTGGTCGACCAGGACCGCTGCCGCGGCTGGCGGATGTGCGTGTCCGGCTGCCCCTATAAGAAGGTGTACTTCAACCACCGCACCGGCAAGGCCGAGAAGTGCACGCTGTGCTTCCCGCGCATCGAGGCCGGCCAGCCGACGATCTGCTCGGAGACCTGCGTGGGCCGGCTGCGCTACCTGGGCCTGTTCCTCTACGACGCCGACCAGGTGCTCGAGGCCGCGACCACCCGCGACGAGCAGGACCTCTACGAGGCGCAGCTCGCGGTCTTCCTCGATCCGCACGACCCGCAGGTGCAGGCCGAGGCGGCCAAGGCCGGCATCCCCGCCGACTGGATAGCCGCAGCGCAGCGCTCGCCGGTCTACGAGCTGGCTGTGCGGCACCGGGTCGCCCTGCCGCTGCACCCGGAGTACCGCACGCTGCCGATGGTCTGGTACATCCCGCCGCTCTCGCCGGTCGCCGATGTCGTCCATGCCGCGGGCTACGACCCCGGCCACCCCGACCAGGTCTTCGCCACGATCGACTCACTGCGGATCCCGATCGAGTACCTGGCCAACCTGTTCACCGCGGGCAAGACCGATACGGTGCGCGCGGTGCTGCGCAAGCTGGCCGCCGTGCGCGCGATCCAGCGGGCCGGGCAGCTCGGGCTGGATCTCGATGAGAACCTGCCCGCCTCGGTCGGCGCGAGCGCCGAGGACCTGGAGGACCTCTACCGGCTGCTCGCGATCGCCAAGTACGAGGACCGCTACGTCATCCCGCCCGCGCACGCCGAGGACGCCGGTGCCCTGATGGGCCAGCACGAGCAGCTGTTCTGCAGCCTGGACACCGACGGCGGCCCCGGCATGGGCGGTGCCGGCCCGCACGGCATCCAGAGCTATCAGCCAGCCGCCCCGCCCGGCCAGAACCATAGCTTCCGGGCCGACGACGGCCGGACACACTTCAACCTGCTCGGCTGGAACGGGCAGGACACCGCCCCGGGCCTCTTTCCCGGCCGAGGCACCTCGTGAGCACCAGCCAGGGCGCAGTCAGCCCGTACAAGCTGGCCTCGGTGCTGCTGCAGTACCCGACGACGGCGCTGTTCGAGGGGATGAGCGAACTCGACGCGGCCGCGGCGCAGGCCTCCCCGCGAGCGAGCCGGGACGCGTTCGCACGGTTCCTGCTCTGGCTGCGCGCAACGCCGCCGACCAAGGTAGGCCAGCACTACGTCGAGACATTCGACCTGCGCCGTCGCTGCGCGCTGTATCTGAGCTACTACCGCTACGGCGACACCCGCAAGCGCGGCATGTCGATGCTCACCTTCAAGACCGCCTACCGGGCGGCCGGCTTGCGCCCCAGCGACGACGAGCTGCCCGACTACCTGCCCATGGTGCTCGACTTCGCCGCGCTCACCCCGCGCGGGGAACGCCTGCTGCGCGCGCACCGGGCCGACCTCGAACTGCTGCGGCGCGCCCTCGATCAGGCGGCCACGCCCTACGTCGATGTCGTCGCCGCCGTATGCGCTCTGCTGCCGGGACTGGGACGCCGCGAGGCCGGGCTCGTGCGTGCCGCGTGGGAGGCCGGCCCGCCGCGCGAGGACGTCGGACTGGAGCCGTTCGCCCCGCCGGAGTACCTGACCGGTTACGGAACCCAGACATGACTGCAACCGGGGCGGAGGTGTTCTGGTGGGTCGTCCTGCCCTACCTTGCACTCGGAGTGTTCGCCGTCGGGCACGTATGGCGGTGGCGTTACGACCAGTTCGGCTGGACCAGCCGCTCCACGCAGCTGCAGGAGTGCCGCATGCTCAAGTGGGGGTCGCCGCTGTTCCACTACGGCACCTTCGCCGCCATCGGCGGGCACGTGATCGGCGTCCTCATCCCGGAGCGGTGGACCAAGGCGATCGGCATCCCCGAGAACGTCTACCGGTGGTTCTCCGCCGGGGCCGGGACGCTGGCCGCGGTGCTCGTGATCGGCGGCGTAATCGTGCTGGCCACCAGGCGGCTGCTGGTACGGCGGGTGCGGGCCACGACCGCGCCAATCGACTATGTCACCCTGATCCTGCTGCTGATCGTGATCCTCACCGGCATCGCCCCCACGATCGGGATCAACCTGCTCGGGCACGGGTACGACTACCGCACCACCGTGGCGCCGTGGTTCCGCGGCCTGTTCATCGGTT
Organism: uncultured Actinomycetes bacterium; assembly: GCA_963830385.1. Classification (GTDB taxonomy): domain Bacteria; phylum Actinomycetota; class Actinomycetes; order Streptosporangiales; family Streptosporangiaceae; genus Bog-532. The sequence goes on along the minus strand of CAWHMD010000006.1, from coordinate 67,253 downwards.
CCCCGGACGTGCAGCCGATCGCGCACGCGCCATTCATCTACCAGCTGCACGCGACCGCTGCGTGGATGATCTGGGCGCTGTGGCCGTTCAGCCGGCTCGTGCACGCATGGAGTTACCCGCTGTGGTACCTGTGGCGGCCCTACATCGTCTACCGCAGCCGCCGGCCCGCCCCGCCCTCCGAGCCGGGTACCGGCGGGCGCAAGTGGCGCAGGATCGGTGCCCCGTACTAAGCGCGCCGAACCGCCGGGTGACGATCACAGCGGCAGGGCGCGAGGCCATCCGGACACTCAATTCCGGCTACTTCGCGCTGGTCATGGCCAGCGTCATCGTGTCGATCGCGATGCGCAACCACCACGCCTACGCCATCACGGTCTTCCTCATGTGGGTCGCCGGCATCGCCTACACGGTGCTGGTCGTGCTGCATGCGTGGCGGATACTGGGCCTTCCGTGCGGCGTGGCCGTCGATCTCGCCGACCCCGGCCTCGGATTCGGGTTTTTCACCTTCATCGCGGCACCGACGTACTCGGCGCCCGGCTCGCCGACGGGCACCACCTTGCCGCGGTCGTCCTGCTCGCGGTCGGCGCCGCAGCCGGCGCACCGATCGGCGGTTCTATTCTCTCGGCTCCGCCGGATCTGGCGGTGGCAGGCGATCCCTTGTCTATCTTGCCATCCTGGCGAGCCCGGGGCGGGTTGTCCATGTCGAGGTGGAACCGGCCGTCAAGACTCGCGGAGTATCCGCCCAGCGGTTTCCCCGGCGGCGCTGAGCAGGTCCCGCCGTGGCTGATACCCGGCAGCGGCCATGCCGGGCCGAGGCCAGCCCTGGTGGCCGACCGGAGGGCTCAGCCGGAGGTGCCGACGGTGGGGTCGGTGGCGCCGAACGCGTCCCCCAGGCCGGTGAGGTCAACGGAGAGCCGTGCCTGCCCGGGCACATGGTCCAAGAACGGGCGCATCGCTTCCAGGGCGGCCAGGATTTCGCGGCCGACCTGCTGCGCGGAACGCATCGCATCCACCGAGACCAGGATTCCGCGGTCGCGGTACCACGAGATGATGGGGGATGTCACTTCATCATAGAGGGCCAGGCGCTGGGCAATAATGTCTGGCGTGTCGTCGGAACGATGCTCGAGCGCAGCGCGCGCGAGCAGCCGGCGCATAAGTTCCCCGTCGCCGGCCTGCAGGTGCAGCGCCACATCCGCGGTCATCCCGAGTTCGCGACTCATCAGATAGACCGCGCGGGCCTGTTGCATGGTTCGCGGGATTCCGTCGAGGACAAACCCGCCTCCGGCCGCCTTGGCGGCGACCATCGCCTCCCGCAGCATGTCCAGTACGATCTGGTCAGGCACGAGTTCGCCGCGGTCCAGATATTCCTGAACGGCCTGGCCGAGAGCGGTCTGCCGCGCGACGTGATCGCGCAGCAGTTCACCGGTCGCGATGTGGGGGATGTCGAAGTGCGCGGCGATCAGCGCGCCCTGGGTTCCCTTGCCCGCGCCCGGGGGCGCGATCATCAGTACTCGCATCACTCATCTCCTCATGTCATCATCCCGCCAACGACCCCCGGCCGATAGCTCGGCCTACCGGGCCATGCCCGGCGCCCAACGCCGCTGGCCCGGGCGCGAGGTGGCGCCCGGCTTGCCAAGGCTCGCCGCCAGGGAAACGTGAGCGCCGAACTCCCAGTTATGAGCGACAGAAGCCGGCGTCGCTCGTGTTCATGCTCACGCCAGATCGGCGGCTCGGCGCGCGGCTGTTGCAGGAGCTGCCAGTCACGCTATGCGACCGGGGTCGCGTTACGTGGTCCGCAGTGAACCGCTGCTACGGTCAGCGGCCACGATGCGGGGGTCGCTGGCCGCTCGGCTTCCCAGTAACTCACCGACGTTGGTCCAGTGGACGCTCATCGCGGCAGAAGCGGATCACCGACCCGGTCCGACGGCGGAGCCGAGGCACTATAAACGGCTTCAGCTAGCTGCCCGCGCAGAGCTTGCTGGCCCCGCCGTTGGCAAAAAGGTCCGGAAGGCGTGGCCCTAACGGGTCGGCCGTTACCGCGCTGGCCGGTACTGAGAGCCTTGCGCCTTGCGCAGAGATTCAGTCCATTCCTGGCCGCTGAGGAGCCGGGTGGTTTTGGACGACCTGAGCGCGCCGCCTGCGGCAATTGCCATCGCGACGCTGGCAGCGGTCGTGTTATCGGGTGCCTCATAAATGACCAGCACGTCATACTCGCCGAACGGAAACCCGCCCACCAGGATCTTGGCTCCCAGGGCTTCAAGCGCCGGCCTGACTGCCTCGATCCGGTCCTGCGGTTCGTTGATCTGAGCCGCCATCGACTCTGGGGTGTAGGCGGCCTGATACAGGTATAGCGCCATCGAGAATCCCCCTCGATTCTTCACCAGCTTCCGCCGACCGCCCGCTGGCTCCCCTCGACAGCGGGCACCCTCTGGCCGAAGACCCTCCCGCAGGAGCATAGACCCAGGTCAGGCTGCGTACCAGCCCCCGACCTTCGTGGACGTGAGCTCCCTGTTAGCCGCGCAGAAGACCATGATTGTGGGCTGGCACCCGCTCGGAAACGATGTGCAGTGTGCGCATCGCTCAGCGGCAGAAGAGTACGTATGACCGAGTAGCAAGTCCAGTCGGGCTCAGCTCGGTTGAAGCCTTATCCGGCCGGTCCGGAACATGGGCGCCGCTGCTCGGCTGGTGACAGGTGCGTCCGCTTTGATCTGATGGTGTCAGCGGTTCACGCGTATTTTCTGCCGATGGCGTCCAGACCCGACCGGCCGAGGTCTTCGGGCGTCATGCACACCCGGAATTTGACCAGGGCGTTGAAGACCAGGTAGAACGGCTCGGCCAGCTGGGGAACCTTGGATGGATCCGCAACGTCGACGACGAGAATCGCGCCGCGATGGCCGTCGCGTTCGGTGAAGTATGCGGCCTCGGGCTTGATCTCACCGAGGATCTCTTGGAGTTTCTCGCCGGCGGTGCCGCCTCGGACCATGGAGTTGAACGGGTCGGGTGGCAGTTCGACTTCCAGCAGCATTCTCATGGCACGCCCCCCTTGGGCGAATGGCTCCCGATCGTAGACCTGGTGACCGCCGCGGTGCTACTACCAGGGATGTCGGCGGAGGATGGGAGCGTTGAGATGACCGCCTGAGCGTTCACGAACGTTCACCGGGACGGTAGCGCGCAGCCCGTCGCCCGCTCGCGATGAATGTTGGTACGGACGACCGCCGGTCTGGGCCCCCAATTCGGCGACAGGGTGGCCTGTACCACCCACGCTGACCGCTCGGCGGCAGAAGAGTAAGAACTATCGATGCCATGGCGCCTTAGGCCTGGGCGATCCGAAGATTTTTTCTGCGGCTTCCCTGGTCTGCCGAGCGCCGCATTTCTTGCTGAGCGCCAGATAAGCTGTGATAAGTCCGCAGTCCCAGATCTTGTCCTGACGCATGCGTCCGAAGACAGTCACGGCATCCAGGTTTACCTGCTCCAGCCTTCCTTCCCATCGATCTTTGGCATGTAGCGAGTGCTGCGAAATTATCTCATTGGCGGTAAGCTTAATATCCACCATGCCCATGAAGTTCCATTGATAGTAAGCCATATCCACACCAAACGCCAGGATGCTCACATCGCGCGAAGATATGTCCACACCGAGTTCTTCGCGGCAACCGCGTACCGCCGTCGCATAGACGTCGAGTTTGCCGGATCCGCCCGAGTCAAGGCTCGTATCGATTCCCTCGACCACTGATACGTCGCATTCCCCTGGACGAGCCCGGGACTCCATTCGGCGATGCGCCAGAAGCACTTTCCCGTCGTCTGAAAATGCCAGAAGAGCGATACCAACTCCATTAGCCAGGAACGGAAGCGGTCTTCGGACACCGTCAGCAACTGCATCCTTAGTTGGGAAGAACTCCTGACGAAGGGTGATTGGTTTGCTCTTGGTCGAGGGAGTTGACTGATCGATTTCCTCATCAAGTCGCAAGACGGTGGCTGCAAACGTAGCGTAGTCGCTGAGGCATGCCTCCAGGTGCACGGTGGAATCCTCGCGCTCGGCGGTACGCGAAATTCGATATCCGGTGAGAGCGATCATGTTGGCACTGTTCCAGTAGGATACAGCCTGTTTGCCGCTTTGGGCCGAAGCTGCCAGTTGCCGAACAAGTCTTTCCCTGGCTGCTGCAATGGATGCTGGTAGTTCGGCACGCACGGACCGAACGTCTATCCTGACGTTTTGCGGCTCGATCGACAGATGGCCATCCCCTTCTATCAGATAGACGGAGGTGGGGATCCCGGCGATCGTTATCGGGCCATCTTCCTCGATCCACGGCCTGGCAATTGCCCGAGTAAGGCGGAGTCTGCGCCGTCTCTTACTCGACTCTATCCATCGGTCTTGCAGATAGACAGTGGCGAGCAGGCTTACGAATGCGCCAAGCACTGCACCTGCAATTAGTGATAGCCATGCTGACATTGCTCATCTTCCGCCGCGCCGACCCAAAAGGCCTAAGTATACCAAGAACCTCGGACCTCAAATTTAGAAGTATCGGCTTTCGATATAACTATGCAATATTGTCATCGGCACCCATAAGGGCCATCACTGTCAAGAGGGCGTACGGATCTGGCCCGGTGACTACGTGCGTTTCCGGGCTGGGCTGACTGTTCTTGCGGCTGCTTCCTCGCAGCTGCCCGGTCCCTTCCCGCTGCGCGGCCGGGGGGTCAAGCTGGAGCGCCCGCAGCCGCGCAGCGGCGAGGACGAATGAGCTTGAGGCCGGCTAGCGGCGGGAGATCATCGAGGGCGAGGAAGGAGCCGGTCACGGTATCGGGTTGTCAGGGGGTCGTGTGCTGGTTCCCGGCGCTGGTGTGCGGAGTGGTCTCACAAGCACCCATCCGGCGCCGCCCCGTGTGCGGGGGTGGCTGCCATGACCGTGTGTCCGGGACCGGGCTGCTCAGTCATGTGATCGAGCGCGGCGCGGGGCGCCGGCTCATGCCGCAGGAGCGAGCTTACCCGGGGCTTGGCGACCCTCCCGTTCTCATGGCCGCCGCAGCGGCGGCGTGCTGGCTTCGCCGGGTTCCATTTCGGCCAGCAGGTGCCAGGCGCGGGTCACCAGCTTGCGGGCGATCGCGATGGTGGCGATCTTCTTCCCGCGCCGTTTGGTGATGGCCGCATAGCTGGCGGCGAAGTCCGGGGACCGCTTGGCGGTCTGCGCGGCCTGGTTCATGGCCCACCGCAGCCACGCCGAGCCCTGCTTGGAGATGTTCCCGTGCCGGACCTTCAGATCCGAACCGCGCACGGTCGGGGTCAGCCCGGCCCAGGAGGCCAGCTTGCGGGCACTGGGAAACCGGGTGATGTCGCCGATCTCGGCCACCATGACCAGCGCGGTGAACTCCCCGGCGCCGGGCAGCGTGGTCAGCACCGTGACCCGCGGGTCGGCCTTGGCGTGCTGATGCAGTTCCCCGTCGATCCGGCCGGTCAGCGGCGCCAGGCCGTCGATGACCGCCAGGCAGTCGGTGATGATCTCCCGCGATGCCGGAGGCAGGTCCAGCTCGGCCAGCCAGCCGCGGCCCGGCCCGGTCCAGTAGCTGGCCGGCCGGTCATAGCCGTGGTCGGCGGCCACCGCGTGGATCCGGTTGCGCAGCTGGGTGCCGAGCCGGACCAGGCTGATCCGGTGCCGCAGCAGCGCGCGGAGCTGGCGGACCTTCACCGGGGCGATCCACGCTTCGGGCAGCAGGTCCGCACGCAGCAGCTGCGCCAAGATAGCGGCGTCCACCTTGTCGTTCTTCAGCCTTGCTGAGGCGATCGCCTTGCACCGCAGCGGGTGCACCAGGTGCGTCTGGAAACCGTAATCCTCCAGCAGATCGGCCAGCCAGCTCCAGCCGAACGCCGCCTCGAACGCCACCGGCGTCCCCGCGGGCAGATCGCCGATCAGCCGCAGAAACGGCTCCGAGCCGTTCACCGCGTTCTTGTTCACCTGCACCGCGCCGTCCCCGGTAACCACCGCCACCTGGGAGCGCTTGCGGTGCACGTCGATGCCGACGTAAACAGACATTGCCGGGTCTCCTCTCCCGAGCTCGGAATCTTCTCACCCGGAGCGTCCTGCTACCGGGCTGAGCTGGGAAGAGGCCCGGCCCTTATAGGGTCACGTGAGCGCTCGTATCGGTGACACGCTCGATCATGCCCAATGGATGCCTAGATTAGGCACGCCGCGCCGTGTCTGCCCTGCTCAGGGCACAGCTGATCGGTCGCCTGTTAGTGAATCGCTCGCCTCCGTTTATCGTCGCCCCCGCCTGTTGCAACTGACCGGACCACAACCCAACAGGACACCGGAGCGGATGAGCCCGGCGACCTACCATCGGTATGTGGCTATGACATACGAGGCAGCAGGCGGGTGACGGTTCCCGGAGCGGGGCTCGTCCCGGGTCGGCCGGGAGGCTTTAGCTGATGGTGACGGGTTCGGGGGCAGGCTGCGGCTCGGGGGTGGTGGCTGGCTGGCCGGCTGCCTGCCAGATCCTCACCGTGAGCAGGATCATGGCGATGCCCCAGGGCAGCATCCAGGCAATGACGATGGGGCCCTTAGCAGACTGGAAGATGGCGACCTCGAAGCCGACGGTGAACAGGGCCGCTAGCCAGAGCGGGACGCGGCGGCTGCGCCACAGCGCGAACCCCATCACGACGGGTGCGGCGAACTCACTGACGAAATAGACGTAGGTGAAGAACTGCCCGGCGCCGGAGTTGAACGCGGTCACCAGGAACCGTGCCGCCGCGTCTGGTGAGGTGTGGGCGGTGGCGGCGGCGGCGAGGTCGACGCCGACCAGCACGTTGGTGATGGCTCCGAAGAAGGCGCCGATCGCGCCGAGCAGCGCGGCGACGGTGGCGATCACCCAGCCGCGGCCGGTGACCAGCAGAGCGATCGCCGCGTACGACACCGCGACGGCGCCCAGGGCGAGCAGCGACAGCGTGCCCGCGAGGTACAGCTGGGCCGGGTGCCGGCCCGCGATGGCCAGCAGCCGCAGCCCGATCGCCATGTTGGTGATGAGCTGGTCGGTGCCTTTGGGATCGAGGGCCTCGCAGCTGATATACAGCACGGCGGCGATGGGCAGGAAGAGGGCTAATAGGCGCTGGCGGGCGCGGGCAGCTTTATGCATGGCTGGTACCTGTCATTCCGGTGGTGATGGGGGAGGGCTTGAAGCCTTTGACGACCAGCCAGACGCCAAGTGAAAGTTCCCAGGCAGCTACCGGGAGTGCACCGAGCAGGGCCCAGGTCGAGTGCTGGCCGATGCCGCCGAACAGGGTGGCGATGTCGGCCGCCAGGAGCAGGGGGGCTCCGATGAGTCCCAGCACGGGAAGGGCGCGGGGTACGAGCCGGGACTGGTACAGCAGGGTGCCCAGCAGTATGGCGTTGATGGCTGGCATGAGGCTCTGCCCGAGCAGGAACGTCCAGTTGTAGACCGCCACATGGGAGGCGCCGGTGGCCACGAGCGCGGCCGCGTTTGGCCCAGCCGCCCCGCCCGGGCCGTGGGTCAAGGTCACCAGTGACAGCAGGCTGACGACGCCAGCGAAGATCATGGTGCCTTCAAGGAGGCGCGAGGTGACGAAGCCGAGCGCGAGGCCTTCGTGCTGCCGCTTGAGGATCGGGTACAGCGTGACGGCGGTGCCGATACCGGCCAGGGCGACGATCACCTCGAGGAAGCCGCCCACGAGCACGGCGGTATGACCGCCGGAGCCGAGGATCCAGTTCCGGTGGTTGCTCACGGGGCCGTAGAGGGCGAGTGTGGGGATCGAGATGAAGGTGATCAGGTAGAAGATGCCCGCGACAAGCGCGGTCTTCCTCACCGAGTCCATCGGGACTCTTTGCACCGGCGGTTTCGGTGCTGGGGTTCGGACGGTGGTGGCCATGCCGGTCTCCGTTTCGTGAAACTGCTGAGTTGGCGGGCCTCGGCGGCGGGCGCCTCGGGACGGCCAGGGTCGCTGTGCGTGACCGAGATCATGTGCAGGCCCGGGCCACGCGTCCTGCTGCTTGGCCGCACGCCCGGTAACTCGCGGGAAGCTAATTGCGGCGCCGCTAGCTCGATGCGTCAGAGTGCTCAGGCTCGAACACCTGACGGATCTCAATCTCGCCTTCGGCGCCATACTCGCCTGGGTAGATCCGGGAAAGCGCCTCGAACGGGGCACGCTTGGCCCAGTCCACGGCGTCGTCCATCGATTTCACCTGGAGGATCCAGTAGCCCGCGATTAGCTTCTTCGCCTCATCAAACGGCCCATTGATGACCGCGCGGCTTCCCCCGGAGAACTTGACGCGGCTTCCCTCGGCGCTCGGGAGCAGCCCCGCGAGGTCGACGAGCAGTCCGGCCTGTTTGAGCTCGTCGTTGTACCTGCCCATCGCGGTGAGGAGTTCCTGACTGGGCACCGCGCCCGGTTCCGGGTCCCCCTTGATCATCAACATCACCCGCATAGCGGCCTTCTTCCTGCGCGAGTTGGGCTTGGACGGTCCGGGAGCGCCGGCGGGATTACCCGGCGGGGACGGGCGGAGCCGACGGGGCGGGACCGGCGGGAACCGTGCCGGGGTCGGTGCCGCCCTGGTCGAGCCGGAAGGGCGGATAGGCGTCGGTCATCAGCCCGGCGTAGGCCGCCACCCGCAGTGACCACCGGTCGATGCCCACGACGAGGGCGTACAGCGACTTGGGGTAGCGGGCGGTGAACAGCAGCACGATCGCGGCGATCAGGACGAGCAGGCCGACCAGGCCGCCAGCGCCCAGCGCGCCGTGGGCGGTCCCGTGGGAGCTGGCCCACAGGCCGCCGCCGACGAGGATGGATAGCACGAGGTAGTGCGGCAGGGCTAGCAGCCACCACTTCACCAGCACCAGGCCCCGGGACAGCCGCCCGGGGTAGGGGATGTCCAGGTGCGCCGGGTAGTCCGGCACATCGGCGAGGGTGAACGGGGGATAACGGTCGGTGCCCAGGGCGCCGTAACCGTAGTAGTGCACCCGCCAGGACCAGCGCAGCACGCCGACGTTGAAGCTGAACAGCGGCCGGGGATAGCGGCCGGTCACCAGGATCGCGAAGAACGCGACCACGCTGACCGCCAGGAAAGCCACCCACAGAAACGCCAGCACCACAAAATGCGGGATCAGCAGCAGCCACTTGATCAGCCACAGCCCGCGGGAGGTCGACGGGTCCAGCGACGCGTCGATGTGGACGGGGTAAGGAACTTGGACGGGATTAGGCACTCGGCTCTCGCTCATCGCGGGCCTATCTCTTGACGGCGTACAGATATTGTACGATGTACAAATGCTGTACCCTGTCCAGTAAGAAATCAAGAGGAGAACGGCCTGAATGACGGCACCGAGCAAGCGGAGGCGGCCGGGCCCCCGGCGGGCCCTGACCGAGGATGAGATCCTCGACGCGACGTTGCAGCTGCTCGACGAGGGCGGGGCAAACGGGGCATCAGTGCGGGGCATCGCCGCCAAGGTCGGCGTAACGCCCAACGCGGTCTATACCTACTTCCCGGACAAGGCCGCCGTCCTCAGGGCTCTGGTCGAGCGCCTGTTCAGCGAGATCGACCACGGCGTCTTCGCCGACCGGGCCCAGCCATGGCGGCAGCGCGTGGAATCCCTCGCCGTCGAACTGCGAGCACGGCTGGCCGCCCATCCCGGCGCGGTCACCTTGATGATCGGCCAGCCCCGGACCGGCCCGCACGCGCTGGCCCTAGGCGAACGCCTCCTTGAGCTCTTCGCCGACGCAGGCCTCACCACCACCGACGCCGCGCGCGCATCCCACCTGCTGTTCGGCTACATGTTCAGCTCAGTCGCCCTCGATGTCGCCGACCTGGACCAGCCCGGCTCGCCATCCACCGCAGAGCGGGTAGCCGCCCGGCAGCAGGCCTTCGCCGCCGCCCCGGCCAACCAGTTGCCCCGAACCGCTGCAGCGGCAGCCGCCATGGCCAGCAACATCTGCACCGAGCAATACCTCTGGGGACTCCACCGGATTCTCGACGGCATCACCACCAGCCAAGGCACCGATCCCGTAAAGGAGCTGCCAGCGACTTAAGTCCAGCGCCTTAATACCTCTGTTCAGGCGTCAACTAGCTGGTTTACTAACGCTCGCGGTGGCGGGCGGCCGGTCTGCTACGCAGTGCTGACAACGACCGTGGCCGCATGCGGACCGACCTGGACGCTTGTCCCCGATTCCCCGGGTGAGTTAACTGATTATTCGCGCTGCAACGGACACCGCTGGACCGGCAAAGCCTCCTGAAAGCGGAAGATCTCCTCTGACCCGAACGGGGGCACCGCTGCTTCATCCGGCTAGTGAAGACAGTGCCAGAACTGGATTACCTGATCCCAGCGTCAATGCCTACGAAGCGCCTCGCTGCAAGTACCGAGTCGGCAGGGGTGGGCGCTGATCGATAGGTCCGGTTCCGGTAGGTGCGAGCGGTGACCTGGTGTGGTGCTGGGCGCCGTTCTACCGTGAGGTTCTCTCATCGTTTGCTGGGGCCTTGGCTGGCCCAGCTTTCCGGGGCCTCAGCCAGAACCCCGGAGGTGCCTGATGGCTACCACGACCACGTCCGCCGTCCTCGTCCCCGTCGCGCCCGTCTTCACCAACACTGAGCGGCTGGCATTAGCGGGGTTCCTCACCGGGTACAGCGGCCTGACCCGTCAGGCCTATGAGCTGGACTTGCGGCAGTTCACCGGCTGGTGCCAGCAGCATCAGCTCCGGCTGTTCCAAGCTCGCCGCGCGGATATCGAGTGCTTCGCCCGCGACTTGGAGGCCCGCGGCCGGGCCCGGGCGACCATCACCCGCCGGCTGTCAACCGTGGCTGAGTTCTACCGCTATGCGGTCGAGGAAGAACTGCTCGAGCATTCCCCGGCCGCCCATGTCCGCCGACCTCGCCTGGACTAGAGTCCCACGCCACCGGCCTGGACCGCAACGAGCTCGGCGCGCTCCTGGTCGCCGCCGGGCTCGGACCATCGGCTGAGCATGCGGTGATCTCCTTGCTGGTGCTCAACGGGCTGCGCGTGTCAGAGGCCACCGGCGCAGATATCGAGGCGCTTGGCATCGAGCGCGGGCACCGGACACTGGTGATCACCCGCAAGGGCGGCAAAGTCGTTACCATCCCGCTCGCCCCGCGCACGGCCCGAGCAATCGACTTGGCCATCGGCGAACGCTGCCAAGGTCCCATCTTCCTCACCCTGGACGGACGACGGCTGGACCGGCATGGCGACGGACGGATCGTCCGCCGGGTAGCCCGCCGCGCTGGGATCACCAAGCCGGTCGGGCCGCACACCCTGCGACATGCATTCATCACCGCTGCGCTGGACGCCGGGGTACCCCTGCGCGACGTCCAGGAAGCTGCTTCCCACGCCGACCCACGGACCACCATGCGCTACGACCGGGCCCGAGCCTCGCTGGACCGCCACGCGACCTACATCGTTGCCGCCTACGTCGCCGGGGCCGCCCGCTAATACCGGAAACCCATATACCGATCCGCCCGGCTGACGCTCGGCCGGGCGGATTAGCGCCCATCGTGTCATCACAGGCGGCAATCTTCGGAAGAGGGCACGAACCGCCGTTCTGTATCGCCCGTGTGGAGGTCCACTCGCGTGTCTGCATCGCGCATAACGGGTCGTGATGAGCGCAAGGAGGGGATCGTGAGCCTGGCGGCTTCTCGTCTACTGCGAAGACTGCCGCGTTCGTCGGCGGCGCCAGGTATAGGCCGATCACGTCGCGGATCTTGTCGATCAGCAGCGGGTCCGGGGAGATCTTGAAGTCTTCCGTGCGCCAAGGCTGCAGCCCGAACGCCCGCCAGATCCGGTGCACGCTGGTCGGCGAGATCCCCACCCGCTTGGCCAGCTCCCGTTTGGACCAGTGCGTGGCCCCCTCGGGCACCTCTTCCAGGGTGCGCACCACCACCTCCTCCACGTGGGCATCGGTGATCGTCCGCGGCACCCCGGAAGCGGCTCGTCACCCAGCCCGTCCAGCCGGCTGGCCAGGAACCGGGCCCGCCATTTGGTCACCGTGTTGCGGCTGACGCCCAGCTGACGGCCACGGCTATGTTGTTATGCCCTTCGGCGCTGGCCAGCACGATCCGTGCCCGCAACGCCAGGTCCTGCGCAGTGCTGCGGCGCTTCGCCCAGTTCTCTAATGTGTGCTGTTCGTCCTGCGACAACACCAGCGGAGCCAGCACGGGATCTCCCATCCGCCCAGGACACTGCACTCCGGCCGCCCTGTCATCATCGAACCAGTCAGCTGAAGCTAAAGGCGACTCAAGTGGTGATGTGTTAGGGAACTCAAGACCGGGACACTAGACGTCAGCGAGCACCGAACCCTGCCAGCACCCGGCACCACCATCAGCGGCACCCTCCACCTCACCGCCGCCATCGACGTGCCTAGTGACCGCGGACATGGTGGTGGCCCCCCTACACTGAGTACGGATCACCTGCTGCGTATCGACGGAACGCTGTCGCGCAGCGCCAAGTCGAACGCGACGTTGGCCAGCGCGCCGTTCCCGGAGTTGCCAGGTTGCGAAGGCGAGGAGTCGTCAGACACAGGTAATGGCGCGAGGTGATGTAGGGACGGCAGAATGGACGGGTGTATTCCGCCGACTTCTTTGAGGATCGGTGGCGCCGCTACCTGCACCCGTCGATCAGCAGGGGCTGCTGGCCGGCGGCGGGGGTTCGGGTCGTCTCGGTCGTAGCTCGCCGGGAGGGGGTGTCCCGTGCAGGCCAGACTGGTCGATGTGCCCGGGGCGGAGCGCCAGGCGCTGGCCCCAGAGGCCGCGTGGCACACGCTTAGCGCCGAGGAGGTGCTGCGAGCCGAGGGGGCAGACCCGCGGCACGGCCTGAGCTCGGCGGAGGCGGCGTCGCGGGCCGGCCGGTTCGGCCCCAACACGCTCGCCGCAGGCAGGGCAGAGCCTCGCTGGCGCGCGTTCATCCGCCAGTACTCCGACCCCATGCAGATCGTCTTGCTAGTGGTCGGCCTCCTCAGCCTCTTCCCCCTCCGTCAGCTGGGAAGCGGCCTTCTGCTGATTCTGCTGACACTGGCTAACGCGGTTCTCGGCCTGCAGCAGGAGGGCGGGGCTGAGAGCGCGGTCGCCGCGCTCCAGCGGAGGTTGATCGTGACCGCCCGGGTGCGGCGCGATGGCCAGGAGGCGGAGATCCCCGCTGCACAGCTGGTCCCCGGCGATGTCGTCTCGATCGGGGCGGGTGACGTCGTTCCGGCTGACGGCAGGCTGCTCCGGGTGGCCACGCTGGCGGTCGCCGAGTCCGAGCTGACCGGGGAGAGCCTGCCGGTCTCGAAGGGCACGGCCCCGGTCGGGGAAGCTGGCATGCCGCTGGGCGACCGGACCGACATGGTGTACATGAACACCTCTGTCACCTGCGGGACGGGCGAGTTCGTGGTCACCGCGACCGGGATGGCGACCGAAGTCGGCCACATCTCGGGAATGCTCCAGGCGCAGCCGGCGGTCAAGACCCCGCTCACCCGCCAGCTCGACCGGCTCTCAAAGCAGCTCCTGCTGGTCGCGGGTGTCGCGCTGATCGCGTCGATGGCCGTGAACCTGTCTCGCGGCTATTCCTTCAACGCGGTGTTGCCCGCCGCGGTCGCCTTCGCCATCGCGGCGGTCCCGGTGCAGTTGCCCATGGTGGTGACGACGATCCTGGCGTGGGGCGCCCGGGCTCTGGCCAAGGTCGGCGCCATCATGAAGCAGCTCGCTTCGACCGAGACCCTGGGGTCTACGTCCGCGATCAACACGGACAAGACCGGGACGCTCACGCTGAACCAGATGACCGCGGTCCAGATGGTCGTCGCCGGGCACCGCTATGCGGTCGAGGGAAAGGGCTACTCGACCGACGGGCGCATCAACCGCGTCGCCGGACAGGCGGAGATCCCGCTGGACCAGTTCCTGATGCCGATGGTCCTGGCCTCCGACGCGGTGCTCAGCGACGGCGAGCTGATCGGCGACCCGACCGAGGGAGCCTTGGTCGTGCTGGCCGCGAAAGGCGGCATCGACGCCGTCTTGACCAGGCAGGTACACCCGAGAATCGCCGAGCTCCCCTTCGACGCCGAGTACAAGCTCATGGCGACGTTCCACAAGATGACCGATGAATCGGGGAAGGCGGTGATCCGCTGCCTCGTGAAGGGGGCGCCCGATCAGCTCCTGGCCCGGGCCGCCACGGTGCTGGATCCGGACGCCGGCCCGGTTCTGCTCGACGGCCGTCTTCGCGGGCGGTACCTGGCCGATAACCACCGGTTCGCGGAAGAGGGCCTACGGGTCATCGCCACCGCACGCAGGGATTTCGACCCGGCGGCCTTCGATCCGAGGACTGACCTGCTCCCGCTCGTGACCGATCTGGAACTGCTGGCTCTCGTCGGAATCGTCGACCCGCCGCGGCCCGGTGCCAAAGCATCGGTCGGGCAGGCGAAGTCCGCCGGGATCGAGGTCCGCATGATCACCGGTGATCACGCGGTTACCGCGGCCGCGATCGCCCGCCAGCTTGGCATCGATGGCAAGGTCATCAGCGGGGCGGAGTTCGGCGCGATGACCGATGACGAGGCGATGGAGGCGATCGCCGATGTCGGCGTGATCGCCCGCGTCACTCCAGAGCACAAGGTCCGCCTGGTGGACCTGCTCAAGGGCGAAGGCCAGATCGTCGCCATGACCGGCGACGGCGTCAACGACGCGCCTGCGCTGAAGAAGGCCGACATCGGGATCGCGATGGGCACCGGGACCGAGGTGGCCAAGCAAGCCGCGGTGATGGTTCTGACCGACGACAACTTCTCCACGATCACCAAAGCGGTGGAAATCGGCCGCGGGCTGTATGACAACCTGGTCCGGTACATCCGGTTCGAGATGGGATGCATGTTCGGCTTCATCATCACCTTCCTTGGCGCCAGCATCTTCGACATCGCCCACGGCGAGCCGCTCCTTCCGCTGCAGGTCTTGTGGGTGGCCTTCACCACCGTCACGATCCAGTCCATCGGGCTCGGGTACAGCAGGCTTGTCGCAGGGCTGATGGAACGCCGGCCCCGGCCGCCCGGCCAGCCGATCCTGACCGGGGGGGTCCTCGCCTGGCTCGTCTCGGTCGGGCTGGTGATGGCGATCGGCACGCTGAGCGTGGTCAGCTGGGCGGAACAGGCGCACACGCTCGCCATCGCGCGCACTATGGGCGTGGTCGTGTTCTCGCTGTTTAACCTGTTCTTCTCGCTCGAGTCGAGGGACCGGCGGGACTCGGTGTTCTCCCTCAGCACGTTCGCCGACCGGACCTGCATCGTGACGACCGGGGCCTCCCTTTTCCTGCTCGTCATGGCAACCGTCCTGGCGCCGTGCCATGCGATCCTGAAGACCACCGCGCTCGATGTAGATCAGTGGCTCCTCTGCGCAGCCGTGGCACTGTCGATCATCGCGGTCACCGAGATCCGCAAGGCGTTCCTGCGGCAGACCGTCGGTCCGGTCAGGTTACGACGATCACCGCGACGCCGACTGCGTCATAGGTGCCGCGTGGCCGCGCGCCCCGGGTCGCGAGGGCTGCCCCGTGCTCCTTGGCGGCCAGCGCCACCCAGCGCGTCATAAAACGGCGCCGCCCGCGATGCCCAGGCGGCTCAGCGTGTCCGGCTTACGGGTGCGCGAGCTGCTCAGCACAAGCGGGGACGGGCGGGTATTCACGGATCCCGGCACGCAATTCAGCAGCTGGCCGCAGTCGGTACGGAGGCCGCGGGCCCTGCCAACGGATAGGTGGATGAAGCCGACCTGCATGAGCGAGCATCGCTCTGCGACCCACGTACCGCGGCTACGGGCTGGTCTGCGAGTTAGCCACGATGCCGGGTGGAGTACCTCCTGACCGCGGTGCCTGCCGCGGCGTTAACGGCGAGGCCCAGTGCCGCCCCGCCTGCGGTGTCGAGCGGAAAATGGGCGCCGACGTAGACACGGCTCAGTCCCACCAGGGGGATGGCGGTCAGGGTGAGGGCGCGGCCGCCCGGGCCGAGACGGGGCAGGGCAGCCACGCCAAGGACGACGGCCACGCCCGCGTGCCCGGACAGGTATCCGAGGCCGCTGGCGTCGCGGCCGCGACGGCGGATGCCCGGAAGCAGGGTCACCGGCCGGGGCCGCCGCACTATCCGCTTGACCGCTTTGGCCAGCGCCCAGGTGCCAGTGCCGCCGATCAGGAGGCGGGCTGCCAGCTCCCCGTCTCCGGCCAGCCAGGCCGCCGCGGCCGACGCCGGGATGGCACCGAACGCACCCAGCTGCATGACGGCCCAGGCGGGCAGGTAGACCGAATCGGGCAGGCCGTTGACTGCGCGGAATGCCCTGACTTCCCGTGGGCCCACGCGGTCGCGGCGCACGGCACCGGCGCTGGCCAGGAGGGCAGCCAGGCCGAAGCCAAGCTGGACGCCGGGAGCGGCCAGCATGGCCGGAAGGGCACGTTCATGCTTGCTCGCGGGCCGCATCATGGGTTGAGCGTAGGCCACGCAGGGCAACCAGACGGGCCGGCCGAGGCCGTTTCGGTACCGATTCCCCCCGTGCCCACAGCGAGGATGACACATCGCGAGCCGGCTGGCGAGGGCGCGGGCGGCGATGTCTCCGGCGTAGACGTGCGCGGGACCATCTCACCGTCATCCGCTGGCGCCGGCGGTGCTGGCGCTGGGCACGCCGAATACCAGGTTCAGCGCGCTCCCGATGAACAGGCCCAGGCCCGCCCCACGGCGACGGCCACGGGGAAGTACGCCCCGAGGTACACCCGTGACAGGCAGACCGCGTCGGCCAGCGCCCAAGGCAGGACCTTTCACCAGCCTTTGAAGTATGGGGCCACCAGCGCGGTGATCGCGAAGATCACCATGGCATGAGCCCTCGTGATCAGCGTGGCACATGGGCGTTCTTCCGGCATCGTGGGAATTACTGACTTCGATACGTATTTCAGCGCGGGCGCGGGACGCCTATCGGGCGCTGGTGCCCGGTGTCAGGCACGAGCAGGCACGCCTTGTCCGCACAGTAGGCGAGGCCTAGGTTTGAGCCATACGCGGGCGCGGCAGGCCCGAGCCGCGCGGCCGGCTCTGGGGCGAGCTGAGCGCTACCGGCTGGCCACCTACTGGCTGCCCGTGGCGCCTGGCTGGCTGTCCTGGCGCGCCCTGCCACGGCGGGAGTACGTATGAAATCGCGCACGGTGCTCATAGCGGTGGTCGGCAGCTGGCTGCGCGCACATGGGCTGATCTCGGCGGGGGTGACGCACGTTGAGTGACGACATCAGGCCCGTGGCCGCCGGGAACGGCCCGGCCAGCTTGCCGCCGGGCCCGGCCGTCCATAAGGACCGTCGTCAGCGCCGCCCGACCGGTGCGCCGCCGCCGCTGCCGCACCCTATCACCATCAGCACAACAGCGTGGCTGATCCTTGGGGCCGTGGCGCTCGCCGGCGCGTTCCTGGCGTCCCAGCACACGCCGTGGCTCCGGATCGATGACCGAGCAAGCACGTGGGTGCTACGTCTCCTGGCCGGGATACGGACGCCGTGGCTGACCGATGTGGCCAACGGGATCAATGTGGCGGGCTCCGGCTGGGGAGCCACCGTGCTCGGCCTGTCGGTGGTCGCCCTGACAATGGCGTTCCGCCGCTGGCGGCACTTGCTGGTGTTCCTGGGAACCGTGTTGTTCCTGGAGATTGCCGGGACATCGATCTACTTCGGGCTGTCCAGGCCACGCCCGTACGGCGTAACGATCATCGGCAGCTGGGGCGGGTACTCCGGGGTATCCCCCCCGGCGGCGGTCGTCACGATCTTCTTGATGGGCATCGTCTACTGCCTGGCCGTGCCGGGCCGCCCCCGCACCTACACTAAGGCTGCGGTGGTCGCGGTGGTCGCCGTGTTCTGTCTGGCTCGCCTGTACCTGGCTGTCGATCACGTGGATGACCTGCTCCTAGGTGTGGCACTCGCCGTCGCGATCCCGGTCACCGCGTTCCGGTACTTCACCCCGAACGAGGCGTTCCCCGTCGCCTACCGCCGCGGCAACACCGCGCACGTGGATGTGACCGGCCGGCGGGGGCAGGCGATCCGCCAGGCCGTGCGTGACCAGCTCGGGCTCACGGTGACCGAGATCAAGCCGGTCGGCCTGGAGTCCTCCGCCGGCTCCACGCCGTTGCGGCTGCGAGTCGAAGGCAGCCCGGAGGAGTTCGTGTTCGCCAAGCTCTACACCAAGGGCCACGTCCGCGCCGACCGCTGGTACAAGCTGTGGCGGACCATCCTGTACGGCTCCCTGGAGGATGAGCACCCCTTCCAGACCGTGCGGCGCCTGGTCGAGTACGAGGACTATGCCCTGCGCCTGCTGCAGGACATCGGGGTCCGCACGGCCCGGCCGTACGGCATCGTGGAGATCACGCCCGAGCGCGAGTACATGCTGGTCACCGAATTCCATACCGGCGCCGTCGAAATCGGCGAAGCCGACGTCGACGACACGGTGATCGACCAGGGACTGCAGCTGATCCGCACGCTGTGGGACGCCGGGATCGCCCACCGCGACATCAAACCAAGCAACCTGATGGTCCGCTCCGGGGAGCTGCTGCTGATCGACGTGGCCTTCGTCCAGGTGCGCCCGTCACCATGGCGGCAGGCGGTCGACCTGGGCAACATGATGCTCGTCCTGGCCGTGCGCACCGACCCGCAGCGGGTCTACCGGCGGGCGCTGGCGTACTTCACCGAAGCCGAGCTCGCCGAAGCATTCGCCGCCACCCGCGGGGTCGCCAGCCCGACCCAGCTGCGCGCCTTCATGAAACGGCACCCGCGCGACCTGCTCGGCGAATTCCGTGCCCTCGCCCCGCAGCGGCCGCCGATCGCGCTGCAACGCTGGAACATCCGGCGGGTCGCTCTGGCGGCCGCGATGCTCGCCGTCATCACCGCCGCCGTGGGGGAAACGGGGAATGCCTTCTTCCCGGCGGCCGAAAATCTGGGCGCCTACGCCCCCAGCTGCGGCACCGGCCATTCGATGATCCTCAGCGCCCAGGCAGTCCCGTCCGCTGCCCTGCTGCCCTGCATCGCTGCGCTCCCGGCGGGCTGGAGCGTTGGCGGCACGGACATCGCCAGCGGGAGGGTCAGCCTCTGGCTGGACTCCGATCGCGCAGGGCCGCGAGCGGTCACCGTAACCCTCACTGCGACCTGCGACACCTCGGGCGCCCAGCAGATCCCCTCCGACCAACCCGGCACGCTCCGGTTCGAGCATCCGCTGAGCCTGGCGCCGCAGTTCTCCGGCCTCCGCTTCTACACATTCCCCGGCGGCTGCGCCACCTACCGGTTCAGTTTCGCGCAAGGCACATCCCCCGCGCTGGCCGTCGCCGTCGATAACGCGCTGGCGTTCCAGTCCCGGTCAACCCTCGTCAACTACGTCCGGCACACCGAAGGTCTCATGCTCTGCGGGCGAGATGCCGCATGCCCGCGATGAGCAAGTAGCCGGGCCGGCGCTGCCCAGCTAGTGCCGTATCAAGCTACGTTTGCCCGGTCGACGATGCGGCGGAGCCGTTCGTCGTAGGCGTGGTTGTTCCGCCAGATGATGTACCGGCGGATCATGCTGGCCTGGTCTTTGTGGGTGGCGTGGTCGGTGCCGTCGAGCGCGAAGTAGCGCAGTGCCGTGAACTGGGCTTCGATGCGGTTTAACCAGGACGCGTTCGAGGGCGTGTAAGCGATCTCAACGTTGGCCGCCGCCGCCCAGGCGCCCACGCGGCCGTCCCTGGCCGTGGTCAGGTGCGGGCTGAAGTTGTCGCAGATGATCGCGATCCTGGACTCGATCGGGTAGAGCGAGCGCAGGTAGCGGCAGAACTCCAGGAACCGGGCCCGGGTCTTGCGCGGCTTGACGTGCCCGAACAGCTTGTCCTCGCCCAGCTCGTAGGCGGCGAGCAGGTGCCGGACGCCCTCGGTCCGGTGATAGGTCGCGCGCATCCGGCGGCGCGGCGCCCGGCCCGGCTCTTTCCCCTTGCCGCTGACCGCGGCCCACTGCCGGCCCGGGTGCGGCTGCAGGTTCAGCGGGCCGAACTCGTCCACGCAGAGGACCACCTGCGGGTCCCCGTCCTGCGGTACCGCCTCGCGATCGGCGATCGCGTACAACTGCTCGACCCGCGCCTTCTTCTCGGCGTAGCGCGGGTCTTTCGAGGCCTTCCACGTTTTCAGCCTTTGAAAGGTGACGCCTTCCTCGCGGAGCAGCGTGCGCAGGCCCTCGTGGCTGATGTCGTCGACCACCCCCTCAGCCACCAGGAACTCCGCCAGCTTGGACAGGCTCCAGGTGGAAAACGGCAGGCCGTGGTCACCCGGATGAGTCCGGGCGACCTTTTTGATCTCCCGCCGCTGGACCAGGGTGAACTTCGGCGGCCGGCCGCCCTTGTACTTCGGGTACAGCGAGCTGAACCCGTCGGCGTTGAAGTTGCGGATCACGTCCCGCACCCGGTCCTCGCTGGTAAACGCCACCTTCGCGATACCAGGTGCGTCCATGCCCTGCGCGGACAGGAGCACCATCTGCGCCCGCCGCCAGGTCACCACCGACCCGCTGCCCCGGCGGATGATCCGCACCAGCCGCCGGCCCTCGTCGTCATCGATCTCGCGCACACGCAGCCGCTCGCTCACACCGCCAGTCTCGGCGATCAGCGCCCGCCGGGAAACTCAACCCGCGCAAACCTAATCTGCTACGGCACTAGCCGCGCTCGGAGCCTCACCACCACAGCCACGCAGGCAGCCCGGTGAGTTCATCCCTGCGGCTGATGGCTAATTGCAGCATGACAGATCATCGCCCCAGAACGCCCTGATATGTGCTCAACCACGCTGCCAAGAACAAGCGGACACAGGAGCGAATAATCGGCGGTCTGATTTCCTACCAGGGCGATGGAAAATGCTCTACGGCGATCGTCGGCAAGGTCGAGATAGCGTGAGTGAGTATTCCACTTCGTGCATAGATATTCGAGCGGATGAATTACTCATTTCGGCAATGGGGGGCGTCTCCCGGAACTTTGGAGTCTGGGAGACGCGGGCCGGGTCAGGTTCCGGAGGCCATGTATGCGGCGAGAACATTGTTCGGGCGACAGTCCAGGTTCTGGCGAGCCCTGTCATAGCGCGGGAGGTGCGCGGATCGGTGTGACGAGCGGCGATTTAGACGTCTCGCAGATCCATCCTGGCGCCGCGGCAGAATAGGATGGCCGGCGGGATGATCCCGCCGGCCATTGCTTGTGCCCGGGTTACGTTAGGTCGGCCTCGACCGTTTCCCGGGTCACCGGGTCACCGGGCGGGATGTTCATCACGGCCTGCGCACCGGCCAGGTCCGCGCGCGTCACCCGGATGAAGGCGAGCGTCACGATCAGGGCCAGCAGCATGATCCCGGCTGAGACCTCGAACCCGCGGGAGAACCCGACCGACAGCGCATGATCGTAGATCGCCGCCGTAGCCGTCTTCGCCTGGGCCGCGCTGACGTGCACCGGGTGCCCCGCCTGGGCAGCCGCCGCTGCGGCCGCCTTCGCGGACGCCACCGAGTGGTGGACGGTATTGGCGACTACGGTCCAGGCCACAGTGCCGAGCAGGGCCAGCCCGATCGAGCCGCCGACCTGCTGGCCGACGTTAGGCAGGCTGGCCGCCAGGCCGGCGTCCCGGTCACTGACCCGCGACAGTGCCACCAGAGTCAGCGGCATGAACAGCATGCCCAGGCCGGCCGCGGTGACCAGCATGGGGCCGAGCAGTCCGCTGGTGTAGGTGCTGTGCTCGCTGATGCGGGACAGCCAGAACATGCCGCCCGAGGCGATCACCGACCCGGCGATCAGCAGCGGCCGGGCGCCGATCCGCGGCACCAGCTGGGTGCTGACTCCCGCCATCAGCAGGATGACGGCGACCATCGGCAGGTAGGCGATGCCCGTCCGCAGCGCGCTGTAGCCCCAGACCGTCTGCACGAAGATGGTCAGGAAGAAGAACATCCCGAACATCGCGGTCCCGATGCACAGCATGATCAGGTTGGCCGCGGACCGGTCGCGGTTGCGGAAGATCCGCAAGGGCATCAGCGCGTGCTCGCTGCGCGACTCGATGATGACAAAGGTGACCAGCAGCACGACCGCGGCGGTCAGCGAGACGATGACCTTGGTGTCGCCCCAGTGTGAGACGCCGTTCGGGCTGGTCGTCGCGCTGGTCAGGCCGTAGACCAGCGCTGCCAGGCCGAGCGTGCTGGTGATCGCGCCGGGCAGGTCGAACCGGCCGGGGCGGCGGGCCGACTCATTAAGTACCCGGGGGGCGAGGAGGGCGACCAGGGCGCCTATCGGCACGTTGACGAACAGCACCCAGCGCCAGGAGAGGTAGGTGGTGAGCAGGCCTCCGGCCATCAGGCCGATTGCCAGGCCGCCGATGCTCATCGCGGCGTAGACGCCCATGGCCCGGTTACGCGGCGGCCCCTCGTCGAACGTGGTGGTGATCAGGGATAGCGCCGTTGGGGCGATGATGGCGCCGCCGACCCCCTGCACGGCACGGGCCGCCAGCAGCCACGCCTGGCTGGTGGCGAACCCTCCGAGCAGTGACGCCACGGAGAACAGGATGATCCCGGCGATGAAGACCCGGCGCCGGCCGAGGATGTCCCCGGCCCGGCCGCCGAGCAGCAGAAGACCACCGAAGGTCAGCGTGTAGGCGTTGACCACCCACTCCAGGCCAGTGCCGGAGAAGCCGAGCGCCTTCTGGATGTCGGGCAGTGCGACGTTGACGATCGATGCGTCAAGCACCACCATGAGCTGGGCAGTGGCGATGACGAGCAGGGCCAGGCCGAGATGTCGCTGGACGGGTCGGGCAACCGCGCCACCTGGTGCGGCGTGCCCGGCCACGGGCTGTGTGGAGCTCATGCCTTCTCCTTGTCAGGGCATAGTTGTCCAAGGCTGCGGCGGCTCCGCCGCGTACGTACACATGGGAGGGAGAGAGGGCGCCGCTCATCGGCGCGTGTTCCGGCCGCACCAGCGCGGCCAGCGACCAGATCGGCGCGAAAGTCAGCCGACCGGGGGAGTAGCAGCAGTTGCCAGGAAGTTGGTTACCTCCTCGGCCGGGCAGTCGGCGGGGTTGGTGGCGCTCAGCGGCGGCGCCATCTTGTGGATAAGGGAGATCAGGGTGGCGCGCTCGTCCGGGGTGAGGGCCTGGCGCCACGGCGAGCGCTCGAGCATGGCCTGCTCCACCTGGTGCTTCATGTCCCGGCCGGCGCTGGTCAGGACGAGCCGCTTCACCCGCCGGTCGGCCGGGTCGCTTTCCCGGACCGCCAGCCCTCGCTTTTCCATCATGTCCGCGATGCTGGTGACGAACGAGGGATCGCAGTGCATGCGCTGGCCCAGTTCCTTCATGGACAGCGGGCTGTCGATCAGGTGCAGCGCTTTGATGAAGAAGGGCGGGACCCCGCAGTCCTTGGCCAGCCGCTCTCCCTCGGCCAGCAGCCGGGCGATCAGTCCGCCCAGGGCATCCAGAAGGCCCAGGTCCACGTCACGCTGGTTCTCGTTCTCCTCGGTGCGCTGATTCACGGTGCCTCCTGCCTCCCCCCGGACTCTCGCGGCGACGGCCCTTGAGTCGCTCAATAGTTGAGTAGCTCAAGCATAAACCGGAATGCTTGAGTAGGTCAAATTCTTTCCGTAACGGCACCCGTTCACAGGACGCCCACGGGCCTGCCGACCCGTCAGCGGCATGAGCGGTAAATCCTTCGAACTCGATCGCTGGCTCACCTACGCTGGCGGGCTGGCCAACCTGGCGGTAACGGCTGGGTCCGGTTGTCCCCGAGCGGGGTTCAAGAAGGCCAGGAAGTAGACCCGGCCCAGCGATCAGTTCCAAGCCGCAACGCGCATGACCGGAAGACTGGAGCCGACGCTACGTCACGGCGGCTGGTCGGGTGGGCTGTTGATCATCAGCTGGGTGTAGAGGGTGCCGGCGAGCCATGCCTGGTACTCATCGAGTGTCCAGCCGCGCCCGGTGACCAGGACGCGGAATGCCCACGGACCGGTGTACAGCCACAGGATGTCGGCGGCGCGGGCGACACTGAGTCCGGGGCGCAGGATTCCCTGCTCCTGGAAGCTGGTGGCGGCCATTGTCATCCCGCGCAGGCCCTGGTCTTGCAGGGTGCGCCACAGGGCGGCGATCTCAGGGTCGGTACTGGCGGCCGAGTCGATGATGCTGAGGACGCCTGCGGTGCGGGCGGCTGACTCGCGCAGGTGACGGGCGAAGATGGCGGCCTTGTCCCGCGGGTCGGCGGCGTCCTTGATGGCCTGGACGAACAGCCGCTCGGGCACGGGTACGGGCTCATCGTCTCCGGCGACGGCTACGTCGAACACCGCGGACAAGACGGCGGCCTTGGTCCCGAAAACTGAGTAGACGGTCTGCCACGCGACGTCGGCCTGCTCGGCGATCTGCTGGATCGTCGTGGCCGCGTAGCCCTGCTGGACGAACAGCTCGGCCGCGGCAGTCAGGATGCGGCCCCGCGTCTGCCGGGCCCGTCTCTGCCGCCGTCCCTCGGGCTCGGGAGCCTTGACATCGGTCACGCCTGAGAGTAACACTCTGAACATAGAGTCAACCTCTATTCTTAGACTAGGCCTCTAAGGAGTGCTCCATGAGCCTTGCCTACCGGATGATGTACCGCCTCGGAGTCACTCCCTGGGAGCACACCGAGCCGCCCCTCCCGCTGGCCGGCCTGATCGAGGGCCCCGACGCCCTGCCGCCCGGCGACATGCTCGACATCGGCTGCGGCACCGGGCGCGACGCCATCTACTGCGCGCACCATGGCTGGACCGTGACCGCGGTGGACGCCGTCCCACGCGCGCTGGACAGCGCCCGGCGCAACGCGCGACAGGCCCAAGCGGACGTTCGCTTCCTGCACGCAGACATCACCAGCGTCGGCAGCAACGACCTCGGCAGCGGCTACAGCCTCCTGGTCGACGTCGGCTGCCTGCACGGCCTGCCCGGCACAGCGCTCGAGCATGCCGCCGCCACGATCACTGCCGCAGCCGAGCCCGGCGCCACCCTGCTGATGTTCGCGTTCGCCCCCGGCCACCGCGGCCCCATGCCCAGCGGCATCGACCCGGCCCGGATACCCGCGCTGTTCCCGCAGTGGCAACTCGCCCTAAGCCGCCCCGCCACCGAGATCACCCTCAACGGCCCGCTACGCAACGCCAGACCCACGTGGTATCAGCTCGTAAAACACTGAACCGCACCATCGCAATCTGGCATGTCCGATGACCGGCATATCCCGGATGAGAACGCTCGCTCATCGGCATGAGCGGTAGTCGGCGGGTGCCTGGCTAAACGCCGGATCGGCCAAGGTCGCTTGGCCCGGGCTTGTCTGTCATCTACTGGCTGCCGCGCAAGCCTCGGATACGGGGTGGACGAGATTCAGTATGTGCAGTGACGTACCGTGGCTGAGCTCCAAGTCTGTTTGGTGGGGTCATGCGGCTTGGTCGAGGATGTGCTTGACTTTTCGGCGGTCGATGTCGAGTTCGCGGGCGATGGCGCGTTGACTGTGGCCTGCCTCGTACCGTGCGCGGACTGTCTGCTCCAGGCCTGGCGCGGCCGGCAGTTCCAGTGGTGTTTCGTGCGCCAGCGGTGGTGCAGGCTGGTCACGCGGTTCGGATTCAGTGGCGCCTGGGCGGCCACCACGTCCGGCACGAATCAGCATCATGAGCAGTTCGAATGAGCCGACGAGCGCCAGGGCGGGCCAGGCGCTGACCAGGGCGCCGACCGGGCCGTGGCCGACGCCGTGCGCCAGGTTGGCGCCGACCGTGGCGACGATGCCGGTGCCCAGGCTCCAGGCGGCCAGCCGTGGTACCGGCTGGCCCCGGCGGCTGGCGTCCAGTACCACCATGGCGGCGGCCCAGATCAGCCCGTCCACGGTGAACGGCAGCAGCCGCGCGGTCAGGCCGGACTCCCCGTGTGAGCGCACCAGCTCGTACGCGTGCTGGTAGGAGATGACCGCGGCGACGACCGCCACGGCCACCACCGCTAGCGCGGTGGTGGTCCTGATGAGCCGGTCGGTCACAGGCCCAGCTCCTCACGCCACCCGATGACGAACAGATCGTCGTCGCCATAACCCGCGGCGAGCCGCTCCGCCAGGACCATGGCGGTGATCGCCTGGTTCCGGGTGAACCAGCGGCGAGGGAGACCAGAGACGATCCACGCGCCCTGGCCGTCGGCCGCCGCGTGCGGGCTGTACCGTGCGGTCGCGATCACGCGCCCGTCGTGCTCGGCGGTCATGTAGTCGTCGTCGATTCGAGCTGCCATAGGGGCAAGGCCGGTTAGTTAAACGTAGAGAAGAACCAGCAGCGCCTGGGCCACACGGCTGTTGTCCGGCAGCCGCGTGGCCCGCTGCGCGCCTGGCATAGGTCAGGCGGTGGTGGCGTGCGTCCTGCGCGTCACCCAGGCGCGGTCAATGAGCACGGCCACGGTGGCGGCGACGACGGCGGCCGCGGCCGCGATCAGAATGATCTGCCAGCCGGGCATGCCACCTGCGGCGATGACGGGAGCCGTGGTGCGCGCCCCGCCGCCGTCGCTGCCGCCGTGAGGCGGCAGCGAGGCGTAGGCGGCAGGTGCGGTAGCCAGAACCGTCACGGTGCCGGCCAGGGTGGCCACGGCGGCGAGAATGCGGCGGATGTGGTTCATGGTGTCCTCCTTGATATCGATGGGGGTGGGTTGGGAGAAGAGCTGGCGCAGGCGCACTGCGGCCCGCCGCCGCACAGGCGCGGCCACCAGGAGGTGGCGGCGCGGCTGCGTGCCCGCCGGGCCTGGGCGGCCAGACGGTCAGGGGCGGCGGCCCGCAGCAGGTCGTTCTGGCGGGCCTTCATGAGCTGGTCGTGGACGTACATGGCTGGGTCCCCTTCGGTGGGTTGTCCTATCTGCTCTCAGCAGGGCCGACCAGATGGTTGGGCTGTTCGGCTGGTTTCAACCGTGGCCGATAGCTCGGATGACCACCACACGTGCCGGCCCACAGGAAACCCACAGGATCCCGCCAGCGGTCCGGTCGGCGGGAATGAGGGGAGTGGGTCTTGCTGGCCGCGCCGGTTGACTGCGGGTCCAGGCGCGGATCCTGGCACAGCCCCGCGCCCTGGAGGCTGGCAGGTGGTGCAGCAGGCCGACGGAGACGAGGTACGGTTCCGGTTCTCGCGTGTCCCCGTTCGGGCTGGATCGTTGGCGTGCGCAATACCGGGGGCGGGAGGAAGCGTTTTCGATGAGTTCCGCACCGGGCTGGACCACTTCGCTTGTGCCGTGTCGTGGCGGGCGGAACTCGAAGGCTGGGAGCAGCGTTGCGTGAGCTGAGGGTCCGGTCACGCCGATTGCTGAGACTCTGATCGGCTCGGTGATCGTTGTCGCGACCCGGACAACATCCAATTGGAGTTCTGGCTACCCGCCAGGCAAGAACCCGTGCTGTGTCCCTGGGCAGATAGGTTCAGCTTCGCCGGAGAAAGGTCAGCTGGGGTGCGGTGTCGCCAGGGACTGGAGTCCCCGGATGGCGAGTGACGACGCCACGGACAACGTGTACCGGGATCCAGAACCATGTGCCGCGGCGCTCGTGGCGTCAGGCGTGACGATGCGGCCCTCCAAGGCTCCAAGCCCGGCGCGGATCTCCCAGGGGCGATGGCCTTGGCCGCTCTGGCGGCGGAACTCCTTTGCGGCCGCGAGCAATTCAACCGCCAAGCGGTCACCGTTGCGGGCCGCCGTTCCGATGACCACAGCGGCTGCCTCAAGGGCGTGGGCGGCGCAGCCTACATTGCCGTACGACGCGAAAGACTCGACTGCCTCGGCGAGGAAGGTCGCAGCCTCGCCGAGTTCGCCTCGTTCAAAGGCGATAATGCCGCGTCCCTCCGCATTGTGGGCGACACCTATCGACATTCCTGCCCGTCGCAGCAGCTCATCTGCCTCGGCGGCCAAGTGCTTTGCGGTATCGAGGTCGGCGCTACGTAGTGACGCCACATACAGCGACCACCCGACTCCCGCCTCGTCCTGCTCCCGGCGGAAGTTGGCGATCGCCTCGCTGATGAGCCGGTCGGCCTCCGCCAGCTGCCCGGCGCCCCAGGCTGCGTGCGCATTGAGATATTGCGCCCAGGCTGCCAGCCGCGGGAGCCGTGCCGCCCGGAAGTGCTCGGCCGCCCGGACACTCGCCTGGAGCGATGCCTGCCAGTCGTTCTGCTCGAAGGCGAGATTGGCGATCGCCGCCCAGGCGTGGCCTGCTGCCGTATCGTCAAGCTGTCCCGCCCTGTCAGCCCAGCTGAGCCTGTCGAGGATCTCTGCCATTCGCTCTCCCCTGTGCAGGCTGAGCGGGACCATGGCGGCGATGCGCAGCGCGGCGCACTCCCGACCGTGTGAGGCGCCCCATATCATCGCGGCGCGATAGGTGACGGCGTCAATGGCCGCCTGGCGCAGGGCGTCGTCCATCGCCCGGGTACGCACCACCAACTCGAGATGCTCGACGCCTGACATCGCCCAGGCGAACAGCCGCTCGCGGAACCGGTCGACGTCGCCGCATTCGGCCAGCCGGTCGTTCCCGTACTGGCGCAGCATCTCCAGCAGCCGGTAGCGCAACCCATCCGGCGTGTTCACCATGGTCACGAGGCTTTTGTCGACCAGGCGGGTGACGATATCGACGATGCCCACGTCGTCGGCTCCAGGCTCCGACGCCATGGCCTCGGCCATCTCCAGGGTGAAGTGGTCTGGGAATACCGCCAGGCGCGCGAACGTGCGCTGCTCGACCTCGCTCAGCAGGTCGTAGCTCCACGCGACGACCGCCCTCAGGGTACTCTGCCGGGAAATCTGGGCCCGGCTCGAGCCAGTCAACAGCCAGAACTGGTCATCAAGCCGAGCCGCCAGCTGCGAGAGCGACAGAGCTCGGAGCCGTGCCGCGGCCAATTCGATCGCCAGCGGCAGCCCGTCGAGGCGTCGGCACACCTGCATCACCGTTCCGAGATCTGCTTCATCCGTCCGGAACCACGGCGCCGCGGCCGCGGCGCGGGCCAGGAACAGCCGAACCGCGTCGGACAACGGCGCCAGGGCAGGATCGTCGGGGACGGCCAGCGGCGGCGTCTGTATCGCATGCTCGCCGCGTACCTCAAGAAACTCCCGGCTGGTAGCCAGGATGCGGAGCCGGCTACATGCCGGGAGCAACCGCTCGCAAAAACCGCCGATGGCGTCCACGAGGTGCTCGCAGTTGTCCAGGATCAGCAGCAGGTGGCGGTCCCGTAGCCAGCCCGCGAGGGTATCTGCGAGGGCCTCGTCAGGCCGGTCGGGGATTCCTAGCACCTGCGCAACTGTTCCGGGCAGTCGTCCGCTATCGCTGATGGTGGCGAATTCCACGAGCCACACGCCATCGGCGAACTCCGTCACCAGTGACGCGGCGGTCTCTAGCGCCAGCCTGGTTTTACCGCTCCCGCCGGGACCGGTAAGGGTTACTAGTGCCGCATCAAGCTACGTTTGCCCGGTCGATGATGCGGCGGAGCCGCTGATCGTAGGCGTGGTTGTTCCGCCAGATGATGTACCGGCGGATCATGCTGGCCTGTTCCTTGTGGCTGGCGTGGTCGGTCCCGTCCAGTGCGAAGTAGCGCAGGGCGGTGAACTGGGCCTCGATGCGGTTCAGCCAGGACGCGTTCGACGGGGTGTAGGCGATTTCCACGTTGCTAGCCGCTGCCCAGTCACCGACGCGGCTGTCCCTGGCGGTGGTCAGATGGGGGCTGAAGTTGTCGCAGATGACCGCGATCCGGACCTCAGGCGGGTAGAGGGAGCGCAGGTAGCGGCAGAACTCCAGGAACCGGGCCCGGGTCTTGCGGGGCTTGACGTGCCCGAACAGCTTGTCCTCGCCCAGCTCGTAAGCCGCCAGCAGGTGCCGGACGCCTTCGGTGCGGTGGTAGGTCGCGCGCATCCGCCGCCGCGGGCTCCGGCCGGGGTCTTTGCTCCTGCCGCTGACCGCGGCCCACTGCCGGCCGGGCCGGGGCTGCAAGTTCAGGGGGCCGAACTCGTCGACGCAGAAGATCACCGCCGGGTCCCCGTCCTGCGGGGCGGCCTCGCGGCCGGCGATCGCGTACAGCTGCTCAACCCGGGCCTTCTTGGCTGCGTACTGCGGATCTTTCGAGGCCTTCCACGTTTTCAGCCGTTGAAAGGTGACGCCTTCCTCGCGGAGCAGGATCCGGAGCCCCTCGTGGCTGATGTCGTCGACCACCCCCTCAGCCACCAGGAACTCCGCCAGCTTCGACAGGCTCCAGGTGGAAAACGGCAGCCCGAAGTCAGCCGGGGCTGCCCGGGCGGTCTTCTTGATCTCCCGCCGCTGCGGGAGGGTGAACTTTGGCGGCCGGCCGCCCTTGTACTTCGGGTACAGCGAGCTGAACCCGTCGGCGTTGAAGTTCCGGATCACGTCCCGGACCCGGTCCTCGCTGGTGAACGCCACTTTCGCGATCGCGGGTGCGTCCATGCCCTGCGCGGACAGCAGCACCATCTGCGCCCGCCGCCAGGTCACCACCGACCCGCTGCCCCGGCGGATGATCCGCACCAGCCGCCGGCCCTCATCGTCATCGATCTCGCGAACCCGCAGCCGCTCACTCACCCAGCCAGTCTCGACCATCAGCGCCTACGAGGAAACGACCCGGGCAAACCTAATCTGCTACGGCACTAGCCGATCTGCGCGTACGGCCCGGGTGATCTCGGCCAGCTCCATCTGCCTGCCAACAAAGGAGTCAACTGGGGTCGGCAGGTTGTTTCGCGATGCGGACATGGCAGCCAGCACCTCAGCGACCGGGACCTGGCCACGGGCCGCCGCGACGAAGACCTCCCGCACCGGCCCAGCCAGGCCCAGCGCATCGGCCAGCAGCAGCGCCGTGTCCTTGCGGGCCGTGCGGTTGATCCCCCGCTCCAGGTCGCTGACCGACCGAGGGCTCAGCCTCGCCGCCTCGGCCAGCTCCTCCTGGGTCAGCCGGGCCTCCGCCCGCAGTCGCCGCAGCAGCCCGGCGAAAGAAAGCGCAGGCTCCTCTGCCACGGCCATAGCATCCCTCGCAAGCCCTTAGTCAAGAACCCTGCACCAAATGTACGTAGCACCCGGTGCCGGCGCTATTGGCGCGGATACTCGCCTGCGGCTGCTGCTCTCGGTGCGCGGGCCATGCGCTGACCAGCGGGCCGACCGGGCCATGTCCCACACCATGCGCCAGGTTGGCGCCGACCGTAGCCACGATGCCCGCGCCGAGGCTCCAGGCGGCCAGCCGTGGTACCAGGTTGGCGCTGGCGGCTGGCGTCCAGTACCACCATGGACGCGGCCCAGATCAGCCGGCCGTGCGGAACCTCACCTTCGGTAGTGAGGTCTAGAGAGCCAGTGACAAACCAAGTGACAACGGCCCCGGCTGGCACCGGACCGGGTCAGTACCAGTCAGACAGCGTTACAGCTCTGAACTGCACTGACGCGACCCAGCGCGACCCTCTCGGACGGGACGGGCGTCCATGGTAAGGAGAAGGTCTACGGTTCGATTCCGTAACGGGGCTCCAGCTCAGCGCGCTGTTTCGAACGCCGCTATTCAAGATCCAGAGACTAAATCTCAAGATCAAGAGACTAACGTGGCGCTGACGGGGCTGGGCGGCCCGACGTAGCCGGACAAAAATGGGCTTCTGGCCTGCGGGTGTCTACGGGTCAGACGCTGCGCGTCTCCGTGATGCGGAGAATCGGGCCCATCGTCCGTGACGGTCGCGCCGCCCGCAGCGTGCCTGCCCGGTCAGGCCGTTACACACCCTTTAAAGGCCCGCCGCCGAGGGGTTTTGATCAGCGGATCTTGTTCATGGCATCGAGGATGGCTGCGCGAGTACGTCATCGGCGAGGCCATGCACGGCCTTGGCATTCCGACCACGCGGGCACTGGCGGTGGTCGGTACTGGCGAGCGGGTGCTGCGGGAGGAGGGGCGCAGCCGGGCGCGGTGCTCGCCCGGGTCGCCGCGAGTCATCTGCGGGTGGGCACGTTCCAGTACGCGGCCGCGTCCGGTGACCGGGATCTGCTGCGGGCGCTGGCCGGCTACGCCGTCGCCCGTCACTACCCGCAGGCCGCCGACGCCCCGGACCGCTACCTGGACCTGTACCGGCGGGTGGCCGGGGCGCAGGCGTCGCTGGTGGCCCGGTGGATGCTGACCGGGTTCATCCACGGGGTCATGAACACCGACAACACAACGATTTCCGGCGAGACCATCGACTACGGCCCGTGCGCCTTCATGGACACCTTCGGCCCGGCCACGGTATTCAGCTCCATCGACCATCAGGGCCGCTACGCCTACGGCAACCAGCCGAGGGTCCTGCAGTGGAACCTGGCCCGGCTGGCCGAGACCCTGCTGCCGCTGATCGACAACGACAGCGAGGCCGCGGTGGAGGCGGCCACGGAGGTGCTGAACGGATTCGCCAGCGCCTACGATCAGCACTGGGCCGAGGGCATGGCGGCCAAGCTGGGGCTGGCCGCGCCGGACCGGGACCTGGCCGACGACATCCTGACGCTGATGCGGGTGCAAAAGGGCCGGCTTCACCCAGTTCTTCCGCGCGCTGGCGGCCGGGACCGCGCGGACGCTGTTCACCGAGCCGGAGCCTTTCGACGCCTGGGCCGCCCGCCGCGAGGCCCTGCTGCCCGCCGACCGGGCCGCGGTGCCCGCCGCGATGGACCGGGTCAACCCCGTCTATATCCCCCGCAATCACCGCGTCGAGGAGGCGCTGGCCAAGGCGGCCAAGGGTGAGCTGGCGCCGTTCCACCGTCTGGTCAACGTCGTCTCCAGCCCGTTTGACGAACGGCCCGGCCTGGAGGACTACACCGGTCCGGCCCCTCTGGGCGGCGCCCCGTACGTCACCTACTGCGGCACCTGAGCATGAGTCCGACAATGCTGACGGCCGATCGGGCCGCCTGCTCGGCGGGTTTTGCCCAATGAGGCCGTAACACACCTAACGTCGTTGTGCGCGGCGGACGTGCTTGGCGGAATACTGGCCCGCCTCAGGTCGTGCCACTTGATGCAGTGAGCCCGGACACGAGGCCGACGGTCTTTCTGCCTAAAGAGATCATCCAGCAGCCAGCTGCTTGGGCTCGTGGCCGGATTCCATAGCGCCGATCCGGCCGCCCCGTTCGTGAATGGCCTGCCCGGCCTGGTTCGTGGAGGTGACTCGCGATCCGCACGCATACCTCTACAACAAAGGCATTACCGCCGGTAGCGGCCACATCATGGTTGTCGCCGACCTCGCCGTAACATAACGCCGATTCCGCGCGGTCGGAAGCTGAGCAGATCGCGGGTGCGGTGACACACAGATGAGCTTGTTCGGCGCGTAAGGGCGGCGGCCTTGGTGATCGGGGCTAGTCGAGGCGTCGTACGGTCCGTGGCGCTAGCATGCCGGCCCTGGTCATGCCGAACTCTCCTGGCAGCCGGGCGGCCAGCGCTACTCCCGGGCCGGGGTGGCCGGCGACCACAGCGGGTTCTTTGCATAACACGAACTTTTACGCATAACGCAAGGCCACCATCTACCCGACGAGCCTGAGTGACAAGGCGAACCAGGTAACTTCCCCCGGTGTTACTCCACGGGAGTGGTCAGTCCGTGCTGGTAGGCGTAGCGGACGGCCTGCGCGCGGTCGCGGGCGCCGGTCTTGGCGAAGATCCGGTTGATGTGGGTTTTCACCGTCGCGTGGCTGAGGTAGAGGCGCTGGGCGATCTCGGCATTGCTCAGTCCCGAGGCGAGCAGAGCGAGGACCTCGGCCTCGCGGGCGGTCAGCCCGTCGGGCGGTTGCCCGCTGGGGCCTGGGCCTGCGGGACCGGCAGGGTCCGGAGACGGTGGCCGGCCCATGACCGCGGCCACGAGGCGCTCCTGGACGGCGGGATCGAGATAGGTCTGGCCCGCGTGCACCGCGCGGATGGCGGCCTCGATCTGCTCGGCGCTGGCGTCCTTGGTGAGGTAACCCCGCGCGCCCGCCCGCAGCGCGGGGACGATGGCGTCCTCGTCGGCGTAGGTGGTCAGCACCAGCACCCGGGCCGCCGGGAGCCGCTCGCGCAGGAGGCCGGTCGCGGCGATGCCGTCGAGGTCCGGCATGCGCAGGTCCATCAGGACCACGTCGGGCCGATAGGTCTCGGCCAGCCGCACCGCCTCGGCGCCGTCGCACGCCGCGCCCGCGACCTCGACGTCGTCGATGAGCGCGACCAGCATGCTCAGACCCTCGCGCACGACCCGCTGATCGTCGGCGATCAGCACCCGGATCGGCGCGGGCGCGGGAGTACCGGTCATGCCGGGACCTCCAGCTCGACCAGCCATCCGTCGGCGGTCGGCCCCGCGTGTGCGGCCCCGCCCAGCCGCTGGGTTCGTTCGCGCATTGCCGCCAGGCCGTGCCCGCCACCCACATCGGCGAGCAGACCGGCCTGGGGCTCCGTGGCCGGGTCGGCGCCGGTCCCCGGGATGTGGTCCTCGACGGTGAGCACGGTCCGGCCCGCCTGATAGCTGACGGTGACGGCCGCAGCGGCGCCTGCGGCGTAGCGGGTGATGTTGGTCAGCGCCTCCTGGGCACCGCGGAACAGGGCCAGGCTGGCCTCGGCCGGAAGCGGCCGGCTGCTGCCGTCGATCCGCAGGGTGGCGGGTGACCCGGTATCACGGCGGAAGTCCTCCACCAGAGTCGCCAGCTGGTCCAGGGTGGGCAGCCGTTCGCCGCGTAGGGCACCGACGGCCTGCCGCGCGTCGGCCAGCCCGGCCTTGGCCAGTTCGGCCGACCGTTCGATGGTGGCGCGCAGTCCGTCGCTGACCTGTTCGCGGCCGGCCAGCTTGCGCGCGCCCTGAAGCTGGATGGCCAGGGCGGACAAGGAGTGGGCGAGCACATCGTGCAGCTCGCCGGCGATGCGGGTCCGTTCGGCGAGCGCGGCCGCGGCGGCCTCCGCCTCGCGCGCGTCCTGCAGCTGGGCCATGAGCAGTTCGGTGCGGTCCTGGCTCTCCCGGCCGCGCCGGAGGAACTGGCCGATCACCGTCAGCAGCACGTACAACAGCACCGCGCCGAGGGCGTTCTCGGCCGCGTGGGGCGCGGCGCTGATCATGATGGCCGGGGCCAGCGCGGCCATGATCGCTCCCGACGTGACGGCCGCCGGGATGGGCGGCAGCCTGACCGCGGCGAACCATACGCCCAGGCTCGGCGCCAGCACGACAAATCCCTGCGGCTGCAAAACGGCCAGCGCCACCCCGGAACCGCCGATCAAGATGCTTGCGGCGGCCTGCGCGGCCTGGCCGCGGCGAGCCCACCGGACGCTGATCGCGGTCGCGACCGCTGCCGCATACACGGCGAGCGCGATGGTCACACCCAGGCCAGCACCGTGTAGGCCCGGTGCCGGATGAGTCCGGAAGGTGAAGATCACCACGACTGCGATGAAGGCCAGGCCCAGCGGCCGCAGCGCCTGCAGCTGCGCGTCGCCGCATTCGCGGGCGCGCGATCGCGCTTGCGCCACCCGGGCCGAGGCAGGTTCGGGTTCTCCGCCGACGTCCGGGCCAGGTGGTCTGGCGCCATGAGAAAGGCCCGCCGCGGCCAGCCGCGCCTTCATGGACACAGTGTGGACCGTAGCGGGCCGGGTTACCAGGTCAGGCACCGACGCCACCCGCGATGGGGGCGATGGGGACCGGGGCGCTCGCCGTCAGCCGGCGTCCGCGCAGGTAGATGATCACCAGCCGGGTCAGCACGTCGGCCAGCGCCATCATGATCAGGGCCGCGATCCAGGCGGCCTCGCCGGTGATGTGGCTGGCGACGCTGAACCGGGCGATGGCCGGGCCCGCGCCGTTGTTCGCGGCGACCGCGAAGGCCAGCCGCGCACCCACGCCGCCGACCCACATGCCGGCGGCCAGCCAGCCCGCGCGGCCCAGAGGCCGGCTGTCGGCGCCGCGACGCAGGTAGGTGGCGAAGCCGCCGATGGCACCCATGAGTGCGCCGGTCAGCACGCAGGCCAGTTCCAGCGCGATGTCGTTCCCGCCGAGGGGCACGGAGTGCAGGAAGAAGAAGGCGGCGACGCCGACGGCGAGCACCGGGATGGCCAGGGAGCGCAGGTCGAGCGGGTGCTCGCGGATCTGGCGGATGACCAGGAGGACGAGGAGGGCGTTGATCACATATACGTTGAGGTTGCTCATGCCGATACCGTGCGCCTTCGCACCCGTCCCGAGCGTCGGCCCGCGGGTGGGCTCGCGGGTTGATCCTGATGTCAACCCGCGGGTTGACCGTTCTTGCCCGCGCTGGGCCCGTTCTTGCCTGCGCTGCCGCCCGGGCCGGACACTGAAGCGGTGAGCGGCAAGTTAGCGTCGGAGGCCGACGGTGCGTGGCGGCCGTGGAGCATCTGGCTGCCGTGCGCGCCGACGTTCGTCTGCTCGGGCGCACTGATCATGTCGGCCGGGGCGGCTGCCGTCATGGGCAGCTGGGAGACCCTGGCGGCGGCCCTCAGCTGGCTGGGTGTCGGGGCCGCCGGCCAGGGCGTCCTAGCCGCGGTCGACGTGGGGATCCTGATGGCGGCGTGAAGCGTCCCCGACTCGCCCATCTGAAGTCGCCTGTTCGCGCTCGTTTAGGGCTGGTGACGCGTTCGTTAAAGGCACTGTTGCATACCCAGATCACCCGGTTCGGCACGGCACCGGACAGCCGCCCCGGCGACCAAGTTGCCGAGCATCTCGGCGGTTCACATGCGCTGTTGATATTGCGTTCAGTCGCTGGTCCTGAGACACCATCGTCCGACATGGCCTGATTCCTGGGTCACCTTCCGGTCGGGTACCGGGGGGCGCGTGCCCTCAGCTGGGCACCACGTGGCGGCAGCCGGCGTGGCCATGGCCGTGAGCGAACCAACGCTACGGGACTCCAGGGCTGGCAGGTCAGCTGCCGTCTGCGGACGTGACTGCCGGCGTGGTGAGCTCCAGCTGGATACCGTCAGGGTCGTCGAAGGGCAGCACGTCGATGCCGAACGACGGCAGGGGGGTGATCGCGCCGTGCGGCACGCCGTGCTCATCGAACAGCCGGACCGCCTCCTCTAGGTCCTCACGGGTGGCCACGCTGAAGCTGAGATGATCCAGGCCTACCCGGTCCGGGTCGAAACGGTCATCGGCGGCCGCTACCGGCCGCAGCCCCATCATCACGTTGCCGCGGATCATGACCACGCCGCCGAACAAGACGCTGAACGCCTCGCCCGCGTCGGGGTCGCCGGGCGGCGGGGATTCCACTGCGACCTGGAAGCCGAGCAGTCTGGTGTAGAACTCGCGGCTGCGTTGCACGTCAGTCACCGTCAGCCGCAGATGATGGATCTCACCGGCCGGGATCTGCCCTGGCATCGCGTCCTCCCTCCCGCGCGAAGCGCCGCTTCGCGCCGCAGGCACCTGGCACCTGGCACCAGCATCCCAGCCGCAGCACGTGCCGCCAACCTTCACTTTCACCGCCCGGGAACGGGGTGCCGGGCCGCGCACACCCAGCACACCTGAATGGGAGCGAAACCCAAGGCTGATCACACAGGGTGATTTCGATCCAGCGGGCCGACGGCTCCCGATCGAGTGATACACGGGTGATCATCTCCGCATATCTCTTCCGAAAAACCGAGCGATGATCACCCGTGTATCTAGCGTTATACGGCTGGAGGGTAGTGATCTGATCTTCGATCACCCGTATAACGCCGAATATTTACGCGACATGTGCTGACGGACTCTGATCGTAGAGGCACGCAGATTATCTGATCGGTGCTGGCTATGCGGCCAGGACGCTGCGGCGATCATTTATCAGGGCTGGCTGCACGGCAGCCACCGGTGAGGGACAGGGGCATCCGGTGCTCGAAAGAACGCGGTCGGCGATGGCGCGCCGGGCGGCGGTGGTGTTGAAGGCGATGAAGTCGAATTCGTGCGGGGCGCCGGGGTGAAGGTGGAACTCGACGGGTACGCCGGCCGGGCCGAGGCGCAGGGCGTAGGCGAGGTCTTCGTGGCGGAACATGTCGATCTGGGCGACCTCGATGTAGGCGGGCGGCAGCCCGGGCCGGGTCGGCGACGCGGGCTAGGTGGCGTAGGCGGGGGTGTCCAGGCCGTCGGCGGCCCTGTGAGCCCGGCCGGAGCCCGGACAGCGCCGGGCTCCGGCAACTCCGGCGACCACGTATACAGCCGCCCGGCCTGGCCAGGCCAGAGGCAGGGACTGGCCGACCTGCTGGCCGGTTACCCGGTGACCAGTTCGGCGAGGTGAGCCAGTGAGTTGCTCAGATGATCTGCGGCAAACGGGGGGAATGGGAATGGGAGTCGCTGGCGGAGGGAGTCGGGGACCGCCGACCAGTCATAGGACAGGGTGACCTCGGTCCCGGATGGTCCGGCCGGGGCGAGGTCGTAACGCCAGATGTGGCCGACGATCTGCGGGTTGCCACCACCGGTGTCCATGCCTGGCTCCCAGGAGATGGCGCGTGGCGGGTTGAACACCTGTACCCGGTTGGCCATCTGGTAGTGCCCGCCCGGGACGCTGTCGTTGTACATGGCCATCCGGAACACCTGACCGGCCTCGGTCAGGTGCTGGCTGTCGACGGGCTCGCGGACCCACCCGGTGCCGTCGATCGCGGCGTGCTTGGCGGGGTCGGCGAGTACGGTGAAGATCGCCTCGGCTGGGGCGTTAATGATCGTGGTTGCGCTGATGGTTTCGTCGGTCATGGCGGTGCCTCCTTGTGAACTCAGCTGGGTACCGGATCTGACGCCCGGCGCCCCGGCCTGCTTGGTGCTGCTGCCAGTCATCTGCTTCTCCTTCCCTGGGCGATCCGCGAGATCGGGGACCGCTCTTGCAGGGAAAGGACGAACGGTGAAGCGGGCGCAGGACATATCCGGGGAGAAAGCCAGGCAAGGAAAGCGAGAAAACCAGAACGCGGTCAGCCAAGCTCGGACCGCACGGTGCGCAGACGGTCCTGCAGGAGGCGCTGTTCGACGTCGCTGGGCGCCAGGGTCACCGCGGCGTGAAGTTCTCCGGCCGCGTCGCTCGTGCGGCCGAGCCGGCCCAGGTTGTCGGCCAGGGCGGCGTGCCACAGATGGGAGTACTCCAGGCCGGTGATGGCCTTCAGGGCAGCCAGCCCCGCCTCGGGGCCGTCGCGCTCGGTAACCGCGACCGCCCGGTTGAGCGCCACCACCGGGCTGGCCGTGATCGACCCGAGCAGGTCGTAGAGGCCGACGATCCGGTCCCAGTCGGTCTCCGGCCAACTGGCCGCCCTCGAGTGGGCCGCGGCCAGGTGAGCCTGGATCTGATAGGGCCCGGCCACCCCGCCGGACCGGGTCACCGCCTCGGACAGCCACCCGGAACCCTCGGCGATCGCGGGCCGGTTCCAGCGGGTGCGGTCCTGGCCGGCCAGGGTCACCGGGTTACCGTCGGCGTCGGTACGGGCGGGGGTGCGGGCTGAGGTCAGCAGCAGCAAGGCCAGCAGGGACAGCACCTCGGGCTCGTCGGGCATCAGGCTGGCCAGCAACCGGGCCAGCCGGATCGCCTCGGCCTCGAGGTCGACCCGGGCCACCGCGTCCCCGCCGGTCGGGGCGTGGGCCTCGGTGGCGATCAGGTACACCACCGCCAGCACCGCGGCCAGCCGGCCGGGAAGCTCGGCGTCGGCGGGGATCGCGAACGGGATGCGGGCCGCGGCGATCTTGGCGCGGGCCCGCACCAGGCGCTTGGCCATGGTGGCCTCAGGGACCAGGAAGGCGCGGGCGATGGCCGGCACCTCAAGCCGGGCCAGCGTGCGCAGCGACAGGACCACCTGAGCCTCCCGGCTGAGCGCCGGGTGGCAGCAGGTGAAGATCAGGCGCAGCATGTCGTCGCGCAGCGACGTCTCTGGCTCCATCACCTCGATCGCTTCCTCGATCTGATCCGGCGCGGCCCCGGTCCCCCACCGGAACGCGGCGGTCTCCTTAGCGGCCCGGGCTGACTCGCGCCGCAGCAGGTCGAGGGCCTTGCGGCGGGCGACCACGGCCAGCCAGGCCCGCGGATCATCCGGGATCCCCGTCCGGGGCCAGGCCTTCAGGGCGGTGACCGTGGCCTCGGACAGCGCGTCCTCGGCGACGGCCAGATCCCCGATGGTCCGGGCCAGCGTGGCCAGCACCCTGGGACCTTCGCCCTTCAGCACCTCGGCCAGAGCGCCGGCAGCGTCCATACCAGGCTGCCTAGGCGTGCGCCGGCGCCACCGGGCGAAGCTCGACCTTCCCCCGCCAGGCCGCCGGGATCTGCGCCGCCCACGCGATGGCCCCGTCGAGGTCGGCCACCTCCAGCAGGAAGTACCCGGCCAGGGCCTCCTTCGCCTCGGCGTAAGGGCCGTCGGTCACCAGGACGTCGCCGCCCTGGCCGCCCGAGACGGTGATGGTCGTCGACATGGTCACCGGGTACAGAGCCTCACCGCCGCGCATGACCCCGGCCTCGGTAGCTCGCCGGGCGAACTCCGTGTACTCGGGGGTGAACTCCACATCCGGCACCGAGTCCCACTGGAGGTCCCGGTCGTAGTAGCACAAGGCCACATACAGCGCCACCGTCAAGGCTCCTTCCGTTCGGCGGACCAGGTCCACACCGTTTTACTCTGGCGATCACGACCGTGCCAACGCTGTTGCGGACCCCGAACGTTCGGATCCGGGTGCGGGGCGGCTCCCCGGAAGGGAGCGCCCCGTACCCGGAAGACGACACCCTAGCTGGCGGGGCTGTTGTGGTAGGAGGCGATGCGCCAGCCGCCGTCGCGCCTGACCAGCACCCAGGTCGCGCGGACCAGGCGCTCGCTCGCGACAGCGTCCTGGCCGGGGAAGATGATCCCGTCCTCGCTGACCGCGATGGCCGTGTCCCCGGTAAGAAAGCGGACGTCCACCGGGCGGACGGCCACCCGCGACCCCTTGAGCGGGCCCGCGAACGCCGCGGCCATATTCGTGCGGATCTCCTCGCGGTCCTTCTCGTAGACGCCGGGCTGGATCACGCTGGCGTCCTCGGTGTAGTCGGCCACGAACGCCTCGGCGTCGCCGGCTTCCTACGCCTGGTACAAGCGCGCTAGCACGTCGAGAACGGCCTGCCGGTCGGCGTCGGACCCTGCCGTGGTGGTCTTGCTGGTCATCGGTCTCCTCGTTTCTCTCCGCGTGGTGGCGAGCGCCACCCGTGAGAAGGACATACGGGGCCGCCCGGAAAGGACACCCCCGCGGCGCGAAGCCGGAAAAAATTTGAACCACTATTACCGCGCCGAGGCTTGATCAGACACCAGCTGGGGCCGGCCCGCCAATGTCGCAGCTGTTCGCCAAGTTCGGTGTGCCAGCGGGCGGCCGCCCCTCCTGCTCGGTGCAGATCGCCGGGATGAGCCCTACGTCGCCCAGGCGGCTGAGCATCCCGTACAGGGAGCCCGGCGAGATCCCTGCCTACTCGGTCCTCTCCCGAGGTCCGGCTTCCCGCAGGACCTGATGCCCGTACATCTGCCGCCGGCTGAGCATTCCGAGCGCGAGGGCCTGGGCGGGCGAGATCGAAGGCACACGATCACCCAATATGGGTATTCCGTGCCGCGCTGCCACGGTTCGCGGCGTTCGGTGTGAGGCTCGGCCGGGCCTCACCAGCCGGGCGAGTTGCCCGGCGGTGACCTCGATACCCTCCCGGATGTGCTGGGTGAACCAGCCGGCCGTGCCGATGGGGCACTAGTTCTGCTCACGCTCACCGCTTACCCGGCGGGGCGTCTGCGACTCGCTCAGCCGCGACGGATCGTTCGCCGCCGACCTGCCCGCCGGCCTGGCCGCCTTCATGGCCGACGCTCAGGTCCCGTGGAGCGTCGGCGCGCTGGGCGGCGCGGTGACCGATCCCGCATGGCGGGCCAAGCCCAGCTGGTATCTGGTCGCCACCGAGGACCGGATGATCCCCCCACCGGCGCAGCCGGCCGCATTCTGGGACTATCAACACAAGCGGCAAGCGATTGCTCGCCCCGGCAAATCAGGAGCCGGACGAAGATGCACTCAATTCGGCATCACCCAGCGTCCGTAGGCGCACAGATCCGCCAGTTCGGGCGCGGCGCAACCGGCCATGGGAGCGATCAGGATGCAGCACATAGCGGATATCGCATGTCACGCGACTGCCGAGTCGTCACCGTATGTAAGTAAACGCCGAATCCGGTCGCCGATGACGAATGACGCAACACACGACCAGGATGCGCTCGTAGCCGGTGCGACCTGATCTCTGGCTTGCCCGCGCTCACCGGGCCTGCTCCGTAGCGGCGACGGCGCGTAGCGGCCGAGCAGCGGAACGTGCGCGTTCCTGCTGAAAGCGGACGGTGACCATGGCGAAGCGCTGGCCCGCCACCAGGCCGAGCGCGACCCGCCCGGCGCCAGTAGCGTGCCAGGGGTTTTCTCAGGGCAGCAGGGCCAGTTTGCCGACGGTGGCCCTGGCTTCCAGTTCGGTGAGTGCCTTCGGCCCGTCGGCCAGCGCATAGGTGGTGGGCTGGCCGGGGCCGAGCACCCCGGCCGCGAGGAGCCCGAACATCTCACCCATGACCTCGCCGAAGATCTGCGGTGCGACCTGGATCAGGATGCCGATGTTCAGGCCGATGACGTGAACCTGGTGCTTGTAGACCAGCTCCCAGTTGGTGATCGCGGCTTCCCCGCCGGCCTGGCCGTAGACCACGACCCGGCCAGTGACTCGCCTGGCCGCGGCCAGGCTGGCCTCGAGCGTGGCGCCGCCGACCGACTCCAGTACCAGATCGGCGCCCGCGCCGCCGGTTAGCCGCAGGACCTCGGCGGCGAGGTCAGCGCCGCGGGAGTCGACGACGTGGTCGGTGCCCAGCGCCCGTACCACCTCGTGCTTGCCTGGCGAGGCTGCGGCGATCACTGTCGCGCCGTAGTGCTTGGCCATCTTGACCGCGGCCTGGCCGGTCCCGCCGGCCGCGGCATGGATCAGCACGGTTTGCCCTGCGGCGATGCAGCCCAGCGGCTTGAGCGCTGCCAGCGCGGTCGGCCAGCTCACGATCAGGCCCAGCGCCTGCTCGTCGGCCCAGCCCGCTGGCACGCGGACCGCCGCGGCCGCGGGCAGCACCATGTACTCGGCGAAGGCGCCGCCTCCGATGCCGACGCCGATGACGTGGGCGCCGGGCTCCAGGCCGGTCACCCCCTCGCCAACGGCGGTGATCTCACCAGCACCCTCGATGCCCGCCAGGTACGGCGGCTGCGGGCCGCCCGCGAATATGCCGCGGGCC
The DNA here is from genome assembly GCA_963830385.1 of uncultured Actinomycetes bacterium. Classification (GTDB taxonomy): domain Bacteria; phylum Actinomycetota; class Actinomycetes; order Streptosporangiales; family Streptosporangiaceae; genus Bog-532. The sequence goes on along the minus strand of CAWHMD010000006.1, from coordinate 24,177 downwards.
TGCGAGATGTCGACAAAGTTGACGCCGGCGGCGGTGACCCGGATCAGGACCTCACCCGGACCTGGGTTCGGTACCGGTACACCGGTGATCAGGCGCAGGTCCTCCGGGCCATTCAGTGACGTCTGCTGCAGTGCGCACATGGTAGCGGGGATGCTCATGGCAATCGGGGTCCTTTCCTTCCCTTCGTGACTAACGTCGGCCCTGCGGTCGAGTGAGGTCATGGTTGCCTCCGTGCTCGGTGGTGTGCTTGTCATGCCACCCAGTGTTGGCTGGCGTGAGCGGCCGCGGTATTGTCCCAGCGGCCCGGCCGCAGCTGCGGCCGGGCCGCCGCGGGAGGCCTCGGTGAGCAGCGCCAGCGCCCAGCAGGCCCCGGCCAGGTGGCCGGGCTCGGCAGTGCTGCCCGGTACCGGCCCGGTGTAGCGGGCACAGGGCCTCGCTGGGCTGGTGCAGGTCAGTGCCCGCAGGTCATCGGCGAGCACCGCCCGGGAGACTCCCAGGCCGGTGGCGATCTGGCTGAACTCGGCGAACGCGCTGATGCCGGCTCTGGTTGCCTGCAACACCCCCGGGTCGTGGTCATATCCGGCCGGTAATTCTCGCTAAGCCTGCTGCGGATCAGCGTGGCGCGTGATGCCTGCGACGGTCGCCGCGGGAATCAGCCCTGGAGCGTGATCGCCACGCCGGTGTCCGCATAGGGAAAGGGGCCCTTGCCCAGGTGTCGCACACTGTCCACCAGCCTCATGATTGGTACCATCAGGCCGTACTTGGCCTTCACCCTGGACGTGATCGCCTCGAAGTCCGGACCGGAGGTCACCAGCTCAACGGTGCCGGTCACCGGCGTGGTGCCGGCTTTGACCCGGCCTCGGACGTCGCTCGGCTGCAGTGTCGCGCTCGGGTTGTTCCGTAGCCGCTTGGCCTTGCCGGAGGCCGAGGAGGTCAATAGGCCGACCCGGGCGCCGTCGAGCGGGACGATCCAGGTCGCCGTTGCCACCGCCGCCCCGGTCTTGCGGAAGGTGGCCACGGACACGTACTTCTCTTGCGAGATCGTCTGTTCGGCGTTGCTGCCAGTCATCTGCTTCTCCTCTCCAATGTGATCTCCGAGATCGGGATCTGCGTTTGGTGAGAGGACGAACGCCGAAATCAGTAAAGGACACCAGCAGCCCTGGAATCTGTCAGGCGGGCTCGGGCCTCACATCGAGGAGACGAGACAGAAGCAGCCGCCGTTCTCCCTCGGTGGGCGCCAACGCGGCGGCGGTTTCCAGCTCCCCGGCTGCCTCGGCGGCCCGGCCAAGCCTTCGAAGGTTGTCGGCCAGTGCGGCATGCCAGAGATGGGACCGTTCCATGCCGACGATGGCCTCCAGCACGGCCAGCCCGTGCTCAGGCCCGTCGCGTTCAGTGATCGCAACGGCCCGGTTGAGCGCCACGACCACGGCCAGACCGCAGACGTCTGCTCCGTCCCCTGCGCCCGAGCGGCCAGCGCCGGTGAGCACCGCGAGTACTCCCAGTGGCCGGCTACACCGCCTCGGCGGCGACCCCGAAGGCGCTGACCTGGCTCAAAGCAATCGCGTGTACCTGCCGCATTGACGGATGGAGACAGTTATGCCCGGCAGCCTGGACCCCGATGCCGTGATCGCCTTCAGGGCATTGGAAACCGTGCTCTCGCAGCCCCGCGTCGCGGCATCCGCAGACGAGCGGTGCATCGAGGCGCTGCTATGCCGGGCGCTCGACGTCGTTCCCGGCCTCGGCGGGGTATTCGGTCTGCCGGACGGCCTGCGCTATCAGTTCGGCCAGAGAACAGTGCAGCCAGACGTCGTCGCGATCGACGCCGAGGGGAAGTACGCGGGAGGTATCGAGGTCAAGATCCGCTCGAACTTCAACGTCAATGTCGGCGGCTCCCAGTTCGACACCTACGCCGCAGGTGCCCCTGCCGACTGCCGTCTCACAGCGCTGGTCGCCCATTCCGCCTCGGCCAGCAAATTCCGCGCCAAACTCGCGGCCGACAACGCAACCAGCGCGGACCGGTGGAACACGGTCACTCTGGCGACGCTTCACGGTGCCGTGATCAAAGCAGCGGCCGACGCACCGCGCATCGACAACGCCACAGCCCTGCTTGTGCTATCGCTGGCGCGGCTCATCTGAGCCAGGGATCCCAGGCGAGAAGAGGGGATCGTCGGATGAGCAGCAAGCTAAGGGGGGGGGGGGGGGGGGGGGGGGGGGGGGGGGGAGGGGGGGGGGGGGGAGGGGAGGGCGGGGGGGGGGGGAAGGGGGCGGGCGGGGAGGGAATGGCGCGCAGAGAGCGTTTATAAGGTTCTTAGTGAGAGAGGAAAACCGAGGGGACAATATGGGGGACAGAGAATGTCTAGAGAGAGAGAGAGAGACAGGGGGGGGGAGGAATATCCGATTGCCACACTTTTCAGGCGCCTGTTCGCGCTTGTAGGGAGGGGGGGTTCCGCGCCAGGCGCAGCCGGGCAGGATTCGCCGACCCCGACGAGATCGCCTGCGCCCCCAGGTCGCCACCGCCCAGCTCAACGCCCGCGCCCGGCCCTGGATCTGGGGACGACCCAGCCCAAACGGCGCTCCTACGCCCTTTATATACACCTTTAAACAGACTAACGGTAGTTTGTTAAGTCAAGGCGGAGGCGGGTAGGGTCGTCGTAGGTGCCCGGTGAGTTGGGAGCCGGTGATGACTGATGACCAAGCCGGTGCCATGTTCGCCTGCTCCGGGTCCGCTGGAGGAATATGCGGCCCGGTTCGATGATCTTTTCACTCGTGTGGCGCAGCGGCGGGGGTTCCGGGAGTACCTGGCTGGGCTGCTGGCGCCGCGGGACCGGAACAAGACGCTGACGGCACTGGCCGGCGCTGAGCCGGTGACCGGCGCGCAGCATCCGGCCGTGCAGCGGCTGCAGTTCTTCCTCTCCGAGTCCCGCTGGGACGCTGACCAGGTGAATTCCCGGCGGCTGGAGCTGCTGCGGGCCGATCCGGCGACCGCGCCGCACGGCGGCGGGGTGCTGGTGATCGATGACAGCGGGGACCGCAAGGACGGCACCAAGACCGCGCACGTGGGCCGGCAGTATCTGGGCCGGTACGGCAAGACCGACAACGGCGTGGTCACCGTCACCACGGTGTGGGCCGATGAGCGGGTCTACTACCCGGTGCACGCGGTGCCGTACACCCCGGCCCGGCACTTCGCCAAGGGGAAAAACGACGCGGCGTTCCGCACCAAGCTGCAGATCGGCGCAGGCCTGGCCGTCCGGGCGCGGGAGGCGGGGTTCGCGTTCCGCGCGATCGTCGCGGACAGCGCCTACGGGGACCAGGACGGGTTCCGCGCCGAGCTCGCGGAGGCCGGGCTGCCGTTCGTCATGGCGCTGCGGCCCCGCCGCGGGACCTGGGCCCGCGACGCCGACGCGCACACCCCGGTGGACGCGGCCCGCGCGCTGGCCTGGGACGACCCGGATGACCCTGGCGACTGGCAGCCGGTGACCCGCACGTTCCGCGACGGGCACGCCGAGACCTGGTGGGCTGCCGACGCCACCTTGGGCGGGTGGGGGCCGGACGGCGTCCGGCGCCTGGTGGTCGCTACCGCCGACCCGGCCACCCTGCCGGATAAGGTCACCTGGTACCTGGTCACGAACCTGCCCCGGCCCGGCGGTCCCCGCGAAGCCGGCAGCCCGCACCCAGCGGCCGGCCTGGCCGAGATCACGCGGATCTACGGCATCCGCAACTGGATCGAGCAGAGCTACAAGCAGGTCAAGGACGAGCTCGGATGGGCCGACTTCCAGGTCCGCTCCGACATCGCCATCCGCCGCCACCAGGCCCTGGTCAACTGCGCGTTCAGCTTCTGCTGGGCCGCCTGGTTCGCTGATCAGGTGCCGTACCACGACGCGGCACCGCTGCCGGAGCCCGGCCGCGGAGAGAGGGGGGCCGCCCGCCGCGCCGGCCCCGCCATCCTGGCCCCGCGCGATCCGGGCAGTCCGCGCATGGCTTTCCCCCTGGATCGCACTGCAGCGCTGGTGGGCCGCCTGGTCCAAAGCGCCCCCGCCCCGCCAGCTGCAAATCCTGATCAACTCGGTCGCGGCAGGCTGCGGCCTGCACCTCTACGTCCCGAATTAACAAACTACCGTTAGGCGCTGCCGTTCAAGATCACCGCTAGCGCCAACGGCTGCATGAATCCTCCCCGCACCCGTGGCCCAAACACCTGCTCGACCCCGGGAGGGCCGTGTCCCTCATCGAAGTTGCCGCTTTCCTTGCAGGCGTCGGTCCTCTCCTGGTCAGCGATCGAGTTCCCGACAGGGAAGTGCCCGGCTGGTTATTACTTCGGCGAGACCACCGGTACCGCAACCTGTGTGCCCTACGACTATCTGCCTGGGGGAACCCCCGCCAACCCGAACAACAACACCGCCTGCCCGGCCGGCTCCGGGCTGAAGGTGGCAAAGCTGACCGGGACGCTGTGCACACAGGATGCGGAGCCCTATGACATCGTTGCCCCTGTCCCAGCCACGTCGCCGTGAAAAGGCGATACTCCTGGGGAGGTGACATTCATCGATGGGCGTCACACCAGATCACCATCCGCAGCTACGCCTGCCAGATACCACCGAAGATCGCCGGCCAGTTATCGGGCTCTGGCGACTTCTGTGTGGTGCCGTCACGAATGGTGATATTGGTCTATCCCGGGCAGAGGATGATCTTTCGGAGGAGGTCGAGTTTGGCGCGCCCGTATCGGCTTCGCTTGATGGCCTTTGACTCTGCAGACGTTGCCTTCGACAGCGGTAGTTACCACAGGAATCCGCAACGGCAGGCCCAGTCAGTCCCACAGCCGCGCCGAGCCGTCGCCGCTGCCGGTGGCGAGCAGCCGCCCGTCCGGGCTGAACGCCACCCCCCGGACCTGGCCGGTATGGCCGGTGAGGATGCGCAGGTGATTGCCGGTGGCCAGGTCCCACAGCCGCGCCGTCTCGTCGTTGCCGGCGGCGGCGAGCAGCCGCCCGTCCGGGCTGAACGCCACCCCCCGGACCAGGCCGGTATGGCCGGTGAGGATGCGCAGGCAGTCGCCGGTGGCCGGGTCCCACAGCCGCGCCGAGCCGTCGCTGGTGGCCAGGTCCCACCGCCGCGCCGGGCCGTCGCCGGTGGCCGGGTCCCACCGCCGCGCCGAGCCGCTGGCGGTGGCGAGCAGCCGCCCGTCCGGGCTGAACGCCACCCCGAAGACCTGGCCGGTGGGGCCGGTGAGGGTGCGCAGGCAGTCGCCGGTGGCCGGGTCCCACAGCCGCGCCGAGCCGTCATCGCCGGCGGTGGCGAGCAGCCGCCCGTCCGGGCTGAACGCCACCCCCCGGACCGCGGGGCCGGTGAGGGTGCGCAGGTGCTCGCCGGTGGCCGGGTCCCACAGCCGCGCCGAGCCGTCATCGCCGGCGGTGGCGAGCAGCCGCCCGTCCGGGCTGAACGCCACCCCGAAGACCACGCTGGTGTGGCCGGTGAGGGTGCGCAGGTGCTCGCCGGTGGCCGGGTCCCACAGCCGCGCCGTCTTGTCGTAGCTGGCGGTGGCGAGCAGCCGCCCGTCCGGGCTGAACGCCACCCCGAAGACCACGCTGGTGTGGCCGGTGAGGGTGCGCAGGTAATTGCCGGTGGCCGGGTCCCACAGCCGCGCCGTCTCGTCGTAGCTGGCGGTGGCGAGCAGCCGCCCGTCCGGGCTGAACGCCACCCCGTTGACCCCGCCGGTGTGGCCGGTGAGAGTGCGGGCGAGGCGTGATGGCGGAACCAGGTCCGGGGTCGGCGGGGACGGCGCGGGTGCGGTGGCGCGGGGGACGGCGGTGTCGGTGGCCTGCTGGAGGTACTGACCCGCGGCTGCGAACGCCCGGTTCCTGGCGAGCGCAAGCAGGTCGGCTGTAGCGGTGCCGCGCTTTTGCGGTTGCGACAGACCCTCGGCCTTCATCCTGATCAATAGCTGCCGGTACAGGTAATCGATCGTGAGGAGCGCCGGCCCGTCGGGCACGCCATCGCGGAGCAGGCGAAGAAACCGCCCGGTGAATGCGGTGTGGTCCTCGCCAGGCAGTATCAGCGCGACCTGATCGCGTCCGGCGGAGGCAAGCACATAGGTGCCGTCGACCTCGATCTGGCCGACCATTTCGGTCACCGGATCGGCCATGGCTTCGCTGACCACCCGGCCGGAGAAGCAGCAGTCAAGGATGATGATCTTGGTAGCGGCGGCGCTGTCCAGGACGGCGCTGCGCAGCTTGTCGTATTCCAGCGAATTGAACGCCGGCTGCGCCCATTCGCTGTCGGGCAGCCCGAGGTACAGTTCGTGCCGCCGGCCGGCTACCAGGCCATGGCCGACGAAGTAAACCAGGAGAAGATCCTCTGCCTGGCTGGCCGCTGACCTCAGCTTGCGGCCAATCAGGCGGATGTCTGCCTGATCTTCCAGCACAGTGCAGTGGCTCTCCGCGACGACGCCGTAGACCGGATCGGTGAGGGCAGCAGCCAGGTCACCGATGGTCCTGCCGACGACTGGCAGGTCGGGCAGCCTGTCGTCCTCATACCTGCCGGTGCCGATCATCACCGCGCGCGAGCGCTGCCGGTCCGGGAGACGCACCGCTACTCCCCGGACAGCGGGCGGCCGAGCGCCTGGCGGAGCAGCGCATCGACGCGCTTACCATCGACACGGCTTGCGTCGATCTCCACCGTCTGCCCGCCGTCGCGCTGGACCCGGATCCGGACATCGGACCTGCGAGGCTGCGCCAGCCATGCCTTCAGCGACGCCGCCAGCACCGACAGCGCGCCGCCAGAGCCCACCGCAACTACCAGCATATCGGGGAGCGCCCCGAGTTCGCCCTCGCCAGGCATAGGCCCGGCGACACGGAGCCTCCCGGCTAGCTCCGGCTCTCCCTGGAACCAATCGCTCAGCGACTCAACGCCGGCCGCGCGATCCCCACCGACACATGAAATACGGACCTCCATGGCCCCCCTCCCCAGACCCGAGCTGTCCTACTTTATTCTGCTCCCGCAAATCACAGTCAGATAGGGAACGCGAGGACGCTATCGGAGATAATGGTCCATTACCTCTGGTAGACGTGCAGGAAGAGCCTGCCTGCTGCGGCTGGTACCCCGAGGGCGGACCTCTAGACACAAGGGGCTGGCTGAGCGATGCCGGGCACTGACTTGGGGAGCGACGGAGGCGAACTAACTACTGTATGTATATCTGGCGATACACTTTGCGTTCATGGACGGTGCGAAGCGCTTCAGTGTGCGGCGCTGGCTGTCTGCTGCTCGCCATCCGACACGGCGCGACGGCCTGATCGCGGCGGCGCTGCTGGTGCTGCCGTGGGCCCTGGTATGGGTGCGGGCACCTCACCATCACCTCGATGCAACTGCGGTGACCAGCCTGGCAACGGTGACCGTTCCGCTGGCTACGTTGTGGCTTGCGTGGGCGGCCTTCCGCAATGCCGGCAGGCTCGGCCCAGCGGATAGCGGGGCCGACCCTGTGATTATGACTGCCAGGTCGGGTGCCGTGGTCGCCGACCATGCCGGGACGGCTATCGGCCAAATCGTGTATCAGTACCGGCAGGGGATCACCGGGAAGCCGGTACGGCTGGCTGATGCGCCGTCGCCTCTGGTCGGGCGGGAGGACCTGCTCGCCGAGCTGGATACCCGGCTGACCGGTGGCGATGATCCCGGGCCGCGGAAGGTGGCCCTGTGCGGCCTGGGAGGTGCGGGGAAGACCAGCGTGGCGCTGGCGTACGCGCACCGTCACCTGGCTGAGGTCGGGGTGGCGTGGCAGTTTCCCGCCGAGGACGCTACGGTGCTGGCGGCCGGGTTCGCCGAGCTGGCCGCCCAGCTCGGCGCCCGGGACCTGGCCGATACGCGGGATCCGGTGGCGTCGGTGCATGCGGTGCTGGCCGACGTTCCCGGCGCCGTGGCTGCTGATCTTCGACAACGCGCGCGGACCTGGCCTCGGTGGCGGCGTTCGTGCCCCCGGCCGGGCCCGGGCGGGTGCTGATCACCAGCCAGAACCCGACATGGCCGCCGGCCAGCCGCTGGATGTTCCCATGCTCGACCGGGACGTCGCGGCGGGTTTCCTGGTCAGCCGGACCGGTGACCCGGACCGGCAGGCGGCCGGGGACCTCGCCGACGAGCTGGGCGGGCTGCCGCTGGCGCTGGAGCAGGCCGCCGCGTACATCCAGGCCACCGGGGACACCCTGGCCGGTTACCTGGCCTTGTTCCGGCAGCGACGGGCCGAGCTGCTGGCCCGTGGCGAGCCCACCGGGTACGACAAGACGGTGGCCAGCACCTGGGCGCTGGCGTTCGCCCGCCTGCAGCAGACCGCGCCGGGCGCGGTCGGCCTGCTGCGGCTGCTGGCGTTCTGCGCGCCCGAGGCAATCCCGCTGCGCCTGCTGCTGCAGCCCAGCCCCGGGCTCGCCGGACGGCTCCGGCGACGAGGTGGCGCGGTGCTGGCGCCGCTGCTGGAGGACCGCGCTGGCCGGCCGAGGACGCCATCGCGGCGCTGCGCCGGTATTCGCTGGTCACCCCGGCTGCGGACGGGTCGGTGTCGGTGCACCGGCTGGTGCAGGCGGTCACCGCCGACCAGATGCCCGCGGAGCTGGCCAGGCATGGCGGCAGGCCGCCGCCGCCCTGATCGAGGCCGCGATCCCCGCCGACACCGGCCTGCCGGAGACCTGGCCGGTGTGCGCGGCGCTGCTGCCGCACGCCCAGGCTGCCCTTGACCTGACAGCGACGGCATGCGGCGGATCGCGCACTACCTCGGCCATAGCGGCAGTTACGCGGCTGCCCGGGATCTGTTCCAGCTGATCGCCGACGCTTGCAGGGAGGATGACGCCTCGGCGCCGAGCACCCGGACACCCTGGCCGCCCGGCACGAGCTCGCCAGCTGGACCGGGCAGGCGGGGGATCCGGCCGGGGCCCGCGACCAGTTCGCCGCGCTGCTGCCCGTGCTCGAGCGGGTCCTCGGCCCGGAGCACCCGGACACCCTGGCCGCCCGCGGCAACCTCGCCCGCTGGACCGGGCAGGCGGGGGACCCGGCCGGGGCCCGCGACCAGTACGCCGCGCTGCTGCCCGTGCACGAGCGGGTCCTCGGCCCGGAGCACCCGGACACCCTGGCCGCCCGCGGCAACCTCGCCGCTGGACCGGGGAGGCGGGGGACGCGGCCGGGGCCCGGGACCAGTACGCCGCGCTGCTGCCCGTGCTCGAGCGGGTCCTCGGCCCGGAGCACCCGGACACCCTGACCGCCCGCGCCAACCTCGCCCGCTGGACCGGGGAGGCGGGGGACGCGGCCGGGGCCCGGGACCAGTTCGCCGCGCTGCTGCCCGTGCACGAGCGGGTCCTCGGCCCGGAGCACCCGGACACCCTGACCGCCCGCGCCAACCTCGCCCGCTGGACCGGGCAGGCGGGGGATGCGGCCGGGGCCCGGGACCAGTTCGCCGCGCTGCTGCCCGTGCTCGAGCGGGTCCTCGGCCCGGAGCACCCGGACACCCTGACCGCCCGCGCCAACCTCGCCGGCTGGACCGGGCAGGCGGGGGACCCGGCCGCGGCCCGGGACCAGTTCGCCGCGCTGCTGCCCGTGCTCGAGCGGGTCCTCGGCCCGGAGCACCCGGACACCCTGACCACCCGCGGCAACCTGGCCGGCTGGACCGGGGAGGCGGGGGACCCGGCCGCGGCCCGGGACCAGTACGCCGCGCTGCTGCCCGTGCTCGAGCGGGTCCTCGGCCCGGAGCACCCGGACACCCTGACCACCCGCGGCAACCTCGCCTGCCTGGACCGGGGAGGCGGGGGACCCGGCCGCGGCCCGGGACCAGTACGCCGCGCTGCTGCCCGTGCACGAGCGGGTCCTCGGCCCGGAGCACCCGCACACCCTGACCACCCGCGGCAACCTGGCCCCGCTGGACCGGGCAGGCGGGGGACCCGGCCGCGGCCCGGGACCAGCACGCCGCGCTGCTGCCCGTGCTCGAGCGGGTCCTCGGCCCGGAGCACCCCAACATTCTGGCCACTCGTGCCAACCTGGTCCTCTGGACCGGGATGGCACTTTGGCACCGGACCCAGTTCCATGCCCGATACCGAGGCGAGTTATCAGAGGTAATGGGCCATTACCTCTGGTAGACGGCCGTCCCGTGATCATTTGCAGCGACTGGCGAGCACCCGGATGTCAGGGCGGTCACCGAACGGCGGCGAGACCGGCACCGGGCACAGGTAGTGATATCGGCGTGCCCTTCCGCTGCGCTTCGCTAGGTGGGACGCTCTGGGTAGCGGACAGGACCTGGAACGGAGGCCGCACATGGCGCTCATGACTTACCGGTGCGTGCTGTTCCGCCAGGCCACAACGGCTGTCCGGGGAAAGACCGTCTTCCGCGAGGTCGACCGGTTCAGCTGCGAGCTGGATCTGAGCGAGGGGATGGGGTACACGATCCGCGCAGCTCTCCTCAACGGGGTCAAGCAGGCCGGCGGCGACGAGACCGACATCGGCGAGTACCGCATGGACGTCTACAGCATCGCGGAGGACGACCAGGTGCTCCTGGCCGGATTCACCGTTCCCCCAGACGCGGTGCACCGGCCTGCGGGCTCGCTCGCCGACTACGGCGACGACGAGCTCATGAGCGAGTTGGCCTGGCGACTGAGAGGCCGGGGCTGAACTCATAAGTAACTGGGTGATAACCCGCTGTATCACCCGTTCCCCGGTGAGTTCAGCGCAACTGAAGGTTTCTCATCGCGAACTTGCGGCCGTTGGGGAGTTGGGCGTCCCGGTCAACGTGGGTTCGTGGCGTGTGTGGTGGCGTCATTCAGCACGAGTCTTGCCCTGTGTGGGTGTCTTCGGTGTGACGTGGCCTAACTGTCGTCTCTGGGGACGGGCTGCTGAGAAGGTTGCGGGCGGCGTTGGCGTAGGCCATCGCGTTGGTGTGGTCGATGTTGAAGACCAGGGCAAGGTGGAGCGGGTCGGCGCCGGTTGCCAGGGCTTCGGCCAGGATGCGGTCGCGCCGGATGTGCTCCAGGGAGATGCCGCGCTGGTGCCTGCCGAGGTAGTCGGCGAGGTAGCTGGCCGAGACCGGCCCGGCGCCCAGGGCGCTTTTGCGCGTGATCAGGACGTGCCGGTTGGCGGTGTCCGGCCAGGTGGCGCGCCGGTAGTCGAGCCAGGCCAGCAGGGCGTTGCGGGTGAGCTCGCCGAGGGGCTGCCGGTGGCCGGCGATGCTGATGCGCCGGCTGGGCAGGTCGATGTCCTCGAGGGTGAGTTCGCGGATGGCCCCGGGGCGGGCGGCGTGCACGGCTGCCAGGGCGATGGCCAGGCGCTGGGCGGGAGTGGCGGCCGCCTGCTGGACGGCCCGGATCTGCTCGGCGGTCATCGGCAGCACGGTGCGGCCGGCGCCCCGGCCGCCGCGGAGGTGCCGGGTGGGGTCGGCGAACGTCAGGCCGCGTCGTTTGGCGAACCGGAACAGCGAGCGCAGCGCGGTGATGGCGTTGTAGCGCCGGTGGCCGCGCAGCGGCTCCAGGACGGTGTCGACGTCGCTGGAGGTGATCTCCCGCAGGTGGCCGCGTGTTGCCGCCCAGCACTCGATGAAGGGCCGCACCCTGCCGAAGTGGAAGTGGACCGTGGCGTGCGACCGGGGCCGGGTGCGGGCGTCGCCGTCGAGCAGCGCCACCAGCCAGGCACGGACGTCGCGGCCGAACCCGGCGGGCAGCTCACCGGTGCGGCGGTCGATCCAGGTCCGGATCGCCGCCGTGGTGTCGTCGTGCAGCATCCCCAGCTCGGCGAGGACCTCGGCAATCCTGGTGGCTGAGCTGTGGCTGCGTGGCCGCACCCGCTCGCGAACCTCCGGCAACAGGACCGGGTCCTCCCCGGTGCGCCCGTCAAGGACGGCCTTCAGCCCGTAAAACACCCCGGCGATCGTCGCGGCAGACCAGCCCCGGGCCTCGGCCAGGCCGATCGCGCAGCGGGTCGCGGCCAGCAGCAGCGGGCTATCGCACCGCTGCAGCAGCATCTGCGGGGTTACGTGCTCTGCCGGTCCGGTCACGTCAGCGCGCCCCGCCCCGGAGCCGCGGCCGGCCGGGCCGCCGTCTTCCTGCCGATCGCCCGGTCACCGCGGTGGCAGAGACCGGCCGGTCCGGGACCGGGGCGTCACAGCCCGAGCCTCCGCGACAGCCCCGGTGCTCTGGCTGGGTGCGGGCTCCGGCGCGGCCACCGGCTCGGGCAGCAGCAGCTCCCCGACCTCGCAGCCGAGCACCGCGCAGATGACGTCCAGCTCATCTAGCCTGACCGTGTTCGGCTGGCCGGACCACAGGCCCGACATCTTCCCCGCGCTGATCACCAGGCCGCGTTCGGCGAGCAGGCGCTGCAGCTCGCTGGCCTTCCAGATGCCGCGGTTGGCGGCCGTCAGCCGCAGGTTCCACTTCATCTCGCCAGTCCCTTCCACCGGTCGGCGGCGCGCTGCTGCCCCGCGATCCAGGCGTCCTCGACGTGGGTGCCGTGCACGTGGATGTACCGGGCCGTGGTTCCGGTCCAGGAATGACCTAGCAGTTCCTGGATGGCGAACAGGCTCATCCCCGCCAGGTAGAGCTGGGAGGCGCAGAAATGCCGCAGCACATGGGGGGTGAGCCTGCCCGCCCAGGCTGGCAGGTGGCGCTCGGCGGCCTGGGCCAGCGACCGGCGGAACACATCGGCGGTCGCCCGTGAACAGGAGCCATCCAGGCACTTGCGCTCGGAAGGAAACAACGGGGCCCCGGGCCGGGTGTGGTCGGCGCCGAACAGGCCCCACACATCCTCGATGAACCACAGCAGGCCACGATCAGTGCCGTTGATCAACGGCACCAGCCGCGGCTTGGGCCCGCGCCGCCGCGAGCCTTTTCCGTGGCGGACGTTCAGCTTGCCGAACCGGCCCAGCTCCCACCGCACGTCATCCAGGTCCAGCATCCGGGCCTCGTTGATCCGCAGCCCGACGTCGGCCGCCAGCCGGGCGGCCGCGTAGTTGCGGGCGGCCGGGGCGAACTTGCGGCACGAAGCCAGCTCTTCACGCCACCCGGCGAACAGTTGCCCGACCTCCTCTTCAGCCGGCGGCACGCGCAGCTGCGGGCCGGCCGAAGCGCGTGGCCGGTTCATCTCATCCAGCGGGCACTCGATTACGCGGCCGGTCAGGTTATGCAGCTCGATCTTGTGCCGCAGCTCCAGGAACTGGAAGAACACCGTCAGCGCGGCCGCCCGCCCGGCCCGCGTCGACGGCCTGGCATCACGCAGTACCTTGCCGAAGTACGCGTCCGCGTCGCCGGGCTGCATCTCCCACAGCGGCCGCCCGAACCAGGCCCGGATCAGCTCCAGGTGGCCGGCGTCATTGCGGATCGTGCTGTCGGCCAGCCCCGCCGAGGCACGCGCCAGCACGAACCCGGCCAGCACGTCGGTCTCGAAGTCAGCCAGATCCTCCTCGCTCACCGGCGCCCGGTGATCACGCAGGTCGCGCACCAAGGCCAGAGCCAACCCGCGCCTCCTCAACTTCACCAGGAACGATGAAACATCATCTGGAGCGAGATCCTCCCACCGAGGCTGAGGAAACATCAGAACGACACGCCGGAAGGCCGTCCAGCTCCGCAGGCCCTGGTCCAGGCCCGATCCCGCCCGGCAGGCGACCACGGGCACACTCAGGAACCCACCGACTGTTGCTTAGCCAGTGCCGGTGCCCGGCGCTACCATCCGGGCCATGCCAGGCGACCTCGAACCGCTGCCCGCGCGTGTCTCCCCGCCCGCGCCCGGCGGGTCTGGCGGGCGAGCTGCTCGGCCAGGTGCTGGCGGAGCTGCCGGTGATCGGCGGGCTGGGGGAGCGGGAGCAGGTCCTGGTGTCCGCGTGGCTGACCGGGCTGCGGTCGGCGCGGACCCGCCGCGCTTATGCCGGGGACGTGGCGGCCTGGTTCGCTTGGCTCGCCGAGCGGGAAACTGATGTGCTCGCGGCGGCCGATCGGCGTGCGCGGCACTCCGATCATGGGTACGGCTCTGGGTGAGAAGAGGGAGTCGCGGCCATCCCGCACGTGCTCCAGGCCCGGCCGCTCTTCGGGAACCCCGGCTGCCTGCTCGCATCGTCGCCACCGACCTCGCGGCTCCGTCCGGTGAGGATCTGGGCGCGCATCCGGTCTGGTCAGGGTGCTGGTCAGCCTGCTTCCAGGCGGTGCTGGTAGGCGTACCGGACGGCCTGGGCGCGGTCGCGGGCTCCTGTCTTGGCGAGGATCCGGTTGATATGGGTCTTGACCGTCGCGTTGCAGAGGTAGGCGCTGGGCGATGTCGGTGTTGCTCAGCCCCGATGCGAGGAGGGCGAGCACCTCGGCCTCGCGGGCGGTGAGCCCGTCGGGCGGTTCGCGGCCCGGGCCGGCCGGGTCGGTGGGCGGCGGGTGGCTGATGACCGGGACCACGAGGTGGGTACGGCCAAGGCCCTAGCCGCCGACGGCCACCCGGTCGACCCCGACGACCTGGCCACCATCGCGTCCTACATCACCCGCACCATCCGCCGGTTCGGCAACTGGGTCCTCGACCTGTCCCCACCCGAAGCCGCCCCAGTGACCGCCTTGAACCTGGCCCTGGGCGCACTGTTCCCGGCGGCAGATTTGACCCGTATCCCGGGTGACCCCCTTCCCGGGGCGCGCGGCCTGGTGGTCCTCGCCGCCGAGGACCGGGGGCCTGCGGTCCTCGCCGCCGCTGCGGCCTGCTAGCGGGGTGTGCGCCGGGCCGCCATCAGGGCATCCAGGGCCTCGTCCAGGGTGCGGGCCGGCGGTAGCCGGCGGTCCAGCCCGGTCAGCCGGAACAGCTGGCGGATCTTCGGCCGGACGCAGACCACGTGCAGGCTGCCGCCGTGCGCGGCGGCCCGCCCGGCCGCGCCGACCAGCGCGGCCAGCCCGGCCGAATCGATGAAGCGGACCTGGTCCAGGTTGGCCACCAGCGGACGGCCGCCGGCCGCCAGCCCGGCAAGCCGCTCCCGCAGCCGGGTCGCGGTGGCGATGTCAATCTCCCCGGCGACGGTCACGATCGGGTAGCCCCGTTCGTGCCGGGTCCCGATGGTCAGTGCCTCATCCATGGCCCGCGCACTACTGCTAATTCGCGTTAGAGAGTGCGGAGCGGTCGACGATTGCGGCCCGCGCCGAGGAGATCCTCGGCCTGGACATCCCCGACCTCGACCTGCCCAGCAAGCGCGGCCGCTTCATCTCCAAGGCGGCACGACCGACTGGGGTCCACTGGCAGACCGGCACCGCCATGCTGCTGCCCGGGCGGCGCGAGGGCCCGATGTTCCTGACCTCCCGCAAGCCGGGCCACGCGGTCGCCTCCAGCGACCTGTGCCCGGTCATCAGGCGAGCGAGGCTGTCCTACCGGCGGGCCGCTGAGTCGTTCGAGCGCGAGACCCGCCCGCTGGCCAACCCCGGCGCAAGTCACGAAGAGCTAAACCGAAGTTACGGCCAATTCGGCAGGCGATCTCCGGCCTGACCTGGTGTTTCACCGGATCGGTCTGGTGGCGTTCTGGCTACGTCAAGGTCAACGGGATCGGCAACGATCCGCCGGATCGTGTTCACCGGGCATGCACATCGGCTGAGACGATTTCGTCATTTTGCACCGTGTAGGTGCCGGTGAAATACCCGTGCGTTCCGTCGGTCTGCGTCGAGTCGAGTTGAATCATCACGGTGTCACCGGAAACGGAGGTGACGGTGACAGAGTCAGATGCTGTGTTCGCGAAGCCCTTGACGAATGAGTCGTACGATCCGGCCAGGTTCTTGCCTCCGATTGACCACGCGCTCTGGTAGTCGTGAGCGTCGATCGCCGCGTAGTAGTCCTGGACCACAGCGCTGGCCGACGAGGGTGTAGCCGGTGTTGGGGTCGGCGAGGCCGTCGGCGAAGCGAACGAGGTCTTCCCGCGGTAGGCAGTCACCACTGCGACGCGGGCCGGGGACGGTACGGGATCTGCCTGAAGCTTTCCCTCCTGCACTGTCCACGTCGGTGTGGAGCGGTCGGGTACAGTCGCGCCGATGTTATTGCCGCAGTCGTAGCTCAGGACATTGGTGTTGGTGCCATACCCCAGGAGATGGCACTTCCGCCCGTCCGCCAGGATCAGGAACCAAGGCGGCTGGCTCGGGTCGCCGGGGTTCAGCATGCCGGGCGGGATGCCGTTGGGGTCGGCCGGCAGGACCTCGATGACCTGCCTGGACGTCGGGTCGCCTGAGCACAGCAGGGGAGAGCCCGGATCGCCTCCGCCTATGTCGTTGATGAAGCACGGCGTGCCGTTCCCGGGCGGCGAGCAACGGACAGCGACGGCCGATCCGGGGTCGTCGGCGGATCCGCTGTCGCACGTGGTGGTGCCGCCGTTCGTCACCACCAGGCCGGGCGCCGGGGCCGAGCCGCCGTTCTGGCCGGCAGCGACCCACGGCTCGAACGTTTTCACTACCGTAGCCTGGGCGGCTGGAGATGCTGTCGGCGGTGCTGATGTCGGTATCGCGCTTGGCGACGGTGAGCCGGGCGGCTGGCCCGGGGGTGACGTGGTTTGGTTCTGCCTGGGGGAGGAAGCCGGTATTACCCCATTACAGTGGTAGGAGCGGGAGGCATCTGGTGCCCAACCTGGTAGCAGCAAGAACGTCAGGTGGGTAGCCTGGTCAGCGCATTGGACCTTGTTATCGGCTATGACCGCGAGATCCGGGAAGTTACTCCCGCTTCCGGTAAGACGGTACTCGCGGGTGACAGGGTTAACCGAGATATGCCAGTCGTTTTCCACCTGGCCTACCCCATCAGGGGTAGGGTAGTTGGTCTGTATCACGTTTACCTGGATATGGATCGTCCAAGCCTGCGGGTTACTGGTATTGGTTGTCACGTCAAACGTGGTGCCTTCACCCACTTGCTTGGGCGCAAAGCATTCTTTTTGGTTGTCCGGTCCGGCGCCGAGTGGGTGGATACGGCAGCTCGGCGAGATTATGGCCGTCACCTCGCCCGATTCGAAATCAAATACGAGATGCACACGATTTCGTGAAGGGTGGGCGTGCGGGTCAGGGTTACCCTTGTCGACAAAGGAGCGGTTGTCGTCCACGCCACACACAACAGGCGGCACTGATACGAGGCAAGTGGTAGCGCCCTCGATGTAGAGGTCGGTTTCCAGAGGCTGCAGATGGTCATGAAAGATCGGACGCTGGATTTTGAGCGAGTGAACGCCACAATTGTAGGCTGGCTGGGTGGGGTCTGACGGCGCGAGTCCGGCATCGCACGGGGCGTGGGCGGGGCCACTGACAGGCGTACCTGCACCGTTAAACCAACCGTGAAGACCTCCGAGAAGCCCGCCCGCCGTTATGATGAGGCCGGAGAGCCCCATAGCTATAGCTGGCGAGAAAATGCTTGGGAGTTTCATATTGACCTCCCGGTCAAGAAATAAGTTGCGGAGTAACTGCGTCAGGTTTCCCGTTGAGGACGGATTGGCTGTCGTGCGAGAATAAGGCGCGATATGAGGGCTGTGGTGCCTCGGCCCGGGGCCCCGTCCGGCCCGCCGCAGCTGCGGCGGCCGCGCCTCGGCGGTGCCATACGCACCCATACCGCCCATGCGCCTGTCAGGATTCACGATCCTGGAGAGACCTGATTGCCGCGAAGCAAGCAGCAGACTTTAAGCGGCCAACTGCGGCCTGGCCACAGATGGGGACTTTCTCATCGCATGGGCACATTGTGTCCTGGCGGATCCCGTGGCGTCGTTCTTCGGTTCGGTCAGGTGATGAAGCCGTGGCGCCTGTTCCATAGCTTGGCGGCCTGGTGGCCGTCCATCGCTGACCAGATCGCGACTCCTATCCAGAGGGCGAAGCCGATCAGGAAGAAGGCCAGAACCCAGCTGAGGACCCACAGGCCTAGCTGGATGCCGCCGGTCACTTTGTCGTCCTTGAGAAGCAGGGCCGGGAGGCCCGGGATTAGCAGCCCGAGGACCACATAGAGGGCCTCGTTTTTGGCAACGGCACCCGGCATGGGGTTGGACGGAACTTGTTGTGGATAAGGCTGCGGCATCTCTGCAAGTCGCCTGACCGTGGGATCTGGCGAGCCGGTGCCGCCATTCGGGTCGGTGTTGAGGTTTGACATGGCTTCTCCTTTTAGTCCTTTAACTGGTGATCGCGTCGTTTTGCATGCAGTTCACTTTCGGCCCGGCGCCGCTGTTGCCGATGGCATTGTCGACGTCAGGAGATCATGACGGCGAGGAGGCACTTCGCCACTGTCCGTAGAGGCTGGTTACAGTGATGAATTTTTTACATCGGTTCCTCCTTGGCTGGTTGACCGTTAGCCGTGGCCAGCGTCGCCAGGGCGCTCAGCAGTGACCCGCATCGTCTGGAACACCATCGCGAAGCGACCGAATCGCTACCCGCAAGTGGGACATCGGAGCGAACGCGGCAAAGACCGCCATCCCTGCCCCGCCGCGGCCAGCCGTCGCGCCGTTAGCGCCCGATCCCGTTCCACTGCTCCTGACGGCCAAGGATCTTCATGAGCTTCGGCCATCCAGCGCTCCTGCTCGCCATCCCTGGCCCCTCCCTGTCGTCGCCCTGCGTCGTAAGCTCTTCACCTACGGGGCCAGGGAGCGGTTCGGTTCGCTCGGCCGGCAATGTTTTTTTCCGGGCCAGCTCGTCATACTGAAACCGAGTGCCGAGTCTGGGTGGACGGCAGGTGAATCTCGTAGAACTCGGCAGGGTGGGGGTGGCCGTGTCGTGGTACGACAGCGGGGCCCGAACCGGGCCGCACGAGATAGGCCTGATCGCCAAGATCGCCGCCAGGAACGACGACGATGCGGCACGAAGGCTCTATCGCAAATACCGTATGGAGCTGTTCAGGTTCGGCGTCCATGCGCTCCGCGACCAGGGGCTAGCCGAAGAGATGGTGCAAGAGACCTTCATCAAGTTCTGCCGGCAGGCACGCAACTACGACGCCAGCCGGGGCCCGGTACGGGCCTGGCTGTTCACGATGGCCCGCTCGGCGGCCTACGACATCGCCCGCCGCCCCTCGTCCCGGCCGCTCCTGCCCGTTGAGGACTTCCAGCTACCGCCCCAGTACGACAGCGTTGATGAGGCGCTCACGGTGCTCACCGTTGACCAGGCCCTCGATAAGCTGCCGTCGATCTACGCTGATGTGATGCGCCTGGTCCGAGACCGATTCACTCATTCGGAGATTGCCGGGCGTCTGGGCATCCCGGTCGGCACGGTCAAATCCCGGATGGCCAAGGCAGCAGACACGCTGCGGGCCGAGCTCGCCAGCCTGCGAGGTAGCGACGATGCTTTCTGAGCGCGATGTCGAGCTGGCCCATCCTGACGCCTTCGACTTCGTCTGGGGCAACCTGCCCGCGGCCAAGCGGGGCGAGTTCAACCGCCATCTCAGCGGTTGCCGCCACTGCCAGGCCGTTGTGGACGAGTACAGCGAGATCGGCCAGATCATCCAGCTCCTGCCACCCCACGTCGAGCCGCCAGCCGGCCTCGAAGACCGGACCGTCGCCGCAATGATCGTAGCGCTTGACGAGCAGAGGACCACGACCGATCGCCGCTCGGACGCCGAAGACCGGACCGCCACCCGGGTCTACCCGATTCCCCAGCGCCAGCCCCCGGCTGAGCCCGGGACTGAGGTCCAGCCGGTTCCCCCGCTCCGACCTCGGGCCGAGGACGACACCGCGCTCCGCCCATCGCCTGCGGGCCAGCCCGCACCGATCGAGCCCCAAGCCCGGCCAGCGGTCACTGCCCTGCCCGCCTGGCGCCGTTACCCGCGTCGCCTCGCTGCCGCCCTCGCCGTCGCCGCTGCCATCATCGCGGCCGCCATCGTCATCCCGCTCGGCCTTGGCCGCGGCGGCCTGACGGAGGTGGTGACTTTCCACCTGACCCCACCCCCGGGATCGACGCAGACGGCTTCCGGCACGGCGGTCGCCCGGCCGGATGCATCCGGCAGCTGGACTATCACCTTGACTGTGCGGGACCTCAGAACCTTCGGAGATTCGCCTTGGTACGAATGCTGGTACGTCGGCGCCGGCAAAGCGGGGCATCCGCAAGTGGCGTCCGCCGGCACGTTCCTCGGTCCGGATAGCGGGAGCGGAACCTTCTCCATGACGAGCGCCGCCGACCCTCGCCAGTTCAATACCATGCAGATCAGGCTCGAGCAGCCGAACCCAACTGGCTCCATCCAAGGGCCGGTAGTGCTCACCGCCACGGGCAAGACGGCCTAGCCGAGAGCTTTTCCACCCAAGCTACCGAACCCGGCCAGACCACAACCTGTCAGCCTCCTTCGGGTCGGCTTAGCAACGGAACGAATCTGGTTGTTTCCGTCGCGGTCGCTGGCTAGCGTGCTGTGACCGGGTTCGGGGAAGACCCATTCAGCCTTTGGCGCCAGCGATGATCTTGGCCGGTTCGTCCCGGTGTAGGGGAAACGTCCGTTATCTAGAGCGCTTCGTTTATGCGGTGCCGTGACCTGGGCGGACTGGTCGGCGACAATATCTTCAACGAGTCCTCGTGACGGCTGATGGTCGGGGTCAGCAGCGGCCCGATTGTTATCGATTGGCGGCTTTCCCCTGATCGTTGGGACGGCTGCCGCCGGATCGCATGAGCGGCTCGACCCTGGGGTTGAGGCTGGTATCAAACCGGACTCCCAACCGCGGCCGACGCCGCGGGCGGGGCCCCGGGGGCACGCTGACGGCATGAACAACATCACCGTGTACCTGATCAACGCAAGCCTCATCCTCCCGGTCATCCGGCAGATCCGCGAGCACCCGCTGGATGCGCGGTAACTGGCCGCCCCGGTGCTCGCGGTGGGCTGCGCCGCGGTGCTGTTCTTGCACTCGGTGCCGGCCGGCGGCAGCGACCTGGTGCTGGGGGCGCTGTGCGTGGCGGCCGGCCGCTGGGCCGGGCGGGCCTCCTGGCCGCCGGCATGTGGGTCGGCGGCGTGGGCGCCCGGCTGCCCTTGGCGGTCGCCGCCGACAACGGCGCCGGGCCCGGCCATCGTCCGGTTCTCCGTCGCGCACCACATCGCCGGTTCAGCTCGCGCAGCCGCAGGACCTCGGCGCGGATGTCGGGCTGGGTGTAAAGCTAGGATCGGGACACCCCGGCCGCCCTGGCCACGGACTCGAACGTCACTAAGGCGTGATAACGGTCGGTTTTCACGCCTTGCCGCGCGGCTCGCTGCGGCCCACGGCTTGCAGTGCGGGCACGGGCGTGGCGCGTCACCGTCGAAGTCCAGCATCCGCGTGACCTCGTCGCACTGGCCGCACCAGGGCGGCCGGGCAGGTCGCTGCCGCTGCTGTGGTGGCAGTTCGGCGGGCGAGAGCCGGGCGGCCAGTACCGCGTACGGGTTGCGCACGCCGGCGGTGTTCGCGCCCGTGAACGCCGCCAGCGCGTGCGGCATCCAGCCCGCGTCGAGCGCGGCCTGCACGGCCGGGGCTAGCCTGGCCCGCTGGTCGGCGGTCAGCCTCCAGCCGTCGTCGAGGACGGCGAAAAACTCGCCGACCGCCTGGCCGCCGCCCGCTGTGTCGGCCGCAGCCGGCACCTGGCGCGCTTGCGCGGAGGCGGCGGACGGTTCCATGGATGGTTCCCTGGACGGTTCGGGTGCAACCGCTGCACCCCGTTCGTGCGCCGGTTGCACCCCGTCGGCGCGATGGTTGCACCCCGTTCCTGGCTCGGGGTGCAACTGCTGCACCCCGTCAGGCCGGTTATCCACAGCCTCGCTGCTGCGGGTTCGGGGTGCGGTGACTGCACCCCGTCGGACTGACCGTCAGCGCCCGGCGGCGCAGCCGCGGCGAGCCTGATGCCCAGCCCCGGGAACTGATGCTCAAGTACGGCGATGGCCGCTCGTCCAGGTCGTCGCGGACCAGGCTCAGATTCAAGTTCCAGCCCTGCGGGCGGCGGTCGGCTCGCTTGATCCGGGCCGCGACGATGTCCGGGTCGCACGGCGAGATGATGCCCGCGGCCTCCAGCCGGTCCAGGCAGGTGCGTACCGTCCGCTCCGACAGCCCGGTGTAACGGACCAGCGTGGCCACCGACGGGAACGCGCCCGTGCCGTCCGGCCCGGCGTGGTTGGCCAGGCCGACGAGCACGAACTTGCACGCGCTGGACGGCTGGCCGCCGCGATCGGCGGGGACCGGGGCCAGGTTGAGCGCCCAGGAGATCGCCTCGACGCTCACCGGGCACCGCCCGGAGGGCGCGCGGCCCCGCCGCCCGCGCGCCCAGCCTCTGGGCTCAGTTTCGGTCTCATTCACCCCCGTCCGGAGCCGTTCGCCGGCGAACGCGGACCGCCTTTCTGCCCAGGTCCGGTACTCTCGCGACCGGTGGTGGATGGCCCGGCGCAGTCCTCGAAAGCGTGCGCCGCGGCAGCAGGCCCGGCCTGTGGGCTCATTTCTGGCTCATTCACTCCCGTCCGCAGCCGTTCACCAGCGATCGCCCCGGCACGCCGCGCACGCCATGGATGGTGGCGGCCGCTGGCGAACGCGGGCCAGCAGTGTTGGAAAGCGTGTTGGCGAGCCGATGCCGACGATCTTCATGCTCGCGCCAGTCGCGGCGTACACCAGCGAGATACAGCAACGTCTGCACACTGTGGCTGCCCTTGGCAAGCATCCACATATGCGCCAGCCTGCGTCGTCCGGCCGCTACCTGGGCTGCGCCGGTAGTTTGCATCCAGAAGGCCCGTGCTCAGTGGACCAGATATGGATGGAGCGCCGGGTCTGCTCCTGGTCCTCGCATCTGAGCACACCGCCGACCTACGGTCTCCGGAGCCGTGAGCTTTAATTACTATCGCACTGGAATCCGGGCGCGGCAGAGGGCCGCAAGCGCCCGACCTATGGGACAACAGTCTGAGATCTAGACTATCATACGGTGATCTGCATCACTGCTATGATGTCCTTTGTGAGTACGCCTGCGCAGCGGGGCCGGATCGGCGCCCACGTATCGTGGTCTCGCACGGTCGACCGCGTAGCGCGGACGGAACCTGGCCGCAAGGGGTTTCTGGCAAGGTTCGAGCGCGAAGTAGATCCTGACGGCGTCCTTCCCGAGGCTGAGCGTGCACGGCGTGCGGAGCACGCGCGTAGGGCCTACATGCAGAAGCTTGCGTTGGCCTCCGCTGTGACGCGCCGCAAGGCACGGGCGGATGAGACCCGCTAAATCTGGTCCCCGAAGCTCCGCTTGCGGTAATCGGTCCGTGCCCGTTCGTCGGCCGCGCTGGCTCCGTACCTGTCGACCATCTGGTCAGACTTCCAGCCGCCGAGCCGCTTGAGGTCGCCGCGGTCTCCGCCGGACTTGCGGTGCTCGTGCGCCCAGGTGTGCCGGTACTGGTGTGGGTGGACGTGGGGCACACCGGCCAGCCTGCAACGCCGCCTGATCATCTGCTCTATGCCGCTGATCGTGAGCGGCCCGCCCATCTTCTCGCCCAGCCACAGCTCTGGCTTCCAGGCCAGCCGATGCTTGCGCCGCTCCCTGATGTAGCGATCGACGGCCAGCCCCGTCCTGGGGCCGAACGGTACGCCGCGGAAGCGGCGCCCCTTGCCCAGCACCCACACCATCTGCTGGTCCAGGTCGACGTGCGGCATTCGCTGGTCGTCGTCCGCATCCTTCAGCAGGCCGGCCATCTCCGATACCCGGATGCCGGTATCGCAGAACAACCGGACGACCGCCTCGTCCCGCAGATTGACGAAGGTGCGCTTGCGGCAGGTCGCCAGCACGGCCCTGATGTCCTCCACCGGCACCACCGGCACGGGCGCCTCAGGGACCGTCGGCGGGCTCAGCTTCGCGAAAGGCGAATACTCGATCTCGTCTTCGCTGACCATCCATCGGAACCACTGCTGCAGGCCCCGGTACCGGTTGTTCGCCGTGGATGGCCTGTGTGCCTGGAGCAAGTAGCACATGAACGCCCGAAGGTGTGTTGCGGTGATGTCTCGCGGTCCGGTCACGGGCCGCATCGTGTCCAGCAGGTCCGCGACATCCTCCGGCAGCGGAGGAGGCTCCGTGAGGAACGCGATGAACTGATCGGCCGCCTCACCGTAGGTGTCGAGCGTCCTCTGGGACTTGCCGTCAGCCCGCAGCGCCAACATCCAGGACTTGCGGAGAAGTTCGAGCACCTGACGCCCGCCCGCGTCGGCCGGTGGCCGCGGGGTCCTGACTGCCATGCCAGCAGGGTACAGCAGAAGCGAAGTTATTTGCTGTACGAGCGCTGTAGCAACCCGTGATCCGCCAATAACCTTGCATCTGCGCTGGTCAGATGACC